>NZ_CP077221.1:2190000-2517500 GCF_019046985.1 Aeromonas sp. FDAARGOS 1417 | reverse complement strand
GCTTGGCACTGAACATTGAACCTACATGTGTAGGATAGGTGGGAGGCTTTGAAGGCGTGACGCCAGTTGCGCTGGAGCCGTCCTTGAAATACCACCCTTGTATGTTTGATGTTCTAACGCAGGGCCCTGAATCGGGCTCGCGGACAGTGCCTGGTGGGTAGTTTGACTGGGGCGGTCTCCTCCCAAAGAGTAACGGAGGAGCACGAAGGTTGGCTAATCCTGGTCGGACATCAGGAGGTTAGTGCAATGGCATAAGCCAGCTTAACTGCGAGACGGACAGGTCGAGCAGGTACGAAAGTAGGTCATAGTGATCCGGTGGTTCTGAATGGAAGGGCCATCGCTCAACGGATAAAAGGTACTCCGGGGATAACAGGCTGATACCGCCCAAGAGTTCATATCGACGGCGGTGTTTGGCACCTCGATGTCGGCTCATCACATCCTGGGGCTGAAGTCGGTCCCAAGGGTATGGCTGTTCGCCATTTAAAGTGGTACGCGAGCTGGGTTCAGAACGTCGTGAGACAGTTCGGTCCCTATCTGCCGTGGGCGTTGGATGATTGAAGGGAGTTGCTCCTAGTACGAGAGGACCGGAGTGAACGAACCTCTGGTGTTCGGGTTGTCACGCCAGTGGCACTGCCCGGTAGCTAAGTTCGGAATCGATAACCGCTGAAAGCATCTAAGCGGGAAGCGAGCCCTGAGATGAGTCATCCCTGACCCCTTGAGGGTCCTAAAGGGCCGTTGGAGACCACAACGTTGATAGGTGGGGTGTGTAAGCGCGGCGACGTGTTGAGCTAACCCATACTAATTACCCGTGAGGCTTAACCATACAACACCCAAGAAGTGTTCTAAGGCTTGTAGCAAATAGAACGAACTACTCAAATTCAGTGATAGTGACAAGCCAAGCGCAACATCACTACTCACGTCAGCTTTCTAGATTAAGAATTTGCCTGGCGGCCATAGCGCCGTGGAACCACCTGATCCCATGCCGAACTCAGAAGTGAAACGCGGTAGCGCCGATGGTAGTGTGGCATTCGCCATGCGAGAGTAGGACACTGCCAGGCACCCAATTAAACAGCGATGTGAAGAATCACGTCACTGGCTGCGAGGATGACACCTCAGAAGAAGCAGCAGAAGATTTAGCGCAAGCTAACCGAATGCGGAGCGGTAGTTCAGTCGGTTAGAATACCGGCCTGTCACGCCGGGGGTCGCGGGTTCGAGTCCCGTCCGCTCCGCCATTAATTTGAAGGCCTTCCCGATTGGGAAGGCCTTTTTGCTATGGGCGTTTTTGTCCATAAGACCCACAGGTTTGCACGCCGGAACCAACACAAAGCCCAGTCTCTCGACAGGGAGTTGGTGTTTTTAGCGTGTTAAACAGCCAGTGTTAGCATTTATCTGCAGGAAGAGAACTAAAAAGCCTGTCATCTCATTTTTTATCTATATCAAGCTCTTATCTGATGGATTACTGGCCATTTCAACTGGTTTACTTTTGGCCAAACTCTGTTCATGGCGCGCGATTAGGGTTGTATCTCGCTTATAACTCGGTAGAGTAAGGGCATCTTGAGTTTGCCTGTCCCGCGCCGAGTTTGCCGGGTTCCAGGTGTAACTTGGCCAGTTTTTATCAACCTTAAGTCAGTGGTATCGATATGGAACAAGTAAACAAGTCCACCTTCAGCGATGTACTGGAATATGTGCGTATGTCCCGTCGCCAGAACAAACTCAAGCGTGAAATTGCGGATAACGAGAAGAAGATCCGTGACAATCAGAAGCGCGTGCTGCTGCTCGACAACCTGAGCGACTATATCAAGCCGGGCATGAGCATTGATGATGTGCAGGCGATCATCGCCAACATGCGCGCCGACTATGAAGAGCGCGTGGATGACCACATCATCAAGAACGCCGAGCTATCCAAAGAGCGTAAAGAGCTGAGCAGCAAACTGAAGGGCATGAGCTCTCACAAATAAGCGTTCAGCTTTCGCTTCAGAGACACCGGCCACTGGCCGGTGTTTTGTTATCAGCTCGGATCTCTGCCACTCCTGCAACAATCGGCTCCCCTTTTTAGAATTGCCCTGTTACCATCACCACAAAGCGGTCAATAGTTTCAAGCCATTGACTTGAAAAGACTAAGCTTGAGTGAAACACAATAAATTGCGCAACCATGGTGGGGCTGATATGGGCGCATCAGAACAGACGGATTTGACACAAGTGGCATCTCAAGATTCATCTGTCCAGACCTCGGACGGGAACCCAAAGCGCAAGCGCCGTCCCTGGTGGCGTTGGCTGTTCTGTTTTCTCTTTTTATTGTGTCTGGGGGCGGTGATCGCTCTGGTTGGCTATGAGATGAAAACCTCGAAGCTGCAATCTCAGGAGATCTCCCGCTATGCTGCCAAGCTCACCTATCAGGTCGAGCCTGGCCAGAGCAAGCAGATCGCCTTCCCTGAGGATGGCCCGTTCGACAAGCGGCTCGGCTATGTGCAACTGCCGATGATGCAGGAGCGTTTGCTTCAGCGGGGCTATGAAGTCAGCAAGCAGGTGCATTTCTCCGACGCGCTCTATGACTACGCCAGTCGTGGCTTCTTCGTGCCCTATACCGAGAAGGTGCAGGCTGGCCTGACGTTGCACGATTGCCGCGCAGAACCTTTCTATCAATTCAAGTATCCGACCCATCACTATCCGGATTTTGACTCCATTCCGCCGCTCGTCATCCAGTCGCTGCTGTTTATCGAGAACCGCGATCTGCTGAGCAACGAAGAGCCGTTGGCCAACCCGGCGGTCGATTGGCCCCGTTTTGCCAAGGCCGCGCTATCTCAGGTGGGCAAGGCGCTCGATATGCAGGATCAATCTGCCGGTGGTAGTACCCTGGCGACCCAGGTGGAGAAGTATCGCCACTCGCCGGATGGCCTGACCCTGTCGCCGACCGAGAAGATCCGTCAGATGGCCTCTGCCAGCGTGCGGGCCTATCGTCTCGGGCCGGAAACCCTCGAAGCGCGCAAGCTGGTCGCCTGGGCCTACCTCAACTCGGTACCGCTCTCGGCTGCGCCGGGATATGGTGAGGTGCATGGTTTGGGGGATGGCCTTTGGGTCTGGTTTGGTGCCAATGTCGATGACGTGAACCGTCTGCTGGATCCCGCCCGCAACCAGAATGCGCCGCTGGCCGAACAGGGGCTTGCCCTGCGTCAGGTGGTCTCGCTGATGATTGCGCACCGCCGTCCTTCTTACTATCTGGCTCAGGGGCGAGAGGCATTGGCTACCCTGACCGACAGCTATCTGCGCCTGTTTGTGCAGGAGGGAATGATCACGCCGCCACTGATGGAGGCGGCGCTCAAGGCCAAGATTACGTTCCGTGACTTCCTGCAGTCCCCTGCTATCACCCGGGTGAACAACAACAAGGGGTTGCAGGTTGCCCGTACTCGCCTGAGCCGCCAACTCGGGGTGCAGCTCTATGACCTCGACCGTATGGATCTGACCGCCGATACCAGCCTCAACATGCCGTTGCAGAACGAAATCTCCCGTTATCTGCAACAGCTGGCCGACCCGACGTTTGCCGCCCAGGTAGGGCTGTTTGGTGAGCGCCTGCTCTCGCCGGAGAAGACCGGCGATGTGCGCTACAGCTTCACTCTGTTCGAGAAATCGCCGGAAGGGTTCAAGGTGCGAGTGCAGACCGACAACACCGATCAGCCGTTTGATATCAATGAAGGCTCCAAGCTGGAGTTGGGCTCAACCGCCAAGTTGCGGGTGCTGACTACCTATCTGGAGATTGCGGCCGAGCTGCACGACAACTATGCCGGGATGCCGGTCGAGAAACTGCGCAAGCTGGCTGCCGTCTCTCAGGACAACCTCAGCCGTTGGGCCATCTCCTATCTGATGACGGCTCAGGACAAGAGCCTGCCTGTAATGCTGGAAGCGGCGCTGGATCGCAAATACTCCGCCAGCCCCAACGAAGGGTTCTTTACCGGTGGCGGCATGCACACCTTCAACAACTTCCGCCGCGAGGATAACAATCGTATTCCGACGTTGCGTGACTCTCTGCGTGAGTCGATTAACTTGCCCTTTGTGCGGTTGATGCGCGATATCGTGCGCTACAGCCTCTACAAGGAGGGCAACCGTGCCCAGTTGCTGAAGGATGACAAGGATCCCCGTCGTCAGGAGTATCTGGCCAAATTTGCCGACAAGGAGGGGCAGACCTATCTGCTGCGCTTCTGGCGCAAATATCGCGGCAAGACTCCCGAGGAGCAACTCGATACCTTCCTCGACGGTCTCAAGCCGAGTGCGGTACGTCTGGCGGCGGTTCACCGCTACCTGATGCCGGAAGCCAGCGAAGCCGCATTTGCTGCCTTCCTGGCGGAGCGGTTGCCGCGGGAGAAGCTGAGTGCGAAACGGATCAATCAGCTCTATGTGAGCTATGGCCCGGGCAAGTATTCACTGCCGGATCAGGGCTACATCGCCCGGGTTCACCCGCTGGAGCTGTGGTTGCTGGCCTATCTCAAGGAGTTCGACAAGGCGACCTTTGCCGACGCGGTGGCGGCCAGTCGTGACGAGCGACAAGAGGTCTACAGCTGGCTGTTCAAGACCCGTCATCGCAGTGCCCGTGACAGCCGGATCCGCACCATGCTGGAGGTTGAAGCCTTCCTCGATATCCATCAGCGCTGGGCCAAGCTCGGTTACCCGTTCGACCATCTGGTGCCTTCGCTGGCGACCGCCTTGGGCAGCTCCGGCGATCGTCCGGCTGCACTGGCCGAGCTGATGGGGATTATCCAGAATGGCGGTGTCCGCTCGCCAACCCTGCGTATCGAGCACCTCTCGTTCGCCAAGGGGACGCCCTTCGAGACCGAGTTTGAGCCGCAGCACACCGAGGGAACCCGAGTGATGCCGGCAGAGGTGGCGGCAGCCCTGCGCAGTGCGCTCTCCAAGGTCGTTGAAGGGGGCACGGCAAGACGTATCGCCGGTGCCTTTACCCTGCCGGATGGCACTGTGCTGCAGATGGGGGGCAAGACCGGGACCGGGGATAACCGGATTGAAACAGTGGGCCGTTATGGCAACGTGACCAGCTCGCTGGCGCGCAACCGCACCGCGACCTTCGTTTTCTATCTGGGTGAGGATCACTTCGGTACCCTGACCGCCTATGTACCGGGTAGCCAGTCTGACAAGTTCCGTTTCACCTCGGCGCTGCCGGTGCAGGTGCTCAAGGGGATGGCTCCCCTGCTGACGCCTTACCTGCAACCGGGCTCCCATACCCAGTGTCTGGCGAACCAGTGATGCGCACGAATTACCGCTCATCACGCAGATAACTGACCAGAAAAAACGGGGAGGCTGACAGCCTCCCCGTTTTTATTTCCTCATCGGGCGCAGCGGCGCTCGATTGCGATCAGGCGTTCAGTACGAACTGTTCGATCACCTGAGCCACGCCATCTTCATCGTTGCGGGCAGTGGTGTGCTGGGCGAGAGCCTTGATCTCGTCGGTGGCATTGCCCATCGCAACCCCGAGGCCTGCGTATTCGATCATGTGGCGATCGTTGCCCGCATCCCCGACGCAGATCACCTGATCGGCGGTCAGGCCAAGGTGATCGGCCAGTGCGGCCACGCCGGTTCCCTTGTTGCTCTTCTTGTTCATGAACTCGAGGAAGAAGGGGGCGCTCTGTACCACGGTATAGCGCTCATAGAGCTCTGCAGGCAGTCGCTCGATGGCGCGGGAGAGCTGGGGCGGCTCGTCGATCATCATCACCTTCATGATCTGCTCGTCGGCAGGCAGGGTGGCGAAGTCGATCAGATTGATCGGCATGCCGATCAGGCGGGATTCGTGCTCGGTGTAGGTACTGACACGGGGGCTGATCAGTCCACGGGTGACCGAGAAACCGTGGACGTTCACCTCCAGCTCGTCAGCCAGTTTGGCGACGGCGCTGGCGTCACTGCCGGTCAGCAGCTGGCTGCGGATGATGCGCTGATCGGCCACCTGTTGCACCAGAGCGCCGTTGTAGCAGATGACGTAGTCATGCTCTGTGGTGAGGCCGAGTTCTTCCAGATAGCAGCTCATCCCTTCCAGCGGGCGGCCGGAGGCCAGCACAACGGTTACCCCTTTGGCGCGCGCGGCGCTGATGGCGGCGTGGGTGCGGGGAGTAATCTGGCCCTGCGGGTTGAGCAGGGTGCCATCCATATCCAATGCGATCAGCTTGTACATCTCTCACTACCTGAGTCTGGGTGGCCCGCCCGGTGGGGCCAAGGAAGTGGCGAGTGTAGCGAAAATCGGCGGCGGGATCACGGCCGGTTCAGCGATGGGGCCGTGCCGGTTGAGCTATTTGTGTCCCTCGTAAGGAGTCATCTCCAGGGTTTCATCATGGATGGTCAGGCGGGTAGGGCCTCGGGTAATGGTAACCTTGCGTTTGAAGCTGGCCATCTCGACCTCGATGCCGGAGTAGAGGTGCTGGGTGGCAATGACCTCCATCTGAGCCATCAAGTTTCGCAGCTCCTCCTGGTTGGCGGTGAGCTGCTCATCGAGCTGGGCCAGTTCAGCCAGCTGATGGTCCCGGATCGGTTTGAGCTTGCGCAGGGTATCCGGATTGCGCTTGTCGCCGGGCAGTTGCAGCAACTTCATGACCAGCTCCTTGATTTTCTCCAGCTGGGCCTGACACGCCTGCTGGCGCAGCTTGAGCTGGTGTTCCTGCTCCTTGTGGGTGAAGTAGCCGCCGAGGATCTGCAGCCGGGTATGGTTGGCGGCCTCGGCCCCCAGGCTGGGAGCCATGATCAGGCGATTGGCAATGCTGGTACCCCCCAGCAGAGTGCCTTTGCGCATGTTGCTATCGCCTACCTTGATATCTTGTCCGCTGCGGGAGTAGCAGTGGCTGAGCTGGCTCTGGATCTGGATATCCCCCCCCGCTTCCAGCTGGGCATACTGGGCGTAGCTGGCGTGGATTTCCCCTTGTGCATTGAGCTGGCAAAGGTACTCTCCCTGCTCGTTGCGGCGGCCAATGATGCCGTGGCGTACCGTGATGCTGCCCCCTGCCTCAATCCAGCCCCCTTCGATAAAGCCGCCGATGACGATGTCACCGCTGACCCGGATCTTCATGCCCGGGTTGACGTCGCCGCTGACGATTAAGCCCCCTTCAAAATCAATGTGACCGTGGCGGGCATCCACCTGTTTGACGCTGAGCACCTCGTCCACCTTCATGCCCGCTTTCTCCTGACAGGGCAGGCCCGCCCGACCGGCAATCAGCAGGTCGGGATCGTCGGGGGAGATAAAGGTGCCCTCGCCAGCGCTCATTGGACTGTCTTTGCCATCCTTGGCGGGCAGGTCCTGACCGGTCACGGTAAAACCGGGTACCCCGACGGTGGCCGGATGACGGCGCATCAGCGGAGCGCCGGCCTTGACGGTGACGATGGAGCCGAGATCCCGCAGGTCGACCTTGCCATGACCCAGCTCCTGCGGTTTGAGGATCCGTTCGGCCGGGGTCTCCACCAGCCGCTCATAGCGAGTGTCCTGACCATTGACGGCAGGCTGGCCGTTGGCAATCACCAGCTTGAGCTGACTGCCGGGGGCGGCTTCCTTGGCTGACTGGATGGCTGCGGTGAGCAGTTGCTCACTCACCCCCTGTTTGATTTCGCTGATGGCGATCGCCTCTTGCAGCTGTTCCAGCGTCACATACTTGCCCCCCCAGTCGGCAGTGATCTGGGCGATGGCGCTCATGCGATCCTTCTCCACTATTACGGCGAGTCGGGCATCCTGACGCTTGCCGACAGGGATGGGGTTGGCGGGGACGGGGGCGGCAGGGTTGGTGAGCAGGGTATTGAGCAGGCTGATGGCCTGTTTGATCCCCTCGGGCAGCGGCTGATAGCGGCGACAGTTGGAAGCGAGCAGCAGAGCCTGCACATCCTGTTCCGTGACAGGTTTGGTGAGACCGGCGGCAATCCGCAGGCAGACCAGTTCCATATCGCTTGATAGCAGCAACCACTCTTTGCTTAACACCGCATCTCCTTGCTGGATGAGAACGGAACGATCGGCTCGCTCCTCTACTGTCATTTAATCTCTCAATGATTAATAAAGCGAGTCGCCAACCCTGAGAGTGGGCAGTATTCAGATATTTCCTCTGAATGGTCAATGAATTGAAGTCAAATCGGTGATGGCGGCCAGATAAATGTGGGCGCTGTTTGGAAACGGAGTGAAAAGACGGATCGCAGCGCCAGCGACATAGGGTCGCTGGCAGGTGAATGGCGGTTCTTATCAGCTGCGCTGGGCTGTTCTGGCCAGGGTGAGGTAATCGCCGAGCACCGGCTCACCCAGCATATGGCGGCGCAGCATGTCGAGGGCGACGAAGGCGAGGATCTTGCGGCGGCTCTCCGGGTCGGGGTGGCTGACCTTGACCGTCTGACCGATGTGCATGCCATCGGCGCTGAACAGCAGTGGGACCCCCTCCGGCCCTTTTCGCCCTATGGTTAGTTGCAGGCCAGCATCGACGGTCGGCAGTTGCGCCAGCTCATCGGCCAGTTGCGTACTGAAGTTGGCCTCCAGCCGGGGATGGCCGTGACAAAGCGCCAGCAGGGCGCCGCCACTATCTCCCTCCAGCAGAGCCAGCGGTTTGCCTTGCAGCAGCGCGAGGATCTGCTGCGCCGGTTCCGTATCTCCGCTGCCAACCAGCCAGGGGCGGATCGTATCCAGCAGTCGGCGTTCGGCACTCTCCATGTCAGCGGCACTGGCGCTGTGGCCGATCAGTTTCAGCTCGATAAGGGGCATGGAGGAGCGGTAACCCAGCTCGATGCCGGCTGGCCAGGGTTCGGCATCCAGCATATCGCTGAGCGCCGACTCCGAGACGCCGAAGGTGTAAAAGCGACGCAGCTCGGTATCGATCTGTGCCCCGGCCAGCTGTTTGAGGCGCGGCAGAATTTGCTCGCGTACCATCTGCTTGAATTCGAACGGCACGCCCGGGGTGAAGAAGAGCTGGCTCTGGCCACTTCGCACCACAAAGCCGCAGGCGGTGCCGACCGGGTTGTCGAGGATTTCGCTCCCCTGCGGCAACCAGGCCTGTTTGGCATTGCTTTGTGCCATGGGGCGGCCACGGCTGGCGTAGCGCGCTTCGATGGTAGCGAGCCAGTCGGGGAAGAGGGTGAGCGGTTGGTCAAAGGCCTCGGCTGCCGCCTGAGCGGTGAGGTCGTCGGCGGTGGGCCCGAGCCCGCCACACACCAGCACCACCTCGGCGCGGCTGGCACTCTCTTGCAGCACCGTTTTCAGGTCAGCGAGGTTGTCACCCACCGTCAGGCGACGGCGCACCTGCCACCCCTGTTCCAGCAGCAGAGCGCTGAGCCAGGCCGCGTTGGTATCCACCACCAGACCCGTCACTATCTCGTCTCCGGTACTGATGATCTCGATACGCATGGCAGGCTCCTTGGATTAAACGGATGGCAACGGTTGGCCTCGGGCCAACACAATCAGGCTTTGTTGTGCTCGAAGTAGTAGCTGATCCGGGTACGCGGATTGAGGTACTCGAACACGGCGGGCGGCAGCCGTTTGGGGTGGATCACCTTGGCGATCGACAGTTCGGCTTGCTGCAGGTCGATGATGGCCGCTTCCTGACGGGGAATGCGCGGATCGTAGACCAGCACCGAGGGGTAGAGCAGGCGGGAAGCGTTGACCGACATCACCAGCCCCACCTGACCGTTGGAGAGTTGCACCACGCTGCCGGGGGGATAGATCCCCATCAACCGGATCAGCATGCTGAGGTACTCCGGATTGAACTGCGCCTTGCGCTGCTTGTAGAGGCCGCTCAGGGCCGAGTAGGGCACCTTGGCCTGCATGTGGCAGAGGTTATCGTACTCGTTGATCAGCGACACCATCTGGGTCAGCGGATCGAGCTGGCCAGCCTTGAGCCCTTCCGGCCCGCTGCCATCGAGATATTCATGGTGATGGAGCACGATCCCCTTCGCCTCGGCCGGGAAATCCTTGGCCAGATTGAGCAGATCCAGCCCGTAGCGCGGGTGCTGGGCCATCAGGTTCTGCTCCGGCTTGGTCAGCGGCTCGGTCTTGCGCAGGATCTGGCTCGGGATCTTCAACTTGCCGATATCGTGGAACAGCGCCCCCATGCCGACCTGACGGATCTCGTCGGCCGTCATGCAACACTCCTTGGCCAGCAGCATGCTGAGCACACTCACATTGAGGGAGTGGAAGTAGAGGTTGTTGCCATCCTCGCTGTCGGAGACCAGATGGAGCACCATCTCGTCCACCGAGAGCAGCTGTTCTGTCATGGCGTTGACCAGCTCCTGCGCCTCGCCGATGGCATTGAGGGGGCGTGACTGGATCTTGCTCATCACGCTGCGCACCTGCGCCAGCGACTGCTGGAACTGCTTCTCGCACTGCTGCAGGTTGCGGCGATAGAGTTGTAACTGCTCGATGCGGCGATCCTTCTCCTGCTGCATCTGGGCCTGACGCTGGGCGGCGTCTGCGCTCTCTTGTTGCTGAGGCTGTACCTGATTGAGAGGCTTGGGCGGAACGTCGCTCTTGTCGGGAATGATGGTGACCAGTTTCAGGCCGAGACGGCGGATCAGCTCGATCTCTTCTTCACTCTTGATCTTGAAGCTGGAAAACAGGAACGGGTGTTCGCGCCACCCCAGTGGCAGGGATACATAGTTGCCGACTTGCAGTCGATCTACGGAAATCTTGATACCGGTCATTATCTTGGAAGCAGGAGACACACTGAGCCGTATGCTAGTCAAAGGCGGGGGTGAATACAAAAGGTATCTGATGACAGGGCTGGAGCTTTATTATAGGCTTCTGGATGTCCAGACATATTTACTGATGCAGTACAGGGAGTAAGCATGCCGATCAAGATCCCGGATCAGTTACCCGCCGCCGAAGTGTTGGGGCAGGAGAACATCTTCGTGATGACGGAATCCCGGGCCGTCACCCAGAACATCCGCCCGCTGCGGGTGCTCATCCTCAACCTGATGCCAAAGAAGATTGAGACCGAGATCCAGCTGATGCGGATGCTCTCCAACTCGCCGCTGCAGGTGGATGTGGATCTGCTGCGCATCGATGACAGGGAGTCAAAGAACACGCCGCAGGCCCATCTGGAGAACTTCTATCACGACTTCGAGCAGGTGCGTGGCAATAACTACGACGGCATGATCATTACCGGGGCGCCGCTCGGGCTGGTGGAGTTCGAGGAGGTGGTCTACTGGCCGCGCATCGTCGAGATCATCGAGTGGTCCCATCAGCATGTCACCTCCACCCTGTTCCTCTGCTGGGCGGTGCAGGCGGCGCTGAAAGCCTTGTATGGCATGGAAAAGCAGACCCACGGCGAGAAGCTCTCCGGGGTTTACCGCCACCATCGCCTCGATGAGCACGAGCCGTTGCTGCGCGGTTTCGATGACGAGTTCGTCGCCCCCCACTCCCGTTACGCGGCGTTTGATGGCGATCTGATCCGTGCCCAGACCGACTTGCAGATTTTTGCCGAGTCAGAAGAGGCGGGGGTCTATCTGGCGGCGACCAAGGATTGTCGTCAGGTGTTTGTCACCGGCCACCCGGAGTACGATGCCCTGACGCTGGACGGAGAGTATCAGCGGGATCTGGCGGCAGGGCTCGAACCGGCCATTCCGGTCAACTACTACCCGAATAACGATCCGGGCAAGACCCCGCGCGCCAGCTGGCGCAGCCACGGTCATCTGCTGTTTGCCAACTGGCTCAACTACTACGTCTATCAGCTCACCAGCTATCGGGTGGAAGATATCGGCAAGGTCTTTACCTACGACCAGGGAGGCAAATAGTCAGTCGCCCTGCGCCAGCCGCTCGGCCAGCTGGTCGAGCCATTGGCGGTGGCAGGCCAGGGTAAACGCCTTGGGTCTGTGGGCCTTGATGGCGGCCATCGCCTCTTGCTGTGGCTGGCCGAGGGTCATCAGCAGTGCGGCGGCGACCAGACCGGTACGACCGCTGCCCCCTTTGCAGTGGATGACCAGATGTTTGCCATCCCCCAGCAGCTCGCGCAGCTGTGGCAGCGCCTGTTGCCAGGCAGCCTCGAAGTCGGCATCGGGGGCCAGATCATCCTCGATGGGCAGATGGAACCAGCGCATCCCTTCGTGCTCTACCTGCTGGCCGAGCTGCGCCAGTTCGAGTCGGATCAACTCGGCGCTTGTCATCAGGGTCACCACCCCGTGGGCACCGGCCAGCCGCAGTTGATCGAGCGCCAGGATCAGCGGCACCTGCTGGGTGCCGGGGCAGGGGGTCAGCAGCAGCTGACCATCGACACGGGGAACCTCAAGGCTCCAGAAGGGGTGATACGGGTGCATGGCGGATCCTCGCGTGGTGGCCGCAGGGCTGCGACCGGTGAATGGCGCCAAGGATAGGCGGGGCAGGGGGGATGTCAATGGCCGTTGTGTTTGCCCCGGTTTACGGGCAGAGTCTAAAAAATTGAGCGGTTCAAGGAGTTAAGATGAGAAACCTGGATCAACTGGATTTGGATATCCTGGCCCATCTGTTTCGGGATGCTGGCATGACCAACAAGGATCTGGCCGCGCTGGTGGGCGTTGCCCCCTCCACCTGTCTGGAGCGGGTGCGCAAGTTGCAGCAGGATGGCGTGCTCAAGGGGGCGCACTGTGAAGTGGATTATCAGGCCCTCGGTGGCCACATTCAGGCCATGGTCTCCCTGCAGCTGGCCCGTCACAGCCGCCAGATCATCGATGCCTTCCGCGATGCCATTCTGGCGTTGCCCGAAGTGATCAGTCTGTTCCACATGGGGGGCAAGGATGATTTTCTGGTGCACCTCTGTGTCTCCGATACCGAGCACCTGCGCAACTTCGTCTTCGATCACTTCACCTCCCGCGAGGAGGTGGTGCACCTCGAAACCTCGCTGGTGTTCGAGCACAAGTTCAGCCGCTCCCTGCCCTGCTTTCCCCAGCCATAACGGCCAGTGGGCCGATAGTATGAATAGATAGAAAAAACCGCCAGCTGGCGGTTTTTTCCATTCTGCTATCGATTGAATTTGCACGGGGGGCTCAATTGGCGGCGGTGCGTTCATCCTTGGCCGTCTGATAGAGGCTCTTCTGATAGGCCATGCTGCCCCACAGGGCCAGACCAAGGGCATCCTCCTTCAAGGCGTCCGGCTGCGCCGCCAGGGTCAGCTTCTCGCTGGCATTGTCGTAGACATAGCCCTCTGCCGCCCGTTCCGGTTGCAGGATCACCACATCCTTGCCGCGCATCAGGGCGAAGTTCTTGTCGTACTGCATGATGGCGCGCCCCGGCCAGTCGGCGGGCATGCGGGTCAGATCCTTGCCGAGCATGGGGTAGTCGGCACTGATCCCCATCAGGGAGAGCAGAGTCGGCGCCATGTCGATCTGGCTGACGATGCGCGGATCCTTTCTCGGCGCAATACCGTCGCCCATGATAACCCCCGGAATATGAAAGCGGGGAATGGGCACCAGACTGGCGCCACCGACCCGGCTATCGTGGTCGGCGATGACCAGAAACAGGGTGTCTTTCCAGTATTCGGACTGTTTAGCCTTCTTGAAGAACTCGCCGATGGCGTAATCCGCATACTTGGCCGCGTTGTTGCGGGTCTGTTTGGGTTGCTCGAAGAGTTCGATGCGGTTGTCCGGGAATTCGAACGGATCGTGGTTGCTGGAGCTAAACACCAGACTGAAGAAGGGTTTGCCCTCTTTGTGCAGCGCCTTGAAGGTCTCGTCGGCCTTGGCCATCAGATCCTCATCGGAGGCGCCCCAGGAGCCCTTGAACACCGGATTGTCGAAATCCTTCTGCTCGACGATGGTGGTGAAGCCGTTGCCGAGGAAAAAGCTGCGCATGTTGTCGAAGTGACTCTCGCCGCCGTAAATAAAGCTGGTGTCGTAGCCCCGCTGTTTGAGCAGGTCCGCGATGGTGAAGAAGTTGGTCTGGCTCTTGCCGAGTTTGACCACCGCCTGTGCCGGGGTCGGCGTGAAGCCGGTCAGTACCGCCTCGATACCGCGCACCGAGCGGGTGCCGGTGGCGTAGAGCTGCTCGAAGGCCCAGCCCTGCTGCGACAGAGCATCGATGTTGGGGGTGAGCGGCAGACCGCCGAGGGAGCCGACAAACTGGGCGCCCAGGCTCTCCTGCAGCAGGATCACCAGATTCTTCGGTTTACCCTGGAAGCTCGCCTGGTTGAAGGTCTGGCTGGGCAGCAGATCGGAGCTGAAATCACTGGCCGGGCGGCCACTCTCCTTACGCATGACCTCGAGCACCTTCTGAGGGGTCATCTCACCGTAAAACTGGCCGGCATCCTCCTCGGCGCCCATCTGTTTGATGGCAAAGAAGAGGGAGTATGCGGAGTTGACGGTGAGTGAGTTGACCAGCGGATCCTCGGCAAAGGCGACCATGGCCGGGTTCAGGGCGCGGTGGCCGAGACTGGAGCGGGCACCGAGAAAACCTATGGCCAGAATGAGCAGGGCGAAGGCCGGACGCAGATACCAGCGGGGGAAGCTGAGACCACGTACCAGACGGCCGCTCAGCCACCAACCGCCGGTCAGCGCGGCGCCACTGAAGAGTAACGCCAGCAGCAGCTCGGCTTTGCGGCCCGCCCACAGCATGGCGAACACCTCTTTCGGATAGATGAGGTACTCCACATAGAGACGGTTGGGACGCACGCCATACTCGGTGACAAACGAGGGGGTGGAGATCTCGAGGAACAGCATCAGCCAGAGTCCGACGGTCAGCCAGACGCGCATCAGTTGCAGCCAGCCCCGGCCGATGGCATGGGGGCCTGCCAGCAGCAGAGTGAGCATGGCGGGGACACCCCAGACCCAGCAGAGGGTCGCAAAGTCGACCCGGATCCCTTGCAGCAGCATCTCCTGCCAACCGGCCACGGCATCCACCCGTTCCAGTTGCCAGAGACCGAGGGCGATTCGGCTGAAAGAGAGAGAAAAAAGCGCGAGCGCGCAGAAGACGGCGAAGGGCCAGAACGGGCCGAGTCGCTGTTTTAGATCTGTCATGTTTGTTCCTGAATGAGACTGTAAGCGCCTGTCCACAGACGTTTTTTACTTGTTGTGAGGTTATGACAGATCGAACTGGTTAAGGTTGCATTCAATTTTGTTAAAAACCGGAATTAACACATTTATCATCTAAAAATGTGATGTCGCGCCACTAATGAGCACAGCATAATCTGCTGGGTAAAATGTGAGCCACAGCGTGTATGGATGGAGCGCTGGTGTTTATAATTGCCGCGAATTATCTCAATCGGAGCCGAAGGGATGCCGGTCTTTATCGATGTCGAGTATGTGCGGGGATGGCGCCTGTTTCTGGTGTTATCGGATGGCACCACGGGGGTGCTGGATCTGACCCCCTGGCGAACCCAGCCGCTATTTGCAAAGCTGGAGAGCGAGCGTCACTGCGCCCGGGTCTTCATCAACCGTCACCACCAGCTGGAGTGGCCCGTCGGATGTACCTTGTCAGCTCATGAGGTTTATCACCTCATCTCTCCCATCGATGAGCGGGAAGCCTTCAGCTAATCCCCATTTTTTGTGAGCCAACGCCAGATTCCTGTAGCTGGAATGTTTGCCCGTTTGCCTTTCTGAGCCAACTTGGGTAAAACCTGCGCAACATTTTGCCAACTTGCCTTCGCTTCACCTGACAGAGGCTTGCCGCTTTCGCGCCGCAGGCCTTTTTTGCGGCCTGACGGCAAACCTTTCCCTTGCTGAAAGGTTTGATTGATTGAATGAAAATAACAAAACAAACAAATACATAAGGAAAATGTATGGCTTGTCATATGCGCACACCCCTTGCCCTGCTGGTGGGCGGGCTCGCCTGTCACGGCGCTGCCGGTCAGGAACCGGTGCAACAGCTGGATCCCATGGTGGTGGTGGCAACCCGCCCCGCCAGCACACTTGAAGTGACGCTGGATCCCAAGAAGCCCGGTTCCCCCATGCCCGCTGCCGACGGCGCCGGTTATCTGAAGAATGTCACCGGCATGAGCATGGTGCGCAAAGGGGGGCTCGGTGGCGATCCCGTGCTGCGGGGAATGGGGATGTCCCGCCTCAACGTGCAGATGGATGGCGGCATGCTGGCCGGTGGGTGTGGCGGCCGAATGGACCCGCCCACCGCCTATGTGTTTCCCCAATCCTTTGACCGGATCCGGGTGCTGAAGGGGCCGCAATCCCTGGAGCAGGGTGCCACCCTGGCGGGAACTGTGCTGTTCGAGCGGGACAGACCCGAGTTCACCGCACCGGGCCTCAAGGCCGATGCCTCGGCCCTCTATGGCAGCTTTGGCCGTGATGATCAGATGGTGGATATGACGGCGGGCTCGACCGACGGTTATCTGCGCGGTCAGTTCACCCACTCCGACAGCGACGATTACCGCGATGGTCACGGCAACGAGGTGCGATCTTTCTATCGCCGCGAGAACGGCACCGCCCAGCTGGGCTGGACGCCGGGGGAGCACACCTGGCTGGAACTCACCGCCGAGCGTAGCAATGCCCGTGCCGCCTATGCGGACCGCACCATGGATGGCCCCATGTTTGATCGCGAATCCTTCGGGCTGAAGCTCAAGCAGGAGCAGATCACCACTCACTGGCAGCGCAGCGAGCTGACCCTGTGGGACAACTACATCGACCACATCATGGACAACTTCAGCCTGCGGCAAAACAGCGGCATGAAGATGCTCTCCAACCCGGATCGCCGCAACACCGGCGGTCGCTGGGCCAACGACATCGCCTTGCCAGCAGACTGGCTGCTGACAGCCGGGCTCGACAGCAACCGGGATCAGCATCGCAGTCGGAGTGGGGTCGACTATGCCACCAAGGATCGTCAGCGCACCCTGCGTTTCGAGCAGCAGGGCGGCTTCGCCGAGCTGGGCCGTCAGCAGGGAGCCCACAGCTACAAGGGCGGTTACCGGCAGGATAGGGTAGAGACCACCCGTTATGGCGCCGGTGAACAGACCCTCTACAGCGATACCCTGGTCCTGAACAGCGGATTTGGCCGCTACGAGTACCAGTGGTCGCCCCGCTGGTCCAGCTATCTGGCCTGGGGGCAGGCAGAGCGTGCGCCGGACTACTGGGAGCGCAGCAAGGACAGTACCCCGTTCACCCTCAACCCGGAGCGCAGTCGCCAGTGGGATGCTGGGTTGGCCCTGCGCAGTCGCGAGCTGGACCTGACCCTCTCCCTCTTTAGCGCCGATATCAAGGACTACCTGCTCTACAACAGCAAGTCGAACCAGGTGCGCAATATCGATGCCCAGACCCGGGGTGGCGAGCTGGAGGGGCGCTGGCAGTTTGCCGAGCAGTGGCGTCTCGATGGTGGTCTGGCGGTGGTCTACGGCGAAAACCAGAGCGACAACAAACCGCTGGCCCAGATGCCACCGCTCGATGGCAAACTGGCGCTGGGCTGGCAGCCGGACGAAGCGCTGAACTTCACTCTGCTGGGGCGCGCGGTGGCGGCGCAGGATCGGGTAGATCTCTGGTCCGGTACCGTTGCGGGTCAGGATCAGGGGGAGACCCCGGGCTTCTTCACCATGAACCTGAGCGGCGCCTGGCAGTTTGCCAAGGGGTGGCAGCTCTCGGCCGGGGTAGACAACCTGTTCGACACCTTCTACTACGAGCACCTCTCCAAGTCGGTGCACAGCAGTCAGGCCGGGCTGGGCTACGAGCAGAGCGGCCGCATCCCCGAGCCGGGCCGTTCCTACTGGCTCTCGCTCAACTACCGTTTTGCCTCGGCAGGGGTGCTCTAACCAGTTGAGTCAGATAACGTTTTCAGTCACAGACACCGCTGTGTGAGCATCGCTATCATGGTGAAAAACAGGCGTATCAGACGCCTGCTCTCACAGCGGGAACATAACAATGAAACAGGGAACGTTACGCTATGGCGGCCTGCTCGGGGCCGCCCTGTTACTTGCGGCTTGCGGCGGCAGCGGTAGTTCAGGTGGGGAGAGTTCTCCCCCCGTCGTCAATCCGCCGGTCACCCACCCTCCGGTCGCCACGGCCAGTCGTGCCTGCTATGGCGACGATCAACTTGCCTGCAACCTGCGCATCTATCAGGTAATGGTGGAGTCGTTTGCCGATGGTGACGGCAGTGCCAACTACGGCGTCGGCTATGGCCCCTCCCAGCACAACGGCGATCTGCAGGGGATCATCGACAGTCTCGACCACATCAAGAGTCTCAACGTCAACGCCATCTGGCTCACCCCGGTGTTCGACTCCTGCGCGGGGCAAGGCGGCGATAACCAGCTCGATGCCACCGGCTACTTCGCCTGCGACTTTTTTACCGTGGATCCCAACTTTGGCAGCAATGCCAAGCTCAAACAGCTGGTGGATGCAGCGCATCAGCGCGGCCTCTACGTCTTCCTCGACGGGGTGTTTGGCCACGTCAACAAGGTGGGGGTGAGCAAGCCCTCGCCAGAGGGGCGTCTGCCAGCCCTCACCAGCGGCGGTGCGGGTTATCCCGGCCAGCTGGTGGATTACAGCAAGCCGGAGAGCCTCGCCTACTTCAAGGAGGTGGCCCGCTATTGGGTCGAGCAGTACGGTATCGACGGCTGGCGCCTCGATCAGGCCTATCAGCTTGGGCTGGATGATTGGCGCGCCATTCGCAGCGAGGTGGAGCAGGCCAGCGCGGCGCGCAAGGCCGCCGGTCAGCAGTGGGGCACCCTTGGCTACATGGTGGGCGAGGTGTGGAAGGGGGCTGATGACATTCGCGCCCAGGCTTACGGCAGCAGCGACAATCCGGCGCTCTCCTCGGCCTTTGACTTCCCGTTGCGCTACGGCATCGTGCAGGCGCTGGCGGTCGAGGAGTCCGGCAAGGGCGGGCAGGGGGCCAGCGTGCTTGACGCCAGCTGGAACAAGGTGGAGAACTACCCGAATCATGCCATGCCGAACCTGATGCTGGGCAACCACGATCTGGTGCGTTTTGGCGATCTGCTGGAGCGCGGCAACTTCAAATCGACCGAGTACTGGCAGCGCCACAAGGCAGCCTTCAGCTTTATGGCGGCCCGCTCCGGCCCCATCACCTTCTACTATGGCGAGGAGTTTGGCGACGAGGTGCCGGGCTTTGCCGCCAAGGTCGGTGGTGACTGCGCAGCGCAGGGCTTGTGCGACGATCATGTGGCCCGCAGCGACGGCAAGGTGCCCGCTGTCACCGGCTTTGTGCCAAGTAGCGAACAAGCCGAGCTGAAAGAGTGGCTGGCCCAGCTACTGGAGATGCGTGCCGCGCACCCCGCTCTCTATCAGGGAGAGCGAGTCAAACTGGTGGCCGATGGCAGCCTCTATGGTGACATCAAGCAGACGGCAGGGGAGCAGATAGTCTACCTGCTTAACCTCTCCACCACGGCGCTCAGCTACAACCTGCCGACGGGCAAACTGCGCAGCGGCAGCGCGCTGGTGGATCTGCAAAGCGGCGAGAGTCTGGCCATCGGCGGCAGCAGCGTGACGGTGGAGCTTCCCCCCTTGAGCGGGCGTTTCCTGCGTCTGCAATAAGTCTGCGGCAGCACGCTTTGATACGAGAGAGGGCCCCATCGCGGGGCCCTCTCTGTCATTGTGGGCGACAAGGTCGTGGCGGGTTATGCGGTTGTCTGGCCCCGGTTTTCCAGCCGCTGGCGGAAGGCACGGGCCAGTCGCTCGTAGAGATCCTGCGCCTCCTTGTCTTCGATATCGCCGCGGATCCAGGGGTTGTCGACGATCTCCAGCAGCACGCAGTCACGCCCCTGCTGGCGCAAATCGAGCCCGTAGAGGCCATTGCCGAGCTGATGCACTGCGCGGCGAGCGGTCTGCAGTACCCGCTCCGGCACCTCGTTGAGTGGCAGCGCCTCGATGCTGCTCATGTCGAGGGGGTGCTTGCGGCGGCGGATGCGGTTGCCGGGTTCGGGCCGGTAGCGGCGGCAGGCAAACAGCGGCGAGCCATCGAGAAAGCCGATGCGCCAGTCGAACTCGGCGGGGATCCGGCTCTGCACCAGCAGCAGGGCGGAGCGGCCCAGCCCCTCGTCCAGCAGCCGGGCCAGCTGCTGCTCGTCGCTGGCCATGGCGAGATCGCGCCCCTGTGCCCCGTCGGGCACTTTCACCATCAGCGGCAGGCCGAGCCGCTGTACCAGCTCGTCCACATGGTGGCGGCCGCGGCGGGTCACCACCATGGTGGGCGGCATGGGCACGCCGCTGCGCACCATCAGCTCGTAGAGATAGAGTTTGTTGCTGCAGGCGAGGATGGCGCGGGAGCTGTCGATCACCGGCATCTTGAGCTGTTCGGCGCGATGGGCAAATTCGAAGGTGTAGTGGCCGACTGCGGTTTCGGCACGCAGCCAGAGGGTGTCGAACTCCGGCAGCCGCTCGATGGCCGACGGTGGCAGGATCTCGGCCCGGATGCCTTGGGCGGCGGCAGCCCGGATAAAGCGCTCCAGCGCCAGCCCGTCACTGCTGGCACGGCCATCATCGGGGTCGACCAGAATGGCGAGCTGGTAGAGCGGCGCCGCCTGCTCCTCATCACCGGTCCCCACCAGCGCCTGAGCGTGGTGCAGCATCAGCTCTTTCTCGCTTGGGCTCAGCTCCAGCGGCGACAGGCTCTGCTGCTGGCGCACCGACCAGCCGTGGCGGCCGCGCTTGAGGGTCAGCTCCTGCAGCGGCAGTTGGCTCAGGCCATAGTAGTAGCGGGCCAGCCCCGCGAGCTCGCTCTGTTCACACTGGCCGAAGATGGCGCGCACCCGGATCCTGTCCTCGTTCTGCTGGGCCAGCCACCCTTGTGCCTTGCGCCACAGCTTGACCGGTGGCTGCTGGGGTTGCAGTCTGCTGATGGCCTGCAAACCCGGCAGGCAGTGGTGGCCGCGGGCCTGGGCCAGCAGTGAGCAGTAGTAGCCTGCGCTAAGGTGTTCCAGATTGCGGCAGAGGTTGATGATGCGGGGTCGGCCGCCGGTGGTCGGCACGCCATGTTGCAGATAGGTGCGGGCGGTCAGCAGATAATCGGCATGGCAAGGCCAGTCGCCCAGCTCTTCGACGATGACATAGGTACTCATATTTTCGGCTCCACAGATCAGACTGCCTGAACAGGCAGGATCCCCAGTGGGCTTCGATGCACCGACAAGCACGACAATGGCGCGAGGGGAAACAAGAGGTTACAGTGCCTAATATGACGCCTTGGTAACTTGTGATACAAGTCGCATTTTTGGTGCTGAGGATAAATAACCGAACAAGGACTCCCCGTGTTGACCGTACGTGCGGCCCGAACCGATGATCTGGGCGCCATCGTTAATCTGGAACGCTACTGTTTTCCTCCCGAAGTCGCCTTTGGCCGCAGCCGCTGGCACTATCTGCTGGCCCACGCCAAGGGGCGCACCCTGTTGCTGCTGGACGAGAAGCATCAGCTGATGGGCTATCTCTGCCTGCTGGAGCACAGAGGCTGGGATCGGCTGGTCATTCAGGCGCTGGCCATCCGCTGGACGGTGCGCCGTCTGGGCTGGGCCCGCCGCCTGCTGGAGCAGGTGATCCGCGAGGGCAAGGCCGCTGGCTGGGGGGCGATCCGGCTAGAGGTGGCGGACGCCAACGAAGAGGCGCTGGCGCTCTATCAGGGATTGGGATTTCGTCCCCAGCAGCGGCTGGCGGACTACTATGGCCGCGACCAGCACGCCCACCGGCTGGTGCTGCCGCTGGTGAGCGACGAGGAGCGTGAGCGGCGCAGAGTGGCTCGCACTCAGGCGCGCAAGCCCTCTTCACAGGCCAACTGACCATATTGAACGAGCAGAATCGAGGAGCAGGATGAGCTGCGACAACTGTCTTGCCACCGCTATCAGGGCCAAGCTGGGGCGCTGTCCGGTCTGCGCTGGCCAGACCTTCGTCATCGGCCTGATTGGCTGGCTGGTCTGGTGGTGGTGCGGCGCCGACACCTCGGTCAACGCCCTCACCGGCCTGTTGTTTGCGCTGGGGGGCTCGGGCCTGCTGTTGCTCCATCTGGTGGTATTTGTCTGGCGCAAGGCGACCGGACGTGAATTGAGCGATGAATAAATCAGATTGGTTTCAACAACATAAATAACAATATCGGTGTAGATATGGAGGTTCAGATGATTGCAATGGTAACGGGCGCCTCGTCCGGTTTTGGTGAAGCCATCAGCCGCCAGCTGGTGCAGGCGGACTACAAGGTGATCGGTACCGGTCGCCGTGCAGAGCGGCTGGCTGCGCTGGCTGACGAGCTGGGCGAACAGTTCCTGCCGCTGGCATTCGATGTGCAGGACAAGGCGGCCACCCGCGCCGCCATCGCCGCTCTGCCAGCCGAGTGGAGCGAGGTGGATCTGCTGGTCAACAACGCCGGTCTGGCGCTGGGGCTGGAGCCGGCCCACAAGGCGGATCTGGAAGATTGGGAGCAGATGATTGCCACCAACATCAGCGGTCTGACTCTGCTCACCCGCCTGCTGCTGCCGGGCATGGTGGCGCGCAATCGCGGCCATGTCATCAACATCGGCTCCATCGCGGGCACCTACCCCTATCCGGGCGGCAACGTCTACGGTGCCACCAAGGCGTTCGTGAAGCAGTTCAGCCTCAACCTGCGTGCCGATCTGGCGGGCACTGCCATTCGCGTCACCAACGTGGAGCCTGGCCTGTGCGGCGGCACCGAGTTCTCCAACGTGCGCTTCCACGGTGACGATGCCAAGGCGGCCTCCGTCTATCAGGGGGTGGAGGCTATCCAGCCGGAAGATATCGCCAATACCGTGCTCTGGGTGAGCCAGCAACCGGCCCACGTCAACATCAACAGCATCGAGATCATGCCGGTGGCGCAGACCTTCGGCCCGCTCAATATCAGCCGTCGCTGATCGCTGCATTGGCTGAAACAAAAGAGGCTCCCGTGGGATAATGCCGATCAGTTAAGGATCCATTTACCGACCCTTCTGATTTGTGAAAATCCGAAACTTGTTGATTGGTTTCGGATTTTTTATGCGTATCGACCAGGCTCTTGATTTCCTCCACGCCAGCAATGCTGCCCAGTTTGAGTCACTCTCTGACCTCATTCCTCCCGAGCTCATCATGACGCTGCTCGGCGAAGAGGGCGTCGCTACCCTGCGCCGTCGCCGCATGTCCATGGAGCGTCTGGTCTGGGCCATCATCGGCATGGCCATCTTCCGCCACGCCCCCATGACCCAGCTGGTCAATCAGCTCGATATCCTCTTGCCCGGTGACCGCCCCTTCGTTGCCCCCAGCGCCTTCCTGCAAGCTCGCCAAAAGCTTGGCCACAAGAGCCTTGAGCGGCTGTTTCACGAGACCGCCGCAAGCTGGCACCAGCAGGCCAATCACCCCGGCTGGGCCGGGCTGCAACTGCTCGCCGTCGATGGCGTGATGTGGCGCACATCCGATACCCCGGACAATACCGCCGCGTTTGCCAAGCCCGGCACCCGGCATGGCGAGACCGCCTATCCGCAGGTGCGCATGCTCTGTCAGATGGAGCTGACCAGCCACCTGCTCACGCAAGCCGTCATGGAGAGCTGCGCCGTCAACGAGATGGTTCTGGCCGAGCAACTCATCGCGCGCACACCGGACCACTCGCTCACCCTGTTCGACAAGGGGTTTTACTCCCTCGGCCTGCTCCACGCCTGGCAAACCACCGGCTGTGAGCGGCACTGGTTGCTGCCGCTCAAAAAGGGCACGCAGTATGAGGTGGTGCGCAAGCTGGGGCGTCAGGATGTGCTGGTGCAGCTCAAGACCAGTCCACAGGCACGCAACAAGTGGCCGCAACTGCCGGACACGGTGGAAGCCCGATTGCTGACCCGCAACATCAGCGGCAAGGAGCGGCAAGTGTTGACCTCAATGGTCGACCCGATGCGCTTTCCGAGCGCCGATATTGTCGAGCTCTACAGCCATCGCTGAGAAATCGAGTTGGGCTATCGGGAGATGAAGCACAGCCTGCAACAACACCGGCTGACCCTGCGCAGCAAGAAGGCGACGGGGATACGGCAAGAGCTGTGGGGCGTGCTGCTGGCGTATAACCTGCTGCGCAGCCAGATGGTAAAGATGGCGGCGAGTCTGAAGGGATACACGGCGAGCCAGCTGAGTTTTCACATGGCATCGGTGTGCCTCATCCATGAACTGAGCTGCATGCCGTACCTATCACCGGGTACTATCCCGAAGCGGGTAGCTGACTTGGAGAAACAAGCGGGCCAGTTTGTGCTGCCGGAACGAAGGGAGCGAAGTTACCCCCGCTGCGTGAAGCCAAGGCAACAGAGGTATAGTGTGAAAAAAGCCAATAAAAACAATGCCAGTTAGGCTTAACTGACTGGCATTACCCAATATGGGCGCTTTTTCGCCGTAACATCCTGATTTTTAAAATAAGAGCTGACCACAACTATCAGGCTGGTAAGATGCGCCGCCATCTTGTCCACGCCGTAATCATCATGACCGCCCAAGGGCACCTGCTCTTCTCCGTTACCTGCACCCTGATCGCCCACAAACTGCAGCTCACTCCGGCACTGGCCGATGCCAGCCTGTGGCAGACAATCCCTGCCGCGCTGGCCAGCGCCCTGTTGCCCGACCTCGACCACCCCAAATCGGTGCTAGGGCAGCGCCTGCCGTGGATCTCGAAACCTCTGTCGCGGCTGTTCGGCCATCGTGGCTTCACCCACAGTCTGCTGGCGGTCGCCGCCGCTATCTGGGGGCTGAACCAGAGCCTGCCGCCGGACACCCTGCCCATGGGAGTCAAGGATGCCCTGATCGTCGGCTACCTCAGCCATCTGCTGGGGGACTGGCTCACCCCGGCAGGCATTCCGCTCTTCTGGCCCATCAAGCGCCGTTACCGCCTGCCGGGCTGGCCGCTGCGCAGCGGCGGCGCCATCGAAACCGGCTTTTGCACCCTCACTCTGCTGGTCGCCGGCTGGTGGTGCGGCTGGCGGCTATGAGCCAGAAACAAAAAAGCCCCTGACAAAGTCAGGGGCCCAAGCAGTAGCGGATGCCACTAGAGGATCAGATCATGATGCCTGCGATAACAGCAGAGAGCAGGCTGACCAGGGTGGAACCGTAGACCAGCTTCAGACCGAAGCGGGAAACCATGTTGCCCTTCTCTTCGTTCAGCGCTTTTACCGCACCGGCGATGATGCCGATGGAGCTGAAGTTGGCAAAGGAGACCATGAAGATGGAGAGGATGCCGACGGTGCGCGGAGAGAGCTCGGCTGCCACCTTGCCCAGATCCATCATCGCCACAAACTCGTTGGTCACCAGCTTGGTTGCCATGATGGAGCCCGCTTGCAGCGCTTCACCACTCGGGATACCCAGGATCCAGGCGATCGGGTAGAAGAGGTAGCCCATGACGAACTGGAAGTTCACGCCAAATGCCATCTCGAACAGGTAGTTGATAAGGGCGATCAGGGCGATAAAGCCCACCAGCATGGCACCCACGATCACGGCAACGGTGAAACCGGCCATGATGTACTCGCCCAGCATCTCGAAGAAGTTCTCTTTCTTCGGCGTGTGGTGCTCGTCACCTTCGGCAATGGCCTTGATGTCGGTCACGGAGTTATCCGGCTCGTAGGGGTTGATCAGCGACAGCACGACGAAGGTACTGAACATGTTGAGCACCAGCGCGGCAACCACGTAGCGCGGCTCGATCAGCTGCATGTAGGCACCGACGATGGACATGGAGACGGTAGACATGGCCGTCGCAGCCAGGGTGTACATCTGCTTCTCGTTCAGGTGCGGCAGGATGTTCTTGAGGGCGATGAAGTTCTCGGACTGGCCGACGATCATCGAGCTGATGGCGTTGAAAGATTCCAGTTTGCCCATGCCGTTGATCTTGGCCAGCACGGTACCGATACCGCGGATCACCAGCGGCAGCAGGCGGATGTACTGCAGAATACCGATCAGCACGGAGATGAAGACGATGGGCATCAGCACCATCAGGAAGAAGGAGAAGGCCCCTTCGTTGACCAGGCCACCGAACACGAAGTCGGTACCCTGTTTGGCAAACTCCATCAACTTGGTGAAGCCGGCCGCAAAGCCACCCACCACCGCCAGACCCACTTCAGAGTTCAGCATGAACCAGGCCAGCGCCAGTTCGACCACCAGCAGTTGGCCGATATAACGCAGTTTGATCTGTTTCCAGTTGTGGCGGTTAGCCAGCAGAGAGAGAGCAAGGACCATCACCAGTCCGAGCACAAAGTGAACGTATTCCATACCTGTAGCACCTGAGTAAATTGTAATTTTTGACCGGCGCCATCATAGACATTTGCACATTTAAAAATCAGATAGCCATCACAATCCCGCGCAATATTATGGAGGCAGGATAATACAAACGTTTTTAAATTAATTGTGCAATGAACTGATATTAATCGCGCAACACAGATAAAATAAATCCTTTTAAAAACATCATGTTGAGCAGTGGTGGCGCCGTTCTTATATTCTTTGAAAATATTTAATCAGCATTTTCGCAACATTCCTTGTGGCGCAGTAACTGCTCGCATAATATTTTCCAGTTATTATATTAAAATACTGAAAATAGAAAACGTTTATCCATGATAAATAATTAGATGAGTGTTTGAAAAATAGTCCTTATTACATTGTCAGTGCTCGCCCGCGATTGGTTTGGCAACAAATGAACCTTTCATGGCCCCTCGTGGCCAGCCGTTCAAAAATCCGCCACATCCGGTGCCACATTCTGGTATGATGCGCGGCCTTAGCGCTCGCGCATCCCCGTTTTCTCCGAAATAGAGTCCTTTTGTGAACAACAGCGAATTTAGCAGCCTCAATCTCTCCCCCGCCCTGCAAGAGAACCTCACCAGCCTGGGTTACCTGCAGATGACCCCGATCCAGGCCCAGAGCCTGCCCCTGGTGCTCGATGGCAAAGACCTGATCGCCAAGGCAAAAACCGGCAGCGGCAAAACCGCCGCCTTCGGCCTCGGCCTGCTGGCCAAGCTCAACGTAAACCGCCTTGAAGTGCAGGCGCTGGTGCTCTGCCCGACCCGCGAACTGGCGGATCAGGTGGCTCAGGAGATCCGTCGTCTGGCGCGCGCCCTGCCCAACGTCAAGCTGGTGACCCTGTGCGGCGGCACCCCGACCGCACCGCAGTCCGCCACCCTGAGCTTTGGTGCCCACATCGCCGTCGGCACCCCGGGTCGCATTCTCAAACATCTGGAGCAAGGCACGCTGGAGCTCTCCGGCCTCAAGACGCTGGTGCTGGATGAAGCGGATCGCATGCTGGACATGGGCTTTGGCGAAGATATCAACCGGGTCATCAGCTATGCCCCCCAGCAGCGTCAGACCCTGCTCTTCTCCGCCACCTATCCGGAAGGGATCGCCCAGATGAGCCGCGGCGTGCAGCGCAATCCGGTCGAGGTGAGCGTGGAGTCCCTGCACGAGGGGAGCGCCATCGAACAGAAGCTCTATGAAGTGCCGGCCGGTCAGCGCCTCGACGCCCTCACCTGGCTGCTGAGTCACTACCAGCCAAGCTCCTGCGTGGTGTTCTGCAACACCAAGCGCGCCTGTAACGACGTGGCCGACCATCTGGCCGCCAAGGGCTTCTCGGCGCTGGCGCTGAATGGCGATCTGGAACAGCGCGAGCGGGATCAGGTGCTGGTGCGCTTTGCCAACGGCAGCGCCACCATTCTGGTGGCCACCGATGTGGCGGCCCGCGGCCTCGACATCAAGGAGCTGGGCGCCGTCATCAACTACGAGCTGACCTACGATCCGGAAGTGCACGTGCACCGCATCGGCCGTACCGGTCGTGCCGGCCAGCAGGGTCTGGCCCTGAGCCTCTATCAGCCGAACGAAGCCCAGCGCGTCAACTTTATCGAAGAGTACCAGCAGGCTCCGATGCCGCTGGGTGATCTCGACAGCATCGGCCGCGACATCAAGCCGATCGCCCCGCAAATGGTGACCCTCTCCATCGATGCAGGCCGCAAGACCAAGGTGCGGGCCGGTGACATTCTGGGCGCCCTGACCGGTGAAGGCGGCATTGCCGGCGCCGATGTGGGCAAGATCCAGATCTCCGAGCAGTACTCCTACGTCGCCGTGAAGCGCAGCGTGGCGAGCGCCGCACTCAAGCGGTTGCAGGAAGGCAAAATCAAGGGTCGCAGCTACCGCACCCGCAAACTGGGCTAAGGTTTTTTGCAAGCTGTTAGCCAGACCACAGGCGCCTGACAGGCGCCTGTTTCATATCTCCGATGCCGCCATGCGGCAAGACAGGCACCATGACCCAAGCAATCCAAACCGATGTGAGCTGCCAGAACTGCGAAGCCTGCTGCTGCCGCCTCGAAGTGATGCTCTTTACCGATACCGGCGTGCCGGACCGTTATGTACTGGAACGGGATGGCGAGATACCGGTCATGCGCCGGCTGGACGATGGCTGGTGCGCCGCCCTCGACCGCAACACCATGATGTGCCGTATCTACGAGGTGCGGCCGCTGATCTGCCGCGAATTCGAAATGGGTGAACCAGACTGCGTTGACGAGCGGGACAAGTGGTTTATCAAGCTGGAGTAAACCCGAGCCAACCAGAATGCGGGGTCGTCAAGCGCTCGCAGGTTCACAGGGAGCGGTGTTGAGCTGCTCCCCCAGCCACTGGATGGCCGCAGCCTCCTGCTCGAAGTAACGTACCGCCCGAAAGGGTAACCCCTTGAAGATGTTATCCGCCAGATAGCGCTTGAAGCCCCCTACGAAAACCACCGCCAGAAACTGACAGCCACTCTCGGCACACCAGCCAAACTGGCGACGAAAACGGGCCAGCACCTCGGGCCCGGCCGCTTCAAACTCGGTCGCGACCTCGACAATCCCCCAGGGGCCATCCATCAATCCGGCCAGTTCGTGACGAAAACGCGCCTCATAGGCCATGGCACCTGCCAGATTGAAGGGGCCACTCGGGCGGCAGATCAGCATCTGGCCCCTGCACTCCATGTCAAATTGCCCATGTGGCTGCATGACTGCTCCCATTCCGTTACCACCACCATCGCCTGCAAATTGTTACCACAAGGTAATAATTTATAAGGAAAAGTCCAGCAGCAAACAGGCTTTCCCCAAAGCGTGATCATCCTATCCAGCAAACCGTCGGCACCTCATGTTACCCACATCCCGCACTGAATCGGTCTCAAGATGTGTGATTGCAGTTAACGAAACGTTACTGCTATTATCCGCGCCGCCACAAACATTCCACCAGCCGAAAGGTTTGGCACCCCAACAAGGATGTGCAATGAAAAACAGGGACTCGAGTCATTACCAACGGATCTGGCGCTGGCACTTCTACGCCGGTCTCTTTGTCGCCCCTTTCCTGATCCTGCTGTCACTGACCGGGATCGTCTATCTGTTCAAACCCCAGCTCGACAACCTGATGTACCCCGAGCTGATGAAGGTCGCCCCCGCCAGCCAGACCCTGAGTGCCGACCAACTGCTGGCCAAGGCGATGATGACCATGCCCGATGCCAGCCTGCGTAAATACCTGCCGCCTGCCGCACCCGACCAGAGCGCCCAGTTCATCGTCAATCAGGGGGATCGCGAGCTGACCCTGTTTATGGATCCCGCCAGCGGCGCCCTGCTCGGCACCATGGATAACAAGTGGAATCTGCAGGCAGTCGCTCGCGCTCTGCACGCAGAGCTGCTGCTCGGTACCACCGGAGATCGGCTGATCGAGCTGGCTGCCGGCTGGGGGATAGTGCTGCTCATCAGCGGCCTCTATCTCTGGTGGCCGCGCAAGGGGCCCGGCGTGGGCGGTATTCTCTGGCCCAGAGTGAACCAGCGCGGACGCCTCTGGTGGCGGGATCTGCACGCTGTGGTCGGCTTCTGGGGCGCCGGTTTCCTGCTGCTATTGCTGTTGAGCGGCATGACCTGGACCGGTTTCTGGGGCGATCAGTTTGCCGCGGTCTGGAACCGCTTCCCGGCCGCCATGTGGAATGAGGTGCCCAAATCGGCACCGCTGGCCCGCAGCCTGAATCAGGCCCACGAGCAGACCGTTCCCTGGGCGGTGGAGAACACCCCTATGCCCAGCTCGCAGCCGGTCGATGAGGGGCACGATCACGGTGCCATGAACCACGGCGAGCACGAGGGAATGGTGATGGCCAGCCAGCGGATCCCGCTGCAACAGGTGGTCGAGATCGCCCATGAGCGGGGAGTTCAACCGGGTTACAGCATCACCCCGCCGGTCGGCGCCACCGGCGTCTACACCATCGCCCTGTTTGCCGACGATCCGCGCAACGACGCCACCCTGCATATCGATCAATACAGCGGCAAGGTGCTGGCCGATGTGCGCTGGCAGGATTACGGCCCGGTCGCCAAGACGGTGGAGAGCGGCGTCATGCTGCACATGGGCAAGCTCTACGGCTGGCCCCACCAGCTCGCCATGCTGCTTATCTGCCTGATGGTGCTGGCCAGCGCCGTGAGTGGTCTGTGGATCTGGTGGTGCCGCCGTCCGCAGGGCCGTCTCGCCGCGCCGCCGCTGCCTGCCAAACTCCCGCCGATGCGCGGTGCCATCGCCCTGCTGATCCTGCTGGGGATCGCCTTCCCGCTGGTGGGCACCTCCATGGTCGCCATCTGGCTGCTGGATACCCTGATTTTCTCCCGCCGCCCCCTCAGGGTGGCGCGCGCCAGCTAAACCCGCCAAAACCAAAAAGGGCTCCCATATCGGGATAATGCCAGTCAGTTAAGCCTAACTGGCATTGTTTTTATTGGCTTTTTTCACACTATACCTCTGTTGCCTTGGCTTCACGCAGCGGGGGTAACTTCGCTCCCTTCGTTCCGGCAGCACAAACTGGCCCGCTTGTTTCTCCAAGTCAGCTACCCGCTTCGGGATAGTACCCGGTGATAGGTACGGCATGCAGCTCAGTTCATGGATGAGGCACACCGATGCCATGTGAAAACTCAGCTGGCTCGCCGTGTATCCCTTCAGACTCGCCGCCATCTTTACCATCTGGCTGCGCAGCAGGTTATACGCCAGCAGCACGCCCCACAGCTCTTGCCGTATCCCCGTCGCCTTCTTGCTGCGCAGGGTCAGCCGGTGTTGTTGCAGGCTGTGCTTCATCTCCCGATAGCCCAACTCGATTTCTCAGCGATGGCTGTAGAGCTCGACAATATCGGCGCTCGGAAAGCGCATCGGGTCGACCATTGAGGTCAACACTTGCCGCTGATGTTGCGGGTCAGCAAGCGGGCTTCCACTGTATCCGGCAGGTGCGGCCACTTCTTCCTCGCCTGTGGGCTGGTTTTCAGCAAGACCAGTGCATCCTGGCGCCCCAGTTTGCGCACCATCTCGTATTGGGTGGCCTTTTTGAGCGGCAGCAACCAGTGCCGCTCACAGCCGGTGGTTTGCCAGGCGTGGAGCAGGCCGAGGGAGTAAAACCCCTTGTCGAACAGGGTGAGCGAGTGGTCCGGTGTGCGCGCGATGAGTTGCTCGGCCAGAACCATCTCGTTGACGGCGCAGCTCTCCATGACGGCTTGCGTGAGCAGGTGGCTGGTCAGCTCCATCTGACAGAGCATGCGCACCTGCGGATAGGCGGTCTCGCCATGCCGGGTACTGGGCTTGGCAAAGGCGGCGGCATTATCCGGGGTATCGGATGTGCGCCACATCACGCCATCGACGGCGAGCAGTTGCAGCCCGGCCCAACCGGGGTGATTAGCCTGCTGGTGCCAGCCTACGGCGGTCTCGTGAAACAGGCGCCCAATGCTCTTGTGGCCAAGCTTTTGGCGAGCTTGCAGGAAGGCGCTGGGGGCAACGAAGGGGCGGTCACCGGGCAAGAGGATATCGAGCTGATTGACCAGCTGGGTCATGGGGGGCGTGGCGGAAGATGGCCATGCCGATGATGGCCCAGACCAGACGCTCCATGGGCATGCGGCGACGGCGCAGGGTAGCGACGCCCTCTTCGCCGAGCAGCGTCATGATGAGCTCGGGAGGAATGAGGTCAGAGAGTGACTCAAACTGGGCAGCATTGCTGGCGTGGAGGAAATCAAGAGCCTGGTCGATACGCATAAAAAATCCGAAACCAATCAACAAGTTTCGGATTTTCACAAATCAGAAGGGTCGGTAAATGGATCCTTAACTGATCGGCATTATCCTCGGGAGCCTTTTTACTGTGCGGTGGGTGGCGCTAGCGTTCGAAGAAGCGGTAGAGGTGCTCCACCTGAACCGGGCAGTCGGCCACCTGATGCAGATGTTCGCGGGCCTGCTCGACGGTGCCGAAACTGACCGGGCAGCCGAGGGTGTCGGTCAGCTCGTAGAGGGCGCCATCCTTGCCTCTGAATTCGATGAGCCAGCCGGGAATAGCCACGTCGTGGAGTATTTCGGCCTCTTGCAGGATCTGTTGCTGATAGAGCTTACGAAGTTCACTGACTGTCATGATGCTCTCCTGTGGGGAATATCCAGCTCCAGTCTATGCCTGCCCTTTATGTGCGGCAACAGTGGTGCGGCAACGGGATCATCCCCGCAGGACCTCCCATGCCCAGCGGATGCGGACAAAAGTCTCGGCATTGCCGCCCCGATCCGGATGGTGTTGCAGTGCCAGCTCCCGCCAGCGGCGGCGGAGCGCCTCCTGACTCGCCCCCTCATTCAACTCGAACAGGGCCAGCGCCTCGGCTTTGTGCCCCTCACCGTCATAAGCGCGCCAGAAGCGGTTGAGCAGGGCCTCCACTTCGGCACGGTCGGTCTGCCAGAACACCTGCCAGTCGAGATAGTAGCTACGCAGATTTTCGCCAAGGGCAAAGCCGTGGTTGGCCTCCTGATTCCCGGCCAGCGGTTCGAGCCGGATATCCAGGGTGCTGATCACCAGCCACCACCCCTCTTGCCAGAGTTCGGCCTGCAACTGGTAGAGGGCGTTCATGATCAGGAAGTTGACCCGAAACAGCTGCAGCTGTTCATCGTCGGCCAGTACCGGAATTGCCCCCTGCTGGCGCAGAGCCGCCATCAGTTCATGCACCTTGTAGCTGCCCGCCGCCTGTTGCAATAGCACCAGCAGAGGGGCGATCAGCGGATTGTGGTTGGCTTCGTTCATTCGGCGCCCTGCTCCCTGGGCGGCTGCAGGGCGATCAGCAGCTCACCCGCTTGCGGAGTGACGGGGCCGGTAACGATCTGGGGCTTGCCCTTGCCATCCATGATGAAGAGCGGGATGGCGCCGGGATTGGCGGTCTGATACTGGGCCCAGTCGAACGCCTCGCTCAGGCGGGTCGCCTTGATCTGGCCACCCCGGCTCAGCAAGCCGCTCAGCTTGGCATAGTTGATGTCGGGGCCGAACAGGTTCTGGCGAGCGCGAAAGGTGGCACTCTCCCGGTTGGCCTTGCCGTGCTGCTCGCTGGATCGCAGGGAGTAGACCTGCTCCTCGCCGTAGAGGTGGGCAAAGTGCAGCACCCCGAGGGCGTTGTTGTGGCGATTGGGGGAGAGCGCCAGCACGGTACTGATGCTGGTAAGCGGCAGATGCAGCTCGGCATGTTCCGACTGGGGGTTGCCGAAATAGCAGGGGAGGTTGCTCATCCGCGCCTGTTTGCAGAACTCCCAGGCGGGATCGCAGAGTTGTACCGGCACCCCCTGATCCGCCAGCGCCCGGCCTATGGCCCGCGCCACCGAGTTGGCCCCTATGATGAGCCAGGTGTTGGGGGCGCTCTGGCGCATCTTGAGCAGGCTGGCCAGCGGTGCCGAGGTGAGGCTCTGCAACACCACGGTGGAGATGATCACCGCAAATACCAGCGGCACTAGCTTGTCGGCATCGGGGATCTCGGCCTGATGCAGGCTGATGGCAAACGAGGCGCTGACTGCCGCCGCGACTATGCCGCGCGGGGCGATCCAGCTCAGCAGGGCGCGAGCCCGCCAGGAGAGATCCGAGCCCCAGGTCGAGACCAGAATACAGAGCGGGCGCGCCACGAACTGCACCACGCAGAGCAGCGCCAGCACCATGGGGCCGAGCTGCCAGAGCTGTGCCAGATCGAGGCGGGCCGCCAGCAGGATAAACAGGCTGGAGATAAGGATGACCGCGAGATCCTCCTTGAACGCCAGCACCTCCTCCAGATCCAGCCCCTCCTGATTGGCGAGCCAGATGCCGAACACGGTCACCGCCAGCAGGCCGGACTCGTGGCTGAGCCAGTTGGAGAGGCTGAAGGTGACCAGCACTAGCGCCAGCACCCCGAACTTGTGCAGGCTGACCGGTAGCCAGTCCTTGCGAATGAGCAGGGTGGTGAGCCAGCCTGCCGCCACCCCGATCAGGGAGCCGACCAGCACTGTCTTGCCCAGCGCCAGCAGGGTATGGCTGATGAGATCCCCCTGACTGCCGAGGCGTACCGCCTCGAACACCAGCACCGCAAACAGGGCGCCGATAGGGTCGATGACGATCCCCTCCCAGCGCAGGATGCGGTCCACCTCCCGGGTGGGGCGGATCACGTTGAGCATGGGGGCGATCACGGTAGGGCCCGTTACCACCAGCACAGCGCCGAGCATGGTGGCAACCCGCCAGTCCAGCCCCAGCAGGAAGTAACCGGCGCTGCCGATGACGGCGAAACTGACCAGCATGCCGGTGGAGCAGAGATTGCGCACCACCTTGCCGATCCCCTTGAGCTCGGCCAGATGGAGGGTCAGCGCCCCCTCGAACAGGATGATGGCCACCGACAGGGAGACCAGCGGAAACAGCAGATCCCCGAGCAGGGCATCGGGGTCGAGCAGGCCGCTGACCGGGCCCAGAGTCAGGCCGGTAAGAAGTAGAAACAGGATGGCGGGTACCCGCAGCGACCAGGCGAGCCATTGGGCCAGCACGGAGACCAGGGCGATCCCGGCCAGAGAGAGGGCAATCATGCAGACCTCGATTCAGGCAGTGAGTATGGAGCTAGTGTAGTGGCTAAGTTGGTCAGATTGACACCCGAAGGTGCGGGCGTCATGGCCGGGATGGGGAGATGTGCGACAGTCGGCGTCATGATGGCTGGCGGTGGTGTGAAGGGCGCCAGCCAGACGCCAACCGTGGTGATGGGGTGGCCTTGGGGCCGGATTAGATGGGGCTCTCCTTGTGGAGCTCGCCGACACAGTCGGCCAGCGTCAGTACCAGTGCGGAGCGCACCATCTGATCGAGCCGGTTGAGCTGCATCTGGTAGAAGGCCCAATCCTCTTCGCTGGCGGGGGGCTCCAGCTTCATCATGCCGCCCTGATTGACCCCGTGCAGGCGGTCGAGCAGATCGCGGATCGGCTTGTCGCTGAAGCGGTAATCCTTGGGGTCGCGCACCAGAAAGTCGCGGATCTTGATATAGGCTTCGATATCCTGATAGCGCTCGAGTGATATGAGGCCGAGGGCGAAGATGAGCTTGAGGCGCACCTCCAGCTGGCCGAGGGGGCCGCTCTGGTTGAGCAGGGGTTCGATGGCGTATTTGACGGCATACTCCTCCTGACGGAACGCGCGTCGCATCAGGGAGTCGACCGCCTCTTCCAGGATGGTCACGGCTTCGAGAAAGAAGCCGCGGGGGCCATCCTGCTCGTTCAGTCGTTCCAGTACTTCATCTTCCTGGTGTGTGGTCATAGGTGCATTGGGTCCAGCTGACAGGGAGAGAGTGGGCCTCTCTCCCGGTTTTTATCATATGGGGCACATTCCCTTGCCATTCAAGCGCTTGGCGCGCTATCAGTGGTGGCTGAATGCGCCGCAAGCAGGGTCATTACAGGGTTTCGTAACGGGCGATGATGGCGCGAACCACCTCGCTCTCTTCATCCAGTCCGGTGACGCGGGCCAACGCTTTGGCCGGGCCAAGCTCCGCCAGCAGGGCTTGCAACTCCACCGCCTGCGGGTCATCGGCATTGCGATAGTGGAGCGCCGCGGCGATCCCCTCCTGCAACTGATCGCTCGGCAGGCCGTACTCCAGGGTGCCCAGCAGCGGCTTTACCAGTCGATCTCCCGCCGCCAGCTTGCGCAGCGGCTGACGACCGACCCGGTCAATCTCGTCCACCAGATAGGGGTTGGCGAAGCGGGCCAGGATCTTCTCGATGTAGGCGGCGTGCAGACGCGGGTCGAAGCCGTAGCGTTTCACCAGTACGGCACCGCTCTCCTCCATGGCGCGGCGCACCTTGCTGCGGATCACCGGATCTTCGATCGCCTCGCGCACTGTGCGGTAGCCCCGCAGTTTGCCGAGATAGGCGGTGACGATGTGGCCGGTGTTGAGGGTGAACAGCTTGCGCTCGACGAAGGCCATCAGGTTGTCGGTGGGTTCCATGCCCGCCACCTGTGGCAGCTCTCCCTTGAACTGGGTCTGGTCGACGATCCACTCGCTGAAGCTCTCGACCGTCACTTCCAGCGGATCATCGTTGGCAGCCGCGGCGGGCGGCACGATGCGATCCACCGCCGAGTCGACGAAGCCGATACAGGATTCGAGCGTGGCATGATACGCGACCGGCAGGTACTTGAGTACCTCCTGCTTGAGGTGGCTGGTGCCACGCACCATATTTTCGCAGGCGATGACGTTGAGCGGGGTCAGGTTGCCGGCATCGAAGCGGGCCTGCAGCCCCTTGGCCAGGGTGCTGGCAATCTTGTCCAGAATGTTGGGGCCCACTGCCGTGGTGACCAGATCGGCAGTGATGATACGGGCGATCACCTCGTGACCGGCGGAGCTCACCGCCGCCACGTTGCGCACCACGTCCAGCTTCTGATCCGCACCCACCACATGTACCTTGTACTCCTGACGGTGGTTGAGCTGGTCGATTAGGGTGTCGTTGACGTCGGCGAAGGTGACCTGATGGCTGGCATCCGCCAGCACTTTGCCGATAAAGCCGCGACCGATGTTACCAGCACCAAAATGCAATGTTTTCATGATATTAACCTCTTGAACCAAAGACGATGAAAGATGATTACGCAGCCTGTTCGGCACCCAGCAGATCCAGGAAGGCCTGGGGATCCGTGGTGCTGGCCAGCCGGTCGATGAGACCGGGTTCATCCAGTGCATTGGTCAGGCGGGTTATCACCTGCATGTGTTCGTCGTTGCGGGCGGCGATGCCGATCACCAGCCGCGCTACCTCATCGGCAGCCTCGCCAAAGGTGACCCCGGCCGGGTACTGGCAAATGACGATGCCGGTACGCTTCACAAACTCCTTGGCGGCGATGGTGCCGTGGGGCACGGCGATGGATTCGCCGAGGTAGGTGGAGACCAGTTGTTCGCGCTCCAGCATGGCGTTGACGTAGTCGGGCGCCACATAGCCGCGCTCCGCCAGCAGTCGGCCTGCGGTCAGGATGGCGGCCTCCTTGTTGTCCGCTTTCAGTCCCAGATGCACGTCATGACGGCTCAGGGTAAAGACTTCGGCTGCTTGCGGCTCGTAGCTGTCGTCGTTGGCGGCCACCAGCAGCTGCGGGTTGGCGACATCATCGTTGGCGGCGCGGCTCAGGCTCTGTACCAGCTCCTGATAGAGGCCGTTGTCGAGGAAGTTGGTGAGCGAGATATGGTGAGCGTTCGGCGCATGGCGACGGGCCCGCTCGGTCAGATCCTTATGGGTGATGACCCAGTCCACCTGATCGTCGAGTTGATCGATGGCGCGGTTGGTGACGCTGATATCGAGCCCTGCGGCCTGCACCCGCTTGCGCAGCATGCCGGCGCCCATGGCGCTGGAGCCCATGCCCGCATCGCAGGCGACCACGATATTGCGTACCGCCATCAGTTCGCCGCCCGGCTTCTTGGCCGCTGCGGTTTCGGGCTTGCCGCCCTTCATGGCTTTCATCTTGCGAGTGGCTTCACCGAGCGCATCGGCCTCGTCCGCTTCCGGCTGCTGGGCACGCACGAACACGGCGGCGACCAGGAAGGAGACCAGGGTGGCGCTGATGATGGAGAGGGCGACCCCGATCAGGGAGGCTTTCGGCGTCATCAACAACACGGCGAAGATGGAACCCGGTGAGGCAGGGGAGACCAGACCGGCGTTGAACAGGGTCAGGGTAAAGACCCCGGTCATGCCACCGGCGATCACCGCCAGAATGAGGCGCGGGTTCATCAGCACATACGGGAAGTAGATCTCGTGGATGCCGCCGAAGAAGTGAATGATGGAGGCGCCAGCCGCGGACTGCTTGGCGGCACCACGACCGAACACCATGTAGGCCAGCAGCACGCCCATGCCCGGGCCCGGGTTCGCTTCAATCAGGAAGAAGATGGAGCTGCCGTGCTCGGTCGCCTGCTGGATCCCCAGCGGCGAGAAGATGCCGTGGTTGATGGCGTTGTTGAGGAACAGGATCTTGGCCGGTTCGACGAAGATGGAGGTGAGCGGCAGCATGTGGTTTTCCACCAGGAAGCCGACGCCACCGGCCAGCAGGCCGGAGAGCACCTTGACGAAGGGGCCAATCACGAAGAAGGCGAGGATGGCCAGCAGCATGCCGATAAGGCCGGCGGAGAAGTTGTTGACCAGCATCTCGAAGCCGCTCTTGACGCGACCGTCCATCGCCTTGTCGAAGCGCTTGATGGCCCAGCCACCGAGCGGGCCGACCATCATGGCTCCCATGAACATGGGGATATCGGTTCCCACGATGACACCCATGGTGGTGATGGCGCCGACCACGCCGCCGCGCTCGCCGCCAATCAGTTTGCCGCCGGTGTAGCCAATCAGCAGCGGCAGCAGGTAGGTGATCATGGGGCCGACCAGCTTGGCCAAGGTTTCATTGGGCAGCCAGCCGGTGGGGATGAAGAGGGCGGTGATAAAGCCCCAGGCGATAAAGGCGCCTATGTTGGGCATGACCATATTGGACAGGAAGCGTCCAAAATTCTGTATCTTGACTTTGGTATCCGGTGATAACATGTCGGGACCCCGTTTTAAGCCTGTTTGATTAAAAGTGGTAGTCGGGATGGCCGGTTTTGCCGAACCGCCATCCCGGTCGTCTAAGCAACTTCAATCTACCAGCTTGATATCAAATTAGGCTGAAAACGGGGTGTCTTGTGATCCAACTCTCAGATACCCAACGATACCCCCTCCATAGCCAGTGACCCACATCACATTCCCATGCTGTAATTCGGCTACATTTCGATCTTTTCTGTTTTTAATGACCATTTTTTGTGATTGATATCACTAATTCAGCTTTACCGTTCCTTCATGCAAAGGTGATTTGCATCACAAATTTAGTTTTTGTATTCGAATGGGACAAATCACTCAATTACTCATCAGCGGGTAGTGACGATGGATCTATCGAAACACCCCATTGCTTACCAATGAATCAATAAATTTGTAACCCGCTTTCAGTTTTTACGGTTGGTGATGAGGTCTCTTTTGCTGCTGGCCGATGGGAATGGGCGCCAACATGCAGGATGTTATCGAGCGGCAGATGTTCGGAGCGCTTGTTTGCCGCGCAGGCCAGACTGCAGATAAAAACAAACCGCCAGCAGGCGGTTTGTCGGTTTTTACGAGCTATCCCCTGTCGGGGGCTGCGGTTTAGTAGAAACCGGCATCCTCGGGGGAGGGGCGGGTCTTGAAGCGGCGATGGAGCCACATGTACTGCTCCGGCGCCTTGCGCACGGCGGCTTCAATCTCGCGGTTGGCGCGGGCGGCATCAACCATGTCATCCCCGCTGGGGTAGTCGGCGAGCGGCGCGCCGATATGCAGGGTGTAACCCTCGCTGGTGCGGATGTTGTAGCAGGGCAGGGTGACGGTATTTTTCACCCGCGCCAGGGTGGCGGTGCCGGTGATGGTGGCCGCCTGCTCTACCGCGAAGTAGGGCACGAACACGCTGGCGTGGCTGCCGTAGTCGTGATCCGGTGCATACCAGAGAGCGTCGCCGTTGCGCAGCGCCTTGATCATCCCCTTCACATCCATCCGGTCTACCAGATATTTGTTGGAGGCGCAGCGGCCGTGGTACTGGGCATACTCCAGTACCGGGTTGGTGTTGGGGCGATAGACCCCGACCCCTGGGCGAACCAGCCCGAAACAGCGGGCGTTGAGTTCCAGCGTCAGGAAGTGGCAGGAGAGCAGCAGCATGCCCTGACCTTTTTCCATGGCGGCGATGACGTGCTCTTCCCCTTCCACCTTCATCAGGTTGCGCATCCGCCAGTCTGGCCAGAACCAGGCGATCCCCACCTCGAACACGGCGCAGCCCACGCTCTCGAAGTTTGCCTTAAGCAGTTTCTCCCGCTCATCCCGGGTCAGTTCGGGCATCGCCAGCTCCAGATTGCGACGGGCAATCTTGACCCGGGACTTCAATATCCTGGCGGCGAGACGACCGAGCTGACGGCCCAGCCACATCTGGCTGCGCCACGGCAGCAGGGTCAGCAGCCAGAGCAGGCCGAGGCCGAACCAGCTGGCCCAGTAACGGGGATGAAACAGGCGGGGCTCCAGGCGGGGAGCGTTGTCATGGGCCATGGCTAATCTCTTGTTCGCAAACACAATCGGGGGATTCTAGCCGAAAAGGGGGGGCGGGGGCGAATGGCTGTGTGCTGGTCAGAGGGGTAGCCTGCGTCCGGTTAGCGTGACAGCGGCGGCAACTGCGGTCGGCTTTTTCTACACCGGATAAAAGAGTGTGATAAAATCGCCCGCTGATTTTTCAGGTTTTGAGAGTCGATACAGATGAAGATCACCCTGCCCGATTTTGAAAAAGCCCGCGTTCTGGTCGTTGGCGATGTCATGTTGGACCGTTACTGGCATGGCCCTACCGGTCGGATCTCCCCCGAGGCGCCGGTGCCCGTGGTCAAGGTTGAACACATTGAGGAGCGCCCGGGTGGCGCGGCCAACGTGGCCCTCAACTCCGCCGCCCTTGGCGCTCACGCTGTGCTGCTTGGCCTGACCGGTCAGGACGAGGCTGCCGATGCCTTGGCTGGCCAGATGGCTGGCGTCAAGGTGGCCTGTGATTTCGTTCGTCTGGCCGACTTCCCGACCATCACCAAGCTGCGGGTGCTGTCCCGCAACCAGCAGCTGCTGCGTCTGGACTTTGAAGAGCCCTTCCACTCCGTCGATGCCACTCTGCTGATGAGCAAGGTCGAGCAGGCGCTGCCAAACAGCGACGTGATGATCCTTTCCGACTATGGCAAGGGTGCTCTCAACGATGTGCCCGGCATGATCCAGCGCGCCCGTGCCGCCGGCATTCCGGTGCTGGTCGATCCCAAGGGGACCGACTTCGAGAAGTATCGCGGTGCCACTCTGCTGACCCCCAACATGTCCGAATTCGAGGCCGTGGTGGGCAAGGTGAAGAGCGAAGAGGAGCTGGTCGCCAAGGGGCTGGATCTGGTCAGGCGTTTCGAGCTGGATGCCTTGCTGGTCACCCGTTCCGAGAACGGCATGACTCTGATCCGCGAAGGTCAGCCAGAGCTGCATCTGCCAGCTCAGGCCCATGAGGTTTACGATGTGACCGGTGCCGGTGATACCGTGATTTCGACCCTGGCTACCTCGCTGGCGGCAGGCAAGAGCCTGGACGAAGCTTGTGCGCTGGCCAATACCGCAGCCGGTATCGTGGTCGGCAAGCTGGGTACCTCTACCGTCAGTCCGGTCGAGCTGGCCAACGCCCTCTATACCGAGCAGGAGACCGGCTTTGGCGTCATGTCCGAAGCCCAGCTGAAAGTAGCTGTTCGTGCCGCCCGTCTGCGTGGCGAGAAGGTGGTGATGACCAACGGTTGCTTCGACATCCTGCACGCTGGCCATGTCTCCTATCTGGCCAACGCTGGCAAGCTGGGGGATCGCCTGATCGTGGCGGTCAACACCGACGAGTCGGTTCGCCGCCTGAAAGGGCCGGGTCGTCCGGTCAACCCGACCGAGCGCCGCATGGCCGTACTGGCTGCGCTGGGCGCAGTGGACTGGGTGGTGCCCTTCTCCGAGGATACCCCGCAGCGTCTGATCGCCGAGATCCTGCCGGATCTGCTGGTCAAGGGCGGCGACTACAAGCCGGAAGATATCGCCGGTTACGCCGAGGTGACCGCCAATGGCGGCGAGGTGCGCGTTCTCAACTTCGAGGATGGCTGCTCCACCACCGACATCATCAAGACGATCCGCGAGCGCGGCTAAAGCGCCGCTGGCCCCGCAATCTGGCGGGGCTCATTATCGGCGGTAGCAAGCCGACAGAAATACGGATAACAAAAAGGCGACCTTGCGGTCGTAATGCCGATCAGTTAAGGATCAATTGACCGATCCTCCTGATGTGTAAAAATCCGAAACCTGTTGATTGGTTTCGGATTTTTTATGCGTATCGACCAGGCTCTTGATTTCCTCCACGCCAGCAATGCTGCCCAGTTTGAGTCACTCTCTGACCTCATTCCTCCCGAGCTCATCATGACGCTGCTCGGCGAAGAGGGCGTCGCTACCCTGCGCCGTCGCCGCATGTCCATGGAGCGTCTGGTCTGGGCCATCATCGGCATGGCCATCTTCCGCCACGCCCCCATGACCCAGCTGGTCAATCAGCTCGATATCCTCTTGCCCGGTGACCGCCCCTTCGTTGCCCCCAGCGCCTTCCTGCAAGCTCGCCAAAAGCTTGGCCACAAGAGCCTTGAGCGGCTGTTTCACGAGACCGCCGCAAGCTGGCACCAGCAGGCCAATCACCCCGGCTGGGCCGGGCTGCAACTGCTCGCCGTCGATGGCGTGATGTGGCGCACATCCGATACCCCGGACAATACCGCCGCGTTTGCCAAGCCCGGCACCCGGCATGGCGAGACCGCCTATCCGCAGGTGCGCATGCTCTGTCAGATGGAGCTGACCAGCCACCTGCTCACGCAAGCCGTCATGGAGAGCTGCGCCGTCAACGAGATGGTTCTGGCCGAGCAACTCATCGCGCGCACACCGGACCACTCGCTCACCCTGTTCGACAAGGGGTTTTACTCCCTCGGCCTGCTCCACGCCTGGCAAACCACCGGCTGTGAGCGGCACTGGTTGCTGCCGCTCAAAAAGGGCACGCAGTATGAGGTGGTGCGCAAGCTGGGGCGTCAGGATGTGCTGGTGCAGCTCAAGACCAGTCCACAGGCACGCAACAAGTGGCCGCAACTGCCGGACACGGTGGAAGCCCGATTGCTGACCCGCAACATCAGCGGCAAGGAGCGGCAAGTGTTGACCTCAATGGTCGACCCGATGCGCTTTCCGAGCGCCGATATTGTCGAGCTCTACAGCCATCGCTGAGAAATCGAGTTGGGCTATCGGGAGATGAAGCACAGCCTGCAACAACACCGGCTGACCCTGCGCAGCAAGAAGGCGACGGGGATACGGCAAGAGCTGTGGGGCGTGCTGCTGGCGTATAACCTGCTGCGCAGCCAGATGGTAAAGATGGCGGCGAGTCTGAAGGGATACATGGCGAGCCAGTTGAGTTTTCACATGGCATCGGTGTACCTCATCCATGAACTGAGCTGCATGCCGTACCTGTCACCTGGGAGTATCCCGAAGCGGGTGGCGGAGCTGGATAAGCAGGCGGGGCAGTTTGTGTTGCCGGAGCGAAGGGAGCGGAGTATCCCCGCAGTGTGAAGGCAAGACCACAAAAGTATGCGGTGCAAAAAGCCAATAAAAACAATGCCATTCAGGCTTAACTGACTGGCATTAGGCTCCCGAGGGAGCCTTTTGTTATTCCGGTTGCAGCGGTTCCACCACCTTGCCCTCCAGCTTCCTGACCGGCTTTTGCAGGATCAGGTTGGCCGGATAGGTGACCAGATCGCCGTTGTCATCACGCACCCGCACATAGAAGAGACCAATCTCGGTGATGACGCCAGTGACCGAATCATCCTTGTCGAGGATACGGATCCGATCGCCAATCTTGTAGGGAAAGGCGAAGAAGATGGTGATGCTGGCGGTGATGTTGGAGAGGATCGACCACTGGGCGACCATGGCGACCCCCAATACCGCAAAGAAGGAGGAGGCGAGCACCACCAGTCGGGAGAAGTCGAGCCCCCACACCCCGGCCAGTACCAGCAAGGTGGCGCAGCCGAGCAGGAAGTGGAACACATGGGCCACGTAGAGCACCCGGTTCTCGCTCACCTGCCTGCTCTGACCGAGCGCCAGCAGGCTCTTGTGAATCAGCCGCCGGATCAGGGTATGACCCAGCAACAGCAGCAGGGTCAGGCCAATTGATTGCCACATGGGTTATGCCTCCTTACCACCAGCGCCGATGCTTGAGCCAGATAGCCAGCCCGCTTGCCAGCGCCACCAGCGAACCACAGAAGACCCAGAAGGCAGTCGGATTCTCGGCCCCGGGGATACCGCCGAGGTTGATGCCAAACAGACCGGTCAGGAAGCTGGCAGGTAAAAAGAGCAGCGCCATCACCGACATCTGGTAGGCGCGGCGGTTGGTCGCCTCCGCCATCAGATTGTTGATCTCGTCTGCCAGCACAGCGGTGCGCGCCACCCCGGCATCGAGGTCATCGAGCCAGCGCCGCAGCCGGTCGGCGATATCGAGCAGACGGCGGCGGTCATCCTCATCCAGCCAGCTGATCTTCTCGTTGGCCAGCCGTGCCACCAGATCCCGCTGGGGGGAGAGGTAGCGGCGGATCATGATGAGCTGCTTGCGGATCAGCGCCAAGCGGCCATTGGCGGGCATGTCGCGCATCAGCACCATCTCCTCCAGATCGAGGATCTTGTCGTGCAGCTCCTCGACAAACTCCCCCGCCCGATCGGTCAGGGCATCGCAGATCTCCACCAGCCAGTCGGCCGGGGTATCGGCGCCGCCCCCCAGCTTGAGCTGGTTGAAGACATCCTGTTCGGAGAGCAGCGGACGACGACGGCTGCTGATGATGAGATCCGGGGTGATGAAGATGCGCAGCGCCACCATCTCTTCGGGCCTGTGATCCTTGTTGTGGTTGATGCCGCGCAGGATCAGCAGCACCGTCTCCCCCATCCGCACCAGCTTGGGACGATTGCTCTGGCCGAGCAGCGACTCCCTGGCCGCCTCGCTGAGCAAGGGAGTCTGCAACAGCCAGCGCGCCGAATCGGGATTGCCGTAATCCAGATGCAGCCAGCCGGGATGTGCCACCGGGACTTCGCTTCCCGCCGTCAGCGGCGCCATGCCACCCTTGCCATCCAGGGTCAGGGCATAAATCACTTCACCGGGCACCCGATCCATCTCGTCTCCTTCTCGTTTCATGTGCTGGCCCCAGCTTACACCAAAGGCGGGGCCGACTCAGCCCCGCGCCTGGAAGGGGAGGCCTGTGTTAACATGGCCGCTCTCGTTTTCCATCCGCTTTCACTACAGGAAACCATGCCATGCCCATCTGGGTTGATGCCGATGCCTGCCCCATTCCGGTCAAGGAGATCCTCTACCGCGCCGCCCACCGCGCCCAGGTCGTCACCACCCTGGTGGCCAATCAGGGGTTGCGGGTGCCCCCCTCGCCCTTCATCAAAACCCAGCAGGTGGAGAAGGGATTCGATGTGGCAGATCATGTCATCGCCCAGCAGGTTCAACCCGGCGATCTGGTGATCACTGGCGATATTCCTCTCGCCTCCTGGGTGATCGATGCAGGTGGCGAGGCGCTCAATCCCCGTGGCGAGATCTACACCCGCGAGACCATCAAGGCGCGGCTCGGCATGCGCAACTTTATGGAAGAGCTGCGCTCGGCCGGCGTGCAGACCGGCGGCCCCGCCCCCTTCAATGCCGCCGACAAACAGCGCTTCGCCAACGCCCTCGACAAGTGGCTGGTCAAAGGCAAGCTGTAAAGAGACCCTAAAGGCGCCCAATATGGGTAATGCCGATCAGTTAAGGATCAATTGACCGATCCTCCTGATGTGTAAAAATCCGAAACCTGTTGATTGGTTTCGGATTTTTTATGCGTATCGACCAGGCTCTTGATTTCCTCCACGCCAGCAATGCTGCCCAGTTTGAGTCACTCTCTGACCTCATTCCTCCCGAGCTCATCATGACGCTGCTCGGCGAAGAGGGCGTCGCTACCCTGCGCCGTCGCCGCATGCCCATGGAGCGTCTGGTCTGGGCCATCATCGGCATGGCCATCTTCCGCCACGCCCCCATGACCCAGCTGGTCAATCAGCTCGATATCCTCTTGCCCGGTGACCGCCCCTTCGTTGCCCCCAGCGCCTTCCTGCAAGCTCGCCAAAAGCTTGGCCACAAGAGCCTTGAGCGGCTGTTTCAGGAGACCGCCGCAAGCTGGCACCAGCAGGCCAATCACCCCGGCTGGGCCGGGCTGCAACTGCTCGCCGTCGATGGCGTGATGTGGCGCACATCCGATACCCCGGATAATGCCGCCGCCTTTGCCAAGCCCAGTACCCGGCATGGCGAGACCGCCTATCCGCAGGTGCGCATGCTCTGTCAGATGGAGCTGACCAGCCACCTGCTCACGCAAGCCGTCATGGAGAGCTGCGCCGTCAACGAGATGGTTCTGGCCGAGCAACTCATCGCGCGCACACCGGACCACTCGCTCACCCTGTTCGACAAGGGGTTTTACTCCCTCGGCCTGCTCCACGCCTGGCAAACCACCGGCTGTGAGCGGCACTGGTTGCTGCCGCTCAAAAAGGCCACCCAATACGAGATGGTGCGCAAACTGGGGCGCCAGGATGCACTGGTCTTGCTGAAAACCAGCCCACAGGCGAGGAAGAAGTGGCCGCACCTGCCGGATACAGTGGAAGCCCGCTTGCTGACCCGCAACATCAGCGGCAAGTGTTGACCTCAATGGTCGACCCGATGCGCTTTCCGAGCGCCGATATTGTCGAGCTCTACAGCCATCGCTGAGAAATCGAGTTGGGCTATCGGGAGATGAAGCACAGCCTGCAACAACACCGGCTGACCCTGCGCAGCAAGAAGGCGGCGGGAACACGGCAAGAGCTGTGGGGCGTGCTGCTGGCGTATAACCTGCTGCGCAGCCAGATGGTAAAGATGGCGGCGAGTCTGAAGGGATACACGGCGAGCCAGTTGAGTTTTCACATGGCATCGGTGTACCTCATCCATGAACTGAGCTGCATGCCGTACCTATCACCGGGTACTATCCCGAAGCGGGTAGCTGACTTGGAGAAACAAGCGGGCCAGTTTGTGCTGCCGGAACGAAGGGAGCGAAGTTACCCCCGCTGCGTGAAGCCAAGGCAACAGAGGTATAGTGTGAAAAAAGCCAATAAAAACAATGCCAATCAGGCTTAACTGACTGGCATTAGCTCCCCTGGGAGCCTCTTTGCGTTGGCGAGCCGGTCACAGGCTCATGATCTTCTTGAACTCTTCCTCTGAATACTTCTTCTCGGTGCGCTTGGTGAGATCCGTCATCAGCTTGTAGCGCAGCGCTTTGGCCATCTGATAGGTCTGCTCCAACTGGCCATAGGAGTAGTCGGCAGCCAGCCCGATGGCGGTAGCCTTGTCGCTGGCATAGGCCTGCTTCAGGCTCTTGTCGAGCAGCGCCACCTCCTTGTAGAGCTTGGCGCTCTCCTTGCTCCAGACGCCGCGCAGCAGCGGCAGGTATTTGTCCGGATCGGAGCTGGCCAGCGCGGTCAGGCTGCGGAGCTGCCAGTAGGCGGAATCGTCGGAGTAGCTGTCGCTGCCGGTGCGATAGGGTAGGGGATAGTTTTCCAGGGTGTTGTAGAGCGGCACCATCACAGATTCGGCCAGCACGCCGTAACTCTGCCAGATGAGCCCCTGCAGCTCTTTGGGCATCTCCTTGCGCAGCTGGATGACGTGGGATTCCAGCTGGCGATCGACGCGGATCGGCCGCTCCGCCTTGCCCGCGAGCGGCGTACCGTCATAGGTGGCGCTCAGCACCTTGGCCACGTCCGGCACGGCGATGGGGGCATCCGGCTTCATAAACAGTGGATATTGCGCCTGCCGGGTCGCCTGTTTGTGGGAGGCCGTCAGCATGTTCTGGCCGAGCCACTCCCGATCCACGTTGTAGGGGTCGGCAATCACCCCGAACGCCTTGGCGAAGTTGAACTCTTTCGGGTCGGCGTTATCCAGCAGTTTGTGTTCGCGTACAAATTCCAGCAGCTTAGGCGAGTGCAGCACATCTGCGCTGTCGAGATTGACGCCGTGGATGCGCAGGCCGTTGGCCACCATGGCGTAGCTGTCGTCCGGCACCCGCACCGCGATCCAGTGGTGGCCGGAGCCGATCTCCATCAGCCAGGCTTCGTTCACATCTGCCAGATAGAGGCTGTTGCCCTCACCGGCGCCATATTGCTCCACATAGCGACCGAGCAGCTCGACCCCCTCTTTGGCCGCCCTGGCCTGCGGCAGGATCAGGGTCGGGATGATGGCTTCAATCACTCCCTTCTCGATCAGCGGATCGGCTTTCTGGGCCTTGTCGTTGACCTCGGCACTGGTGGTGGCCGAGATGGCGACGTTGAACTCGTTGATGCCGCGCTCCTCGTAATATTTGCCTGCCGGGTCGCTGGACGTAGCATCCCAGTCACGAATGGCTGAGTAGGCGAAAAACGCCTTTGGCATCGGCACTTCCAGCCCGTTGCCCAGTTTCCAGAGTTTGCCCTCGTTCTGCTGCGCGGGCCGGAAGGCGAGGTACTTGTTCCAGTTGTTGACGCCAAAATCCTCGTTTCTGGCGATCATCACGCTGCCATCGGCACTGGCCCCCTTGCCGACGATGAGGCCGGTACAGGCGTCGGCACTGGTGCCAAGCAGGGTGAGCAGGGTGGCGGAGAGAAGACTCAAGGTGTGTTTTTTCATAGGTGTACCTGAAGGGTTGCGGTGAGTGAGAGTCAGGCGAGGGGATGAGGTGTGGGGAGGCTGCAACTCCGAACTGGCAGCGGAGTGAGCACGGCAGATTGGTCTGCCTGTTATTGGTTTTTCGAACAGATCATCCATGACACGGCTGGCTGGTTGTGATGTGCGCCAAAATTGTATTCCCGAGTGGTTGTTTATTTTGTGATCGAGCTGCGGTTCCTGACTTTTCTCTGGCGTCGTGGTACGCGGACGGCGAAATGTGCCAAAACAGCGTGAACTGGCAGCAGATGAGTCATGATTCTGACGCCAGTTTGCGTGGGGGACGTGGTGAGATCCGCCATATCTCTGGATCTCGCACTATCTGACAAGTTGGCCTGTAACTTGCTGGTTTAATTGATAATGGTGGGGCCTGACGCCCCATGTGACCGGATCAGCCTGTGCCCATTGCCGCAGATGCGCACTGAATTGGAGCCCCCATGGATATCAAACCCTACAGCCAGCAGCTTGCCCAGAGCGCATCCAACAACCGCGCCCTCGCTACCCTCAACAGTGCCAGTAGCGGCGGTCAGGGCGGTGGCTGGGAGGAGATGGTCAGCCTCTCCACCCAGCGCATGACCGGTCAGGCCCAGCAGGTGCTGACCTACGAACATCTGGCCAAGAACAACAAGTTGCCACCGGCGCTGGATATGAGCTCCGACAAGGGGGGCGTGGTGCAGCAGCTGGTGGACAAGGCGCTTGGTTTCGATCGCAAGAAGTTCAACGAGATCGAAGAGAAGCTCAAGACCATCGCCGATAACAAGAAGCTGACGCCGGAAGAGCGTGCGGAGCAGAGCAAGCCGCTCAACGAGCAGAAAGATGCGATGCTGAAAGAGGCAATGGATCGCCTGACCGGCAAGAAGAGCTCATCCACAGATAAGGCCAAAACCGCCTGATCCCGTCACTGTTGTGAGAGATGCCCGGTCGGCACAGATGGGCCAGTGTCGACCGCCGATGGGCAAGCTTCTGCCACCTCTTTTGACCTCACCTCCCCACAAGCGCACAATGTCCGCGCATTGAGCCAGTCGAGGAGTCCGCCGTGTACAACTTCCAATATGCCAATCCGACCCGCATCTGTTTCGGCGAGGGGCAGATCGCCAGCCTGCCCGAACTGATCCCGCCCGGCAGCCGGCTGCTGGTGCTCTACGGCGGAGGCAGTATCAAGCAAAACGGCGTCTATGAGCAGCTGACCCGGGCGCTGGAGGGGGTGACGTGGCAGGAGTTCTCCGGCATCGGCGCCAACCCCAGATTCGAGCTGTTGATGGAGGCGGTGGCGCAGGTGAAACGCGAGCGCATCGACTTCCTGCTGGCGGTCGGTGGCGGCTCGGTAGTCGATGGCACCAAGTTTGTTGCGGCGGCGGCCTGCTACGAGGGGGATGATCCCTGGGATATCTGCGGTAAACAGGCGAGTGTGCACAAGGCGCTGCCGATGGGCTGTGTGCTGACCCTGCCAGCCACCGGCTCCGAGAGCAATCCCACTTCGGTGGTGAGCCGCGGGGATGTGAAGATCTCCTTCAGAAGCCCGCTGGTGCAGCCGCAATTTGCGGTGCTCGATCCGGCGACCACCTACAGTTTGCCGCCGCGCCAGACCGGTAACGGAGTGGTGGATGCCTTCGTCCATATCGCCGAGCAGTACCTCACCTTTCCGGTGGGAGGCGAGGTACAGGATCGGCTGGCGGAAGGTTTGCTGCAGGTGCTGGTGGAGAATGGCCCCTGGGCGCTGGCGGAGCCGACCAACTATCAGGTGCGGGCCAATCTGATGTGGGCGGCCAGTCTGGCGCTCAACGGCCTTATCGGTTGCGGAGTGCCGCAGGATTGGGCCTCTCACGCCATCGGCCATCAGCTGACGGCGCTCTACGGGCTGGATCACGGCCAGAGCTTGGCGGTGGTGCTCCCCTCACTGCTGCGTGAGCGGGCGAGCCAGAAGCAGGACAAGCTGGCCCAGTTTGCCGAGCGGGTGTGGCATTCGACCCGCGAGGACAAGGCCCTGCGCATCGAGGAGGCGATCATCCGCACCGAGCAGTTCTTCCAGAAGATGGGACTGGGTACCCGGCTGGCCGACTATGGCCTCAGCGAAAGCTGCATTCCGGCGGTCTGCTCCAACCTCAAGCGGGTGGGGCGCACCGCGCTCGGTGAGCAGCAGGATATCGACCCGGATCAGGTCGCGCGGATCCTCGCCCGAGCGTTATAAGCCAGCGTCGATTTGTTTCCCTGGTTGATGCATTTTCCCAATTAAAGAGGGCCGCTTGTTGCGGCCCTCTTGTATGACGGGTTAGCCGATCACTCGGTACGCGCCTTCAGATAACCGGCGTAATCCGGGATCTGCACGCTGAACGCTTGCCGCATATGGGGGCTGTCCATGATGAAGTCGGCGGTCGCCTCGTTGGTGGCGACCGGGATGTTCCAGACCGCCGCCAGCCGCAGCAGCGCCTTCACGTCCGGATCGTGGGGTACTGCATTGAGGGGATCCCAGAAGAAGATCAGCACATCGATCTTCCCTTCGGCGATCAGGGCGCCGAGCTGCTGGTCGCCACCCATGGGGCCGGAGAAGAGGCAGGTGATGGGCAGTTGTGCCTGCTTGCCGAGCATGGTGCCGGTGGTGCCGGTGGCGTAAAGATGGTGGAGCTTGAGCTCCTCCTTGCGCCGCATCACCCAGTTCAGCAGAGGGGTCTTCATGTTGTCGTGAGCCACCAGTGCTACCCGTTTGTGGGGTGCCATCTCGCGTGCAATCTGTTCCATGGAAATCGTCCGTAGCATTGTTATTGGAAGAGAGCCGTATCCTAATCGAAAGCCATGACAGATGCTGTGTCGGGCGTATTAACTGTGATCCTGTCGAAAAGTTTTCGGGTCATGCAACTCAAATATGGCGGCCCAAATAAAGAGACCCGCGCTGGCGGGTCTCTTTGCTTGCTGGCTTGCTGGCCTGCTGGCTCAGGAGCCGTGGTGCAGTTGCGACTGCTGGTAGTTCTCCAGCCCGATGCGATCGATAAGGTCTAGCTGGGTCTCCAGCCAGTCCACGTGCTCCTCCTCATCCTCCAGGATCTCCTGGAACAGGTCGCGGCTGATGTAGTCCTGCACCGACTCGGCATAGGCGATGGCTACCTTGAGGTCGGGGATGGCATCCATCTCCAGCGAGAGGTCGCAGCGCAGCATCTCTTCGACGGTCTCGCCGATGCGCAGCTTGCCCAGATCCTGCAAATTGGGCAGCCCTTCGAGAAACAGCACGCGCTTGACCAGCTCGTCGGCGTGTTTCATCTCATCGATAGACTCGTGATACTCCTTGTGCCCGAGCGCCTTTAGGCCCCAGTCATCGTAGATGCGGGCATGCAGGAAGTATTGGTTGATGGCAATCAGCTCATTGGCCAGCACCTTGTTGAGGTGGGCAATGATCTTGGGATCTCCTTTCATCGACAGTGCTCCTTGGTTCGTGCCTGAGGCTTCGATCGTTAGAGCTTAGTCCAGAAAAGTGACAACAAGAGGTCTGGCGAGCCAGCTCGCCTGAGAAAAGGGGTGACCCTGTTGGCGGGTCGCATCAGAAAGGAGGTGTCCGGATCAGGCCACTTCGTAGTAGAGCACGGGTTGCTCCTGCTCCATCTTGTCGAGCTCGGCTGCAATGATCTCCATGGTCATGCGCACGCATTTGCCACATTGGGCGCCCACCTCGAGCGACTGCTTGAGCTGGCGGAATTCGCTTTTACCTGACTGCACCGCTTTGCGGATCTGGGTATCTGTGATGCCGCGGCACAAACAGACGTACATGATGGTCACCTCTTGTGGAATGAGATGAAATCTAAATGAGAATGGTTCGTAGTTCAAATAACTATTGGTAATAAGATCCCCTGCTTGCCACTGTGCAACCCCTTGGGGACAATGCTGGCAACCAGAGGAGATCACCATGCTCAAGAAACTGTTCAGCGCCCTGTTCGGGGGCGAGCCGACCAAGGCGCCGGAAGTCACTCCCACCGAATATGCCGGCTATCTCATCTATCCGGAGCCCATGGCCGAAGGTGGCCAGTACCGACTGGCAGGGCGCATCACCAAGGAGCTGGACGGCGTGCTGCAGACTCACCGCTTTATCCGCTCCGATCTGTTTGCCAATCCGGCCGATGCCGAACGTTTCATGGTGCAGAAGGCTCACACCTTTATCGATCAGATGGGAGATCGCATGTTCGAGCCCCGCAAACCGGCTGACAGCCAAGCTTCATGACTCTGCAAGAGGTCACCCTGCTGCGCGAGGCGCTGGCCCGCACCGGTGAGCGGCGCCTGATCTGGCTGGAGGGGGAGGAGGCCGAGTGCATTGCCCGCGCTCAATCCCTGCTCGGCGAGACCGTCTTCTGGTTGGGCGTCGGGCCCGAGAGTTATGCCCCGCAACCCGCCGCCAAGGCGCTGCAGCGGCTCGGTCAGGAGTGCGACACGCTGGTGTTCAACGCCTTCAGCGGCTTTCACCCCGACGCCTTCGGGGCGCTGGCGGGCACTCTATGCGCCGGTGGCTTGCTGTTGCTGCTGACGCCGCCAAGAGTAGAGTGGCCTTCATGGCCGGATCCTGACCGGATCCGGCTGGTGGCCCAGCCGGAGGAGGCGGGCCGGGCCGGCCACGGCTTTATCGCCCGGCTGGTGCGGTTGCTGGAAGGTGATCCTGCCCTCTCTCTGGTGCCGCCGGTTTGCTCGCATCCGTGGCAACCGATTGGGCCCGAACGCAGGCTGAGCTGCGATCAGGCACGGGCACTGCCCGCCATCCACAAGGTATTGCATGGTCATCGCCGTCGGCCGCTGGTGCTGAGCGCCGACCGTGGTCGCGGCAAGAGTGCCTTGCTGGGGCTGGCTGCCGCCGAGCTGCTGCGCCAGCAGCCCTCGCTGAACATAGTGGTGACGGCCCCCTCGCAGGCGACGGTAGCGACCCTGTTTGCCCACGCCGCTCGCGGGCTAGATACTACGCCGGAACAGCTGACCGGACTGAGCTACTGCTCGCCGGATCGGCTGGTGAACGAGGCGATGAATCCCGATCTGCTGCTGGTGGATGAAGCGGCCGCCATTCCGACCCCGCTGCTCGAGGCCATGCTGGCCCGCCACAGTCGCATTGTGTTTGCCACCACCGAGCATGGTTACGAGGGGACGGGGCGCGGTTTTCACCTGCGCTTCAAGCGTGTGCTCGATAGCCAGACCCCGGAGTGGCAGGAGATCCACCTCTCTGAGCCCATTCGCTGGAGTGAGCGTGATCCGCTGGAGCCGCTGATTTTCCGCCTGCTGGGGCTTGATGCCGAAGTGGCAACGCCCTTGCCGCCGACCAGCCCGAGCTGGCGTTTGGTCAGTCAGGAGGTGCTGGCGAGCGACGAGACGTTGCTCAACCAGCTGTTCGGCTTGCTGGTGCTGGCTCACTACCAGACCACGCCGAGCGATCTCAGGTCCCTGCTGGAGAGCCCGGAGCTCGACATCCATCTGCTGGAGCAGGATGCGAGCCTGCTGGGTGTGGCCTTGGTGGCGTGGGAAGGGGGAATAGAGCCCGAGCTGGCCGAGGCGATCTGGGCCGGACGCCGCCGTCCGCGCGGCCATCTGCTGCCCCAGTCGCTGCTGGCCCACGCCGGTTTCAAAACGGCGGGGGGACGCAGCTACGCCCGGGTGATGCGTATCGCCATCCACCCCGAGCTGCATCGCCACGGGTTGGGGTCGCTACTGCTTGGCAGGCTTGAAGAGCATTATCGTCAGGCGGGGATCGATTACCTTGGCTCGGCTTTTTCGGCCAGCGCCGACCTGCTCCCTTTCTGGCGCAAGGCTGGATTGACGGTACTGCGCATCGGCTTGCAGCGGGATGCCGCCAGCGGCTGCCACGCAGCCCTGCTGCTCAAAGCGCTGAAACCCGAACATGAGCCCGAGTTGAATCAATGGCAGCAGCGTTTTGTACGCCAGCTGCCGACCTTGCTGGCGGGCGAGTTGAAAGGATTGGATCCCGAGCTGGTATGGCAATGTTTGCAAGGCAGCACCGTCACCGCGGCTGAGCTTGGCGAATTCGAGCGCGATGAGGTTGAGTGCTTTGCCCTGCATCACAAGCCGTTCGAACTGAGCCAGTCGAGCCTGCAGTTGTGGCTGGCGCGCAATCTGGATGTGCTGGCTTCGCTGACTCCTGACGAGCGTTATCTGCTGATCGCAGCCATCTGGCAATATGCAGATTGGGGAATGCTGGCCGCGAGGTTGCAACTGGCGGGCAAGCCCGCCGTGATCAAGAGGTTGCGGGCACTGCTGGCACGTCTCTTGGGTTCCCCTACCACTCGATAGGTTTGCCCTGCCAGTCGAGAAAGCTCAACTCGCCATCCGGTTGCAGCCGGTTCATCAGGTTAATCAGATGGTCGGCTACCAGCTCGGGACTCTGCACATTTCCTGGCGGTACATTGGCGTGAAACGGGCGAGAGAGTTGGGTATCCACTGTGCCGGGGTGGAAAGCCAGCAATTTGACGCCGGGGGCCCGCCGGGCCAGCTCGATGGCGGCACACTTGAGCAGCATGTTGAGGGCGGCCTTGGATGCGCGATAGCCATACCAGCCGCCCGCTCGGTTGTCGCCAATGCTGCCGACCCGAGCGCTGAGAACGGCCAGAGTGCAAGGCTCGCGGCCAAACAGCGGTAACAACTGGCTGATCCAGCGCAGCGGCAGCAAGGCATTAGTCTGGTAGAAGCGGGTCATGGCATCGAGATTGATTGCTTCGAGTCGCTTCTCTGGCTGGATCTCCCCCTGATGCAGGATGCCGTTGCAGATCACCACCCTGTGCGGTCTCGGTGCCAACTCCGCGATGCGGGCTACCGCAGTTGCCATCTGCTCATCGCTGTAATCACAACATAGCCAGTGCAGGGCTGGCGAAGAGGCTCCTGCTGGTGCGGGCTGACGACTGATGGCAATCACTGGCCCGACACCCGCCGCCAACCAGTGTGTCACCAGAGCCGCCCCGATACCGCCAGAAGCGCCAATCACGACTATGCCTTCACTCATCTCAGGCTCCTTGTGAGTACATGATGGATTTCTCCATCTGCCAATGTTGTCCTGATTGGCAGATACGATCGTGCCAGCCTGCGGGATCAAGCGGTTAACGCTGCAATCTTGCCGAGATCCGAGCCGTTGGGTGAATTCCATTCCTATACTGAGGGAAAACCGCAGCGGTCTGCTGCCCGCGCAACCAGAATGAGAGTCACCATGATGTCCAAAGATGGGGAAGAGCGTAAATCTATCCTGACCGAAAGTGGCACCAACGAGCTTGAGATCATCGAGTTTCACCTCAAGAAGCAGCTACCGGACGGCCGTGAAAAAACCGCTTATTACGGGATCAACGTCGCCAAGGTGCGCGAGGTGATCCGGGTGCCTGAGACCACAGATTACCCCAATGCCCAGCGTCATATGGTGGGGGTATTCTCCCTGCGGGATCGTCTCATCCCGCTGGTGGATCTGGCGGGGTGGCTTGGCATCAAGACCAACCCCGACCCCAGCCACAAGGTGGTGATCGTCACCGACTTCAACAAGATGGCCAACGGTTTTCTGATCGACAGTGTCAGCAGGATCCACCGGGTCTCCTGGGAGGATGTGGAGTCCCCCAGCCAGTTTCTGGAAGCGGGGGAGAATGACTGCGTGGTGGCCGTGGTCAGGCGCGATGGCAACCTCATCATGATCCTCGACTTCGAGAAGATCATCGCCGATATCAACCCTGAGCTCAGCATGGAGAAGTACGACGTCACCCAGGACCGCAAGGTGCTCATCGACGATCGCATGATGGCGCTGCGCCAGGGCAAGACCATTCTGGTGGTGGACGACTCGGCCTTTATCCGCAAGATGATCGAGACCACCCTGCGTACCGCTGGCTACAACGTGATCACGGCCAAGGACGGGGGAGAGGGACTGGAGATGATGACGGATTTCGATCGTCTGGCCCAGGAGGAGAGAATGCCGGTGACCGGCTTTGTCAACGCGGTGATCACCGATGTGGAGATGCCGCGCATGGATGGTATGCACCTGCTCAAGCGACTGCGGGATACCCCCTCCTACAAGGAGATGCCCATCGTGATGTTCTCCTCCCTGATGAGCGATGACAACCGTCAGAAAGCCCTGCAACTGGGGGCCAATGATACCATCACCAAGCCCGAGATAGGGCGCATGGTGGGGATGATGGATCACATGCTGCTGGGGATTGCCCCGCCTTCGCCCGCCAACAACATCTGACCCGCCATTAACTTGCCATTGGCCGGTCGAATCCACTGACCGGTTGCCTCAAGCGGCCACTCCTTGCCAAGGAGTGGCCGCGCTGTTTTGGCTGTTTACTGCGATCCCGACGCCCCTTGTCTCCTGGATATGATTCATGTAATGATAATTATTATCATTTGTTGGTGTGAAGCATATGACAGCAACCTGGGTGAAGGGGTGGGTCGAGTCGACCGAAGGCGGCAGCAGCATGAATCACTGGAAACTGCAGACCAGAGAGGGCAACCGGCTGTTTGACTGCGGCGAGTATCATCAGGCGTTGGCCCATTATCAGCAGGCGCTCTGGCTGGCTCGTCAGCAATTGGTGCAGTGGCATGACGCCGATGAGGCGGTGGCTGCGCTGGTTGTGGCTCACCACAATCTGGCGGATCTGCTGGTGGCCATGACTCTGCCCGATCGCGCCGCCGACCTGCTCTGCTATGTGCACGACTGCCTGCTGGCGACCTGTCACTCCCCCGCTTGCTCCTCTCGCCTGCGAGAGGCTGCTTTGCGCCATACCCGCACAACCCGTGCCGAGTTGCTGACGTTCGTACAGCGCCACGGCAGCCACGCCGGGATCATGCGTTCGCTCGGTCACTGCCTGTGTCAGAGCGAGCCCTCATCCCGGCTCCATTAATCCGAACAGAGGTCATCATGAGCCATACCCTGCCAGCCCTGAACTATGCCTACGACGCACTGGAACCCCATATCGATGCCCTGACCATGGAGATCCACCATAGCCGTCATCACCAGACCTATATCAACAACCTCAACGCCGCACTGGAAACGGCGCCCGAGCTGGCCGCACTGCCGGTTGAGGCTCTGCTGCGCCGCTTCGATACCCTACCCGCCACCTTGCAGGGGGCGGTTCGCAACCATGGCGGCGGCCATGCCAACCACTCCCTGTTCTGGCTGGTGATGAGCCCGCAGGGGGGCGGTGAGCCGGGTGGTGAGCTGGCTCTGGCTATCGAGCGGGAATTGGGGGGATTCGATGCCTTCAAGCAGGCCTTCACTCAGGCGGCCCTGAGCCGGTTTGGTAGCGGCTGGGCCTGGCTGGTGGTGGACAAGGCGGGCAGATTGCAGGTGGAGAGCAGTGCCAATCAGGATAGCCCCCTTATGCATGGCCATACCCCGATCCTGGGGCTGGATGTGTGGGAGCACGCCTACTATCTCAAGTACCAGAACAAGCGTCCTGACTATATCGCAGCCTTCTATCAGGTGGTGGATTGGGCCGAAGTGGCCCGCCGCTATCAGGCGGCGCGAGGCTGACCTAGTCGCAGGGAATGGGTGTACAGGCTCACCGCCACAACCCGCGCTGTAATAACAAGACCCGCCAGTTGGCGGGTCGTCTGTTTATGGTGTGGCAGTGCTGACGCTGGCGGCTGAAGGGGTCATCGGCAATGTGGGCAAGGCCGTGCTGGGCGTCTCGGCGGTGGTTTCTGCCGAGGGTGTGACGGGAGTGACCGGCTCAGTCGTTGCCGCAGCGGATAAAGCTAGCGTGACTTGTTCCGTCACGGCCGAGGAAGATGGAGTAGCCGACTCGGTGGCAACCGCGGCAGATACTGCCGCTGGCTTGGCCTCATCCATCGCCGGTTTGGGCTGTTTGAGGCAGGGTTGCAGGCTGCCGATGGTGCTCAGTGACTGGCAAGGCACAGGCAGACCGATGGGCACAGGAGCGCCGAGGAACTTGGGCCCCTTGTCCAGTACATAGAGGTCGAGTAACCCCATCAGGCGGGCAAAGACTTCCCGCACCCGGGTGCGGATCCCCTGATAGGCGCTGGGATCCTCGGCATTGAAGCCGACCGCATCGATACCGAAATGGCGGGCGATGAAAATGGCCCGCTCGTTATGAAAGCCCTGGGAGACCACGGTAAAGCGCTCCTGGCCGAACACCTCCTTGGCGCGAACCACTGAGTCGAGGGTGCGGAATCCGGCGAAATCCATATAGATGGCGGAGGCGGGGATGCCCGCCTTGATCAGGGCGCGGCGCATCTGGCGTGGCTCGTTGTACTGCACGGTGGCGTTGTCACCGGAGACGATGATGAAGTCCACCTTGGCATTGTTGTAGAGCTCGGCCGCCGCCTTGATACGGTATTTGAAGTAGTGGTTGGGGCCGCCACCGGAGAGATATTTGGAGGTCCCCAGCACCACCGCAACCCGGTTGTAGGGCACCTTGTCTACCTGATCGTAGGTGTAGTGACGGGCATCCGAGACGATCCACTCGCTGTAGCCCAGCAGCATGGCAATCAGGGCCAGCAGCAAAACGAGGCAGGCGAGGAGGATCTTGGCAAACTTCTTCATGCGCGGTGCGGTCAGGGTCTGAAGTTGGGAGTGGCTATCGGCATTCTATTACAACTCGGCCGCTGGCGTCAGGCTTGATAACGGGCGGGCACCTCATTCGGGCAGAGGTTGTCGCAGCAGAGGCCGGGAGAGCGGGAGGATAAAGAGAGGGGCTGCAATGGCAGCCCCTCTGGTAGGTGAAGGTCTATCAGTGGGTGGAGTCGTTACCCTTGCAGGCGTCTGACTCCTTGTTGGCTTGCCACCAGGGTAGCAGATCCCGGGCGAGCCACGCCTGATAGGCATCGCTGTCGTTGGCGATCAGCCGGTCCAGCTCCCCTTCGAAGTTGCTCATCGCCTGCTGCCGATCCGGATTGCGCAGCGCCTGTGCCAGCGCCAGCCAGCTGGCGCCGCGACCGGTATCGTTGAGGAAGCGGTGCACGGTATAGGACCAGGAGTAGACCATCTCGCCACCCTGGTCGTAGTCAAGGTGGAGGATCGCCGCCAGTGTCGGACGCTGGTTGGCGGGGCGGTTTGCCACGTTATCCAGACCCCGGGCAAAGCACTGGCCGTGGGCGATGTACTCTGCAATCCCCTCGGCCCACCAGGTAGTGCGGTTGAGTGGATAGTGGCCGAAGCTGCCGTACTGGTTGAAGCGGCCATCCAGATAGTGAACGTACTCGTGGCGCAGGTTCCACACCTGGAAGGCAGGGCGTTTCCACTCCGCCTCATAGGCGAAGAAGCGGGCCTGATTGCCGGGGCGAGCCGGATCCCCCTCGATATAGATGCCGCCATTGTCGGTAGAGACGCCAAACAGCGCGCTGCCGTAGCGGCCCCAGTCGGCGGAGGAGTTGAAGATCACCAGCTCCAGCGCTTCGTTGTGATCATCGGCCACCGGTTGCCAGCCTGTCTCCATCTGCTGGTGGAAGCGCTGCTCTTCATCACCCAGCTCGCGGCAGATCCCTTCGGCCTGAGCCAGGGTCAGATCCTGGGCGCGCAGACGCAGGCTGGGTGAGCAGGTGTGCTCGAACGGCAGAATATCTTCCATGCGGATCGGGGTACAAAGCCCGGCGAACTCGCCGCTGATACAGGCTTCGCTGGTGCGATCCGTGTAGGTGAGGTAGTAGCTGGAGAGGGTCAGGGAGACCTCTTCCAGCATGGCAGCCGGATGCTGGCCACCCGGGATCAGCCCCTGCTGGCGCATGATGGCGATGACATCGCTATCCAACTGCTGGCGATAGGCAATCGCCTTATCCGGGCTGGTGTGATGGAGGTAGCGCATCATCTGGTAGAGACGGCTATGGGCATCGAGGATGTTGTTGAAGATAAACAGATCCCGTGAGCCATCGCGCTGTTTCCAGAGGGCCAGCTCGCTCAGGCCCAGTTGCAGCAGGCTCTGGCGCAATGTCGCCTCCTGTTGCAGCACAGCTGCGCTGAAGTCTGCCTGCTGACCGTAAGAGGCGCTCTGATCGACCAGATTGAGCAGCTCGAACAGGCCATCGGCCCAGGGTTTGTGGCCATTGATCTGTGCCGCATGTTGCACCGCATAGCCGAGCGCCTGGTTGAGCTGGGCCAGCATGGGGGCGGCACTCTGGCGGAAGGCGGCTTGGCCAAGTTGTCCCTGCGCCGCTACGCTCCAGGCTTCCAGCACTGTGCCAGCCTGATCCTGTGGTTCGGCACCCAGCAGCAGGGGGTGGTTGAGCAGATCAATCATCACCCCGGCCAGTGCCCGGGCGGCCTGATCACTCTCCTTGCCAACGCCGCCATGGTAGTTATGGGCGCGCACATAGTAGAGCAGCTTGTCCATTGCCGGATGGGTCGGCTGGTTGGCCGCCAGCAGGGCACGCATGCCGCGAACCACCGCCATCAGCTTGGCGTCATCGTGGCCGTAATCCGCCTGCCAGGCAGGGCTGTTCTGGCCGCTCACGTCGGCTACCAGTTTGGCGGCATCGCTGTCGAGCAGAGCCACATCGGGCTGCTCTGGCTCGGAGCAGGGACGACCGTTGGCGCGGCGGCACTCCAGCTGCTCCTCCTTGCTGGCCAGCACGATGGGGCGATTGAGCACCCGACTCTCCTGCCACTCTTTGCTCTCTGGCAGGGGCTGCCACTCGCCGCCGGCGACCGGGTATTGGTAGCCGCTATCTTGCAACGTTACCTGAACCTCGCTGCCAGCGGGGATCACCTGACGACAGATGCGATAGCGGATGGTGTTGCTCCCCTCCTTGCGCTCCTGCGGCTCATCACACTCCTGCTGAGGCGTGAGCTGATCCAGCTGCCACTGATAGCGGCGCCAGACGTGGATCTCGCTGACCTGAGCTGCAGCCTGACTGCCTGCCACCGGCTGCAGACGGAAAAAGATCTGCTCCAACCGGCCATCCCGCTCACTCGGGGTCTCTTCAAGTACCTGCAACTGCTGCCAATCCTGCGGCTGATAGTGCCACTCCGACTCTGCGCAGCGGCCTTGTGCGTTGAGTTCGCAGCGATCCAGCTCCCTTTCACTCTGACCCAGGATGATGGCTTGCGGCAGCGGCAGACGATCCTGTCGCTTGGCGGTCGGCGTGCCAGCCAGTTGCTCCCAGCGACCCTGCTTGAGGCCATAACCGAAGTCATAACTGCTGGCCGGGATCAGCTTGCCCGCAGGAATCCGATCTTCACAGCGCACGAAGCGGATCTGCCAGCCCGCATCTACCTTGAGCTGCGGCTCGCCACACTGTTGCTCGGCCAGTGCGGCGAGATCGCTACTCTGCCAGTCGAAGCGACGGTAGACCCTGAGCTGCTGGTAAGGAGCATTGCTGTTGCGCGCCTTGAGCTCGTAGGTGATCTCGGTGATGCGCGCGGCCAGTTGCCGGCTCGATTCACCAGTCAGCTGATACTGTCGCCAGTCATTGGGGGAGTAGTTGGCTTGCGCCGAGGATGTAGCCAAAAGCAGGGGGCCTGCCAGCAGCAGCCACCCGGTACCTGAACGGTTCATTTTTATCCCTTTGTTCTTGTTTGTGTATTGTCTTGCGAGTAATCGCAAGGCAATTTACAGGGACTCAAAAGAATATCAATGATTTTTTAAATGACATATAAATCAATGATATAGCGTTGATTTATATGCTTGCTGTTTTTGAACTCCTGCTGCCGTAGTGAGGGCTCACATGCGACTTTATTGGCGAAGTTGTTAGTTGTGTAAAGTGCGTGTCAGATCTCATTTAATCAACACGAGACATGCAGCAAATGACCAGGAAAAGCGAGATGTCCCTGTGGCTTAAGCCACATTATCTGGGCGCATGATGACTGGTGACTCAATCAGCAAAGCCAGCTATTTGTTCGTGAGGAGGCGGGATGAAAAGATATTGGCCGCCTGTATGGGTAGCACAGGCGACCTGATAAGAGTTGCTTTTAACACCACCTGCTCATCTGTTTCGCGCCAATTTCAGCGTCACTACAGATGAGTCATCAGAGATAGCTGACAGTCACGATCGCCATGTTGCTGGCATTGGTTACTTTGTAGCTGATAGTGCTGCTAATTGAGCTGATTTGGCCGGCTTGCTGCAAGTGAGCCAAAGGCATGGTTTGCTTGTTCATGCCTGAATAGCAGGTCACGCTGCTGTCAGAAAAATCACATGGAGATTCATAGATAGTGCCAGTAAACGTCACTGTGCCATCAGCCGCAGAAGCTGTGGATGGCAACAAGGCGGTACCAAGCAGCAAGGAGGTGCATACAGAGAAAACTGTCTTGCGAACTAAACGGGAGGCGGTGTGTTGAGCTTTCATATCTATGTCCTTTTCGTCACAGGTGTTGTACGAAAAGGGCAACGCAATCAAAGAGTAATGTAATAAATCGGCAATAACATCACTCTTCTCAGATGGCAGCTCCGCTGTCTTAGGTATCAAAACCCTTAGACCGGTGGCTTTGCGTCCCGACCTTTCGATCGGTTTGCCCTTTACTCTATGTCTAGATGATAACACTCCACTTTGAGAAATCAATCGGCTTAAAAATCATGAGAGATGGATCACAGTTAGTCTGCATAATTAATAACGTATATTTATTTTTTATCTCAAATCTTGCCTGTGAATATTGCGGACAAGCCTCTATATTAGCGCGTCATATCTATGATTAATATGTAATGTAGTAGATGTATATTTATGTGTGGGCTGCCAATGATTTGATTACCTGATTACCTGATTACCTGATTACCTGATTACCTGATTACCTGATTACCTGATTACCTGATTACCTGATTACCTGATTACCTGATTACCTGATTACCTGATTACCTGATTACCTGATTACCTGATTACCTGATTACCTGATTACCTGATTACCTGATTACCTGATTACCTGATTACCTGATTACCTGATTACCTGATTACCTGATTACCTGATTACCTGATTACCTGATTACCTCTTTAGGGGGCGATTCATGAAGTGGTTGATAACTATTGTCAAAAATAGACAGGTTATCTTTGTTGTGTTTTTGTTGGAGTTTTGTGTGCGACTTTAAATTCATAGTCTGACAATATTGCAATAGATGTCCTCTATATGAACTTTATTTATTTCATGATATCGCTTTATGTTTCATTGTTTGTTTAAGTTATTGTTTTTTAAATGTTTATAAAAAAATTTATACAAATCAAAATGTATTTGATGTGCATCAAACGAGTCGTTAATTTGTTCGTCAAGCAAAAGCGGAATGCGGCTTTCTGCACAGACGACAAGGACGTATGTAGTTGTGCAGTTGAGGTGTAGCGCGAACTACCCCTGATGCGGTGTGCTGCTTTTGCTTATTTAAATAAACCTGAAGAGGCACAGTTTATTATTGGCATGACTTCTCATCGGCTTAATGAGAGACGAGCGCCAACAGTTGCTGTGCAGTATATCGCGGCATCGCTTAATATCGTGACTCCAGCATGATTGGAGTGATGCAGTACAACACACGTTAATGTAGGTATAAACGAATGAAAGCTAATAAGATTCTGGTTGCTATGGGTGTTGGTTCCATGCTGCTGTGCGGCTCCGCTTTTGCTGCTGGTGGTGCCGGTTCCGGTAAAGTCACTTTTAACGGTGAAATCATCAACGCCCCTTGCTCTGTAGCCCCTGAGTCTGTTGACCAGGTAGTTGAAATGGGCCAGATCAGCACAAAAGAGCTTGCAGGTGGTGGCGAGTCCAACTCCAAGCCGTTTAGCATCAAACTGCAGAACTGCGAAATCACCCCAGACGCTGACGCTGTAAAAGTAACCTTTAGCGGTGCCAAGGATCCTGTTGATCAGAGCCTGCTGGTTATCGGTGGTGGTCAAGCTGCTGGTGCCGGTATCAAGATGACTGCTCCGGGTGGTGCCGCAATTGTATTGGGTGCTGCGACCTCTGCGTTTAATTTGGTTAACGGTGACAACGAGCTACCGTTTAGCGCCGTATTGAAAGGTTATGCCGATCAAAAAGATCATCCGCTGACTGCTGGTGCGTTCACTGCAGTGACCAACTTTACTCTCTCCTACGAGTAATAGAGTGCCTTAACGTGTGACAAGGGTTGTGGTGGTGCGAGCCACCACAACTTCACACATTCTGTTTCCTCACATCGAACCCTAATCATGAAAACTTCAATGATGGCGGCCATGGTGCTGCAGCTGGTGATGATGGCGGGATCAGTCCACGCCAGCGAACTCACGGATGGACTAGCCGAATCGGGCTGTACGCTGGAGGTGCTGCGCAGCATTCCACTGCAGGCTCAGCAACCGGGCACGTTGAAAATCAGCGGTTGTCAGGTTGACGGGGCGACGGTGGCATCACTGCCTTTTATTTCCATGTCCGTGCGTGGTGCCATGAGCGATGAGCTGGGCATTCTCAATAACGGCCAATATCACAAGGTATCCGGTGAGCGCTTTATTGTCTCGGATATCGTCAACAGTGATCTGGAATTCAATTTGGGGCTCATCAGCAGTCAGCTGTTTCTTCCGGACAGTACGACGCTGTTAGAACTCAATTATATGTAAGCAAACCAATTGCTTAGTGTAGATACCTCATTACGTGAGACCTTTATGCAATTCCTAGAGTGAAAATATGAGCGTTTCAACATCAGACTCTGTGAGAAAAAAACATTATTCAAAAATGGCTTTTATGCTATGCGTGTCCGGCCTGATGGCGGTGGCAAATCACGCATGGGCAGAAACGGAGTTTAATATTGATGCGCTCGATCTGGATGATCGGACCAAGATAGACCTCTCCCAGTTTGCCGACGAAGGCTACATCCTGCCCGGCGACTACTACCTCGAGATCGAGGTCAACAAGAACAAGCTGCCCCTGCAGAAAATCCCTTTCTACGAGAATGATACTGGCAAGGGAAAGGGTGGGGTGGCCTGCCTGCCGCAAGACGTGATCCCCAAGCTGGCGCTGACCGACGAGGCTATCGCCAAGATCGATACCTGGCACGATGGCCAGTGTGCCAACCTGTTGGCGCTGGACGGCGTAGTGATCTCGAACGATATCGGTAACGGCTTGCTGCGTATTGCCATCCCTCAGGCGTGGATGAAGTACAGCGATCCCAACTGGATTCCGCCCGAGCAATGGGATGAAGGGATCCCGGGGATGATGCTGGATTACAACATCAATGCCCAGGTCAACGAAGGCGATGGTTACTCCAATCGCAATATCAGCAGCTATGGTACGCTGGGGGTCAACTACGGCGCCTGGCGTCTGCGGGGTGACTATCAGGCCAGCTCTTACTGGGGCGACAATGAGCGGACGTCGACCGAGCTGAACCGTATCTATGCCTATCGTCCGCTGCCGAACATGGCCGCCAAGCTGACAGTAGGTGAGCAGCAGCTCAACTCCCAGTTAATCGATGGTTTCCGCTATACCGGCGTCAACCTGGCCAATGACGAGCGCATGCTGCCGCCTAGTCTGCAGGGTTATGCGCCGGAAGTGAGCGGTATTGCCAAGACCAACGCCAAGGTCACAATTTCCCAGTCCGGCCGGATCATCTATGAAACCAACGTGCCGGCGGGCCCGTTTCGCATCCAGGGGCTGGACAGCTCGGTGCGCGGCCGCCTTGATGTGCGGGTAGAGGAGCAAGATGGCAGTGTCAATTCGTTCCAGGTAGACACGGCAACCGTTCCCTACCTGACTCGCCCTGGCTATGTCCGATACAACCTGGCGGTTGGTGCACCTTCCGAACAGACGGATTCGGTGCACGATGTGCACGGCCCTGCCTTTGTGACCGGTGATTTCTCCTGGGGGGTGGCGAACTCCTGGTCGCTGTACGGCGGCAGCCTGATTGCGGGTGAATACAACTCCATGGGATTGGGTATCGGTCGTGACCTCTATGCCTTCGGCGCTATTTCCGCCGACCTGACCCAGTCCATCGCCAAGTTGCCGGGCCTGTCGACCAAGATTGGCCAGTCGGTACGGGTGAACTACGCCAAGCAGTTTGATGAATACAACAGCTCGATCACCTTCGCGGGTTATCGCTTCTCCCAACATGACTTCATGACCATGTCGCAGTTCCTCAATAACAAGGATCGGTTGGAGAACAACACTACGACCTCGAATGATGACTACAACACCTGGGGTGACAAGGAGCTCTACACCATCACCGCCAACAAGACCTTCTGGGCGGAGGATGCAGCCAAGGCGCTGACTGTTTATCTGGACTACACCCACCGAACCTACTGGGATCACGAGGCAGAGGATCGCTACGGCCTCACTATCAACAAGAACGTGAACATCGGCAGCTTCAAGGATGTTTCCGTCTATGTGTCGGCCTACAAGACCAAGACCGAGAACTACGAGGATGACAAGAGCGTCATGTTGACCCTCAGCGTGCCAATAGGGGACAGAAAGAGCGCGGGATACAGCGTACAGTCCTCCAACGGCAAGGTGACTCACCTGGCCACCTATCAGGACTACAGTCGACCGGATGATACCTATCAGTTGGGGGCGGGCGTGCAGAGCAATGGCCACGCCGTGGCGCGGGGTTACTACAACCACAACAGCGACATCGGAGCGGTCAGTCTCAATGCCTACAGCGTGCAGAGCGAATACACCTCGGTTGGTGCCAGCCTGCGTGGCGGTCTGACGGCGACCCAGCACGGTGCAGCCCTGCACCAGGCGACTCGTCGTGGCGGTACCCGTATGATGGTGGATACCGACAATACCTCCGGCATCTCTTTCAACAATGGCCGCGCCGTGACCAACCGCTTTGGCGTCGCGGTGATCAGCGACATGACCGACTATCGCAAGAGCGACACCCGGGTCGATGTGGATCAGCTGAGCGACGACATCGATGCGATGAATGCCATCAAGCAGGGGACCCTGACCGAGGGCGCAATTGGGTATAATGCTTTCGAAATTGCGGAAGGGTTCAAGCTGCTGGCCAATGTCAGACTACCCGATGGCTCAGTGCCGCCGTTTGGTGCCACCGTCGTCAAGGATTCCGGCCGTGTGCTCTCGGTGGTGGATGAAGATGGCCTGGTCTATCTGACCGGGGTGAAACCGAATGAAGCGTTTGAACTCTCCTGGGGCGGGGCCCGCCAGTGCAAGATAGTGGCGCCGCAACAAGTAACCGATCTGTCGATGAAGACTCTCACTTGCAAGTAATGGGATACCGATGAAAAAGCTGCTCTCTTATATCTGTCTGGCTGCGCTTGGCATGACCTCACTCAACGTCAGTGCCGCCATTGTGCTGGATCGTACTCGTGCCGTTTATCCGGGCGGCGCAAAGTCCATCAGCCTCAACATCAAGAACGAGAACCAGAAGCTGCCCTACTTGGCGCAGGCCTGGATTGAAGATGCCCAAGGCCAGAAGATCTCTTCTCCCTTCGTGGTGCTGCCGCCGGTACAGCGGGTGGATGCCAACCAGAAGTCCATCGTGCGCATCGCCAGTGTGCCGGCCATCGATAGCTTGCCCAAGGATCGCGAGTCCATCTACTACTTCAACCTGCGCGAGATCCCGCCCAAGAGCGAGAAGAGCAACGTGATGCAGATTGCCGTGCAGTCCAAGATCAAGCTGTTCTACCGCCCCGAGGCTATTCTGCCGGAGCGTGGAGCCGTCTGGCAGGATCAGGTGCTGATCACCAAGCAGGGCAAAGCCCTCAAGGTCAACAATCCGACCCCTTACTACATCACCTACGTGGGCCTAGGTCATCCACAGGGCAAGGAGCGGACCACCATCAAGGGTTTCTCCGCCTTTATGGTTGCCCCCAAGTCAGAGCAGACGGTCACCATCCCGGAAGCACTGGGTAATGAATTTGTGATCAGTTACGTCAATGACTACGGCGGATATATGGATATCAAATACCAGTGCACAGGCAATGCCTGTAAAGCCGTGAAGAGCGAGTAAGCCTTATGCTACGTTCTATCTTCTGTTCAAGTCTTATGTTGTTTGCAGGAACGGCATTGGCAAATGGCTATGTGACGCCTAACCCAACCCATGATTACTATATATCGTTGGACAAGGCTGACATTCAAAACAGACCTGGTTTTACTACCAAGGCATTTGAGTGGAATTTGGGAGGGCAATACTCAGGTATCGTTACCTGCCCAGATAGAAGCATTCCACAATCTCCAGTGTACTATAAAGCAACAATGACGGATGGCTTGCCTCAAGTTGGTGATGGTTTTGTAAAACTGAATGACTTTTTGGATATGAAAGTCGAAATTTGGATAGCCGGTTGGAAGAAAAAATTTGTTACAGCCCCATTCCCGAATGAAAGTAACGATTACCCAAATTACTCTTGTACTAAAGGGAAAGAGACAAGAATAAATAATTTCGAAAGCGGTAGCCGTGGAAAGGTAACTTTTCGCGTGAGAAAACAAATAATTAATGGTGTGCAAATATCAGATCGTCAAGTTGTAGAGATGTATGGCCGTCTAGGGGCTACAACGACAGACTTTAATAATTTGCCAATGTCTAGAATTACGATTACATCTGCAATTTTATATGTACCAGAAGAGTGCGTGATCAATGGTGGGCAGACCATTGAAGTAGAGTTTGGTGATTTGCCGGGGTCGGGATTGGATGGAAATAACTTTGAAAAGACGGTTCCTCTGACATTTCAATGCCGTGGTGGTGTTTTCGAAGGGGATGCTTTGAAGATCAATCTTGGTATTTCTGGAAAACCAACCTCTTTCAGTCAAGACTATCTGCGGACAACTCGGGATGGCTATCAAGGTGGAAATGTTATTTCCGATTTAGGGATAAAATTCAAACAGCTGGATGGTTCTCAGCTGAAATTGAATACCTTCTATCCGGTTTCCATGCAGGGAAATATCGGTGATTGGGGCTTTATCGCTGCACCGGTAACCCCGACAGGTGCAGATATTCCGGCGGGCGATTTCTATGCGACAGCCACCATCGTTGCCGAGTTCCAATGAGGAGATGTTTTATGCTACGGACATTGTGGATAGGCTTGGTGCTGTACCCGTTGTTGGGGGTAGCGGCAGCCCCCCGTGCCAGCAATGATCTGGAATTGCTTGGCAATACGGTCCATCTCCATGGCAGGATCATCGAACAGCCCTGTGTGGTTTCTCCTGAATCCCTTGATCAGGAGGTCGAGATGGGGGTAGTTGATGTGAAGGAACTCTATGCCAACGGAGTCGCGGAGCTAGTGCCGTTCTCCATTCGTCTGACCAATTGCAAGCCGGGTATTTTCCGCATGGCCAAGGTGACCTTTACTGGCTCGCAGGATACCGAACTAAGCGGCGGATTGGCATTCACGGCTGGGATTGCCAAGGGGGCAGGCATCCGCCTGTATGACGTGGCTCAATCACCTCTGAATTTGGGTAGTGCCTCCCGCGGCTATCTGCTAGGTGGTGCGGCAGATAATGAGCTGCAATTTTTTGCCAGGGTTGAAGGACATCCAGCGGCATTGACCGCCAAGAACATCCAGCCTGGCGACTATTCTGCCGTCGCCAATTTCATCGTTGCTTATGAGTAAACTCAGAAGTCGTTGCGCTGGATGACTTTTGTATTGCCATGGATAGGCCAGGTGATGACGCCACCTAGATAACTGGAAAGGTAAATACCTCCGGGCAATTGAATGAACTTGGCTTTTTGTTTGGGGGGCGTTAGCGCTGCGACCAGAGTGGCGACCATAGCGTTATTGGTCAGCGCCTGCTGGTCAATGAAATTGACAATGGTATTTTTTATCTCGACCGAAATATCGCCATTATCCCGCTCCAGATCTCCAACAGAATCCAGATTGAACAGCGTCTTTCCCTGATTGTCAGTGGCTATCACAGTGGCCACTACAATTTCTCTGTTCATGGTCACAATATATTTACTCTTTCTGGTCATTTCTACCCAGTTGTCTGGTGCCTGACAATCTCTGTGATATCTGACAGTGGTTTCTTGATTATTGTAATAGTTGTTGGAAACATTATTTCCCTGCTGGTTCATGGTTGTGATAACGCATTGAACTTCTTCGGCCACCGGGTGACCGCTACGCAACAGGAAGATATTTTCGGATAATTTCCTGCTGCTATTGTTGATGGAAAAATAGCTGATGGCTTCTTTTCCAACCAGAATTGAAATCTGCTCATCAGCTTTACGTGAAACAGGTTTTATCAAGGGCGTCAGTGAGTCTATTTTCACATTCAGTGCTTTTTCCGTCTCGCTGGTCATATAGAGAGAAATCTGACCTAAATTGATAGTGCGTAGTGTATTTGCTGTTGCATAGTTATAAATGACGAGGGCTAGTGAAGTCAGCGAGACCAGCAACAATGCAAACAGCAAAATACGCTTTGGGCTGAAATATCGGTCATATTTGCGGCGAGTATATTGCCGCCTGGCTTGAGGTGCAGGGGAAGGCGTCGGCGCATGAATTTCTTCCGCTGGTGCTGGTTCTTCACTTTCCCCTGCGAGCTCAATCGGAGCACAAAACATATAGCCAACCCGTGGAATGGTATCGATCGCATCCATTAAGCCGAAGGATTCCAGCTTTCTTCTCAACGAGAGTATCTGCCGGTTCAAATTGGTATCGGTATTGTCCTGATTTGGCCACAAGGCATCCTGCAGTTTGCTTCTTGGAATGACAGTGCCTGCCTCATCACACAGCATTTCGAGTAGCTCGGCTTCCTTGTTGCTGAGCTTGATGTCCTTGTCCCCTTTCGAGATTCGGAATATTGCAGCGGAGAAAAAGATATCTTCTGCAATTTTATAAATTCTGTTACTCATGTGTGACTCGTCTTACTGCCAAGGAGAGCATTTTACCACCACACAGTCTTTGTTCAAATAATGATAAATCGTCAATTTCTTTTATTATCATATGGTTAGCTTTCATACTAAATGCATGGTGGAGGGTATGGTACTACAGCCAATTAATTTGGTTCAAAAAATGTGCAAAAAAAAGGCCGTTTATGTAATCGTTCTCACTTATTCAGACTGAGGAGGAGGATTTTGATACCACCAGCATTTTATTTTGAGCCATATGTGTATTTGGATGGCTCCATGATGTCAGTTTTTGTCGCATGAATAATTATTGCGACCTAATGATATTCTGAAATTGTTTCCGCTGTGGCTTGAGATTGCCGCCAAGATCGGGCCAGGGGAGCCAGTGGTCGGGGACCATAAAGCCGGGCAGGGTGGCACGGATCCAGGCAGCTATTTCTGAGTCGGGAACCGGCTCGCCGTGCCAGTCGATAAAGGCGGCGGGGCGTTGCCCCCACTCGTCGCTCGGTACCGGCACCACCAGCGCCTGGGCGACAGCGGGATGATCTACCAGTCGCTGCTCTATGGTTTCGGGCTGGATGTTTTCGCCACCCGAGATGAAGAGGTTATCGAGCCGTCCCTCTACCAGCAGCTCCCCTGCCGCAGTGAAGCGCCCCCTGTCGCGAGTGTGAAACCACCCTTCGCCATCGAGGGGCAGATCCAGCTCGCCAGCCCGGTAGTAACCGGCAAACAGGGTGGCACCGCGCACGCAGATCTCCTGCTCCCTGATGCACACTTCCCGTCCCGGTAGCGGTTTGCCAACTATGCCTGCATCGCCGGGGATAGCGGTGCAGACCTGACTGCCCATCTCGGAGAGACCATAACTCACCTTGGGTTTGAGCCCCATGGAGCAGAGGTGGCTCACCAGCGGTTGCGGGATGGCGGCGCCACCGAGCAGCAGCTCGCGCAGGCGGGTGCGAGCGGGATCAAAACCCTCTGCCAGCAGGCGCCAGAGTTGGGTCGGCACCAGAGACAAGTGAGTGATGGGTTGGCACTCCAGCCGCTCCTTGAGGGAGCGTTCACGCTGATCCAGCACCAGAGTTGCACCCGCCAGAAAGACCCGAAACAGGATGGCGTAGCCGCCGACATGGAACAGCGGCAGGGAGAGCAGCCAGCCGGACTTCTCATCGAGGGGAATGAGGGTGGCAGAGCCGCGTGCAGAGGCCAGGTGGTTGCAGAGCCGGTGCACCACAGCTTTCGGCGTGCCGCTGGAGCCGGAGGTGAGGATCATGTTGTTGAGCTGGGTCGATGCCAGCGGCCATGTTTCCTCGCTTGCTGGCAGCTCGCGCGTGAAGTCGAGCTGCAGGGGCTGCCAGTTGCCGGCCGGGATCTCCCCTGCCGACCAGAAGGCATCTGCATCGAGTTGTACCGCCAGCTCGCGCTGCTTTTCGAGAGGAAAGGCGGGATTGAGCGGGCAGAACACCACGCCGCTGCGCACGCAGGCCCACGCCAGCAGCACATCTTCCAGCGCACCGCGCACCACCGCTACCAGATGATCGCCACGACGCACTCCGGCTTGTTCCAGCTGTTGGCACAGGCTGTTGAGGCGGGCATCGAGCTGGCGGTAACTGAGAGGCGAGGCGGTGTGGATGGCAATGCGGTTCGGGGCTGTGATTGCCCGGTGGCGTACCGGGCAAGGTGTCTGTTCGGGTGAACGGGAGGGGTCAATCACGGTAATACAGTTGCTCCAGTCGGCTCAGTTCCGGCTTGCCATTTTCCCCCAGCAAGTTGCCTGCCATCCAGCGGCGGGTATCCAGCCCCGGTGCCTGTTCGGGAGCCCATTCGCCTGCCAGATGAAAGAGCTGGTTCAGGCCCAGATCCGATTCGAAGCAGGAGGAGATGATCACCTTGAGCCGCAGTTCGCGGGCGCGGGCGATCAGCGCTTCGCAGTTGGCGAGTGAACCAAGCAGGGTAGGCTTGAGCACCAGCGCACGCAGTTGCGGGATCGGCTCCCACGGCTTGCCTTGTGCCAGCAGTTCGTCCAGCGCCACCGGCATGCCGGTGCGGTTGGCGACAAAGGCGATGTCGGCAAAGTCGGCGCAAGGGTCTTCCAGATACTCGATGCGATTCGGGTCGAGGTGGCCGCAGAAGGTCCACGCCTCCTCGCGAGTCCAGCCCTGGTTGGCGTCCAGCACCAGCTTGAGGGAGGGGAGGCGATCGCACAGCAGGCGGATCAGTGCCAGCTCGTCACGCATCGGGTAGCGCGCCACCTTCAGCTTGGCCTTGCCGGGCGTGCGGTGCAGCCACTCTTTCCAGTTGCGCAGCAGCTCTTGGGGGGAGCCTTGAATGAGGGGATAGGGTTCCGGCAGCGGGTTGCGCTGCTCGGGCCATGTCCGGCGCGCGCAGTCGAGGCCAAATTGCACCGACGGCAGCACGGGGTTCGGGGTGTCACCGGCGGCCAGGGCCGCCAGCGTGGCAAGGGCTTCCGCCTCTGCCTGTTGCAGGCTCTCTTTCGAGAAACCGGGCAGGGGGGCAATTTCCCCCCAGCCGTCGTTGATGCGCACCAACAGCCCTTCTCGCGCCACCTCCACCTTGCCGTGAAAGGTCAGTGGCTGGGTAAAAGGCAGTTGATAGCGATACAGGGCTAGTGTCATCAGGGGTTCCGCTTGTATTTGGAGAAGTCGGGGCGACGCTTTTCGTTGAAGGCGTTGCGGCCTTCCTGACCCTCTTCGGTCATGTAGAACAGCATGGTGGCATTGCCCGCCAGCTCCTGCAAGCCCGCCTGACCATCACAGTCAGCGTTGAGCGCCGCTTTCAGGCAGCGCAGCGCCATCGGGCTGTTTTGCAGCATTTCACGGCACCAGCGCACTGTTTCGCGCTCCAGTTCCGCCAGTGGCACGACAGTGTTGACCAGACCCATGTCGAGGGCTTGCTGGGCATCGTACATGCGGCAGAGGAACCAGATTTCGCGGGCCTTTTTCTGGCCGACGATGCGAGCCATGTAGGAAGCACCCCAACCGCCATCGAAGGAGCCTACTTTCGGGCCGGTCTGGCCAAACTGGGCGTTGTCGGCGGCGATGGTCAGGTCACACATCATGTGCAGCACGTGGCCGCCACCGACTGCGTAACCGGCCACCATGGCAACCACAGGTTTCGGGCAGGTGCGGATGTCGCGCTGGAAGTCGAGCACGTTGAGGTGGTGAGTCCCCTCGTCATCACGGTATCCACCGTAGTCGCCACGGATCTTCTGGTCGCCGCCGGCGCAGAAGGCTTTCTCGCCAAAACCGGTCAGGATGATGGTGCCGATCTGATCGTCATAACGGGCATCGGCCAGCGCCTGCAGCATCTCTTTGACGGTGCGGGGGCGGAAGGCGTTGCGTACCTGGGGACGGTTGATGGTGATCTTGGCAATGCCATCGTTGGACTTGTGATAGAGGATGTCCTCGTAACCGGCGGAGCAATCCTGCCACTCAACCGGAGCGTACAGTTCCGCTTCCGTCATTGCTTCAATCATGGTTTTTTCCTTCTGATCTGGGAGAGTGCAGTTGAGCACCGAGTTGAACACGGAGTTGAGCAATCCCGGCATGTTGAACAGGTGCATACAGTTCAGCTTCCGTCATTGCTTCAATCATGACTCGTCTCTTCTTGTTGGTTGACCCACTCCGCGAGGAGTCGGGCAAAGTTATCAGGCTGATGGGCGTGCAGATTATGGCCGCCATCCAGCACCAAGTGGTTGATTCTGCGATCCTGGTTCGCCAGCTGGCAAGCCAGCTGATGGAATTTGTGATCCCGCTTGCCACTCACCCAAGTGACCGGCAGCTGGCTCGACATGAGCCAGGGGGCGAGATCCGGCTGCTTGCCGAGCGAAGTGGCGCACAGCATGGTGGCGATGCCCTGACCGTCGTTGCCAAGGCGGCGGGCGATCTGGCTGGCCCGGGCCGCATCGTCAAGATCGGCAAACACCCCTTGCCGGTACCAGTCTGCCAGCACGTCAGCCAGGGGCTCACGCTCAAAGCGCTGCGCCCACTGTTCATCGTGCTGGATGCGGGCGGCCCGCTCATTGTCTGGTAGCCCCGGGTGGCAGTTCTCCAGCAGCAGCCCCCGCAGCCCGGCGGGCTCGCGGCTGGCGTGATAGAGAGCCAGTCGCCCACCCAGCGAGTAACCCGCCAGCAGATAGCGTTCAATGTTGCGGCTGGCCAGCTCGGCGACCAGCCACTGGTGGCTCTGCTCAAAGTCGCTGACGTTGAGAACTCGATGCTGACCATGACCCGGCAGATCGAGGGCGATGCAGCGGATGGCGGGCAGCCGGTCGATCACCGGTTGCCAGTCGCCGCTATCCCCCAGCAGGCCGTGCAGCAGCACCAGCGGCACATTGGCATCTTTATTTGCCACGGATGGCGGCCCCCAGCGCCTTGAGATCATCGGCTACCTGCTCGCTCGGTACCCGGATCTCGATCAAGGTAACGCCATGTTGGAGGGCGGCGCTGTAATCGTGTTCGAACTCGGCCAGGGTGGTCGGCGCCCGATAGGCGAGGCCAAACATGGCGGCGGCATGTTCAAAGCTGAGACCGTGGGGCAGCCGATAGTAGCTCTCCAGCAGCTCCCCTTCGGTGGGCACCGGCAACATACGAAAGATGCTGCCGCCATCGTTGTTGAGCAGGATCACCACCAGCGGTCGGCTCGCCTTGCTGAGCAGGGCGAAACTATTGAGATCGTGCAGGGCGCTGAGATCGCCAAGCAGCAGGGTAGTGGGCTCATCACTGTCCTGCTCGATTGATTGGGCAAACCCGTAGGCGGTGGCGATCAGGCCATCGATGCCGGAGGCGCCACGGTTGGTCATCACCCGGCTCGGCCCCTTGCCCGTTTCGCCGAGCATATCCATCAGTCGGGCTGGCATGCTGTTGCCGACAAACAGTTGCCCTTCGATAAGGGAATTGAGGCGATGGCAGACCCCAAGCTCGGAGAAGCCCTCGCAGGCAGCGGCGATCTGCTGGCTGGCGTTATGTTGCAGCTCGGCCAATGTGTGCCAAGGGGCTTGTGTGGTGACCGGATGGGCCGCTGCGAAGGCGCTGGCATTGCAGAGCAGCCGGTTGCGCAGCCGGTAGTCGGGATCGAGCCGCGCCGGTTGCGGATCCACCAACCAGTAATCTTGCCATGAATGGTGTTTGATGAACTGGCCGAGCCGCTTGGAGACAAGCCGTGCGCCAAATTGCAGCAGCACCTCGGCGCGGCCCAGCTCGGCGACGAATTCAGGGTCGTTGAGCGCCATATCCATGTGGATGAGGTTGCGGCTATCGAAGCGGATCTGGCTCTGCAGATCCGCCAGCAGCGGCCAGCCGAGTTGCTCCGCCAGCGCGGCGGCGGCCTGTGCCTGATTCGGGTCGGTAATGCGGCCAGCTACAACGATGCCGCGCTGTTGCCGAAAGGTTTCCCACTCCGCCTGAGGTGGGCAGGTCGGCTCGTTTTGCTGCCACGGGCTCCAGGGCTTGCGCGAGCCGAGCCAGTCGCCGAGGGGGGCCAGATAGTTGGAGAAATCCTGATAGTGCTCGCCCGGGTAAAGGGGCTCGGGGTACATGCAGTTGAAGTGCACCACCCCGGGGGTGAGCGCCTGTTTGGCCAGCGCCTGATCCACCGAGCTCAGCACAAACGCCGCCGGAATGGTCGGGGTGGGGCTCGGCAGGTTCTGCTGATAGACGGGGTAGCGGCCGAAGATCCCCTGCTGGTCGATCGCCTGATTGGCGCCGTTGTCGATAAGCTCGTGAGGGCGATCGGCGGAGAGAATAATCAGCGGTACGCCGGTGAGCTGGGCCTCTGCCACGGCGGGCCAGAGGTTGGCTACCGCGGTGCCCGACGTCATGATCACCGCCACGGGCCGGTTGCTCCCCTTGGCCAGCCCCAGCGCCATAAAGCCGAGGCCGCGCTCGTCAAAGTGCAAGTGACGACGAAAGCCCTGATGGGCCGCGGCGGCCATGGTCAGCGGCGCAGAGCGGGAGCCGGGGGCCAGCGCGATATCGCGCACCCCGAGGCGAAAGAGCTCCTCCAGCAAGAGGGAGGACCAGACGTGGTTGAAGGTGGCGTGCTGGCTCGAAAACGGGGGGCAGGCAAACTCTTCGCTGGCAGGCTCTTTACGGGTGGGCATAGGGGCTCTCGTAGCGTGAAAAGGGTGAATGACTATCCCAGCAGGGAGAGCACATTGGCGATCTTGTTGTCGAGTTCGGCCCACTCGGCGACAGGCTCGGAACCGGCGACAATGCCGGCACCGGCAAACAGGGTGACGCTGCCCGGCTGAATGCGGGCGCTGCGAATGGCGACCGAGAACTCGGACGTCTCCCGACTCAGCATGCCGCAGGCTCCGGCGTACCAGCCCCGGTCGTAGGGTTCGAACTCGCGGATAAAGGCGAGCGCCGCCTCGCGAGGTGCACCACCAACCGCCGGCGTCGGGTGGAGGGCGTCGAGCAACTGCCAGTCGCAGACCCCGGGCTTGAGCTCGGCTTCGATATCGCACTTGAGGTGTTGCAGCAGCCGCAGTTTGAGAATGCGCGGCTCGGTCAGGGTGGCATCGTGGGTCAGTGGTGCCAGACGGCTGAGGATGTCGGCGTGTACCAGCCGGTTCTCCAGCCGGTTCTTGCTGTCGGCCAGCAGTTCGGCGGCCAGTTGGGCATCGACCTCTTCATCGCCGGAGCGGCGAATGGTGCCCGCCAGCGCCTCGGTAAAGAGGTGGCGATCTTCCCGGCGGTAGAGCCGCTCGGGGGAGCAGGCGATAAAGGCCTGCTCGGGGGAGAATTGAAAACCGAAGTGGAAGCAGTCCTGGGCGTGGCGGGCCCACTGGTCGAGCATGGCCCAGGGATTGATATCCGCATCATGGTTCGGACTGGTCAGCACGCTCTCCCGCGATAGCACCACCTTGGGAGTGTGGGCCTGAAAATCGGGGGCGGTGACGCGCTCCACCAGCGTCTGCCACTGGGCGGGGCCGGGGCAATCCTGTCGCTGCCAGGGCTGCTTTTGCAGAACGGGCAGCGGGGCTTCCGGGCGCAGGGCATCGAGGGCGGCTTCGGCCGCCTGCAGTTCGGCCTCGAGATTGTTTTCATCCAGCCAGAGGTTGAGGCAGAGACTGACGCACTCGCCACGGCGCACCAGCTCGATGCGTGGCAGCACGAAACGGCAGGGGCCAAACCCTTGCCAGCCGGACTGGGCCGGATCGAACGCCAGTCCGCCATAGTAGCGAGGGCTGTCGTCATGATGCTGGTTGGCTGTGTTAGTGCACACCTGCTTGATGGCGTGCGGCTCGGTCAGTTCATGGATGGCGCCAAGCGCGACATACTCGGGACGAGCCTCTCCACGGGCCTGCCAGTAGATGCGGGGATAGAGGGTTTGCGCCGCGAGCCAGCCCAGAAAGGAGCGGATTTCGATCGCCACTCGCAACCGTACGAAGCCGCTGACGTTGCTGTGACGCAGGGCGTCCAGTTGTTGCTTGATATGGGTCTGAGCCAACATGGATTCTTGTCTGAGCCGGGTAGTAACGAGCGATCCGGTAGCTGGATGCCGTAGGTTTATGCCAAAGGGCGATGATTTCCTATATATTATCTGCCCATTCGTCCATGTAAATCGCCCGCGGGAGCTTCACTCTCCGGGGCCAAGTATACCCAAATCCGGTTCGATAACCCTTAACACGATCAATATCCGATTGTTTGGCCATCACAAAATGACAAATACCTTCTCTGTTTGGTTGCTGGCGGCGCGTTTGCGAACATTGCCGCTCGCCTGCTCTTCTATCCTGCTGGGCTCGGGGCTGGCTGCCAGTCGTGGTGCCTTCGATGGCACCATCATGGCGCTCTCCCTGCTGACCGCCATCCTGCTGCAGATCCTCTCCAATCTGGCCAACGATTACGGCGATGCGGTCTCCGGCGCTGACAACGGTGAGCGGATCGGCCCGCAGCGGGCGGTGGTCTCCGGTCTTATCACCAAAAAGCAGATGTGCGTGGCGATGGGGCTGACTGCGCTGGCGGCGGTGGCCAGTGGCCTGCTGCTGCTGGGCTGTGCCTTCGGCGGCCAGTGGCTGCAGATTTTGGCATTTGTGGTGCTGGGTGGCGCGGCCATTGTCGCGGCGGTGACCTACACCGTCGGCAAGACCCCTTACGGCTATCGCGGGTTTGGCGATATCTCGGTGTTCCTCTTCTTCGGCCTGCTAGGGGTGCTCGGCTCCTACTACCTCTTCACCAAGACGCTGGAGTGGGATCTGCTGCTGCCCGCCACCGCCTGTGGCCTGCTGGCCACCGCCGTGCTCAATATCAACAATGTGCGCGACATCGAGACAGACGCCGCCAGCGGCAAGATCACCCTGGCGGTGCGCCTTGGCCGCAATCGCGCCATCGCTTATCACTGGGTACTGTTGGGGGCGGCGCTGCTGGCAACCATCGCCTTTATCCTGATCCAGCCCGCCAGTTTCTGGCCGTGGATCTTCCTGCCCGCCATGAAGCCTCTCAGCGATGCGGCCAAGACTCTTCGCGAAAGCTACGATGGCGAGGTGCTGACCGGTTCCCTCAAGAAGACCGCCATCAGCGCATTTCTGTTCAGCCTGCTGCTCTCCATCGGGTTGGCGCTCTCCTGACAGCTGGTCGCAGCTCGCCAAGGTGAACAATGAAAAGGGCTCCCGATATGGGATAATGCCGATCAGTTAAGGATCCATTGACCGATCCTCCTGATGTGTGAAAATCCGAAACCTGTTGATTGGTTTCGGATTTTTTATGCGTATCGACCAGGCTCTTGATTTCCTCCACGCCAGCAATGCTGCCCAGTTTGAGTCACTCTCTGACCTCATTCCTCCCGAGCTCATCATGACGCTGCTCGGCGAAGAGGGCGTCGCTACCCTGCGCCGTCGCCGCATGCCCATGGAGCGTCTGGTCTGGGCCATCATCGGCATGGCCATCTTCCGCCACGCCCCCCATGACCCAGCTGGTCAATCAGCTCGATATCCTCTTGCCCGGTGACCGCCCCTTCGTTGCCCCCAGCGCCTTCCTGCAAGCTCGCCAAAAGCTTGGCCACAAGAGCATTGGGCGCCTGTTTCACGAGACCGCCGTAGGCTGGCACCAGCAGGCTAATCACCCCGGTTGGGCCGGGCTGCAACTGCTCGCCGTCGATGGCGTGATGTGGCGCACATCCGATACCCCGGATAATGCCGCCGCCTTTGCCAAGCCCAGTACCCGGCATGGCGAGACCGCCTATCCGCAGGTGCGCATGCTCTGTCAGATGGAGCTGACCAGCCACCTGCTCACGCAAGCCGTCATGGAGAGCTGCGCCGTCAACGAGATGGTTCTGGCCGAGCAACTCATCGCGCGCACACCGGACCACTCGCTCACCCTGTTCGACAAGGGGTTTTACTCCCTCGGCCTGCTCCACGCCTGGCAAACCACCGGCTGTGAGCGGCACTGGTTGCTGCCGCTCAAAAAGGCCACCCAATACGAGATGGTGCGCAAACTGGGGCGCCAGGATGCACTGGTCTTGCTGAAAACCAGCCCACAGGCGAGGAAGAAGTGGCCGCACCTGCCGGATACAGTGGAAGCCCGCTTGCTGACCCGCAACATCAGCGGCAAGTGTTGACCTCAATGGTCGACCCGATGCGCTTTCCGAGCGCCGATATTGTCGAGCTCTACAGCCATCGCTGAGAAATCGAGTTGGGCTATCGGGAGATGAAGCACAGCCTGCAACAACACCGGCTGACCCTGCGCAGCAAGAAGGCGACGGGGATACGGCAAGAGCTGTGGGGCGTGCTGCTGGCGTATAACCTGCTGCGCAGCCAGATGGTAAAGATGGCGGCGAGTCTGAAGGGATACACGGCGAGCCAGCTGAGTTTTCACATGGCATCGGTGTGCCTCATCCATGAACTGAGCTGCATGCCGTACCTGTCACCTGGGAGTATCCCGAAGCGGGTGGCAGAGCTGGAGAAACAGACGGAGCAGTTTGTGTTACCGGAGCGAAGGGAGCGGAGTTACCCCCGCTGCGTGAAGCCAAGGCAACAGAGGTATAGTGTGAAAAAAGCCAATAAAAACAATGCCAGTCAGGCTTAACTGACTGGCATTAACCTTGCGGTCGCCTTTTTCATGTCCAATAGCGGCTATCAGCTTTTGGCTTTTGCCGTGGCAGGCATCAGACCCTGGTTCACTTCCACCAGGTCCTGCGCTTCCAGAATACCGGCAGCCTGTTTCAGGCTCAGGATATTGAGAATGTAGTTGTAACGGGCTTCGGAGAGCTTCTGCTTGGCCTCGTACAGCTTGCGAGTGGAGTCCAGCACGTCGACGATGGTACGGGTACCCACTTCGTAACCGGCTTCGGTCGCCTTCAGGGCGCTGTCGGCGGAGACCACAGACTGGCTGTAGGCACGTACCGAGCCGATGCTGGCGTTCACGTTGTTGTAGGAGGAGCGCACTGTGCTCTGCACAGAGCGGAAGTTCTTCTCCAGCAGTTCGCTGGCCGCTACGTAGTTGTATTGAGCCTGCTTCACCTTGGAGCTGGTGGCGCCACCGCTGTAGATGGGCAGCTTGAAGGTCAGACCGATATTGGCCTGATTGTCATTGCCGCCCGGAATGCTATCCAGCTTGTAATCGGTATTGCTGGTTTGCAGTCCGGCACCCAGATCCAGCGTCGGCTCATGGCCGGTTTTGGCCAGATCAATCTGCTCCTTGGCAATGTCCTTGCTGATGCGGGCACTGTGCAGTTGCAGGTTCTTGTCCAGCGCCAGCTCCAGCCACTTGTCGGAGCCGAAGGCGGTCTTCTGCGGGCTGAAACGATCAGTGTTCAGCACGTCCAGATTGCGGTGATCGATACCGGTCAGCTCGCGCAGGGTCTCGTAGCTGTTGTCCAGCGAGTTTTCGGCATTTATCTCGTCAGCCAGTGCCTGGTCACGGGAGGCTTCTGCTTCATGGACGTCGGTGATGGCGGTCAGGCCCACTTCGAAACGCTGCTGGGTTTGCTCCAGCTGACGCTCTACCGCAACCTTGTTGGCACGGACGAACTCCAGGGTATCCATCGCCTTGAGCACATCAAAGTAGGCTTTGGCGGTGCGCACCATCAGGTTCTGGATTTCGAGGTTGTAGGCAACATCTGACTGGGTGGCCTGCTTCTCGCTGATATCCAGATTGACCCAGTTGCTGCGACGATAGAGGGATTGCGACAGCGTCACTTCACCCTTGGCGTTGGTATTGCTCTGGGTATCGTTCTTGTTTTGCAGATAATTGAGCCCGGCACCCAGATCGATCTGGGGCAGCAGAGGGGCACGGGATTCATTGATCTGCTCGAAGGCTTTATCGCGAACGGCTTTGGACTGCAGCAACTGCGGGTCTTTGATCTGGGCTTGCTGGTAGATGTCGAGCAGGTTTTCGGCATGGGCACCGGCACTGACGCCCAGCAACACCATGACTGACAAAAGTGTTCTTTTCATAGATCGTTTTAACCTTATGTAGTAACCCAAACTGGTTGCTGGAGAGGCAAATATTGTCACCGACCAAGCTTGATTGCAGCTTAATCACTCTACTATAAGCAAAATTTAATGCTAAGAGTCTCAGGTCCGGTGACGGGAACGTCAAGAACCGGACGCAGTTTTCTCCCCGCGTGCCTAGCCAAATGGTCTGTGGCTGCTAAAATCCACCCCTCATTACCATGGCACGCCGAGTGAATGAACGTTCATTCATGTTCCTCGGATTTTATGGTCAAACTGATACAAGTCAAGCTGACGGGAGCCCCGGATGTCGCAGCAACCCTTGCCGCAAGATCGGCATTACGCCGCCGATGATGTGAAAATCATTGAAAAATCAGCTGGATATAACGGCTTCTTCAAGGTGAATGTCTATCGTTTGCAGCATCGGTTATTTGCAGGCGGCTGGAACCAGCCCATCGTGCGCGAGCTGTTCGAGCGGGGCCATGCCGCCGCGCTGCTGCCCTATGATCCGGTACGCGACCAGATCGTGCTGGTGGAGCAGTTCCGCATCGGCGCCATGGAGACCAGTCCGACCCCCTGGCTGCTGGAGCTGGTGGCCGGCATTATCGACGAAGGCGAGACCGCCGAGGCGGTGGTGCGCCGCGAAGCGGTGGAAGAGGCCGGGATCGAGGTGGCCCGCTGCGAGCATGCCATCAGCTATCTGGTGAGCCCGGGCGGCAGCACCGAGCGGATCGAGGTCTTTGTGGGCGAGGTGGATGCCAGCAAGGCCGAGGGACTGCACGGTCTGGCTGATGAGGGCGAGGATATCCGGGTGCACGTGGTGAGCCGCGAACAGGCCTACGCCTGGCTCAAAGAGGGACGTATCGACAATGCTGCCTCGGTCATTGCCCTGCAGTGGTTGGCCCTCAACCATGGCGAGCTGCGCGCCCGCTGGCTGGCGGATCGCTGAGGTGGCGCTGACCCTGCAACAGAGCAGGCGCTATGTGCCTGATCTGATGTCCTTGCAGCGTACCTGCGAGGTCAATTACATGGCGTTGATGAAACTGCTGCCGCCTGATGGGGAAGTCGGGGCCGAGCGCCGCTATCGGGTCGGCAACGATCTGCAGTTCCAGCTCACCATCATTGGCGAGAGTCGCTTCACCAATCAGGTGATCCTGAGCCAGCACAACCCCGAATTGCCCGAATATTTACAAGCTCAGATAGAGATTCGTTTGTATCATGATGTGCGGATGGCGGAAGTGTGTGCAGCGCAACAGATTTCCCGTTTGCAACCACGTTATGATTATCCCAATAAAAAGATGCACCAGCGGGACGAAAAGGAGCAGGTAAATCTGTTTCTGGCCGAATGGCTAAAATTTTGTCTCAGACATGGTACCAGCCCGATCAATATCTCCAGTTGAACAAATAAAAAGAAGCGTGATTTTGGAAACAGAGCTCCCCCAGGCGCAGGACGGCAGTGTGCGCCTGTTGCAAATTACCGACACCCACCTCTTCGCGAGTGCCGAAGGGCGGCTGTTGGCTGTGCGCACCGCAGAGAGTCTGGCCGCCGTGCTGGAACAGGTGCAGGCCAATGAACACCCCTACGAGGTGATTCTGGCGACCGGCGATCTGTCGCAGGATCACAGCCCGGAATCCTATCAGCGTTTCGCCTCCATGATGGCGCCCCTGGGCCGTCCCATCTACTGGCTGCCCGGCAATCACGATGACAGCCCGCTGATGACCGAATATCTCCATGCCGCCGGGATCAGCGAATCCAAGCAGCTGGTGGGCGAGCACTGGCAGGTGATCCTGCTCGACACCCAGGTGCGCGGCAAACCCCACGGCATGATTGGCGATCACCAGCTGGCCGCCCTCGACCGTGCCCTGCGTCAATATCCTGATCGCCACGCCCTTATCACCCTGCACCATCAGGCGGTGCCGGTGGGCTGCGCCTGGCTGGATCAGCACAATCTCAAGAATGCCGATGACCTGTTCGCCGTGCTGGCCCGTCATCCGCAGCAGAAGACCATCCTGTTCGGCCACGTTCATCAGGAGTTTGACGAGGTGCACCGCGGGGTGCGGCTGATTGCCAGCCCCTCCACCTGCATTCAGTTCAAACCGCTATCCGACGGCTTCGCGCTGGATGAATCCGGCCCGGGCTGGCGCTATCTCACCCTCTATCCGGATGGGCGGGTGGCCAGCGAGGTGTGGCGCCTGCCGGTGGGACAGTTTGTGCCCGACCCCAACGCCACCGGTTATTGAGGAGAGCATTCCATGAAGTCGGTTCTCCTTTATCTGCACGGTTTCAACTCCTCACCGGGCTCCGCCAAGGCGCAGCAGATGGCTGCCTGGGTGGCCGCCAATCGGCCCGACATCGAGGTGATCATTCCGGCTCAGCCCAATACGCCGGCGGCGGCTTGGGCGGCTATCGAACAGACCATTGCCGATCTGCAGAGTCGTTATGGTAGTGAATTCAAGCTCGGTGCCGTGGGTAGTTCCCTTGGTGGCTTTATGGCGACCCGGGTGAGCGAGCAGTACGGCTGCCGCGCCGCGCTGATCAATCCGGCGGTGCGCCCGCACGAGCTGCTCTGTGACTACCTTGGCCCCCAGACCAATCCCTATACCGGGGAGCAGTACGAACTGCGGCCTGAACATATGGATGAGCTGCGGGCACTGGCGGTACCGGTGACGGCGCCGGAGCGGCTCTGGATCCTGCAACAGCAGGGGGATGAGGTGCTCGACTACCGCAAGGCGCTGGATGAATACCGTTTTGCCCGCCTTTCGCTGGAGTGCGGCGGCAACCACGCCTTTGTCGCGTTCGAGCGCTACCCCGCCCAGATCATCCGTTTCCTCGGGTTATAGTCAGGTTTGAGTCAATAAGGGCGGTCTCGCCCTGCTTGTTCTTCTCCAGATCAAGCTTTCGGTGCGGGGAGTTTGTTCTACCCCCGCCTAGCAGTTAAGATTCCCTCCAAACGTCAATTCGCAAGGCCCTCCATGTCTACTCAATACAATGCGGATGCCATTGAGGTCCTCAATGGCCTTGAGCCGGTGCGTCGCCGCCCCGGCATGTATACCGACACCACCCGGCCCAATCACCTCGGCCAGGAGGTCATCGACAACAGCGTCGATGAAGCGCTGGCAGGTCACGCCCGCAATCTGGAGGTGATCCTGCATGAAGACCAGTCCCTCGAAGTGATCGACGACGGCCGCGGCATGCCGGTCGATATCCACCCGGAAGAGGGGGTCAGCGGGGTGGAGCTGATCCTCTGCAAGCTGCACGCGGGCGGCAAATTCTCCAACAAGAACTACCAGTTCTCCGGCGGTCTGCACGGGGTGGGTATTTCGGTCGTAAACGCCCTCTCCGATCGGGTCGAGGTGACGGTGCGTCGCGACGGTCAGGTCTACGACATCGCCTTCGAGCGTGGCGAGAAGGTGCAGGAGCTGACCATCACCGGCACCTGCGGTCGTCGCAACACCGGCACCCGGGTGCGCTTCTGGCCGCAGGCGAGCTACTTTGATTCGCCCAAATTCTCGGTCACCAAGCTGGAACACCTGCTCAAAGCCAAGGCCGTACTCTGCCCCGGCCTCACCATCAAGTTCCTCGACAAGAACACCGGCATCAAGCTGGAGTGGTGCTACGAAGATGGCCTCAAGGATTATCTGGTCGACGCGGTCAAGCAGTTCACCTGCCTGCCGGAGCAGCCCTTTATCGGCTCGTTCAGCTCCGAACAATCGGCGGTGGACTGGGCGCTCTGCTGGTTGCCGGAAGGGGGCGAATGCCTCGCCGAATCCTATGTGAACCTCATTCCCACCGCGCAGGGCGGCACCCACGTCAACGGTCTGCGTCAGGGCCTGCTCGACGCCATGCGCGAGTTCTGCGAGTTCCGCAATCTGTTGCCGCGCGGGGTCAAGCTGACTCCGGAAGATATCTGGGATCGCTGCGCCTACATCCTCTCCATCAAGATGCAGGATCCGCAGTTCGCCGGTCAGACCAAGGAGCGCCTCTCCTCCCGCCAGAGCTCGGCGTTTGTCTCCGGCGTGGTGAAGGATGCCTTCAGCCTCTATCTGAACAGCAACACCGAGCTGGCGGAGCAGATCGCCGAGATCTGTATCTCCAGCGCCCAGCGCCGGATGCGCGCCGCCAAGACGGTGGTGCGCAAGAAGATTACCCAGGGCCCGGCGCTGCCCGGCAAGTTGACTGACTGTAACTGCGCCGACCCCATGCAGGGGGAGCTGTTCCTGGTGGAGGGTGACTCTGCGGGCGGCAGCGCCAAGCAGGCGCGGGATCGCGAGTTTCAGGCCATCATGCCCCTGCGCGGCAAGATCCTGAACACCTGGGAGGTGGAGGCCGGTCAGGTGCTCGCCTCGCAAGAAGTTCACGATATCTCGGTCGCTATCGGGCTCGACCCCGACTCCGAGGATCTCAGCGGCCTGCGCTACGGCAAGGTGTGCATCCTCGCGGATGCGGACTCGGACGGTCTGCACATCGCCACCCTGCTCTGCGCCCTCTTCGTGAAGCACTTCCGCGCGCTGGTGGAGAAGGGCCACGTCTATGTCGCCATGCCGCCGCTTTACCGGATCGATATCGGTAAAGAGGTCTACTACGCCCTCGATGAGGACGAGAAGAATGGCGTGCTGCAGCGGGTCGAAGCCGAGAAGAAGAAAGGCAAGGTGATGGTGACCCGATTCAAGGGCTTGGGCGAAATGAACCCGAAACAGCTGCGGGAAACCACCATGGATCCCAACACCCGCCGTCTGGTGCAGCTCACCATGGATCCGGCAGGGGAGAGTGAAGGGGATGCGGCTGACGAGACCCTGCAGCTGATGGACATGCTGCTGGCCAAGAAGCGGGCGGGTGATCGCCGTGAGTGGCTGGAAGAGAAGGGCAACCTCGCCATCATCTAAGCCGTCGGCTGGCCCGCACAGGGCCAGCAAGCATTTAGCCGGAGTCGCCCTGTGGCGGCTCCCGAACCGAAAGAGAAAATCACATGAGTGATGCTATCGAGCTCAGTCTGGACGGGGTAGAGCGCCAGCCAATGCGCACCTTTACCGAACAGGCTTACTTGAACTACTCCATGTACGTCATCATGGATCGAGCCTTGCCGCATATCGGCGATGGCCTCAAACCGGTGCAGCGGCGCATCATCTACGCCATGAGCGAGCTGGGGCTGTCGGCGCTCTCCAAGCACAAGAAGTCAGCCCGTACCGTGGGTGACGTGCTGGGTAAGTACCACCCCCACGGCGACAGCGCCTGTTATGAAGCCATGGTGCTGATGGCCCAGCCCTTCTCCTATCGCTATCCGCTGGTGGACGGTCAGGGCAACTGGGGTGCGCCGGACGATCCCAAATCCTTCGCTGCGATGCGTTATACCGAGGCGCGTCTGTCGCGCTTCTCCGAGCTGCTGCTCTCGGAGCTCGGTCAGGGCACGGTGGAGTGGACGCCGAACTTCGACGGCACCATGAAGGAGCCGGTGGTGCTGCCCGCCCGCCTGCCACACATCCTGCTCAACGGGGTGACCGGTATCGCGGTGGGCATGGCGACCGACATCCCGCCCCACAACGCGCGGGAAGTGGCCTACGCCTGTGCCGAGCTGCTCGACAACCCCAATGCGGGGCTGGATGCGTTGATGCAGCACATTCAGGGGCCGGACTACCCGACCAACGCCGAGATCATCACCCCGCGCGATGACATCCGCAAAATCTACGAGACCGGCAAGGGCTCCATCAAGCAGCGGGCGGTCTGGAGCGAGGAGGATGGCGACATCGTCATCACAGCGCTGCCTCATCAGGCCTCCGGCGCCAAGATCATGGAGCAGATCGCCGCCCAGATGGTGGCGAAAAAGCTGCCGATGGTCACCGATCTGCGCGATGAATCGGACCACGAGAACCCGACCCGTCTGGTGATCGTGCCGCGCTCCAACCGGGTGGATGTGGAGGGGCTGATGGCCCATTTGTTCGCCACCACGGATCTGGAGAAGAACTACCGGGTTAACCTCAACATCCTCGGCCTCGACAACCGGCCGCAGGTGAAGTGCCTCAAGACCATCCTCAGCGAGTGGATCCAGTTCCGTCGCGAGACAGTGCGTCGCCGCTTGCAGTTCCGCCTCGACAAGGTGCTGGCTCGCCTGCACATCCTCGAAGGTTTGCTGATCGCCTATCTCAACATCGACGAGGTGATCGAGATCATCCGTACCGAGGATGAGCCGGGCAAGGTGATGGTGGAGCGCTTCAACATTACCGAGACCCAGGCCGAAGCGATCCTCGAGCTGAAACTGCGCCATCTGGCCAAGCTCGAAGAGTTCAAGCTGCGCGCCGAACAGAACGAACTGGCCGAAGAGCGCGACAAGCTGGAGCTCATTCTGGGCTCCGAGCGTCGCCTCAACACCCTGCTCAAGAAAGAGCTGCTGGCCGATGCCGAGAAGTACGGCGACGATCGCCGCACCCCGCTGGTGGAGCGTGCCACCGCCGTGGCGCTGACCGAGAAAGAGCTTATTCCCAGCGAACCGGTCACCGTCATTCTCTCCGACAAGGGGTGGGTGCGCGCCGCCAAGGGCCACGACGTGGATGTCGAGGGGCTCTCCTACAAGGCGGGGGACAGCTATCTGGCCCACGCCTGTGGCCGCAGCAACCAGCAGGCGGTGTTCCTCTCCACGTTGGGGAGAACCTACGCCCTCGAATCCCACACCTTGCCATCCGCCCGCAGTCAGGGCGAACCGCTCACCGGCCGCTTTGCGCTGGGGGCAGGGGAAGAGGTGCGCCATCTGGTGATGGGCAACGAAGGCGAGCCGTATCTGATCGCCAGCGACGCCGGTTACGGCTTTGTCTGCACTTATGACGATCTCATCGGCAAGAACAAGAACGGCAAGGCGCTGCTCACCGTGCCGGAAGGGGGTCTGGTGATGGCACCCCAGAAGATTGGCTCGCCAGAGACCGATCTCTGCATGGCCATCTCCAACGAAGGGCGCATGCTGCTGTTCCCGCTCAATACCTTGCCGGTGCTCGGCAAGGGCAAGGGCAACAAGCTCATCAGCATTCCGTCGGCTCGGGTGAAAGCACGGGAAGAGTTTGTGGTGATGGCCGCCGTCATCCCGCAGGGCCAGTCGGTCACCCTGTTTGCCGGCAAGCGCAAGCTGACTCTCAAACCCTCTGATCTCGACTACTACCGCGGCGAGCGCGGCCGTCGTGGTGCCAAGCTGCCCCGCGGTTTGCAGCGAGTCGATCGCATCGAGATTGAACCCGCCGCCGGTGCTGAACCGGTAGCCGGGGAAAATCAGGAAGGGTAATTAATAGAGAAGGGAGCGATTGGTCGCTCCCTTCTATTTATGCGTAAAGTGTAGATTATTGATGTATTTGCATCCAAAGCTCTGATGCTGCAGTTTCTATTTCTAAGTATGACTTTGGTATTAGCGGGGATCTAATTGGTGCTTTTGATTTGTCCCATTCTAAGATCGCACCACCTTTATCTTTACGTTTCAGTTTGGAACCACCACCTAAACTCATGGAAAAAAGATCAAGAAATCGACGTGGGCCAATACCAATAAACGGTTCAAATGCTACTGTATCTTGATTAGATGAAGCTAAGTCTTCGAACTCAGAGATCAATTTAATGGACTCGGAGTGAAAATCTAAAGCTCTACTTTTGGGATATGGTTCTACATAGACAACACGTTTAATACCACTGGCTATAATATGTTTAGCACAATTGTGACAAGGGAATGTTGTGCAATAAATAGTTGAGTCATTAGTGGAAATGCCAGCTCTGCCGCAAGAAAGTAAAGCATCCATTTCGGCATGAACTACACGCCCAAATTCGGTGAGGTCGGAAATTTTACTATCTTTCAAAATCTTTATGATGTCTAGTTTGTTTTCTTCTTTTAATAAACCTTTGTTTAGAAGATTTACTGCAATCTCACCTATTATTTCTGATTGGGCTTGCTTGTTGGAATCACCCTCTCTCATATAGTCTTTTCCATCTGGGTGATCTTCTACTTTTCCTGTTTTGGGGTCTACCTCAGCCCAATATAATCCCCCGCCTGATTTTGGTACATCATTTGCTCCTGTTGCAATAATCTGTTGCTCTCTACTTATTACAGCACCAACCTGTCGTGACAAATCTCCTGAACGAACAGAACTGTTAAAAGCCATGAACATAGCAAATTCATCAAAGGTTGGGTTTTTGTATGGGTTGGAGAATATCAACTCCAGAAAACGTTGCAGTCCATTTTTTACTTGATCGTTATTACTACCTAAGTTAAGGAAGAAGTCAGATAAATGATAGGTATCACGGGTTTTTTGTCCATGGTCAACACTTTCATCCTCGTCAATTTTTATGAGCTCATTAGCTTCGTTTTGATTTAAACCTTTATCTTCACACAAGTGTTGTCTACGTCTTTTTTCATCTGCATGTATTCCAATTAGGTAGAAACCGTCACCATATATTTTTCGTAAAAACTCCACCTCGCTAGGGTGTTTTAATGAATTGACTATATAAGCTGTCTTGGACGTGTTTGTAGTTCTCGATTTTGATATTTCTTTGGCAACGCCTGCAGATAGAATTGCATTGTTTCTGCTCTTTTCTCGAAGGCTATCTCCAGCATCCATATAATGTTTAATTCTGGCGTACTCGTTAGTATTACCATGGTAAGTAGGTAGAATACTTGAGACGCGAATATCTTTAACTGTATAACCGAACCCTTGTAGCCTATCTGTCAATGGGTCGGTTACTCTTTTGTATTCTGTACCTACTGCGCTGACAATCCCAATTATTAACTCACTCTCATTGACACCTTTTGTTAAGTACTCAAGCTCTAAAGATAGAGGTTGAGATTCTTTGTTGTTATTTTCATTTGGCCTTGAGTCAGTGAGTGCATCAACAGAAACACTTGGGAATGCACTTAATTGTTGGTTTTCGCTAGGGTATAATAGATTAGGGACTTCTGTTTCTAGTTTATATTTTTCAGGGTTTTTCCCTTGGAATTGTATAGAGCCTGTAGTTTCAAACCAGTTCATGACCCCATGGCCGAGCCGAAATACTTTTTTATTATGTTGGCTTTCATCCCAAGTTCCGTTTAAAGAACGTAGTCGTTCTTTCAAAACATCAAAAGAGCTCGTAAACTTTAATGCCATATTATCTACCTCGTGAGTTCCATTCCAGTGTTGAAAATAATCAATGAGGTCATTTTCATTATCTTTATACTCTATCTCGAGTGTGGCTTTGTCTGAAGCTTTTAGGGCTAAAGGTGTGAGCTGGCTCGGCATATCCATGAGACTGTTGATTTGATTCGTCCTGTAGGTCTGATTAGCGAAGCGTAATCAGACGATCGCGAAAACCGGTTGCCGTAATTCTACCGGTGTTCCAGCTGATCTCTTCTCTATGTCCATAGCCACCGGGATTGCGGTGCGGACGATTACGCTTCGCTAATCGACCCTACTTCTCTCTGTTTTCTTTAACGTCCTGCTGCTTGTCGGTGGTTTGCTCCCTTCATCCCCGACCCTTCTCCCCTTATCTATGGCAAAGAGTGGGAGCAGAGATCGCAGCCATTGATAGTGACCGTGGAATGGCGTGATAGCTAAGCCTGACAGCTACGGCTACAGAGTGGCAGGTGCAGATCCCCTCTCCCCTTGGGAGAGGGTTAGGGGGAGGGAAAGCTGACAATAGGGCAAACGCCGCAATAGGTGCCAGGTTGCCAACCTGAAAAAGAGCCATCCATCCCGCCAAAAGAGAGGGCCCCGCCATCCATGATGGCGGGGCCCTTCGCATTATCAGCCGCGTTGCTGATTCAACCGTCCGCATTGGCAGGGGCCAATAAAATGGCTGGCTCGAATCCAATTAGCCAGGAATGGCGGTCGCCGCTGGTGGCGGGGTGATTTTCGAGGCGATCAGCAGGCGCAGGCGGGGCACCAGCAGTAGCAACACCACGCCGCCCGCCAGCGAGCCCCAGCCGAGCATATTGAATACCGAGCTGTAACCCGGGTTGGTGGCGACCGGGGTGCTGCCGATATTTTGCGGCATGGCGCCGGAGACATAGCCCGCCAGTACCGAGGCAACGCCGGTCACCATCATCCAGCAGCCCATCATCAAGCCTTGCAGGCTGGCGGGGGCCAGCTTGCCAATCATGGCGTAACCGATGGGGGAGATTAGCAGCTCGCCAAAGCTCTGCAGCACATAGCTGATGGCGATCCACTTGAAGGCGACCAGCCCGTCGGCCCCCGCTAGATGGATGCCGAGCGGTAGCACCAGCATGCCGAGCCCCATGCAGAACAGGGAGGCGGCAAACTGGGAGGGGATGTCGATATTCCACCCCTGTTCGCGCAGTCGCTTGAACAGCAGCGCCATCAGCGGGCCACCGATGACGATGACGAGGGTGTTGATGTTCTGGATCCACTGGGGGGCGACCCGCAGCCCGAACACGTTGAGGTTGATGTTGTGCTCGGAGAAGAGCATCAGCCCCATGGGCGCCAGCTGGTAGAGCGACCAGAAGATGAGGGAGCCAAGGGCGAGGATCAGGTAGGCCACCATGCGGCTGCGCTCGGCGGCGTCCGGGTGGCGGGCTGCCATCACGCAGAGCAGCACCAGCACCACGGCCCCTAGGATCAGCACGAAGCTGCCGCTGAAGCTGGCGTGGGTCAGCAGCAGACGCAGCGCTGGCACCAGCATGGCCAGAATGGCGATACCCGCCAGCATGCGGCGGTAGAAGCCGCTCCCTTTGATATGGCGCAGCGGGGTGCTGATATCCGCCAGAATCGGCCAGCAGGCGAAGGTAGCGATGATGGCAATGATGTTGCCCAGCGTCGCAAACAGGAACAGGGTGCGGTAATCCTCGGTGAGCTGGAAGTAGCCCGCCACCGTGAAGCCGATAAAGAAGCCCAGATTCATCCCGGCGTAGTTCCACAGGAAGGCGCTCTCGCGGCGGTGATCATCCGGGGCGAAGCGCTGGGTCAGCATCATATTGAGGCAGGTGACGTTGAGGCCGCTGCCGGTAAGGAACATGGCGAGCCCCCAGTAGAGGCCGGTGATCCCCATCTCGGCGATGAAGTAGCAGCCGATCACCTGCAGCACCATCCCCATCACGAACAGGTTGCGGTTGCTGAGGTAGCGCCCGCCGAGATAACCGCCAAACAGGTGCAGGCCATAGTTGAAGGCCCCGAAGACCCCCATCATGGCGTTGGCCTGGGATTCGCTAAAGCCGAGCCGCTTGGTGGCGTAGAGCACCAGCGTGGAGTAGAGCACGGCAAACCCCAGGGTCGAGAAGGTCTGGATAAAGAACAGCGCCCCGGAGCCGGGGGGAATGGTGGGGTGTTGATTCGAAGCGCTCACGGTCTGTCTCCTGTGAGAGAAGAAAGTCATAACTCGTCCTGAGAGCGTACCGGTCTGCTGCCGGCTAGCCTTGTGCGCTTCCATGCTGGTCTGAAGGCCGGTCTGTCATTTAGCGGCCAAGCGGTACAAATAGCCATACCTGAAATTTAATCCGGCGCGATTAATTGCTTTTTATTGATCTATTCCGCCTTTTTATGCGCGATTGAGCCGTGGTTTTAGCTCGGCTTACCACGCGATTGCGGCACGGTTGATGTGATCCAGTCGGCTATTTGGTGCCGATTATTGCGCTGTAGCGGGATCTGTGTCCCGCTTTGTTGTCCCGAAACGTAGCTGGCGCCAAGCGGTTGTATCGCAGGTTGTTTATTCATCTTCGGGCGTTGAGTGAATAAATATCGGTAAGAGAAGGGACAGCCCCGGGGTGACTTTCGCGTGTTACCTATCTGCTTGGGAGAGGGTGAGGGGAGGATAGAACAACGCCCGGCGGGCCGGGCGTTGTGGTGCGACTGATGGGCGGCGAAAGCGGCCTTAGAAGTCGTGGTAGAGCGGCCAGCCGAGCAGCGGGTGCTTGAGACCGGCGCGCATCTCGATGTTGTCGAGCTTCTCCGGCGAGGCGTTCTCTTTTTGCAGCAGCTGGTACTGGCGCACAAAGCCGAGGGTGTGGAGCAGATTGGGCACAAAGCCCGGGCTCAGCTCCTGGCGCAGGGCGGCGGCCATGTCGGCGGGCAGCGCGCTCAGCATCAGGGCGAGCTGGGCGGCGAGGTAGTCAGTGTCGTACCAGTTCTCGTCGAGCTCAATCTCCCGCGCCAGTTTGCGCTTGAGATCCTGCTTCACCTTGAGCGGGGCGGCGCCACTGCCCTTGCCGCAGAGGATGCGGTAGAGCAGCGCTTCAGCCAGCTTGTCCTCCATGGTGGGGTGGTCGCTCTCGCAGGCGAAGAAGTGCTGGTCGATGAGTTCCATCAGGCGGCTCTTGTTGTGCTCGGCCAGCGCCTTCTCGTACTCCTGCCACCCTTGCCACTCCTCCACATCGGGGGGGCTCGAGATCTTGTCCAAGAGCCGCGCATCCACATCACCGTAGAGGCTGTTGCCAGTCTGCTTGGGGCTGACGGTAATGAGCATCGACCAGCCCTTCTGGAACGGCTTGATGGGGCCTTCCGGCGCCTGCAGCAGCGCCAGCGCCTTGGCCGGATCCCGCGCCGAGAGCTCCTGCAGGCCGAGGCTCACCACGCCGATGACGTCGTGGGCCGCCTGCTCCAGCAGGTGCATCTTGTACTTGTTGTAGTACTTGTCGGCGAATTTGAGGCTCATCAGCACCGCCTTGCCCTTGATGGCGGCCAGCTGCTGCTGACTCAAGAGTTCGTTGTCGCGGCCAAAGCGCAGCACCTGAGTCAGAAAGGGGCCCTGGTTGGCATCGCGAATGACTAACTGCATGAATGGGCTCCTTAATCCAGAAAGCTGAACATGTCGTCGACGTCGCCGTACTCGTCTTCCTCGACCTTGTTCTTCTCTTTGGCCTGCATCACCAGCTCGGCGGCAAACTTGTTGATGATGCCGTCCCAGGTTGAGTGCTCGTTGCGCAGCAGCGCCTTGATGGCTTTCTCCACCTCGGGGGCCAGCTCGCGAATGAGCATCAAGAGGCTGCGCGGGTCATCCAGCGCGTAGTCGTGGACATCCTCGCTCTGCTGGCGCTCGCTGTAGCGCAAGGACTCTTCGAGATCTTCCTCTTCGGCGTGCAGCACGTCGCGATAGCCTTCGTCCTCTTCATAGCGATCGCCGCGATAGAACTCGATAAAGGGGATGGCGAGGTAGAAGAGACCGGCCGGATCTTCGGCCACGCACTCGAGGATCTCGCGCTGCTTGGCTTCGCTATCCTGGGTGCGGATCAGGTAGTTGAGGAAGTCGAAGGTGTGCTGTTGCAGCTCGTCGGCGTTGTTCTTGATCGCCTCTTCCCAATAGAGCGGCTGCTGGCAGACGATGTCACGGATCCGCTCCGGGGTCATCAGCTCGGAGATGATGGAGGGGAAGGAGATATCGTGCTGGCCGTTAATCTGGGTCAGGGTGACGATATCAATGTTTTCAATCACTTCTGCCAGCTGGTCGTCAGACATGGTCTTGGCGATCAGCTCGAACTTCTCGCTGGCCTGCTTCGGCTCGATAACGGCCAGCTCTTTGATCTCGATGGCGGTAATTTCTATCAGACTGTTGCTCATGCCTTGCCCCAATTAGAAACGGACTTCGTCGTACATATCCTGATCGCCGTCGTCATCACCATAGCGGTCACTGCCGCCATGGTAGTCGGCGTCGGCATCTTCCCCGTCTTCATCTTCTTCGTCGCGCAGCTCATAGTCGTCATCACCGCGGTGGCTGCCGCGCGGCAGCGGGTTGTCGAGCAGGAACAGCACGGCGCAGGCTTCCATCAGCTGATCTTCGCTCTGGGCCCGCACCGCCTTGACCAGCGGCAGGGCGGCGTTGTTGAAGCCGACGCTCATCTTGAACTCGTCCCAGCTTGGCTGCTCGCCGCTGGTGAGCCACTTGTTCCACTGCGACTTGGCCTTGGCCGGGAACTGCACCCGGCCATAGAGGGCCAGCGGCAGATACTCGGGCATAAACTCCAGCATGCTCATATCGGCCAGCAGCAGGCTCTTCATCTGGTCGGTGAACTGTTCCAGCCCCTTGGGGTCGTCCTGATCCCGGTAGGATTCGATGTTTTCGCTGGCATCGCTTTGCAGCGACTTGAGCCGCGCCTGGTCCCATCTCTTTTGCATAGTTGCTCTTTCTGCCTGCTGTTTCAGGGGTAGAACTGATCCCACATCTCCTGCATGGCGGAGGCGGGGTCGGTAACGATGACGTTGTTGAAATCCTTGATAAAGGCGGCCCGCTGCTTCGGATCGGACAGCACTTCATAGGCCTGCTTTACCTGGTGCAGCTTGATGGCTGCCTGCTCTTTCTCTTCTTCACTGGCCCCGTGCAGCTTGTCGGGGTGGTACTGGTTCGACAGCCGACGATAGGCTTTCTTGATGTCGTTTTCGCTGGCGTTGGACTTGACGCCCAGCACCCGAAAGTAGTTGTTCATGGCAGATCCTGCATCACTGGCATCATAGGATTCACGCTGCGAGTGCCTGATGGTGGGGATTGGCAAACCAGGCACGGCAAAAACCCGTCATTTTAACGGAAACAGCCCGCCAACGCGATGAGTTGGGCGATCAATTAACGGGCGAAATGAAGAGGGGTCAGTTGAGTGCCTATTGTTGCCAGTCGGTCTGGCCAGTGCAAGGGCGGCGGGGCAAAAGCGATGAAAAAACGGGCAGGAAGGGGGCGGGCGGCAGGCCGGGGCGAGGCTGCCGCCGCAGGGGCTACTCCTCCCAGAAGGAGGCAGAGGTGTGGTAGATCATCTTCTTGCTCATCCCGCCATCGACCACCAGATTGGCGCCGTTGATAAAGTCGTTGCGGGGATCCGCCAGAAAGAGGCAGGCGCGGGTGATGTCGTCGGGGCGACCGACTCGGCCACTCGGGTGCTGGCGATGATCCGCCTCGGTCAGGGTGTGGTAATCCTCCGCCTGGATCCAGCCCGGACTGATGGCATTGACCGTGACGGGGTAGTCGGCCAGCGAGTTGGCGAGGGACTGGGTGAGGGCGACCAGCGCCCCTTTGGAGGCGCCGTAGGCATCCCAACCCGGTTCGTTCTGCTGCCAGCGGGTGGAGGCAATATTGATGATGCGGCCATAGGACAACCCGTGGTTGGCCTTCACAAAGGCGCGGGCGCAGAGCATGGAGCCGCGCACATTGACCGTCATCACCTGATCGAACTGGGCTGCGCTCAGCTCCTCGAAGCGGGTGTGGAACTTGCTGATGGCGCCGTTGTTGATCAGCAGATGGATGCCACCATGTTGTGCGCGCACCTCGGCAAAGAGGCGTTCGATGGCCTGCTCATCCCGCAAATCGAGCGGATGAAAGTGGATCTCGGGATGGTCAAAAGCGTGAGGGGCCAGATCGGTGGCGATCACCCGATAACCCGCCTCGGCCAGTCCGATGCAGAGCTGGCGGCCAATCCCGCCAGCGGCGCCGGTGACCAGTGCAATTTGGGGTTGGTTGGTCAGCTCGTTCATTGTGCCGCTCCATTGCGTGCCCGCAGCACCTTGATGAGGGCTGACACCTCCTGCTGACCAAACCCTTGCGCCACCCCTTCCTCAAACAGATCGGCGGCAAAACGCGGGAAGCGGCTATCGATCCCGGCATCGGTGGCGTGACCGGCGAGGCGGCTGATGGCGGCGCTCCAGGTTTTCAGGCTGGCGTAGGGGTGATCGAAATCGCCGCTCGCCAGCGTCTTGCCCAGGTGGGCCACATCGCCCCCCAAAATCGGGGAAAGTTCGCTGAACTGGGCGCACACCTTGGCCACCGGCAACCCTTCCGCCTCGCAGATCAGCGCCCCGTGCAGAGCACCGAGCAGGCCACCGGCAAAGTAGGCGGCGACGGCACAATCTTGCGCCGCGGCGGCGCCCACCGCCTCGGCCACATGGTCGAGGGTAGGGGCGAGCAGGCGCAGCACCGGCTCTGCCTCGCTAAAGGCCGCGATGGCCCCCGAGCAGATGATGCTGGCATCACTGGTGCCGATCTGATCCGGGAAGCAGAGGATGGCGCCATCGAGATAGCGAGCGCCGCGGGCGTGGCTCCAACTCTCCAGCGCTCTGGCCCCCTGCGGGCTGCCGGTGGAGAGCTGCACTAGCAGCTTGCCCGCCACGGCGTCGCTCGCCTCATCCAGCAGCTGCTGGCTGACGGCGTAGTTATCGACGCAGACAAGGGTGATATCGCTTGCGGCGATGGCCGCGCCAACCGAAGGGGCGAGTGTCGCACCCTGCGCTTGCAGCGGGGCTGCCTTGGCGGCGCTGCGATTCCAGACGGTGACCGGATGGCCCGCCTTGAGCAAGGTGGTGGCGAGGGCGGAGCCCATGGCCCCGAGGCCGATGACAGAGAGATGGCGCATGATGGCTCCTGGCTGTGTTGATAGACGCTGATATAGAGAATTGGGATGCCTTGTGGCAGGTAAGCCACTATATTTGCCCCGTGTCGCCGTGAAAAATGGCTTTTATGACTGTCTGGTATAGGTGAATTCTATGGATGTGCGAACCCTGCGTGCGTTTGTCGCTGTCTTCGAGGAGCGCAACATCACGGCGGCGGCCACCCGCCTTTTCATTACCCAGCCCACCCTCTCCACCACCATCAAGACGCTGGAGGATGAGCTGGGGGTGACCCTGTTTGTGCGGCAGGCGCGCGGGGTGGAGGGGACTGAAGCGGCGCACCGGCTCTATCCCCGTGCCAAGCGGCTGATCGCCGATACCGACTCCCTCGCCCGCGAGTTTCGTGAAACCTCCCCCTGCCTCGAGCTGACGGTGGGGATTGAGGCAGACCTTGGCGATGGCGTGGTGGGGGCGCTGGTGCAAGGGGCGCTCGCCCACGAGGAGATCCTGCTGACTCTGGAGGAGGGCTGCTGTGGCGATGTGCGGCTGGGCTGCGAATCCCTGCGCTGTGGCGACGAGCTCTTTATCCCCCTGCTGGAGGAGGAGTTCGTGCTGGTGCTGCCACCGGCTCACCCGCTGGCTGGCAAGGGGGCGCTCACCCCGACAGCGTTGGCGGATGAACCCTGGGTCACCTGCCCGCGCCACGACTCCCACCTGCGGCTGATCGCCATCCTCGGCAATCAGGCGCCGCTCTATCCACGGCGGGCGGGCTCGCTGCGACTGGCGGCGACTATGGTGGTCGCCGGGGCGGGGATTGCCTGGTTGCCCCGTTCGCTTTGTTTGCCCGGTTGTTCGGTCGCCGAGCTGGCGGCCTCTTCCTTCAAGCGGCGGGTGGGGCTCTGCTACGCCCCCGATGCGTTGCGCTCGATAGCGGTAACTGCCCTACTGGAGCAGGTGCGCGGGATGCAGCTTCCCGCCTGATGTCGGGATAAAAATGTCAGGCATAAAAAAGGGCCATCCGGTTGGGATGGCCCTGTTGAGGCAATGTTGTTGCGTGGCTAGAGCGACGCCCACCAGAGCCGCAGTTGCAAGCCCCACTTCGAGCTCCAGCCGGTGGTGCTGCTCACAAGCGTCCCATCCCTGATGACGAGGAACGTCGGGGTGACGCCCACCTGCCACTGGGCAGCCAGATCCCCCGACTCGTCGTTGTGGGTCGGGAAGGTGAGCCCCTTCTTGCTCATCCCCTTGCCAAGCTGCTCTGCGTTGCCGGAGCGCAGCGCCACCGTCAGCACGTTTTCCCCCTCCTGCCAGAGCTGCTGCACGGTCGGGGTGGTGAAGCGGCAGACACTGCACCAGCTGGCCCAGTAGTAGACCAGCAGCGGCTTGCCGCGGCTCAGGGTGGCGAGATCCGTATTGGTGCCATCCTGCAGAGTGACGGGGGCGCTCATCGCCCCCTCAGGCAGGGTCGGGCTGCGCCACAGATCGAGCAGGGTCGAGATGACCAGTACCAGCAACAGCAGGCTGAGTGCCTCCTTGCCCCAGCGTCGCCAACGGGGTTGAGGGTTGGTGCTTGCCATCCCTTATCCCAGCTTGGCCAGTTCGGCCTTCACCAGCTGCTCCAGCTCCTCATAGGGAACGGCGCCCGGCACCAGCTGGTTGCCGATCAGGGTCGCCGGTGTGCCCTGCACCCCCAGAATGGTGCCGATACGCAGGCTGTTGCGCAGCTCTTCGGTCGCCTTCGGCACGGGCTTGAGCGCCACGTTGCCGGTGGCCGCCAGCGCCTTGTTGATATCCGCCTCGGTCAGCATCCCCTGCTTGCTCATCAGCTTGTCATGCAGGGCGAGGAAGCGGGCTGGATCCTGCTGCCACAGGGTCAGGCTGTACTGGGCCGCCTTGGCAGAACTCTGCCCCTTGAACGGCAGTAGCTTGATCACCAGTCCCAGATCGTCGGGATAGGCCTTGAGCAGCTTGGTCAGCCGGGGATCGAACTGCTTGCAGTAGGCGCAGTTGTAGTCGGTGAACAGCACCAGCGTCAGCTTGGGGTTTCTGGCGCCGAGGCGCGGGCTGGTTGGGCTGTTGAACAGCACATCCTTGTTGCCCTTGATGAAGTTGCCAAGCTGCGCCTGTTGGGCAGCCGCGTTCTGCTTCTCCCAGGATTCGGCCGCCTCGTCGAGGATCTTGGGGTTGGCGATCAGGGTCTCGCGGATCAGCTCCTTGATGCGGGCCTCCTGCTCCGGGGTGAAGGGGGCGGCGTGCAGGGCCGGAGCCAGCAGGGCCGCAGAAAGGGAGGCCAGCAGGGTCAGGGCGCTCAGAGTCGGTTTCATGGTTGCTCCTTAAAATCGGGTGGTGCCAGCCTGAAGCAGGCCAGCCTTGTGCAATGTGGTCAGCAGATCGTCCTTGTCGAGCAGGGGTGACAGCGTGACCCCCTGCGGCAACACCGGGCCGTAAATCTGGTTGAAGGGAACCGCAGCCGCGCCCCGCTTACGCAGGAAGGCGGCGATGGTGTCGCTTGGTTTGCTCCAGTCGCCGCGCAGGGCCACCACATCGGGGGCCGAGAGGGCCTGTTGCACCTCATCGCGCAGCAACACGTTGTATTTGTTGGCCTTGCAGGTGACGCACCAGTCGGCGGTGACATCGATAAAGACCCGCTTGTTCTGGGCCAGCGCATCTGTGATGGCGCGTTCGGAGAGCGGTTGCCAGACCACCTTGTCAACGTTGGCCGAGCCCTGCGCGCTAAAGGTACCGCTCAGCAGCAGGGGGCTGCCAATCAGGGCGGCGAGGGCGATCGCCAGTGTGAAGCCGCGGATGCCGTAACGCCAGATGATGCCAATCAGCAGTGCCAGCAGCATGGCAACCATCAGCCAGCCGGTGGCATAAGTGCCGAGATGGTTGTCGAGCAGGCTGGTGAGCCAGAGGCTGGAGCCCAGCATCATCAGGCCGAGCAGGATGCGCAGATGGTTCATCCAGCGCCCCGGTTTCGGCAGCCAGAGGGCGAGCCGTGGCAGGGCCGCCACCAGCAGCCAGGGTAGGCTCATGCCAATTCCGAGCGCGGTGAAGATCAGCCAGAGCTGGCCGAGTGGCGCCGCCAGCGCAAAGGCCACCGCGGTGCCGAGGAACGGTGCCGAGCAAGGGGTCGCCAGCAGAGTGGCGAAGCTCCCCTGCAGGAAGTGACCGCCGAGGCCGTTGCCGCCGCTGGTGGCAAGGCGGGTGCTGAGGGCGCTGGGCAGGCGGATCTCGAACAGCCCCAACAGGTTGGCGCAAAACAGCAGGGTGACCAGCACCATCAAGCCGATAAAACCGGCGCTCTGGAACTGGATGCCCCAGCCGACGGCCCCTTGCGTGGCGCGCAGCAGGCTGCTCATGGCGGCCAGCACCCAGAAGGAGGCGATGATCCCGGCGCTGGCGGCGAGGAACTGCTTGCGCACCGCTCCCTGTTCACGCTCCTGATGTTGCAACACAGTTCCCAGCTTGAGCGCCAGCACCGGCAGCACGCAGGGCATCAGGTTGAGGATCAAGCCGCCGAGCAGCGCCGCCCCCAGCAACCAGAACAGCGAATGACTCTGGTTGGGCAGCGCGAGCGGCGCGCCGATCGTCCCCTTGCCCTGCCATGCCTGTTCGCCACTGGTGAGCAGCAAGCCGAGGGATTGGCCGCGCAGATCCGGCGCATCCCCCTGCCAGCCGTCGCTCACCGGTACCCGGGCGATCAGGGTGTTGCCCTCAACCTCAAGCGCCGGTTTGCCAAACTCGGCCCCCTCCAGAGCGTCGATAAAGAGCGCTGGTGATTGCCAGCCCTCTGCCCGCTCGGCGCGCAGTTGCAGCTGGTTGTGCTGATAACCGAGCTCGATCCGGGTCTCAGCAGGCAGCGGCTGGGGCAGGTTGCTGATGGCCTTGGCCCAGCCGAAGTCGAAACCGGCTGGCGCTCGCCCATCCACCGCGAGGGTGAAGGGGAAGTCGGTCAGGATGCAGACGTTGCTGCAGGTCGATAGGCGCAGAGTTCCCTTGAGCGATTGGCCGGCAGGGTAGTTGAGGCTCAGAGGGAAGGTCACATTCCCCTGATAACCCTGGGTGCTGAGCCCGGCTACCTCGAAGTGGCGTGGCACCGGCCAGCGCCACTGAAAGTCTCCGACCGGCTCGTCCCACAGGATCTGGGGAGCAATGCCCCCTTCTCCCGGACTGTGCCAGTAGGTCTTCCAGCCCGACTCCAGCTCCACATCGAGCAGGATGCGGGTCTGATCTGCCGTGCTGCGGTCGGCCTGCAGCCGTACCCGGGCGTGATCATTCTGTGGGCTGGTGAGCCAGCCCGTGTCGCTGGCCAATCCCATGGATTGCCACAGCAGACCGCCCAGTAGCAGGGCCGCCTTGAAGAGATTCGACATCTTTTTGGTCTCGCAAAAATTGAGTGACAGCTAACGAAAGAACGCTGCCGAACTCATTCCCGCCAGACGCACAGGGTGAGGTGCAGACGCCGCTCGGGCGGCGAGATGACTCTGGGAGGGGGCAGTGGCGGTGTGTAGTGCCAAAGGGGGGCCAGCAGGGCGATCAGCACGGCCACGGCAAAGAAAAGCTGTTCGACGCAGAGCAGGGTGGCGGCGCTTAGCCACTTGCCGTTGAGCTGGCAGCTGGTGGGTTGCGGGCTGGCCGGTTTGGCATCCTCTTGATCCGTTGCCGAGCCTGGAACGGGCAGTGCCTGACAGCTGAGGGCGTGATCGAGCAGGGCAAGCCGGGCCAGCGGCTGGGCCGCACAATTGAGCACCAGCAGGCAGACCAGCAGCAGGAGATGTTTCGCTACCCGTTGTTGCAACATCATGTTCGCCCCGTCCATCAAGATGGGGCCATCCTAACGACCAATGGCGGGTGGGGCAAGTCGGTGGCGTATTGATGAGCAGTACTGTGGGTGGCGCGACGGGGTGGTCGGTTCTGTTTGGCGAACGCTTGTTCGCTAAAAGGGGGATCAGTATACTGCGCCGAGTTAAAACTCGAGGTGTTCGATGCTCAAAATTGCCCGTGTGCTGCTGCTTGGTCTGCTGCTCATTTTCTGGTTCCTGTTCGGCCTGCTGCTCTGTCTGGTTCGTCCGCGCCATCCCAACAACGTCTATGTCTTCGCCCGCATGTATCACGCGGTCTGCCCGCTGATCGGGCTGCGAGTCAAGGTGACGGTGGCCGACGAGGTCAAATCGGTCGGCCCGGCGGTCTACGTCTGCAACCACCAGAGCAACTTCGACATCTTCACCGTGACCGGTGCGGTGCGGCCTGGCGTGGTGGCAGTGGGCAAAAAGAGCCTGCTCTGGTTGCCGCTGTTCGGCCTTATCTTCTGGCTTTCCGGCAACGTGCTGATCGACCGCTCCAACCGCTCCCGTGCCATCGGCACCATAGGTCAGGTGGTGGATCGCATCAAGAACCGTGGTACCTCCATCTGGATGTTCCCGGAAGGGACCCGCTCCCAGGGGCGTGGCCTGCTGCCGTTCAAGGCAGGTGCTTTCCACACTGCGGTACAGGCTGAAGTGCCCGTGGTGCCCATCGTCTGCTCCAGCTACTTCGGTCAGGTCGACCTCAATCGCTGGGATAACGGCGAAGTGCTGGTGGAAGTGATGGCCCCGGTCTGCAGCAAGGAGCATGGTGCCAGCGGCATTCGCGATCTCTCCGACACCTGCCGCGCCCGGATGGAGGCCAAGCTGAACGAACTGGACAGCAAGCTGGGCCACAGCCACGCCGCCTGACGGATAGCGCAGACGAATCGACAAGGGAGCCACAAGCTCCCTTTTTTGTTGGTAAAAATCACCACCTGGTTGGCTATTCTCACCAATAAACTCTTCTTGAATTTCCCCGTAAAATTCCATCTATCTGTAAAACAACAATAATTTTTCTTGGCACGGCTCTTGTAATGCAATGGGAAGAGATAGCCATCCCATCAACAAGGAGCCAGACCATGAGCGTATTCAGCCGCCTGACCGACGTGATTAATGCCAACCTGCACAGCCTGCTCGACAAGAGTGAAGAGCCGGAGAAGATGCTGCGACTGATGATCGAAGAGATGGAGCAGGTGCAGGTCGAGATGCGTACCCAGGCCGCCCGCGTGATTGCCGAACAGAAACAGCTGGAGCGTCACCAGCAGGTGTTGCAGGCGCAGATCCTGGAGTGGTCGGCCAAGGCCGAGCTCGCCATCCAGAAGGGACGTGAGGATCTGGCCCGTGCCGCGCTGACCGAGAAGCTGGCGGAGGTCAAAAAATGTGAACAGCTGGAGCAGGACAAGGCCCGGGTCGCCGAGGTGCTGGCCCAGCTCACCGCCGATAGCGAACGGCTGGCGGCCAAGCTGACCGAGGCGCGCGAGAAGCAGAAACTGCTGACCCTGCGCGAGCAGACTGCCCACAGCCGCATTCGTGCCCGCGCTCAGGTGGACAACCAGCGTATGCATGAGCTGATGGCGCGCTTTGACGGTTTTCAGGGCCGGGTCGATCAGCTGGAAGCCCAGCTGGAGGCGGCCACTCTGGGGCAGAATCCCTCGCTGGAGGCCCAGTTCCGCGAGCTGGAGCTCAATGACGAGATCGAGCGCGAGCTGGCTCGCCTCAAAGGCCAGAAGGCGGAGGTGTAAACATGAGCCCCTGGCCCAAGGATCTGGTGCATCGCAAGCTGACCGGGGTCTGCGCCGGTATTGCCAGGCGGTTGGGGGTCTCCAGAGTCACGGTGCGGGTGGTGGCACTGCTCGCCCTGATCCTGATGCCGCCGCTGGCACTGGCCGCCTATCTGCTGGCGGTGCTGGTGATGCCGCCCCGTTATGAATTGAAGCGCTGGCTGGATTGACCGAAGGGTTGATCAGCCGGCAGACAAGGTACTGATAAGGAGCAAGTTATGCTGGAATTTTTCATATTGCTGGTGGTGCTGCTGGTCATGGCACTGACCGGTTTTACCCTGGTAGCCATGTTGCTGGTGAGCGGCCTGTTCGTGCTGCTTGGGGCACTGGGCGGCATGCTTGCTCTGATCATCAAGCTGGCCCCCTGGTTGTTGCTGGTGCTGGCAGTTTGCTGGCTGATCAGTAACCGCAACAAGCGTTCCAATACCTACCTCTAACCCGCCTGAGGTTGTGCAAGACGTTGTGTGATGCTCCCTGATTTCCCCTTTCCGGCCACTCATCGAGTGGCCTTTTTTTGCCTGTCGTCCTCAAGGCTGGGTGGCTGCGGGTAACCACTGGGGGCTCCAGCTCTGCCAGAGTGCCGGGCTGTGGATCAGCTGCTCCTTGAAGGTTTTCGGCTGCTGCTTGAGGCGATATTCGATGCGCAGAGCCACCCCCTTCTCGCCGACTTCCTGTTGCCACGCCAGTGTCAGTGGCCCCTTGCCGCGCAGGGCGCGAGCGCCCTTGCCACTCTGGTGCTGGCGCAGGCGGCGCAGCGGATCCGTGCTGATCCCGGTATAGAGCAGGCCGGTGGCGGTGCGCACCATATAGACAGACCAGCGGGAAGGGGCGGATGGTTGCGGCGCTGGAGTGGTGGTCGCGGGTTCTCTCATTCAAATTCTCTGTGCCAAACTCAGAGGCAGCTCAAGGAGGTGCGATGAGAGTCTGGTTTTGGTTGTGGTTACTGTTGTCGGTCCCGGCTCTGGGGGAGACGATCCGTCTCTACGATTACCATCAGCATCCCCCCTTCAACACCGGAGTGGATGCAGGGCTGAGCCGCGAGCTGGTCAAGTATCTCAATGAAAAGCTGGGGGGTGAACCCAGAATCGAGCTTTGGCTGGTCAATCGCGCCCGGCTGGCGCTGGAGATGGCAGATCCCGACTTTGACGGTCTGGTGGTCTGGGTCAATCCGGCCTGGGTGGGGGATCCCCATCGCGAGCGCTATCTCTGGACCTTTCCGGTGATGCGCGACACCAACGAGCTGGTCTCGAACATCGACAACCCGGTCACCTATCGCGGGCCTGACTCCCTCAAGGGGTTGGTGTTTGGCGGGGTGGAGGGTTACCGCTATCAGGGGATCGATGATGCGGCTGGCCGCGGGGAGCTGGTGCGTCAGGATGCCAAGAAGGTGAAGACCAATCTTGAGCTGCTGGTGCGCGGCCGCATCGATGTGACGCTGGTGAGTGGTTCATCGCTGGGCTTTTTCATCGACTCACAGCACTATCAGGGCAAGCTGTTTATCTCACCCTTCCCCCAATCCAGCTATACCCGCCATATCCTGCTGCCCAAATCCCGTCCCGAGCTGCATGCCACCCTCAACGACATCGCCGAGCAGATGGACAGAGATCCCCGCTGGCACAAGGTGCTGGAGTCCTATCGCGGTACGCCCTGAGGGCGGCGCTTGAGCCGATGCAGTGGCAACAGGCTCACCAGCAGACCTGCCCAGACAAAGGCGAAACCGACTGCCTTGATGGGGTCCGGCGCCTCACCAAACCAGTAGATGGCGAGCAGGAAGGCGAGGCTGGGCTCGATATATTGCAGCAGCCCCACAGTGCTCATCCGGGTTCTCGCCACCGCGTAGCAGAACAGTCCCACCGGCAGCAGGGTGGCGGGCGCACTGCCCATCAGCAGCAGCTTGTCGGCCAGATCTCCGTTCACGAATGCCCCTTCCCCGTGCCATGCCAGCGTGCCGATGATGATCAGCGCGACGGGCAGCTGCACCATGGCTTCCAGATAGAGGCTGGTGCCGGTGTCGTAGTGGATCTTCTTCTTGATAAGGCCGTAGCAGGCGAAGTTGGCCCCCATGATGAGGGAGAACCAGGGGAGCTGGCCGTAGCAGAACAGCATGTAGGCGAGCCCTGCCAGCGCCAGTGCCACCGCCAGATGCTTTTGCGGGGTGAGCCGCTCTTTGAGGAAGATGACGGCGAATACGATATTGAACAGCGGGGTCATAAAGAAGGCGAGGCTGGTGGTCAGCACTTGCCCGGTAGTGAGGCACCAGGTGAACATGCACCAGCTGATGGACATAACGGGGCCCGCCAGCAGAATGAGGCCGAGCTGGCGCGGCTCACTGCGCAGTTGTGCCCACGGCACCTGGTGGCCAAGCAGCAAAAACAGGGCGCCCAGCAGCACCACAGACCAGAGCACCCGGTGGGAGATCAGCTCCCACATGTTGACCTCGGGCATGAATTGATAATAGAGCGGCAGCATCCCCCACAGGATGAAGGAGAGGGTCGCGGTACCGGTACCTAGCCAGTTTTTCATTATTGTCCGTTTATTAAATTAAACATTCATGGCGATAGTAGGGGGCGAGCCCTGTTTCCACAAGAGGGAAAACAGGGAAATGCTGGTACTATCAACGTCATGCAGCGAATCGATAAGTTGTTTGAGCAAATCAGGGCCTGCCGTCTGTGCGAGGCTCATCTGCCGCTGGGGCCTCGTCCGGTGATCCGCGGGGCCGAGAGTGCCCGTTTGCTGATCATCGGTCAGGCGCCCGGCACCCGGGTGCATGCCAGCGGTATCCCGTGGGATGACCCCTCCGGTGACAGACTGCGTCAGTGGCTCGGGGTCGATAAGGCCACCTTTTACGACGAATCCCGCATCGCCATCATGCCGATGGGGCTCTGCTATCCCGGCAGGGGAAAATCTGGCGATCTGCCACCGCGCCCCGAATGTGCGCCTACCTGGCACGACAAGGTATTGATGCTGTTGCCCAATATCGAACTGACCCTGCTGATCGGCCAATATTCACAAGCCTACTATCTGCGGGGGGCAGCCAAGGGTTCGCTCACCGAAACGGTGCGCAGCTGGGCCGACTATGGCCCCGGCTGGCTGCCGTTGCCGCATCCTTCACCGCGCAATACCCTCTGGCTCAGGAAGAATCCCTGGTTCGAGGATGAGATTGTCCCCCATCTGCAGCAAAGGGTCGCCCCTTTGCTGGAACGACCCTGAGCGTTTAAACCGCCGGTTCGGCCAGCGGTTTGGGTTTGCAGCGGGCCATGGCGATAAGCGGCAGGACGATGCAGATACAGCCCAGCAGCAGCGGCAGGCCCGGCTGCTCGTCAAACAACCATACCCCGATGGCCACCGCCATCAGCAGACCGGTGTACTCCGCCGAGGCGATCTTGCTCGCCTCCGCCTTGCGATAGGCCACCACGCACAAGCCCGCATAGACCATGATCAGCGCCGAAGAACCGAAGGCGGGCCACCACATCTGCCACTGCCAGTTGCCCCCTTCCCATAATGCCAGCGCCAGAATGAAGGGCATGCTCAGCACGTTGGTGAAAAACAGGGTCTGGGCGATGGGCTGCTTGAGCGGGATCCGCTTGATCAGCAGATTGTTGAGCGCCATCGACAGCGCCACCCCGAGCGCCGCCAGTGCGGCCCAGTTCACTTCAGTCGGGCGCAGCACGATCAAAACCCCGATAAATCCGATGACTGCGGTCAGCACCTTCTGGCGCGAGATCGCTTCCCCCGCCATCCACACCGCCAGCGGCACCATCATCAGGGGGGCGGCATAGAAGAGGGCATTGGCTGTGGCGAGCGGCAAGCGGGTGAGGGCGACCACCATCAGGCAGACGCCGACCGCCCAAATATGGGCCCGCAGCAGGTGCCACTTGATGGCCACCGGCGGGTTGCGGCGCCATGACCAGAGCAGCCAGGGCATCAGCAGAATGGCGGCCGAGAGCTGGCGGAAAAAGACAAACTGGAAGATGGGCTGATCCGGATCCAGCACCTTGACCAGCGCATCGGAAAAAACTGCCACCATATTGCCCAGCACCAGATAAAGGATGCCGATCCCTACTGCATTCATACCACCTCCCACTTCAGATAAGCGGAGGGTAGCGTGCCGGTTGATATCCAGTAAAATGATAAAAAGTGACCACTCATGAGATATTTAGATAATGAAGCTTCCTCCCCTGCGTGCGGTGCAATATTTCGAGGTGGTGGCCCGGCTGCTCAGCTTCTCCCGCGCCGCCCTTGAACTGAACGTCAGCCAGAGTGCGGTCAGCCACCAGATCCGCCTGCTGGAAGATTTTCTGGGTGAGCGCTTGCTGTTGCGTCAGGGTCGGCTGCTCTCGTTGACTCCACAGGGGGAGAGCTACTTCGAGGGAATTGCCGCCGGGCTCGGCCAGATTGCCCAGAGCAGCGAACAGCTGCGTGGTGGTGGCGAGATGCGGCTGCGCCTCGCGGTCTACAGCTCGTTTGCGGTGAAGTGGCTGATCCCGCGGTTGGCTGGATTGCGCCAGCTCTACCCCGAGCTGGATTTGAGTCTGGAGATGGTGGCGGAAGACCCCGAACTCTCCGATAGAGTGGCGGACTGCTTTATCACAGTCTCACCCCACGGGCGAGGCTACTGTCACGATCTTATCTATCAGGAGCGGCTCTTTCCGGTCTGTAGTCGCCGCCTGTTGCAGCAGATCAGCGGGGAGTGGCCTGAGGCCATCTGGCAGCTGCCGTTGCTTTCGGTGCAGTCCATCTACAAGGCGCGGGGGGAGGATTGGCAGCGCTGGGCCAAGGCGGGTGGGCTGGTTATTCCGGACGAGGCGCGGATGCACCATTTCAGCCATGTGCTGCTGGCGATGGAGGCGGCAGCCTGGGATCAGGGGGTGGCATTTGTGAATGACTACATGCTGCGGCCCGATGATCCCCAACTGGTGGCCTTGCCGGTACACCAGCTGGAGACGGGGGATGCCTTCTACTTTACCTGCAAGCGCTCACGGGCCCATGAGCCCGCTATCAGCCGGTTGCGCCAGTGGCTGATGATGGAGACACGCCAGAGCATGCCGCTCTAGCGTGGTATCAAGCCTTCTTGAACTGGCTTAGGACAAACAGGCTGGTGGCACAGACCACCACTGACGGGCCCGCCGGGGTGTCCTGATACCAGGAGAGGGTCAGCCCGCCGAGTACGGCGAGGCAGCCGATCAGCGCGGCAAAGCCGGCCATCTGTTCCGGCGTCTGGCTGAAACGGCGGGCGGTGGCGGCGGGAATGATCAGCAGGGAGGTGATGATCAGCGCCCCGACAAACTTCATCGCCACGGCGATCACCAGCCCGATCAGCAGCATCAATACGCAGCGCAGCACATCGACCCGGATCCCCTCTACCCGTGCCAGCTCTTCCGAGATGGTCATGGAGAGCAGGGGATCCCACAACCGCCACAGGGTGAGCAGCACCAGCGCACCACCGCCGTAGATCCAGAGCAGATCCATCGGTTGTACCGAGAGCAGGTCGCCAAACAGGTAGGCCATCAGATCCACCCGCACGTTATCCATAAAACTCAAGGTAACCAGACCGAGGGACAGGGCGCTGTGGGCCAGAATGCCGAGCAGGGTATCGGTGGCCACCTGCTGGTTGCGACTCATGATCACCAGCAGCATCGCCATGGCGAGGCAGCAGACCACCACCGCCAGGGTGAGATCGACCTGCAGCAGGATGCCCAGCGCGATGCCGAACAGGCAGGCGTGGGAGAGGGTGTCGCCAAAGTAGGCCATCTTGCGCCATACCACGAAGCTACCTAGGGGGCCGGCCAGCAGGGCAATGCCGAGACCGGCCGCGAGGGCGTATAACAGAAAGCTGTCCACTTGAATGTCCTGTTGCTTGCGCTATTTACTGTGAGCGTTGTTGCGAGAAGGCAGGCGGATGACGGGGGCCTGCGGTTCATGATGATGGTGTTCGCCGTCGCAGTGGTGATGGTGGGTATAGACCGCCAGCACCTCCTGCTCCGGGCGCCCGAACAGGCGGGCAAATTCGGGATGGCGGGCCACGCTTTCCGGCTCGCCATGGCAGCAGACGTGGCGATTGAGGCAGATCACCTCGTGGGTGCTGGCCATCACCAGATGCAGGTCGTGGGAGACCATCAGCACGGCGCAATTGAACTCGGCGGCGAGCTGGCCGATCAGGGCATAGAGCTCTATCTGGCCGGTGATATCGACCCCTTGCACCGGTTCGTCCAGCACCAGCAGCTCGGGCTTGACCAGCAGGGCGCGGGCCAGCAGCACCCGCTGCATCTCGCCGCCGGAGAGTTTTTGCATCCGGTTTTCCAGCAATCCCTCTGCGCCCACCCGGGCTAGAGCTTCCTCGATGGAGAGGCGGCTATTTTTGCCCAGTTGCAGGAAGCGACGCACCGTCAGCGGCAAGGTGGGATCCAGATAGAGGCGCTGGGGCACATAGCCGACTCTCAGGTCGCGTCTGCGGGTGATCTTGCCCGAATCCGGCGTGAGCAGACCCAGCACCAGCTTGCTCAGGGTGCTCTTGCCTGCCCCGTTGGGGCCGACTAGCGTGGTGATTTTGCCTTTATTGAGGGTAAAGGAGACCTTGTCGAGCACAGAGCGTCCATCAAACGAGAGAGAGACCTCTTTCAGCTCTACCAATTGGCTCATGACAACTCCGGGGTTTACAGCCAGTGAGAGTTATAATATAACAAAAAGCAGCTGTTATATTATCACATACTCACCCCCTGACGAGATTCACCAATGAGAATTATTGCGCTTTTCACTGCCCTGCTGGCGGTGAGTTTGCCTGTTCGTGCCATTGAGGTACTGACCACCATCAAGCCGCTAGGCTTCATCGCAGCAGCGATCACTGACGGCGTGAGCGAGCCCAAGGTATTGCTGCCCACCGGTGCCTCTCCCCACGATTTTTCCCTGCGTCCGTCCGATATTCGCAGCATCAACAGTGCCGATCTGGTGGTGTGGGTTGGCCCCGAGCTGGAAGGTTTTATGGCCAAGCCGCTGGCTAACTATCCCCATGCTCTGACCCTGACTCAGGTTGAGGGTATGCCGTTGTTCAACTACGCGACTCAGGATAGTCATGGCTCCCATGACCATGATGATCACGATCATGCCGCCCACGAGCACGGTGACCATGATGAAGGGCATGAGGGACATCATCACGAAGGGGTCGATCCCCATATCTGGCTTGGCCCGACGCAGGCCAAAGTGATTGCCAAGGCGATCGCAAGTGAATTGGGCAAGCTGGATCCGGCCAATCAGGCTCGCTATGACGCCAACCTCGCGGCATTTGATACCAAGGTGGATGCCAAAGACAAGGTGATTGCTGGCCAGATGAAGGCGGTGAATGAGAAGGGGTACTTTGTCTTCCACGAGGCGTATGGCTACTGGGAACGCCACTACGGCATGAGTTCAAAGGGTCACTTTACCGTGAGCCCTGAGCGTCGCCCGGGCGCCAAGACCCTGGTGGATATTCGCAAGGCACTGGAAGAGAAGCAGGCGAGCTGCATTTATGCCGAGCCGCAATTCTCACCGGCTGTGATCGAATCGGTTGCCCGTAATACCGGTGCCAAGGTGCTGTTGCTTGATGAGGTGGGTGAACAGGTACCGCTCGGCCCGGATGGTTATCCCCAATTCATGCAGCAACTGGCAGACGCATTCGCCCAGTGTCGCTGATCGCCTGCTGAGCCTCTCATCCGGAGGGGCTATACTGACCTCCAGCATCTGACATGGAGTGTCCGGTATGAAATGGTTGTTGATCCCGGCCTGTACTCTGGCGCTATGTTGCGCCAACGTGCAGGCTTCGCGTCTTTCCGAATATATTGCCAGTCCGGACCTGCGGGCCAAGCTGCAGGAAGTGTATGGTGGCAGGGCCATCCAGCGGGCCGAGGCATTTTCTCGCTTGCTCACCCCCAGAGCGGGTACAACCGACCAGCAGAAGATCGAGCTGGTGAATAACTACTTCAACAATCTGACCTATAGCGAGGATCCCAAGCTGTGGGGAGATGAGGATTACTGGGCCAATCCGCTGGAGTTCATCGGCGCCCGGGGTGGGGATTGCGAGGATTACAGCATCTCCAAGTACTACACCCTGATGGAGCTGGGGGTGGATGAGAAGAAGCTGCGACTGGCCTACGTCAAGGCGGTGCGTTACAACCAGTTCCACATGGTGACGCTCTACTTCCCGACACCCAAGGCTGACCCACTGGTGCTCGACAACATCAACAGCCGGATCCTGCCGGGCAGCAAGCGTACCGATCTCATTCCCGTTTACAGTTTCGATGCCAAAAGCATCTGGATCATGAAGTCACGGCGGGAAGGGACGCTGGCGGGGAGTGCCGATCGGTTGGCGCAGTGGACATCGATGAAGACCCGTTTCTCCAGCGAGCAACTGCGCTCTCCCCGTCGTCAGTTATAGCTTGCCCGCCGCTTTCAGCTCCTCGAAATATTTCGCCGCGCCCGGATGCTGTTCAACACTCAGCACCGGGCCGGTTTTATTGCGTGCCCGGTGAAACATATTGGCGTAGCCATAAGTCTGCTCATTGAACTTGGTCTGCTGGGTCAGCATGGCCTTGGTCAGACGATAGACAGACTCTTCCGGCATGGTGGCATTGGTAACTAGGGTGGCGGCAATCGCAAAGGTGGGGGTCGCCTTCAGATTGCCGGGGTAGATGCGGGCGGGCACCTGACTGCGTTGGTAATATTTGACCCCCTTGAGTAGCCGATCACGGGTGGCCCCATCGATGGGGAGGAAACTGACCGCGCAACGTTTGGCGGTGTTGAGCACAATCCGGTTGGGATGCCCCATCACCAGTGCAAATGCGTCAATCTGCTTGCTGCAGAGCGCATCCGGCAGGTTGGCCATGCTCTTTAGATCGAGATCCTGCTCTTTCGCTCCCAAGATGTTGAACAGGGCCAGGGCCGTCTGGCGGGTTCCCGAGTTCTTCAACCCCATGTCGATGGGGGCAAGCTTGAGCTGTTCCAGTGAAGTGATATCGCCATCGGCACGGATCACTATGGTGAAGGGCTCGGCATGGGTGGCAAACAGGGCGCGCAGCTCAGGTTGCGGCTGGGTGGTAAAAGGGCCCAAGCCCTGGCTTGCCTGATACAGCCAGTCTGACTGCACCATGGCGTAGGCGGTCTCGCCACTCTTCAGCCGCGTCAGGTTTTCTATTGAACCCGATGAGCTCTGCAGTGTGAACGCAAGTTGTTCGTCGACCTCATGAGCCAGACGGCAAAACTCTTGGGTTATCTGGTGATAAATCCCCTGCTCACCCCCGGTGGCGATAGTGACGGTTTCAGCCATCAGGCCGGGTTGCCACAGCAGGGGCAACAGCATGGCGAGCTTTTTCATGATTGCGCCTCCTTGGCATAACCATCGATACCCCAGGTCCGCAGTTTGTCGATGTCGCGACACTCTCCCGATTCTGCCAGCAGGGTATAACCGGCGGCATGCATGGTTTGGGAGAGCAGATTCCAGTAGAGCGACGCATCGGTCAGCTGACAGCTGATAAAAATGGGATTGAGCGGGTCAAGTTGATTGAAGGTATCCGCATTGAGGGGAATGGCGCTGAAGGCGAGCTCACACCCCTGTTCCTGCAACGCAGCCAATGTGGCTTGGCCATGGGCCGGGAATGTGGCTACATCCCAGCGCCAATCCAGTGTTTTTCCTCGCCCCTGGCTTAGCAGAGGGGCGATTTCGGACCATTGCGGGTGATTGAGCAGGGAGAGGGGCAGCAAGATCCCCTCTATATGAGAGTGCTGCCACTGTTGCAGGGCGCTCTGGATGGTTGCGAGATCGCTGTCGGCACCGAGGGGCTGACTGGGCAAGAAACGCTGATAGAGGGCGATCTCTCCTTGTGTGGAGACAAATTTTTGCAGTTGCCCGCCTTCCGGCAGTGGGCTCACTCCTTGCAGCGGCTGTGGGGGCGTCAGTGGCAGCTGTTTTCCCAGCTGGGTGATTTTGAGTCGTTGTTGCAGCAGATCCCGTTTGCGTTCGGAAACCAATTGGTTGATGGAAAGTGCCACTTCTTTGAGGTCTTGCAACCAAGGAGTAGGCAGGGTGCTGTTGAACTGGTGTTTGCGGATGCGGATCAGCTGTAGGTTGATCTGCTCCAGGGGCTGCAGCAGGCGTTTGCACACCAGGGAGATGATCAGGGTAAATACGACGAGGCCCGCCAGCAGTGCCAGACCGGTGCGACTGATGGCATTCCACAGATGCTGATAGGCGTAGCCGCTATGCCCCTCAAGGGTCAGAGTGCCCAGCATGCGCCAGCCATCGGTCAACTCTTGCTCAATTTTGACGGGGGGCATGCCGATAACCGAGGGAAGCCAGCCGGGGACATTTTGCTGGGTAGAGTGGAAGACCTTCTGAAACAGCAACTGGCCATCAGGATCGATCAAGGTGACCGAGCTGACGAAGCCGCCATCGAACATGGCATTGACGATGGTCTCGGCCAGCACATTGTCGTCATTGAGCAGGGTTCCTTGCAGCACCAGCCCGAGAGCGGTGATGGCGGTTTCCAGGTTGGCTGACATCTGGTCGAGGATGGATTGGCGGACCGTCGTGACTTCCAGTGCAAACAGCAGCGCTGCACCGATCAGGAACAGGACGACAATTATTCTGATTAACAGTTTTGCTAACGACATATCCACTCCATGGAAAAGTTATCGCAACATTTCAGGTTTCTATTCAGTATCGAATCCGACCCGGTTCTTAAAAATAGGAAAAAATGGTTAAAAAAGACGATCATTTCTGCCCATCCGGGCGGGTTATGCATAAAATGTGAGGTTCATGCAGATTGTGATGAACTATTTGTAACTATTTGTGTCCAACAAACAGTTTTATACGGTTTTGTCACAACTGACATCGCAACTCACACCCTTTAGATCTAAATACAGGATAGCGGATGAAACGTCTCCGTCCCTTGGTAGTACAGGCTGCCAATTGGGAACCACCGGTTCCCCGCAAACACTTTTACGCCATGCTGATGCTGACGGCCATGACCCTGTCAGCAGTGGCATTATTGCCAGCTCCGGGTGACATCCTCGAGCGGCCGCTGCGTCTTGAGTTGCCCATTGATACCGCAGGTACGGCAACCAACGAAAACAACACCGACTTTAACGAAATCCCCGATCACGAACTGGTTGATCAAAGTGCGCCGGATGACGACATCCCGGTTGACACCACCCCCCAGTGGCAGGATTACCGGGTCCGCAACGGCGAAAACCTGACCGCCATTTTTAACAATCTCGGTCTCTCCACCACCACCCTTTACAAGGTGCTGGACGCGGACAACAAGAACTATCTGGCGCGCCTCAAGCCGGGCCAGAATATCGAGCTGCTGATCGATCAGGACAACATCCTGCAGCAACTCAAAATCCGCCTGAACATCAAGCAGACGCTGGTGATGGCGCGCAGCGATGATGCCTATACCGCCTCCATGATCAATGAGAAGGTTGAGTGGCAACCGCAGCGTTACAACGGCGTGATCAACGGCAGCTTCTATGTCAGTGCCCGCAATGCGGGGATTCCGGCCAACCATATCCAGAAAATTGCCAACCTGTTCCAGTGGCGAATGAATTTCGCCAAGGATCTTCAGAAGGGCGACAAGTTCAAAGTGCTGGTACGCCAGGAGACGGTGGAAGGCAAGAGCACTGGTAACAGCCAGCTGCTGGGTGTGGAAGTGACCAGCCAGGGCAAGACGGTATCGGCCTGGCTCTCCGATGACGGCAACTATTACGACGGTCAGGGCAACAGTCTGGAGCGCGGATTCCGCCGCTACCCGACCCACAGCCGCTATCGGATCAGCTCCAACTTCAACCCAGCGCGCAAACATCCGGTAACCGGTATGGTGCGTCCTCACGAGGGCACTGACTTTGCGGTGCCGGTGGGCACGCCAGTGCTGGCGACTGGCGATGGTATCGTCCAGAAGGCAACCAGCCACCCGCTGGCGGGTACCTATATCGTCATCAAGCATGGCCGTACTCTCTCTACCCGTTATCTGCACCTGAGCAAGCTGCTGGTCAAAACCGGTCAGCGAGTGAAGATGGGCGACAAGATCGGCCTCTCCGGCAACACAGGTCGCTCGACCGGTGCTCACCTGCACTACGAGCTGCGGATCAACAACCGCCCGGTCAATGCCATGACCGCCAAGCTGCCGATGGCTGAACCGCTCAGCGGCAAGGAGCGTCGTCAGTTCCTTGCCAAGGTGAAGAGCTACCGCAAGGAGCTGGCAGCGGGTTGATTCCTGTCGTCACAGCCTGAAATGAAAGGCCCCGCCAGATTGGCGGGGCCTTTTTACATGCGCAGTGACGGTCAATAACCCTTGTCGAAGTCGATTTTGCTATCCAGTGGCTGGCCATCGATAAAGCGGATGTAGTTGCGCACAAAGATCTGGGCCACATCATCCGGGAAGCTGTAGGCGCTGTTGTGGGGGGTGACGATGAGGTTGGGTTGGCCCCACAATGGACTGTCGGCGGGCAGCGGCTCCTGCTCGAACACATCCAGCACCGCCATCGCCAGCTTGCCGGTACGCAGTGCGGTGAGCAAATCGCCCGAGTGCACGGCGCTGCCACGACCGACGTTGAACAGGATGGCGCCCGGTTTGCAGTGTTCGAAGCGGGCGGCATTGAACAGATGACGGGTATCGCGGGTGGCTGGCAGCACGCTGACGATGACATCGGCCTGCGCCAGCATCTTGTTGAGCGCAGGTAGCTGATAAACCTGATCAAACCCGGCCCGCTCCCGACCGCTGCGGCTGATGCCCAGCACCTTCATGCCAAAATGTTTGCCGGTGTGGGCAATATGCTGACCAATGCTGCCGGTCCCCAGGATCAGCATGGTGCGCCCCTTGAGGCCCTGATAGGGGTGGCTTTGCCACAGTCGCTGTTTCTGCTGTTCCCGATAAAGGGGGATTTGGCGCATCAGGCTGAGCAGATGACCAAAGACATACTCGCTCATCAGCGGGCCGAAGATGCCGCGCACATTGGTGAGCTGGTAGTCGCGGCGACTGTCAGGGTCGAGCAGCACATCGACTCCCGCATAGGTGGACTGGAACCAGCTCAGCTTGTTGGCTTTGGGCAGCAGCGGTTTGGCACGGGCCGGTTCGGCCATCAGAATATGGGCTTCGCCGATCAGCTTCTCGGCATCGCTCTGGTTATCGGCTCGCAGAATGCGCAGATGGGGGAGATTGGCGGCCTTGAGCAGCCGTTCGTAGTGAGCATTATCCTGGCTGAGCAAAAGAAGGGTACGTTGGCTCATACTCTTGTTCCTTATCAGAATTTGCGGCGCAACAAGATGCCGCTCTCGACCCATCTTACCTGACTTCATATCGCAACATAGCCGACCAGGGCGCTTTTTCGTTTTCGCCGCGCGCCTCGTGGGCTACAATCTGCCCCACATTTTGCAAAGGATCCGACTCCAGTGTTTGGTGACAAGTTTTATAAGCGACTGGCCGAGCTACAGCCTTGGCAACAGACCGTCTACACCCTGGCGCTGGCAGAGCGCATGTACCCCAACTATGCCCTGTTCTGTCAGGCCTCCGGTTTTGGCAATGCTGGCGCTTTCCGGCATGCGCTGGATCAGATGTGGGTCTACCTCACCGTCAAGGGATCCCGGGTCAATCTGGGGGCCATTCTCGAAGAGTTCGAGTCTCACATTCCGGATCCCCGCAAGTTTGAATCCTACGGTGCCTATCCGGCGCTTGATGCCTGTGTTGCGCTGGGCTGCGCCTACAACTCGGTGATCTGCCGGGTCGGCGAAGAGGCCAACGATGCCAGCCATGCGTCGGTCGGTACCGTGGCCGGTTTTATCGAGCTGCTGGAAGAGCGGGATCTGACCGAAGAGGAGCTCTACGAGCACGAGTACATGGAAGCTGAGCTGGAGTTCCAGGTTGAACTGCTCAAGCGGGTTGCCCATGAGCGTGACAGCGATCGTATCCTGGCCATCAGAGCATTCGCCTCTCAGGATGGCGTCTCCAATATCGGGATCAGCTTGGAAGAGTAATCCTCTACGACCCCTGATAGAACAAAGCTCCCGTTCGGGAGCTTTTTTTATGCCTGAAATTGTTCAGCAGCTTATGCCTGCTCTTCGGTGAGGGGTCTGACGCTCAGCACCGGGGCTGCGTCGATTTCGTCTGCATTCATCATGGAGGAGATGCGTTGCAGGGAAGAGAGCAGCAGGGTCTGCTCCCACGCTTCCAGCGCCTGAAAACGCTGGATAAAGCGCTCTTGCAGCGGGGTCGGGGCCTGAGCCAGCAGTGCGCGGCCTGCGTCAGTCAGTGTCGCGTGAACCTTGCGCTTGTCGGTATTGCTGCGAACGCGCTGCACCAGTTGGCGGCTCTCCAATCGGTCCATGATGGTGGTGGCGGTGGCCTGGCTCATGTTGGTGTGATCGGCCAGCTGGCGCATGGAGATCTGTCCCAACTCGTCGATCCCCTTGAGCAGCAAAAGTTGCGGAGAGGTGAGCCCGGCTTCTTTGATCAAGCGCCTGGAGTGCATGTCGATGGCACGAATAATCTGGCGCAGGGCGACCAGCACTTCATCATGTTTTTCCATGGGCTGTGCGTCATTGGAGGGCTATGGAGAGGGGCAAAATTTTCCGCCTAATTCGTCACAAGGTCAATATGGTTTTTGTTGTAATGATTTCTGCTCTAATTAATTTTGTGTTAGGTTGACGGGCATTTCACGGAATTCACCCTGACATTTGAGGAGCAAAATGATGAATGACGAGCTGGATATCAAGTCTCTGGTGGCCGAGTTACGTGTGGTCAGAGTGCGCTATGAACTGCCGGATACCTCGGCTTTTGTGCGCTATCAGCCTGCCTATGATGAAGACCCCAACAACCTCAAGGTACACCACTATGATGGTGAGTTACCCCTCTCTTGCAGTGAGACAGGTACTTTCAACCTAAAGGAGTTGGTGAATGAATTGCGCTACGCCTATGTGCTGGTGCACCTCTTTCCTGACGAAAGTGCCATGAACTTCTATCTGACCGGCCTCGATACCGGTCTGGCTCAGCTGGAGTTCATCGGTGGCTCTTACGACTTCAACCGCCTCTGGATCACCAGCGGTATCTCCAATCTGGGCGTCCCCATGGCCATCTTCCTTGGCAAGCGTCACGCCGTGAATGGCCAGCCCTCGGTTTCGCTGGTGGATCACCGCGAACAGGCGGCTGGCAAACTGGTCTATCGCGCCATCGGCGGGGCCGGTGATCATGTGGGCGAAGACTTTTTCAACAACGACTAAGGAGGCTGGATGCGAGCAAGCAAAGGGCTATTGAAAGGCCTCAACCCGACTATGGCCATGACGGCCCTCACCGTGATCACCCTGTTTTTGCTGTTTGGCGTATTTGTTCCCGATACCGCGGCCGCCTGGTTTGTCGGTGCCAAGGATCAGATTATTGCCGGGTTCAAGTGGTACTATATTCTGGTGGTCGCCCTGTTCCTGTTCTTCGCTGTCTACCTGATGTTCAGCCGTTTTGGCAGCATCCGGCTGGGTGACGACGACCAGGTACCGGAGTTCGGCTACTTTGCCTGGTTCTCCATGCTCTTTAGCGCGGGCATGGGGATCGGTCTGGTGTTCTGGAGCATCGCCGAGCCGATGAACCATCTGCAGGGCAATCCATTCATTACCGAAGGGATGACCCCGGAAGCGGCCCAGATCGCCATGCGCCTCACCTTTTTCCATTGGGGCCTGCACCCTTGGGCCATCTATGTGATCGTCGGCCTGTCACTTGCCTTTTTCAGTTATCGTCGCAAGTTGCCGCTGGCTATTCGCTCCGTGCTTTACCCTATCCTCGGTGAGCGGATTTACGGTTTCTGGGGCCATGCGGCCGATGTGCTGGCCGTGTTCGGCACTGTCTTCGGGGTGGCGACCTCCCTTGGTCTGGGGGTCTCCCAGATGAATACCGGCCTCAACCAGATGTTTGGTATGGCGGTGTCGCAGTCCAACCAGCTCTGGCTGATTGGCGGTATCAGTCTGATCGCCACCCTCTCGGCGGTCTCCGGGGTCGGGCGCGGGGTGAAGATCCTCTCCGAGCTCAATATCTGGCTGAGCATCTTCGTTCTCGCACTCTTTCTGGTGTTGGGGCCGACCACCTATATCCTCAACGCCTATGTGCAGAATATCGGTGATTACCTGCAGAACATCGTCAAACTGAGCTTCTGGACCAACACCGAGGCCAACGGCACTTCGGCCTGGCAGTCGAGCTGGACGGCGTTTTACTGGGGCTGGTGGATTGCCTGGGCGCCGTTTGTCGGCATGTTTATCGCCCGCATCTCCAAGGGGCGTACTATCCGCGAGTTTGTGCTCGGTGTGCTGCTGGTGCCCTCGCTGCTCGGCATGTTCTGGCTCACCGTGTTTGGCGGTACGGCGATGAATCTGGAGCTGTTTGGTGGTGGCGGCGTGGTCGCTGCGGTCAATCAGGATGTGACGCTGGCGCTCTACAAGACGGTCGAGCTGCTGCATTGGGATACCTTCGGCTGGATCGCCAAGGCCGTGTTGACCCTGCTCATCTGCACCTACTTCATCACCTCCAGTGACTCGGGCACGCTGGTCATCACCACCCTGCTCTCCATCGGTGATCAGGAGCCGCCGGTACTGCACCGCGCCGTATGGGGTCTGGGGCAGGGGCTGGTTGCGGCCATCCTGCTGGTCTCCGGCGGTCTGGCAGCCTTGCAGGCGGCCAGCATCATAGCCGCGCTACCCTTCTCGGTGATCATGTTGGCGATGTGCTATTCGCTGATGCTGGGGCTCAAGCAGGAGAGCCAGCGCCAGTTCGAGTATCGTCAGAACCTCAAGCGCCACGATGGTTCATCCCATATGAGCCTGATGGAGCGAATTGGTCCGGCATAACGGCACCAGCAGGGGTTAGCGCCCCCTCACATATCAATCTGGATGCAAAACGGCCGCCCTGGCGATGCTCTCCTTGCGGAGCTCATCATCAGGGCGGCCGTCTGTTATGGGGCCGAGGTTACTCCTCGATAAAGGTCCACTCATCCTTGATGCGGCTAATGGCATCGGTCCGCTTTTTGGCGAGCTGCTCCTTGATCTCTTCTCCCTTGTAACCGGCCGCCACTATCTCTTTCACCGGCACCGCCTGGGCGGCAGCCAGCGCTTCGGCCACATAGTCCGGCTCGGCGTAGACCCGCTCCTCGAAACCGGTGCGGCCGTGGAAGTCGGCGCGGCAGGCATTCAGCAGCTGGGCAAAGCGCTCGGGGCGGCGCCAGGCATCCGCCTTGTCGAACACCTTGAGCAGGGTGGCGGGCTTGAGCTCAAAGGCGATATGGATGTGGGTGTGCAGATCGCTCACCAGCAGCGCCAGATCCCGGCACTCGTTGGGTACCCGGAGTCGCTCGCACAGGGCGCGAATAAGCGGCAGCCCCTTCTGGCCGTGACCGTGATGGCTTGGCCAGAACTCCTGGGGGGTCACTCCCTTGCCAAGGTCGTGGCAGAGGGCTGCAAAGCGGACGGTCAATTCCGGGGAGATCCGGCACGCCTGCTCCAGCACCATCAGGGTGTGGATGCCGGTGTCGATCTCCGGGTGCCACTTGGCCGGGGCGGGGACGCCAAACAGCGCATCGATTTCGGGGAAGAGTGCCTTGAGGGCGCCGCACTGGCGCAGCACCTCGATAAAGATCTGCGGGGTCGGCCCCAGCAGCACTTTTTCCAGCTCCTTCCAGACCCGCTCCGGCGTGAGGTGGGCCAGCTCGCCAGCGGCCGTCATCTCGCTCATCAGGGCGAGGGTTTCCGGCGCTATGGTAAAGCCCTGAGCGTGGAAGCGGGCGGCGAAGCGGGCAACCCGCAGGATGCGCAACGGATCTTCGGCAAAGGCAGGGGAAACGTGGCGCAGCAGCCGTTTTTCCAAATCCTCAATGCCACCGTAGGGATCATGGAGCTGGCCCTGATCATCCTCGGCGATGGCGTTGATGGTGAGATCCCGGCGCAGCAGATCCTGCTCGAGCGTCACATCGGGGGCTGCGTGGCAGACAAAGCCGGTGTAGCCCTGACCCTGTTTGCGCTCGGTACGGGCGAGGGCATACTCCTGCTGGGTTTTGGGGTGAAGAAACACGGGAAAGTCGCGACCGACCTGGGTAAAACCCAGCGCCAGCATCTGCTCCACGGTGGCGCCGACCACCAGATGATCCCTGTCGCCCTGCGGCAATCCCAGCAGGCGATCCCGCACTGCACCCCCAACCAGATAAGTCTGCAAACCGTCTCTCCCGTCATCAATCGTGGGGCCGAGTATATCGTCTTTGTTACCGCTTTGCTGCTTGACCACCACCTGCCCGCAGCGCCAGTCAGCGCGGCTTTGACTTGGGCGTGACGAGGCCTTACGCTGCCGCACCAGACAGCTGGCGCTGTGCTGCGGGATGACTTTATGCCCGCGCAGGCCAGATGAGCCGAAGGAACCGCAGAGTTCCCCATATATCAACGACATGAGAACAACGTGAATCAATCAACCTTCGCAAGCCGGGTTCTGGAGTGGTACGAGCTTCATGGCCGCAAAACCCTGCCCTGGCAGCAGGAGAAGACCCCTTACCGGGTCTGGGTCTCGGAGATCATGCTGCAGCAGACCCAGGTCGCCACAGTCATCCCCTATTACCAGCGTTTTATGGCGCGCTTCCCCGATGTGGTGGCGCTGGCCGATGCCCCTGTCGACGAGGTGCTGCACCACTGGACCGGGCTGGGCTACTACGCCCGGGCCCGCAACCTGCACAAGGCGGCTCAGCAGATCCGCGATCACCACCACGGCCTCTTTCCCGAGCGCTTTGGCGAGGTGATGGCGCTGCCGGGCATTGGCCGTTCTACCGCCGGGGCAGTGCTGTCGCTCTCTCTTGGTCAGCCCCACGCCATCCTTGATGGCAACGTGAAGCGGGTACTCACCCGCTGGCTGGCGCTGCCGGGCTGGCCCGGCCAAAAACAGGTGGAGAACGAGCTGTGGGAGATCGCCATCCGGCTCACTCCCAAACTGGGCGTGGCGCAATACAATCAGGCGATGATGGATATCGGGGCCACTATCTGCACCCGCAGCAAGCCTGCCTGTGATCGCTGCCCGGTGCGGGCCGATTGCCAGGGGCTGTCGCAAGGAAAGCCTACCGCTTATCCCAACAGCAAGCCCAAGAAGAGCATTCCGGCCCGCGATGGCGTCATGCTGCTGATCCGTCACGGCGATGAGCTGCTGCTGGAGAAGCGGCCGCCACAGGGGATCTGGGGCGGGCTCTACTGCTTCCCGCAGGTGGCTTCGCTGGCGGAGGTGGATGGTCTGCTGGCATCCCTCGGCCTGAGCCATCACGGCTATCGGGAACTGGCCGGTTTTCGCCATACCTTCAGCCACTTCCATCTCGATATTCAGCCGCTGCTGATTGACATTGATGAGGCGCAGCCGCTGCGGCTCATGGAAGCAGATAACCGACTCTGGTATAACTTACGCCATCCTGCCGAGGTGGGGCTGGCGGCCGCCACGGCCCGTCTCCTCGCCTATCCAGAGTTACAACCATAGAGGTCAACATGAGCCGTACTGTATTTTGCCAACGCCTGAAAAAAGAGGGCCCAGGTCTGGATTTCCAACTCTATCCCGGTGAGCTCGGCAAGCGGATTTTTGACAACATCAGCAAGGAAGCCTGGGCCGAGTGGCAGAAGAAGCAGGTGATGCTGATCAACGAGAAAAAGCTCAACATGATGAATCTTGAGCATCGCCAACTGCTGGAAAAAGAGATGGTCAGCTACCTGTTTGATGCAGGTGAAGTGCAGATCGAAGGTTACACCCCGCCTGCCCAGTAAGCTCTCCGGCTGTTGTACGTGTGAACAGGTGCGGTAATGGCGCCACACTGGCGTGACCGCTCCTGAAGTCGCAGCAAATGAATGATGGGCAGCTCTGCTGCCCGGTTTGAGGATCCTATGGGCCGAATTTTTTGGCTGCTGTGCACCTTGCTGTTTCTCTCTGCCTGCTCATCCTCCCCCAAGCCCAGCGGGAGTGAGGATGACGATCTGGTCAACGGCAAGGACATCCGCGGTTTTGAACACATGATCAGCGCGCTCTCCCATAACGTGAACGAGATATGGGGGCGGGAGGCGCTGTTTGCGGGCAAGTTTGACTACGTAAAATACACGGATCAGTACAAGAGCCGGGCCCACATCGACTTCTCCAGCGGCCACATCATGGTGGAGACGGTCTCGGGCATCGATCCCCGTGCTCACCTGCGCCGCGCCATTATCGAGACCCTGCTGACGCCGGACGATCCGGCCGAAGTGGATCTTTACTCCGATCGGGAAATTCTGACCGGCGGCGAGCCTTTCCTCTATGGTCAGGTGCTGGACAACCAGCGCCAGCCAATCCGAGCCTCCTGGCGCGCCGAGCGTTATGCCGATTACCTGCTCAACACTGCGATGAAGAAGCGCACTCTGGGTATTCGCACCATCTTCTTCGTCGATATTCCCATGGTGGCCAACCATGAAGATCGACGGGGCTACAAGTATGCGGGGATCATTCGGGAAGCGTCGCGCAAATACGGCGTGCCGGAGAGCCTGATCTATGCGGTGATCAAGACCGAGAGCAGCTTCAACCCCTATGCGGTGAGCCATGCCAACGCTTATGGCCTGATGCAGGTGATCCCGGCTACCGCCGGTCGTGACGTCTATGTTCGGGTCAAGGGCAAGAACGGCCAGCCGACCCGGGAGGAGCTGTTCAACCCGGCCTACAACATCGATGTTGGTACCGCCTATCTGCACCTGTTGCAGACCGTCTATCTGGCGGATATCGAGGACCCGCGCTCCCGTCGCTATGCGGTGATCTCCGCCTATAACGGTGGCGCTGGCGGGGTGCTCAATACCTTCTCCAGCGATCGCAAGGCGGCGCCGGGCCGGATCAACCGGCTCTCCCCCGAGGCGGTCTATCAGGTGTTGACCGAGCAGCATCCCAAAGAGGAGGCGCGCCGTTACCTCTACAAGGTCAATCAGGCCGAGAAGGGGTTCAAGAGAGCCTTTGCCAGTCGGGCCGGTTAAGCGGTGACGCTGGGTTAACCATGTAAAAGGGCGCTTGATATCAAGCGCCCTTTTAACGTCTGGCCAGTTCGTCGTTGAAGTGGCCTTATTTGGCGATAAAGCCGCCCTTGGTCTGCGGGGCCGCGCCCACTTTCTCCAGGGTTTTCACTTCCACTTCGGTTTTGTTCCAGCTGTGGTCCACTTCACCACGGATGCGGATCTGATCATCCGGGCCCACTTCGGTGCCACGCCACACATCCTGATCCACTTCGACCTCCACTTCACCGCTGGCATCGCGGAACAGATAGTTCTCGCCGCCCAGGTGCTTGACCAGTTTCCCTTCCAGAGTGGCCCAGCTGTCATCGGCCAGATCTTTCAGTTGAGTAACGGAAACCTTGTTCTGCTCTTGCGGGCCGGTATAGGCCGCCATGGCAAAAGAGGAGACAGACATCAGGGTCAACAGTCCGATTACGCTTGCGCTTGCCTTGTTCATTTCATACTCCTGTCGTTGGTATGGGGGCATTGTGCCGGGGGGGGCGTGAAACAAGCGTGAAAGAAATAGGCTGGTGTGATTGTCTGTTTTGTGAGCGCAAGCGATTTCATCGGTGGCGGAACATGTGTGATTTCATCTGGAACAGTAATCTGTCGCCTTCACCAGAAGTCAGTGGCAGCAGACTCTTCCCATGCCTGTCGCCACTCGAGGAGAAGTCCGCAGGTCTCACCTGCTTAATCGAAGAGCATAACAATATGAAAAAATGGCTTGTTTGTTTATTGGGGTTAATGGCATTGACCGCGCAAGCGGCAGAGGGACGCCAACCTTTTTCCCGGGTCGTGATGTTTGGTGACAGCCTCTCCGACACCGGCAAGATGTACAAGAAGATGCGGGGGTATCTCCCCTCCAGCCCACCCTACTTCAACGGGCGTTTCAGCAACGGCCCGGTGTGGCTGGAGCAGTTGGGTGACGAGCGTTTTCCCGGTCTGGTCGTGGCCAACGAGGCGGAAGGCGGTGCAACCGCGGTGGCCTATAACCATCTGGGTGCCTTGAACGGCTGGCTCGGTTTCTGGTCCTGGGATCCCAAATATCAGGTGATCAACAACCTCGATTACGAGATCGATCAGTTCCTGAAAAAGGACAAGTTCCGTCCCGATGATCTGGTGGTGATCTGGGTCGGTGCCAACGACTATCTGGCCTATGGCTGGAACACCGAGCGGGATGCGGATCGGGTGATCGATACCATCCGGCTGGCATCCAACCGGTTGGTGCTCAACGGCGCGCAGCAGATCCTGCTGTTCAACATTCCTGATCTGGGGCAGACCCCGTCAGCCCGCAGCATGAAGGTGGTGGAGAAGGTGCGCAATGTGGCCAGTTACCACAACCAGAAGTTGCAGAACCTCACTCGCGAGCTGGCTCCCCTCGGCATCGTGAAGCTGTTCGAAGTGGACAAGCAGTTTGACGAGATGATGCGCGATCCCCAGCAGTTTGGTCTGAGTGACACAGAACACGCCTGCTACGGTGGCGGCTATACGTGGAAGCCGTTCTCCGGCAGCGCTGCCGAGGTGGCTGCGACCCCGGCTTTGAGTGTCTCCGAAAGAGTGGCTATTGCCGGTAACCCGATCCTGGCGCAGGCGGTGGTGAGCGGGCAAGCAAAAGGGCTAGCCGCAACTCTTAACTGCGATGAGCATATGTTCTGGGATCAGGTGCATCCGACCAGGACGGTGCACAAGGTACTGAGCCAGCGTGTTGCTGACTTTATCGATCAGCACTACGAGTTTGTTCGTCACTGATATCGCTTCGGGCCCGCATGTTGCTGGCCTTTTTCTCCTATCTGCCCTCATTTGTGCGTCTTTTTGCGTCACACTCAGTTCAAATAACAAACGTTTGTTGCTGTTTTTGTAACGTGGTTGCGTTAGAGTGTTTTTTGTTAATTGATATCAGTGACTTGAAAATAGGCTAACGTTGATATGCTGCGATCGCTTTTGGGTGGTTGCACCTATAAGACGAGGTGATATCAATCAACCTCCTCCTACATAAAGTTGCAGAGGCTCAAACATGAAAAAATCATTGATTACCTTGCTGGTTACCGGCTTGCTGGCGGCCAATGCCCAGGCTGCCGGTCAAGACAACACCTGGTATAGCGGTGCCAAACTGGGTTGGTCCAACTTCTACGGCATTGATGAAAGCAACAGCTTTACCCTCGGCAATGAGACCAATGATGCTCTTGGTGCTGGTGTATTTGCCGGCTATCAGCTTAACAAGAACCTGGGCATCGAATATGGCTACGATTATCTGGGTAAGTACAAATATGATGCCCGTTCAGCCACGGGTGCAGCGTTTCAAGATGAAGTTCAGGCCCAACTTATTCATTTATCATTGAAGCTGGGCTTCCCTGTAACTGATAGCCTCGACCTGTATGGACGTATCGGCGGTGGTTATGCGGCCGCTAACAGTGACCTGAAAGGGGGTGATGGCCGGTTCAACTTTGTCAGCGCGCTGGGTGCCGAGTATGCGTTCAATCGTGACTGGGCTGCCCGTCTTGAATATCAATACACTACCCCCTACGGCAGTCGAGACAATACCGGGTTGCGTATGGACAATGGCCTGCTCTCTGTGGGCGCAGTCTATCGCTTTGGTCAGGTTGCCCCTGTAGCGCCCGCCCCGGCTCCGGAACCTGCTCCTGCACCTGTAATGGTTGAGAAGCAGTTTACCCTGAGCTCCGATGTGCTGTTTGACTTCAACAAGGCGACCCTCAAGCCAGAGGCCAGTCAGGCACTGGATAGCCTCTATAGCCAGATTGAAGAAGCACGACCCAAAGATGGCGTGGCAACCGTAATTGGTCACACCGACCGTATCGGTTCCGATGCCTACAACCAGAAACTCTCCGAGCAGCGTGCCCAGACCGTTGCCAACTATCTGGTTGGTAAAGGGATTCCGGCCGCCAAGATCAATGTGGAAGGGCGTGGTAAATCCTCACCGGTTACCGGCGACAGCTGCGTCAGCAAGTCCAAGCGTGAGCTGATCGTCTGCCTGGCTCCGGATCGCCGTGTTGATGTGAAAGTCGAAGGTGTCAGCGAGGTGCAGGAGTAATCCTTCACACTGAGCAGAGTTCCACTGGGGCTGGAATGAACAGCCCCTGTCGGAGCAAGAGAGACCAAAAAGCCAGTCAGTTGATCTGACTGGCTTTTTACATTGGCATTGCGGTCGGGCAGGGGACTAAATCAGGAAGGGAGCGGCATCACCCGGTTGCGTCCCAGCTCCTTGGCCTTGTAGAGCAGCTTGTCGGTACGTTCGACCAGACAGTCTGCGCTCTCCTGACCGTTGAACTCGCCCACGCCAAACGAGGCTGTGATGTGGTCGATGCGGCGGCCCGATTTGCGATCCAGAATCGACATCCGCTCGATGGCGCGGCGCATGCTCTCCGCCATCTGTCTGGCCAGCGCCAGCGAGCGATGGGGGACCAGCATGGCGAACTCCTCCCCACCCAGCCGATAGGCGGTGACCCCCTCCTTGCAGGCATCGCGCAGCCGTTTGCTGAAGGCGCGTAGCACCTGATCGCCGAGCAGGTGCCCATATTCGTCGTTGAAGTTCTTGAAGCGATCGATATCAGCAAGGATCAGCGAGAAGGGGTGCTGGCTGCGGATCAACCCCTCCAGCTCCAGATCGAAGGCGCGGCGGTTGAGCAGGTTGGTGAGGGCATCCTCGTTGGCCAGCTTGCGCGTCTCGTTGAGCGCCGCCCGCAGCTCCTTGATCTCTTTCTCCGCATTGCTGAGCTGGTTGCGAAAGTGCATGGTGGACATGCGCACATCCCGCGATTCGCGCACCAGCTCCCGCAGGATCCCCATGGTGTCTTCCAAGCTGAAGCCCTCGTCATCAATGCGGCTGAGCTTGTCAAAACTCTTGTCGAGCATCTCTTGAAACATGCCGGTATCGGAGATGGCGTCCTGCATGGAGTGGCCGAGCTCGTTGGCCATGGCGGCAAGGCTCAGTTTCATCGCCTCCATCTGCTTCTCGTCCTGAGCGGCCAGATACTGGTGATAGAGGCGCTCGCAGGTGGTGAGCGAGCAGGTTCCCTGCATTTTGACAGCCTGATCGATCGCCTGGTTGAGCTCGGGCATGCTGGCCGAGACATAGTTGTACCACAGGTGGTAATTGTCCGGCGTCGTGGGGATCTGGTACTTGATCATCAAAGGGACCGCTTGTTTGAGATAGGCGGCGGATTGGGCAAATGTGTCCTTACTCATGAGTTCTGTGTCTCATCATGCCAGCGAACTGAAGATAGTATGACAGAGAGATTGGCCAAAAGGCAGCCGATGGATGCCATTCGCCCCCCCCTCCGATATAATGGCACCGTTACCACCTACCCTAAGGCCTGCTTATGTCTCAAAAAGATCCTTTCCTCGAACGCGAGGCCGAAAAATACGATAACCCCATCGCCAGTCGCGAGTTGATCCTGGAACTCATCAAGGGCCATGAAAAGCCCATGTCCCGTGAAGAGTTGGCCAAGGTCCTCAAGCTGAAAGATGAAGAGCCGTTGGAAGCCTTGCGTCGTCGTCTGCGCGCCATGGAGCGTGATGGACAACTGGTATTCACTCGCAACCAATGTTATGCCCTGCCGGATCGCCTGAATCTGGTCAAAGGTTATGTAATCGGCCACAAGGATGGCTTCGGTTTTCTGCGTCCGGAAGGTGGTGGTCCGGATCTGTATCTGAACAACCGAGAGATGCAACGCCTGATGCATGGCGATTACGTGCTGGTGCAGCCGACCGAGATTGACCGCAAGGGTCGTCAGGAAGCGCGTCTGGTGCGCCTGCTCAAGTCCCGTGAGGCAGACATTGTCGGCCGTTACTTCGTCGAGAATGGCGTTGGTTTCGTGGTGCCGGATGACAGCCGTATCGGCCAGGACATCATCATCCCGGAAGGGGAAAACAAAGGGGCTCGCCAGAGCCAGGTCGTGGTTGTGCGCATCAATCAGCGCGCCACCTCCCGCATTAATGCCGTCGGCACCGTACTGGAAGTGCTGGGCGAGAACATGGCGCCGGGCATGGAGATCGAAATTGCCCTGCGTACCCACGGCATTCCGCACACTTGGCCGGAAGAGGTGACCAAAGAGGTTGCCGGTCTCGGCGAGCAGGTGCCCGAGAAAGCCAAAGAGGGCCGCATCGACCTGCGCGCTCTGCCGCTGGTGACCATCGACGGGGAAGATGCCCGTGACTTCGATGACGCCGTCTTCTGTGAAGCCAAGCGTGGTGGCGGCTGGCGCCTGTGGGTTGCCATTGCTGACGTCTCCGCTTACGTGAAGCCCGGCACGGCGCTGGATGCCGAAGCCTATCAGCGCGGCAACTCCGTCTACTTCCCCGAGTTCGTGGTGCCCATGCTGCCGGAGGTGCTCTCCAACGGCTTGTGTTCCCTGAACCCGCAAGTAGACCGCCTCTGCATGGTGTGCGAGATGACCATCTCCGCCGCTGGTCGCATGTCCGGCTACAAGTTCTACGAAGCGGTAATGAACTCTCACGCCCGTCTGACCTACACCAAGGTTGCCGCGATCCTCGATGGCGATCCCAAGCTGCGTCAGCAGTATGATCCGCTGGTGGGCCATATTGAGGAGCTCAACAACCTCTACAAGGCGCTCAAGCATGCCCGTCACCAGCGCGGTGCGGTGGAGTTCGAGAGCGAGGAGACCCGCTTTATCTTCAACGCCCAGCGCAAGATCGACCGCATCGTGCCACTGGTGCGCAACGATGCCCACAAGATCATCGAAGAGTGCATGATCCAGGCGAACGTCGCCGCAGCCCGTTATATCGAGAAGAACGAAGCCTTTGCCCTGTTCCGGGTCCACGACCGTCCGGGCGAAGAGCGTCTGACCGGTTTCCGCGATTTCCTGGCCGAACTGGGTCTGGAGCTCAAAGGCGGCCTCGAGCCCGAGCCGAAAGACTTTGCCGAACTGGCTGCCAAGTTTGAAGGGCGCCCGGATGCGGAGCTGCTCTCCACCATGCTGCTGCGCTCCATGCGTCAGGCCATCTATCAGGCTGACAACATCGGTCACTTCGGTCTGGCGCTGAAGTCCTACGCGCACTTCACCTCGCCAATCCGTCGTTATCCCGACCTGATCCTGCACCGGGCGATCAAGTACCAGACTGCCAAGGAGCAGCAGGGCAACCTGCGCCACAAGTGGACCCCGAGCGGTGGTTATCACTACCAGCTGGAAGAAGTGGACCCGATGGGCGAGCACTGCTCCATGACCGAGCGCCGTGCCGACGATGCGACCCGCGATGTGGCCGACTGGCTCAAGTGCGAGTACATGCTGGATCACGTGGGTGACGAGTTTGACGGCGTTATCGCCAGCGTCACCGGCTTTGGCTTCTTCGTGCGTCTGGCGGAGATCCACATCGACGGTCTGGTGCACGTCAGCACCCTCACCAACGACTACTACCAGTTTGATCCCCTGCACATGCAGCTGATTGGCGAGAACTTCCGCCGTCGCTACCGTCTGGGCGACAAGGTGCGGGTCAAGGTGATGGGCGTGAACCTGGACGATCGCAAGATCGACTTCGTGATGGTGGAAGAGCCGCTCAAGGCCACCGGCAAGAACGCCAAAGAGATGGCGCGCAAGCAGGCCGAGATCAAGAAAGAGAAGGCCAAAAGCGCTCAGCGCCACGAAAAACGTAAAGAGGGTAAGGATCACGGCAAATCCGACAAGGGTGGCCGCGCCAAACCGAGCAACAGACGACCGAGCAAAAAGGCTCGCGATAAGGCCAAGAGCACTAAATGAGTACAGAACTGATCTACGGCATTCACGCTGTCACCGCGCTGCTGGAGCGCACCCCGGAGCGTTTCATCGAGGTATGGGCGCTGAAAGGGCGGGATGATGACCGGCTGCAACCCCTGCTGGCCGAGCTGGAGTCCCTCGGTCTCAAGGTGCAGAGCGTGAACCGCAAGACCCTTGATGACAAAGCGGAAGGCAACAATCACCAGGGCATCATGGCCCGGGTGAAAGAGGCGCCGAAGCTGGCCGAGCACGATCTGGCCAGCCTGCTGGATGAGTTGGCGGCACAACAGAACCAGCCCTTCCTGCTGGTGCTGGATGGCGTGACCGATCCGCACAATCTCGGTGCCTGCCTGCGCAGCGCCGATGCTGCCGGGGCTCATGCTGTCATCGTGCCGCGGGACAAGGCCACGGGTCTCACCCCGATCGTGCGCAAGGTTGCCTGTGGCGCGGCCGAAGTGGTGCCGCTCATTCAGGTCACCAACCTGGCCCGCACCCTGCGCGAATTGCAGGAGCGCGGCGTCTGGATTGTCGGCACCGCTGGCGAGGCCGATCACGACCTCTATCAGGCCAAACTGACCGGCCCGATGGCGCTGGTGATGGGTGCTGAAGGTAAAGGCATGCGTCGCCTGACCCGCGAACATTGCGACGAGCTGGTGAGCATCCCGATGGCAGGGGCGGTATCCAGCCTCAACGTCTCGGTGGCAACCGGCGTCTGCCTGTTTGAAGCCGTGCGCCAGCGCCGTGCTTGATCATGCTGATTGACAGACCCCCCTTCGATTGGGCGCAGGTCGCAGATAAAGAGGAGACCGCGCGCCTCCTCTCTTTTGCCCGCCCGCTGACCCTCAGCTCGAAAAGCTGCCTCTGGCACGCCGGCGACAGCCCGGATCTGCTGGTCAGGGTGGAGCAGGGGCTGCTGCGGGCCAAGCTGGTGCTGGAGGATGGCCGCGAGTACATCAAGGAGTTCTACTGGGAGGGGGACGAGTTTCTCGACTTCCACTACCTGCTCAGTGGCGAGCCGGCCCGCTACAGCGTGGAGGCGCTGGAGTCTTGCCGTCTGCAGCTGTTCAGTCTGGCCGACCTGCGCCAGCTGCCCGGCTGGCCGCGCTGGTACCAGCACCTGCTGGAGGTGCAGCTGCGCATCAAGGAGGAGAAGGAGCAGTTGCTGCTGACCGGCAGCCCGCAGGCGCGCTATCAGCACTTTCTCGACAGCTTTCCCGCGCTTGATGCCAGAGTGCCGGATCACCAGATCGCCGCTTATCTTGGCATTACTCCCATCAGTCTTAGTCGCATTCGCAAGCGGCTGAAAGAACTTAACAAAGGTTAATGCAGGGCGCTGGCGCCACGATTATGCTGGCAGGCCGAACTGATAAGGAGTTGCCGATGAACTGGATCCTGAAACCCTGGTCTGAACTGACCACTGACGAGTTGTATGAGTTGCTGGCGCTGCGGGCCGAGGTGTTCGTGGTGGAGCAGACCTGCCCCTTTCAGGATCTGGACGGGCTGGATCGCCGCGATGGGGTCTGGCACCTGCTCGGCTATCAGGGCGACCAGCTTGCAGCTTACGCGCGGATTATGGCGCCCGGCATCGGCGATGAGAGCGGCGCCGCCATCGGTCGGGTGGTGACCTCACCCAAGGCGCGCGGCGGTGGTCTTGGTCATAAGCTGATCGGCGAGGCGGTCAAGGCGTGCGAGGCGCGCTGGCCGACTCACAGCATCTGGTTGGGGGCGCAGGCCCATCTGCAGGGCTTCTATGGCCAGCACGGTTTTGTGGCGGAAGGGGAAGGCTATCTCGAAGACGATATCCCCCATATGGGAATGCGCAGAGTGGTGGCATAACCACTCGTCAGAGTGATTCAGAATGCAGAAGGGCCATCCCGCGGGATGGCCCTTCTCTTTATCGCCAGGCGATCACTTCTTCTTTTTCTTCTTGGCGGACTTCTTCTTGTCGACCGGCTTTTTCTTCTTCACCGGTACCCGCGCTTCCTTGTGTTTCGGGCGCAGCTCGTCGATCACCCGGCGCTTGAGGCGCTCCTCGGTGTAGCGCTCGATCTTGGCGACCATCGCCATGTCGTGGGCTTCCACCAGGCTGATGGCACAGCCACGGTTGCCAGCTCGGCCGGTACGACCGATCCGGTGGACGTAGACATCGGCGCCGTAGGGCATGTCGTAGTTGATGACATGGCTGACGTTCGGCAGGTCGATGCCGCGGGCGGCGACGTCGGTGGCGATCAGGAAGGGCACTTCCCCTTCGTGGAACTTGCGGATCGACTCGATACGCTTGCTCTGCTCCATCTCGCCACGGATCCAGGCGCAGGAGATACCTGCAGCCTGCAGCTGGCCGGAGAGCTCCGCCAGACGCTCGCGAGTCTTGACGAAGATGATGGCTTTCTGGGTTTCCGGATCTTTCAGGATATGGGTCAGCAGCGCCAGCTTGTGGGCGGCGTCATCAGCCAGATGGATCCACTGGGTGATGGGGCGACGTTCGCTGCGGGGCGGCTCGGCGTGCAGCTCCACCGGATCCTTGAGGATCTCGTTGGCGAACTTCTCAAGGCCGGCCCCTTCCAGGGTGGCGGAGAAGAGCATGGTGTGCTTGCGGTAGCGCGCTTCGGCCACGATGCGGTTCACATCCTTGATAAAGCCCATGTCCAGCATGCGGTCCGCTTCATCCAGCACCAGCACTTCGATGTCGTGGCTCTCGAACTCCTCTTTCTCGATGTACTCGAGCAGACGGCCCGGGGTGGCCACCACTATGTCGGTGGTCTTGGTCAGGGCAGGCAGCTGCTCTTCATGGCTGACGCCGCCGATGATGGTCTCGATGCTGAGGTTGGTGTGAGCCGCCAGCGCCTTGGCGTGGGCAGTCACCTGCAGCGCCAGCTCGCGGGTCGGGGTCAGGATCAGCATGCGGCAGGGGCCCGGCTTGCGGCGCGGGAAGTCCAGCAGGTGCTGGAGTGCCGGCAGCAGGAAGGAGGCAGTCTTACCGGTACCGGTCGGAGCGGATGCCAGAATATCGCGGCCGTCCAGGGCTGGCTCCAGCACCATCTGCTGGATGGTGGTGGGGCGGGTGAATCCCATCTCGGCCAAGGCCCGGTTGAGGGCTGGGTGCAGGTCGAAATCATCAAAGGACTGGCTCATGGCAATACTCGGTCATTAAGGAAACGGCAGATTATAGGCGATTATCTCGTCGGCTCCTATTGGTGAGTGTGTCTTAGCCGCTATAATCGCCCACCATTTTTGCAGATGACGGGGGCCAGATGGGACGTAGTCGCGGATTTACCTTCAAACAGTTCCATATCAATCACGATCGCTGCGCCATGAAGGTGGGCACCGATGGCATTTTGCTCGGTGCCTGGGCGCCGGTCGAACAGGCGCGTCGAGTGCTCGATATCGGCACCGGCAGCGGCCTGATCGCCCTGATGCTGGCCCAGCGCAGCAGATCTGACTGCCGTCTTGATGCGGTCGAGCTGGATATTAATGCGGCCAGTCAGGCGCGGGAGAATGCGGCTGCTTCTCCCTGGGCCGATCGGGTGACCATCATAGAGAGTGCCATTCAGGATTATCAGGCTGCCCCTTACGATCTTGTCGTCTCCAACCCTCCCTATTTCGTGGCAGGCCAGTCATTTAGCGATCCGGCGCGGGCGTTGGCCCGCCATACCGGCGCCCTCGACAGCCACGCATTACTGGCGGCCTGCGATCGTTTGCTGAGCCCGAACGGGCAGGTAGCGCTGGTGCTGCCGACGGCGATGGCCGATGAAATTTTATGCATTTCGGCGAATTATGATCTGCATGGCATTTGTTATACAGCTGTTATCACCAGAGAGGGTAAAGAGGCAAATCGTGTTTTATTGCTACTTGGCAGAGGATTAAACAGGTGTGAGAGGGGTGAAATTGTGATCCATTCTGCTGATGGGGCCTATTCCGACAGATATATCCAACTGACCAACCCCTTCTATTTGAAGATGTAAATTTCGTCTTGAACTATTTTTTCACGCCATTATGCTGGTTCCAGATCGAGCGCCCGCTCCAGACCAGCTAAAACCACTGGTTGCGATGAAAAAACATGCGGGGCTCTTTTTTTATACCCCCTGAACACACCCGGTCAGCGACCGATAAAAACTATAACAAGCAATAATTTACAAGACAGACGAGGTTGAACTTGACGAAATCACTCACATTGTCCGATGTACTCGGATTAGGGTTTATGACCTTCGCCTTCTACCTGGGCGCCGGTAACATCATTTTCCCGCCGTTGGCCGGTTACATGGCTGGTGAGCACCTCTCCCTGGCGATGTTTGGCTTCCTGGTCACTGCCGTGGGCCTGCCTCTGGTGACCATTCTGGCCGTGGCGAAAGCCGGTAACGGTTGGGCTGGCATGACCAAACTGCTGCCTGCCGGTGTCGCGACTGCGCTGGCCGTTGCCATCTATATCATCATCGGCCCGGCTTTTGCCGCGCCCCGTACCGGTCTGGTTGCCTATGAAATGGGCCTCAAGCCCTTCATCGGTGACATGGGGCAGGCGGGTCTGGCGGCCTATACCGTGATCTTCTTTGGTGTGGCCATTCTGGTCTCCATGAACCAGGGCAAGCTGATGGACGCCATCGGCAAATACCTGACTCCGGTACTGATGCTGCTGCTGCTGACTCTGGCGATCGGTGTATTCGTAGCACCGCAAGGTTCCATGCCTGATGCGTCCGGTGACTATCAGAACAGCCCCTTCGTGAAAGGGATCCTGGAAGGCTACAACACCATGGACACCCTGGCGTCCCTGATGTTTGGCGCTCTGATCGTCGATCTGCTGCGCCAGAAAGGCATCAACGATTACAAGAGCCAGTTCAAGTATCTGGCCATTGCCGGCCTCATCTCTGCCGTTGGTCTGAGCGTGGTGTACGTCTCCCTGTTCCAGCTGGGCAACACTGCGGCCGGTGTGGCGACCGATGTCAGCAACGGTGGCGCCATCGTCAACGCCTACGTACTGAGCTTGTTTGGTCAGCCGGGTCAGTTCATTCTGGCGGCCATCATCACTCTGGCTTGCTTCACCACTGCCGTGGGCCTGATCTCTGCCTGTTCCGATTTCTTCCACAATCTGACCGGCATGGCTTACAAGAAGCTGGTGGTGTTGCTGGGCGTTATCTGTGCCGTGGTGGCCAACGTGGGTCTGAGCCAGTTGATCAGCCTCTCCATTCCGGTGCTGGTTGCCATCTATCCGGTTGCCGTGGCGCTGGTACTGGTCACCTTCCTGAAGGGTTATTTCGGCCGTCCCCGTCTGGTGTTCCGTGGCGTGTTGATGGTTGCCTTCCTGTTCGGTTGCCTGGATGGTCTGGGTGCTGCCGGTATGAAGATGGATGCGTTTGCCTTGCTGCCGCTGTTCGACAAGGGCCTCGCCTGGCTGATGCCAACCCTGCTGGCCTGCGTAGTTGGCGTGATGGTGCGTCCAACCGAGATGGCTGCCGAAGCGGCCTGATCACGCCCGATGTGATATTGCCAAGAGCCTGCCCCGTGCAGGCTCTTTTGTTTTCTGTGAGCCTCGCTTTGCTGCCGTAATTGTCACTGTACGCAGAGCAGATAGCATCTGAGCAGCCGTATCTTGCCGCTATAACCCACTCCCCTCTTCTTGCCTCTCATACCTACGTGTGACACCTCTTTATGGAGCGCCGAGTTGTTCGGCGATTAATTCCACAGCGGTAAATTGTTTCAAGATATTAATTGGTGATTGAGATCGAACTCCTCTTCTTTATGCTAAAGGTGGTGCGCCTCATCCGGTCCGCGGGCTGTGTGGGGGCGAAAGGTATTGTTACCGGTTATCTGCCAGGCAGTGGGTGCAATCAATAACAAGCTGATAAGGCAGATGAGGTTGAGTTTGACGAAATCATTGAAGTTGTCCGACGTATTCGGATTGGGGTTTATGACGTTTGCCTTCTATCTGGGGGCAGGCAATATCATTTTTCCGCCGCTGGCCATCGCCATCTATATCATCATGGGGCCCGCCTTTGCCATTCCCCGCACCGGTCTGGTCGCCTACGAGATGGGGCTCAAGCCCTGGCTTGGCGATACCGGTCATGCGGGGCTGCGGATCTATACCCTGAGTTTCTTTACGCTGGTGATCCTGGTGGCGCTCGATCGCGGCAAGCTCCTTGATGCGGTCGGCAAGTATCTGACCCCAGCCCTGATGGCGATGCTGCTCATTCTGGCGGTCGGGGTCTTTATGACGCCGCAGGGAACCATGCCTGATGCCAGCGGTGAGTACATAGATGCGGCTTTTACCAAAGGGATGCTGGAAGGGTACAACACCATGGATACCCTGGCCTCCCTGATGTTTGGCGCCCTGATCATCGGGTTGTTGCGCCAGAAGGGGATCGAGGATTATCGCAGCCAGTTCAAATATCTGACCATTGCAGGCTTGATCTCGGCGGTCGGGTTGTCGGCGGTGTATGTCTCGCTCTTTCAGCTGGGCAACAGCGCCGGTGGGGTGGCAAGCGATATCAGCAATGGTGGCGCCATCGTCAATGCTTACGTCCAGAGTCTGTTTGGCCAACCGGGTCAGTTTATTCTGGCTGCAATCATCACCCTGGCCTGTTTTACCAGTGCGGTCGGCCTGCTCTGTGCCGGTGCCGACTACTTCCATGGCCTGACTGGCTGGGCCTATCGCAACTGGGTGATGCTGCTGGGGGCGCTCTGTGCACTGGTGGCCAATGTGGGGTTGAGCGAGCTGATTGGCCTCTCGATTCCGGTGCTGGTGGCCATCTATCCGGTCGCCATCGCGCTGGTGCAGGTGACCTTCCTCAAGGGATGGTTTGCCCAGCCACGGCTGGCGTTTCGCGGCGTGCTGACGATCGCCTTTCTGTTTGGTTGCCTCGATGGGCTGGGGGCTGCCGGTATGGCGATGGACGGCTTTGCCTTCCTGCCGCTGTTCGACAAGGGGCTTGCCTGGCTGCTGCCGACTCTGCTGGCCTGCATCGTCGGCATCCTGGTGCGACCAAGCGGGAAGTTGGCTGCCGAAGCGGCTTGATTCAGGATCAACGAGATAGCAAAGAGGCCAGCAGCTGCTGGCCTCTTCTGTTTCTGCCGGATCCGTTACCGGATCAGATTTGCGGGCCTGACGGCTTGGGTTTGCCATCCAGACCATACCAGTGGGTTTCTACCCGTCCGGCATGCCACTCGAAGGTGCCCCAGGGCTGCTTGGCTTCCCAGCGCGGGAAGTTGATGAGCACCCGGTTATCTTCGTACTTGTAGAGGGAGGTGCTGATCTGAATGTCCGACAGGATCAACAGCAGGGCCCAGCAGATGAAAATCCATTTCAATGCTTTCCACATAGGGTTACTCGAAGCAGATTTCGATAGTGGCGCGACCGAAATCCGATTCGAACGGCATCATGATCTTGGTGCCATCTGCACGGTGAGTAATGGTGTGGTTGGGGCCTGAGACGATGATGGGGGTCGCCATGTCAAACTCGTAGCCCTTCTCGCCCAGCATCCGCTTGGCACCGCCGGTCACCATGTTGGTGATTTCACCGACCATGTCGGTCACCTCTTCGTTGATGTTGGCGGGCGCTTCCCCCAGCATGCGGCGCATGATCTCCAGTGCCAGCCCCTTCTCGAAGCTGATGGAGAGGGAACCACGGGTCTGCGGGCCGACCATGCCAATCAGGCCGGAGACGTCGCCGCGCGCCAGCTCATCCATCTTGCGTTTCGGTTTGCCCGGTTTGAGTTCCAGCTGTGCCATGGTCGAGAGCACATTGAGCAGGGATAGCAGGAACGGATTTACAAAATCAGCCTTCATGATGACTTCCTACAGTGGGCGTACAACGGGCACATTGGCCATGTGCCTCTATCGTCTTATTGGTAATAGTAAAACCATGCAAGTGGGCCTGCTCGGAAAACGCGCTATCGATCGCCGTATCGTGAAGCTCGACCACATCCCCGCACTCGTCGCAGATCAACAACTGCATCGGGTGAGCGTGATCGAAGTGGCAGCAGAAGATAAACGCGTTGAGAGATTCCACCTTGTGAGCAAAGCCCTGTTCGAGCAAAAAATCGAGTGCCCGATAGACGGTTGGCGGCTTGGCATTGGCTTCGGTTTGTTGCAGCTGGGCCAACAAATCATAGGCGCTGATGGCGTTGCCGTGTGCCGCCAGCAGGCGAAATACCTGACGTCGGGTCGGGGTGAAGCGGATCCCTCGCTGTATACAGAGTCGCTCGGCTCGTTGTAAAAGTTGGTCTTGATTCATGATCGCGCAGATACCCTTTCTATTAGCCGGATACTATCACAGGGCCTCGCATGGCGCGGCGACAAAATTCATTTTCTGGGGCTGCTTCACGTTGTGATAAAATCCGCCCCTTTCTTTAGCCAACCCGGATGATTTTTATGCAGGCGCAGCGTTTTTCCATCGCCCCCATGCTGGACTGGACTGATCGGCATTGCCGTTACTTTCATCGACTGATGAGCCGCCAGACCTTGCTCTATACCGAAATGGTGACCACCGGCGCCATCATCCACGGCAAGGGTGATTATCTGGGTTACAGCGAGCAGGAGCACCCCATCTCCCTGCAGCTGGGTGGCAGCAATCCGGCCGATCTGGCGCGCTGTGCCAAGCTGGCCGAGGAGCGCGGCTATGACGAGGTGAACATCAACGTCGGCTGCCCCTCCGATCGGGTGCAGAATGGCCGCTTTGGCGCCTGCCTGATGGGTGAACCGGCGCTGGTGGCAGACTGCGTCAAGGCGATGCGCGATGTGGTCGATATTCCGGTGACGGTGAAGACCCGTATCGGTATCGACGATCAGGACTCCTACGAATTTCTGCAGGCCTTCATCGAACAGGTGCGCGATGCCGGTTGCGATACCTTTATCGTCCATGCCCGCAAGGCGTGGCTGAGTGGCCTGAGCCCCAAGGAGAACCGCGAGATCCCGCCCCTCGATTATCCCCGCGTCTATCGGGTCAAGCAGGATTACCCGGATCTCACCATCGCCCTCAACGGCGGTGTCACCTCCATGGAGCAGACCCTTGAGCACCTGCAACACGTCGATGGCGTCATGATGGGGCGCGAAGCCTATCAGAACCCCTACATTCTGGCGCAGGTGGACAATCTGGTGTTCGGCCAGAACAACGCCGTGCCGAGCCGCCACGAAGTGGTGCGGATGATGCTGCCCTATATCGAGCAGGAGCTGGCCAAGGGCAACTACCTCTCCCACATGACCCGCCACATGCTGGGATTGTTCCAGAATATGCAGGGGGCCCGCGCCTGGCGCCGTCACCTGAGCGAGAACGCCTGCAAACCGGGAGCGGATATTCAGGTGGTGCTGGATGCCATGGCCAAGGTGCCGGAGTTTGCCGCCAGCGAGCAGGGCGAATAACTCTCCTGTCAGGCAAAGCGAAAAAAGCGCGTCAGTTGACGCGCTTTTTTGATCGCTGTCGCTTCAATATCTGAACTGGTTGATCAGCCGCGAGAGATCCTGCAGCCGCTCAACCAGCAGGGTGATGCCATCTAGCGCCTGCCTGCTGTTGTCGGCGGTGTGGCTGGCCAGCTGGTGGATCTGGTGCACCCCTTCATCGAGGGTCGCCGTGACGTCGGCCTGCTGACTCACCGCCTGGGCGATCTCGTCACTGGTGCGGGTTACCTGCCCCAGCATCCGGTTGATCTGGGTGAGCACGTCGGCGGTGGTGCCCGCGTGCTGCTGGCAGCGCACCGAGGTCTGCGCCCCTTGCGTCATCCCGTCTGACAGCTGTCGTGTAGTCTGTTGCAGCGCCTGGATCATCTCGTGGATCTCGCTGGTCGAGGCTCGGGTCTTCTGGGCCAGCGCCCTCACTTCATCCGCCACCACGGCAAAACCGCGCCCCTGTTCGCCCGCCCGGGCGGCCTCTATGGCCGCATTGAGGGCGAGCAGGTTGGTCTGGTCGGCGATTTGACTGATCACCTCCAGAATACCGCTGATCTTCTGGCTGTCGCTGGTGAGCTGGGCCAGCACGGCATGGTTGGCATCCAGCTCCTGATGAAGTTGGTTGACGGCGGATCGGGTGGTTGCCAATGCTTGCAGCCCCTCGTCGGAGACCTGCTGTACCTCTATGACCAGATTGCTCGCCTCATGGGCACTGTGGGCCACATCCCGAATAGAGTGGCTCAGCTCGGTGATGGCGGTCGCCAGCTGCTCGCTGTGGGCGCGCTGCTGCTGCAGATGGGTATCGATGGTCTGGATATTGCCCCGGTCATCTTCGGCTGCCTGCAGGATCTGCTGGTTGGTGTCGGCACTGCGCCCGACCACGGCCTTGAGCTCGGCCTGCTTCATCCGCAGGGCCAGTTCGACGGCCGCCAGAGTGTCGCGCCGTCGGGTGTAGAGCACCTGACAGAGGCGGGTTCCCTTGTCTTGATCGGCAAGGGTGAGCAGATGAGCCAGCCGTTGCTGCAATCGCCAGCCGTGGGTTGCCTGTGCCAACAGCAACAAGGCGGTGGGCAGCAGCCATAACAGGTTGCCGGTGGCAAAGGTAGCAAGGGTGGTGAACAAGGCAGAAACGGAGAGCCAGAGGGTCAGCTGACCCGGTTCAATGTGACACCGGCTCAGCCAGGGAAGCGCTTTGCCGCTGCGCAGCAGGCCATAGAGCTGCTCGGCCCAGGCCACATCGCTGGCGGCGGGTTTGGTGCGCACCGACTGGAACTCGACGATCTCCTTCTGCGCATTGAGGATCGGGGTGACGTAAGCGTTTACCCAATAGAACTGACCGCTTTTGGCGCGGTTCTTGACCAGCCCCATCCAGCTTTTGCCCTGTCGCAGCCGCTGCCACATGTCGGCGAAGGCCGCCTTGGGCATGTCGGGGTGTCGCACCAGATTGTGGGGCACCCCTTCCATTTCGGCCGCACCATACCCGGCCACATCACAGAAGTGCTGGTTGGCATAGGTAATATGACTGGCGGGATCCGTGGTCGAGATGAGTGCGATGTTGTCGGGGAAGTGTATCTCCCCCTCCTGATGGAGTTTGGTCATGTGTCGTTCCTGAAAAAGCCAAATAACTGATAACTATGTTTTTTATTGTCGTTCTCAGTTAATCATTCTAAGGCTCTTCAGTGCCCCGAACTTGGCTTGGGTCAATTAATCAACACAATGAATTGATGAAGTAAGGGTCAGCTGGCCGGTGTGAAATCGTGAACTTCGCCGCTTCTCGGTTTAAAGCGCGGATCGCTATCTTTGTAGCTGCGCACCAGCTCCATCGTCTTGCAAAAGCTGGTCTGCTTGTCGTACTCCTGACGAGCCAACTCGATGGCCCGCTCGGCCCGGCGCCGCTCCATCTTGTCAGACTTGCGATCGCTGAACTGTTGCTGCTGATGCAGCATCCAGCCGACAAACTCTTGCTGGCATTGGGATTCGCTGTTGGCCTGTGCAGGCAGGGTCCACAACAACGAGAGCAGTATCAAATAACGCATGTCTGACTGGGTATTGAAGATTAATTGAACAGAAGGGGCGGCATTTTAGGCTGGAAATCGTGGTGTGAACAGTATCAATAGCGAGGCCCAGCGGGGCCTCGCATCGTGGTGGCCGGTGTCAGTGTTTGACGAGGTACAGCTGGCGGCTGTAGGCCACATCTTCCGGGTTGTTGATGGGGTAGCCCTTGAGCCATGGCTTGATGAGGCGGGCATTGGTGTACTGGTAGATGGGGGCGATGGGGGCTTGATCCAGCAGGATCGCCTCCGCCTCGCCAAACAGCTTGCTACGGCTGGCGACATCCTGAGTGCTGGCCGCCTCTGCCAGCAGCTGGTCATAACGAGCATTGGCAAAGCCTGCCATATTGCCGCTGTGACGAGAGCCCCACAGGCCAAGGAACGCTGAAGGGTCGTTGTAATCGGCGACCCAGGAGGAGCGGATAACCTCGAACTGACCGCTCTGGCGGCTGTCGAGATAGGTTTTCCACTCCTGATTGGTCAGCTCGACCTCGGCGCCCAGCTTCTGCTTCCACATGCTGGCAATCGCCAGTGCCATCTTCTTGTGAATTTCCGCGGTGTTGTAGAGCAGGGTCAGCTTGAGCGGCTTGTCCGGGCCGTAACCGGCCTCCTTGAGCAGGGCCTTGGCCTTGCTGTCCAGCGCCGGTTGGCTGCTGGTGGAGAGCAAGTTGGCGGCCGGGGTGAAACTGGCGGTCACATCCGGAGTGAAGTGATAAGCCGGTTTCTCGCCAGTGCCGAGCACCTTGTCGGCGATCAGGGCGCGGTCGATGGTGTAGGAGAGCGCCTTGCGCACCCGCACATCGTTCAGTGGTGCCTGACGGGTATTGAAAGCGTAGTAGTAGGTACCGAGCTGATCCGGGGTGTAGACCTCATTCGGGATCTGCTGCTTCAGCTTGTCGTACTGCTCCTTGGGGAAGGATTCGGTGATATGCAGATCGCCCGCCAGATAGCGGTTGGTCGCCGCGCTCTCCTGATTGATCGGCATGAAGATCACCTTGGTCAATACGGTATGGGCCCGATCCCAGTAATAAGGGTTGGGGCTCAGCTCCAGCTTCTCGTTGACCACCCGGTTGTTCAGCGCAAAGGCACCGTTGCCCACCAGTTTGCCGGGTTGGGTCCACTGGTTGCCGTACTGCTCGATGCTGGCCTGATGGAGCGGCGACAGGCTGGGGTGGCTCAGCAGGTTCAGGAAGTAGGGCACCGGCTGGGTGAGGGTCACCTGCAGGGTGTGATCATCGAGGGCCTTGACCCCCAGCTCGCTGGCAGGCAATTTGCCAGCCACGATCTCGTCCACCTTGTCGAAACGGGCCAGTTGGGCAAACCAGGCGAAGGTGGCCGCCTCTTTCGGGTCGACCAGCTTGCGCCAGCCGTAGACGAAGTCGCCGGCCTTGACCGGATCGCCGTTGGACCAGCGCGCATCCGGGCGCAGATGGAAGGTAAAGAACTGGTTGCCCTTGTTCTCCCAGCTGGCCGCCACCCCGGCAACCGGTTTGCCATCCGGCCCCTGGGTCAGCAGCCCCTCGAACAGATCCCGCAGTACCTGCAACTCCGGCAGGCCGACCAGCTTGAGCGGGCTCAGGCTCGCAGGTTCATCCTTGAGGTGGCGAACGACAATCTGCTCGGCGGCGAGTTGTGTTCCGGCGGGAATATCGGCAGCCTGGACAGCAGCACAGCCCAGCAGGGCCAGCAAGGGGCTCCATCCTTTCATGGGTCGGATCCTTCAAATAGTGTGAAGCGGGGAGAAAACTCGGCGAGAAAATATCGCCGACAGATGGGAAATCATGATATCCCGTTTGCTGGTCTGACCGCCAGCATTCGACTCTCATTCCCAATCGGGGTAGAAGAGCGTTCCCGGCGTCTGTGCAGTTCAATGTGGTGAGGAGTGTCAAACGATGAAAGCATGGTTATTGCTGGCCTGTGCGTTGAGCCAGGGTGCCTGGGCGTTGGCCCCGTGCCAGAGCGACACGGCGGTGGGCAACTGGTGCGAGATCGGCATCGATGCCTTGCACCCGACCCAGGGGGGCGTCGGCCAGATCCAGGTCGATGAAACCCAGGCCACATTGGAGGGCATGAGCGCAAAGCAGCTCGACAAGTTGATGAAAAAGAAAGAGATCCCCGTGGTGATTGCGCCGGATGGCAGCTACTGGCTGGTGGACAGGCACCATCTCACCAAGGCGTTGTGGCAACAAGGAGTCAAGGATGCGCGGGTCAAGGTGATTGGCCGCCTGCAGGACAAAGCCAACTTCTGGAGCCAGATGCAGAACAACCACTGGGCCTGGCTCAAGGATGAGAAGGGGCAACCACTGACCCCGGAGCAGTTGCCGACCAGTATCGACAAGCTGCCTGATTACCCCTATCGCACCCTCGCCGGACTGCTGCAGAATGCGGGCTACTTTCGCAAGGACAAACAGATCTATTTCGTCGAGTTTGCCTGGGCCAGCTGGCTCGGCAAGCAGATGCAATGGATGCCGGTGGACAGCGCCAATCTGGCGGCCCGCCTGCAACAGGCCAAACGGCTCGCCTGCGGCAGCGATGCCAGTGACTTGCCCGGTTATCCCGGCAAGCAGTGCAGCCTCAACCAGTCCAAAAGCGCGCAATGAGTGGATGTGCGATGCCGGCACCCTGAGCATGCCGGAGATAAAAGAGGGCGACCCCGGGGTCGCCCTTATGCTGTCAGCTACTGGTTAGCGGTGGTCACTCATGGCGCTCCGCCCAGCGGGCAGCCGCCTGTTCAAGCAGGGCGACGTCACCTTGCTGGATCAGCGGTAGCAGATCGTTGACCTGTTGATCCGGCCAATCCCACCAGGCGAGGGCCTGTAGCCGGGCAATCTCCTCCTCGCCAAAGCGCATCCGCACCACCTTGGCCGGGGTGCCAGCCACCATGGCATAGGGCGGCACATCCTGATTGACCAGCGAACGGGCGGCGATGATGGCGCCGTCGCCGATGGTGACGCCGGGCATGATCATCGCCTCCATGCCGATCCAGACATCGTTGCCGATGCGGGTATCGCCAGCGGGGCGGTAGCTGCGCTTGAGCGCCGCCAGATCGGCGAACGGATAGGTGCTGATGAAGGAGGTGTTGTGGGTGTGGTTGCCGCCCATGATGATCTTTACCCCGGCGGCAATCTGCACATAGTCGCCGATATGGAGTCGGTCGATATGCCAGAGCGGCTCCCAGCCGGTTTCCGGGCTGCGGCTGAAGGGATCGCCATGGAGGTAGCGCACCGCCACCTCTTCGAAGGGGCCATCCCAGGCACCCGAGTAGTAGCTGTGCTGCCCTTTGAGGCAGATATTGGGGTTGGTCACCGTCAGGTGCAGGTATTCGACCTGCGACCAGTGTTGGCAGGTGCTCATATTGGTACTCCTTTGCTGAATGGATCGGATGGGTTGCGTTCGCTTGAGCGCAGCTAATAGATCCAGACCAGCATGCGGGGCACGCAGAGCAGGGAGCAGCCCAGCATCTGCGGGAGGCGTGGTCGCATTGTGGTGTGCTCCAAAGAACTAAGAGGGAAGGGCGCGATCATAAGGTCGGGCGCCGGGTTTGCCAAGGTTGCGCAGAGATCCTGCACTAACCCTCTGGTTGATATTTATTCTCAATTAGCCATGATAACACTCCCACCATGACGGATTCGGGAGAGCGAGATGACACCGCAAAGTTGGCAACGATACATGTTGGAGGCGGAGCGTGCCTGGCAGGCCGGTTCGCTAGGGGCGGCGATCTGCTTTTATCAGCAGGCGCTGGGGGATGTTTACGAGATGACCCAGGTGGAGTTGACCGAGCTGGCCACCATGCGAGTCGCCACCTGTCACCGGTTGGCCGACTTCTGGCGGGCGATGGATGAGCCGACTTACGAGCTGCGCTACCTGAAACTTGCCTCCGAGCTGGTGACTGCGCTGGTGCCACAATGCCCCAACCGGGAGTGCGAGGCACTGATCAGCGAGCTGGGTTGCTGTCGCGGCGCCCTGCTCGCCTTTCTCAAGCGCCACCCCAATCCGGAAATTGCCCGGCTGATCCAGTTGCAGGACAAGGTACAGGGCTGCGAGCTGATCGGCCGTTTTCGCCTCAACTGAACGGATTGGGGCGAGGCTCAGCCCCGCCGTTTGAGTTTCTGGGCGATGCGCTGTTGCGCCTCTTCCCCTTGCAGTGCCTGGGCGAAGGCGCGCGCCTCCAGATCGATGACAAAGTGTACCGCCTGTTTGAGCTCCTGTTTCAGCAGCGCCTTGCTCTTTTGCAGCGCTCTGGGCGGTTTGGCCGCCAGCTTCAGCCCCTGCTCGCGGGCAAGGGAGAGCACTCCATCGGCCGCCACCACCTTGTTGGCCAGCCCGAGACGTAGCGCCTCCTCGGCATCCATCGCCTCGGCCAGTAGCAACAGCTCGGCTGCCTTGAGGTGACCTACCAAGCGCGGCAGCAGCAGGCTGGAGGCGAACTCCGGTACCAGCCCCAACTCGACGAAAGGAAGCTGCAAGCGGGCATTATCCCCCAGATAGACCAGATCGCAGTGCAGCAGAATGGTGGTGCCAATCCCCACAGCCGGGCCGGCAACAGCTGCGATCACGGGTTTGGGGAAGTCGGCCAAGGTGTGGAGGAACTGCAGTATGGGGTCGTCGGGCTCCAGTGAGCTCTTGCCCATAAAGTCAGCCAGATCATTGCCCGCGGTAAAGCAATCCTGCTGCCCCTGCAACAACAGGACATGCACCTCTTCATCGGCTGCCGCCTCTCGCAGCGCTGCCACCAGTTGCTTATAGAGCTCGGTATTGAGGGCGTTGCGCTTGTCGGGGCGGTTGAGGGTCAGGGTGAGCAAGCCATCCTGCTGCTCGGCAATGAGAATGGGGGCCATGTCTAAATCCTTGTTATTGAAAGGTGCAAAAAAGGTTGCTGCTGGGGTAACCTTGGCGCCGTTTAACAACATCATAAAAGGATTTCAACCATGTTTAAACGTGCGTTTTATTCTCTGCTGGTTCTGGGTATGACGGCGCCTGCACTGGCCAAGGTCGAGGCTGTCGACGGTTATGTGCGCCTGTTGCCGCCGGGCTCCCCCAACACTGCCGCCTTTATGGTGCTCAAGAATGACGCCGACCAGCCGGTCAAGCTGGTGGCGGCGGCTTCTGCTGCGGCGGGGCGTGCCGAGCTGCACACTCATCTGCACGAAAATGGCGTGATGAAGATGCGCCAGGTCGAGAATATCGAGATCCCGGCCAAGGGCGAAGCTGTGCTGAAACCGGGCAGCCTGCACATCATGCTGTTCGAGGTGGGCACGCTCTCCGAGCAGACTCCTTTCCCGCTCACCCTCACCATGGATGATGGTCAGAAGCTGGATCTGTCACTGCCGGTGAAGCCGATTGAGCCGATGGCAGGGATGAAGCATATGAAGCACTGACATTTGTCGTCGTTTGTTCAGGATTGACGCTGGGTATTTTGGCTGCACCGAGTAAAATAGTGCTCTTTTCCATGTATGCAAGAGGAAGTGACGTAATGAAAAAGACGCTGATTGCCGGTTTTGTGCTGGCTCTGTGCAGCCAGAGTGCCATGGCCGCTGACGACTGGCGTTTTGCCGCCGGTGCCGACGTATGGGCCGCCAAGGGCAGTGGTCAGGCTTATGGCACCAGTGCTGATGGCAGCTATGACGACAGCTACAACTGGAACGGCTATCTGCAACTGGAACACGGCATCATCTTCCTGCCGAACGCCAAATTTGAAGTCTCCGATTTCAGCACCTCCGGCGGCAACTTCAAGAACGATCTGACCGCCTACGATCTGAGCCTCTACTACCGTCTGTTCAACAACGATCTGTTCAAGATCGATCTGGGTATGACCGGTCGTCACTACGACGGCGAGCAGGTCTACTTCGGTCGCAAGGGTTATGACGAAGATACCCTGATGGCCTATGCCGGCAGTGAAGTGAAGATCCCGGGCACCGGCATCGCCTTCTTCGGCGATCTGCGTACTCACGATGCGGACAACTATGACTACCGTCTGGGTGGTTCCTACAAGTTCTCTTCCATGCCGATCAAGCTGCGCGCCGGCTGGCGTGAAGCCAAGGTCGACTTCGCCAATATCGACCAGTCTGTCGATGGCTGGTTCATGGGCGGCGAATTCACTTTCTAATCTGACCGTCAACTGACGACGAGGAGCGATAATGGGCCACATCATAGTGACAGGTGCCGGTTCTGGTCTCGGCCGGGCGCTGACTATCGGACTGGTTGAGCGGGGCCATCAGGTCTCCATGATGGGGCGCCGTTATCAGCGACTGCAGGAGCAGGAGCTACTGCTCGGCAGCGCGGTGATCGGCATCGGCGCCGATCTGGCGCACCATGAAGAGGTCGACGTCGCCTTCGCCGCTGCGGTGGAGTGGGGGGGGCTGCCCGACATGGTGATCCACTGCGCCGGGGTCGGCGAGTTTGGCCCGGTCGGTGTCTACACCGCCGAGCAGATCCGCCGGGTGGTGGAGAGCAACCTTATCTCCACCATTCTGGTGGCCCAGCAGACGGTGCGGCTTATCGGTGAGAAAGGCGGAGTACTGGCCAATGTGCTCTCCTCCGCCGCTCGGGTGGGCAAGGCCAACGAGAGCCTCTACTGCGCCTCCAAATGGGGGATGCGCGGCTTTCTCGAATCCTTGCGCGCCGAGCTGAAAGGCTCGCCACTGCGGCTGGTCAACCTCTACCCGAGCGGGATCCGCAGCGAATTCTGGGACAACTCGGATCACGTGGACCCGAGTGGCTTCATGACCCCGGAAGATGCGGCGGCCTATATGCTCGACGCGCTGGAAGCCAGAAGCAGCTGCCACGTGACCGATCTCTTTATCGGTCGCAATCCCTGAGGCGAAACCCGCCACCCGGTTGCTGTCGTCAGAATACAGAAACAAAAAGCGCGCCAAATGGCGCGCTTTCTTATATCGGGAAGAGGGCGGAATTAACGGCCCAGCTTGGCCTTGAGCATGGCGATGATGTCGCTGATGGCCACTTCTTGCTTCTCGCCAGTGCGGCGGCACTTGTACTCCACCACGCCGTTGTCCAGACCGCGCTCGCCGATGACGATGGCGTGCGGGATGCCCAGCAGCTCCATGTCGGCGAACATCACGCCCGGGCGCTCTTTACGGTCGTCGAACAGCACGTCCACACCGGCCGCTTTCAGCTCGGCGTAGAACTGCTGTGCCTGCTCGGTCACGCGCTCGGACTTGTGCATGTTCATCGGCACGATGGCCACTTCGAACGGGGCGATGGCGTCCGGCCAGATGATGCCGTACTGGTCGTTGTTCTGCTCGATGGCGGCAGCCACCAGACGGGAAACCCCGATACCGTAGCAACCCATCTCCATGGTGACGGACTTGCCAGCTTCGTTCAGCACGCTCGCCTTCATCGCTTCGGAGTACTTGGTACCCAGCTGGAAGATGTGGCCCACTTCAATACCGCGCTTGAGCAGCAGCTTGCCCTGGCCGCACGGGCTCGGGTCGCCTTCCACCACGTTGCGCAGGTCGGCAACTTCGTAGGTAGCGATGTCGCGATCCCAGTTGGCACCGGTCAGGTGGAAGCCGGTTTCGTTGGCACCGCAGACGAAGTCCGCCAGATGGGCAGCGCTGCGATCGACGATGATGCGACCGGCAAAGCCGACCGGGCCGATGGAGCCTGCATCGCAACCGGCGGCAGCTTTAATCTGCTCGTCGTTGGCGAAGGTCAGCGGGTTGGCCACGCCAGCCAGTTTCTCGGCTTTGATTTCGTTCAGCTCGTGGTCGCCACGCAGTACCAGCGCGATGACGGCCTGCTTGCCGTGCTCATCTTCCTCTGCCAGTACCAGCAGGGTCTTGGCGATGGCGGTCGGAGCCACGTTCAGGAAGGCAGCCACTTCGTCGATGGTGTGGACGTTCGGGGTGGCAACCTTGGCCAGGGTTGCGGTGGCGGCAGCGCGTTCACCAGCCGGTGCCAGCGCTTCGGCCATCTCGATGTTGGCGGCGTAATCGGAGCTGTCGGAGAAGGCGATCAAGTCTTCACCGCTCTCGGCCAGCACCTGGAATTCGTGGGAACCGGTACCACCGATGGAGCCGGTATCGGCCTGTACCGGACGGAAGTTCAGACCCATGCGGGTGAACGCCTTGCAGTAGGCGGCGTGCATCTTCTCGTAGGTATCGACCAGAGACTCTTTGTCGATGTGGAAGGAGTAGGCATCCTTCATCAGGAATTCGCGGCCGCGCATCACGCCGAAACGGGGGCGTACTTCGTCGCGGAATTTGGTCTGGATCTGGTAGAGGTTGAGCGGCAGCTGCTTGTAGCTGTTCACTTCGTAACGCACCAGCGCAGTGATCACCTCTTCGTGGGTCGGGCCCAGCACGAAGGGACGGTTGTGACGGTCGGTCAGACGGCACAGCTCGGGACCGTAGTCATCCCAGCGGCCGGACTCCTGCCACAGCTCGGCGGGTTGTACCACCGGCATGGAGACTTCGACGGCACCAGCATTGTTCATCTCTTCGCGAACAATGTTCTCGATTTTCTTCAGTACCCGCAGACCGGTTGGCAACCAGGCATACATGCCGGAGGCCAGTTTACGGATCATCCCGGCGCGCAGCATCAGCTGGTGGCTGACAACTTCAGCGTCGGAGGGGGTTTCCTTGAGAGTGGAAAGCAGATATTGGCTGGTACGCATCGCGGTAGACCTTAGCTAGAACGGGCGCGGGGCCCAGGATAATTTCAAGGGCGGAATTTTAACAGGCTGGGCGTTATGGCCCAAGGGCTAAATTTGCCGCAGCCCGAAAGGTGACAACGCCCGGCAGATAGCCTGGGGTAATGACCATTGCAACAAGCAGGCTTTTTATGCCTGCAATTTGGCCGGATCTCCGCTAAACTCTGCCACCTTTTCTCGATGGGCATGGCTCTGCCGCGTTCATCCCCCCCCATTTTTAGTACTTTTGGAGCCGCTCATGCCGTTAGTGGGACATCAACACCAGATCGAGATCCTGGAACTGACCGACAAAGGAGATGGCAAAGGACGCCTGTTCGATCGCCCCCTGTTTGTCGAAGGTCTGCTGCCCGGTGAGCAGGCGCTGGTGGAGCTGACCGAGGTCAAGCCGAACTATCTGCACGGCAAGGTCGCCGAGCTGCTCCAGCCCTCTGCCGATCGGGTTGCCGATTTCTGCCCCAACACCGAGTGTGGTGGCTGTCAGGTGCGCCCGCTGGCCTATCCGGCCCAGCTCAAGCTCAAGCAGGCCTTGGTGCAGAGCGCACTGGAACAGGTCGGGCTGGGTGACACCCCGGTCAAGGATATCCTTGGCATGGAAAGCCCGTTCGCTTATCGCAACAAGGCGCAATATGCGGTGCGTGGCTGTGACGCCGGTGCCGAGATCGGTTTTTATCGCAAGCACTCCCACGATCTCATCACGGCCGATGACTGTGCGGTGCAGGATCCGCTGCACGTCGAGCTCAACGCCCGGGTGCGCAACTGGATGCGCGCGCACGACATCGCCGCCTATGACGAAGTGAACCACAGCGGCTGCGTGCGCAACCTGATGACCCGCAAGGGCTTCAAGAGCGGTGAGCTGATGGTGGTGCTGGTCACTTTGGGTGAGGAGCTGCCGTTCGAAGCCGAACTGTTGGCAGCTCTGAGCGATCTGCCGGTTACTACTCTGGTGCAGAACATCAACGATGAGCGCACCAACCGCATTCTGGGTGCCACCAACCGTGTGCTGCTCGGCGAAGGGGTGATCCGCGACAAGATCCATGAGCTCGAGTTCGAGATCTCGCCCCTCTCCTTCTTCCAGAACAACCCGACCCAGACCGATGTGCTCTACTCCAGCGCCCTCGAGTATGCCGAGCTGACCGGCAACGAGACGGTGTTCGACATCTATTGCGGTATCGGCACCATCTCCCTGTTCCTGGCTGGCAAGGCCGCCAAGGTCGTCGGGATCGAGTCGGTGGAGAGCGCCATCAGCGATGCCCGTCGCAACGCTGCCCTCAACGGCATCGAGCACACCGAATTCCACGTTGGCAAGGCCGAGCAGCTGATGCCCGAACTGCACGCCCAAGGTGTGACCGCTGATGTGGTGGTGATGGATCCGCCGCGCAAAGGCTGTGACAAGGCTGTACTGCAGACCCTGGTCGCCATGGCGCCCCGTCGTCTGGTCTATGTCTCCTGCAATCCGCAGACCCTGGCCCGCGATCTTGCCTGGCTGGTCAAGCAGGGCTTCGTGCTGGACGAGGTGCAACCGGTCGATATGTTCCCGCACTCCATGCACGTCGAAGCGGTTGCCCGCCTGAGCCTGCCCGCCAAGGCATAAGTCGCCCCCGACTCTTGCCCATAAAAAACGACGCCAGCTGGCGTCGTTTTTTTCTATCTGATACTCGCAGGTTGATGTGCTCAACCCTGCTTGCGCACCTCGGCGGCGATCTGGTCGAGCAGCTGTTGCCAGCCCTGACCCAGTTCGTTCACCAGCGCGTTGTAGCCATCGGCCGGCAGTACCCGCTCCTGACGGAAGGGGGCATCGCGCAGCACGGTGCCATCCTCCGCCAGCAGGCGCCAGCGGCCGCTCAGCACGGCGCTGCCGTCATGACGACCCTGAAAGCGCTCCACCAGAATGGTCAGCACCGGCCCCTTGCGGGCGCCATCCTGCCGTACCACCCAGCCCGGCAGGCGGGTGGAGAGGCCATTGAGGGTGAGCTGGTTGAGCTGATCGTCCAGCGCACCGGCCCAGCGATGGTACTCGGTGAAGTGCAGCTCTTGCCCTTCCAGCTGATAGACCAGGCTGATCCGGTCGAGCTGGCTGGCCAGCGCCACCGGGCGCAGCACCAGCTGGTGCTGCGGTTGGGCCGGGGCCGTTACGGGTTGCTGGTTGTCGGCATAGAGCGAGTAGTAGTGCAGGCTTGGCTGGCTGCTGCAACCCGCCAGCAGGCCCAGCAGGGCCAGCGTCAGGATCTCTTTTTTCATTGTTTGCCTCGCTTGGGCTCAGGGTCCGATGGATGCGCGCGATCGAAGATCAGCGAGCTGGGCTGCTCGTTGAGGGAGTGCACCAGCGGCTGCAGTTCGCGCATCAACTGATTGAGGGTCTGCACCGACTGGCGCAGGTCCTGATTGGTCTGCGACTGGGCATCATAGGCCTGCAGGGTCTCCTGCAACTGCTTGAGGCTCTCGTTGAGCGAGGCGGGCAGCTGCTGGGTGGAATCCTTGGCGGTGAGCTTGTTCAGGTTGGCGCTGACTGCACTGATGTTCTTCAGGGTGCCATCCAGGGTGGTGAGTGACCCGTTGACCTTGGTCAGGGTGGTTGCCATGTCCATGTCGACAAACTTGTCGAGGATGAGGTTCACCTTGCGCTCGATCTGATCCAGCCCGCCCTGCACGGTGGGGAAGACCTGATAACCGGCCAGCTTGGCCTGCTCGAAACGTGGTGCGTCCGGATAGAAGTTGAGATCGATGATCTTGCCGCCAGTCAGCAGGCTTGAGGTCTTGAGACTGGCACGCAACCCTTCCTTGAACTGCTTGCCGAACAGGGCTCGCCATTGATCCTTCTCCGCCTTGGCATAGCGGTGGGAGAGGCGCTGCACCTCGATGCGGGCCAGCACCGGGATCTGGCGGCTCTTGAAGATCTGCACGCCCTTGTCCTCGATGAGGTAGGGGGCGGAGATGACGGTACCGACCCGGATACCGCGATACTGCACCGCCGCACCCGGGTGCAGGCCACCCACGTTGTCATCGAACAGGAAGACGTAGTCGATGAACTGATCCAGACTACCGGCCAGCACGCTCGCCTCATCCTGGAACAGGGTGAACCCTTCCATCTGTTTGACCGGCTCGCCAGGCGCCCAGCCGGGTGGCAGACCCATGGTGATGCCGCCATCGATCAGGCTCTCCAGCGAATCCATCTTCACCTTCATCCCCTCGCTGCTCATGGAGACCTCGAAGCCCGGGGTCATCCAGAAGCGGGAGTTGCTGCTCACCAGAATGTCATAGGGGGCGTGGATGAAGATTTGATACTGCATCTCGCTCTTTTCCGGCAGGAACTTCGCCTCTTCCACCTGACCTATGGTGAAGCCCTGATAGTTGATGGGGGAGCCTTCCCCGAGCGCGCGAGTGTCGCGACTGCTGAGGGTGAGACGCAGCCCCTTGGCATCGAGGGAGGCGAGCGGCGGTTTGTCGAGCATGGCGTATTCGTCCCGCGCCCGACCTTTCTTGCCGGGGGCGAGCTCGATATAGGCGCCGGAGAGCAGGGTGCTCAGACCCGATACCCCTTCACGACCCACTCTGGGCTTGACCACCCAGAACTGGCTGTCACCGCGCAGCATGCCGGAGGCGGCATTGGTCAGCCGTCCTTTCAGCACGGCATGGCTGTAGTCATCGCTCAGTTCGACGGCCTCGATGCGGCCGACGTCCACTTCGCGGGAGCGGATCACCGTCTTGCCAGCGACTATGCCCTCGGCAGTGGCGACTGTCAGGGTGAAACTCGGGCCCTGGGAGTACCAGTGCTGGAACAGCATCCAGAGACCGATGAACAGCGCCAGCAGGGGCACCATCCAGATTGCGGCGGCAGAGCTCAGAAAGTCAGAGCCCGGTTTCCACCTTTTTTTACGCTCACTCACGTTCGCGTTCTCCTTGTTGTAAATCCCAGATCAGGCGGGAGTCGAAACTCATGGCGGCGACCATGGTGATCAGCACCACACCTGCAAATGCGACGGCCGCAGGGCCGGGGTAGATGGTCATCAGATTGTCGAGCCGGATCAGGCCCGCCAGAATGGCCACCACGAAGACGTCGATCATCGACCAGCGTCCGACAAATTCGGTCATGCGATAGAGTTTGAGCTTGCCGAGGGGGGAGGTGACATTGCCGCGCTGCACCATATAGCAAAGCCAGAATAGCGCCAGTATTTTCACCAGCGGCACCACCACGCTGGCGAAAAAGATCACCGCAGCTATGGGGTATGAGCCCATGGCCCAGAGCAGCACCACACCGCCGAGAATGGTGGAGGGGCTGTCATCACCGAGGAACACTGTATCCATGATGGGATAGACGTTGGCCGGAATGTAGAGAATGGCGGAGGTAAACAGCAGCGCCCAGGTACGGTTCAGGCCGCCCGGCTTGCGGGCATGCAGCTTGCCGCCGCAGCGGGAGCAGCTGTGGCTGCCCACCTCGCTCAGAGCGCCACAGATATGGCAGCCCACCAGGCCGGATTCCAGCGCGCCCGCTTCCGGGTCGATATCCCGTGACTCGGTTGGGCCGAACAGCCGCTGCCACAGCCACATCTGATCCAGTGAGGAGATCATCTTGATGAGCAGCACTGTGTAACCGACGAAAGCCCAGAACGACAGCCCCATCTTGATGTCGGCCATCCCCATCAGCTTGACCAGCGAGATGAGCACCCCCACCAGAAAGACATCCACCATCAGCCAGGGTTTGATCCGGCAGAGCAGACGGCCGAGGGAGCGCAGGGCATTGCTGTGCAGATCTTTATCGACCCGCCACAGCACCAGCATGATGGATCCCATATAGACCAGCGGCAGGCCGATCAGGGTCAGGCTCAATACCGCGCCGAGAAACAGATAGCCCTCATCCACCAGGGTGGTGATGCTCTGCAAAAAGGTCATCTCCTGGCCCACCCCTTTGGCCGAGAAGGACATAAAGGTAAAGGCATTGGCGAGCACGAACATGATGAGTGCCGCGAACCCGTAGGAGATCGGCCGCAACTCCTGCTGTGGCAGGTGGCGACTCAGGGTGTGTCCGCAACGGGGGCAGCAGCTGGCCTGTCCCACCTCGAGCGGTGTGGCCGGTATCAGCAGGTCACACTCTTCGCAGGCAGTGGCATCATGGACATAGGTGGTGTGGTGTTGGTGTGAAACCGGATGCAAGATAAAACCCCAGATAAGGCCCGTGGTAGAGCCAGAGCTGGCGATTATCGCAGTTGTGCTGGTCAGCGACCAGCCCCCGGAGGGCGCTATTGCTGGCGGGAGTGAGAATGACTTTGACAAGCCAGTGCCCATTTAGCACAATCAAACGCCACTTTTTTTCCGCGGGACAATAATTTATGACAACTGAATCCCCCAGCTACTCCACGATTGAGCAAGCCTTCTCCCTCGGGAACGGGCAAGATTCTGCCCTCAACTGGTTGCGCAAGAACCGCAGTCAGGTCGCTATTTTTCTGGTGAGCGGCATCAAGCTGGAAGGCACCATCAGCGGGTTCGACCAGTACAGCGTGCTGCTGACCGATGCTCATGGTAACCAGCAGCTGGTCTACAAGGCCAAGATCTCCACCATCGCCATGCACACCGGCCGTCCGCAGGTGAACATCCAGCGTGCTCGCAAGCCGCGTGTCTCCATGGCGCCGCGCCCCCACGGTGCGCCGGGTCGTTATGACGACAATCAGGGTGGCGGCAACAACGAGTAATCGTCTGCCTCACACTCCTCGTTGACGCGCCCTGCGTCAGCGGCTGACGGAACCTGCTCTCATTTTCATTCATGTCCCGTATGAGAGTCAGTTCCGGTTATCGCCCCTTGCAGGGCGATATTTTTTTCCGCACTACGCCGTTATGCCGACTGGTTGACCCTCTTTGACCATGCAGGTCTGCATACCCGCCGCTTCTCCTGCCTGTACCCCGATACCGGTATCTTCAAACACCAGACAGCCTGATGGATCGACCCCCAGCTTGCTGGCGACCAGCAGGAAGGTGTCCGGATTGGGTTTGTGCAGCTCCACATCGTCTGCGGTGACCACCACAGAGAAGTAGCGATCCAGCCCGGTGTTGCGCAGCACCGCCTCGGCGTTGACGCGGGGCGAGCCGGTGCCGATCCCCATCGGGATGACGCCATGATAGCGCTCGACCAGCGCCTGCATGGCCGGAAAGACGGTCGCCTTGTGCAGGTTGGCCACATAGTGGGCGGTCTTGCAGCGGGTGACTTCGAGCGGATCGAGGGGGATCTGCTGCTCCTGTGCGACCAGCAGGGCTATCTTGCGGCTCGGCATGCCCCCCAGCTCATAGAACCAGTCGGCATCGAAGTGAAAGCCAAACTCGCGGGCAGTGTGTTCCCAGGCGGCCAGGTGCAGCGGCATGGAGTCGACCAGGGTGCCATCAAGGTCAAAGACCAGGCCTTGGAATCCGGAAAGGGTCATGGTGCGGGGTCTGTCTCTGAAAAAGGGGAGCCCATTCTAGCCAGTGGCTCCCCGCCTCGCCATCACCTAGCTGGTGAGAAACGCTTGCCCCCACATTTGTGACTGAAAATAGACGGGGGTGAGCTGGGCCGGATCGAGTTGATATTTGGGGGCAAGCTGTTCCAGCAGGGCCCAGTTGCCCTGTTCATAGGTGCTGACCAGCTGAAACAGATGAAAGAGTGGCCCTTCATGCAGTTCGATGGCGCGCTGCACGCTCTTGGGCAGGTGGGCCATCAGCGGCTCCGACAGCAGGGAACCATCGAGCACCAGTCCCACCAGAAAGGCCCAGCTTGCCTCTGCTTTACCGAGGGCGGTGAGGGCAATCAACTCGCAGAAGCGGCCGCGGGCGATGGCCATGCGGGTACAGGCCTCCGGCATGTGCTGGCTCACCCGGGCCAGACCGTTGATCAGCACGAACTTGCGGATCTCCTGCTCCCCCAGATAGGAGAGGGCGCGGGGTACCGAGGTGATGGGGGCGGCATGATCGAAGCCGGGGGCGTTGACGTAGGTGAGCAGCAGGCCGGGCAGCCAGACATCCTGCTCCAGCAGGCGGGCTACCTGGGCGAAGGAGAACTCTTCGTGGCAGATGAGCTGGAGGATCTGCTGCACCAGCGCCATATCGGGCTGGTTGGCCCGCTGATTGACCAGCTCGGGACGGGCGAGAAAGCCGCCGGCAAAGAAGTCGACCCCCGCCTCCCGCAGTGGGAGAAAATCTGCCCAGGTTTCGATGTTCAGCGCCATCCGCTTGTGTTCGGTGGGCTGACAGATCCCCTCTTCCCCCATCCAGTACACCAGCAGGCGGCTGGCACCGAGCCAGCGTGGATCGCGGTTGGCGCCATGCACCGCCAGTCTGCGCCGGCTGTCGCGCCACTGCTCAAGCACCGGGAACGAGTTGGGCTGGCGTTCACTGGAGGCTTCAACCAGCGGGATCGCGTCCTGATCCAGCAGCAGGGGACGCTGTTCATCGAGCTGTTCGTGGGTGAAGGGCACCAGATATTGACGCCCCTGCGCCAGCAGGCGGCAATGTTGCGCCAGTGAAGGCCATTCGGCCGGTGAGCTTAGCTGATAGTCGATGCCGTAGGCCACCAGAGCCAGGCGACGATTGAAGATAGGGTAGCGACGCAACAGCATGGGATCACCGATAGGCCAGAGTGCGGGCCCTCCCTTGTGACTTGGCGTGGTAGAGCGCCTGGTCAGCCTGTTCGGTCAGGGTCTGCCATGCTCCGTCCTGGGAGGGAACCAGATAGCTAAAGCCTATGCTAACCGTAATGAAATCAGCAACCCGCGAGGCGGGATGGGGCATTTTCAAGCGGGCAAGACCATCGTGGATCCGCCCGGCCAGCTGTTCGGCCTCACCGGGTTGGGGGGCGCAGAGCAGAATGACGAACTCCTCCCCGCCGTAACGGGCGACCAGATTGGTGCAACGCCGCTCTGCATCCCGCAGCACATGGGCCACCTGTTGCAGACAGAGATCCCCTTTGGCATGGCCGAAGTGGTCGTTGTAGGCCTTGAACTCGTCGACGTCGATCATCAATACCGCCAGCAGGTTCTGGGTGCGCCGTGCCCACTCCCACTCCCGCTGCATGGTGATGTCCCACTGGCGCCGGTTGGCGATGCCGGTGAGGGGATCTTCCAGCGACAGCAGGGAGAGGCGGTGATTTGCCTCCTCCAGCGCCCGGTTGGTCTCGGCCAGCTGCATGGTGCGCTCGGCGACCCGGGCCTCCAGCTGGCGGTTGAGGGTTTCCAGCTGCTCCTGAGTGCGCTGGCGGATCAGCAGTTGCGACAGGATGGCGGCGTACTGTTTGAAGATCTCGCTCTGATAGGCCTTGAGCGGACGGTGCCAGAGCAGGTTGTCGGCGGCGATCCAGCCGATGGGAGTGGTGCCATCCCATAGCGATACCATGGCGTTCCAGCCACGGCCCACCTGCTGCTTCTCGTAGTAGAGGGGGGTATCTTCCATCACCAGCACGTAGTCCTTGCGCCTGAGCGCCTCTTGCACCGTGGGGTGATCCGGAATGGGGCTGATGAAGTTGTGTTCATCCATCAGCTCGCCCTCTTCGCTGGTGCCCCAGGTGCCGCGCATGGTCTTGCCATCGGGTTCGATCAGGAAGATGGCAACCCGATCGAACTGCAGCTCCTTGCGGGCCAGCAGCACGGCATCCCGCAGCAGGTCGTTCTCGCTGCGACTGCGGGAGAGGGTGACGCTGACCATGTGCAGCGCCTGCAACATGGTGAGGAAGGAGCCCTGCAGTGCCTGACTCTGTACCAGATCGGTCTGGGTATGGAGCCGCTGGTCCCGCTCCTGATTGACCTGGCTGGAGAGCAGGTGATTGCTGAGCTCGGCAGTCAGATAGTGGATAAGGAGCTGGATGCCCTGACGCTGGTGGGAGGAGAGGCGATCGATGCGGCGGCGGGTCTCCAGATAGATGACCCCTTCCAGTTTCATGTGACGCTTGAGAGGGAAACAGGCGCGTAACTGCGGCTGGGCAGGCTCCACATTTTCTCCGGGATCAGGCGGTGGTGGGAGCTGCTCGATCACCAGTTGTCCCTTCTCCATCGCCTTGTCGATCAGGTGGTGGGGCAGGGTCAGTTGGCCGAGATGGGCGAGATCAAGCGTGGTCAGCCCCTGATCGAGCTGAAAGCTGTAGAGCTGCGGTTCGGGGGCTTTCAGCCAGAGGTAGAGGCGTTCGGCATCGGTCTTTTCACGGATGGTGGCGAGGCTCACTTCGCATAACTGAGCGAAGTTGGTGAAGTGTTCCGGGTCCCATTCCTGCATACCAATATCCCTTGGATTGTACCCAAGCGAGTATAGACATATTTCTCCTTGATTAATATGTCAGAAAGGAGAGGCAGCGCACATAACGGTTGCTTTCAGCCCTGCTGGTGGAGACATTCACTGCGTTCTCTGCCAATCGCGGATAGAACTGTGTGCCATAACGGTATATATGGCAGCTTGTAGGGCGGGATGCTGGGCAAAAAGAGCCCGCACGATGGCGGGCTCTCGGGCAGATTAGATGATTCTGCGCGGCTTATTCTGCCTTGGGGGCAGCCTCAGCGGGCGTTTCACTGCTATCGGCTGGCGCACTCTCGGTCGCCGGGGCTTCCGGTGCCGGACCCGGTACCAGATCTACCGCCGGTTTGGCGATGAGAGAGCGGGTCTCTTCCACCGCTTCGGTCAGCTTCACCTCGATGATCTGGCCGAGCTCGTAGACCACTTCGGTCTTGTCCAGATAGACGCGACCGTTGTCCCAGTTGCACTCCAGTCGATCCTTGTTGTCGAGAATATGGCGGGCAGGCAGGAAGACTACGGCGCCGTTCTCCTGCAGACGCAGCTTGAGACCGGCACGCATCACGTCGATGATCTCGGCGTTGAATACCTGATCGGTGCCAGCCGCTGCTTTCAGGTAGCGAACATAGAGCCAGTCACCGATGTCACGCTCCACCATGCGGTGCAGACGGCGGCAGGCGGTCAGATGCTCGGTGAGCTCGGTGCTCGGGCGCTCACCCGGGGTCTTGCCGGCGATAACCGCTTTGAGCAGACGATGGTTGACCATATCGCCGTATTTACGGATCGGGGAGGTCCAGGTGGCGTAGGCATCCAGACCCAAGCCGTAATGGGCGCCCGGTTCGGAGGACATCAGCGCATAGCTCTGGAAGCGGCGGATCTTGCCATCCAGCCAGCGGGTGTCGAGGTTGTCGATCCAGCGGCGCAGGGCGCAGAAGCCGGAGAGGCTGGCGATCTCGTCGCGCTCGAACGGGGCTTCGGCACTCTTCAGCAGGTCGATGGCGCCGTCGAGGGACTCTTCGTCAAAGCCGGTGTGAACGTTGAAGATGCCGTAACCGACGCTCTTGCCCAGCACGCGACCGGCGCAGATGTTGGCGGCGATCATCGACTCTTCCACCATGCGGTTGGCGATGCGGCGCGGCTCGACGTGGATGGCCAGCACTTCGCCATTCTCGCCCAGCTCGAAGTCGTAGTCGGGACGATCCGGGAACACCAGGGCATGCTCGGTTCGCCACGCGATGCGTGCTTCGGTCATCGCCTTCATCAGCGGCAGCTGGGCCAGTACGCCTGCGTCGATGGACAGCTCTTTGCCATGCTCGGCCCAGTCGGAGACGTCGTCATAGTTGAGGCGGGCGTGGGAGCAGATGCGGGCGGCGAAGAACTCGGTCTCCTCCAGTAGCAGACCATCTTCGGCGATCAGCAGACGGGCGCACAGGGTGTTGCGCTCCTCGCCCTCTTTCAGGGAGCAGAGCTCGTCGGAGAGGGTGCGCGGGATCATAGGCACGTTGCGGCCCGGCATGTAGACGGTGAAGGCGCGCTGGGCGGCTTCCTTGTCCAGCTCGCTCCCTTCGGCCACATAGGCGGTCGGGTCAGCGATGGCGACTAGCAGCTCCCAGCCGTTGTCCAGCTTGGTGATGGCCAGCGCATCGTCCATATCCTTGGTCTTGGCACCGTCGATGGTGAAGAAGGGCACCTTGGTCAGGTCACGACGGGGCAGCTCTTCCTCTTCGATCACCTTCCACTCCGGCAAGTCAGCCGGCTCGACCTGGGCCAGATTGTGGCGCGCAAGCACCACCCACCAGGGCACATTGTGATCTTCCTGGGCGGCGATCTTCTGGATGATCTCGGCAGAGAAGTTGCCGTCGACCAGCGCATGGCGCTTGAGGGTCGCCACCACCCAGTCACCTTCCTTGAACTCTTTCTCATCCAGACCCTTCTTGACGCGGGCCTTGATGGCATCCTTGATCAGCGGATGGTCGGCCACCACGTTAAGGCGGTCACGGAACATCTTGACCCGGGCCACGAAGCGGGTGACGGACTGCTCCAGCAGGGTATCCGGCTCTGCCACTTCCTTCTCTTTTTCGGTACGGATCAGGGCGGTCACCCGGTCACCGTGCATCACCTTCTTCATGTAGGGAGGCGGCACGAAATAGCTGGTCTTCTCATCGACTTCCAGAAAGCCGAAGCCCCGGTCCGAGGCGCGGATCACACCCTCTTTCTTCGGGATGTTTTCGCGGATTTGTTGCTTGAGCTGGGCCAGCAGCGGATTGTCTTGGAACATAAGTGAGGAACCTGAAGTGAAAACCTGGGTGGAGACCTGATGAAGGATCGCCCAGCACTATACGTTTTTAGCCCTGCAAAGCCAAGGTGAATGGCCTGCTCAGCGTGGTTTCAACTGCGATCTGGCATGGTCGATAAGGCGTTGGGAGAGCTGCTTGTGAACCCCTTTTTCCAGTACCCAGCGGTGCCAGTAGAGGCGTTCCGTCAGGATGTGGTCGGGACTGAGGTTGAGCAGTGACCCGCCAGCCAGCTGGCCTCTTATCTGCAATTCGGGGATGAGACAATAGGCCAGCCCCTGTTCTGCCATGGCGACGAAGGCCTCTGACGAGTGGACCGTATGGCAGGGATAACCGCCCGGCTCCAGCCCGAAGTGTTCTCTCATAAAGCTCACATGCATGTCATCGCGCTGATCGAACGCCACCGCCGGTGCCTTGGCCAGTGCATCGCGGGTCAGGCCATGAGGGAAGTGGCAGGCTACGAAGGCGGGGCTGGCGGTAAGCAGATAGTTCATCTCACCGAGCTCATCGACGCAGCAACCCGCCAGCGGTTGGGGATGCAGGCTTACCGCACCAAAGGCCTGACCCTCGCGGACCTTGTCGAGGGTGCGGCTCTCGTCATCGACCAGCAGGTTGAGTTCGATGGGGTGCTGTTTCAACAAGGGGGCAATGGCGGGCAAAAACCAGGTGGCCAGGCTGTCGGCGTTGACGGCGATGCTGATCCGGATTGGCCCTTGCGGCTCATCGGGAGCCAGCTCCCCCGCCAGTTCGAGCTCGAGCTGGTGTACCTGCCGATAGTGGGCCAGCAGTTTCTGGCCGAGTGGCGTGGCCTGCAGCGGCTGGCTGCGAATGAGCAGCGGTTCGGCAAACTGTTGCTCCAGCTGCTTGATCCGTTGGGAGATGGCCGACTGGGTGATATGGAGCGACTTGGCCGCCCGATCGAAGTTCTGCTCCTGCAGTACCGCATCCAGCGCCCGCAGCAGTTTGTAGTCCAGCTCTTTCATCTTCTCCCCCTTCCGTTGCCCAAGGGCTGACTCTACGTCACTCGGCAGGGGACAACAATGGGCGGTGGAAGGGGCGTTGTGCTGTGATTTTTGACAGTAGTGGTCAGGCCATTGAGGGAGGATACTCTTTGGTGCCGCATGGGGTAGCCCTGCGCAGATCGTAGCGACATCTTTATCCCGGGTCTGTTTTCCCGGGATTTTTTATGAGTGAACTGCCAGCACCGGTGACGGTTGCTGTGGTGGATAATGGCTGGTTTGATAATGGCCCAGCAGAGGTTGGGAGACCGCCTGCGCGAAGCGCTCATCCAGATGGAAGCGGATGCCTACGCCCCTTACCGCCCCCAGATCGACCGCCTGACGATGACCGAGCCGCTCGATGGGCAGGCCGAGGCGGCGGAAGATGCGCTCCACCGGCAGGCTGACGACGGCGACCAGCTCCCGGATCCCGTGGGCATGGGCGAAGGCATAGACCTCGCGGAAGATGACACAAGTGAGTTCGCTGACGCCATTGCTCATGCGCGGTGCGCGCTGGGCATCGATAGCCAGACGGGTGAGTTCCCAGACATCGGGGGTGCGTGGCGCGCTTTCACCGGCAAGGGCGGTGGGGAAGATGGTGGGTAGCATATAGGCATCGGCACAGTTGAGCAGACGAATGCAGCCACACAGCCCTTTTTCATCCTCGATCAGAACCCAATGGGTGTCTGGCGTGTCGAAGCTGTCACGCTCCAGGCCCCGATGAGACTCGACATCCCAGCCTAGCCGGTCGGAAAAGACGCGATTTCGAAAGCGATAGAGTTCATTCTCCACCTCGTTTCGTGGATGTTCTCTCAATTTTCCTTTAAAAACCAACATTATGGACCCTCTATCTTGCTATTCGCCGTTATAATCACATGTCTGGCCAAGGGGGCTTTCATATGAACAGAGACCAACTGCTTGAGTACCTCGAACATTTCACTTCGGTGACGGACGGCAATCGTCTGGCCGAACTGATCGGTCGCTTTACGCTCGGGATGGGCTATGACTACTATCGCTTCGCCCTGATCCTGCCGATGTCGATGCAAAGGCCCAAGGTGGTGCTGTTCAACCAGTGCCCCGATTCCTGGGTGCAGGCCTATACCGAAAACAACATGCTGGCGTGCGATCCGGTGATCCGGCTGGCACGCAAGCAGACGCTGCCCATTTACTGGAACCGCCTCGATGAGCGGGCCAGTTTTCTGCAGGAGGGAACCATGGACGTGATGGGGTTGGCAGCCGAGTTCGGGTTGCGTAACGGCATCTCCTTCCCTCTGCACGGTGCTGCCGGGGAGAACGGTATTCTCTCCTTCATCACCTCCGAGCGGGCCTCGAGCGACCTGCTGCTGGAGTCCTCGCCGATCCTCTCCTGGATGTCCAATTACATCTTCGAGGCGGCCATTCGGGTGGTGCGTTTCAGCATGATGGACAGTGCGGGTAAAGACCCCTTGACCGAGCGCGAGACCGAGTGCCTGTTCTGGGCCAGCGAAGGGAAGACCTCTAGCGAGATCGCCTGCATCCTCGGGATCACGGAGCGCACGGTCAATTACCATCTCAATCAGGTCACCCGCAAAACCGGCTCAATGAACCGCTATCAGGCCATTGCCAAAGGGGTTAGTACGGGGCTGTTGCTACCCAATCTGGAGCAAGTTGTGGTTACCAACTTCCCCAGATTGCTGCAGTAGGCTGAGCCCACAGGCGCAACAGATTCTCCTGCCGCACTCTGAGGGTCACAATTGTCAGATCCGGTAATTGACAAGGGCTGGAACAGCGGCTGGGTATGCTGGTTTTTATTAGCAAAATGAATCAATCAGTAAATCAATGAATTTCTAAGAAGGAACCTCAATCGCTATAGTGCCGCTCATTCATCATTTCGAACGGTGCTCTCCATGATGCTCGCAACGACACTGCAAGGCTTCACCATCGGTCTGGCCATGATCATCCCCATCGGCGCCCAGAATGCCTTTGTGCTGAGCCGGGGCATCCATCGCAATCACCATCTGCTGACGGCCACGCTCTGCAGTTTCTGCGATCTCACCCTGATTGCTATCGGCGTATTTGGCGGAGCCAATGTGCTGGCCGCCAGCCCCCTCGGCATGGCGCTACTCACCTGGGGTGGCGTGCTGTTTCTCGGCTGGTTTGGTGGCCGTTCCCTGCTCAGTGCCTGGCGCGGTAAGGGGGAGGGACTTGCCGATTCTGCTCAGCAGATGGGGGCCAAAAGCGTGCTGGCGATGACGCTGGGAGTTACGCTGCTCAACCCCCACGTCTATCTCGATACCCTGATGCTGCTCGGCTCCCTTGGCAGTCAGGTGAGCGAGTCCCTGCGTCCGGCCTTTGCTGCGGGGGCCATGCTGGCCTCGCTGGTGTGGTTCTACTCGCTGGCGCTGGGGGCTGCGGCACTGGCGCCCTGGTTGGCCCGCGGCCGGGTGCAGCAGGGGATCGATCTGCTGGTTGGCATCATCATGCTGAGCCTGGCTGTTCAACTGGCCATAGGACGTTGAGGAAGTTAAGGCGGCAGGAATGAGCGACCGGTAACAAAAAGATGCCACTCACATGAGTGGCATCTTTGCTATTGAAAGGGGTCAGACCCTGAACTGGGAGAGTAGGCGCTGTTGCAGCAGGCTGGCTTGATGGAGCGAGGAGGCGAGCTGCAGGCACTCCTGTGCCTCCTGTTCGCCGGTTCTGGCTTGCAGACTGATACCGGAGACCTTGTCAGAGGAGTGGCTCAGGGTGTGTGACAGTTGCCCGGTAGCCACGGCTACCTGCTGCACCATGTCGGCCAGCTGGTCGATGGCGCCTTCCACCTTGAACAGGATCTGCTTGGTGTTCTCGGAGTCCTGCATGCCGGACTCCACCGTCTTGAGGTTGCGTTGCATCATCAGATAGGCGGTCTCGGTCTGCTGCTGGATACTGCTGATCACCTGGCTAATTTCGGCGCTTGATGTTGCGGTGCGATTGGCCAGGGTGCGCACCTCGTCCGCAACCACCGCAAAGCCACGCCCCATCTCCCCCGCGCGGGCCGCTTCGATGGCCGCATTGAGGGCAAGCAGGTTGGTCTGCTCCGAGATGCCGCTGATGGTGGAGATGATCTTGCCAATCTGACCCGCCTGCTCCTTGAGGGAGTTGATGGCGATGGCACACTCGCTCACCTCCTGTACCACCCGTTGCATGCCCGCGCTGGCGGAGGCGACATACTGGCTGCTCTCGGTGGTCAGCTGGCGCACCTCGTTGGCATTGTGGGCCGCCATGCTGCAGTTGTCCGAGATACCGGTGGCGACTTGCACCATCTGCTCACTGTCGTGGTGCAGGGCCAGCGCATGTTCGGCGGTCTGGCGGCTGCTTTGGCTGATTGCCTCCACCCGGTTGACCGAGGTGTGAACGTGTTCGCTGATGTGCTGGTTGTTGTCCATGGTGGAGCTGATCATCTTCTGCAGTTTCTCGATGAAACGATCCACGCTGTTTGCCAGCGAGCCTATCTCGTCATCCCGTTGCAGGTTGATGCGGGCGTTGAGATCTCCCTCGCCGGCGGCGATATCCTGCATTCGTTTGTCCACTTGCAGCAGCGGGGTCACCAGCTTGCGGGTCAGCCAGAAGCCGCAGAGGGTGACCATGATCAGGCTCAGCAACAGGCCACCCAGCAGCAGGGTTCGGGTCTGGCTGATGATGCCGTTGAGCTGGGCCACCTGATCCTCGACGGTGGCATCGCCGCTCTCCTCGATGGCAACCAGCTGTTGTCGCAGCTCATCGGCACTGGCTTCATAGATGGCCTGTTGGGCCTGATAGCTGCCGAGCGCATCGACCCACTGTCCCATCAGTTGTTGATGCCGGGTTAACAGGGAGCGATACTCTGCCGACAGTGTTTTGCCGGCAAATTCCCCGGTTCCCTCGATATCGAACAGCCCGGTGCCGAGCATGCTGTCGATCGCTTCGTGGTAGAAATCGGTCGCCTCTTTCAACTCGCCCTTGATCACCTCTGTGACTCCTTGTCTGCGCATCTTCTCAAGCGCATAGAGTTGGCGTAAAAAGCCGATGTTTGACTCCATCCCCCCGTCGGCCGCTTCCCAACGGGTGGAGAGGCCGCTGTTCCAACTGATGGTCTGGTCGGGGGATTGGGTCAGCGCCTCGACCGCGCCATCGCCGATCACCTCCAGCTGGGTCGAGAGGCGGGCCATCAGATCGGCGTTGTGATGCAGTGCCTGGTCCACCTCTGTATAGGCGTGATAGAGCGCCAGCAGCTTCTCTTGTTGCTGTTGATAGTCCTGCTTGTGCTGTTCCATGGTGGCAAGGGCCGCACCATCAATGAGCTGCCCCTGGCTGACCCGGGCCAGCGCGTCATCGGTCGCCGCCTTGGCAGCATCGAGTTCGGCGCGATTGAGCGGGGTTCCGTTTTGCATCTTCTGAATCTGTAGCTGTTGGTTGCCCAGCTCTATGGAGCCCTCCATGGCTCCGTCGGCGGTCTGCCAGGCGGCGCCCAGTACGTAGGAGAGCAGATTGGCTAGCCGCTGGCTGCCATACCAGCCAACGACCCCCATGCCCAGCGTACAGCCGAGCAATATGGCAAGACCCAGATTGGAGGTGGTAACAATTTTCATGTGATGGCCTTCCTTGGTATCGACATTGGCACCAGTTTCGGTTCCGAACGGGTTTAGTGTAGTGGTTTATCCCCCGCTCGGGGGCCGGTGCGGCGCTGAAACATCCCGTGCACTGGCTGCACCCGATCAAGCATGGTGGAAAATTGGATAAAAAGCCTCTCTGACCACAAGGGTGTTGCTGCCCTATGCTGGATACTTATCCAGTTATTCTTTATGCTATGAGCCAATTTACGAATAGTTGTATTGGTGAGGAGAGAGCCGTGATTGGTCGCTTGAGAGGCATTGTCATTGAAAAGCAGCCCCCCGAGGTCCTGCTGGAAGTGGGCGGGGTTGGCTATGAGGTACAGATGCCGATGAGCTGCTTCTATGATTTGCCGGAGATCGGCAAGGAGGCGACCATCCATACTCACTTCGTGGTGCGGGAAGATGCCCAGCTGCTCTATGGTTTCAACCACAAACAGGAGCGGGCGCTGTTCCGCGAGCTGATCAAGACCAACGGAGTCGGCCCCAAGCTGGCGCTGGCTATTCTCTCCGGCATGACAGCTACCCAGTTTGTGCTGAGTGTCGAACGTGAAGAGATAAGCTCTTTGGTCAAACTGCCGGGAGTCGGCAAGAAGACCGCCGAGCGGCTGGTGGTGGAGATGAAGGATCGCCTCAAGGGCTGGGTCAGTCACGACCTCTTCTCCCCGGCCATGGTCACCTTGCCAGCCAGTGAGCCCGAATTGCGGGCACCGGACGTGACCGAAGAAGCCGCCAGTGCGCTGGTGGCCCTAGGTTACAAGCCGCAGCAGGCGAGTCAGATTGTCAGCAAGATCGCCAAAGAGGGGATGTCGGTGGAAGATATCATCCGTGAATCCCTGCGTAGCCTGGTATGAGGTAGTTGATGATTGAAGCAGACCGCCTCATTTCGGCCAGTGCCGCCCGTGAGGATGACATTATTGACCGGGCTATCCGCCCCAAGAAGCTGGCTGACTACACCGGTCAGGATACCGTCTGCGAACAGATGGAGATCTTTATCGAAGCGGCCCGTCAGCGGGGAGAAGCGCTCGATCACCTGCTGATCTTCGGCCCGCCGGGTCTGGGCAAGACTACCCTCGCCAACATCGTCGCCAACGAGATGGGGGTCAATATCAAGACCACCTCCGGCCCTGTGCTGGAGAAAGCGGGGGATCTGGCGGCGCTGCTCACCAACCTCGAACCGAACGATGTGCTGTTCATCGACGAGATCCATCGCCTCAGCCCGGTGGTGGAGGAGGTGCTCTATCCGGCGATGGAGGATTACCAGCTCGACATCATGATCGGGGAGGGACCCGCGGCTCGCTCCATCAAGCTGGATCTGCCTCCCTTCACCCTGATTGGCGCCACCACCCGGGCAGGTTCACTGACCAGCCCGCTGCGGGATCGCTTCGGTATCGTCCAGCGGCTGGAGTTCTACAACGTCAAGGACCTGACCGATATCGTCTCCCGCAGTGCCCGTTGTCTGGGGCTAGACATGACGGAAGATGGTGCTATTGAGGTCGCCCGTCGCTCTCGCGGCACGCCGCGGATTGCTAACCGTTTGTTAAGGCGGGTGCGCGATTTTGCCCAGGTGAAATCCGATGGCCGGATCGACGGCCCCATTGCTGCCCGCGCCATGGACATGCTGGATGTCGATAACGAAGGTTTTGACTTCATGGACCGCAAGTTATTGTTGGCTGTGATAGACAAGTTTATGGGGGGCCCGGTGGGTCTCGATAATCTGGCCGCCGCGATCGGGGAAGAGAAAGATACTATCGAAGATGTGCTGGAGCCTTATCTGATCCAGCAAGGGTATCTGCAACGTACACCCAGAGGACGGATTGCGACCACACGAGCCTACGCTCATTTCGGTCTTCAGCGACCAGATGAGAAGTAAAAACAGCCGTTTGAACATGAAACCGCCGTCAAAGGCGGTTTTTTATTATCCGGGCAAAAAAAAGCCCACGGCGGATGCGGTGGGCAAAGACAATTCAGGATGGATGTTCACAGACAGTGAGTGCGTCTGGACACAGACCGGAAAATAAACAGGTGAGCCGTCGCGAGCTCTCAGAGTCGGTTCAGTTGATAGAGCTGAACAAAGGAAAGCTTGTAGTAACGGATGGTTTTAGCAACAAACTTTTTCATCTTCGATTCCAATAGACAGGTTCAAATTGATCGTCGAATACGTACCGTGAACCCGGATTAACCGGCCTGTATCCAAGGGTATGCCCTCACTGCGAGGCGCATTGTAGGAGTTCGAATCGACCCCGGCAAACAAGAAAAATTGCACTCTTCAAATTAGTTTATCTAATGTCTTTATTGATGAAATTGGTTCGCATGAGTATGCATTCTTTGCAATTTTAAATTGAGTTTTCGAATCAGATTGCCTGACTCGGATAACATGGAAAAAGGCGCGTCATTCACGTTTTTCAAATTAAACCGAGTGGCGGGATGTTAAATTCTTAAATTGATTTAAATCAATGTTTTACGCTTTATCGTGTTTTGTGATCTGGCTCGCGTCAATAATCGTGAAATAGATTAAAAATGCCTTTCAAAGCCATGTATGGCGGGTCCTTTTACATTGATTTCAATCAAATAAAGGTGATATAAAAACCCGGTCATCATGGGCGAGAATAAATTTAGGCTGATTGTTTTGGAATTGTTAAACATTAGCTTTATTTGTGTTCTCGTATTGCCTTGTTGTTAATGCCAGTGGTTACTGAACGCGTTTTGTTGTGACACGTCCCAATAAGGCTCATTCGATAACCTCCAACGGAAGCTTTGTGCTTAAAACTTAAAATAGCCGTGCCAATAATCGGTGAGGAAACATCATGATTGCTGAGCATGTGGTAGACCTATCGCGGTTCCAGTTCGCTGCGACGGCCCTTTATCACTTTTTGTTTGTACCCCTGACGCTGGGAATGGCCTTTCTCCTGGCGATCATGGAATCCGTCTATGTGATGACCAACAACACCATCTACCGGGACATGACCAAATTCTGGGGTAAGTTGTTTGGTATCAACTTTGCCTTGGGGGTCACCACAGGTCTGGCCATGGAGTTCCAGTTCGGGACGAACTGGGCTTACTACTCCCATTATGTCGGCGATATCTTCGGGGCCCCGCTGGCTATCGAAGGGCTGATGGCCTTCTTCCTGGAGTCCACCTTCGTCGGTATGTTCTTCTTTGGTTGGGATCGTCTGAGCAAGCATCAGCATCTGGCTGCCACCTGGTTGATGGCGCTGGGTACCAACCTCTCCGCCCTCTGGATCCTGGTCGCCAACGGCTGGATGCAGAACCCGGTCGGTGCCGAGTTCAACTTCGAATCCATGCGGATGGAGATGATGAGCTTCGCTGACGTGGTGCTCAACCCGGTTGCTCAGGTCAAGTTCGTCCACACGGTGGCGGCTGGTTATACCTGTGGCGCCATGTTTGTGCTGGGTATCTCCTCCTACTACCTGCTGAAGAATCGTGATGTGGCGTTTGCCCGTCGCTCCTTCGCCATTGCCGCTGCGTTCGGTATGGCTTCCATCGTGTCCGTGCTGATCCTCGGTGACGAATCCGGTTACGAGACCGGTGAAGTGCAGAAGGTGAAACTGGCCGCTATCGAAGCTGAGTGGGAGACTGAACCTGCTCCGGCCGCCTTTACCCTGTTCGGTATTCCGAATCAGGAAGAGATGCGTACCGACTACGCCATCAAGATCCCCTATGCGCTGGGCATTATCGCGACCCGTTCTCTGGACGGTCAGGTAACCGGTCTGAAGGATCTGAAGAGCGAGCACGAACTGCGCGTTCGTAACGGTATGACCGCTTACGACCTGCTGACCAAGCTGCAATCCGGTGACAAGTCTGACGAGACCCGCGCTCGCTTCGACGAAGTGAAGCAGGATCTGGGCTACGGTCTGCTGCTCAAGCGCTACACCAGCAACGTGACCGATGCTACCGACGAGCAGATTAAGGCCGCCGTGGATGACTCCATCCCGCAGGTACTGCCGCTGTTCTTTGCCTTCCGCATCATGGTTGCCGTCGGCATGCTGATGCTGGTGCTGATTGGTATGGCCTTCTATGACAGTGCCCGTCACCAGATCGGCAAGCGCAAGTGGCTGCTCAAGGGTCTGCTGTGGGGTATCCCGCTGCCGTGGATCGCCATCGAAGCTGGCTGGTTTGTTGCTGAATATGGTCGCCAACCGTGGACCATTGCAGAGGTGTTGCCGACTTCCCTCTCTGCATCCAACCTGCCTGCAGCCGAGATCTGGTTCTCTCTGATCGGTATCTGCCTGTTCTATACCGTACTTCTGGTTATCGAGATGTACCTGATGTTCAAGTATGCCCGTCTTGGCCCCAGCAGCCTGAAGACTGGCAAGTATCACTTTGAACAGATCAAGGCATAAGGAGAGCGACCATGTTTGATTACGAAACTCTGCGTGTCATCTGGTGGGCTCTGGTCGGCGTGCTGCTGATCGGTTTTGCCATCACTGACGGCTTCGACATGGGGGTAGGCGCACTGCTCCCGTTCGTTGGCAAGAAAGATGTCGAGCGCCGCGTGATGCTCAACACCATGGGGCCGCACTGGGAAGGTAACCAGGTTTGGCTGGTCACTGCCGGTGGTGCCTTGTTCGCCGCCTGGCCGATGGTGTATGCCGCGACCTTCTCCGGCTTCTACATCGCCATGATCCTGACCTTGATGGCGCTGTTCCTGCGTCCGGTCGGTTTCAAGTACCGCTCCCTGCGTGCTGATGCCAAATGGCGCAGCAACTGGGATTGGGCCTTGTTCGCAGGTAGCGCCGTACCGCCCATCGTCTTTGGTGTGGCCTTTGGCAACCTGCTGCAAGGCGTTCCGTTCGAGTTTAACCAGTTCATGATGTTGACCTATCACGGCAACTTCTTCGGCCTGCTTAACCCGTTCGGCATTCTGGCTGGTCTGGTGAGCCTGTTCATGCTGCTCACCCAGGGCGCAACCTGGTTGATGATGAAGACCGACGGTGAAGTGCTGGCGCGTTCCCGCACTGCCGCCATGATCTGCTCACTGGTGACCCTGGTGCTGTTTGCTGCCGCGGGTTGGTGGGTAAGCGGTATGGAAGGGTATGTCATCGTCAAGGCTGCCGCGACTGACGCGGTATCCAACCCGATGAACAAGGAAGTTGTCCTGCAGGCTGGTGCCTGGATGAACAACTACACCCTCTATCCGTGGATGGTGGCTGCCCCTGTACTGGGCCTGGCCATGAGCCTGCTGACTGCGCTGTTTGCCCGCATGAACATCGGCTGGCTGGCGTTTACCAGCTCCTCGCTGGCGATTGCCGGGGTCATCCTCACTGCCGGTTTCTCCATGTTCCCGTTCGTGATGCCCTCAAGCCTTGAGCCGTCACTGAGCCTGACCATGTGGGATGCTACCGCCTCTTTCAACACCTTGCAGGTGATGACTGTGGCCGCAGCGATCTTCGTACCGATTGTGCTGGGTTACACCATCTGGACTTACATCAAGATGTTTGGCCGGGTAACCAACAAGCACATCGAAGATAACCAACAATCTCTCTATTAAGAGGTGCGCTGACAATGTGGTATTTCACCTGGATCCTGGGACTGTTGCTGGCCTGTGCATTTGGCATCATCAATGCGCTGTGGCTGGAACACACCGAGAACATGGATCGTCAGATCGATGAAAACAAGTGATCGACTCGCCAGGCTGGCCGCTCCACTGGAGCGGCAGCCGTGGCAGGGGTTGATGTTACTCGCGGCGGCCTTGTTGGCCGTCGCTATTTTACAGGCCCCCAATCTGATCGCGGCCAACACCAGCGAGCATGGTCTCTGGCTTGCTCCCTGGCTGATGTGGGCCGTCTGTTGTGGCGTACTTAACGGGCTTGGCTTTCATCTGAAAAGCCTGCCCGGACGTGTGCTGTTCAACCCCTGGCTCGCCTGGCCCAGTTTGTTGTATGGCCTCTGGCTGACACATTCATATTTCCTTTCATAAAAAACGGGGGGAGGCAGGATTTCCCTGTCTCCCCCTGCTTCTTTCCTATTCAGCCCTGCGCTATGATAGCCCCCCATCTGACTGTCGAATGGATCACAGATTGTTATGGGGGAAGTCTTTGAGTTTCCGGTGCGTGTCTACTACGAAGACACCGACGCCGGGGGCATCGTCTACAACGCCAATTATCTCAAGTTTATGGAACGTGCTCGCACCGAGTTTCTTCGTGCCAAAGGGGTCGAACAGGACGTCTGGCTGCAGGAGGGATATGCCTTCGTGGTGAGCCGAACTGAGATCGATTTCCGCTCGGCGGCCCGTTTTAATGAACTATTGAATGTATTAACGCAAGTGATTGAAGTGAAACGCGCATCCCTGCGTTTTTCGCAGCAGATCCTGGCGGCTGATGGACGACTGATCACCCAGGCCATGGTACAGATAGCCTGTGTCAGTCATCCGCAAATGAAACCTGTAGCTATACCTGAAAAAATCAAGGGAGTGCTGTTAAGTGCACGCTGAAATTTCGTTTATTGGCCTGTTTTGGCAAGCCAGCCTGTTGGTAAAACTGGTCATGATGACCCTGATGAGCATGTCTATTGTCTCGTGGGCGCTGATTATCCAGCGTTCAAAGGCGATCAAGGCGGCCAATCTCGCATCGGAACAGTTTGAAGATCGCTTCTGGTCAGGGGTCGATCTCAATCGCCTCTATCAGGAGTCCTCTTCCCGCCGCGATGATATCGAAGGCATGGAAGATATCTTCTACTCCGGCTTCAAGGAGTATGCCCGCTTGCTCAAGGCCGGTGCCCGTGGTCAGGATGCGGTGATGGATGGTACCTACCGCGCCATGCGCGTCTCCCTCTCCCGCGCGGTGGATGACCTGGAATCCAACCTGCCGGTGCTGGCGACCATCGGTTCCATCAGCCCCTATATCGGTCTGTTTGGTACCGTATGGGGGATCATGAACGCCTTTATCGCCCTGGGTCAGGTGCAGCAGGCCACCCTGCAGATGGTGGCGCCGGGTATCGCGGAAGCGCTGATCGCCACCGCCATGGGTCTGTTTGCCGCTATCCCGGCGGTTATCTTCTACAACCGCTTCTCCAACAAGGTCGAGCGGCTGGAGAACGCCTACGCCAACTTCATGGACGAGTTCACCACCATTCTGAACCGTCAAATTGCACAGCAGCAGGGTGATCAGTAATGCAAACCTATCAGCGGATCCGGCGCAAGAAGGTGGCCGAGATCAACGTGGTTCCCTATATCGACGTCATGCTGGTGCTGCTTATCATCTTTATGGCGGTCACGCCGGTGATCACGCAAGGGGTCAAGGTGGATCTGCCACAGGCTGAGTCCGAGCAGTTGCCGGAAGATGCCAAGCCGCCCTTCATCGTCAGCGTCAATACCGAAGGCGAGTATGTCATCAAGGCTGGCGAAGCCGATGACGAGCCGGTGCCAAGTGGCACGCCAGAGGCGATGCAGCAATACATCACCGAAAAAGCCATGGGCTATCTGGCGATCAACCAGAATGCCCCCGTGGTGGTCGCGGGTGACAAGGCCGTGCGCTACGAAGAGGTGATCCTGTTGATGGTGGCCCTCAAGAAAGCGGGTGTGCCTCAGGTTGGCCTGATGACAGATCCGGTGAACTAACGGAGATGGATGTGAAGCGTGGTATTTCCGGTTATCTCATCGCGTCGTTTCTGCTGCACCTGATCATCGGCATCATCCTGTTTGTCGGGCTCGATTTCAGCAAACCGAAACGACCCGAATCGAAGGGGCAGATCGTCAATGCCGTCATGCTCGATGAGAACTTCCTCAACGAACAGGCCAAGCAGATCCAGCAGCAGAAATCTCAGCCCAAGCCTCAAAAGGTAGAGAAAGAGAAGGATAAGGAAGACACGGATCTCGCCAAGCGTGAGCTGGCTCAGAAACAGGAGCAGCTTCGCATCGCCGAGACCAAGCGCAAGCAGGCCGAAGAGGCGACTCGCAAGGCCGAGGCCGAAAAGCAGAAGAAGGTTGCCGAGCAGAAGCAGGCGGAAGAGAAGGCCCAAAAAGCCGAGGAAGCCCGCAAGCTGGAAGAACAGAAGGCCAAGAAAGCCGAAGCCGAGCGTAAAGCGGCGGAAGCCGAAAGCAAGGCGTTGGCGCTGAAGAAGAAAAAGGAACAAGAGAAGAAAGAGGCCGAAGAGAAGGCAAAGGCGGCAGAAGCCAAGGCCAAGAAAGCGGAAGCTGACAAGAAGGCCAAAGCCGAAGCCGAGAAGAAAGCCAAGGCAGAAGCAGAGAAAAAAGCCAAAGCCGAGGCCGAGAAGAAGGCCAAGGAAGAGGCTGAGAAAAAGGCAAAAGCTGACGCAGAGAAGAAAGCCAAGGCAGAGGCCGAAAAGCAGGCCAAGATCGCGGCTGAGCGCAAGCGTAAAGCGGCCGAGCAGGCCAAGCTGCAAAAAGAGATGGAAGAGATGATGCAGCAGCAGCTGTCGGCTGAGGCCAATGCTCGCAGTCAGGCGGCATCGGCAGCAGCCCAGGGCGAAGTCGACAAATATGCGGCGCTCATCAAGGCCACTGTTGAGCGGTATATGATTTTGGATCCCACCATGCGGGGCAAAACATGTACTATCGGCGTACGTCTTGCGAGCAGTGGCTTTGTCATATCGGTAGATAACGGCCAGGGTGACCCGGCGGTCTGTCGTTCCGGTAAGGCGGCTGTTCTGAAAGCCAATCAACTGCCTGTGCCCAAGGATCCTGCGGCATTCGAGATGTTGAAGGAATTTAACCTGAAGTTAGAACCGAGTATCTAAGCGTGATAAAACGAGGTTGCTTGCCTCCGGTTGGCAACCTCTCGCCGAGAAAGGAATTTAACCTCTCATCTATATTGGAACCGAGTATTTAAGCCATGATCAGAAAAGTATTTTTTGCTTTGGTTGGCTGTTTGTTGCTGGGCCAGAGTGCCCAGGCGGCCCTGGACATCGTCATCACCGGCGGTATTGATAGCGCACGCCCCATCGCTGTCGCCCCCTTCAAGTGGGAAGGTAACGGGCAGTTGCCGCAGGACATCGCGGAAGTGGTCTCCAACGACCTGATGCGCAGCGGCAAGTTCAAGCCGCTGGCCCGTGGCCAGATGCCGCAAACCCCGAGCAGCAGCAGCGAGATCAACTTCGCTCCCTGGGCCTCCCAAGGGGTTGAAGCCGTGGTGGTGGGTTCCATTTCGGCAGTCGGTGACGGCACCTACAAGGTCAACTTCGAGCTGGTCGATGTGCTGAAAGGCCAGCTGGCCAAGGCACAAGGTGGCGAGAGCAACGGTTACATCCTGGATAGCCGCATGGCGACCATCCCGGGTGCCCAGATGCGCCAGTTTGCCCACCGTATCTCCGACATCGTCTATGAGCGTCTGACTGGCGAGCGCGGTGCCTTCCTGACCCGTCTGGCTTACGTCTCCGTCCAGCAGGGTACCCAGTTCCCGTACCAGCTGCGTATTTCTGACTACGACGGTTACAACGAGAAGACCCTGCTGCGCTCCCGCGAGCCGTTGATGTCTCCGGCCTGGTCGCCGGATGGCAGCAAGCTGGCTTACGTGAGCTTCGAGAACCAGAAGTCCGAAATCTACGTGCAGGATATCTACACCCAGCAGCGCAGCCTGATCACCAGTTTCCGCGGTATCAACGGGGCGCCGGAGTGGTCTCCGGATGGTCGTCGTCTGGCTATCGTTCTCTCCAAAGATGGTTCACCAAACCTCTATGTGGTTGATGTCGCTAGCAAGCAGCTGACCCGCGTCACAACCAGCCGTGTGATCGACACCGAACCCTCCTGGATGCCGGATGGGCAAAATTTGTTGTTCACCTCTGAACGTGGTGGCAAACCCCAGATTTATAGCGTAAATTTGGCGACTGGTATGACTCGCCGGATGACTTGGGAAGGTGAATCCAACCAGGGTGCATCCATCACTCCTGATGGCAAAATCATGGTGATGGTGACCCGTGTTCAGGGACAGTATCGTATTGCCCGTCAGGACATGGAAAACAATGCCCTGTTGGTCCTTACCCAGAGCGCTCTGGATGAGTCGCCAAGTGTGGCTCCCAATGGCAGCATGATCATTTATGCCACCATCTATCAGGGTCGTAAGAGTCTCGCGTTGGTGTCGACTGATGGTCGCTTCAAGGCTGTGCTTCCGACCAGTAGCGGTGAAATTCGTGCACCAGCTTGGTCGCCCTTCTTGAATTGATAAAAATCCAATTGTTTTTTGTTTTGTTATAAAGGTTTAAGGAAATAGCATGCAACTCAATAAACTGCTCAAGGGTTTGGCCATCGCACTGCCACTGTTCACCCTGGCCGCTTGTAGTTCTTCTTCTGATTCCGACGCCGCTGGCGCCGAATCAGGTATGACCGACGGCATGGGCGGTGTACAAACCGGCGGCGCCAACGGCATGTTGTCCCCGGAAGAGCAGATGCGTCAGAAGTTCGAAGCACTGCAGCGTGACAACGTGATCTACTTCCCGTTCGACGGTTACGATATCCAGGGTCAGTACGCTGATCTGCTGGATGCCCACGCCAGCTACCTGCGCGAGCGCCCGAGCGTTAAAGTCCTGATCGAAGGTCATGCCGATGAGCGCGGTACTCCGGAGTACAACATCGCCCTGGGCGAGCGTCGTGCCAAGGCTGTTGCCAAGTATCTGCAAACCCTGGGTGTGCAGGCCGAGCAGCTCTCCATCGTCAGCTATGGCGAAGAGAAGCCGCTGGACATGTCCCACACCGAGGATGCCTTTGCCAAAAACCGCCGCGCGGTTTTGGTTTACTAAGGTTTGAACCGAACGAAGTTCGTTTATATGCAAGCGGCCATTTCGATGGCCGTTTTATTTGCACTAAACGCCAAGGTTTGATCCGAATGAAATCTGTATATGCGAGCGACGATGGCGCTGGCCGTTTTATCTGTACTAAACGCTAAGGTTTGATCCGAATGAAATCTGTGTACAAGCAAGCTGTCGTTGCGCTGGCCGTAATGGTTGCTCTGAATGCGCAAGCTGCGGCACCGGTCAGCGATCTGGGTGGAGACTCGGGTGGTGGCGTTGTCCTTAGTGGCAACAACGGCGCCATCGTGCCCACCGGTAGCCTGGAAGATCGGGTTGCCCTGCTGGAGCGCACCCTCAATGCCCGTCTGCGACTGCAAGCTGAATTGCAGCAACAGGTCGACTCCCTGCAAGGGGAGGTCTCCGAGCTGCGTGGTCAGCTGGAGCAGCAGACCTACCAGATGGAACAGTCGCAAGAGCGCCAGCGTCAGCTCTACCAGGAGCTCGACAAGGTTGCCAGCAGCCAGCAAGCTGCTCCAGCCGCCCCGGCCCCTGCTGCTGCCACACCGGCTGCTGCCGCCAATTACTCAACCAATCAGGATGAGAATCAGGCTTACGACGCAGCTGTCAACATGGTGCTCAAAGAGAAGAACTATGACAAAGCCATTCCGGCTTTCCAGGGCTTCATCAAGCAGTACCCCAATTCGGGCTATGTTCCCAATGCACACTACTGGCTCGGCCAGTTGCTGTTCAACAAGGGTGACAGAGCCGGTGCCTCGGCCCAGTTCTCGACCGTGGCCAACAAATACAGCAAATCCCCCAAGCGAGCCGATGCGCTGCTGAAGCTGGGTATGCTGGCGCAGCTGGATGGCAAGAAGGCGGAAGCCAAATCCTTCTATGAGCAGGTGATCAAGGGCTATCCTGGCACAACGTCAGCCAAGCTTGCCGAGCAGAGCCAGGCCAAGCTGTAACATTGCTGTATGTCACTGTTTTCGTAACGCTACTGTAAAAACAGCCTGCATTTGTACGCACAGTGAGCAAACGGATTTAAATTACGAATTTTCTGTTGCACCGGAAATTTAAATCCGTAATATAGGCCGCCGTCAGAGCCGAAGCAGTAATGCAGTCGGAACTGGTCGTGGTGAGGGTCGTTAGCTCAGTCGGTAGAGCAGTTGACTTTTAATCAATTGGTCGCTGGTTCGAATCCAGCACGACCCACCATTTTCTCCACTCGGTGGAGACAGAATTCCCAGGTCGTTTAGCTCAGCTGGGAGAGCACCTCCCTTACAAGGAGGGGGTCACTGGTTCGATCCCAGTAACGACCACCAGTTTGTAGAAAAAATGATTTAGATGGGTCGTTAGCTCAGTCGGTAGAGCAGTTGACTTTTAATCAATTGGTCGCTGGTTCGAATCCAGCACGACCCACCATCATTTCAAGAATCCCAGGTCGTTTAGCTCAGCTGGGAGAGCACCTCCCTTACAAGGAGGGGGTCACTGGTTCGATCCCAGTAACGACCACCAGTTTGTAGAAAAAATGATTTAGATGGGTCGTTAGCTCAGTCGGTAGAGCAGTTGACTTTTAATCAATTGGTCGCTGGTTCGAATCCAGCACGACCCACCATCATTTCAAGAATCCCAGGTCGTTTAGCTCAGCTGGGAGAGCACCTCCCTTACAAGGAGGGGGTCACTGGTTCGATCCCAGTAACGACCACCATATTTGCAGTAAAAAGTTTAAAAAAATGATTTAGATGGGTCGTTAGCTCAGTCGGTAGAGCAGTTGACTTTTAATCAATTGGTCGCTGGTTCGAATCCAGCACGACCCACCATCATTTCAGAATCCCAGGTCGTTTAGCTCAGCTGGGAGAGCACCTCCCTTACAAGGAGGGGGTCACTGGTTCGATCCCAGTAACGACCACCATATTTGCAGTAAAAAGTTTAAAAAATGATTTAGATGGGTCGTTAGCTCAGTCGGTAGAGCAGTTGACTTTTAATCAATTGGTCGCTGGTTCGAATCCAGCACGACCCACCATCATTTCAGAATCCCAGGTCGTTTAGCTCAGCTGGGAGAGCACCTCCCTTACAAGGAGGGGGTCACTGGTTCGAACCCAGTAACGACCACCATATTTGCAGTAAAAAGTTTAAAAAATGATTTAGATGGGTCGTTAGCTCAGTCGGTAGAGCAGTTGACTTTTAATCAATTGGTCGCTGGTTCGAATCCAGCACGACCCACCATCATTTCAGAATCCCAGGTCGTTTAGCTCAGCTGGGAGAGCACCTCCCTTACAAGGAGGGGGTCACTGGTTCGATCCCAGTAACGACCACCATATTCGCAAGCGAAGCTGAGATATCAGCTTCAGTTGCAGAGAAAGTCCCCACTCAGATGGGGATTTTTTTTGCCCGCAATTCAGTACTTCAACTTCTTCTGTTGCCGGTGTGGCGAGCCGAACGCCACCTCTTATTGTGCCGCTCTGCCACTCCGATCCTTCTTCATCCTGCTCTTCCGAGATTGTTCGACGGCCACTGACTTCACTCCTGTCCATCGTGATGCTGCTTATATGAACGCCTGTTAAAGCAAATGCCAACAATAAAAAGGGCAGGCCAAGGCCTGCCCGCACGGATGCGCAAGGTGTTACATGATCCCGCGGATCAGGATCCCGCTGATCAGCAGCGGCGCCACCACGCGCCAGCACCAGAGCAGCGCCAGACGCAGGGCGGGTGACAGGCCCGCAGGCAATATGGCATCACCCAGGCGCCAGCCAAGCAGCAGGGTCAGTACCAGACCAAACAGCGGCATCATCAGGTTGGAGGTGAGGTAGTCGAGCAGCTCGAAGATGGTCTTGCCAAACAGGGTCAGATCGCTCCATGGGCCGAACGACAGGCTCACCGGAATGCCGGAGGCCATGATAAGCAAGGTCAGTACCCGGCAGGCGCCACGACGCGACCAGCCCCGCTCCTCAGTGGTGAAGCGCACCAAATGCTCCAGCATGGAGATAGAGGAGGAGAGCGCGGCCACCAGCAGCAACAGAAAGAAGACCACCCCCAGCCCCTGACCGAACGGTAGATGGCTGAAAACGGCGGGCATGGTCATAAAGGTGAGCCCTGGCCCTGCGGTGGGATCGATGCCGGTGGAGGCCAGCGCTGGGAAGATCATCAAGCCCGCCAGCACCGAGATAAGGCTTGCCAGTGTGACCACCCAGACCCCGGAGCGCAGCACCCCTTCGCTATTGGGCAGGTAGGCGCCATAGGTAGTATGTACCCCGAGCCCGATAGAGAGGGAGAAGAAGGCCAGCCCCAGCGCGTCCAGCACGCTCTGGCCGGTCAGCATGGAGAAGTCCGGCAGTAGCAGCTGGCGCACACCCGCCATGGAGCCTGGCATGGAGAGACCGACCCCCACCAGCAACAGCATCATGATGAAGAGCGCGGGCATCATCCAGCGCAGTGCCCGCTCCACCCCTTTCTGAATCCCCCCCTGCACGAACCACCAGGTCAGGCCCGCGAAGATCAGATGGGTCAGCACCGGCCACCAGGGGTTGCTGACATAGCCGTTGAACAGGGAGGTGAGGGCGCTCCCCTCGCTCAGGTTGAGCTTGCCAGCCATCGCCAGCGCGGCGTAACCCACGGTCCAGCCACCGACCACGCTGTAGAAGCTGTAGATAAAGAAGCCGCAGGCGATCCCCATATACCCCATCCAGCGCCAGTTCGGCCCCACCAGTTTGCGAAAGGCGCCGAGCACCCCGCGCTGGCTATGGCTGCCGAGCAGGGTTTCGCCGACCTGTACTGCTACCCCCAGGGTGAAGCTGAACAGCAGAAACACCAGCAGAAAGGCGCCACCGCCATTGGTGGCGGTCACATAGGGAAACTTCCAGATGGCACCAAGGCCAATCGCTGTGCCTGCTGCGGCCAGTACATGACCGAGACGGGAAGACCACTGAACCTGGCTCATACAACCTCCGGGTAACACGACATCGAAGCAATACTCCTGAGTAGCAATAAACGACAGACCATAAAAAAGGCCGCCTGAGGCGACCTTTGCAATGAACATTCAGAAAAACTGTGCGTGCAAGGTCACCTCTCTTGCGAGCTAAAAAATCGACCAAACAGCACGAGGATGGCAGACATGAGGTGACAACCTGACTAATGAATGAGGAAACAGCCTAAACCATGGAAAGAATAATTGACACATAAAATCAAAATTTTTTATGTGTGCCGCTGTCACCACTCTGGCTATACGTACAGCTCAATGGGGGAGAACCTCGCAGGGCCGTATCTTTTCTACCTTGCGGCTATTTACTGGGCGATAATCGACGTAGCTTCTTCTGGAACTAGTGACTGCTACATGGCGCTGACGGGAACAACGATGAGACAGGATGTCGTATGAGATGGATGGTGCTGCCCTGGTTACTGATCAGCCTGAGTGTGTCGGCGCAGTCCGGATTAACCCTGCTGAGTCACGACTTACCCCCCTTTACCGAATACCGCGATGGCAAGCTCGATGGTTTCGCCATTCGTTTGATTGATGAGGTGCAGGAGGAGCTTGGCACCCGCTATCCGGTGCGGATTTACCCGCTCAAGCGGGCGCTGGCGCTGGCACGGGTCGAGCCCGGCTATGGATTGTTCGTGGTACAGCGGCTCCCGGAGCGGGAGTCCCATTTCAAATGGGTTGGCCCGCTCTTTATCAATCGAGTCTTTATCTATCAGGCTCCGGATAGTCGCCACCCGCTGACCTCGCTGGCGCAGCTGCGGGAGCTGCCCAGAGTGGGGGTAGTGCTGGGCAATGCCGATGACGTGCGACTGACCCATGAGGGCTACACCAATCTGGTGCGCTACAAGACGGTCGGGGAGGCGATAGAGCGGCTGATGCTGGGCAAGATCGATGCCTTGCCGATGGCGGAGCTGGTGATGGAGGCCACCCTCGACAAGATGGGGTTATCCCGGCGCAGCATCGTCAGCAGTGGCGTGCTGCTCCATCAGGCCGGTCTCTATATCGTCTTCTCCAAGGGAACGGATGATGCCGAGATCACCCGCTGGCAGCATGCCCTGGATGCCGTCAGAGCCGCCCAGGGGCGGGCCGATGAGCCCACCCGCGAAGAGTAACCGTCACACCAGACCGCGAATCAAGATCCCGCCGATCAGCAAGGGGGCAATCCAGCGCCAGCAGTTCATCAGCAGGTGATGCCAGTGGCTGGCAATCCCCTGCGGCAGCGCCTTGCGTCCCAGCTTCCAGCCCAGCAGCAGCGTCAGCATCAGGCCGAACAGCGGCATCATCAGGTTGGAGGTGACAAAGTCCAGCAACTCGAAAATGGTTTTGCCAAACAGGGTGGCGTGTTGCAGCGGGCCAAACGACAGGCTGACCGGAATACCGCTAACCATGACGAATCCAGTGATGGCGCTGCAGGCCGTGCGGCGTGACCAGCCCCAGGTCTCGCACAGGAAGCACTGCAAATGCTCCAGCAGGGAGATGGCCGAGGAGAGCGCCGCAAAGACCAGCAGGGCGAAGAAGATCACCTCAAGCACCTGACCGAAGGGCAGCAGCTGAAATACCGCCGGCATGGTCATAAAGGTGAGACCGGGGCCGGAGGCCGGGTCGATACCGGTCGAAGCCAGCACCGGGAAAATCATCAGCCCCGCCAGTACCGCCACCATGCTGGCCAGCAGTACCACCCAGAGGCTGGAGCGACCAACCCCTTCGCTGGTCGGCAGATAGGCGCCGTAGGTGGTGTGAATGCCAAGACCGATGGAGAGGGAGAAGAAGGCCAGCCCCATGGCATCGAGCACGCCGGACATCCCCAGCTTACTGAAGTCGGGCATCAGGAAGTGACGCACCCCCGCCATCGCATTGGGCAGGGTGAGGCCAAAGGCGACCAGCATCAGGATCATCAGGAACAGGGCTGGCATCATCCAGCGCAGGGTGCGCTCCACCCCTTTCTGAATGCCGCCTTGCACCACCATCCAGGTGAGGGCGGCAAACAGCAGATGGGTGAGTATGGGCCAGACGTCGCCGCTGACATAATCATTGAAGCGGGCGGTGAGGGCCGCCGCATCGCCATGGTTGAGCTGACTTGAGATGGCCATGCCGGTATAACCCAGGGTCCAGCCGCCCACCACGCTGTAGAAGCAGTAGATGAGCAGGGTAGAGATCACTCCCATTACCCCAACCCAGCGCCACTGTTTGCCGAGCAGATCGGAGAAGGCTCCGACTACCCCGCGGCGACTCATGCTGCCGAGCAGGGTTTCCCCCATCAGTACCGCCACCCCCAGGGTGAAGCTGAACAGCAGAAAGACCAGCAGGAAGGCGCCGCCGCCGTTGACGGCGGTGACATAGGGGAATTTCCAGATTGCGCCGATACCGACCGCGGAACCCGCTGCGGCGAGGATGTAGCCGAGTCGGGATGACCATTGGGACTGCTTCATAAGAACTCCAATCGAGCGCCCCTTGGCAGGGCAGAATGGCGCTCATGTTACGGAGGTCACGGCGCAATCACTACGACGGTTATCAGGTGTAAATACGATTTATTGGCATGATTGGCTAATTTAATTCTGTTTTTAGCCCAATCCTGCCACCAAATAAAAAACCGGAGCAAGATTGCTCCGGTTTGGTCTCTGACAACTGCTCGTCGGTGGACTAGAGCACCCCGAGCTCCCGCAGCCGCTCCATCAGGTAGCTGTGGGCGGTATGACGCTCGGAGAGCACCACATCCGGGCGCGGGTGGAGGAACAGGGGCAGGGAGATACGCGACTTGGCGGCGCTGCCACCGGTCGGGTTGATGACCCTGTGAGTAGTGGAGGGATAGTAGCCGCGAGAGGCCTCCTGCAGCATGTCGCCGATATTGATGATGAGGGTGCCAAAGTCGCACGGCACGTCCATCCACTCGCCGTCGGAACCCTTCACCTGCAGCCCCGGCTCGTTGGCGGCGGGCAGAATGGTGAGCAGGTTGATATCCTCGTGGGCGGCGGCGCGGATGGCGCCCGGTTCCTCGGTGCCATCGAACGGCGGATAGTGCAGCACCCGCAGCAGGGTCTTCTGGCTCTCTTCGATCATCGAGGAGAGGGGGCAGCTGTAGTGAGCGGCGATATCGGCCGGGGTGTACTGCTCGACCCAGCCCAGCAGCTCGGCGGCCAGACCGTTGGCGAGGCGGTAGTACTCCATCGCCTGCTCCTTCAGTTCTTCCGGCATCTGGCCCCAGGGGTAGATGTGGAAGTACTCCTTGATGTCTTTCTGGCTATGGCCCTTGGCCACCTCGGAGACCGACGGCGGGAAGTAGCCATCCTGGGTCTCGCGGTTGAACAGGAAATCCTGCTTCTGCTCGCTCATGAAGAAGCGATACCAGTTGTCGTAGATGGACTGCACCAGCTCTTTCGGAATGGGGTGGTTGGTCAGCACGCCAAAGCCAGTGGTTCGCAGGGATTCGGTGAAGCGTTGGGCCGCATCGGGTGAGCGGTAATCGACGGTCAGGACTTTCATTGTTTTTGTTGCGCGCCAGTTAAAAGATGGCGCAGTTTACCTTGCGCCTGATAACAAGGAAAGCGGGTTGGCCACCCCGTCCGGCACGGCGTTGAATAGTGACAAAAACATCAAATAAACCGCACCAGACTGCACGGGGGCGCATCCCTTGTTAAGGCCTTTTATCCTCTCTAGAATGCCGCTCACTATCTTTTCCGGAGTCTGTTCATGTCCCCCAAAATCCTGTTGCTGACCCTGCCGGTATTGCTGGCGGGATGCAGTGCCCTGTCAGAAGATGAGTGCCGTACCATGAGTTGGTACAACCTGGGTTATCAGGATGGATCGGAAGGCAAAACCCGTCAGGCGACCCGCGATTACGTTTCGTCTTGCAGCGAGTATGGCCTCAAAGTGGATGAAGCCGAGTGGAAACGGGGCTACGACAAGGGGCTGGAGCTCTACTGCATTCCCGAGCTGGCTTACAGCAAGGGCAAGGAGGGGCAGGCTTATCTGGGGGTATGCCCCAATGACGCCAGCTTCCTCAAACAGTATCAGCGTGGCTACGAAGAGTACAAACTGGCTGCCCGCCTGCGGGAGATCAGCGACGAGCTGGAGCGTACCGAGCGGGATATCGATACGCTTGAACGCAGCATCCGCAACGAAACCAACACGGAACAGCGCGACTACTACCGTGCCAAGCGCGATCGAGCCATTCGCCACTACGAATCCCTGCGCCGGGAGTACAACCGTCTGCGTTATCCGGATCGGGTGATCCAGTTCTCCTTCGGCGGTTAATCCCTCTCTTCATGGCCAGCCCGCGTGCTGGCCATGTTGCATCTTGTCAGATCAGGGCAGTACCCAGCGCTGCAGTGCCAGTGCGATACCATCTTCGTTGTGGTCGGCCGTGACCCGATGGGCATGGCTCTGGATCTGCGGGGCCGCATTGCCCATGGCCACCGCCAGCCCAACTTGCTCGAACATGCTGATGTCGTTGTTGTTATCCCCAAACGCCACCACCTGCTCCATCGCAATCCCTTCGCTGGCTGCCCACTGGGCAAGCCGGTTGCCCTTGCTGCAACCGGGCTGTACCAGCTCCACCGCATAGGGGGCCGCCCAGTCGCGGGTAAAGGGCATCTGCTCGACCACCTCGCCCATAAAGGTGTGCAGGCGTGCCGGATCCTGATTGAACAGCTCCAGTTTCCAGACCGGGTTGTCGAGCCAGCCTGCCAGCTCCTCGACCGGGTGGAGGGCGATCTTGAGGTGGTCTGGCTGATTGGCCGACCAATGGCGGATGCGGGTGACATGCTCTTCGCAGCCGATGTAGCCGATCCCCTCGCTCAGGTGGAACAGGGCGCCCATCTGCTGTGCCTCGACCGCGGCCAGCAGCTCGGTAAGCGGGGCGACCGCCAGCGGGTCGCCGCTGAGGATCCGGTTTTGCACCGGATCATAGAGATAGGCGCCATTGCTGCAGATGAGGGGGGTATCGAGGGCCAGCTCGTGGTGGAAGGGACGCGCCGTCATGTAGTGGCGTCCCGTGACCAGCAGCACCTTGATACCGTGGGCGCGGGCTTGCGCCAGGGCTGCCCGGGTGGCCGACGAGATCTTGTGATCCCGGGTCAGCAGGGTGCCATCCATATCGAGCGCGATGGCCTTGTACTCACTCATAGCTCCTCCAGCATCGAACAAATCCGCAAAGAGCTTTACCGTCCCAGACCCGGCGCCCCGATGCAAGTCTTGCCCGCGGCCGAAGCGCCGAACTGTGATCCCTTCGTGGCTCAGGTGCAGCTGGCCAGCTGTTGACGACGGTCGGCACGGCGACGCAGCAGATAGAAACCGGCGGCACTGGCAAGGGAGCAGAGGGTGGCGAGATAGAAGGGCCACTCGGTACCGGCCAGCAGCACCAGACTGCCGAGCAGCACCGCCAGGATCTCGCTGCCTACGGCGAGGGCGCGGTAGAGCCCCATCGCCTGCCCCTGTTGCTCCGGGTGACTGCGGTTGGAGATCGCCACCGAAGTGGCCAGCTCCCCCAGACTCATGCCGATGCCAGCGGGAACGAAGGTAAGCGCCAGCCCCCACCAGTGCACGGGCAGGATAAAGAGCAGCATGCCGCTCGCCATCACCAGATGGCCGACAATCCCGAGGGAGCTGCCGCGCCAGTGGCGGGCGATGCGAGAGCCGAGCCAGGAGCCCGCCATCATGGGCAGGCTCACCAGCACCGCCGCCTGCGCCAGCTGGGCCGGATCCCAGGCCAGCCGCTCCACCAGCCAGATATTGAAGTAGGTGAAATAGAGCTGCACGGCGCCATAGCTGATCAGGGTAAGTACGAAGTAGGGCAGCAGGGCCGGTTGCAGCAGCAACTGGCGGCTGGAGAGGGTCGCAGCCTCCCGGGCGGCCGCCACCGGCGGACGATAGGGGATCAGCCAGTAGACCAGCAGCAGGTTGAGCAGGGTCATTCCTACCGCCAGCCAGGCGGCCAGACTGTAATCCCCCGAGATCACCGCGGCGTAGCCCCCGATTACCGGCCCCACGACCCAGCCCAGATTCATGCCGATGTTGATCCAGGCGAAGCTGCGGGCCTTGTGCTCCTTGCCAGCGAGATCCGCCGCCATCGCTTGCACGATGGCGATGTTGCCGTTGCACAGCCCCTCCACAATCCGGCTGAGTAGCAACAGGGGGAGGGAGCGCCAGGCGATACCGAGTGCCATCAGGGCATAGCCTGCCAGCACCCCCGCCAGCGAGAGTAACAGCAGTGGCTTGCGGCCATAGCGGTCGGAGAGGCGACCGAGCCAGGGGCTGCCCACCAGCTGGAACAGGGGATAGAGCCCCATGATGACCCCCAGCCACACCTTGCGGCTCCAGTCGGAGGCTTCCGGCGTCAGCATCCCCTGCGCTGGATCCAGCAGCAAGGGTGCCAACACCGGGGAGGGGAGACTGAAGCCTGCAACTGCCAGCGTGACCGTCATGACCAGCACCCAGAGGGGATTTTTGTGCCCGTGTTTCTCCATGTCGCACCCATTAAATAAAGTTATTTGTTTATTTATGCTGATTCATAGACGGGATTAAGTAAAGTGAATTATTGATTTAATAAAGGGCGCTCCCCATAATGAGATCATGAACGCAAGCACCGACAAGATCCTGTTTCTGCTCAAGAGCCATGGCCCGCAGAGCGCCGCCGTGCTGGGGGAGCAGTTGCAGATGACCTCCATGGGCGCCCGCCAGCACCTGCTCACGCTCGAGCAGGAGGGGTGGGTCACATTCAGCGACGAGGCGCGCGGGCGCGGTCGTCCTGTGCGGCTGTGGCAGCTCACCGAGCAGGCCTGGCAGCGCTTCCCCGATAGCCATAGCGACCTGACCGTGCAGCTGATCGACAACGTGCGCGAGCTGTTTGGCGAGGAGGGGATGGAGCGGCTGATCCAGCAGCGGGAGCAGCAGATGCTTGCTCGCTATCAGGAGGCGCTGGGGTCCCATGGTCTCTCTGGCCGGCTGGCGGCGCTCAGGGAGCTGCGTACTCGCGAGGGCTACATGGCGGAGATCCGCCGCGAAGAGGATGGCAGCTGGCTGCTGTGGGAGAGCCACTGTCCCATCTGTGCGGCGGCGCGCACCTGCCGCGGTTTCTGTCGCAGCGAACTGGCGCTGTTTCGCCAGCTGCTGGCGCCAGCGACGGTGGAGCGGGAGCAATATCTGCTGGAGGGGGCGCATCGCTGCCTCTATCGCATCACGCCGCCCGCGCTCTGATTTCGTCAAACGCCCAAAAACAACAAAGCAGGCGCCGGGATGCCTGCTTTGTTGCCTTCGGGGAGGGGGTTCTCTCGTTCCAGCCCGTCGTTTCCCGATAAGGTAAGACGGCTGATGGGGCTCTTGACCCGGTAAGGTCCTTCACCGCAGAGACCCGGTCAGGTATCTGCTTTGCCACCGGAAGATGTAACCATAGTATCCCTCCCGTGCCGGTGAGTGGTTGCAAAGTAACCACTTATTTCGGTTGTTTTTGCAATAGTTCACCCTTAATCTAGGAAAAGTGGATTAGTCATTGCAACGAGGAAGGGTAAATGCTGAAACTTGATCGCATAGACAGACATATTCTCGAGCTGATGCAGGAGAATGGCCGCATCAGCAATCTGGAACTGGCCGAGCTGGTCGGGCTCTCGCCGTCCCCCTGCTCCCGCCGGGTCAAGGCGCTGGAGGATGCCGGCCTCATCGATACCCACGTTACTCTGCTCAACGCCCGCCAGCTTGGCCTCACCCTCACCGCCTACATTCACATTTCCATGGACAGACACACGCCCGAGCGGTTCGAAAACTTCGATCGCGCCATCAGCGAACTGCCCGAAGTGCTGGAGTGTGACCTCATCACCGGCAATGATGCCGACTACCAACTCAAGGTGGTGGTGCGCGACATGGAGCACTACCAGCACTTCCTGCTGGACAAGCTGACCCATATTCCGGGGGTGACCGGGGTGCGCTCCAGCTTCGTGCTGCGCCGCATCAAGCACAAGACGGCGCTGCCGCTCAACCATCTGGGTTGAGCCCGCGCAAACCGCTTATAGAAACAGAAAGAGGAGGCCAGTGGCCTCCTCTTTTGCTATTCGCTCTTGGTTATTCGGTAGTGGTTATCGGGTCTGGATTAGCTGTCGCGGTGACGGGGCTACTGCCGCTGTCAGACGCTGACCTGGCTGATGTCTTCCACCTGCAGCAGCCAGCCGTTCTGCTCCTGCTGCGGTTCGCCGCTGACCCGCAGCCGCTCGCCGGTCGGCACCCACTGCCCCTCGGGCAGGGAGACCAGCAGACTCTCGCTGCCGTTGTCGAACAGCCAGCGATCTTCGCCAAGCGATTCAATCAGATAACCTTCCATCTCCACTCTGGACTCGGCTTGCCAGGATGGCGCAACGGAATCACGGCTCTCGATGAAATCCCCCTGAACACCAAAACTGGCTAGCCCCCACAGAATGGAGAGCCCGACGATGGATGTTTGCATCTTGTCTCTCCTCTTTTGGAACTGTAGGGCCAGTATGGGAACAGAAAACTGAGCGCACCATGAACAAGGTGGCAAAGTGCTGGCGAGATCGCGAAAAAATCCGGCCAATTGGCCGGCAGTGTCATTTTATGGTGCCTGGATCACACTATTTGGCGGCTTCTTCTGCCATCCGTTCAGCTCTTGGCTTATTCGTCCACATGGCTACCCCGCGATGATCCCCACAGATCCCCTCTGCTACCACGGCGCGAACCCGGGTGCCATCTTTGCAAATGGCCTGCCAGGCGTCAGCATCATCGATGGCGAGCGAGTTGGGGGGCGGCGTGGTTTGGCAAGCCGTGAGCAGCAGGGCGCACAGGGGGAGCAATTTTTTCATGGCGGACTCCTCGGGGTAATGGGGGACTGAGAGGATTGGGATGACCTCTCCATCCGGGCTTCACTCCCCAGCATCAGTGATAACCGGTTAAGGGGCAAGGGGGGGGCCACCGACAGGTGCAGGTGCCGTGCAGCCGGGGCTTGCCCTGTGCCCTCCTTGGGCCTAAGGTGGGGCCGTTTTACTGCCTGATTGAAGGAGCGTTTTCATGTCCACTCTCTATCCCCGCGTCGGGGTCGGCGTCATCCTGACCAACGCCCAAGGCCAGGTGCTGCTTGGCAAACGCAAAGGGAGCCATGCCCCCTACTGGTCGATCCCGGGTGGTCATCTGGAGTTGGGGGAGAGCTTCGAGTCGGCGGCGATCCGCGAGGTGGCCGAGGAGACGGGACTGGAGATCCAGGGGCCCGAGGTGGTGGCTGTGACCAACAATCTGGAGACATGGCGCGAGAGCGGGCTGCACTATATCTCGGTGACGCTGCATGCCCGGGCCGATGGCGAACCGCAACTGCTGGAGCCGGAGAAGTGCGAAGGCTGGGTCTGGTGCGATCCGCGCGAGTTGCCCGAGCCCCATTTCGACGCCAGCCGTCAGTCCATCGCTTGCTGGTTGGCGGGACGCTGCTATCTGCCGGGTGATGTGCCCATGGTGTCGGCCTAATCAGTCTGATTGTCATAAAACGATCATCGCGCTGTCATAATATCTCCTCTCCATCGGGAGAAGAGGGATGAGGGGGAAGATCGTGGGGCAGGTATTTATTCAGTTTTTATGGCTGGGATGCATCAGTTTTGGTGGTCCGGCCGCTCATATCGGTTATTTCCAGCGCACCTTCGTCCAGCGGCTCGGCTGGCTGACACAGGCCGAATTTGCCCGCTTGCTGGCGCTGTGCCAGCTGCTGCCGGGACCCGCCTCCAGCCAGCTTGGTTTCGCCATCGGTCGTCATCGCGCCGGTCTGGGCGGGGCGCTCTCTGCTTTTGTTGGCTTCACGCTGCCCTCATTTCTGCTGCTACTGGCGGCCGCGATCGGTATCGGTCAGCTGGGCAGCAATTTGTGGCTCGATGCGGCGCTGCATGGCCTTAAACTGCTGGCGCTTATCGTGGTGGCCGATGCGGTGCTCACCATGAGTCGTCAGTTCTGTGCCACGGGAATGACCCAAGGGATTATGGTGGTGACCGCTGCTGCACTCTGGTGGCAGCCCAGTCTGCTGACTCAACTGTTGATGCTGGCGGGAGCGGCGCTGATCTGCGCCCGCAGCCAGCGCGGGGCGGGTAGTCGCCCTGCCACCGCCGAGCTGCCTGCTGCCGCTGCCAGTCAGCCTCATTGGCCGACCCTGCTGCTGTTTGGCATCTTTTTTATCGGCCTGCCGCTGCTCGCTAGCCCGCTTGGCCAGCTGGTTGCCGACTTCTATCGCGCCGGTAGTCTGGTGTTTGGCGGTGGCCATGTGGTGCTGCCGCTGCTGCAAGAGAGCGTGGGACACACTCTCAACGAGCAGCAGTTTCTGACCGGTTACAGCCTGGCCCAGTTGGTGCCGGGCCCCATGTTTACCCTTGCCACCTATCTTGGCGCCCAGCTGCAGCCCGAGATGCCGATGATCGGGGCCCTGTTGGCGACCCTGGCGCTCTTTGCACCCGGCTTTCTGCTGCTTTGGGCGGTGGGCCCCTGCTGGCAACAGTGGCTGGCCCAGCCCCGTCTGGCGGGGGCCGTCACCGGAATCAACGCCGCCGTGGTGGGCTTGTTGTTGGCGGCCCTCTATCAGCCGGTGTGGCAGAGCGCGGTGCTGGCGCCGACCGATCTGGCGCTGGCGGCCATCGGCTTTTATCTGCTGCGGGTGGTGAAGCTGCCGATACCGGCCATTGCGGCCCTGCTGGTGATGGCCGCCATCCTGCTGGCGTGAATGCGGTGAAATCCCGATAAAAAAACGGCGCCTCCATAACGGAGGCGCCGTTTTTATTGCAATGGGTCAGCCGCTTAAGCGTCGGGATCGAAATCCAGACTCAGGCTGTTGACGCAGTAGCGCTGGCCGGTCTCGGTCGGTCCGTCGGGGAAGACGTGACCGAGGTGAGAGCCGCACTGGCGGCAGGTGATCTCCACTCGCTTCATGCCGTGGCTGTTGTCTTCGGTGTACTCCACCGTCCCCTCGATGGCCTTGTCGAACGAGGGCCAGCCGCAGCCGGAATCAAACTTGGCTCCTGAGTGAAACAGCACGCTCTTGCAGCAGACACAGATGTAGTCGCCGCTCTTGCGATTGTGGAGCAGGGCGCCGCTGTAGGGGCGCTCGGTGCCCTTCTCCCAGCAGACGTGAAACTGCTCGGCGGTCAGTTTGCTGCGCCACTGTTCCGGATTGTTACTGCTCATACCGACTCCTTGCCATCCATACCGGAGCCCAGCATAGCGGCTCCGTAAAGCTGACTCCAGCATGCCTGTTATGGTTTGCCTGTATCTGTGATCGAGGTGGCAACCATCTCCTCACCGGATGCAGGGAGAATTTCCTGCTGCGGTGGTTGGGCATCCTCCGCCGTGCTGGCCAGCGCCACCCGCTCCAGCAGTTTGAGGGAGTGGGCCCGGCCGACTGCCACCTGCCGTTTGATGTCATCGGGCAGGAAGGGCAGCCCATCGTTGGTGGCGGTGTCGATGGTCTGGATCCACTCCAGCCCTTCCCCCGGAGGCGGCAGGCGGAACTGGATATCGTAGTCGCTGGCGTTGAACAGCACGTACCAGCGCTCGCCAACACAGTTGATCATGCCGATATCCATGGCGAATGCCTGCCCCATGGGGGCGTGCCAATCCTGATCGGTGAGCTGGTGGCCGTCCGGGTGATACCAGTTGACCTGATGGCAGCTGGACGGGGTGCCATTCCAGCTGTCGTCGCTCAGTTGCAGGTTGGAGAAGACGCAGGACTCCGCCCGCAGCGCCATCATCTGCTGGGTGAAGGCGAACAGCCGCTCATCCTCCGGTCGCCACTGCCAGTTGACCCAGCTGATCTGGTTGTCCTGACAGTAGGCGTTGTTGTTGCCAAGCTGACTGCGGCCCATCTCGTCGCCGGCGAGGAAGTGGGGAGTGCCTTGGGAGAGCAGCAGGGTGGCAATCAGATTGCGTTTCTGCTGCTGGCGCAGGCTGTTGACTCGCGGATCCAGGGTCGGCCCCTCAACCCCGTGGTTATAGGAGAGGTTGTTGCCGTGGCCGTCCCGATTGTCTTCACCGTTGGCCTGATTGTGGCGCTGGTTGTAGGAGACCAGATCCTCCAGGGTGAAACCGTCGTGATAGCAGAGGTAGTTGACGCTGGTGTGAGGCGAGCGCCAGTTCTTCGGGAAGATATCCCGCGAGCCTACCAAACGGGTGGCAAAGTCCCCCATCTTGCCCGCATCACCGCGCCAGAAGGCGCGCACCGTGTCGCGGTAGCGGTCATTGATCTCCTGCCACTGGCTCGGGAATTGACCCAGCCGGTAGCCGAAGGGACCGATATCCCAGGGTTCGGCGATGAGCTTGACCTGTGACAGCACAGGGTCGGCCATCACGGCTTTGAAGAAGGCGCCCATTGGCTCGAACTCCCCCGCTTCCCGCGCCAGCGTCACCGCCAGATCGAAACGGAAGCCATCCACCTGCATCTCGGTGACCCAGTAGCGCAGGGCATCGAGCACCAGTCGCAGGGTGTTGGGGTGATCCAGATTGACGCTGTTGCCACAGCCGGTCACGTTAGCGTGACGGGTGTAGTCCGGGCCGTGGGGGCCCGCTTCGAAGGCGTAGTAACCGGCGTTGTCAAAGCCCTTGAACGAGAGGGTGGGACCGTCGAAGCCAGAGGCGGCAGTGTGGTTGTAGACCACATCCAGGATCACCTCGAGCCCGGCCCGGTGCAGCTCGCGCACCATGGTCTTGAACTCGGTCACCGCCTCGTCTGCTCGGGTGCTGTAACGCGGCTCCGGGGCGAAGAAGGCGATGGGGTTGTAGCCCCAGTAGTTGGTCAGCCCCAGCTGCTCAAGTCGCGGTTCCGACATGAAGGCGGCCACCGGCATCAGCTGCACCGAGGTGATGCCGAGGCTCTTCATATGCTCGATAACCAGCGGGTGACAGATGCCAAGGTAGGTGCCCTGCAGCGCTTTGGGGATCCCCGGGTGCTGCTTGGTAAAGCCCTTGACGTGGGTCTCGTAGATAATGGTGCGGGCCGGGCTGATCCCGGGTTTGCCAACCCCTTGCCAGTCAAAACTGTCATCCACTACCACCGACTTGGCAATCATCCCGGCACTGTCCCCCTGATAGAGGGCTTCATCCCAGTAGGTGGGACGACTGAGCGCCTTGGCGTAGGGGTCAATCAGCAGTTTTTGCGGATCGAACAGCATCCCCTCCTGCGGGGTACCATAGACCCGATAGCCGTAGCGCTGACCGGCCTTTACGCCGCGCACGTAGCCAAAGCGATACTGGCCACGGCGGCCCGGCAACTCCAGCCGCATCAGCTCCTGCTCCTGCTCGTCGTACAGGCAGATCTCCACCTTGTCCGACTGGGGGGCCCAGACGCAGAAGTGGCAACCGTTCTCGTCAAGGCGGGCCCCCAGCGGGTGGCCCACCCCTTTTTCCATTACAAGCATCAAGACTCCTGTTTGATAAACAAGGTCGCCAGCGGCGGCAGATCCAGCACTATGCTGTGTGCCATCCCCTGCCAGGGGGTAGGCTCGGCAGCGAACACCAGACCTACATCATAGTTACTGCCCCAGTAATACTCGCTGTCGGTGTTGAGCACCACCCGATAGTGGCCCGCCGCAGGGACGCCGATCCGATATTCGAGACGGGGCACCGGGGTGAAGTTGCAAGCCACCACAATAGCCTGCTTGCCCTCTTTGTCCGCCCGCAGCCAGGCAAAGATGCTGTTGTCGGCATCGTTGTGATCCAGCCAGCGGAAGCCGGTCTGCTCATAATCTGCCTGATACAAGGCAGGCTCATGACGGTAGAGGTGGTTGAGATCGTGGATCAGCCGCTGCTGACCGGCATGCTTGGGATATTGCAGCAGATGCCATGGCAGCTGGGCATCGTGGTTCCACTCGTTGCTCTGGGCGATTTCGGTGCCCATGAAGTTGAGCTTCTTGCCCGGGTGGGCGTACATGAAGCCCATGTAGGCGCGCAGGTTGGCGGCTTGCTGCCACTCGTCGCCCGGCATCTTGTAGAGCATGGAGTGCTTGCCGTGCACCACCTCGTCGTGGGAGAGCGACAGGATGAAGTTCTCGTCATAGTGGTAAACCATGGAGAAGGTCATGTCGTTGTGGTGGTAGCGACGGTGGATCGGCTCTTTCTGCATATAGGTGAGGGTGTCGTGCATCCAGCCCATATTCCACTTGAAGCCAAAGCCGAGGCCGCCGAGGAAGGTGGGGCGGGAGACACCGGCAAAGGCGGTGGACTCTTCGGCTATGGTCATGGCGTGGGGGTACTTGCCGTAGACCTCCTCGTTGGTCCACTTGAGCAGGCTGATCGCCTCGTAGTTGTGGTTGCCGCCATCGACGTTCGGTACCCACTCACCGGCGTTGCGGGAGTAGTCCAGATAGAGCATGGAGGCGACCGCATCCACTCGCAGTCCGTCGATGTGGAACTTGTCGAGCCAGAACAGGGCGCTCGCTACCAGGAACTGGCGCACTGTGTCGCGGCCGAAGTCGTAGATGTAGGAGTTCCAGTCCGGGTGCCAGCCACGGCGCGGATCTTCATATTCGTAGAGCGGGGTGCCATCGAAACGGGCCAGGCCGTGGGCATCGGACGGGAAGTGGGCGGGCACCCAGTCCAGAATGATGCCGATCCCGGCCTGGTGGCACTGGTCGACGAAGTATTTGAAATCATCGGCGGTGCCGTAGCGGCTGGTGGGGGAGAACATGCCCACCGGCTGGTAGCCCCAGGAGCCGCTGAAGGGGTGCTCGGAGACCGGCAGCAGCTCGATGTGGGTGTACTCCATCTCCTTGACGTAGGCGACCAGCTCCACTGCCAGCTCGCGCCAGCTCAGGCTGTCGCCATTGGGGTGGCGCTTCCAGGAGCCGACATGCAGCTCATAGATGGAGAGCGGCTGCTCGCGTTTGTCGTTGTGCTGGCTGGCAATCCACTCGGCATCCTGCCACTGGTACCGAGCGTGGTCATAGACCACGGAGGCGAACGACGGATACTGCTCGCAGTAGAAACCGACCGGGTCGCTCTTGTGGGGCAGCCGGTTGCCCATGGGGTCCTTGAGCTCGAACTTGTAGCGATCACCGGCCTTGAGGCCCGGCACAAACAGCACCCAGTGACCGCAGAGGCTGCGCTGCATCGGGTGGCGGCGGCCATCCCAGAAGTTGAAATCGCCGATGAGGCTCACGGCGGTGGCGCTCGGCGCATAGACCGCAAAACGCACCCCCTCCACCTGCTGGCCAAGATGCTCCACGGTGCGCAGCTGGGCGCCAAGGGTGTGATAGAGGTTTTCCGGCTGGGCGGTCAGTTCGGCCAGGCCTGCCCAGGCGGCATCCTGAAACTGATAGGGGTCGATGACCTCGGTGGTGGCATCTTGGTAGCTGGCGATCAGCTGATAGGGGAAGGAGTTTTTGCGGCGGGTGAAAACAGTTTCAAAAAGACCCGATTCATCGGTGGGCGCCAGGGTGGCAACGACTTTGCCCGACTTGAGATCCTTGACGCGAACTTCGAGGGCATCAGGCAACCAGGCGGTCAGTTTGAGGCCGGGCCCATCCGGATTGGCCTGCAGGCCTAAGTGAGAGAAGGGATCGGAACAGCGGGCAGCAACCAAACGTTCAACGAGCATCGAGATTTCCTTTCATGACAGAGCATCCACTCCGGCCGAAGCCGGAGTGGATTTAGGTGAGAGCGCTGTGGGAGACAGCGTCTCAACGACTGGCCTCATCACGGGCTTGGCTCATCTTGCCAGCCAGTGCCTTGAGTGCCTCATTGGCAAAAATATCTTCCAGATCAGCGGAAAGCTTGCGGCGCCAGTTGGGGTATTCGTAACTGGTGCCCGGTACGTTGACCGGCTTGTCCATCTCCAGCCAGTCTTCCAGCTGGGTACTGAACAGGGCGCAGCTGCCGCGGGACATGTGGATCTGCAGACCGTGGTTGAGTTCGGTGTTCATGCCGACCCAGTTCACGTCATGACTGATGTTGTCAGAGATGACCTTATGGGCATGCAAGCTGTCGAGGATCCGCTGTTTGGCCTGGTGACGATCAGCATACAGAGTCTTCAATACATCTTCATCCGGATACAGACCCAGTTGACGGCCGAGCGCCAAATCGTCGCAATGCCAGAAGCCCTTGAGGGTCGGCATGTCGTGGGTGGTCAGGGCCGACATCGCCTGCTCTGTGTAGTGCGCCGGGGAGATAAAGCCGCCATCTTCCTTGGAGCGCTCGAAGAAGAACACCTTGTAGGAGTGGACGCCGTTCTCTTTCAGGGTCACGTCGATCCCCTCCGGCACGGTGCCCAGATCCTCGCCGATCAGCAGGCACTGATTGCGGTGGGATTCGAGGGCCAGAATGCCCAGCAGATCGTTGACCGGATAGTAGATGTAGGCGCCCTTGGCGGCGGACGCTCCGGGCGGTACCCACCACAGGCGCAGCAAGGCCATCACGTGGTCGATGCGCAGTGCGCCGCAGGAGCGCATGTTGGCACGGAACAAGTCCACCATCGGCTGGTAGGCCGCTTCAAACAGCTTGTTCGGGTTCATCGGGGGCAGGCCCCAGTTCTGACCGAGCGGGCCAAGGATATCGGGCGGCGCACCGACCGAGGCTTTCGGGCAGTAGAGATCCTGGTTGGCCCAGATCTCGGTGGAGCCTTCGGAGACGCCCACTGCCAGATCCCGGTAGATCCCCATCACCATGCCGGCAGCCTTGGCACGGGCATCGGCTTGCGCCAGCTGCTCGTCGGCCAGGAACTGCAGATAGAGGTAGAAATTGACATCTTGCGGGTGCTCGGCCATCCAGGCGGCAACGGCAGGGTTGTGGTAATCGCGCAGCTCCTGCGGCCATACCGGCCAGCCCCAGGCATTTTCGCCTTTGGCATAGAAGTGGGCCTGCAGGGCATCAAATGCTGCCTGCTGTTGCAGGCTGTCGCCACCGGCGGCCACGAAGGCATCAAAGGCGGCCTGACGCTCGGCGCCAAGGCTGGCTTCGTCGAACACCTGACGCAGCATGCCGAGTTTGGTCTGGATCACGCCGGTGTAATCGACGTTCTCTTTGGCGCGCAGATCGGCCAGATGTTGCTGGAAGGCAGGACTTGCCACTTCCGCTTTCAGGCGATCGCTCTGCTGGAATTCGGGCACCGCTTCCACATTGATATAGGCCACGTTGAGCCAGCGACGGGAAGAGGGGCTGTAGGGACTGGCGCTCTCCGGATTGGCCGGATAGAGGGCGTGGATAGGGTTGAGACCGACGAAGTGGGCACCCCAGGCGGCCGCTTTCTCGACCAGCTGGCCCAGATCGCTGAAATCACCGATACCCCAGTTGTGGCGGCTGCGCAGGCAGTAGAGCTGCACGCTCGGGCCCCATACCTTGCGGCCATCGGCAATTGGCGCCTGCTTGTAGCAGGCCTTGGGGGCAACGATGAGGCGCATGGTGGCCAGCGGCTCGTCATTGCCCTCTTCCAGCAGCACCAGCTGGTGATAACCCAGCTCCGGGGCCATTTCCAGAGTGACGCGATAGGCCTGGCACTCCATCTCTTCAAATTCGGCCACGCCGACCAGCTCACCCTCGATGGGGGTGAATTGACCGGACAGCACTGCACCCTGCTCCTGCTGGAGCTGCCAGGTGAGGGCGTCGTTGACGAATTCGATGGGGAGGCGAACCTCAAGGGTAACGGCGTCGCCGGTGCGAACCACCATCACAGGATCCAGCGCCCGCAGCCAGTGCTGGCGATGCTCCTCTTCCAGCTGCTGCACCAGTGCGGCCTCGTCATCGACGCGGTAGCCCATGGCGCCCAGCATGGCGGCCTTGCTCTCTTCGGATACCTGGGCCGGGTGGCCCCAGGCATCGACATACTCGCTGGCGATACCTTTTGCGGCAGCCAGCTGTTCAATCAGGGTGGTCATAGTTTGAGAATTCCCGCTGTGGATTCTATCTATACTATTTTGTTTGATTTTTATGGGGTGGTACTTGAACAGTGGCTCTTTGGCCATGCTAAACCGCGCACATTTTTACATATCTCTGTGAATGGTTGTGTGACCGAGTAGGCACTATTGTTGATATCTGCGCGATGCCACGATCTGGCACTTTTTTCGTCAAAACGTGGTAATCAGTTACATAAACAGAAAATTAATTTCACAGTTTTTCATGATATAGCGCAATTTCAGACAGAATGTTGGTTGACTCACCGGAGAGTTCTAGTAAATTTACAAGCGGAATTTTCTTTGACTACTGAACAGTTAGGTAACTAAATATGACTATCAAAGTAGGTATTAACGGTTTTGGCCGTATCGGTCGTTTCGTATTCCGTCTGGCTTGCGAGCGTGCAGACATCGAAGTTGTTGGTATCAACGACCTGATCGATGTTGACTACATGGCTTACATGCTGAAGTACGATTCAACTCACGGTCGTTTCAACGGTACCGTTGAAGTTAAAGACGGCAACCTGGTTGTAAACGGCAAAACCGTACGTGTTACCGCTGAGCGTGACCCGGCCAACCTGAAGTGGGGCGAAATCGGTGTTGACGTTGTTGCTGAAGCTACCGGTCTGTTCCTGACCGACGAGACTGCTCGTAAGCACATCGCTGCTGGTGCCAAGAAAGTTGTTCTGACTGGCCCGTCCAAAGACGCTACCCCGATGTTCGTAATGGGTGTTAACGACTCTACCTACGCTGGCCAGGACATCGTTTCCAACGCTTCCTGCACCACCAACTGCCTGGCCCCGATCGCCAAGGTTCTGAACGATACCTTCGGTATCGAGTCTGGCCTGATGACCACCGTTCACGCTACCACTGCTACCCAGAAGACCGTTGATGGTCCGTCTGCCAAAGACTGGCGCGGTGGCCGCGGTGCGGCTCAGAACATCATCCCGTCCTCTACCGGTGCTGCCAAAGCTGTTGGCGTAGTTATCCCGGAACTGAAAGGCCTGCTGACCGGTATGGCTTTCCGTGTTCCGACTCCGGACGTGTCTGTTGTTGACCTGACCGTTAACCTGAAGAAAGCTGCCACCTACGCAGAAATCTGCGAAGCGATGAAAGCTGCTTCCGAAGGCGCTATGAAAGGCGTTCTGGGCTACACCGAAGACGAAGTTGTATCTACCGACTTCCTGGGTGAGCGTCAGACCTCCGTATTCGACGCCAAGGCTGGTATCCAGCTGAACGACAAATTCGTTAAAGTTGTATCCTGGTACGACAACGAAATGGGCTACTCCAGCAAAGTTCTGGACCTGATCGCTCACATCTCCAAGTAATTTGGGATGCGCAATCGCGTAGCTTGAAAAAGGCGGCCATTGGCCGCCTTTTTGTTTTTCGGTTTCCCCTGATGACAGGAGTCCACATGCAATCCATTCGTCCCCTGACAGCCAATTGCAAGCTTGCCAACAATGCGGCCGGTCTGCCGGTTCTCACCATCAACAACGACTATGCCAAGGCAGAAATCAGCCTGTTTGGCGCCCATGTGCTGAGCTATCAGCGTCATGGCGAGCCGGCCTCCATCTGGCTGAGTGACAAGGCGGTGCTGGATGGCAGCAAGCCTGTTCGCGGTGGTATCCCGATCTGCTGGCCCTGGTTTGGCCCGGCGCCCGCCCGCGTTGGTAGCGGCAAGCCCTCCCACGGTTTTGCCCGCACCACCCTCTGGATACTGGACGGGGTCTCAGATCACGCTGATGGCACCCTGGTGCATCTCTCCCTGCGCGACAGCGATGCGACCCGCGCCCTGTGGGATCACCCCTTCGAGCTGGAACTGGACGTGCTGGTTGGCAAAGAGCTTTCGCTGGTGCTGACCACTCGCAACACCGGTAGCCAGCCGCTGACTTACAGCGGTGCGCTGCACACCTATTTGCATATCAGCGCACCGGAAGCGGTGAGCGTGAGCGGTCTGGGTGAGCCCTATGCCGACAAGCTGACCGGGCAGGATGCCAAGCAGCAGGGTGCATTGACCCTGAACGGGCCGCTGGATCGGGTCTACTGGCAGCCAGAGGCGCTGGTGAGCGTGCAGGATGGTGAGCGCGAGACCCGGGTAGTGAGCGGTAACCACGACAGCGTGGTGGTCTGGACCCCCTGGCTGGAAGGGGCTACCGCCATGGCCGACATGAGCAACGATGGCTATCGCACCATGCTCTGCGTCGAAGCGGCTATCGCCGGTGAGGCGGGGGTGACCGTTGCGCCGGATGAAGAGCACAGTCTCTCCACCGTAATCATCTGAGTTGGATGAGGCTCAGATAAATAAAGAGGGCTCCCACGGGAGCCCTCTTTGCATCTCGTGACGGCGGCAATCAGGCGTTGCCCTGGGTCTTGAGCTTGAGTTCGGCGGCGAAATTGAGCATCCGGTCGAGGGGGATCAAGGCTTTGACCCGCAGCGCTTCGTCGACATGGATCTCGTGGCGCTCGGCACCGTCGGTGAGGGCCCCCTTGATCGCCACCAGACCGTTCATCGCCATCCAGGGGCAATGGGCGCAGCTGCGGCAGGTGGCGCCATCGCCACCGGTCGGGGCTTCCACCATCTCTTTCTCCGGACAGGCCTGCTGCATCTTGTAGAAGATGCCCCGATCGGTCGCCACAATCAGTTTTTGTTGGGGCAGCTCTTTGGCCGCCTTGATCAGCTGACTGGTGGATCCCACCGCATCGGCCAGCTCGATCACCGAGGCGGGGGATTCCGGATGAACCAGCACGGCGGCGTCCGGATTCTGCTCTTTCAGCTCGCGCAGGGCGCGGGCCTTGAACTCGTCGTGGACGATGCAGTGGCCTTGCCAGCGCAGCATCTGCGCCCCGGTCTTCTTCTCGATATAGGCGCCCAGATGGCGATCCGGGCCCCAGATGATCTTGTGACCCAGACTGTCGAGGTGTTCGACGATCTCGAGTGCGATGCTGGAGGTCACCACCCAGTCAGCCCGTGCTTTAACGGCGGCCGAGGTATTGGCATAGACCACCACGGTATGGTCGGGATTGGCATCGCAGAAGGCGGAGAACTGTTCGATGGGACAGCCCAGATCGAGGGAGCATTCGGCCTCCAGAGTCGGCATCAGCACCCGCTTGTGGGGGCTCAGGATCTTGGAGGTTTCCCCCATAAAGCGCACCCCGGCGACGATCAGGGTCTGCGCCTCGTGATCGCGGCCAAAGCGGGCCATCTCCAGCGAGTCACCGACGAAACCGCCCGTGGCTTCGGCCAGCGCCTGGATCTCGGGATCCGTGTAGTAGTGGGCAACCAGTACCGCCTTGCGCTCCTTGAGCAGCGCCTTGATTTCTGTGGTCAAGGTCATTCTCTGCTCGGCACTCAGGGGAAGAGGTTTGGCCGGAAAGGGGTAGTCCATTGCGACTACCGGCGGGACACTGCTCAGTGCATTGCTCATTGCGACTGTTCCATCAACGCTCGGGAAGGCAAAAATTATAACCAGAAGCCTGCCACAAACCCATCAACAAATCGGGTGAAGCGCAAGTGGGCGAATATACTCAAGTAATTCGTTGTTATTCTGCCATAAGGAGTTGTCGCATGAAGCAACGTTCCCTCAAGTTCAAGCTGTTGTGCCTTACCATGGGGCTGTTTCTGCTGACCGGGCTGGCCATGACCCTGTTGCAATCGGCCTCTTTCAGCTCCCTTCGCAACATGGTGATGACCCAGACCAGCGATGCACTGGAAGAGGAGGTCTCCCGCAGCCTGCAGTATCAGGCGGAGCGCTATGCCATCCAGATTGCCTCTCTGATGCAGAACTCCTATCAGATCCCCCTGACCGTGACCGCCCAGATTGAAGCCGGGATGGCCAAACAGGAACTGCGCTTGTCGCGGCCCCAAGTGGAGTTTCTGCTCGGCAGCAGCCTGCAGCAGGCGAGCGGGATCAGCTCCATCTACGCCCAGTTTGAACCGGACGGCTATGATGGCGAGGATGGCAACTGGCTGGGCGGAGCCAGCCACTCGGTGGCAGGCAAGGGGAGTCTGGAGGTCTATTTCACCAAGGATCAGGGAGGGGCCGTCGCTCAGCAAGCGGTGGATGCCGCTGCCAGCGAGGCCAAGTTTGATACCTCCCTCAACGAGTTCGGCATTCGCAACAGCGAGTGGTATCTCTGTGGTCGCGATACCCGCCAGCCCTGCCTGATGGAGCCCTACCTCTACGAAATCAGTCCGGGCAACAAGATGCTGATGACCAGTCTGACGGTGCCCGTGCTGCGTGACGGCAAGTTTGTCGGGCTGGCCGGGGTGGATATGAACCTGCCCATCTTCCAGCAACTGGCTGAAAACCTTGGCAAGAGCCTCTATGACAACAAGGCGGATGTGACTTTGGTCAGCAAGATGGGGCTGATTGTGGGCAGCAACCGCTATGCCGACAAGCTGGGCCGTCCACTCAAGGAGGTGGGCCTGACCCTGCCTGACGGTCAGCCGGTCAGCAGCGACAGTGACTTCATTCTTCATCAGCCCATCCGGGTTGAGGCAGCCAATACCCAGTGGTGGTTGATGATCAAGGTGCCCAAGGCGCTGGCGCTGAGCAAGGCGCACGCCATCAGCAATGAACTGGGCACCCTGCTGGTGGATGCCCAGCGGCAGCAGATCATCGCCATGGGCGGGATTACCCTGCTGGTGCTGGGGCTGCTGGTCTGGTTTATCCAGACCATCACAGCGCCACTTTCTCTTATCAGCCGTCATGTGGGTCATCTCTCCAGCAACGAGGGGGACCTGACCCAGCAGATGGAGATCGACACCCATCAGGAGCTGATCGATCTGGGGTCCCAGCTCAATGCCTTCCTCGGCAAGCTGCGGGGCATGGTGCAAATGAGCAAGGGGATTGGTCAGCAGGTCTACCAGCAGGCGCGGGAGATGAAACATACCGCCGACACCATGCGCAGTAGTCTGGACGAGCAGAATCTGGAGCTGGAGAGCGTGGTGAGCGCCATGCATCAGATGAGCACCACGGCAGTCAGCGTGGCGGGTTATGCCGAGCAGGCGGCGCAGGAGTCGGAAGCGGCGACCCACCACATCAATACCGCACAACAGACCCTCAGCAATGCCCGCAACGAGATCCATACTCTGGTCGGCGATATGCATGAGGCGGACAAGGCGGTGGCGCTGGTGGCCCAGCGCAGCACCAATATCAGCCGGATCCTCGATGTGATCCGCGCCATTGCCGAGCAAACCAATCTGCTGGCCCTCAACGCCGCCATCGAAGCGGCACGTGCGGGTGATATGGGCCGTGGCTTTGCGGTGGTGGCGGATGAGGTACGGGCGCTGGCCAACAAGACCCGTGAATCGACCGACGAGATCGGCCAGCTGATTGGTAGCCTGCAAACAGAGGTGAGCAGCAGTCAACGTCTGATGAATACCGGCATCGAGCGTTCCACCACCACGGTGCAGGGCACCGAGCAGGCGTTCGAGGCGCTCAATCGGGTGGTGGCCCAGATCCAGCAGATCCACGACCACATCAGTCAGGTGGCTACCGCCGCCGAGCAGCAGAGCGCCGTCAGTGACGATATCAACAAGAATTTGATGCGGATTGGTGATACCGCCAACGTGATTGGGCAGGAGGCCAGCTCCAGCCATCAACTGAGCGAGGCGCTGGAGCAAGCGGCCACGGCGCTCGCCAGTCAGCTCGATCGGCTGCGTACCTGAGTCGTTGCCAGAGAGACAAAAGCCCGCGAGCGATCGCGGGCTTTTTTATGATTCGATGGCAGAGTTGCGTCAGTTGCGGGGTTCAACCAGCAGGATATGGGAGTCAGCCCCCACCACCCTGACCTTGCTGCCCGCAGGCAGCGACTCGTCGCAGCGCACCGTCCAGACCGTATCGTCCAGATGTACCCGGCTGGTGCCTTGGGTGACATCATCCAGCAGGGTCAGCTCGCGGCCCATATAGCTCTGCATCCGTTCGTTGATGGTGCTGGCGGCATCCTGACCCGAGTTATCGCGCTGGTGCTGCCAGCGCCACCAGGCCCAGGTGGTGAGCAGGGATTGCACCGCAAACAGCAGCAACTGCGCCTGCCAGCCAAAGGGCCAGATCAGCAGCAGCAGGCCCACTTCCAGCGCGGCGATGCCGGTCCAGAGCAAAAAGCCCACCGAGCCGAGCACCTCGATGGCCAGCAGAATGAAGCCGAGCCCCAACCAGTGCCAGTGGGTCAGCCCCTCTAACAGGGCTGTCATGACTTGCTGCCCTTGCCATCTTTGTTGAACAGCTCGGCCATGCCAGCCACAGAGCCAATCAGGCTGCCCGCCTCCAGCGGCATCATGATGATCTTGCTGTTGGGGCCTTCGCCGATGCGGGCCAGTGCCTCGGTATATTTCTGAGCCACGAAGTAGTTGATGGCCTGCAGGTCTCCTTCCGCAATCGCCTGGGAAACCATGTGAGTCGCCTTGGCTTCCGCCTCGGCTGCCCGCTCCCGCGCTTCGGCGGCGAGGAAGGCGGCCTGACGCTCACCTTCCGCCTTGAGGATCTGGGACTGCTTCTCCCCCTCGGCTTTGAGGATCTTGGACTGGCGCACCCCTTCGGCTTCCAGCACCTCGGCCCGTTTCTGGCGTTCGGCCTTCATCTGGGCGTTCATGGCTTCGACCAGTGCCAGCGGCGGGCGCACATCTTTAATCTCGATGCGGGTCACCTTGATGCCCCAGGGGGCGGTAGCGGCATCCATGGTGCGCAGCAGCTTCTCGTTGATGGTGTCGCGCTGGGAGAGCATCTCGTCCAGCTCCATGGCACCCAGCACGGTCCGCATATTGGTCATGGTGAGATTGCGGATGGCGCTGGTGAGATCGTTGACCTCGTAACCCGCTTTGCGGGCATCCACCACCTGCACAAAGCTGATGGCGTCGATGGTGACGTTGGCGTTGTCGCGGGAGATCACCTCTTGTGCCGGGATATCCAGCACCTGCTCCATCATGATGATCTTGTGGCCGACCCTATCCACGTAGGGGATCAGCAGGTTGAGACCCGGGGTCAGGGTGCGGGTGTAGCGGCCGAAGCGCTCCACTGTCCAGTTGTAGCCCTGGGGCACGATCTTGATGCCCGCGCTCAGGGTTGCGAGCACCAGGAACACAAAAATCCCTAGCACAATCAATGATTCATTCATCATTTAGCTCCTTATGAAACACAGTCCCTAGCCTATGGTCTGGCGTCAGGTACCACAAGTGACTTTGTACGCCTTTGTCATGAATCGGCTTTGCTAATTACCAAAACGCATTAAAAAGCATTTTTTATTATTTTGAGGGATAAGCTGCCCTGCCTATAGTCGCCCCATATTAGTCGTGTTCCGAGGGATGGGCCGAAATGGATTATTTACCTATGTTTGCCAAGTTGGAAGGCCGCCCGGTACTGCTGGTGGGCGGGGGCGAGGTTGCCCTGCGCAAGGCGCGCCTGCTGCTGGCAGCCGGTGCCCGGCTGACCCTGGTCTCCCCGGAGCTTGAACCGGAATTTGCGGAATTCACCGGTCGTTTCACCCATCTGGCGGAGCGCTTCACCCCGGCCCATCTGGCAGGTCAGATTTTGGTGGTGGCAGCGACCGACAACCTCGAAGTCAACGCCCTCGTTTATCAAAGTGCCAACCAGCTGGGTCTGTTCGTCAACGTGGTGGATGACCCCAAACGCTCCAGCTTTATCTTCCCCTCGATCATCGATCGCTCGCCGCTGATGGTGGCGGTCTCCAGCGGCGGCAAGGCGCCGGTGCTGGTGCGCCTGCTGCGCGAGCGGCTGGAGAGTCTGCTGCCGCGCCATCTTGGCGGGCTGACCGAGCTCTCCGGCCGGGTCCGTGACAAGGCCAAGCGGGTGCTCTCCTCGATTTCCGATCGCCGCCGCTTCTGGGAGCGCGCCTTTGCCTCCAACACCCTGGCCAGCCTGATTGAAAAAGAGGATTGGCAAGGGGCTGAGCAGTGGCTGAGCGATGGCCTTGACCAGGCGAAAAGCGAAGTGGGCGAGGTGGTCTTGGTCGGCGCAGGCCCCGGCGATCCGGGCCTCTTGACCCTCAAGGCGCTGCAACAGATTCAACAGGCTGAAGTGGTGCTCTACGACCAGCTGGTCTCGCCTGAGATCCTCGATCTGGTGCGCCGCGATGCCACTCTGGTGTCGGTCGGCAAGAAGGCGGGTGCCCACAGCGTGCCGCAGGAGGAGACCAATCGCCTGCTGGTGGAATACGCCAAGGCGGGCAACCGGGTAGTGCGGCTGAAAGGGGGCGATCCCTTTATGTTTGGCCGGGGTGGCGAGGAGCTGGAAGTGCTGGCCGACGAAGGTATCCCCTTCTCTGTGGTGCCCGGCATCACGGCCGCTGCCGGTGCCACCGCCTATGCCGGCATTCCGCTCACTCACCGTGATTACGCCCAGAGCGCCGTCTTTATCACTGGCCATTGCCAAAAAGAGGGCAAGGAGCCCGACTGGCAGCAGCTCGCCGCCACCAGTCAGACCCTGGTCATCTACATGGGGCTGATGCGCTCCGAGCATATCCAGCAGCAGCTGGTGGAGCATGGCCGCAGCACATCTACCCCCATCGCCATCATCGAGCGCGGCACCACATCCCGCCAGCGGGTGCTGACCGGCACGCTGGCCGACTTGGCCGAGCTGGCCAAACAGGCGGTGAGCCCGTCGCTTATCGTCATCGGCGAAGTGGTTGCCCTGCACGAGCGGCTGGCCTGGTTTGGGGAAAAGGGCGGTGAGCAGCAGCAAGCTAACCCGGATCTCGATGGCTGCGACCTCAAGCTGGTGCAGCTGGCCTGACCGAGAAAGAGATATTTGATGCGGCTGCCGGTGCGGCCGCGCACTGAACCACCCAGCGCCCCGAGCAGGCGCATAAGCAATGACCCGAGGACCAACATGGACCGTGAAAGATTGACCCACTTGCAGCAGCCGAACGCGGAGAGCAGTCATGCAGGTGTCTCTCGTGAAAGATTGACACATCTGCAGCAGCTGGAAGCCGAGAGCATCCATATCATCCGCGAGGTGGCTGCCGAATTTGAAAACCCGGTGATGATGTACTCCATCGGCAAGGACTCCTCCGTCATGCTGCACCTTGCCCGCAAGGCCTTCTATCCGGGCAAGATCCCGTTCCCCTTGCTCCACGTCGACACCGACTGGAAGTTCAAGGAGATGATCAAGTTCCGCGACGAGACTGCCAAAAAGTACGGGCTGGATCTCATCGTTCACAAGAACCCGGAAGGGCTTGCCATGGGCATCAACCCCTTCGTGCACGGCAGCGGCAAGCACACCGACATCATGAAGACCGAGGGGCTCAAGCAGGCGCTCAACAAATACGGCTTCGACGCCGCCTTCGGTGGCGCGCGCCGCGACGAAGAGAAGTCCCGCGCCAAGGAGCGGGTCTACTCCTTCCGTGACAAGTCCCACCGCTGGGATCCGAAGAACCAGCGCCCGGAGCTGTGGCGGGTCTACAACAGCCAGGTCAACAAGGGGGAGAGTATCCGGGTGTTCCCGCTCTCCAACTGGACCGAGCTGGATATCTGGCAATACATCTATCTGGAAAAGATCGACATTGTGCCGCTCTACTTCGCCGCTTACCGTCCGGTAGTGGAGCGCAACGGCATCAAGATCATGGTGGATGACGATCGTATGCCCATTGGCCCGGAAGACGAAGTGAAGCAGGAGCAGGTGCGTTTCCGCACCCTCGGCTGCTATCCGCTCACCGGGGCCATCGAATCCGATGCCACCACCTTGCCGGAAATTATTGAAGAGATGCTGCTCACCACCTCGAGCGAGCGGCAAGGGCGGCTGATTGACCACGATCAGGCCGGCTCCATGGAGCAGAAGAAGCGTCAGGGATATTTCTAAGGAGTCGTCAGCATGAACAGCCATATTCAGACCGCCATCACCGAACAGGGCATCGAAGCCTATCTGCACGCCCAGCAGCACAAGAGTCTGCTGCGTTTTCTCACCTGCGGCAGCGTGGATGACGGCAAGAGCACCCTTATCGGTCGCCTGCTGCACGACTCCCAGCAGATTTATGAAGATCAGCTCAAAGCGCTGGAGTCCGACAGCCAGAAGCTCGGCACCACCGGCGAGAAGCTCGACTTGGCACTGCTGGTAGACGGCCTGCAGGCGGAGCGCGAGCAGGGCATCACCATCGACGTGGCTTATCGCTATTTCTCCACCGCCAAGCGCAAATTCATCATCTCGGATACCCCGGGCCATGAGCAGTACACCCGCAACATGGCGACCGGCGCCTCCACCTGCGATCTGGCCATCATCCTGATCGACGCCCGCAAAGGCGTGCTGGATCAGACCCGCCGCCACAGCTTTATTGCGAGCCTCTTGGGCATCAAGCAGTTCGTGGTGGCGGTGAACAAGATGGATTTGGTGGAGTTCAGTCAGGAGGTGTTCGAGCGCATCAGTGCCGATTACCGCGAGTTCGCCAAGAAGCTCAGCGTCGACACCATCCATATCGTGCCGGTCTCGGCGCTGGACGGTGACAACGTGGTCAACCAGAGCGACAAGCTGGCTTGGTACGAAGGCGAAACCCTGCTGGCTCTGCTGGAGTCTGCCGAGGTAGAGCGCGAGCTGGAGCGTCATCCGGTGCGTCTGCCGGTGCAGTATGTGAACCGCCCCAACCTCGATTTTCGCGGCTTCGCGGGCACACTCGCCTCCGGCATTCTGCGGGTGGGCGACAAGCTGGCGGTGCTGCCGTCGGGCAAGGAGAGTACCGTGACCCGCATCGTCACCTTCGACGGGGATCTGGAGTACGCCCTGCCGGGTCAGGCCATCACGGTCACCTTCGCCGACGAGATCGATATCAGCCGCGGCGACTTGCTGGTGGATGCCGCCAAGCGGCCGCAAGTGACCCAGAATGTGCTGGCCCATATCGTCTGGATGGGGGAGGCGTCCCTGCAACCGGGTCGGGTCTACGACGTCAAGCTGGCCACCAAGAAGAGTCGCGGTCAGGTGGAGGCCATTCGCCACCGCATCGAGATCAACAAGCTGGACGAGCTGCCCGCCAGCGAGCTCAAGCTCAACGAGATCGGCCTGTGCGAGCTGATCCTCACCGACCCGGTGGCGTTCGACCCGTATCAGGAGATCCGCGATACCGGCAGCTTTATCCTGATCGACCGGCTGACCAACGTCACCGTCGGCGCCGGCATGATAGTGGAAGGCTTGGCCGCCAAAGCGGTAAAAGGGCACTACAGCGAGTTCGAAATCGAGCTCAACGCCTTGGTGCGCAAGCACTTCCCGCACTGGCAAGCCCTTGCCATCGGTAACGACACAAGCAAGGAGTAAGCCCATGACCTGGCAACAATTCCTGGTGCTGGGTCTGCTGGCTGCTCTCGTGGCCCTGCTGATCCAGGGCAAACTCCGCCCGGCGCTGCTCTTCTCGGGCGCCGTGCTCATCACCTACCTGAGCGGGCTGGCGGATATCAATGCCGTGGTGGCGGGCTACACCAACAGTGCCCTGCTGACGCTGGTGCTGTTGCTGCTGGTGTCGCTGGCGGTGGAGAAGACCCGCATCATGAGCTGGTTCGCCAATCTGGTGGGCACGGGGTCATTCAACAAGGTGCTGGTGAAGGTGTGGTTCTCCACAGCCTTCCTGTCGGCGTTCGTCAACAACACCGCCGTGGTGGCCTCCATGCTGGGAGCGGTCAAACGCAACCCCAACCATGCGCCGTCGCGACTGCTGCTGCCCATGTGCTTCGCGGCCACCTTTGGCGGGGTGCTGACCCTGATCGGCACCTCCACCAACCTGATCGTCAACAGCTTCCTCATCAAGATGGGGGCGCCGCCGCTCGGCATGTTCGACTTCTTTATGGTGGGAGCGGGTACCCTGCTGACCGGTCTGGTGGCCGTGCTGCTGTTTGCCCGTCACCTGCCGGAGCAGGATACCGAGATGAGCCGCGAATCCGGCTATTTTCTCGAAGCCAAGGTGGGCGCAGGTTCACCGCTGGCGGGGCGCAGCGTCAAGGAGAACGGCCTTCGCAGCCTGAAAAGCCTCTATCTGGCGGAAATTATTCGCGGCGATCAGGTGATCTGCCCGGTGCAGCCTGAACACGAACTGCACGAAGGGGACGTGCTGCTCTTTTGCGGCGACGTGGAGAGCGTCGGCGTATTGCAGGAGATGAAGGGGCTGGATCTCTACGGCCAGCACCGCCTCAACGGCCAGCATCTGGTGGAGGTGATCGTCAGCCACAGCTCGCGGCTGGTGGGTCAGACCATCAAGGATGCCGAATTTCGCACTCACTTTGATGCGGTGGTGCTAGCGGTGCGCCGCGGCGAAACCCAGCTCACCGGCGGTCTCGGCCAGATTGAACTGCACGCCGGTGATACCCTGCTGCTGGCCCCCGGCCCCCAGTTTGCCCGCAACAAATCGCTGGGGCGGGAGTTTGTGGTGGTGAGCGGGCTGGAAGCCTCCACCCGTCTCGATGGCAAGCGCAGCGCCGCCGTGGTGCTGGGTTTTCTCGGGGTGCTGGCACTCTCGGTGTTTGATCTGGTGCCGCTGTTCAAGGGGCTGCTGTTGATGCTGGTGGCGCTGCTGCTCACCCGCATTCTGACCCTGGACGAGATCCGCCGCCGCTTTCCGCTGGATATTTGGCTGGTGGTGGGCGGGGCGCTCGCCATCGCCGATCAGCTGGAAAAGAGCGGGCTGGCCAAGCTTATCGCCGACTGGCTGATGGGGGAGTTCAACGGTGCCAGCCCCATCATCGCCTTTATCGGTATTTATGTGTTTACGCTGGTGCTGACCGAGCTGATGAGCAACAACGCAGCGGCCGCTCTGGCTTTTCCCATGGGTTACCAGCTGGCGCTCAGCATGGATGTTTCGACCATGCCGTTTATTCTGGCGGTGCTGTTTGGGGCGAGTTCCAGCTTTATCCTGCCTTACGGCTACCAGACCAACCTGATGGTCTATGCAGCGGGCAACTACAAGATGCCGGACTACCTCAAGCTGGCCCTGCCGGTCTCGCTGGCCTATAGCCTCGGGGTGATTGTGATGGTGCCCCTGCTTTTTCCGTTTTAAGGCGTGTTGGGTGAGCAATGCCATGGCATCAGCAGGTTGTCGGCTGATAGTCCGAGGCTGCTCCCCGTAGTGCCGGACAGTTTAAGTTTTGAGGCGTGAGCGCCAATCAAGGAGTGTTGGATGAGCAATATCGTGTGGCACAAGCATGCCGTGGACAAACAGAGCCGGGCCGAGCTTAAAGGGCAAAAACCGCTGGTGATCTGGTTTACCGGGCTGTCGGGGGCGGGCAAATCGACCCTGGCGGGGGCGCTGGAGCAGGCGCTGGCGGCACAAGGCAAGCACACCTATCTGCTGGATGGGGACAATGTGCGCCACGGCCTGTGCGGGGATCTCGGCTTCGACGATGCTGCGCGGCAGGAGAATATCCGCCGGGTCGGCGAGGTGGCAAAACTGATGGTGGATGCGGGCCTTATCGTGCTCACCGCCTTTATCTCGCCGTTCCGTGTCGAGCGGGAGCTGGTACGCAATCTCTTGGGGGAAGGGGAGTTTGTCGAAGTCTTTGTCGATGCGCCGCTCGCCATCTGCGAAGAGCGCGACCCGAAAGGGCTCTATAAAAAAGCGCGGGCGGGGGAAATTCGCAATTTTACCGGTATCGACTCCGCCTATGAGGCACCGGAACAGCCGGAAATCCATTTGCTTAACACCGGCAAGCCGGTCGCTGCGCTGGTGGATGAGCTGCTGACCGCCCTGCGGCAGGGGAACTACCTGTAGCTGGATCGGAAGAACCTGTAACAAGCGCCTGGCGGCAGCCACTATAAGCAAAAATTTGGTCATTATCGGAAAGCCCATAAATCCAGCTTATAGTGGCACCCGCAAGTCTTGAGCCACCCCAAGGCGGGCGATAGCAACCCCGCAAGGGGAACTCCCGATTTTTGCTTATGCCATTGCGGGATTATTCGCGATTGTCCGAATACGCTTCGCTATTCGAACCTACGGGCTGGTTTTTTTCTATAAGATAAAAATACTCTTTGGGTACGGGCCGCCCAGGTCTTGAACGATATGTTTTGTAAATAGCCTGTTTATCTTCATCAAAGCCGATACCATCCATTAAACAAGCATCTGCTAAAATCGCCTCTTCTTTTCGCAGTTTTAAATAATTGACTCTTAGCCACTTAATCATAGCTTTGCGTAAAGCAAAGCCGTTATCATCTCTTGGGTTTAAATGAGATTTAATCCACAAAACATTAATGCAAAACCCCAAATATCTAGCCGCCATATAATTAGGGTATTTGTTGAATTCACAGATTGCATCGTAAATTTTTCTTCTCAGCTTATGCGAGATTATTTTTTGTGCAGAGGTTCTAGCCGCAAAACCCTCCATTAACTTATACCAAGTGACATTGTGCTGAATATACCAGCACGTTTCAACAGGCTCTTTAATATATGCTGAGGCATGTATTATTTCAAAATATAGAGCTGCTATGTAATCGCAAACAGATTGTTCACTATAATTCCTAATCCTCAGTTTTACTTCTTCATTAATATGGTCATAGCTGTTGAGCGCCTCAGTCATGTTTATTGCAAAATCAATAGCAATTTTGAATCTTTCCAGTTCTTTACTTTGATATATATTTGTTGACTTTGTATCGACGTGTACGATACACATTGAAGTACCCTTAATTAAATCAATTGCTCGGAAAAATATGCTTGTATGAGAGCCGATATATTTATTTTTTAAAAATGATTTAAAGCATAAAACAACTGAGTTGCAGTATTTTTCTAGCTGTGAGTTATCCCATTGTTGGAAATAAGAATAGTCAACATCCAGTGGGGAGAGACCATTAGATAGCTTTTCAATTAAACGGTAGTCTCCATATAGACTGTTACTTAATGGCTTTATATGACCTAGTAAATCAGAGGAAAACTTGCCTCCCTCATAATATAGTTGAGAGTTTTTGTTGTTTAAAAATGAATTTGATAAATTATAGGCAAGTAATGAGAAGCTATTATTGTAAATTGATTTTAAAGAAGCTAACTTTTCGAAGTACCTTATGGCAGTAGAAGGTGAATTGACAGCAATACTGTCGCAAAATCTTTTGTTGGCGAGAAGCAAGATAACATCATTAGCAAAGTATATTTCGTGTTCTATAGGTAGTCCATCGCCTTTTGCATCTGGTGAATTAGCTATATCTATAATGCTTTCTATTGAACGACCGACTTCATAACTAATAATATCTAATTCTGACTTATTTCCTCTTAATAAGGCTTGATATAGTACATTTGAGTATTTTTTATAGTTTCTATGGTTGAATATTGGTGGTTTAATGAATGCAAACCAGATCCAAACTGAAATTAGGATGAGGAATGTAAGTGCTAGGATAGATTGCCATAGTGCTTGAGAAATATTCCATGTAAAGGTAGGCCAAGATTGAGCGACCCAAAGTTCAGTTGTTAATGTTCCTACTCCAATGATTGGAATCGCAGCAAAAGTTATTTTATGTAAGTCTACTGATGATGTTGAAACTCTAAATTTATAACGGAAGTCAGTTATTGTATAAACAATGACAAGAAGTGCAAGGCCAGAAATGAACTCGGAAAAACCAAATATCGTATCAGTGCTGCTGCTTGCTTTTATAAGGCAAATATCAAAAAGTATCCAGTCACAGTTTATTGACATTGTTAAATACTCACAATTACATTTTTATTGCATACATAAACGAAGTTCTGTTGACATAAACTGAATTTATGATGTTAGTGCTTCAAGAAGCAACGAGGTAAAGATCTCATATATTTGGCGTTGCTACGTTTTACCCTAACCTACAAAATCCACGCTACCGCCCCTGAATTTCAGCCTCCAGTCTGCTGCTTGTTACCTGCGTTTTGGCACTGGTTTGGTTCATAGCTGACTCCTGCAAGAGGTTGCCAAGCGGCTATGTTACCGAACGGGGCTCAGGTGAAAAGCGCAAGCGGGCCGTTTCCTGAGCAAGATCAATAAATTAATCATTAATGGGTTTAAATGTGGTCACTCAACCGCTTGGGCCCATTAGCGCAGAGGGAAATCGGACAGTGAAACGGCAGTGTCGCCTTTTGCTGGCGGGCATTAAAAAACCCTATGAGCCCAAAGGCCCATAGGGTTTGTCTGCGGTGATTATTTGGGTAGTGGTTATCTGGCTTGGCGTACCGGCACGGCGCGGGTGGTGGCCACTTCGTAGCGGCTTTGGCTTGTCGGAGCCCCCTTCTGGAACTGGCGTACCAGCCGGTCGAGATCGCTTAACTGGTTTACCAGCTGGGTGATGCCGTGCACGGCGTGCTGGCTGCCGACGCTGGAGTCATCGGCCAGGGTCTTGATGCTGAGCACGTTGCGGTTTATCTCGGCGGTGACGTGGAACTGCTCCTGCACCGCCTGGGCAATCTGGCCGCTGCCGGAGGCGACCTGCTGCAGCATATCGTTGATCTGCTGGAGAATGGTGCCGGTTGCCGAGGCTTTTTGCTGGCAGCTCTCGGAGAGTTGGCAGCCCTTCTCCATCGCCTGCTCTGCATCCCCGGCGCTGGTTTGCAGCTCGGTGATCATCTTCTGGATTTCGCTGGTCGAGGATTGGGTCTTGATGGCGAGCGTGCGGATCTCGTCGGCCACCACCGAGAAGCCGCGGCCCGCTTCGCCAGCACGTGCTGCTTCGATGGCGGCATTGAGGGCCAGCAGGTTGGTCTGGTTGGCGATGTTGTTGATCACATCGAGGATGCCATCGATATCGCGGCAGTGGCCGACCAGCGCACTGATCACGCTCTTGGAGGTGGTCAGCTCGCTGTTCATACCCGCCACGGCAGCCACGGTTTCGGCCACGCTGTGGTTGCCGCTCTTGAACAGGTCGGCGGTCTCGTCCAGCAGGCTGGAGGATTCGCTGGAGCTCTGTGAAACCTCGCGAATGGATTCCGACATCTCGGTCACGGCAGTGGCTACCTGATTGGTTTCGGCCTGCTGCTGTTGCAGGTTGTCGGTGATGGATTCGGCGTTGCGCAGATCCCCTTCGGCGGCCTGCAGGATCTTGCTGCAAGTCTGCTGGGTGCGGGCCAGCACGGCGTTGAACTCGGCCTGATTCATCAGCATCGAGAGTTCGATGGCGGCGATGTTGTCCACCTTGTTGGTGTAGAGCAGCTGCATCAGCGGGTTGTCAAAGCGGCTGCGGGCCATCTTGTTGAGCTTGCCGAGGCGGCGGGAGAGGACATTCAGGGTGATGGCCGCTATCGCCAGCGGCAGGGCGGCCAGCGCCAGTTGCCAGTTCATGTCGTGGTTGTAGCCCAGCGCAAACATGGCGAGCAGGCTCAGCAGCAGGCAGAGGTTGATGGCCAGGGTATGGGAGAAGGTGGGCAACTTGAGCGCCAGCGGCAGCTTGTTGTTGCGAAGGTCGGCATAGACCTTCTCGGCCCGCTGTTTGATCTCTTCGCTTGGGGCGGTGCGCACCGACTGATACTCCACCACCCGGCCGCTGGCATCCTTGATGGGGGTGACAAAGGCGCTGACCCAGTAGTGATCGCCACTCTTGCAGCGGTTTTTCACCGGTCCCATCCAGCTCTTGCCTTCGCGGATATGGTTCCACAGATCGGCAAAGGCCTGTTTCGGCATGTCAGGATGGCGCACCAGATTGTGGTGTTCCCCCACCAGCTCGTCGAGCTGGAAGCCTGCAATCTCGCAGAACTCATCGTTGGCGTAGGTGATGCGGCTCTCCAGATCCGTGGTGGAAATCAGGCTCTGGTGGTCTGGATAGAGACGTTCTCTTTGGGTAACCGGTTGATTGATTCTCATGGCCTTACTCCCGAGCTGTGATGGTTAAATTTTGATCTTCATCAAGACATCTGCAAGGGGTGGGCCAGCTGGCAAAAGCTAATGACTGATGTGTTATTAGTGCCGTTTTGGCAGGAAAAAAACGTTGCTGTTTGCAATATGCAACGGATCTGACGGGGTGTGCCTCTGCGGCATCTGCAATTTGCAACCTATTCTGGACAAGCCCATAAGCTGGAAGCCAGCAGCTTGATGCGAAGGAACCACAAACAGACGGGGCATCCGCTGCCCCGCCAGAGATCAGGGGAGAGGGTCGGGAGCGGGTGAGGAGGGTGTGCTGACGAGCTGCATCACTTCAATCTGGATACCCTGCACCAGCACAGTTTTCAGATCCTGCAGGTACTCCTCCAGCGGCGACTCTTGCAGCAGCTGGGCAAGCTCGTTGCCCACCGGGGTGAGGCGGTAGTAGAGCAGGGTGATGTTGTTCTGCTTGCACTGCAGCCGCCAGCGCTGGTTGCCGAACTCCAGCTCGACCCCATCGGCGGGCAGTGGGCCGGACTCCAGCTCAGCGCGGTGCAGCAGCCCGAGCTCAAACAGTTGCAGCAGGGCGTTGTAGGGCAGTCGGTATTTGCCAAGGCCAAGGCGCGTCGCCTTGGCGCGGCTCAGCAAACTGGCCCCCTTGTGCAGCCCCAGCAGCAGTCGCTGCTCGTCGCTGCCGGTGTAGTGGCAGGTCAGTGAACAGATGCGCTGGAACAGCTGGGCCTCGCGCTGGGTCATCTCTTTGAGGGTGGCGAGCGCCCGGATGGAGAAGCGGCCCGGTGTAGCTACTTCCAGCGCGAAGATCCGCCCCCACAGCTGCTGCATCGGCACCATGCTGATATCTTCCGCCAGTTGCAGGAAGCGGGTCAGCCAGTCGCTGTCCATCTCGCCGCCGGCGGCCGTCTCTTCGCAGTGGCGGGAGGCCATCACCATGATGGCTTCCAGATTGCGCTGGCGGGCGGCCTGATCCGCCAGATGGCGAAAGGTGGCGCGCTGTTCGAAGGTGCTGTCGGTATTGCGGGTGAGCATGCCGTCTATGCCGCGACTGCGCGCCAGACGCAGGGTCTGCTCCTGGCTGCTCAGGATCGAACTCTCTTTCTTCGGGGGGGGGAGGTCTGCCATGCTGACTCCATTCGCACAGGTTCTGGAGCTGAATGTTACTCCAACCGGGATGCCAAGATAACAAAGCGGCCTCCGTGGAGGCCGCTTTTTTTGCAACGGGAGGATTACTCCTCGTAGACGCTCACCTCGACCGCTTCCATCGAATAGGAGGCGGTGGCCATCTCGTGGCTGGAGCTGACCGTGCGCATCTTGCCCTTCACCCAGATGGCGTCCCACAGATCATCCACCGGCGCACCCTTGGGGTAGCTCACATAGATCACCTGATTGGTGGGGGGCGGCGGCACATGGATGCAGGCGCCGAAGTAGGGTACCAGCAGGAAGGCGGTGATCTTCTTGGCGTCCCCTTCCAGCGGCACCACGAAGCCCGGAATGCGCACATCCTGGTTGTCCAGCTTCTTGTTCACCCCGCCCACCGGTTGCGGCACCGACATGGGATCTTCGTGATTGACCTGGGGCGGTGGCAGCAGTTTCTCCCCTTCCGGGATCAGCACATCCCAGTCGATGGTCTTGTAGTCGGCGGCCAGGGCGGGCAGCACCAGCAGGCTGGCGAGCAGCGCCACAATTTTCCACTTCATCATCTGTCCTTCTGTTTCTATTTTTGGGCGTCTCGCTAGACGCGAATGCTCATGCCATCGCTCAGGCTGTAGCGGTAAGCGCGTGCAGCAGGGAGTAGGCCGATCACCATGCCTGCCAGCCACACGACCCCCAGCAACTGCCACTCGTAGGCGCTCGGCAGCCCCAGACTCAGTTGCAGGCCATAGTGGCTGAGCAGCCAGGGCGAGGCAAGCCCCTGCCCCAGATAGAGCACGGCGACCCCGAGAGCGATGCCGACCGTGGTCAGCGCCATGGCTTCCAGCGCCAGCAGCAGGAACAGGTGGGCAGGGCCCGCACCGAGGGATCGCAATATGGCGAGCTCCCGGCGCCGCTCGTTAAGCCCCGCCAGCAATGTGGTCAGCATGCCGATAAGGCCCGCAACCACCACGAAACCAGCGATCACCGAGAGGGCGGTTTCCGCCACGCTCATCAGACTCCACAGCTCCTGCAGGGCGGCCCCCGGCAGGATCGCCATCAGCGGCTCCTTGGGATAGGTGTTGACGCTGCGCTGCAGCTGGAACGCCAGAATGCGGTTGCTCAAGCCCACCATAAAGGCGGTGATGGTTTTCGGGGTAAGATCCTGCGCCAGCGCTTGCTCCGGCGTCACGTTCTTGCTGTGGCGACCGGTATCCCAACCGAGATGGATCGCCTCGATCCCCGCCAGCGGCACATGGATGGTGCGATCGATGGGCGTACCGGTCGGCGCCAGAATGCCCACCACCTTGAATGGCAGATTGTCGTGCTGGCTGAACGAGGTGTTGCCAGCGCCGTGGGCGATGACGATGGATTGATCAAGGTGATAGCCGAGCTTCTCGGCCACCTGGGCGCCCAGCACCGCTTCAAACGGCGTCTCGAACGGTCGCCCTTCCCGCAGTTGCAGCGACTGTTGCTGACCGTACTTCAGGTGGGTGAAGTAGTCGCCATTGGTGCCGAGCACCCGAAATCCCTTGTGGGAGTCACCAAGGGAGAGCGGGATGGTCCAGGCGACGCCCGGTTTCTGCTTGATGACCTGATAGGAGTCCCACCCCACGTTGTTGGTGGGGTTGCCGATGCGAAACACCGAGTAGAGCAGCAGGTTAACCTGACCGGAGCGGGCGCCGACGATGAGATCGGTCCCCGAGACGGTGTTGGAGAAACTTTCGCGGGCCTGGGTGCGCACCCGTTCCACCCCGAGCAGCAGGGTGACGCTGATGGCGACGGCCAGCAGGGTGAGCCCGGCGGTGAGGCGGCGGGCCCAGAGACTTTGCAGGGCGAGTTTTAGCACGTGACCCTCCGGTTTTGTTGTCGTACCGCGTGGGTACGCATGGCATTCATCAGGGAGACGCAGTGTTGAACGGTGCTCAGCATGATGCCCTCCGGTTGAGCTGTTGCAGGTTTTCGACCCGCGGGAACAGGGGTTCGAGATAAGGGTCGTGGCTGACGAAGATCAGGGTCGAGCTCTGCTTGTCACACTCCTCGAACAACAGCTTGATAAAGGCGGCCCGGTTGTCGGTGTCGAGTGCAGAGGTGGGCTCGTCGGCGATCACCAGCGGTGGCGAGCCGATCAGCGCCCGTGCGGCGGCAACCCGTTGCTGCTGGCCGATGCTGAGGGCATGAACGGGGCGGTGCAGCGCCTCGTCCGGCAGTTGCAGCTCCGCCAGCAGACGGCGCGCCTCCTGCTCCGGGCTCCCTTGCAGGCGGGCCCGTTTGGCGGGCGAAAAGGTGAGGGCAGCGGTCACGTTGTCTTGCACCGAGAGAAAGGGCAGCAGATTGAACTGCTGGAAGATATAACCCAGATTGGCCGCCCGGAAGTGGTCACGGGCACGGCCAGAGAGCCGGGCCAATGGTTGGCCCAGCACCTCCAGGGTGCCGTGGTTGGCGGTCTGGATCCCGGCCAGCAACCCGAGCAGGGTCGACTTGCCAGAGCCCGACGGGCCCTTGATAAAGACCCGCTCACCCTCGCGGATGGTGAGGGCGGGCAGATCGAGTACAGCGTCGCCACCTGGCCAGGCAAAGGCCAGATCGCGGATCTCAACCACGGCTTTTTTCATGGCGTTACCAGCTCAGCTTGTTGGCGGACGGGGTCAGCTCGCCAGCGGTCTGGCCGGTGGGCAGGATCCCCTGCACGCTCAGCTTCTCAAGGCTCGGATAGACGCTGAACAGGGTCGCCTCAAGGCCGGTCAGTTTGGCTGGCGTGGCGCAGGTGTAGGTGTACATGGCGCCCATATCGGCGTGACCCGCTTCGTCATGATTATGCTGGTCTTCATGTTTGTCGCTGGCAGCCTTGTCATGGTCATGGTCATGGTCATGGTCATGGTCATGGTCATGGTCGTGATCGTGATCATGCTCTTCTTTGGCGGCTTGCAGCTCCTGCTGGGTCAGTTTGCAGCCAGCGGTCGGGTCGAAGCGGAACAGGGCGTCAGGCTGCTGGAGGCGGGCGACCGCCTTGGCATACTGCGCCTTCTCTTCATCGCTCTTGGCGGCGTGCTCGAAGCCCACCAGATCGGCTGCGGGTGCCTGCAGTTCGATCATCAACTGGTCGCCATCGACCACCAGATTGAGGTGGCCGTGGCCATGCTCGTGGGCGCCGTGGCTGTGGCTCTCGTGTTCGTCGTGATTTGCGTGTGCGCCAAAGGCCGCTGCGGCCAGCAACAGAGTAACTGCTTTCATCTTTAATCCTTTTTTCAAAACAAATAGTGAACTTAAACAAAGGGATAGATAAAAACAGAGGCGGGCGGCGCACGGATGGCATAGCTGTGAAGCGTGGCGGTATCTGCCGAGCGTTGCATGGTTGCAACTGCGGGCAGAACAGAGGTCGAACCGGGGAAACAATAGGGGGTAGCGGTGATGACCTGTTTGCCATCCAGATGGAGGGCGCAGACCAGGCAGTGATGGTCGTCGTGGCCGGGCAGGGCAGATTCAAACTGGTGCCGGGCAAGGGCAGGCTGCAGCCATAACCAGCCCAGCAGCAAGATCCAGATTTTCAGCTTGATACGACCCATAGACCCTTATGGAAAGGGCGCCATCAGCGCCCTTTCTCTCTGACTTAGAGATGGGACTTGATGAGCCCCATCACGGTAGCAATGTTGTTGGCATCGAGCTGGCCATCTTTGGCAAACAGCACCTTGCCCTCTTTATCCAGCAGGATGATCGCCGAGCTTTCCGGCGTCAGATCCCAGGCGTTGCGCGCCATGCCCTTGGCATCCAGCACCATGGCGGACCAGGGGAACTCTTTCTTGCTGTCCTCGGCACTGCTCTTCACGAAGCCGGAGGTGCCCCAGATGGCGTCATTGCTGTTGATGACGGTAACGGTCTGGTACTTGTCTTGCGGCAACTTGGCGGCCTTGATCGCCTCGATCATCGGGGCGTTCAGCTCCTTGGCACTGGAGCGACCGGCAATATGCTGGATCAGAAACACCTTGCCGGTGAGCGAGGTGCTCTGCCACGGCTGGTAGCCGATATCCTTGCCGTTCAGTACCAGCTCACCCTTGTCGCTGACATTGACCAGCGGCACCGGGTTGCCATCCTTGAAGTTGTGAGCAAAGACCAGAGATGGCAGCAGCGCCAAAGTAAGTACGAGATGTTTCATCCTGATGACACTCCATTTGTTATGTTATAACGAGTTTCGGATTGAGGGAATGGGCGAGCTTCATCCTAAACTGATCGGATCTGTTTAAAAAGTGTTAAATAAGATCGCAATTCAGAAGCGTCGGCGCCCCGCCAGTCAGGTTGTTGGCTGGCAAGGGCGGCTAGGATGGCATGACATCGATAAAAATCAATGAATTGGCTGCTGGTCTGAGCTGTCTGCGTCAGTAGAGCGACTCGCTGATGAGGGGGATCTTGGCCATGGTCATCTGCTGGGCCAGCAGGGACGAGCCGGTCAGCAACACATGGCGCTGATTGTTGATCACCACCACATCACCGGGCACGCCACTGTCTGCCGTAATGGCCAACCAGGCTGGGGAGACGCTGCCGATGCTGATATCCGGATAGATGATGCTGAGCACATATTGCGGGGCCAGCTCTGCCAGCAGGCTTGCCATCAGCAGAGCCTTCTCATCGCTGTCGGCCTTGTTATCTTGCAGTGCCTGCAGCGGCGGCGCGAAGTGATCCAGCTGCTCCGGCTGGGTGGGGATGGCGTTTAGCCACTCCTGCATCAGGCTGACGCTGGTGGCGAGATCCTTGGCGGCAAACTGCTGCGCCAGCGGCTTGAGATGCCCCTTGAAGTGGTAGAAGAGCTGGGAGTAATCGGGGCGTACGCAAGGCAGTTTGCGATTGGCAGGATGGACGCAGGGGATCACCCTCATCTGGTAGAAGGCATCCTCCTGATACTGCTGGTAGGCTTGCCAAAACAGCATCGACTCCATGCTGTCGTCCCGCAGGGTGAAGGCCTGCTCCAGATTGCGAAATTTGGTAGCTGTCTCGGGGCTGCTCTGATTGATCAGGTTGATGCTGTTGTAGAGCCGCGGGCTGATGTAGGCGTAAAGGGTCTCCAGCGGATTGGTGAGAGAGGCCTTCAGCAGGCTCATCTCGTGGCGACTGGCGGCCATCACCTGATCGTCGGTGGTCAGCTGGAAGTGCTTGCGCTGGCCATCGGTGGATTGCCACTGCCAGCTCATGTTGATCTCGCTGGCGTTGCTTGTGGCGCCAAGGGTGGTGTAGAGAGTGAGGCTGAGCAACAGCGCGGGGGTCAGCTTCATGGTGGTGCTTCCTGCCGTGGACGATAATTAACAACTAGGTGAGCCGGCACCACTTTGGTGATGTTTCGTTTTGTGATCTGGATAACAGATTGATGTGACTTTTAATTTAATTGTGAAATTAAGTCACTCTGGAGGGGTTATGAAGCCTTGGATCATAGTGCTGTCTGGGTTGCTCAGCCTGCCAGCCATGGCGGGTCAGGTGATCGTTAACAAGGGGATGTCCGTTGCGGATACCTTTGCCCTGCGCGATCAGTTGGCGCGCGAACACGAATGGCAGGAGTGGCTGCGCTACCAGCAGGCCATCAAGTGGTTGGAGGTATTGCCGGTCAACTGCGAGCTGATGAGCCAGCCGGGCGGCGGCTATCGCTGTGGCGGTGATTACTATCGTCCCTACCAAAAAGATGGTCGTGAAATATACATTCAGGGTAATCCTGCTGGAGATGCGACCGGTCAGCTGCCGCAAACACCGACAAAAAAGGCGCCATAAGGCGCCTTTTTTTACAAACCGAGTGACGCTTACTTGGCAGCGTAACGCTCGGCAGAGGTCTTGATCTCGGCTTCGGCAGCGGCCTTGTCGCCCCAACCTTCCACCTTGACCCATTTGCCCGCTTCCAGCTCTTTGTAGCGCTCGAAGAAGTGCTGGATCTGGGCTTTCAGCAGTTCCGGCAGATCGTTCACATCCTGGATGTGGTCGTACTGCTTGGTCAGCTTGGAGTGCGGTACAGCAACGATCTTGGCATCTTCGCCAGATTCGTCGGTCATCTTCAGCACGCCAACCGGGCGGCAGCGAATGACGGAACCGGCCAGCAGCGGGTAGGGGGTCGGAACCAGTACGTCGACGGGGTCACCATCCAGAGAGAGGGTCGCGTTCACGTAGCCGTAGTTACACGGATAGAACATCGGGGTAGACATGAAGCGATCGACGAAAATAGCACCGCTGTCCTTGTCGACTTCGTATTTGATCGGGTCGGCATTCTGCGGGATTTCGATGATGACATAGATATCGTCGGGCAGGCTCTTGCCGGCCGGTACCAGGTTCAGGCTCATGATAATTCCTTCGTTGTTAGTATCAGGTTTGCAGGCCGATATTATAGCGATGTGATGTTAAATGACCATATTTCAGCGGATATCGCTAACAAAGAAGGGGGATGTTTCCGCTTTGCGGCACTTTGATGTGTGCGGGATGCAACAAAATGGCTGTTTTGATGCCCTGCCGCTGACCTTGGTCACCGGCAGGGCATGTGGAGTTGCGAGCAAAGGGGGTCAGAGCGAGTAGGGGAGTCTCGACTCGTTGACCAGTCGCGACAGGGCTGTCACTACATGAGGGTCAAACTGGGTGCCGGAGCGGGACTGGATATACTCCATGGTCTGCGCCAGCGTCCAAGGCTCCTTGTAGGGGCGCTTGCTGAGCAGGGCATCGAATACATCGACTACCGCCACAATCCGCGCCGACAGCGGGATCTGCTGACCAGCCAGCTGCTGCGGGTAGCCCTTGCCATCGAAGTGTTCATGGTGGCCCCGAGCGATTTCGGCGCCGAGAGAGAGGTAGCTGGTTCCCTCCACCATTTCACCCGCCTTGTGCAGGATATTGGCGCCGATACCGGCGTGCTGCTCCATGATGGCCCGCTCTTCCGGGTCGAAACGCCCCGGCTTGTGCAGGATATGGTCCGGGGTGCCCACCTTGCCCACATCGTGCAGGATGGAGGCCATGCCGATCATCTCGACAAACTCCGGGGTCAGCTGCTCAGGATAGGCCGCCATCTTCTTCAATTCGGCCACGATGGCATCCGAGAGCTTCTGTACCCGCAAGACATGCTCGCCGGTATCGGAGTCGCGAAACTCCGCCAGCGCCGCCAGTGCCACCACGGTGGCCTCTTGGGCGCGCAGCAACTGGTTGTAGAGATAGAGGTTGTCGTAGGCCGCCGAGATGCGCTGGCAGAAGACATCCAGCAGATCGCATTCGAGGGGATCGAGAGGCTGGGTCGGGGTAAAACTCAACACGAACTCGCGACCATTCTGAGCGGCGATATAGAGGGAGTCCTGCGGGTGTTCAAAGCGGTTGCTGCGCGCCGCCAGTGCCTTCAGAACCGAGTCATTGAGGGTGGGGAAGTCGGTGATCTTGCCATCATCCAGCAGAGTCTCGTAGTCGCCGGTGGCGGCGAGGATCTCCAGCCCCTGTTCGCCGGGACGGCGCTCGGCGCAGATGGCCCCTTCGGTGCCCACATCGAGAATGGCGCTGATCTGTTTCAGCACGCCGGAGGCAAACTCCTTGAGTGAATGAAGATGGTAGAGATCGCCCGCCCCTTCCAGAATTTTGCCGAGCCCCTGACGGCTCTTGTCGATGGCACTGAGGGTTTCGTATGAGCGCAGGGATGCGATGACGGTGGTGTAGAGCTTTTGTACCGTCAGTTCGGTCTTGGTCTTGTAGTCATTGATGTCGTAATCGAGGATCACCCGCTGCTCTGGGGCTTGGCCGGGTTGGCCGGTACGCAGCACGATCCGCACCAGCGAGTTGTGCATTTCGTTACGGATCCGGTGCACCAGCCGCAGACCTGCGTCTTCGGTCTCCATCACCACATCGAGCAGGATCAGCGCAATCCTGGGATTGGCCTCCAGCATGCGGCCAGCTTCGGCGCCGCTGTAGGCATTGAGCAGCTCCAGCGGACGGGATTTGTAGTGAATGTTGGAGAGGGCCAGGCGGGTGGCATGATGGATATCCGGCTCATCATCCACGATCAGCACTTGCCATGGGTTGAGTGCCTTGGGGACCACGACCTCCTCATCATCGAGTTCGATGATGTCGTCGTCCAGCAAGATATCGTCCTTGTCTTGGGCACTGCTCATATCGGTTACGCCTCCGGCGCTCAATGAGTATGTGAACAGTATGCACGATCACATCCGCTCGGATCATCAGGATAAGTAGATATCGTGAGCTGGCTCCGCCTCTTTATCGCTACTCGAAAGGTTCCAGATACCCCTGGATCGACTTCTTCAACCAGGCCAACACCTTGCCGTGATAGGCGTTTTCCGCCAGATAGACCCCGTAATCGCGCCACTGCAGGCTGAACTTGTGTTTCAGGGTCAGCAGGGTGCCTTGTCGCAGCTGGCTCTGGATCAGAGGCGAGGGGAGCACCGCCCAGCCAAGGCCGTCCAGCACCGCATTGCGCATCAACTCGAAGCTGGAGAGACCAATATGCTTGCCACCCACTGGCAGCAGGCTTTTTACCGAAAATTCATCTACATACGAGAGGGTAACCTGGGTGTGATCGGTCAGATCCTGCTGTTTGACCCGCTTAAGTCCGGCCAGCGGATGGCTGGGTGCCACCACCATCAGGGTGCGGATCGGGTTGAGCACGTCGATATTGAGGCCGCTGCGCTCCTGATCTTCGGTAATAAGGCCAACAGCGGCATCGACGAATCCCTCTTCCACCAGCGCCGGTAGTTCGGGTGGGGAGGCGAGCACTAGCGAGATACTGGTACCGGGAAACTGATTGTGCAGGCTGGCCAGCATCTCGCGCCATACTGGCTCGGGAATGGCGTCATCGCGGGCAACCCGCAGCGCCACTTCGGCCCCCGAGGCGTAATGTTTGCACTTCTGCTGCAGGCTATTGGCTGCCTGCAGCAGGCGAGTGCAATCATCAAGCACCAGCTCGCCGATCTCGGTCAGACGACTCTGATTGGCACCTCGTTCAAAAAGTTCGACGCCAAGCTCAACTTCCAGCGCCGCGATGGCAGTGCTGACGGCGCTGCGGCTTTTGCCGAGGCGACGGGCGGTGTTGGCAATAGAGCCGCTATTGGCTGACTCTACAAAGAGTTCTATCTGATATAGCTTCATGTTTTACAGGCTGTTGCGGAGTTTTTCACCATCACCTTAGCGTGCCGAACCAATGCAAGGCAAACCTGTGGCGTCGGAATAATCGACGCTGAGCGATTGTCGCGAGTTGCTTCTCCCCGTTTACCATCTCTCCCGTCGAAGCAACAAAGGCATCTTATATGTTATTAAGTCGTATGTTTCTGGCCCGGCTGTTTTTGACCGGCGCCATCGTGACCGAGGTCGCCGGTACCTCCAGCATGGCCATGATCCCCGAGCAGGGAGCTGGCTGGATGAATTACATCCCGATGTGGCTGTTGATCGGCTTCTCGTACTGGTTGCTGGCGAAAGCCGCCAAAACAATCTCCATTGGTATTGCGTTTGCGCTCTGGGAGGGGCTCGGGATCACCCTGATCACCATAGTGTCGGTCATGTTCCTTGGTTACGATGTGACCGTTCAGGAGCTGATTGGCCTGGCTCTCGCGATAGTGGGGATTGTTATGGTGACCATGGGGGAGACCCATGATGAGCCCGCAGACAAGTCAGTAGAAGCGGAGGCCACAGCATGAGTCCGTTTGTGATTGTATTGGGTGCCGCACTGATCGATATCGGCGCCAACATGGCCATCAACCGCTCCAAGGGTTTTCGTTACAAGGGGGGGGATTCCTGGGGATCATGCTGGTACTCGGCGCCTTTACCCTGCTCTCGGAAGCGGTAAGTGGCGGTCAGATTGACCTGGCTGTTGCCTACGCCACCTGGGGGGCTATCGGCATCGTCGGTACGGCACTGGGTGGTTTGCTCTTCTTCGGTGAGCGGCTCAAGCCCATCGGCTGGGCTGGCATGATGGTGATGGCGCTGGCTGTCGTTATGCTGACTACCGCCTGATAACCTGAAGCAATAAAAAAAGCCGCCCGGTAGCAACCGGGCGGCTTTTGTTTGGCTGATTGCTTGGTCGATGCAGGCTCAGCGCGGCGCTTCGTAGAGCTCCAGCGGCAGGCCGTCGGGGTCGGCGAAGAAGGTAAAGCGTTTGCCGGTCAGCTCGTCCACCCGTACCGGCTCTACCTCGACCCGATGGGCCAGCAGGTGGGCGATGACCCGGTCAAGATCGCTGACCCGAAAGGCGAGATGGCGCAGGCCGCACGCCTCGGGGCGGGAGGGACGTTCGGGAGGCGCGGGGAAGCTGAACAGCTCCAGCTGGCTGCCGTCCGGCAGGGCCAGATCCAGTTTCCACGACTGGCGCGCCTCACGCAGGGTCTCGGCGATGATGGGTAGCCCCAGCACCTCGTGGTAGAAGTGGCGCGAACGTGGGTAATCGCTGGCGATGATGGCCACATGGTGGATGGCGTCAAACAGCGGAAAGGTCATGGTGTTTCCTTGTCAGCAGCATAGTGAACGGGCAGCCTGCGCTGCCCGTGTTGTTGATCTAGTTGAAGAAACCGCCGAACCAGTCATCCAGCGCACTGCGTGGCGTCGCACTGCTTGCGCAACCGGCCGGGGAGCCCATGGTGGAGGCTTTGGCCGGTACCTGCAGGCTGCCCGGGCAGTCGCTGGTGACGCGGGTGCCGCTGGCGCGGGAGAAGTTGGCCCAGGTGACCCCTTCCGGCATCTTCAGCCCCAGACTGTTGACGCCGCGCTGGCTCATGTAGCCGCTAAAGAGCTGCAGAGCACCACTGGCACCGGTCAAGCCCGCCGGGGTGTTGTCGTCGCGACCGACCCAGATACTGACCAGTTCGTTGTTGTCCATCCCGGCAAACCAGGAGTCGCGCAGCTCGTTGGTGGTGCCTGTCTTGGCCGCCATGGTGGCGCCGGGGAACTTGGCACTGAGGGCGCGGGCTGTGCCCTGACTCACCGTCTTGGTCATGGCGAACAGGGTCAGCCAGCTTGCTTGCTGGTCGGTGACCCGCTTGGCGGTCTGATCATGCTGATAGAGCAGGCTGCCATCTCCGTTCACCACGGCGCGAATGGCCGACAGCGGCTGGGTCAGTCCCTGATTGGCGATGGGCAGATACATCTGGTTCACCTCCAGCGGGGAGAGGGCCACCGCCCCCAGCACCAGCGACGGATAGGGCTGGATCTCCTGCTGGACTCCCAGCTTGTGCAGGGTATCGACTACCTTCTCCAGCCCCACCTGCAGACCCAGATTGACGGTCGGCACGTTGAGTGAGCTGGCCAACGCATCCATCAGCGGCACGCTCTGGCGGAACTTGCGATCGTAGTTTTGCGGCGTCCAGACCTGACCATCCTGACCGCGAATGCGGATCGGCTGATCTTTGAGCGGAGTCGCCAGGGTCAGACCGTTTGAGAGACCGGTCAGGTAGACCGCCGGTTTCACCAGCGAGCCGATCTGGCGGCGGGCATCCAGCGCCCGGTTGAACCCGGCGTAGCGGGGATCGCGGCCACCGACCAGCGCGACGACTTCACCCTTGTGCCAGTCGGAGACCACCATGGCCGCCTCCAGCTTCTTCTTGCCGCGCAGCTTCTCGATATCGGCGAGGCCCGATTCGACCGCTCGCTCGGCCGCATGCTGGGCGATGGGATCGAGGCTGGTGAAGATCTTGAGGCCAGACTGCTTGAGCAGATCGGCGCCGAAGCGGCTCTGGATCTCCCGCTTGAGCAGTCCCATAAAAGCCGGGGTGCGACCATAACTCATCTGGCCGCGAGCGATGATGCCGAGGGGCTGACGGCTGGCCAGTTCATACTCGGCCTGGGTCAAGCTGCCGTGATCCATCAGCAGCTTCAGCACCAGATCACGGCGGGTCTTGGCCCGCTCCGGGAAGCGCCAGGGGTCGTAATAGGAGGGGCCTTTCACCAGACCGACCAGCAGGGCCACCTGATCGATATCCAGCTCGTTGACCGGAATGCCGAAGTAGAAGTAGGAGGCAAGCCCGAAGCCGTAGACCCCTTGCGAGAAGTTCTGCCCCAGATAGACCTCGTTGAGGTAGGACTCCAGGATCTCGTCCTTGCTGTAGCGATAGTCGATCAGCACAGCCATGTAGGCTTCCTGCAGTTTGCGCCACAGGCTGCGCTCACGGGTCAGGAAGAAGTTTTTGGCCAGCTGCTGGGTCAGGGTACTGCCCCCCTGCACGGTGCGACCCGCGATCAGGTTGGCGAACATGGCGCGCATGATGGCCACCGGCGAGACGCCGCCATGCTGGTAGAAGTCGCGATCTTCGGTGGTGAGTAGGGTCACCAGCAGGCTGTCGGGCACTTCGGCGATACGCACCAGCAGGCGATCTTCCCGATCTTCGGTATTGAGGCGATCGAGCAGCACCGGGTCCATCTGGGCGTAACCGAGCTGGCGCTGGTTCTCCAGCGACTGGATCCCCTCGAGGCGCGGGCCGTTGAAGGTGAGGCGCAGGCCGCGGGCTCCATCGGCGCCATCATAGAATTCGAACGGACGGCGAATCAGCTCGATGCGGTTGCCGTTGATGGTGTATTCACCCGGCGTGTGAGGTTGGCGCACCTGCTTGTAGCTCAGCATGTTGAGCTCGCGCAGCATCTGGTCCCGCGACAGGCGCTGGCTGGGGTAGAGCTCCAGCGGACGGCTGTAGACCATCACCGGCAGCTGCCACTTCTCGCCATCGAAGCGCTCGCGCACCTTGGTATCGAGGTAGATGCCAAACACCACCATAAAGGCCGCCACCACCAGGGAGAGCTTGAAGCCAAGCCAGAACAGCTTGCGCCAGATGGTGCGTTTGGGCGCTGCCTTCTTGGGGGCACGCTTGCGTCGTTGGGTTGCCATAAATCCTCTTTGCTTTCCTTTCTACTTGTTATGTCGCATTCGCGAACGTCCGAGCGGGATTAACCCGTCGAACCTAGATGCCCATCTTCTTTTTGGTAACTTTGGTCGGCATCGCCTCCAGCGGATTATCCGGCCAGTAGTGGCGGGGATAGCGCCCCTTCATCTCTTTTTTCACCTGCTCGTAGGATCCAGCCCAGAAAGCGGCCAGATCGGCAGTGATCTGCAGCGGTCGTTGGGCGGGGGAGAGCAGCTCCACTACCAGCGGCACCCGGCCATCGGCCACGCAGGGGGTCGAGCCTTGCCCGAACATCTCCTGAATGCGCACTGGGATCACCGGTGCCTGCCCTGGCTGATAGCGGATCCGTACCCGGCTGCCGGTCGGTGCCGCAAAGTGGCTCGGCAGCGCCTCGTCCAGCCGTTTGGGCAACGGCCAGGGCAGGGATTGGCGCAGGATGTCGCCGAGGTTGAGCTTTTTCAACTGCTCCAGCCGGGTCATGCCGCTCACCGCTGGCAGCAACCACTGTTCGAGGGTGGCCAGCAGGCTCTCGTCATCCATCGCGGGCCACCCCTCATCGGGCAGCCAGTCGCGGGCGCAGCGCAGGCGGGCCAGCAGCCCTTCGCTGCTCTCGTCCCACGGCAACACATGCAGCCCCTTGCGGCGAATGCCTTGCAGCAGGCAGCGCCCTTTCTGCTCGTCAGAGAGTTCGGTCAGCGGTCGCTGGCTCAGCACCAGCTCGCCGATCACCTGCTGGCGTTCGGCGCGTACTCGCTCTTCCCGCTCATCCCAGTCGAACCACTGCCGTTCGCTCACCAGCTCCGGCAGCAGGTGCACCAGCTCGTCCAGATCGACCGGTTCGGCGATAAAGATGCGGCTGCCGCGATCGTTCTGCCCCATCTCGATGGCGATAAGGGCCCCTTGTCCCTGACAGGGATGACCTTCTACCAGATCGCAGCTCACCCCACCACTGAGTTGATAGCGACTGCCGCTGCGCAGTTTGCCGATGCGATCCGGCCAGGCGAGGGCGCAGAGCAGCCCCAGCCACTGACCCTGCGCACTGGCAGGGCGGGCGCCAAGCCGTTCAAACCAGCGGGCCGCGCTCTGGCGCAGGGCACTTTGACGGCGGTGGAACAGCACAGAGAGGCGCTCCGATCCTCGCAGATCTTCTTCCTGCAACGCCACCAGATAAGCGGCATCGGCGACAATCCCTGTCAGACCTTCAGCTTCCAGCTCGCGGGCGCGCAGCAGCATGCGGGCGAGCCGGGGATGGGTACCGAAGGCGGCCATGGCACGGCCAGCGGGAGTGAGTTGTTGCTCACCCTCCGGCTTCATGGCACCAAGGTCCACCAGCAGCCGCTGGGCGCTAGCGACGGCCGCCGCGGGAGGCATATCGAGCAGCGGCAGATCTTCCACCTTTGCCCCCCACTGGGCGGCGTCCAGCAGCAGGCCGGTCAGCTCCTGAGTGAGGATATCTGGCGGGCTCTGCTCGGCGAGTCGCTCCTGCACCTCGCTGCTCCAGAGCCGGTAGCAGACACCGGGGCCGAGACGGCCAGCACGGCCTGCCCGCTGGGTGGCGGAGGATTTGGCTATCTGGCGGGTCTCCAGTCGGGTGACGCCGCTTTTCAGATCAAAGGAAGCCCGTCGTTCCAGCCCGCTGTCGATCACCACCGAAATCCCTTCGATGGTGAGGGAGGTCTCCGCCACATTGGTGGTGAGCACCAGCTTACGGCGGCCGGCAGGTGCCGGTTCGATGGCCGCCTGCTGCGCCGCCATATCGAGGCGGCCGTAGAGGGGAGAGAGGGTCACGTTGCCCGGCAGTTTGTCTGCCAACCACTGCGCCAACCGCTCGATCTCACCCTGTCCGGGCAGAAAGACCAGCAGGCTGCCGCGGTGGGCGGCCAGCGCTTCGAGTACCACGGCGCCGACCTGCGGCTCCAGCCATTGCTGGCGATTGGCGGGGCGGTAGTGGTAATCGATAGGGAAACCACGCCCCTCGGAGCGAACCACAGGGGCATCCGGCAACAAGGTCTCGAGTGCCATGCCATCCAGGGTTGCGGACATCACCAGGAGCTTGAGGTCATCGCGCAATCCCTGCTGGCTCTCGATGGCGAAGGCCAATGCGGTATCGGCGTGCAGACTGCGTTCGTGGAACTCATCGAAGATCACCAGCGAGACGCCATTCAGCTCAGGGTCTTGCTGCAACATCCGGGTCAGCACCCCTTCGGTGACGATCTCGAGCCGGGTCGCGGAGCTGGTGCGGCTCTCGCCGCGCACTCGCAGGCCGATGCGCTCGCCCACCTTCTCCCCCAGCTGACGGGCCAGAAAAGTGGCGATATTGCGCGCAGCCAGGCGCCTTGGTTCCAGCATGATGATGCGGCCGTGCAGCCGGTTCTGACGCACCAGCTCCAGCGGCAGCAGGGTCGATTTGCCTGCGCCGGGGGGCGCCTGCAGGATCACGCTGGTGTGGCTGTCGAGGGCGGCAAAGAGTTCGGGCAATACCGAAACGATGGGGAGCTGGGACAAAGCGATGAGCACCTTTTGTGGCAACCGGTAAAACGGCGCCTATTCTGCCACAGCCACCCGCACCACCGTGAGTGGATGTGCGGAGATGGCTACTCGGGCGGGAGGGCGCGAGACATGGCCGGATGGCTGCCATAGAATGGGCCCATCCAATGAGCGTGAAAAAGGCATTATCACCACATGGCCAAACTCTTCTTTGCCCTGCCCGTCAAGGAGCTCGCCCCCGAGCTCATCGCCTGGCGCGATCAGCTGCCCTGGCCCGGTCAGCCGGTGCCGCAAGCCAACCTCCACCTGACCCTCGCCTTTCTGGGGGAGGCTGACGAGTTGACCACCCGCCGCCTGATCGCCGCCGTAGAGCGCCAGCACTGTCCGCCGCTCTCCATCAGGCTGGATGAGACCGGCTGGTTCAGCCGGGCCAAGGCCGCCTGGATTGGCCCGAAGGAGTGGCCCAACGAGCTGACCGTGCTGGCAAAGGCGCTGCGCCGCCACGGCGAGAAGTTGCGTCTTGGCAATGGCGAGCAGGGTTATCGCCCCCATGTCACCCTGTCGCGCAAGGCGGTCGAGGCGCCTGCCATCCTGCCTGCCCCAAATTTTCTGCTGCAGGCCGATGAGTTCTGCCTCTATCAATCCATCTCGACCCCGGACGGGGTGCGCTACGAGCCGCTTGCCTGCTGGCCGCTGCGCGCCCGGGTAAAAGAAGACGCGCGGAGGGCTAACCCATGATTTTTGATCCCCCCCTGCAATCGGGCCAGCTGGTGGCCCGCTACAAGCGCTTTCTGGCCGATGTGCAACTCGATAACGGCGAGGTCATTACCATCCATTGCGCCAATACCGGTGCCATGACCGGTTGTGCCGATCCGGGCACCCGGGTCTGGTACTCCACCTCCGATAACCCCAAGCGCAAGCTGCCCAACAGCTGGGAGATCGCCGAGAGCCCGGCGGGCCACTTTATCTGCGTCAACACGGCGCGCGCCAACCAAATTGCCCGGGAGCTTATCGAGCAGGAGGCCATCGCTCCGCTGGCGGGTTACAGCCGGTTGCGCACCGAGGTGAAGTATGGCGAAGAGAACAGTCGCATCGATCTGTTGCTGGAAGATGACGAAAAGGGCAATTGTTACATCGAGGTAAAATCGGTCACCCTGCTCGACGAGCGGGAGGAGGCTGGCATGGGCTACTTCCCCGATGCGGTCACCGCCCGTGGTGCCAAGCATTTGCGCGAGTTGATGGCGATGAAAGCGGCGGGCCACAGGGCCGTGCTGCTCTTTATGGTGTTGCACTCCGGAATAAGCCGGATGCGCCCTGCAACCCATATAGATCCGCACTATAGTCTGCTAATTGAGCAGGCAATCGCGGCGGGGGTTGAAATTTTATGCTATCGGCCCCATGTTGGGGTGCAAGGCATGGTGGCTCAAGGGTTTATCCCGTTTGAATCTGGTCACCTGTTACCCGAGGGGAGTGCATAAATATTGGAGTGGGTAACATTATTGGTACGGCTCGTTTGCTTACCCGTTACCCTTCTGCTATAGATGTCGCCCTCAATTTATGGATGGCACGGGTAGCGTGCTGAATTAGGAGACAGGGCATGCCAACAGGCGAAAACAGGAAATCTCTGGGCCCCCTGGCCATTGCGGGTGTCGCGCCTTACCAGGAAAAGCCGGGTGAGGAGTACATGAATGACCAACAAAAGGCGCATTTTCGCAAGATCCTGGGTGCCTGGCGCAACCAACTGATGCAGGAAGTTGATCGTACCGTCGACCATATGAAAGACGAGGCAGCCAACTTCCCGGATCCCGTGGATCGTGCCGCGCAAGAAGAAGAGTTCGCTCTTGAACTGCGTACCCGCGACCGTGAACGCAAGCTGATCAAGAAGATCGAGAAGACCTTGCAGCTGCTTGAAGACGATGATTTCGGTTACTGCGAACACTGCGGTATCGAGATCGGTATCCGTCGTCTGGAAGCCCGTCCGACTGCCGACCTCTGTGTCGATTGCAAGACGCTGGCCGAGATCAAGGAAAAACAGATGGCCGGTTGATCCCGACCCTCTGGTATATGAAAAAGGGAGCTCGCGGGCTCCCTTTTTTATTGAGCTTTTGGCGGTCGCGCCCCAGAATGCAGCCTCAATGAATCGCTTACCCGAACAGTCATGCCAGTGAATTCCCCGTCCTCACCCCTTGTGCGCCCCTATGTGGGCCGTTTTGCCCCCTCACCCTCAGGCCCGCTTCATTTCGGTTCGCTGATCGCCGCCCTCGGCAGCTTTTTGCAGGCCAGAGCGCAGCAGGGACGTTGGCTGGTGCGCATCGAAGATATCGATCCGCCGCGGGAGATGGCAGGGGCAGCGACCCTGATCCTCAAGACTCTTGAAGCATATGGTCTCGAGTGGGATGGGGAGGTGATGTTCCAGAGCGCGCGCCACGGCCGTTATGACGAGATCATCGACCAGCTCTATCGGGCGGGGGACCTCTACTGGTGCCGCTGCACCCGGCGCGAAATCATGGCCGCGGGCGGTCTCTACAGCGGCCACTGCCGCACGCTGGGGCTGGCGGCCGAAGGTTGCGCGGCCCGGCTGCGCCAGCACCATCCGGTCTACCACTTCGATGATCGCTTGCAGGGCCATATCGCGGTCCCGGCGGCGCTCGCCGAGGAGGATTTCATTATCCGTCGCCGCGACGGGCTCTATGCCTACAACCTGGCAGTGGTGGTGGATGATATGGACAGCGGCATCACCGAGATAGTGCGCGGCGCCGATCTGCTGGAGCCCACGGTGCGCCAGATTGCCCTCTACCAGACCCTGGGGGCGCCGGTGCCTGACTGGGTGCATTTGCCGCTGGCGGTGCTGGCCGACGGCAACAAGCTCTCCAAGCAGAACCATGCGCCGGCCCTGGCGCTCGATGAGGTGCGACCTGCCCTGTGGCAGGCGATGCACTTCCTCGGCCAGTGCCCGCCGCCCGAGCTGATGGTGAGCCGGATCGACGAGATCATCGGGTGGGGCATCGCCAACTGGCAGCTCGAACGGGTGCCAGCCAGCGAGAAGATCCCGCTCGCGGATTGCTGAGTCGACCAGGTGATTTTTGTTTGATTGAGCGTAAATTGCCGCTGTTGATTGTGATTTTATCGGGATGATCCGTTTCAAACGGGATCAATTGTCAGCACGGTTTTTCATTTGGTTAGGCGTGAGCTATCATAGGCCGCTATTTTTTGGCCTCCCGTCAATTTAGAAGTCATGAAGAGGTGTACCATTTTTTCCCAGATCGCAAACTTTTGCCGCAAGGTGCTCGGCAAGGAAGACGGCGAGCAGTCGGTGGAATCCCCCATTCCAGCCCGTGTCGCCGGTCAACGTCGTACCTTAAGCCGTGATCAGCACCCTATTTCGCGCAAAGAGATCAGCGAGAATGCACTCAAGGTGCTCTATCGCCTGAACAAGGGCGGCTACGAAGCCTACCTGGTCGGCGGCGGAGTCCGGGATCTGCTGCTCGGGAAGACGCCCAAGGATTTCGACATCGCAACCGATGCGACGCCGGAGCAGATCAAGGCGCTGTTCAGCAACTGCCGCCTGATTGGCCGTCGTTTCCGCCTGGCCCACATTGTCTTTGGTCGTGACGTGATCGAAGTGGCCACCTTCCGCGGTCACCACCATCAGGTCAATACCAGCAAACATGTGTCGGCCCAGTCTGATGAAGGCATGCTGCTGCGCGACAACGTCTACGGCACCATCGAAGAGGATGCCGAGCGCCGCGACTTTACCGTCAACGCCCTCTACTACAGCGCCAAGGATTTCACTCTGCACGATTTCGAAGGGGGTCTGGAAGATCTGGCCGAGCGCAAGCTTGAGCTGATCGGTGATCCCGAGACCCGTTATCGTGAAGATCCGGTGCGGATGCTGCGCGCCGTGCGCTTTGCCGCCAAGCTGGATATGACCATCAGTCCGCGTACCGCCGCCCCTATCAAGGAGCTGGCGCCACTGCTGCAAGACATCCCGGCTGCCCGCCTGTTTGAGGAGACCCTCAAGCTGTTCCTGGCTGGCGACGGTCTGGCGACCTACAAATTGCTGCGCGAGTATGGTCTGTTCCAGCAGCTCTTCCCGCAAGTGGCTGCGCTGTTTACCCCGCACGGCAACTCGCCCTACGAGCAGTTTATCGAGCAGGCGCTGATCGATACAGACACCCGCGTTCGTGAAGACAAGCGCGTCACCCCCGCCTTCCTCTATGCCACCCTGCTGTGGGGCTGCGTCGAGGCCCGTGGTCGGGTGCTGGAGAACGAGAGCGGCCTGCCCTGGTATGACGCCTTCATGCTGGCGATCAACGAGGTGCTGGACAATCAGGTGCGGATCATCGCCGTTCCCCGCCGTTTCACCACAGATGTCCGCGACATCTGGGCACTGCAACAGCGGCTGACCCGTCGTCAGGGCAAGCACCCCGAGCGCGCCATGGAGCATCCCAAGTTCCGCGCGGCGTTCGACTTCCTGTTGCTGCGCAACCGGGTCGAGCGCGGTCTCGGCGAGTTGGCCAGCTGGTGGGAGCGCTATGTTGCCTCCAATCCGGATGTACGCCCGCAACTGCAGCGTGAAGCGACCCGTCGCCCGGCAAGCGGTGAGCGCGGCGAGGCTCGCAGCCACGATGGCGAGAAGCGCAGCAGCAACAGCCGTAACCGCCGTCGCCCCCGTCGCCGCAAACCGAAAGTGGCCGAGTGACAACAGACGTGATGACCGAGGTCTTCATCGCCATTGGTTCCAACCTGTCTGATCCGCTGGGTCAGGCTCGTCGCGCCGTTGCCGCGTTGGCAAGGTTGCCGGAATCTGTGCTGGTGGAGGCCTCGTCGTTTTACAGCAGCCGCCCCATGGGGCCTGCTGACCAACCGGACTACGTCAATGCCGTGGCCCGGCTCAATACCCGGCTCGCGCCCCTTGCGCTGCTGGATCAACTACAAAAAATCGAGCTGGAACAGGGACGTGTGCGCAAAGATGAGCGGTGGGGGCCGAGAACTCTGGATCTCGACCTGCTGCTCTATGGGGATCAGGTGATCAACCATGAGCGCCTGATCGTACCCCACTACGGCATGAAGGAGCGGGAGTTCGTGCTGCTGCCCCTTGCCGAAATTGCGCCTGCTCTGGTGCTGCCCTGCGGCACCCCGCTCGCCCGACTGGTTGCCCGCTGCCCGCACAATGATTTGGCCATCATTGCCCCGCGTGCAGACGTACAGGAGCCTCTATGAGCAAGATCACCACCGCCAGCCTGCTGAAGATGAAGCAGGAAGGTCAAAAGTTCACCGCCATCACCGCCTATGATGCCACCTTTGCCAAGCTGTTCGACGATGAGGGCGCCCACGTGCTGCTTATTGGCGATTCACTGGGCATGGTGCTGCAAGGGGGTCAGGATACCCTGGCGGTCAACATGGATGAGATGGTCTATCACACCCGCTGTGTGGCGCGCGGTGCCAGCAAGGCACTGGTGGTCGCCGACATGCCGTTCATGAGCTACGCCACCCCCGAGCAGACTTACCAGAACGCTGCCCGCCTGATGGCGGCCGGTGCCCGCATGGTGAAGATGGAAGGGGGCGACTGGCTGTGTGACTCCATCCGCCACCTCACCCGCAACGGGGTGCCGGTGTGCGGTCACCTCGGCCTCACTCCGCAATCCGTTCACGTCTTTGGCGGCTTCAAGGTGCAGGGGCGCGACGAGTTTCAGGCGCAGGAGATCTACCGTCAGGCCCTCGAACTGCAAGCGGCCGGTATTCAGCTGCTGGTGCTCGAGTGTGTGCCCACTGCGCTGGCCGAGCGCATCACCAAGGCGCTTCGCATCCCGGTGATCGGCATTGGTGCCGGCCCCGCGACCGATGGTCAGATTTTGGTGATGCACGATGCCTTTGGCGTCACCTCCGGCTATGTGCCCAAGTTCACCAAGAACTTCCTGGCCGAGACCGGCGATGTGCGTGCCGCCATCCGCCTCTATGTGCAGCAGGTGAGCGAGGGGAGCTTCCCCGGCCCGGAGCACTGCTTCAACTGATCCTGGCGGTTGCATGATGGGGGCTGCGGCCCCCGTCTCTGCTTCTCAGCCTCGCACAGCTAATCCGTATAGCTAATCCGTATCTTATTGATTCATCTAAAGGTGAACTGCTGATAGCCATGTTCGTGCCCCATCCCGCCCGAGCGCTACCGGTAGATGCAACCCGTCTCTCTTTTTGATTTATCGGAAGGTGAACTGCTGATGTTGGTCGTAAATAATCCCGTCGTTCTGCGTGAGCAGATCAGCCAATGGCGCCGTGAAGGGCGTGCCATCGCATTCGTGCCCACCATGGGCAATCTGCATCAGGGCCACCTGACGCTGGTGAAAGAGGCGCACAGCCACGCCGAGAAGGTGGTGGTCAGCATCTTCGTCAACCCGATGCAGTTCGACAAGGCCGAGGATCTCGCCAACTATCCGCGCACTCTGGAGCAGGATTGCGCTGCGCTGGAAGCGGCCGGTGTCGATATGGTGTTCACCCCGACCCCGGAGATCATGTATCCGCAGGGGCTGGCCAGCCAGACCTTCGTCGAGGTGCCGGGTCTCTCCAATCTGCTGGAGGGGGCGCTGCGCCCGGGTCACTTCCGCGGTGTCAGCACAGTCGTCACCAAGCTGTTCAATCTGGTACAGCCGGATGTGGCCTGCTTTGGCCAGAAGGATTACCAGCAGCTGGCGCTTATTCGCAAGATGGTGGCCGACATGGCGATGCCCATCGAGATCGTCGGCGTGCCCACCGTGCGGGCCGAAGACGGGCTGGCACTCTCTTCCCGCAACGGCTACCTGACTGCCGCCGAGCGTGCCATTGCCCCCGAGCTGGCGCGCACCATGAACTGGATCGCCGAGCAGATTGAAGCGGGTGACCATCACCTGCCGTCGCTGGTGGCGCAGGCAAGCCAGCGTCTCGACAACGCCGGTTTTCGTACCGATGCCATCGACATCGTCGATGCCGCCACCCTCGAATCAGCCACAGACGAGAGCGCGCAGCTGGTGATCCTGATGGCTGCTTATCTTGGCAAGGCCCGCCTTATCGACAATCAAGTGGTCACGCTGCAGCAAGCCTGAGCCCGCCACAACCAGGAGGACCCCATGTCCAAGAAGGTTTACTGCATTGCCCAATTCCTGCCCAAACCCGGTCAGGAGCAAGCCCTGTTTCAGGTGCTGCAGGCGCTCGAGCCCAACACCCTGCGTGAGGATGGTTGCCTGCAATATCGGGTAACCCGCCACATCGCGAGCCCGTTTGCCGAGGGGGAAAGCTTTCCCATCGTGTTCAACGAGATTTGGCAAGATATGGCGGCTTTCGAGGCGCACTGCCAGCGCGCCGAAATCAAGGCGTTCTTTGAGCGTTACTGTCTGGCGGAAGATGGTTTGGCCGCGAAGTGGAATGTCTGCGTCTATAGCGACGAACCCGAACAGTACGACGCCCCCGTAAAGAAGTAATTCCCCCGATTGCCAGCGGACGCCCCCTCGGGCGTCCGCTGCTTTTCACGCCTGCACTCTCCTGCATCCCGGCGTTTTGTTCTGCGGCCCAGCCCGCATCTCCCTTCGTTTCTATCCACTTTTGGCCTGATGGCCGCTACAGGTACTCATGATGTTTGTCCTGATTGCATCGCTTGTTTTCTGTCTGCTCTGTTTTGCTCTCACCCGGTTGCCTACCGGTTTGCCGCTCTCGCGCAAGGTGCTTGCGGGTCTGCTGCTTGGCGCCCTGTTCGGGCTGGCGCTGCAATTGGGGTGGGGCGCCGATGATGCCGACGTTCAGCAGACCCTGGAGTGGGTCAATATCGTTGGCGGTGGCTATGTCAGCCTGCTCAAGGTGGTGATGATGCCGCTGGTGTTCACCTCCATCCTCTCCGCCATCAACAAGCTGGAGCAGGCCCAGTCTCTCGGCAAGATCAGCGCCGTGCTGATCGGTTCCATGCTGACCCTGGTGATGATCGCCGGTGTGGTGGGGATGACCATCACCCACCTAAGCGGTCTCACGGCAGCCGGGTTGTTGAGTCACGGTAGCGACAGCGCCACCCTGCAACAGAGCATGAGCACCATCGACAGTGCCCAGACCCTGCCTGCCCTGCTGCTCTCGCTGGTGCCCACCAACTTTGCCGCCGATATGGCGGGTAGCCGCGGCCTCTCGGTGATCGGCGTGGTGATCTTTACCGTGCTGGCGGGGGTTGCCCTGCTGCAGTTGAAGGCGGAGCATCCACAGGCTGGTGCTCGCGCCGCCGTCGCCATCGACACCCTGCAACTGTGGGTGATGAAGATGGTGCGGGTGGTGATTGCACTCACCCCCTATGGGGTGATGGCGCTGATCGCCCGGGTGGTTGCCCACTATCCCCTTAGCGAGATCCTCAGCCTGCTTGGTTTTATTCTGGTCTGCTATGTCGCCATTCTGGCGATGTTTGCGGTACACATGGTGATCCTGCTGCTGATCGGTCAGAACCCGCTGCACTATTTGCGGGAAGTGTGGGGCGTGCTCACCTTCGCTTTTATCTCCCGCAGCAGCGCCGCCTCCATCCCGCTCAGCATCGAGACCCAGCAGCGTCTTGGGGTGCCCGCCAGCATCGCCAACTTTGCCGCCTCGTTCGGTGCCAACCTCGGCCAGAACGGCTGCGCCGGCATCTATCCGGCCATGATGGTAGCGATGATTGCCCCCATGCTTGGCATCAACCCGTTTGATCCCCTGTTTCTGCTGACTCTGCTGCCGGTGATTGCTCTGGGCTCCATCGGGGTGGCCGGCGTCGGCGGTGGTGGGACGTTCGCCTCGCTGATCGTGCTCTCCACCCTCAACTTCCCCATCGCGCTTGTGGGGGTGATGATCGCCATCGAGCCGCTGGTGGATATGGGCCGTACCGCGCTCAACGTCAACGGCTCCATCATGGCGGCGATGATCTCCAAACGGTTGCTGGGCAAGCAGCAGCTGGCCAACGTGGAGACGGTGCAGACGCAGGCCGCCAGTTAACTCTGAGTGTTGCCCAATATGAAAGAAGCCCGCAGTTGCGGGCTTCTTTCATATCGACTGTGTTGCCTTGTGGGCAGACGCAGTTACTCGGCAGAGACGGGGTAACCGGCGCCTTTCCAGGCGAAGATGCCGCCCGGCACCCGATAGACCTGCTGATAGCCCTGAGTCACCGCCCAGGCGGCGGCATTGTGGCTGCGGCCGCACTTGACGAAGCCACAGTAGATCACCACAGGACGGGACTTGTCTTCACCCAACAGCGCCTGGAACTGCTCCGCCGTGCCGCTCCCCTCGACAATCTCGCTCCAGTTGTCACCGGCCTTGGCCTCCTTCACGAAGACAAAGTTCTTGGCGCCCGGGATGTGCTCTTTCTTGTAGGAGTCCTCATAGGGCATGGTGTCGATGATCACCAGCTCCTCGCCCTTGTCCATCCGGGTCTTCAGCTCGGCCACGGTCAGCAGCTGATAGCCCCCTTGCTGTGTCTCTTGCGCCAGCTGCACCGCCGACTGCTCCAGCTTCACCTCCTGCTCGAACTGGTTGTCGCCACAGCCACCGAGGGCAAAGCTGGCGGCGATCAGCGAGGCCAGCAGGGTGCGGGATCGCAATGTCATCATGTCACTACTCCTTTAGAACGGGAAAAACGGGGCGGGAAGTTCGCAGCAGGGCGCCCGCAAGCGTCAGTAGCAGCAGATCCCGCACAATGGCCTCCGGCAACGAGCTGAGGTCAGCCCTGCCTAGACAGCCGCAAGAGATGTCGAGCCCGATGGCAACGCCATAGCCCAACACCGGAATAAACAGGGCGAGCAGTCCGATCACCAGCCAGAGTCCCCAGCGCCGGTTGGCGATGACTGCAAGCCCGGCGCAGAGCTCCAGCGCGATCAGCCCCCAGGCCACCGGTGGGAGCAGTGACGGCCAGATCAGCCCGAAAGCCGCGATCTGTTCGACAAACAGGGCGGGGGAGACCAGCTTGAACCCGGCAGAGGCGAGGAAGAATCCCCCCAGAGCCAGATTGGCCAGCATGCGCAACAACGCAGGCATGTTCTACCTCTTTATAGAGAGGTGTGAATTCTAACAATTCCCGATTGAGCCGCAATGACTAAACCCATGCCGGACAAGATAAATCTCGATTTTGCGGGGTAGTGACCAGAATAAGTGCGCTAGACCCTGATGGTGGCGGTTGTGGAGGCGGAATGCTGTGGCTGTGTCGATTGCTCCCTGTCGTGCTGGTGGGTCAGCAGTTCGGCAGCCAGCTCGATGGCCCGCTCGAGCAGTAGCAGCAGGCTGTCGACTGTCAGATGATCGAGCCACTCGCGGGCCCAGATCAGGGTCTCTCCCTGCTCGGTTTGATCCAGCAGAAACACCGGCTCGTCGCCAAGGTGGTTGAGCAGGGGCGTGTTTGGCATAGCGTGGCCCGGTAGCAGCAGATAGATCACCAGATGGCCCTCATCCTCTGCCAGCGTCAGCACCAGTTCGTCGTTGATGGCGAGGGTGGTGGCTGTCTGTCCGGCCACCGGAAGCGGAAGTCCAAGTTGTGTGTACAGGGCGGTGATGAGAGCGTGATACATGGCCAAACCTCGGGCAGGGGGAGAGTGACACCCTATGCGGCTGATCGGTGGCTGCTTATCACTTGTCGTCATTTTTTTAGCGTTTTTGGTCGGCGGGGCGAGTGGTCATGCCGAAATTGTGAGCTGACAGACATCTTTTACGGGTCAGTCCGAATCCTAAAAAAGCGGGACCATCGCTGACAGGGTGACAAGGGGGGTCGGCGTACGCTGAGGATCTTCTCTCTCATCAACGCAGGTTTCTTGCCATGAAAATTGCCTCCCCGGATATTGATGTAAGCCGTCATCAGCAGACAAGCTCTGATGCCACTCCACCTGCTACTGTTCGCCTTGGCAACGCCAGACTACGGCTGCTGGATGCCGGTAACCGGGAGTTCGATAGGGGGATCCGCCGTGGTATTGGCCATCGGCAGAGCCCGGAACTCAAGGCAGTCAAGCAGGCGGTGCGGCACTACCAGGCCCAGCCAACGCCTTCTCTGGCCGGGCTGGCGAAGATCGAACAGGCGCTGCAGTTCTGGATCGACTCGGGCAAGAACCGCTCCCGTCAGCAGGATCCCGTGTTGCAAAAACTGGTCGATGACATCGCTGTCCGCCGTCAGGCGTTGGCACAGGGTGGCAAGCCTCCCTCATTCCAGCTGGCGTGGGTCTGCAACGAACAGGGGAGGGTCAATCAGCCTATCGAGAGTAACCAGCAGATCCGCCAGTGGTGCAGCGAGTTGGCTCGCCTGCAACAGGAGGGGGCCAACGACCTGTTCAAGCAGGAGCTGCAAGGGGGGCTCGATCTGATGTTCGGGGTGAGTGAGGGGATGATGGCGCGGCGGCTGGAGCGGGCGCCGACCCGTGAAGAGGTCGCAGCAAGCCACGAGTGGCAGCTGTTTTGCGGGACCTTGCGTCAGGCTCTGCCTGCACTGGGTGAGCTCAAGCCGCAAGCCACTGCCGAGGAGAATGGTCGCGATATCCTGCTGACCCACAGTCAGTTGCTGGAGCTGGGCCACCTCAAGGAGGTTCTGGATCTCAGCATTCAGCAGCAGGTGAGCAAGCAGGGGGAGATTGGCCTGCTCAGGACCGAGCTGCTGACCGCGCTGGTGGATGGACTGAATGAGCCGTGGCTTGAGCGCGAGGCGCAGGAGAAGGCGCTCTGGCAGGGAGAGGGCGCATCAGGCAAGCACTATCAGAGAGGTGTACGGGCCGAGCTCAAGAGCCCTCTCTCTGCTGCCAGCAAGGAGCTGAAACCGGGTGAGCCCGTGAGCCAGAAGGCCTTTGGCGGGCTCGGGCTGGTCAGTGCCAGTGCGCTGGTGGAGGCTTTCGCCAAGATCGAGATTGGCAAGTGGGAGGGGCGTCGCGATACGCCGGTAGGAGAGTTTGCCGGCAAGGTGGCTCTGACCCAGGAGAACAAGGCGAGTGCCAAGGCCGAGCTGGTGATTGGCAAGGCGGAGGGCTCATTGGTGTTCAATCCGGTGAACAAGATCGTCAATGATACCGACGGATCGCGCTACACCCCGGGGCCCCATGACCTTAGTCTGCTGCGCATCGGGGCCAGTGCCGAGCTGGTGAGCAGGCTGGGGCTGTCGGTTGAGGGGAGCTGGACTATCGGCAACCTGCTTAACGCCAAGTTGGCAGGCTCGGCCGAGGTGGTAGCCAATGCCAAGCTGGAGGCCGGTGCAGCGGCTATCATGACGCCCAATGGGCCAGTGGTCAGCGTGACGGCCAACGCCTCGGCCTTTGCTGGTATGAAAGCAGAGGGGAGTGCCCAGCTCAATCTGCTCAAGAGTCAGTATGCGGATGCCTATAGCCTTTCGGCCAAAGTACGCGCCTCCGCCAATCTGGGTGTAGGTGCATCGGCCGGTGCCACTGCGGCTTTCGGGCCACAGGGAGCCAAGTTTCATACTACCCTTGGCGTGACACTGGGGGTGGGGTCAGATGTCGGTTGGGAGGGCGGAGTCAACGCCATGGCAACCAAGGCGTATGCACTGGAGCTGGCCGCTCGTGCGGTAAGCAACTTTGATCAGCGCAAAGGGGAGCAGCTAGATGGACTGGCGATGGCGGCAGGGAATGAAAACCGTCTCTTCGAACTGGCCCAGCGGGTCGATAACCGGATTGTCACTCTCGCCACCCAGTTGGAGGAACTGCAGCTGGCGGCCAGTGAGAACCGGATCCGGATGCAGGAGAGCCTGATCGATCCCGAGCTCGCTGCTGGTCGAACCGCCATGGCGCAGGCTATCGACGATGCCTTCGGTCAGGAGCGGGTCGATGAGCTGGGGGGCGTCACGGTTCCCGAGCGGGCTGCCGAGCGCAACGAAAAGCTTGAGCTCACCGCCCGGCTGCTAAAGGATCACGCTATCCGGGTCTAAGTCATCCCGAGGCTGGCAGGACAATGAAAACGGGCACCGCGAGGTGCCCGTTTTGGTCATCAGTGGCGCAGACCGGTGCCCCGAGAGATAAGCCACCAGGCGATACCGTAGAGGGCCACGATGAAGCCGATGATGATGAGGTAGGCGGTGCCGAGTGGCACGTCGGAGATGCCGAGGAAGCCGTAACGGAACGCATTCACCATGTAGATGATGGGGTTCACCTGGGAGACACCCTGCCAGAAGGGGGGCAGCAGGCTGATGGAGTAGAACACCCCGCCCAGATAGGTGAGCGGCGTCAGCACGAAGGTGGGGATGATGCTGATGTCGTCGAAGGTCTTGGCAAACACCGCGTTGATAAGGCCACCCAGCGAGAAGAGGATCGCGGTGAGCAGCACGGTGAAGCAGACGCTGAACAGATGGTGGATCTGCAGCGGCACGAAGAAGAGCGACACCAGGGTGACGATGAGGCCGACACAGAGGCCGCGTGCCACGCCTCCGCCCACGTAACCGGCGATGATGACGTAGTTGGGCACCGGCGCGACCAGCATCTCCTCGATATTGCGCTGGAACTTGGCGCTGAAGAAGGAGGAGGCGACGTTGGAGTAGGAGTTGGTGATCACCGACATCATGATGAGGCCGGGCACGATGAACTCCATGTAGGTGAAGCCACCCATGTCACCGATGCGCGAACCGATCAGGTTGCCGAAGATGACGAAGTAGAGGCTCATGGTGATGGCCGGTGGCACCAGGGTCTGGATCCAGATCCGGGTAAAGCGGCTCACCTCCTTGGCCAGAATGCTCTTGAAGGCGATGTAATAGATGGCCAGATTCATGCTTTTCTCCCCTCTTCGACCAGATTGACGAACAGCTCTTCCAGCCGGTTGGCTTTGTTGCGCATGCTCACGACCTGCACCTGCTGGTTCGACAACTGCTCGAACAGGCTGTTGAGTGACTGGCTCTTGTCGAGATCCACCTCAAGAGTGCGCTCATCCGGCATACGGCCGTTGAACTCTGGCACCTCGGGTACGGCAGAACCTGGCGCAAGGTCGAGCAGGAAGGTCTCGCGACCCAGCTTGCCCAGCAGATTCTTCATGCTGGTGTTCTCGATCAGCCGACCCTTGTCGATGATGCCGATGTTGCGGCAGAGCATCTCGGCCTCTTCCAGATAGTGGGTGGTGAGGATGATGGTGACGCCCTGCTCGTTGAGATCCTTGAGGAAGGTCCACATGGAGCGTCGGATCTCGATATCGACCCCGGCGGTCGGTTCATCGAGGATCAGCAGCTTGGGCTCGTGCATCAGGGCGCGGGCGATCATCAGGCGGCGCTTCATACCGCCGGAGAGGGTGCGGGCAGGCATGTCACGCTTCTCCCACAGATCGAGCTGACGAAGGTACTTCTCGGCGCGGATCTTGGCTTCCGCCTTGGGTACGCCGTAGAAACCGGCCTGATGGGTGACAATCTGGATCACCTTCTCGAACTGGCTGAAGTTGAACTCCTGCGGCACCAGTCCGAGCTGGGCCTTGGCCTGTTCCAGATCGCTGTCGATGTCGTAGCCAAACACCTTCACCTTGCCGGCGCTCTTGTTTACCAGCGAGCTGATGACGCCGATGGTGGTGGATTTGCCCGCGCCGTTCGGGCCGAGCAGGGCGAAGAAATCCCCCTGCCTGACGGTAAGATCGATGCCTTTAAGGGCTTCAACGCCCCCCTGATAGGTCTTTTTCAGGCCGCTGATTTCCAGTGCGTTCATTGCAACCTCTGTGATGGTTGAATCCGGCTCGATACAGAAAAGGCGGCCAAGGCCGCCTGCACAGAGTAAAGGGCGCAAGGCCGCTTCACCCGTGATATTCATGAACCTGGCTTACTCCTGGGGTACCACTTTGCCGATAAACGGCAGGTTGCGGTACTTCTGGGCGTAGTCGATGCCACAGCCGACCACGAATTCGTCCGGAATGGCGAAGCCAATCCAGTCGACCGGCACCTGCACTTCGCGGCGGGAGGGTTTGTCCAGCAGGGTGCAGATGGCCAGGGATTTTGGCTCGCGCAGGGAGAGGATCTCGCGCACCTTGTTGAGGGTGTAACCGGTGTCGATAATGTCTTCCACGATCACCACATCCTTGCCCTTGATGTCATCGTCCAGGTCTTTGAGGATGCGGACGTCACGGGTGCTGTGCATGCCGGAGCCGTAGCTGGAGGCGGTCATGAAGTCCAGGGTGATGGGCAGCTGGCACTGGCGGCAGAGGTCGGCCAGGAAGATGCAGGAACCGCGCAGCAGCGCAATCATCACGACTTCGTCAGAACCCTGATAGCGGGCGGTGATCTCTTCACCCAATTTGGCGATCCGGGCGGCTACTTCAGCCTCGGAGATCATCACCTCGACGGTGTGTTTCATCACTTACTCCCATAAGGCCAAAGGGGATTTGGCCGTTCATGAATATCAAAACCGATGATTCTACCACTCATGTTGAAGGGTGCTAGAGATACGTGGTGCTTTTATCGGCTTATTTTAATTGATAGAGTTAGCAGGCACTCAGGCATGATTAGTTAAAATACTATAAACACCATAATCAATAACTATTAGATGATAAAAACTATGGAACCACGCGCAGAAATAAGACGTCGTACCCGGCTGTCGCCGGAAGCTCGTCGCTCCCAATTGATGGAATGTGCCATCGAGGTGTTCTCCCGTCGCGGCATTGGCCGTGCAGGTCACGCCGAGATAGCCGAACAGGCCAAGGTCTCTGTGGCTACCGTCTTCAACTATTTCAACACCCGCGAGGAGTTGGTAGATGAGGTGCTGGCCGAGATCGAACGCTTTGTGAACCAAATGCTGTCGCAGGCATACGGTGACCAGGGCTCCATTTTCGACAAGATCCAGCGTCATGTACGCCTCTCTGTCGATGCCGCCTACGATCAACCGGATTATGCCGGTATCTGGCTGGAGTGGAGCTCATCGGTTCGGGAAGAGGTATGGCCCCGCTATACCCGGCTGCTCGATCACTGCCTTGAGCTGATCGCCAGCGAGCTGCAAACCGCCATGGATGCAGGGGAGATCACCAGCGTGCTGTCAGCACAGGATCTGGCCCGCTCTTTGACCGGTTTTGGCTATGTGATGATGCAGATGATCAATCAACCTCAGCGCCCGGCGCGCCAAGAGGTGACTGATTTCCTGTTCAAGTACGTGACGGCGCCAATTCAGGCTCGCTAACACGGCTTAACGAAAAAACGGCGTCACTCATTGAGTGGCGCCGTTTTTTTATGGCCGAATGTGGTGGTCAGCTCAGTGGTGGCCATAGCCCCAGCGGTGGGTCAACTCATGCTCGACACCCAGATGATCGAGGATGCGGGCGACCATAAAGTCCACCAGATCCTCGATGCTTTTCGGCTCATGATAGAAACCGGGGGCAGCGGGCATGATGGTCACCCCGAGCCGTGTCAGTTTCAGCATGTTCTCCAGATGGATCGCCGAGAAGGGGGTTTCGCGGGGCACCAGGATCAGCTGGCCGCGCTCCTTGATCACCACATCCGCCGCCCGTTCCAGCAGGTTGTCAGAGGTGCCGTTGGCAATGGCCGAGACGGTGCCCATGGAGCAGGGGCAGACTACCATCTGCTTGGGCGCTGCCGAGCCGGAGGCCACCGGCGAGAACCACTCTTCCTTGCCACAGGCGACTATCTGACCCTCTTTGGCGCCATATTGGCGACAAAGATAGGCTGAGAGCTCTTTCGGGGAGCCGGGCCAATCCTGCTGCTGCTCTGTCTTGAGTACCACACGAGCCGCCGAGGAGGCGAGCAGGTAGACCCGATAGTCCGCCTGCACCAGACACTGGAGCAGGCGCAGGGCGTAGGGTGCGCCGGAGGCGCCGGTCAGCGCCAGGGTGATCGCTTTGTTCATAGTTCGCCGTGGTAATCCTTGAGGCGGGCGATCAGCTTGTCATGAATGCCACCGAAGCCGCCGTTGCTCATGATCAGAATATGGTCGCCATCGCGGCTCTCGGCCACCAGCCGGTTGATCAGGGTCTCCAGATCGTTGAATACCTTGGCGGGTCGGGTCATATGGGCCGTCACCTCGCCGAGATCCCAGCCGATGTTGGGGGGTTGGAAGAAGAACACCTCGTCGGCGCCATCGAAGCAACCTGCCAGCTCCTCCTTGTGCACCCCCAGCTTCATGGTGTTGGAGCGTGGCTCCAGTACCGCCAGAATACGGGCCTTACCCACCTTGGCGCGCAGGCCGCCGAGGGTGGTCTCGATGGCGGTGGGGTGGTGGGCGAAGTCGTCATAGACGCTGATGCCCGCCACCTCGCCCTTGAGCTCCATCCGCCGCTTGGGGGACTTGAACTGGCAGAGCGCCGCGATGCCATGCTCCACCATGACACCGGCATGACGGGCGGCGGCAATGGCCATCAGGCCGTTGTTGACGTTGTGTTCGCCGATGCACTCCCAGTGCACTTCGCCCTGTTTCTCGCCATCCAGCCACACCTCGAAGGCGGAGCCGTCATCGGCCAGCTTGACCGCCTTCCACTTGGCGTCGTTCTGACCCACCTGCTCCACTTCGCTCCAGCAGCCCATCTTGCGCACGGCGGTGAGGTTGTCATCGGCTTGCGGGAATAGCACCCGGCCGTTGCTCGGCACGGTGCGCATCAGGTGGTGGAACTGGCGCTGGATGGCGGCGAGATCCGGGAAGATGTCCGCGTGGTCGAACTCCAGGTTGTTCATCACCAGGGTGCGCGGGTGGTAGTGGACGAACTTGGAGCGTTTGTCGAAGAAGGCGCAGTCATACTCGTCCGCTTCGATGACAAAGAAGGGAGCAGAGCCGAGACGGGCGGAAACCGGGAAGTTGCCCGGCACGCCGCCGATCAGGAATCCGGGCTCCAGCTTGGCGTACTCCAGCACCCAGGCCAGCATGCTGGCGGTGGTGGTCTTGCCATGGGTGCCGGCGACGGCCAGTACCCAGCGATCCTGCAGCACGTGCTCCAGCAGCCACTGGGGGCCGGAGATGTAGGGTAGATTGCGGTCCAGCACATATTCAACACAGGGGTTGCCGCGGCTCATGGCGTTGCCAATCACCACCAGATCCGGCGCCGGAGCGAGTTGGGAGGGGTCATAGCCTTCGGTCAGTTCGATGCCCTGTTGCTCGAGCTGGGTACTCATGGGGGGATAGACATTGGCATCCGAACCGGTTACCCGGTAACCAAGCTGTTTTGCCAACACCGCCAGACCACCCATAAAGGTGCCGCAGATCCCGAGAATGTGAATATGCATACCGCTTCCTTTCGCAGTAAAGGGAAGTGCGCATTCTAGGGGGTGTTGCGGTGGTGGCACAAGCCGCACTCATGGTGAGAGGCCCACAGATGCAGCACCGGAGGCAGAAATCTTGGCGCTGTTGGGATATGCGAGATTGGAATGGGCTGGTGGGTTTTATTTGAGGCTTGATATTGTGTCGCACTTTCTTACAATTCTTCGGTTTTGTGACGCACGCTACAGTTTTACGATATTGCCCTTTTCCAAAGGAGACTCCCCATGGGCAAGTTCCTGCTTTGCTATCTGGTCGGTGGTCTGGTGGCCATCAGTTGGGCTGCGTTGCCCGCTCATGGTCCCTGGGATCAGTGGGACCTCACGATTTTTCATACCGTCAACGGCTGGCTCGGGCAGTCGCCGTTGTGGGCCGATCTGGTGGCCATCACCAATAACCGGCTGTTCGATCTGGCGGTGCTGGCCTGCATGGGGCAGATCCTGGCCAGCTGTTTCTTTGCACGGGATCTGGCGGGTCGTCGCCAACTGGTGGCGATGGGTATAGTGATGCTGCTGAGTGCACTGGTGATCAACCAGCTTGGTCACAGATTGCCGGTAGAGCGACCCAGCCCGACCCTGATGGTGGCCGATGCGCTGCGGGTCACCCAGATCAGCGGCATTCCGACCAAGGACTCTTCTGGCGATAGTTTCCCCGGCGATCACGCCCTGTTTCTGATGATCTTCGCCGGCTACGCCTTGCGTTATCTGCCGCGCTGGGCGGGAGTCACCGCATTGCTGATGGTGCCGATCTTTTCCGCACCGCGCATTCTGGCTGGCGCCCACTGGTTTACCGATGTCTATGTCGGCGCGCTGGGGCTGGCGACCCTCTGTCTGCCCTGGTTGCTGCTGACTCCGCTGGCGGATCGGCTGATAGACCGCATTGCCCCCCGATTGGCCAGATTGCCACTGCTGCGCAGTCAGACCCACTGATTGAACGTCGCAAAATAAAACGCCCCGACATGAAAATGTCGGGGCGTTTTGTTATCCACCCGCGAGAGATCAGCCTTGATAGCCGTTTGGGTTGTTGCTTTGCCAGCGCCAGGTATCGACCATCATCTGCTCCAGACCGCGCTCTGCCTGCCAGCCCAGCTCGGCACGGGCCAGCGTCGGCTCTGCCCAGCACTCGGCGATGTCGCCCGGGCGACGGGGTTTGATCTGGTAGGGAATGGGTCGGCCGCTGGCCGCTTCAAACGCCTTGACCATCTCCAGTACCGAGTAGCCCTGACCTGTGCCCAGGTTGTAGGTGAAGACGCCGGTGTCGCTCTTGATGCGCGCCAGTGCTTTCAGGTGGCCGATGGCGAGATCCACCACATGGATGTAGTCACGTACGCCGGTTCCATCCGGGGTCGGGTAGTCGTTGCCAAATACCCCCAGCTCCTTGAGCTTGCCCACGCCGACCTGACTGATATAGGGCAGCAGGTTGTTGGGGATACCGTTGGGATCTTCACCAATCAGGCCGCTCTCGTGGGCGCCGACCGGGTTGAAGTAACGCAGCAGTACGATGGCCCAGCGGGGATCGGATTTGGCGAGATCACGGAGGATCTCCTCCACCATCAGCTTGGAGCGACCATAGGGGTTGGTTGCGCTGGTGGGGAAATCTTCCCGCAGCGGCACCGAGGCGGGATCGCCATAGACGGTGGCCGAGGAGCTGAATACCAGGCGGAAAACCCCGGCCCTGGCCATCTCTTCGCACAGCACCAGAGTGCCGCTGATGTTGTTCTGGTAGTAGGTGAGCGGGATCTGGCTCGACTCCCCGACCGCCTTGAGACCGGCGAAGTGGATGACCGATTCGATCTGGTGGTTGGCGAACAGCTGCTGCAGGCAGGCTCTGTCCAGCACATCCCCTTCGATGAAGGTGACCGGCTTGCCGGTGATCTGCTCGACCCGCTTGAGTGACTCCGGTGAGGAGTTGGAGAGGTTGTCGAGTACCACGACCTGCTGCCCCGCGCCGAGCAGCTCAACCAGGGTGTGGGAGCCGATATAGCCGGCGCCCCCTGTGACCAGTATTGTCATTTTTTATCCCGTGTTCTGGTGAAACTGGGGCAGAGTCTACCCGTCCTGCCCGCTCGGGAAAAGGTTGAGATACCAATGAAGCCCTTTACGTATCTCAATAATCGAGACTTATATCCCCTTTTGCGGTGCAGGAGCAGGCCAGAGCAACGCCGCTCTCCAGATCCTGCGCACTCAAGGTCATCACGCTCTGGCGCTCGATGTCACCTGTGGTGGTGCAACGACAGCTGCCACATACCCCGGCGCGGCAAGCAGCCATTATGGTTTCGCCCGCCGCTTCCAGTGCCGCCAACAGGGTCTGACCCGGCAGGATTTTCACCTTATTGCCGCTCTTTTTCAGGGTCAGCCAGAAGTGGTCGCTGGTGGTCTTGGTGGGCTCTGCGGGGGGAAGACCGAAGGACTCCTGATGTAGCTGCTCCGGCGGCAATCCCAGCTCCGTCAGCATGGTCCTGACCGCCGTCATATAGGGTGCCGGGCCACAGAGATAGACGTGGCGTTCGCGCAGATCCGGGGCCAGTTCGGCCAGCATGGCGGGGGTGAGTCGGCCAATCCAGGGGTGATCTGCAGGGGCATCCTCCAGAATCAGGGCATGGCGTACACCGGCATGGGCCTCAGCCAGTGCAGCCAAGTCATTTGCGAAGATCACATCTGCTGGCGAGCGGGCGCTATGGATAAAGCGGATATCGGCATCCGGCCGTTTGGCGAGCTCGTCCCGCAACATGGCCCACATGGGGGTAATGCCGGAACCAGCGCTCAAGAGCAGTGGCCGTTTGCAAGGGAGGTTGGTCAGGTTGAAATCGCCGAACGGCCCATCCACCCGGATCTCGTCGCCCACTTGCAGGGTCTGGTGCAGATGGCGGGAGACCCGTCCCACATCCTTGATGGTGACCTGCCAGCATGCATCCTGCGGGCTGGAGGAGAGGGTATAGGCGCGGCACTCCGGCTGGCCGTTGATCTCGGTATGCAGGGTGATGCACTGGCCAGCCAGCACGGGAGGGAGGCTGCCAGAAAGCGGCGCCAGCTGCCAGCTCACGACGTCGTGGGTGTTCTGTTGGCGGCCAATGCAGGTGAGCGTGAGAGAGGTCATCACAAGGCTCCTTGGGTTTGATAAGGTTTGAAACGGTTTGAAAAACGTCTGGTGAAAAAGCCGGGTCCAGAAAAAAGGCGAGCCGGGCGGCTCGCCAAACGCTTACAACATGAAGTGCCGATCAGGCCGCCAGGATCTCGGCCAGGTCAGCCTCGGCCGTGGTGGTCCCTTTCAGACCGAACTGCTCTTCCAGCACCTTGAGCAGGGCCGGGGTGAGGAAGGCGGGGGCGGTCGGGCCGGTACGAATGTCTTTCACCCCGAGGGAGAGCAGGGTGAGCAGAATGACGATGGCTTTTTGCTCGAACCAGGAGAGCACCAGCGTCAGCGGCAGATCGTTGACCCCGCACTCGAACGCCTCGGAGAGTGCCAGCGCCAACTGGATGGCGGAGTAGGCATCGTTGCACTGACCCACGTCCAGCAGACGCGGAATGCCGCCGATGTCGCCAAAGTCGAGCTTGTTGAACTTGTATTTGCCGCAGCCCAGGGTGAGCAGCAGGCTGTCGCGCGGTGCCGCCTTGGCAAACTCGGTGAAGTAGGCGCGCTCGGCCTTGTCGCCGTCACAGCCACCCACCAGGAAGAAGTGGCTGATCTCCCCGGCCTTGACCTTCTCGATCACCGCGGGTGCTGCCTGCATCAGAGCGTTGCGGGCAAAGCCGATGGTGATGAAGTGTTCGAGTTCGGTGTGTTTGAAGCCTTCCAGCGCTTGGGCCTTGGCGATCACGGCGGAGAAATCATCCCCCTCAAGATGGGTGACGCCCGGCCAGCCGACGATGGAGCGGGTGAAGATGCGGTCCGAGTAGTTGCCCACGTTCGGGTCGATGATGCAGTTGGAGGTCATCACCACCGCGCCCGGGAAGTTGGCAAACTCCTTCTGCTGGTTCTGCCAGGCGGATCCGTAGTTGCCCACCAGATGGGGGTACTGCTTGAAGAAGGGGTAGGCTAGCGCAGGCAGCATCTCACCATGGGTGTAGACATGGATACCGGTCCCCTTGGTCTGCTCCAGAATGAGCTTGAGATCCATCATGTCGTGGCCGGAGACCAGAATGCACTTGCCGGGGATCGGCGTGACCCTGACCCGGGTCGGTTCCGGGTGGCCGAAAGCACTGGTTTCACCGAGATCCAGCATCTCCATGATTTTGAAGTTGAGCTGACCGATCTCCATGGCACAGCTGAACAGCCGACCCATTTCGCTCGGATCTGTGCTGAGCCAGCTCATGATGCGGTGGAATTCGGCGGCCACCTCGTCACTCTGCTGATCCAGCACCCGGGCGTGCTCCATATAGGCGGCGGCGCCCTTGAGGCCGTAAAGACAGAGCAGACGCAGCCCCATGATGTCTTCGTTCACTTCGCTCTTGCCCCGATTGGGTGCGGCTGGTGCGGCATGGGCAAGTTGTTCCAGCAGTTCGGCACCGGGTTCGAAGTAAGCGGACTGTGGCAAATCGTTCACCTGCACCGCCATAGCGGTCAGACGATCGGCCAACTGCTGGCGATAGGCGAGGGCCTGATTGACGTAGGCCACGATGCGATTCGAGTCGAAGTTGACGTTGGTGAGGGTGGCGAAGAAGGCCTTGGGCACGAAGGCATCGATCTCGCGATCCATGATGCCCTGCTCGCGGGCGGCCAGCGCCCAGGCGCTGAGCCCCTGCAGGGTGTAGATCAGCACATCCTGCAGATCCGAGGTTTCAGCCGTCTTGCCGCACATACCTTGTGCGTAGGCACAGCCGTTGCCAGCCGGGGTACGAATTGTCTGTTCACATTGCACACAAAACATCATGCCTCTCCTAATTGGACATTTCAGTTGTCTGTTTTGTGGCGATTCTATTCCTCTCGCGGAAAACTTAATAGGCATTCAATTTGCCAATTAAGATTCCCTTGATGCAGATCAAAAACAAAAAAAGCCGCCCAAACAGGGCGGCAAGCGGGTGGATAAAAGGAGAGACAACTCAGGTTTGCAACAGAACATAACAATCAGACGGATTGGGCCGTGGTCTGGTCAGGAGCTTTCGGCCCGGAACTTACTCAACCCAGCATACGTACGCTGTAGTCGGCTTGGTTCACTATCAGGCCAGATAAGCGCGCAGCATCCAGACCAGTTTTTCCTGCTGCTGCACATAGTCGGAGAGGATGGAGGCAGTGCCCTCATCACCGGCTTCGGCGGCCTGGCCCAGAATACGGCGCTGGGCGACCAGCAGTTCGCGGAAGCTCTCCAGCAGGGATTCGACACAGGCGCGGCCATCGTGCAGCCCTTTTTGCTCCGGGATGGCAGAGACTTTCAGATAGTCGCTGAAGCTGTGCATTGGCACGCCATCCAGAGTCAGGATCCGCTCGGCCAGTGCATCGACTTTCAACAGCAGGTCGTTGTAAATCTCTTCAAATTTCAGGTGCAGTTCGAAGAACTGGTTGCCACGGATATTCCAGTGGAAGCCGCGCACGTTCATGTAGAGGATCTGGTAGCTGGCCAGCAATTTGTTCAACTCGGCTGCCAGGGCTTGTGATTGAGCAGTATCAAGACCAATCGGGCTTTTCATCATTCACCTCCAGATTTGGAAATCGGTTTGAAATTCTCTTTCGGAACGCAGTCAGAGTAACGCCTTGCAAAATGCAGGGACAATTGCTTGTGCCTAACTGTTTGATAGCTAAAGGCTATCAAACAGTACGCAGCAACAGGGGCAATGGATGAGTATTAGGGGAAGTATTTTTCGAGCAGCGCCATCAGGATGGCCTGACACTCGCGGTCCGGTTTGCTATCGACCCTGCTGGCGCGAAAGTGGAGCTGAAAGGCGCCCATGACGGCGCGGCTCTGCTCATCCCACTGGCCAGTCTGGGGCAGGCCATAGCCATAGCGGGCCAGTTGCTGTTGCCACATGGCCGCATCCCAATCGGGCAAGGGGCTGGCCAGTAACTCGGCCACCCGACCTTCATCTGGCCAGGCGCCGACTCCGTACGTCAGATAGAGCTGGCGCCAGGGGAAGTGAGGGCCGGGATCCTGCTTGCGCTCGGGAGCGACATCGCTGTGGCCCAGCACCTGGGTCGGTGGAATCTGGTAGCGGGCGGCCAGCTCCCGGCTGAGGGCGCCGACGGCGGCAATCTGCTGCGGGGTATAGGGTTGCCAGCGGCGGGCATCGGGGGCCAGCGGCTCATCTTCTGCTGGATAGCCGAGGTTGACGATCTCGATGCCAAGGGAGCTGGCATTGAGCCCGGCATATTGGTGCCAGCGGCTGCGCCCTGCATGCCAGGCGCGCGCGTTGTCCGGCACCAGCTGATAGACGGTGAGCGGTGTTTCGTGGCTGTCGCGGGGGATCAGGTAGTGGGCGCTCACCTTGTGCTCCGGCTCGGTCAAGAGGCGCAGGGAATTGGCATCATCTTCATCGGTGTAGTGGAGGATCAGAAAGGCGATCCGCTCGTTCTGGTTGGCGCTCTGATAGCGGGTCGAGAGCTGGTACTCGGACGGAGTACAACCACCCAGCAGCAGAACCAGTGGCAGAAAGAAGAGGGGAAGAAGACAGCGCCAGCGCCATCCCCCTGCCACAGCCAGGCTGCTGAGCGTGGGAGGAGTGAGTCGCTGGCACATGTCGAAGGCCCTGTCTGGTCAGTCGCGCGGCTGGTTAGCCGCGGTATTTGGCCGTGAGACCGATCAGGAAGTTGCGCAGGATCTGATCCCCGCAATCCTGATAGTGCTTGTGATCCTTGGAGCGGAACAGGGCACTGAGCTCGGACTTGGAGAGGTTGAAGTCGGCGAGCTTGAGGGTACCGAGCATGTCCTCTTCCTTGAAGTTGAGACCGATGCGCAGCTTGCGCAGGATCATGTTGTTGTTGATCCGGTTCGGGATCACCTGGGCCGGTGCATCTTCCCGCACGCCGCGGCGGGCGATGATGAAACCGTCGAGGAACTGGCTCAGGGCCGAGTCGGGACAGGCGACATAGCCTGCTTCTTGCTCTTCACCTTCCGCTGCCTCTTTCATCAACCAGCTGTGCAGCTGGGCGTGAGTGACCGTCAGGTTGCCCTTGGCAAACATCTCGACCATCTGGTCGTTGCTGATGGTGAGGGCGTAGCGCAGACGGCGCAGAATATCGTTGTTGGTCATGCTGACTCCTGTGTAAACGGCGCAACTTTACCATCTGGCGGCCCTCGCGTCAGAAAAAGCGGGGGCCGATACAGTTCAGGTCAAGCTCATCAAGCCTTGCCGAGATAGCGGGGCGCCTCCTGGCGCACCAGTTCCAGCGCATCTTGCAGCTCCAGCAGCTCGGGTTCCAGCTCGCTCACCGGCACGCCGTCACGCAGCTGTTGCTCCAGCTGGGAGAGCAGCCGTTGCAGCCCAGGCACCCCGGAATAGGCACAGCCACCGTTGAGGCGATGGAGCTGGGCCAGCACCTCGCTATCTTCAATTTCGCCAGCCAGCGCGCTATCCAGCACTGGTTCCACTTCGTCGAAACTGGCCAGCAGCATGGTCAGCATCTCTCTGGCGAGATGCTCTTTCCCCGCCGCTTGCCGCACCGCCAGTGCCCAGTCGATCTGTTGGGCACCATTATTCTGGTGGCGGCGATGGGCAAAGTCGGTGATGAGCTGGGCCAGCATGCTTTCGTCGATGGGTTTGGCCAGATAGTCGTCCATCCCCTGCCGGATCAGCCGCTCCCGTTCTCCGGGGATGGCGTGGGCGGTCACCGCCACGATCGGGGTGGTGGTGTTGAGGGACTGGTTGCGGATCGCCTGGGTGGCACTGATGCCATCCATGATCGGCATCTGGATATCCATGAAGATGATATCGAACGGTTGGCTCTGTGCCTGTTTGACCGCCTCCTTACCGTTTTTGCACACCACCACCTGACTCACCATCTCCTTGAGCATGGCGGCGATCAGTTTGAGGTTGGCGGCGTTGTCGTCCACTGCCAGCACCTTGATTGGCTGCAACTGGCGCGGCGCAGGCTGGGCTGGCAGCTTCTGGCGGCTCGATTCCGGCGAGAGCAGAGCGTGCAGCAGCTTGCGGTGGTTGACCGGTTTGGAGAGACAGTGCTGGGCGCCATGGGCCAGCATAGCTTCATAGAGCGCCGGCTCGTGGCTGCTGAGCAGCACTATGGTGTTCTGCTGCTGGCCGTTCAGTCTGTCGAGGCGGCCGAGCACTTGCTGCGGCGTATGCAGGGTGCTGCTGCCGATGATCACCATCTCCTGCTCGCTCATCTCGGGCCAGGGATCATCGCTGGTCAGTGGGTGCACGTCGAGGTGCCACTCCGCCAGCAGGGCGAGCAGAGAGGCTTGCGCGAAGGGATCCGGTTCCAGCAGCCAGAGCCGTTTGCCACGGATCCGATCCAGCGGTAGTTGATCGGTCTGGGGCAGGGGGGAGACCTCCACATCCAGACTGAAGGAGAAGATGGAGCCCTTGCCGAGCTCCGATTCGAAGCGGATCTGGCCGCCCATCTGCTGCACCAGCTTCTGGGTGATGACGAGGCCCAGGCCCGTGCCGCCATAGCGGCGGGAGATGGAGGAGTCGGCCTGATTGAAGGCCTGGAACAGCTGATGTTGCTGCTCCTGGGAGATACCGATGCCGGTATCGCGGATCTGGACGTTGAGCCTCACCTTGTGGTTGCCACTGCCGGTCTGCTCGATATGGACATCCACGTTGCCCTGTTCGGTGAACTTGATGGCGTTGCCGGTGAGGTTGGTCAGCACCTGTTGCAGACGCATGGGGTCGCCGGTGAGGTAGTCCGGCACATCGGCATCCACCCGCAGGGAGAGCTCCAGCTGCTTGTCGTGGGCGCTGGGGCCGAGCAGGTGCATGGTCTCATTGAGGGTATCGCGCAGGCTGAAGGGGATATGCTCCAGCTGCAGCTTGCCCGCTTCCAGCTTCGAGAAGTCGAGGATGTCGTTGATGATGCCAAGCAGGTTGCGCGCCGACTTCTCGATGGTCTGCATATAGTCGGTCTGGCTCGGAGTCAGGCTGGTTTTCAGTAGCTGGCGGGTAAAACCGATGACCCCGTTGAGCGGGGTACGCAATTCGTGGGACATGTTGGCCAGAAACTCCGACTTGACCCGCGCCGCCTCCTGCGCCCGTTTCTTGGCCATGTCGAGCTCGACGTTCTGGATCTCGATCTGCTCCAGGGTTTCGCGCAGGTCAGAGGTAGCCTGATCGATATTCTGCTGCATCTCTTCGTGATATTCGGAGAGCGCCTTGGCCATGGCGTTGATGCCGTTTTTCAGCATATCCAGCTCGCCGGTGAGCTGGCCGCTGACCCGGGTATCGAGCCGCCCCTCCCTGATCTTGTGCACTGCCTGCACCATGTTGGTGATGGGCTGGGTCACGCTCTTGACCAGCCGGAAGCCAAACAGGGTGCTGAAGGCCACCCCGATGAGCACCATGATCACCGCAAAGAATGTGTCGCGGTACTGTAGCAGCATGGCCCGATCGGTCGCCATCTGCATCGAGATGTAGCCGATCATCGGCGGCTCCACATCGCTGGGCAGCGGGAAGCCATCCAGACTGGTTTCAGCCTGGATCGGGGTGCGCAAAATAATGTCGTCCCCCTGAAACGTCACGCTGGTCAGATCCGGAATGGGTTCGCCATCGGGCAGCCTGAGCCGGGTGAAATCCCGGTGGTAGTTCGAGGTGACGAACAGCTGGTTGTCCTGGGTGAAAACCGCGATGGACTTGATGAAGGGGGAGTTCTTGCGATGGGTCAGGCCAATCAGCCGCTTGAGGGATTCTCGGCTGTGCTGGGTCATCCCGTATTCACTGGCGATCGCCAGCGGTTCGATAATGTTGATCCCCTGATCAATGAGGTTGTTTTCCAGCTGCTGGTAGCGGTGGAAGGTGAAGTAACCGGCCATCAGGCCACCGATGATCAGGGTCGGCAGGATGGTGAAGGCGAGAACGCGTGCTCTCAGGCCATATTTGGTCATACGAACAGGCCACCAGTGAACAGGGTTGGCGATAGGGTTGATGGCAATACACGGGCTCTGTGGCCGTATTTGGTCATACTATTATTCTTGTGGGACAATACCCGGCAGCAGATTCCACAATCATGACATAGCCACCTATAGGCACCAAGTTTTATGGCCCAGTTTTTCAAGCCCCAAAAGAAGTCCACCCAGCTCCAACGCATTGAATTTACGATAGACACCCTCGATCACCACTGCGTCGGTATCGGTCGCCATCAGGGCAAGGCGATCTTCGTCGAAGGGGCACTGCCCGGCGAGACCGTCAAGGCACGCATCACCGAAGAGAAAAAGCAGTACGGTCACGCCGCCTTGCAACAGGTGGTGACCCCGGCGGCCAATCGTATCGCCCCCTTCTGCAGCCACTATCGCGAGTGCGGCGGTTGCAGTGCCCAGCACATGTCGGTTACCGATCAGCAAGCCGCCAAGGCGGCCGGACTGGTCAGCCTGTTCGAGCGGTTGGGCAACATCAAGGCGCCGGTGCTGGAGCCGGTACTGACCGGTGAAGATCGTGCCTACCGCCGGGTCTGTCGTTTGGCCATCAAATTTGACAAGAACGGTCGCTGCACCCGGGTCGGTTTCCGCCGTCGCAACAGCAACGATCTGGTGGAAATCGAAGGGTGCCCGGTACTGGCCGAGCCGCTCTCTGCGCTGATTGCCCCGCTGCGTGAGTGCCTCAATCGCCTCAAGAGCCAGCGCGAGCTGGGTCATGCCGAGCTTATCCAGGCCGAGCAGGGGATCATGATGCTGCTGCGTCACACCGGCCGTCCCAATGAGGCGGACCGCGCCCTGCTGGTTGAGTTTGCAAAAGCGCAGGGGATCGACCTCTATCTGCAGGCGGCGGATGATCGCATCGAAGCGCTGCAGCAACAATTTTCCCCATCCTACTCGCTGGATGGCCTGTCTCTTGCATTTGCTCCCGGTGATTTCATTCAGGTCAACGGCCCCATCAACCAGAGCATGGTTGAGCAGGCGCTGACATGGCTCGGGGCGAGCAAGGATGACAAGGTGCTCGATCTCTTCTGTGGCATCGGCAACTTCACCCTGCCGCTGGCCCGTCAGGCTCGCGAAGTGGTGGGTGTGGAAGGTGAACTGGCCATGGTGCAGCGGGCCGAAGAGAATGCCCGTCGCAACGGCATCACCAATGCCCGTTTCTACAAGGCCGACTTGAGCGATGACATAGTCGGCATGTCCTGGGCGCGGGAAGGGTTTGATCTGGTGCTGCTGGATCCGGCTCGCCCCGGCGCGCTGGAAGTGATGGGACACGTCGTGAAACTTTCACCCAAGCGGGTGGTCTACGTCTCCTGTAACCCGGTCACCCTGGCGCGGGACAGTCAGGTACTGGTGAAAGGGGGTTACCGTCTGGTGCGCCTCGGCATGCTCGACATGTTCCCTCACACCGGTCATCTGGAGTCCATGGCGCTGTTTGAACGGGAGTAAATGACTCATCAGTTCGGCGATGCCGGATAGGTCATCCGGCATGTTCGTTACTCTTTGAGCAGGTGTGTATATGAAGTAATCCTGCTCATCGGTACGGCGATGCGGATGTGTAATCTGGCATGTCTGCGGCTGTTTGAGCTGGTGTGATTGGGGTAATCTAGACCCTCGTCGTTCGGCAGGGCCTGTTGGTGCGCTCTATTGTCTTTCTGGACAATATGCCTTGAAAAGTGCGCTGGATATCCCCATTTGAGGCAATCTCATGAGGGGAGAAAGTGACAGCTTTCGGCCCGATAATTTAAAGGATTGATACCATGGTTGCGGTTCGCGATATTCATTTGAAAGACAACTTCACCCTGGAAGAGTGGGTCAGCTCGCTCTCCTTGAGTGACAGTGAAAAGGATCAGCTGCGAACCGTCTACCAGTATTGTCTGACGCTCGGTGACGAGGCGCTGACCAGCAAGCTGCTGGTACGCGGCATCGAAATGGTGGGCATCCTGCAGATGCTCAGCATGGATATCGGTACCCTCAAAGCCGCCATCATCTACCCCTTCGTCGAAGCCGGTCTCATCAGCCAGGAGCGGATGGACGAGGACTTTGGCTCCAAGATCGCCAAGCTGGTGGAAGGGGTGCTGGAGATGGAGGCCATCCGCTCCCTGCAAACCCTCCATCGCAGCGAAACCTCGCCGGAGCAGGTCGACAACGTGCGTCGCATGTTGCTCGCCATGGTCGAGGATGTGCGCGCCGTGGTGATCAAGCTGGCGGAGCGGATCGCCTGCCTGCGGGAAGCGAAGACGGCAGATGAAGAGACCCGGGTGCTGATGGCCCAGGAGATCACCAACATCTATGCGCCGCTCGCCAACCGTCTGGGCATCGGCCAGCTCAAGTGGGAGCTGGAAGATCTCGCCTTCCGTTACCTGCACCCGGATACCTACAAACAGATCGCCAAGCAGCTCGACGAGAAGCGGCTCGACCGCGAGCGCTATATCCGCGAGTTTGTGCAATCCCTGCGTAATGGGTTGAAAGAGGCGGGAGTTGACGCCGAGGTGTACGGTCGGCCGAAACATATCTACAGCATCTGGCGCAAGATGCAGAAGAAGCACCTCGAGTTCAACGAGCTGTTCGACGTGCGCGCGGTGCGGGTAGTGACCAAGCGGCTGCAGGATTGCTATGCGGCGCTCGGTATCGTCCATACCCAGTTCCACCACATTCCTCGCGAGTTTGACGACTATGTCGCCAACCCCAAACCCAACGGCTACCAGTCAATTCACACCGTAGTGGTGGGGCCTGAGGGGAAGACGGTCGAGATCCAGATCCGTACCGACCAGATGCATCAGGATGCCGAGCTCGGCGTCGCGGCGCACTGGCGCTACAAGGAAGGGGCACAGGCTGGCGGCAAGGCCAACACCTTCGAAGACAAGATCGAGTGGTTGCGCAAGCTGCTCGCCTGGCAGGAAGATCTCTCCGAGAGCGGGTCCCTGCTCGAAGATCTGCGCAGTCAGGTGTTCGAGGACAGAGTCTACGTCTTCACCCCGAAAGGGGATGTCATCGACCTGCCGGCTGGCGCCACCCCGCTCGATTTTGCCTATCACGTCCACAGCATGATCGGCCACCGCTGCATCGGCGCCAAGATTGATGGCCGCATCGTGCCGTTTACCTATGCGCTGCAGACCGGCGATCAGGTGGAGGTGATCACCCAGAAAGAGCCGAACCCGAGCCGCGACTGGATGAACCCCAACGCCGGCTTTCTGCGCTCCAGCCGGGCGCGGGCCAAGGTGGCGACCTGGTTCAGAAAACTGGATCGGGACAAGAATATCGTGGCCGGTCGCGAGCTGTTCGAGAAGGAGCTGGATCGCCACAACCTCAGCATGTCCAAGATCGACAAGGGCAACATGCTGCGCCGCTTCAATCTGGAGAGCACCGACGATCTGCTGGCCGGTATCGGCAGCGGCGACATCCGCATCAACCAGGTGCTCAACTATCTCGACACCTGCTACAACAAGCCGACGGCGGAAGAGGAAGATCGCCGCTTGCTGGAGAAGCTGGAGCAGAAGGCCAATGCGCCGATGCGCCACAAGCCCAAAGACCACATCGTGGTGGAAGGGGTCGGCAATCTGATGACCCATATTGCCCGCTGCTGCCAGCCCATTCCGGGGGACTCCATTCAGGGCTTCATCACCATGGGGCGCGGCGTATCCATCCACCGGGAAGATTGCGAGCAGCTCAAGGAGCTGTCACGGCGCAACCCGGAGCGGCTGATCGATGCGGTGTGGGGGGAGAACTACTCCGGCGGCTATGGCCTCACCATCCGGATCATCTCCAACGATCGCTCCGGCCTGCTGCGCGATATCACTACCGTGCTGGCCAACGAGAAGATCAATGTGATGGGGGTGCGCTCGCGCTCCAACGTGCGCGAGCAGACCGCCGAGATCGACATGGAGCTGGAGATTTACAACATCAACGCCTTCAACCGGGCGTTGGCCAAGCTCAGTCAGCTTAACGACGTGATCAGCGCCAAGCGGCTTTGATATCGAACCGACCGGCCCCAGTGGCCGGTCTGTATTTATGACCCTTTTTGAACGAATCGAAAGCGAATATCCCATGTCCCAACGTTACGATCTGCCCCAACTGCTCGACATCATGGCTCGTCTGCGCGATCCGCAAAACGGCTGTCCCTGGGATCTGAAACAGGACTTCCAGACCATAGTGCCGCACACCCTGGAGGAGGCCTACGAAGTGGCCGATGCCATCGAGACCGAAGATTGGCAGGGGCTGAAAGGGGAGTTGGGTGACCTGCTGTTTCAGGTGGTGTTTTACGCCCAGCTGGGTAAAGAGCGGGGCTTGTTCGACTTCGCCGATATCGTGGATACGGTGAGTGAAAAGCTCATTCGCCGTCATCCCCACGTTTTTTCCGATGCAGATCTCTCCAACGAGCAGGCGGTAAAAGCGAACTGGGAGGCGGAAAAAGCCAAAGAGCGCGTTGCCCTCGACAAAGAGAGCGTGCTGGACGATATCCCGCAGGCGCTGCCTGCCCTGACCCGCGCCGCCAAAATTCAGAAACGCTGCGCCACTGTCGGTTTTGACTGGAAGACGTTGGGGCCTGTGGTGGACAAGATCCACGAAGAGATCGACGAGGTGATGGAAGAGGCATTGATGGCCGATGTGGACGAGGCGCGGGTGAGCGACGAGCTAGGCGATCTGCTGTTTGCCACCGTCAATCTGGTGCGTCATCTGGGCAAGGATCCGGAGCAGGTACTGCGAGGCGCCAACGCCAAGTTCGAACGTCGTTTTCGTCAGGTTGAGCAGATAATCGCCGCAGAAGGCTTGAAAATGACCGATTGCACCCTCGAAAAGCTCGATGCCGCCTGGGATAAGGCGAAGGAAACCGAGCAAAGTTGATTTGGCGCAAGATGGGGGGGCGGTGAGCCTGATAGATTTTTGCTCATTGTTTGGGAGAGGGGTTTTTGGTATACTGTTTCCCCGTCCTGCTTCATCCCCGAAGCACCCCTTAAAATTCCCTAAACTTCTTTCAGGTTCAGCATGACGACCAAATATATTTTTGTTACTGGTGGCGTTGTTTCATCCCTCGGCAAAGGCATTGCCGCAGCTTCTCTGGCAGCCATTCTGGAAGCCCGTGGTCTGGATGTGACCATCATGAAACTGGACCCGTACATCAACGTGGATCCGGGCACCATGAGCCCGACCCAGCATGGTGAAGTGTTCGTAACCGAGGACGGGGCCGAAACCGATCTGGATTTGGGCCACTACGAGCGTTTCATCCGCACCAAGATGACCCGTCGCAACAACTTTACCACCGGCCGTATCTACGCCGACGTACTGCGTAAAGAGCGTCGTGGTGACTATCTGGGCGCCACCATTCAGGTTATCCCGCACATCACCAACGCCATCAAGGAGCGGGTGATTGCCGGTGCCGAAGGCCATCAGGTTGCCATCGTCGAAGTGGGCGGTACCGTAGGTGACATCGAGTCCCTGCCGTTCCTCGAAGCCATTCGTCAGCTGGCTGCCGAAGTGGGCCGCAACAACGCCATGTTCATGCACCTGACGCTGGTTCCTTACCTGGCTGCTGCCGGTGAAGTGAAGACCAAGCCGACCCAGCACTCCGTCAAAGAGCTGCTCTCCATCGGTATCCAGCCGGATGTGCTGATCTGCCGCTCAGACCGTGCCATTCCGGCCAACGAGCGCGCCAAGATCGCCCTGTTCTGCAACGTGCCCGAGCGCGCCGTCATCTCCATGAAAGACGTCGACTCCATCTACAAGATCCCGGCACTGCTCAAGTCCCAGAATCTGGACTCCTACTTCACCGAGCGTTTCGGTCTGGAGTGCAAAGAAGCTGATTTGTCCGAGTGGGAACAGGTTATCTACGAAGAGGCCAACCCGACTGGTGAAGTAACCATCGGTATGGTCGGCAAGTACGTCTCCCTGCCGGACGCTTACAAGTCCGTCAACGAGGCGCTCAAGCACGGTGGTCTCAAGACCCGTCACTCCGTCAACATCAAGTACATCGACTCTCAGGATATCGAGACCCGTGGCGCCGAGCTGCTGGAAGGTCTGGACGCTATCCTGGTGCCGGGTGGCTTCGGTGAACGCGGTGTGGAAGGCAAAATTCTGGCTGCCCAGTATGCCCGCGAGAACAAGATCCCCTACCTGGGTATCTGCCTCGGCATGCAGGTTGCCATGATCGAATTCGCTCGCAACGTGGCGGGCATGGAAGGGGCTCACTCCTCCGAATTCAAGAAAGATTGCGCGTACCCGGTCGTCGGCCTCATCACCGAGTGGGTGGATGAAGAGGGCAACATCGAGACCCGTACCGAGAAGTCCGATCTGGGCGGTACCATGCGTCTGGGTTCCCAGCTCTGCCACCTGGTCGAAGATTCCAAAGTGCGTCAGATGTACGGCAGCCCGACCATTTACGAGCGTCACCGTCACCGTTACGAAGTAAACAACAAGCTGCTGCCGCAGATTGAAGCGGCAGGTCTGAAAGTGACCGGTCTCTCCGCCGACAAGAAGTTGGTGGAAATCATCGAGATCCCGGATCACCCCTGGTTCGTGGCTGCGCAGTTCCACCCGGAGTTCACCTCTACTCCCCGTGATGGCCACGCTCTGTTCGCCGGTTTTGTGAAGGCGGCAGGCGAGTATCAGAAGCGTAATTTGAAGTAATTGAAAATAAATGCGGTTGGGGCACTGTGCCACAGCCGCTTTTTTTGGCATATTTTTGTTGTTTTTTTACGAAACCTGAGGAAATACACATGTCCAAGATCGTTAAAGTGATCGGTCGTGAAATCATCGACTCCCGTGGTAACCCGACCGTTGAGGCCGAAGTTCACCTGGAAGGTGGTTTTGTTGGTATGGCAGCCGCTCCGTCTGGCGCGTCCACCGGTTCCCGCGAAGCGCTGGAACTGCGTGACGGCGACAAGAGCCGTTTCCTGGGTAAAGGCGTGCTGAAAGCCATCGAAGCCGTAAACGGCCCGATCGCTCAAGCTCTGCTGGGTAAAGATGCCAAGGACCAGGCCACTGTCGACCAGATCATGATCGACCTCGACGGTACCGAGAACAAATCCAAGTTCGGCGCCAACGCCATCCTGGCTGTTTCCCTGGCTAACGCCAAAGCTGCCGCTGCTGCCAAAGGCATGCCGCTGTACGCCCACATCGCCGAGCTGAACGGCACCCCGGGTGTTTACTCCATGCCGCTGCCGATGATGAACATCATCAACGGTGGTGAGCACGCCGACAACAACGTCGACATCCAGGAGTTCATGATCCAGCCGGTTGGCGCCAAGACCCTGAAAGAAGCCGTTCGCATGGGCGCAGAAGTGTTCCACAACCTGGCCAAAGTGCTGAAGTCCAAGGGCTACAACACTGCAGTTGGTGACGAAGGTGGTTTCGCTCCGAACCTGAAATCCAACGCCGAAGCGCTGGAAGTTATCGCTGAAGCCGTTGCCGCTGCCGGTTACAAACTGGGCACCGACATCACCCTGGCTATGGACTGCGCTGCTTCCGAGTTCTACGACGCAGAGAAGAAAGAGTACAACCTGAAAGGCGAAGGTCGTGTCTTCACCTCCAACGGTTTCTCCGACTTCCTGGCTGACCTGACCACCAAGTTCCCGATCGTCTCCATCGAAGATGGCCTGGACGAATCTGACTGGGAAGGTTTCGCCTACCAGACTGCTGAACTGGGCAAGAAAATCCAGATCGTGGGTGACGACCTGTTCGTAACCAACACCAAGATCCTGAAGCGCGGTATCGACAACGGCATCGCCAACTCCATCCTGATCAAGTTCAACCAGATCGGTTCCCTGACCGAAACTCTGGCTGCCATCAAGATGGCCAAAGACGCTGGCTACACTGCCGTCATCTCCCACCGCTCCGGTGAGACCGAAGACGCGACCATCGCCGACCTGGCTGTTGGTACCGCTGCTGGCCAGATCAAGACCGGTTCTATGAGCCGTTCTGACCGTGTTGCCAAGTACAACCAGCTGATCCGTATCGAAGAAGCTCTGGGTGCGAAAGCTCCTTTCCGTGGTCTGAAAGAAGTTAAAAACCAGGCTTAATTTGCTGGTTTGCCAGCTTCGGCTGGAATGAAAAAAACCGGAACCCTTGGGTTCCGGTTTTTTTATGGCTGCTGTTCGAGCCAGCGTTGCAGATGCTGCACAAACAGCGCGGGCTGCTCGATGGGGTAGAGGTGCCCAGCGTGCGGCACCTGCAAGCGATCGCAGGCGGGAATGGCGTTGCCAATAGCCTCACAGACCAGCGCAAACAGCGCTCTGGTATCTGCGCCCTGCACGATGCAGGTGGGCATGTTGAGCATGGCAAGGCGCCCGGGTGACCAATCTGGTCGCTCGCTCTGGCTCAACTGCTTGGGCAGGCTGTCGGCTTCTGCCAACTGTGCCTGCTGCCACTTGAGCGGTTGTGCAGCAAAATAGCCTGCATAACCACCCGAACCATCGATCAGGATCGCTACGGCCTCTTGCAGCAAGCCTTCCCCAACCTGGCCAAACACGGGGCCAAACATGGCTCCGGCATCGGCCATAAAGGCAGCGATCCCCTGTTCATCGAGGGCACCCGGGCAGCCTGGCTCAACCAGATATAGGCTTATGAATTGCTCCGGAGCCATCAGGGCCGCGGTCAGGGCAACATCCGCCCCGTATGACCAGCCCGCCAGATGCACTGGCCCGCACGGCAATTGTTCCAGCAGAGCAAGCAGATCGATGGCGTGGGTCTCCAGACCAAATGGCCCGTTTTTGCCCGCCTCGCCAAAGTGGCGCAGGGTGGGAGCATAGACGGTGTAGTGACGTGAGAGCTGCTCGATATGTTCGAGCCAGAGGGTATGGTTGGCCAGCGCGCCATGGATCAGCAGCAACGGCTCGCCCGAACCGGCCTGCAGGCAGGGCAGCGGGCTGTCATTGACGATAAAGGTGTGAGTCTGTGATTGCATATCAACGCCTCCCCGGCGTGTCATAAGAGCACAAGAGTATATGACAAGCGCCCTGTGGCCGGTAAGAAGCCTCTTTCAGGCTGGCATAAGCAAAAGTTGGGTCATTATCGGAAAATCCATAAATCCAGCTTATATTGACTCCGATGTGCCTTGGGTTGCCCCAAGGCTGCCGATATCAACCCCGCAAGGGGGTCTTCCGATCCTTGTTTAGTTTGTGGCGGGGGATTCAGGATTGTCAGAATAGGCTGCGCTACTCGAGCCTAGGAGCTAAATGATGTCGTTCAATAACAATGTTTTCTAGATCTGCCTGAGTAAACTCAGTTACATAAGGATCAATACCCACTATTTGTCGAATAAAACGAATTATGGATTCATTTCCAGCTATATCAAGGCGTTGTGAAAACTCCCATGCTGATAAAGGTTTTCCTTTTTTAACATCATGAGTGTAATTGTGTGAATCTTCAAAGTTTTGAACTGAAACGTAACGTCTTACAATTCCAGGGAATCTTGCATTACTACTCTCCATTTGAGCCCAAATGATTTGGTTAAGAGTCCATGCACTATTTGCTTTTGGTGTTTGGTCGTTTTTCAACAAAACATTTCCTTGTATATCATACTGATATCTACAATCGCTATCATGGATTACATGTTGCTTTATTTTAAAGTGCGATAGGACTTTAACAAAAAATGGAATGTTATTTTTCGTGCCAGTATTTAAAACGAAAATATCTTTTTCAGGATAGTGATCATGCAAGAGTTGCCTTACGACTATTGCTTCAGTATCCCCTTCAACCAATATAACTTCATCAGCAAAAAATGTTTCGCAGATGTGTGGGTTAAAGCGGTTTAACATTAATATGCGGTCTCTATTCTCTCCCTGAGAATCGAAAACATCATCACCAACTTGATGTATGATGGTTGTTCCATCATCATTTGAATTCAAACGAGCTAAGGTAGTATGAGGTTTTGATAAATCAATGAGCTGAGGGTTGTGCGATGCACATAAAATTTGAAATTTTGATGCTCGACAAAGAGAATATAAGGTATCTCTTAATAATCTGATCCGTTTAGGATGAAGATATAACTCAGGCTCTTCAAACAATATAATGAATTCTTTCTTCACTCCCTCATTTTCATCTTCTGGGTTATAATCATTTTTAGATAGACCCAAGAAATTAAACATTGCTTGACGAATTACACCATGCCCGTGTGAGTTAAAATCACTTTTACCATCTTGTCCTTCATGGTTAATAGCAACACAAAATTCTTTATCTAATGCTTTAGTTACGTCAACGCTTTGACCGATTAGAGGAGAGATAGATAGAGATAGTTCAGGGAAAACTTTTTGAAAGTTAGAATTGGCTTTGTTAGCAAAGCCTCTAATTAGATCAGTTTCTTCAATTTGAGTCTGAAGTTCATTCAGTTTATCAAGAGCCTCTTGATAAATATCAGCATGCTCCGTTGATAGAGTATTTAATACTTGTTTTTTAATTGTATCAGTAATCCATTTGCTTAAATCCTCTGGCGTTGGCATAGCAGGTATTACGATTGGAGTTGGAGCCTCTTTTGCCAAATGAGAATCGAAGCCACCAAAACCATTATTAACAAATTCTCCTTCAACGGGGTCGAATGTCTCTTTTTGTCCTTCTACTCCTGCACTAACCCATGTTTTTCTAAATCGGATTTCGTTTTGAGCAGATACCCATCGATTAAGACCTTTACGCTCGAATACCTCCTCATCACCGACTTCTTTTGTAAACACCATTTCCATCCTAATAGTGTTTTCCTCATTAAATCTGTGAAAATCTGATAAAACACTCTTTTTCTTAGGTGTTACAAAGTATTCATAGGCTCGTAAAAATGTGGACTTACCTACATTGTTTTGGCCAAAAATAAAAATAATATCAGAGTCATTAAACTCCAACACATTATTCTCACCATTAATGTTTCTAAAACTGATTACTTTCAAAGATTTTATTTTCATTTTCACCAACTATTATTTTAATTGTGAGACTAGAACTATGGGAAAGCTAGGGCATCATTATTTTTAGTGAGGCGTAGTTGCCTCGTTATAGCATGGCGATGCTGATATCATTTATGCTCTGTTCTTTTCCTAAAACCGAATTGCCACCGAATCCACACTGCGTTTTGCCTCGCCGTGATAAACCGCTTCGATATTATTGCCATCCGGATCGAGGACAAAGGCTGCGTAATAGCCGCGGTGATAATTTCGCTCACCGGGGGCGCCGTTATCTTTGCCGCCATTGGCCAGTGCGGCCTGATAAAAGCGATCCACCATGGCGCGATCTTTTGCCTGAAAGGCGAGGTGGTGGCGACCGGTCAACACCCCCAGTGCGGCGGGGCTATCGACAGCGGTGACAAACAGTTCGTCTGCCCAGAAGTAGCCCTCACCTGTGCCGCCCAGCGGAATATCGAGGCTGGCCAGGGTTGCGGTGTAAAAGCGCTGGCTGGCAGCCAAATCTTTGACCACCAGCTGGATATGGTCGATTAAGCGACCTCGATACAGGGTTTGTGTTTCCATACACCACCTTGATTTGCATGTTGTGGGTGAGTCACCGGCTTGGCAGGCAGGGGAATTGGCATGGCTACCGCCCCTGAATTTCAGCCTCCAGTCTGCTGCGGTTCACCAACGGGATGGGGTTGGCATGGCTCATGGGAGACTCCGACGAGGCAATTGTTGCCAAATGGCAATATTAACCATGGCACTGTGGATAGAAAGCTCAATATTGAGGATTTCTGTTCAAGATCAATAAATTAATCAAATCTCACCCACGATTGATGACGCGCCGAGATAGCGTGAACAACCATTCTTGAGCTATCACCATAGAATATTCATGGTAATATCTGGCTTGAACCAGCATAAAACTCTTTGTTATTGTCCGCATCCCCCGCTGAAATAGCTTATTTATCTATAAATCAACAAGATAGCATTATGCGGTGGCGTCGCGGGGGCATCTGCTATCGGGAAGGAGAGTTATGAAGTCGCAGTTCAAAGTGGCGCTGGCCATGTTGGCCCTGTTCGTCGTCCAAGGCTGCACAGCCCCGGATTCATCCACCAAGCGCAATGCACCCGGCCCAGTGCTGACGGTGCATTACGAAAGTGCCCCCCTGATCCCCGTCACCATCGCCGGTGAGCAGTACCAGTTTTTGCTGGATACCGGGGCCAGTATCACCTTTATCGATCGTCGTCTGGCCAGTCGCTTCAAGGCGCTGACCTTAAGCGAGTTGCCCAGGGCCTATCAGGCTGATTTTGCCAGTGTAAGCAGCGTTTCGAGTCAACTGGGCAGCGAGCAGCTTGGCTTTGTTGAGCCGCAGCCCTTCTCGCTGGGGTCGGTCACCATTGATGACAGCGATCTGTGGGCAACCGTTGATTTCGATCTTTTCTCCCAGTCTCTTGGCAGCCGTATCGATGGCATCCTCGGGATCGACACCATCCGCCGTTTCAACTGGGTGTTTGATCGCGACAAACATCAGCTCACGGCTTTGCTGACGGCACCGTCGGCAGCCACCTTCGAGCGTTGCATCGGCTATGAAGATAGCTACAACCGCTCCCCGGCAGTGTATCTGACCCACGGCGAGAGCAGCGTGCGCATGTATCTGGATACCGGGGCCGATCAGAGCTATGCCGACCATGCCTTTATCGACTTTATGGCCAGTCAGAAGGCGATCTCTGGCGAAGATGCCTCGCCACGCAAAGGGGTGGACGCCAGCGGTATGGTGGAGGGGCGTGACCATATCCTCACCGGCCTGCATTTTGATGAGCGCCAGCTCGGTGAGCTGCGCGTGTCGGAAAACAGCAATGAGCAGTATGGTCTGGGGCTGGATTTTGTTAACCGCTTCAATCGCTTTGCGATCATGCCCGGGCGGATGATGCTCTGCTACGACGCCGATAGCCTGGCGCGCAAAGTGCCGCCAATCCTGCGCAATATCGGGGTGCGCTTTGATGGCAAGCATCTGCAGGTCTACTACAGCGATGAACGGGATCTTGCCCCCTATGGTCTGGCCAACGGCGACATTCTGGAGCAGATCAACGGGGTGGCTTATCGTCCCCTCGAGATCGACAAGGTGCGTGAACTGCTCAGCACTAGCCAGCCGGGGTCGCTCAAGTTGCGGATTGTGCGGGAAGGAAAACCGCTGGATATCGCCATCTAGTCAAGGCGGGGGCGGCAAGATGAGCCGCCCCTATGAGCTTCAGCCCTTGGTTGGATTTTCCATGCAGGTGAGGGTTGGCTGGCCGTAACGCTCCAGCGTGGCGTCGTCCCCCTTGGTGAAGAAGGTGAGATTTTGCCCTTCATAACGGGCGCCGCTGGCGCTGGGGGCTTCATAGGCGAGCACTTGTTGCTGCTTGTCGCCCTCGCTCAGGTTGATCACCGCGGCGGGCAGCTTGGCATCGTTATAGAAGTAGGTAGAGAGAGTGACGCTCTTGCCGCACTGGTAGTTGACCGGTGCCGGCACCATCAGCTGGCCGCCGCTGATCTGCAGTTCGGTGATCCGCAGCAGGTAGTTATCCTCCACACACTGGCGCAGATCCTGCCCCTTCCAGCAGTCGTTGCGACCTTTGATCCAGCCGCGCTGCATGGCGCGCTCGGTCTTGAGCTGTTCGGGAGAGAGCGCGGCAATCGCCTTGGGGTAGAGGGCCGCCAGTTCATTATCAAGGGCGGCCAGTCCGGCATCCTTGCAGATCAGGGTTTCGACCGACCCGGAGGCTTTGGTGCAGTCAAAGGAGGGGGTTGCGGCGCTGGCCAGCAGAGGGGCAAACAGCAGGGTGGCAAGCAAGGTCTTGTTCATCGATAGATTCCAGCACTGAGGAGGGCATATCTGCCTACTACAGCACACTCTACAGGGCAATGCAGCTGTGGGGGCGAGCGCACTTGCACTGCTGAATGGCTGCCAAACGGAAAAACCCGACACTCCTGGCCGGAATGTCGGTTTTTTTGTGGCCGCGATAAAGGGGGAGGCGGGTTGCCCGGTTGATCAGGCCAGCGCCAGTTGCTGACTGCGGGCGCGCCACAGCCGCTCGTGGAAGAAGAACACCACGGTGTTGATGGCCGGTTCGATCATCGCCATCACGCCGCCGGTGAGCAGCTCGCCGCTCAGCAGGAAGGCAACCCCGAAGGCCACCGAGAAGTGGACCATCGCGAAGCTGCTGGTCTTGGCCTGCAGGCTGTGATTTGGTTTGAGCTTGTGCCAGCCAAGGTCATGAAAGTAGAAAGCGACCGTGTTGACGGCGGGCTCGATCAGGGCGATCAGGCTGGCGGTCAGCAGTTCACCGGTCAGCAAGTAGGCCACGGTAAAGGCGACACCGAAGTGCAGGATGGCAAAGCTGATGGTCTTTTTCATGATGGCGGCTCCCTCTGTTGATGATGAGAGTATCCGCCGAAATGAGATTAAATGAAAACTATTCTCATCTATTGCCAGAATAGAGAGAACCTATCAACGGGAGAGTGGCCGGTGCGGTTCAGCGGTTGCCAATCGCAACCAAGGCGATAAAGTACAGGTTCTTCACACTTGCCCATGAAAAAGGATCTTTCATGAATATCAATGCCACCCTGCTTGGCCAGTTCATTGCGTTGCTGATGGTCATCGTCGGCCTCATCGCCTGGCGACTGGCGCGCCGCAAGAGCGAGCATCCGGCGCTGATCACCCTTATCTGCTCCCTGCTTTGTCTGTTTCCGCCCTTTGGCCTGCTGGCCCTGTTGCTGGTTGCGCTGAAACAGGATCTGCCCGCCCGCTCATAGGGCGCGCAGGTTCAGGCTGCCGCACACACCGGCCGCACCAATAGAAAAAGCCCCGTGATGGGGCTTTTGCTTTTGAACTCGGTGAGCGCCGTAGGGGCGGGGGATCAACCCTCGGCCTTGTTGAGCCACTCCACCTTGTACTGGGCGCCGGCACCCTGCGCCAGCTTGGCGCACAGCGGTTTGAGGAAGGCTTCGATCTGCTCGTCCAGCATCCAGGGCGGGCTGATGATCAGCATGCCTGAACCGTTCATGCCCCAGTCGGCAGTCTGACCGGCCACTTCCAGCTCGGCCACCAGGACGTTGCCGAAGTTCTCTCGCTTGATGGCGCGCAGCATGTCGCGGGATTTGTCTGCCTCTTGCCCGAGGATCGGATACCAGAGGGCGTAGATGCCGGTCGCCCAGCGTTTCTGCGCCTTTTTCAGGGTATCGACCACCGCGAAGTAATCTTCTTTGAGCTCATAGGGCGGGTCGATCAGCACCAGCCCGCGGCGCGGGGTCGGTGGCAGCAGGGCGATCAGCCCCTCGAAGCCGTCACGGTGGTGCACGGCAACGCGGGGGTCGTAACCCATATTGGCTCGCAGATCGTCCACTTCGTTGTTGTGCAGCTCCATCAGCGCCAGCTTGTCCTGCTCGCGGGTGAGGCGACGGGAGAGCTCCGGCGAGCCGGGGTAGTAGTGCAGCTCGCCATCGCTGTTCATCTCTTCGATGACGCCGAGATAGGGGGCCATGGCAGACCATTGGGCCCGCTCGTCCCACAGGCGGCCGATGCCATCGGCATACTCGGCCTTCTTCTGGGACCAGTCGCCGCGCAGGTCGTAGAGACCGCCACCGGCATGGGTGTCCAGCACGATGAAGGGTTTCTCCTTCTTCTTGAGGGACTCGATGATCAGGGCCTGAACGGCGTGTTTCAGCACGTCGGCATGGTTGCCGGCGTGAAAGGCGTGGCGGTAGCTCAGCATATTAGATCTCTGAGGGGGCCCTGCTGGGCACCCAGTAACGATAGATAGTTCAACAAATTGCGGCTGTTGCCGCGAAACAGGGAGAGGCTGCGCAGGGTCTGCAACAGGACGCCCTGTTGCAGCCGCTCCAGCTCCAGTTCGTGGGCCAGCATCGACTGATACTGCTGCTCGTCGAGTCGCGTCTTGGCGCTCTGGCGCAGGGCGCGCCACGGGGTCAGCACCGCTTCGGTCTGCACCAGCGCCGGTTGCAGGTCGGTCAGATCGACCACGATGCCGAGTTGATCGAGCCGGTGCAGCAGCAGCGCCAGATTGACGTTGCCCCCCTGCTCCTGCACGGTGAGCCAATCCTGGCTGCGCTCACCATAGACCTTGCCGCTCCAGTGCCAGAAGCCGATCGGCGTCGGCAATTCGTGGACCGCGACCCGCTCGCTGGCCATCAGCTGTTCGTCACGCAAAGAAGGCTTGCTCCATGGTTTCCAGCTCTTCGGAGAGGCTCATCCACTCCAGCTCCACCTCTTCCAGCTGCTCCTTGAGGGGGCCCTGGGATTTGAGCAGTTCGGAGAGCTTGGTTTTAGCGCTCTCTTCGTAGATGGCGGGGTCGGCCAGCTGATTCTCGATGTCGGCCAGCTTGCCCTGTAGCTTCTCCATGCTCGCTTCGAGCTTTTCCAGCTTCTGGCGCAGGGGACGGGTCGCTTGCCGAAACTCCGCCTCGCGCCGTTTCTGATCCTTGCGCGCTACCGCCGAGTTGGCGGAGACCGGGCCATCGGCCGGTTTGGCGTTGGCCTCTTTCTCCTGCTCGCCGAGCCACTTGTGGTAGTCGTCGAGATCGCCGTCGAACGGCTCGACCCGGCCACCGTGCACCAGATAGAAGTCATCTGTGGTGGTACGCAGCAGGTGACGGTCGTGGGAGACCACTACCATGGCCCCTTCGAAGCCTTGCAGCGCCATGGTGAGGGCGTGGCGCATCTCCAGATCCAGGTGGTTGGTCGGTTCATCGAGCAGCAGGAGGTTCGGCTTTTGCCAGGTGATCAGCGCCAGCACCAGCCGCGCTTTTTCGCCGCCGGAGAAGGGGGCCACCTTGTCGAGCGCCTTGTCACCGTGGAAGCCGAAGCTGCCCAGATAGTTGCGCAGCTCCTGCTCGGTCTTGTCCGGCGCGAGGCGGGCCAGATGATCGAGCGGGGAATCATCGAGACGCAGGGTCTCCAGCTGATGCTGGGCGAAGTAGCCGATGCTCACCCCGGCGCTCACTTCGAGCTTGCCGGAGAGCGGCGGGTTGGAGCCCGACAGCATCTTGATAAAGGTGGACTTGCCGGCGCCGTTGCGACCGAGCAGACCGATGCGCGAACCCGGTACCAGATTGAGTTTGATCTTCTCCAGGATCACCTTGTCACCGTAACCGGCAGAGAGGTTCTCCATGGCGATCAGCGGGGTCGGCAGGGCAGACGGCTCGCGAAACTCGAAGCTGAATTCGGAGTCGGCGTGGGCGGGCAGGATCTTCTCCATCCGCTCCATCGCTTTCAGGCGGCTCTGGGCCTGACGGGCCTTGGAGGCCTTGTAGCGGAAGCGGTCCACATACGCCTGCATGTGGGACATCTCCCGCTGCTGTTTCTCGTACATGGACTGCTGCTGGGCCAGCTGTTCGGCGCGCTGCAGTTCGAAATCGGAGTAGCCGCCGGTGTATTCGTTGAGCTTGCCGTTCTCGATATGGATGATGCGGCTGATGACCGAATCGAGGAAATCGCGGTCGTGAGAGATGAGCACCAGCGTGCCCTGATAGCCCTTGAGCCACTTCTCCAGCCAGATCACCGCATCGAGATCCAGGTGGTTGGTCGGTTCATCGAGCAGCAGCAGATCGGAGCGGCAGAGCAGCGCCTGGGCGAGGTTGAGGCGCATGCGCCAGCCACCGGAGAAGCTGCGCACCGGCGAGCTGAGTTGCTCGTCGCTGAAACCGAGGCCGTGCAGCAGTTCGGCGGCGCGGGCGCGAATGCTGTAGGCGCCTATGGTATCGAGGCGACCGTGAAGCTCGGCTACCAACAGGCCATTGTCATCCTGCTCGGCTTGCGCCAGCTGGGCTTCCAGCGAGCGGAACTCCTTGTCGCCGTCGATCACATACTCAAGCGCGGAGCAGTCGAGCGCCGGGGTCTCCTGCGCGACGCCTGCAATCTGCCAGCCAGCGGGCAGGCTGAAGGTGCCGCTGTCGATGGCCAGCTCGCCCCGTACCAGTGCAAAAAAGGTGGACTTGCCACAGCCGTTTTTGCCCACCAGACCCACTTTGTGGCCGGGGTGAATGGTGGCGGAGGCGTTGTCCAGCAGCTTGCGGCCGCCGCGGATCAGTTCGATTTGACTGGCAACTATCATGGGTGGGATCTGCTTGCTCAAAATGGAGGAGAAAAACTGGCGCGGATCTTACGTGAAATGACGCTGATTTGCACTGTAGCGAAGGGCTGGCCACTGGCTGGCGCTGCAAAAACATGCCATAACAGAGAAACCAGTTTGGTTACGGGAGGTTAGCATGCATATCAGGGATATTATGACGACCCGGGTCGCCACCGTTTCAATGGATGATCGACTCAGTGTCATCAAGGATATCTTCGAGCAGGCTCACTTTCGCCACCTGCTGGTACTGGAGGAGGGTGAGCTGGTGGGGGTCATCTCGGATCGGGATCTGTTCCGTGCCATCAGCCCCTATCTCGACTCCGAAGCCGAGATGAGCCGTGATACCGAAACCCTCACCAAGCGGGCTCATCAGATCATGAGCCGCCACCCCGTCACCATCGCCCCCCATCTCACCGTGCGCGACGGCGTCAAGCTGATGCTGGAGAAGGGGGTCTCCTGCCTGCCGGTGCTGGAGAATGGCGCCCTGGTCGGCATCATCAGCTGGAAAGATTTTCTCAAGGCGGCGCTGGAGAGTGACGCGCTGGTTTGAGCCGACGCTCATCGCCATCAGCTGACAGAGAACCAATATAGAGAGAGGGGAGCCAAGGCTCCCCTCTCTCTATATTGGCTTTGCCGACAATGCCGGTTTGCACGCCGCCAGCATCATCATGGCTCTGGCTGCCCTGCGACAAGACAGGAGGGGCCGCTGCCGGAGAGGTGCGGCTGAAGATGAGTGCGGATCTCCTGCAGGGTGCGCTGGTACTGCTGGGCATGTTGATCGAGAAACGCGGGGCTGTGCTTGAGGCGCCGCTCCAGGGTATCGACCAGCAGCGCCACCCTGGGAGCGGCCATACCCGCAGGCCAGCAGTGTTGCAGCAGCTCCAGCAGTTGCCAGGCATCGCCCGGCAGGGCGGGGAACTCCTCCAGCAGCTGCAAGCCCGCTTGCAGGGCTGTCTGATACTGGCTGGCCTGCATCGCCTTGTGGCGTAGCTGGCGCAGTTCGCCCAGCCGCTGCTCTCTCGCCGTCAGGCGCTGGCCCAGCTCGGCCACCAGATGGTGGAACAGCTGGCGGGTCAGCGGGTGGGGCGCCACCCTGACGCGGTAGTGGGTCAGCTGGGTCAGGTAGCGCTGGGCGTGGTGGGGCAAACCGCAGAACTGGCTGACCGCAAAGCCGAGCAGCAGGGTGAGGTGGTTGTCGCTCCCCTCATCCGGCTGGTGGTGGGCAATCAGGATCAGCGCCTCGTCAAAGCGGTAATCCAGCCCCAGCATCAACGCCTGCAGCAGCTCATATTCGTGGGGTTGCAGGTGGACGGTGCGCTTGAGGTGCTCCCACTCCTGTTGCAGGGAGCGGATCCGGTTGCCGGAGGGGGCGTGCCACAGCACCGCCAGACTGGCATTGAGCATGAAGCTGTCGATGGCGAGCCGGACGCGCTGCTCGCCGAAGTGGCGCAGGGTCAGGCTGTTGGCCTGTTCCAGCACCTTCTCCTCATCTTGCAGCACCAGCCCGAGCAACATCGCCAGCTGGTGCCAGCGTGGCTGATGGGGGCGGATCTGCAGCAGCTCTCCCATGGTCTCCCACGCCGCCAGCCAGTGATGCTGATGCAGCTGGCTGGCGAGTTGCAGCTCCAGCCGGGTGGCCATCGAGACGCTGGCATGATGGCGCTGCAAGTCGGTCTGGGCGCTTTGTAATTTGCCGAGCCCCAGCATGGCGTAGAAGAGCCCGGCCCTTGGCCAGCTCGCCTGATACTCGTTGGCACAGAGGGCATAGTGCTGGGCGGCAGTGATCCGCTCGGTCGATTGCAGCAGCAGGTAGCCCTTGAGCCGATCCAGCCAAGGGGTCAGCGAGCGATTCTCCCGTTGAAACAGCAAGTCTTCACAGAGGGCGGTAGCCAGTTGCCACTCCCGCAGCAGAATGGGGGCGGCCAGCGTGCGGGTCAGGTTGCTTAACTTCACCAGCTGGCCGAGCACCGCGGTGAGCTGCTGGGTCATGAAGGGAAGAGCCAGATAGAGGGAGAAGTAGAGATCCGAGGGGAGAAACTCCTGCTCGCTCTGATCGGCATCGAGTAGCAGCAATACGCAACCGGGTTGCAGCAGGCCGAGATAGTGCGCTTCGTGCAGCAGCCGGGCTCCGTCAAGATCCTGCTGCTTGTCCTGCTGACAGATGATGGCGTCGAAGGCGTGCTGTTGCAGTAGGGCCAGCAGGCCACTGCGCTCGTGGTTTGGATGGCTGTGGTAGTGGATCCGGTCGGCGGGCACCCCCTGTTCGGTCAGTTCCCGGGTGATGGCGCTACGGAGCAGGGGATCCTCTTCGAGCAGCAGTATCGTCATGCAGGTACTTCCTGTGAGCAAACCATTAGGTTGATTATGGTAGACCCAAGAGGAACATAGGCACAGCACTCGCTGAGTGAAAAGCTGACAGTAGCCAGCAGGGGGCTGGAGGACGCACTATGGGCTGTTATTTCAATCGGTTATGCCATCTCTCAGTGCTGCAACCTGTTATTGCCGAGGGCGGGCCTGTGCCCCGAAGGGGCAGTCGCTCTGGCGGATCAGCCGCGACCCCTTGCCCTGTTCCCCCAGCCAGTTTAATTCCAGCTTGCCGAGGCGGCCCAGATGACGCAGCTCGAACTCGTAGCGCTGGCAGAGGTTGTCCTGGGGCAGGCTCGCCATCCCCGCTGGCAGTCGGTATTGATAGTGAAGGAGTGGCCCATCTTCCAGCTTGCTGGCCACCGGCACCAGCCCCTCTGGGGTGGGCTGCGGCGCCCCGAGTGCGCGGCGCAAACTGAGCGGCGCATCGATCGCCTTTTGATAGTGCAAGCCGTTCATGGCCGCCAGTTCCTCTTCCAGTCGTTGCAACTCCCCTTCCAGTCCATTGAGCGCGGCCCCCAGCTGCTGGTGGGTCGTTGACGAGGCGCAGCCACCCAACAACAGGGTGGCAAGCAACAGGGCGGCTCTGATGGGGGGCACGGCATCTCCTTGGCTATGACGATGAAGCGTGAAGGTCAGGTCGGCTGGCCCTGACTATAGCAGGGGATTGCTGGGGGGCGTCCCCTGCAGCAGTTGGGCCAGACGGGCCAGCCCTTCGCCGACCCGGGCGTCGGTGGCGGGTTGGCTCAGGCTCAGGCGCACCCCTTGCGGAGCGGCAAACTGACCGGCGGCGAAGTGTTCCCCGCTCGCCACGCCAACGTCAAGGGCGTCGGCGGCGGCAGCAAACTGCTGGCTGCGCCAGGGCTCCGGCAGCGGCAGCCAGGCGTGCATGCTGCCCGGCTGCCAGCGGGCGGCGGGCAGCAGGTGGCGCAGCAGTTCGCCACGGCGTTTGAGGATCTCTCGCTGCTGCTCGACCAGCGGCATGATCTGGCGCTGACTGACCATTTTGCAGGCCAGTTCGATCAGCAGCGGGCTCACCATCCAGCTCGACAGCCGCATGGTCTGGGCGAAGGCGCTGCGCAGGGCAGGGGGCGTCAGCACGAAGCCGACCCGCAGGCCGCCGCAGGCGATCTTGGCCAGACTGCCCAGATAGATGACCCGCTCCGGCGCCAGATTGACCAGAGGGATCACAGGTTGCTGGGGCAGCAGGCCGTTGACGTCATCCTCGATGATCAGCAGATCGTGGCGACGGGCGATGGCGACGATGGCCTCCCGCCGCGCCAGACTCATGATAGCGGTGGTGGGGTTTTGCAGGGTCGGGGTGAGGTATAGCAGCTTGGCCCGGCGGGTGCGGCAGGCGGCGTCCAGCGCCTCGGGCAGCAGCCCCTCCTCGTCCATCGCCAGCCCCACCACCTGATTCTTCAGCTGGCGAGCGTTACCCAGCATACCGGGGTAGCTCAGCCCCTCGCACAGGATGGTCTCCCCCACGCAGCCGGTCGCCAGCAGCGCCAGCATGATGCCGTGCTGGGCGCCGTGGCTGAACAGCAGGCGCTCCTCACAGCAGGCCACCCCTTGCTCCGCCAGCCAGTTGACGAACTGCTGGCGCTGATCCGGTCGTCCCGCCTCCTTGTCGTAGCCGAGCAGGGCGTTGAGATCCCCGTCCGCCACTTCCCCCAACATGGGGCGAATGACGGCCGCCCGATCCAGCTGCACCGGCAGGTTTTGCCACAGCTCGATGCGGTGCCCCTCCTCCTGGCGGATCACCCACTCATTGGCGGGATCCGTGTTCGCTCCCTTGACCCAGGTGCCGTGCCCCACCCGGGCGGCCAGCAGGCCGCGCCGCTCCGCCTCGCTGTAGGCGCGGGTGACGGTGCCGACGGTGACACCCAGACGATCCGCCAGGGATCGGTGGGTAGGCAATCGGGTCTGCGTTGGCAGCTCGCCATTCGCGATCCCCTGTTCGATCGCTTTGACCAGCTTGAGGTAGAGGGGGCCATCGAAGGCCGTAAGGTCGGGTGTCCAGATTGTCATGGTGACAATAAATCCATTGATCAAAATTTGTTGTCAATATAGCGTGAATTTCAACCTGATAACAACCAAATAGCACGCATTGTATCGATACAATGTGGCGAGCAAGGAGTCACAATATGACGATGGAGTGGTATGTCACCCTGTTCGGTTTTGCCGTACTCACCTGCGGTACGCCGGGGCCCAACAACCTGATGTTGACGGCCTCCGGTGCCAACTTCGGGGTGCGTCGCACCCTGCCACATCTGCTCGGGGTGGGGCTGGGGCAGCCGGTGTTGCAACTGGTGCTGGCGCTGGGGCTCTATCCGCTGTTCGAGCGCTGGCCCCTGCTACGGCTCGGTTTGCAGATCTTCGGCAGCCTCTATCTGCTGTGGCTGGCGTGGCGTATCGCGGTGGCCGGGGCGCCGGGGGATCCGGCCCGGAGGGCCCGTCCGCTAACCATGCTGGAGGGGCTGGGCTTTCAGTTCCTCAATCCCAAGGCGTGGATGATGGGGATCTCCGCCATCAGTCTGTTCAGCCTGCCCGGCGCCAGTTACTGGCCGAGTCAGCTGGCGGTGATGGTCATGTTTGTGCTGGTGGCCCTGCCGGTCTGCTTTGTCTGGGTACTGTTCGGCCATCAGCTGAGCAACTGGATAAGCTCGGATCGGGGCTGGCGGCGACTCAACGGCTCCCTCGGTCTGCTGACGGCGCTCTGCGTGGTGATGCTCTGGTATTGAGCCGTGTTGCGCTGATGGGGGAGGTAGCCGAGAAAGAGGCATTTCTGACTTGTCGCCACGGGGTCGGCTCTGCATATTAGAAGGCTTTCCCCATAACGGGGGCGTTGCATCGACAAGAGGTTGAGATGGATCTGAACTGGTTACTGCCCCTGGCGGGGTTTGCCCTGGTTACCTGCGGCACGCCGGGGCCCAACAATATGTTGCTCACCAGCGCCGGGGCGGCGCAGGGTTTTCGCCGCACGATTCCCCTGCTGGTTGGGGTGGTCGGGGGGATCAATCTGATGATCCTCGCTACCGCGCTGGGGCTTGGCGTGGTGTTCGAGAAGGTGCCGCTGCTGCACGACGGCCTCAAGCTTATCGGCTCGGCGTATCTGCTCTGGCTGGCGTGGAAGGTGGCGACGGCCAGCGGCCCAGCCGAGGGCAACCGGCCGCTCATTCCCGCCCATCAGGGGGCTATGCTGCAACTGCTCAACCCCAAGGCGTGGATGATGGCGCTCTCTGCCATCAGCGGTTTCACCCTGGCGGGGGAGGCTTACTGGCCCTCTGCGCTCTGGGTGTTGGTGATCTTCTTTATTACCGGCCTCTACACCGGAGCGTTCTGGGTGTTGTTTGGTGCCCAGGTGCGGCAAATCATTCGCACCGCCCGGGGCTGGCGGCGTTTCAATCTCGGCATGGGGCTGGCGACGGCCGCCTGTGTCGGGATGATCTGGATTTAGCCCGAGGTTGACCCGGGCCTTTACCGGCTGTCTTGTTGGCCCTGCGGGGCCTTTTTTATCTCGCCCGCGTGACCTTGCCTGCAAGGTAGCGTGGTTCTGCCCTCCCTTGGGGTGAAAGGAGTTCATATGAAATGTATCGGTCTGCTGGGTGGCATGAGCTGGGAGTCCACCGTCAGTTACTATCAGGCGCTCAATCGCGGGGTGCGTGCGCAGCTTGGCGGTTTGCACTCGGCGCGGGTGCTGCTCAATAGCGTCGACTTTGCCGGTATCGAGCGGTTGCAGCATGCCGGTGACTGGCCCGCTACCGCCCGTCTGCTGGCGGCGGAGGCGCGCAAGTTGCAGGATGGCGGTGCCGATTTCTTGCTGATCGGCACCAACACCATGCACAAGGTCGCCCCCGAGATTGAGGCGGCCATCAATATCCCGCTGCTCCATATCGCCGATGCCACTGCGGCCAAATTGCGGGCGGACGGGATAACCCGGGTCGGCCTGCTCGGCACCCGCTTCACCATGGAGCAGGATTTTTACAAGGGGCGCTTGCAGGAGCGCTTCGGGTTGGCGGTGCTGGTACCCGATGAGGCCGGGCGGGAGCGGGTACACAGGATCATCTATGACGAGCTCTGTCTGGGGGAGATCCGCGAATCGTCGCGGGCCGAGTATTTGGCCATTATCGAGGGGCTGGCGGCCGCGGGTGCCGAGGCGGTGATCCTCGGTTGTACCGAGATTGCCCTGCTGGTGGGGGATGCCCGGGCGGCGGTGCCGCTCTACGACACCACTGCCATCCATGCCGAAGCGGCGGTCGCGCTGGCACTGGCATCCGATTAATAAACTGGTCAGATCTCACTATTCATGCTTGTCTCATACCCCTTGCCATAAAAGCGTGTAAAATTGCGCCCTGAATTTTCCCCGGCCAACGCGGGTTGGCTGCGGTTTCCTAGCATGCAAGGCTGACATTGTGACTGAAGTAGATAGATTCGCGGATATTCGCCCCTACCGCGATGAAGAAGTGCCGGCAGCCATCGAACGGCTGATCCAGGATGATGAATTTATCGGCGCCATCGCCAAGTATCGTTTCGGTTCCCTGATGAGCTGGCTGGGTTGGGCCATTCGCCCGCTGATCCGCCTGTTCCTGCGCCGCAAATGGTCAAAAGTGACCACAGTGCATCAGGTCCAGATGGGGGTCACCCGGTACATGTCCCGCATGATCGCCACCTCCACCAAGGGGGTGACCTTCTCCGGGATCGAGCATCTGAAAAAAGAGCAGGGCTATCTGTTTGTCTCCAACCACAGAGACATCGCCATGGACCCGGCGTTTGTTAACTGGGGGCTGCACACCCACGGTTTCGATACCGTGCGTATCGCCATCGGTGACAACCTGCTGCGCAAACCCTGCGCCACCGAGCTGATGAAGCTCAACAAGAGCTTTATCGTCAAACGCTCCGCCAAGGGGCCGCGAGAGATGATGAAGGCGCTCGGTGAGCTGTCTGCCTATATTGGCAACTCGGTTCACGAAGGTCACTCCATCTGGATCGCCCAGAAGGAAGGGCGCGCCAAGAATGGCGATGACAAGACAGATCCCGCCATCCTCAAGATGTTTTACGTTGACGGCAAGAAGCAGAAGATCGACTTCGTCGACTACATGCGCAGCCTCAATATCGTGCCGGTCAGCATCAGCTACGAGCTGGATCCGACCGACAAGGCGAAGGCGCGCGAGCTCTACGAGAAGTCGGTCAACGGCAGCTACGAGAAAGGCGAGTTCGAGGATATCGAGAGTATCGTCGCCGGTATCGTCGGCATGAAGGGGCGGGTACACGTCTCCTTCGGCGCGCCGATCACCGAAGGCTTCAGCGATCCGGACGAACTGGCCGCGCTGATCGACAAGGCGATCTGGAGCAGCTACCACCTCTTCCCCAGCAACTATCTGGCGGCCGATGTTTCCGGCAAGGCCAATACCATCGAACAGGCTGCCTTCCTGACCCGTCAGTCAGAGGTGCCGGAAGAGCACAAGGCGATCTGGCGTGCCATGTACGCCAAACCGGTGGAAAACGCCAAAAAGGCTTGAATGAAACCGGTAGCTAAACGGTTTTGCGAAAAAAACGGGCGCTGATGCGCCCGTTTTTGCGTCTGGTCAAAGTCGAGGGGGAAAGGGTGGTGAATAATATGGTTTCAGCTGGTACGATCACTATGAAAATGGGATTATGTCTCTTGGCAAGGTGCTGACGAGTGTGTAACAGTGCCCATATAGCTGAACATGAGCAAAAGCTCTAAACCGGTTTGCACGGATTGCAGACGGCATTATTGAAGGACCTGTCACAGGTCCTTTTTCGTTGGCTGGCAAAGATGCCGCGCAGATATACCTAACAGGAAGATGCTCGCACCATGATCACCGGTAGCCTGAACACGTTGCAGCGTACGCCGCTGCCTGCCCCGCTGGATCGCATCATGGTCGAGGTGGTCAAAAGCGTTGCCCTTTGGCGTGAGGCGCCCCTTGGCAAGACCGAGATCGATGGCCTGAACCTGTTCTGTCTGGTGAGCGAGGATCTGACCGAGCCAGCCGCGGATCGCCGTGGCGAGTTCCATCAGCAGTATCTCGATATCCAGTTGCTGCTGCGCGGTGAAGAGTGGATAGGTGTGGGCCCCCACGACTACGTGAGCGACGGCGCCGACCATCCCCATCCCGACCTCTGGTTTGTCGATGACGAGCAGACCAGCTATCTGGCGCTGCAACCGGGCGATTTCGCCATCTTCTGGCCGGGCGAGCTGCACCGCCCGCTCTGTGCCTTCAACCAGCCCGCCAAGGTGAAGAAGCTGGTGGTCAAGGTACACAAGGATCTGCTGGCTATCGCCTGAGCACTCCCATTGAGGCGAGCCCTGCGCAGCTGATGCGTTGAGACTCGCAAGCATTGAAACCAGTGATACGCACCACAAGTTGCGATGACTCTTTCAAGAGCAAGCATTGAAACCAGTGATACGCACCACAAGCTGCGATCACTCTTTCAAGAGCAAGAATTGAAAAATTGGACGCACCCTCCTGCGACCATAAGCCCCCGGCAGGGGAATCCCATCCTCTTTTGGATGACACGACACTGTCGGCATAAAGCCGAAGCACAGGAAGATGTAGAAAATGAGCAAGTTGGTATTGATCCTTAACTGCGGTAGCTCTTCCCTGAAATTTGCCGTAATGGACGCCGAAACAGGTGAGGACATGCTGTCCGGCCTGGCCGAATGCTTCAATCTGGATGATGCACGTATCAAATGGAAACTCCACGGGGTCAAGGGCGAAGCCATGCTGGGAGCGGGTGCCGCTCACCAGGAGGCCCTCGACCATATCGTGGGTCACATCCTGCCGCAGGATCCGACTCTTGCCGAGCAACTGGTGGCCATCGGTCACCGAATCGTACACGGTGGCGAGCAGTTCTCCCGCTCCGTGCGTATTGATGACGGCGTGATCGCCGGTATCGAAGCCGCTATTCCGTTCGCCCCGCTGCACAACCCGGCGCACCTCATCGGTATTCGCGCCGCGCTGAAAGTGTTCCCGCAGCTGTCCGAGAAGAACGTGGCCGTCTTCGACACCGCCTTCCACCAGACCCTGCCGCAAGAGGCCTACCTCTATGCGCTGCCGCACAAGCTCTACCGCGAACACGGCATCCGTCGTTACGGTGCCCACGGTACTTCTCACCGCTACATCGCGGAAGAAGCCGCGAAAGAGCTGGGCAAGCCGTTGAATGAACTGAACATCATCAACTGCCACCTGGGTAACGGTGCCTCTGTCTGCGCCATCAAGAACGGCGAATCCGTTGACACCTCCATGGGTCTGACTCCGCTGGAAGGTCTGGCGATGGGTACCCGCTCCGGTGATATCGATCCGGCCGTGGTCTTCTTCATGCACGACCAGCTCGGTTACAGCGTGGAGCAGATCAACAACACCCTGACCCGAGAGTCCGGTCTGCTGGGGATGACCGAAGCGAGCAGCGACTGCCGCTACGTCACCACCAACTACGCCACCGACGCCGGTGCCAAGCGTGCGCTGGATGTCTTCACCTACCGTGTGGCCAAGTATGTCGGCGCCTATGCCGCTGCGATGGACGGTCGTCTGGACGCCGTGGTCTTCACCGGCGGTATCGGTGAGAACGCCGCCATGGTGCGCGAGATGGTGCTGAACCGTCTGGCCCTGTTCGGCTTCAAGGTGGACAAAGAGGCCAACAACGCTGCCGTACTGGGTGGCGAAGGTCGCATCACCACCGCCGACAGCCGTTGCGCCATGGTGATCCCGACCAACGAAGAGCTGGTCATCGCCCGCGATGCCCTGAGTCTGGTCTGCTAAGTCAGCCTCGCTTTGAAACAACGCCCGGCCTGTGCCGGGCGTTGTCATTTATGGCGTACGCCGATTTGACATGGGGGAGGGGAGCGGTACCCTGACCACCACTGTTTTTGCAGCCAGCGGGCTGCCCGGTTCGGGAGAGAGCAATGAAAGAGGCGTTTTTTAACTGGTTGTCGGGCCTTGGGGTGGAAGTGACCAGCATGATGGCGCTGGTGATCGCGCTGGGCTTTATCGTCATCACCTCGTTGCTGCTGCACATGGCGCTGCACCGGGTACTGCTGGTCCGGCTGGTGGGGATCCTCGGCAAGGCCAAACAGGTGTGGCTGCCGCCCCAGCTGCAACAGCGCCTCTTCAACCGGCTCGCCTTCGTGCTGCAGGGGGCCGTGCTGCTCGGTCAGGCGGAGATCTGGCTGCCCCGTCAATCGGACAGCCTCAAGCTTATCGAGATGGTGGCCCAGCTCTGGATCTTGCTGTTCCTGCTGCTGGCCTTCTTCGCCCTGCTCGACTGCCTGTTGTCGGTGAGCCGTTACACCCGCCTTGGTCGGGATTTGCCCCTGCGCGGCATCTTCCAGGGGGCCAAGCTGGTAGGCAGCATTCTGGTGGGCATCCTGATGATCGCCCTGCTGCTCGGCAAGTCGCCGCTGTTCCTGTTCAGCGGTCTGGGTGCCATGACCGCAGTGCTGATGCTGGTGTTCAAGGACCCCATCCTCGGGCTGGTGGCGGGGATCCAGCTCTCCGCCAACCGGATGCTGAGTGTCGGTGACTGGCTGCAGATGGACAAGTACGGCGCCGATGGCGAGGTGACCGACATCGGCCTCACCACGGTCAAGGTGTCGAACTGGGACAAGACCATCACCACCATTCCCACCTATGCCCTGATCTCCGACTCTTTCAAGAACTGGCAGGGGATGACCGAGTCGGGCGGCCGCCGCATCAAGCGCAGCGTCAATATCGACATGACCAGTGTGCGCTTTCTGACGGCCGAGGAGCAGTTGCAGCTCAAGCAGGCGCAACTGTTAGCTCCCTATCTCAGTCGCAAGGAGCAGGAGCTGAGCGCTTACAACCAGCAGCTGAGCGATGCATTGAGTTGTCCCATCAACGGTCGTCACCTCACCAACCTCGGCACCCTGCGCGCCTATCTGGATGCCTACCTGCGTGCCCACCCCGGCATTCGCAAGGACATGACTCTGATGGTGCGTCAGCTGGCACCCACGTCAGACGGTCTGCCGCTGGAAATTTACTGCTTTACCGCGACCACCGCATGGGCCGATTACGAAGGGATCCAGGCCGATATTTTCGACCATATCTTCGCCATCATTGAGCAATTTCATCTGCGGTTGCATCAATCTCCCACAGGTTACGATATGCGTGCCTGGCAACGGGGATAAACAGGGAAACCGGGCGGGTCGGGGACGCGGAAAAATCCGCATATTAATCATCGACCCGTCGCCACTTGTCAGTTGAAATTTGCCGTGCAGAGGAGAAAAATGGCGGCCTTCTCTTCGCGCCCCTGATCCCCTCTTGATCAGCTGCCAGCCCAGAGACGTCACTTCAAGTCATCATCATGGGAAAGTTATGAAGCTCCTTCGCAATAGTGTGGCAACACTCTGCTACAGCCTGCTGCTGACCGCTGCGCCGGTTTTCGCTGTTGAATATGCTCTGCCTGCGGCCAACAGCCGTCTGGTAGGGGAAAATCTGGAATACGTGGTTCCGGCCGAAGAGAACGGCCAGCCGCTGGAGGCCATTGCGGCCAAATTCCAGCTGGGGCTCACCAACATGACCGAAGCCAACCCCGATGCGGATCCCCTGCTGGTACAGACCGGCGAGAAGCTGGTGATCCCCCAGCAATTGATCCTGCCGGATGCACCCCGTGAAGGGATCGTGCTGAACGTGGCCGAGATGCGCCTCTACTACTACCCCAAGGGTAAAAAAGTGGTGGAAGTGCTGCCCATCGGCATCGGCCAGCTCGGCACCGACACCCCGGAAAACTGGGTGACCAGCGTGCAGCGCAAGAAAGCGGGCCCGACCTGGACCCCGACCGCCAAGATGCATGCCGAATATGCCGCCCGTGGCGAGAGCCTGCCTGCGGTCTGGCCGGCCGGCCCGGACAACCCCATGGGTCTGTTTGCCCTCTACATCGGCAAGATGTACGCCATCCACGGTACCAATGCCAACTTCGGTATCGGCCTGCGGGTGAGCCACGGTTGCGTACGTCTGCGCAACGACGACATCGCCTACCTGTTCAAGCAGGTACCGGTCGGTACTCGCGTCCAGTTCGTCAACCAGCCGATCATGGCCTCTCTCGAGCCCAACGGTGTCCGCTATCTGGAAGTGCACCAGCCGTTGTCGCGCAGCGAAGAGGAGTTCAACTCCAAGCTGCCGGCACCGCTGCCGATGACCCCGGCGGTGACCCGCTTCATTGCCCACGCCGACAGCGACTCCCAACTGGTGAAGCAGGCGCTGGAGCAGCGCAACGGCATGCCGATGGCGATCAACCGCTAACGGCAAATCCCCGTCACGACAAAGGGCGAACAGCATGCTGTTCGCCCTTTGTGTTTCTGCTGTGCTGACTCAGCTTCGTAGCAGATTTGCCTGCAGCTCGCTACCGAGCTGGTCGAGCAGCTGATAGCGCGCCTTGTAGCTGGCCCGCTTGCGGGAGGGGATCTCCTCCAGCGTCTTGCGGGGCACCTCCAGCGGCAGGCTCATCCAGAGTTCATCCTGCACGCTGCCCTGATGCTCCTGCCACAAGCCGTCGAGATCGAACTTGACCCGATCGGCGGTGCGCTTGCTGCTCTGATAGACGTGGCTTTGGGTGCGGATCCCGAGCAGGCTTTTGCACGCCAACCCCCGGGCAAGCTCGGCGGCCATATAGACCAGCAGGGACATGGGGCGCAGCCCGCCGCACGCCTTGGTGACCTGCTTGATCTCCTCGCTCTGCCCCTTGCCGCCCTGCAGCGAGCAGATCTCGAGGGTCGGGTTCGGCGCGGGGCGCAGATTGAGGGCCATGTAATAGAGCGCAGCGTCACCCAGCTTGAGGGTCAGGCTCATCTCTCCCTCTTTGCCCATGTGGGTTTGGTAATCCAGTTGCAGAGTGAGGGGGGCCGTCAGCTTGTCGCTCTGCCACTGGGCCAGCAGCAGGCCGCGCCCGCTGTAGATTGCCAGTTGTTGCGCCTTGGGCAGCTGGCGAGCCAGCTGCTGGTAGTGGCCGCTGATAAGCCCCGCTCGCAAGCGCTTGCGGAGCCCCTTGTGGCGATAGGGGTGGATCGGCTTTTCCAGAATATCGGGGAAGCGGCTGATCGCCTGCGCCAGCAGCGGTTGCTCCTGCTGCTGGCGATAGAGGGCGCGGGCGCCGGGATTGAGCCAGAGACGCCCCACATACTTGGCCCGTCGGATGAGATGACCCGACTCCTCCACCGGGTGAAGGCGGCGGGCGAGGGTTCGCAGGTGTGACAGATGAGATGACATGGTGCCGACCTCTGACTGGTGTGATGAGACAGGGCGGGGAGTGTAGGAGCGGGGCGCTGGCTTGTAAAAAAATGGATAGTAACAAAATGTGAAAACATAACGCTCAATAGCTGCCGTTGCGACGATATGGCCGTCACGGCCACGGCAGGAAATCTGGCGCCATCCTCTTGATGCGGCAGATGATTTGATGCGCAAAGGTTTTTATTGTGTTTTGTGTTTGTTAAAAGTGGTTGAGCTGGCGCGAACGGCTGATTAAGCTAGGCCGGTTTTTTAGGGATGAGCCCGTCACCAGAGCGGGCAGAAAATGACACAAAACGGAGTTTTGCATGACAGCTAGCACACCCATGTTAATCACCTTCCTGGTGTATATCCTCGGAATGGTGTTGATCGGCTTCGTCGCCTATCGCGCCACCCGCAACTTTGATGACTACATTCTGGGCGGCCGCCGGATGGGGAGCTGGGTGACCGCTCTCTCTGCCGGCGCTTCCGACATGAGCGGCTGGTTGCTGATGGGCCTGCCCGGCGCCGTCTTCGTCAGCGGCATCTCCGAGAGCTGGATCGCCATCGGTCTGGTCATCGGCGCCTACCTCAACTGGCGCTGGGTAGCGGGTCGCCTGCGGGTACATACCGAGAAGAACCGCAATGCCCTGACCCTGCCGGACTATTTCACCTATCGCTTTGAAGATCACAGCAAGGTGCTGCGCATCCTCTCGGCGCTGGTGATCCTGCTCTTCTTCACCATCTATTGCGCCTCCGGCGTGGTGGCCGGTGCCCGCTTGTTCGAGAGCACCTTCGGCATGGATTACAACACCGCCCTCTGGGTCGGTGCCGCCGCCACCATCACCTACACCTTCTTCGGCGGCTTCCTCGCGGTGAGCTGGACCGATACGGTGCAGGCAACCCTGATGATCTTCGCCCTGATCCTGACCCCGGTCTTCGTCATCATCGCCGTCGGCGGGGTGGATAGCGCCATGATCGAGGTGGCCGCCAAGAGCGCCACCAACCTCGACATGTTCAAGAATCTGGATGTGATCGCCATTGTCTCGCTGATGGCCTGGGGCCTTGGCTACTTCGGTCAGCCCCACATTCTGGCCCGTTTCATGGCGGCGGATTCCCACCACTCCATGGCCAATGCCCGCCGTATCAGCATGACATGGATGGTGTTCTGCCTCGCTGGTGCGGTGGCCATCGGTTTCTTCGGTCTGGCCTATTTTGCCCGCTTCCCGGAAGTGGCGGCTGGAGTGACCGGCAACCCGGAGCGGGTCTTTATCGAGCTCTCCAAAATCCTGTTCAACCCCTGGATCGCCGGTGTGCTGCTCTCCGCCATTCTGGCGGCGGTGATGAGCACTCTAAGTTGTCAATTACTGGTCTGCTCCAGCGCAATCACAGAGGATCTCTACAAACCCTTCCTGCGCAAGAACGCCTCCCAGCGTGAGCTGGTGTGGGTGGGTCGCCTGATGGTGCTGCTGATCGCGGTGATTGCCATCGCTGTTGCCATGAATCCGGAAAACCGGGTGCTGGGGCTGGTGAGCTACGCCTGGGCCGGTTTCGGTGCCGCCTTTGGTCCCGTGGTGCTGCTCTCGGTGCTGTGGCCGCGAATGACCCGCAACGGCGCGCTGGCGGGCATGCTGGTCGGTGCCATCACCGTCATCGTCTGGAAGCAGTTCGGCTGGCTGGGACTGTATGAGATTATTCCGGGCTTCCTGTTCGCACTGCTGGCCATCGTGGTGGGCAGTCTGCTGGGCGAAGCGCCCTCAAAAGCGATGCTGGAGCGTTTCCGCGATGCCGAGGAGGAGTACAACACTCCGGCCGAGAGCGCGGGAGAGCCGGTCGCGGTGAACTGATCCCCCTTACCGCTTTCTGATTGAGAGCCCCGCCCCCGGACAAGGAGCGCCCTGGTTGGCCATCCTTGCACCGGTTTGGCGGGGCTTTGTGCTATCTGATTCACTCTTGGGCACTTTTTTATGTTCGGCCGGTGGCTCCCGGGTGCTCGCTTTCTTTTGTCTTGGCACCGAATATGGGACACTAGGCCGCCTGAAGGAGACCTAGTGCATGCGGCTATTCACCCTGATCCTGATCCTCCTGCTGGGGGGACTGCAATATGACCTCTGGCTGGGGAAGAACGGGCTATCCGATTATCAGAACCTGTCGGAGGCCATCTCGCAGCAACAGCGGGACAACCAGACTCTCAAGGATCGTAACGACCTCATTTACCGCGAGATAGATGATCTCACCTCTGGCCTCGAGGCCATCGAGGAGTTGTCGCGCAACGATCTGGGTTACATCAAGCAGGGGGAGACCTTCTACCGGATCATCCCCAAAGAGAAAGACAAAGAGACAGCGCCGGACGATGAGCCCTACGATGACTGATGCCAGCCGGGTATCCGGCCTGACGGCGATCGTCCCTGCCGCCGGTATCGGCAGCCGAATGGGGGCCGATTGCCCCAAGCAGTACCTGCAACTGGCGGGTAAAACCATTCTCGAACATACCCTGGAGCGGCTGCTCTCCCACCCGGCCATCGCCCAGGTGATCGTGGCGCTTGCGCCCCATGACCACTGGTTCGAGGCCCTACCCGTGGCGGCCGACCCGCGAATTGTGCGGGTAGAGGGAGGCGCCGAGCGCGCCTTCTCCGTCCTCAATGGTCTCCATGTGGCGCAAGGGGAGTGGGTGCTGGTGCACGATGCGGCCCGCCCCTGCCTGACTCACGGCGATCTCGATGCGCTGATTGCCGCGGCCATGAACTGCGGCGGTGCCATTCTCGGCAGTCGGGTGCGCGATACCATGAAACGCTCCGATGGGGAGGGCAATATCATCGCTACCGTCGAGCGCGAGGAGCTCTGGCATGCCCTGACGCCGCAGATGTTCCCGACCCGTGCCCTGAAGCGGGCGCTGGAAGAGGGGTTGCTGCTGGGCGCCACCATCACCGACGAGGCCTCCGCCATGGAGCGGGCCGGATTCACGGTGCGGATGGTGGAGGGGCGCGCCGACAATATCAAAGTGACTCGGCCGGAAGACTTGTCGCTGGCGGGGCTGTTTTTAAGCCAGCAGGCATAAGCCCCTCAGTCAGAACAGACCGTTCAGAGTAGAGCGTCTCGAACAAACAGACCCGAACAAGGAGTTAGCATGATCCGGATTGGACATGGTGTGGACGTACACAAAATTGATGGGGTTGGTTTCAGCATGTTGGGAGGTTGCCGCTGATGATGCGCATTGGTCATGGTTTTGATGTTCATAAATTTGGTGGTGTTGGCCCCTGCATGCTGGGTGGCGTGCCGGTTCCCTACGAGCAGGGGCTGGTTGCCCACTCTGACGGCGATGTGGTGCTGCACGCGGTGAGCGATGCCCTGCTGGGGGCCATCGGTGCCGGTGACATCGGTCGCCACTTCCCCGATACCGCTGCCGAGTTCAAGGGGATCGACAGTCGCATTCTGCTGCGTGATGTCTTTGCCCGGGTACAGAAGGCGGGGTATGCCATCGGCAACCTGGATGTGACCATCATCGCCCAAGCCCCCAAAATGGCGCCCCATATCGACGCCATGTGCGCCGTGCTGGCCGCCGATCTGCAATGTGATTTGAACCGGGTGAACGTCAAGGCGACCACCACCGAACAGCTTGGGTTTACGGGGCGCAAGGAAGGGATCGCCACCGAAGCCGTCGTCCTACTGGTGAAACAATAATGCTGGAACAACTTGCCTATCTGCACGGGGCGCCTACTGCCCGCGGTATCCTCAAGGCCGAGGCCGCCGATTTCGTGGTCAATGAAGATCTCGGGTTTGAGCCTTGCGGTGAAGGGGAACACATCTTTGTCCGTGTGCGCAAAACCGGCGAGAACACCGCCTGGGTGGCGGGTCTGCTGGCCGATGCGGCCGGGGTCAACCGCAATGCGGTGACCTGGGCGGGCCTGAAAGATCGTCACGCGGTGACCGAGCAGTGGTTTGGTATTCATCTGCCGGGCAAGGCCGAGCCGGACTTGTCTGTCATCGAGAGCGACAGCATCCAGATCCTGCAAGCCAGGCGTCACAACCGCAAATTGCGGGTCGGCTACCTCAAGGGCAACCATTTCACCCTGCGTCTCACCGGTCTGGAACAAGCCGACGGGCTGGAAGCGCGCCTGCAGGCCATCGCCACTCAGGGCGTACCCAATTACTATGGTGAGCAGCGTTTTGGCCGCGATGGCAACAACCTGGAAGCGGCCAAGGCGATGTTTGCCGGCAAGCGGATCAAGGATCGCAACAAACGCTCTCTCTACCTTTCTGCCGCCCGCAGCATGCTGTTCAACGCCATTGTCAGCGCCCGTATCGAGCAGGGGCTGGCCCATCAGCTGCTGGCCGGTGATTGCGTGATGCTCAAGGGCAGCCACTCCATCTTCAGCGAAGAGAGCGTGACCCCCGAGCTGGAAGCGCGTCTTGCCTCCGGCGACGTGCAGCTCACCGCGCCCCAGTGGGGCCGTGGCCGCTTGGCCAGTCAGGGCGCCGCTGCCGAGTTCGAACAGGGCGTGCTGGCCCCTTACAGCGATTGGTGTGACGGGCTGGAGAAAGCCGGGCTGGATCAGGATCGCCGCCCCCTGCTGCTCAAGCCGGAGCAGATGAGCTGGCAGCTGGACGGCGAGGCGCTGATCCTCTCCTTCTTCCTGCCGGCGGGCGCGTTTGCCACCAGCGTGGTGCGCGAGTTAATGCAGGCCGAAGAGGCCGATCACGGTTTCAGGAATCAGACCGATGCGAATTCTGGTCAGTAATGATGATGGTGTGCATGCCGAGGGCATTCGTGCCCTCAGCGAGGCGCTGCGCGCCTGCGGCGAGGTCATTGTGGTGGCGCCGGATCGCAACCGCAGCGGCGCGAGTCACTCCCTGACGCTGGAAGTACCGCTGCGGGTTACCCGCATTGCAGAAAACGGCTTTAATGGGTGCGAGAGCTATGCGGTGAAGGGCACGCCGACCGACTGCGTGCATCTGGCGGTCAACGAGCTGGTGCGTCCTGAACCCGACATGGTGGTGGCCGGCATCAACCACGGTGCCAACCTGGGGGATGATGTCATCTACTCGGGCACGGTCGCCGCGGCCACCGAGGGGCGCCATCTTGGCTATCCCTCCATCGCCATCTCGCTAGTGGGCAAGACCCACTTCGCCACGGCGGCCCACTATGCGGCCCTGCTGGTGAAGGGGCTGATGAAACACCCCCTGCCTGCCGATCAGATCCTCAACGTCAACGTGCCGGACTTGCCCCTCGAGCAGATCAAGGGGATCAAGACCACCCGCCTTGGCAATCGCCACCGGGCGGAGTCGGTGATCTGCACCGACGATCCCCGTGGCCAGCCCATCTACTGGATCGGCCCCCCCGGCAGCCAGCAGGATGCCGGTGAAGGCACCGATTTTGCTGCCATCGAGCAGGGCTATGTCTCGATTACCCCCCTGACCATCGATATGACTGCCTATGACAGTCTCGCCGGTCTGGGGGCCTGGTTAGATCTGCAGGGATGAGGGTGGTGTGATAGTACAGCGCCTGTTAAATCAGCTCATTGCGCAGGATATTCGCGATTTTCGCGTGCTGGCGACCATCGCGAAAGTGCCGCGCCAGCTGTTTGTGGACGAGGCCATGGCGCACAAGGCGTGGGACAACACCGCCCTGCCCATTGGCCACGGCCAGACCATTTCGCAGCCCTACATGGTGGCGCGAATGACCGAGTTGCTGATGCAAAACAATCCGGCCCATGTGCTGGAGATTGGCACTGGCTCGGGCTACCAGACGGCGATCCTCGCCCATCTGGTGGAGCATGTTTATACCGTGGAGCGGATCAAGTCGCTGCAGTTCCAGGCCAGACGCCGACTGCGCCAGCTCGATCTGCACAATGTCTCGGCCAAGCACGGCAACGGCTGGCTGGGGTGGCCCAACAAGGGGCCTTATGACGCCATTCTGGTGACAGCCGCGGCGAGCGAGATCCCGACGGCGCTCACCGATCAGCTGGCCGAAGGGGGCCGACTGGTGTTGCCCGTGGGTGACAGCCAGCAGACCCTGCAGCTGATCGAACGATCCGGATCCCAGCTGACCAGCCGTATTCTGGAGCCGGTACGTTTTGTTCCCCTGATTGACGGAGATGTTGAGTGAAGTTGTTTTCCCGTTTGTACGTACTGGTGATGCAGTGGGCTCGCCACAAGCATGCCCCCTGGTATCTCTCCATCACCGCTTTCATCGAGTCGGTATTCTGGCCGATCCCGGTGGACGTGATGTTGGCACCGATGGCGCTCGCCAAGCCCCACAAGGCGTGGCACTACGCCACGCTGGCTACCGTCTTCTCTGTGCTGGGCGCCCTGTTTGGCTATGCCCTTGGCTATGCGCTATGGGATCCGGTGGTGCTGCCACTGGTGGAGTCTGTGGGTTATCAGGACAAGATCGAAATCGCTCGCAACTGGTTTGAGCAGTGGGGGATCTGGGTCATTTTCATTGCCAGCTTCACCCCTATCCCCTACAAGGTGTTTACCGTGACGGCAGGGTTGTTGCAAATGGCTCTGCTGCCCTTCATCATCACCTCCCTCATCGGTCGTGGCATGCGCTTTTTCCTAGTTGCGGGCCTGATGCGTTGGGGTGGCGAGAAGATGGAACGCAAACTGATGCACTACGTAGATGTGCTCGGTTGGCTCTGTATTGGTCTGGCCGTGGTGGCCTATTTCTGGTTTAGTCGTTAAGGATCCATTATGCGTTCGCGTATTTGGCAAGGAAGCAGTGTCGTGGTGTTGTCATGGCTGCTGCTTGCCTGCTCCTCCAGTAAAAATGCAGCTCCGGTAGATGGTGTTGATGAGGGGCAGTTTGTCTCGACCATTCCGGCTCGCCAAAGCGGTGCCCAGGTCAGCGCCCCCATTCAGGGCGGCAGCTATGTGGTGAAGCGGGGCGATACCCTCTACTCCATTGCTTTCAACTCCGGCAACGACGTGCCGTCGCTGGCCAGCCTCAACAACATCAGCCCGCCCTACAACATCTATCCGGGGCAGCGACTGCGACTCGATGGTTCCAGCGCCAGCATGAGCAGCAGCCGCAGTGCAGGTACCTATGAGGTGCGCCGCGGCGATACCCTGAGCAGCATCGGCCGCCAGTTTGGCATGACGCCGCAGGCGCTGGCCCAGAGCAACAACCTGAGCGCCCCCTATGCGCTGCAACCGGGTCAGGTGCTCAATGTCCAGACCGCAGGCGGCGGTTCGACCCAGATGGTGGCTGCGACTCGTCCGGCAACCGTGACGCCGGTGGCCGTGAGCCGTCCGAGCAGCGGTCCGCGTCCGTTGGCCGAGCCGAGTGGATCTGGTCAGACCACGCCGTTCATCTCTCAGAAATCCGTTGCTCCGGCAGCACCGAAGGAATACGCTCAGGTCAAAGAACAAAAAACAAACAACCCCCAGTCGAGACTTGCTTGGCACTGGCCCGCAAAAGGCCGGATCGTCGAGGGGTTCTCTGTTGCAGAACAGGGTAACAAGGGGATCGACATAGCCGGCCAGAAGGGGCAACCCGTCTACGCCGCCAGCAGCGGTAAAGTGGTATACGCTGGCAGTGCTTTAAGGGGGTACGGCAAGCTGATTATCCTCAAGCATGATGATGACTATCTCTCCGCTTACGCACACAACGACGAGTTGCGGGTGAAGGAAGGGGACAGCGTCAAGGGGGGCTCGGTCATTGCCAACATGGGTAGCACGGACGCGCCGGATGTGCGATTGCATTTCGAGATCCGGTACAGAGGCAAGTCGATCAATCCGATGAGCTATTTGCCAAAGCGTTAACCCCAGAGAGACCGTCTTACTCTGGTAACGTCAGGGAGACACACCATGAGCCAAGAACAACTGGTAATGCAGGATGCAGAGTTAGAGTTTGACGCTGAACCCGAATCTCACGAGGTAGAAGAGTTGCAGGAGGTAGCCGCCGAGGCGGACGAGACTATCTCCGATGAGTTGCTGGCACCTGAGCTGAACAAGGTGATGGATGCCACGCAACTCTATCTGGGGGAGATTGGCTTCTCCCCGCTGCTCACTGCCGAAGAGGAAGTCTACTACGCCCGTCGTGCCTTGCGGGGTGACAAAGCTGCCCGCAAGCGCATGATCGAGTCCAACCTGCGACTGGTGGTGAAAATCGCCCGTCGTTACAACAACCGCGGCCTGGTGCTGCTGGATCTTATCGAAGAGGGCAACCTCGGTCTTATCCGTGCGGTCGAGAAGTTCGACCCCGAGCGCGGCTTCCGTTTCTCTACCTATGCCACCTGGTGGATCCGCCAGACCATCGAGCGGGCCATCATGAACCAGACCCGCACCATCCGTCTGCCCATTCATGTGGTCAAGGAGTTAAACGTTTACCTGCGCACCGCGCGCGAACTCTCTCACCGTCTCGATCATGAACCGACCGCCGAGGATATCGCCTTTGCGCTGGATCGTTCGGTGGATGACGTGAACCGCATGCTCAAGCTCAACGAGAAGATCACCTCGGTGGACACCCCTATCGGTGGCGATCGCGACAAGGCATTGCTGGATGTGCTCTCCGACGAGCGCGGCATGGGGCCTGAGCTGGAGTCACAGGAAGATGATATGCGCAGCAGCATTGTCCACTGGCTGGAGGAGCTTAATCCCAAGCAGCGGGAAGTGCTGGCCCGTCGTTTTGGTCTGCTGGGCTACGAGCCGGCCACCCTCGAGGATGTGGGAGCCGAGATTGGCCTGACCCGCGAGCGGGTTCGCCAGATCCAGGTGGAGGGGCTGCGTCGTCTGCGGGAGATCCTGCTGAGCCAGGGGCTCTCCATCGAGGCGCTATTTCGTACCAATTAAGCATCCGCACCAATTAAGCCCGCACCAACGGAATGCGGCATCAGCCAGATAGCACGAGGGGAGCAACAGCTCCCCTCGTTTTTTATTGCCTGTTGTCTGGCGATGGCTTCGTGGTTATACCAGCTCAGCCAGCATGGTATCGGCGTAGGGCACCAGTGCTTCGCCATTTTTCACCTTGGTGAGGTAGTCCGGGTTGGCGATAAGCGGACGACCGATAGCCACCAGATCGAAGCGGTTGGCCTCGATGGCCGCAGCGGCGCGCTCGGCGTCGTAGTTGCCCACCCCGACCAGATTGCCCTTGTAGTGGGCACGCAGATAGTCGGAGGCACGGCCACCCAGATAATCGAAGGTGAGGTTGTCATCGAAGATGCCGAGGTGGATATAGGCCAGCGGGCGGTCGTTGAGCTTGCCCAGCAGATAGTCGAACACTGCGCGATCTTCCGGGCTGCCCGCCAGATGGACATAGGCACCCGGGGAGAGGCGAATACCAACCCGATCACCGCCGATGCGGGCGCTGATGGCATCGACCACTTCCAGCGCGAAGCGGCTCATCTTTTCCGGGCTGCCGCCGTAGTTGTCGGTGCGCAGGTTGGTGGAGTGGTGCAGGAACTGGTCGATCAGGTAGCCGTTGGCACCGTGGATCTCCACCCCGTCAAAGCCCGCCTCGATGGCGTTGGCTGCGGCTTGGGCGTAATCCAGCACCAGCTGGGCGATTTCGGCCTCGGTCAGGGCGCGCGGCACCTGATAGGTCAGCTCGCGCATGCGGGGCACCGTGCCCTCGTGCGCCACGGCAGAGGGGGCCAACACTTCAGCCTGATGGAAGAAGGGGTGGGAGAGGCGACCGACGTGCCACAGCTGGGCGAAGATCTTGCCGCCTTTGGCATGTACGGCGCTGGTCACTCTCTTCCAGCCATCGATCTGCGCCTGGGTGAAGAGGCCCGGGGTATTGGGGTAGCCCTGCGCATCGGGGCGGATGATGACGGCCTCGGAAACAATCAGGCCGATGTCGGCGCGGCGGCCGTAATAGGCAGCCATCTGCTCGGTCGGCACCAGACCTGGGCCTGCCATGCAGCGGGTGAGCGGGGCCATCATGAAACGGTTGGCCAGGGTCAGAGTGTCATTGAGTCGATACGGCTGAAACAGGGTATTCATGATAGGTTGTCCTGAACGGGTTATTCTTGAACGTGCATTCAAGACGTTTTTTGCGTCGGGTGCAAGCTTTTTTTTGAATGAGCGTTCAAGATGGTTGGCCCGAGCGGGCGGCTGGGGTAAACTTGCCGCCCTTTCCAGCCACTCTTTATCGGCGGGCTCTGTTGCCCCTTGCCGGTGAACCATTTCCCACGGGAGGAACCATGCGCATAGCCGAGTTTGATCGGGACGAGGTACTGCGAAATGCCATGGAAGCGTTTCGCGCCAAGGGATATGCCAAGACCACCATGCAGGAGCTGGTGGCCGCCACCGGCCTCCATCCGGGCAGCATCTACGGCGCCTTTGGCAACAAGCGCGGCCTGCTGCTGGCGGCGGTGGATCACTATGTCGAGGGCAAACGCACCCTGCGCCGCTCCCTGCTCGACAACCCGAGCCCGCTGGCGGGCCTTGCTGCCTATCTCGACCGGATTGTGGGGGAGGCGCTCTGCGGCTCCTGTCTGGTGACCCGCACCATGATGGAGCTGAGCGAGCAGGATGAGGAGTTGACCCTGCGGGTCAAGGGGATCTATGGCGAGCTGGAGCAGGATCTGGCTGAGTTGCTGACACAGGCGCAGGCCAAGGGTGAACTGGCCCCGGATAGCAATATCCACACCCTCACCGCACTGCTGCTGATCAACCTGCAAGGGCTGGTCACTTTCGCTCAGTGCCGCCCCGATCGCCCCCTGCTCGACGACGTAGTCGCCCAGCTGATGCGGGCCCTGCGGGCGTAACGCGCACCCGGAAACAACCATGGCTCCTGCGGGAGCCATGGTTGTTTCCGGGGATGCCACACGCGCCGGGTTGTTTGCTCCCTTCTCCCCTTGCGGGAGAAGGGTTGGGGATGAGGGGGAGGGCTCTGCTCAGCGCAATGAGAGCCAAATATGGGCCAGTACGACCTCCATCCGACTCAGTACATCGTTATTCCACACTCGTATCACCCGAAATCCCTGCTGATTGAGATAGGCTGTCCGAGCCTCGTCATGCATCTGGTTCGCTTGTGTTCCATGTTGCGAACCATCCACTTCGATGACCAATCCCTGTTCAAGGCAGATGAAATCCACCACATAGGGGCCGATGGACATTTGGCGGCGAAATTTCAACCCCGCCAGACGCCGATTGCGCAACTGTTGCCACAGTTTCTGTTCTGCCTGTGTGGCATCTCGTCTCAGTCGCTTGGCAAAGTGGTTGCTCTCCATAAACTGCCCCTGCTCCGTATCGCCCTATAGATATAGCCTGCTTCCCATCTGTTTACCGGTTGGGTATTGCGTCCCCTCACCCTAGCCCTCTCCCAATGGGAGAGGGAACAGATCGAGTTGTGGTTGGGATTGGGCTGATCATCACTGTGTTCATTGCCGGATTCGAGTAGGGGAAACTGGATTGGGTAATAGGAAGATGACGATAACTTTTTGAATGTATTGGGAATCGCCTGGCTGACTACGATGCTGCAAGTTGTAGCGTAACGGCTCCCTTCTCCCCTTGCGGGAGAAGGGGTGGGGATGAGGGGGAGGGAGCCGCCCTCACCCTAACCCTCTCCCTGAGGGAGAGGGAATTGATCGAGGTTCGGTTTGGGCATCATGGTCGGTCAACAAGCTCCTTCATCAAATCCTTGAGCCACACCTGCGCCGGTTGTTGCGTATGCGCCGATGGGGTATGCCAGACGCCGCGGCCTTACCTCGGCCCCACCAGCTCTTTCATCAAATCTTTCAGCCACACCAGTGCGGGTTGCTGCGCGTGCACGGGGTGCCAGACGCAGTTGAGATGATAATCCGGCACGTCTTCGGGCAGCGGCAGGCTTTTCAGCGGCCAGTGGGTGGCGAGCAGCTCTGCCACCATGCTGGGTAGCACCAGCAGGTGATCGCTCTGGCTGACGATGGCGGCGGCGGACATATAGCTCTGGCTGTTGACCGAGATGGTGCGGCTAAAGCCCTGACTCTTCAGATAGCGGTCGAGGCTCGCCTCCGAGGTACCCAGCGGCGAGTGGAACACATGGGGCATGGCGATAAGCTGCTGCAGGGTGATGCGCTCCTGCCACTGGGAGGGATCATCCTCGGCCCCGGCGGGGGCCGATTTGGCAATGGGCAGATCGGCGCGCACCAGCCCGGCCAGCGGCTCGGTGAGCCAGGTCTCCTTGCCGAGATACCCCGGTACCTGCATGTATTCGTCAAAGCCCAGCACCAAATCGATCTCGCCGCTCGCCAGCTCGGCTTCGGGCAGGGTGTCGCGCAGGATGCGGATCTCGATGGTGACCCCCGGCGCCAGCCCTCTGAGCCGCTGGATCAGCGGCGGGATCAGCACGCACTCCACGTAATCTGTGGTGCAGAGCACGAAGCGCCGCTTCGACTGGCTCGGCTCGAACTCTTCTTCCTCGGTGAGCTGCTGCTCCAGCAGCCGAAGCGCCTGCTGCACCCCGAGATGCAGCCGCTGGGCGCGCGGGGTTGGCAGCATCCCCTGCGGGGTGCGCACCAAAAGCGGGTCGCCGAGAAAGGTGCGCAGCCGGTTAAGGGAGTGGCTCATAGCGGGCTGGCTGATAAAGAGCGCTTCGGCGGCGCGAGTGACGCTCCCTTGCGTCATCAGGGCGTCAAACGCGAGCAGCAGATTGAGGTCGAGCTGGTGCAGTTTCATGGGAGGATTATTCGCCGTGTTTATGGGACAATCCATCCTATTCATTTGATGGATGGGGGCGCAACGTCTTACTCTGCGACCCACTGTTATTTTTCCGGGTTCCCGCGCCGCATCGGGCGTAAACGGGGGCCTCAATCCATGCAAGGAGCCTTGCGATGAGCATCAAGACCATTAACTCCACGCCGGCCGCCGACGGCTTCACCATGCCCGCCGAGTGGGCGCACCAGCAGGCCGTCTGGATGATCTGGCCATTTCGCCCGGACAACTGGCGCGTAGCCGGTCGCTTCGCGCAAGAGACCTTCGCCAAGGTGGCGGATGCCATCGGCGGTGCCACCCCGGTCTTTATGGGTGTACCAGCCCAGTTTATGGAGCAGGCCCGCGCCATCATGCCCGCCCACGTCACTCTGGTCGAAATGAACAGCGATGACTGCTGGGCTCGCGATACCGGCCCCACCATTGTTACCAACGCTGCCGGCGAGTGCCGTGGGGTGGATTGGGGCTTCAACGCCTGGGGCGGCCACAAGGGCGGTCTCTACTACCCGTGGAATCAGGATGAAGAGGTCGCAGCCCAGATGCTGGCCCAGCACGGCATGGCTCGCTACGATGCGCCGCTGATCCTGGAAGGGGGCTCCATCCACGTCGATGGCGAAGGCACCTGCCTGACCACCGCCGAGTGCCTGCTCAACGAAAACCGCAACCCGCACCTGACCAAAGAGCAGATCGAAGCTTACTTACGCGACTATCTCGGCGTCACCAGCTTTATCTGGCTGGACGAAGGCGTCTACATGGACGAAACCGACGGCCACATCGACAACATGTGCTGCTTCGTGCGTCCGGGTGAAGTGGCCCTGCACTGGACTGACGATCAGAACGATCCCCAGTACGCCCGCTCTGTTGCTGCCCTCAAGGTGCTGGAAGCGGCGGTCGATGCCAAGGGGCGCAAGCTGAAAGTGTGGAAGCTGCCCCAGCCGGGCCCGCTCTACTGCACTGAAGAGGAGTCTGCTGGCGTCGAGAGCGGCAGCGGTGTGCCGCGCGAGGCAGAAGGCCGTCTGGCCGGTTCCTACGTGAACTTCCTGATCACCAACGATCGCATCGTCTACCCGCTGCTGGATGCCGCCACCGATGGCGAAGCCCAGCGCATTCTGGAAGAGATCTTCCCGGAACACACCGTGGTCGGCGTGCCGGCCCGCGAGATCCTGCTGGGCGGTGGCAATATTCACTGCATTACCCAGCAGATCCCCTCCGGCAAATAAGAACCGGTTCCGGTGAGTATTCAAAACCCCACGCCGTGGGGTTTTCTCTCTTGATGGTGTGATGGTCGCAGGCGCTGATGCGGCGATCATCATGACAAACAGTCACCCTTTTACAGGAGATCCTAAATGATCGAAGTGACCGAGGTTTCCATTGCCGAGCTGCGTGCCGCGCTCGAATCAGGCCGCACCACAGCGGTCGAACTGGTCAAGGCCTATCTGGCCCGTATCGAGGCTTACAACGGCCCAGAGACTGCCACCAAACTCAACGCCGTGGTGGTCGCCAATCCCGATGCGCTGAAAGAGGCCGAGGCTTCCGATGCCCGCCGTGCCCGTGGCGAGACCCTGGGGCCGCTCGACGGCATCCCCTACACCGCCAAAGACAGCTATCTGGTCAAGGGGCTGACCGCCGCCTCCGGCAGCCCGGCCTTCAAGGATCTGGTGGCCCAGCGCGATGCCTTTACCGTTGAGCGCCTGCGCGCCGCCGGTGCCATCTGCCTTGGCAAAACCAATATGCCGCCGATGGCTAATGGCGGCATGCAGCGCGGCGTCTATGGCCGTGCCGAGAGCCCCTACAACGCCGACTACCTGACCGCGCCGTTTGCCTCCGGCTCCTCCAACGGCGCTGGTACCGCCACCGCCGCCAGCTTCTCTGCCTTCGGTCTGGCGGAAGAGACCTGGTCGAGCGGCCGTGGCCCTGCCTCCAACAACGGCCTGTGTGCCTACACCCCGTCCCGTGGCGTCATCTCGGTGCGTGGCAACTGGCCGCTGACTCCGACCATGGATGTGGTGGTGCCCTATGCCCGCACCATGGCCGATCTCTTGGAAGTACTGGATGTGGTAGTGGCCGACGATGCTGATACCCGTGGCGATCTGTGGCGCATGCAGCCCTGGGTGCAGCTGCCCAAGGCCTCCGAAGTGCGTCCGGCTTCCTATCTGGAGCTGGCTGCCAAGGCCGATGCCCTCAAGGGCAAGCGCCTCGGCGTGCCGCGCATGTTTATCAACAAGGATGAACTGGCCGGCACCAGCGAAAACCCCGGTATCGGCGGCCCGACCGGTCAGCGCATCCATACCCGCGAGACCGTGATCGCCCTCTGGGAAGATGCACGCAAGGCGCTGGAAGCCGCTGGTGCGGAGGTCATCGAAGTGGACTTCCCGTTGGTCTCCAACTGCGAAGGGGACAGACCCGGTACGCCGACCGTGTTCAATCGCGGTATCGTGAGTCCGGAGTTTCTCAACGACGAACTGTGGGAGCTCTCCGGCTGGGCGTTCGACGACTTCCTGCGCGCCAACGGCGATCCCAAGTTGAACAAGCTTGAGGATGTCGATGGGCCGAAGATCTTCCCCCACGATCCGGGCACCCTGCCGAACCGCGAGGGCGATCTGGCGGCGGGCATGGACGAGTACGTCAATATGGCCAAGCGCGGCCTGAAATCCTGGGACGAGATCGCCACAGTGCCGGACGGCCTGCGTGGTCTGGAGAAGACCCGCAAGCTGGATCTGGAAGACTGGATGGACGGGCTCAAGCTCGACGCCGTGCTGTTCCCCACCGTCGCCGACGTCGCCCCGGCTGATGCGGATGTGAATCCGGCCTCCGCCGATATCGCCTGGAGCAACGGCATCTGGGTTGCCAACGGCAACCTCGCTATCCGCCACCTCGGCGTGCCGACCGTTACCGTCCCCATGGGGGTGATGGCCGATATCGGCATGCCGGTGGGCTTGACCTTCGCCGGTCGCGCCTATGACGATAACAACCTGCTGCGCTTTGCCTCGGCCTTCGAGTCCACCGGCAGCAAGCGTATGGTACCGCCGCGGACACCGCCGTTGGCTTGATTTGTGTGGTGAGTTAAATCTCTGGTTTATCCGAAGATAATGAAAAAACCACCCGTTATGCGGGTGGTTTTTTTATCCATGATTTACCAAAAGCATCTGCTCAGGTAAACGTTATAGAGCATTATTATCAGATATCTAATTGAGCGTTTAAATGCTCTTTAAATCTGGCATGAATCAATTTTCTTGAGTCTGTCATGGTATTATCAGTCTCAAAACTGAGCAGTGCATCTTCTAATAATCTAATGCAGTCTGAATATTGCATATCTGGGCGAAATGCCTTCATGTACATTACATAAAAAACTTTTTGTTCAATTTTTTGTATGCTGTTATTGGCTGAGTTATATTCTGATTTTACAGAAAAATAGTTTCTAATTATATTTGGTGCTTCTGAAATGTTAAATTTTTTATCGGAGAAAACATCATCATAATACTTTCCAAAAATATGTTGCTTTTGGTTGGATGATTTGTCTGGATGCCCTTGAATTGCAAATAAAATTTGCCCAAACAATTCCATGCTAATTTTGTACTGGTAGTTTTTATTTTGGTCCATACCAGTGTCGCCATTTTTCCTTGAATATATTATGTCATGTTCCTCAAGCAGCTGTTCTATTTGTATTTGCAGCGTGCTAAGTGATTTAAGGTCTATATTTGATATTGAGTTTTGGCTATTGGTATACTCTGCGATCTTATTGACTGATTCGCTATCTGAAGCATTGAATATTCTGACTAGAACCTCACTTCGAGAAAGATAATCAGTAATATTTCGTTCATCCAATGCATTAAAGTTATGAAGGGTTCTTAATGTTTGCCCTCCATTCAATACTTGGAAGTCATCTATACTTATTCTAACCTTTTTTCCACCATTTACTTCTTCGGCTTTTATAGTTCTAGCAACTATGGTCATTCCATTGTTGTACATAAAGAACTTAGAAGGCTCGTCTTTAAGTGTTTTTGCTATTGCTGCATTATACTTAGACCGTTGAACAAATCCTCGGACGTTATCAAATAGAACACCGTATTCCAGTTTTTCTCTGGCCAGTAGATTAAGATCTTCTAAATTGTAGTTAAGTCTTATAACCGCATTCTTTGATGTAATTCTAATAATGTCAGAAGCGCACATTCTTACGATGTATGACTTAGATGTAGATATTGAACTTTCTGAATATGACATCAATGCGTCTTGATCAATGATCATTTCTGCAGCAATAGGTGCCGGTCTTATCGACATCATATTCTTGATATCTGGAAGGCATAAAGGAATTACCTCCATGTCATAGATATCTTTCAACTGTTTTATCGATATTTCATTTACATCGATCGAGACTGCTTCATTACTTATCATATATAATGAGAGCTTCCACACCTCTTTACCATTAAGATGTGAGATGATTGTTCTAACAAAGTCTTTTGTCTTTCCCTCTAGCTCTTCAGAACTATCAGTGAGAATGCAATTCACTAATTTCGTGGATATAAATGCATCATTCTGACTTTGCATTTTGTCGGCATTGAACTTTTCTCTAAACTTAAAGTTTAGAAGTGAGATTTCCTTATTTTCTTCATCTATGTATATGGCATCCACACCATAGTCATCAAATCGTTCACCAGTTAGGAAATAGTTATATTCAGTGTCTGTTATATAGTCGCTTAATTTATCTATATCTTTGTCATTGCATAAGTTCTCTAGCATATAGAGATAAAAGCCAAATCTTTCTTTCAATTTATCAGTAGGTGGTTCAGAAAATAAATTATTTGATTTTCTAAATAGTTCATAATATTTGCTGCATTTTATATTTAGGAGTTTAAAATCATTGATGCTTGCCGTGCTCATGTTCAATCCTTATTTATTGGCAAATAAATGTAAAGTTATAATCGCCGCGTAGTAATCAAATGGATATCATACTTATTTGTCTACTGTGAGAAAGGTTAATTGGCAATAAATTAGATACAGATCAATTAAGTAAGTGGTATTTGCATCAGTTATAGGGTTTCGTAGGTTCGAATAGCGAAGCGTATTCGGACGATCGCGAACAGGTCGTGGCCGATAAGCAGGTGATATTCAGAGTTTCCTGTTGGCTTTGCTATGACTCGATGCTCGGCGGTATGCGGACGATTACGCTGCGCTAATCGTCCCTACATGATGGGGCGTATTGTTACCTCCCCCTCATCCCCAGCCCTTCTCCCGCAAGGGGAGAAGGGAGCAAATAGGCTCCGCTGATTGTGCTTTACGTACGAGGTTCGGGTGGGGGTTTGGAATTGGCACAGGCCATCCCCTCTCCCTCGGGAGAGGGTTAGGGTGAGGGGCCGCTATCTGCGTTGTCGTTTCGTTTTGAGCCTTCACTTCTCTTCACTCCCCGCACAGCCAATCGCCATATTGGTCGTGGCTCGCTGCCGATTCCCCCTGATTTTTCTGAATACCACCGGACTTCACCCAGACTTCACACAACCTCATTTTCCCCTCACAAATCCCCCGTATCTTCTGCTCACTGCTTAAAAGGCCCGGCTTGCCACAGGGGTGGCGAGGGGGCGGTTGGTTCGAGGGAGCAAGATGATGAAAGGTTGGATAAAGTGCACATTGGCCGGGGCCGTGGTGCTGATGGCGAGTTTCTGGGGTGGTAGCGTGCGGGCGGCGGGGATCGAGCTCAAGCAGGTGAGCGGCCCGGTGTATGTGGTGGAGGACAACTACTACGTCAAAGAGAACTCCATGGTCTATTTCGGGGCCAAGGGGGTGACAGTGGTGGGGGCGACCTGGACGCCGGATACCGCCCGCGAGCTGCACAAGCTCATTAAACGGGTCAGCAGCAAGCCGGTGCTGGAGGTGATCAACACCAACTACCACACCGATCGGGCGGGCGGTAACGCCTACTGGAAGTCCATCGGGGCCAAGGTGGTGGCGACGCGCCAGACCCGGGATCTGATGAAGAGCGATTGGGCCGAGATTGTCGCCTTTACCCGCAAGGGGCTGCCGGAGTATCCGGATCTGCCGCTGGTACTGCCGAACGTGGTGCACGATGGCGACTTCACGCTGCAAGAGGGCAAGGTGCGCGCCTTCTTCGCGGGCCCGGCCCACACGCCGGACGGCATCTTTGTCTACTTCCCCGACCAGCAGGTGCTCTATGGCAACTGCATCCTCAAGGAGAAGCTGGGCAACCTGAGCTTTGCCAATGTGAAGGTCTATCCGCAGACCATCGAGCGGCTCAAAGCGATGAAGCTGCCGATCAAGACGGTGGTCGGTGGGCACGACTCGCCGCTGCACGGCCCCGAGCTGATTGATCACTACGAGGAGCTGATCAAGGCGGCGCCGCAGTCATAAGGGTTGCGCGACAGACTGGCAGCAAGCCGTGCCATCGCTGCAATCAGCAGCCATAACGGCACACCACAAAACGCCCGCTTTCAGGAAATAAGCGGGCGTTTTGCGTTTGCGGTTTTTTTGGTGGCTGTGAATGCGCTGGATTAAGGCTGTTCAATGCGGGTGGGCTTTCATAAGATGGCCCTCTCTCTTTTCCCTGAAAGTTATCCATCTTCGTTATGCAATACGCCTCTCTCGCGCGCCTCAAGCAGGCCTTTATCACCGGGATGTGGGCCTCGCTGGTCAGCATCGTTATTGGCTTCGCCTTCAAGGTGTGGCTGGCGCAGTGGGTCGCCAAGGGGGAGCTGGCGCTGTTCAACAGCGTGGTCGATTTGATCTCCCTCTCCTTTATCCTGATGACAGGTTTTCGCTCTTCCATGGTGGTGAGTTACTCCCAGACCAAAAACGATCGGGACATCATCAATATCTTTCGCTACTTCCTTATCGGCATCGTGCTGCTCACCTGGGGGGCGGTGATCCCCTATATCAAGCACGGGCTCCATATCCGGGTGGAGTATCTGCAACTGGTGGGGGTCATCTTCGGGCTGGGGCTCAAGGTCTACTTCACCAATCTGGTGGCCATGTACCGGATGTATGCGCTCTCCAACCGGGTCACCTGGCTGGAGCCGCTGGCCAATGGCCTGCTGTTTATGGCCTGTTATTTCGGGCTGGGGATGGATGCGCTCCCTTCGCTCTTCTACGGGCTGACTTTCTCGTCGCTCGCCATCGCCGGTTATATGTATGTTTCGCGGCGCCGGGCCATCGCCACCAGGCCGCTCGCCAAGGTGGCGCTCGGCCCCGAGATGGTGAGCTATGTGAAGAAGAGCTTTACCGCCTCGCTGGAGGCGGGGGCCAGCATTCTGATGATTTACATCACTGTGCTGCTCACCATCCGTCACTTCAGCATCGACGAGCTGGGGGATTTCCAGGTGGTGGTGCGCCCCATCTTCACCTATATGACCACCTTGTTCGTCTTCCCCATCTACCGCTTTGTGCTGCCTGAGCTGGCGGTCAATCTGCGCAATGGCGATCACCGCCAGATAAGGCTTATTCGCCGCTGGATCTTCCGTCTCTCCGCCATCGTCAGCCTGGCGTTCTTTGGCTTGATGTTGCTGGCGGGCAAGCCGCTGGTGTTGTTGTTCTTCCCCGCCGACTACGTGGGGGCGGTGCCGGTGCTGTTCCACTTCTCCATCTTCTTTATCTTTATGATGCTCAACGGCTATCAGCTCGCCTATATCAAGGCTCACGGTCACTTTACCCAGAGTTTGCTGATCCGGCTGGCGGGCATAGTGGCGCTGGTCGCCGCCTACTATCTGGTGGCCGAGTTCACCGCCAACGTGGTGGCGATTATCGTGGCGCTGGGCCTCGGCTATATGGTGATGTTTATCCTCTCGACCCTGGCGGAGCGGCAGATCTTGCGATCCCTGCCACTGGTGCTGGCGACCCGTTAGGGTGCACGCGCCAAGAGCAGACACCTGTCAGATAACAAAAAACGCCCATGCGGGCGTTTTTTATTGGCGGCGCAGGGCGGCTTAGCGTTTGCCCTTGCCACCCTTGTTGCCAGCGAGGGCCTGCTTTCTGGCGCGCTGCTTCTGGGCCGCCTTGCTGTTGCGGCGCGGCTCGGGCTCGAAGCGGGTGAGATCCGGCTCAAAGCCCGGAAACCACTGCTGGGGCAAGCGGGTGTCGAGTACCGCTTCCACCTTCTCCAGCAGGGGGGCATCTTCCGGGCTGAACAGGGTAATGGCGAGCCCCTTGTTGCCGGCGCGGCCGGTGCGACCGATACGGTGGACGTAATCCTCCGCCACAAACGGGAACTCGAGGTTAATCACGTAGTTGAGATCGCTGATATCGAGGCCGCGGGCCGCCACGTCGGTGGCAACCAGCGCCTGCAGGGTGCCAGCGCGAAACTCCAGCAGCACTTTTTCACGCGCGCTCTGCGACAGATCGCCGTGGAAGGCGAGCGCATTGATGTCAGCCTTGCCAAGCTGCTGAGCCAGCTTGTCAGCCCCCTGACGGGTGCGGCTGAAGATAAGCGCCGGTGCCCAGCCTTTCACTTTCAGCATGTGTTCGACCAGCGCCAGCTTGCGATCGCTGTCCACCGTGTAGACCCGCTGCTCCACCTCGGCCGCCGTGGTGTTGCGCGGCGCCACCTCAATCAGCTCGGGGTCGCGCAGCAGCACCTTGCAGAGGGCAAACAGGTTGTCGTCGCAGGTGGCGGAGAAGAGCAGGGTCTGGCGATCCGCCGGGATCTGTTTGAGCAGCGCCTTGATCTCGTCCATAAAGCCCATGTCGAGCATGCGATCCGCCTCGTCAAACACCAGATGGCACAGGCTATCCAGGCTCAATGCCCCCTGACGCAGATGGTCGAGCAGACGGCCCGGGGTGGCGATCAGGATATCCACCCCGGCTTGAAGCGCCTCTACCTGCGCCGCGATACTCACCCCGCCGTAGACTTGCGTGCTGGTGAGACCGGTGCTCTGCCCGTAGCGCGCGACACTCTCGGCAACCTGCACCGCCAGCTCGCGGGTCGGCACCAGCACCAGTGCGCGGATCGGGCGCGGGGACGCCATTTGCGGCTGTGCCAGCAACTGCTCCAGCAGCGGCAGCACAAAGGCGGCGGTCTTGCCGGTGCCGGTCTGGGCCCCCGCCATCAGATCCCGCCCCGCCAGAATGACCGGGATGGCGCGAGCCTGAATGGGGGTGGGGGCGGCATAGCCCAGTTCGGTCAGGGTCTGCTGCAGACGGGGGGAGAGGGCCAGTTCGGCAAAGGAGGCAATGGACATAGAAGGCACCAGTCGGGGTTATCGCGGCCTGCGGCCACGATGCAATGAGTGATCGTGGCCGCGATGGTAACAGAAGCAGGGGGAGCGGCAGAAGGCGGCTATGCCTCTGCGTCGTCCGGCAACGGGCGGATCAGCCGGATCTTTTTGCCCTCGTAGCAGGCGATGTTGTGTTTGCCGTGCTGTTTGACGTGATAGAGCAGCTCATCGGCGAGATGCACTGCCTCGGTGACGGTGAGGTAGTCGCGAATGCGGATCACCCCGGCGGAGAAGGTGATGGGGGTGGGCAGCTCGGGGATCCCCAATGGGCGATCCAGCAGGCGGCCAGCGGAGTGGATCATCATCTCGTCATCCTCCATCCCCTTGAACAGCACGATAAACTCCTCGCCGCCCCAACGGATGGCGCTGTCCACCTTGCGGATATTGCTTCTGAGATGGCGGGCAAAGGCGACCAGTGCCAGATCCCCGACGCCATGGCCATAGGTGTCGTTGATCGATTTGAAGTTGTCGATATCGAGGATCATCAGGTAGTCGTGCTCGTGGAGCAGACTCTGGCAGAGCACATCCCTGCGTGGCAGTCGGGTCAGGTGGTCGGTGTGCGCCAGGGCGCGCAGCCGCAGGTAGATCTGCTTCCAGGCCACCATGCCCAGCAACAGCACGATGAGATAGACCTTGAAGGCTGCACTTTGCAGGGCCAGCTTGACGAAATCGAACCAGCTGTAGGACCACTTCAGATAGAGATCATCCCCCGCCTTGGTGCGCATAAAGGGTTTGCTCAGGCAGAGATGCCTCGGGCGGCAGGGCTCGGCGGCTTCAAACGATATGTTGGTGCGGGTCGGGTTGATGGTGTCGAAGGGGCGCAGCACATCGTTAAATGCTTCATCGACGGCGATATCGATACCGAGCAGCCCGTATTTGTAACCGCCGCGCCCCGACTGATGAATGAAGGGGAAGTACATCACTATGGTGTTGCGCATGCTGAAGCTGTCGATTTCGATATCGGAGACAAAGGCTTCATCGGCGCTGCACAAGGGTCGTCCGGGGGCAAAGCTGGCGCAACCGAAGTAGTGATACCAGGCGGGCAGTGTCATCAGATCCACCTTGATCGGCGCCAGTCTGGTGGGCAGCACATTGTTGTCGGCCACCATGCCGATCAGCCGGTAGTCATTCCAGATGGTGTAGATGTTGATCACCTCCGGATAGGAGAGGGCATAGCGGAAGGTGTTGAGGATATTGGCTGCCGGGTATTGCAGCGGAATATCGGCAAAGCGGTATTTGCTTTTGAGGTCATACCCGTAGAGATAGTCGCTGCCGACGCTATTCGGGGGGGGGGGGCTGATCGAGCAGATGGTGTTGTGCCAGATAGCTGGTGATGTTCTCCACCTTGAGGATCTTGGCTCGCTGGTAGAAGACCTCGAACACGTTCTTCTGTCTGGCGGTGATGAGATCCATGTCGTGCTGGATAGTGAGATAGGTGTAGTAGAAGACAATGCCCAGCCCGGTCAGGGCGAGCAGGGCCAATCCGGCCACTTTGACGATAAACTGGCGAGCACACGCCGATGGCCAGCGCAAGGCTGGGAGGTTACCTGAAAATAAGGTCATAGGTGTCTGGTTAGAGTACCGATAGGGGCGCGGGCGCCATACGGGCAAAGTATACGCGAAGGAAATCCCGACAGGATCCACCGACAAACCTTGCCAGAAGCTGAAGCCCTCACCACTTATTTATCCCTACTCCACGATCAGCACGCTCTCGCTGGCCAGATGGTGCAGCCACTCCCTGACGATCAGCAGCACGGCGGCAAAGTGCTCGTCGCGTGGCAGCAAGCTGGCGGCGAGGGGATCCCCTTCCGCCATCGCGGCCAGCTGGCCAAAGGCTTGCTCCACCAGATCCCGGTCGAGCTGGTTGTCCCCCAGCGCTTCGGCCAGTGATGGCTGGCTGCGCAGGGTCAGCTGCAAGCCGGGCGGGATCTGCGGGGCGATGCGCATCAGCTCATCTTCCACCACCATGATGGCCCGCTCCAGTTCTAGCGGGGTGGGTGGCGCATTGCGAAACGGTCCGGGCTGGATGGCGTGGGTGCCAAAGGCCAGCGGGTAGTGTGACGGGGCCGCATCTGGCTGGCTCAGCCAGAGCTGACTGCTCTGTTCACCAATCTCCAGCAGCAGGGTCATCATCTCCGGTACGGGTTGTGTCATGGTGCTGAGCTCCTGTATTGTAAACGTTTTTCTGTTCTGCCTTTGATACCCCCGCCGCCGACGTTTGGCGAGCACAATTTCTGCGAGTCGTCCCTCACTTTGTTGCAAATCCCTTGCAAAAAAATCCATTGGTGGCAGTCTAGATGTCTAAATGGCTGTCGCCGTTTCGTTATCCTCAGATGATTCAGGAGTTCAGATATGGATATTCGTACCGCTCCCCGCGCCATAGCGCTCGCCCTCATGCTGGCAAGCGGCATCGCCGCTGCCAACGAAGCGCTGGTGATCCAGACCGACTTTGGCCTCAAAGATGGCGCCGTGTCGGCCATGAAAGGGGTCGCCTTCGGGGTGGATCGCACCCTGCCGCTCTATGACCTGACCCACGAAATCCCGGCTTACAACATTTGGGAAGCCTCCTACCGCCTCTACCAGACCCTGCAGTATTGGCCCAAGGGCACTGTGTTTGTCAGCGTGGTGGATCCCGGTGTCGGCACCGAGCGCAAGTCAGTGGTGCTCAAGACCAGGATCGGCCACTACATCGTGACTCCGGACAACGGCACGTTGACCCTGGTGGCCGAGCACTTCGGCATCGAGGCGGTGCGCCAGATTGACGAGAAACTCAACCGCCTCAAGGGTTCCGAGAAGTCCTACACCTTCCATGGCCGCGATGTGTACGCCTATACCGGCGCACGGCTCGCCTCCGGCGCCATCAGCTATGAGCAGGTCGGCCCGCTGCTGCCCGCCGAGGTGGTGAAGATCCCCTATCAGCCTGCGGTCGCCGAGAAAGATGGCACCCTCAAGGGCACCATCCCGATCCTCGATGTGCAGTACGGCAACGTCTGGACCAATATCGACGATGCCCTGCTGACCAAAGCGGGGATCAACAAGGGGGATAACGCTTGCATCAAGATCCGCGAAGGGGATGTGGTCAAATATGACGGCAAGGCCCCTTACGTCAGCAGCTTCGGCGATGTGCCGGAAGGTCAGCCGCTGGTCTACCTCAACAGCCTGCTGCAGGTGTCGGTGGCGCTGAACATGGACAGCTTCGCCGCCAAGCATCAGGTGCAATCCGGCGCCAACTGGCATATCAGCCTGAAGAAGTGCTACTGAAGATTGTCGGGCTTTCGACAAGCGGGTTTGAAGCAAGAGAGGGCAGCCAAAGAGGCTGCCCTCTCTCATTGGGTGGTAAGGCGTTGCTGATAAGGAGTTGTTGTCAAAAAGCATATTAATTGAATGCAATTGATAATGATTGGTATTTGGTTGGATAATCGCGCACTTGTCTGACCACCCAACCATACCGAATGAAAACCAGCCTTTTACTGCTCAGCCTTCTGGCTCTGACCGCATGCAATGACAATCACAGCAATACGTCTGTGGCCCCCTCACCCGAGGTGACCCCGCCGGTCGTCAAGCCGACCGAACCGCCCATCACGCCGCCAATAGTGCCGCCGGAAACTCATACCCGGGTTCCTCTGACCATTGAGGTCAATGTGGCCGATCGACTGGGGGCGGGAGCACAGCTTGAGGTGAGACAGGTCGCCACCGGGATCCGCGTGCAGCAGGCCATCGAACCGGGCCAACCTGTCAGCATCACCTTGCCAGCAGGTCTGCAACTGGATCAGCCGCTGGAGCTGCTCGGTAGCAACGAGGGCTATCTGCTGCGCGCGGTATCGGTGCGGGTGGCGGATCTCTCGGCCGGGATCACGCTGGCACGCCGCAACAGCGTGCCGCGGCTGGGATTGAACGAGGAGGAGACGGCGCTCTTCCTGCTGGCGGATCAGAGCGGGGATGGTTCCCTCAGTCAGGCCGAGTGGGGCAGGGCAGAGGAGGTCCGCGTGCAGCAACAGGCGGTCATTGAGGATTACGCTGCCTTCCTGCTGGCCCAGCGCCAGCCGGGTGCCGTGCTCGACTATGCCGACAGCTGGCAGATGCTGCTGGCCCTGCGCGATGACAAGCAGGCGCGCAGCTGGTATCAGCGCAGCAACAGCGCCCAGATCCAGTCTGCCCGTACCCACCTCTATCCAGCCAATCCGAGCCAGCCGGACGAGCCGGAGACGGCAGATCTGCTGCGCCTCGATGAGCAGGGGCTGCTGGTGGTGCGTGGCCCCTGGCAGTGCCTGCACGATGTGCGCACGGTCAGCGGGGTCAAGGGTAGCCAGTACTGGCTGTATGGCAGTGACACCAGTGCGTTGAAGGTTGCCAGCCAGCCACAACTGGCTGCGGGGCTGACAGCTTGCGGCCGCAGCGACTGGCGCCTGCCGACCCTCACCGAGTTCGAACGGGTGCTGAGCAGTGACAAGTCGGCATGGCGCTATCCCAATACCTTTGCTGTTGGCCTGCCCGCCCAGATCTGGCTGCAGGATGGTGCGGGTCAACCCCGTCTCTATCAACTTGCGACCCGAACCTGGCTGGATGAGGGAGAGGGGAGTCTGCTCTGGTATGCGCTGGCACCCTATCCGGTGCGTCCCTCTGTGGTGCGCGACAGCAGCAAGCCAGACATGGCGGCCCTGCGCGCTCAATACAGCGGCGCGCCAGCCCAATGGCCTGCCGCCCGGGTGGATGAAGGGGTGGAATGGCAGGAGCTGGGGCCGCTGCCGGCGGTTCCCTTCCCGGCCGACAACCCCTATAGCCGGGCCAAGGTGGTGCTGGGTCAGCAGCTCTTTTTCGACAAACAGCTCTCCAAGGGGCGGGATATCAGCTGTGCCAGTTGCCACGATCCGCAAAAGGGGTGGAGCGACGGCCTGAGCGTCTCGGTCGGTCATCTGGGCCAGAAGGGCAATCGCAACGCTCCTTCCATCCTCAACAGTGCCTTCAGCTCGACCCAGTTCTGGGACGGGCGGGTCGCCACGCTGGAGGAGCAGTCACTTCACCCGATCCAGAACCCCATCGAAATGGCGCTGAGTCATGACGAGCTGCTGGCTCGCTTGCAGGCCAGCCCCGACTATCAGGCTGCTTTTGCCACCGCTTTTGGCGATCAGGGGATCACGCTGGAGCGGATCGCCAAGGCGATCGCCACCTTCGAACGCACCATCATCAGCCGAGACAGCGATTTTGAGCGCTTCGTCAAAGGGGATAGTCAGGCACTCAGTGACAAGGCGCTGTGGGGGATGCACCTCTACCGCACCGATGGCCGCTGCATGAACTGCCACTCCGGCCCGCTGTTGAGTCAGCACGGGTTCGAGAGTGTGGGGCTCACCTATTACGGTCGTGGCAAGCTGGAAGATCGCGGGCGCTTCCTGCAGACCCGCAACAAGGCAGATATCGGTCGCTTCAAGACCCCCAGCTTGCGGGACGTCGCCTTTACCGGTCCCTATATGCACAACGGCATCTTCCCGATCCTGGCCCAGCGTATCGGCAGCTCGGTGCAGGGGGTGGTGGCCATGTACAACTTTGGCGTGACCAAGTGGAGCAGCGGGGTCGGCTTCCCGACCGGTGCGGATCAATATGATCCCTTCTTCCCCAAAGCCTCCGATCACCTGCATGCCCTTGGCCTCAGCAATGACGAGCTGGATGCCATCGGCGAGTTTTTGCGCAGTGCCTCGGCCGAGCCGCGCCGCACCCCAGCCACGGTTGCCGAGCTGGGGGTGAGTGAGGTGGATGACCCGGCTCCGGTGGGAGCCGTGATCACCGGCTTGGCCGTGCTGCCTGCCCAGCCTCAGCTGGAAGTGGGGCGGACGCTTCCTCTCCAACTGCAGTGGCAACTGAGCGATGGCTCTCTCGGCCCGCTCGATGGGCCTGTTGAGTGGCGCAGCGAACAGCCGGAGTTCGCCACCGTGAGTCCGCAGGGCGAGGTGCGTGGTGTGGCGGTCGGTACGGCACGATTGGTGGCGACCACGGCTCGTCACACGTTGACCGTGACGGTGCAGGTGGTCGATGCCCAGCCCGATTTTGCCCGGGGCTGTCGTCAACCCGAGCTGGTGGCGGGCAAGCTGGCCTTTGTCTGCCAGTTGACCAGGGACGAGGCGGATCGTCTGTCCATCTCCTATGACGGTGTGAGCAGTGACAGCGATGGTGACTACAATCCCTTCCCGCTGGAGTATGTGACCATGAGTCAGGCGCGGGCGCGGGATTACTGCCAGCAGCTGGTGGCGCGCGGTCATGATGACTGGCGTCTGCCGACCCGGGCCGAGCTGGAGGTGCTGTTTGCCGCCTACAACAAGGATGGCGCGACGGATCAGTTGCTTCAGCAGCAGGGATGGCCGCTCTACAACCGCTACTGGAGCAGCGATGCGACTGCCAATGATGATGGTGAGCTGCCGCTGCTCGACCTGAGCTCCGGCGACCTGTTGTGGGATCTGGCGGACGAGGCCCATGCCGCCACCTGCGTCAGGGCCATCTAGCCTTCATAGATAGTCAGATGAAAAACGGGCGCCTCGGCGCCCGTTTTGTTCTCTGGGAATACAGAGGGATCAGAACTCGTTGGAGAGCGCCTTGTAACCTTTGACCAGATCGATATTGGTGTGGGCCACGTCCTCGGAGAACTCGGCGGCATCTACCGAAACCCGCGGGATATGGGTCAGATCGCTCTGCTGGTTGATGCGGGTGGTGGAGGGGACGTAGAACTCCGGCGGCAGATCGCAGCCATCAATCACCGAGTTGTGACGCACCACGGCACCGTCACCGATATGGCAGTTGAACAGCACGCTGTTGAAGCCGATAAAGACCCGGTTCCCCACTTCACATGGCCCGTGGACGATGGAGCGGTGGGCGATGGAGGTGTACTCGCCGATGGTGACGGCGGCACCGGATTTGGAGTGGATCACCACGCCATCCTGAATATTGGAGTTGGCGCCGATGACGATGGGTTCCATCTCGCCGTTGGCATCCACTTCGTCGGCGCGGATCACCGCATAGGGGCCGACAAAGACATTCTCTTTGATGATCACCTTGCCGCAGATGATGGCGGTCTTGTCGATATAGGCGGATTCGTCGATGACAGGCAGATGGCCGGAGGGATTCTTGCGGATCATGTTACATCCTGTGGTTGCCAAGAGGGATTATCTGGTGGTGGACGAGGAGCCTACCGGTCGGTCAGCTTACCCCTGCTCGCCCTCTGGTGAAACCCCTGACTGGTCTGACCCTTGTCGCGCGGCGTCTCAGCATGGCTGTTTCCCGCAGCCAGAATATGGGAGCATGGCTGTCATCCCGAGTCGCGTAAGGTGGACATATAAAGATGAAGAAGATGATTGCCCTGTTGGCGGGTGGTTTGTTGCTCTCCTCGGCCGTGCAGGCCAAAGGGGAGGCGGGGGAGTTTGACTATTACGCCATTGCGCTCTCCTGGTCGCCCGAGCACTGCGCCGTCAAACCGGCGGATCGGGACCAGTGTTCCCGCAAGCTGGGCTTTGTGCTGCACGGTCTCTGGCCCCAGTACGATCGCGGTTATCCCAGCAACTGTACCCGCGAACGGCTCGATCCCGAGATGGAGAGCGAGTTTGCCGACCTCTACCCCAGCCGCTTTCTCTATCGCCATGAGTGGGAGAAACATGGCACCTGCTCCGGCTTGAGCCAGCAGGCCTTCCATCAGCTGGCGAGCGATTTGCGCCAGAAGGTGAAGATCCCGGCGGCTTATCAATCCCCGGAAGAGCCGCTGCGCAAAACCAGTTTCCAGCTCAAGGCCGATCTGGCGAGCGCCAACCAGTGGCTGGCCCCCGACAACATCACGGTAGCCTGCGCCGATGGTGGCCGCTTCCTGCGGGAGATCTATATCTGCGTCAATAAAGAGGGGACAGATGCGGTCACCTGCTCCGCCGAGATGCAAAAGCGCGAGCGCCGCTCCTGCGGTCAGCCGGATTTCCTGCTGCGCAGCGTGCGTTAAGCCTTCACTCTCTTCATCAGGCCCCTTGCGGGCCTGATGTTTAACCACGGTTATCGGAAAGGAGTCTGACAGATGGATGGCAACAACCGGTTTGGCCCGCAAGAGCGGGCAATGCTGCTCGGGGTGAACGGATGAGCCTGTTTGCCGAGCTGGGGATGCGTTATCCCATTATTCAGGCACCGATGGCCGGTGTGCAGGGTAGCGAGCTGGCGCTGGCCGTGACCCGTGCGGGCGGCTTGGGCTCCTTGCCTGCCGCCATGCTCACATCAGCGGAGCTACGCAACGAACTGGGGCGTCTTGCCCAAAGTGGTCTTGGGCCATTTAACATCAACTTCTTCTGCCATCGGCAACGGGAACAGGATCCCGTTGCACTGGCCCGCTGGCAGCAGCGGTTTGCTCCCTACTACGCCGAGTTCGGCGTACAGCCCCCAGCTGTTACGACGGCGCCAAGCCGTGCACCTTTCAATGAGGATCATGCCGCCATGGTGGCCGAGTTCAGACCGGCGGTGGTCAGCTTTCACTTCGGCTTGCCCGCGCCCGAGCTGCTTGTCCAAGTGAAGGCTGCGGGGGCCAAGGTATTTGCCAGTGCCACCACGGTGGCGGAGGCCGTATGGCTCGCTCACCACGGTGCCGATGCTATCATCGCCCAGGGATTGGAGGCGGGCGGTCATCGCGGTCATTTCCTCTCCGATGATCTCGCCTTGCAGCAGAGCACCTTGACCCTGCTGGCGCAGATCCTCGCGGTGACCGATCTGCCGGTGATTGCCGCTGGCGGTATCGTCGATGGCAAGGGGAGCGCCAACGCGTTGGCAATGGGGGCGAGTGCCGTGCAGATGGGCACCGCCTTTCTCTGCTGCCATGAAGCGACCACCTCGGTGCTGCATCGAGCCGCCCTTCACTCACCCCAAGGCCAGCAGACGGCACTGACCAATCTGTTCAGTGGCCGCCCGGC
>NZ_CP077221.1:0-2185000 GCF_019046985.1 Aeromonas sp. FDAARGOS 1417 | reverse complement strand
TGCGCTGGAGCCGTCCTTGAAATACCACCCTTGTATGTTTGATGTTCTAACGCAGGGCCCTGAATCGGGCTCGCGGACAGTGCCTGGTGGGTAGTTTGACTGGGGCGGTCTCCTCCCAAAGAGTAACGGAGGAGCACGAAGGTTGGCTAATCCTGGTCGGACATCAGGAGGTTAGTGCAATGGCATAAGCCAGCTTAACTGCGAGACGGACAGGTCGAGCAGGTACGAAAGTAGGTCATAGTGATCCGGTGGTTCTGAATGGAAGGGCCATCGCTCAACGGATAAAAGGTACTCCGGGGATAACAGGCTGATACCGCCCAAGAGTTCATATCGACGGCGGTGTTTGGCACCTCGATGTCGGCTCATCACATCCTGGGGCTGAAGTCGGTCCCAAGGGTATGGCTGTTCGCCATTTAAAGTGGTACGCGAGCTGGGTTCAGAACGTCGTGAGACAGTTCGGTCCCTATCTGCCGTGGGCGTTGGATGATTGAAGGGAGTTGCTCCTAGTACGAGAGGACCGGAGTGAACGAACCTCTGGTGTTCGGGTTGTCACGCCAGTGGCACTGCCCGGTAGCTAAGTTCGGAATCGATAACCGCTGAAAGCATCTAAGCGGGAAGCGAGCCCTGAGATGAGTCATCCCTGACCCCTTGAGGGTCCTAAAGGGCCGTTGGAGACCACAACGTTGATAGGTGGGGTGTGTAAGCGCGGCGACGTGTTGAGCTAACCCATACTAATTACCCGTGAGGCTTAACCATACAACACCCAAGAAGTGTTCTAAGGCTTGTAGCAAATAGAACGAACTACTCAAATTCAGTGATAGTGACAAGCCAAGCGCAACATCACTACTCACGTCAGCTTTCTAGATTAAGAATTTGCCTGGCGGCCATAGCGCCGTGGAACCACCTGATCCCATGCCGAACTCAGAAGTGAAACGCGGTAGCGCCGATGGTAGTGTGGCATTCGCCATGCGAGAGTAGGACACTGCCAGGCACCCAATACAAGAAACCCCGCTCAATGAGCGGGGTTTTTTATTGCCTGCAATTCAGCAAATAGCCTGATAATTGCTCCGTTTTATTCCTCTCCCTTTGAATTCCTCGTTTTCCCCGTCGGTTTTACTCATAAAAAACGGTCGCAACAGCTTAAAATGGCGCTTTATTTCGTCGGAGATAGCCCATGTTTTGTCCAAAATGCGGCGGTCAAACCCTGCAGAGCGTCAGCCCCAAAGAGTTTCGCTGTGGCTGCGGTTTTCATTTTTTCCAGAATGTGGCGACGGCTGTGATGGTGGCGCTTTGCTGGCAGGATGAGGTGCTGGTTGCGGTGAGGGCCGACAATCCGGGCAAGGGGTTGCTGGATCTGCCTGGAGGATTTGTTGATCCCGGCGAGTCGCTGGAGGTGGCGCTGGTGCGCGAGTTGCAGGAGGAGCTGGGGCTCGATGTCAGCGCTCAACCTTTTACCTATCTCGGTTCATTCCCCAATATCTATCCCTACGACAGTATCACCTACCACACCTGTGACACCTTCTTCGCTATCAGGCTGAGTGAAAAACCGGTCATCCAGCCGGCTGATGATGTGGCCGCCTGTCAGTGGCTGAAGATCAGCGATATTCCCTTGTCCCGCTTTGCTTTCGAATCGACGCGCACCGCGGTGGCGCGGCTGCAGCAATCCTCTTTGCAAGCCTGATCCCTGCTGATGACGATGGGGATTGGCAGCGACCATCCCTGTCTCATCCTTGTCCACTTTTGTCCCGCAGACGCCATTCGTCAGACGGTGAGTGGTATAGTCAGCAGTGGATCCGGATTCAAGGAGCATATCGTGAAGAAGATAGTTCTCATCTTGCTCGGCATTGCCGTGGCGGCCTTGCTGGCCATCGTGACGCTGATAAGCCTTATCGACCCCAATCAATTCAAGCTCCAACTGGCTGAACAGGTGCGCAAGAGCACGGGCCGGGAACTGGTGATGGCGGGGGAGATTGACTGGCGTTTCTGGCCGAGTCTCGGGTTCTCGCTGGAGAAGGTGGCTCTGCGCAATCCGGTCGGTTTTGCCGAGCCGGATCTGGTTCGTTTCGAACAGGGCGAGGCCTCGGTGGCCCTGTTGCCGCTGCTCTCCCATCGTCTGGAGATTGGCAAGGTGACCCTGAGTGGCGCCCATCTCTTTATCCAGACCAAGGCGGATGGCAGCTCCAATCTGAGCGGACTGCTCAAAGATGCCACTGCTGATGCAAGCGAACCGGTCGCTCCCTCAGCCCCAGCGCCAACCGCTGACAGCAAGCCCTGGCAGATCAGCTTGCAGGGTGTCGCGCTCTCCCAGGCCAGTGCACTGGTACAGGATGATCGCAGCGGCACCTCGCTGCGACTGGATCGCCTCGATCTCGATATGGGGCAGCTGGCCACCGATCAGTGGGAACCCGTGACGCTGGCCGCCAAAGGGAGTGCCGACAAGCTCGCTTTCGACGTTAAAGGGCAGACCCAGATCAAGCTGGCGCAGGAGGTGATGGCGAGTGAACTGAAAGATCTGAGCCTCAGTGGCAGCCTGAGTGACCCGTCCCTGCGACTCGACAGTTTCTCCATCAAGGCAGACCGACTGGCCCTTGGTGAGTGGAGCAACCTCACGTTGGCGCTGAAGGGGGCCAAGGTAGAGGGGCAGCAAGCTTCACTGGCTGGTTCGCTGGAAGGAACACTCAAGGGACGGCTCGATAAAGAGATGAAGCTGGCCGAGCTCTCCGATGTGCTGCTGACGGCAGTGCTGGAAGGTGATGCGCTGCCACGCCCGCAGATGAAGCTGAAACTGGCCGGGTTTGCCCGTGCCGAGCTCGACAAGCAGTTGATTACCCTGAGTAAGCTGGTGATGAGTGCCGATGAGGCGCTGCTGAGTGGTGATGGAACCGTGCAGCTTGGTGCCATTCCCGCAATCAGCTTCGATCTCAAGGGGGAGACGCTGGATCTCGACAAATGGCTCGCCAAATCGGTACCGACCACGACCGCACAGGCGAAAAAGGACAAACTGGCGGCCAGCGCCCCCAATGCCGCTGCAAGTGACAATAAAGCGGTAACCGGCAAGAGCGAAGCCCTCTCCGCGGTTGAACCGGATTTGGGCGCGCTCAAAGGTGTGGATCTGGATGGTCGGTTGCAGCTTGGCAGCCTGCGTCTGAAAGGGCTGGATCTCGGCGCTGTCGATCTGCAGGTGGCTCTGGCCAAAGGGCTGCTGACGCTCAAACAGTTCAGCGCGTCCGTGGCGGGCGGTCAGGTAAGCGCAAAAGGGGTTCTCGACGCACGCCAGCAACCCGCCACCTACAAGGTGCACAAGCAGGTGGCCGGAGTGAACATTCGTCCCTTGCTGCAGACTCTGGCCCAGAGCGATCTGCTGGAGGGTAAGGGCGATCTCGATGTGCAGGTGCAGGGGCGTGGTCTCTCTTCTCTGGCATTGCGCAACGGAATGCAGGGCAAGGTTACCTTGAAGCTGAGCGACGGCGCCCTGCATGGCATCAACCTGCCGGAGATGATCCGCGAGGCGCGGGCCACCCTCACCGGCAAGGGGGCCGAGCAGGTGAAGGAGGCGCGCAAGACCGACTTCAGCGCTCTGACCGCCAGCTTCCAGATTGCCGATGGCATCGCCCGCAGCAAGGATATCCAGCTCTTTGCCCCCGCCTTGCGGGTCAAGGGGGAGGGGCAGACTGCGCTGGTGCCGGAGAGCCTCGACTTCCTGTTCCTCACCTCCATTGTCGAGAGCAGCAAGGGGCAGGGGGGCAAGGATGTGGATGAGCTCAAAGAGATCACCATTCCGGTGCGGATCGGCGGCCACTGGCAGGCTCCCAGCTATCAGCTCGACGTGAAGGCGCTGCTCAGCAACAACAAGCTGCTGGAGGATAAGGCGCGCAAGGAGGCCGAACGCGGCCTCAAGAAGCTGCTGGGTGACAAGGCCGACAACGAGGCCGTCAAAGGGGTGGCTGACCAGCTGCTCAAGGGACTGTTCAAATAGGTGACGGTTCATATGGGCTGGCGCGAGCCGCGCCAATGCCGTTAGCGGTTGACCGGATGTCAGCGCCATTGAAAAATGGCGCTGACATTTTTTATGGCGCAGTGATCTGCTGCGCCTTCATCCGGAGTCATCTCGAGTTGAACTCATGCGCCTGATCCTGCTGCTCTGCTCCCTGATCTGCTACGGCATGGCGTATCCCGTGCTGGCCGGGCCGCTGGCGGATCGTCTGGCTGGCGAGCTGGCCAGGCAGGCTCCCGAACAGGCGCTGCCTCTTGACGAGGTGCAGCGGCTCGACCGGCGCTTGATTGCTCCCGACTCCCTCTATCCCGCCTGGCAGCGCTATCCGCTGCGCCAGCTGCAGGCCATCTATCGCTATCAGCAGGAGTGCGGGACAGATAATGACTTACCCGCCGAGTGGCTGCCGCTGCTGAGGGCGCTTTGTGGCCAAGGGGCTAAGCCCTCGACCAGCTGGTTTGCCGCTCACCCAATCTATCCGCTGGGCGGCTCCAGTGCGGCTCGCTGGCAGGTTGATCATCCGGCGGCTGGGCTCGACGCTCTGCTCCATGTGCGGGAGCGGAGCGATCGGTTGGGGCAGCTTGGCGAGCTTGATGATGACAACCTCGACGCCCTACTGAGGGGCGAGCGCTGGCTGCTGCAATCGGGTCAGATCTGGGTGCTTGCCGATGGGCAGTGGCGCCGTTATGGTGCCGGGCAGTGGCAACCGCTGGCCGAGCGGCTTGGCGTGACGCTGGATTGCCGCACAGCTGGTACTTGTGAAGAGCGAGTCGGAGCGATCTGTTTCAATACTCGCCCCACGCTTGACTGGCAGTGGCTGGCGCTGGCCAGCTCGCTTGGTTTTATCCTGTTGCTGGGGTGGGCCAGCTGGCAGCGCTGGTGCCTGCTGCGGGAGCGGCGCGTCGCATTGCAGATGCTGACCCACGAGCTGCGTACTCCCATCATGGCGCTCTCTGGCATCAGCGAGGAGCTGCGCCACGATTTCGACCGGCTGCCCCCTTCCGCCCAGCAGAGCGTGGGTCAGCTGCTGGGCAGTGTCGCCCGTCTGCATCAGTTGGCGCAGGCCAGTCGCCACTATCTGGCGGCAGAGACCCTCGAGGATGAGCGGGTTGCGGTCAGTCTCACCGAGTGGCTCACCCTGGCTTGTGAGCGGCATGGCGCTACCTTCTGCCTTGAGCGGGAGATGACTCTGGCGCTCCCCTTTTATTGGCTCGATCTCGCCCTCGACAACCTGCTGCGCAATGCCAGCCAGCATGGTCGTGCGCCGGTTCGGATCTGTGCCAGCTGGCAGGCGGGGCGCTTGAGCCTCGCAGTCAGCGATGGCGGCGAGCTGCCAAATTACCGGCTCGCTACCCTGCTGCGCCGCGGTGCCCGTGCCGATGGTCTGGGGCTGGGGCTTACCATCGTGCGCCATCTGCTGCGCCGTCTTGGCGGGCGCCTCGCCCTATCCGGCCCGCCCACTACCTTCACCCTGACGCTGCCCTGCCAACTCTGGAGCGACCCCGAATCATGAAGACCATCTTGCTTGTCGAAGACGAGGCATTGCTGGCGGAGAACCTGCAACGCTATCTGACCCGCGAGGGGTATCGCTGCCTCTGGTGCGACACCCTGACTGCGGCGGAGCAGCAGTGGCTGGCGGCGGATCTGGTGCTGCTGGATCGCACTATGCCGGAGGGGGATGCCCTCGACTGGCTGCCCCAGTGGCAGGCACGCAAGGCGCTGCCAGTGATCGTGCTCACCGCCAGGGTGGAGGTGAGCGATCGGGTGGCCGGGCTCGATGCGGGGGCGCGCGACTACCTGACCAAGCCCTTCTCCCACGACGAGCTGCTGGCGCGGATCCGGGCCCAGCTGCGCCAGCTGGGGGATTGCACTCAGGTGGTGGGCGGCTTGCAGCTTCATCCCGCCCGGATGCAGGCGAGTTGGCAGGATGCGGAGGTGAGCTTTACCCCCACCGAGTTTGCCCTGCTCACCCTGCTGGTACGGATGGCGGGGCGGGTGCTGAGTCGGGAGGAGATCCTCAATCGGGTATGGGGCTATCAGGCGTTTCCCTCCACCCGCACGGTTGATACCCATATTCTGCAACTGCGCCAGAAGCTGCCTGGGCTGGCCATCGAGACGGTGCGCGGTATCGGCTACCGGCTGGAGGTGCCAGCGTGAAGCGTGCAATACTGGCCGCGCTGCTGTTGGCTCTAAGCGGCGGCCTTCTGAATGCAAGCAGCGTGATGGCAACAGAGGGTCTGGCCACCGATCGCGCCGACTCGCTGCAACCGGCTACCTTGGCGCTGTTGCAGGGGGATAATCGGCACGCCTGGCAATCTTTGCAGCAGGCTTGGCCTGGCCTTAACAGCGATGCCGAGCGCCGTAGTTGGCAGGGGATGCTGGCTGAGCTCAGTGCCCAGCACTGCGGCAAGGATTTCCCGCTGACCTTGCCTGATGGGGTGAGCGAGCTGCGTCTTGAGTTGATCCAGCGCGATGCGCCGCTGCTGCGGGACTATCGGGTGCAGTTGACCGGCGAGGGGCCCATCACCACCGCGGAACTTATCGATCCCGCTGGCCGCGACCGGCTGGCAGGCGCCCAGTGGGAGGCGGAAGAGAACTCCGGAGTCAGGGTCGTGGGGGCCGATCTGCCGACGCCTTTACCAGCCGGACTCTATCTGCTGCGGCTGGCGGTGGCGGGCAAGGATTGGCAGGTGGCGTTGCCGCTGCCTGCGGTGCAGGATCTGGACTGGCTCTCCCGCTCGCCGCAGGCGGTAGCCAATCTCCCCGTCAATCCTGCGGCCTGCACGCCGCTCTGGCTCGATCAGGCGGTGCTGGCTCGCCCGCAATACTCACTGCTGTGGTGGAACCGTCTGCCTCTCGATGGCAAGGTGGATTGGCCTGCCGCCACACCCGACAGTTGGCGCACCCTATCGCTGGTGCAGACCAGCCAGCGTGGCCAGCTGGTGTTGCAGCTGAGCCACAGTCAGGCGGGGCCGGTGGAGTGATGCCAAGGGGTTGAGTCGCTGCTGGTCGCGATGGATGGTCAGCCTCAGTCACAAATGGTTTCATTGGTGCAATAGCTGTCACTTTTTGCTGATGTTATTTGCAACAATCGGCTAGTGGATGGTGGTGGCGATTAAACGGGACATTGCTGAGAGGAGGCTCCGTCGCCAATCTGTGCTTAATCCTGACATTGGCCTGACAATCCAAGCCCGCCGATCTGCTGCAATGGCGGCTCCCGTTTTTATCAGGAATCACCGACCATGACTTCTTTCCCCGTGCTGGCGAGCCGGATCCGCCCGCTGCTGCTGTTGATGCCGCTGTTCTCCCTGCCTGCCGAGGCGCTGACCCTGGCCAACGATCAGTGGCGCATTGAGCTGGATCCCGCCACCCTGTCGGCCGAGGCTGTGCTGCCATCGGGCAAGCACCTTCTCATCTCTTCTCCCGGCCCGCGTCAGCCGGTCACCGCTCTGCAGCAGGAGGGGGAGCGCGCCAGCTGGCTGACCCGTGCCGATGGCGAGGTGCGTGCCTTGGCTCGCCTTGAGGGTAACCGTCTGATCCTTACCCTCAGCCGTGCGAGTGCTGGCGAGCTGGTGTGGCCGCGGGTACCGGCAGGGGCGCAGGCGCTGATGCTGCCGATCTACGAGGGATTTCGCATTCCGGCTACGCACACTGCGTGGCGCAAGGCGCTGGCGCAGGAGTATCAGGGGGTCAACACCACGGATAATCTGACCCTGCCGGTGGTTGGGCTGGATCACGGCGATCAGCAGCTGGCGATCCTCTTTGCCAATCCCTTCAACAACCGGCTCACCTTTGCTCCGAAGCAAGATGGCATTGCCCTGACGGCGACCCATAGCGTCAACCGCCTCAATCTGGCTGACCCCTATGAGGTGGAAGTATCGCTGCAGCCGGGTCACGACTGGCTGGCGGCGGCCAAGGCCTATCGTCACTGGTTGCAGGGACGGAGCGAGCTGGTCTCGCTCGAGAGCAAGCTGGCGGCGGTGCCGGATGGCAAACGGCTGATCGGCGCCTCTCACCTCTACCTCTGGGGCGAGCGACTGCTGGTGCCACAGGATGTGAAAAGCTGGCCCGCGTTGCGCCGCCTGATCCCCGCCGACTGGCTCAAGGGGGAGAGCAAAACGGCGCTGCAAGCGCCCGATCTGGCCCGCAACCGCTATCTGCAAAATCTGGTGCTGGCCGGGGTGGCGCAGGCGCTCGCGCTGCGCCATCCGGGTCAGCAACCGGCCGATTTCACTGCCCGGCGCGCGCTGGCGGCCAAACAACTGGGGGCTGCGCTTAACGATCCGCAGAGCTGGGGCGATGGCAGCTCGGCCAAGATGATTGATGCCCTCAAACAGGCTGGGCTACCAAAACTCTGGCTGGGGTTGCCCCAGTGGACGGCGGGTTTTGCCGCGCCGCAGGGGATTGAACTTGCCAAAGCGGCGGGTTATCTCATCGCTCCTTACGACTCCTACGATACCGCGCTGCCGGAGGGGAATCGTCAGCAGAGCTGGCTCACCGCTCAGATGGGGCAGGATATCTACCTGCGCTGCGGCATCATGCAGGAGAACGGACGGCGCAAGAGCGGCTTTCAAAGCAGCGGCGTTTACACCAATCAGGCCTGCGTGCGCCCTGTGATGGAGCAGCGAGTGCCAAAATTGCAGCAGGCGAGTCACTACAACAGCTGGTTCCTCGATGTGGCGGCGACCGGCATGGTGTTTGATGACTTCGATCCGGCCAAGCCGACCAGTCAGGCGCAGGATGCGCAAAACCGGATGGCGGGGATGGCGTGGATTGCCAAGAGTCAGGGTGTGCTGGTGGGCTCCGAGGAGGGCGGGGCGGTAGCCAACCGCACCGCGGCCTTTGCCCATGGCCCCCAGACCAGCGGCTTTGGCTGGCAGGATCCCGATATGCGCCGCAACAAGCGCTCTCCCTACTATCTGGGGGTCTGGTATCCCGACTATCAGCCTGCGTTCTTCTTTCGCCAGAGCCGCCTCAAGCCCGAGTATCAGGGGCTCTACTTCGATCCGGCGCTGCGGTTGCCGCTGTTCCAGAGCGTCTTTCACGACAGCATAGTGACCACCCATCACTGGACGATGGATAGCCTCAAATTCAGGGAGAGCCGTCAGGTCACCGAACTGTTGCAGCAGCTTTACAACGTGCCGCCGCTGCTCAACCTCAGTCTGGATAGCGCCAGCGTGCGCATTCCCTATCTCAAGGGGCTCGATGCCTTCTTCCGTCCGCTGCATGAGCGGCTCTACAACCAGCCCCTCACCGGTTTTCGCTGGCTCGATAAAAGAGGCGTGGTGCAGCAGAGCGAGTTTGCCGATGGCACTCGACTGATTGCCAACTTCGGCCCGGCCACCGAGCTGGCAGGGATAAAACTGGCCGCTCAAAGCGTGCTGGCGCTGCTGCCCGATGGCAGCCAGCAGCAGTTTGTCTCGCAACCGGATGGCGCCCGCTAATCGGGCGTTCTGGCTTTTATTTCATCATAGGATGCTGTGGCAGAACTTTTCATGTATAGATGAACGTTCTGCAAAATAAACGAGAGGTAGTTCTGATGATTGAGAGTGAAGTGATTAGAGAGGTAAACCATCCGGCGTGGCCGCTGGTCTGGCAGATCTATGGCGAGAGTTTTCCCCGCTACGAGCAGCGCCAGTCACAGCATCAGCCCCAGAAGATGCGGGATCCTCGCTATCACTGCCAAATCTTTTATCAGGACGGCCTGCTGCTCGGTTTTATCTTCTGGTGGGCGTGTGGCGAGCAGATCTATATCGAACATCTGGCCATCAATCCGGTGCTGCGCGGCCGCAACTACGGCAGCCGCCTGCTGGCCGAATTTTGCGAGCGGGCAGGCAAAACCGTCATTCTCGAGATCGATCCGCCAGAGGACGAGATTGCCATTCGCCGTCTGCGCTTCTATCAGGGGCTGGGCTTTTGTCTCAACGACTATGCCCATCTCCACCCGCCCTATCAGCCAGATTACGAGGGCCATGCCCTAAGGGTGTTGAGCTATCCGGGGCTTCTTGAGGAAGAGGCCTATCAGCGTTTCAACCAGATGCTGGTGGAGACGGTAATGGATCACGGCTGAGCAACCGTAAGGATGCTGATTTGCCGATAAGTGAGGGGCCCGCCTGAAGCAATTCAGGCGGGCCCCTTTTCATTGTCGTTGGCGGGAATTACTCCCCCAGCAGCAGTTGCCAGACCGCCAGCACATGGCCTCGTTCGGTCAGTAACTGGTCGTCGCTCACCTTGCGGGAGATCTCCGAGAGGTTGAGGCGATGGCCGAGGTTGCGGATCTCCAGATAGGCCTGCTTCAGCCCCTCCGCCTGCTCCAGGGTCAGCACCCCCGCCATGACGCACTCATCGAAGATGCGTACGTTATCAGACCAGCGGGTGAGGGCATCGGGCTCGCCGCAGGCGTGGGCCAGCACCAGATACTGGGCGATAAACTCGATATCCACCATGCCGCCGGGGGACTGCTTGAGGTCGAACTCGCCGGCACCGGCTTTGAGCAGGTGATCCCGCATCTTGTGGCGCATCTCGCGCACCTCGCGGGCCAGGGTCGGCAGATCCCGCTCCTTGGCCAGCACATCGCGGCGGATGCGGGCAAACTCGGCAATGATGGCGTCATCGCCATAGATGGGACGGGCCCGCACCAGCGCCTGATGCTCCCAGGTCCACGCCTCGTTTTGCTGATACTGCTCGTAGGCCGACAGCGACGAGACCAGCAGGCCGGAGTCGCCGGAGGGGCGCAGCCGCATATCGATCTCGTAGAGGATCCCGGAGGGGGTGCGGGTGCTGAACAGGTGCAGGATCCGCTGGGCTAGGCGCAGGTAGAACTGGCGGCTGTCGATGGGCTTGCGGCCATCTGTGTAGCTGTTGGGGTCGCCGCCGTGCAGGAATACCAGATCGAGATCCGAGCCGTAACCCAGCTCGATACCGCCCAGCTTGCCATAGGCCACCACCGCAAAACCGCGCTGGCCGCTTAACGCCACCTCGGGCGGCACCCCGTAGCGTTCGCTCATCTGGGCCCACGCCTGATTGACCACCTCTTCGGTGATCGCCTCCGCCAGCCAGGTGAGGTGGTCGCTCACCTTCATCAGCGGCAGGGCGCCGGCGATGTCGGCCGCCACGATGCGCAGCAACTGCACCTGTTTGAACTGGCGCAGCGCCTCCATCTGCTGCTCCACATCTTCCTCGGGGATGCGCAGCAGGAACTGACGCAGCTGGGGCTTGTACTGATCGAGCGGGGTGGGGTGATAGAGGTGCTGGGGATCGAGCAGCTCATCCAGCAGGATGGGGTAGCGGGCCAGCTGTTCGCTCACCAGATGGCTGGCGTCGCACAGCCGCACCAGCTGGCGCAGGGCGCCCGGGTTTTCCGCCAGCAGCTGCAGATAGGCGCTGCGGGTGAAGATGCGGGTAAGCAGCTCACACACCCGCTCGAACAGGCGGGCGGGCTGCTCACTGGCGACCACCAGCCGCAGCAGCTCCGGCATCAGCCAGTCCAGCGCGATGCGCCCCTGCGGCCCCACCTGACGGCGCTTGTACTCCTCCTTGAAACGCAGCAGCGCGGCGCAGAGCGGGGCGGGCTCGGCCCCCCCCTGCGCAGTCAGCAATTTTTCCAGCTCGGCGGCGTCGAGCTCGGTGCGCCACAGATCGAGCCAGAGCTGCTCCAGATGGGCGGGGGCCTCCTTCTCTTCCCCCACCACGGCGGCGAACTCCTGATGGACGGCGGCCATCTCCTCATCCAGATGAGCCATAAAGGCGCCCCAGTCGGCAAAGCCGAGGGCGGCGATCAGCCGCTGGCGATCCCGCTCCTCGGTGGGCAGGGTCTGGGTCTGTTGATCGCCGATCTCCTGCAGAATGTTTTCGACCCGGCGCAGGAAGCGATAGGCCGTCAGCAAGCGGTCGCAATGGGCGGATTCGAGGGCGCCACATTGGGCGATAGCGGCCAGCGCTTCGGGCAGGTGGCGCACCCGCAGCGCCGGTTCACGACCGCCGCGAATAAGTTGCAGCGCCTGGGCGATAAACTCCACTTCGCGAATGCCGCCTGCTCCCAGCTTGATGTTGCCCTCCAGCCCCTTGCGGCGCACCTCGGCGGCGATCATCGCCTTCATCTGGCGCAGGCCGTCGATAACGCCAAAGTCGATATAGCGGCGAAACACGAAGGGGCGCAGCATCTCGGCCAGCTCCACCGCGTGTTCACACTGGGGCCCCAGCACCCGCGCCTTGACCATGGCGTAGCGCTCCCAGTTGCGGCCGTGATGCTGGTAGTAATCCTCCATGGCTGCGAAGGAGATGGCGAGCGGCCCCGCATCGCCAAAGGGGCGTAAGCGCATATCGACCCGGAACACCTGACCATCCTGAGTGGGCTGGTGGAGGGCGTTGATGATGCGCTGGCCCAGCTTGATAAAGAACTGCTGGTTGGCGAGTTCGCGCCGCCCGCCGACCGTGTAGCCGTTCTCGGGGAAGGTGAAGATAAGGTCGATATCCGAGGAGAAGTTGAGCTCGCCACCACCCAGCTTGCCCATGCCGAGGATCAGCAGCGGCTGCGGGTTGCCATTGCCGTCCATCGGGGTGCCCAGCTCGCCACACTGTTTGGCGTAGAGCCAGTCGCGAGCGGAGCAGATCAGGGCATCCGCCAGTTTGGTCAGGTGGATAAAGCTCTCTTCCACCGCCGCGTGGCCCAGCAGCTCGCGCCAGGCGATCACCAGCATGCGGCTGCGGCGGAACTGGCGCAGGATGCGCTTGAGCGCCTCTTCATCGCTTACCTCGGCGAGCAGGGCGGTCAGATCGCGCTGGTAGGCGTGCCAGCGTTCGGTTCGTTCCAGATCTCCGGAGGCGAGCAGTTCGGTCAGCAACTCGGGCTGTTTGAAGAGGGAGTCGGCGACAAAATCGGAGAGGCCGAGCAGGGTCAGCAGGGTCTGGCGAACGGGCTCGGGCAGCGAGCCATAGTCGGGGGCCAGCTCGACCAGTCGCTGCCATTGGCGCTCGGCCTGTTCTTGCAGCAGGGGGGAGAGGGCGGAGAAAGAGGGAGAGTGCTGGGCCACGGTTGCCGTCCTTGTGGTTCACTACAGCGGGTTAACGACACGAGGTTAACAACGCTGCCGGTTCAAAATGGTGGCTGCCAATCTAGCACTGTCAGGCCCCCGCGTCACAGCGCAGGGGCGAGAAGCATGATCCGGCGGGAATTATTGACCGCCAGTCAATCAGGTGCGCTGGTAGATGGCAGGGTTGTAGATCTCCATCAGGCTGTCTGGACTTGCTGGGGGCGCAAAGCCAAAACCGGCATAGAGGCCGTGAGCATCAGAGGTGGCGAGAGCGAGACGCCGTAATCCCTGCAACTCGGGATGGTCGACAATGGTTGCCACCAGTGCCTTGCTGTAACCCCGGCCGCGGTACTCAGGCAGCACGAAGACATCGGCCAGATAGCCAAAGGTGGCCTTGTCGGTGATGACCCGGGCGAAGGCAACCTGCTGACCGTCGACATAGCCGCCAACGCAGAGGGAGTGGTTGATGGCCCGCACCACAGTGCTGTGGGGAATACCACGGCACCAGTAAGCCTCTTGGGAGAGAAAACGGTGGATCAGAGGCACATCGAGCCGCCCCTTGTCGTCACTGAGCTCGAGTGGTGGGTGCGTTGCATTCTGCTGCATATTGGCTCCTTGCCGTGCGCTGGAAATGAGAAAGGCCCCCTCAAGGGGCCTTCCAGTCTAACCGGATTGGGGCATCAAAACAGTCAGACGAGTTTGAAGGACTGGATCTGGCTGTCGAGCTCCTTGCTGTGCAGCTCGACCAGCTCGGAGGCCTCTTGCAGTTCGCGCAGCACCACGACGGAGCCTTCGGCGATCTGCTTGACCTGCTCCAGATTGCCGCGCATCTCTTCGGCGACCGAGCTCTGCTGCTCGGAGGCGGCGGCGATGTGGCGGTTCATGTCGGCGACACCCTGTACCCGCTGCACTATGGTGGCGAGCTGGGTACCGGCCTGGGTCACCTGTTCTACCCCCTTGTCGGCCTGCTGTACGCTTTGGGCCATCAGCTCGCCAGCCTGATGGGCATTGCCCTGCAGCTGTTCGATCATCTTCTGGATTTCGACGGTGGCGGCCTGAGCCCGGTTGGCCAGCTCGCGCACTTCGGAGGCCACCACGGCAAAGCCACGACCCGCTTCACCGGCGCGAGCCGCTTCGATGGCCGCGTTAAGTGCCAGCAGGTTGGTCTGTTCCGAGATGCCGCGAATGGTGTCGACCACAGAGCCAATGCGCTCGACCCCCTGCTCCACCTCGTTGACCACGGTGGCGGAGCGCTGGATGTTGCCGGAGAGGGTGTCTATGGTGCTGACGGTGTCGGCGACGCAGCGGCTCCCCTCTTCCGCCAGCTGGCTGGTTTCGGCGGTGGCGTGAGAGGCCTGATCCGCATGGGCGGCCACTTCGCGAATGGCGCCGACCATCTGGCTCATGGCGCTGGCCAGCTGTTCGATCTGGGTGAACTCTTCGTTGATCGCTTCGTTGGCCTCTTCCATGCAAAGGGTCACCTGGGAGGCGATGTCGTTGAGCTCCTTGCAGGCGGCACGCTGGTTGCCAAACACCTCTTTGAGGTTCTCCTGCGAGTGTGAGACAGCCTTGGCGATGTCACCGAATTCGTCACGAGACTTGAGCAGTACCTTGTGGCTGAGGTCCCGCTTGGCGAAGCGTTCCAGCAGGCCCACCAGATAGTGCACCTGCTTGACCATCAGGCGTGAGCCGGTGAGCAGCAGGATCACGAACAGCAGCCCCATGATGGCGGTCTCCATCAGGCCGGTCCAGAGCAGGCGATTGGAGATCGCATCCGCCTTGGCGGGATCGAGCCCTTCGCTGAGCAGGGTCGCTTCCAGATTGTTGGCGTCAAACCAGAGTTTTGTCAGTAGCAGGAGGGTACTGAACACCATCAGCAGCACCACTTTGGGTACCAACCGGATGTTGCTCATTCTTTTCTCCAGCAGGTTCAGCTGCATTGTCATTCTCCTTTTAAAAGCCGTTTTTTCCTTTGCCCTCAGGACTATCGGCATTATCTTCTGTTTTATTAATTTGCACTGTGCTTAAAGTTGGAAAATGTATGCGACATCACTTAACTCATCTGCGGGCGATGGATCTGCTGATGGCATTTCTGTCGATTATCTCGGTTGTGCTGGTGACGGCCCGCTGGTGGGGCCATGAGAGCCTGACACCACAGACCCTGCAGCTCTTCTATGACCTCGACAGTCTGATCTGCTACTTCTTCCTCGCGCACTTTGCTTATGGCTGGATCCGGGCCTCCGATCGCAAGGCCTATTTCAAGGCCAACTGGATCTATCTGCCGGGTAGCCTGCCGATGGCGGAGCAGTTGCGCTGGGCGCGGTTGATCCAGCTTTGGCGGGTCTATCAGCTGTTCAAGGAGCACCCGGATCTCTGGGCCATGTTCCGTCGCGAGCGCAACGAGACCACTCTCTCCGGCATCCTGTTTCTGTTCTTCCTGCTGCTGGGGGTGGGCTCCGGCGTCATGTACTGGATTGAGTCAGGCCAGCCCGGCAGCCAGATTGAGACACCCTATGACGCGTTCTGGTGGACGCTGGTGACCCTCTCGACAGTGGGTTACGGGGATCTGGTGCCCAAGACCGAGGAGGGGCGCTTTGTCGCCAGCCTGCTGATCCTGTTCGGGGTCGGTCTGTTCGGTGCCATCAGCGGTTTTATGGCCAGCCTGTTTTTGCAGCCCAACAAGGGGGATGGCGAGACCGACAAGTGGCGTCATCACTACAACAACCAGCAAGAGGAGCTGCTGCGGGAGATCCGCGCCCTGCGCAGCGAGGTGCAGGAGCTGAAAAACAAGTGAGGCCGCAGACGGGCAAGTTGCGAGGTGACTCGCAACTCTGCGCGTATTATCCCGGGGGAGGTGCTTTTTCTTTGCTTGTCCTTTAACCTGCTGGCGGCTTAACATTCAACCTCTTGTCCAAACCTGAAAAAGAGAACCGATCGACCATGCGCGCCCTTCTCGGGATTTTGATCTGCTTGTGTGCCCAACAGGCACTGGCCGATACCCGTTATGTTTCAGACAACATCTTTACCTATATCCACAATGGCCCGGGTACCCAGTACCGGATCCTTGGCAGCGTCAAGGCTGGTGAACCGCTGGAGGTAAAGGCGGTGAACAGCGAGGCCGGTTTTACCCAGGTGGTGGACGGTCGTGGCCGCGAGGGGTGGATCAAGAACAGCGAACTGCAGAGCCAGATCAGCCTGCGCGAGCGTCTGCCCCAGGTGGAAAAAGAGCGCGATGAGCTTAAAGATCGCCTGCAGAACCTCAACGGTGACAACGAGAAACGCTTCACCGAGAAGGATGGCCAGATCGCTGCCCAGAGCAAGGAGATCGCCGCCCTCAAGGCCCAGCTGGTCAGTCAGGGTGAGGAGATGAGCAATCTTAAAGAGCAGAATGATGCCCTGACCCAGAGCTACGACAACCAGGAACATGACATGCAGATGGACTGGTTTATCCGTGGTGGTGCCATGGTGGGGGCCGGTATTCTGCTTGGCATCCTGCTGCCCATGCTGCCCCGTCGTCGCAGCCGCGGCGATCGCTGGATGAACTGACAGCATCTGGCTGAATGAATTGCTGAGAAGGGTCGCCGTGGCGGCCCTTCTTTTTTTGGGGCGTATTGGGCGGAATGCGTGGCTGCTTTGCGATAGAGCGGCGGCAGATCGTATACAAAATGAAGTCAGATGACCCTCACGCTTGCTGGCGTATTGGCTTCAAAAGGGAATTCATGGGGTGAATGAGCGATCTTTGTTAAAGAGTGGCAACAAATTCATTTCATATAGGGTGCAACATTGTATACATTATCGGCGTTTCGGCGGCACGTCCGCCTTTGTCGATATCAGCCCTAGGGCGTACAGGAAGACCCCATATGTTCAAAGCTACTCAAGTGCTTGCCGCTGACTATATCCCCTCTGATCTGGCCGCCCTGCGCGAAGCCATCACCCAGAACTACGTGGTGGATGAAAATGCCTATCTGGCCGAACTGTCGGCCATGCTGCCGGGGGATGGCGCCTCGCTGGAGCAGGTGACCCAGCGTGCCCGCACCCTGGTGACCAAGGTGCGCAAGGAGAGCGGCTCCGGTGACGGTATCGACGCCTTCCTGCAGGAGTACAGCCTGGATACCCAGGAGGGGATCATCCTGATGTGTCTGGCCGAGGCGCTGCTGCGCATTCCCGATGCCGAGACCGCCGACGCCCTGATCAAGGACAAGCTCTCCGGCGCCAACTGGTCCTCCCATTTTCGCAAGAGTGATTCCACCCTGGTCAACGCCTCCACCTGGGGGCTGATGCTGACCGGCAAGATCATCAAGCTGGACAAGAAGCTCGACGGCAACCCGGCCAACCTGCTGGGGCGTATGGTCAACAAGCTGGGGGAGCCGGTGGTGCGCTCCGCCATGTACGCCGCCATGAAGATCATGGGCAAGCAGTTCGTGCTGGGGCGCGACATGAAAGAGGCGCTCAAGGCGAGCCGCAAATCCCGCGAGCTGGGCTACACCCACACCTACGACATGCTGGGTGAATCGGCACTGACCATGCAGGATGCCGACAAGTATCTGACCGATTATCGTAACGCCATCGAGGCGGTGGGCAACGAGCGCATCAGCGACGGCGGCCCGGCCCCTTCCATCTCCATCAAGCTCTCGGCGCTCCATCCGCGCTATGACGTGGCGAACCGCGAACGGGTGCTCGGCGAAATGTGCGAGCGGCTGGTGGGGTTGGTGCGGCTGGCCCGCGACAAGGATGTGGCCATCAGCATCGATGCCGAAGAGATGGACCGTCTCGAGCTCTCTCTCGATCTGTTCGAGCAGCTCTACCGCTCCGACGCCAACCGTGGCTGGGGCAAGCTCGGCATGGTGGTGCAGGCTTACTCCAAGCGTGCACTGCCGGTACTCTGCTGGCTCACCGCCCTGGCCCGCGAGCAGGGTGACCTCATTCCGGTTCGCTTGGTAAAAGGCGCCTACTGGGACAGCGAACTGAAATATGCCCAGCAGGCGGGCCTGCCCGGCTACCCGCTGTTTACCCGCAAGGCGGGTACCGATATCTCCTACCTCGCCTGCGCCCGCTACCTGCTGAGCGAGCCGACTCGCGGCTTTATCGCTCCCCAGTTCGCCACCCACAACGCCAATACTGTGGTCAGCATTCTGGAGATGGCTGGCGATCGCCAGTTTGAATTCCAGCGCCTGCACGGTATGGGGGAGGAGCTGCACAACGCCGTGCTAAACGACAATCCCGGCCTGCACTGCCGCATCTATGCGCCGGTCGGCGCCCACAAGGATCTGCTGCCCTATCTGGTGCGCCGCCTGCTGGAGAACGGGGCCAACACCTCCTTCGTCCACAAGCTGGTGGATCCCAACACCCCGGTGGACTCGCTGGCCGAGCACCCGCTGCGCACCCTCAAGCGCTACTCCGGCTTTGCCAACGACCGCATTCCGCAGCCGGTGAACCTGTTCAGCGACCGCAAGAATTCCAGCGGCGTCAACATGAACATTCTCTCCATCCAGCGCCCCTTCTTCGCCCGCTTGAAAGAGCTGGAGAGCAAGCAGTGGTTGGCGGGCCCCATCGTCGATGGCGAGACCCTCAAGCGCAGCGAGGCACGCACCGTGCTGAGCCCGCAGGATGTGAGCCTCACCGTCGGCAAGATCCACTGGGCCGACGAGCAGGCGGTGGAACAGGCTTTGGCATCCGCCCACGCCGCCTTCCCGCGCTGGCGCGAAACCCCGGTGAGCGAGCGTGCCGCCGCACTGGAGAAGCTGGCAGATCTGCTGGAAGCGAACCGCGAGCAGTTTGTCTCCCTCTGTACCCGCGAGGCGGGCAAGCTGCTGCAAGATGGCATCGACGAGGTGCGTGAAGCGGTCGATTTCTGCCGCTACTACGCGGTGCAGGCCCGCAGCCTGATGGGGCAGGCGACCCTGCTGCCTGGTTACACCGGCGAGCAGAACGAGCTGTTCCTGCAGGGGCGCGGGGTGTTTGTCTGCATCAGCCCGTGGAACTTCCCGCTGGCGATTTTCCTCGGCCAAATCGCTGCGGCGCTGGCCACTGGCAACACCGTCATTGCCAAACCGGCGGAGCAGACCGGCCTTATCGCCCATCTGGCGGTGACTCTAGCCCATCAGGCCGGTATTCCGGGCGACGTGCTGCAACTGCTGCCCGGTGACGGCGCTACCGTGGGTGCCAAGCTGACAGCGGATCCGCGCATCGGCGGCGTCTGCTTCACCGGCTCCACCGAGACCGCCAAGCTCATCAACATGACCCTGGCCCAGCGCGATGGCGCCATCCTGCCACTCATCGCCGAGACTGGCGGTCAGAACGCCATGATCGTCGACTCCACCGCGCTGCCGGAGCAGGTGGTGCGCGATGTGGTGAGCGCCGCCTTCCAGAGTGCCGGTCAGCGCTGCTCGGCCCTGCGGGTGCTCTACCTGCAGGAGGAGATCGCCGAGCGGGTGCTGGAGATCCTCACCGGCGCCATGCAGGAGCTGAAAGTGGGCAACCCGGCTGAGCACAACACCGATGTCGGCCCGGTGATCGATGCCGATGCCAAGGCGGGGCTGGATGCCCATTTGGCCCGGATGATCCCGCGAGCTCGCCTGATTGCCCAGGCGCCGATGCCCGCCGCGACCATGGAGGGGCACTTTGTCCAGCCGACCGCGCTGGAGATCGGCTCCATCCGCGAGCTGGCCAAGGAGCAGTTCGGCCCCATCCTGCACGTGGTGCGCTACGCCACCCGGGATCTGGACAAGGTGATCAGCGATATCAACGGCACCGGCTACGGCCTGACGCTGGGGATCCACAGCCGCAACGAATCCCACGCTGAGGAGCTGGCGAGCCGCATCAACGTGGGCAACGTCTACATCAACCGCAATCAGATCGGCGCCATGGTCGGGGTGCAGCCGTTCGGCGGCCAGGGGCTTTCCGGCACCGGCCCCAAGGCGGGTGGCCCCCACTATCTCGGGCGGTTTGTTACCGAGAAGACCCGCACCATCAACACCACGGCGGTGGGGGGCAACGCCTCCCTGCTGGCGATGGGCGATGCCTGATCCGCGTCGATAGAGGCCGGATACTGGATGCCGGATAACAGCGGGCCGCCTCAGGGCGGCCCCTTTATTTGCGCCATCCGTTTTTTACGAATGGGACAATCGGCCACAGCGGGGTCGTCAGCGACCCGTGCTGGTCGTAAGATGGAAGCCATTCGCGCGGCGTTTGCCCCTTGGCGGGCCAGCCGTGGTCAGGGTTCTGTTTTAACGAGAGTGTTTATCTGATGTCATTAACCGAACAAGCCCGCTGGTTCGTGCTGGGGGGCGATCATCTGGTACTGCTCGATCAGCAGGGTCAAGTGCCACAGGGCAGTAAAGCGTGCCTGCCCACAGCGCTGGCTGACGCCCATTTTGAGCGTTTCGACGAGTGGCAGGGGCTGCCCTGCTATCTGCTCGATCTGGGTGATGAGGCTGACACGAGCGCTATGAGCCCTCTGCGCCAGCTGATGGTGGCGGGAGACGAAGAGGGCTTTCGCCTCGCAGGTCGTGCCTGGCAGCTCGTTACCTTCCGCCGCACCCACCGTTTCTGCGGCGAGTGCGGCGCCCCCATGACCCCGAAGGCGGGGGAGTGGGCGCAGGTGTGCCACCACGGCCACACGGCTTATCCGCGCATCTCCCCCTGCATCATAGTGGCGGTGCGCAAGGGGCCGGAGATCCTGCTGGCGGCCCATCGTCGTCACTATCAGGCGGACGATCCCATGTATACCGTGCTGGCCGGCTTTGTGGAGGCAGGAGAGAACCTCGAGCAGTGCGTGGCGCGGGAGGTGTTCGAGGAGAGCGGCATCCGGGTGCGCAATGTGCGCTATGTGGCGAGCCAGCCCTGGCCCTTCCCCCACAGCCTGATGATGGGCTTTACCGCCGACTACGAGAGCGGCGAAATCCGGGGGCAGGATGACGAACTGGTGGCTGCCGATTTCTTTACCGCCGACCGCTTGCCGCGTTTGCCGCCCCACGGCACCATCGCCCGGCGGCTGATCGAGCGTTCGCTGGCGGGCGAGGGGTAACGAAGCGCTTATCTTTTCGCCAATCTTTTTGCACTTCATTTTAAAAACGGGGCGCTCTGGTTTGCGCCCCTTCACATCTTTGCAACCGCGCGCCCATTTGCCACGTTTTGGGCAGTCCGCTCCGGTGGGCAAAGTGGTATTATGGCCGCCATTTTATGCGTGATACGAACTCAGGAACTGGGATGAAAGAGCTGAAGAACGATCGATACCTGCGCGCTTTGCTGCGTCAGGACGTGGACATGACCCCGGTATGGATGATGCGCCAGGCTGGCCGTTATCTGCCGGAATACAAGGCGACTCGCGCCCAGGCGGGGGATTTCATGTCCCTGTGCCGCAATGCCGAGCTGGCCTGTGAAGTCACCCTGCAGCCGCTGCGCCGCTACCCGCTCGATGCCGCCATCCTCTTCTCCGACATCCTGACCGTGCCCGATGCCATGGGGCTGGGGCTCTACTTCGAGCAGGGTGAAGGCCCGCGCTTCGAGCGTCCGATCACCTCCATGGCCGATGTGCAGGCGCTGCCCATTCCGGATCCGGAAGATCAGCTGGGCTACGTGATGAACGCGGTGCGCACCATTCGCCGCGAACTGAAGGGCGAAGTGCCGCTCATCGGCTTCTCCGGCAGCCCATGGACCCTGGCCACCTACATGGTGGAGGGGGGCAGCTCCAAGGCGTTCACCAAGATCAAGCAGATGATGTACGCAGAGCCGCAAACCCTGCACCTGCTGCTCGACAAGCTGGCCGACAGCGTGATTGCCTACCTCAACGCCCAGATCAAGGCGGGTGCACAGGCGGTCATGGTGTTCGACACCTGGGGCGGCGTGCTCACCCCGCGCGATTACCGAGACTTCTCCCTGCAGTACATGCACAAGATTGTCGATGGCCTGATCCGCGAGCACGACGGTCGCCGCGTGCCGGTCACCCTGTTCACCAAGAACGGCGGTCAGTGGCTGGAGCAGATCGCCGCCACCGGGTGCGATGCGCTGGGTCTGGACTGGACCACCGACATTGCCGATGCCAAGCGTCGGGTCGGCGACAAGGTGGCGCTGCAGGGCAACATGGATCCCTCCATGCTCTACGCCACTCCCGCTCGCATTCGTGAAGAGGTCGCCTCCATTCTGGCCGGTTTCGGTCACGGCAATGGCCATGTATTCAACCTCGGCCACGGCATCCATCAGGATGTTAACCCGGAACACGCTGGCGTGTTCGTCAACGCGGTACACGAGCTCTCCGCCCAGTACCACGGTCGCTAAGGCCGGGGCGAGAGAAGAAGAGTGTGTTTGATATCCGGGGCCGCAAGGCCCCGTTTTACATTGAAAAAGGCGCCGCGACGACGAGAGCGTGGCGCCCGTGCAGGAGGCAAGATGAGCAGCAAGTCACTGGATTGGGGTATCGATCTTGGCGGTACCAAGTGTGAATGCGTGGTGCTGGATGGCGACGAGGTGCTGCTGCGCCACCGCATCCCCACCGAGCGGGCTGGCGGTTATGAGCATATGATCGGCCAGATCGCCAAGCTGGTAGCTGAGTGCGCCGAGAAGATTGGCCAGCGCCCGGCCGTCATCGGTATGGGCACGCCGGGGGCGCGGGATCCGCAGACCGGTCTGATGAAGAACTGCAACACCACCGAGCTCAACGGCAAGCCGTTCAAGGAGGAGCTGGAGCGCAAGCTGGGCGTGCCGGTGCTGATTGCCAACGACGCCAACTGCTTCGCGCTGGCAGAAACACATCTTGGTGCGGTGCGCCAGCACCATCCCGATGCGAAAGTGGTGTTCGGCATCATCATGGGCACCGGGGTCGGCTCCGGCATCGTCATCAACGGCCAGATCCTCAACGGCCACCACGGCATCGCCGGCGAGTGGGGCCACAACGTGCTTTCTCCCGATGGTCCCGAGTGCTACTGCGGCAAGCGCGGCTGTGTCGAGACTCTGGTCAGCGGCCCGGCGCTGGAGGCCTGGTATGAAGCCAAGGCCAAGCGTCGCCTCTCGCTTGCCCAAATCGCGGCCGCCACGGCTCACGATCATGTGGCCAGGCTCACCATCGACCGGCTGCATCTGCTGTTTGGTCAGGCGTTGGCCAACGTGGTCAATATTCTCGACCCGGATGTGATCGTCATCGGTGGCGGGGTGGGCAATGTGCAGAGCCTTTACAGCGCCGGACGGCAGACAATTTTGCCCTTCCTCTTTAATCCCCGCTTCGCAACCCCCATTATTGCTCCTGCCCTTGGCGACAGTGCCGGGGTATTCGGGGCCGCACTGCTGGCCCGCGGTGAATTCAAGGAGGCCCTGCTGTCGTAGCCGGGGCTCCCGGGCGGCCGGTGCGCCGCCCTGTTGCTGGTTCAAGGAAACGGATTCTCGATGATCAAGATTGCCATCAATGGTTACGGACGGATCGGTCGCAACGTGTTGCGAGCCCTCTATGAAAGCGGGCGCGACAAGACCATCAAGATAGTCGCCATCAACGAGCTGGCGGCCCCCGAGGCCATGGTGCACCTGACCCGTTACGATACCAGTCACGGTCGCTTCCACCATCCGGTGCAACTGGCGGGCAACAGCATGCTGGTGGGGGAGGATCTCATCGCCCTTTTTGCCGAGCGGGATCCGTCAAAGCTGCCGTGGCGGGCGCTGGGGGTCGATGTGGTGCTCGATTGCACCGGGGTGTTTGGCTCGCGGGCCGATGCCGAGCTGCATCTGGCGGCGGGGGCGGGCAAGGTGCTCTTCTCCCACCCGGCGGATGCGGATGTGGATGCCACCGTGGTCTACGGGGTCAACCACCATACCCTCACCGGAGCGGAGCGGATCGTCTCCAACGCCTCCTGTACCACCAACTGCGTGGTGCCGGTGATTGAAACATTGCATCGAGAATTCGAGATAAATTGTGGTACTATTACGACAATTCATTCGGCCATGCATGATCAGCAAGTCATCGATGCCTACCACAGTGACTTGCGCCGAACCCGCGCTGCCAGTCAGTCCATCATTCCGGTGGACACCAAGCTGGCAAAGGGGCTGGAGCGTATCCTGCCTCACTTCGCCGGCAAGTTCGAGGCGATCGCGGTGCGGGTGCCGACCATCAATGTAACAGCGATGGATCTCAGTATTACTGTTCGTAAAAAAGTGACAGTTACTGACGTAAATCAAGCCCTGCAACGGGCATCCAGAGGTACATTACACGGTATTCTGGATTACACGGAAGAACCTCTGGTCTCCGTAGACTTCAATCATGATGCACACTCCTGCATCATTGATGGTACCCAGACCCGGGTGAGCGATGCCAACCTCGTCAAGATGTTGATGTGGTGCGATAACGAATGGGGCTTCGCAAACCGGATGCTGGATACCACCCGGGCCATGATGGCCGCAGGCTGAGCCTGCCCCGGGCGAAAGGTTACTGTTTTTAACATTACCTGGAAAATATAGAGGACTGAATATGTCTGTTATCAAGATGACTGACCTGGATCTGGCGGGTAAACGCGTTCTGATCCGTGCTGACCTGAACGTACCGGTAAAAGACGGCAAGGTCACCTCCGATGCACGTATCGTTGCGACTCTGCCGACCATCAAGCTGGCTCTGGAAAAGGGCGCCAAGCTGATGATCACCTCCCACCTGGGTCGTCCGACCGAGGGTGAATACAACGAAGAATTCTCCCTAGCTCCGGTTGTCAACTATCTGAAAGACGCTCTGTCCTGCCCGGTTCGCCTGGCCAAGGATTACCTGGATGGCGTAGAAGTCGCTGCCGGTGAGCTGGTTGTGCTGGAAAACTGCCGTTTCAACAAAGGCGAGAAGAAGAACACCGAAGAGCTGGCAAAAAAATACGCCGCCCTGTGTGACGTCTTTGTAATGGATGCGTTCGGTACTGCTCACCGCGCCGAAGGTTCCACCTACGGTGTTGCACAGTTCGCACCGGTTGCTTGTGCCGGCCCGCTGCTGGCGGGTGAACTGGAAGCACTGGGCAAAGCCATGCTGAAGCCCGAGCGCCCGATGGTTGCCATCGTTGGCGGCTCCAAGGTCTCCACCAAGCTGACCGTTCTGGAATCCCTCTCCAAAATCGCTGACCAGCTGGTTGTCGGTGGCGGCATCGCCAACACCTTCATCGCTGCTGCCGGTCACAACGTCGGCAAGTCCCTGTGCGAGCACGATCTGATCGACACCGCCAAGAAACTGGCTGCCGAGACCAACATTCCTGTGACCACCGACGTGGTGGTAGGTGCCGAGTTCTCCGAGTCCACTCCGGCGACCATCAAGTCCGTCTCTGACGTGACCGACGGCGACATGATCTTCGACATCGGCCCGGATTCTGCCAAGGCCTTGGCTGACATCATCATGAACGCCAAGACCATCCTGTGGAACGGTCCGGTTGGCGTGTTCGAGTTCGACCAGTTCGCTGAAGGCACCAAGGTTATCGCTGAAGCCATCGCTGCTTCTCCGGCATTCTCCATCGCTGGCGGTGGTGACACCCTGGCTGCCATCGACAAGTTCGGCATCGCTGACAAAGTCTCCTACATCTCCACTGGCGGCGGCGCCTTCCTGGAGTTCGTAGAAGGCAAGGTACTGCCGGCTGTTGCGATTCTGGAACAGCGCGCCAAAGCCTAATTGACCCGGAACGGGGGGCAAAAGCCTCCCGTTTCGTTTATCATGTGCCCGCTGTGCCGGTTCATGATGAACCCCCCATTTTTTATTAACGGCATACGAGACAGGACGATTAAACATGTCTAAGAAAATTTTCGACTTCGTAAAACCCGGCGTGATCACTGGTGATGACGTTCAGAAAGTGTTCGCCATCGCTAAAGAGAACGGCTTTGCTCTGCCGGCCGTAAACTGCGTTGGTACCGACTCCGTTAACGCCGTACTGGAAGCTGCCGCCAAGGTTAAAGCGCCGGTTATCGTTCAGTTCTCCAACGGTGGTGCCGTGTTCACTGCCGGTAAGGGTCTGAAGCTGGAAGGTCAGAAAGCTGCCATCCTGGGTGCCATCTCTGGTGCCAAGCACGTTCACGCTGTTGCCGAAGCTTACGGCGTGCCGGTAATCCTGCACACCGACCACGCTGCCAAGAAGCTGCTGCCGTGGATCGACGGTCTGCTGGAAGCGGGCGAGAAGCACTTTGCTGAAACCGGCAAGCCGCTGTTCTCCTCCCACATGCTGGATCTGTCCGAAGAGTCTCTGGAAGAGAACATCGACATCTGCTGCGAGTACCTGACCCGCATGGCCAAGATGAACATGACTCTGGAGCTGGAACTGGGTTGCACCGGTGGCGAAGAAGACGGCGTCGACAACAGCCACATGGATCAGTCCGCTCTGTACACCCAGCCGGAAGATGTTGCCTACGCTTACGAGCGTCTGTCCAAGATCAGCCCGCGTTTCACCATCGCTGCCTCCTTCGGTAACGTACACGGTGTATACAAGCCGGGTAACGTCAAGCTGACCCCGTCCATCCTGGACGCTTCCCAGAAGTACGTTTCCGAGAAGTTCGGCGTTCCAGCCAAGTCTCTGGACTTCGTATTCCACGGTGGTTCAGGTTCCACTCTGGAAGAGATCCGCGAGTCCATCTCCTACGGCGTAGTGAAGATGAACATCGACACCGACACCCAGTGGGCAACCTGGGAAGGTCTGCTGAACTTCTACAAGAAGAACGAAGCTTACCTGCAAGGCCAGCTGGGCAACCCGGAAGGCGCCGACAAGCCGAACAAGAAGTACTACGATCCGCGCGTATGGCTGCGTGAAGGTCAGACTTCCATGATCGCTCGTCTGGAGAAAGCATTCTCCGACCTGAACGCCATCGACGTACTGTAATTCGTTACAGCACCTTGATTGCATGAAACGGCGCCCTTCGGGGCGCCTTTTGCATTTCTGTGATCCGCACCGGTTGGTGAGTGGAGGAGGAACTGGGTATTATCGAAACAACTTTGCTTATTTTATTAAACAATTTGCAACCAAGGCAGGATGCTGAGTATGCAGGCAGGAAAGCACAACGGATATCAGGAGCACGTCGCCTCCTACTACGCGGCCACCCGCAACGACTCGCAACAGTGGCCCGAGCTGGAGGGGGAGCACAAGGCTGACGTCTGCATCATCGGCGGCGGTTTTACCGGTCTCAATACCGCCATCAATCTGGCTGAGGCCGGTTACAAGGTCGCCTTGCTGGAGGCCAACCGCATCGGCTGGGGCGCCTCCGGGCGCAACGGCGGTCAGCTTATTCGCGGTATCGGCCACGATACCAGCCAGTTTGCCCGCTGGATTGGTGAGGAGGGGGTGCGCGAGCTCGATCTGATGGGGTTGGAGGCGGTGCAACTGGTACGCGAGCGGGTCGAGCGTTTCAAGATCGAGTGCGATCTCACCTGGGGCTACTGCGATCTGGCCACCCGTCAGCGTCATCTGGCTGGCTTCGAGGAGGATCTCGACCATCTGGCGAGCCTCGGCTATGAGCACGAACTCAAGCTGGTACCGCGGGAAGATATCCATAGCGTGGTGGGATCGGATCGCTATATCGGCGGCCTTATCGACATGGGCTCCGGCCATCTCCATCCCCTCAATCTGGCGCTCGGCGAGGCGCGCGCCGCCGCCAGCCTCGGGGTCTCCCTGTTTGAACACTCCCGAGTGACCCATATCGACTATGGCAAGCAGGTCGAGGTGACCACGGCTCATGGCCGGGTTACCGCCGATTATCTGGTAATCAGTTGCAACGCCTATCTCAACGACCTCAATCCGGAGCTGGGGGGGCGGGTGCTGCCTGCCGGTTCCTACATCCTCGCCACCGAGGTGCTCGATCGCCGCTTGCGCCAGAGATTGCTGCCGCAAAACATGGCGGTGTGCGATCAGAATGTGGCGCTCGACTACTACCGCCTCTCTGCCGATGGCCGCCTGCTGTTTGGCGGCGCCTGCAACTACTCGGGAAGGGATCCCCGCGATATCAAGGCCTTTATGTTGCCCAAGATGCTGCGAGTCTTCCCCGAGCTGGCTGGCACCGCCATCGAGTTTCAGTGGGGGGGCATGATCGGGATCGGCGCCAACCGGCTGCCGCAGATTGGCCGCTTGAAGGAATACCCAAACGTACTCTACGCCCAGGCCTATTCGGGTCACGGCCTCAACGCCACCCATATGGCGGGCAAGCTGGTGGCCGAGGCGATCTGCGGCGAAAGTCGGGGTTTCGATCTCTTTGCCAGCGTGCCCCATATCACCTTCCCCGGCGGCCCGGCGCTGCGCTCCCCGCTGCTGGCACTGGGAATGTTGTGGCACCGGATAAAAGATGTTTTATAAACGAAACTTTTTCCTAATTTAAATTATGTGACAAAAAACGAGATTAAAATGTTGTTCATGTTCTCGTATGAACATATCATTGGCGGCATATTTACTAATTTATCAGAGTGTGATTATGAATGAGTTGGTTATAAAGTCAGAAGCGGATTTGTATAATTCTTTAAATCTTATCAAAAATGATAAGTTAGATTTTGATGGATTAGCTATTCGCTTTGATGGTTGGCCAACTATGTCTATTCATTTACATGGTGATAAATTTGATTCAACTATCACGCCTGAATTGATGAAAGCTTTTATTGAAATGCAGTCATCTATATTTAGAGCTTACTCTTTAGCACGATATAACACTGTGCAAATAAGAGGGTTGAAACAAATAGAGAAGGACTTATTAGAAATAAGAGTAAAAGTTCAGCCTGGTAGTTCATTGTTTGAAATTAATTTTCAGGAGATTCTTGAGAACATTTGTAATTCCATGGTGGGGAAAATGGAGAGTAAGCACTTAGTGATTATGGTGCTCGGTATAGCCGCAATTTATGGATCTAACTCTGCATTTAATTCTTATTTAGAAGGGCAAAAAGAAGTTCGTCTTGCAGAGATAAAAAGTGAAGAACAAAGAGGCCTGATAGAGCAACTAAAGTTAAGTCAAGAGGGTGAGACTGAACGGCTAAAAATATTGAAGGATATTATTGACGAACAGCCACGCTTGAAAACAATAAATCAATATTACGCATCTGCATCCAATGAGATTTTAAAACGGTCTAGTGATGCAACCTTGATAACTATGCAGGGAATGGATATATCAGGTGATCAGGTGATGTGGCTGTCGAATTAACAAAGACTGAAAGAAAGAAGTCCAATGAAGTATACTTGGATGGCAGTTATAGGATTTTAGGTGTTGACTCATCTAAAACAGGTGAGTTTAAAGTTAAATTAAAAAATACAAGTGCAAATGAATCATTTATTGCCATGATTGTTGATGAGAAAATAAACCCAGATTATATAAAATTAATTCAGAAAGCCGAATGGCAACAGCTGCCAACCCGGCTACATGTAAACGCAAGAGAAGCTAATGGAGTGATAAAGCAGGCTCATATAGTGAGAGCTGAATCTATCCATATAAGTTCTGCTGACTGAGTGTTTATGGGGCCGGTTCCGCCAGCCGCCAGCCCTGTTCGTCCTTCATCATCCACACCTCAGCCTCTTGCGGCAGCACCTGGCCCGCCTCGAACTCGCCATATTTACGCTCGAGCTCCATCAGCCCCATCTCCTGCTGGAAGGGGCCAACCCGGTCGTAGACCAGATCCTCGTCGTGCAACACCTGCAACTGATCGAGCCCCTGCTTGAAGTGGAGCTGGTAACTCACCTTGACCAGATAGACCCCCTCCATCCGCTCCTCCTTGCCGAGGATGGTGAAGTCGCTGATATCGAACAGGTTGGCGTCTGTCTCGGCCAGCAGCTTGGCGGTGACCTGCTGGCGGATATCCTCTTCACCGGGCCCTGCACTGCAGCCATAAAGCCAGAGGGCTAGCAGGGGGATGAACCACTTTTTCATCAAAACTCCGGACAAGTGCAAAACGAGAGGGGCGATTGTGCCACGCGAATGCGCGGCGGCAAACCTCGGCTCACGGTTCCAGTGAACGTTCCAGCACGATGGCCTCGGCCCGATAACCAGCCAGCTCGCGGCGATAGCACTCGGTGAAGCCTCTGCGCAGCCAGAAGGATAGAGCACTCTCATTGCTGGCAATCACTGACAGGCGAAGCCGGGTAGCCCCCCATGAGCTTGCCAGCGTGCAGGCGTGAAGATAGAGCGACTGACCACGGCCACTCCCTTGCCAGGGTTCCCCCACCAGTAACAGACCCAGATAGGCGGTGTCTGGATTGGGGTAGCCGCGCAGCAGATCAATGACAGCGGTGAGTTCTCCCTGCTCCCAGCGGCCGATGAGATGTTTGTCGGAGAGAGGCAGGCCGGATGGGCAGGCGACAAGTTCCTCTTCTCCTGCCTGTGCAGAGAGAGGATCATTGCTAACCGTCGCCTGATAGGAGGGGGCCTGCTCGAACAGCCGCTGCAAGGCAGGTGCATCGCTTGTCTGCAGGCGACGCAACTCAGTGTGCATCACTTACCATCTCGAGATGTTTGGCAAAGGGGATAGGCCCCATAAAACCGGTGACCCGCTGCCCTGTCAGCTCCTTGCCCTCGCGGTCGAAGAAGATGAGGGTCGGCAGCCCCAGCACATTGAGACTGTTGAGCAGCTCGATATCGGCATCGTCGTTGGCGGTAACATCCGCCTGCAGCAGCACCATCTGGCCGAAGCGCTCCCTCACCGCGGGATCGCTGAAGGTCTTGTGCTCGAACTCCTTGCAGGCGACGCACCAGTCGGCGTAGAGGTCGAGCAGCACCGGCTTGCCGCGAGCGGCGGCCAGCTGCACCTTGAGATCATCCAGCGTCTTGATGCGGATAAACTGCGGCGCCGTTTGACTGGCATCCGACGTGATGGCAGCAGGGGGGGCCGGTTGCAGCAGATCCTTGCCCACTACCACGGCGCTGATCATCGCCAGCAACAGCACGAAGCCGCGCACGCTTTTGGCCACCGAGTGGGGCTGGTGCTGGTTGTGGTGATAGAGATAGCCGCACAGCAGCAGCCCCCAGCCGAGCCAGGCGAGAGTGGCAATCTGATCGCTCCAGAGCCGTGACAGCAGCAGGATCGGCACCGCCAGCAGGGCAAAACCAAACAGCTGCTTGATCACATCCATCCAGGCGCCTGCTTTGGGCAGCAGCTTGCCACCCGAGGTGCCGAGCAGCAGCAGCGGTAGCCCCATCCCGAGCGAGAGGGCATAGAGCGCCGCCCCGCCTAGCCAGAGATCGCCGCTCTGGGCCACGTAGATCAGCGCCCCCGAGAGCGGCGCCGTGGTGCAGGGGGAGCAGACCAGCCCGGAGATCATCCCCATGATGGCGACCCCGACTACAGAGCCCCCCTGCTGGCGGTTGGAGAGGCCGGAGAGTCGGGTTTGCAAACTGCTCGGCAGTTGCAGGGTGTAGAGCCCGAACATGGAGAGGGCCAGCAGCACGAACATCACCGATAGACCGATCAGCACATAGGGGTGTTGCAGCGCAGCCTGGAATTTCAGCCCTGCCGAGGCGACCACCAGTCCGAGCAAGGTGTAGGTGACCGCCATCCCCTGCACATAGACAAAGGAGAGCAGGAAGGCGCGACCGGTGGAGAGGCGATGGCCGGCACCGGCGATGATGCCGGTCAGGATCGGGTACATGGGGAAGACGCAGGGGGTGAAGGCAAGCCCCAGCCCCAGTGCGAAGAAGGCGGCAACACTGAGCCAGAAGCCCTGGCTGCCGAGGGCGGCGGCCAGCTGATCCTGCTGGCTAACCGGTGCGACGCTTTGTGCCGTTTCAGCAGTGGACGCTGTGGTTGCCGTGACCAGCGGGGCCACATCGATCAGCTTGTCGGTCGGCGGGTAGCAGAGGCCGTCGGTACAGCCCTGATAGCGCACCCGCAGGGTGGCATTTTCCCCCACCTCCTTTAGCGGCACCGCGATGCTCACCTGCTGGTAGTAGACCCGGGTCTTGCCGAAGAAATCATCCTCGTGCTCGGTGCCTTCCGGCAGGGTCGGCTCGCTGAAGGTGAGGTTGTTCCCCTTGAAGCGCAGGCTGTGGCGATAGAGGTAGTAGTCATCGGCGATGTGGAGGGTCAGCAGCAGCTGATCGCCGCGCTGTTCGCTCTCGATCTGAAAGGCCTCATCGACCTGCAAAAATTTGGGTTTGGCATTGGCCTCAATGCCCAGCGAGCTGAGCAGATCGGCGCCGCTGGCGTGGGCAGGGGCGCTGCCCACCGCTGTCATCAGCAGGGCGCAGAGCAGCAGGGGAGAGAGCAAGCGGGTGAGCGTCATGAGGTCTCCCCATTGAGCCAGTCGAGATAGGCAGGTAGTCCGGCACTCACCGGCAGGGCCAGCAGCTCGGGAACCTCATAGGGGTGATTGGCTTGAATACATGCCTGCAGCTCGGCAAAGAGTGGCTGGCGGGATTTGATGATGAGCTGGATCTCGGTGGCGCGCTCCACCTTGCCTTGCCAACGATAGACGGAGGTGACGCCCGGCAGTTGATTGATGCAGGCGGCCAGCTGCTGGTTCAGCAGCTGTTCGCAGAGAAGGTCGGCACTGGTTTGATCTGGGCAGGTGCAGAGCACCACAATGGCGTCGGTCATAAAGCGGATCTTCACCTCATTGGGGTAAACCGGGCAGGCGCCCTTGCCGTTTCATCCCTGTCTGCGGATGAAGGTGAAAAAAGCGCCCGAAAATCAGCGGCTACTATACCCCAGAGCCGCTTCAAATAGCATCTGTAGCCATTTGTGAGCCAGCGCCAAAAATTTGTGGGGGGCATGAGATAGACGCTGTCATGGGGACAGGGCAGAATGAGCGGGCTTGTTCCCAATTGACGTAAGGAAATGTATGACCCAACAGAATGAGCAGCAGAGAAACCGCATGTTGAGCCTGCTGCGCGAAGGTGAGCGCCGCATGTTGGTTCAATTGGCCGGGCTGCTGCGCACGACCGCCGATGAAATCAATGCCGAGCTGGAGAAAGAGGAGCTGATGGCCACCCTGGAGCAGCCCATTACAGTGGAGTATCTCAACGGCGTGGTGCAGCACCATCTGTTCGAGCGCAAACACAAGGGAGATATGGCGCTTGCCCAGCAGATCCTGAGCGATTATCAGAGCGAGCTGGAAGCGCTGCAGGCTGCCCAGGCACAGCCTGAAGAGGCTGTCGCAACTGACGAGAGCGGCGAAGAACTCAAGGCCCAGGCCTGAGCGACGGGCAGGCCTGAATCCTTACCTCTGAATCAGCCGGCCTGCCAGCGCTGATCCCTGTTGCGGCCCCATCATGTCTGCCATGGTGGGGCCGTGTCGTTTCTTCTGTTGCCTTCCCTTGTTGACCTTCACTTCTCGGTTTCAATCCAACTGATTCGTGCCTTAGCGCGCCTCTTGGGGCATACCGTGCGGCACTTCGCGGGGGATGGGGAACACCTTGTCATAGCCCCAGTTGTAGACGAAGGCATAGATCAGGTAGAAGACGACGAAGCCCAGGTCCAGCACCAGCGCCTCCAGCATGCTGACGCTCAGCCACCAGGACATGACCGGCAGCGCGACGATCAGCAGACCGCCCTCAAAGCCGAAGGTATGCAGCACCCGTTGCCACAGGGTTTTGTGGGTATGGCCCTGATATTTCAGCAGCAGCTTGTCGACCCCGATGTTGTAGATGTAGTTCCAGACCGTGGCCAGCACCGAGAAGAACAGTGCCAGCGGGCCCATATGGTTTAGCCCGACCCCGGTAACCCAGCTGGCCAGCGGGGCGGCAATCAGCAGGCCAATGAATTCAAAGCCAATGGCATGGCGCAGGCGATCGTTACGGGTACGCATAAGTCACTCTCTCAATCAGATTTATTCACGGATTGCTGGTTAATCTATAGATCTTTAGCGATAGATTCATGTTGGTATCCATCGCTAAAATAGATGGATGAGAGAGCTTGCCGGAGGGCCATAAGATGACGCCATCACTGGAACAACTGAGGATCTTGCTGGCGGCCGCCGAAACCGGCTCGTTTTCTGCTGCCGCCCGCAAGCTGGGCAAGGCGCAGTCGGTGGTGAGCAGCGCCATCGCCAATCTGGAGATCGATCTGGCGCTCACCCTGTTTGACCGCAGCGGCCGCTATCCGCAGCTGACGGAGGCGGGGGCCCGCATGGTGCAGGAGGCGGGGATCCTGCTGGCGCAGAGTGAACGGTTGCAGTCCATTGCCGGGGAGCTGGCGGCCGGGGTGGAGACGCGGCTCACTCTGGCCATCGATGATGACTCCCACCTCCCCTGGCTCGGCACCCTGCTGGAGGAGTTCGCCACTCGTTACCCGACCGTGGAGCTGGAGCTGCTCTTCCCGCTGATGGAAGATGTGACCGAGATGCTGGTGACCGGCCGGGCCCAGCTCGGCATCAGCTATCAGAAGGTGCATCCCCAGCGGGAGATAGTCGCCCGTTCGCTGGGGGAGGTGACCATGCCGCTGGTGGTGTCGCCGGATCATCCATTGGCCCGCAAGCAGCCGCTGCGGGAGGTCGATCTGCAGGGGGCACGTCAGCTGATGGTGACCGGCCGACGGGAAGGGAGCGAGCGTCAGCGTTTTCGCATCTCGGCTCAGGTGTGGTGGGTCGAGGGGGATCTCGGGGTACTGGAGCTGGTCAAGCGGGGCCTTGGCTGGTCCGCCATCCCGGAATTTCTGCTGCATCAGCCGTTGGCTCGCGGCGAAGTGGTGGTGCTGGAGCCGGACTTTATCGCCAGCCACGCGCTGGCGCTGGAGCTGCAGTGGCATCGCGCCCGCCCGCTGGGGCAGGCGGGGCGCTGGCTGAAGGAGGCACTGCTGGCGCGGGTGCCTCGCTAGCCGACCTTACTCGGTCAGGGCGTAAGGCAGGGGTTGCAGGGTGAGGCGGGAGCCTTCGTCCTGCTTGAGGCGGAATAGGGCGTCAGCCTCGGTATCTTTCGGCAGTACGGCGGTGAGCCACACCTGCCCGGCCTGTTGCCAGGCGTTGAGCACCATGCCGCTGCGGCGCCAGTTGTCTCCCAGTTGCAGTTCCAGGGTATCGCCACTGGCGACCGGCTCACCGGTAGTCCCCGCCAGCAGGAACAGGGCGCGGTTGTTGGCGCCGCGATACTTGGCGCGGGCCACCGTCTCCTGCCCCATGTAGCAGCCCTTGTTGAAGCTGATACCGTCCAGCGCCTGCAGGTTGAGCATCTGCGGGATAAACTCCCCCTGATGCACCGCTTCCATATGTGGCAGGCCCGCCTTGATCTCGAGCCCCCACCAGAGTGACTCGTCACCTTGCGGCAGGGCGTCGGCTTGCTGAGTGCTCACCAGCAGCCAGCGATCCTGTTCAATCTTCACCGCCATGCCGCCGTCGATAAGACCGCTCTGCAGAAGGCCAAACTGCGCGGCGATCCAGCCATCGCTGCCTGTACCGGCGATCCCGGTAGCGTGACGCTCATCGGCGGCGATCTCGACCTTGGAGAAGACGGCAAATTTCTTCAGCTCCGGCAACTGACGTTCCAACACTGAAGGGCTGGTCAGCAGCAGCAGACTGTCGTCGAGGCAGAGCAGGCGGAAATTGCTCCACAGCTTGCCCTTGGGATCACAGTGGCCGCCCGGGGTCTGTTGCCCCGGTTGCAGGGCGTTGACATCACAGGTGACCTGACCTTGCAGATATTTGGCGCGATCCTGGCCGCTGATACGGGTGATGGCCAGCTTGGTCAGGGGGAAGCGGGTCGGCTCGGCAGGAAAAACAGGTGGTTGCAGGCTCACGATGGTATTCCAGAGAGAAAGTATGTGAGCTGCATGGTAAAGACGTAACTAATGTTTGTCAGCCGGAAAATCCAGCTGGTACCATCCCCCGGTCTTTGTAAGGAGAGTGCCATGTTGAGCCCAGTTGAAAAATCCCGCCTGAAGTGGGCCTGCCGTCGCGGTATGCTCGAGCTGGATGTGATCTTTATGCCCTTTTTCGAACACGAGTTCGACTCCCTGAGCGAAGCCGATCAGCAGACCTTTATCCGCCTGCTGGCGAGCGACGATCCGGATCTGTTCAAATGGTGCATGGGTCATGGTGTCCCTGCCGATCCCGCATTTGCCGCCATGATCCCGATGATCCTGGAGCGCAATCAGGCGCGCCACGACCGCCAGGGGTAATACCGTGGAGCGGGTGATCATGACGGTTCACCCCTCCCGCCATCAGCAATATTTGCTGGTGGCCCTCTTTCTGTTGCTGCTCTGGCCGGTGGCTGGCCTGATTGCCGGTTGGCAGTGGGCGCTGTTGCTGCCCGTCTGGCTGGTGGCGGCCTGGCTGAGCTGGCGGGCGCTCGCCGCGCCCCCGTTCGAGCTTGTCTGGGATGGCCAGTGGCTACAGTGGCAAGGTCGTCGCTATCAGCTCGACAAGAAAAGCCGCATTCTGCCCGGTGTGCTCAGGCTAGCGCTTTGTCCTGATCCGCAAGAGAGTGGAGCCGTGTCGCCACGGCAACTGTGGCTCTTCTCCGACGCCCTTCCCCCCGAACATTACCGCCTGCTGGCGCGAGCCATCCACTTTCTGCCGTCTCGGCGCTGACGCCTGTTTTCCGTGATGACCATGCGCTGATTTATCGCGATAAGCCGCAGCCATGTGGCTGACGGTACTCTTTTTGTGGCTGAAAAGCGGTTGAAAACAAGTGACCCCGCCGGGGCGGGGTCACTGATTGGTGCAACGCTTTGCGGGAAGGGGGATTAATCCCGCTCCGGGGTCAGCACGGTCGGTTTGGAGTCCGGCAGCATATCCGGATGATCCAGGTTGTAGTGCAGGCCGCGGGACTCCTTGCGCTGCAGGGCGCAGTTGACGATAAGTTCGGCCACCTGCAGCAGGTTGCGCAGCTCCAGCAGGTTGTTGGAGACGCGGAAGTTGGCGTAGTACTCCTGCACCTCCTGTTTGAGCAGGTCGATGCGGCGCTTGGCGCGGGCCAGGCGTTTGTTGGTACGCACTATCCCCACGTAGTCCCACATCATCAACCGCAGCTCGTGCCAGTTGTGCTGGATCACCACCAGTTCGTCGGAATCTTCCACTTTGCTCTCGTCCCACACCGGCAGGCGCGGCGGCTCCACACTCATCGGCAGCTTGGCCAGAATGTCGGCCCCCGCCTGATGGGCATAGACTACGCATTCCAGCAGGGAGTTGGATGCCATGCGGTTGGCGCCGTGCAGACCGGTGTAGGTCACTTCACCTATGGCGTAGAGGCCGGGGATATCGGTCTGGCCGTTGTTGTCGATCATCACGCCGCCACAGGTGTAGTGGGCGGCAGGCACGATGGGCATCGGCTCCTTGGTGATGTCGATGCCGACCGCGAGGCAACGCTCATAAATGGTCGGGAAGTGCTTGATGATGAAATCGGCCGGTTTGTGGCTGATATCCAGATACATGCAGTCGGCCCCGAGCCGTTTCATCTCGTGGTCGATGGCGCGGGCGACGATATCCCGTGGCGCCAGCTCGGCCCGCTCGTCAAACTCCGGCATAAAGCGGCTGCCGTCCGGGCGGCGCAGATAAGCCCCCTCGCCACGCAGCGCTTCGGTCAGCAGGAAGTTGGGGTCGTCCGGGTGAAACAGGCTGGTGGGGTGGAACTGGTTGAACTCCAGGTTTGCCACCCGGCAGCCAGCCCGCCATGCCATGGCGATGCCATCGCCAGAGCTCACATCCGGGTTGGATGTGTACTGGTAGACCTTGGAGGCGCCACCGGTGGCCAGCGCCACGAAACGGGCGCGGATCACCTCGACCTGCTCGGCGTTGCGGTTCCAGACGTAGGCGCCCAGCACCTTGTTGCCCGGCAGGTTGAGCTTGCGGGTGGTGATGAGGTCGACCGCGTTGAAACGCTCCATCAGCTGGATATTGGGGTGAGCGCGCACCTGATCGATCAGGGTCAGCTGCACCGCCTTGCCGGTGGCATCCGCCGCGTGGAAGATGCGGCGATGGCTGTGGCCCCCTTCCCGGGTGAGGTGGTACTGGGACTCGCCGTCGGCGTTCTCCTCCTGATCGAAGGGGACCCCTTGCTGAATGAGCCACTGGATGGACTCGCGGGCGTGGCGTGCGGTGAACTCCACCACTGCCGGGTCACACAACCCGGCGCCCGCGTTGAGCGTGTCGCTTACGTGGGATTCGATGCTGTCGGTTTCGTCGAAAACGGCAGCGATGCCTCCTTGCGCATAGAAAGTGGCCCCTTCACTGATGGGCCCCTTGCTCAGAACCAGGACTTTGGCGTGGTCTGCCAATCGCAACGCGAGGGACAAACCAGCGGCACCGCTGCCAATGATCAGTACATCGCAAAGGTATTCAACACTTGCTTTCATAAGTATCATTGGCCTGGATTAAGAACTGGCACCATGGTAGCCCAAGCGAGGGCGAGGATGCAGCCTGCATCACATTTTTTTCAATTGAAGCGAACTTTCTCTGATTCTCCCTGTCTGAACTTGTGCGCTTAGGAAGGGCCGGAAAAGAAAAACGATAACCTGATGGGGGTTTTACGGCTCTGATGAGCGACCAGAATCTACTGGACGAACAGCTGGTTGAACGGGTCCAGCGCGGCGATAAAGCAGCTTTCAACCTGTTGGTAAAAAAATACCAGCATAAGGTGGTCAACCTGGTTGCCAGGTATGTCAACAATCCCGGTGATGTGCCCGATGTGGCGCAAGAGGCCTTTATAAAAGCCTACCGTGCATTGCCGACATTCCGTGGCGAAAGTGCTTTTTACACCTGGTTGTACCGAATTGCCGTGAACACGGCGAAGAATTATCTCACCTCCCAGGGGCGCAGGCCGCCCAGCAGTGATGTGGAGGCTGACGAAGCGGAGTCTTATGGCGGCGGTGAAGCCTTGCAAGAGGTCTCAACCCCCGAAAACCTGGCGCTGACTGACGAGATCAAACGCACCGTGTTTTCAGCCATAGAGGCATTGCCGGAAGACCTGAGGACAGCTATCACCCTTCGCGAACTGGAAGGGCTGAGCTACGAAGAGATTGCCGAAATCATGGATTGCCCAGTGGGTACGGTCAGATCCCGTATCTTCCGGGCGAGGGAAGCAATCGATAAAAAGCTGCAACCTCTGATCGAGAATTAACTGGGGAAAGACGGGTTAACTTATGGCAAATAAAGAGCAAATCTCTGCCCTGATGGATGGTGACCTGAGTGACGCAGAGGTACTGAACGAGCTGGAGATGGACTCCGACTTGCAAGATACCTGGGGTCGTTACCACCTGATCGGCGATGCCATGCGGGGTGACCTGCCGGTCAATCTGCAACTGGATCTCAGTGACAGCATCATGGCTGCGCTGGAGGATGAGCCCACCATACTGGCACCCAAGCCGGTCGAGACGGCTCCCGTACTGCAACCTGCCGTTGCACCGGTCAAGACAGATGCCAATGTGGTTCCGTTGTTCCGCCGTGTCGGTCAGCAACTGGGTCAATATGCCATTGCCGCCTCCGTGGCCGCTGCCGTTATCTTCGGGGTGCAGCAGTATCAGGGGCAGGATGGCGTTCCGGCCAATCCGGTGCTCAATACCATTCCAATCGGTGGCAGTGCGGCGCCGGTGAGTGTTCACTATCCGCAACAGGATGGTGCCCGTGCCCGTCAGCAGGGGCTGACCGAACAGCAGATGCAGGAGCAGCGGGAGCGGATCAACGCCTTCCTGCGTGACCACCAGTTGCAGCAACGCCTGTTGCAAGACAGACAGATCCAACAATAACGAATTGTCAGGGATACAAACGTGCGCCAGTCCAGCCGTATTTTGCTGGCCTCTCTCCTGCTGATCAGTGCCAAGGCCTCGGCCGACGATAAGTCGGCCGAGGCCTTGTTGCAGCAGATGCAGAGTGCCGTGCAGCAACAGAATTTCGAGTTGTCCATGGTCAAGGCCCGTCAGGGGCGTCTTGAACCGATCCGGATCAGCCATGCCGTCATCAACGGCAAGGAAGTTGCCCACCTCAGTTACCTCGACGGCAAGGCGATCGAGTATCTCCAGCGCCAGAACGAATACACCTTCTTTGAAAACAGCCACGATCCCTACACCCTGAAGGATGCCCGCTTCCCCGGCATCTGGTCGACCCTGGTGAAGATGCCGCTGGCGCAGGTGCTGGAGAGCTATGATCCTGTGCTGGCCGGTCGCAGCCGGGTCGCCGGTGTGGTGGCGCAGGTGGTGAGGCTGGTGCCTAAAGAGGCCGACAAATATGGTTTCGTGCTCTGGATTGACGAGCAGAGCCACTTGCTGCTGCGGATCGACATGGTCGAGCGGGAAGGCAATCTGGTGGAGCAGGTACTTGGTGTCGAACTGGATCTGCAGAGCAAACCGGCCCCCTGGCTGGTGAAGCTGGCCAACAGCAAGCAGCCTCCGGCGCTGGCGCTGGAGGATGCCTATCCGGCGCCGCAACAGCAGTTGAACTGGCAAATCACCTGGCTGCCCGATGGCTTCAAGGTGCTGTCGCAAGACCGGCACCAGCTGGTGACCACCAGTATGCCGGTGGACTACATGATGCTCTCCGACGGGCTGGTGGATCTCTCGGTCTACGTCTCCCGGGTCGATCCCAAGCAGGCGGTGCGCCAGCAGCTGATCCGCCAGGGGGCGACCTCGCTGGTGAGCTATGTCAACGAGGTGGGGGTCGAGATCACCGTGGTCGGCGAGGTGCCTGCCGAAACCGCCAAGCGCATCGCCGAGTCGGTCCAGCCGCTGGCCCGCAACGAAGCGGTGCAGTAACGGGGGATGCGGGGGTGTTCCCCGCTTGCCGAGCGTGGCGAGTCGTGGTCAGATCCCCTGATTAAGTGAACCCGAGGTGTTGCCGTGAATGAGATGAGTGAAGAGCTGGCGACTGTGGTGGCCATTGAGGGTGACCATGCCTGGGTGGAATGTGAGCGTCGCTCCGCCTGCAGTGGTTGTCAGCAGCAATCCAACTGCGGTACCGGCACCGTGGCCAAGGCGTTTCCCCTGAAAGCTCCCCGCTTGCGAGTCAGGCTGACCGCCGAGGTGCGGGTTGGCCAGCAAGTTAGGCTCGGTATCCCGCAAGAGAGTCTGCTGCGCGGGGCGGCGCTGGTCTATGTGCTGCCGCTTTTCTGTCTGTTGGCCGGCGCCTTGCTGGGGCAGCTCTGGCTGGCACCGCTGCTCTCGGGCGGGGAGGGAATTACCATTCTCTGCTGCCTGCTGGGGGGCGTGCTGGGCTTTTTACTGGTTCGTTACTTTTCCAACCGCCTGGATCAGGGGCGCTACGGCCCGCAGATGCTCGGCGTCGTGGTCCCTGTCCGCATCCTCCCCTGACTGAACAGGCGCTATTTCACTGGCGCCGGCGACTAAAGAATGGCCGTCAGCCGGGTTATCCAGTAAAATCGCGCCTCCATAACTGACCTTAACTAATTTTGAGTGACTCTTGCTCGATGAAACACATTCGTAACTTTTCGATTATTGCGCACATCGACCACGGTAAATCGACCCTGTCGGACCGTCTGATCCAGACTTGCGGTGGCTTGTCCGACCGCGAGATGCAGGCTCAGGTGCTTGACTCCATGGATTTGGAGCGCGAGCGCGGCATTACCATCAAAGCACAGAGTGTGACCCTGAACTACCAGGCACAAGACGGTAACACCTACCAGCTGAACTTTATTGACACCCCGGGCCACGTGGATTTCTCCTACGAGGTCTCCCGCTCTTTGGCGGCCTGTGAAGGGGCGCTGCTGGTGGTGGATGCCGGCCAGGGGGTTGAGGCACAGACTCTGGCCAACTGCTATACCGCCATGGAAATGGATTTGGAAGTGGTGCCGGTGCTGAACAAGATTGACCTGCCAGCCGCAGAGCCCGAGCGGGTTGCCGAGGAGATCGAAGACATCGTCGGTATCGACGCGGTCGATGCGGTGCGCTGCTCCGCCAAGACCGGCTTGGGTGTTGATCTGGTGCTGGAAGAGATCGTCGCCAAGATCCCGGCACCGGAAGGTGATCCGGATGCCCCGCTGCAGGCGCTGATCATCGACTCCTGGTTCGACTCCTATCTGGGCGTTGTCTCTTTGGTGCGGATCAAGAACGGTTCCCTGAAGAAGAACGACAAGATCAAGGTGATGAGCACCGGTCAGGTGTGGGGTGTCGATCGTATCGGTATCTTCACGCCCAAGCAGGTGGATACCCAGGGTCTGGGCTGTGGCGAGGTAGGTTGGGTTGTCTGCGGTATCAAGGACATCCACGGCGCGCCGGTGGGCGATACCCTGACTCAGGCCAAGAACGGTGCCGACAAGGCGCTGGCTGGCTTCAAGAAGGTGAAGCCGCAGGTTTATGCGGGTCTGTTCCCTATCTCCAGCGATGACTACGAGTCGTTCCGTGACGCCCTCGACAAGCTCTCCCTGAACGATGCCTCCCTGTTCTTCGAACCTGAGAGCTCTACTGCGCTGGGCTTCGGCTTCCGTTGTGGCTTCCTCGGCATGCTGCACATGGAGATCATTCAGGAGCGTCTGGAGCGTGAATACGATCTGGATCTGATCACCACGGCGCCGACCGTAGTGTACGAGATCGAGCTGACCGACGGCTCCACCATCCATATCGACAGCCCGGCCCAGATGCCCGCCATCACCAGCATCAAGGAGATGCGCGAGCCGATCGCCGAGTGTCATATCCTGCTGCCGCAGGAGTACATGGGCAACGTGATCACCCTCTGTATCGAGAAGCGTGGCGTGCAGACCAACATGGTCTACCACGGCAAGCAGGTGGCGCTGACCTATGAAATCCCGATGGCGGAAGTGGTGCTCGACTTCTTCGACCGTCTGAAATCCACCAGTCGTGGTTACGCCTCGCTGGACTATGGCTTCAAGCGTTTCGAAACCTCCGACATGGTCCGTCTGGATATCATGATCAACGGTGAGCGCGTCGATGCCCTGGCCATCATCACCCACAAGGACAACGCCCAGTATCGCGGTCGTCAGGTGGTGGAGAAGATGCGCGAGCTGATCCCGCGCCAGATGTTCGATATCGCGATTCAGGCGGCCATCGGCAACCAGATCATCGCTCGCAGCACCGTCAAGGCTCTGCGTAAAGACGTAACCGCCAAGTGTTACGGTGGTGACGTGAGTCGTAAGAAGAAACTGCTGAACAAGCAGAAAGAAGGTAAGAAGCGGATGAAGTCCCTCGGCCGTGTCGACGTGCCGCAGGAAGCCTTCCTCGCGATTCTCCACGTCGGAAAGGATTAATAGATGGCAAGCACGTTTTCCCTGATCCTGGTGGTGGTCTGCGCGATCACCGGTGTTATCTGGTGTCTGGACAAGATGATTTGGTCCAAGCAGCGCGCCGCCAAGATTGCCGTGGCTCGTGCCCATGGCGGTGCCCACCTGGATGAGAAGACCCTGGCCAAGGTGGCCCCCGTGCCGGTCTGGATTGAGCAGACCGCCGGGGTCTTCCCGGTCATCACCTTTGTGCTGATCCTGCGTTCGTTCATTTTTGAACCGTTCCAGATCCCGTCAGGTTCCATGATGCCCACCCTGCTGGTGGGCGACTTCATCCTGGTGGAAAAATTTGCCTACGGTCTGCGGGACCCGGTGACCAACACCAAGTTCCTCGAGACTGGCGAGCCCAAGCGTGGCGACGTGGTGGTGTTCAAGTATCCCCTTGAACCGCGCGTTGACTACATCAAGCGGGTGGTCGGCATGCCGGGTGATCGGGTCATCTATCGCAACAAGGAGCTGATGATCCGGCCCAAGTGCGAAGAGCAGGAAGGGAAAACGTGTCCGGGCTTCAAGAAGCTCGACGTCAAGTTTGAACAAAGAGGCGAATTTACCCAGATGGGGATCCCCCTTGATCGCTATACCGAGCAGTTGGGCGATGTCTCCCACGAGACCCTGCGCAATCCGCTGATGCCCGACATGGTTGGCCGTTACTATCGCCAGCCTGGCACCTACCCCGATGAGTGGGTGGTACCGGAAGGCCAGTATTTCGTGATGGGCGACAACCGCGACAACAGCACCGACAGCAGATTCTGGGGCTTTGTGCCCGAGCAGAATCTGGTCGGCAAGGCGGTCGCTATCTGGATAAGTTTTGAATTCGAGCGCGAAGAAGGCTCCCTGCTGCCAAGTTGGGTACCGACAGGTGTGCGCTTCAACCGCATTGGCGGAATCAAGTAAATGAATATCAAGATGAACAGACTGCAGTCCCGTCTCGGGCATGTCTTTGCGGATCTGGAACTGCTGACCCGGGCGCTGACTCACCGCAGCGCCGGTTCCCGTCACAATGAGCGACTGGAATTTCTGGGTGACTCCATTTTGAGTCTGGTGATTGCCGACGATCTCTTCCACCGCTTCCCGCAAGCGGCGGAAGGGGATCTCAGCCGGATGCGCGCCACCCTGGTGCGCGAGAAGACCCTGGCGGAACTGGGCCGGGAGTTCGACCTCGGGGATCACCTGATCCTCGGCCCCGGCGAACTCAAGAGCGGCGGTTTTCGCCGCGAATCCATTCTGGCCGATACGGTCGAGGCGGTGATCGGTGCCGTCTATCTGGATACCAATCTTGAGACGGTGCGGACACTGCTGCTGAGCTGGTACGCCAGCCGCCTGGAAGAGATCAAGCCGGGCATCGAGCAGAAAGATCCCAAGACCCGTCTGCAAGAAATTTTGCAGGGAAGCCGCAAATCCCTGCCGACCTACACTGTGACCAACGTCAAGGGCGAGGCCCACAACCAGGAGTTCACCGTCCAGTGTGACGTGGAAGGTCTGGATGGTCCCCTCGTCGGGGTCGGCACCAGCCGTCGCAAGGCCGAACAGGCCGCGGCGCAGCAAGCATTGGAAAAACTGTCATGACAGATACTACCTACTGCGGCTTTGTCGCCATCGTGGGCCGCCCGAACGTGGGCAAGTCCACCCTGCTCAACAAGCTGCTTGGCCAGAAGGTCAGCATTACCTCGAAGAAACCCCAGACCACCCGTCACCGGATTTTGGGGATCGACACCGAGGATAACTACCAGACCATCTATGTAGATACCCCGGGTCTGCACATTGAAGAGAAACGGGCCATCAACCGCCTGATGAACCGTGCCGCCACCAGTTCGCTGGGTGATGTGGCCATGGTGGTGTTCATGGTCGACGGTACCCACTGGACCAAAGATGACGAGATGGTGCTGGGCAAGCTGCGCAATCTCAAGTGCCCGGTGGTGCTGGCGGTCAACAAGATCGACAACGTCAAAGAGAAAGAAGATCTGCTGCCCCACCTCGAGTGGCTGGGCCAACAGATGAACTTCGCCCATATTCTGCCCATCAGTGCCGAAAAGGGCACCAACGTGGAGAAGATCCGCGAGTGGGCCAAGGATCTGCTGCCGGAAAACGTCCATTTCTTCCCGGAAGATTACGTGACTGACCGCTCCTCCCGCTTTATGGCCTCCGAAATCATCCGCGAGAAGCTGATGCGCTTCACCGGTGAGGAGTTGCCCTACTCGGTGACGGTGGAGATCGAGCGCTTCAAGGTGGAAGAGAACGGCCTCTATCACATCCACGGCCTCATTCTGGTCGAGCGCGATGGCCAGAAGAAGATGGTTATCGGCAACAAGGGTGAGAAGATCAAGACCATAGGCACCGAGGCGCGCCTCGACATGGAACGTCTGTTCCAGAACAAGGTGCACCTGGAGCTGTGGGTCAAGGTCAAGTCGGGCTGGGCTGATGATGAGCGCGCCCTGCGCAGCCTCGGGTATGGCGACGACTGATTGCTGACCCCGGCTTTCGTCATCCACAGTCGGCCCTATCGGGAGACCAGCCAGCTGGTCGAGGTCTTCACCCAGGATAGTGGCCGATTTACTCTGGTGGCTCGCGGTTCTCGCGGGCCACGTTCCCCTCTCAAGGGGCTGTTGCAACCCTTTACCCTGCTCACCATCGCCTGGCGCGGCAAGGGCGATCTCAAGAACCTCACCCAGGTCGAATGCCCGGATCACTCCCTGCGTCTCGGCGGCGATCGCCTCTTCTACGGCCTCTATCTCAACGAGCTGGTCTACTACCTGCTGGAAGCGCACACCCCCTTCCCCGAAGTGTTTGATGCCTATGCCCGAGCCATCATGGCGCTGGCCGATGGCGAGACGCCGGAGCTGCCGCTGCGTCGCTTCGAGTTCCTGCTGTTGCAGGCGCTCGGCTATGCGGTGGATTTCGAATACACGGCGGACGACGAGTCGCCTATCGAGCCGACCCTACTCTATGGCTTCGAGCGTGAATTGGGCTTTGTTGCTTGCGAGCGGGCGCCGGATCCCCGTACCCTGTTTCTCGGTGCCCACCTGCTCGCCTTTGCCGAGGGACGTTTCGATACCCCTCCCTTGCTGCAGGCGGCCAAACGTTTCAGCCGATTGGCACTGCAACCCTATCTGGGCAAGCGCCAGCTAAAGAGCCGGGAGCTGTTTTTAAAACGCAAAGCCAGTATGCAAGGCTGACACAGATTACAGACATACGGACATTGGCGCGGTGTGATTCGCTGACCGCGCAGTCAACAGATGAAGCCTTTCAAGGAGTTCTCAATGAGTGAAATCTATCTGGGTGTGAACATCGACCATATCGCGACTCTGCGCAACGCCCGTGGCACCCAGTATCCGGATCCGGTACAGGCCGCCTTCGTGGCCGAACAGGCAGGGGCCGATGGCATTACCGTGCATCTGCGTGAAGATCGTCGCCACATCACCGACCGCGACGTGGAGATCCTGCGCCAGACTATCCAGACCAGAATGAATCTGGAAATGGCGGTGACCGAAGAGATGATCGGTATCGCCTGCCGCATCAAGCCCCATTTCGTCTGTCTGGTGCCGGAGAAGCGCACCGAGGTGACCACCGAAGGCGGTCTGGACGTGGCCGGTCAGCTGGACAAGGTGACTGACGCTGTTGCCCGTCTCTCCGCTGTGGGGGCCCAGGTTTCCCTCTTTATCGATGCCGACCCAATCCAGATCGATGCAGCTGCCGAGAGTGGCGCCCCCTTTATCGAGATCCATACCGGCCGTTACGCCGATGCCACCACCGATGCTGAGCGCAACGCTGAGTTCAAGCGTATCGCCGCCGGCGCCTCCTATGCCGCTGGCAAGGGCTTGAAGGTCAATGCCGGTCACGGCCTGCACTACCACAACGTCAAGGCCATCGCCGCCATCCCCGAGCTCTATGAGCTCAACATCGGCCACGCCATCATCGGCCGCGCCGCCTTCGATGGTCTGGCCAAGGCCGTAAGCGATATGCGCCTGTTGATGCAGGAAGCTCGTCAGGGGATCTGAGTTGCAAAATAGGCCCGCGGCCTGAGACCGGTCGCTAGAAATAACAAGGGACGCCACGGCGTCCTTTGTTATTTCAGGTGTTGTTCAAGTGAGGGCAATGGGCTGGCGGCCACCGAGCTGTAATAACCCAGCACAATCGGCTATAAGCAGTTGATGTCAAAAGGGTTACACTGGTTGACCCTGTGAGTTGGACGAGATTGTTATGGATCACCCCCTGTACTACCCCGATATCACCGAACTTGAACCTGTCGCTCGCGCGGCGGGAGCGGCCATCATGGCCATCTACAGCCAGCCCTTCGCGGTGGAGTACAAGAGCGACGAGAGCCCGCTCACGGCGGCCGACAAGGGGGCTCATGAGGTGATCGTTCTGGGGTTGGCACGGCTGACTCCGGATATTCCCGTATTGTCGGAGGAGTCTGGGTCCGAGGTGATGGCGGCGCGCCACGGCTGGTCCCGCTACTGGCTGGTGGATCCCCTCGACGGCACCAAGGAGTTTGTCTCGCGCAACGGCGAGTTCACCGTCAATATCGCGCTGATTGAAGGGGGGGCGCCGCGTTGGGGGCTGGTCTATGCCCCTGTGCTGGACAAGCTCTGGTATGGCGGAAAGGGTCTCGGTGCCTGGCGCATCGCCGATGGCAAGCGCGAGCCTATCCAGACCCGGCCTCATCGTGAAGGCGAGGCGTGGCGAGTGGTGGGCAGTCGCAACCACCTGTCGCAGGAGACCCTCGATTTCTTGGCTCCTTTTGGCGAGATCGAGCTGGTCTCGATGGGCAGCTCCCTCAAGTTCTGCATCATTGCCGAGGGGGGCGCCGAGCTCTATCCGCGCCTTGCTCCTACTTGCGAGTGGGACACCGGCGCTGCGCAGGCGGTGCTGGAGGGGGCCGGTGGCAGCGTCACCCAACTCGATGGCTCGTCCCTTGTCTACAACAAGTCCGATATTCTCAACCCCTGGTTTGTCGCCAGGGCGTAAGCCTGATGTCGGGATGCAAAAAGGCCGGACTGGAATGAACTTCCAGTCCGGCCTTTTTTATTTCGCTATTCGCTTTGTGGTCAGAAGACCTTTTTGAACGGCTTGATGGTGACCTTGGCGTAAACACCGGCGGTCACATAAGGGTCGGCATCAGCCCAGGCTTTGGCGTCCGCCAGCGAGGCAAACTCGGCGATGACGGTGCTGCCGGTAAAGCCTGCATCGGCCGGATCCTCGGCGTCGATAGCCGGGTTGGGACCGGCGGTCAGCAGGCGACCCTCATCCTGCAGCGCTTGCAGGCGAGCCAGATGGGCAGGGCGAACTTGCTTGCGCAGTGGCAGGCTATCGGGGACATCTTCGGAGTAGATGAGATACCACATGAGAGGATCCTTTTCTGATGAGGGTTATTCTTTGGGTTCGTCTTTTTGCTGGGACAACTGCTCGGCAGGGATGTGGCGATAGAGATAGACGCCGCTCAGCAGGGTAAAGACCAGCGTCATCCCCAGCAGGCCGAACACCTTGAAGTTGACCCACATCTCCTGCGGCAGGTTGAACGCCACATAGAGGTTGAGCAGGCCACAGACGGTAAAGAAGCCGACCCAGCCGAGATTGACTGTGTCCCAGACCTTATCGGGTGCTTGCAGCTCCTTGGCGAGCATCTGTTTGATCAGATTCTTGCCAAAGCCGTAGCGGCTGATAAGCAGACCCAGTGCGAACAGCACGTTGATGACGGTCACTTTCCACTTGATGAAGGTGTCATCGTGGAAGAAGACGGTGAGGCCACCGAAGAAGCCGACCAGCAGGAAGGTAAAGAGCTGCATCTTCTCGACCTTGCGATAGCGGATCCAGCTATAGGCGAGCTGCAGACCGGTGACCACCACCAGTGCGCCGGTAGCCATGTAGATGTCGTAGAACTTGTAGACCGCGAAGAAAACGATAAGTGGAATAAATTCAATAAATTGCTTCATTGTTGGCGCCTAGTCCTCAAAAATGGCCTGCAAATTTCGCCCAGTCTACCTGCATGGCGGACAACGGCAAATGAATAAGACCGCTCATTTTTACGCCGGTTCCGCGCTGTCGCCAAACAGTTGGCGTGCAATCGAGATCCCCAGTCGCTGCTGATCGGCCAGCAGGTCGCGGATATGGCGCTCTTCAATCAGAGGGTTGAGCAGCACGGCGCGCAGCAGGGTAAGCGGCTGGGCACCGTAGCGCACCACCGCCCGCTGGGTGCGGGAGACAAAGCTGTGCCCCTCGGCCCGCTGGGCTTTTTGCAGTGCCACGTTGAAGTCGTTGATCTGCGCGTTGGCCGCTTCGTCCAGTGCTTTGCCCTGCAGATGGGGCGGGATGCAGCGGTAGGAGAGCAGGTTCATCACCGGTGCCGACATCAGCTCGAAGGCGGGATTGCTGGTGATGAGCTCGGCCATCAGTCGCGCCCGGTCGTAGTTGGCTTCGATAAGCTCAGCATAGCCTTGCTGGCCGAAGAGTTGGAAGGCGGCATCCAGATAGAGGGCATTGGCCGGGCGGGTGCCCTCCAGGGTAAAGCGACCCTGATCGAACGAGGTGGCGCGAATGGCGTAGGGCGCCTCTCGCTTGACCGCCATCATCAGGTCGGGCTGGCGGCAGAGCAGCATGCCGGTACCGAGCGGCACCAGCAGCTGTTTGTGGCCATCGAGGGTGACGGTGTCGGCGTGCTCTATTCCGGCCAGCAGACCTTGATAGCGGGGGGAGAAGAGGGTCGGGCCGCCCCAGGCTGCATCCACGTGGAAGTGGATCTGCTCGCGCTCGGCTATGGCGGCCAGCTCAGGCAGGGGGTCGATGGAGCCAAAGTCGGTACTGCCAGCCACGCCGACCAGCGCCAGCACTTTCAATTTCTGCTCTTTGCACTGGATCAGCGCCTGCTCCAGCGCAGCCAGACTGAGCCGGTTCTGCTCGTCGGTCTCAAGGCGCCCGACGCTGCGAGCGCCCAGTCCCAGCAGATCCATCCCCTTGTCGAAGGAGTAGTGCATCAGCCGGGAACCCAGAATGACGGCGCCGCGATAGCCCTGCTCAAAGAGGGCGAACAGGTTGTCGCCACAGGCGCTGTTGCGGGCCAGCCAGAGGGCGGTGACGTTGGCGATGGTGCCACCGCTGGTCATGACGCCGAGGGCGGCATCCTTGGCATGCATCTGCTCGCCGTAGAAGGCATCGTCCCTGCCATAGATGAGGCGGTGCAGCTTGGCCAGCACCTCCCGCTCCAGAAAGCTGAGCAGGCGGGAGGACTCCATCTTCATCGGATTCTGGTTCAGCATCACCAGCAGGCGCGACAGCTCGGCGGTATAGGCTGGCAGTGGCGCCGTCATATGGCCCATGTAGCGTGGCGAGGTGAGGTGCGAGGCGCCGGGTACCAGAGTAGCCAGCCGCGCCAGATACTCCTCGATAGGTTGGCCGACTGCTGGCATGCGGGATTGATCGAGCTGGTGGGTGAACAGGTCGCGCTGATAGGGGGCCTGACTGTCGTCGGAGTGGTGGAAGCTCTCCAGCAAGGTGTTCATCGCCTCGCCAAAGGCGGGATCCGCTTGTGCAAACAGCTCAGTCAACTTCATCAGGTTCTCCAGACCAGTTCACCGGGGTAGGTGTCTATGCCGCTTGTCTCGGGCATCGGCGGCAGAGCATACACCAAAGGTTGGCAGGTGACAGCCACTCCATTTTTTAAGCGAACACTTGTACTCCGAAATGGCGCTGGGTAGAGTGAGCCACAGTTATTGTGGAGTCGATGTTATGAGTGGTGTGATGGATTACTCCCCCCGGGAGGAGCTGGCAAACCGGCTGAGCCACGGTGCGGGATTGTTGCTGGGGATTGTCGGGTTGGTGCTGTTGCTCATCAAGGGATGGGGGCAGGGCACGCAGGCGCTGGTGAGTTACAGCCTTTATGGTGGCAGTCTGGTGCTGCTCTATCTCGCCTCGACCCTTTACCACAGCATGGCGGAAGGGCGGGCCAGACGCTGGTGCAAGGTGTTTGATCACTGTGCCATCTATCTGCTGATCGCCGGTACTTATACCCCCTTTCTGCTGGTGGCGCTCGACACGCCGCTGGCGAAAGGGTTGATGGTGGTGATCTGGGCCCTGGCGCTGGCTGGCGTGGTGTTCAAGCTGGTGTTTATCAACCGCTTCAAGAAGTTGTCGCTCTTTACCTACCTGATGCTGGGTTGGCTATCGCTGGTGGTCATCTACCAGCTCTATATCCATCTGGCCGGTGAGGGGCTGCTGCTGCTCGGGCTTGGCGGCCTTATCTACAGCCTCGGGGTCATCTTCTATGTGGCCAAGCAGATCCCCTATAACCACGCCATCTGGCATCTCTTTGTGCTGGGTGGCAGCGTTTGTCACTTTATGGCCATTTACGGCTACGTCGCCTAACGTCTTGCAACTAGCCCTTAATTGGTATTTTTAGCGCGTAAAAGGATAAATTCGTGCGGTATCACACAGTTGGCATCAGCGTTTGCTGACAAGCTAGGGCCAGTTCAATTCGCAAAGGATGCACGAAATGAGTGAAATCGCGCTTTCCATCAGCATGTTGTCGCTGGTGGCAGTGCTAGGACTCTGGCTGGGAAACTGGCGAGTCTATGGCGTTGGGTTAGGAATAGGGGGGGTGCTGTTCGGCGGCATCATTGTGGGTCACTTTGCAGGTGCCTCCGATCTCGCGCTGGATGCACAAACGCTTCACTTTATTCAAGAATTTGGCCTGATCCTGTTTGTCTATACCATCGGCATCCAGGTCGGGCCGGGTTTCTTCTCGTCATTGCGCAGTTCGGGTCTCAAACTCAACGCCTTTGCCGCCTTGCTGGTCATCCTTGGCTGCGTGGTGGCCGCTGGCTTGCATCAATTTTTCGATGTGCCGTTGCCGGTCATTCTGGGGGTCTTCTCCGGTGCCGTCACCAATACGCCATCCCTCGGTGCGGGCCAGCAGATCCTGGCCGAGCTGGGCGCCGCGCCCGGTTCTACCGGCCTGATGGGGATGGGGTATGCGGTTGCCTATCCGTTTGGTATCTGTGGCATTTTGCTCACCATGTGGCTGGTCAGGGTCTTCTTTCGCATCAAGATCGACGATGAAGCCGCCCAGTTCGAGCTACAAACCGGTAAAACCAAGGAGAGCTTGCAGACCATCAACATCGCGGTGCGCAACCCCAACATGCACGGCCTGATGCTGAGCGAGATCCCGAGTCTCGACGAGTCTGATGTCATCTGTTCACGGCTCAAACGGGGCGACGAACTGATGGTGCCACGGCCGGAATCCCGTATCGAACTGGGCGACCTGCTGCACCTGGTCGGTGAGCGTCATGCGCTGCACAAGGTGTTGCTGGTGCTGGGGGAGGAGGTGGAGACCTCGCTCTCGACCCGGGGCACCGATCTGCGCGTCGAGCGGGTAGTGGTGACCAACGAACAGGTTCTTGGCAAGAAGATCCGCGATCTTGACATTAAACAGCGCTATGACGTGGTGATCTCCCGTCTCAACCGGGCTGGCATCGAACTGGTGCCGACGAGTCAGACCAGCCTGCAGTTTGGCGATATTCTCAACCTGGTGGGGCGCCTCGATGCCATCGAAGCGGTGACCAATGTGGTCGGCAACGTGCAGCAAAAACTGCAGCAGGTGCAGATGTTGCCGGTATTTATCGGGATTGGCCTTGGCGTATTGCTCGGCTCTATCCCCTTCTATCTGCCCGGTTTCCCGGCCGCTCTCAAATTGGGTCTGGCGGGTGGGCCGCTGGTGGTGGCACTGATCCTGTCGCGGATCGGCAGCATCGGCAAGCTCTACTGGTTCATGCCCCCCAGTGCCAACCTGGCGCTGCGGGAGATCGGCATTGTACTTTTTCTGGCGGTGGTCGGATTCAAGTCCGGTGCCGGTTTTGTCGACACCCTGATCAACGGTGATGGCCCGGCCTGGATGCTCTACGGCATGGCGATTACCCTGATCCCGCTGCTGGTGGTCGGTGTGCTGGCGCGCCTCTACGGCAAGATGAACTATCTGACCCTGTGCGGCTTGCTGGCCGGCTCCATGACAGACCCTCCCGCGCTGGCCTTTGCCAACGCCATGCACCCGACCAGTGGCGCCAGTGCGCTCTCATACGCCACTGTCTACCCGCTGGTGATGTTCCTGCGGATCATCTCGCCGCAACTGCTGGCCATCATCCTCTGGGCTGGCGCCTAGAGTTAATCCTGCCGGAGCATGCTTTGTCATGCTCCTGTCATTATTCTGTAATTTATTGATAATTTTGGTTTTTACCATTATCGCAACCTCGTTTTATACACTTCTGTCTGGCTGAACAGTTCAGCCTCAAATCGGTCTATCCTTTCGAATTTTCGAGCTGGTTATTTTTTCCCTCAGTCTGCAAAGTAGGCTGTGGCTTATTGCATTCAAATCAGGATTCAGGAGAGAACATGATTACCAATGCCGTTACCTTGGAACAGGGCGTAACCGTAACCCAACTCAAAGGACAAATTTATCTGGTTGCTGCCGATGGCAGCCGGAAGCTGTTGGCTGAAGGTGATGTGCTGCCGAAAGGGGCGGTAATCATGTCGCCGGATGGCGCCAGTTTCATGGGCGGCGGACAGTCGTTCACTGTGCAACCAGCCAGCGAACAGAGTGAGCCTGCCGAAGAGGGAGATGCTCCCCAGTTGGCGCAAAACGGCGCTGCAGGTACTCCTGATGATATCAGTGCCCTACAACAGGCCATTTTGGGCGGCGCGGACCCGACCCAGGCCTTTGAAGCCTCTGCCGCAGGCGGTGCACCTGCTGCCGGTGGTGGCGGTATTGGGGGCGTTGCCGGTGCCAGTGGCAACGGCGGTTTTGTCACCATCGACCGTACCGGTTCCGCAACTATTGCCGAAGCCACCTTCGATACCACCTACAACACCAATGGTGAGCCACCGCTTGAAGCCGTTGGTGAAGATGATCCTCTTCTTACTTCCGCCAACCTTGTCTTGAGTGCAGATGCAGAGGTGAATGAAGGTGGGTTTATCACCTTTACTGCGACAGTAGATGAACCTGTTTTTGGTTCTGACTTGGTTATTCAGCTGTCAAATGGTGCAGTGATCACCATTCCCGTCGGCCAGAGTTCCGGTTCAGTCACTGTTGCTGCTCCAGTAGACAGCCCTTATGTCGATCCGTCAACGATCACCGTTTCGATTACCGGTACTCAGGGTGGTGGTTTCAACCAGATTATCACTGGACCTTCAACGACTACCCAGATTAACGACACTGTCGACACCACCACCGTGACCCTAGGCGCTCCGGCGCAAGTCAACGAAGGTGGCCAAATCACCTACAGCGTCAGCGTCAATAACGCCCCGCAAAGCGATCTGGTGCTGACCCTGTCCAACGGCGCCAGCATCACCATCAAGGCGGGCGAGCTGAACGGCAGCGTGACGATTGATGCCCCGAGTGACGACGTTTACAACGATGGCAGCAGCCTGACGGTGAGCATCACCGGCAGCAGCGGTGGCAACTACGAGCAGCTGGACACCAGCAGCAAGGTGACCACCGAGGTGGTCGACACTGTCGACACTACCACCGTGACCCTGAGCTCGGCAACCAACGGCCAGACCGTGACCGAGGGCGGCAGCATTGTCTACACCGCCAGCGTCAGCAACCCGGTGACCGGCAGCCCGCTGACCGTGACCCTCTCCAACGGGGTGGTGATCACCATTCCGGTGGGCAGCAGCAGTGCCAACAGTGAGCTGGTACCGGTTCGTGGTGATGACATTTATCAGCAAGGTGAAGAGTCACTGAGCGTCACTATCGACAAGACCAGTGGTGGCAATTACGAGAATTTGGTTAGCACTGGCACTATCACCAATACAGTGGTAGATGACAACGACACCGCCTTCACGCTGAAACTGTTTGCGGTGGATGCGCAGGGCAATGTGGTCGACAGCTCCACAGTGTCGGAAGAAGGTGAAACCAGCGCCTACTACGTGGTGCGTGCCGTGGATGCCAACGGTAACGTGCTGGCGACCCAGCCGACCGGCAACGTGAACGTGAGCTTTGGCAACCTGGGCACGACCAGCAGTGCTGACTACAGCGCGAGCAAGACCACCGTTGCGGTGGGCGAGGTGTTCAGCGCCAAGGCGGTGAACGACGCGCTGGCGGACAACGGCGAGCAGTTCAAGGTCAGTCTGAATGGCGGCAGCTTCAGCGAAGCGGGCAAGTACGAGAAGGTGGAATACAGCGACGCCACCGTCACCACCACCATCACTGACGAAACCGGCAATGATCCGGACGTACCGGGCGACAACGACACCGCCTTCACGCTGAAACTGTTTGCGGTGGATGCGCAGGGCAATGTGGTCGACAGCTCCACAGTGTCGGAAGAAGGTGAAACCAGCGCCTACTACGTGGTGCGTGCCGTGGATGCCAACGGTAACGTGCTGGCGACCCAGCCGACCGGCAACGTGAACGTGAGCTTTGGCAACCTGGGCACGACCAGCAGTGCTGACTACAGCGCGAGCAAGACCACCGTTGCGGTGGGCGAGGTGTTCAGCGCCAAGGCGGTGAACGACGCGCTGGCGGACAACGGCGAGCAGTTCAAGGTCAGTCTGAATGGCGGCAGCTTCAGCGAAGCGGGCAAGTACGAGAAGGTGGAATACAGCGACGCCACCGTCACCACCACCATCACTGACGAAACCGGCAATGATCCGGACGTACCGGGCGACAACGACACCGCCTTCACGCTGAAACTGTTTGCGGTGGATGCGCAGGGCAATGTGGTCGACAGCTCCACAGTGTCGGAAGAAGGTGAAACCAGCGCCTACTACGTGGTGCGTGCCGTGGATGCCAACGGTAACGTGCTGGCGACCCAGCCGACCGGCAACGTGAGCGTGAGCTTTGGCAACCTGGGCACGACCAGCAGTGCTGACTACAGCGCGAGCAAGACCACCGTTGCGGTGGGCGAGGTGTTCAGCGCCAAGGCGGTGAACGACGCGTTGGCGGACAACGGCGAGCAGTTCAAGGTCAGTCTGAATGGCGGCAGCTTCAGCGAAGCGGGCAAGTACGAGAAGGTGGAATACAGCGACGCCACCGTCACCACCACCATCACTGACGAAACCGGCAATGATCCGGACGTACCGGGCGACAACGACACCGCCTTCACGCTGAAACTGTTTGCGGTGGATGCGCAGGGCAATGTGGTCGACAGCTCCACAGTGTCGGAAGAAGGTGAAACCAGCGCCTACTACGTGGTGCGTGCCGTGGATGCCAACGGTAACGTGCTGGCGACCCAGCCGACCGGCAACGTGAACGTGAGCTTTGGCAACCTGGGCACGACCAGCAGTGCTGACTACAGCGCGAGCAAGACCACCGTTGCGGTGGGCGAGGTGTTCAGCGCCAAGGCGGTGAACGACGCGCTGGCGGACAACGGCGAGCAGTTCAAGGTCAGTCTGAATGGCGGCAGCTTCAGCGAAGCGGGCAAGTACGAGAAGGTGGAATACAGCGACGCCACCGTCACCACCACCATCACTGACGAAACCGGCAATGATCCGGACGTACCGGGCGACAACGACACCGCCTTCACGCTGAAACTGTTTGCGGTGGATGCGCAGGGCAATGTGGTCGACAGCTCCACAGTGTCGGAAGAAGGTGAAACCAGCGCCTACTACGTGGTGCGTGCCGTGGATGCCAACGGTAACGTGCTGGCGACCCAGCCGACCGGCAACGTGAGCGTGAGCTTTGGCAACCTGGGCACGACCAGCAGTGCTGACTACAGCGCGAGCAAGACCACCGTTGCGGTGGGCGAGGTGTTCAGCGCCAAGGCGGTGAACGACGCGTTGGCGGACAACGGCGAGCAGTTCAAGGTCAGTCTGAATGGCGGCAGCTTCAGCGAAGCGGGCAAGTACGAGAAGGTGGAATACAGCGACGCCACCGTCACCACCACCATCACTGACGAAACCGGCAATGATCCGGACGTACCGGGCGACAACGACACCGCCTTCACGCTGAAACTGTTTGCGGTGGATGCGCAGGGCAATGTGGTCGACAGCTCCACAGTGTCGGAAGAAGGTGAAACCAGCGCCTACTACGTGGTGCGTGCCGTGGATGCCAACGGTAACGTGCTGGCGACCCAGCCGACCGGCAACGTGAGCGTGAGCTTTGGCAACCTGGGCACGACCAGCAGTGCTGACTACAGCGCGAGCAAGACCACCGTTGCGGTGGGCGAGGTGTTCAGCGCCAAGGCGGTGAACGACGCGTTGGCGGACAACGGCGAGCAGTTCAAGGTCAGTCTGAATGGCGGCAGCTTCAGCGAAGCGGGCAAGTACGAGAAGGTGGAATACAGCGACGCCACCGTCACCACCACCATCACTGACGAAACCGGCAATGATCCGGACGTACCGGGCGACAACGACACCGCCTTCACGCTGAAACTGTTTGCGGTGGATGCGCAGGGCAATGTGGTCGACAGCTCCACAGTGTCGGAAGAAGGTGAAACCAGCGCCTACTACGTGGTGCGTGCCGTGGATGCCAACGGTAACGTGCTGGCGACCCAGCCGACCGGCAACGTGAGCGTGAGCTTTGGCAACCTGGGCACGACCAGCAGTGCTGACTACAGCGCGAGCAAGACCACCGTTGCGGTGGGCGAGGTGTTCAGCGCCAAGGCGGTGAACGACGCGCTGGCGGACAACGGCGAGCAGTTCAAGGTCAGTCTGAATGGCGGCAGCTTCAGCGAAGCGGGCAAGTACGAGAAGGTGGAATACAGCGACGCCACCGTCACCACCACCATCACTGACGAAACCGGCAATGATCCGGACGTACCGGGCGACAACGACACCGCCTTCACGCTGAAACTGTTTGCGGTGGATGCGCAGGGCAATGTGGTCGACAGCTCCACAGTGTCGGAAGAAGGTGAAACCAGCGCCTACTACGTGGTGCGTGCCGTGGATGCCAACGGTAACGTGCTGGCGACCCAGCCGACCGGCAACGTGAACGTGAGCTTTGGCAACCTGGGCACGACCAGCAGTGCTGACTACAGCGCGAGCAAGACCACCGTTGCGGTGGGCGAGGTGTTCAGCGCCAAGGCGGTGAACGACGCGCTGGCGGACAACGGCGAGCAGTTCAAGGTCAGTCTGAATGGCGGCAGCTTCAGCGAAGCGGGCAAGTACGAGAAGGTGGAATACAGCGACGCCACCGTCACCACCACCATCACTGACGAAACCGGCAATGATCCGGACGTACCGGGCGACAACGACACCGCCTTCACGCTGAAACTGTTTGCGGTGGATGCGCAGGGCAATGTGGTCGACAGCTCCACAGTGTCGGAAGAAGGTGAAACCAGCGCCTACTACGTGGTGCGTGCCGTGGATGCCAACGGTAACGTGCTGGCGACCCAGCCGACCGGCAACGTGAGCGTGAGCTTTGGCAACCTGGGCACGACCAGCAGTGCTGACTACAGCGCGAGCAAGACCACCGTTGCGGTGGGCGAGGTGTTCAGCGCCAAGGCGGTGAACGACGCGCTGGCGGACAACGGCGAGCAGTTCAAGGTCAGTCTGAATGGCGGCAGCTTCAGCGAAGCGGGCAAGTACGAGAAGGTGGAATACAGCGACGCCACCGTCACCACCACCATCACTGACGAAACCGGCAATGATCCGGACGTACCGGGCGACAACGACACCGCCTTCACGCTGAAACTGTTTGCGGTGGATGCGCAGGGCAATGTGGTCGACAGCTCCACAGTGTCGGAAGAAGGTGAAACCAGCGCCTACTACGTGGTGCGTGCCGTGGATGCCAACGGTAACGTGCTGGCGACCCAGCCGACCGGCAACGTGAGCGTGAGCTTTGGCAACCTGGGCACGACCAGCAGTGCTGACTACAGCGCGAGCAAGACCACCGTTGCGGTGGGCGAGGTGTTCAGCGCCAAGGCGGTGAACGACGCGTTGGCGGACAACGGCGAGCAGTTCAAGGTCAGTCTGAATGGCGGCAGCTTCAGCGAAGCGGGCAAGTACGAGAAGGTGGAATACAGCGACGCCACCGTCACCACCACCATCACTGACGAAACCGGCAATGATCCGGACGTACCGGGCGACAACGACACCGCCTTCACGCTGAAACTGTTTGCGGTGGATGCGCAGGGCAATGTGGTCGACAGCTCCACAGTGTCGGAAGAAGGTGAAACCAGCGCCTACTACGTGGTGCGTGCCGTGGATGCCAACGGTAACGTGCTGGCGACCCAGCCGACCGGCAACGTGAGCGTGAGCTTTGGCAACCTGGGCACGACCAGCAGTGCTGACTACAGCGCGAGCAAGACCACCGTTGCGGTGGGCGAGGTGTTCAGCGCCAAGGCGGTGAACGACGCGCTGGCGGACAACGGCGAGCAGTTCAAGGTCAGTCTGAATGGCGGCAGCTTCAGCGAAGCGGGCAAGTACGAGAAGGTGGAATACAGCGACGCCACCGTCACCACCACCATCACTGACGAAACCGGCAATGATCCGGACGTACCGGGCGACAACGACACCGCCTTCACGCTGAAACTGTTTGCGGTGGATGCGCAGGGCAATGTGGTCGACAGCTCCACAGTGTCGGAAGAAGGTGAAACCAGCGCCTACTACGTGGTGCGTGCCGTGGATGCCAACGGTAACGTGCTGGCGACCCAGCCGACCGGCAACGTGAGCGTGAGCTTTGGCAACCTGGGCACGACCAGCAGTGCTGACTACAGCGCGAGCAAGACCACCGTTGCGGTGGGCGAGGTGTTCAGCGCCAAGGCGGTGAACGACGCGCTGGCGGACAACGGCGAGCAGTTCAAGGTCAGTCTGAATGGCGGCAGCTTCAGCGAAGCGGGCAAGTACGAGAAGGTGGAATACAGCGACGCCACCGTCACCACCACCATCACTGACGAAACCGGCAATGATCCGGACGTACCGGGCGACAACGACACCGCCTTCACGCTGAAACTGTTTGCGGTGGATGCGCAGGGCAATGTGGTCGACAGCTCCACAGTGTCGGAAGAAGGTGAAACCAGCGCCTACTACGTGGTGCGTGCCGTGGATGCCAACGGTAACGTGCTGGCGACCCAGCCGACCGGCAACGTGAACGTGAGCTTTGGCAACCTGGGCACGACCAGCAGTGCTGACTACAGCGCGAGCAAGACCACCGTTGCGGTGGGCGAGGTGTTCAGCGCCAAGGCGGTGAACGACGCGTTGGCGGACAACGGCGAGCAGTTCAAGGTCAGTCTGAATGGCGGCAGCTTCAGCGAAGCGGGCAAGTACGAGAAGGTGGAATACAGCGACGCCACCGTCACCACCACCATCACTGACGAAACCGGCAATGATCCGGACGTACCGGGCGACAACGACACCGCCTTCACGCTGAAACTGTTTGCGGTGGATGCGCAGGGCAATGTGGTCGACAGCTCCACAGTGTCGGAAGAAGGTGAAACCAGCGCCTACTACGTGGTGCGTGCCGTGGATGCCAACGGTAACGTGCTGGCGACCCAGCCGACCGGCAACGTGAACGTGAGCTTTGGCAACCTGGGCACGACCAGCAGTGCTGACTACAGCGCGAGCAAGACCACCGTTGCGGTGGGCGAGGTGTTCAGCGCCAAGGCGGTGAACGACGCGTTGGCGGACAACGGCGAGCAGTTCAAGGTCAGTCTGAATGGCGGCAGCTTCAGCGAAGCGGGCAAGTACGAGAAGGTGGAATACAGCGACGCCACCGTCACCACCACCATCACTGACGAAACCGGCAATGATCCGGACGTACCGGGCGACAACGACACCGCCTTCACGCTGAAACTGTTTGCGGTGGATGCGCAGGGCAATGTGGTCGACAGCTCCACAGTGTCGGAAGAAGGTGAAACCAGCGCCTACTACGTGGTGCGTGCCGTGGATGCCAACGGTAACGTGCTGGCGACCCAGCCGACCGGCAACGTGAACGTGAGCTTTGGCAACCTGGGCACGACCAGCAGTGCTGACTACAGCGCGAGCAAGACCACCGTTGCGGTGGGCGAGGTGTTCAGCGCCAAGGCGGTGAACGACGCGCTGGCGGACAACGGCGAGCAGTTCAAGGTCAGTCTGAATGGCGGCAGCTTCAGCGAAGCGGGCAAGTACGAGAAGGTGGAATACAGCGACGCCACCGTCACCACCACCATCACTGACGAAACCGGCAATGATCCGGACGTACCGGGCGACAACGACACCGCCTTCACGCTGAAACTGTTTGCGGTGGATGCGCAGGGCAATGTGGTCGACAGCTCCACAGTGTCGGAAGAAGGTGAAACCAGCGCCTACTACGTGGTGCGTGCCGTGGATGCCAACGGTAACGTGCTGGCGACCCAGCCGACCGGCAACGTGAGCGTGAGCTTTGGCAACCTGGGCACGACCAGCAGTGCTGACTACAGCGCGAGCAAGACCACCGTTGCGGTGGGCGAGGTGTTCAGCGCCAAGGCGGTGAACGACGCGCTGGCGGACAACGGCGAGCAGTTCAAGGTCAGTCTGAATGGCGGCAGCTTCAGCGAAGCGGGCAAGTACGAGAAGGTGGAATACAGCGACGCCACCGTCACCACCACCATCACTGACGAAACCGGCAATGATCCGGACGTACCGGGCGACAACGACACCGCCTTCACGCTGAAACTGTTTGCGGTGGATGCGCAGGGCAATGTGGTCGACAGCTCCACAGTGTCGGAAGAAGGTGAAACCAGCGCCTACTACGTGGTGCGTGCCGTGGATGCCAACGGTAACGTGCTGGCGACCCAGCCGACCGGCAACGTGAACGTGAGCTTTGGCAACCTGGGCACGACCAGCAGTGCTGACTACAGCGCGAGCAAGACCACCGTTGCGGTGGGCGAGGTGTTCAGCGCCAAGGCGGTGAACGACGCGCTGGCGGACAACGGCGAGCAGTTCAAGGTCAGTCTGAATGGCGGCAGCTTCAGCGAAGCGGGCAAGTACGAGAAGGTGGAATACAGCGACGCCACCGTCACCACCACCATCACTGACGAAACCGGCAATGATCCGGACGTACCGGGCGACAACGACACCGCCTTCACGCTGAAACTGTTTGCGGTGGATGCGCAGGGCAATGTGGTCGACAGCTCCACAGTGTCGGAAGAAGGTGAAACCAGCGCCTACTACGTGGTGCGTGCCGTGGATGCCAACGGTAACGTGCTGGCGACCCAGCCGACCGGCAACGTGAACGTGAGCTTTGGCAACCTGGGCACGACCAGCAGTGCTGACTACAGCGCGAGCAAGACCACCGTTGCGGTGGGCGAGGTGTTCAGCGCCAAGGCGGTGAACGACGCGCTGGCGGACAACGGCGAGCAGTTCAAGGTCAGTCTGAATGGCGGCAGCTTCAGCGAAGCGGGCAAGTACGAGAAGGTGGAATACAGCGACGCCACCGTCACCACCACCATCACTGACGAAACCGGCAATGATCCGGACGTACCGGGCGACAACGACACCGCCTTCACGCTGAAACTGTTTGCGGTGGATGCGCAGGGCAATGTGGTCGACAGCTCCACAGTGTCGGAAGAAGGTGAAACCAGCGCCTACTACGTGGTGCGTGCCGTGGATGCCAACGGTAACGTGCTGGCGACCCAGCCGACCGGCAACGTGAACGTGAGCTTTGGCAACCTGGGCACGACCAGCAGTGCTGACTACAGCGCGAGCAAGACCACCGTTGCGGTGGGCGAGGTGTTCAGCGCCAAGGCGGTGAACGACGCGCTGGCGGACAACGGCGAGCAGTTCAAGGTCAGTCTGAATGGCGGCAGCTTCAGCGAAGCGGGCAAGTACGAGAAGGTGGAATACAGCGACGCCACCGTCACCACCACCATCACTGACGAAACCGGCAATGATCCGGACGTACCGGGCGACAACGACACCGCCTTCACGCTGAAACTGTTTGCGGTGGATGCGCAGGGCAATGTGGTCGACAGCTCCACAGTGTCGGAAGAAGGTGAAACCAGCGCCTACTACGTGGTGCGTGCCGTGGATGCCAACGGTAACGTGCTGGCGACCCAGCCGACCGGCAACGTGAGCGTGAGCTTTGGCAACCTGGGCACGACCAGCAGTGCTGACTACAGCGCGAGCAAGACCACCGTTGCGGTGGGCGAGGTGTTCAGCGCCAAGGCGGTGAACGACGCGCTGGCGGACAACGGCGAGCAGTTCAAGGTCAGTCTGAATGGCGGCAGCTTCAGCGAAGCGGGCAAGTACGAGAAGGTGGAATACAGCGACGCCACCGTCACCACCACCATCACTGACGAAACCGGCAATGATCCGGACGTACCGGGCGACAACGACACCGCCTTCACGCTGAAACTGTTTGCGGTGGATGCGCAGGGCAATGTGGTCGACAGCTCCACAGTGTCGGAAGAAGGTGAAACCAGCGCCTACTACGTGGTGCGTGCCGTGGATGCCAACGGTAACGTGCTGGCGACCCAGCCGACCGGCAACGTGAACGTGAGCTTTGGCAACCTGGGCACGACCAGCAGTGCTGACTACAGCGCGAGCAAGACCACCGTTGCGGTGGGCGAGGTGTTCAGCGCCAAGGCGGTGAACGACGCGCTGGCGGACAACGGCGAGCAGTTCAAGGTCAGTCTGAATGGCGGCAGCTTCAGCGAAGCGGGCAAGTACGAGAAGGTGGAATACAGCGACGCCACCGTCACCACCACCATCACTGACGAAACCGGCAATGATCCGGACGTACCGGGCGACAACGACACCGCCTTCACGCTGAAACTGTTTGCGGTGGATGCGCAGGGCAATGTGGTCGACAGCTCCACAGTGTCGGAAGAAGGTGAAACCAGCGCCTACTACGTGGTGCGTGCCGTGGATGCCAACGGTAACGTGCTGGCGACCCAGCCGACCGGCAACGTGAACGTGAGCTTTGGCAACCTGGGCACGACCAGCAGTGCTGACTACAGCGCGAGCAAGACCACCGTTGCGGTGGGCGAGGTGTTCAGCGCCAAGGCGGTGAACGACGCGCTGGCGGACAACGGCGAGCAGTTCAAGGTCAGTCTGAATGGCGGCAGCTTCAGCGAAGCGGGCAAGTACGAGAAGGTGGAATACAGCGACGCCACCGTCACCACCACCATCACTGACGAAACCGGCAATGATCCGGACGTACCGGGCGACAACGACACCGCCTTCACGCTGAAACTGTTTGCGGTGGATGCGCAGGGCAATGTGGTCGACAGCTCCACAGTGTCGGAAGAAGGTGAAACCAGCGCCTACTACGTGGTGCGTGCCGTGGATGCCAACGGTAACGTGCTGGCGACCCAGCCGACCGGCAACGTGAGCGTGAGCTTTGGCAACCTGGGCACGACCAGCAGTGCTGACTACAGCGCGAGCAAGACCACCGTTGCGGTGGGCGAGGTGTTCAGCGCCAAGGCGGTGAACGACGCGCTGGCGGACAACGGCGAGCAGTTCAAGGTCAGTCTGAATGGCGGCAGCTTCAGCGAAGCGGGCAAGTACGAGAAGGTGGAATACAGCGACGCCACCGTCACCACCACCATCACTGACGAAACCGGCAATGATCCGGACGTACCGGGCGACAACGACACCGCCTTCACGCTGAAACTGTTTGCGGTGGATGCGCAGGGCAATGTGGTCGACAGCTCCACAGTGTCGGAAGAAGGTGAAACCAGCGCCTACTACGTGGTGCGTGCCGTGGATGCCAACGGTAACGTGCTGGCGACCCAGCCGACCGGCAACGTGAGCGTGAGCTTTGGCAACCTGGGCACGACCAGCAGTGCTGACTACAGCGCGAGCAAGACCACCGTTGCGGTGGGCGAGGTGTTCAGCGCCAAGGCGGTGAACGACGCGTTGGCGGACAACGGCGAGCAGTTCAAGGTCAGTCTGAATGGCGGCAGCTTCAGCGAAGCGGGCAAGTACGAGAAGGTGGAATACAGCGACGCCACCGTCACCACCACCATCACTGACGAAACCGGCAATGATCCGGACGTACCGGGCGACAACGACACCGCCTTCACGCTGAAACTGTTTGCGGTGGATGCGCAGGGCAATGTGGTCGACAGCTCCACAGTGTCGGAAGAAGGTGAAACCAGCGCCTACTACGTGGTGCGTGCCGTGGATGCCAACGGTAACGTGCTGGCGACCCAGCCGACCGGCAACGTGAGCGTGAGCTTTGGCAACCTGGGCACGACCAGCAGTGCTGACTACAGCGCGAGCAAGACCACCGTTGCGGTGGGCGAGGTGTTCAGCGCCAAGGCGGTGAACGACGCGCTGGCGGACAACGGCGAGCAGTTCAAGGTCAGTCTGAATGGCGGCAGCTTCAGCGAAGCGGGCAAGTACGAGAAGGTGGAATACAGCGACGCCACCGTCACCACCACCATCACTGACGAAACCGGCAATGATCCGGACGTACCGGGCGACAACGACACCGCCTTCACGCTGAAACTGTTTGCGGTGGATGCGCAGGGCAATGTGGTCGACAGCTCCACAGTGTCGGAAGAAGGTGAAACCAGCGCCTACTACGTGGTGCGTGCCGTGGATGCCAACGGTAACGTGCTGGCGACCCAGCCGACCGGCAACGTGAGCGTGAGCTTTGGCAACCTGGGCACGACCAGCAGTGCTGACTACAGCGCGAGCAAGACCACCGTTGCGGTGGGCGAGGTGTTCAGCGCCAAGGCGGTGAACGACGCGCTGGCGGACAACGGCGAGCAGTTCAAGGTCAGTCTGAATGGCGGCAGCTTCAGCGAAGCGGGCAAGTACGAGAAGGTGGAATACAGCGACGCCACCGTCACCACCACCATCACTGACGAAACCGGCAATGATCCGGACGTACCGGGCGACAACGACACCGCCTTCACGCTGAAACTGTTTGCGGTGGATGCGCAGGGCAATGTGGTCGACAGCTCCACAGTGTCGGAAGAAGGTGAAACCAGCGCCTACTACGTGGTGCGTGCCGTGGATGCCAACGGTAACGTGCTGGCGACCCAGCCGACCGGCAACGTGAACGTGAGCTTTGGCAACCTGGGCACGACCAGCAGTGCTGACTACAGCGCGAGCAAGACCACCGTTGCGGTGGGCGAGGTGTTCAGCGCCAAGGCGGTGAACGACGCGTTGGCGGACAACGGCGAGCAGTTCAAGGTCAGTCTGAATGGCGGCAGCTTCAGCGAAGCGGGCAAGTACGAGAAGGTGGAATACAGCGACGCCACCGTCACCACCACCATCACTGACGAAACCGGCAATGATCCGGACGTACCGGGCGACAACGACACCGCCTTCACGCTGAAACTGTTTGCGGTGGATGCGCAGGGCAATGTGGTCGACAGCTCCACAGTGTCGGAAGAAGGTGAAACCAGCGCCTACTACGTGGTGCGTGCCGTGGATGCCAACGGTAACGTGCTGGCGACCCAGCCGACCGGCAACGTGAACGTGAGCTTTGGCAACCTGGGCACGACCAGCAGTGCTGACTACAGCGCGAGCAAGACCACCGTTGCGGTGGGCGAGGTGTTCAGCGCCAAGGCGGTGAACGACGCGCTGGCGGACAACGGCGAGCAGTTCAAGGTCAGTCTGAATGGCGGCAGCTTCAGCGAAGCGGGCAAGTACGAGAAGGTGGAATACAGCGACGCCACCGTCACCACCACCATCACTGACGAAACCGGCAATGATCCGGACGTACCGGGCGACAACGACACCGCCTTCACGCTGAAACTGTTTGCGGTGGATGCGCAGGGCAATGTGGTCGACAGCTCCACAGTGTCGGAAGAAGGTGAAACCAGCGCCTACTACGTGGTGCGTGCCGTGGATGCCAACGGTAACGTGCTGGCGACCCAGCCGACCGGCAACGTGAACGTGAGCTTTGGCAACCTGGGCACGACCAGCAGTGCTGACTACAGCGCGAGCAAGACCACCGTTGCGGTGGGCGAGGTGTTCAGCGCCAAGGCGGTGAACGACGCGCTGGCGGACAACGGCGAGCAGTTCAAGGTCAGTCTGAATGGCGGCAGCTTCAGCGAAGCGGGCAAGTACGAGAAGGTGGAATACAGCGACGCCACCGTCACCACCACCATCACTGACGAAACCGGCAATGATCCGGACGTACCGGGCGACAACGACACCGCCTTCACGCTGAAACTGTTTGCGGTGGATGCGCAGGGCAATGTGGTCGACAGCTCCACAGTGTCGGAAGAAGGTGAAACCAGCGCCTACTACGTGGTGCGTGCCGTGGATGCCAACGGTAACGTGCTGGCGACCCAGCCGACCGGCAACGTGAGCGTGAGCTTTGGCAACCTGGGCACGACCAGCAGTGCTGACTACAGCGCGAGCAAGACCACCGTTGCGGTGGGCGAGGTGTTCAGCGCCAAGGCGGTGAACGACGCGCTGGCGGACAACGGCGAGCAGTTCAAGGTCAGTCTGAATGGCGGCAGCTTCAGCGAAGCGGGCAAGTACGAGAAGGTGGAATACAGCGACGCCACCGTCACCACCACCATCTTGGACAACGATTCGTTAGTAGCGTTGCAAGACGTAGTAGAAGGTACCTCGAACAATGTTCTGAACGTGGCTGATGGTGTTGCTTTTACAGGTGCGACAGCCTTGGGAGGAACTGTCTCGCTGTTGAACGGCAAGTTCGTTTACCAAGCGCCGGTACGAGATCATGCCGATTCGATTGCCGACATCGACTCGTTTACTTACACCAGGGCCGATGGTTCGACGGTGACATACAACATCAACATTCTGGATACCAACCCGCTGGCTGCCAATGATAGTGGTAGCTTCGCCGTAGGCTTGAATGTCCAGACCGCTGGAAGCATCAGCCTGTTGGCAAACGACACCGTGGTGGATAGTTCGGTTGCCAAACCTGCCACGGTCCACTCGGTGACAGGCTTGAATGGTACTGCTGTCGAGTTGGGCGCAGTTGGTAGTGTGACCGTAGCTGGCAAGTATGGGGATCTTACGGTGAATGCCAATGGCAGCTACACCTATACCAGCAAGCTGGATACCGATGTGCAGGCGGTCGAAGGTGGTCCGGCGGTGAAATCTGCCTTTGCTGTATATGGCTTCCAGAATAACTCGCTGCCGCTGAATGGCACCTCACTGAATTTGACTGGCCTGACCGATAGCGCAACGGCACTCGTGGATGTTCGTACCAGCGGCAACAATGCCAAGCCCGGTATTGGTGTCTCTCAAAGCGGTGGTGGTACCAACGATATCGGTAGTGGTGAATCGCTGGTGATTGGGCTTAAGGCGCTATCCAATTTTGCTCAGATAGGTATCAACGAGCTTAATAGCGGACAGGGTAGCGCAAGTTGGAAAGCTTATGATGCGAATGGCGTGCTGGTCGGTTCCGGTATCTTGGTATCGTCTTCCAGTAATGGAGGTTTGCAATCATTCAATATCTCGACCAATACCCCCTTCCAGTATCTGGTGTTGGGTTATAGCGGTAACCAGAACGGTTATGTCGTTGATTCGATCAAGTACACGCCTGCTATTGGTGCCGTAACAGAAGAGTTTACTTATACCGTCAAGGATAACGATGGAGATGTGTCCAATTCAGCGGTGCTGACCCTGAATGGCAATGTTCCGACGACCGTAGCTCCAACCATGCTGATGGGAGTGGAGGATACGGATGTCACTATGACATGGGCGTCTTTCGGGATCTCGGATAACGCATCTACCGTCCGGATTTCCGGTAACCAGGATGGCACCGGCACGATCCGGTATTTGGATGCAAGCACTAACCAGTACAAAGAGTTGGGTAAAAACGAGACCAAAACCTTTACCAAGGCCGATATCGACAGTGGTAAGGTGAAATTTGACCCGGAAGATAACGTGTCTGGTGCCGATGTTTACGGGAATGACAAAGGCGTCGGTAACAAAGGCCACGATCTCACCAGTATCAAGTTTGATGTACTGAAGGGAAATCAGGTTATTGCCAGTGATAAAAGCGTTGTGGTGGATCTGACGCCGAAAGCTGATGCTCCGACGCTGAAGGTTGGGACATTTAGTTCCCTGGCTGCCATGGATTTTGAGAATGTGGGGGTAGGCTCAGAAGGATGGAAAGATAACATTAACCCCAACTCTATTAATGGTGCCGGTGCTATTGGTCAATGGCACGCCAATGGCAGTGGACTGATTGAGGTGGGTAAAGAATCCGTCTATTTGGGCAATAAGGCAACCAGTACAACGAACCAGGTGATGGAAATCGAAAGTAGCAGGAATGTGAGCCAGCTCTACACTGACATTCAGTGTGAGTCAGGCCGTTTCTATCAGCTGAACTTTGATATCAGTGCTCGCACGACACCACAGAATATTGACATTTCCAGCTGTGGTTTGAAGGTGTTTTTGGTGCAGCTTGATGCTAATGGTCGTCAAATTCCCGAATCTCGCATTGATTTGTATGATTTTTCACCTAAGTCTGTCGGCTGGTTGAAGGGGGTGCCTGTTCCGTTGAAGGTGCCGGAGACCGGCACATATCGACTGGTATTTGAGTCCAAGGACACCTCAGGAAATGGAGATTCTTACGGGGCTGTTCTCGACAATGTCAAGTTTCAGGCAGTCGATAACAAGGGGTATGAAGACAGCTTCATCAAGCTGGGCAAGATCGATGCTGAGTTGGTAGATAAAGATGGTTCTGAACGCTTGTCTGTCGAGATAGAAGGATTGCCGGTGGGGGCTGTGCTCAAAGATGCGGCTAACCACAGCGTGATCGTGGGTGACTCCCGCAAGGTCGATGTTACAGGTTGGAGTCTGTCCACCCTGCAACTGAAAGTGAATGATCCTGGTCATTACAACCTTGTTGTCAAGGCAACAGCGACGGAGGTTACATCTAGCGGTACCGTTCTGGATAGTGCCGTTAGCAAAGTTATCTTGCCGGTTGAGGTATTGGCCGCCAATGCTGCTCCGGTCATTACGGCTACATCGGTTGCAGTATCCGAAGAGGGGCTGCCAGGCGGGTTGATAGATACCACCGATTTCCGTGGTCAGGACACCAATCTGGATAGTACAAGTGACACCTCGGTTTCTGGCAAGCTGACAATCAGTGATGCTAATGGCGATATCATCCAATCAGTTAAACTGGTCGCGCCGACAGAACGCATCACTTCCGGTGATACAGACATCAAGTGGACTGTGTCGGCCGATGGCATGATGCTTACCGGCAAGGTGGGTAATGACGGCCCGACTGCCGTGACGGTCACCATCGACAAGCAGGGCAATTACAACGTCAATCTGTTCAAGCCGCTGGATCATGTCAATGCAGACAACGTGGAAGGGCGCTTGGCGATCAATGTCGGTGTAGAAGCCAGCGATGGGAAGGTAACCGGTACCGGCACGTTGACTATTCAGGTTGAGGATGACAAACCGGTGGTAACTGATGGCTCGGCTGTGCTGAAAATGACTGCCCAACCGACCAATCTGATGCTGGTGCTTGATGTGTCGACCAGTATGGGGGAACGCCCAGACGGTAGTAACGGTCTGACTCGTTTCGAGATGGCACAGCAGGCACTTATCAAGCTGTTGGATCGCTATCAGGAGTTGGGGGATGTGCGTGTCCAGCTGGTGACCTTCTCTGATAGTGCGAGTATCAAGACTGTGACCTGGGTGGATGCTGCCATAGCTAAGCAGGTTATCAATGGGCTGGATTATCGTGGTAATACCAACTATGACGATGCTCTTGAGAAAGCTAAGGCGGCATTCACGCAAACTGGTGCAATAGCTGGGGCGAAGAATGTGGCCTACTTCTTGTCGGACGGTGAGCCAAACAAGCCATCTCGTGATACTGGTATTGACTCGGACGAACAGGACGACTGGGAGTCGTTTCTGAAAAGCAACAAGATCACAGCCTATGCGGTGGGGATAGGCGAGGGGGCAACAATCTCGGCGCTGGAACCGATTGCTTTCAATGGCGCTGATGCCAGTAAGCCTGTGGATGCCTTCGTTGCAGAGAAAGAGTCTGAGTTGGCGTCGCAGCTACAGGAGACCGTAGCACCGAACGTGATCGGTAATCTGCTGACGGTGGGCTCTGTGAGCGCCGGTCTTGGGGCTGATGGCGGTCGTTTGTCCTCAGTGACTGTCGATAAGGTGGTGTATAGCTGGGATGGTGGCAGTGCCAACCCGAGTAATTTGGGGAGTAAAGCCAGCTACAATAGCGCTACTCACGAGCTGAATATCACGACTGCGGCAGGTGGCAAGTTGGTGATCGATTTGGATGATGGCAGTTATCGCTATCAGGCCGCGAGCAAGGCTGCGATGGGCTATCAGGAAACCATCGGTTTCTCTGTGGTTGACCGGGATGGTGACAGCGTTAACGCGAATGTTACGTTGAACGTTGTGCCCGATGGTAACGCGATCAAGACCGGCGATCAGAATGACTCGGTATATTTGAGTAGCGATAGGCCTTCCGTAGCTGCCCATACGGCCATCGAAATAAATGGCATCCACTACTCTCAACCTGGTATTTATCTGGATGGTACTGACGGTGTAGTCATCAACAAAGACAGTGCCGATACCGTGTATACCTATGGTGGTAATGATCATGTCGAAGGTGGGCGTGGCAATGATGTGATGTATTTGGGAAATAGCGGCAGCAATCCTCCCGATTTAAGCAAGGCAATTGATTTTGTCACAGCTGATGTTGCCACCATTACACTGCGGCCTGCTGATGGTGTTGCCCGTGAGGATGGTGACCTGATCCCAGCCAATGCCTCTGTGGCTTGGGGGGATGTGGCGCAAGGCGCTCAGGGCAATGATTTCCTGTTTGGCGAGGATGGTGTGGACTTGCTCTTTGGGGGATCAGGTAACGACTATCTGGATGGTGGAAAGGATCGAGACTTCATCCGTGGTGGCAGTGGTGATGATGTGATCTTGGGTGGGGCCGGTAGTGACTACCTGCGTGGTGAGGAGGGGGCCGATACCTTCCTTTGGCAGCAGGGGGATGATGCATTAGTTCAGGGTTCAGGCAATTCAAATATGCTTCCAACCCATCCAGTTGATTACATCACTGACTTCCAGGTCCAGCATGGCGATGGCTGGCAGTTGAGCAGTAATAAGGTTAATTATTTCAAGGATGTGGATATTGCACGTTCAGACAAGTTGGACTTATCCGACCTGTTGGATCACAGTGGTAACAAAAACGAGTCCAACTTGGCTACGTTGCTTTCAGTATTTGAGAAGGAGGGTGACGTTCATTTGCAGGTGAAGACTGCTGATGGCAGCAAAGTGAGACAAGAGATTGTCTTGCTTGACAATACCTTCGAGTCCATAACCGGAGATAGTGACAATCATGTTTATGGTTCTACGGGATCAACATCCGAGCAGGTAATCAACTATATGTTGCAAAACCACTTGCTCGATATCGACAAGTAAGCCCAATTTGGGGCAATAAAAAAGCGGCAGAGCAATCTGCCGCTTTTTTTATCTTTGCAGGGAAGAGAAATCAGTTGCCGAGGGTGGCAAACAGGCTCTGCTCCAGGGTGCCGCGGGAGACACAGACCGGCTTGATGGACGGGGCCGGTACGCGCTCGCCTGAGGATTCAACGAAGAACAGCTCGGTGTTGCCCTTGACATTGACGGTGGCCACGCTGCTGTTGCCGCTCTGGGTGATGATCAGGTTGATCTGCAGGTTCGGGTTGCCCAGTGCAACTTTGGAACCCATGGTGCCGCAGTCCAGCCACTCCAGCCCGTCGGCTGACTGGTTGACGTTGGCGGTCATCAGGCCGGAACCACGCTGGCTGTTTTCGATGGTGAGGCCGTGATCGGTGAACCACTTCTCGGCGCGAGCCCACACCAGATCCACCGGGATCGCCATTTCCTGAGTGTTGTTGGTTGCCTTGGCAATTGGCGGGTTGTAGCGATACTCCTCACCGCCGTTATTGTCACCAGCACAACCAACCAGCAGCAGCGCCAATGCGCTCCCCATAATCTTTTTCATCTTGTTTCTCTCGTCCATATCACCAGGCCATTGGCCAACCGGCGCCTATTATCGCCGGAGCGACAATCTCTGTCAGCAACCATCCAGCGTTCGATGTTATGGGGAGGTGATCGGGGTGCTTTACAAAATTGGTTTGCTATCATAGATTTGCTCGAAATTCCTCCATAAGCACCCCTGTGACCAACATGCTCACCCCGGATCTGCTGCAGCAGATCATCGACCAATTGCCAATGAGTATCTTCTGTCGAGATAGTCATGGGCGTTACCTGTTCGCCAATCGTGAGTTCGCCCGTGAAGCCAAGCTGGATTCGCCTGCCGAGGTAGTCGGCAAGACAGATGCAGATATGCCCTGGGGCGATCTCTTTCGCAGTGAGGATGAGCAGCTGCTTGCCGGAGGCGTGCCGATGCTGTATCAGCAGCTTCATTGCAACCGGGGCGGGAATACCTGCTGGATGGAGGTGCACAAGGTGCCTCTTTACACTCCGCAGGGGGAAGCTTGCGCAGTGTTCGGGGTGGTTAACGAGATTGCCCAGCGCAAAAGTCTTGAACAGACGGTCAAAAAGCAGCAGTTGTTGCAGCGTTTTCTGCTCGATGCCATTCCTGATCTGATCCGTTTCGATGATCACAACGGGGTATTGCTGGAGTGCAATCAGGCGTTTCTCGACTTTATCGGCCAAGGGGCGGATGAGGTGCTGGGTCAGCAGCTGCCGTTCCGGTTGGCGGCGCCGCAGGGGATGGGTCATGGCGAGTGTTGTCTGCTGGATGCCAGCGGGCAGGGGCGACACATGGAGATCACCCGGGTCGATGTCCCCGATGGTGACGGCCACTCCCTCGGGATCCTGACGCTGGGGCGTGACATCACCGGCCTGCGCACAACTCAGGCGCAGTTGCAGCAGGAGCAGCACTACGACAGTCTGACCGGGCTGCTCAAACTCTCCCGGTTCTTGCAGACCAGTCGCCATCTTGGGGGTCGCAGTGCCACATTGGTGCTGGTCGATCTGCACCATTTTCGTGAGATCAACGATCGCTTCGGCATCCGGATTGCCGACCGCCTGCTCAGCCAGGTGGCCAAGCGGTTGCAGCAGCTGGTACCGCCGCGTTCCCTGCTCTGTCGGGTCGCTGCCGATGACTTCAGCCTGCTGTTGCCCGACTTCAACGAGCCATTGCAGGGGTGGAGCCAGCATCTGCAGCAGCAGTTGATGGAGCACTATCAGGTGGAAGATCATCGCATCCAGATACCGGTGTTTCTGGGGCTGGCCCAGGGGCGGGCAAGCGATGCCGAGCGGTTGCTCAGCCATGCCGAGGCTGCGCTGGCGCAGGGCAAACGGCAGCAGCAGTACTGCACCCTGTTTGATCCCGAGCTGCATGCCCGGCTCAAGCGGCGTCAGTTGATCGCCGCCCAGTTGCCGCTCGCTATCAAGTCCGCCCAGCTGATTGCCGTCTATCAGCCCATCATCTGTACCCGTACTCACAGACTGCACGGCGCCGAGCTGCTCTGTCGCTGGCCCCATCCCGAGCTTGGGATGATCTCCCCCGACGAATTCATTCCGTTGGCGGAAGAGATGGGGATCATCGGTCAGCTTGGTCAGCTGATGCTGGAGCAGGGCTGTGCCCAGCTGGCGCAGTGGCAAACTGCGCAGCCGGATATGGTGCTATCCATCAACCTCTCACCGCTACAGTTCCGTGATCCGACGCTCTGTGAACGGGTCTCTGCCTGCATCGCCCGCCATGGTCTCAAGGCCAGTCAACTGGAGCTGGAGATCACCGAAGGGGTACTGATGGAGAACGCCGACGAGATTGAGACCAACCTCGACAACCTGATTGCCGCCGGTTTTCAGCTGGCCATCGACGACTTTGGTACTGGTTACTGCTCGCTGGCCTATCTGCCGCGTTTGCAGGTGGCGACCCTCAAGCTGGATCGCAGCTTCACTCAGGGGCTCGCCAGCAATAGCGCGACCACCGCTATCGTGCGGTCAGTCATCGGGTTGGGCCATGAGCTCGGGATCCGGATCACTGCCGAAGGGGTGGAAACGCCCGAGCAGCAGTTGTGGCTGACCGAGGCGGGGTGTGATCGGTTACAGGGCTATCTGTTCAGCCGCCCCCTGCCGCCGGCGGAGTTCGCTGCCAGCTATCTGGTGTGAGAGATCGTCAGAAACAACAAGGCCACCGCAAGGTGGCCTTGTTGTTTTACGATGGAGGCAGGATCAATCTTGGAAGTAGGTGCCCCAGCCATCGTAATCCACCCCGTATTTTTCCAGGATGGGCAGCATCTTGGCGATATCGGCGACGATCGCTTCGACATTCAGCTTGCACTCGATGGTGGCATCGAAGCAGAAGATGGTGGCGCCGTCATCCAGCTCCATCTCTTCGGCATCGGTCACTTCAAAACCGGCCTTGAACAGGTCAACCGCTGCTTTTTCCAGACGATCGAAATCCTGGCAGGCGAAGTGGTGCTCGATGTCGTAATCCGCATCGGGATTGCTGCCATCGGCCAGCAGTTCGTTGACGATCTCGGTGGTCTCATCACGCCACTCTTGCATATTCAGACTCATGTTGCCTCCAGGCGGTATCATTGCGGCAAAGCATACTCGCAGAGTGGATTCGGCTCAATGCGGCTGACCCACTGAACCTCGAATTTCCATCATATTGGCGCAGACAGCAGGGTGTTCAGAGGCCAGCAAGTGCGTGAAACGGGACCGAGGTGGATAATAAATGGCCGCTTCGTTCGGTTGTTGAGCGAACGCGCTTTTTATCGTGCCATCATGGTTGACACTCTGCGCTGGAAAGGGTTTAATGCGCGCCGTTGCCCAGATAGCTCAGTCGGTAGAGCAGGGGATTGAAAATCCTCATGACACTTTTCATACCACAGCGCTGGACAGCACACCCTGCAAGGCTTCGCTTTCAATGCGAGGCCTTTTTGTTATGCGTCTCTGGTCAATCTCTGGCAAGGTTCCTCACCGAGCTCGGGATTAATAATCCCCGCCTCCTGCTCCGCTGCTTCATCTGACAACCGATAGCAAAGTACGCCTCCCTCCCCTGAAATGACTCCCACTTCTTACAAACAACACGTGCCCTCCCTGCCAACTCTACGTGATACAGGTTGTGTCGTGAGCCGAATCCCGGTTATCGCAGAGGGGCTGCTTCCCGGACAGTCATGGAAGATACTGTGGACCCCATGGCCCTCATTGAGTTATGTGCCGAATCTTGTTAGCGTTAATCCATAATGTTTACATAGATATAGAGTAGGCATAAGGAGCCAATGATATGGCATTTATCAAGATGGCAACTCGTTTTGGTACGCAGAGTTTTTACAGTAATGGCCAATTAATTGGCTTAACGTGTCCGAATGCATATGGTATGGGCAGTATTACTTATGCGCCTTTTGAAGCATCCCCGGTTGAGCGAACAATGGAACATCAGGATGGAACAGCTTCCCATTTTGATGGACAAGGACATATGACAGGAACCAGTTATCAAGATCAACTAGGTAATAGCCATTTTTTGGGGGGCGATGGTCACGCTATACATTCATACGACACTTTACTAGGTGTCAATATGTGTGATGATCATGGATTGGTTAAAAGCATTATTGGTGAAAGTGGGTTAGCACACGAACTTGCAAAGGCTTATATGTCCGGGAAAATTGAATTTAGCCAAGACTTGTCCGACATCATCATATAGGAAATATATTCTATGGATGTTCTACAACGTATTCATGCATCGACATATACACTATTAACAGAACGCAGCCGTTCCTTTATCGATGAAGCTGATACGATGAATGTTGCTCGAGCCCCACTTGATTGCATTCAGTTAATATCACATTTTATTGACGATGATAGAGGGGTTTTTTCTGAATTTGAATCTCTCTTTCCTGCCTGTTCTTTCGATGCTGCTGCTATTATTTTTCAAAAAATTATTGATGGTAATGAAATAACAAACGTAGTCAAACATGCTAGCTACGGCTTTAATATGGTGAATAACCCATTGAGGTTGATGGCAAGAGTTGCGGTAAAACAGATTGAGGATTCCAACGAGTACTTGAGGGCTAGGCCGATTATACAGCGTGACGGCCTTCCGATCGTATTGGCTGCCATCGATGAGATGCTAAATCGTGGTGTTAGCGATGAAGCTATCAACAATGCTATTTATTGTGCACATGCATACACGAATGGTTATATCGATGAGCAAGGCTTGTTATGCAATAATCATGATGAAGAATCTCTTGAAATATTATTAGAACAATTCGACTCTTTGGTAGTGTATAACTGGTCATCAGGTGGCGTAGTCGGAAAACTTGATACTACAGAGGCTAGAATTGGCAAAACTGTAGGTGGAGTAGGCGGAGCATTAGCTGGGGCAAAATTGGGGGCTGTAATTGGTTCTGTAGTACCAGGGCCTGGTACAGTGCTTGGTGCCGCAGTCGGAGGGGCCATGGGCAACTTTTTAGGAAAATCATTTGGAGAAGGTGCTGGGGTTCAATATAAAGACGAAAATAAGGGTGATGAAGTTAACCTGATGATAAAAGATGTTCGTAGTGCTCTAAAAAAATGGTTTTGAATGGCGAAAGTGAGTTGATAACGAGCCTGTAAATCCAATTGTGTAACCGCCCACGAATAAGTAACTTTTTCAAAAGGATACCTTCGTGGGTAAGCAAATGGACCAAGACAAACTCAAAGCACTGGCCGCTGAGCTGGCCAAAGACATCAAATCTGAAAAAGATCTCGGCACCCTCACCCAACAGCTGATCAAGCTTACCGTCGAGACCGCGCTCAATGCCGAGATGGACGAGCATCTGGGCTACGAGAAACACGCTCCACAAGGCCGCGGGACCGTCAACAATCGCAATGGCTATTCCACTAAGCGCCTAAAAGGACAGCACGGAGAGGTCACCATCCAGGCGCCTCGTGACCGCAACAGCTCCTTCGAGCCTCAGTTTGTCCGCAAGGGCCAGACCCGCCTGACCCAGATGGACGACCAGATCCTCGCCCTCTACGCCAAGGGTTTGAGCACGCGAGATATCGTGGACGCGTTCAAAGAGATGTATGACGCCGACATCTCGGCGGGGCTGGTATCGAAACCCTCCTGCGCCGTGTACATTCATACATCAGGCATGGTTCTTGGATTACTCTTCATCCTAACGTTTGAGTTCAGCGGGAGCCGAAAGCGGTCCGCTGAAACGAATTATTATACATACTCTTCCCAATACGCTTTTTTTCTAATTGGTAGCATTGCTGCATGAGTGATATTTGAGAAAGCTTGAAACAGCGGCGTTCCATGCACGAGATGCGTTTTAGACTTTGACTCTGCCTCTTTTATCAGGCCTTCATAGACACGCACGAATTTGTAGGCAAGGGGATGGCCCGTTGCGTCCCCAACCAAGCTAAAAAAATCCTGCTTAGTCTGTTGTGATGTTTGGCCAACAATAATTGCATCGATATATCTATATACGGCTTCTTCGTCTCCATAACGGACTTGCTTTCCAATCGGAGTAAGTACTGGGTCTGAACCATGAATGTCGATATGCATGTCGATTAAACGTCGGAGAATGCTTAAGGCGCTTTTTTCTGACTCTGACCTAAGGCGAAAGAATGCGTCGTCGCTTTGAATTGCTTGCATCTCTTTTGAAATAGAGTCGCTTTGCACCTTCAAAGATTCAAGGCGATATAGCCGGAACATCTCAAGCAGAGTGAGAGCCACAGCCAACACAAGAAGCACTATTCCAATTGGGATAGATGGAACTGATATTTTGACGTCAAAGTGCTTTTCGATGATTGGAGTCAAAAATGAACTCCACCAAGGTGATGCCCCTAAAAGCGTTGCTGCCAGCGTGATGATCGCCAAAACAACTTTTGAAACCAAAGTGCCTCGATAAATTCGAAACGCCTCAAGAAGAAATTCCTTCCAACTCATCATGCCCTCAATATATGCTCGTATGTATAACGTTTGGTTAAGGGGCTGGCTTTAGCTGGCCCCAGCGAACGAACTGAGCGATTTGAACCTTTAGTTAGAGGTTGCGTTACTCTGACGGGTCAAATGTATGCTCTTGATGGTAGCGAAGAATAGTGTACATTTTTGCCACGCTATTTATCGTTTGGACTTCTACATCGACAACGTATGCAAGCTTGTGCCAAGGTTTAGAAAACCTTTCATCCCCTGCAAGCATGGCTTCTTTCACCGCATTATTCTCAAATATTACTTTCAGCGGTTTTTTTGAAATATCTTCTATCGTTGCTTTGTCGCCAGTATGTGATTCGGTATCAAATTTTGTTTGATACCAGTACATTACCTTGTTTTTTTGAATATGGTCTTCAGGTTCTTCAAGACGTTCGAGTTGGCGTTGAATGGTGTTTTGAGCTGCGTTGGCTTCTTGAGAGTTTATGAAAAACTGATTAATTACCGTGCCACCGTCAGACACGGTAAAGTTAAGCTGTGAGCCATTGTCTTTTGCTACAGGTTCTAAAATGTTTTTCCATTGCTTCAAATCTTGTTTGGATACTTCTTTTGGTGGTGTATCCATTTTCCCCAGTAGCCATTCGATGACTGCTTTAGCTTGGGTTATCCACTCTGAAAGCGAACCACCACTCCAGACTAATGGAACAATTGGCATCGCAAGCGCTACGAGCTCAACAATTATTGAGCCTGTGCGGACTTCTTTTATATAAAGTTCAGTGCTCGCATCGTAATCTTGGTTTGTTTCAGATTCGATGAATCGCTGGTATTGCTGATTAATACCGAGCAGGGACATCGTAAGGTCAGTGAGGACGACGGGTTTCTGATTATTAATTTTGATTTCGAGCTTCTGGCTGAAATCTATCTCTATGACGTTACTGACTTCCATGAGTAACCTCTAACGTTTGAATTCACCGGCCTTGTGCGACTTTATGCACAAGGTCCGGTGTAATGGTTGAGCATAAATCTCCACAGAACCCTATCAACTACTTTGAAACGGTATGGTAGGACGGCAATAGCATTCCATTGGCTGAAATAGGCATTGTCGGGTTCAGTGTCAGCTGGGCGAGAGGTATAACCATCTCCATAGAAATCTGGTCTTTTAGACGCTCAAGGCTAGTTGGATAAAAAGATGGCTTGTCTTTAAAGAACACAGCCATCGGGTCATCTGACCTGCGAAGGATGTTGAATCCCTCGAAGAAGACGCCAGTAATAACGCTTTCGTCCTTCTCATTTTGGACGGTGGAAATATCAACCGTAACAGTCCGTTTTTTCCCTGGGACTACGTAGAACCGATTTGGGTAATTGATGAGCGCATCAGAAATAAATTCAAAGCTTGGCTCAAATTCTGGAAATTCACTCAGTTCAAATACCGTATTAAAGAGGGATATCTTGAAGTCCCTTCGAAGCTCACCCTTTGAGTTGAAAAATATTTCAAAAAGTGTTCCATCCAAGAATGCTTTCACCTTATCCGGAGCGAGTCCATTGACTTTGTTTCTAAAATCACGAAGATATGCAATTGCGGTGCGGGAGCTACCAACGGCTGCTTGGTAAATATTTCTGCCAAGTACAAAAAGAGCATCGTTGTCGGCCGAGCCGAGCAACGCGACATTTAGTGCATCAACATTAGGATTCTGGATGTACCAGTCGTGAGACTTTAGGCCCGTTATCACGCTTCTTAAGGGATTTGTATTGGTAAGTAGATATTTGCTATCAGCTAAAGCATCGCTCGAATACATGGTTATTTGGCGACCAATGCTGGCATTAAAGACAAAATCACCTGTTAAAGAAGTGTGTTCCCAAGATGTTTGCTTTCCCGACGTAATCACCGAAAGGGTATTTCTAGTTCTCTTAAACACATCCTCTATCGGGACGTCTGGCGTATTGATATGGCGAAGCAATGACTCTGTGTATGAGCCATTTCGACCCACACCGTCAGCGGCAGTTTCACCTGGTGATGTGGCAAATGCTATTAACGTACCTTTCGGGGTAAATACAGGTGCCAATCCATTAACACTCGCATCGCGATTCCAAGCTCTGACGTAAGGGTTATTGCGGCAAGCATCAAGAATAATTAGGTTCGTAGAGTTGGAGCAACCAGCCATTACGTCAATTAACTGATTTAGTGGATATGAAGAATATTTTGCTGCTGTTTCATCAGCAAACTTTGTATCCACTGCTGTAATGTAATTCTCGCCCGCGATTTGCATTCCATGACCAGCAAAGTAAAAAAGTCCGACGTCATTGCTGTTTAGATTGTCACGAAAGGACGATATGGCTCTATCAACCTCTTCAATCCTTGCATCCGTCAGCTTCACTACCGAGAACCCAAGAGCAGCAAGTGCTGCAGAGATGTCTTCGGCATCATTTACAGGGTTGGATAAGGCGGCACCAGGATAGGCCGAATTTCCGATAGCTAGCGCAGTAAGTTTTCTGGTCAACTTTGAGTTCTCGACGGATAACGGTAGATAGATGCCCAACGCCATCAGCACGGGGCGGCGAAGCGTAGTTGTTTTTGGGTTGAGTGGAACGGTAGCGTAACGAGCCAAAAACAAACGTAGCTTTGGCGCTTCCTTTGCCTAGCTTTGTTAGCCCTCACCGGCACTTACTCAGCTCCAGAGCCAGCACCTCAAGCTGCTCAGCTATCTTGATAGCCTGCACCTCCTCGATGGGCATAAATGTTTCGTTGCTCCTATCAGATAGCCGCTGGCAGTGCTCTGCAAGGTCCGTTAAAAGTGGCAGCACATTGGCCACGCGACTTTGGCCCACAGCAGACTCCCAGCGGAGCAAGGCAGCTTGAGATAGTCCGGCCAGTTGAAGATTCCCTGAGAATAAGGTGTTTACTATTTTTAGCACCTTGCGTTCCGCCGAAACTCTGTTGAGGAAGGTATTTTTCATATAGCTTCTCGCAGCGACGCCACCCAATTTTCAAGTGAAGCGTTCGTAACAATTTTTGCAGTGATCGAAGGGTCAAAATTCACTTGGGAGCCACGGGTCGAGGCGTGTCTTGCCACCATGGTTTGATGATATACATCGCGTGGAAGTGGTTGAGCAAGAGGTAGGCGATATGGAGCATCCGCCGAAAAACATGGGCTCCCCAATAAAGACCAAGATACTGACATCGCTAGATCGCGGATCGCCGTATAGACAATGCCCAGTTCATAAATTACGTTCTCCGTTCCGGAAGCCAGTTCTGTAAGTGCTTCATTGAGTAATGCATCCAAATCGTCAATATCATCAACGATGGTCGAATATGGAGCGGGAGGCCCTAGGCTTGCCAGAAATGACTCACTGCGCGAACTGTATACACACTTCGCTTCGAGGTGGAGATGCCAGGCGAAGAGCCTCCCTTCTTTGAAGTACTCTGCAAGCAGTTCGGGCGAATAGACACTCCAGCTCTGGGGAAACCTGGAGCTATCCACTTCAAATGGAACAACCAGTACATCGACATCTGACGTGGGTGTTGATTCCCCTCGACAGATTGAGCCAAACAAGTAGATTTCGTGACTCATCGACGTGCCAGCCTTTTCACCAAAATGGCCATGAAAAGCCCGAACAGTACGAACCTAACTATTGTTAGGAGCGCTACTTGGTGGCTGGGTATCGATGTACCTCCACTAACTCCCCAGAATGCGTATGCAACTTCTACCAGTGACTGTGACCAAGATAACTGCGGATTATTCCACGTGAGATAACTGGACCAAAAACAAACAGTAAATACGCCAGTTAGAAGGATGCGAGCGATGCTTTCCCCGTTACCCCAAAGCAAGTCAAGCGCTTTCCAGCGAACATGGCGGATGGCGTGAAGTACCCGGGCCCAACCTTTGTACTTCGATCTGTAGTAAGACTGTTTTGAGTAGGCTGCATGAAAAAGATGCTCCCCGGTAAGCATTACTTCAATCGACGCAGCCTTGTTAACGGCTGAGTAGTTCCCAATGTGTCCGAAGTTAACACGAAGGGAGCGCACAAGATCACGAGCTAAGTTTTCTTCACTGGGGAGGCAGTTATCCAAAAACTCCTCATCTAGCTGCGTATGCTCCCATGTCGAGTACTGGAACTTACACTCTTCGTACTGAGACCCGCGGAAGTTTGAGCGGCGAAGGCTGGTGCCGGTGAAATCACACCGTATGAACCTGCAGTTGCGAAAGTAGCATTCGGATATTTCTGATTGTTTGAAACTGACTCCAACAAAGGTCCTATTAACGGCAAAGACACGCCTCAATACCTGCTGCGATAGGTTCTGATCTCTAACATCAGAGGAGAACTCTTTGTCCTCAATGACTGGCTTGGAGTGATCTATAAGTTCCATGTCTCGCGCCATGCGTAAAGTGGGTGCTAACAGTAATGGCGGTGCTAACCCGTTAGCAGAGCCTTCCATATAGCTCAGCCCCATTTTCATCACCGCAAAATGAAAATCAAAGTTAAATCATAGCATTACCAGTCTATATCTAACACCAGGAAGAGCTCGCTTGACACCCATTTTTTGCTCTTTTTCACGCTTAACAGCGGCAAGACAGCTTTTATCAAGCCCCCGTCAACCTGTCTTTCGCCTTACGATGCAAGTCCCCCAATGCTGGGCGTTCGTTTGCTGGAGGAATCAGTCCACTGGGATAATCGCTGCGTCCTAACGTGGTCGCATGGCTCCTGAGCTGTGTCTAAGCTACCGCCCCTAAATTACAGCCTTTAGTCTGCTGCTTTTGACCTCGGGCGTTTCTCCAGCCTGGCTCATAAGTGATTCAGGAGAGGTAGTTCCAAACGATTATCTTAGCGCTCCAGATAGATCACACAAAAGAGGGGAATGGTAGTTTTCTGAGCAAGATCAACAAACTAATCCGCATTAGAGGATGATGGGCAGCACCGACACGCGGGAAGCTCTCACTTTCGCTGCATAGCCCTTTTCAAAACCACCGTTCACCCGCTATCAATTGCTGCTCATCCTGATTGCCTGCCCCCCCCTTCCCGTAAAAGCCCAATCCTCAAACATATATGAATCCCTGGATAAACCATGACCATTCCGGTCCGGGAACATCCAAGGAGAACTTCCATGTCTGAACTTTCATTGTTCGATGCCATTGGCGAAGGCAAAAACGCGACTCAGGATTATCTGGATACCCTGTCGCGGGCACTGCTGCGCCATCATCAACTGGTCAAAGCCATCCGCATCCACGGTCGTTATGTACCGGAATCATTGCCAATGCCCGGTCTGCCGGTATTGGTCGCCATCTTCAGTCACACCAATACCTACACCCTGCACCAACTGCCCTCGACTCAGATAGGGCAGTTGGTGCTGTCGATTGCTCGCTTCTCCGGTCAGGCCACCCATGACCTGGACAACGGCGTCTTTGAAGAGATGTGGGAAATGGGTGACAGCAGCTTCACCACGGACAGCGCCGAGCAGGCCGTCTACTGGTTGCCGTTACCGGAGAGCTGGATTGCTCTGGAGGGCACGCAAGTGGCGCTGCACGATAAAGACCATCCGGTGTTCAAGTTGCTGAACGTCACCGCCCGGAACGCGGGTCCGGTCCTGGATATCTGCGATGGCGTGGTCAGTCTGGCGCTGGCGTCAGATTGGGATGGGGAGTGGGCCGCATGACAGAGATCAACCGCTCCTCACTACTCGCCAAGCTCAAGCACATCAAGGGCATGAAGCTGCTAGTTGAGCAGGCCGTCTTGCTCTACCTGTTGATGGCCGACGAGCAGACGCCTGTGTGGGTCAAGACCATCGTGGTCAGCGCACTCGCCTATTTGCTCTGTCCGGTCGATGCCGTACCGGACTTTATCCCCGGCGTCGGTCTTACCGATGACCTGGGGGTCATCAGCGGTGCCATTGCCTCGTTAGGCAGTCACATCCATCAAGGTCATCGCAGCAAAGCGGCTGACTTCTTCAAGTAATCCCTTCAGAAGGAATTTCAACATGGCTAAAGCCACACAACCGGCAGCCTCTGCTGCTCCGGTCTGGACTGTTATTAAATCTGCTAAGGCCCCGAAGATCAGCGCACGGGCCAGTGGTTTGCTGCACTACGACGTGGGCAAGAACGATGAAGGTCGCTACGCCCTTCGCATTACCGCCAACGACACGGGTGGCCTGTTCAGCAAACACTGGTTATCGCTCGATGACATCCTGGCTCTGCTGGACATCCTCAAGGATGCTCCATTCAAATCGGTGGCGCTCAAGGCGTTGTTTGTTCGAGGCAGTGCTAATAACCACGGTTTCCTCGCCGCCATCCTGCGGGCTGAAAAGTTACTGGTCGCCGCCGAGCCCAACTCACCGTTCCACCGGGTCGGCCTATCCCTCAGCGACTGGTCTACTCAGCTGGATGAACCGGCCAATATGGATAAACAGGCTCGCAAGGGAAAAGCCAAGGGACAGAAGGACCAAGATGACACGACCGATGAGATAACCATCGAGAAAGGCAATGAGCCCCCGTTTTTGGAAACAGCCAACGACCAAGCCGGTTTGTCAGACAAGATGGATGAGACAGGGGGTGAAGTTGAAACCGCAGACCCGGCGGCCAGTGAGGAGGCCCAACAATGAGCAACCGTGACATAGCACTGAACTGGCAGGGACTCCCCCTGCCGGTTTCATCCCGGCTCGCAGTATGTCTAACCGACCTGCTGAACAGGCACTATCCCACATGGCACCAAGCCCGAGCTGTAACAATGAACTTTCGTGATCCGGGTTATGGCCCGGAAACCGGCGGCTTTCATCCGGTGGAAATCCGTCTGCAACGCCGAGGAAATCTATGGTCCTTGGTCTATATGACGGACTTTTCCTATGTCGGCATGGGTGACTATGCCGAATTGGCTAAGGAGGTCGATTTTGACTTCTCAAGCCAGGAAGGGCTGATTGCCTATGCGCATGTGGTGCCGTTGTCTGAGTTGGGTGAGTTCTATGAATTATGGGAGGGCAATTTCCTCGCCTACCTGTCGCTGGGTGTCTACGCGATCAGGGTAGCCACTGAATAATTCCCCCCCTGTTACTCCCGCAAATTTCGCGGGTTCACGGGGTTGGCGTCGATTTACCCAGTCTCTATAAGGGAAAAACGCGCCCCGTTTCTCCCCGTTTGTGCGGGGCGGGCACGGGGCTCGCCGTGAATGCGCGGGGCAACCCGACCTCTTCATTAACTCACCCATTACTCCCGCGAATGTCGCGGGGTTACGGGGTTGAGATGGAAAAGCCCAATCACTCAAAGGGAAAAACCAACCCCGTTTTCCCCTGTTCGTGCGGGGCGGACACGGGGCTCGGTAGCATTTTTACGGGATCGGACCGGGTAGCGACCGGGGAGGTCATCTGCTCACTCACCTTTCCCGCGTTGTCATCGTGCTGGGCCAGTCAGGCCAAGCAACGACCACTTCAACCGCCAAGCCAGAGACGGGGATTAAGCCTCCTTTCCACTGTGAAGGGGGCCTATGCCGTGTCTAACCAGCTCACATGTTGAGGAGCGAACCATGAACGAAACACCTACCCGATTTAAATTTACCAACCGGCGAATTGCCGATCTACCCCCTAACCCAGATGACGCTCGCAGTACCGAAGCGGAGTATTCCGATACCGACGTGACCGGTCTGCGCTGTCTGGTGGGCAAAGGGGAAGGCCGCCGCAAGTTCCTGCTGCGTTATCAGATACACGGGCGCAAGCGGGCCATTGCCCTCGGGCACTATCCCACATTGGATGTCAGCGCGGCTCGTAAGCTCGCGCTCGACTACAAACGCAAGATCGCCGAAGGCGTTGACCCGCAACAAGCCAAGGAGGACAAGCGCAACCAGAAGACCCTGAGCAATTTGTTTCAGGAGGACTATCTGCCCTATCTGCAATCGAGAAATCGCAGTTGGAAGACGGATGAACATCGCTTCCGTAATCACCTACGGCCAATCTTCGGCAATCTGATCCCGGAAGAGATCACCGTTACCCGCATCCAGAACATGCAACAGATGTTGCTCAAGCGCCTCACTCCGGCCACCTGCAATCGCGTCCTAGCTTTGCTCAAGGCCATCATGACCTGGGCAGCCCGTGCCGGACTGATCAAGGACAATCCCGCCGCCTTGGTGTCGTTGCTGCGAGAGAACAATCGGCGCGAACGTTACTTCACTCCAGATGAAATCCGTCGCCTGTTCCGGGCCGCTGATCAACATGAGAGTTTCTATACCGGTCAGTACGTCAAGATGTTGCTGCTCACAGGCTTGCGCCGGGCCGAGCTGGCAAGGGCCAAATGGCAGCACTACAACAAGGAGGACAAGACCCTATACATTCCCCACACCAAGAACGGCCATAGCCGTGTGTTGCACCTGAACCATATGGCGGTGGAGCTGTTGAACTATTTGCCGGTGACACAGGAAAATCCCTATCTGTTTCCCGGCAAGCGGCAAGGGCAGCCATTACAGAATCCCACCAAGGGTTTTCAGCGGATGCTGGCGCGAGCCGGTATAGATAAGGAGGGGGTTTGCCTGCACACCTGTCGTCATTCGGTCGCTGCGCTGATTGTTTCCAACGGCGGCACCTTGTTTGACGTGCAATCGCAGTTAGGGCACAGGAGCAGTCAGACATCACTGCGTTATGCTCACCTGCATAACACTCGGATGCAGCAGACCAGCCAGAAAATAGCCAACTGTATCCATGATGCATTGACTCACATCCCCCCGCCCCGCAACGCCCATCATTCGAAGAATGACAAATGATATACCGGTATCTCGCGGCAAAGTGAGATACCGATTAATACTTTGCTTTCACATCAAGTACAGGATAAAGGAAAGACAGAATCTATATGGCATGAATCGCCACCAGTGATCTAGACACTTCCTAGCCGTTCTCGGTCGCAGCTCTCTAACTCTATCCGGCTCAACAGATTATTGGAACAATGCTTGCGTTTGCTGTTGTAAAATAACTCGATGTAATCAAATACATCGCTCCTAGCTTCATCCCTTGTCGCGTAAATCTTCTTTTTGATCCGCTCCCGCTTGAACGTTCTCCGCCACCGCGTTGTCATGACAGAACGTGCTCACTTGGTGCTCTCCCAAATTGAACGCAGTCAGACTAAGTATGAAACTGAGTACGCTGAGTGGTGGCGTCAATCACATAACTACATCAAGCGCCAGTTTGGCTTTGTGAAAACGCGATGCAAGGTGATAAGGAAGTACGACAACTAATTGGCAATGTTGTTTCACTGTGAATCCAATTTGAGTGAAACAGATGATACGAGCATGGAATAGCTGTAGCCAAAATGCGAGGTAAGTCCCCAAAAGAGGGTTATGGTGCAAAAAGCTGATTTTTTAGTAAATACGTTCGAGTTTTAGAGTAATGAAAATTTTAAACGTAAGTAGTCTGCTTATGATATAGGCGCGAGCAACTTGCGATGCCCCTCCCTAAGTGCTTGTTTAAATTAAACAGACACATTTGTTTTTAACGGCAAAAACTATTTTATATAGTTTCAGGGGGAGAGTAACATAATGCAGTCCCATCGTAAATTATATATGCAGTGAGCAATATATAAAAACATACATAAATTGAATGCTAAGCAATCCATAGCATACGGATGAACGAATGTTTATTATTACAATACTAATTCAGCCATAAGGGTGAAGGTATCATTAAAAACACCATTGGTTATCTGATTCGCCTGAACAGAAAAGTCAAACGCTAGTGATCCACTCAGCGTGGTAGATATTAAATTTGGCTCAAGAATAATTGGGTTTTGTTTAACTCCGTTAGCAACAAGAGGTATTGTTGTTCCTCTGTAAACTATGGAGGCATTATAAGGTATACTCCCCCCTGAACCTGATAGTCTGAAGTTATTAGTTGAACGTGCATCAATTCGGATCCTATCTAGCTCTGTAAAACGGCCAAGCAGATTGAAAGACGTTGATGCCTGACCACTCACGCGTAATCCAGTGGATTCGTTATGATTGTTGACGTTGAAATCAACTATGTTTGCACCTAATGTCAGTCCAGAAAAATATGACTTATTATGAATGGTTAAATTAAAGGTGCTAACAGGGGTTGCTATACCCAACGCTCTTATACCGTTATACGTAAAGGAGGCGCGATAAATGTCTATCGGTAAAGTATTTGAAAGTACTAAAGGGGATATATCAAAAACATAACGTCGCGAACCATTACTAAGTGTAGCCACCCCTCCATTATGAGAAAAGGCACGAGTTTTACCAGTACAGTTCTGAGCCAAATCAGCATAGGCCTCGATAGTAAATACACCACCACTGAACTCTCCACCGGTGACTGGATTCACCAATGAACACCCTGAATTGAAACCATTCTGATATGCCACCCCACCATTTGGGAAAGTGATACGAGAAAAAATCATTTTCCCTCTAATAGTTTCCGTTCTATTGGATTGCTGTCCACGAATAAGTGCTGAAAATAAACTATTATCACGAAAATACTGAGCCTGTTGGGTCACTACCGTCGTACCAGCCAGGTCTGGATGCGAATCAGTTATTTCAATCTGTCTACTTTCTGCAATATATCTTCCATTAGTAACTCCAGGTCCAGATACTGAAATATCTGTCACCTCCTGATTTGCAATAGTGACATCCACATTTATTGTGACATTTGCAGCCATACAGCTCATCGATATTAGTAATAACCATATTGCATATAAAAATTTCATTGATGTCCTTTCTCTCACGTTGATCACAGAGCTAATGTAAATAGCAACCGAACTTCACCAAAGCAGCTCCCAGCATCCGTCGCCAACGTACTAAACAAAGAAGTATCAAACCGTGGCAACTGTATGTTCATATCCAAATTAACGGCAACTTTGTTCGACTCAACTTGTTGCCAATCACCGAGAAAAATTTGATATTGCCTATTGATAAATGCTCGCCCGCTACTGCGAACACTATATTGATAGTTAATCTCACTTAAATACTCTACATTACGCTGTCGTGACACCACTCGTTGTCCAAACCGACATTGAAAATCATCATTAGTGACTGTGACTAATAAAGGAATTGCCATTTCCCGCTCAATATGAACCACTAAGCCTAAATCATTGAATTGTCTATTCGTTGCATTCCACACTGCCACCTCGTTTAAAGGTGATCGCACATCAAAGTCCACAGTGCCAAGTAACGCCTCATCACTTAAATTCACTGTTGCGCTGAGCATTAGGTCTTCTTCAACTCTTTGCTTATCACTTGAAATATGTTGGGCTGCTGCACTAAAGCTGCACCACAACAATATAAAAGATATTATATTATTTATTTTCACAAGATAACCTGACTAGCCGCCCCTGATTTACACCGCGACCTTGTTCAGAAATAACGTAGCAAATATCATTTCCCGACATCAATGACACGTCACCAACGGTAAACATTTTTACGCGATAAAGGTCATCTTGAATTTTTTCTAGCGAGATGCATCCCCGTCCTTCACAGCGAAACTCCGTTACCGATGACTCAACTTTAACTATATTATCCACCACTTTATTGTAAGCTCGCTGAATACGAACTGACTTACCTGGTATTAAATCCACATTCTCTTTAATTTTGTCAGATAAATTATCGAATACAAAATCACCTGATTTTACTTTTGCATTAATTCGATATCTCTCATAACTAGGTACACCTATGGCTGACTGTTCAGAATTGGTGAATGTATAGTTCTTATCACCAATTTTGCTATAACTGATATCAATGTCATCTTTCATTTCAGTTGGCAACAATATAAAACTATCATGGTTACCTTGCTTATCAGGATTAATGAAATCTATACCTGTTTTAGATAAGACCTGCAATGAATTCAGTTGCACGCCATAACTATTACCAAACTCACTTAACGAGCCTCTTGAAGAAACGCTTGCATGCTGTCCATTGTAAGTGACCCCACTATTTAAACGCCGATCACTTTCAAGACCAGCCGTCATGCCTAAATTATAACTCAATGCATCATTAAAATTATCCATGAATTGAGCTGAGGTTTGAGTGCGCCATTGAGAACCATCGTAAGTGTTCATCAATGTACCGCTAAGATGTTGCCCAAGTGGGAGCGAAAGGTTGATATATGCGTTATTGTTACCTGCTCTGCGCTCATAGTTCAGAGACAAAAAAACACCTTGCCAAATTGGCGTGTTAAGTTGAATCCCATAACTTTCACTCTTATTAAAACTTGTGTCAGTTTGATCATAGGAGTAACCAATATTACTGCTTTCACCAATAGAGTGATTATAGTTTACTCTTACATATTGTCGCCGCCGCACATTCTCAGAAGACTCAACTAACACAACGTTGTTAGTTGAGTCTTCTACATAACTGACCGATAATCTTTGCAGTAAGAATGTCACATCATGCCCACGAGAAAAGTTATCTTTCCTCAGCGTAGCGGATACACTAAACTGGTCATTACGGTACTCCCCCCCTACAGATAAATGAGGATTACTATCAACAGACTGCAATGATGAATAGAGTGCGATACCTGAATACACAGGTAATGAAGCACCAACACCATAAGCAGGTAATGATTTCTCTGTTACAGTACCGTACTGAGAAAAAAACTCAAAATCTGAGGCAAACATCGAACCATCATTAATGATAAATGTCGGTGTGCTATGGATAAGTGAACCATCATCAGCAGTAATAACTACCTCAGCCTGATATACACCTAATGGAAGATCGTTATAACTCAGACTCCCCATACCTGGATTAACAAACTGCTTAAAAATCGCCTTCCCTCCTTTAAGGATTGTGAGTGTAGCGGGGACCGGGCTATAAAAAGACAAATTATTATTAGACTTGCTTAAATTCAACTGTTCTGAAGTGCCTACAACAACACCTTCAAAAATATTTCCAGCTAGAAATGATTTACCATAAGCATAATTAAAATACTGACCTCGTAAAGAACGGCCAATAAGAGCTTTTTTGTTATCACTTAACCAGGTGTAATTGAGGTCATTTAATGCATGACCATCATTGTATATATCAAGATTGTGATACAAAAAACCATCCCCAAAACCAGAGTACCCCTCATTACCAATCATGAAAGTTGACGAATAGTTACTCTTATTTATGAAGGTGGATAGCTTATTTTTTATGACGTTTTCACCACTCACAGAAAGGTATTCTGGCTCTGTGGGGGCTTGTCCTATCCAGCTGGGGGAAAGAAATAATCTAACCTTCTTCTGATAATAATCAATAACTACCGAGAAACTATCTGTCAGTATTATACACTCAGAACGTAATCCTTTACAGCTAGGGTCAGTCTCAACACCAGCGGAAAATGCTTTTGTAATGCGCTCAACCTGAGAAATTCCATTTACTTCTAAAAATTGAGAAAACTCATCTGGCTTCTGTAGCAAAAATCTAGCTCTCGATAATTCACCACTAAATTCACCCTCAGCTATAGAAGGTATCTCCACTGTCACCTTCTCAAGCGCAGGTACTAATTGCCTCGCATAGTCCGACTTTGAGAAAGCCAAACCACTTGAAAAATGAGATGCAGTATAATTACCATCTCCAACTATTACTTCTCGCTCAATAACAGCCAATTTAGTAGAACGCTCATTATTTGCGATCACATTTCCATCCTGCACCATCTCTTCGGCTGCATAGCCAGATACTGGAAGATATAGAAAAAAAATGATGCGAAGCGATAGCATTCTAAATTTGAATGTTTTTAACATATTTCTTCAGAGCGTCATGGTAACGGATGTTAATAACATCACTCACCTTACCCTTATTAAGGGCTGAAATATCTATACTTTTATTAGAGCCCGACAACATAAATAATGATGATGTACAATTAACATCAGTGAAGTTTACTTCACCACAAAAATTTATTGTCATCGAGACATGCTTGTTGGTCTGATTACGCAAAAATAAAAATTTATTCTCATTATTACGCTCACCTATCAATTCCCCTCGCATCTCTGAGCTGCCTGGCATGAGATACCAAACCTTATAGCCAATTGATAATTCCATACTGTTTTTTCCATATGATGACAGTATATCTGGCATTAAAGATATACCAATCATAACATCTTCTTTATTATCCTTGTTAACGCGAACTATAGACACACGCTCTGCGGCACCCGGATCAAGAATGATAGATGAAGGGGTGAGATACATTGGCCAGCGAAGGAAATCAGAAGTATCAAATGGCCGTTCTCTAATTTTCTCATTCTCAATGGAAACACGTGACAGCCTTATACTAATAAACTCTGTTCGACCAGTAGTGTTTTTTAGCAAGAGATGCCCTTCCTTGCCATCATCAACTTTAAACATACTATCAACACTAAATGCCATAAGCGATGCAGAAAACAAGGCTCCCAATAAGACAACTGCTTTTATCATCTGTCCTTATTACCATTTTAAATATTATCTAAAGTAGGGAGAGTCCCTCACGACAAGGCTCCCCCCACCAAACCTTGATATAAAATTCAGCTCATAATTCGTAATCAACTGCCTACGATATCAACTGAAAAAATTACTGGAGCACTAACACCAATAATTGTTCGCTCGGTAAAGCTGGACGGAGCAATTTTTGCAGATAAAGAAATATCAATACTACGTTGGCTCCCCGTTCCACCCGCTGTGACCTTGTTGGCAGAACCTACTCTCAACGGAGTACCATTCATCAGGATGGCTACTTGATCTACTCCTGGCGAGGCTGTGGCGGCAAGAGCTAGTTGTCTAGATGCCACTAAACCTGTAGATGTAGGGTTACTACCCAAATAAGCGTCTAGTGTATTAAGGGTGCCATTATCAACTGCGACAAAAAACGAATGATTAGACGCACTGTTAACAGACAACGAACCATCACTCTCACGAACCATATTCAGGCTTATATTAGTGGGGGTATAGCTCGCTCCAAGCGCATCAACGAATCTCCATGTGGCTGGGACCACCGGCATAGCTGGCGTGGTGCCTTGCCATTGAAAAGATAAACTACCATTTTCAACTACAGCATTAGCTGCACCAGCAACTAAAAGAGCTGAAACAACAAGGGCAGAGCGCATTTTTTTCAACACAATAAAGTTCCTTATTAAGTGAGAGTGCTTTTTTATTAGTCTAGCCCCCCCCCTAATCTAAGGGCAATTAAATTAAATTAAATTAAATTAAATTAAATTAAATTAAATGGCTTGTCATTGCGACACAAGTAAGGCGTTGTTTCCCAAATACTGATGGTTGGCGCGGAACTTTCAGTGCTTTCGGGGATCTGCTCACCACATCCCCTTTTAAGTCAATATCATGGACAAAGTGCTTCACCCCATTTCCAACTGATCACAGTACAACAAACCCCTGATAAGACGAGGTGCACTGTACTAGTCAACTAAATCCGGACACTTGGTTAGGCCAAGTCTCGGCTTTTTCTGGCGGTATTCCATCATTGTATTGATGTAGACGCCGCCAATTGTTGTAATCCATCAGGTAATAACTGATATCCCGTTTCGCCTCCTGCAGGTTCATGTATCCCGTTACCGGAAGCCACTCTTAATTCAGGATTCGAAACAACCGGTCTATCGGGGCATTGATGCTCCTATGTCAACAAGCTCGTGCTGAGTCAGCTAAATCGGCCACGATCAGAGGGTAGAGTCCCTGGCGATATCGCGTTTCATACAACGTTGGATCTTTTTCGAAGATAAACCACCTTGGGTGGCGTTCTTGCCCAAATCGATGCAGCTTTAATGGAACTAACTGAATACTTGATGATCTGATTACCACAATCCTCTTCAAGTCTGCATCATGGGCACATCGCTTCACCCCATCACCAACTGGCCTAAATACAACAAGTCTTTTATTAACCGTGGTTCACTCACCTTCTGGGTTGATGCTGAGGCAACGAGCAACTGGTTTCACCACGACCATCATGGAAGGCGGGGGCGCGGCCAGCTTTATACTGACCAGACCATCTGTACCTTCCTGATGCTCAAGGGGATTTTCAGCCTCACGCTTCGCGCAATTCAGGGGCTACTCGACTCCCTGTTCGAGTTGATGAATGTACCGCTGTGCGCACCGGACTACATAAATGGTCGCCCCTGTTTGCCAAGCCCTCAATCGATGAAAATGAGTCAGGTGTAGATTGCAGCCATAGATCCGGATTTCGATCGAGGCTACCGCCTCTATCCCTGATGAAATTCGCTGATGGGAACCTCTATCAGCTGTTAGCTCTTACAAAGCCCTGTAGTCCACTGGTTTTCCCCATCACGGTCTGACCTGTCTCGCCATCACGTCATGATTGCCTGTACAATCGGTTGTTCTGATCGATATCAGTTACTATTAGCGTTGCTACGTAGTTGGTGTCGCGGGATACTTGTTGTTTAGGCTACCACGCCATAATTAGCTTCATATTCTCTTTCCTGAGCAAGCAATGTCCAGACTATGCGGGCATTCTTGTTGGCGAGTGCCACGGCGGCCACGTTATGATTGCGCCGCCCCATCACCCCGGCTAACCAACTGTCTGCGTGCTGCGCCTTGTGCTCCGCTACCCGGAGTACAGCCCGAGCTCCATGGATCAGCAGGGTGCGCGGATTGGCAAAAAAGCTGATCATTATGTGCCAGCTTGAGCTGCTTGTTAAACAGGCTATTGCCGTGTTCGTTCACTCCGTGTATCTGGAAAATCGCTCCCGATAGTTTTAACGTTCATGTTGATCGCTCCACTCACATTGATGAATGTATCGTCCCACACGTTGGCACAGGTGCAGCCAGCTTAGGAGGGGCGACCATCCCATTAGCTGTGTCAGCAAGCGTGCTCACACGGTGACGGTGGCCTATCGACAACCCGCCAATGGGCGTATCACCGACCTGGTTATCGACTCAACCGGACTGAAGGTGTTTGGTGAAGGCGAATGGAAGGTCAGAAAACACGGCGCCGAGAAACGGCGAGTCTGGCGCAAGTTGCATCTGGCGGTAGGCCCGGTGAGCCATGATATCGTGGCGGCGGAAGTCTCGTTGGAAAATGTCCATGATGCCGAGGTGTTGCCGACCTTACTCAACCCATTTCGGTGCAAGCTGGGACATGTTTATGCGGATGGCGCCTATGACAGCAAAGCCAGCCATCAGCTTATCTCGCGCAAAGGGGCGACTGTAGTGGTCAACTAAATCCGGACACTTGGTTAGGCCGAACCTCGGCTTTTGCTGGCGGTATCCCGTCATTGTGGTGATGTGGACGCCGCCAGTTGTAGTAATCCATCAGGTAATAACTGATATCCCGCTTCGCCTCTCGCAAGCTCATATATCCCATAGCCGGAAGCCACTCTGACTTCAGGCTCCTGAACAGTCGCTCCATCGGGGCGTTATCCCAGCAGTTGCCACGCCGACTCATGCTCTGGGTCATGCGATAGCGCCACAGTCGTTGCCGAAATGCCCGGCTGCCATATTGGCTGCCCTGGTCAGAGTGAAACAGCACGCCTGACGGACAACCTCGTTGCTGATACGCCATCTCAAGTGCTTTGATGGCCAGCTCTGCATCAGGCTTATCAGACATCCCCCAGCCCACGACCCGCCGGGTGTACAGGTCAAGAATCGCTGCCAGGTAACGCCAACGACCACCTGCCCAGACGTAGGTGATATCGCCACACCACACCTGATTGGGTTGCTGGACATCAAATTCGCGGGCCAGCAGATTGGGAATGTCCGGTCGTTCAGACCGAGCGACCTGATAGCGATGAGCGCCCGGTTGCTTGGATACCAGACCGGCTTCCTTCATCAGGTTACGTACTTTGAATCGACCAATCTGATACCCCAACTCCCGCATCATCGACATCAAGGCGCGGCTGCCCGCTGAGTTCCGGCTTTCTTTGAACAAACGGCGCAACTCACAGCGCTGTTGCATACGTTCACGGTTAATCGTCCGCCTGCGAGCCAGATAATCGTAAAAACAGGAGGTGGGAACATCGAAAGCGCAGCAGACCAGAGTGATGGGGGCTTGCTCCCTTAATCGGTCTATCAGCGCGTACGTGTGAACTCGTCCGCCATCAAGAGAGCAGTAGCCTTTTTTAGTATGTCCTTTTCACGTTCGAGCTGGTTGATGCGGGCTTCCAGCTCCTGAATTTTCTGCTGCTCCGGAGTCAGTGCTTTGCTGATTGGGGTTGTGCCGCAGCGTTCGGATTGGAGCTGCTGAACCCAGCGACGCAGTACGGTTTCACCGACATCCAGTGAACGGCTGGCTTCAGGGACAGAGTATCCCTGGTCGAGTACCAGGGATGCGGCTTCGAGTTTGAATTCGGCAGTAAATGAGCGACGTAATCTTGTCATTGAACACCTCAGGTCATGGTGGCGACTGTACCACCTAAAATGGTGTCCGGGATGATTAGACCACTACAGACAGCCTGTATCCCGCCTCGCAAGAACGCGGGGTTATGGAAAAAGAAACATCCAAGAAATGAAGTGGTGCTGGTGATGCATAAGGAAGGGCTAGCGCATTGGAAGAAGATATCAGGGTATCACCGTCGCTCGCTAGCAGAGGCGGCGATGTATCGGTTCAAGCCGTTGCTGGCGGGGAAAATCAGTCTGCGTAACTACAACGGCCAAGTGGGAGAAGTCATGGCGTATGTAAGCGCTATAAACAAATTGAACACTCTGGGTCTGCCCGTTAGACAACCCCGAGTGTAGCAGCCACCCGGGGCTTGGGAAGTCATGACTTGCTGGCTGATTTGGGCAACAACGCCGTCAGGGGTTTGCTCGAATCCTTGTTGGCGTTAAAAATAATCATTATTTATAAGCGTTCTGAATATACAGAAATATATCGTTTCCTCAATCGATGTCGATTATCGTAACCTTTATGTTGTCGCATCAATTCATTCGTGGAAATTTGTATTCGCGATCTTAGCATCTTCATATGCAGTGTGAGATAGGGGGCAATCTAATATTTATTTACCTCAGACGTTCAATTGCTGAAAGTAACAAGGAGCATTGCTCCGCTAGGTAACTACGTAGTGCTTGGAGTGCAGGAGTTATTCTCTGCCTGTTAGCGCAAACTAAGTTAAGTGGTACATGTTCACCTTGCCATTCTGGACAAAGTAGAACAAGACGTCCAGCAAGTATATCTAGGGCAACATCTAAAGAGGATTTATAGATTATTCCGTGCCCTGAAATAGCCCAGCGTCGGACGATATCACTGTCATCGGACGTTCTATCGCCCGATACTTGTATAGATAATTCTTCATTAACCCCAAAAAAACGCCAGTTATCATAGAGGTAGCCACCAAGTATAAAAATAAGGCAGTTATGTTGTGACAGTTCTTCTGGGGAATTGGGGGCACCATTGCGCTCAATGTAGGCTGGGGATGCGCAGAGGACCCGATGATTGTGGAGGGCTACGGGTAAGGCAACTAGGGATGAGTCTGGAAGAAGTCCGTAGCGTAAGGCAACATCGACCGCTTGGCGATAGATATCAGTGCGGTGATCAGTGAGCAACAAGTGTAATTTTAGTTCGGTGTGACGCTGTTGAAACGTATCGAGCCATGGTAGGACAACATTTCGCCCAAGGTCTGATGGCATCGACAACAATAACTTACCACGTAGTGTCGTTGCCCCACTTTGTATAGCCTCACGTGCGTCGGTAAGTAGCTGCATAGCTCGTCGACTGTGCTCTAGGTAGATCAATCCTTCTTCAGTTAATCGCATACTTCGGGTTGAGCGTAAGAACAAAGATGTTCCCAATTCGTTTTCTAGTTTCTTTAACGCCATGCTAGCTGCTGCTGGAGTGATGTTCAGCCGACGAGCTGCTTCAGAGAGGCTTCCTGTATCAGCAGTCAGTTGGAATAGACTAAGAGCACGTATGGTTTTCATGTAACCCCACTTGTCAGATGCACTTTATTTTTATTTTCAAAAAAAACTGATAAGTGATTTAAATCAAATCAAATTTCTTTGTCAACTCAAAAATGCCATAATAATTTATAAATTATTATAAATTATTATAAATTATTATAAATTATTATAAATTATTATTGCCCTAGGGTGGAGTTGATTATAATCCAGATATGTTAATTTTGTGCATCCATATCCCACCAACGCCAAAGCGGGGCAATGAGGAATGAGTATTTTTATATGTAAGGATAGCAATAGCTGTTGTGATTGTAAAAAAAAAAGAATATATAATTTCATTGGCTTTAAGAGATGATGTTGTTAGCGAGACGTTCATCAATGAAAACTCTGTAATGAACAATGATAGATTTATTCGTGGTTTTTGTCTATTCATGTCTAACTATGGTAAGCATATAGATAAGAATGAAATTGTGGAGCACGTTTGGAAAGGTAACTCTGTTTCAAATTCTAGTCTGGGGGTTTATATACATAATATCAGGTTGGTTTTTTTAAATGAAAATATAGAATTTATTTCCGTTAGAAATGGGGGCTATTATGCTAAAAGAAAAAACACATCTGCAAAGCGTGTGGAACATCACACTAAATCCAATAGTAAATCTTGATGCTACTATTGAAGGATATGAGCTTTTACCTAAAGTGTCCAATATTAATTGCATAGAAATTGATGATTTTATATTTTTAATAGAGCGTCAGTTGGAGGTCTGCCAGAAATGGGGGATACAACATCCTGAGATATACAAAAATAAAGCTCTACATATTCATGTGAAACGTAACTTACTAAGTAGTAACGATTTTAAGCATTTACTCATACCGATATTAAATGTATTTAGGATTTATTTTGTCATCGATGACAACTAACCCCCCGTATATGCACTTGATCTTCATCACAGACCTGTAATAGATGAGAGAAAGAATGAAGTGTGATGATTAACATGTGTTTTATGAAAATAATGGAATGTTTATGTGGCATGTCGAACGAACCTCTGGACGCATTTTTTTCTCTGAGCAGTATGTTGGGCAATTAGGGAGTAGTGAACTTATATTATTGCTATTTTTTATAGAGAATGCAGGAGTGGAACTTTCCAAAAGTGATTTGCTTGAAATTGGCTGGGGTAATAAAGTTGTAGCCCCTTCTTCACTGATAGTAGCTATAGCAAACATTAGAAAACTATTAAGCTCTCGAGATAGTAGTGTAAAAATAAAAACATTACATGGATATGGATATCAATTTATAGGAGTGAATGGAAGTGATATCGTTGTTGTTGAGGATATTGTTTTTGATTATGAAGATAATAACATAGACGTGAATGTTAATCCTCCATCAGTTCTTGCGGTTGGAAGGTGCGATATTGTCTCCCTTTTTAAAAGGATATCGTTCTTTCTATTGATGTCTATTTCTTTTGTGTTTTTTTTACATCAAAAATTTACTAGGTGTGAAAATATTGACGGTAAAACATTTTGTAGCACTCGCACACCGACAGATTTTGAAAAAAAAGAAATAAAAACATACCTAAAGACAATTAATAGTGAATATAGGGTGTATATTTATGGGTATAATAGTACGGCAAAAAAAATGGTTATATATCCTTTGCGTTAGTTGTGCTTTATATATAGTATATCCATTCATAAATGGGGTGGGGTGTAACTTTACAGGTGCAGCTGAAGATTCAGAGCGAGTTGTATATATGACATGTTTCTCTGGTTTGATGAAAAAAGTTTACCTGTCCAAGAAAACCAATAAGATCATAATTATTGATAGCATATATGGTAAGATTGGAAACACAGTATTGTTAATCCCGGTGGATATTTCAAGTGCTGATGGTTATTTAGGTGGTAATAAAATGGCATCATTTGACCTTGTTTCTTTTTTAATAGAATATGTAGATATGCCATTAATTATGTCATTTGTTATATTTGAAAGGAAAGGAATACTAGGCGACATAGTTTTATGGGACTCGCCGGTCATGAAAATATATGTCCTTCATCGGGTAGGTCAATTGTCAATGTTTTGATTATTGAGGACTCAATACATGAACTTGTTGTTTTGATGCGTTTGCTGATATTTTTTGGGCAATTTAGTTGAAATGATATTCATCTCTATTGATATAGCATTATTAATATGGCGCCATTTTGCAAAAAAACCTATAGCGTACTAAATTTCACTATTATCTCCAATCGAATATTAAGTAACGTGGAGACTGCAGGTGTTTTTGCCTAAGTGAGTCAACAAACCACGTTTTTTCAGCGCCAAGTGACTATTTAGCTCAGTGCTATCTAACAGACCGTCACTTGGTGTTTATTTTGTTTATCGCGCTCACGTACTCTACCTGAGTAGCAATAGAGTGCCTAGAAAACCAGGGGCGATATTAGTAATATGATGTATTGCTATCGCTAATGAGTGAGGGGGAGGGTTTTATAAATTCAGTTTCTATTAGAGTGAAAGCTCATTGGCATACCCCATATTTATTTAGAACTTAAGAGGCTTGTAGTTTGATATCCACGCTATGCATTTATTATATTCCAGTGCCTCGGTGAAGAAAAAACCCTGAAATTTACTATTGTTTTTTGAACATTCAGTATCCTGTAAAGCTTTGATAAACATTTCGCACTCTATTTTCTCTATAATGATTTTCTCACAATCAAGTCCTAAAGTATGCGTCCAATAGTATAAATCACTTGACTTGTACTTCATATAGCAATCATATTCAATTTTTATATAATCGATGAATTCATCATGTTGTAAAAAATCTAGTAGTTCTGCATCTCGGGCAGGGTCAAAATCATCCAATGCTAATTTGCAACCCATCCCCTTAATTTCAATCAAACCCCTCCTGAATTTATGAAAAACATTTTCATTATTCCATTCAATATGTCGTCTCTCCACTAATTCAATACAGAGTTTTTCCGGTTTTAATTTGCTATTTTTTAACCATTTCAAAAATGTGCCATCAAAAATATTACCAATGGATACATTAAGAAAAACACAAGCTAAAGTATCCTGTGCTAATTTTATGTCATTTTCAAAGTGACACAAAAACTCTGCAAAGAAAACATCGTCATTCTCTATTCTTGAAATAAACCTGCGACCGCAATCCACACTGAATGGAGAAATAAATTCGCCATCTAAATCTTTAACTCTTAACAAGGCTTCAACGCCTATTAGGCGCCGGTGGGATATATCAACTATAGGTTGATAATAAAGTTTATATGCAAAAAAACTATGTTGCCTTATCATCATTTCCTCTCACATTCATTTGAAATAGGTAGGCCGAATTAACTCAAGCAACAATATAGGCATGAGGTCATTTTACATAGGCAAATTAAATTAAATTAAATTAAATTAAATTAAATGCATGTTAGGTTACTGTTTTTGCATTATCTTTATCTTTAATTTTGAATGGCATGAGAGAGAAATCAATTAAAATAATACCTATTCATATATAACCATTAAGCGTTCTTTGCCAATTAATCAGCTTCCCACTCCAGTCTTTCTATTGTTTTGGCTATTATTTCAATAGCAGTAACCACCATGTTGTACTATTCTTTGTACGCTTTCAAAATTGATAGCTTCCCAGTCATTACACTCTGAGCGAAAACAGGTTCGTCCACACCAATTCCTCGGCAAACCAACACCGGATTAATCGATATTCCACTTTGCCGGACTGAAGACACACTTGTTGCGGCATAGCTCTGGAGTCAACCCCTCCTCAGTTATCAAGGTGAGCAGCAACCCGGTATCTCCCTCAGCGGTGAGATACCGGTATCGCAGTTAAGCGGCTAAATAGCCTCAAATAAGCCCCGCCATGGGCAAGCAGCAACAACCGAACCGGCCTTCCTGGCCCACTCAACCGATTCTCGCCGGTCGATAACAAAACCCCTCACCTGATGACAAAAGCCCATCGCCGATGATGGATTTTGCGAAAAACTACCTACCAGCCAATTCGTCACGCCGTGTCGCGGTCTGTTTGGATAATCCGCGACACGGTTAATCCCCTTGCTTGATGGTATGCACGAACACGACAAGATTGCTCAGCGCCTCGGTATGCTCCTCACCCGCCTCTACAGCGGTGAGAAGCTGCACCTGAGTGATCTGGCCACCGAGTACAACGTCACCGTGCGCACCCTGCAGCGGGATTTCAATCAACGCCTCAGTTATCTACCGATAGAGCACCGCAACCAGCAATACTGGCTGGAGCCTGAGTTTCTCAATCACAAGAACGACAAAAAACTGCGAAAGCTGGCCGAACAGCTTGGTATCACCGACCTGTTCCCCCGCGCCAGTGAACATCGTCTGGGTCAACTGCTGGACAGAGGCAACCCCAGTCTCTTCGCTATCAAGGGGTTCGATGGTCAATCAGCCGACTTACTAGTCCACCAGATACCGGTATTAGAGCAGGCACTGACCCACCATCTGCAATGCTGGCTCATCACCAAAGACCAGCGCAAGCAGCTGTTTAGCCCCTATCAGCTCGTCAACTACAAGGGCACCTGGCACTTGGTCGGCGTCAGCGAGGGGCGGTTGCAAGCCTATCCGTTGAGCAACATCACACTGGTTGAGCTATCGCAACAGACCTTCACCCGTGACGCGTACATTCAACGACAGATCGATACCGACCCGACGCTCTGGCGCTCCGGTATGATCGAGGTGCTCCTCAAGGCCAGTGCCGCCATCGCCATCAACTTTCAGCACCGCCCGTTGCTGCCTGAGCAAGAGATTGTCAAAACCCTGGATGACGGTGCGCTGTTATTGAGTAGTCGCGTGCTCGATGCCAATCAAATTCTGCCTGTCATCAAATCCTGGATGCCGGGACTGACCGTGATCTCACCCGGTTTTATCCATGAGCAGATCGTCCGTGATTTACGCCATTTATTGACCCTGATGAGTCAGGCTCCGCCCTGATCCATTTGTGACAAAGATCCCAGTTTATACATCTGGCGACACCGCCTGACATGCCGCGACACCACCTGTCGCCGCTGTTTCACATTGTCGTCAACCATCAAGCAGTAGCAATCCAAGGAGTGATGCATGAGTAAAATGATCCAGATGAAAGAGTCCACCGCAAAGCGCGAGGTGAAGCAGGAATACGGCCTGACCGAAACGGATGGCCAGGCTTTCTGGGATCGGGTGAACCGGGTGATCGGTGAATCCCGAGAGGAAGTCGATAATGAAGACCGCGTTCCTGCCGGATATGAAGTGTATCGATAACGTCAACGCGTACATGTTAGTTGGTCATTAGTTGACTCCTGTGAGCGATATCTGCCACGAAACGCTCGTAACGACAAAGCGGCCAGTTCTACTGGCCGCTTTTTTTTTGGACCGTTCGACAGCACCGGCTGAGATCACACCAGTGAGCAATTCCGGGGTAATCCCCGCATGGCGAGGCACCCGTATCGCGGTTTAGCGACCCAATGAGCCGTTTTGGCTGCGCCGCCCTCCAAACCTCCGCAACAAGATCATCCTGGCCTTCTCGGCCTGCTAAAACGTTCCTCCCCTTGCTGCCTGCTTTTGCCACCGGATTCCATAAAAGCAAAGGGGCCAGTTCGCACTGGCCCCCCTTACTCTTAAAACTGCTCGATGTGTGTCGTCTCCTCCGGTGTTTCCGATGTGGGGGGGGCGCTGATGCTGCCCGCCTTGCTGTTTGAGAATCGGCTAAAAATTCGCTTTGATGGTTCGCATTTTGGCAGCGACCCCTTCAGGCTGTCACTCTCTCCGGCATGGCTACTGACGACCTCACCAGTACTGCCAAACAATCGATTCAAATAGAACGAGTAAACGCCACTATCCACACCCGCTACCTTGATCTTTCTTACATAGCGGTCTGGTGCATACCTCTCAAGATACTGGTTATCGAACAACCATGCTTTAACAGCTTCACCCATGCTCGGAACCAGTTTGTCGAACTGCTCCTTAAAGATGTAACACCGTTCGCCTTCTATGAAGCCTAGGAGCTCCCTCGTTACAACGGCTGGCTTGCCAAGGTGAATTTTATGTCGTTGGAGCGCTACCGTATTCTTGAATTGGGTAGCGGCTCGGGTGACGTCATCCAGTTGCTCCTCCAAGGACGCAACCCAGCGATTGGCACCCTCAAGCACGGCGGCCTCCACCTCATTCTCGGTATAGGGCAACACACCCAGCTCGATACCATACAAGCCGGTAGCCAGCGTGATAGCGAAGAAATCCAGGCCACGACGAACCAGAGGTGAATCCATCGCGCCATTGACCATCTGCATCAGGCGCTCGGCACACTCATGAACCCGGTTGCGAACTAACTCTTGCAAAGCCTCATAAGAAGTGGCCTCCGGCAAGTTCAACAGCCCTTGTGCCAAAGCCGGAAGGGCTGTGCCGTAGTATTGACCACAGGCCGCTTTGAGTTGGTCAATCCGGGCTTTGGCTTGGGCCAGGGTTTCGTCGGGCAATTTCGCATCATCGGGGTGAACCTCGATGTTGAGCATCCGCACATAGACACCGGAATTGGCGCTGCCACCCGTTTTCCTCAGATAGTCATCTGTGCTGAGTTCACCAGTGGATATAATACAGAGGATGGCTGAGTCTTGATCCTCCTTCTCATCCCCACCCGTTTCACACCTTCCTTTGGTTTTCCCATTGGATAGGGCATAGATGGTTCCGTCGAAATTTTTGCTGTTGTGTGACCCAAGCTCATCCAGTACTAACCCCATACCGTGGTGACTTTTTGCCACAGCAAACAGCCAATTCGTCGTGCCATGCCACTTCCTGATAGCAGACCCACCATCTTTGCTTGGGTCAGTAGCTCGTCCTACGACACTCTGTGCCATCTGCGCCCGAGTCGTCTTGCCGCCTGAGCTGAGCCCATGCAAGTGAACAATAACCGTCCCCTCCTTCAGGAGGTTCAACAATACATTCCCAAGCATCGCCAAAATCGGAAAAATCATGTTAGGGAGCTGCCGGACAGGCCCAGCCACATGCTCTTGCCATTCCAGCAAGGTGCCTTGTGCTCTCAGTTGCGGCAATGCTTTACGGATTTGATAGCTGAGCTTGGTTTCCGGGGTTCCAATGTTCCGCTGTAGCACGGTCTCATGCGATATATAGATCAACTTTCCAGAGATAAATCCAGCCTGCTCAATGCGATAAATTGGCTCAATTGAGTTCCATCTTGAGCAGTGGTTCATAAACCGAGAAAGCTGCCGATCGTCATGACCATAATACCCAACACGTAGCTCACCCAACTGGACCTTGACCCTTTTCAAGTCATGCAGGACATCATCAAGCAGGACTGTAAAGACATGTGGCTTACCATCATAGCCAATGCAGACCAACACCAACCCTTTGAACTGATTGTTATTATCAATAATGCAATTGAGCGGAAGGATTAACGTATCGAACAGCTCAACGGGCTTCCTTCCTTCAAGGTTCACCACTTTCAGGTCAGGGCTAACAACGTAGTGCTCGGGTAACAGACTGGATTTCATCCATGTTTGGAGTTCATCAATGGTATACGACAGATGAGTACCATCCGACCTGACGGGACGCTCAGAAGAACCCTTTCCCTGATTAAGGGCTAGCCCCTCTTCTGATGCCAGATAGGCCGCTTCTTGAGACCACTGATGGATACGCGCCAGTTCTTGCAGCGCTAAGTTTTGATGGCTGCAATAGGGTTCGCTGGATACTAATAAAGCTGACTCTGATGGCTGAACTACCGGAGCGATAGCAGAGACAGGCACCGATTCTGACGCGGATGCTTCCTGAATGGGGCCTAATGCCGAACCTGTCGGCGATACACCCTGACCAGCACTATTGGGGTCTCCTGTAGACCCATTTAGGGACTCTTCAATAGAACATAAACGTTTCTGTTTGCAGTTATCATTTGTTTTTGAAAGACTCATAATTCTTAATGGGGGAGTCTCCCTCCCCCATCTCCTAAAGTTTGTTAGCAGGTGAGGTTGGGGAGGTCCCATACGGTGTGTAGTGCGTCGACGGCCTTGACCAGCGTCTTATCGTGGTAGCGGGCGTATCGCTCGGTCATCCTCGGCGAGCTATGGCCTAGGACTTTTTGCAGTACATCAAGCGAACAGCCCTTGTTCAGCAGTGAAGTAGCGACGGTATGACGGGCATCGTGGATGCGTACCTCTGATAGCCCACAATCATTGCAGACCCGGTACCAATACCGCCGAGGTTCGGAAATCTGAGAGACACCGTCCTGGCCACGAAACAGCAGGCCAGTCGTGCCATGGCGCTGGCGCTGAAGCTGAACCAATTCAAGGGCGAACTGATTAAGCGGTATAAGCCTTTCTCGACCAGACTTACTCGTCGGTAGATAAGCGATCTGAGTGGTGAGATTACAATCCTGCAGCTTTAGAGCCCTGGCCTCTCCCATCCGGGAGCCCGTTGCGAACAGGAACAGCAACAGACGAGCCTTTTCCTCGTCAATGTCTTCCATCAAGCGAGCGACCAGCTTATTGACTGCCTCATCGGGTAAGCCTTTGGGAGGCAGGACAGGCTCGTATTTGGCGGGGATATCTGCTGCGGGAGACGATTTGAGTATGCCGCGCTCCACTGCGAAGGTCGCAATAGCCTTGATCTGTGCTAGGTAGCGATTCACCGTAGCAACAGATTTGGTTTTAGCTTGCTCCGCTTGAAAGCGCTCGATATCATCACGAATGACACGGTTCAGTGGCTTGTGCCCTAAAGCTGCCACGATTGGCTTTATACGGGACTTAATAGTCCTGATAGAAAGATGAGTTTCCTGCACTGCGGGTAGGTAATCATCATAAATGAAGCGCTCTACCGATAAACTAGCGCGATAGGCTTGTTTGAATCCATCCGGATCTGTGATGAGCTCCGCCATCAGTTTACGTGCTTTATCGCGTATCACTTTGAGGCTAGCCTCACTGGTGCTCGCGATCTTAAACCGATAACGCTGATTGTTTCTGTGCACATTGAAGTAGCCGACCCTGGCACCAGATTGATATGTGACCCATGCGAGCCAAGGGACGTACTCGTCTTTCACCTCTTTTTGTTTGGAGACGTGTTCTCCACACGACCCCAGCCTGCGTTTAGCAGTTGGCGTTGACACTTCGCTGCTCACAACTACCTCTCTAACCATAACCGCCGGGATGACGGTGACTGGAAAGTTTTTGCATATCCCCCCTCAAATCACAACAGCACCAAATGCAGCCATATTATTGATATTTAATGAATTTGTTTGTAGTTGAGGACCCTAAAGGCAGCCATATGAAGGCGATTCGGAGGCGAACATCAGATCGCCTTCTGGAGAGCGACTTTGTGCTTCTAACGACAAATGCTCCTTATCTTCAGGGGGATCTGTGTACGCCCACAAAGCAAAAATCGTCATTTGAGGCTCAAAAAGAGGTGTAATCGAGATTGAGTTTTTGTGATTTTTGTCACAATAAATTTGAGTTCCCCCGCCGAAACACCATCACTTCTCTTCTTCACAGGGCCGCTGAGGAGCTGACGACCGGAGGTACAGAGGCAGCGACACAGCAAACCTTGTCTGGTCAATTTCTGGTAACTTTTCAGCGTACAAAAAACATGCAGGTTAGTTCATCCGTTTTTTGACAAAAAATGGGCTCACTTGTTGGAGGAACCGAATGTGTGAGAGAGCGAAAAGGCAATTCTATAAAGGGAAAAATCCTCGATAGCAGAACCTGCCGACAACCGGATCCGGGTGTTGAGTCAGGGGCTCCTTGCACACTATCTCGCCACTTAGTTCACCCTATGCAAAAACAGGCCAAAAACTGGGGCTACAAGGTTGACACCCCAGTCCAGAAAGGGTTTAATGCGCGCCGTTGCCCAGATAGCTCAGTCGGTAGAGCAGGGGATTGAAAATCCCCGTGTCGGCGGTTCGATTCCGTCTCTGGGCACCACAATTCCTCCTTAGTTCAGTCGGTAGAACGGCGGACTGTTAATCCGTATGTCACTGGTTCAAGTCCAGTAGGAGGAGCCAAATTCGGAAAGCCCGCTCAATCGAGCGGGCTTTTTCATTTCTAGTTGCTGTTGCATGCTGCCAAAAAGAGCGTCGCGCCACAGGTGGCACTGAACAGCAGCATTCCGGTCTGTAGCATGCTGCCAGGGCATGGCTTCTTCTCTCTTTTTCTGGCCCTGATCCACTTCGGTTTCATCACATTCCCTTATCCATTTTGTCGGCCTGAATGGCTGCACTCCTGTGCAGGCGAGCCATCTTTGTTGAATGGCGCCATGGCGTCAATCTCCCCCGCAAAACAATTAATTCAGCACCGTTGAAGAGCGGCTTGTCGGGTGATGTTTCGACCTTTAAGCCATTGTTAACATTTTGGAAAACTGGAGTGACCCTGTGGCTGGGCGAGGATATGATGGGGTCAATGATGTTCCCATCCTGACGGAGAGATCCCAGATGAGCAGCCCCTTGAGCTATGTACTGGACGGCATTCATTGCGAGCCGCACTTTTTTACCGTTCCCCTCGATCATGATGAGCCGGATGGCGATAGCATTACTCTGTTTGCCCGTACCCTCTGCCGTAAAGACAAGCTCGATGAGAAGTTGCCCTGGCTGCTTTTTCTGCAAGGGGGGCCGGGATTCGGGGCGCCGCGCCCGACGGCTAACAGTGGTTGGCTCAAGCGGGCGTTGCAGGAGTTCAGAGTGCTGCTGCTGGATCAGCGTGGCACCGGGATGTCGAGCCCCATCCACGGGCATAGTCTGGCCAAAATGACCCCGGCCGAGCAGGCGGAGTATCTCAGCCATTTTCGCGCCGACAGCATAGTGCAAGATGCCGAGTTCATCCGGCAGGAGCTCAGCCCCAAGCATCGCTGGAGCCTGCTGGGTCAGAGCTTTGGCGGCTTTTGCTGCCTGACCTATCTCTCGCTCTTCCCCGATAGCCTGCGGGAGGTCTATATCACCGGCGGCATCGCGCCGATTGGCCGCAGCGCCGAGGAGGTTTACCGCGCCACCTATCAGCGGGTGGCTGACAAGAACCGAGCCTTCTTCGCCCGCTTCCCCCACGCTCAGGGGATTGCCAACCGGTTGGCCAACCATCTGCACCAGCATGATGTGCGGCTGCCCAACGGTCAGCGCCTGACGGTGGAGCAGTTCCAGCAGCAGGGGCTGGATCTCGGTGCTACGGGTGCCTTCGAGGAGCTTTATTACCTGCTGGAAGAGGCCTTTATCGGTGACAAGCTGAGCCCGGCCTTTCTCTATCAGGTGCAGAGCATGCAGCCATTCAATACCAACCCGCTGTTTGCCATTCTGCACGAGGCTATCTACGCCGAAGGGGAGGCGACTCGCTGGGCGGCAGATCGGGTCAGAGGGGAGTTTCCTGCGGTGAACTGGGCGCCAGGCAAGGATTTCGCCTTCACCGGCGAGATGGTTTACCCCTGGATGTTCGAGCAGTTCCGCGAGTTGCTGCCCCTGAAAGAGGCGGCTCATCTGCTGGCCAACAAGGCGGACTGGGGGGCGCTCTATGATCCGGCACAGCTGGCCCGCAACCAGGTGCCGGTCGCCTGCGCCGTCTATGCCGAGGATATGTATGTGGAGTTTGACTACAGTCGCGAGACCCTGCGTGGCCTTGGCAACAGTCGCGCCTGGATCACCAATGAGTATGAGCACAACGGTTTGCGTGCCGATGGTGAGGCGATTCTTGATCGTCTGATCGCGTTGAATCGCGACCGTTAATTGCCGCTATCGGCAACTATCGCGGGAGCCCGGACTCCCGCGATGGTTGTGATGGATAGTTGTTATGAAAGCGTGACTCCCTGAACCTTGACCCGTATCCGCCAGACGATGAGTGGATAGCCGGCTGATTAATTTCCCCCTCTTTCACTGTCTCTGTCGATCCCTCACCATATACTTGCCAAACGACTCTGTATTGAGCAGCGGTCAAACCGATTGACCAACCCGTGCTCGTTACCATTAGAAAGTCGCTCCGATGCTCTGTATCCCGCGTATCTGATATGCCATCTCTGCATGCCCCGCTATCCGGGGGAGGGGATGGTCGTGCTTTTCAATCACAATAAGGATGTATGATGAGAAAGTCTCTGTTGGCCTGCTCCCTGTTGCTGTGCCCTGTCGTGTTTGCTGCCACCCCCCATTGGGAATATAGCGGTGAGGCGGGGCCTGCCCACTGGGCCAAGCTGACCCCGGAGTTTGGTCAGTGTGCGGGCAGCAATCAGTCGCCGGTTGACCTGCGCGGATTGGTCGAGGCCAAACTGGCCCCGCTGGTACTCCACTATCAGGCGGGTGGCAACACAGTGGTCAACAACGGTCATACCGTGCAGGTCGGTTATGCCCCGGGCAGCACCTTGCAACTCGATGGCACCACGTTTGAACTAAAGCAGTTTCACTTCCACGCCCCGAGTGAAAACCTTATCGAGGGCAAATCCTATCCGCTGGAAGGGCATCTGGTGCATGTCAGTGACAAGGGAGAGATCGCCGTGGTGGCGGTGATGTTCGAGGCTGGCAAGGCCAATCCGGTGCTGGCGGCTGCCTGGAGTGAACTACTTGCCAAGGTGGGGGAGATCCAGGCTCTCAAGGCGCCGCTCTCTGCTGAGCAACTGCTGCCCGAGAATCGTGACTACTATCGCTTCAGCGGTTCCCTTACTACGCCTCCCTGCTCGGAAGGAGTGCGCTGGCTGGTGATGAAGCAGCCAGTCGAGGTCAGTCAGGCCCAGATCGACGCCTTCAAGGCGGTGATGCACCATCCCAACAACCGGCCAGTGCAACCGCTCAATGGACGCGTGGTACTGCAATAACACTGTGTTGCAATAGCGCAGTAGATAGCAAACACAACAAGAGGGCCGTCAGGCCCTCTTTTACATGGCGAGGTATCGGCGTGCGATCAGAGGCTGGCGGCGATGCGGGCACCGAGGGCCGCGTTGTTCAGTACCAGCTGGATATTGGCCGCCAGCGAGTTGCCGCCAGTCAGCTCGCAGACGCGGGCCAGCAGGAAGGGGGTTGAGGCCTTACCCTTGATCCCCTGCTCATCGGCTTCACGCAGCGCTTGAGCAATGGCTGCGTCGATATCGGCTTTTGGCATGGCGTGTGCGGTCGGGATGGGATTGGCCACCACGGCGCCGCCCGCCAGTCCCAGCTCCCACTTGAGGCGAAGCGCCTCGGCGATGGCTGCCGGGGTATCGAGGCGATAATCGACCTTGAAGCCACTCTCGCGGGTGTAGAAGGCTGGCAGCTCCTCGGTTTGATAGCCGATCACCGGCACGCCCTGGGTCTCCAGATACTCCAGCGTCAGCCCGATATCGAGGATCGACTTGGCACCGGCACAGACTACGGCCACCGGCGTTTGGGCCAGCTCCTGCAGGTCGGCCGAGATATCGAAGGTCTCCTGCGCGCCGCGATGTACCCCGCCGATACCACCGGTGGCAAAGACCCGGATCCCCGCCATGGCGGCGATGATCATGGTGGAGGCGACCGTGGTGGCCCCCATCCCCTTGCGCGCCAGTACGAACGGAATGTCGCGGCGGCTGCACTTGGTCACGTCGTGGCCTGCCCGGCCGAGCGCTTCCAGCGCACTCGCATCGAGACCCACCTTGAGGCGGCCATCGAGGATGGCGATGGTGGCCGGAATGGCGCCGTTATCGCGCACCATCTGTTCAACCTGACGGGCCGTCTCCACGTTCTGTGGATAGGGCATGCCGTGGGAAATGATGGTGGATTCGAGGGCGACGACCGGTTTGCCGGCAGCCAGCGCGGCAGCCACTTCCGGTTGGATATCGAGGTAAGCGTTCAGCATGAGTACTCCTCCAGTATGCGGTCAACGGCGGTCTTGCTCAGACCGGAAAAAACGGTATCGGAACAATTGACGGTGAGTGCGGCGCAGCCCAGGGCAAAGCGGGTGGTTTGGGCAATGTCGAGCTCTTGCAGCCAGGCGTGGGCAAGGCCAGCCATAAAGGCATCCCCGCCGCCGGTGACGTTGAGTACCGGACTGCCCAGTACCGGCAGGTGACCCTGCTGCTCGCCATCGCTGTAGAAGATCCCCAGTTCACCCAGACTGAGGAACAGTCGCTTGACCCCGGCGCGGTGGAACCAGGCGGCTACCATGGGCCAGGTTTCGGGCCCGGCGATGGTCATACCGCACAGCTGCTCGGCTTCACTGCGATTGGGTTTGAGGGTGTGGATCTTGCCGAGCCAAGGGCGGATCTTCTCCACCTTGGCCACCGAAACGGTATCGACAAAGATGGCGTGCTCCCCCTGTCGCTCGAACAGCCAGTCGAGGGTGTGGATGGCCAGATTGGTATCGAGCACCCAAAGCCGGGCACCGCCGAGAAAGCCACCGAGCGGGGTCAGGCGAGCAGGGGTGAGCTGCTCTATGATGGCCATGTCGTTGATGGCGCAGCTCATTTCGCCGCTGCCATCATGCAGGCTGAGATAACAGGAGGTGGTGTGGCCGTCCAGCACCAGAGTCTGGCGCACATCGACGCCAGCCCGTTGGCTCACTTCCAATAGATGGTGACCATACTGGTCGTTGCCGACCGCAGTCAGCAGCCGGGTGTCGCTGCCGAGCCGCGCCAGATTCTCAGCGATATTGCGGCCGACACCGCCTGCCGAGGTGCGCACCTTGCCCGGGTTGGAGTCGCCGAGCAGCAGGTTGTCATGGCTGGTGCCGCAAATATCCATATTGGCACCGCCGATCACCACTACGTAGGGGCCCTCTCGCAGTACATAACCTCTGCCTTGCACATATCCCTGCCGGATCAGGCTTGAGATGTGGCTGGCCAGCGCGGAGCGGCTGATGCCAAGGCGATCGGCCAGCTCCTGCTGGGCAATCATGGGATCCTGACGCAGCAGGGCGAGGATCTCTTGTTCACGCTCAGTCATAGACAAACATCCATTTGCAAACGTTTGTCCATTATTGCTGGGAAACGTTTGCTGGCTATCGGCTTGTACAAAATTTGTTGGATTGCGCACAAAAAATCGACATTCAAAGCTGGGTTGGCAAGCGGTTTAGCCGGGGAGGGGACTTTTAACGGGTCGATGGCCCTGCAACGGCTTATAATGGCCGCCGCAAGATGAGGAGAGATGATGGAAAAGAGTGCATTCTGCTGCGTGGGGCTGGTCAATCCCAAGTCTCCGGAAAATGTCGGCTCCGTGATGCGGGCTGCGGGCTGCTACGGGGTGGATGAGGTCTACTACACCGGCAACCGCTTCGAGCTGGCGCGCCGCTTTGCCACCGATACCAAGCAGATGGTGGAGAAGATCCCGCTGCTCGGGGTGGATGATCTGATGGCGTTTATCCCGCAGGGATGCGTGCCCGTGGTGGTTGATCTGATCGATGGCGCTACGCCGCTCCCCGACTATGTCCATCCGGAACGCGCTTTTTATATCTTCGGGCCGGAGGATGGTACGCTCGATCCCGCCCTCTATGGCGCGGTGAAAGATGTGGTTTATGTGCCGACCCAGGGCTGCATGAATCTGGCCGCCTCGGTCAATGTGATCCTCTATGACCGCTTGGCGAAGGGGTTCCGGCAACCCTGAGTTGTGGCGTGGCCACGGTCAATCAAACCGTAATGGAAAGGTGTTGCTCATAGACTGGTTGCTGGCGGTGGCCGCGGTTGACGGGGCTGCGGTATCCTTCTCTTTCCCCTATGGAGGGATCAGTTTTCGCCGGCCTTGACCGCCTGCTCCTCGAGAAAGTCGCGGTAGTAGTCATAGAGGTGATAACGGCGATATATCTCGGCCAGCGTGCCGCGACGGATCAGATTCACCATCTCCTGATCCCACAGCTGCAGTAGCCGGTCGCCCTGCTCGGTATCGGCAAAAATGGGGTAAGTCGGTATCCAGCGCAAAATGGTGCGGTACATATTGGCCGGGGTCTCATCGGCAGAATGGAGCACGCCAGCGGTCAGGTAATAGCGATAGCGCCCCTTGCCAATCAGCTGCAGGGCCATCTCATGACTGTCGATCTCGTGCCATCGCATGGTGACCGGAAGATATTTATCCAGCACCCATCCTCGCCGCCAGAGGACGGTCTCGCCTTCCAGACTGCGCTCTCCCCGCCATTGTGGTTGCCACTGTTTGAGCATGAAGACGGTCACATCATCGGCGGAGGCGGGCTGACGGGGCTGTTTGACCCCTTTGATCTCGTCCAGATAGACACTCATCGCCATATCCCCCTCTTGCCTGGCTACCATGGCAACGGCGCGTTTGTAGGGCACGATATGGGGCACGATCTGATAGCCGTGGGGTTGGTAGATGGTTCGCACCAGATCGAGATAGATACCGCGGCCATCCGGTTGGCAGAAACCGGGCCAGCCATCGCAATAGACGTGGATATCGGTTGTGCGAGCGTGGGTGATCGCACACAGAGAGCAAAGCAGCAAACAACCGATGCGCAGCATGGTCAGCATTATCCTCGCAGGGGTGAGGAGAGCACGTATCACCTGATTTATACCATGCCATTGATCGCGGCGGGCGGAGAAAAGATCCCGCATCTCCATTTTGCGACAGGGTCGAGGGTTATTTGCGGTCGGATCGTTATGATCGAGTAAAGATTCAATAGCACCCCAATCAGTAGAGGAGACTGCATTATGCCATCGATCAAGACTCTGCTCTGTCCAGTCGATTTTTCCCAAATGTCTCGCGCGGTACTCGACTATGCCGTTTTTATGGCACAGAGCCATCAGGCCCAGCTCAAGCTGATCCACGTGGTTGATCAACTGCACGGTTTTGACAGTTACAAGATCCTTCATATGACGGCCATCGAGATCACCCACGAGATGGAGCGTCAAGCCAGAACCCAGCTCAAAGAGCTGGTTGCCACCCTGCCGATCCCGGCCACCTTTGATATTCGCTTTGGCCGCGCCGCAGATGAAATTGTCATTCAGGCCAAGGAGGATGAGGTTGAGCTGATCGTGATGGGTAGCCACGGCCGCTCCGGTATCAGCCATCTGCTGGTAGGCAGTGTCGCCGAGTCTGTGGTGCGTCATGCACCCTGTCCGGTACTGGTGGTGCGCCAATAACGCGCCACGTTTAGTGTGAAAAGCGTAACAAACAAGGCCAGCGATTGCTGGCCTTGCGTTTTCTGGTGTTGTGCCCGCTAGCCGTGGGCGTAGATGACACTCCCCCCCTTGATGGTATCTATGATGGCCCTGGCCTGCTCTTTGGGCAGGGCGGGGCAACCCCAGCTGCGGCCCAGCTTGTCATATTTGCGCAGATGGGTCGGGCTGGCATAGGCGGCGCCATGTACCACGATGGCACGCTTGCGGGCATTGCTGTTCTTGCCGGGGCTGAGCCCGTCCAGCCGCAGGGAGTAGCCATGCTTGCCCAGATAGGTTTCTGCGGTGCGATAGACGCCGAGGGAACTTTGGCGGGAGTTGAGCTGGTTGGAAAAGCGTTTTGCGGCCAGTTCACCTGAGTTCCGGCCATGACTGACCCAGGTGTGATAAAGCAGCTTTTGGCGCTTCATATCGATGACAAACAGCCTGCGCTGGGTAGATGGCTTGCTGTAATCGATGATGGTGAGAATGGGTTTTCGTTTGTGGCGCACAGTTTGATAACTGTTGAGTGCCTGACGAAAGGTCTGTTTATCCAGCTTGCCGGCCAGACCCAGTTGACGATAGAGGCTCTGATCCCAGCTGGCATCTGCCGTGCTGCTCCAGATGAGCGATATCAACAGCAGTGGCAACAACAGCCATCCGCGTTGCCAGTCTATGTTCCCGCGCGCTTGTCTCATCCGTGAATATCTCCTTGTCACTCCCTGTCAACGACGCGGATATTGCCATCAATCCGCTCGATAGTTATATGCAAGGTGCTGAAAAGGCGCAATAAAAAACCGGCCGCAGAGCGGCCGGAAGTAATTCAAACAGTAGACATTGGTATCACAGGGTATAACTGACTTCCAATTACTTAGAAGTTGTACTGCAGGGCAACCGCGACTACGTCGTCGGTGTTCTGGCCCAGAGAGTTGGTGGACTTGCCATTTACGGAGCCCAGCAGGTTCAGCTTGTAATCAACGTAGGCGTTGAAGTTCTCGGTGAAGTTGTACCAGGCACCGATAGATACGTACTCGGTGTAGGTATCATCGATACCGTGAGCGGAGTCTTTCACGTCAGTGCGCAGGTAGGCCAGAGAAGGCTTGAACTTGCCGATGGCGTACTGGGCAACGGCTTCGTAGCCATCCATCTTCTCGGCGTAACCGTTCTTGACGAACAGGTGGTCTTCACCGTGGGAGTAGGTTGCAGCCAGGTAGAGGTCGCCAGTTGCATATTTGGCACCGAAGCCTATCAGCTTGGCATCCTTGTCGCCACCGAAGGCGGCATAGCGAGCTTGCTCGTCGGTCTTGCCAGCCTGGTTATAGGCAGCACCCAGGCTCAGGCCCATATCGAAATCGTAGTTGGCAGATACTGCGAAGCCTTCTTTGGAACCAGTGCTGTTCCAGGTTGTGTCATTACCGATAACAGTGCCTTTATCGTGGTCAACGCTGAAATCTTTATCAGTCGCAGTGCGACCAGAGTTCTGCGGATCATTGTTACCGGTGAACTGGGCACCCAGGGTCAGACCCTGATAGGTGTAGATGTACTGGGCCAGACCGTTGGTACGGCCGGTGCCAAATACTTCGGTATTTTTGCCCAGGCCGTCACCGCCCCACTCAGGCAGGACGTCGGTATAGTTGTTGACGGCCTTGGTGAACAAGCCATCCTGACGACCATAGCTGAATGCGCCGAAACGGTCGTGCTTGATGCCGGCATAGGCATAACGCAGCTCGTCGTTGTCAGAACCGGAGGTCGGCAGGTTGTACTCGGCAAAGCCGAACGCCTTCATCTCGGGAGCAATCTTGGTCTCGCCAGCAACGTGCAGACGGAAGTAGCTCTGGTCACCTTCGGCACCGTTGTTGTCAGTGCCGTAGTAAGCACCTTGTGCACGGCCACCGATTTCCAGCTTGGTATCGTTCTGGTTGTAAACGGTAGCGGCATGGGCGCCGCTCGCCAGCAGCAGGCTGGAGATGGCAATAGTCAGTGCAGACTTCTTCATATGCGTTATTCCTCTGATGTAAACACTTCCGAACTTGTTGTCGGTTCTGTGAAATCGGAAATGGTCCGATAGCCACACGGTAGGCGTCCCAACCTTGACTGGGCCTGAATCCATCGTTGTTTAATTGAGGTGACGAGGTCGTTATCAAGACTGGGTGTGACGGTTTTTGACAAGATAAAAAGAGATTAAATTCAATGAATTATTTTCTAGTGACATTTTTGACATCAAGGCTGTTCTGAGCAACAAGGTCGATGGCTCAAGTTGTGAGCGATATCACACAGGGGAGAATGGGGCGGGGCGGGAAAAACGGGGGGGAGCCTTGCAAGGCTCCCCCCCAGTGATCAGAGGGGCTTTTGCCACAGGGTCAGCAGCAGATCCTGTTCCAGTTCATTCGGGCCCTGTTGAGCGAAAGCGTGACGCTGCTCACCGGTTGCCCGCCAGCCAAGACGGCTGGTCTCCAGAATAAAGCTGCGCATGGCCTGATCCATGGTGAGGCTGAACTGGCAGCGTTGTTGAGTCACCGGATTGAGGCCGCCGAGGGTTGGCCAGCTGAGGGGGTGTTCCATGCTCACCGGATTGAGGCTGACCCGCAGTTGCCACTGATGGCGCGGGCCCGGCTGCAGATAGAGCAGATAGCCACCGGGGGCCAGCCAGCTGACAAGCTGCTCGGTCTTGACCTTGAGATCGTTGACCAGCAGCACCTGAGCAGAGCCCGGTTGCAACGGCGCGCGAGCGGGATCGGCAATGACAAACTGGCCGTCCGCCTGCGCTTTTTTGGCGGCAAAGATGGTGTTCTTGGCGATATCAACCCCAGCAAACTGCCAGCCGGGCAGGCGCTCTGCCAGCGCGCGGCAGTAGTAGCCTTCACCGCACCCAAGATGGATCAGCTCTTGTGGGGCCAGCGGAGCGAGCAGGCCGGCCATGGCCTCAACCAGCGGCAGTTGGTGGCCGGCTTCCAGGAAATGGTGCTTGGCGCGCATCAGGGCGCGGCTGTCGCTGTCTTTGGGGTTTTTCTTGCCGGGGATGAGATCCAGATAACCTTCCGGTGCCGGATCGAAGTGATGCTTGTTGTCGCAATAGCGCCCCTGGGAGGCTTCATGAAGATGGAGCGGACTGCGGCAGCGGGGACATTGAAGGTGCATAGTAACTCTCTGGGCGAATGCCGGAACAGTGAAGGGCGTTCGGGATTATAGGGGAGAGGATCAAAAAAGGCTGCCGTAGCAGCCTTTTTTATCCCAAGGCCTCAGTCAGGCCTGCGGACGGGTCATCAGCGAGTGCCAAATACCACAATGGTCTTGCCGTGAGCAGAGATGAGCTCCTGCTCTTCCAGCATCTTCAGGATGCGGCCCACGGTTTCACGAGAGCAGCCGACGATCTGGCCGATCTCCTGACGGGTGATCTTGATCTGCATGCCATCCGGGTGGGTCATGGCATCCGGCTGTTTGGCCAGGTTGAGCAGGGTCTGGGCGATCCGGCCGGTCACATCCAGGAAGGCGAGGTTACCCACTTTCTGGCTGGTGTGTTGCAGGCGCTTGGCCATCTGGCCAGAGAGACGCATCAGAATGTCCGGGTTGACCTGGATCAGCTGGCGGAACTTCTTGTAGGAGATCTCTGCCACTTCGCAAGAGCCTTTGGCGCGAACCCAGGCGGAGCGCTCGGGATTCTCGTTCTCCTCGAACATCCCCATCTCGCCCAGGAAATCGCCCTGGTTCAGATAAGAGAGGATCATCTCTTTGCCCTCATCGTCCTTGATCAAGACGGCCACAGTGCCCTTGACGATGTAGTAGAGGGTCTCCGCTTTTTCACCCGCATGGATCAGGGTGCTCTTGGCGGGATACTTATGAATGTGGCAGTGCGACAAGAACCATTCCAGGGTGGGATCGCTTTGCGGTTTGCCAATGACCATGAGAATTCCTCTGTAGTGTCTTTTTATGGACTTGTGCGTCCGGGCAAGCTGCCAATCTTGCCATTCCTTGTATTGGTCGCAGTAGGATAAGAGCCTTTGCCTGTGCTGACAAGGCTTTGCGGGCTTTTGACAGAGCCCTTTGAGTAATGCCTGCTGCGCCGCTCCGGCCATTCTAGGGAAGATAGAGGTTGGAGATGTTGATTTTGATCTATTTCCATCCCAACTCCCCCTGTTCGGCAGAGATAAGCGACTGGGTTATGCTAGGGATCCATCATCATGATTAACAGGAGAGAGTGCGAGATGAAAGCCAAGGTCAGCTGGGTGGAAGGGATGAAGTTTGTGGGTGAGAGTGAATCCGGTCACAAGGTGATCCTGGATGGTGCCAACCCCGGTGAGGGGGCCAGCCCGATGGAGGTGATCCTGCTGGCGGTCGGTGGCTGCAGCTCCATTGATGTGGTCTCTATTCTCGAAAAAGCGCGCCAGTCGGTGACCGCCTGTCATGTCGATGTCAGTGGCGAACGGGTCGATAGCGTGCCCCGGGTTTTCGAGAAGATTAATCTGCACTTCGTGGTGACAGGCAAGGGATTGGCAGAGAAACAGGTGGCCAGAGCGGTCGATCTGTCGATGGAAAAATACTGTTCTGTTTCCCTGATGTTGGAAAAAGCGGTACAAATTACCCATAGTTATCAAATTGTTGAAGCTTGATAACGATAGTTTCATTGGTACCCTGGCATAAGGCCGTTACGTAAGGCCACTGCACAAGGCCATGACATAAAGCCATTACATAAGGAAAGTGCAATGAAAAAATTGATCGCTCTGCTTCCCCTTTTGGGCCTGGCGGCGTGCAGCAGCCCGCAACCTACCCAGTATCAATACAGCCAATACCAGTGTGGCGAAGAGATGCTGGCCGTTACCTATGATGCCCAGGCTGACATGGTGCAGTTCCCCTATGCCGGGGTTTATCACAAGCTGGCGCGTGTTGAGTCAGAGTCTGGCGCCAAATATTCTGATGGCCTGACCACTTTCTGGAATCAGGAGAAACAAGCTCTCCTCACCCAGAAAGGGGTCACACTGTTGACCTGTACGCTTAAATAAGTGACCACAGATATCTGAAGGTGTGCAGCTTTATGTCCGGGTCTGGCCAAGGCCGGATTGGGTCAAGAGGTTGAGACCACAAAAAACGGCTTGCCGGGAGGCAAGCCGTTTTTCTATCCATCCATTATCACTAAACAAGCGTTAGTTGGTGGGGACGCGATTGAGCAGCTCGGCCGCGAGCTGCTGGCTGAGTGCCTGACGCTGGCTGTCTGCAATGCTCACATCGCTGGTCAGCTGGATGATGCTGCTCCAGACCGCTTTCTGGGTTTTGCGATCGAGCAGCACGATGGCTAGCGACCCTTTGCGCTGGTTGGCCGAGGCGTATACCCCGGGTGTCATGCCAAGACGGGCGAAAATCTCGCCATCACTCATATCCTTGCCGCCCGCGACGCCGATGGCGACCCAGAGATCCGCCTCGTCGAGCGGTGCACTCTGCCACCCCTTGCCATTGAGCTCCCGGCTTACCGCCTGCTGCATCGGCTCCAGCCACCCTTCCGCCAACTCACCGGCAAATTGATACTGTTCGGCCAGGGCGTAGCGCGGGGTTGCACCATAGGTCCAGTTGCCCATCGGGCGAACCAGCATGGTGCCGGACTCCAGCGTGGGGGCCGCCGGCCCGCTGCTGCAACCGCCAAGCAGGGCGAGCAGTGCCACAGAGAGATAAGCAAGCCGCATCGTGAACTCCTTTGAATCAGGTTATTTTGCCGGTTTCGATCAATTGCTGGATGAGCGGGCGCAGGATCAGCTCCATCGCAAAGCCCATCTTGCCGCCCGGCACCACTATGGTGTTCATCCGCGACATGAATGAACCATCGATCATCGACAGCAGGTAGGGGAAATCCACCTGCTTGATACCGCGAAACCGGATCACCAGCATACTCTCGTCCAGACTCGGGATCACCTTGGCGCTGAAGGGGTTGGAGGTATCCACCGTCGGTACTCGCTGGAAGTTGATATGGGTGCGCGAGAACTGCGGGGTGATGAAGTTGATGTAGTCATCCATGGAGCGAACGATGGAGTCGGTCACCGCCTCGCGGGAATGCCCTCGCTCCGAGGTATCGCGGATCAGCTTCTGGATCCACTCCAGGTTGACGATGGGTACCACGCCTATCAGAAAATCCACGTGGCGCGCCACATTGTGATCCTCGGTGACCACACCGCCGTGCAGCCCTTCATAAAACAGCAGATCGGTATTGCTGGGCAGATGCTGCCAGGGGGTAAAGGTGCCGGGCATCTGGTTGAAGGGCACTGCCTCGTCAAAGCTGTGCAGGTAGCGGCGATACTGGCCATTGCCATCCTGCCCATAGCCCTGGAAAAAGCTCTCCAGCAGCCCGAAGTCATTAGCCTCAGGGCCAAAATAGCTGATATGGCGCCCCTGTTCGCGCGCCTTGCGGATCGCAACATCCATTTCCGGTCGGGTGTAGCGGTGAAAACTGTCACCTTCCACCACAGCCGCGGTATATCCCAGTTGATGGAACATGGAGCGAAAGGCGTTGGTGGAGGTGGAGGTGCCGGCTCCGGACGAACCGGTAACGGCAATAATGGGGTGCTTGGCCGACATGGGATTCTCTCTTCCTTGGGAATTCCGTTATAAGGTCCGGATTGCGGTTGGGTCAAGACTGCTCGATGAAGCGGTCTTTCATCACGATATTCACCGATTCGTGCAGCTCGCTGTAGACGATGACAGCTTTGCCTTGCTGTAATTGTTCTCTCACTGCATCGACTTTGACGCCAAGCGGTACATCCTGCTCTCCATATTCGGTTCCTTCCTGCAACACAAAGTGTTCGATCAGGTTGGTCAGGGTGTCGCCGTCCAGTTCTTGCCAGGGAATGATCATTTAAAGGTCTCACAGCAAAAGAGGTGATCGTCAGGCTATTGTTGTGTTGAATCCCGCGAATGCAATCACTTTTTACCTTTTCACCGGAGTCTGAGAGATGTTGTCTGAAGCGCAGCGCAGCGCGCCGTTAACCCTGACTGAGCATCTGGACAGCGCACGTCGAGAGGCGATTGCCCGAGGCATGGTGTGGTTCTGGTTGTTGAACTGGCTGGTGGTGTTGTTTCTTTCGATACGCTACGAGGTTTACAGCCAGGTCGGGCTCGCCAGTGATGACAGCTTGCCCTGGCGCTTTCAGAGTGAGCTGGCCCTGGTCATGGTGGTGCTATTGCTACTACCTGTTGTCAGCCTCTTTTGTGACCATCTGCAGGATCGCCTCTGGTTACGGATGGCTGCGCTTGTGATGGTGCTATGGGGCGGACTCTGGACGCTGCATATCTATACGATTGGTCAGGTGGAGCTGCGGGGAGGGGTCAGCTATGCCAACGGGATCATGCGGCTCAACCTGCTGGCTGCGCTCATCGCGTTTTATCCCGATCGCAAGGTTTTTTATGGCTATCTCTTGGGCCCGATGACGGTGGGTGTAGGGTTGGAGCTCTTTTTGCGCGTCGATTTTCCCCAGATCTACCTGCTTGGCGTGTTGTTTGGCGTGATTGCGCTGGAGGTCGGCCGCCGCATGCTGCACCGCTGGTTTGAATTGGCGATCATGCGGGAGCATGAAAATCTGACGCTGCTGCGCAAACTTGATCAGCTCGCCAAGCAAGATCCTCTGACCGGTGTCGCTAACCGGCGGCATTTCAATATCGAGTTGGATCGCGCGTTGGCCCATAGCCAGGAGAGCGGCGCTCTGCTATCGCTCATCCTGATCGATGTGGACTATTTCAAGCGCTTCAACGACCACTACGGCCATCAGGTGGGAGATATGTGCCTCAAGGAGGTGGCACAAGCGCTCAACCGTGCGGTACGCACGCCATCTGATCTGGTGGCCCGCTATGGCGGGGAGGAGTTTGTGCTGCTGCTGCCCAATACCGACCGTCAGGCGGCGGCCAGCGTGGCGCAGCGGCTGCAAGATGGCTTGGCCAGCCTGCGGCTGGAGCATCTGGCGTCCGATGTTGCCCCCTGGGTGACGGTTAGTCAGGGGATTGCCAGCAATGTGTCCGGCGAAGGGGCTAGCCAGTTGCTGGAGCGGGCCGATCAGGCGCTCTATCGGGCCAAGGCGTTGGGACGCAATCAATTCTGTGTTGCGGAGTGACTCTGTTCGGCAATCCAGCGGCTGATCCGCTCATCCAGCCAAAACCGTGGCCGCCAGGGCGTGCCGTGCAGAAAGCCGACATGGCCGCCGCACTGGCTCAACTCATAGCGCACCGTGGGCGAGAGTTGCTCCGGCCGGGGAATGACCGCGTGTGACATAAAGGGATCGTCGGCGGCGTGCAGGATCAGAGTAGGGATGGGGATCTGAGCCAGCAGCGGTAGCCCCGAGCAGCTCTGGTAGTAGTGGTTGGCGCTGTGAAAGCCGTGCAGCGGCGCGGTGACCAGCTCGTCAAAATCGCACAGGGTGGCAATCTGCTCCACTTGTCGAGGTTGCCAGCGTTCACTCGCTTTCTGCTGCTGGCTGATTTTGCTGAGCAAATTGCGGCGCATGGTGCGCAGCAGATAGTTCTGATAGACCTTCGAGAAGCCCTGATTGACCCGCTCGGCGCAGCTCGCCAGTTGCAGCGGGGCCGAGACCACCACCGCCGCTTTCAATGCCGCAGGACAGCCCCGCGCCAGCAGATTGACCAGCATATTGCCACCCAGTGAAAAGCCGATGGCGATCAGCGGTTTGCCCGGGAAGCGCTGGCTCAGCTCGGCAATCAGCTCCTGCGCATCACCGATGGCGCCGGAGTGATAGGCCTGCAGGTGGCGATTGGGCTCGCCGCTGCAACCGCGAAAGTGCATCAGCACGGCCTCTCTGCCCTCTTGCTGCAGGTGGGCGAACAATCCCTTGGCATAGTGGGAGTGAATGCTTCCCTCCAGCCCGTGAAACACCACTATCAGCGGCCGTTCATCAAGGCTGACTTCCCCGCTCCAGGCGAGGTCGACAAAGTCCCCATCCTGCAGTTCAAACCGCTCCGCCACAAAACGGGCTGGGGTGCGGCGCAGCCATTTGGGCAATATGGTCTGCAGATGAGGATTGCGTGCCCACCAGGGGGCGTGGAAGTGGCTCTCGGTCAGCATGGGGTCAGTCGGTCTGGGTCGAAGATAAGGAGGACGGGAGGCGTGTTCCTCCCGCCAGTCATTGGCTTATTTCAGCAGGCGATCGTGATGTTCGGCACCGCGCAGCATGGCCTGGATCAGCTCGTTGGCTTCGAACTTGGTCAGCGCCTCATGAGCACCCACCTGATGGGCCCGCTCCACACTGATCTCGCTGGAGAGCGAAGTGTGCAGGATGATGTAGGCCCCCGCCAGTTTGCTGTCACTTTGCACTTCGAAGGCCAGCTCATAACCATCGAGCCCCGGCATCTCGATATCGCTCACCAGAATGTCGATCGGGGTCTTCTGGTGAGCCCGCGTCTGCATCAGGGTCAGTGCATCCTTGCCATTGGTGCAGACCTCATAGGGTATATTGATGTAGTCCAGCGCGGCCATCAGCTGACGGCGGGCGACCGAAGAGTCATCAACCAGCAGGATCCGCATCGGCTTGATCCGTTCCCGCTGCACATCGGTTAGCACCGGATAGAGGTGGCTCGGATCATCCGGATAGACCCGGGAGAGGATCAGCTCCACATCCAGCAGCTGGATCAGCTGGTCATTGACCCGGGTCACGCCGGTTACGAACACATTGTGGCCGAGGGAGGCGGGGGGCGATTCGATATCGCGCCAGTTGCACTCGGTGATCTTGTCGATGCCCCGCACCAGAAAGCCCACCAGGGTACGGCGGCAGTCGGTAATGATGATGAAGCAGTGGGGCATCTCCTCCTTGCTGATGGGGCGATAGCCCACCGCCATCGCCATGTCGATCACCGGAATGGTGGAGCCGCGCATATTGGCGGCCCCCAACACGGTCGGGTGCGAGTGCGGCATTGCCGTCAGCTGGGTGTAGGGCACTATCTCCTTCACCTTGAGGGTACCGATGGCAAAGGATTGTTTGGCTGAAAGGTGAAACAGCAACATGCCCTGGGATTGATTGGCTTTGCTCGTCATGGCAGATGTCCTGTTGGTCGAAACGTTGGCAGTCACTTCAGGCCTCTAGCATAAAGGATTACGGGGGGAATGGCCCTTCCTTGTTAACGACCATCTGGCAAAAAACTGGACTCATTCAGCCAATTTCGTTGGCGTATTCCATCGGCGTCCGGTTATTGATCGCCATCCTCGCCAACGCCCCATTGCTGGCAGGCCGCTTGCAATGCGGTCTCATCGGCATAACCCAGCTTGCTGGCCACCTGTGCGGGTTTGCTGCCGCCTTTGAGCAATCTGAGCGCCTGCAGCAGTTGCCACTGTTGTTGCAATGCAGTCCCTTCCACCGGCGCATCGGGTTGTTGTGCCCATTGTTGCAGAGACTCCGGTTGGCCATTGGCCAGCGCTTGCCAGCAGGCTTGCAGCTCATCGTGACCCTGCTGGCTGATGGCGCACTGTTGCAGCTCATCCAGGATAACCTGGAGTCGCTGACCGTAGGCTCCTTGCCACTCTTTCGGACGTTGCCACCGGGCCAGCGAGTCGAGCAGGGCATCGAGCAGCGGGGTGGTCTGCAGCCAGCCTGCCTGCTGCGGCTGAGCCACGCGCAAAGAGACGCTCAGCTGATCGTACTCGCAACCGCTGAGGGGGCTGAAGGCCGCGAGGGCATCGGCGCAGAGCCAGAAGCTGCTGCCTGCTGGCAGCAACAGCTCATGTTGGCCCAGTCTCAGCAGCGCGGCGCCTCGGGTGATCCGCAAAAGCTGCCCGACCGGAGTTCGTTTGCGGTTGCCGGCGTGCAGGCCCTGGCAGGAAAAATGGTGATACTCGATGGCGTGATGCATGTAAAAACCCTGATATGATGCTGCCTGGAGGTAACAAATATGGAAACCAGACGTAAAAAACGCTTCATTGCCGGTGCAGTCTGCCCGGCGTGCGGCAAATTGGACAACATGATGCTGTATCTGGAGCATGGAGTCGAGAAGGTGACCTGCGTCGCCTGTGGCGATACCCAGGTACAAACGCCTGCCGAGGTCGACAAGCAGACTCGCGAGGCGGAAGAGGTGATCGGGGTGTTTCGCCCCTGATAAGGGAACGGCGGGTGGAATTAGGGTCTCCTTGCTGACGCTGTTGCCGTTTTTTTCGTCACTCCGTGGCGCCGCACGGCATATGCGCGGCCCGCTTTTTAGGGTATTCTGAGCCCGTTTTTTTCTATCCGCAGGATCCTGACATGAAAGTAGCTCCTCTGAGCGTGGTTACGCTGGAATACACAGTCACCGACGAGCACGGTGAAGTCATCGACAGCACTGTCGGCAAAGAGCCGCTGGTCTATCTGCACGGCACCCGTTACCTGGTCTCAGGCCTGGAAGCCGAGCTGGAAGGTCGCGCGGTAGGTGAAGCCTTCGAAGTGACTCTGGCACCGAGCCAGGCCTACGGCGAATATGACGAGACACTGGTACAAGAAGTACCGGGCGAGCTGTTCGACGGCATGGAAGTCTCCGAAGGGGATACTTTTGTGGCTGAAACCGACGATGGCCACCGTCCTGTGACCGTGGTTGAAGTGTCCGAAGAGTTCGTCAAGGTGGATGGCAACCATCCGCTGGCAGGCGTAACCCTGGGCTTCAAGGTCGAGATCAAGGACGTGCGTGCCGCCACTGCCGAAGAGCTGGCTCACGGCCACGTTCACGGTGCCGGTGGTTGCGGTCACGATCACGGTCATGACCATGATCACGGCGGCTGCTGTGGCGGTCATGGTCACGACCATGATGAGGATCACGGCCAGGGCGGTTGCTGTGGTGGCGCTGGCCACGGTCACGATCATGGCCACGACCACGGTGACGACCATGGTCACGGCGGCTGCTGCGGTGGCGGCGGTTGTGGTGGCAAGGGCCATCACCACTGATCACGGCCATGCCGATGATAAGAAATCTGCCGTAGGAGTCATACCGAGCAATTAATGCTCATTAATTTCTCCTTCTTGGATGATGAAATCCGAAGCCGGTTGTTCTGGCTTCGGATTTTTTATGTCTGTCAAATAGGCTCGCGGCTTTTCCCAAGCTAACAGGGCCGCTTATTTTTGGTTAATGCTCAGCATTATTCCCTCTCGGTTCCGCGATGGGGCTTTTGTGCGGAGCGCAAATGCCATCTGCAAACGAGTCATCAAATCGGTGTCTTCATCAGCACAATATGACCAAGTTACTTCATGTTCCAATAGCTATAACGAGCCAGCGTCAGTCTCTATTTGGTCTCGTTGTGCCCCATAAAAAAATAGCCAGTCAGGCTTAACTGACTGGCTATTGCCTAGTGACTAACTGATAGGCTCGAAGCCTTACAGCTGCTCGATACCGACGATATGCCAGGGGGCATTGTTCTTGGCCAGATCGCGCTCGAGGTGCCACACCTCTTTGATGTCTTCTTCGACCTGCTCCTGACGGTCCATGTAGCGGCCGCTGAAGCGCACGCTCACCTGAGCCCAGTCGCTGCCGTAGTCGGCGCGTACCAGCTGGGTGTCGACGTACATCACTTCTGTGTGCTGGTCGCCAGTCAGTTCGGCGCGCTCGGCTTTGAGCTGCTCAAACAGCTCGGGGCTGACGTACTCGCGCACCTTTTCCAGATCGTTCTTGTTCCACGCCTCTTGCAGGGTGCGATAGTGATCGCGGGCACCGGCCAGGAAGCTGTTCATGTCAAAGCCCGGCGGCAGGCGGAACGGCACGTCGCTGTCGGCAAAGCCAGTGGCTTGCGGTGCGCTGTTGCTCTGCTCAAACTGCTGCGGGGCCGCGGATTGCGGTGGCTGGTAGCCCGCATAGGCTGCCTGTTGTGGCTGTGGCGTCGCGACCTTGCCCTTGCGCAGGGTACGGATCAGGAAGACGGCACCCAGCGCCAGCAGAGCGATCAGCAGGAAGTCCATTCCTTGCAGACCTTCAAAGGCACCGCTGCCCAGCAGGTAGGCAAACAGGCCACCGGCCAGCAGGCCGCCCAGCAGGCCGCCCATCATGCCGCTCTTTTTCGGCGGAGTCTGGGCATTCAGTGTCGGATTCTTGTTGTCGACCGGTTTGGCCGCAGGCTGGGCCGGCGCAGTTTTGTAACTTTTACCAAAGGATTTGCCGCCGCCAAATTTCTTGGCTTCGGCGTGAGGTGCCCCCAGGCCAATGGCCAGGATCACGGCAAACAGGGTCAGCATCTTTTTCATTTTGACTCTTTTCACTCTCGTCTGTGGGTGGGGCATGCTCCGCTTTGGCAAGCTCAGCAAGGCGCATGGCAGGCTGCCTGTCCCTAATTGTGTCGCAGCTTGTATTCATCAATATCACCTCTGGCATGAATTATTCATGAACGAGGTAGCCGCGATGCGGCGTCAAACAAGAGGAGTAAACCGGATGAAAAGCAGAAGATTGAGTCGCAAGGAGCGCAAAATGCGAAGCAAAATCAAAATGGTCAAGGTAGAGCAGACTCTGGTTTGGCCCTTTATGATGGTATGAGCCGCCAGATAGGGCTCGCCGTAGTTGGCTTTCTTTTGTAAAATTCCCGTCCCCTTCCCGCTGCGGTTTTTATGTGTATGGCAGAGCAAGTGACGGCGAAAAAAGACGCCAAGACACAACAGCTGAAAGTTCCTCCCCACTCTTTTGAGGCCGAACAGTCCGTACTGGGCGGCCTGATGCTGGATAACGATGCCTGGGATCGGGTTGCCGAACGGGTTATCGATCAGGATTTCTACAGCCGTCCGCACCGGTTGATCTTCCAGGCCATGACCCGCCTCTCCAACGCGGGCAACCCCATCGACCTCATCACCCTGCAGGAGGAGCTGGAACGCTCCGAACAGCTGGAAGAGGCAGGCGGCTTCGCCTATCTGGTGGAGATCGCCAAGAACACCCCGAGTGCCGCCAACATCAACGCCTACGCCGAAATCGTGCGCGAGCGGGCGGTGGTACGGGAGATGATCTCGGTCGCCAACGAGATAGTCGAAGCGGGCTACGAGCCACAGGGCCGTACCTCCGGCGATCTGCTGGATCTTGCCGAGAGCAAGGTATTCAAGATTGCCGAGCAGCGCACCAGCGCCAACGAGGGGCCCCAGCCCCTCAAGCTCATCCTCGAGCAGACCGTCGACAAGATTGAAGAGCTGTTCAAGACTCCGCACAACGGGGTGACCGGTGTATCGAGCGGTTACAACGATCTGGACAAGATGACCGCCGGTTTGCAGCGTTCGGACTTGATCATCGTGGCGGCCCGTCCCTCAATGGGCAAGACCACCTTTGCCATGAACCTGTGCGAGCATGCGGCCCTCACCGCCGACAAGCCGGTGCTTATCTTCTCGCTGGAGATGCCCTCCGAGCAGATCATCATGCGTATGCTCGCCTCGGTCGGTCGTATCGACCAGACCAAGGTGCGTACCGGTCAGCTCGATGACGAGGATTGGGCACGCCTCTCCTCCACCATGGGATTGCTGCTGGAGAAGGGCAAGATGTATATCGATGACGCCTCCGGCCTCACTCCGACCGATGTGCGCTCCCGTGCCCGTCGGGTGGCACGCGAGCACGGTGGCCTATCCATGATCATGGTGGACTACCTGCAGCTGATGCGGGTGCCGGCGCTCTCTGACAACCGTACCCTGGAGATCGGCGAGATCTCCCGCTCCCTCAAGGCGCTGGCGAAAGAGCTGCAGTGCCCTGTGGTGGCGCTCTCCCAGCTCAACCGAAGCCTGGAACAGCGGGCCGACAAGCGCCCGGTCAACTCGGATCTTCGTGAATCGGGCTCCATCGAGCAGGATGCGGATTTGATCATGTTTATCTATCGTGATGAGGTTTATCACGATGACAGCCCGGACAAGGGGATTGCCGAGATTATCATCGGCAAGCAGCGTAACGGCCCTATCGGCCGTGTGCGCCTCACCTTCCAGGGTCAGTTCTCCCGGTTCGACAACTATGCCGGCCCTGCGTTTGATGATGATTATTGATATGTAACAATCATGGCAATCCTGTAGTCAGGATTGCCACCACCGCTCTGACCCGCTTGCCATTTATTGAGAGGCAGCCAGCCAGAGCCTGTTTTCCCGGTTCGACAATTATGCCGGTCCGGCCTTCGACGACGATAAGTGAGTGGCGGTCTTCGGCCCGATGAGGGGGAGACCATTTGTGCCCTCGTAAGGGAAAACCATGAAAGCGGCTACTGCCCAAATCAACACTGCGGCCTTGCGCCACAACCTCGCCATGGTCAAGCGCCACGCTCCCGCTTGCAAGATCATCGCTGTGGTCAAGGCCAACGCCTATGGCCATGGACTGCTGCCGGTCGCCCGCACCCTGGTGGATGCGGATGCCTATGCGGTGGCCCGTATCGAAGAGGCGCTGATGCTGCGCTCCTGCGCCGTGGTCAAACCCATTGTGCTGCTGGAGGGCTTCTTCTCCGCCGACGATCTGCCGGTGCTGGCGGCCAACAATCTGCAGACGGCGGTTCACACCTGGGAGCAGCTCGAAGCGCTGGAGCAGGCCGAGCTGCCAGCCCCCGTGGTGGCCTGGCTCAAGCTCGACACCGGCATGCACCGCCTCGGGGTGCGTGCCGACGAGATGCCCGCCTTTATCGAACGACTCGGCAAGTGCAAGAACGTGGTGCAGCCGTTCAACATCATGACCCACTTCAGCCGCTCCGATGAGCTGGAGCAGCCCACTACCCGCGAGCAGATCGATCTCTTTAGTCGCCTGACGGCGCCGCTGGCGGGCGAGCGGGCCATGGCCAACTCGGCGGGCATTCTGGCCTGGCCAGACTCCCACTGCGACTGGGTTCGCCCCGGTGTCATCCTCTATGGCGTGTCGCCCTTCCCCAACACGGTGGCGGCCGATTACGACCTGCAGCCGGTGATGACCTTGAAGACCCAGCTGATTGCGGTGCGGGATCACAAAGCGGGCGAGCCGGTGGGCTATGGCGCCAACTGGGTGTCGGATCGCGATACCCGGCTCGGGGTGATCGCCATCGGCTACGGTGACGGTTATCCGCGCATGGCGCCCAATGGCACTTCCGTGCTGATCAACGGCCGCATCGTGCCGCTGGTGGGGCGCGTCTCCATGGATATGAGCACGGTAGATCTTGGGCCCGGCGCAACCGACAAGGCCGGTGACGAGGCGGTGCTGTGGGGCGAGGGGTTGCCGGTGGAGCGGGTGGCCGACGAGATTGGCACCATCCCCTACGAACTCATCACCAAACTCACCTCCCGCGTCTTTATGGAGTATGTCTGATGTGGCAGCAGTGCCTGCTGACATTGAAGCCCCGTTCGCGGGGCTTTCATCTGGTGACGGACGAGCTGGTGGCCAAGCTGCCGATGCTGGCGGATTAACGGGTCGGCATGGCTCATCTGCTGCTGCAACACACCTCTGCCTCGCTCACTCTCAACGAGAATTGCGACCCCAGCGTGCGCAGCGATATGGAGGCTCATCTGCACCGGTTGGCGCCGGAGGATGCCCCCTACTATCGCCACACTTATGAGGGAGCGGATGATATGCCCGCCCATATCAAATCCTCCCTGCTCGGGGTGAGCCTGCAACTGCCAGTTCGCGATGGTCAGTTGGCGCTCGGCACCTGGCAGGGGATCTGGCTTGGCGAGCATCGTGTCGATGGCGGCGCCCGCAAGGTGCTGGTGACCCTGCAGGGTGAGTAATCAGACTACAACTAGCTGAAAGATGAAGATAAAAAAGAGGGATGGCGCCGAGCCATCCCTCTTTTTTTCTACGTTGCTGTGAGCCATCTGCCTGCCAGTGGTTCGGCGCTCTGCGTGACTCAGCCGACCTTGAAGGGGGTCAACTCGGCCAGCGGGGAGGCGTCCATAAAGGCTTGCGGCTCCTGACCTTGTTTGAAGATCTTGAAGTCCTGCTCGCGGGCGCTCCAGTACTCAACGGTATCGCCGCTGATCTGCAGCAGGCTCGCTTCGCGCAGAGCCACCACATATTCACTCGGGTTGATGGCGCAGAACTCGGCCAGACGCTCGTCGCGGGTCTCGCCCATATGGCCGCTGATGCTGGCGTCCAGATAGTGCGGGTTGATCTGCAGCGGGAACAGGCTCAGCGCGGGCAGCACGGCGGCGCTGCAGACCGGCATGTCGTTGGTGGTACGGATGCTCGGGGTCGCCACGTTGCAACCGGCGCTCCAGCCCACATAGGGGACGCCCCGTTCGCGTACGGCACGCTGGATCGGTACGATCAGGCCATTTTCATGCAGCAGCTGATTCAGGCGCCAGGTGTTGCCACCGCTGATAAAGATGGCGTCGGCCTGATTGATGGCATCGACCGGATCATCGAAGTGGTGAATGCTGATGGTCTCGATCCCGAGGCTCTCGGTAAGTTCGTTGGCGCGGGCATCCCAGTCGCTGCGGATCACCGCGTAGGGGATGAGCAGAATGCGCTTGACCTGTTTGCGAGCCAGCAGGCTTTGAACCCGATCTCGGGCCCAGCCGAGCAGACCCGGAAATTCGCTGGCTTTACCGTTGCTAAGCAGAAGCAGTTCCATCAAATCGTTCCTCAAAAAGTGAAAGCGGAGGAGGGAGGGCCACCGGATCCGCCGTGCGGCCGGATGGCAAGAGCGGGCATGCTACCACCATTGGCGCGGCGGTTCTGTGATCGCGAGGCCCATTCAACGGCTATGGATGAGTTATGGATGGATAACTCAATGCCAAGCGGTGGATTAATGAGCCGTGGTCAACTCGCCACCCATTGCCAATAAAAGACCCCGCCGCAGCGGGGTCATGTCAGGGGAAAAGCCACTCGCCCATCAGGAGGCGGTCGCTTCAACCACCTTGTAGGAGGGCTGCTGGCGCAGCTTCCACAGCTCGCTCCATTTGCGCAGGGCGGAGAGCAGGATCAGCATTCCCAGCACCAGCATGATGAGGGAGATGATGCCGTTCATCGGGTTGTAGCCCTTGGCCGCGGCGTTGAAGTAGACGTTGCTCATCATCCAGTAACCGGCGTAGTTGACGGTGACGAACAGATAGGCCAGCGGGATCAGGCAGGTCAGCATGTAGCGGCGCTTGCTGGCCAGTCGCAAGATGATGGTGGCACCGATGATCAGGCCCACCGAGGCCATCAGCTGGTTTGAGACCCCGAATAGCGCCCACACAGATCCGATATCACCGGACATCAGCAGATACCCCCACATCACACAGGCGAGCACGCTGGCCCAGATGGCGCCCGGCATCCAGTCGATGCGCTTGAGGGGCGGGTAGAACTCGCCGAAGAAGTCCTGGATCAGGTAACGGGAGACCCGGGTGCCGGAGTCGACGGCGGTTAAGATAAAGACTGCTTCGAACATCACCACGAACTGGAAGAAGTAGGAGGCGAGGTTACTGAACCAGGGCACCTTGGTGAAAATGTAGGACATGCCCACCGCCAGGGTGACGGCGCCGCCGGTGCGGCCGTTCAGATCCATGCCGATCTCCTGGGAGAGGAACGGCAGATCCACCACCTGCATCCCCAGTTTGGCGAAGGCCTCCGGGGTGGCGTTGATGGCGAAGTAGTCCGCCGGGTGCAGGGCAGTGGCGGCGATCAGCGCCATCACGCCCACCACGCACTCGGCCAGCATGGCACCGAAGGCGACCGGCAGAATGTCATTCCACTTGTCCACCAGTTTCGGGGTGGTGCCTGAGCCGATAAAGGCGTGGAAGCCTGAGATGGCGCCACAGGCGATGGTGATAGAGATAAAGGGCCAGACCGGGCCACCCAGTACCGGGCCGCCGCCGTGGACAAACTGGGTCATGGCGGGGAACTGGATCTCCGGGTTGATGCAGATAACGCCGATCACCAGCGCGCCGAACACGCCGATCTTCATAAAGCTGGAGATGTAGCCGCGCGGGGTGAGCAGCAGCCAGACCGGCAGCGCGGTAGCGAAGAAGGCGTAGATGGGCAGCGCCAGACTGATGGTCTCGGCACGCAGGGTCAGCCAGGCACCGAAGGCGCTCTCCTGCACGTAGGGGCCAAAGAAGACGCAGGCCAGCACGGCGGCAAAGCCGACCCAAGAGGCGGCTTGCAGGTTGCCGGTCAGCTTGTGCCAAATTCCCACCACCATGGAAATGGGGATGGTCATGAACACCGCGAACACGCCCCAGGCGTTACGCTCCAGTGCGTGTACCACCACCATGGAGAGACCCGCCATGGTGATGGTGATGATGAACAGCATCGCGAGCCCCGTGCACCAGCCGGCGATGGGGCCGAGTTCGGCCTTGGCCACCTCGGAGAGGGACTTGCCCTGATGCTTCATGGAGGCGAACAGCACCACGGTGTCGTGTACCGCGCCGCCGATGACGCAGCCGATCAGCAGCCAGAGAAAGCTCGGCAGGTAGCCGTACTGGGCCGCCAGAACCGGGCCGACCAGCGGGCCAGCGGCGGCGATGGCGGCAAAGTGTTGACCGAAGTTGACCCACTTGTTGGTCGGCACATAGTTCTTGCCATCTTCCAGCTGGTGGGAGGGGGTGACTTGCTTGTCGTCAGCCTGCAGCACCTTGCGCACAAAGAACACGCCGTAGAGGCGATATGCGATGGCGAGGATGCAGAGGGCCGCAATGACAAAAGTGATTGCGTGTTGCATGGGGGAGTTTCCTTTTCCTGTGGCCAGTCTGGCCGGGCTCAGCCTGCACTCTACCCATGCGGTGGGGAAAGGGGAGCGAAGAAAAGGTCAGTGGCCGGGTTCTGCCCGCGAGTGGCTGAAAAGCGACCCCGAGTGGTTTGGCGGAAGTGTCGACGGCCGTGGTCAGCGGGTGAGTGGTCGCTGGCAGAGCGGGAGCGGGGTGAAGCATAGCGCGCCATCAGGGAATATCGAGCAGCTCCTTGAGGGGCTTAAGGTAGCGGCGACTCACCGGCACCTTGTGGCCGCCCTGAGTCACCACTTCCGCCAGCCCGCCGTCCAGCAGCAGGATTTCGCGGATCTGGCCCGGATTGAGCAGGTACTGGCGGTGACAGCGCACGAAGCCGGTCTTCTCTTCCAGGGTGCGCAGGGTCAGCTCGGTGGTGCCCTGCTGCTGGCCGCTGATCACCCGGTTACCGGTGAGATCGCTGTGGATGAACTCCACCTCGCCAAGAGGCAGCAGCAGAATCCGGTTGTGGCCGCTACAGGGGATGCTGCGCAGGGGCTGGGCGATGCGGGTTGGATCCGGCAGCGGTTGGCCAGCTAATTCACCTTTGGGCGAAAGCAACCGCTGGATGCGCTCCAGCGCCTTGTTCATCCGCTCTGCCGTGACCGGTTTGAGCAGGTAGTCGAGGGCGTTCTCCTCGAACGCACGCAGGGCAAACTCGTCGTAGGCAGTGATGAAGACGATGTGGGGGCGCAAGTCCGGGTCCAGCATGCTCACCAGCTCCAACCCGTTGATGCGCGGCATCTGGATGTCGAGAAACAGCAGATCGGGTTTCAAGCGATGGATGGCGGGCAGCGCCTCCATGGCGTGGGCACACTCTCCCAGCAGGCGGATATTGCCCGCCTGCTCCAGCAGCAGGCGCAGCTCCTCGCGGGCGAGGGGTTCATCGTCAACGATCAGGGCGGTCAGCATGGGCTCTCCTGCAGGGGAAGGGTGATCCTCACCCGGGTTGATTGATGGGGGACACAGTCGATGGCGACCCCGTACTCGGCGCCGTAACGGGCCTTGATGCGCCGATCCACTATGTTCATGCCAAGGCCGCTTCCTTCCTGTTTCGTCTGATAGAGCCCGGCGTTGTCGCACACCTCCAGCACCACCCGTTGTGCTTCGACCCGGGCAGTCAGGGTCAGCAGGCCGGGTTCGAACATCTGGGAGATGCCGTGCTTGACCGCGTTCTCGACGATGGGTTGCAGGGAGAAGGTGGGCAGCCGGTACTCCAACAGCGGCTCGGGAATATGGATCTGCACGCTCAGGTGCTCGGCGAAACGGGCCTGTTCGATGTGCAGGTAGGCGTTCACATGCTCCAGCTCATCGGCCAGGGTCACCTCGTCCCCCTGCCGCTTGAGGTTCTTGCGAAAGAAGGTGGAGAGGTTGTGCACCAGGGTGCGGGCGCTTTCGGGATCGCGCCGGATCACCGCCGACAGGGTGTTGAGGGCGTTGAACAGGAAGTGCGGGTTGATCTGCGCCTGCAACAGCTTGATCTCCGACTGGGCCAGCAGTCGCTTCTGCTCGTTGTATTTGCCCGCCAGGATCTGGCCGGAGAGCAGCCGGGCGATCCCCTCTCCCAGGGTGCGGTTGATGGAGGAGAAGAACTTGCGCTTGGGCTCGTAGAGCTTGATGGTGCCCACCACGGAGCCCTCTTCCCCCCGCAGCGGAATGACCAGCGAGGAGCCGAGTTTGCAGCCGGGATGGATAGTGCAGCTGTAGGGGATGAGGTTGCCATCGGCATAGACCACCTCGTTGTGCTGGATCGCCTTGAAGGTGTGCCGGGAGTTGATGGCGGTGCCCGGCAGGTGGTGATCCTCGCCGATGCCGATAAAGGCGAGCAGCTTCTCCCGATCGGTGATGGCCACCGCGCCCACCCCGGTCTCCTCGTAGAGAATGCGCGCCATCTGCTGGCACGCCTCCTGAGTGAAGCCCTTGTCCAGCACTCGCATCGCCCGCTCGGCGATCTTGAGGGCGCGGGCGGAGAAGGCAACCGAGTACTTCTCCAGCATGGCGCGGTGATCGAGGATCATCCTCATGAACATGGCGGCCCCCAGCGTATTGGCCACCAGCATGGGGGCGATGATGTTCTCGATGAGGTGGATGGCGTCATCGAGAGGGCGAGCCACCAGCAATATGATCCCCATCTGCATCAGCTCGGCGACCAGGGCCACCGAGCCCACCACCCAGGGGCTGAACAGCAGATCAAGCCGGTGGCGGGCGACGAAGTGGCGGTGCACCAGCCCGCCGAGCAGCCCTTCGGCGATGGTGGAGAAGGTGCAGGCCAGCGCGGTAAAGCCCCCCAGTGAGTAGCGGTGAATGCCGCCGGTCAGCCCCACCAGCAGTCCCACGGCCGGGCCGCCGACAATGCCCCCCAGCACGGCGCCGATGGCGCGGGTATTGGCGATGGAGTCCTCGACCCTCAGGCCAAAGTAGGTGCCCATGACGCAGAAGCCGGAGAAGATGAGGTAGCAGAGGATCTTGTGGGGCCCGCTCAGGGTCACCTGAGTGAGCGGCATGAACAGCGGCGTCTTGGAGAGCAGCCAGGCGATCACCAGATAGACGCAGAGCTGCTGGAACAGCGAGATCACCAGAGTGAATTGTTCAAACGCCACGGCTCGTTGCCCCGGTTATCGTTGGTCATTTAATGGACGCGGAGTATTAGCAAACCCCATACCCCCTTGCAAGGCAGGGGTATCAGAATGGTGGTGTAGCGCACGATTTGCCGAATCGTCTGCCGCCGTGGCGGGCGGTAACTGTCTGGTTACTCAGTATGGAGTCTGAGCCAGCGGCAGAAGTGGCGAGATGGCGGAAACAAAAAGGGGGCCAGAAGGCCCCCGAACTGGCAGTCAGTGGGTGGCTCAATCGAGTTTGAGATCGACCCAGACCATGCGGTGATCCGAACTGACTCCCTTGGCGATGCCGAGTTTCGCATCATAGACCAGGTGATAACCGGCCTCGAAGCTGGCCGGCCAGAAGACACCGCTCTTGACAGCGTTGAGGTTGGCGGAGGGGATGACGTGATCCAGCTGCAGCACGCTGGAGTTGGTGATGCGTTCCGGGTTGGGGCGAGTGAGGTTGCGTTTGCAGTCGGTCCCCTTGCTGACACACTCCGGGCCCCCTTCGCTGACCGGGATCAGGGTGCCATTGGTGATGGCCTGATTCATCAGCGGGTTGTTTAGCAGATCCTGAATGGCGGTCAGGTCACCGTCACCGGTGAGCGGATCGGCGTTGAGATCCCCGGCGATGACGAACTTGGCATTTTTGGCCAGCCCACCCTTGGTGCCCTTGTCATCGGTCATGTAGTTGAGACCCTTGACGTAGTCATTCCAGAAGGCGATCTCGGCGCGGTTGTGCTTGACGGTGTGACGCGCCGTGTTGGCAAAGATCGGCGGGGTCGGGTGGGAGATCAGGAAGTGGATCACCTCGTCCCCCTTCTCGGTCTTGATCCGTACCGGCACATCGGCGTGGTTCTTGGAGGAGAGCGGGTACTGCTGCCAGGCTGCGTCTGAATACCAGGCATCGCCACACTGGCGGCTGGCCGGGATCTTGACCTTGGGATTGTTGCAGTCATCGATGATGGGGTTCTGCTCGCCCGGCATATCCTTCCACTTGAAGTTCTGGAAGGTGCGGATCTGCTTGGTGTCGATGGGGTATTTGGACATCACCGCAAAGGCATACTGGCCGTGGTAGTTGCCAAAGCCCCAGGCATCGTCGGGGCCGCTGTTGACTTTGCCATCCAGATTGAGGTCATAACCGCTCATCAGGCCGGTGTTGGTGGCGAAATTCTGCATCACCGGATAGCTGATGGCCGTCACCTCTGCGTGCTGGGCGTGGGCCAGATAGTTGTCGTTGAAGGCTTTCAGGTCGGCGGTGCTCTCGCCTTTGCCGTCGTTGTCGAACTCGTTGAGCAGGAACACATCCGGGCGGGTGCGCTGGATGATCTCCGCCACGTTGCGGATCTGCTGCACGTTCTTGGCTTTGGTTTCAGTGGCGTCGCTCAGGCTCCCTTCGGCGAGGCGGGCCAGCAGGGCATCCTGCTCGGTGCGGGTCAGCGCCAGCTCACCGGTCAGCATACCGGCGGCAGTGCGGTCAAAAGAGAGGTTGAAGGTGGCAAAACGAACCATGGGATCAGCTGCCTTTGAGTCGTTGTCGCTGTTGCAGCCAGCCAGCATCCCGAGGGAGATGGCGGCAGCCAGTAGGGTCTTGTTGATATTTTTCATTGTAATTGTTCCGTAGCATCAATGAGTTATGCCTTCTGTGAGGCGGCGTCATTATAAGTAGACGGTGATGCTGCGGGGGTTTTGCCTGAGCAAAGTGTGAGGATATTCACACCACATATCTGGCGATGATGAATGTTAGCAGGGCGATATGGGGTGTGAAAAACCGGTTTATACGCTGCAGTTTCCGGGATGAATAACGCGCTTCCTGCCGTTACCGCACTCTGAATTTGTCACACTACCATCGGCAGGCCGCTCTCGGGGTGGTGGATCACCTGTGCCGGATAATCATAGAGACGGGCGATGAGCTCAGGGGTGAGCACCTCGGCTGGCGTGCCATCGGCCATCAGCTTGCCCCGTTCCAGCATCACCAGCCGATCGGCATAGCGCGCCGCCAGATTGAGGTCGTGCAGCACCACCAGCACTGCAGTATTGCGGCTTGCCAGGGCGCGCGCCATGGTGAGCAGCTGATGCTGGTATTTCAGATCCAGCGCCGAGGTGGGTTCGTCGAGCAGCAGCAGGCGGGGTTGCTCGGCCTGACCGGTCGGGGAGGGGGCCTGCCAAATCTGCGCCAGCACCCGGGCAAACTGCACCCGCTGCCGCTCGCCGCCAGAGAGCCCGGGATAGAGCCGTTTGGCCAGATGCTCGACCCCGGCATGGGTCATGGCCGCCGCCACAATCTCGTCACGCCGCACCGCCGGTTCACTGTGGGGCAAGCGCCCCATGGCGACCACTTCTTCGCAGAGAAAGGGGAAGTTGAGGGAGGAGCTTTGCGGCAATACCCCGAGCCAGTGGGCCAGCTGGCTGCTGTCCCACTGCTGGCGATCTGCGCCAAACAGGGTGATGGAACCCTCATATTCCAGCTCGCCGGTCAGGCACTTGAGCAGCGAGCTCTTGCCCGCCCCGTTGGGGCCGAGCAGCGCGGTGAGGGTGCCGCTCTCGAGACTAAGATCGAGCCCATCCAGGATCTGGCGCTGGCCACGGCGCAGGCTGAGTCGGGTGCAGCTCAACAGGGGGGAGGAGAGTGAGGATGAGAGTGGTTGCATAACAGTCCGTATCACAGGGCGCGGCGGCCTTTTACCAGCAGCCAGATGAAGAAGGGGGCGCCGAGCAGGGCGGTGATGATGCCCACCGGCAGCTCGGCCGGGGCCAGCAGGGTGCGAGCCAGCATGTCGGCCGCCAGCAGCAGGGCGGCACCAAGCAGGGCCGAGAGCGGCAGCAACCTGACATGGTTGGGGCCCGCCAGCAGGCGCACCAGATGGGGCACCACCAGCCCGACGAAGCCGATCATCCCCGACACCGCCACCGCCACCCCGACGCCCGCTGCGGTGAGCAGAATCAGGCGGCGCTTGAGGGATTGCACATTGACCCCCAGATGGCGGGCCTCTCCTTCACCCAGCAGCAGGGCGTTGAGGGGATTGGCATCACGCATAAAGAGCCACAGCAGCGCCGCCAGGGTGAGCAGGGCCAGCGCCACATCGGCCGGTTTGCCTGCAGCCAGCGTCCCCATCTGCCACAGGCTCAGGTTGCGCAGCATCTGATCGTCCGCCAGATAGGTGAGCAGGCCGATCACCGCGCCGGAGAGCGCCGTAATGGCTACCCCGGCCAGCAGCATGACGGTGACCGAGGTGCCCCCCTCGCGGGTGCCGAGCAGATAGACCAGAGTGGTGGTGAGCGCGCCGCCGAGAAAGGCGAGCAGCGGCAGCAGACCAATCCCGATGGTGGCTTGCAGCTGCTGGCCGAGGGGGGCCAGCAGCACGATGGCGAGCGCCGCACCGAGCGCCGCACCGCCGGAGACACCTATGATGCCGGGGTCAGCCAGAGGGTTGCGAAACAGCCCCTGCATCACGGCGCCACAGAGCCCGAGAATCCCCCCCACTGCGATGCAGAGCAGGGTTCTCGGCAGGCGAATTTCCTGCACGATCAGCAGCTTGTGCGACTCTATCCCGCTCTCCTGTCCGGCAAACAGCGCCCGTAGACTCTCGCCCAAGGTGAGGGTCATGGGGCCGGTTGCCAGCGAACCGAGCAGCAACAGTGCCAGTGCAGCCGTGGTGAAGGCCAGCAGCCAGGAGAGGGGTAACCGCATCATGACCCCTGCTTGATCCACTGGGCGATCTGGTTCGCCTGTTGCAGGGAGTTGAGGCTCAAGCCCCCTTGCAGGGCGTGGCCGTCGATGGCGTGAATGGCGTTACGCTTGCCAGCCGGGGTGGCGGCCAGGGCGGGCACTTCCGCCAGCACCTTGGCCGGATCGGCATATTGTTGCCAGTCACGACCGCTGACCAGTACCAGATCGGGCTGCATCTCGATGAGGGATTCGGCGGATACCGGCTTGTAGTTGCGCAACTCGGCGACCGGATTGATGCCGCCTGCCAGCGAAATCAGCGCGCTGGCGGTGGTGTCCCCCCCGGCGATGCTGGTGGGTTGCCCCTTGTGCAGCAGCAGGAAGGCGACCTTGAGCGGTTTGTTCTGTTTGGCTTGCGCCGCCAGCTGATCGGTCTGAGCCTGGATCTCTGCCTTCAGGCGATCGCCAGCGGCTTTATCGCCCAGCAGGCTGGCGAGGGTGTCGATACGCTGGTTGAGGTTGGCGAGAGTCGGCGCGGTATCCAGCACCTCCACCTTGACCCCGGCACGACGCAGCTGATCCAGGGTCGGGGCCGGCCCCATCTCGTCGCTGCCCACCAGTCGGGTGGGGGAGAGGCTCAGGATCCCTTCGGCGGCCAGTGCCCGGTGATAACCCACCTTGGGCAACCCTTTTGGCAAAGGGCTGCTGACATCGGTGGCGATCAGGCTCGATTCACCGCCAAGTGCCAGAATGAGTTCTGTGGTGGCGGGGCCGATACTGACGATACGCTCTTTCTGTCCGTCGGCGGCAACGGCAGAGAATGGGGACAGTGAACTGCAGAGCAGGGTGATGGCGAGGGCAAGACGACGGCCCATGCTAACCTCCGAAGGGGTGAATGAAACGGGTGTGCCGCCGAGAATATCAAGGCTTTGGAAAAAATGCACTGATAATGATAGCAATTATCAATTGCATTGGTTTCTGTGCTTTATTAGAGTAGCCGCCATGATAAACAGCGGGACAACATGGTCCCGCAGAGGGAGAAAACATGAGCATTGCACAACGCATTCACGCGCTGCTGGAGCAGGATCCCGGCGCTCATCCGTCCACCCTGGCGGCCCAGCTTGCCATCAGCGAATGGGAGGTGGTTCGTCATCTGCCCGCCGAGCTGGTGACCCTGCTACCCGCCGATCGCGCACAAGGTCTGCTGGAAGATCTGGCCGACTGGGGCCCGGTGACCACCATCGTCGAATCTGAAGGCTCCATCTTCGAGGTCAAAGCCCCCTTCCCGAAAGGCAAGGACGCACGCGGTTACTACAACCTGATGGGCCGCGACGGTGAGCTGCATGGTCACCTCAAGCTCGATAACGTGGCGGGGATTGCGCTGGTCAGCAAGCTGTTCATGGGCAAGGAGGGGCACTCCTTCCAGTTCTTCGGTCACTCCGGCCGCTGCATGTTCAAGGTCTATCTGGGTCGCGACGAGAAACGCCAGCTGCTGGCCGATCAGGTCACCCGTTTTATGGCGCTGCGCCACAACTCTCAAGAGGAAGTCAAAGCATGAGTGAACGTCAGGAGCGTCTGCAGAACCGCCTGCAACCGGAGATCCGCGAGTTTCGCGATAGCTGCCGCACCCTGCAGCTCGCCACCGTCGATGGCGAAGGCAATCCCAACGCCAGCTATGCCCCGTTTGTGCTGCAGGAAGATGGCTACTATGTGCTGATCTCCGAGATCGCCCGCCACGCCCGCAACCTGCAACAGGTGCCCCGGGTATCCCTGATGCTGATCGAGGATGAGAGCGGTGCCCGCGAGCTGTTTGCCCGCAAGCGCTTGACCTTCGATGCGGTGGCTGAAGTGGTGGCCCGTGACGATGCGCGCTGGAGCAAGGCGGTTGCTGCGCTGGAAGGGCGTTTTGGCGAGATCATCAAGGGTCTCTCCAACCTCAAGGATTTCAAACTGTTCCGCCTCAAGCCGGAACAGGGGCTGTTCGTCAAGGGCTTCGGCCAGGCGTTCGCGGTTTCCGGTGACGAGCTGGTGGATTTCGTCCATCTGGTGGAAGGGCACAAGCGTATCGACAACGGTGCCGAGCTCACCAGCCCGGCCGATGCGCCGGTCTGACGATCCCTGTCGACCACGACAGCCGTCATAACAAAACGGGCAGCCAATTGGCTGCCCGTTTTTATTGCGTTATCTCATCCGCCAGTTTAATCCTGCCAGCTGGCCTTGTTGGGAAAAGCGCGACGATCGGCGTCGGTGGCCGTTTCGTTGCACTCGCCCCGCACCTTCCAGGAGGTCTGGCTCAGCACGATGTAGCCCTGGCGGCAATACTGCTTGGTCGCCAGGGTCTCGGTCAGCAGGTTCTCCTGCAAGGCTTCCCGCTGTTCCAGCAGCCGTTGACTCTGGGCCGCCGAGAGGCCGCGCGGCAAGGTGTCGTTGGGCGCGGCTTCAAAGGTGAACCGCTTGCTCCCCTCCTCGTTGATGTGGGTCAGAAACAGGGGTTCCGGCCCGTCATACTTCTGGCCGGGCAAGCTGGAGCAGGCCGACAGCAGGGGAACAATCAACAACAGGGTGGCAGACAACAGGCGCACGACAGACTCCAGTGAGAAACGAGGCGAGGCTCGCAGATTAGCACGGCTGCAGGGCGGGTGTTACTGCCAGCAGCTCGTCGGTGGTGAGCAGGGTCACATTGCGCCCCTCCGGCAGGCTGAGGTGGCGCCACATCCAGTGATGGTGCTCGGTGATCTGGGCCGCGCTCAGGTGGGGGCGATCGGCGGTGGTGTGACCATCGCTCAACACCAGCACCTCGTACCCATGGGAGGCGGCACTGCGCACCGTGGTATCGACGCAAAAATCGGTGGCACAGCCACAGAGAATGAGTCGATCGACCGGCTGCTCGGCCAGCAGGAAGGCAAGCTCGGTATCGAGAAAGCTGTCACATGCTGTCTTGCGCACCCGGCTATCTCCTTTGGCCGGTTGCAGCGCACTGTGCAACTGCCAACCCGGGGTGCCCGGTTCCAGTTCGGTACCGGGGGGCGAGTCATGCTGGATATAGATGACCCGTCCCTGTTGCTGCCTGACATGGGCCGCAGCCCGATTGATATTGGCCAGCACCTGCTCCTGGCGGTAACGGGGCTCGTTGAACAAGCCTTGCTGCACATCGATGATCAGTAACACATCCATTTTCTTACCCGCCGTTTCCTTGAAGATTAGGGTTGCAGCCACTGGCTGCAGTCACGACTGCGGGATTGATGCAGCGCGCCCATATCTTGCTTCATCTCGTCACTGTTTTGCCAGCGCTTAGGCAGCGGCATGATGGTTACCTGCACATCGGCTGCGGGATCTGCAACAGAGGTCTCATCTGTACGGGGCACGACCAGCGCTACCTTGAGGGCAGGATTGCGGCTGGCGATGCGACTGGCGAGCCCAAGCCCCCCCTCGACGTGGAAATTGCCGGCGATATGCATGATCTGCTGGCCAGGGTGCTTGGCGAGATAATCCACCATGCTCTCGGCCATGGTGTCATCCCAACTGGTCTGGGCGGCGAAGCGGCGGGCGTTGCTGTCGGCATCGCCGTGGTGCATGGAGGCCATAAATTTCTGGCGATAGGGGTCATCCCCCTGCGTCAGTTGGCGGGCCAGCTGGCTGCGACGTGCGGCTGGCAGTTTGTCAAGCCACTCAGCCCCCTCCTGACCGACACAGCTCACCAGGGGCTTGGGGGCGTTGGCAGCGATCACCGGCATCTGGTGAGCCTTGGCAAACTCTACCAGCGGGCGGTAGTCGCTCGGATAGTTGGGCCAGGCGTTGCCTTCGCGGATCAAGGCCGCTTCACCAATCTGGTTCGCCAGATAGGCATCCAGCGTCTTCTGATCGGCGCGGCTGAACTGCTCCATGGAGAGGGCCAATGGCCGCCCGTGCTGCTGGCCAGCAGTGTAGAGCCCGCTCAGCAGGCGCGATTGCAACAGATGCACGGCGGGATGGCTGTGCAGCTCCCCCACCAGAATGATGTCGGCGTCGGCAATGCGCGCGATCGTCTGCTCCAGCGTCAGGTCTGCGTCTCCCTCGCTGCTTAGCCGGTAGTCATAGAGCGTCTGCAACTGTGATGACTGGGTCGGTTGGGTGGGGGTGGCACAGGCTGCAAGTAGCAGCGGCAGGGCGAGCAGGGGAAGTCGTCTAATCATGGGATCTCACGGCTGATATGCCCGGATGCCGGTGCATCTCGGGGGGCTAATAGAGAATAAGGGCAACACAGGGCGACAGTGTAAAACCAATTTGGTTCAAAACAAATGAGAATGATTTCGTTTCTTGTTGATCTTTGTCGAGAGCCGGGTAATATGCGGCCTGTTTGATAACAGTTCTCAATAAGGATTCGCTGTGACCCATCATAACGCACTCTCTCTGGTTGCCCTCGCCGTGGCGGCCGGTCTCTCTTCCCAGGTCTTTGCTGCCACCCAGAAGGCGGATGAAGTCGTGGTCGTCAGCGGCTCACGGATGGAGCAAAAACTGGAAGATGTCTCCGGCCCCATCTCGGTGATCACCGCCAAGCAGATTGAAGAGCAGGTCGTCACCAACGTCGCCGACCTGTTCCGCTACGAACCCGGTGTGACTGTGCTCGGCGGTCAGGGGGATGCGCAGACCTTTATCATCCGCGGCATGGGGGAAAACCGGGTCAAGGTGGTGCGCGACGGTGTGCGCCAGAACGATGCCTACAGCAAGGGCGGGGTTGGCCAGAGCTACTTCGATACCGACATGATCAAGCAGGTAGAAGTGGCCAAGGGGCCGGCGTCTGCCGCCTACGGCTCCGATGCGCTGGGTGGCGTGATTGCCATCACCACCAAGGATGCCAGCGACTTCCTCAAGGGCAAGGACAGCTATCTGGACGTGACCAGCGGTTACGCCTCCAGCAGCCACCAGAAGATGGCGGGCTTTACCGGCGCCCTGCGCACTGGTGAAGTGGAGAACCTGCTGCGCTACACCTGGCGCGATGGCGGTGTGACCCAGAATTTCGACTCCACCAAGAACGACTTCGATATCGGTACCCACGCCCTGCTGCTCAAGAGCAAGTGGAACCTCTCCGATGAGCAGTTCCTCAAGCTGACCGTCGACTACCTGACCGATGGCGAGGAGCCGGATGCGGTCAAGCTCAACAAGGTCGGTACCGGTACTGCCCGTGTCTTTGATCAGCCCATCACCGACAAGCAGACCGACAACCTTTCTGTGGTGCTGGATCACGGCATCGCGCTAAATCAAGGCTGGGCTGATCGGATGGATAGCAAGGTTTACTTTGCCCGCACCAAGCAGACGCTGGATCAGTACGCCTCATCCAAATATCCGGTCAGCCCCGGCAATCCCTATGTGACCAAAAACTCGCTGGATCACAATGTGTTCGATCAGAAGAACATCGGCGCCCAGTTGCAGTTCCACAAGGCGGTCGCCAACCACCGCCTGGCTTGGGGGGCTGAATACGAGCACACCGACAACGAACGTACCCGTTACAAGGGGCCGACGACTCCCGGTGATTTTGTCGGCTACAACGAGCTGAGTTTCCCGGCTACCACCAGCGAGCGCAGCGCCCTGTGGGCCTTTGACGAGATCAAGTTTGGCGAGCGCTGGGTGCTCACCCCGGGTGCCCGTTATGACTACTACCGGATGACCCCGGACAACGATCCGGCATACACCGGCGACAAGCTGCACAAGTTCTCGGAAGGGGAGTTGTCACCCAAGCTGGGTCTGGTGTTCAAGGCCCACGAGGCGGCCAACCTGTTCGCCCAGTACAGCCACGGTTTCAAGGCCCCCATGTATGACAGTGCCTTCTCCACCCTGAACCATCAGGCGTACGGCTATCGCATCGAGCCCAACCCGAACCTCAATCCGGAGAGCAGCGACGGCATCGATCTCGGCGTGCGTGGCAGCAGCAACGGCTTCAGCTATGAAGTAGCCAGCTTCTACAACAAGTTTGAAGACTTCATCGAGATGGTGGAAGTGGGCAAAGAGGGGCGCACCGCCGTCTACCAGTACCAGAACCTGAGCAAGGCGACCACCAAAGGGGTCGAAGCCAAGGCGGATTACTGGCTCAACGACATCGTCAATGTCTGGGGCAACCTTGCTTACATCGAAGGCAAGGATGGGGATGGCAACTACATCAACAGCCTGAGCCCGCTGAACGGCTCCGTCGGTGTGCGTCTGGAACAGTCCCAATGGAACTTCAACACCGCGCTGCGCTTTGCTGACGACATGGACAAAGTCCGTAAAGACAGCAAAGGCAACGATTACGTGAAGAGCGCCGGTTGGGGTGTGGTGGATATGTACGCCCAGTTCAACCCGATGACCGACCTGCAGCTCAACGTCGGGGTCTTCAACCTGTTTGACAAGGAGTACACCAGCTACGAGCGTATCGCCGGTCGTGCCGAGGGCTCCGATAACAGCATGATGACCGAACCGGGCCGCAACCTGAGTGCTCGGGTCAAATACGTATTCTAAAGAGCAAACAACAGACGCAGATGATCAAAGGGGCTTCGGCCCCTTTTTTGTCGCCGCCATGTTGTGACGATGGCGCAGAGCAGATGTTTGCCTAAAAAAGAAACCCGCCATGGGCGGGTGGAAGGATTGCAACACTAACCAGGAGGAGGTGTTACCAGGTAGACCCCACCTCTTCGGTAATAGTTCAATTTTATTGAAGTTTTTTCATTTTCTGCGCAGGGTTTCCATCGGGATCTGCGGGGGAGGATGGGTTATCATTCTGCTCCCGTCATCCGGTTGCAGAGGATCTATGCCCGCGTTTTCCTGGTTAGCGCTCTTTTTCGGCGCCTTCTATTTTGTCTACGGCGCTTACTTGCCGTTCTGGTCGCTCTGGCTGGAGGGGGTGGGCGTCAGCGCCGAGATGATTGGTCTCCTGCTGGGGGCGGGGATGGCGATCCGCTTTGCCGGCAACCTGATGGTGATGGGGCAGATCAAGGGGGCGGGCCATCTGCTGCCGGTTACCAGGTTGCTCTCCCTGCTCAGTTTGCTGGCGTTTCTCGGCTTCTATCTCAGTCATAACCTCTGGTGGCTGGTGGGCTTGACCCTGCTGGCGAACTTTATCTATCCGACCCTGATGCCGGTGGGGGAGGCGCTGGCGACCCGCATGGTGGTGCAGGCACACCTCGATTACGGCAAGGTGCGGCTGTGCGGCTCCTTTGCCTTTATTGTCGCCTCTACCCTGGTGGGGGCGTTGGTGGGCAACTTTGGTAGCGACTGGATTTTGCACACCATGGTGGCGGGGCTGGTGCTGATGCTGCTGCTCAGCTGGCTGCCACTTAGTCCCGCGCCACAGGATGTGCAGGGGGAGCGCGCCAAGGCGTCCTTGCTGGCAACCCTGCGCAGCGCACCGGTGCGCCGTTTCCTGCTGCTGACCGCTCTGCTGCAGGGGAGCCACGCCGCCTATTACGGTTTCAGCGCCATCTACTGGAAGGCGCAAGGGTATAGCGGCACCATCATCGGCTATCTCTGGGCGCTCGGGGTGGTGGCCGAGATCTGCATGTTCGCCGCCGACAAGCGTTTCTTGCAGCGCTTTGGCGCCCAGAGTCTCTTTATCGCCGGTGCCATCGGTTGTGTGGTGCGTTGGGTATTGCTGGGTGCCTCGACCGAGTTGTGGGTGCTGGTGCTGGGGCAGCTGCTCCACTCGGTGACGTTTGGCATGAGTCATCTGGGGGCGGTGCGTTTTATGACTCGCCAGCTGCCCGCCGAGCAGTTGATCCCGACCCAGGCGCTCTATGCCGCCCTTGGCCTCGGCATGACGGTGGCGGCCCTGATGGCACTTTGCGGCGTGCTGTTCGAGCCTCTCGGCGGCGGCATCTTCTTCCTGATGGTGCTGGTGGTCTTGCCGGTGTTCTTCCTGCGGCTGCGCCCCTTTGCGCCGTCTGCGCAGGAGAGGGCTCCAGCCTGATATTTGTCTATTTGAATCATCACCTAACAAAAGGGAGAGCCACGGCTCTCCCTTTTTTGTTGCTGCGGTTTGCGGCGTTACTGTTGCTCGCCAAGATAGAGGCGGCTGAGGCGGCGCCAGGTGTCCGAGCCGATGGTGCCGGCAAGTAGCTCATTGGAGGCGGCATCAAAGCGACCATCCGGCAGCCAGCCCAGTTGGGGCAGCAGTTGCGCCAGCGTCACGTCATTGTGCTGCAGCTCCCGCTCCAGCGCTTCCCAGAAGGCGCTCCCCTTGACGTAAAAGAGCGGGTAGTAGGAGCGATCGCCCGCCAGCACCTCGCGAGCCGCCCGATAGAGGCCACTCTCGCGATGGGGCAGCTGTTTGCCCCGCTCGGCCAGCTCGTTGACTGCCGTGACCTGATGCAGCCGAAAGCGGCGCAACGCCTTGATGGCGAGGTACTCTGCGAGGCTCTCGTTGACCCAGGTGGGTTGTGGAGCAGAGTGGCGAGCGCTGAGGATATGCACCGCCTCGTGGGCCGAGGTGCGCAGCAGGCGCAAGGGAGCCTGTGGCGTCGGCTTGCCAGCCTCGGTGGGGTAGTTGGCGACAAACACCTGATCTCCGGCGGCGCCGCCGAGGGAGCGGGTCGCCACATCCCGACCCAGCCACACCAGTTGCCATGGATGAGTGGGCGGATCCACATCAAGCTGGAAGGCCAGATAGTCGATGATCTCATTCAGTTGCTGCTGCAATGCCGGCAGATCGAGCTGGTTGGCGGTCTCGTCATGGCTCAGCACCAGCCGCGGATCCGGCTTGGTGACGGGCACAGTGTCCAGACCAAACGGCAGGATCAGCGGCGGCCGGTTGACATCCGGCAGCGGTTGGCAGCTGCCATCCGGCAGACAAACCTTTCCTTGGCGACTCCCCATCTGGCGCACAAAGTTACCCCATTCGGTCAATAGCCACTGGTTGGGAGCGAACAGCAGCGACTGTTGGGCCGAGGCATCAGCACCCACTGTCGGAGCCGGTGTGAGCGTGATCTGCCAGCCAACCTCTTTGCAAGAGAAGGGCTGGTTGAGGGCAACCGGCTGGTTGTCTGCAAGGCAGCTCAGCGCGGGGGAAACCGGCGCGGCACTGCCCGGCAACTGGCGGGCGGGGAGCAGGGTAAAAGGGGGTTTACCCTGCATGGTGAGGCGCACTTGCAGCACATTGGCGCTGGCGCCCTGCTCGATATGGTAGCGGGGGCCGTTCGCGTCATTGCCAGCGCTGGCCCACAGCGGCAGCAGCCACAGGGCAAACAGGGTGATATGACGACTCATAAGGGGGTTAGCGCTCCTGCTCGTAGCCCAGCAGATCGCCGGGCTGGCATTTGAGTTCACGGCAGATGGCCTCCAGAGTGGAGAAGCGCACCGCCTTGGCGTGGCCATTCTTGAGGATCGAGAGGTTGGCCTCGGTGATGTCGATGCGCTGGGCAAGCTCGCGGGCGGTCATTTTGCGCTCGGCCAGCAGGGCATCAAGGCGGATGATAATGGGCATACGTTCCTCACACCGTCAGTTGCTGTTCATCGGCCAGCAGTTTGGCCTCGCGCATGACCAGTGCCAGCGCCAGTACGATCAGTCCCGCCAGCAGTACCCGGAAATCGGAGGTACTCAGCGCTATGGTACCGAGTACTTCCGGGCCTCTCATGGTGAGCACCGTATCCAGCAAGGGGGTCAGGATCAATTCGACCAGGAAAGTTGTACAGAGCAGCAGTCCGATCTGCCGGTAGCGGCGGATCTGCTCGAAGGTGAAGAGCAGACCGGCGCGGTAGCCGCGAAACAGCTGACGCAGTTGCCAGAGCATCATCATAAAGACCAGATCCGGCAACAGCTGCACCAGGGTGCCGAGCAGCCGGGTGGAGAAGTGAAGGGGATAGTCGGCAGGATTGATGCCGGGGCGGCTCAAGATGGTGTTGAGCTTTTCCTGCAGAAAATCGGCACCACCGAAGGGGGTCCACACCTCCAGCAAGGTGATCAAAGGGGTCGCCAGCAGTGCCAGCAGTAGCAGCCATTCGATCAGCATGCTCGAGCGTTCGAGTTTGTTGGAGATCATCTCATTCCTCACTGTGATGGTTTTATCTGAAAGGTAAAGTTTATCGTTTATCAATATTTACACCGGCAATGTTTATTGTTTTACGATATACAGTCAAGATAAAACTTATTGAAAAACGATAATTTCAATCTGTCCGAAGGGGATGACTTTTGGCTGCAGCCTCTCTAGACTGGCGAGGTTGTATACAAAAACTCAACATGGACAAGGAGTTATCGATGCACCAGGGATGGCTGCTGATCGGATTGTCGCTCACCTATCTGGGGCTGCTGTTTCTGATCGCCTTCGTGGCAGACAAGCACAAACGGCACCGTCTCAAGGGGCAACCGCTGCTCTACAGCCTGTCGCTGGCAGTCTACTGCACCTCCTGGACCTTCTTCGGCACCGTGGGGCAGGCGAGTGAATCCCCCTGGTCGCCGGTGCCCATCTACCTTGGCCCCATGCTGGTCTTTCTGTTTGGCTGGCGGCTGCTGGCGCGCCTCATTCTGGTGGCCAAGCGCGAGCACATCACCTCCATCGCCGACTTTATCGCCGCCCGTTACGGCAAATCCCAGCGGCTCGCCATGGTGATCGCCCTTATCGCCATCATGGGGATCCTCCCCTATCTGGTGTTGCAGCTCAAAGCCATCGTCACCGGGCTGGATCTGCTGATGGTCAACAGCGGCGGCATCAGCCCCACCAGCAATACCAGCGAGCTGGCGCTCGGGGTCACTCTGCTGCTGGCGCTGTTCAGCATCCTGTTCGGCACCCGCCATCTCGATGCCACCGAGCACCACAGGGGGATGGTGGTGGCCATCGCTTTCGAGTCGGTGGTCAAATTGCTGGCCTTTATCGCGGTGGGTGGCTTCGCCCTCTGGCTGATATTGAGCAAACCGGGCGAGGCTCACGAACAGGTGACCCGCGACTTCTTTGCGCAGGTGGTGGCGGTGAGCCCCGGCAACCTGCTGGAGCTTGCCATCTATACGGTGCTGGCGATGTGCGCCGTTATCTGCCTGCCGCGCCAGTTTCATGTGACTGTGGTGGAGAACAATCAGGGGCAGGATCTGCACTGGGCGCGCTGGATCTTCCCGCTCTACCTGTTCGTGATGGGGCTCTTTATCTGGCCGCTGGCACTGGCGGGCAAGCAGTGGGTGGGGGCTGACATGGCCTCCGACACCTATGTGATCAGTCTGCCGATGGCCCTCGGTTTCGATGGCATGGCGATGCTGGCGTTTCTCGGCGGCACCTCGGCGGCCACCGGCATGGTAATCGTCTGCACCATAGCGCTGGCGATCATGGTGAGCAACGATCTGGTGCTGCCGGTACTGCTGCGCCGCTTCTGGCGGCAGGGGCGCGACGAGCGGCTGGTGCGTCTGCTGTTGCAGGTGCGCCGTGGCGCCATCCTGCTGATCTTGCTGGCGGCCTGGGGGCTTTACCTCTGGCTCGGCGATCTCACCAGCTTGTCGCGCATCGGCTATCTCTCCTTTGGCGCGGTGGCCCAGTTTGCGCCGGCCCTGCTGCTCGGTCTCTACTGGCGTCACGGCAATCGCAAGGGGGTCTATCTTGGGTTGAGCCTCGGGGTGAGCCTCTGGTTCGTGACCCTGCTGGTGGAGAGCGGGCTGCTGGCCGGTTCACCGCTGGCTGAACTGCTGGCGCCGCCGGACTGGCCCGCATTTCGCGAGCTGAGTCTCGGGGCCTGGTGCATCTTCCTGAGCCTGCTCTTCAACCTGCTCGGCTATGTGGCTGGCTCGCTGCTTTCCCGTCCGGCGGTGAGCGAGCGGCTGCAGGCGGCCAACTTTGTCGGCAAGCCGAGTCGCGATACCGCTGCCCTCTATCAGGCGCGGGTCTCGGTCAAGGAGCTGGAGATGCTGGCGGCTCGCTTTGTCGGTTCAAGCCGGGTCAAACGCGCCTTTGGTCGCTTCGCCGGTGAGCGGGGCGGCACCCTGGCGCCCCAGATGCAGGCCTCGGCCGAGCTGATTGCCCACACCGAGCGGCTGCTGGCGGGGGTGTTTGGCACCTCGTCGGCACGGCTGGTGCTCGCCTCGGCCCTGCAGGGGCGCAACATGCAGCTCGAGGAGATCGCCACCATAGTCGATGAGGCTTCCGACGTGTTTCGCTTCAACCGCGGCCTGCTGCAGGGGGCGATCGAGCATATCGGGCAGGGGATCTCGGTGGTGGACAGGGAGCTTAGGCTGGTGGCCTGGAACCGCCGTTACATCGAGCTGTTCCACTATCCGCCGGGGCTTATTCAGGCAGGGCGTCCCATCGAGGAGATCATCCGCTACAACGCCCAGCAGGGACTCTGTGGCCCCGGTGATATCGAGGATCACGTGGCGCGGCGGGTTGCCTTTATGAAGCGCGGCAGCGCCCATATCTCGGCGCGGGAGCGCCCGGACGGGCGGGTGATCGAGATGCAGGGCAACCCCATGCCCGCCGGTGGTTTCGTCATGACCTTTACCGACATCACGCCGTTTCGCGATGCGGAGCGGGTGCTGCGCGAAGCGAACGAACATCTGGAGGCACGGGTGGCCGAGCGCACCCGTGAGCTCTCCGAACTCAACCGCCAACTATTGCTGGTGAACCAGCAGGTGGAGCGGGCCAATCAATCCAAGAGCCGTTTTCTGGCGGCGGTCAGCCACGATCTGACCCAGCCCCTCAATGCGGCCAAGCTGTTTACCTCCTCTCTGCTGGAGATGTTGCCCGATGCTGGCGAGCAGGCCCGCATCGCCCGCCATATCGACGATGCGCTGGGGGCGACCGAGGATCTCATCACCGATTTGCTCGATATCTCGCGGCTCGAAGCGGGCAAGTTCAAGGCCAAGAAGCTCGACTTTGCCCTGCGCGATCTGCTCGACAACCTCAAGGCGGAGTTTGGCGTGCTGGCCCAGGCGGGGGGGATCCACTTCTCGGTGGTGGAGAGCAAGCACGCGGTGCACAGCGATGTGCGGCTGCTGCGTCGGGTGCTGCAGAACTTCCTCACCAATGCGTTTCGCTACAACCCGGGCGGCAGGGTGCTGCTTGGTTGCCGCCGTATGGGGGAGAAGATCCGCATCGAGGTGTGGGACAACGGCCCCGGCATCCCGCAGGACAAGCAGGAGGCTATTTTTGACGAGTTCTCCCGCCTCGATCACTCCCGCACCGCCAAGGAGCAGGGGCTGGGTCTGGGGCTCGCCATCGCCCGTGGCATCTCGCTGGTGCTCGGTCATCAGCTCACTTTGCAGAGTTGGCCGGGCAAGGGCTCGGTCTTTGCGGTGACCCTCAATCTGGCAACCCGGCCGGTCACTGCCCATCAGTTGGTTGCGCCAGTGGCACGCGACAGCCAGCTGGAAGGTGTAGCCGTGCTCTGTATCGACAACGAGCGGGACATTCTGACCGCCATGAGCACCCTGCTCGGCCGTTGGGGCTGCGAGGTGCGCTGCGCCGTCGATCTGGCCGAAGCCGAGGCGCTGATGGCGGAGGGGTTTGTGCCGCGGCTGGTGCTCTCTGACTACCACCTCGACGACGGCAAGACCGGGTTGGAGGCGCTCGCTGCCCTGCAACGGGTGTGTGGCGACGAGCTGGGAGGCATCATCATCAGTGCCGATCGCAAGAGCGAGCTGCAGGCACAGATCCGCGAGCGGGGGTATGGCTACATCAGCAAACCGGTCAAACCACTCAAACTGCGGGCCCTGATGAACAGCCTGCTGCTGCGCTAGCCGCATCCGGGGCGGCTAGCCGTGAACCGGCTCACAAAACCGCTCAATGATCCTGTGGCCCCTGGTCATGGATCAATGCCGAGAACAGAGATCTATTGGCGAAGATCTCTTCATCTTCCTGCGCAATCGCCGCCAGTTACAGTATTGGCTTGCCACTGTCGGTGAACGCCGACAGTGGCAGACCGGATTGGCTCACTCTATAGTCGGGATGCGATTTTTTGCATCGCAAATGAAGTAACCGAAGGGCAAACCGATCGCAAGATCGGGACGCAAAGCTTCCGGTCCAGGGATGAGCCGTACTTGAGATAGCGGGGCCACCACAGGTTGTTGTGCACCTTTGCCAAGAGGCTGCACTGCCGTCTGCGTTACCTGTCAGGGCGTAGCCCTTTTCGTTGCCAACATAACGAAATAGGGAAATATAAAAATGCTAAGTCCAAAGCCTACCATGCTGGCCCTTGCGGTCGGTCTGTGCTGCGCCTCGTCCGCTTATGCTGCGGCGCCCGGCAAGCCGACCATCGGATGGGGCCCCACCAAGTTTTCCATCGTTGAAGTCGATCAGGCGGCCACTGCCTACAACAATCTGGTCAAGGTAAAGGATGCCGCCGATGTGGAGGTGAACTGGAACCTCTGGAGCGGCGATCTGGGCCAGAGTGCCAAGGTGCTGCTCAATGGTCAGGAGGTGTGGTCCGGCCCCTCGGCCGCGGCGGGCAGCGCCAAATTCAAGGTGAAGAAAGGGGGGCGCTACCAGATGCAGGTGGCGCTGTGCAACGCCGATGGCTGTACCCTCTCTGATGCCAAGGAGATCGTGGTTGCCGATACCGACGGCAGCCATCTGGCGCCACTCAAGGCGCCGCTGCAGGAGAACAACAAGCCCTACGCCAACAAGTCCGGCAAGGTGGTGGGGACTTACTATGTGGAGTGGGGCGTCTATGGCCGCAAGTTTACGGTCGACAAGATCCCGGCCCAGAACCTGACCCATATCCTCTATGGTTTCACCCCCATCTGCGGCGGGGATGGCCTCAACGACAGCCTCAAGGAGATCGAAGGGAGCTTCCAGGCGCTGCAGCGGGCGTGTGCCGGTCGCGCCGACTTCAAGGTGGCGATGCACGATCCCTGGGCCGCCATCCAGATGCCGCAAGGCAACCTCACTGCCCATGACGAGCCCTACAAGGGCAACTTTGGCGCCCTGATGGCGCTCAAGCAGGCCTATCCGAACCTCAAGATCCTCCCCTCGGTCGGCGGCTGGACCCTCTCCGATCCCTTCTATTTCCTCGGTGACAAAACCAAGCGTGACGTGTTTGTCGGCTCGGTGAAAGAGTTCCTGCAGACCTGGAAGTTCTTCGACGGTGTGGACATCGACTGGGAGTACCCGGGCGGACAGGGGGCCAACCCGAAACTGGGTAGCCCGAGTGATGGTGCCACCTATGTGGCCATGATGAAGGAGCTGCGGGCCATGCTCGACGAGCTGGAGGCCGAGACCGGTCGCCAGTATGAGCTCACCTCGGCCATTGGCGCGGGGGGCGACAAGATCCAGGATGTGGACTACAAGGCGGCCCAGCCCTACATGGACCACATCTTTATGATGACCTATGACTACAACGGCGCATGGAGCAACACCGAGCTGGGCCACCAGACCAACCTCTATGCGGCGAGCTGGGACCCCGATACCAAGTACACCACCGACAAGGCGGTGAATCAGCTGCTGGCGCAGGGGGTTGAACCGGGCAAACTGGTGGTCGGTGCCGCCATGTATGGCCGTGGCTGGACCGGGGTAAGCGGATATCAGGGCAACAACCCCTTCACCGGCAAGGCGACCGGCAAGGTGAAAGGCACCTGGGAGGACGGGGTGGTGGATTACCGCGACATCGTCAACAACCGGATGGGGGCGGGCTGGGAGAAGGGCTACGACGAGGTGGCCGAGGCGCCCTATCTGTTCAAGGCGGCGACCGGCGATCTCATCACCTATGACAACGAGCGCTCGGTCAAGGCCAAGGGGCAGTATGTGCTGGCCAACAAGCTGGGTGGCCTCTTCTCCTGGGAGATCGATGCCGACAACGGCGACATCCTCAACGCCATGCACGAGGGGCTGGGCCACGGCGAGGGGACGACTCCACCAGCCAACAAGCCGCCATTGGCCAATGCAGGCAGTGACCTCAAGGTGACCGGCCCGACCGAGGTGACGCTGGATGGGTCGGCCTCCCACGATCCGGAAAACAGCGCGCTCAGCTACAGCTGGAAGCAGATCTCCGGGCCGCAGGCTGGCTTGCTCGATGCCACTCAGGCCAAGGCCCGCGTGGTGCTGGATGCCGTGTCCGCCGACATCAATCTGGTGTTCGAGCTGACAGTGACCGATGACCAGCAGTTGAGTGCCAAGGATCAGGTTGTTGTCACCAACAAGGCGCCGCAGGCCAATCTGGCGCCGGTGGTGAGTGTACCTGCCACGGCCTCTGTGGAGGCGGGCAAGCAGGTGACCATCAAGGCGACAGCCTCCGATCCGAACGGTGATCCGTTGACTTATCAGTGGAGTGTGCCGGCAGGCATCACCGCAACGGGTCAGAACAGCGCCACTCTGGTGGTCACCGGCCCGAGCGTAACCAGCGACACCGGCTATGACCTGAGCGTCACTGTCTCCGACGGCGGGCTGGATGCCAGTGCGGCAACCCGTCTGACGGTCACACCGGCCAGCAGCGGCGGTGGTTGCACGGCGACCGATCCGGATGCGGCCAACTGGCCAGTCTGGAAAGCGGCAAGCACCTATAACAGCGGCGACAAGGTGAGCCACAACCAGCTGGTGTGGCAGGCCAAGTACTGGACCCAGGGCAACGAGCCGAGCCGCACCGCGGATCAGTGGCTGCTGGTGAGCAAGGTGCAACTGGGTTGGGATGCCAATGTGGCCTACAACGGTGGCGAGCTCACCACCCATAATGGCCGTCAGTGGAAGGCGCAGTACTGGACCAAGGGCAATGAGCCTGGCAAACACGACGTCTGGCAGGATGTGGGAGCCGCCAGCTGTAAATAAGCATTGAATGGTGGCGGGGCATGCCGGTCATGCCCCGTTTTTCCTCCCCGCTTCGCCACATTCTGGCGGGTCTGCCAACCGGTTTCCCCCAGCTTCTCTCGTGTCCCAGCAAAGTGCTCACTCCTGCCTAGTGATTAATGCTCTCCCCGATAGCTGGCATCTGTGCCGCACGTTGCTCTTTGTGGTGCCGCTTGTGTTGGTACATGTCGGCATCGGCTCTGGCAAACGCAGCGGCAAAGTCGCCGCGATAGGGGGCCATCCCCATGCTGCACGAGATAGTGGGGGAGGCGCTGGCCAGCATGGTCGTCAGCCCAGCCATCGCCTGTCGCAGCTCGGTCGGTGTCAGAGTAGTGAGCAGTACAAACTCATCCCCGCCGAAGCGGGCGGCAATCACCCCCTGACCAAAGTGCTGGCGTATCCCTGCAGCGATAAGGCGCAGGGCCTGATCACCGGCCAAATGGCCACTGCTGTCATTGAGCTGTTTGAGATTATCCATGTCGATCAGCAGCAGGGTGCCTTCCGGCTGCCCCTGCAGAGCGAGTTCGAATTGCTGGCGATTGGCGAGCCCGGTCAGCTGGTCGGTATTGGCCAGCTGATAGATGCGGCGGGACTGCTGATAGATGGTGATGGCGTGGCGAATATCCCGCGCCAGGATCGCCATCAGGTGGCTGTCGTAGCGGGTAAAGGCATGACGTTTGCTGCTGTCCATATTGATCATGCCGTAGAGCTGACCATCGATATGGATCGGGGTCGCCAGCGTGGCCTGGATGGGCAGGTCGGTGCAGTTGACCAGCAGCTCTCTGTCCTGTTCGGACAGGGGCATGGTGGCATTTATCTTCGACAGGTCGTTGATCAGCAGTGTTTTGTTGCAGCGCCCCTGAGTCAGCTTGTACTGAAAGGTGTGCTCCAGCGGCAGATTGATCCGCCGCAGTTTCACCAGATCCATGCCGATGGCCGCTTCATATCTCAACATGCCTGTGCCCGGCAGCAGCTTGATCAGGCAGCCCATCTCGGCTCCCGGGATCAACATTACGGCTCGTCTGAGCAGATCCTCCAGAAAGGCCTCTTCGGTCTGGTATTGCGCCGAGTTGCGGGCCAGTTCGGCGGTGGTTTCGTTGATCTTGAGCGCCTCACTCAGATGCTGCCACTGGCGGTGCAGATGGTAGCGGTAGTGGCGATAGAGCCAGAAGGTGCAGATAAGGTAGCTCTGGACTAGCAAGGTGCTGGCAAGCGGCGCCCTTTGCCAGCCATTGAGGCTGTTGATAAGCCAGATCATCCCGGCCAGTGGCAAGGCATAAATCGTCAAACGAACAAATTTGTCGTATCTGGATAACCGGGTGCGTGAGGGCAGTTCGCTGGGCATGAAGACACCTGCTGGCCATGCAAAGCGGCGATTATAAATTCATTAGTTGCGATACAGATGGGTCTTTTGTCGCATATTGTTCTTACTCATTGATTTTTCTCAATTTGGTGTGATGTAGATCAAAAAAATGGTGTGAGGTATCTGGTTGGAGGTGATGTGATTAGGTCTGCATATCCGGCTGTTTTTTAAACATTAATTTCTTGAAAGTAGGTAATTATCGGGGTTGGAAACCGGTGGGCTGGCAATGGTCCGATTTGCTTACTTATCAGAATTTCCCTACAGTCAATCGGCGATTATTTTGCGATCATTTATCGCCAGAAATAACGTTGTGACAAGGGCAAACCGATTGAAAAGTCGGGACGCAAAGCTTCCGGTCTAAGGGTCAAGACGACTTAGGATAGCGGGGCCACCACAGTAGTATGCAGGCTGCCTTTGCCAAGGGGTGGTCGTTTTTGTGTCACCTGTCGTGTTGCGTTGCCCTTTCGTTTTTCCCATAACGAAACGAAAAGGAAAGCAATATGCTAAGTCCAAAACCCGCACTGCTGGCCATGATGGTCGGTACCCTGCTCGCCTCCTCCGCCGCTTATGCGGCAGCTCCCGGCAAACCCGCTATCGGTTGGGGCCCCACCAAGTTTGTCATCGTCGAAGTCAGCCAGTCCGCGACCGCTTATAACGAGCTGGTCAAGGTGAAGGATGGCGCCGATGTGACCGTCACCTGGAATCTCTGGAACGGCGATATCGGCCAGAGTGCCAAGGTGCTGCTGGATGGCAAGGAAGTCTGGTCCGGTCCCGCTTCCGCCGCTGGCACTGCCACCTTCAAGGTGCACAAGGGGGGCCGCTATCAGATGCAGGTCGCGCTGTGCAACGGCGACGGCTGTACCCTGTCTGATGCCAAGGAGATCGTGGTCGCCGATACCGATGGCAGCCACCTTGCGCCGCTCAAGCCTGCCCTGCAGGAGCACAACAAGCCTTACGTCAACAAATCCGGCAAGGTGGTCGGCACCTACTATGTGGAGTGGGGGGTCTATGATCGCAACTTCACCGTGGACAAGCTGCCAGCCCAGAACCTGACCCATATCCTCTATGGCTTCACCCCGATCTGTGGCGGTGATGGCCTCAACGACAGCCTCAAAGAGATTTCTGGCAGCTTCCAGGCGCTGCAACGTGCCTGTACCGGGCGCAAGGATTTCCAGGTCGCCATTCACGATCCCTGGGCCGCGCTGCAAAAAGGGCAGGGGTCACTGGTCGCCTGGGATGAGCCCTACAAGGGCAACTTCGGTAACCTGATGGCCCTCAAGCAGGCCTATCCGGACCTGAAGATCCTCCCCTCCGTCGGTGGCTGGACCCTCTCCGACCCCTTCTTCTTCATGCATGACAAGGCCAAGCGTGACGTGTTCGTCGCCTCGGTCAAGGAGTTCCTGCAGACCTGGAAGTTCTTCGACGGTGTCGACATCGACTATGAGTTCCCGGGCGGCGACGGCGCTAACCCCAATCTGGGGGACAAGACCAAAGATGGTGAAACCTATGTGCTGATCATGAAGGATCTGCGCGCCATGCTCGACGAGCTGGAGGCCGAGACCGGTCGCACCTATCAGCTCACCTCCGCCATCGGTGCCGGTTACGACAAGATTGAGGATGTGGATTACAAGGCTGCCCAGCAGTACATGGACCACCTCTTCGTGATGAGTTACGACTACAACGGTGCCTGGAGCAATACCTCCCTGGGTCATCAGGCCAACCTCTATCAGGCCACCAACGGCTCGGCCAACAAGCGCTACAACACTGATGCAGCGGTGCAGCAGCTGCTGGCGCAAGGGGTCGACTCCGGGAAGCTGGTGATCGGTGCCGCCGCCTACGGTCGCGGCTGGAAAGGGGTGAGCGGCTATCAGGGCAACGATCCCTTCACCGGCACCGCCACCGGCAAGATCAAGGGCACCTGGGAAGATGGCGTGCTGGATTATCGCCACATCGTCAACAGCCATATGGGCGCAGGCTGGGAGTACAACTACGACGAGACTGCCGAAGCAGCCACCCTGTTCAAGCCCTCCACCGGCGAGCTGATCACCTATGACGACGAGCGCTCGGTCAAGGCGAAAGGCCAATACGTGCTGGCCAACAAGCTGGGCGGGCTCTTCTCCTGGGAGATCGATGCCGACAACGGTGACATCCTCAACGCCATGCATGAAGGCCTCGGTCACGGTGAAGGGGTTACCCCGCCAGCCAACAAGCCGCCAGTGGCCAACGCGGGCAGCGATCTGAGTGTCACCGGCCCGACCGAGGTGACGCTGAACGGCTCCGCCTCCCACGACCCGGAAAATGGCACCCTCACCTATAGCTGGAAGCAGGTCTCCGGCCCGCAGGCAGCCCTGCTAGATGCCACTCAGGCCAAGGCCCGTGTAGTACTGGATGCCGTGGCAACCGACATCAATCTGGTGTTCGAGCTGACGGTGACCGATGACCATCAACTGACCGCTAGGGATGAGGTGGTGGTGACCAACAAGGCGCCACAGCCCAACCTGCCACCAGTGGTCACTCTGCCCGCCAGCGTCAAGGTGGAAGAGGGCAAGCAAGTGAGCATCACTGCCAAGGCATCCGACCCCAACGACGACGAGCTGATCTATCAATGGCAAGTGCCTGCCGGTATCACGGCGACCGGCCAGAACAGCGCCACTCTGGTGGTCACCGGCCCGGCGGTGGATGTCGAAACCGGTTATGACCTCTCTGTGACCGTCTCCGATGGCGCACTCGATGCCAACGCGGCCACCCGTCTCACCGTCACGCCAATCAACGAAGGTGGTGAGGGGGGCTCTTGCAGCACCACAGATCCGGAAGCGGCCAACGTTCCCGCATGGCAGGCCAGCAAGGTCTATAACGGTGGTGACAAGGTGAGCCACAACCAGCTGGTATGGCAGGCCAAGTACTGGACTCAGGGTAATGAGCCGAGCCGAGCCGCCGATCAGTGGGCGCTGGTGAGTCAGGTTGATCTGGGTTGGAACGCTGCCGTTGCCTACAACGGCGGGGATCTCACCAACCACAACGGCCGTCAGTGGAAGGCCAAGTGGTGGACTCAAGGCAATGAGCCGGGCAAGCACGATGTCTGGCTGGATATCGGGGCAGCAAGCTGTAACTGAGGCCTCCTCACCGATGACGGGGTATGGCGACATGCCCCTCATTCCCGATAGCAATATGAACGAGAACCCGACAATGACCACAAATGTGACCAGAATCGCTGCCCTCATCATGGCAACCCTGGCGGCGGGCCCCCTGTCTGCCACCACCTCGTCCCTGATATTCAATGACACGACACCGCAAAGCGATCTGGCGGGTAGCCTGGCTGCCAGCGTGCAGTTTGCCCAGAGCCAGATCCTGCCGTCCCATCCCAAAGAGGGGGATCGCCAACCCATCCTGACCAGCCTGCGCAAGAGCCTGCTACTGGTGAAACCGCTCCAGGCCGACGGGGTGACCCCGATGACGGTGGAGGCCCGTGACGGCAGTGGCACGCTGCTTGGCACCCTGACCTTGTCGCCCCCATCGGCGCTGCCAGAGACGGTTTACCACCTCGCGGGGGCTCCAGAAGGCGGAGTGAGTTTCATCCCGGAGAGCGGCACCACTGCCGTCATCAGCAGCAGTGCTGATTTGGCCAAACTGAGCGACAAGAGCGGCGCCTTTCTCAAGGATCGGTTGACTGGTCGCGCGCTGGTGGAGATCCAGACCGCCGACGGCCGCTGGGTTCGGGATATCTACCTGCCCGTGAGCACGGAGCTGGAGGGGAAGATGGTGCGGATCCGCTCCAGCGCCGGTTATAACTCCACGGCCTTTTATGGTGAGCGACAGGTGACCGTCTCCCGTGGCCAGACCCTGCAGTTCAAGTTTGCCAACGGGCAGTGGTTCCGCGAGGGGGAGCTGGAGAACAACCGCATCACCTATGCAGCGGATACCTGGAGCGGCGAGCTGCCTGCCGAGTGGATCCAGCCCGGACTGAACCTCTCCGTTCGTCAGGGTAATCTCAGTGGTGAACTGCGTGACATCAAGGTCGGCGCCCCCGGCGAACTGCTGCTGCACACCATCGACATTGGCATGCTCACCACACCACGGGATCGCTTTGCCTTTGCCAATGACAAGGAGGCCCATCGCGAATACTTCCAGACCATTCCGGCCAGCCGGATGATTGTCAGTCAGTATGCACCGCTCTCCCTGCCTGAGGTGATGCTGCCCAACGGTACCCTGCTGACCGACTTTGACCCGAGCGAAGGGGGCTGGCATGGCGGCACCATGCGCCAGCGCATCGGCAAAGAGCTTATCTCCCACGGCATCGACAATGCCAACTACGGCATCAACAGCAGTGCCGGTGAAGGGGAGGGAAGCCATCCCTTTGTGGCGGCCCAGCTGACGGCGCACAACAGTCGCGGCAAGTATGCCAATGGAGTTCAGGTGCACGGAGGTTCCGGTGGCGGTGGCATCGTCACGCTGGATGATTCGCTGGGCAACGAGTTCAGCCACGAGGTGGGCCACAACTTCGGCCTTGGCCACTATGTGGATGGTTTCCGCGGCTCGGTTCATCGCAGTGCCGATCAGCTCAACTCCAGCTGGGGCTGGGACAGTGACAAACACCGTTTCATCCCCAACTTCTCACCGACCCGCACTAATGAGGATGCCTGTCTGGATGGCCAGTGCCAGCCACCGTTCGATGGCCGCAAGTTTGGCCACGATGCGATGGCAGGCGGCCGCCCTCTCTCCGGCGCCAACCGTTTCACCCTCTATACCCCCAATTCGGCCGCCATTATCCAGCGTTTTCTGGAGAGCAAGGCGGTGTTCGATGCCAACTCGGCCACCGGCTTTAGCAAGTGGAACAGTGCGACGGCCAGGATGGAGCCCTATCAGCACACAATCGAGGGGATCGAGAAGGTCGATGCCCCCATGGATGCCCTGAGCGAGGCCGGACTGAGCGCTCTGCTGGCGGACTACGGCTTGGTCAGGGTCGCCATGTGGGATGGTCGCTGGACCCGTGATATCCGGGTGCCGGTTGCCTCTGCGGACAACCGTGGGCGCAGTCTGACTATCGATCACGGGGCCAGTTACAACAGCCACCTCTTTATCAACGGCAAGGAAATTGTGGTGAACCGGGGCTTCAAGAAGAGCTTCACCTCGGATGGCCAGAGCTGGGTGGAGGTCTCCCCCATCGATACCAAGGTTGCGCGCAAGCCCGAGCAGTTCGGCGTGCCGGTGACCACTTTGGTGGGCTATTACGATCCGCAAGGAGCCCTGCGCAGCTACATCTATCCGGCACTGCACGGCGCCTATGGCTTCACCTACCCGGATGACAGCAGCACCCTGTCCGGCAATGACTGCCAGTTGCAGGTGGAGACCCGCGATGGTCTGCAGCGCTTCAGGCTGGCCAATCACCGGGCGGCCAGCAGCGTCATGAACAAGTTCCACATCAACTTGCCCACCGCCAGCGAGCCCGGTCGTGCCACTATCCAGTGCCGTGGCCAGACACTGGTACAGCAGAGCTTGCTGCCACCGCAGCAGGCGCTCTCCTTTACCGTCAATGGGCGGCCGCTGGAGCAGGGCGTGGTGGAGAACCAGCCTCCGGTGGTGACCGTACCGGCGCAGCTCGGCGGCATCGGCGGTGAGTGGCTGACCATCACTGCCGAGGCGAGGGATCCCGAGGGGGATGCGCTCAGCTACCGCTGGCACTTCCCGGCAGGCTGGCAGGCGGAAGGCGAGACCAGTGCCAACCTGCGTCTGCTAGCGCCGGCAGTCACTACCAGCGAGCAGCATGAGCTGAGTGTGAGCGTCTCGGACGGGGTACATCAGAGCGAAGGGCGCGTCGTGCTGACGCTGGCGCCCGTGGTCGACGGCTCTTGCAACACCACAGATCCGGAAGCGGCCAATGTTCCCGCATGGCAGGCCAGCAAGGTCTACAACGGCGGTGACAAGGTGAGCCACAACCAGCTGGTATGGCGTGCCAAGTACTGGACTCAGGGCAATGAGCCGAGCCGCGCCGCCGATCAGTGGGCGCTGGCGAGTCAGGTTGATCTGGGCTGGAGCGCTACCGTTGCCTACAACGGTGGGGAGCTGACCAACCACAATGGCCGTCAGTGGCAGGCCAAGTGGTGGACTCAAGGCAACGAGCCGGGCAAGCACAATGTCTGGCTGGATGTCGGGGCGGCAAGCTGCCCCTAGGTTGAGTCCATGATGAAGATGGCGGAGCCTGTTCAGGCGGGCTCTGCCTTTTGCCACAAAACCATAGAGAGCAACAATAATGAAAAAAAATCGCATATCCCTTCTGCTTGCCGGCTTGATGCTGAGCGGCCACCTGTGGGCGGCCGAGGCATACGACATCAACAAATCCTACCCGGGCGGCAGCCAGGTCAATTACAACGGCCAGGTTTTTGAGGCCAAGTGGTGGGTCAACCCGGGTCAGACTCCGGGCATGGCGGCCGCCAATGAGTGGGATACCCCGTGGAAGCTGATCGGCGAAGGGGAAGTGACCCCGCCGGATACCGGTGGCGATGACAAGCCCAATCCGCCGACGCCAACTCCGCCGGATGGCAGCACTACCCCCGTCTATATGAGTCAGGCCGAGCTGGATGCCAAAGAGAAGGCGCTGACCGACTTCCCGGCGATGGAAGCGGTCAAGGCTTCCATCGCTACCCGGGACAATCTGGTGGTCGAGGCGGTGCAGCCGGGCCGTGCCGACAACCCGGGCAACGTCAAGCGGGTCGAAACCCTGCTGAGCGAGAGCCAGTTCAACTACCTGTTCCCGCTGCGCGCCCCCGAGTACACCTATCGCGGCCTGTTGCAGGCGGCGGCCAAGTTCCCGGCCCTGTGCAGCGACTATAGCGATGGCCGCGATGCCGATGCCATCTGCCGCAAGACCCTGGCGACCATGTTCGCCCACTTCGCCCAAGAGACTGGCGGCCATGAAAACTGGCGCCCGGAAGCCGAGTGGCGTCAGGCGCTGGTCTATGTGCGCGAGATGGGATGGAATGAGACCATGCGCGGCGGTTACAACGCCGAGTGCCGTCCCGATGTGTGGCAGGGTCAGCAGTGGCCGTGCGGTACGTTCGACAATGGCGAGTTCAAGAGCTACTTTGGCCGCGGCGCCAAACAGCTCTCCTACAACTACAACTACGGCCCCTTCTCCGAGGCGATGTTCGGCACGGTACGCACCCTGCTCGACCGCCCCGATCTGGTGGCCGACACCTGGCTGAACCTGGCCAGTGCGGTGTTCTTCTATACCTATCCGCAGCCGCCCAAGCCCTCCATGCTCCATGTCATCGATGGTACCTGGCAGCCGAATGACCATGACAAGCAGAACGGTCTGGTGCCGGGCTTCGGAGTCACCACCCAGATCATCAATGGCGGGGTGGAGTGCGGCGGCCCGGTCGAGCACGCCCAGTCCCAGAACCGCATCAACTATTACCGCGAGTTTGCCAACTACCTCGGAGTGGCGGTGCCATCCGACGAGGTGCTGGGTTGCAAGAACATGAAGGTGTTTGACGACAATGGCGCCGGTGCCTTGCCCATCTATTGGGAGCAGGACTGGAGCTATGTGGCAGAGAACCCCAACGGTGGCAAGAGCTATGCGTGCAAGCTGGTGGGCTACCAGACCCGCTTCAGCGCCTTCAAGGCAGGGGATTACAGCCGCTGCGTTCAGCACTTCTATCCGGAGGTGGTGATCGAGGATAACGGCGGTGGCACCAACCTGCCGCCAGTGGCCAATATCACTGGCCCGGCGCAGGCCGAAGGTGGCAGCAAGGTGACCCTCTCTGGCCAGCACTCCAGCGATCCGGAAGGCAAGCCGCTCTCCTATGCCTGGACTATCCCGGCTGGTGCTTCAGCCCCGGCACTGGATCAGGTCACTCTGGAGTTGACTCTGCCCACGCCGGCCAGCGATACCAGGCTGGATATCAAACTGACGGTCACAGATGAAGGTAATCTGAGCCGCAGCACCACCCATAGCCTGCTGGTGAAAGGAGAGGAGGGGGGCATAACGCCGCCTGACTATCCGGCCTATAAAGAGGGGACTCCCTACAAGGCGGGCGAGCGGGTCAGCAATGGCGGTGTCAGCTACGAGTGCAAACCGCATCCCTACACCGGCTGGTGTGCCGGTGCCGCCTGGGCCTATGAGCCGGGCAAGGGTACGGCCTGGGCCGATGCCTGGATCAAGCTCTGAGCCGTTTCAGGGTTACAAGGCTTACCGATTAGCCAGCGCACTATCTGGTGTAATCACAGTCTGGAGCAATAAAAGATGGGGCCTGCGGGCCCCATTCTTGTTTGGTGGCGTTCAGGTTTGGCCGTGGAACATCTGGCCCGGACAGGACAGCGCCTCGAGAGGGCTGTGTGATGATGTGTGTTGTTTTTTTATTACATTTTCCGTGAAAGGCTTTCAGCAATTACTTGCCGTAGCGGAAGTAGTATTCACGGGTGGAGGGGGCATAGGCATCTTTCTCTACAACGCCGTTCTTGGTAGTTGCACCGCGCAGGTGGAACAGGACTGCCAGATTCTCAAACATGGTTTACCTCATCGCTCTGTCATTTATGGTTATGGTGTGTGACCTGGGTCACGGTTTGATCCTATGGTCATTTGTGAGACAGATCAACTTTCTGTGTTGTAAATTTACAAAAATCATGGAAAGGGTTTTCAAATGCAATGCCCTTTATGGAAAGGCTTTCCCGAGGTGACGGGGGAGAAGCTGATGATCAGCCAGCACAAGAGGCCTGAGAGCGGGGGGGGTTGCACGGGGAAAGAGGCTCGCTGCACGGCCTCTCCTTTATAGGTGCTTGAGCCGATTTATGACATAAAACAGAGAGATAGCACGCGCCTTGCTGGTAAAAACAGCGAACTGCTGCAATTTTGACTAAACGAATCAGTCGCGGTTATTTTAGGGTTGACAGCAAAGCGGGTGATGCCTATCATGCGCCTCCGTTGCCGGAGATAACTTCGTCAGCGCCGAGGTGAGTTGGGGTTATAGCTCAGCTGGGAGAGCGCTTGCATGGCATGCAAGAGGTCCGCGGTTCGATCCCGCGTAGCTCCACCAAATTATCCTCGAACAATCTGGAATCAAAGGGGTTATAGCTCAGCTGGGAGAGCGCTTGCATGGCATGCAAGAGGTCCGCGGTTCGATCCCGCGTAGCTCCACCAGATTCCTGATTGTTGTATTGAATACCCAGGGCAGTGTGGTGTGTATCACCCAAGCCGACCTTTGTGGGGTTATAGCTCAGCTGGGAGAGCGCTTGCATGGCATGCAAGAGGTCCGCGGTTCGATCCCGCGTAGCTCCACCATTATTTAGGATGAATGGCCGCCAGAACCATTCGTTCAGTACCGAATTTGGGGTTATAGCTCAGCTGGGAGAGCGCTTGCATGGCATGCAAGAGGTCCGCGGTTCGATCCCGCGTAGCTCCACCAAATTCAGAGTGACTGCCGGTCATTCACACAAATCGGGGTTATAGCTCAGCTGGGAGAGCGCTTGCATGGCATGCAAGAGGTCCGCGGTTCGATCCCGCGTAGCTCCACCAAATTCTTGTTACAAGAAGCAAAAGGCCACCGCATCGCGGTGGCCTTTTGTTTTCTCCATCATTTATTTTCTCCATACGTCCGCGCCTTTCATTTGTAAATCCAATGACCTGAATGAAAAAGCCCGCGAGACTCGCGGGCTTTGCTTGCACTATTCAGATGCGCCTGTGATTAACGGCGACGTCGCCAGGCCAGCGGCAACAGGGCCAGCAGGCCGAGTCCCAGTGCACCACCGCCTGAGGAGGTGTCCGGTTTGGTGGCATCGCTCTCCAGTCTCAGGTCGACGATGATGGGATCATGGTCGGAGGCACTGAAGGGGTTGTCAGACTTGAGCAGGGAGCCGGTGTACTGGCTGCCGTATTCGAACAGGGAGCTCTCGAAGGAGTTGATGTGCCAGTCGGCGACACCTGCCACCTTGCTGGCCAGCGCCGGGTTGGCGAGGGCATAGTCCAGAGTGCCCAGCTCCCCGTCGTAGCTGTAGGAGATGGCTTTCTCCTTGTTGAATTTGACGTTGAGATCGATCAGGCCGTAGCTGCGAGTCACTTCACGACCGAGCTGTTCATAGGACTGCTCACCGATAAAGGTGTGGGAGGCCGATACGATCTTCCGCTCGCTGGTGACCGGGTTGTAGTCGGTCAGTACCCGGATCGGATCTTCCTTGGCGTAGGAGTTGAAGTCGCCCACCAGCAGCACCTGGCCCGGCAGTTTGCCGACTGCCTCACCCAGCACCTTGGCGGCAGAGACCCGGAACTCGGTGCACTTGCCCTGCAGGTCGGCCGGTTCTGTCTTGCCATCGCCATTTTCGTAGCAGCCTGACCCCTTGGATTTGAGGTGGTTGACCACCAGCGTCAGAGGCTCCTTGCTCTTGGCGAGGGTGAAGGTCTGAACCAGAGAATCGCGCTGACCGGCAGTCTTGGCCACACCACCAGTGGTGTAGCGCTGCTCCGGCAGCTTGATGACGCTGGCATCTCCGCTGGGGGTGAGCAGGGCAGGACGGTAGATCATCGCCACCATGATGGCGTCGCCGCCGAAGAACTTGCCATCGGTAAGGGCAGTGACCGGCAGACGCACATAGGCGTAGTGTTTGCTCGCATCCTTCTGCTGTTCGTTGAGGCGGGTCACCAGATTGTGGAGGGCCGAGTTATCCTCGAAGCCGTTGTTCTCCATCTCCATCAGGCCGAGCAGATCGGCATCCATTGCGGTAATGGCATTGACGATCTTGGTGCGCTGCTTCTCGAACTCGGGCTGGCTCTTGGCACCCCGGTTGCAACCTTTGGCGTTGTCGGCATCCGCCTGATCCTTGCACAGGATATTGAGTGCGCCGCCAATGCTGGAGTGACTGGTGAAGTAGTTGAGTACGTTGAAGCTGCCGATCCGCAGATCGCTGCCAGCGAGGCGAGCCGGCGCGTCTTGACGATCCTCTTCAGGACTGCGCAGCAGAGCACCGGCAGTCAGGGTGATATCGCTCGGTACCACCAGACGGAAGGCATCCTTGTTATAGACGATTACCCCCTCCAGCCCGGTCAGTTGATCACCGATGCGCAGATATCCCTGATCGGCATCCCAGCTCGGGAACCAGGGCAGTACGCCATCGGGTGCTTTGTAATCAGACTCAACTACCAGACGGTTGCTGCCATTTTTGGTGGCCAGTGCGACAGCGTCCGCACTGCTGGCAACATGAAGTTGGGTCGGTTTGATCAGCGGGGTTTTGTGGGCCAACTCTACGTTGTTGCGATAGACCTTGTAGTCGAAGCCGTAGTTGCGGGTCAGGTGCAGGTCACTGCTGCTGTCGAGACGTACCCGCATCCCTTCGTGGCGATTGAGCGCTTGCGCCAGCGTCTCCCCTTCATTGACCAGCAGTACGCTGGTCGGCACATTCAGCCCTTGTGCGGTGACTTGCAAGTGGGCTTTTTTGGTGGCCTTGTCGACTAACGGGGTCAGCTGGGTGCCGCCGTAAAATTCTTGCACCTGTGCTTCCAGACAGACTTCGCTCCCCGGTTTGACGTCTTTATATTTGGTCGCGAAGTCCTTGTCGTTCAGATAGACAAAGATGCCATCAGAGGTGGCCGGATTGCCATCGCCCACCGGGTCGGTCAGATAGAAACCCTTGGTCAGACTTTGGCCAAGCGTCGTCACGATACCGCGAACGTTGAAGGTGCCCGTGCTGATTTTACCGGTCACATTGCCGTTCTTGTCGGTCACGGTCTGGGTGGCCAGCGCGCTGGCGGAGCCTGTGCCCTGAATGGTCGGGATGGGGGTGAGTTGAGCCGGATCGGACGGGCAGACAAATGCCGCATGGGCGCCTGAGGATGCAAGTGCCAGCCCCACGGCCAGCGACAGCAGGGTACGAGTACCTTTCATAGGTGTTCCTTTTTTATTTTTGCCAGTGATTCCATAGCCTTGGCTCGTTGACCAAGGGCGCGCATTGTCACATTTCTGGCATGTCATACCAGTGAGCCAACGCACATTAAATGAATCTGGGAAGGTGCGGGAAAGCGTTTTTATGATCCCAGTAACGATATGATTTTTTTGATAATTCAATCAATTTTAACCCTGTGATCATGACGCTTTCGTGGCAGGGGATAATTCTCTTTGAGAATAAAGATTGAGGGGATCTTGTCGTCTTCCTATACTGGGTTCGTTCCTCACGGAACCCAGGTAAAGGGCAAACCGGCAGTGATGTCGGGGCGCAATGCTTCCGGTCTCGATCGTGGATCCAGATAGCGGGGTTTCCCTGGGTGAGGGGTGGTTTGTGTGGCAGGTCCATTGTCAGTTGTCTGCGCCCATCATGCAGGTTGCGATTGTTCTTTGCCTTGGTGACCAATGCCAAGACAAAACAAGGAAGATAACAATATGCAACAGCTCTTCAGACCCAGCAGGCTTGCCATGCTGGTCGCCCTTGCGGCTGCGCCCGCCTGGGCTCAGGCCGCTTATCCCGCCTATAAATCCGGTACTGCCTACAAGGCTGGCGATATCGTCAGCAACGTCGGTGCCCTCTACGAGTGCAAAGAATTTCCCTATTCAGGCTGGTGCGGGGCATCCCCCTATCACTATGAGCCGGGTGTCGGGGTGGTCTGGGCAGATGCCTGGAAGCCCTATGGTGGCGAGGTGCCTCCTCCTGCACTCGGCGTAGCCATCAGCTCACCGGCTGCCGGTTCCAGCTTCAACGAAGGTACCAGCGTGGCGCTGGCGGTGAGCCTGAGCGGCCCGGTAACGGCCTTGGCCCGGGTGGAATATCTTGTCGACGGCAAGCTGGTCGCCACGGCGAGCGCCTCGCCCTGGAGTGCCAGCTGGAGCGCCGCCGGAGTGGGGGCCCATACCCTCAAGGCACGGGCGCTGGATAAAGATGGCAAGGTGCTGAGCGAAGCGGATTCGAGCTTCAACGTCGCCGCCGTGGTGGCGCCAGAGGCGCCCAAGGCGAGCATCAGCAGCCCGGCCAATGGCGCCAAGGTGACCCTGGGTCGCAGTGTGGCGGTGAGCGGCAACGTCACAGATGCCAACAACGATGTGGCCAAAGTCGAGCTCTATGTCGACGGCAAGAAGGTGGGCGAAGATACCACTGTCCCCTGGCAGGTGAACTGGACGCCGGATGTCAAAGGCAGTGCCGCCCTCAAGCTGTTGGCCACTGACAAGACCAATCTGAGCGGCGAGTCGGCGGCGGTGACCGTCAATGTCGAGGAGGCCGCGCTGCCGCCCACCGGTGGCAACCTCTCTTGTGACATTCGCCAGATCTATCGCCCGGATGGTTACGAGTGCATGGGGGATGACCATGCCCGCCGGGTCATCGGCTACTTCACCTCCTGGCGCACCGGCAAGAACGGCTTGCCCGCCTATCTGGTGAGCGATATTCCATGGAACAAGATCACCCACATCAACTACGCCTTCGCGGCGGTGGATGAGCAGAGCCACACCATCAAGGTGGACGATGCAGCCACCAAGATGACCTGGGATGGCGTGCCGGGTGCCGAGATGGATCCTGAATTCGCCTACAAGGGCCACTTCAACCTGCTGTCGAAGTACAAGAAGCAGTATCCGGACGTGAAGACCCTCATCTCGGTCGGGGGTTGGGCCGATACCCGCGGCTTCTACACTGCCACCACCAAGGGCGACTGCTCGGTCAATACTGCCGGCATCAACACCCTGGCTGACTCGGCGGTGACTTTTATCCGCCAGTACGGCTTTGATGGGGTCGATATCGACTACGAATACCCCACCTCGATGAAGGATGCGGGCAATCCCAACGATTTCCCGCTCTCCAACCAGTGCCGGGCCAAGCTGTTTGCCAATTACGAGGTGCTGATGAAGACCTTGCGGGCGCGGCTCGACAACGCCGGTAACGAAGATGGCCGCAAGTATATGCTGACCATCGCCTCACCGGCTTCTGCCTATCTGCTGCGCGGGATGGAGAACTTCCAGGTCACCCAGTACCTCGATTACGTCAACCTGATGACCTATGACTTCCACGGTGCCTGGAACCACTTTGTCGGTCACAACGCTGCCCTGTTCGACAACAATGCCGACCCCGAGCTCTCCCATTGGGGCGTCTATACCCAGACCCAGTTTGGCGGTATCGGTTACCTCAACGCGGCCTGGTCTGCCCACTACTTCCGCGGTGCGCTGGCGGCTGGCAAGATCAACGTTGGCGTGCCCTATTACACCCGCGGTTGGCAGGGGGTGAGCGGTGGCAGTCACGGGCTGGGTGGCAAGGCAGCCCTGCCGAGCCAGAACGAGTGCCAGCCGGGCACAGGTGGCAGCACTATTCCGTGCGGCAACGGGGCGGCCGGCATCGACAACATCTGGCATGATCTCGACAAGAACGGCAAAGAGATCGGCGGTGGCGCCGTGCCCATGTGGCATGCCAAGAACCTGGAGCATGCAGCCAGCCTCGGCATCACCACGCTGCCGAGCTATGGCACTGCCTGGGGTCTGGATCCCAACAATCCGGCTCACGTGATGCAGGGCAAGTATGTGCGTTACTACGATGACAAGGCCCACGCGCCCTGGCTGTGGAATGAAGAGAAGAAGGTGTTCCTCTCAACCGAAGATGAAGAGTCCATGGGCCACAAGCTGGACTACATCATCAAGCGCGGCCTGGGTGGCGTGATGTTCTGGGAGATGGCGGGTGACTACGCCTTCGATCCGGCCAAGAACGAGTACGGCATGGGCAGCACCCTGACCACCCTGGCTTACGAGAAGTTTGCCAAGGCAACTCCGTACAACACCAAGCAAAACGATCTGGCCGCGCCGAGCGCCCAGCTCGACATCCAGGTCAGCCTCTCCGGCTTCAAGGAAGGGGACTCCAACTACCCGATCAACCCGAAACTCAAGCTGGTCAACAAGTCGACCCAGACCATTCCGGGCGGCGCGCGCATCGAGTTTCTGGTGCCCACCTCCACCTCTGATACCATCACGGATCAGAGTGGCATGGGCCTGAAAGTGGTGGAGAGCGGTGGCAACGACAACTCGGAAGGTATTGCCAATGAGAAGGATTTCCACAAGGTCGCCATGAACCTGCCGGGCTGGCAGACTCTGGCGCCAGGGGCCGAGATTGAAGTCGCCATGACTTACTACCTGCCCGCCGCTGGCGTGCCGAGCGGTATGCGCATCACCAGTGGCAGCCAGACCATTGGTCTCAAGGCAGAGTTCCCGACCCTGCCGGAGGCCGTGCTGGGTTCGGGTGGCGGCGAGAATCCGGGCACCAGCTGCAGCAGCCAGAACGTCAATCCGGCGGCCTACAAGGCCTATCCGAGCTGGCCGCAGGGGGATCATGCCAATGGCGGCGATCGCATTACCCATAACAAGGTGGTGTGGCAAGCAAACTGGTGGACCAGCAGCGAGCCCAAGGCAACCGATGGCAGCTGGAAGTCTGTCTGTAGCTATTGATTTTAAAATCAATGAGATAAGTGAGGCTTCGGCCTCACTTTTTTTGTCTGGTTGGTCGCTCTGGTTGAAAATGCGCCTGCCTTTCCTGGCGGGCAGCCTCTATAATAGAGTCGATTAATAATCAGATGGATATCAGCGTATGGCGAGTATATTGGATTCCGTTGATCAACGAACTCAACTGGTGGGTGAAAACCGCCTCGAGTTGTTGATGTTTCGTCTCGGCACCCGTCAGATGTTCGCCATCAACGTCTTCAAGGTACGGGAAGTGGTCAAGTTGCCCCATCTGAGCAAGATGCCGGGCTCCCATCACAATATCAGCGGGGTGGCCAATATCCGCGGTACCTCGATCCCGGTGATCAACCTGCGCAGCGCCATCGGTATGCGCCCCATGCCCATCGACAGTGAATCCAACCTCATCATCACTGAGTACAACCGTACCATTCAGGGCTTTCTGGTGGGGCAGGTGGCCAACATCGTCAACATGACTTGGAAGGATATCCTGCCGCCACCGCGCTCTGCCGGGCGTGCCAACTACCTCACCGCCATCACCCGCATTCCCGAAGATGGAGTGGATCAGATCGTCGAGATCATCGATGTGGAGAAGGTGTTGGCGGAGATCATCACCTATGACATCCGCATCTCCGAAGAGGTGCTGGATCGGGAGATCCTGCCCGAGATGCATGGCCGCAAAGTGCTGATCGTCGATGACTCCAGCACCGCCCGCAATCTGGTACGCGAGACCCTGGGCCAGCTTGGGCTTGAGGTGATCGAGTGCCAAGATGGTTTGCAGGCGCTGACCCTGCTCAAGGGGTGGTGCGATGCTGGCAAGAAGGTGACCGACGAGATCCTGCTGATGATCACCGATGCCGAAATGCCGGAGATGGATGGCTACCGCCTGACCCACGAGGTGCGCAGCGATCCGCGCATGTCCGATCTCTTTATCACCCTCAACACCTCCCTGAGCGGCAACTTCAACGAAGCCATGGTCAAGAAGGTGGGGTGCGACCGCTTTATCTCCAAATTCCAGCCCGACTTGCTGGTGGGGGTGGCCCAGGAGCGGCTGCGCCAGGTGCTGGAAAGCTGAGACGCTGCCTGCCGGTTATGCTAAATCAATAACAACACATCCCGCTTCGGCGGGATGTGTTGTTATTGGGTATTGGCGATGGATTGGGTGAATCAAGGTGCCACGCAGAGATCGTCGAACATTCAAAACATCCGATTTTGGCGGGATATTTTGTTATGGGATATTGGTGGTAGACGGCGGGCTTATTGGCTGAGCAGCGGCTCCATAAAGCGGGCGACTTTATCGCGGATTTGGGGCTGGGCCGCCGGGGTGGGATGAATACCATCGTTCATCATAAGTTCAGGGCGCAGCGCAATATCATCCATAAAGAAGGGCAGCAGGGGCAGATCGTTAGCCTGGGCCAACTCGGGAAAGATCTGTTCGAACTGGCGCAGATAGCGGGCACCGTAGTTGCGGGGCAGCTGGATTTGGGTCAACACCACACGGGTCTGCTGCTCCTTGGCGAGCGCGATCATGCTGGCCAGATTTTGGCGGGTAATGGTCGGTGCGAAGCCGCGCAGGCCATCGTTGCCCCCCAGTTCGATCAGCAGCCAGTCCGGCTTGTGCTCCTTCAGCAGAGCGGGCAGACGGGCCAGCGCCCCCTGGGTCGTTTCACCGCTGATGCTGGCATTGAGCAGGGTGTGTTTGCCCCCTTCCTCCTGCCATTTCTGGTTGAGCAGGGCGGGCCAGCTCTGCTCAACCTGCATCTGATAGCCGGCGCTCAGGCTATCTCCCAGTACCAGCAGGGTCTGGGCCTGAGCCGACGAGAGCAGGCTGCCGAGGCCAACGAACAAGACAAACAGAATACGCACCATCAATTCAACTCCCGCTATGGATTGTCATCGAGGGATTGGAACAAAGGATACAGAGCATGAGTTCAACCCCCATTATTGTCGTCAAGGGCCTCGGCAAATCGGTTCGCCTCGGCCAGGAAAGCCTCACCATCCTTGAAGGGATCGATCTGCAAGTCAATAGTGGCGAGACGGTGGCTCTGGTCGGTGCCTCCGGCTCCGGCAAGTCCACCCTGCTGGGATTGCTGGCCGGGCTCGATCTGCCGAGTCAGGGGGATATCGAAATCCTCGGCAAATCCCTTGGCGAGCTGGATGAGGAGGGGCGGGCCCGATTGCGCGCCGAGCAGATCGGCTTTGTGTTCCAGTCGTTCCTGCTGCTCCCGACCATGACGGCGCTGGAGAATGTGATGCTGCCCGCCGAGCTGCGCGGCGAGCGCGATTGCGAACCAAGAGCCCGCGAACTGCTGGCAGCGGTCGGGCTTGGCGAGCGGTTGCACCATCTGCCGCCACGGCTCTCCGGCGGTGAGCAGCAGCGGGTGGCCATCGCTCGTGCCTTTATGACCCGCCCCAGTCTGCTGCTGGCGGACGAGCCGACCGGCAACCTCGACAGCAAGACCGGCGAGAAGGTTATCGAGCTGCTGTTTGAACTCAATCGCAAGCACGGCACCACGCTAGTGGTCGTGACTCATGACCATCAGCTGGCCGAACGCTGCCAGCGGCAAGTGGTCATGACGGCGGGCAGACTGGATCGCGAGGTGGCCCATGGTGTGGTGTAACGGGGTGAGCTGTGGGTCAAGCGGGAGATGCAAGGGATGATGCAGTGGCGATTGGGATGGCGACTGCTGCGCCGGGAAGGTTTCAGCGGCGAGCTGCGCTGGTTTGTGCTGGCGCTGGCCCTGAGCGTGGCGTGTGTCTTGAGTGTGGCATTGGTGGCGGATCGGCTCGATGCCGGACTCAAGGCATCGGGCCGCGACTTTATCGGGGCGGATCGGGTGCTGCGTACTGCCGCCGCCCTGCCAGATGGTTGGCTGGAACGAGCGAAACAGGATGGCTTGGCGGTGCAGACCACCGTCAGCTTCAACAGCATGCTGTTTCACGGTGATGCGCTGCAGCTTGCCTCCATTCGGGCCGTGCCCGATGGTTTTCCCTTCTATGGCAAACTCACTCTGGAACCTGCCCGCGCCCCGGCTCCCGGCGAGATCTGGCTCTCCGCCCGGGTGATGCAGCTGCTCAAGGCCAAAACGGGGGATGAGCTGGAGGTAGGCAATACGGTGCTCAAGGTGGCAGGCCTGCTTGGCGAGGAGCCGGATCAGGGCTTCAGCCCCTTCCTGCTGGCGCCGCGGGCGCTGATCCACAGTGCCGATATCGAGGCGACCGGCGCCCTGCTCCCCGGCAGCCGCCAGCAGTGGCGCTATCTGTTCAAGGGGCCGCGGGAATCGCTGGCCCGTTACGAGCAATGGCTGCTGCCGCAATTGCAGGCCGGACAGAAGTGGATCAAACCGGATGACAGCGAATCCCAAGTGGGCCGCTCGTTGGCCAATGCCGAACGTTTCTTCCGGCTCGCCTCGCTAAGCGGGGTGTTGCTGGGGGCGTTGGCGATGGGGATTGCGGTGCGCCACTTTGCCGAGCGCCAGACCAATATGGTGGCGCTGCTCAAGACCCTGGGGGCATCTCGTCGCTCGCTCTGGCAACTGATGGGAACCCTGCTGCTGTCGCTGACGCTGATTGGTGCGTTGCTGGGTCTGGTGGCGGGCACAGCCATGCAGTGGATCACCTTGCAACTGCTGGGGGACCTGCTGCCGCCGGATCTGCCGCCCCCCTCCTGGCGCCCCTTTGCGCTGGGGGTGGCGGTGGCGCTCTTTATCACCCTGCTGCTCGCTTTTGTGCCCTTCTTGCGGCTGCTGAAAGTGCCGCCGCTGCGGGTATTGCGCCGGGAGCTGGAGGCGGGTATTCCCGCCTGGCTGGCCCTGCCGGTCGGCCTGCTCGGGCTGTTTGCGCTGGTCTGGGGCTTTACCGCCGATGTACGGCTGGCGCTGGGTCTGGTGGGTGGCATGGGCTTGCTGATGGGTCTGCTGGCCCTGCTGGCGGCCCTGATGTTGCGGCTGGGGACGAAAGTGAGCGGGCCTCATGCCTTGCGGCTGGCGCTGGCCCACCTGTCGCGCGAGCGCAGCAGTGGCCTGTTTCAGCTGGCGGGCTTTGCGTTGGCGCTGATGCTGTTTGGCTTGCTCTGGGCGGCCCGGGTCGATCTGCTGGATGAGTTTTCGGCACGTCTCCCCGTCGATGCGCCCAACCGTTTTCTGGTCAATGTGGCCGAGAACGAGCGGGAGGGGATCCTGAGCGAGCTGGCGGCAGCCGGGGCCACCACCTCCGACTTCTACCCCATGGTGCGCGGCAGGCTGACCCATATCGCCGGTGAGGCGGTGGGCGAGGGGGCCAGCAGTGGCCGCGAGGGGGTCGATCGGGAGCTCAACTTCACTACCACCGCAACTCTGCCAATCGACAACAAGCTGGTGGCCGGGAAGTGGCTTGCCGGACCCGGCGAGGTGTCGGTGGATAGCGAACTGGCCAAGCGGCTCGATATCAAGCTGGGGGACATGCTCGCCTTTACCATCGAGGGGCGCAGCTTTGGCGCCAGGGTCACCAGTCTGCGCAGCATCAAGTGGGACAATATGCGTCCCAACTTCTACATGATCTTCTCCGAGGATCTGCTGGCACCCTTCTCCCGAACCTGGCTTGGCAGCTACCGGCTGCCCGAGGCGGGGCGCACTGCCGAGGTGGAGTTGATCCGCCGCCACCCCACGGTGAGTCTTATCGATGTGGATGACCTGATTGCGCGGCTCACTCAGGTATCGGAGCAGGTGAGCCGGGCGCTGGCGCTGATGCTGGGGCTGGTGACAGTGGCCGCGCTGCTGGTGCTGCTGACCCAGACCCAGGCCAGCATGGCTCAGCGTCGGCGCGAGCTGCTGCTGATGCGCACTCTGGGTGCCAGCAGCGATCTGCTCAGGAAGATGCTGCGCTGGGAGCTGGTGGCCAGTGGTGCGCTGGCGGGGTTCTGTGCCGCCATGGTGGTGGAGCTCTGCTCTTTTGGCCTTCAGTGGTGGTGGTTCGAGGGGCAGTGGCAGTTCCACTGGGCCATCTGGCTCGGCCTGCCGACGCTGGGGGCGCTGCTGGTGACGCTGGCGGGGCAGGGGATGCAGCGCCAGCTGCTGGCTGGCACCCTGAGCGATCGGTTGCGGGGGCTGGGTCAGGGACTGTTGTAATCCTGCCAGCGCGAGCCGATGCTACTGAGTGCAATAGCGCAGCCACAATAAACAAGCAGCCCGGCCATTGACCGGGCTGCTTGCTATGTGGGGCGCTGACGAGCGGATGCAGCGAGCGGATGTGAGTTAGCGGGGCTCACGCAGAAGATTGGTGAGGGCGCTCGGCAGATCGGGATAGCTGAAGTGAAAACCGGCCTGTTGCAGCCTTGTTGGTATCACCTTTTGTCCGGTCAGCAGCAGATCGGCCGCCTCCCCCATCACCAGTTGCAACAGCGGCGCCGGGACGAAGAAGAGGTGTGGACGGTGCAGCGTGGTGGCAAGGGTTTGGCTGAACTCCCGGTTGCTGACCGGATGGGGCGCAGTGCCGTTGAAGATGCCGCTGCACTCTTCGTGATCCAGCAAGAACAGCATGGCGCGCACCAGATCCTGCACATGGATCCAGCTCATCATCTGGCTGCCCGATCCCATGGGGCCGCCGAGTCCGAGTCGGTAGGGGGGGAGCATTTTGGGCAGGGCGCCCCCATCCATGCCAAGCACCAGCCCGATCCGCACGATACAGACCCGGGTTTGGCGGCTCTGGGCCTCCTGCGCCAGGGTTTCCCACTGCTGGCAGAGCTGGTGGGTAAACTCGTCGTTGGGAGAGCGGCACTGCTCATCGAGGGTTTCGGTGCCCTGTCTGCCATACCAGCCGATGGCGGAGGCGTTGATCAGCACCTTGGGCGGCGTGCTGGATAGCTTGATGAGATCCACCAGCTGCTCGGTCAACAGCCAGCGGCTATCGCAGAGCAGCTGTTTGCGCGACTCGCTCCAGCGTCCGGCGGCGATGGGTTCACCGGCCAGATTGATCACCGCGTCCACGTCATTGAGGTCATCGAGCCGGTCGAGGTTATCCAATACCTTGATATCGTGACCCAGCAGGGAGTAAGCGCGGCTCCCCTGCCTGCTCAAGACCACGACCTCGTGATTGACCTTGAGATGGGCAACCAGCTTGCGGCCGATAAAGCCGGTTCCTCCGGTAATAAGAATCTTCATCGCTGCATGCTCCTGCTGCCGTTTGCTCAACTTTAATGGTGTGGCTTCCCTTCAACAAGTGAGACGTGCTTCGGGAGTTTTCTGTTTGACGTTTGTTAACTCTATCCTCTTCTTACGACATATTGTTGAACAATAGTTTGAATTGATTGATTTTTGTTGGGTGGACATTTGTTGATCAATCGCTATTATGGCGCCCCTTTTCGCCTGTCCACCGAGGCTGTCACCCATTATCCGAGCATCAAAGAGGCCGCCATGCCATTTCGTCGTTTGAAACTTCGTCAGCTTTACTCGAGGATTCTGCTGGCGCTGCTGATGGGGGGCGGGATCCTGCTGCTGGGGGTTATTGCCGTTATCTGGCAGACCGTGACGGAGATAGAGCGTGATGCCGATTCACGGTTGCAGCATGCCCGGATGATGTTTGATCGCACCATCGGCCATGCCCGGCAAGCGGCCATTAATGTGAAGGGGATGCTTGGTCACTCCTGCAAGGAGGCGGCACAACTGCTGCGCGAACAGGTGGCTACAGTGCCCGATGTCCGTTCCGCCAATCTGGCTGTCGGCAGCCACATCTACTGCACCTCGCTCTATGGTGACTACGATGGCCCCTTCACTCTGAACAACTATGTGGATGGCAGGTTGCAACTGCTGCCTGGCAATGAGGTCACACCGGATCGCCCCTTGATCGTGCTGCGTCATGAAACGGACAAGGGGAGTGTGCTGATCGGTGTAGATGGCTACTACCTGCGCAATACCCTGGAGATCTCCAGCAAGAACTCCCCGATGGCTCTCGTGGTGGGGCAGAGGGCTCTGTTTGGCTCAGGTCAGGTCGGGGCGGCGCCCTCTCCGACAGAAGAGGGTTATATTGCCCTCGCTTCGGCTGATTTCCCCTATCAGGTCGTCACCCGGGTCACGGTGCATGACTACTGGAGCCACGCATGGCGATACTCCAGATATACCTTGATCCTCTCTCCGTTGCTGGCGCTGCTGATTGGATTCGGCACCTTCAGGCTGATGGGGCGTAGTAGCTCACCAGCGGAAGAGCTCAAGCGGGCGTTGATTGAGGAGGAGTTTATCCCCTATCTGCAGCCGGTGGTCTCCGGTGAGGATGAGCAGTGGCGTGGCTGTGAGGTGCTGATGCGCTGGCAGCATCCCAAGCAGGGGATGATCTCGCCGGATCGCTTTATTCCGCTGGCGGAAGATAGTGGGCTGATCGTGCCCATGACCAGCTTGTTGATGGCTCAGGTGCGTGACCACTTCTCCCCTTATACCCGCAAGCTGCCGGCAAAGTTCCATTTTTGTTTCAATATCAGCGCCAAGCACTTTCAGGACCTTGACCTGTTGGCTGACTGCAAGGCCTTTCTCGACGCGTTTAAGGACAATCCCGTTGATTTGGGGCTGGAGCTGACTGAGCGTGAACTGCTGGTGGCTGATGAAACAACCGCTCAGATGTTTGCCGAGTTGCGCAAACTGGGCGTGTTGATCTCTATCGATGATTTTGGCACCGGTCACTCCAGTCTCACCTATCTGCAACAGTTTCAGGTCGATGCACTCAAGATTGATCGGAGCTTTGTGGAGATGATCGGCACGGATGCACTCTCCAGCCATATCGTTGAAAACGTGATTGATCTGGCGAAGCGACTTGAATTGATCCTGATCGCGGAGGGGGTCGAGAAGCAGTCGCAGGCGGACTACCTGCGGGCGCGCCACGTTGACTATCTGCAAGGGTATCGTTACAGCCGCCCCATCCCGATGAAGCAGTTTTGCAAGACCCTGTTTGGCTGAACGGTTGAATGGGGAGCATAAAAAAACCAGCGATCGCTCGCTGGTTTTTTGTTGGTACGGTTTGGCTTGGGCGATCAGAGCATGCGCTGGAGGGCGCGAGCCAAGCGTTTGACCCCCTCCTCGATGGTCGCTTCATCGACGCAGGAGAAGCTCAGGCGCAGGGTGTTCTTGATCTCGGGGCGCACGTAGAAGGGGGCCCCGGGTACGAAGGCCACCTTCTCCTTGATCGCCTCGTCAAACAGCGCCATGGCACTGATGTGGGCTGGCAGAGTCAGCCAGAGGAACATGCCCCCTTCCGGTCGGGTGTAGCTGACACCGGGCGGGCAGTGACGGGCCAGCGCGGCCTCCATGGCGGCACGCTGGCGACCATAGACCTCCTTGATCTTCTCCAAGTGAGCGTCGAGGGAGTTGTCGGTCAGGAAGCGGTGCAGCACCTGCTGGCTGAAGGCGTTGCTGTGCAGATCGGTCGCCTGCTTGGCGATGGTCACCTTCTTGCGCAGCCAGTCCGGCATTACCATCCAGCCCAGCCGGAAGGCGGGCACCACGGTCTTGGAGAATGAGCCGAGCAGCACGGTATTGTTTGGCGCCAGCTTGGCAATGGGGGGCAGATGCTCGCCCTCGAAGCGCAGCTCGCCGTAGGGATCATCTTCCACCATCAACAGCTCGTGGCGCACCAGTCGCTCGGCCAGTGCCTCGCGGTTGGCACGGCTGTAGGAGACACCGCTCGGGTTCTGGAAGTTGGGCACGCCGTAGAGCAGCTTGGCATTGGACCCGTTGGCCAGCAGCGCATCCAGCGCCGCCAGATCCAGCCCGGCTTCGCCGAGAGTAATCGGCTTGAAGGTGGGCTGGTAGACAGAAAAGGCCTGAATAGCGCCAAGGTAACCCGGCTCTTCGATGATGAGATCCTGACCCTCGTCGATCAGCACCTTGCCCAGCAGATCAAGCGCCTGCTGGGAGCCGCTGGTGATGAGGATGTTGTCCGGATTGATCTGCATGCCGTGGCGGGCCAGATAGCGGTCGGCAATATACTGGCGCAGCGGGGCGAAGCCCTCGGTCGCCGCATATTGCAGGGCCGCAGCCCCCTGTTCGCGCAGCACATCCTGACAGGCCTGATCGATCGCCTTGACCGGAAACAGGTGGGGATTGGGCAGGCCACCGGCGAAGGAGATGATCTCCGGATTGGCGGCAACTTTGAGGATTTCACGGATAAAGGAAGGTTCAACCTTCTCGAAGCGCTGGGCAAAAAACGGCTGCATAGACAATTCTCTCGGCATGTGAGCGGTCGCTCCATTCGACCGCCAGGTTATCCGTTTGTATCAGATTTCAGAAATGAGGCAATGATTGTCACAAAAATCGCCAAAAAAGGGCTGGAACGACTCTACTGCGGATTATATTGGACGGTTAGTCGGTATGGTGATGCCAGTGAGGGAGGAGGGAAGTGGATGGCCGGAATATTTGTTGCGCGAAACACTTGCGCCTTGGGCCTATCTTGGGATAATTCGCTCCCCTGTTTTCGCGGGTCGATGAAATGCCGAGCCGCGAGCGGTCCCGCTCGGGATCGAACACAAGATGTATTACCCGGATTGATGAAATAACGAGACCATTATGCCTGTGACCCAAGATGTATTTAACGAAGACGGCAAGTTCATGCGCAAGATCCGCAGCTTTGTCCGTCGCGAAGGCCGCCTGACCAAAGGGCAGGAGAAGGCCCTGGAAGAGCTCTGGCCGGTCATGGGCATCGATTTCGAGCCAAAGCAGCTCGATCTGGTCGCACTGTTTGGCCGTGAAGCACCTGTGGTGCTGGAGATCGGCTTTGGCATGGGCGCCTCTCTGGTTGAGATGGCCAAGAATGCCCCCGAGAAGAACTTCATCGGCATTGAAGTACACTCCCCGGGCGTGGGTGCCTGTCTGGGTACCGCTCAGGAAGCGGGCGTCACCAATCTGAAGGTGATCTGCCACGATGCGGTCGAGGTGCTGGAGCACATGATCCCGAACGGTTCACTCTCCTGCCTGCAGCTCTTCTTCCCGGATCCCTGGCACAAGAGCCGTCACCACAAGCGCCGCATCGTACAGCCTGCGTTTGCCCAGGATATTCGCCAGAAGCTGGCCATTGGTGGCGTGTTCCACATGGCTACCGACTGGGAAAACTATGCCGAGCACATGCTGGAAGTGATGAGCGCCGCCGAGGGTTACGAGAACACCTCTGCCACCGGCAACTGGGTGCCTCGTCCGGACTGGCGTCCGCTGACCAAATTTGAACAACGCGGCCACCGTCTGGGCCACGGGGTTTGGGATCTGATTTTCAAGCGTGTCAGCTAAGCTGGCACGTCAACACACCTAGCGTATCAACTAACTTGAGGAGCTATCATGGCCAATCGTAGCCGCCGCCTGCGCAAGAAACTGCGCGTCGATGAATTCCAGGAAATGGGTTTCGACATCAGTTTCAACTTCCCGGTCGGCACTGCCGAAGAGACCATCGATGCGGTAGTCGATGCGATGATCGATGAGGTTGTTGAACCCCGTAAACTGGCTTTTGCCGGCTCCGGTCACCTGGCCTGGGAAGGGATGATCTGCACCCAGCAACTGGGCAAATGTACCGAAGAAGACCGCGCAGCCGTCAAATCCTGGCTGGAAGGCAAGGGGATGGAAGCCGTGGTCGTTACCGAGCTGTTCGACCTCTGGTACGGTGAACCGGCCTGATACAAGGCTGCCGCATCTGGCGCCTTGTTGTGGGTAACTGAAAAATCCCGCCGCTGGCGGGATTTTTGTCAGTGGGGATGGGATCTCCACCGCTGTTTTAGTCATGGAATCGCTTATTGCTTATGGTGTTGTCATCCGAATTACTGGCCAGCATCCTTGAAGAGGTGCGCCCGTTGCTGGGACAAGGCAAGGTGGCCGACTACATTCCGGCACTGGCTCAGGTGCCTGCCGATCGGCTTGGTATCGCAGTCTGTACCGTCGAGGGGGAGCTGTTCACCGCCGGTGACGCTTTTGAACCCTTCTCCATCCAGAGTATCTCCAAGGCCCTGAGCCTGACCCTGGCACTCACCCTCTATCAGGAGGAGGAGATCTGGGCCCGTGTTGGCAAGGAGCCCTCCGGCCAGCCCTTCAACTCGCTGGTTCAGCTCGAGTTCGAGCAGGGGATCCCCCGCAACCCCTTTATCAATGCCGGAGCGCTGGTGGTGAGCGACCTGCTGGAGACCCGCCTCACTGCGCCGCGTCAGCGTACCCTCGAGCTGGTGCGCCGTCTTTCCGGCAATCCGGCCATCATGGCGGATCAGGTGGTCGCCCGCTCCGAATATCAGCACTCTGCCCGCAACGCCGCCATCGCCTATCTGATGAAGGCCTATGGCAACTTCGAAAACGAAGTGGACAAGGTGCTGCAAAGCTACTTCAATGCCTGTGCCATCCGCATGAGCTGCGTCGATCTGGCGCGGGCATTCATCTATCTGGCCAACCGTGGTGTGCCACTGGGCGAGAGCGTATCGCTGCTGCCCGCCCGCACCACCAAACAGGTCAACGCCCTGCTCGCCACCTGCGGTCTCTATGATGAGGCGGGCGATTTTGCCTATCGGGTCGGCATGCCGGGCAAATCGGGGGTCGGCGGCGGTATCATCGCCCTGATCCCGGGCGAGCTCTGCGTCTGTGTCTGGTCGCCCGAGCTCAACAAAGCCGGCAACTCGCTGGCGGGCACGGCGGCGCTGGAGCTGCTGGCCGAGCGGCTGGGTCGCTCCATTTTTTAACCTTGTTCACTATGAATCGAGAAATCACCATGAAACGACATCTTCGCTTCCTGCAGGCCGCGCTGGCGACCTTACTGCTCTGGTGTGCCCTGCCCGCCGTGGCAGGGGAGTTGCCACCGCTCTCGTTGGCCGATGCCAAGGCCAAACAGGCTGTCATCCTGGATACCCGCGCCAGCTACTTCTATCAGGGGTGGCCGATGGAAGGGGAGAAGCAGGGCGGCCATGTGGCGGGTGCCGAGAACCTCTCTGCCGAGTGGAAATACAGCGATGAAGAGTGGCCAAAGGCGCTCGAGATCAAGGGGCTGAAAGCCGATCGTCCGGTTGCCCTCTACGGTGCGTCCCGCGAAGTGGCCGAGGTGGCCCGTCTGCTGCGCAAGCAGGGGATCAAGCAGCTGTTCGAGCTGCAAGGGTGGCAAGCCGCACCGCGCGAGTCGCTGGCACGCTGGCAGCAGTTGGTCTATCCGCGCTGGTTGGCGGATCTGCAAGAGGGCAAGCCGGTTGCGGCGGCGCCCAAGGGAGACTGGAAGCTGTTTGAAGTGGATTGGGGTTCACCCAAGGCCTACCTCATCAGCCACATCCCGGGGGCCGGCTATATCGATACCAACAGCCTCGAAGAGGAGCCGCTGTGGAACAAGGTCTCTGACGAAGCGCTCAAGAAGCTGCTGCTGGATAACGGCATCCGTCACGACACCACCGTCATCCTCTATGGTCGAAACACCATGGCGGCTGCCCGTGCCGCGCACCTGATGATGTATGCGGGGGTGAAAGATGTACGCCTGCTGGACGGTGGTCTGGATGCCTGGTTTATCCAGCATCTGCGCACCGAAACCGGTCTGCCCAACAAATATGAGCCGGTTAAGGAGTTTGGTGTGGCCATTCCCGCTCACCCCGAGTACTACACCACGTTAAGTCAGGCAAAAGAGCTGCTCAAGCAGCCCGATAGCGCACTGGTCAGCGTGCGTACCTGGGACGAGTTTGTCGGCAACACCTCAGGTTACAGCTACATCAAGCCGAAGGGCGATATCCCGGGGGCCAAGTGGGGTCACGGCGGGGTGGATGCCAACAGCATGAGCGATTTCCACAACCCGGACGGCACCATGAAGCCGGCCCGCGAGATCCTCGCCATGTGGGACCAGTGGAACATCGAGCCAACTCAGCAGGCTGCGTTCTACTGCGGTACCGGCTGGCGCGCTTCCGAGGCCTTCTTCTACGCCTGGCTGATGGACTGGAAACAGATCAGCGTCTACGACGGCGGTTGGTACGAGTGGAGTTCCGATCCCAAGAACCCGACCGTGACCGGTGAGCGTCAGCCTGCCAAGTCCTGATTACGTGCTTGCGCTTGAAAGAAGAGGCCGGACAGAGATGTCCGGCCTTTTTCATTGCGCTCGCCACCCGGCCAGATAACTAGGCTAAGTCGCTGATTATTGACGGCGATCCCGCTTTGCTCATCGCACCATCCCGTGCCGTGCGATTGAACTAGGCTTCAAGAAACATCCTCGTGGTGAGGATGATCGCAGAAGAGGCCGCAATGAAAAAACTGATGATGATCCTGGTGTGCGCCCTGGGGCTGGTGGCATGCAGCTCCCAATACATCATGAGCACCAAGGATGGCAAGATGATCACCACAGAGAGCAAACCCAAGCTGGACGAGAGCACCGGCATGTATCGCTATTACGATCATGAAGGGCGCGAGGTCATGATCAAGAAAGATGACGTGACCCAAATCATGGAGCGCTAAGCGCTCTCTTGCCGCAAGGGCCGCTATCTGCGGCTCTTATCTTTTTGCCGAAAAGTCGCGCTGTTTTCTCTGTCGATCCCCGCACATTCGCAGCAAATTCAGCCGTGATACAGCTTCCGTTATGGTTTAACCCTTATCATCACACTCCATTTTTTATTGGAGGTGTTATGTCCTTGATGTCTATCTGGAATTCCCGTTTTTCTGCACGCAGCTTGCTGGGTGGTGCCTTGCTGGTGGTGGCGTCAGCCAGCCATGCCGGTGACGATCAGTTCACGCTGGGGCGGACTATTTTGCTGGGAGCCGGTGATCATGGTGCGACAATACCTTTGGTGGTTTGCCGTCAGACCAAATATATCAAGGTGAAGGCGGAGCGTGATTTGACCCTGGATCGGGTGGTGGTGACCTATGGTGGTGATCGTACCAAGACCATTCGTTTCGATCGGGAAATGAGCAGTGATAAAGAGACCGAGTGGAAATCACTGGGCTCGCGCCGTTGTGTGAAAAAAATCGAAGTGTACGGTAATTCAGAGCGCAGCAAAGCGGGCGTAAAAGTATTCGGCCGCAAATAATTGATGCGGTTTTTCTGCGCAGACAGATGAGTTAAAAATAATGGCGAGCCTTGGCTCGCCATTATTTTTTATGGTCGGGTTCGCTATTTTTTCGGCCGAAACGGCTTGATGACAGTTTCATCGCACTCGAGATACGGCCCTTCCATCAAATCGATACAGTAGGGGATGGCGGGGAAGACAGCATCCAGACATTCGCGGATTGATTTGGGCTTGCCTGGCAGATTGACGATCAGGGTATCGTCGCGCAGCCCGGCAGTCTGGCGCGATAGAATGGCAGTCGGCACAAATTTGAGGGATTCGGCCCGCATCAGCTCGCCAAAGCCCGGCATCATGCGATCACACACCGCCTCGGTCGCTTCCGGCGTGACATCCCGCTTGGCCGGACCGGTGCCGCCTGTGGTGACGATGAGACAGCACTGCTCCTCATCCGCCAGCCGGATCAGGGTCGCTTCAATCTGATCCTGCTCATCGGGGATCACCTGATAGACAGGTTCCCACTCCGAGGTCAGATAGGCGTTCAGGGTGTCGATGATGGCCTTGCCGGAGAGGTCTTCATAGATGCCCGCGCTGGCGCGATCGCTGACGGTGACGATACCGATTTTTGCCTTGCTCATGGTCTGCTCTTGAATGTCCGATAAAAGTGGCAATTAAAATAACATAATCAGTGAGATATGTTAAACCGTCAGGAGATGACGCGGGTCGGTGAGGGAAGAATAAAGTGTCGAATGAAGCAAAATAAGGCCACCCGGATTTTTATTTGCAATAAAAAACAGAAAATCACAACCTAAAATGTATAAGTGTTTTATCTCGCATGAATTAAAAACAATCGCTTGTTTCCAAACACAATTAAAATAGATAGACACCCTCGTAGTGACCATTGTCCGGTTTAGTCGCCAGTGGATGGATTGAACCCTTTTTAGCCGCGTCGTATATAAAGATTTATATGGCTGGGACGTGATGGTGTGGTACCGCAGTGTGTTGCCAGCAATAGTCGCCAAGGAGGGCATATGGAGTTGCCTGATTTTGACACCCTGAAGGAGTTGGCTGCGAGTGAGCCCTCCCGGCTGGATGCGATTCTGGAGCAGCAGATCGACCAGTTGATGGCCCGTGCGAGCCCCGATCAGCAGCGCCGTCTGCGCGGGTTGCAGTTCAAGATTGATGGTCAGCGCCGTCTGGCGAAAAACAATCTTGATAGCTGTATCCGGATTACCAACATGATGCGGGAATCTTTTTATTTGATGCGCAGCGAAATGAGCCAGTTCAGAGAAGAGGGGGACCCTCCGCCTGAAAGCGATGGCAGTGGTAAAATAATCCATCTGGCGGACTATCGACGTCGCAAATAATCTGCAATAACCCCCTTGGTTGATATTTCAGCCAAATCGGTGAAGCCATAATAAAGGGAATTGCTGGCGACCTGATTGTTATGGTTTTTAATGTTAGTCGTAATGTATTTGTGATGTAACCTCTTTTCTCCTTCTTGTAATAACTAATTAGTCAGGTTGTGATAGGGGTGGATGAATAACAGTAAAAGTTAGGCTAATATGGCCGAAATTTTTATTGCTACGACTCGAAGGGATTATGAGAAGTATCACACCAAGACGGGTGTTGTCGCGGGAGCAACAGACAGAGATCACCCGCATTATCGTCAAGGTGGGTCAGATGTTGGCCCAGTTCGGGGCGGAGAGCCGGATCATCGAGCAGACCACGGTGCGGCTGGGGATGGCGCTGGGGCTGGAGAGTGTCGAAATGGCCATCTCTTCCAGTGCCATCGTGCTCACCAGTCTCTATCAGGGGGGTTGCGTCACCACTACCCGGCGGGTGCGTGAACATGGCATCAATATGCAGGTGGTGTGCGAGATCCAGCGGATCTGCATCATGGCGGAAAAAGAGCTGATCGGTGCCCGTGAAGTGCGCCAGCGGCTCGAGGCCATCGTCCCCTTCCACTATCACCCTTGGCTAGTGGTCCCCATGGTGGGGCTCTCCTGTGGCGCCTTTAGCCTGCTGTTTGGCGGTGACTGGCCCATCTTCCTGGTGACCTGTTTCTCGTCTGCCGTGGCGATGCGGGTGCGCCAGCTGATGGCTCGCCATCACCATAGCCCGCTCATCAACTTTGCCGCCACCGGCTTTATCGCCACCTTGCTCTCCTCCAGCGCCACCTTCTTCAACTGGGGTGACCAGCCTTATCTCGCCATGGCGGCCAGCGTGCTGCTGCTGGTGCCGGGCTTTCCGCTGATCAATGCGGTCTCCGACATGGTGAAGGGCTACTTCAACATGGGCTTGGCCCGCTGGGGGACTGCGACCCTGCTGACCATCAGCGCCGCCATAGGTATCATTTTGGCCATGTCGGTCACCGGGATCTGGGGGTGGAAAGTATGATGGATTTGCTCTGGCTACTGGCCAAGGATGCCTTCTGGTCCTCCATTCCGGCGGTGGGGTTTGCCATGCTGTTCAACGTGCCGCCACGGATGCTGAAATATTGCGCCATGGGCGGCGCGCTGGCCCACAGCCTGCGTACCCTGCTGATCCACTATGGTATGCCCATCGAGTGGGCGACGTTGGCGGCGGCGACCACGGTCGGCTTTGTCTGCGTCTACTGGTCGCGCCGTCTGCTGGCGCCGCGTCCGGTGTTCAGCGTTGCTTCCATCATTCCGATGATCCCGGGCAGTTATGCGTTCAAGACCATGATTGCGGTGGTAGAGCTCAACATCAACGGCGTGACTATGGAGTTGATCCAGAGTGCGGTGGAGAACGGCCTCAAGGCGCTGTTTATCGTCGGTGCCCTCAGTTTCGGTTTGGCGATCCCCTCTCTGGTCGTGTACCGTAACCGCCCCATAATCTGACAGACGGTGAGAGGCCCCATGAAGATTTCCATGATTGCCGCCATGGCCCACGACAGGGTGATCGGCAAGGACAACCAGATGCCCTGGCATCTGCCTGCCGATCTGGCTCACTTCAAGCGTGTCACCCTCGGTAAACCGGTATTGATGGGGCGCAAAACCTTCGAATCCATTGGTCGGCCGCTACCCGGACGGCGCAATCTGGTGATCAGCCGCAATCCCGATTATCAGGCTGAGGGCATTGAGGTGGTGAGCTCCGTCGAGGCGGCGCTGGCGCTGTTGGCAGGCAGCTCGGTGGAGGAGTTGATGGTGATCGGTGGTGGTCATCTCTATGCCGAGATGTTGCCGAGCGCGGATTGTCTCTATCTGACGCAAATCGATCTGGAGGTGGAGGGGGATACCCGTTTCCCCGCTTTTGACGATGGCCACTGGCAACGCGTTGATTGCGAGAGCCACCCTGCCGATGAAAAGAACCCGCACCCTTATAGCTTCGAGACCTGGCAGCGCCGCTGACGGGCGAATGCTAATTTGCAAATAACAACAAGGGCATCTTCGGATGCCCTTGTTGTTCTGTTGGGTTTTCAAGACGGGATTAGATGCCTGAGCCGTCGTTCTCGCCATTTTCCTCGTGCAAACCGCACTCGCGCTTGAGACCGAAGAAGCGGGTCTGCTCCTCGCTCATGCCCGGCTCCCACTTGGCGGTGGTGTGGACATCGCCCACCGAGAGATAACCCTGCTCCCACAGCGGGTGGTAGGGGAGGTTGAACTCCTTGAAGTAGTAGAAGACATCCTTGTTGCTCCAGTCGATCACCGGCAGGAACTTGAAGCGGCCGCGCTGGATGCCCAGCACCGGCAGCTTGCCACGGCTGCCGGACTGCTCCCGGCGCAGGCCGGAGAACCAGGTCTGGGCCCCCAGCTCACGAAGGGCGCGGTCCATCGGCTCCACCTTGTTGAGCTGGTTGTAGCGGGTGATCCCCTCTACCCCCTGCTCCCACAAGAGACCAAATCGAGCCTCCTGCCAGGCAGGACTGAGCTCGGCCCGATAGATCTTCAGGTTGAGCGCGAGGCGCTCGGTCAGCTCGTCGATAAAGCGGTAGGTCTCGGGGAAGAGATAACCGGTATCGGTCAGCACCACTGGCACGTCGGCCCGCTCGCGGCTTACCAGATGGAGCATCAGTGCCGCCTGAATGCCGAAGCTGGATGAAAGCACATGCTCCCCCGGCAGATTGGCCAGGGCCCAGCGCACCCGCTCGGGGGCACTCATGGTATCCAGCTCCCGGTTGAGGGGCGCCAGCGCCTCGGTCTGCTCTTCACGGCCGAGGGCCAGCAGTGCCTGCAGGTCAAGGCGGCCATCTTCAGTGACATTAAGCGGCAGATTAAGCGGCATAGAAGTCCCTCGCAGAATCGATAACGGGGGCAATTACCCCAACCCGGATCACGAAGTCGCCGAAGCACTCACCTTGATTGCGCTCTTTGGCCCAGCGGCCGATCAACGCGTCGAGTTCGGCCAGGATCTGCGGCTCGGTGATGTTCTCGAGGTGCAGGCGCGGAATGCGGGTCCCCTCCAGATTGCCCCCCAGATGGAGGTTGTAGCGGCCGGGCGCCTTGCCCACCAGACCCACTTCCGCCAGCATGGCGCGGCCGCAGCCGTTGGGGCAACCGGTGACCCGGAAAATGATGGCGTCATCCGCCAGCCCATGTTTGGCCAGCAGCCCTTCGATGTCGGTGACAAACGCCGGCAGCATACGCTCCGCTTCGGCCATCGCCAGCGGGCAGGTGGGCAGGGCCACACAAGCCATGGATTGCTTGCGCTGCTCGCTCACGCCGTCATCCAGCAGGCCGTACTGGCGCGCCAGCCCTTCGATGCGGGCCTTCTCGCCGGCAGGCACGCCCGCGATGATGAGGTTCTGGTTGGCAGTCAGGCGAAAATCCCCCTGATGCACCTTGGCGATCTCCAGCATGCCGGTTTTGAGCGGCTTGCCAGGGAAGTCCAGCAGGCGGCCATTTTCGATAAACAGGGTGAGGTGGTACTTGCCGTCGATCCCCTCGACCCAACCGAAGCGATCGCCCCGGCTGGTGAACTCATAGGGGCGAACCGGCCCGAACTGGATGCCGGCGCGGCTCTCCACCTCGGCTTTGAAGGCTTCGACGCCAACCCGTTCAAGGGTGTACTTGGTCTTGGCGTTCTTGCGGTTGACCCGGTTGCCCCAGTCGCGCTGGGTGCTGACCACGGCGGCCGCCACCTCCAGCACGTGGGAGAGCGGAATAAAGCCAAAGTCGCTCGCCTTGCGCGGGTAGGTGCTGGTGTCGCCGTGGGTCATGGCCAGCCCGCCGCCCACCAGCACGTTGAAGCCGACCAGCTTGCCGTGTTCGGCAATCGCCACGAAGTTGAGATCGTTGGCGTGGATATCCACATCGTTGTGGGGCGGGATCACCACAGTGGTCTTGAATTTGCGCGGCAGGTAGTTGGAGCCCAGGATCGGCTCCTCATCCTGCCCCAGTTTTTCACCGTCCAGCCAGATCTCCACGTAGGCGCGGGTCTTGGGCAGCAAGTGTTCGGATATCTTCTTGGCCCACTCGTAGGCCTCCTGATGCAGCTCGGATTCCACCGGGTTGCTGGTGCAGAGCACGTTGCGGTTCACGTCGCCCGCGGTGGCAATACTGTCGATGCCAGTGCTGTTGAGGGTCTGGTGCATCAGCTTGATGTCGCGCTTCAATACCCCGTGGAACTGGAAGGTCTGACGGGTGGTCAGACGGATGCTGCCGTAGAGGCTGTGCTCTTCGGCGAACTTGTCGATGATCTGCCACTGGGCCGGGGTGATGATCCCACCAGGCAGGCGGGCACGCAGCATTACGTTGTGCAGCGGCTCCAGCTTCTGGGCGGCGCGCTCCGGGCGGATGTCGCGGTCATCCTGCTGGTACATGCCGTGAAAGCGGATCAGCTGAAAGTTGTCGCCGTTAAAGCCGCCGGTGAGCGGGTCCTGCAGATCCTGCTCAATGGTGCCGCGCAGAAAGTTGCTCTCGCGTTTCAGACGTTCGTTGTCGGCCAGCGGTCCTTCCACCGGTCCTGGAATAACTTGTTTGCTCATCAATAGACATCCCTTTGATAACGTTTGGCACGACGCAATTCGCTCAAATACTCTTCTGCTTCCTCACGGCTCTTGTGGCCGTGTTCGGCAATCACTTCCAGCAGGGCCTCCTGCACATCCTTGGCCATCTTGTTGGCGTCGCCACACACATAGAAGTGAGCACCTGCTTCCAGCCACAGGTAGAGCTCCTGGCCCGCTTCACGCAGGCGATCCTGCACATAAATCTTGTTGGCCTGATCCCGGCTGAAGGCTAGCGAGATCTTCGACAGCAGCCCCGATTTCACATAACGCTGCCACTCCACCTGATAGAGGAAATCCTGGGTAAAGTGGGGGTTGCCGAAGAAGAGCCAGTTCTTGCCTTCCGCGCCCTGAGCTTCCCGCTCCTGCATAAAGGCGCGGAACGGGGCGATGCCGGTGCCCGGGCCCACCATGATGACGGGGGTGTCGGGGTTTTGCGGCAGGCGGAAGTTGTCGTTGTGCTCCACAAACACCCGCACCTCGCCATCCTCAATGAGCCGATCCGCCAGATAGGAGGAGGCGGCGCCGCTGCGCACTGTGCCATCTTCCTGCGGGTAGCGCACCACGCCGACGGTCAGGTGCACCTCCTCTTCCACTTCGCTCTGGGCGGAGGCGATGGAGTAGAGGCGCGGGGTGAGGGGGCGCAGCAGGCCAACCAGCTGCTCGGCCGTGAGGGCGGTCGGGAAGCGTTTCAGCACATCCACCACCTGAGCGGAGGCCACCAGTGCATTGACCTGGGCCTTGTCACCGGCCAAGTCTTTCAGCGCCGCGTTGTCCGATATGTCAGCGAGTCCTGTGATAAAGCCGCCGTGCAGCCGGGTCAGTTCGAAGTGACTGGTCAGGGCAGCGCGCAAGGTGCCGTGGGCCGTGGCTTCATCGCCAGAGAGGCCGGTCAGGGCCAGCACTTCGCCCACCAGTTCGGCGTCATTGTCGAACCAGACACCTAGGGCATCCCCCGGCTGGTAGGTGAGGCCTGAGTCGGCCAGATTGATTTCGATATGGCGGATATCCTTGGTGGAATCCCGGCCAGTGATCTTCTGATTGACCGACAGGCGGGCAGGGAAGGGGTTCTCCTTGCTGTATTGGCTGTGGCCAACCGCCTGCTGCACCGCGCTGGCTACGCTGCTGCTGGCCGCTCCGGTAGAGAGGGTCGCGGTGATGGCATTGAGCGCCTGTTCGCCCCACGCCTTGGCGGCATCCTGATAATCCACATCGAGGCTGGCGAGCTCATAAACCCGCTCGGCCCCTGCGCTGGCGAGGAAGTTGTCAAAATCTTTGCCGGTCTGGCAGAAAAATTCGTAGGAGCTGTCACCCAGCCCCAGCACCGCGAACCTGAGGCCGTCCAGCTTGCCAATCTTGCCTTTTTTAAGCTGCTCGAACAGATCGACGGCGCTCTCCGGCGGTTCACCCTCCCCGTAAGTGCTCACTACCACCAGCAGATGGCTCTCTTTCTTGAGCTGCTTGGGTTTGTAGTCGGCCATCGACGCAAGGGTGACGGGGAGGCCACGTGCCTCGGCCTGCGCCTTGATGGCAGTGGCGACACCTTTGGCGTTGCCGGTCTGGGAGCCGTAGATAATGGTCAGGCTGCCGCTGGGCGCAGCCACGGCGGCGCTGGCTGCAACGCTCTGCTGACCGGTCTGGGAGAGGCCGTAGAGATATCCGCTCACCCAGGCCAGTTGCTGGGTATTGAGGGTCGAGAGTACCTGACCCAACTGACGTTGCTGCTCGTCAGAGAGGGGGGAGAGGTTGAATGGGGAATCCTTCAATTGCATCACACGCGTCTTCCATGGTCTGATTTTTGGCCAGATTAAAGGGCGTGTTGGATAACAACAAAGAATAAAAATGTCTTCTTTATTCTATTAATGCATTAAAGGGGCAGAGGTACGCCTGTTCCCGCAGCAAAAGAGGGGCGTGGTATAAAGAGCGTTAAATGAGAGCCACTTGATAACACAGGAAGTGCCATGTCGAATATCCGATTGTTTCATGTCAATGCGTTCAGTCAGCAGCCCCTTGGTGGCAATCCCGCGGTGGTCGTATTGGGAGCAGCCCTGCCTGATGCCAGCCAGTTGGCGATGGCGGCCGAGTTCAACCTCTCCGAGACAGCCTTTCTGGTACAACTTGGCAGAGCCCATTATCAGTTGCGCTGGTTCACGCCGAAAGTCGAGGTTGATCTCTGCGGTCATGGCACCTTGGCGGCTGCTCATGTGTTGTGGCAGACAGGGGCGGTAGCTGCACACGAGACTATCCGCTTCGAGACCCGTAGTGGTGAGCTGCTGGCCCAGCGCGAAGATGAGTGGATTTGGCTCGATTTTCCACGTATCACATTGGCTCCACTGACTCTGGACCTAGCCTATGCTGCCGCGCTCGGCTGCCAACCAAGACAAACCCTAGCGGCCGGAGCCAAGTTCTTGCTGGAACTGGCAAGTGAAGAGGAGCTCCGTACGCTTTCGCCTGATTTTCATGCTCTGCGTGCTTTGCCGGGACGGGGGGTGATAGTGACGGCGCCCTCAAACGACTCGAACCATGACTTTGTCTCCCGCTATTTCGCCCCTTGGGTGGGCGTCGATGAGGATCCGGTTACTGGTTCCAACCACTGCGCTCTGGTGCCCTTCTGGGCCGAACGGCTTGGTAAACGGCAACTGCGGGCCCGTCAGATTTCGGCCCGTGGTGGTGAGTTGCGGCTTGAACTGCAGGAGGCGCGGGTACTGATGGCCGGTCAGGCCGTCACCTTGTGGCAGGGAGATTGGCTGCTACCGCCAGCCTCATAAGCGGTAAGCATTCGTCAATTGTTGTGAGCATTATAAAAAAACACCCCGCAGTCGCGGGGCGTTTTTATGGGCTATCACGCTCGGGATTGACCCAAGGGATGTAGCTGACTTCTGTGGGCCTTACTTCTGCGGACGCAGGGCCGGGAACAGAATGACGTCACGGATAGTGTGGCTGTTGGTGAACAGCATCACCAGACGGTCGATACCGATACCCTGACCGGCAGTCGGCGGCAGGCCGTGCTCCAGCGCGGTGACAAAGTCGGCGTCGTAGAACATGGCTTCGTCGTCGCCTGCTTCTTTCTGATCAACCTGATCCTGGAAGCGCTTGGCCTGGTCTTCTGCATCGTTCAGCTCGGAGAAGCCGTTGGCCAGCTCGCGGCCACCGATGAAGAATTCGAAGCGGTCGGTTACGTCCGGGTTCACATCGTTGCGGCGGGCCAGCGGAGAAACGGCAGCCGGGTACTCGGTGATGAAGGTCGGTTGCAGCAGCATGTGCTCCACGGTCTCTTCGAAGATTGCGGTGATCACGTGGCCCAGCTCCCAGCCCTTCATCAGCTCGATGTGCAGACGCTTGGCAACGGCCTTGGCGCTCTCGAGGGTAGCCAGATCGTCCAGGGTCACATCCGGGTTGAACTTCAGGATGGACTCGACCATGGTGAGGCGCTGGAACGGCTGACCGAAATCGATGGTCAGGCCCTCTTCGCCCTCTTTGGCGTAACGGATCTTGGTGTCGCCCAGAATGTCCTGTGCCAGGGTGCGCAGCAGCTCTTCGGTCAGATCCATCAGATCGATGTAGTCGGCGTAGGCCATGTAGAACTCGATCATGGTGAACTCGGGGTTGTGACGAACCGAGATACCTTCGTTACGGAAGTTGCGGTTGATCTCGTAGACACGCTCGAAGCCACCGACCACCAGACGCTTCAGATAGAGCTCCGGAGCGATACGCAGGTACATGTCGATGTCCAGCGCATTGTGGTGAGTGACAAACGGACGCGCGGAAGCACCACCCGGGATGACTTGCATCATCGGGGTTTCCACTTCCATGAAGCGCTTTTCGTTGAAGAACTTGCGGATACCGGCAACCACCTGGGTGCGGATCATGAAGGTCTTGCGGGACTCTTCGTTGGCGATCAGATCCAGGTAGCGCTGGCGGCAGCGAGCTTCCTGGTCGGTCAGGCCTTTGTGCTTCTCGGGCAGGGGACGCAGCGCCTTGGTCAGCAGGCGGATATCGGAAACGTGAACGGAGAGCTCACCGGTCTGGGTCTTGAACAGGGTACCTTCGACACCCACGATGTCGCCCAGATCCCACTTCTTGAACTGCTCGTTGTAGAAACCTTCCGGCAGGTCGTCACGGGTGACGTAGACCTGGATCTTGCCGGCCATGTCCTGCAGGGTGGCGAAAGAAGCCTTGCCCATGATCCGGCGGGTCATGATGCGACCGGCAATCTTCACCCGTTTACCCAGGCTCGTCAGCTCCTCGGCGCTTTTGTCGTCGAACTCTGCGTGCAGATCGCCAGAGAGGCTGTCGCGACGGAAGTCGTTGGGGAAAGGATTACCCTGGGCGCGCAGGGCGGCCAGCTTGGAACGACGCTCGGTCATCTCGTTGTTGAGTTCGAGAGTTTGGTCGACTTCCGGAGTGATGGTTTGTTCAGACATGGTGATTCCTGCTTGTTTACAGACCTGATTTCAGGCTGGCTTCGATAAACTTGTCCAAGTCACCGTCGAGCACCGATTGGGTATTACGGGTTTCGACGCCGGTGCGCAGATCCTTGATACGGGAGTCATCCAGCACATAGGAACGGATCTGGCTGCCCCAACCGATATCAGACTTGGTCTCTTCCAGGGCTTGTTTCTCAGCGTTCTGCTTCTGAATTTCCAGCTCGTAGAGCTTGGCTTTCAGCTGCTTCATACACTGGTCTTTGTTTTTGTGCTGGGAACGGTCGTTCTGGCACTGTACCACGACACCGGTCGGAACGTGGGTAATACGCACCGCGGATTCGGTTCGGTTAACGTGCTGACCACCGGCACCGGAGGCGCGGTAGACGTCGATCCGCAGATCCGCCGGGTTGATCTCGATATCGATATCGTCGTCGATCTCGGGGTAGACGAACACAGAACAGAAGGAGGTGTGACGGCGGCCACCGGAATCGAACGGAGACTTGCGAACCAGACGGTGTACGCCGGTTTCGGTACGCAGCCAGCCGAACGCATATTCGCCGGTGAACTTGATGGTGGCGGATTTGATACCAGCCACGTCGCCTTCGGAGCATTCAATCAGCTCGGGCTTGTAGCCGTGGGCATCGCCCCAGCGCAGGTACATACGCAGTACCATGTTGGCCCAATCCTGCGCTTCGGTACCACCGGAGCCGGACTGGATGTCGATATAGCAGTCGGAGCCGTCGTGCTGACCGGAGAACATGCGGCGGAATTCGAGATCCACCAGCTTGGCTTCCAGTTGTTCGGATTCGGCGATGGCTTCGTTGAAGGTCTCTTCGTCTTCCCCTTCGACGGCCAGGCTCACCAGCATCTCGACGTCATCCACGCCCTGGGTCAGGGTGTCGATGGTGCCGACCACGTTTTCCAGCGCTACGCGCTCTTTACCCAGCGCCTGTGCGCGCTCGGGTTCATTCCATACGTCCGGCTGTTCCAGCTCGGCGTTGACCTCTTCTAGACGCTCTTTCTTGGCGTCATAGTCAAAGGTACCCCCTAAGAAGCTCGGTCCGCTCAGACAGCTCCTTAAGTTTATTTAATACGGGATTAACTTCGAACATCGTGAAAACTCTCAGGGTCGATGTGATTTAAAAACGGGATATTCTAGCCAATTGTGGAAGGAATAAACAGGGTTGCCTTGGCTTGTGCGGCTCATGCCGTCAATTTCTGGTGCACTTTTCTCCACCTCGGTAGAAAATATCGCCCGCAGACCCATTTTCAGGTTCAGTTTTGGCCATTCGGGTCGCTAATGACTACGTGTAGTGTTGTGCAATTTAGGGAAAAACCCGCTCCTCACCTCAATAAGAAGAACACATGATGAAAAACCTGTCACTCAAGCAGAAGATACTGTTGTCAGTGGTGATCGCCCTTTCGTTGGTGATTTTGTTGCTCTCCTGGCAGAGCTATAGCAGCCAGAAGTCCCTGTTGCTGCAAGGCAGCCAGGAGCAGTTGCAACGGCTGGGTACCCAGCAGGCCGAGCGTGTCAGCGACTGGCTCGCCGCCCGTCGCGACGTGATCCAGGCGCTCGGCAACAAGGCCGGTGCCGACCCCCTCAATGCCTTGCAACAGGCACAAGTTTCCGGCCGTTTCCAGCTCACCTATTTCGGTGAGAGCAGCGGCAAGATGAATGACTCCGATCCCTCCATCAACCGCGATGGCTACGACCCGCGCTCCCGTGGCTGGTATCAGGAGGCGATGAGCAAAGGTGGCCTGATTGTCACCAAACCCTATCTCGATGTGGCTTACAACATCATGGTGGTGACCCTGGCCCAGCCGGTTTCTGGCGGGGTAGTCGGTGGTGACCTCTCCATCGCCTCGCTAGTGGAAGACGTGACCAAGATGCAGCTGCCTGCCGACGGTTTCGCCATCATGATGCACAAGGATGGCACCATCATCGCCTACAAGGATGCCGCCAAGGCGATGAAACCGGCCAGCGAGATCGACAACGATCTGACCAATGCGCTGATCGAGCAGAGCAAGTCGAGCAAGGATCTGGTGCCGGCCTATTTCGACAACGAAGGTCGCGACAAGCTGCTGTGGGCGGTTGATATCCCCGACACAGACTGGGAACTGGTACTGGTGCTGGACAAGGCCGCGCTGGAAGCGCCGCTCTCCTCCCTGCTGATGACCCAGCTGGGCATGGCGCTACTGGTGCTGGTGGGTAGCATCCTCGCTATCTCCTGGCTGGTCAGCATGCTGCTTGGCCCGCTCACCAAGGTATCCCAGGCACTGGCTCGCATTGCCGATGGTAACGGCGATCTGACCCAGCGCATCAAGATCGACGCCAACGACGAAGTGGGCCAGCTGGCCAACAGCTTCAACCGTTTCGTCGGCAGCCAGCATCAGCTGATCGGCAATATCCGTCAGCTGGCCAACGAGCTGAACGCCGATGCCGAGCGGAGTCTGGTGACCAACCAGGCCGCGGTGGACGAGCTGCAGCGTCAGCAGCAGGAGGTGACCATGGTCGCCACGGCAGTCACCGAGATGGCGAGCGCCACCATGGAGATCGCCGGCAACGCCGAGAACACCGCCGCCGCTGCCCAGCAATCTGCCCAGAGCAGTGAGCAGGGCAAGATGCTGGTCAACAAGACCCGCCAGTCCATCAATGGTCTGGCCGAAGAGGTGGGGCAGGCGACCGAGGTGATCGGCGAGCTGAGCCGTCACGCGCAGGCCATCACCAGCATTCTCTCCACCATTCAGGGAATTGCCGAGCAGACCAACCTGCTGGCGCTGAACGCAGCCATCGAAGCGGCTCGCGCCGGTGAGCAGGGTCGTGGTTTTGCGGTGGTAGCTGACGAGGTGCGGGTGCTGTCGCGCCGTACCCAGGACTCCACCCAGCAGATCCAGTCCACCATCGAGACCCTGCAACAGACCACTGCCCGTGCGGTGAGTCTGATGCAGACCAGTCAGGGGCTAGCGGACAACAGCGTGCAGGATGCCGATCAGGCGGTGCGCGCGCTGGAAGAGATCACCAGCGCCATCTCCCTCATCTCCGACATGGCGGGCCAGATCGCCACCGCCGCCGAGGAGCAGACCCAGGTGACCGGCGAGATCACCCAGAACACCACCGCCATCAAGGATGTGAGTGACGAGATCACCGCATCTGCCATGCGCGATCTGGATCAGGCTCACAGCCTTAAAGGGCGTGCCGCTGACCTTAACCAGCAGGTGTCGACCTTTATCCTGTAAGGTGCAACTCACGGCCTGTTCCGCCTGAGATAAACAAGCCCCGTCCTCTGTCGAGTGCGGGGCTTTTTGTTGTTCGGAGGGTGTGCGGGCTTGGTGATTTCGGGCTGTCTAGGTTGCTCGCGGGTCACCCTGGTGCCGGATACGTGCCCCTGCGTCACCTGGCGAGTCGATAACAAACAAAGAGCCCACCGAAAGGTGGGCTCTGATCATATACGTCTAACGGAAAGGGAATTACAGGAATGGCATCGCCATAAACAGCTTGATCACCATGGCGTTGATGATGTCGATAAAGAAGGCGCCCACCATGGGCACCACCAGAAACGCCAGGTGGGAGGGACCGAAGCGCTGGGTAATGGCCTGCATGTTGGCAATCGCGGTCGGGGTGGCCCCCAGGCCAAAGCCGCAGTGACCTGCCGCCAGCACGGCCGCATCGTAATTTTTGCCCATCACCCGGAAGGTGACAAAGATGGCGTAGAGCGCCATGGCCACGGTCTGGGCGGCCAGCAGAATGAAGATGGGCAGCGCCAGGCTGGCCAGATCCCACAGTTTCAGGCTCATCAGCGCCATGGCGAGGAACAGCGACAGGCTGACGTTGCCCAGCAGGGAGACCTCGCGATCGCTCACTTCATGCCAGTTCAACAGGGTCAGGACGTTGCGCAGCAGCACGCCGACAAACAGCACGCAGACGAAGATCGGCAGCTCGAAGGCGCCCCCTTTGAGGGAAGCAGAGAGCAGCTCGCCGCCCTTGAGGCTGATGGCGATCAGCGCCAGCGTCTCGATGACGCTGAAAGTGGTGAGGGGGCGCTCCATGTCGGGCATTTCGAAGCCCTGGGGGGCCTCATCCTGATTGTGCTCCTCACCGGGTACCTGCACTTTCTTCACCAGATAGCGAGCCACCGGGCCGCCAATCAGGCCGCCCAGCACCAGACCGAAGGTGGCACAGGCGATGGCGAGCTCAGCGGCGGATTGCACGCCGTACTTCTCGGAGAAGGTGGCACTCCAGGCCGCTCCGGTGCCGTGGCCGCCGGAGAGAGTGATGGAGCCGGCCAGCAGCCCCATGTGGGGATCCAGACCGAGCAGGGTAGCCAGACCGACACCCAGACTGTTTTGCACCAGCAGCAGGCCGGTGACCACCATCAGGAAGGTAACCACCGCCTTGCCGCCGCGTTTCAGGCTGGCGAGATCGGCGGAGAGACCGATGGAGGCGAAGAAGGCCAGCATCAGCGGGGTTTGCAGGCTGGTATCAAATTGCAGCTCCATCTGCAGGGTGGAGCGCAGCAGTAGCAGTACCAGCGCGACCACCAGGCCGCCGGCTACCGGTTTGGGGATGTTGAAGGTACGCAGCAGCCCGACTCGGGTAACCAACACCCGGCCAAGCAGCAGTACCAGAGTGGCAGCGACCAGCGTTGCGTAGGAATCAAGTTGTAACATTCAGTACTCCCATGTTGATTGGCTGTGTCTTTCATAGCAAAAGACTTACAGATTCAGCCGGGATGAAAACAGTGTGGCTTATGTGCCAGCAAAGAAGGGGAAACATCTCCCCGCCCCAGGAAAGATGGGGCTTGTGCGGGCCTGAAATGCTCAGGCATCCAGATGAGATTTTAGTAAAATCCGGCGGATTGTAGCAAAAAGCATCGTTTAATTCCATCTTTGTCGTATTAATGCTCGTTTTAGTGGTTTATTGTGACATTTAACACTATGTGGGTAGAGGGCAGAAAAGCCGAAAAGGGTGCATGGAACGGCTGTCATTTAGGGCGCCAGTCTCTATAATTCGCCGGTTTCCGCTGCACGCAGAGGCGCTGGCGGGCGTTGACATTGTGGTTCACCCCGACATGGTTCATGTTCCGGCGGTGTTCACTTCATCAAGAGGAGAGGGTGTGAAGAAGTCTATCTACATTGCCTACACAGGCGGCACCATTGGGATGCAGCGTTCCGATCACGGCTACGTGCCGATGGCGGGCTTTATGGAAGACTGTCTGGCGCGGATGCCCGAGTTCCACCGCCCCGAGATGCCGGATTACCATATCCACGAGTATGCGCCCCTCATCGACTCCTCCGACATGACCCCGGCGGACTGGCAGCGTATCGCCGAGGATATTCGCGACAACTACGAGAAATACGATGGTTTCGTGATCCTGCATGGCACCGACACCATGTCGTTCACCGCCTCGGCGCTCTCCTTCATGCTGGAAGATCTGCACAAGCCGATCATCATCACCGGCTCCCAGATCCCATTGGCCGAGTTGCGCTCCGACGGTCAGCAGAACCTGCTCAACGCCCTCTATATCGCGGCCAACTACCCGATCCACGAGGTGACGCTGTTCTTCAACAATCAGCTCTATCGCGGCAACCGCAGCAAGAAGGTGCACGCCGACGGCTTCCACGCCTTCGACTCCCCCAACTATCCGCCGCTGCTCAATGCCGGGATCGCCATCTCGCTGGAAGCGGGCGAGTTGGGCGTGCCGTCCGAGCGGCCGCTGGTGCTGCACGACATCACCCCCCAGCCGATCGGCGTGGTGACCCTCTATCCGGGGATCTCCAGCGAGGTGATCGCCAACATCCTGCAACAGCCGGTGAAGGCGCTGATCCTGCTGTCGTTCGGGGTCGGCAATGCGCCGCAGAACCCGGCCATGCTGGCGCTGCTCTCCGAGGCTTCCGCTCGCGGCGTCATCATCGTCAACCTGAGCCAGTGCCTGCACGGCAAGGTCAACATGGGTGGCTATGCCACCGGCAATGCCCTGTCGCGGGCCGGGGTGATCTCGGGCTTTGACATGACCGCCGAAGCGGCGCTCACCAAGCTCCACTTCCTGCTGAGCCAGGACTTGCCATCCCACCGCATTCGCGAGTTGATGCAGCAGTCCCTGCGTGGGGAGCTGACTCCCTGATGCTTAGGTGAGGTATGGATAAACAAGAAGGGAGCCATTATGGCTCCCTTCTTGTTTTTACCAATCATGAATCAGTTGTTCGCTGAATCAGCATAGTCGGCACAGTATCTAACTGAAAAATATGTTTTTCCATTTGATACAGAGCACATAACAATGCTCGAGGTTCTGCTCATTGGCGATGTTCATGCTAGATTGTGCCGCTGGGGTTAATTTGAATCTATTTTTCGGCGTGGTTAGCACGTGACTGAATAATGAAGGACGAAACGGCAGATGCTCGAGATCAAACACAAACTGGTAGCCCTGTTGGCACAGCTTAACGAAGGATTGGTGGATCGCGATGAGGCGATGAAACTAGCATTGCTCTCGTTGCTGGCGGGAGAGAACATCCTGCTGGTGGGCCCACCGGGAACGGCAAAGAGCCTTATTTCTCGTCAGGTCGCCAAGGCGCTTAAGGATGATGACAAAGAGGGGGCCAGTCATTTTGAATATCTCCTGACAAAATTTTCAACTCCCGAGGAGATCTTTGGCCCCCTCTCGATCTCCAAACTGAAAGAGGATCGTTTTGAGCGCAATACGGCTGGATATCTGCCATCGGTGCAGGTTGCTTTTCTCGATGAGATATTTAAAGCCAGTTCCTCCATTCTTAATGCTTTGCTGACCATTCTTAATGAACGTATCTATCACAATGGTGCATCAGTACAGAGGGTACCGCTACGCAGCCTGATTGCCGCATCAAACGAACTGCCAACTGGTCAAGAAGAGCTGGGGGCGCTTTATGACCGTTTTTTAATACGTAGTTTTGTCGATTATGTAAGCCAGGATAGTTTGCACCGGTTATTCTCCTTCGGTTCGAGTAAACAGCCTAACCCACTGACCTTGGGTGAACTAAAAGAGTTGGATAAGCTGGTTGCCAGCATAGAGATCCCTGAGGCGATTCGGGAAGCTGTTATTCAGATCTGGCAAGGCCATCGAGAGTTGTTTAAAGAGGATCGAAGAGAGGGCCTATCTGATAGACGTTTAGTCAAGGTGATTCGCCTGCTAAAAATATCAGCGCTGACTAATAATCGACGTGAGGTTGATTTGTCTGATCTGATGTTGCTGCGGCATTGCTTGTGGGGGCATCCGGACAATATTGGGAAAGTTGGAGACCTGCTCCGCAGAACTTTAACAAAATTCAGCAGTCTTGTACCAAATAATAGCAATGATATATTGCATGGTCTGGTTGACTCCAGAGTTCATGTCTCTAACATCAAACGTACAGGCGTTATTCCTGGTTTTAATGGCAGTGGCACAGAGCATGATCCTTTACTAATAGAAGACATAAACCAGTTTTGTATGCTTGATAAAAAAGAGATAGGACTGCAGGGTCTTTATTTTAGGCAATGTGCTGACATAGATCTATCGATATTGAGTACATGGCCAACTATTAACTTCAAGGGGCGTTATGATGGAGCAGGCTTTACTATTATAGGTAGAAATAAGGTTGAAGCATTATTTAATCAATTGTGTCCAAATACAATAATTAAGAGTCTACGCATAAATGGATGCTCGTTAGCAAATCAAGCCAGTGAAAGTGAATTTAAATGGTGTGAAACAAACCAGACCATGTTCTTAAATCTTGCTGACAGGTGTGAAATACATGGTTGTTTGGTTTCTGGGAGCTTGGCTAATAATTCAGTCAATAATAGCAATATATCTCGCTGTCATATTTATGGTCGTTCGCCTGGTTATGATCATCCGAAGTTGTCGCTTGATTCTTATAACTGCACTATAGTGGATAGTTTATTTGTTATGGATGGCTGTGATTACTCAAATATAAAGTCTGCTGCAGGGGTTGTTCATAGCTTTAGAAATTGCAAAATAAATAGGTGTTATATTTCAGGGACGTTTAAAACGAATTCATCGGCCTATGAATATATTGGTTGTTTTTCTAGAAACTTAGCTAACAGTGAGATAAATACTTGTGCTTTGGGACCGGTGTCTTTTCTCGGCTCCAAAGTTTTTCGTGCTTTCTTTGAAGAGAGTGTAAATAGTGTTTTATTTAACAATATCACAATAGATACAAATAAATTTGATGGGCAAATAGATGATGCCAATGGTAAATACGGTAAAAAAGTTGCACAGGCCAGGTTTAATAAATATCTTTTTGAGCATGATTTAGGCTGGGATTTTCAAAATATTTGGCAGTGGGATGACCAGGCCAATAGTCCTAGACTGCAATCAGTTGGACTGATGCTCGCCAACAATTCGAGCAGCGAGCAGACACTGGCATCAGAAAAAATAGATCTGTTAGTGCAGCAGATGAATGCCAATATCTGGGTATAAGGGGTGTTATGTTCGGTCTGATAGCTGGCGTAGCCAATTCATTGTGGCGTGGTATTGGCATTATTAGAGGCGGTATTGCAGTAGCCGCTATTTCGCTCGGAATCAAAGGGATTAAATATTTTATTGACAGCAATTTTCGTGATCAGGTAACCCCGCAGCCAGGTAGCGTGCTCTATTGCGATCTCTGGTTAGGTGCAGAACATTCCGGTATTTATGTTGGCGATCAAGAGATCGCCAACATCGAAGTCACAGATGTTGCTGAAGGTACTGTCAATCGTTGCGGCCCAGCCAGTTTTACCTCCAAAAGTACACTGGGGCGCAAGATCTATGTATCCTGTGACGGTGACGGAGCTGTTGGTTGTGAGGTGGTGGCTCACAAGGCCGAGAGTCATATTGGTGACCGTGGTTTGTATGGATTGGTATTCGATAATTGCCATGATTTTTCTCGGAAGTGTGTCAATCACTCGCCAAAAGGGCGAGAAGCTAGCCGGATTGAGCGCTTTTTAGTACAAGCCAATTTAGTTAGTGAGAATTGGGAGAGAACCATCAAAGAATTAAAAGTTGCAGCCAGGAGCAAATTGGGTGCAACCAAATGGAGATTATGGGACTGGGACGGCTCGCTGGCGGATAATTCGGCCTCGGAACCTGATTGGCAGGCGCAGGAAGAACATCTTAAAAACCAGCCTCTTAATGAGGAGGTTATTGCCGCTCTTCGTGCCGAGTTGGCCGAGTGTAAAGCCTATGAGGCAGAGCTGGTCGATGAGGGAATCCCTGTCGAGATCCGTAAAAAGCTGGCGGGTTATGGTCAGCTATTGGGTGATATAGATATTACCTATGAAAAGTCAGAGCCTTTGTTGTTAGCCTGTTCCGGTGCCAATTTCTCTTATAACGATCTCAAGCTATGTAAGGATGATATTGAGCCGCTCGCCAAGCAGCTACAGCAAAATCATGCCATTAAAGAGTTAACTTATAAGATGGGCCGAGCCTATATCTCGGAAGAGAAGAAAAAACGGGCGCGGATCCCGCAGGCGAGCAAGAGTGAGGTACACGGTACTCACCGTAGTGATGATCTGGCTCGTTTGCTTCCTACTGAGTTGGTCAATCTGGAAGATGAGGCGCTGGAAACTCTGTTCTACGCCCGTTTTTTGGAGCAAAACCTGATGACCTATGAGTTGCAGGGAACCACTTTTACTTCGGGTGAACAGCTGGAATTGGAGCAAAAAAGAACAGGGCCTGTGGTGGCCTGTCTGGATACATCCGGTAGCATGAATGGAACAGCGCTATTAAAAGCCAGGGCATTATTGTTGGCTGTGTCGGCAATCCTGCGGCAAGAGCGGCGCTCTTTACATATCTTGCTCTTTGGCGATAGCGGAGAGGTAAGAGAATTTGCGATGACCGAGGAGAATAATGCCGCAGGTCTGCTTCACTTCTTGCGGCAGGGTTTTGGAGGGGGTACCGATTACGAGACGCCTATGAAGCGAGCCTGTGAAATCATCGGGCAAGATAAGGGCTACGAAAAAGCTGATATTTTGATGATTTCTGATGGGGATTGCGTTCTTTCGGAGGATTTTATCGAACACTTGCAGACCCAAAAGAGATTACTCAATTGTTCTGTTTTTTCTGTGCTCTGCCATGGCCAACGTGTTGCTGACAGCTTTAGTGATGAGGTTATTGTGCTGTAAAGGTTGAACACTTGGTGGAAGAGTAGTTTAGAAGAGGGGAGCCATTATGGCTCCCCTCTTTGCTATTTATCGAACTATGTATCGCACTATCGCTATTCGACTGGCCGCCGCGAGACGGGATGGCGAGCGGTCTCAGTGGTTGAGGTCGACCCGCACTATCTCTTCCTCGTCGCGATACTGACGCTTGAGCTCGCTCTTGCTCTTCATCACGATCTCGCCGTCACGGCCGATGTTCATATGTTCGGGATTGTTGAGATGCATCGCCTGCCAGGCCATCACGGCTTGCAGGGAGGTGGCCTTCTGCTCGTCGGTCAGGGGCTTGCCATCGGGCCACTTGCCCAGCTCGACTGCGGTCTTGAGCCGCTCATACACCTCTTCGGGCATCTGCCTGATAGCTTGTAAAAACTCACCCTGTTGAAACGACATCCGGCCTCTCCTTGAACTATTGAGCCATAAACAGCGGGATCTGACGGGCCATGCAGGTAGACTCTATCGGGGTCTATGCAGGTAGATCCTGGCGGACTACGCCAGCCATCTGCTCCATCACCCGCACTACCTGACAACTGTACCCGAATTCGTTGTCATACCATACGTAGAGCACACAGTGATCCCCCTCGGCGATGGTCGCCTGGGAGTCGACGATGCCCGCATAACGGGAACCTACCATGTCGGAGGAGACCAGCTCGGTACTGGCGCTGAAGTCGATCTGGCGGTGCAGGGCCGAGCTTAGCGCCATCTGCTGCAGATAGGCGTTGAGGCTTTCCCGATCGGTGGCCTGCTCCAGCGACAGATTGATAATCGCCAGCGAGACATTGGGGGTCGGCACCCGGATGGCGTTGCCGGTCAGCTTGCCCTTGAGTTCGGGCAGCGCCTTGGCTACCGCCTTGGCGGCACCGGTGCTGGTCATCACCATGTTGAGAGCTGCGCTGCGACCGCGGCGCTCGCCTTTGTGGTAGTTGTCGATGAGGTTCTGATCGTTGGTGTAGGAGTGGACCGTCTCCACGTGGCCGTGGCGGATGCCGTATCGCTCCTGCATCACCTTGAGCACCGGGGTGATGGCGTTGGTGGTGCAGGAGGCGGCGGAGATGATCCTGTCATCCGGGCCTATCACCTCATGGTTGACCCCGAACACCACGTTTTTCATCTCCCCCTTGCCGGGGGCGGTCAGCAGTACCTTGCCGGCACCGCGCGCTTTCAGGTGCTCGGAGAGGCCCGCTTCGTCACGCCAGACGCCGGTGTTGTCGACGATCAGCGCATCGTGAATGCCGTAGGCTGTGTAGTCGATGTCGGCCGGGCTATTGGCGTAGATCACCTGAATGAAGGTGCCGTTGGCGATGATGGCGCTGCGCTCCACATCCACCTCGATGGAGCCATTGAAGGGGCCGTGCACTGAGTCGCGTCGCAGCAGGCTGGCACGTTTCTCCAGATCCCCGTCGCGACCACCGCGTACCACGATTGCGCGCAGGCGCAGCGGATTGGCGGCGCCGGTACGCTCGATCAGCAGGCGGGCCAGCAGGCGACCGATACGGCCAAAGCCGTAGAGCACCACGTCGGTCGGCTGCGGCATCTGGCTGCGGCCAAGGGCCGGTGCCAGTCGCGCTTGCAGATAGTCCTCGATCCCCGCTTCATCCTGATGATCCTGCCAGTAGCCGACTGCCAGCTTGCCAAGGTCAACCTCGGCGGCGGTGGGTTTGAGGGCAACGATGGCCTGAAGCAGGGGGAAGCTTTGCTGGATGGGGAGGGGAGCGCCCTGGTGGCGGCGGACGACCCGGTGGGCCTTGAGGATATCGATGGTGGAGGCGTTTTGCAGCGGGCGGCCGTAGAGGGTGATCTCGACCCCTTGTTGTCGGTAGAGGCGACCAATCAAGGGCTGCATGGCTTCGGCGAGCTCCTGGCTCTCCTGCCACGCTTGCAAGTAGTGCTCGTGGGTCATTGACCAGATCCTTTATTTCACGTTGTTGGTGTAAATAGAAAATTCGTCGAATGCAGATCAGTGTAGGGGTGTATATTTCGTTATATTATTCTGCAATCGCGGCCTTATATGGCGCGCGTATTGTAATGGATATGTAACCGGTTTGCTAGCCGGAGGTGGCCCGTAAAGGCGCCAATTGTTACCAACCCGCGTTACCAACAAGATGTGAACCATGGCCAATTTCCCCCTGCGACAGACCTTCATCATGCTTTCAGTCGGCCTTGCCGTGGCTGGCTGCAATGACGATCGGATCCACAATATCTGCAGCAACCATGCCGAGCTCTGTCAGGATCTGGTGGACGATGGCTGGTGCCGCTACGAGCGTACCGATGTGATCCGCAGTCGCTTCTATCTCAAGGAAGAGGGGACGGATCGGCGCAAGTATGAGCTGATGCGTAACCTTGAGCGCTATCTCAAATGTGCCGAGCGCTCCACCAACATCGAGTACAAGAATGCCCGTGAGCAGAAGAGTCCACGGGTCGAGGGCATGCTGGCGGCCGGGGATCAGTTGGCCCAGCTCGATGCGGCGACCCGCAATTCACAAGATCCCTACCTGCTGCTCTGGCACTGGACCAACAACACCAACGAGCTGGCTCGCCAGCAGTTTATGGCGCTGGAAGGCACCAAGGCGCTGGATGAACCCGAGCTGCAACTGGCGCTCGGCGGTATCTACGCCAAGAGCGACCCGGAAAAGGCCATCGCCACCCTGCAGCACGGCCTCTCCCTCTATCAGGAGGGGGACAAGGTAAACAGCCGTATATTCACCTCCCTCAGCACCCTCTATATGGGTCAGAAACAGTATGGGTTGGCCTATCTGTGGGGTAAGGTGAGCGAATCGTTTCAGGATAGCCCCGAGGTCTCAGCCAAACGTTTTGGCATCTACCACACCCTGAGCAAGACAGAGCAGGATGGCTACGATGTGCGGGCTGCCGAAATTGTCGAGCAGCTCAAGCATGGCAACTACCGGCCCTGATGCAGTGATGACGACGTTTTCTCCGGCCAGCTGCTGGCCCAATCCGTTCGATCTCTCTTTCGTTCATGGCGAGGTACGTACCGATGGCCGCACGCTTGAGCGCCTCACGGTGCGCGCCGTGGTGCCCCGTGGCGACGAGTTGCTGCTGGTTCACTCCCGGGTCAACGGCGATCTGATGTTCCCCGGGGGAGGCATTGAAGCGGGGGAGAGCCACCATGTGGCGCTCGCTCGCGAGCTGCTGGAGGAGTGTGGTGCCGAACTGCGGGAAGTGGGTGGCCTGCTTGGCGAGACCCGTGAATATCGCGCCGCCCGCGAGCCGGGGTTTGATGCCTACTGCATCCGCTCGCTCTACTACTTGTGCCGGATTGGCGATCAGCTGGTGGCCCCGCAGCCACAGCCCTACGAGATCCGCCTTGGCTTCGTGCCCGGCTGGTTTGCCCTCGACGAGGCGCTGCAGACCAACAAGACCCAGCTGGCGGGGCCTTGTCCCCAGTGGACGGCGCGGGAGACCCGGGTGCTGGCCCAGCTGCAACGCTGGCATCAGCAGGGGATTTTCGACCACGGCTGATGAGTACATCAAGCCGCAACGGTCAGTGATACCAACAAAAAGAGCGCCAATAGGCGCTCTTTTTCATTGCGAGGGTGGCGGTTATTTGGCCACTCTGTCGTGCGAGATCATTTGACCTCTTCGCCCTTGGCTTGCAGATCAGCATGGTAGGAGGAGCGAACGAAAGGACCGCAGGCTGCGTGGGTAAAGCCCAGCTCCATGGCGACATCTTTCAGCTCGTCAAACTCTGCTGGCGGCACGTAGCGTTTCACCGGCAGGTGATGGCGGCTCGGCTGCAGATACTGACCCAGGGTCAGCATGTTGACGCCGTGGGCGCGCAGATCCTTGAGCACCTCGACGATCTCTTCGTTGGTCTCGCCAAGGCCCATCATCAGACCGGACTTGGTCGGCACGTGGGGGTGCATCTCCTTGATGCGGCGCAGCAGCTCCAGCGACCACTTGTAGTCGGCACCCGGACGGGCGACGCGATACATGCGCGGCGCGGTTTCCAGGTTGTGGTTGAAGACGTCCGGGGGGGTCTCGCGGAACACCTCCAGCGCTTGCTCCATCCGGCCACGGAAATCCGGAGTCAGGATCTCGATGCGGGTCTGCGGGCTGTGCTCGCGGATCTCGCGAATACAGTCGGCGAAGTGCTGGGCACCGCCGTCACGCAGATCGTCGCGGTCTACCGAGGTGATCACCACATACTTGAGGTTCATCTCCTTGATGGTCAGCGCCAGCTTCTTCGGCTCCTCCGGATCGAGTGCCAGCGGGCGGCCGTGGGCCACGTCGCAGAAGGGGCAACGGCGGGTGCAGATGGCGCCCATGATCATAAAGGTGGCGGTGCCGTGGTTGAAGCACTCCGCCAGATTGGGGCAGGAGGCCTCTTCACAGACCGAGTGCAGCTTGTTCTTGCGCAAGGTGCTCTTGATGTGTTCGATCTTCTGGCTGGAGGGGGGCAGCTTGATCCGCATCCAGTCCGGCTTGCGAAGGAGTTCTTCGTTGGGATCCGGCATGAATTTCACCGGGATCAGGGCCATCTTGTCGCCATCGCGCAGCTTGACGCCCGGCTCCATACGAACGGGTTTGCTCATGATTCACTCTCGGTGTTTGTTATTGTTTGATAGCCAATCAGGCGGGCCAGCTCGGCCACCAGAATGGATTGCGCCTCGGCCACGCTCTGCGGGCCGCCCAGAGCGCTGGTCTGGGTCATGGCCATGCCCGCATAGCCGCACGGATTGATGTGCAGGAAGGGGGTCATGTCCATGTTGATGTTGAGGGCCAGCCCATGGAACGAGCACCCCTTGCGGATGCGCAGACCCAGCGAGGCCAGTTTTGCCTCCATGCCAAGGTCATTTTTCACATAGACCCCGGGGGCATCGGCCTTGGCATAGGCCTGGATATCGCTTTTGGCGAGGGTGTTGATGATGGCTGTCTCCAGCGCGGTCACCAGCTCGCGAACCGAGAATTTGCAGCGGCGGACATCCACCAGTACGTAGAGCACCAGCTGGCCCGGGCCGTGATAGGTCACCTGACCGCCGCGATCGCTCTGCACCACCGGGATATTGCCCGGATTGAGCAGGTGTTCGGCCTTGCCGGCCTGACCCTGGGTGTAGACGGGATCGTGCTCGACCACCCAGAACTCGTCCGGGGTATCGCTGGTGCGGTTGTCGGTGAAGGCTTTCATGGCGTCCCATACCGGCTGGTAGGGGCGGCGACCCAGCTGCCTGACAATCAGACTGGACTGGGCGGGGATCTGGGATGACATGGCGTCCTCGCGGCGTGCTGCGGCCAAAAACAGTCGCCCCGCAGAACGGGGCGAGAGAGAAATTACAGTACGTATTTCACCAGCTCGATCTTGCCAAGAGCGTGGTACATCGCTTCGATGTGCTCTTTGCTCTGGGCAGTCACGGTCACGCGGACCGAGTGGTAGTTGCCCTTGGAACTGGGCTGGACTGTCGGGCTGTAGGTGCCGGGGGCGTGCTGCTGCAGCACTTCAACCACCATTTCCGGCAGTGCCGGGTCGGCAACGCCGAGTACCTTGAACGGGAATTTGCAGGGAAACTCCAGCAGTTCATCAAACTTGGTATTCATTTACTCACCTTTTGCGTCATCACCGGGATGACTTCATCTTGGATGGCTAGTGGCCGATGGCCCGTGGAGGCCGCCATTTCAAGTCTATATGGGCACGGCTCATAACTATATGGGCGCTGCCCGGACCGGGATCAAGGCCAGGATCGGTCAGACAAGGATGGAAGTGCTGCTTTTTACCACAAATCAGGGTAAGGCGGAACCTGCAGTTTACAGGGTTATTCACTGCTTTTGTCCGTCACAGACAGCAGCGGCGCCTGTTGGCGCCGCTGTTTGGTGAGGATTGTGCGTTGGATTACTTGAACCAGCTGGTGACCAGCAGTACCAGATAGTCCCACAGACGGCTCATCAAGCCACCTTCCTGCACCTCTTCCAGGGCAACCAGCGGCACCTGCTTGATCTCTTTGTCGCCCTGTTTCAGGAACACGGTACCGACGCGCTGACCCTTGGCCAGCGGCGCTTTCAGCTCGCTGTCGAGCTGGAAGTCAGCCTTCAGGTTGTTGCCCTGACCGCGGGTGACCAGCACGGAGACATCTTTGTCGACGCCCAGTTTCACTTCCGGTTTGTCGCCCATCCAGATCTTCTGGGTGACCAGCTCGGTGCCTGCCTTGTACGGGGTCAGGCTCTGGAAGAAGCGAAAGCCGTAGGTGAGCAGTTTTTTGCTCTCGGCGGCGCGGGAGGCTTCGCTGCTGGCGCCCAGTACCACGGCGATCAGGCGCATGCCTTCGTTGTTGGTGGCAGAGGAGACCAGGTTATAGCCGACCTGGCTGACGTGGCCGGTCTTGATGCCATCCACTTGCAGGGATTGATCCCACAGCAGGCGGTTGCGGTTGTGCTGGGTGATGCCGTTGAAAACGAAGGATTTCTGGGAGTAGATCTTGTACTCCTCCGGCAGGTCGCGGATCAGCGCCTGACCCAGACGGGCCATGTCGTGAGCGGTACTGTAGTGACCTTCCGCATCCAGACCGTGCGGGTTCATGAAGTGGCTGTCATTCATGCCAAGCTTGGCGGCCCAGCTGTTCATCAGGCTGGCGAAGGAGTCGGTGCTGCCCGCCAGGAATTCGGCCATGGCGACGCAGGCATCGTTGCCGGACTGGATGATGATGCCCTTGTTGAGATCATCGACGGAGACCTGCTTGCCCACCTCGATAAACATCTTGGAGGAGTCGGAGTAGTTCTTGGACCAGGCGTTCTGGCTGATGGTCACCATGTCGGTGCGCTTGATGTTCCCCTTCAGCAGCTCCTGGCCGATGATGTAGGAGGTCATCATCTTGGTCAGACTGGCGGGCGGCAGACGCTCTTCGGCGTTCTGCTCGGCCAGCACCTGGCCGGAGTAGTAATCGATCAGAATATGGGCCTTGGCGGAGATCTCCGGCGCGGCGGGAACCACCATGGGCATGGCATTCGGGGTTGGTGTCGGCACCGGCGTATTGGCCTGGGCGGTTACGCTGATCAGTGAGGCCAGAAGAACTGAACGGGCAAATTTGGACATCTTGAAATTCCTGCGAGCCAGATGGGGATAAAATGCGGGCCTAACTATACCAGATGCGCCCGCAGGTTATAGCCCGAGATGGCGATCAGAACTGGTTTTTTATCCATCACTCCCTGTCATCACGCCATAAAACGACGTGATGACAGTGAGTAAGCGGTTAGTCACATCCGCGGCAAAAGGGGGCGATCAGGGCACGATAAAGGCCTGTTCCAGCCCGCCCTGGCGTACTTTTTCCAGCACACTTGCCTGCTGGTCGGCGGCTACCGGGCCAATCAGCACCCGGAAAATGGCGCCATGGGCATCGATTCGGTAGGGTACGCCGTAACGCTGGGTCATCACCTTGCCCATCGCCTCGGCCCGATCCCGGGAGCCGCTGGCCAGTACCTGGATCATCTTGCCATCACCACTGCTGGCGGGCGCTGCGGCCTTGGCAGGCGCTGGCTTGACAGGTGCCGCTTTGGCAGGATTGGCCGCGGGCGCCTTGACGGGAGCGGGTTCGGCAGCGGGAGTGGCCATCGCCAGCGCCGTCGGTTCACCCAGGAAGCCATCTTGCGACAGCGTGTTGGAGGCCGCAGCCGGAGTGGTCGGAGTCATTTCGATGGGCTTCATTGGCTCCATGATCACCATCTGATCCGGAGTGTCGCTGATCAGCTCCAGCCGTACTCGGGCCTCACCGCTGTCGACCATCTCCAGCTGCTTGGCCGCTGCGTAGGAGAGGTCGATCAGGCGCGGGCTGTTGAAGGGACCGCGATCGTTGACCCGCACTATGGTCTCCAGCCCGTTGTCCAGATTGGTGACCCTCACATAGCTCGGGATGGGCAGGTTGCGGTGGGCGGCACTGAACAGCTTGCTGTCCAGCACATCGCCGTTGGCGGTCTTCTGGCCGTCCAGGTCCGGCGACAACCAGCTGGCAGTGCCCTCTTCGCTGTAGTGTTTGATGTCGCGCCACACCTCGTGCTTCTGCTTGCCGATCCAGTAGTCCCGGTTGCCGCTGGCACTCAGGGGCTCGGGGCGCGGAATGGCGCCGGTGGCTTGCGGGATCTCGATAACGGGTGGCTTGCTGACCGGTGCTTGCGGCTCGATGGGGGCGCTCTGTTCCGGCTGGCTGCTACAGGCGGCCAGCAACAAGCTCAGGCTGAGCGGGAGGAGTTTGTGACGAAGATGCATACGCTTCCTGAATGGCTTGGCTAAGTTGATACACCGCCATCGCATAGAGTGGGCTGCGATTGTAACGGGTGATCACATAAAAGTTATGCCGTGCGACCCAGTATTCCGGTCCATCGGCTTGGGCAAACGCCAGCAACTTGACCGGCGTCTGTGGGGCCAGCGGCGTGGCGAGCTCAATCCCTGCCGCCGCCAGTTCTGACCACTGTTGTGTTAACTCGGGCTCAGGCCTGAGTAGAGGTTCGACTGCCATCAACCCGATCTGGGCCGGTTCCACCACGGATTCGCCCCAGCGCCACTGGTGGCTGGCAAAATAGTTGGCCACGCTGCCGATGGCATCGACCGGGTTGGCAAACAGATCCCGCTTGCCATCCCCGTCAAAATCGACGGCGTAGTGGCGGTAGCTGGAGGGCATGAACTGCCCCATCCCCATGGCGCCGGCATAGGAGCCCTTGAGGGCATCGAGTTGCCACCCTTCCTCTTTGGCCAGCACCACCAGCTGGGCAAACTCCTTGGCAAAGAAGTCGCTGCGCTCCGGGTAGTGGAACCCCAGGGTGTAGAGGCTATCGAGCACCGGATGACGGCCCATCTGGCGACCGTAGAAGGTCTCGACCCCTATGATGGCCACGATGAACGAGGCGGGCACCCGATAGGTCTGCTCCGCGCGAGCCAGCGTCTCGGCATGTTGTTGCCAGAACTGCTGGCCGTCACGGATGCGCTCCGGGGTAACAAACAGCGGCCGGTAGCGATGCCAGGGTTTGGCCTCCCACGGCTTGCTGATGGTGTCGAGCACCTCCTGCCGTAACTGGGCGCGGGCGACCGCGGCCTGCAACTCCGCCAGCGGCACCTGTTGCTGTTCGGCGAGCAGGGCCAACCGATCCGGCGCCACGGCGGCGGTCGCCATCGTGGTGGCGAGCGAGAGCAGCAATCCAACCAGTCTCATCAGGCGAGAAGTCTTCTATGAGTCTGAATGGACATCAGGATACCGAATCCAGCCATCAGGGTCACCATGGAGGTGCCGCCATAGCTCACCAGCGGCAGGGGCACCCCCACCACCGGCAGGATGCCGCTCACCATGCCCATGTTGACGAACACATAGACGAAGAAGGTGAGGGTGATGGCGCCGCCCAGCAGTCGCTCGAAGCTGTTCTGGGCCTGCATCGAGATAAACAGGCAGCGGCTGATGACGTAGAGGTAGAGCACCAGCAGCAGGGCAACCCCCACCAGACCGAACTCCTCGCTAAATACTGCGAAGATGAAGTCGGTATGGCGCTCGGGCAGGAACTCCAGCTGGGACTGAGTCCCTTGCAGCCACCCCTTGCCAAAGACGCCGCCGGAGCCGATGGCAATCTTGGACTGGATGATGTGATAGCCGCGGCCGAGCGGGTCTTTCTCCGGGTCGAGCAGCATCAGCACCCGCTGGCGCTGGTAGTCGTGCATCAGGAAGAACCAGAGCACCGGCATAAAGGCCAGCATCAGCAGGACCGCCAAGCCGATCAGCCACCAGCTGAGCCCCGCCAGGAAGATGACGAAGAAGCCGGAGGCGGCCACCAGAATGGAGGTGCCAAGGTCAGGCTGGGCGGCGATCAGCAGGGTGGGCAGCAGCACCATGATGAGGGCGATCACCACATGGCTGAACTTGGGGGGCAGCGAGTGGCGACTGAGCCAGGCGGCCACCATGATGGGCATGGAAAGCTTCATTACCTCGGAGGGCTGGAACTTCATAAAGCCCAGATCGAGCCAGCGCTGGGCCCCCTTGCCGATGTGGCCGAATACGTCCACCGCAATCAGCATCAGCACCACCACGGCGAACAGCGGCACCGACCAGCGGGCGTAGAGGGAGGGGGGCAGCTGGGCCAGGCCGATCATCAGGGCAAAGGCGAGGCCGCCGCGCACCAGCTGGCGCACGATAGAGTCCATATCCTGACCGGAGGCGGAGTAGAGCACCACCATGGAGAGGGTCATCACGGCCAGCAGACCGAGCAGCAGGGGCAAGTCGATATGCAGCTTGTACCAGATGCTCTGCTGGCGGGCAGAATTACTCATTGGGAGCGACCTCACTCGGTTGGGACGGCTTTTCCGGTGCCGGTGGCAGTTGCGGATCAGGGGGCAGCAGATAGGCATCCAGCATCTGGCGTGCAATGGGCGATGCAGCTCGACCACCACCACCTCCGATGGAGTTTTCCAGTACCAGAGCTACCACCGCTTTGGGTGCCTCGAAGGGGGCATAAGCAACGAACAAAGCGTTATCGCGATGCTCCGCCTTGACCGTCTTGATGTTGTAAACCTGATTTTCCTTCAAACCGACTACCTGGGCTGTGCCCGATTTGCCGCCTGAGGAGTAAGGCGCCTTGGCAAACGAGTGACGGCCACTGCCTTCACTGCCATGGTTGACTCGCCACATCCCATCCTGCGCCACTTTCCAGAAGCTGTCGTTCTTGAGTTTGAGGGCGATATTGGGGTTGATGGGGGCATCGACCACCCCCGCCTGGGAGGCTGTGCTCTTGAGCAGGTGCGGGGTGACGTCGTGACCATTCTGGGTCAGGATGCTGATCGCCTTGGCCAGTTGGAGCGGGGTGGCGCTCCAGTAGCCCTGACCGATACCGACAGAGATGGTGTCACCCTGATACCAGGGCTGGCGCCAACGGGCCATTTTCCAGTCACGGGACGGCATGACCCCCTTGGTCTCTTCATAAAGATCGACCCCTGTGTACTGACCGAAGCCAAACTTGGTCATGTAGCTGTGGATCTTGTCGATGCCGACCCGATAGGCGAGATCGTAGAAGTAGGTATCTGCCGAGACCTCGATGGCGCGATAGACATCGAGCCAGCCATGACCCCAACGGCGCCAGTCGCGAAACTTCTTGGTGGTACCGGGAATGGAGAAGCTCGGGCCGCCGAAATAGCGGTAGCCCGGGGTGATGGCCCCCTCGTTGAGACCCATGATGGACATCATGGGCTTGACGGTGGAGGCAGGTGCATAAATGCCCTGAGTGGTGCGATTCACCAGTGGCCGCGCCGGATCGTTGAGCAGCGCCGAGTAGTTGGCGCTGGAGATACCGGTCACGAACAGGTTGGGGTCATAGCTCGGGCTCGACTCCAGGGCCAGGATGGCGCCGGTTTTCGGGTCCATCATCACGATGGCACCGCGCTGGCCAGCCAGCAGTTGCTGGGCCTTGAGCTGCATCCGGACGTCGATATTGAGGTAAATATCCTTGCCGGGAATAGGCGGCTGGAACTTGAGGGTGCGGACAATCCGGCCGCGGTTGTTCACCTCGACCTCCTGATAGCCCGCCACACCGTGCAGCTCATCCTCGTAATACTTCTCAACCCCCTGCTTGCCGATATCCTTGGTGGCCGCGTAGTTGGCGAGTTTTTCTTCCTTCTCGAGGCGCTCTACGTCACGGGTGTTGATCTTGGCCACATAGCCCAAAGCATGGGTGAGGGTGTCACCAAAGGGGTAGTAGCGCTTGAGGTAGGCCTCGATGCTGGCGCCCGGGTAGTTATGCTGATTGACCGAGAAGAGGGCTACCTGATATTCGGTCAGTTTCTCGTAGAGGGGGACCGGCTTGAAGCGGCGCTGGCGCTTCACTTCGGCGAGGAACTTCTCCTTGGTGCCCTCTGGCAGACCCAGCAGGGTGATCAGCTGGTCGGCGGTTTTTTCGAGATCTTTGGTCTCTTCCGGCACGATTTCCAGACTGTAGACCGGGCGGTTTTCCGCCAGCAGCACACCGTTGGTGTCATAGATGAGGCCCCGTGGCGGCGCCACCGGCACCACGCGGATGCGGTTGGAGTTGGAGCGAGTCTGGTAGGTGTCGTAGGACTCGACCTGCAGATAATAGAGATTGCCCAGCAGCACCAGCATCAGCACGACGATGCCGATGTAGGCTACCAGGGTGCGCCGGAAGAACAGATTGCCCTCGGCACTGTGATCGCGCATTTCGATGCGTTGTTTCAGCATGCCTTTACCTCAAGACCCTTGGGGGCAATAAGAGCAGGAACTGCATTGTTCACTCTCTGTGATAGGGGTGAATATGAGAGGTGAGACTCCAGAGACGCATGGCTCACTCTCTATGATACGGATGATTGGTGGTGATGCTCCAGGCCCGATAGAGGCTCTCTGCCACCAGTACCCGTACCAGTGGATGGGGCAGGGTGAGCGGTGACAGTGACCAGCTCTGTTCAGCGGCAGCCTTGCACTCGGGGGACAAGCCTTCCGGCCCGCCTACCAGCAGGGCCACATCGCGACCATCGAGTTTCCACGCCTCCAGCTGGGTAGCCAGCTGCTCCGTGGTCCAGGGCTTGCCCGGAATGTCGAGGGTGACGATGCGCGAGCGCCCCGCAGTCGCCAGCATGGCTTCCCCTTCCTTCTGCAGGATGCGGGGAATGTCGGCATTTTTGCCCCGTTTGCCTGCGCCGATCTCGACGAGTTCAAACGGCATGTCTTTGGGGAAGCGGCGACGATACTCTTCGAAGCCATGCTCTACCCAAGCGGGCATCTTGGTGCCCACCGCAATCAACTGGATCTTCATGGTCGTTACACTTGTGCTCTTATTGCGTATTCATTTGAGCGGCACCGCTCCACAGCTTTTCCAGTTGGTAGAAGTCACGGTGTTCATCCTGCATCACATGCACGATCACCGAGCCCATATCTACCAGCACCCATTCACCGCTCAGTTGCCCTTCCACGCTCAGTAGATCCAGACCCGCGTGGCGGGCCTCGCTGGCCAGATGGTGGGCAATGGCGCTGACGTGACGACTGGAGTTGCCGGAACAGATGATCATGGTGTCAGTAATGCTGGATTTGCCGCGTACATCGAGGGTGATGATGTCGCGGCCTTTCATGTCATCGATCTTGTCGATGATAAAGGCATGCAATTCTTGGCCTTGCAATGAGTCTCTCCTGTATTCCGGCGCGCAGCGTTTGCGTCAGGGCGGCGGATTATATCATGGTCACTCCCGTTTCCCATCGGGTGGGGCGGGATTACGACAGGGGCTAGCGGCGGCTGGCGCGGTAGAGCCCCTGTTGATCAATATAGTGCGCAACCGACTCGGGCAAGAGGTAGCGGGTGTCTTGTCCCGCATCCAGCAAGGCTCGCAGTCGGGTGGCTGACAGCTCGATGGGCTGGTTGTCCGCCAGCCAGATATGACCGGCCAGACGCTGATGCAGCGCGTTGGCATCCGTGGTGTGATGGCGCGTCAGCAGCTGCGCCACCCCGGCCGGATAATCCGGTTGCCAGCCCGGCCGCACGCTCACCACCAGATGGGCATGGTCGAGCAGCTCCTGCCAGCGGTGCCAGCTTGGCAGGCTCAGCAGGGAATCCATCCCCATCAGAAAACAGAGCGGCGTATCGGGCAGTTCATGACGCAGCTCGATCAGGGTATCGATGGTGTAAGAGGGCTTGTCCCGTCTCAGCTCCCGCTCATCCACCACAAAGTGGTGGTTCTCTGCCGCCGCCAGTTTGACCATGGCAAGGCGCTGTTCGCTCGAGCAGAACGGATTGGCGCGGTGGGGCGGGATATGGTTCGGGATCAGCCGCATCTCGGCCAACCCGAGGGCATCGCGCGCCTCGATGGCCGGGCGCAGATGGCCGATATGGATAGGATCGAACGTGCCCCCCAGCAGGCCAATGGGCGCCTTCAGCACAGGCTGCTCTCCATCACCAGCGGCAGCGGGGTGCCATCACGAAAGCCGAGGGCAATGGTCTGCAGCATCAGCCACGCCTGTTCGGTATCGAAGCGGCGCTGGGCATCGTCCAATTGGGCCATCAGTTGCCACAGTTGCTGCAACTTGGCGAAGGGGAGGCGAGTCAGCGCTTGCTGAATGAGCTGCTGGCGGCTCTGCCAGATGCGCAGGCGGCTGAAGTGCTCACCCAGCGGCTGGCCGTTACGCATCGCCAGCGACAGCTCGGTCAGCTGCTCCAGCTCGCGGCAAAGGGTCCAGGCCAGCATCCCCGGCTCGGTGCCTTCGGCCCGCAGGGCGGCCAGAATGCGCTGGGCCCGGTTCACCTTGCCCTCCAGCAGGGTATCGACCAGCTGGAACGGGGTGAAGTGGGCGTGGCGGATAATGGTCTCTTGCAGATAGGTGACGCTGATGGGCTGGGGCGGCGAGAGCAGGGTCAGCTTCTCGATCTCCTGGCTGGCGGCCAGCAGGTTGCCCTCGTATGAGTGGCACATGAAGTTGATGGCATCCGGCAGCGCCTTGAGGCCGAAACGCGCAAAACGGGCGCTCATCCAGCGCGGGAAGAACTTGGGCTCCGGATGGTTGACCGGCACATAGGTGCCAATCTGGTAGAGCTTGTCGAACCAGGCTGCCTTCATCTGGGTCTGGTTGAGGCGACCGCCACTCAGCACCAGCAGCAGGTCGGGATGAAGCTGCTTGCCAATTTCGCTGATGCGGGCAGCGAGATCCTTGTCCACCTTGGCGGGCAGCTCCAGCTCGATGATCTGGCGGGCGGAGAAGAGGCTCATGGCCTGACAGGCATCGTAGACCTGATTCCAGTCCAGCCCCTGTTCTACCACGAAGGTGTGGCGCTCATCGAAACCCTGCTTGCGGGCGACCTGACGGATGGCATCGATGGCCTCCAGTCGCAACAGGGGCTCGTCGCCAAAAACGAGATAGCAGGGCCGAAGCCCTGCTTTGAGGTGGTCACCAAATTGTTCCGGGTAAATCCGCATCAGAAGCTGACCTGACTCAACTGCCGGATCACCTGATTGGCCGCCTGCTCCTGCATTTCGCGGTTGAGCTGCTCCTGCTCACGGGAGGAGGCGAGTGCGGCATCCGGCTTGTTGAGGAAGCTGCGGTTGAAGTTGATGGGGAAGACCTGGGTCGGCTTGCCCGGTACCGAGATGGTGAACTGGGTACCAAAGCCCAGCACATATTCGGTGTCCGTCCCCAGCGCGTTGACCGAGGCGACCTGACTGGTGCTGCCTACGCCGCCCAGAGTGAGCACCGGAATGCCCTCCTTGTCGGCCAGGGTCACGCCAGAGGCCTTCAGACGGGTGGTAACCATCCGGTAGAAGTCGCTCTTGTTGTCGCCCACGACCTTCATGGTCATCAGCTCGCTCGGAATGCCGTTGCCGCGCATGTGAAAGCCGCAGCCTTGCAGCAGCAGACCAGCCAGCACGATGGCCATCCAGCGGGTGAAGATGGTGCCCATAGAAAATCCTCTTTGCATTAAGGGAAAGCGGCGGGCGCAGGGCCCGCCGTTATCATCCGTTTGCTGTCACAGATTGGCAATGATCAGTTGGTAACCAATCAGTTGGCAGCCAATTAGTTAGCGACAATATTGAGCAGCTTGCCAGGTACATAGATCACCTTGCGCACGGTCAGACCGTCGGTGAACTTCTGCACGGAGGCATCGGCCATTGCCAGCTTCTCGACGTCGGCTTGGCTGATCTCGGCCGGCACGGTCAGCTTGCCGCGCATCTTGCCGTTGATCTGTACCACCACCAGCTTCTCGGTCTCGACCATGGCCGCTTCATCGGCCACCGGCCAGGCTGCGTGATCGATGTCGTCGCCCTTGCCCAGCATCTTCCACAGCTCGAAGCCGATGTGCGGGGTGATGGGGTAGAGCATGACTACCACGGCTTCCAGCGCTTCCTGCATCAGGGCGCGGTCCTGCTCGTCGCTGCCCAGCTTGGAGAGATTGTTCATCAGCTCCATGATGGCGGCGATGGCGGTGTTGAAGGTCTGACGGCGACCCACGTCATCGCTCACCTTGGCGATGGTCTTGTGCAGTTCACGGCGTACCGCTTTCTGCTCGTTGGTAAGAGTAGCCACATCCAGCGCGGCAACGGCGCCACCGGAAACGTGTTCGAAGGTGACGCGCCACAGGCGACGCAGGAAGCGCTGGGCACCCTCTACGCCGGAGTCGGACCACTCCAGGGTCATCTCGGCCGGAGAGGCGAACATCATGAACAGACGGACGGTATCGGCGCCGTAACGCTCGACCATCAGCTGCGGGTCGATGCCGTTGTTCTTGGACTTGGACATCTTGGTCATGCCGGAGTGCATTACCTCACGGCCTTCGTTGTCGATGGCCTTGGTGATGCGACCCTTCTCGTCACGCTCTACCTTGACGTCGGTCGGGCTGACCCAGACGTTGCCGCCCTTCTCGTCTTTGTAGTAGAAGGCGTCAGCCAGCACCATGCCCTGGCAGAGCAGGCGCTTGAACGGCTCGTCGCTGTTGACCAGACCCGCGTCACGCAGCAGCTTGTGGAAGAAGCGGGCGTAGAGCAGGTGCATACAGGCGTGCTCGATACCGCCGATGTACTGATCCACCGGCAGCCAGTGGTTGGCAGCCGCCGGGTCAAGCATGCCCTTGTCGTAGTCCGGGGAGCAGTAGCGCGCGTAGTACCAAGAGGACTCCATAAAGGTGTCGAAGGTATCGGTCTCGCGGAACGCCTCCTGGCCGTTGTAAGTGGTCTTGGCCCACTCGGCGTCAGCCTTGATTGGGCTCTGGATACCATCCATCACCACATCTTCCGGCAACAGTACCGGCAGCTGATCTTCCGGTGTCGGCACTACTGTGCCGTCAGCCAGGGTCAGCATCGGGATGGGGGCGCCCCAGTAACGCTGACGGGAGACACCCCAGTCACGCAGGCGGTAATTGACGGTGCGCTTGCCCTTGCCCAGCCCTTCCAACTTGCTGGCGATGGCATCGAAGGCGCCCTGGAAGTCGAGACCGTCAAACTCGCCGGAGTTGAACAGCACGCCCTTCTCGGTGTAAGCGGCTTCGCTCACGTCGACGTTGCCATCAACCGGCTTGATCACCGCCTTGATGTCGAGGCCATATTTGGTGGCGAATTCGAAGTCACGCTGATCGTGGGCCGGAACTGCCATCACGGCGCCGGTGCCGTAGTTCATCAGCACGAAGTTGGCGACCCAGACCGGTATCTTGCGGCCATCCAGCGGGTGAATGGCATAGAGGCCAGTGGCCATGCCCTTCTTCTCCATGGTGGCCAGTTCTGCTTCGGCTACTTTGGTGTTTTTGCACTCTTCGATAAAGGCGGCCAGCTCAGGATTGTTCTGGGCTGCCTGCTGCGCCAGCGGGTGACCGGCAGCGATACCGACATAGGTGACGCCCATGAAGGTGTCCGGACGGGTGGTATAGACCTCCAGCTGCTCAGCCTGACCCTCGATGGCGAAGCTGATGTTGACCCCTTCGGAGCGGCCAATCCAGTTGCGCTGCATGGTCTTGACCATCTCTGGCCAGCCTTCCAGATTGTCGATGTCGTTGAGCAGCTCTTCGGCGTAGTCAGTGATCTTGATGAACCACTGGGGGATCTCTTTTTGCTCCACCGGGGTGTCACATCGCCAGCAGCAGTTGTCGACCACCTGCTCGTTGGCCAGCACTGTCATGTCGTTCGGGCACCAGTTGACGGAGGAGGTCTTCTTGTAGACCAGGCCCTTCTCGTAGAGCTTGGTGAAGAACCACTGCTCCCAGCGGTAGTAATCCGGTTTGCAGGTGGCGACTTCACGATCCCAGTCATAACCCAGACCCAGCATCTTCAGCTGGTTCTTCATGTATTCGATGTTTTCGTAGGTCCAGGGCGCCGGTGCGGTATTGTTTTTGATCGCGGCGTTCTCGGCTGGCAGACCGAATGCATCCCAACCTATGGGTTGCAGCACGTTCTTGCCATTGAGGCGTTGATAACGGGAGATCACATCACCTATGGTGTAGTTACGAACGTGCCCCATGTGTAGTCGACCAGACGGATAGGGGAACATGGACAGGCAGTAGAACTTCTCCTTGTCTACCTTCTCCACGGCCTTGAAGGTTTTCTTGGCATCCCAGTGCTTTTGCACTGCTGGTTCGATTGATTGGGGAACGTATTGCTCTTGCATTGGTGACATCCGGATCTGTGAAATGAATAGATAAATCAGCTGGGAAATCGCAATAGAATACCCATATCCTGCGGCGGCAACAACCGCCAGCGTCCCTTGGGCCTTAAGCCGGGCCAGATCAGGGTTTAGTAGAGGAGTTAGAGCCATGGACAAACGTCAAAAAGGGTACGAAGCCTTCATTGCCGAGCTGCAAAAGCAGTGGCAAGAGACTGAAGAGTTCCAGGGGGAGCGCCTCAACCGGATGATTGCCAAGGTGCAGGCCTATCTGGAGGCTGCCAGCGACCTGACCCAAGACGAACTGGCGCTCATCGCCGAGTACGTGAAGCGGGATCTGGGCAACTATGACGAGGGGCGCCATGACGATAGTGCGCAGGTGGAAGAGTCTGCCTTTATGCTGGCCCTCAAAGACACCGCCTGGTCCTGGCTGGCGGATGTGACCGACCGCGCCCAGGTGGAGTGGCGCGAGCTGGCCGACGAGCTGGAGCATAAGGGTGTTTACGAAGCGGGTGACTGGGTAGGGCTCGGGGTCATGGTGTGCGACCAGTGTGGCTGGCGCCATACCGTGCTGCACCCACAACAGCTCGACACCTGCCCCGAATGCGGCTGCGCCGAGTATCATCGCGAGCCGCTCTCGCCCTGAGTCAGGCCTCAAGGCGGACGAGATAACGAGAAAAAGGCGCCATCAGGCGCCTTTTTCTTACTTACAGGTTTCGTTGGGGCGTTTACTTGCCTGCGACGGAGAGCCCGCCAAAACGGATCTGCGGGGCGTAGAAGCCCTTGCCATCGTTGTGGTGCAGGGTGTCACCGACCGCTTCCAGCTCGCCCAGCAGGCGATAGAAGTTACCCGCTACCGTGATGCCGCGCACCGGCTGCAGGCGAACGCCATCGCGACAGAGGAAACCCGACGCGCCAAAGGAGAAGTCGCCGCTCACCGCATCGGCACCCGAATGCAGGCCATCCAGCTTGACCAGCTCCAGATAGTCGCCGCTTTGCACTTCCGCTTCGCAGTGGGGGCCCGCGCCAAACACCAGGTGGCGAGCGGTCACATCAAGGGCGCTGCGGGCACCGCGAGCGGCCGAGCCGTTGCTGGCGACGCCAAAGTGGCGGGCGGTGGCGCTGTTGTGGAGCAGGGTTTTCAGCTCCCCTTCGCCAATCAGCAGCAGATCCGAGCTGGCCGCCCCCTCGCCATCAAACGCCTTGATGTTCATGCCGCCCGGCATATAGACCCTGCTCTCCAGAGTGAGCCAGCGTGACGCCACGCTCTGGCCGACCTTGCTGCGCCAGGGGTTGATCCCCTGCTGGGCCCACTTGCCCGACAGCACGCCCTGAAAGCAGCCAAACAGGCTGGCAAAGCAGTTGGTACTGAAGATGACGCTGTAGCGACCGCTCGGCACCGCTTCACCGGGCAGCAGACCATCGGCGATGGCGTAGATCTGCTCGATCAGGGCCTGACTATCCAGCTCGTCGAAGCGACGGCCATACTGCCCCTGTGAGTGCATCGACTGGCGGCCATCCCGTTCCACCAGCGCCGAGGTGTAGCAGCCTACGCTGAACTCGCCGTGCTGGCAGAGGGTGCCCTGACTGTTGGCGAGCCAGAGCTGGCTCTCCCCTTCGAAGAAGCTGTTGTAGGGGGCGCCGCTCACATCGGGCATGGCTAGCATGTCTGATTCGAGGCGCAGGGCCAGGGCGATCTTCTCCTCAACCGGCGTGGTATCGGGCTGGTTGATCTCGGCGCAATCTGTGGTGATCCAGCTATTGGCCACCGAGATGCGCTGATCCGGATCCACCTTGGCAAAGCGGCTGGCATCGAGCGCATCCTGCAGCATGGCATCCAGCGCCAGCTCATCGAGGGATTCCGAGTAGGCGATGCCGACCCGACCCTCTTTTATCAGGCGAATACCGAGCTGCTGGCTGCTGGTCACCTTGTATTCACCCAGCTCGCTCTTGTCTGCCTTGAGGGAGAAGGCTCTCTCCTGATTGGCGATGATGTCTGCTTCGGCACCGAGATCAGCCACTTTATCCAGCAGGCGGGTGAGCAGTTGGTTCATGTCGAGTTGGCTCATCAGGCGTTCCCTCCCACCAGAATGTTGTCCACTTTGAGTGCGGGTTGGCCCACCGAGGTCGGCACCGAGCCCGACACCGAGCCGCACATACCGGCGGCCAGCGCCAGATTGCGGCCCACCATGGAGATCTCTTTCAGCACCTGCGGGCCGGTGCCGATCAGGGTGGCTGACTTGAGCGGCTTGGTGATTTTGCCGTGCTCGATGAGGTAGGCCTCTTGCACATTGAAGTTGAATTCACCGGTGCCGGGCTGTACCGAGCCGCCCCCCATCTTCTTGGCGTAGATGCCATGTTCGACGGTGGCCAGCATATCGTCGAGGCTGTGGTTGCCCGGTTCGATATAGGTGTTGCGCATGCGCGAGGTGGGGGCGTACTTGTAGGATTCGCGCCGCCCCGAGCCGGTGCGGGCGTAGCCCGTTTTGAGGGCACCCATTCTGTCCACCAGAAAACCGGTCAGGACGCCGTCCTTGATGAGCTGGGTATGCTGGGTCGCCATCCCCTCGTCATCGACGTTGATGGAGCCCCAGGCGTTGCCTTGCAGTCCCTCGTCCACCGCATTGACCACCGGATTGGCGATAAGCTGGCCCATCTTGTCGTGGAACACCGACGCCTTCTTGGCCACCGAGGTGGTCTCCAGCAGATGACCGCACGCCTCGTGGAAGATGACGCCGCCAAAGCCGTTCTCCATGATGACCGGCAGGGTGCCGCTCGGGCAGGGAGCCGCGCCCAGTTTCACCAGTGCCTGACGGGTGGCGGTGAGCGCCAGCTCGCGCGGATCGATGCGATCGGCATGCTCCCACCCCATCAGGGCGCCGGGGGCCTCGTAACCGACGCTCTGCTCGCTCCCTTCCATGGCGATAGTCTGGGCCATGATGCGGTTGTAGTGGCGGCGATCGGCCACTTGCACCCCTTCGCTGTTGAAGATTTCCACCTCCTGCTCCCAGCCCAGCACGTTGCCGGAGAACTGGCTCACCTTGTCGCTCTCGGCGCGGGCCGCCGCATCCATGGCGTGCAGATAGGCGATCTTCTGCTCCAGCAGCTTGTCTGCCGACAGGGGCAGGGCCACCGGGTTGCGATCGCTCAGGCGGGTGAAATCGAAGGCGGTGGCGGTCACCACGGGGTCGCGGCGGTCTTTGGCCGCCAGCAGGGTGACGATGCGCAGCAGCTCGTCGCGGCTTGCCAGATTGGTGTAGCCGTAGAGCACCTTGTGGCCGTAACAGAGGCGCACACCGATGCCGAAATCGAGGCCGCCGCTGATGTTCTCTATCTGGCTGGAGAGCAGGCTGAGCTGGCTGCGGCGCTTGCGCTCCACAAACAGCTCGGCGAAATCGGCACCCAGCGCCAGTGCGTGATCGAGCACGTCACGGGCAATGGCGGGGGCCAACAGGGAGAATGGGGTCATAGAATATCCTTTTCTGGTCTGTCCGTTTGCTTCCGACATCCGGCTCTGATTGTTATGGGATGTCGAGTCCATTGTTGCAGACCAGCACAAAAAAGTCGCTATAGCGTCATGCGATGATACCGATTGAGAAAATCGGTGCGATAACTGCGCCCGGGCAGCCACATCCACAGGGAGTGGCCGCCTTGAGATGAGTGAAAAAGATCAGAGCAGGGCGTGGATTTCGCTCAGGATCTGCTCGACCCACTGCTCGATGCGCGGATCGGTCTGGTCATATTGGTTGGCATCATCAAGGGCCAGCCCGACGAAGTGACGGCCATCGTCGATCAGTGCCTTGGAGGCATCGAATTCGTACCCTTCGTTGGGCCAGTATCCCACCAGCTTGACCCCTTTTGGCACCAGCTGATCGTGCAGCATGCCGAGGGCGTCCTGGAACCATTCGCCATAACCGAGCTGATCGCCGAGGCCAAACAGGGCCACGATGCGCCCCTCCAGATGGAGATCGGTGATATCTTCCCAGCGGGACTCCCAGTCCTCCTGCAGTTCGCCAAAATCCCAGGTGGAGATTCCGAGGATCAGGATCTCGTAATCCTCCATCAGGCGTAGGGAGACATCCTTGATATTGTGAATATCCACCAGCTCGGGGCCGATGAGGGCGCGGATCTTCTCGGCAGCCATCTCGGTGTAGCAGGTGGTGGAACCGTAAAACAGACCAATCTTCATCGCTCTTCTCTCTGTTGGCGCTTTCTCGCTTGCTTTTGGCGCGTTCTCGCATGCTCGTGTGGGCTGTGCCATGTTGGCAACACGATGGGTAACGTAAGGGGAGGGCGCCAGTCTAGCAGATTGCCATTCGACCTTCACCGCCCGGCAAGGGGTGTGGCAAACGTGCCTTATCTTTCCAATGAAAGTGCCTTGTCTTTCCAAGGAGTTGGCGCGTTACAATGGGCCATCTTTCCCCTGATTGCAGCGCACCATGAGCAAGCCTGACCCACATCCCCTGATTGAACCCTTCCTCGACGCCCTCTGGCTGGAGCGGGGATTGTCTGACAACACGGTCAGCTCCTATCGCAGCGATCTGGAGAAGTTCTCCCTCTGGCTCGACGAGCAGGGGAGCTCGCTGCTGCTGGCGGGGATGGACGAGATCCAGCACTACCTCGCCTGGCGGGTCGATCACCAGTTTGCGGCCAGCAGCACCGCCCGCTTCCTGTCGGCCCTGCGCCGTTTCTATCAGTATCTCAACCGTGAGAAGCTGCGCAGCGATGATCCGACCGTGCTGCTGGAGGGGCCCAAGCTGCCGAAAAAACTCCCCTCCGATTTAAGCGAAACGGAGGTGGATGCGTTGCTGAGTGCGCCGCTGGTGGATGACCCGCTGGAGCTGCGGGACAAGGCGATGCTGGAGCTGCTCTACGCCACCGGCTTGCGGGTTTCCGAGCTGGTGGGGCTGACTGCCGAGCATGTCAGCCTGCGGCAGGGGCTGGTGCGGGTGGTGGGCAAGGGCAACAAGGAACGGTTGGTGCCGATGGGCGAGGAGGCGATGTACTGGCTGGAGCGTTACTACCGGGAGGCTCGTACCCTGCTGCTGGGGGGCACCAGCTCGGATGTGGTGTTTCCCTCCAAGCAGGCCCGTATGATGACCCGCCAGACCTTCTGGCATCGCATCAAGCTCTATGCCCTGCGGGCCGGGATTAACGGCGAGCTATCCCCCCATACCTTGCGCCACGCCTTTGCCACCCATCTGCTCAACCACGGCGCCGATCTGCGGGTGGTACAGATGCTGCTGGGCCATGCGGATCTCTCCACTACCCAGATCTACACCCATGTGGCCAACGAGCGACTCAAGGCGCTGCACGGGGAGCATCACCCCAGAGCTTGAGTGGCTGGCCTCCCAAAAACAAAAAACCGCCAGCAGGCGGTTTTTTTATCTCTACACGACAGGAGATGGCGCTTATTTCCCTTGCTGGGATTTCAGCAGATCACGGATCTCGGTCAGCAGCTCCTGATCCTTGGTCGGGCCTGCCGGGGCGGCGGCTTCCTCTTCCTGCTTCTTCTTCAGGGTGTTGATGGCTTTCAGTCCCATGAAGATGGCAAAAGAGATGATCAGAAAGTCGATGATGGTCTGGATGAACTTGCCATAGGCGATGACCACGGCGGGTGTTGCACCTTCTGCGGCCTTCAGGGTGACCGCCAGGTCGCTGAAGTCCACGCCGCCCAGGATCAGGCCTATGGGCGGCATGATCACGTCACCGACAAAAGAGGAGACAATTTTGCCGAAGGCGGCACCTATGATGATACCGACCGCCATATCGATGACGTTGCCGCGGGCGGCAAAGGATTTGAACTCTTGAATCAGACTCATTATTTCCTCCGAAATTAAACAAGATAGCGCGTTGATTACCCTTGCCAAAGGGCGAACTCTTGTCAGGAAAAACAGAGGCTAAGCCGCGTTGTTCCTGTCGTCCTGACTAGCTTGCGGGCGTTATGAGTCCTTGGCAATCGGGGGGAACCATTTTTTTGGTACAAAGTGATATTAATTTTTTGGTAAGTAGCTGGTTGAATGATGAGCTGTGCTGCTGTAGTTTGCTGGGTCGATTCATTCATACCACGTGAGTAAACAAGTGAAGTATTTACTACTGGGAATGATGCTTTTGTGCACATTTGCTGCCAGAGCGGGGATGGATACCCAAGCCTTGAAACAGACCATCACAGCCCGGCTGGGGGTCCCCGTCTATCTGGTTGAACCGACCCCGATCGCGGGGTTGTATATGCTGGGCACCTCACAGGGGGTGCTTTACAGCGATGCCAAAGGGGATTATGTGGTGCAGGGGGTCATGCTTGATATGACCCGCGACATGAAGAACCTGACCATCTCGGGTATGCGCGAGCAGCGCCGACTTGGTCTGGCGCAGGTGGCTCATGCCCCCATCGTGCTCAAGGCCCGGGATGAGCGTCACCGGGTTGCGCTGTTTCTCGGTGAGCAGGACGCAAAGCGCCGTCAGCTCTCCGGCACCTTGCAACACCTGCAGGCATCCGGGGTGAGCGTGGCTCTCTATCCGGTGATTGATCACGCCGAACGTGCCGCCGACTGGTGCAGCGATCCCCTGCTGCAAAATGATCCGTTAAAAGCCTATTTGCCTCAAACGGCATGTAGTGAGACCCTTATCCAAAATATTGGCCTGAGCCAATGGTTGGGGGTCAAGGTACTGCCGGCCTGGGTCTCCTCCGACGGGGATCTGGTGCGCGGGTATCAGAGCCCCGAACAGCTGCTCAAGATACTGGATCATATTGATGTCCCTGCAAATCCGTCGTCGTCCGCGAGTTGATGATTCCCATCTGCCTGCCAACCTGCATCCCCTGCTTCGCCAAATCTTCGCCAGCCGTGGCGTAGAGGATCCCGCCCTGCTGGAGCGCAGCGCCAGCCAGCTGTTGCCGCCCCAGCGCCTCTATGGGATGGAGCAGGCGGTGCCGCTGCTGGCGGATGCCCTGACTGCCCAGAAACGGATCCTTATCGTCGGCGACTTTGACTGCGATGGTGCCACCAGTTCGGCCCTGTGTGTGCTGGCCCTGCGCGCCATGGGTGGCCGCCATATCGATTTTCTGGTGCCCAATCGCTTCGAGTTTGGCTACGGCCTTACCCCCGAAATTGTCGAGCTGGCGGTGGCCCGTGGCGCCGAGTTTCTGATCACGGTGGATAACGGCATCTCCAGCATCGCCGGGGTGGCTGCGGCCAAGGCGGTCGGCATGCAGGTACTGGTTACCGATCACCATTTGCCGGGTCAGGAGCTGCCTGACGCCGATGCCATCGTCAACCCGAACCAGCACGGCTGCGATTTCCCCTCCAAGTCGCTGGCCGGGGTCGGGGTCGCTTTCTACCTGATGGCGGCCCTCAACACCCATCTGCGTCAGCTTGGCTGGTACGAACGGCAAGGGTTGCGCGCCCCTAATGTGGCGGATTATCTCGATCTGGTGGCGCTTGGCACGGTGGCCGATGTGGTGGCGCTCGATGGCAACAACCGCATTCTGGTCCATCAGGGCTTGCAGCGGATCCGGGCCGGGCGCTGTCGCCCCGGCATTCAGGCGCTGGTGGATGTGTCGGGCCGCGATGGTCGTCGCCTCACCGCCGCCGACCTCGGTTTTGCACTGGGGCCACGCCTCAATGCGGTGGGTCGCCTCGATGACATGTCCCTCGGGGTCGCCTGTCTGCTCTGCGATGATCTCAATCTGGCGCGCCAGCTTGCGGCCGAGATGGACAGCCTCAATCAGGAGCGCAAGGAGATCGAGCAGGGGATGCAGCAGGAGGCCCTCGCCACCCTGGAGCAGATCCGTTTTCGCGATGGCGAGGTGCCCTCCGGCATAGTGCTGCATCGGGACGAGTGGCATCAGGGGGTGGTGGGGCTGGTGGCCTCCAAGGTGAAGGAGAAGTACTACCGCCCGGTCATCGCGTTTGCCGAGAGCAGCGAGACCGAACTCAAGGGCTCCGGCCGCTCCATCCCCGGGGTGCATCTGCGCGATGCGCTGGAGCTGCTCGATACCCGCCATCCGGGCCTGATGGGCAAGTTTGGCGGCCATGCCATGGCGGCGGGGTTGACCCTGCCCAAGACCAATATCGAGGCGTTCGGTCGGGCCTTTGAGGCGGTCATCAGCGAGCTGGTGACACCAGAGCTTTTGACCGGGGTGCTGCTCACCGATGGCGAGTTGTTGCCAGACGAGCTCAACCTCGAGCTGGCGGAGCTTATTCGCGCCTCCGGCCCCTGGGGTCAGGCCTTCCCCGAGCCGCTGTTCGACGGCGAGTTCGTGCTGGTGCAGCAGCGGCTGGTGGGGGAGAAGCACCTCAAGATGATGCTGACAACCGATTCCGGTCATGCGGTGGATGCCATCGCCTTTGGCGTCGATCTCAAGCGCTGGCCCGATGCCTCGGTCAAGCGGGTGCGGCTTGTCTACCGGCTTGACGTCAACGAGTGGCGCGGCAACCGCAGCGTGCAGCTGCTGGTGGAGCATCTGGAGGCGGCCGGTCTTTGAGCCGGTAGCATCGCTGCTCTATCGCCGCTTTATCACAGATAGCGCTGACAACGGCCACCCGAGGGTGGCCGTTTTTGTTGGCGGATCTCTGGAAAAGGGCGTTGACCTGTCTATAGCTTCACAGTTTAAGCTTGTCTCTATCGGGTCACCTGATGGCCTGCACCGTGAGTGATTGCCATGAAAATATCCGAACTGGCCCGCCGCTGCGGTCTCGCCCGCTCCACCCTGCTCTATTACGAGAAGCTGGGGGTGATTGCCGGTACCCGGGCCGCCAACGGCTATCGCCACTATGACGAGGGGGATCTGCAGCGACTGCAGATGGTTCAGGCCCTGCAGGCGGGTGGTCTCAGCCTCAAGCAGTGCCTCGCCTGTCTGGCTGGCGAGATAGATCAAGCGGCATTGCAGGCCCGGGTCAGGGAGCTGGATGAGGAGCTGGCGCGGATGCAGCGCGCCCGGGATCTGTTGGCGGATCTGGCAGGGCTGCGCCCGCGCTCCGGTGAGGAATTCAAGGCCTGGCAGCTGCAACTGCAGCGCGAGGCACCTGAGGCCTACTTCGCGTGGGTGATGAAACAGGGTTTTAGCGAGAAAGATCGCTACCACTTGCAATGGTTGAGCAAAGACATGAATGAACATGAGCGTTACATCAAGGACTTTATCCAGCTGCTGGATGGCATGAGTTACTGGGGGCCGGGGGATCGCGCCTTCACCCAGCAGCAGTTTGCCGCCTTGCCCATCCGGCCGCGCCGGATCCTCGATATGGGTTGCGGGCGCGGTGCCTCGACCATGGCGCTGGCTCAGGTGACCGATGCCGACATTGTGGCCATCGATCTGGAAGAGGAGGCACTGGCCGCCGTGGCGCACTCCGCCCGTGCTGCGGGCTTTGAGCATGTCTCCACCCTCTGTGCCAACATGGCGGCACTGCCGGACGATCTGGCACCGGCCGACCTCATCTGGGCAGAGGGGAGCGCTTACGTGATGGGGGTTGCCAATGCACTGAAGGCGTGGCGTCCGCTGCTCGCGAGCCCGCAGGCTTGCATCGTGCTGAGTGATGCGGTCTGGCTGACCGATAACCCGCCCGAGGCGGCATTGGCATTCTGGCAGCAGGATTATCCCGCCATGCAGACGCTGGCGGGCCTGCTTGAGACGGTACAAGCGGCAGGCTACCGCTGCCTGTCACACACTCCCTTGCCGATGAGCGCCTGGAATAACTATCTGGACCCTATCGAGGTCAATCTGGTGCGCTATCGTGACGAGCTGGGGGAGAGTGCTGCCTGGCAGGACTTGAGCCGGGAGGTGGCCATCCACCGCCAATATCTGGGCAGTTACGGCTATGTGATCTGCTGCCTGCAAAAAGATAAGTGATTAGCTGTCGTAAAAAAACGAGGCGCCTGCGGGCGCCTCGTTGTTTATCGGGGGTTGCGGGTGGTCATTACAGTTCGCGGGCCCAGGGGTGAGCCTTGGGGCGCAGCGCCAGCGCCAGACCCAGCAGCAGCACGGTCAGACCGTAGAGGGGCCAGCTGCCAAAGCGCATGTAGGGGGTCTCGCCGTGGGCGGGACGCACCTCGCTGCGCAGCACACCCGCTTCAAACTGCGGGATCTGGCCGATGATGCTGCCATCGATCTCGGTCACGATGGTGATGCCGGTGTTGGTATCGCGCAGCAGCGGACGAGCCAGCTCCAGCGCACGCATCCGGGCGATCTCCATATGCTGCCAGGGGCCGATGCTGGTGCCGAACCAGGCGTCGTTGGAGACGGTCAGCAGGAAGTCGGTATCCGGGTTGACGTTGCGGCGCACCTCTTCCGGGAAGATGATCTCGTAGCAGATGGCGGCGGCAAACTTGAGCCCCTTGGCGATCAGGTTGGGCTGCACTTCGTCACCCCGGCTGAAGGAGGACATCGGCAGGTTGAAGAAGGGGGCGATGGGGCGCAGCAGATCTTCAAATGGCACGAACTCGCCGATGGGCAGCAGATGGTATTTGTTGTAGCGGTTGGGGTGGCCGTAGAAGTAGGACTCCTTGCCATCCGCATCCTGTACCCCCATGCCGAGCACGGTGTTGTAGAAGCGTTGCTTATCCTCGTCGTAGTGGATGATCCCCGCCAGCAGGCCGGTCTCGTTCACCTTCATCGCCTTGTCCAGATTCTCCAGATAGGGGCCCATCGCCTTCTCTATTGCCGGGATCGCCGACTCTGGCCAGACGATGATGTCGGCATCCTGATTGTCGCGGCTCAAATCCTGATAGGTACGCACCGTGGGGGCCAGCGCCTCCGGATCCCACTTGAGGGACTGGGCGATATTGCCCTGCACCAGTGCCACCTTGACCGGCTCGCCACGGGTTACCCAGTTGAGCTGCATCAGGCCGTGAGCGCCGGCAGTCAGCAGGGCGGGCACCGCCAGCCAGAGCGGGGAGCGGGATTTCCACACCAGCCAGATAGCGGAGGCGGACAGCAACAGGGCGAGGGTGATGCCCTGCACCCCGAGAATGGGGGCAAAGCCCTTGAGGGGGCCGTCGATCTGGCTGTAACCAAACCAGAGCCATGGGAAACCGGTCATCACCCAGCCACGTAGCCAGTCAGCCACTAACCACAGGGCCGGGAAGGCGAGCAGCCAGCGGCTCCAGTGACGGCCGCCAAAGAAGCGGGCAAAGACCCAGCAGGCGAGCGTCGGGTAGAGAGCCAGATAGGCGGAGAGCCCGGCCAGCAGCACGAAGGCGACCGGCAGCGGGATGCCGCCAAACTCGGTCATGCTGACATGGATCCACCACAGCCCCGGTAAAAAGAGTCCCATGGCGTAGCCAAAACCGCGCCAGGCGGCCTGTTTCGGCGTGGCTTTGTCCAGCAGGGCGTAGAGGCCAAGCAGGGAGGGGATCACCAGCGGCCAGTAGCCGAAGGGGGAGAAGGCCAGCACTGCGATGGCACCAGAGGCCAATGCACTGAGGCTTAACAGAATTTTGGAAGTAACAGGGGATAATCTCACGGGCGATGGTGCTCGTCTTGGTGTGCAACTGGGGTCGAATGGCCGGTATCTTAACCTGTAAGCGGGGCAACGGCGAGCCTCGATGCCGGTGGCAGAGAGCACAACGCCCCGAGGTCGGGGCGTTGTTTCACACATTGAGCGGGTCTGCTTACTGCGGCTCGGATTGCGCCGCCGCATGGTGCTCGGGGATCTTCACCTGCAACTGCTGCAGACGACGCCGGTCGGCATGCATCACCTTGAACAGGTAGCCATCCAGCTCGATCTCCTCGCCCTTCTTGGGCAGGTGGCTGAAGGCGTGCATCACCAGACCGCCTACCGTATCCACCTCTTCATCGCTGAATTTGGTGCCGAAGAAGTCGTTGAAATCCTCGATCTCGGTCAGGGCGCTGATGGAGAAGACCCGCTTGCTGAGGCGGCGGATTTCGTCCGGCTCATCCTCGATGTCGTCAAACTCGTCGTCGATCTCGCCAACGATCAGTTCCAGTATGTCTTCGATGGTCACCAGACCGGAGACGCCACCAAATTCGTCGACCACGATGGCCATGTGGTAGCGCTCTTCACGGAACTCCTTGAGCAGACGGTCAACCCGTTTGCTTTCCGGCACGATCACCGTGGGGCGCAAGATTTTCTCGAGCTGCAGCGGCTCGCTGGCGTGATGGCCGCCAAACCCGAAGGGGAGCAGATCCTTGGCGAGCAGTATGCCCTCCACATGATCCTTGTCCTCGTTGATCACCGGGAAGCGGGAGTGACCGGACTCGATGATCACCGGCAGGATTGCATCCACCGGTTGGGACTTCTCGATGGTCACCATCTGGGAGCGGGGGATCATGATATCGCGCACGCGAAGATCGGCGATCTCCAGCACCCCCTCGATCATGTCCTTGGTGTCCTGATCGATGAGGTCGCGCTCTTCGGCATCGGCTATCACGTCTACCAAATCATTGCGGTCTTTTGGCTCGCCCTGGAAGAGTTGGCTGAGTTTGTCGAGCCAGGTTTTCTTCGGCGAGCCGGTACTAGGGTGATCGTCGGTCATTTTTTCTCTTGGTTACTCGCTTAAACACACTTGAAATTGTTCGGGTTATATAAGGATGGTCATCTGCTGTTTCAAGTCGATGACCGTCCGGCGTTTTACTCTTCGTCGTTCAGATAAGGATCGGCAAAACCGAGCTCCTGCATGATGTCGCGCTCAAGCGCTTCCATCTCTTCGGCTTCCTCATCCTCGATATGGTCATAACCTAGCAGATGCAGACTGCCGTGCACAACCATGTGGGCCCAGTGTGCCATGAGGGGCTTGCCCTGCTCCTCGGCCTCGCGCTCTACTACCTGACGGCAGATCACCAGATCGCCGAGCAGCGGCAGCTCCAGACCGGGTGGCGCCTCGAACGGGAAGGAGAGCACGTTGGTGGGCTTGTCCTTGCCGCGATAGGTGAGGTTGAGTTCGTTGCTCTCCGCCTCGTCGACGATACGCACCGTCACTTCAGCCTCCTGCTGGAAGCCGAGAATGGTGCCGTCGAGCCAGCCTTGCAGCTGGGCTTCGGTGGGCAGGCCGTCGGTGCTGGCACTGGCCAGTTGCAGATCTAGGGTTACGCTCATTGCTCACTCTCTTTGCTGGAGTTTGTTTGGCCAGCCACCTTCTCGGCGGCCTGTTTGGCGTCGAACGCCTCATAGGCCTGCACGATACGGGCCACCACCGGGTGGCGCACCACGTCTTTGGACTCGAAGAAGTTGAACGACAGACCATCGACCCCTTGCAGCACTTCCAGAGCATGGCGCAGGCCGGATTTGGCGTTGCGCGGCAGGTCTACCTGGGTGATATCACCGGTGACCACCGCCTTGGAGTTGAAACCGATGCGGGTCAGGAACATCTTCATCTGCTCGGTGGTGGTGTTCTGGGCCTCATCGAGAATGATAAAGGCGTCATTGAGGGTTCTTCCGCGCATATAGGCGAGCGGCGCCACTTCGATGATGTTGCGCTCCATCAGCTTCTCGACCCGCTCAAAGCCCAGCATCTCGAACAGGGCGTCGTAGAGCGGGCGCAGGTAAGGATCCACCTTCTGGGATAGATCCCCGGGCAGGAAGCCGAGCTTCTCCCCCGCTTCCACCGCCGGGCGAGTCAGCAAAATGCGGCGAATTTCCTGACGCTCCAGCGCATCCACCGCCGCCGCGACCGCCAGATAGGTCTTGCCGGTACCGGCCGGGCCTATGCCGAAGCAGATATCGTGGCGCACGATATTGGCGATGTATTGGGCCTGATTGGGGCTGCGTGGTTTGATGAGACCGCGCTTGGTCTTGACCGTCACCTCCTTGCCATAGGGGATGCTCGGCGCCGGTTCGTCATCCTGCTCCAGCACCCGCGACTCCTGAATGGCCAGATGGACCATGTCGGGAGTGATGTCGGTCACCTTGCCACCCTTGAGGGGCTGGGTTTCCACATAGAGGTGCTTGAGGATGACGGCGGCGGCATCCAGCTGGGCCGGTTTGCCCACCAGCTGGAAGTGGCTGTCACGGTAGCTGATCTCGACGCCGAGGCGGCGCTCCAGCTGCTTGATGTTGTCATCGAAGGGGCCGCACAGGCTGGCAAGGCGCTGGTTGTCGGCGGGCTCCAGATGCAGATTCAGGGTCGAGATGTGTCGGCTCAAAATATCCTCGTCTCAAGGCGCTCCCCATCCGCCGGGCGAATGGGGAGGAGGGGATTAATGGGGAGTGAAGGCGGCAACGCCCAGCTCGTCCGGTACGTTATCCGGGCGACGGGCCAGGATTTCGCTCGGGGCGGTGGCGATCCGCAGGTTCATCTCGCTCTCGCCGCGGATGAACTTGCCGCGCAGGGAGTTGGGACGCACCTCGGTGATCTCCACGTCGGCAAAGCCGCCGATCAGGGTGTGCTGGCCTTCGAAGTTGACCACCCGGTTGTTCTCGGTGCGGCCACACAGCTGCATCGGGTCGAGCTTGGAGGGCCCTTCCACCAGGATGCGCTGGGTGGTGCCCAGCATGGCGCGGCCAATCTGCATCGCCTGGTTGTTGATGACGTGCTGCAGGCGTGCCAGACGGGCTTTCTTCACTTCCATGTCGACATCGTCAGGCATGTCGGCGGCCGGGGTGCCCGGGCGCGGGCTGAAGATGAAGCTGAAGCTCATGTCGAAACCCACATCCTCGATCAGCTTCATGGTCGCTTCAAAGTCTTCGTCCGTCTCGTTCGGGAAGCCAACGATGAAGTCGGAGCTGATGGTGATGTCGGGACGGGCGGCACGCAGGCGACGGATCTTGGATTTGTACTCCAGGATGGTGTGCGGGCGCTTCATCATGGTCAGAATACGGTCGGAGCCGCTCTGCACCGGCAGGTGCAGGAAGCTGACCACTTCCGGGGTGTCTTTGTAGACTTCGATGATGTCGTCGGTGAACTCGATCGGGTGGCTGGTGGTGTAGCGAATGCGATCGATACCGTCGATGGCGGCTACCAGACGCAGCAACTCGGCGAAGGTGCAGATGCCGCCATCAAAGGTCGGGCCGCGGTAAGCGTTGACGTTCTGGCCGAGCAGATTCACTTCGCGCACGCCCTGCTGGGCGAGCTGGGCGATTTCGTAGAGCACGTCGTCCAGCGGACGGCTCACCTCTTCACCGCGGGTGTAGGGCACCACGCAGTAAGTACAGTATTTGGAGCAGCCTTCCATGATGGAGACGAACGCGGTGGCCCCTTCGGCGCGCGGTTCGGGCAGGCTGTCGAATTTTTCGATCTCGGGGAAGGCGATATCAACCTGGGCACCACGGCCCTCTTGCACTTCCTTGATCATGGCGGGCAGGCGATGCAGGGTCTGCGGGCCGAACACGATATCCACATAGGGAGCGCGCTGGCGGATGGCATCGCCCTCCTGAGAGGCAACGCAGCCACCCACGCCGATCACCAGACCGGGCTTGTTGGCCTTGAGCTTTTTCCAGCGTCCCAGCTGGTGGAACACCTTCTCCTGCGCCTTTTCGCGGATGGAGCAGGTATTGAGCAGCAAGACATCTGCCTCTTCGGGCTCTTCGGTAAGGGTGTAGCCATTGCTGGCATCCAACAGGTCGGCCATTTTGGACGAGTCATACTCGTTCATCTGGCAACCCCAGGTTTTAATGTGAAGTTTCTTGCTCATTGCTTCTCTTGACTTGTTTTGAAATCGGCATGGTCAAAGGACCGCGCATTTTACTCCGCAATCTGGATACTGCCTAGCTAATATCCAGCTGGCAATGGTGCTCACCCGATACCTGTTGCCAGCAAGCTCAATAAGCTTTCTCCTTGATTTGACGCAGCAATTCCCCGTTTGTCTCACTGTTTATCAGCCGCCCTTGCGCTATCATGCAGCCATCCGGTTCACGTCCGGGCGCTGTCGCCGGACGCACCCTTTCAGGAATAAATGTATGGAACAGTGTGATATCGCCATCGTCGGCGCCGGCATGGTGGGCGCCGCCACCGCCTGTCTGCTGGCGGCTCAGGGCCTCTCGGTGCGGGTCATCGAGACCCAACTGCCGGAGCATTACGCGCCGGAGCAGCCGCTGGATCTGCGGGTCTCCGCCATCAGTCAGGCCTCGGTGGCGCTGCTGGAGCAGGCCGGTGCCTGGCACCATCTGCAGCAGATGCGGCTCTGCCCCTATCGCCGGCTGGAGACCTGGGAGCTGGACGGTTTTGCCACCCGCTTCAATGCCGCCGATCTCGGTCTGCCCCAGCTCGGCTACATCATCGAAAACCGGCTGGTGCAGCTCGCCCTGCTCAAACGGATGGAGGATTTCCCCACCATCCAGACCCACACCCCGGCGGCGGTGACCAGCCTGCGCCAGAGTGCAGATGAAGCTGTGCTGACTCTGGACGACGGCACCGAGCTGGCGGCCCGCTGGGTGCTGGCTTGCGATGGTGCCGAATCCCACACCCGCAAGCTGGCGGGTATCGGCGTATCGCGCTTCGAGTACCGCCAGCACTGCATGTTGATCAATATCGACACCGACTTTGCGCAGGAAGATATCACCTGGCAGCAGTTCACCCCGAGCGGCCCGCGCGCCTTCCTGCCACTACCAGGCCAGCACGGCTCTCTGGTGTGGTATGACAGCCCGGCCCGGATCCGGGCGCTGGCAGCCATGAGCAACGAGGCGCTCGCCGCCGAAGTGCGCCGCCACTTCCCGAGTCGGCTCGGTGGGTTCACCGTCACCGGCAAGGGGAGCTTCCCGCTGGTGCGCCGCCACGCCAACGACTATCACGTCGGTCGGGTGGTGCTGCTTGGCGATGCTGCCCACACCATCAACCCGCTGGCGGGGCAGGGGGTCAACCTCGGCTTCAAGGATGTGGCCTGCTGGACTGATCTGCTGCAAGGAGCTGGCGCCGACTGGCATCAGCTGGCGTTGGCCGAGCGTTACGAGCGACGCCGTCGCCCCGACAACCTGCTGATGCAGTCGGGAATGGATCTCTTCTACGGGGTATTCAGCAACGAGATTGGCCCCCTCAAGCTGGCCCGCAATCTGGCCCTCAATCTGGCGGACAAGGCAGGCCCGTTCAAGGAGATGGCGCTGCGCTATGCACTGGGGCTGGTTTGACAGGTCGGAATCAGATAACACGGGCTGAATGCGCGAAGGAGCAAAGGTGATGAACAAGGCACTGCTGGTGATCGATTTTATCAACGACATCGCCCACCCCGACGGGCGCATCGCCGCCTCCGCAGCCCATGTGCTGGAGCAGGATGCCATCGCGCATGCTAATCAGGCGCTGGCCCATGCCCGTGCCAACGGCTGGCTGGTGGTGCTGATCAAGGTGGGCTTTGACGGCGGCTATCAGCTGCAACCCAAGGGCTCCCCCATGTTTGGTCGCGCTCACCAGTTGGGGGCGCTCTCTTTGGCTGACAGCGGCACCGACTTTCATCCTGGTCTGGATGTGCAGCCTGGCGATCTGGTGCTGACCAAGCCCAGGGTCAGCCCCTTCTATGGCACGGCGCTGGAGCCTGCGCTGCGGGCCAATCACATCGACCACCTCCATCTGTGCGGGGTGAGCACCAGCTGGGCCATTCAGGCGGCAGCGCGGGATGGTCATGACAGGGACTACGCCATTACCATTCTGGAGGATGCCTGCGCCGCCGCAGATGCCACCGAGCATCACACCTCGCTGCGGATGCTGGGCCGTATCGCCGAGATCATCAAGGTGTCCCGGCTGGCTTGATCCTTAACGCAGGCAGCACCCGAGCACCGTGTTGAGATTGACTCAGCGGCCCTCTGTCGGGCCGCAGCGCTTTTGGGCAACATGATTGTCGGGCAATATAGTGCTCACATGGATAACAACAAGGATGGACAGATGCGTTATCAGGGACGGATCGCGAGCTGGAACGAGGCGCGCGGCTTTGGATTTATTACGCCGGAGCAAAATGGCGCCGAGCAGATAATCAATGGATCACGCAGTGCAGGGCTGTTTGTGCATGTTACTGCGCTGCAATCAGATGGTCGCTTGCCCGAGCCGGGGGAGCGTGTCACCTATCTGATCGGCAGTGGCCAGGATGGCAAACCGAGGGCGTTACAGGTTTTTTTCCCCGATCGCCCGCTCACGTTGGCGGATGCAGTGCCGTCGGCCGCACCATCAGCAGCAAGATCGACCGCATCATCAGCGGCGCCATCGTTTCGGGCGGCAAGTCAGCCGCCACGACCCACCTCGACCAGAGAGCGAAGTAACCCCTATCGACGTCGCAAGAGCAGTTGGAGTGGAAAACTGATCCCCCTGCTGGTGCTCGTCGGCCTCTTTTCCATCTATTCCCGTTTCTCGGCCGAGTCGATGGCGCCATTGCCGGTCTCATCTTTCAATCAGAAGGAGGTCAGCACCACTGTGAGCACGCCACAGACAACGACCTTTATTCGCCAGTGTGATGGTCGGCAGCATTGCTCCCAGATGACCTCCTGCGAGGAGGCAACCTGGTTTTTACAAAACTGCCCTGGTACCAAGATGGATGGGGAAGGAGATGGCATCCCCTGTGAAAATCAGTGGTGTGGTCATTAAATGTGACTTATCAGATACATATGCTCATGATGTGCTCTTGTTATCCGGAACAGGGAAACTGGCCTGAAACCTTGCCGGATGATGTGCGATGGTGAAATTTGGTCTCAGTTGGCTAAGTGGGAACGGGGTGCTTTACTCTATCTGCTGACTTAATTGTTAATAGATGGCGGTATGCCACTTTTGCCACAGGATGGCCACCATGGCGGATGATATACAGACGCGGCAGAGTCACTTCGCCGAGCGAGCCCATCATCTGGCTGCGCTGCTGGATTCGCTGGAAGACCAGATATCGGTGATAGATCGGGATGGCGTGATCCATTACACCAATCTCGCCTGGGATCTGTTTGCCGAGCAAAACGGCATGCCCAAGGGATATAACTGGATTGGGGTCAATTACATGGGGGCTTGTGACGCTGAATCCGAGCCCTCTGGATTGGCTGCCGTGGAGGGGATCCTCCGGGTTATCCGTCATCAGCAGGAGAAGTTCTATCTGGAATACCCCTGCCACAGCCCCGACACCCAGCGCTGGTTTATGATGCGAGTCGCGCCGGTACCCGGGCTTGATGCCGAGTATTTTTCCATCGCCCATATCAATATCACCGAGCGCAAGCTGCTGGAGCTGGAAGTTGCCAGCCTCTCCCAACATGATCCCCTGACCGGGCTGGCCAATCGGCGGCTGTTCAACAGCTTTTTGCATAACGAGTGGCGGCGCAGCATGCGTGAACATACTCCGCTCTCCCTCATCATGCTGGATCTGGATAACTTCAAGGCGTGCAATGACCATCTTGGTCATCAGATGGGGGATGGCTCCCTCCAGCTGGTGGGCCATCTTCTGCAGTCCTTCTGCCAGCGTCCGGCGGATCTTCCCTGCCGTTTTGGTGGGGACGAGTTTGCCCTGATCCTCGGCAATACCGATCGAGATGCGGCCCAGCGGATTGGAGAGGAGATCCGCCAGGCCATCAACGATCTCGACATAGTGGTGGCAAATAATATTCAGCTTAGCGCCAGCATTGGCATTGCTACCTACACGGCAGAGCAACTGCTGGAGGGGGAAGGGGCGTTGCTGGCCGCGGCCGATGCGGCGCTTTATTGCGCCAAGGGGGCGGGTAAAAACCGTAGTCACTGCGCCAGCTGTTGAGCCGCATTGCCGCTTTTGTCCTGCATGCGCCCCCTTCTGGGGGCGCACTGTTTTTTGGTTGGTCACGGTGTTAGCAACCAGCGAGCGTTGGTTTCAGCGCTCGGGTGTGGCCGACACCGGCAGGGGATGGCTGGCGATCACCTGCCTGACGAAGTGATCCCGGATGGGGTCGGCAAAGTCCGGATTCCATACCATGCTGACTTCCCACTCGGAGCTGGGACCAGAGAGAGGATAGAGGGTGACATCGGGTCCTGCGATAAAGCTGACGCTGCGCGGCAGGATGGCATTGCCGATGCCCGCCGCGACCAGCGCCACCAGCGTCTGGATATCTTCGGCCTCCTGAACCATGCCGGTCAGCCGATTGGCGCCGAGAAAACCGGCGATCTGCTGGCTGAGCCCAGGGCAGCGGTGGCCCACCATCTGCAACAGGGGTTGACTGGTCAGTGCCTGCTGGACGTCGAATGCGGCCGGGTCTGGCTCGGTCATCCGTGTCGGCACCGCCAGCACCAGCCGGTCGATCAGCAGTCTGTGTTCCTGCAACTGGGGCATCTGAGGTCTGCGCATAAAGCCAAGCTGCAACTGGCCGGAGAGCAACTGCTCCTGCTGGATGGCGGAGGGCATATCCTGCAGATGGACCATCACGTCCGTGACCTGCTGTTTGAAGCGGGCCACCAGCGCAGGGGCCAGTGCGAAACTCGACAGACCGAAGCCAATTTTGAGTCGACCGGCCACGCCGCTCGCCACCGCCAGCGCATGGCTTTCGAACTCCCGACCGTGCTCGACCAGCGCACTCGCCTGAGTGAGCAGCTGGGCACCGAGTGCTGTCAGCTCGGCACCGTGGCGGCCCCGTTTGAACAGGGTGCAGCCCAGCGTCTGCTCCAGCCCCTGGATCTGCTTGGTGAGGGCCGGTTGGGTGATAAAGAGGCGGCTGGCCGCTTCCCGGTAGTTGGCGGTGTCGGCCAGCGTCACAAACGCATGTAGTTGCCTCAAGTCGAATTTCATTCCAATTGGTTATCCAAGGTGGCGATTTATTGATTATAAATTATCTAATCGCCTTGTTCTAATGGCTCGGCAAGGGGGGAATCGCCCTCCTCTGAACCGGAACAAGGAGCCATATCATGTCTACCCAACGCTATCTCTTTTTGATCAAGGGCACGCTGGTGCTGGCCCAGCCATTGGCGGCCCCGGAGACGGGGGAGCTGCTCGCCAGCCTGCTGCAACAGGGTTTTGTGGTCGGCCCCTTGCTGGTGTGGGCTGGCAGTGCCGAGCAGGCGCTCGCTTGTTATGAGCGTGCCGCCCAGCAGCAGGCCCTTGCCGATGCGCTCTCTGGCTCTCTGCCCGAGTTGGCCGGGGTGTCTGTATGAGAGCCTGTATGAGTGCTGGCATGAACACGATCACCCTGTCTGTATCCGCCCTGCTGCTCGATATGGATGGCACCCTGGTCTGCTCGACCGGCGATGTGGAGAAGGTGTGGCGGCTCTGGTGCCAGCATCATCAGCTTGCCCCAGAGCCGGTGCTGGCGATGTGCCACGGCATGCGCTCGCGTGAGGTGATCCGGGCGCTGGCCCCGCAGCTGGATGTGGAGCGGGAAGCGGCGCGGCTCGACGAGCTGGAGATGCAGCATACCGGCGGTGACGCCATCGCAGGGGCTGGCGAGTTGCTGGGCCGTTTGTCGCCAGAGCTTTGGGCCATCGTGACCTCCGCCAGTGAGCGGGTTGCCCATCACCGCCTGAATTGTGCCGGTTTGCCGCTGCCCAACCTGCTGGTGGGGGCCGAAGCTGTGATCAATGGCAAGCCCGATCCCGAGCCATATCTGCTGGGGGCTGAACGGCTTGGCGTCTCGCCCGCTCATTGCTTGGTGTTCGAGGATGCCCCGGCCGATATCGAGAGTGCCCTGCGTGCAGGTTGCACCGTGGTGCAGGTAGGGGGCGATGCGCCGCTCAATCCGGCGGTGGTGGCGGTGATCCGCGACTGGTGCGAGGTGAAGGTGGAGCCTAGGGAGGCGTCCCTGTTGGTGACGCTGCCCGCCTGAGCGGTGGATAGAGCGCGTTATGACCGCAGATTGCGGTATGAACCATCGCCATCAACACTGTATGCCGCAATAAAAACGCCCCCGAGATGCGGGGGCGTTTTGCTTTCTCAACGGTTATTTGAAAACGCGGAAACGGGTAGCGTCGTCGATAAAGGTCTTGTCGCCGGCCGGTTGCTTGATGCTGCCAAAGGGCATCTGGGCACGCAGCAGCCAGCTGGCGGGCAGGTTCCACTCCTTGCGTACCGCCTCGTCGATGAGGGGGTTGTAGTGTTGCAGGGAGGCACCTACTTTCTCCTGCGCCAGCGTCGTCCAGACCGCAAACTGGGCGATGCCGGTGGCATGTTCCGACCAGATGGGGAAGTTGTCGGCGTAGAGGGCAAATTTTTGCTGCAGATCCTTGATGACATCGGTGTCTTCGAAGAACAGCACGGTACCAAAGCCTGCGCGGAAGCTGCCATCTACCTTGGCCTCACTCTGGGCGTAGGCCTCCGGCGGCACAATCTTTTTCAGCTCGGCTTTGACGATATCCCACAGCTTGTGGTGCTGGGCGCCAAACAGGATGACGGCACGGGAGCTCTGGGAGTTGAAGGAGGAAGGGCTGTGTCTGATGGCATCCTGGATCAGGGCCGTCAGCCGCTCCGGCGTGTGGGACACCTGGTCGCCCAGGGCATAGATGGTACGACGTGCTTTGATCTGTTCGATAAACGGACTGCTCATAACATCTCCTTGTTCTGCTTGGCGTTGCAGCCGGTGATGGACGGTGTGTCCAGCGCCTGCCGAATCAGGTATAGACTATAACACCCGCAATGCAGAGCGGGGTTAACCTGGGGTAACTAGCGTTTTTCCTGTCAGTTGATATTCGTTTGCGAACCTTGAAGTTTCGTTAATGTTGGAAATGTCATTTAAGGGGCGCGAAAGTGATATTAATCAATGATTCACTCTCCTTTCTCTCCCACAATCCCCGTATGTTTTCTTGGTTCGGATGTGATGTGAGCCGTTCGTATCTCAATAAACGCTACTATGTGCTGGTCCCCCTCTCTGCATTGATTGGTTTGATGATCCTGATAGTGACGATCATCATGGCTATTGCCAGCTATCTGAGGGATATCGACATGACGGTATCCGGTTTCGGCCACATGGCATCCTCCGTTGAAGCGTCCCTGATCCACGAGATGGTGAAGGTCAATGAGCGGCAACTGGCGGTGCTGGAGGCCTCGCTCGACAAGGAGAAGATCGCTCGCGGCGGGCTGGCCGACTCCCCCATCTGGGCCATTGCGCACAAGATCAAACCAGGCAACCACTACATCTACTTTTACAACCTGAACGCGGATCGTATCGACAGCTACCCGGACTGGCTACCGCCCCCCGGTTATCAGGCGGCGCTGCGACCCTGGTATCAGGTGACCACCATGCCGGGCGACGAGCTCGTCTGGTTTGGCCCCTACCCTGAATACAATACCAATGAACTGATACTCAGCCTGATTAAACGGGTGCGGGACGATCAGGGGCAACTGCTGGGGCTGCTGATGGTCGACATGTCGTTCGACTCGCTGCAGCAGGCGCTACAGCGGACGGTTGGTGGCAATCAGGCCGCACTCTATCTTACCTTGCGCGACAGCGGCCAGCTGGTGGTGGGCAGCAATATGGATCTGCTGGCAGATCATCCCATCGAGCAACATCAGGGCCAGCAGTGGCTCGGTCTGGATGTGTTGTGTCATGGCACTTTCCTTAAGCGCGAGCTGGCGGATATTGGCTGGGATCTCAATATCTATCTGCCGCCCGTGCTGTTTCGCAACAGCCTCTATGAGGCGCTGCAGATGGTGGTTTTGCCATTGATCTCCCTGTTTGCCATCTGGTGTTGCACGCTGAGTCTGCTGGTGCGGATCTTCCGCCAGGAGCAGGCGCTGGTGTCGGGGTCACTGACCGGTATCGTGCGCAATCTGGAGAGTTCTCCCCCTATCACCAAGGCCAATACCTGGTTTGTGCGACGCAGCCTGAACGAGATCGATCAGGTCAGGGCCAGCTTCCTCAAGGGGCAGGATGCGCTGTTGCGGGACCCTCTGACCGGTATCATGAACCGGCGAGCCTTCGAGCAGCACAAGAGCGCGCTGGAGCTGAGGGGGGAGCGCTTCTGGCTGCTGCTGTTTGATATTGATCACTTCAAAGGACTCAATGACAGTCGGGGTCATGCCTTCGGCGATCAGGTGCTGTGTCGGGTGGCCAACTGTCTTGCTGATGTGCTGGGGGTGAGCACGGTTTACCGGATTGGTGGCGATGAGTTTGCCGCTCTGCTGCAACAGCCACAGGATGAGTTGGCGGAGAAGCTCAATTGTCTGCTTGACGTGGTGCGACATCAACAGTGGCGTGAGCACAAGGGACAGGTCACCTTGAGTATCGGCGGCGCCTGCCATTCACCCGTTGCCGACCCCATCTTCGAGCGTGCTGATGCAGCCCTTTATCGTAGCAAGGAGGCTGGCCGGGACTGCTGGCATCTGGCGGATGAGGCTGCTGACTGACAGCTTTTGTCCCAGCGCGGCGGGTCTGTGCCGGGACACGACAACCAGATTGTGGGGCGCCCAGCCGTAATAGTTTGGCTTTTTGGTGATTTTAATCTTTAAATTCAATTGCTTGATCTTACTCTTCCATTTTGGGCGGTGGCCGTGCGGCCATTGACTGTCGCATCCCTCATTTCTGCTGGCTGGCGAACCCCGTGGCACTTTGTATAGTGCCGCTGAATATTAATCAGGTTTGACAGGAGTACCCATGGAGATGAATTCGCGTGCTCTTCGCGCACTGGCACTGCTGGGCGCCTTGCTGGCTGGCAGCGCGACCGTGCACGCCTCCGAGACCCTCAATACCATTTTGGGTGGCGGCGCAGGTGGTGTGGCGGGCACCATGATCGGCAAGGAGCTGGGTGGCGATACCGGTGCGCTGGTGGGGGCTGCGTTGGGCGGTGCTGCCGGTGGGGCTGCGACGGCCAACAAGGGCAACAAGAATGAAGCGGCCCTTGGCGGCGCGGTGGGGGCGCTGGGCGGTGCCGCCATCGGCAAGAGTGTCGGTGGTGATACCGGTCAGCTGATCGGCGCCGGGGTCGGCGGGGCGAGCGGTTCGGCCATCGGTGCCAAGACCGGCGATGGTCATAAGAGCCAGGATCGCTATTACGATGATGACGACGATCATCACCATCACAAGCACCACAAGAAGTACAAAAAGCATAAGAAGCACAGATGGCATGACGACGATTGATGCGTGTGCAGTGAGTGCGGAAGATGCAAAACGGGGCCTGTTGGTCCCGTTTTGCATGGTGTGGTCACTCGATTTTGCGGTGACTCGCTCGTGCGGTTACACCAGCCGGTGCTGGCGGCGACCGGCGGCAAAGGCGTTGATGTTGTCGATAAGCTGGTCGGCCAGTCGCTGCATCGACTCCTCGCTGGCCCAGGCCACATGGGGGGTCAGAATGAAGTGGGGGTATTGCAGCGCCTTCATCAAGGGATGGTCGGGGGGCGGGGGTTCGACGCTCGCCACATCGAAACCGGCGCCACCGAGGCGGCCGTTGGCCAGCGCTTGCAGCAGCGCCTCCTCATCCACCAGCCCACCGCGGCCGACGTTGATCAGCAGAGCGCCCGGTTTCATCAGATCCAGCTCCCGCTCGCCAATGAGGTTGCGGGTGTAGGGGGTGAGCGGGCAGTGCAGGCTGATCACATCCGAACTTTGCAGCAACTCGTCGAGGGGTAGGCGATCCTCGTCGTGACTGGTGCCGACCTGGCTCTGGGCGTAACGCACTGTCATCCCCATCCCTTTGGCCCGCTCGCCAAGCGCCTGTCCCAGAGTTCCCTTACCGATGATGCCAAGCTGCTTGCCGTGCAGATCCATGATGTTGTGGTCGAAAAAGCAGAACTGGCCGCTCTGTTGCCAGCGCCCCTCCAGCAGCGACTGGCGCCAGCAGAAGAGGTTGCGCGACAGGGCCAGCATCAGCGCCATGGCATGCTCCGGCACCGAGGGGCCCGAGTAATTGCGGATATTGCACACCCCGACGTTGGCGGCGCGGCACGCTTCCAGATCCACGTTGTCACTGCCGGTGGCGGCCAGGGCGATGAGTTTGAGCTCAGGCAGCTGGGCCAGTTCGGCGGCGCCGATCCGTACTTTGTTGATGATAGCGATGCTGGCATCTTTGAGCCGTTCCACCACCTGTTCCGGGGTAGTACTTGGATAGCTCTGCCAGTGGTGGGGGAAGTCGGGGTGATGCAGGGTGATGCCCGCATCCAGGGTATCGCTGTCGAGAAACACAATCTGCTGCATGGGCCTTCCTGCCATTGTTCAGGTTCGAGAGGCCATGATGCCAAAGAGGATGCAGTCAGGGCCAGCCCGCCGCCGTGGCAGGGTTGGGCTTTATCCGGCAGATGTGAGCTGGCGCGCGCTTTATTGCGCCACGGTGACGGCTGGTTTAGAGCCAGCCCAGATGGTTGAGCCAGCCCTGAATGCGGGTGGGGGTTTCCTCCAGCTCCATCAGGGCATAGGGGCGATAGTTGAGCTTGTTGCTGCGCCGGCTCTCGCTTTTGCGGGCCTCGGCGGCTAGCAGGGGCCAGCGACCGCCATCCTCCTGATAGAGATCGAGTGTGGGGATGGCTGCTTGAGCCACCTGTTTGGCCAGGGTCTGGTTGCTCTGTTGGTTGGGGAAGAAGCCATCGAGCAGCACCAGCGCGTCGGGGGCGGGCAACTGTTCGCTGGCGATGAGGTTGGCTGTCCAGGCGGCGCCGGTACCTTGCGCCAGGATCAGCTTGAAGCCCCCCTCCTGCAGCTTGGCATCCGCCAGCTTGCTGATCCGCTCGGCAAACTGCTTGCGAAATGCATCGCTGTTTTTCGCTTTTTTCTCGGCGGCTGGGTCCAGTTCGGTCTGCTGGGGGGAGGGGAGCAGCAGCAGGGTATCAAAGCCCAGTCGACCAAGGGCGCGAGTCAGTTGCCAGAGCTGGCCGCTGCGCTGCCAGTCGGGTAGTAAAATGGCGAGCCCCAGATAGTTTTCACTGTCGTGTTTGGCGAACAGCACTGTCTGCTTGTCGATTTGGGTAGCATCGGGCAACCCTTTCCAGTCGCTGGCTTGCCAATGGTCGAGGGGCATAGGTTCGGCAACGGGGGGCGCAACCTCACTCGCCTCTGCCCCATGGCCAGCCAGCAAGGTCAATAACAGCAGTGATAAGGATAATCTGGCCATAGTGTGCTCCCCCGGTTATCTGGGTTAGCGGCGGCGGCGGGATTTTCTGAAGGCGGGCGGTGTGATGGCAACCCGGAGGCAATAAAAAAGCGAGCCGTTGGCTCGCTTTTTTGCAATCAATTCAAAGCGGTCAATTAGTTGACGCGACGCTTGAATTCGCCGGTGCGGGTATCGATTTCGATCTTGTCACCGATCTCTACGAAAGCGGCAACAGCCAGCTCGTAGGTAGTGCCTTTCAGACGGGCAGGCTTGGTCACTTTACCGGAGGTGTCGCCACGGGCAGCCGGCTCGGTGTACTCAACTTCGCGCACGATGGTGGTCGGCAGTTCTACGGAGATGGCTTTCTCGTTGTAGAAAGTCACTTCGCAGATGTCTTCCATGCCGTCTACTAGGTAGTTCAGCACGTCACCCAGGTTGTCTTTCTCTACGTCGTACTGGTTGTACTCGGTGTCCATAAAGACATACAGGGGATCGGAGAAGTAGGAGTAGGTGCACTCTTTACGTTCCAGCTGAACAACGTCCAGCTTGTCGTCGGCCTTGAAGACGGTCTCGGTAGCGCTGCCGTTCAGCAGGCCCTTCAGCTTCATTTTGACCACGGCGGAGTTACGGCCGGATTTGTTGAATTCAGCCTTCTGAACCACCATCGGCTCGGTGCCGATCATGACTACGTTACCAGCGCGGATTTCCTGTGCGGTTTTCATGTAAAAAATTCCTGTTCGTGAAACGGACGGATAAAAACTGCCAGATTATATACGGCTTTCTAAAAATTTCACCAACCGTGTGACGAGATCCCCATCCCGGAGCAACTTCTGTGACCAGCTTCGCCCATGTTGCTGCCAAATGGCGCTATATCGGGGCCATTGGGCCCAAAGTTCGCCGCAATCTTCACCACGGTTGAGGGCAAGATTGAACCGGCGCAGCCATTGAGCGCAATCGACAGGCAGATCAGCAAGATAGTGGTCGAGGAACTGCTCCAGCTTGACCAGATGGGCCTCCTCCTCCTGTTGGTAGATATGCCAGAGGAAAGGGCGAGCGGCCCACTGGGCCCGCACGAAGGAGTCCTCCCCGCGCACCAGATTGAGATCGCAGCTCCAGAGCAGTCGATCGTAACCGGCCTGATCTGTCATCGGCAGCAGCTTGATGGTGAGGTTGCCCGCGTGGAGCAGATCCCCCGCTTGGGCGGTGGTGATGGCATCTGCCAGACCGGCACCGGTGAGCACATCGTTGAGAGAGCGCCCCAGCGGCAGCAGTAGGGTGACGGGCGTGGCGCTCTGGCACCAGCTCTCGACCAGACTCTTCAGCGCATCGCTCTCGTAGGTAAAGAGGCTGACCCGCAGCTCGTGCTCTTGCTTGGGCGGCAAACCGAGACTGGCCCAGTAGGCTGCCAGTCCCGCATCATCTTGCTGCCACAGCTCCCGTTCGGCGATGAGGTCGTGCTCGCACAACAGGCCGCCGGTTTTAGCGGTAAAGCCCGGGAAGAAGAAGTATTTGTTGAGGCTTTTATTGCCAACACGCTGGGGCGAGGCGAGGCCGTGGCAATCCTCGACCCAGCTCTCTGCCGAGAGGTACTCCAGATTGATCCAGCATGGGGGGCTGGGTTGGCTCGCCATCAGCTCTATGAAGGGGGCGGGCAGATCGCAGGCAAAGGCCTCGATCACCACTCTGGCCGGGGTCATGTCGGTCGGCAGGGGCTCATGCCAGTGCTGGATATAGATGCCATCGACCCACTGGCCATCCTGCGCCGGGTCGAGACCCGGACAGATGCGGGCAAAGCTTGCCAGATCGTCCACCCAGAGCCGCACCTGAACCTTATTGCCATGTGCCGCTATATTCCCCTCCCGTTTTAGCTGGCGGGCGAGTCGCCAGGTGACACCGATGTCGCCGAAGTTGTCGACGACGCAGCAGAAGATGTCCCAGTCAAACGGGGGCAGGGGAGTTGTCATGGCTCGGGATCCCGGATGCAAAAAAACCGGTGCGCAGGGTAGCACACCGGTTGGCTGGCTTCTAACCGTCAGCGCGTGACGGTCTCTGCGGCAGGTTACTCCTTGCCGTAGACGTTGTTCTCTTGCTCGCGTACCCGGATAAAGGTGGTGCGCTTGGTGAGCTCTTTCAGCTGGCTGGCACCCACGTAGGTACAGGTGGAGCGCACGCCGCCCAGAATGTCGCGCACGGCGTTCTCGACCGGGCCGCGGTAGGGCAGCAGTACGGTTTTACCCTCGGAGGCACGGTACTCGGCGACGCCGCCGGCATGTTTGTCCATGGCGCTGGAGGAGCTCATGCCGTAGAACTTCATGAAGGGCTCACCGTCTACATCGACGATCTCGCCACCGCACTCTTCGTGGGCTGCCAGCATGCCGCCCAGCATGACGAAGTCGGCACCGCCGCCGAACGCTTTGGCGACGTCGCCCGGGCAGGTGCAGCCACCATCACCGACGATCTGGCCGCCAAGGCCGTGGGCCGCATCGGCACACTCGATGATGGCGGAGAGTTGCGGATAGCCGACGCCGGTCTTGACGCGAGTGGTGCAGACAGAGCCCGGGCCGATGCCAACCTTGACGATGTCGGCGCCAGAGAGGATCAGCTCTTCGACCATCTCGCCGGTCACCACGTTGCCCGCCAGAATGACGTGGTTGGGGCAGGCTTCACGAATTTTGCGCACGAACTCGACGAAGTGTTCGGAGTAGCCGTTGGCCACATCGACACAGATGAAGCGCAGCGCTTCGGACATGGCGAGGATCTGGCGGGTCTTGGCGAAATCTTCAGCCGAGGTGCCGGTGGAGACCATCACATGGCCCAGCAGCGCCGGGTCGGTCTCGTTGACGAAAGCTTGCCACTGCTCAAGGCTGTAGTGCTTGTGTACCGCGGTCATCATCTCGAAACCGGCCAGCGTGCGCGCCATGGCGAAGCTGCCGACGGTATCCATGTTGGCGGCGATGACGGGTACGCCTTGCCATTGGGTCTGAGTGTGTTTGAAGGTGAACTGACGGGTCAGGCTTACTTGGGAACGGCTCTTGAGAGTAGAGCGCTTGGGGCGGAACAGGACATCCTTGAAACCGAGCTTCAAGTCTTCTTCGATACGCATTACAAATTCCTTATTGAGCCTTGTTGAAAGTCACTTTTGCAGTGGCAAATTTTCGGCAGGCGCAAAAAAACCGGTGGTTTTCAGGCCCTCCGGTTTACAACAGTGTAGGCAAAAATCCCTTCAGAACAAGACTGATAATTTGTAAATCCTTGTGGTAGCCTTTGGCGTCACAACCTGAGGTTAACCACCAGTTTCATCCAGCACCGTTCGGTGCCTTGCTCTCCTTCGATATTCCCGCCCGCTTGGGCCGCCGTTCGGCCACTCTTTGTCGTCTCTCTCCTGACCCGCCAGATATTATCCAAGTAGCTGAAATAAATCGGATTGACCCACAATGGGACTGTGGTAGATCTGGGCGCAGGATTGACAAGGCAGGGCAGTAAAATGGGCAAGATGATGGTGGGGATCACCCTGATGCTGGCACTGTGTGGCAGTGCGCTGGCTGAGACCCCGACCAGCTATGGCTGGATCGAGAAGGGGCTTATTTTGCCTAGCGGCGTGGCGGTGAAGATGAAGCTTGACACCGGAGCGCTCACCTCTTCCCTCGATGCACGCGCCATCACCAGATTCAAACGGGATGGCAAGCCCTGGGTGCGCTTCATGCTGGTGGTGACCGATGCCGACAGCGGCAAACTGGTCAAACAACAGTTCGAACGGAGGGTCGAGCGCAGCGTGACGGTGCGCGGTGCGGGCGGTATGGAGCAGCGGCCAACGGTGACCATGTCCATCTGTCTGGGGGACAAGGTGTATGAGGAGTGGTTCACCCTGCGGGATCGCAGCAAGATGATCTATCCGGTGCTGCTGGGCCGACGTCTGCTGGCGGAGCTGGGCCCGGTGGACTCCAGTCGAACCTTTACCGTACAGCCCGCCTGCCGTTAGGGGCAATTTCGGCGTGAATCTAAAAAACGCCGTTTCACAGCTAAATCCCCGCGCCTCTGCCAGAGGTAGCATCTCCACCATACCCTGAAGCGTGCGAGCTCGTTCGCCAGCAAGGGCTTGAGCGTGGAGTGCATCATAGTGAAACCCTATCAACAAATCGTATCTGAATGGCTATTGCTCGCGGGCGAACAGCAGGGCGTAGCCTTGAGTCTGGGCAACGATGGCCACTGCCGTGTGCCATTCGGTCTGGATGGCGAGTGCTTGGTCGAAGTGCCCGATAACGATAATCTGCAGGCATGCTACCTCTATATCCCCTTGCTGCGTCTGCCTGACGATGCGGCCAGTCAGTTGCAGCTGACCCGCTCGGCCCTTGAGCTGAACATGTTTGGTTTGACCACGGGAGGAAGCCAGATCAGTCTGGACAGTCGCAGCAACCATCTGGTGCTGACCTTTTCCTCTCTCATCGAGATGCTCGATAAACCCCTGTTTATGCAAACTCTGGGTGAATTTCTTGATCTCGGCGTCACCTTGCAGACGCAGTTGCAGGCGTTGAGCGCCCAGCAGGAGACAGCAGCCATTCCTTCCCCGTTATCTGGCGCCATGATCCCGTGTTGATGGATCGTCATTGGTATTAATCAGGAGTAGAAGATGTCTATTCAAAGCATTGGACAACCCCAGCGCGCTAGCGCTGTGGCCTCTCATGAGCATGGCGAGGTGCAATCCTCATCTCGCCAGCACTCGGTTCATCACAATCTGGCCTCTCACTATACCAGCCTCGGCTTCGGCTCCCGGGTTCAGCCGGGCAAGGTATTGAATACCTCGCTCAAGTGGTTGACCCTCAGTGCCCCGGCTCGCAAGATTGGCATCGCCATCCAGGGCGGCCATGACTCCCATGCCCAGAGTGCCAAGGGCAAAGCTCGTTACTGGATGGGCGCCATCATCAAAGGGCTGGCCAATATCACCGGTGGTGTCAGCAGCGTGGCCAGCGGTGCGGTGACGGCCGGGGTGGCCGGGGTGAAAAACCTTGGCGAGTCAGCGGCGCGTCTGGTGGCCTCCTCCTCTCTGGGGTTGGCGGGTAGCGTGATGAAGGGGGCCTCCCATCTGCCGCTCGGTATGTCAGAGCGGTTGCAACAAGGCTCACAGCAGGCCTTGAGTGCCGCCAAGGGGATCATCAAACCGGCCTTCGTGGCGAAGGCGCAGCAGGAGCCGCTGACTGCCGAGGGGGCGAGAGCGGTGATGGATGCGGCCCAGCTGGCGCGGGTCAGCTGCTCCAGCAGCTATCGGGAGATGCCGGCAGGCTACAGTCACGCCACGCTGGCAGATATTCCCCCTTCGATATTGGCCCGCCGTGAAGATGGTTCCGGTGGCACCGGGAGTACCCTGACGCTTCATGTCACCCCGGGCAAGAACGAGAATGACCCCTTTATCCTGACAGGTGATGCCTGGTCTGCGCTCAAGGTCGCCGTTTACAAGCGTGGCGATACCATGGTGCTCTCGTTTGTGGGCACTCAGCCTGCCAAACGCCCCGGCACCCTGAAGAGCGATGCTGGCGCGGCCCTTGGCATCAAGGACAGCGCGTTTCAAGATGCCGACCGGCTGGTCAAGGCCTTTGCCCAGCAGTATGGCGGCAAGGTCGAGGTGCTAGGCCACTCATTGGGGGGCGGTCTGGCGCAATATGCCGGCATCAAGCACGGGCTCAAGGTCACGGCGTTCAACAGCATGGGGCTGCATGTCGGATTGAGGGATCGCCTCGCTCACAAGCTGGACGATGCTAATGTCACCCACGTCAACACCAGCGGGGATCCGCTGAGCCAGAAGGTGGAGCACGGTGTGTTCGGGCTGGATGCCTCTTCCCAGGTGGGCAAGCGTTATGTGATTGAACACTCTGGCGGGCATCGCATGGAGGCGGTGACGGCAGGTCTGGATGCGCTGCTTGCCTGATCTGCCGGTGATGGCGCGGCGACAAGTCGCGTAGCGTCAGCGTGTTAATTATCTATAAACAACGCCTCCCTCTGGAGGCGTTGTCATTTTCGGATCAGGGCTGGGAGTGGGAGTGGGTGTGGGTCGGTAGCCAGACGCTCACCTCCAGCCCCCCTTCCGGCCGGTTGTGGACATCGAGATCGGCACCGTGCAGCTGGGCGATGCGTGAGACGATGGCCATGCCGAGCCCCACGCCATCCCCCTGCTGGGGATTGACCCGAAAGAAGCGTTCATACAGCCGGGGCAAGGCGCTGGCGGGAATGCCGGGGCCATTGTCGCTCACATCCACCCTCACCCGGTTGCCCTCTCGCTGAACCCGTACCCTGATCTCGCCCTCTGGCTGGGTGTAGCGCAGCGCATTGTCGATCAGGTTGCTGAACAGCAGCTCGAGCAGGGTGGCCTGCCCCATCACCAGCTGCGGCAATTCACATTCCAGCGATAGCTGCTGATCCTTCTTGAGCGCTATGGGAGCAAGCGTCGCCAGGGTGCCTTGCAGCAGGTGACCCACCTCCAGTTCGGTCAATACCAGCCCCTGCTGGTTGTCGATACGGGCCTGGGTCAGCAGTTGGCGGATCAGACGATCGCTGCGATCGAGGGCCTGCAGCATCTTGTGCAGGGATTGCTGGCGGCTCACTTCATCTTCGGCAGCCAGGGCATTTTCACTGTGGATCCGCAGCACCGCCAGCGGGGTGCGCAGCTCGTGGGCCGCCTCGTTGGTGAACTGTTTCTCCCGCTCTATGGTCTCCGCCAGCGCCTGCATCAGCCGATTGATCTCGTTGGTGAGGGGGGTCAGCTCCTGCGCGCTTGTCTTGAGGCTGAGGGGGCTCAGGTTGGCGGGGTGACGTTCACTGATGGCCTGGGCCAGCTGACGCAGGGGGGCCAGCCCGCGGGTGATGAGCCACCAGAGCAGGGCCAACAGGAAAGGCAGGGTGATCAGCAGCGGCAGCATGGTGAGGGTAGCCATCTTGCTGGCCAGTTCGCTGCGCTCGTCGTCCCGCTCGGCTACCACCAGCCAGGTCTGCTCCTGCTGATTGTAGAGAGTGAAGGTGCGCCACTGGTGATTATCTTTTTCGACAGTGTCGAAGCCGATGGCCAGGGTGACCAGCGGCTGATCCGGGGCGCTGGGGGCGCGCAGCAGCAAGCCGCCCTTTTCATCGAGCAGCTGGAAGTAGAGATTGCGTTCGAACTCGTGGCCGTAGGGGGTGATCTCCCGATCCTCGCCGGTCAGGTTGAGGCTGGGGTCTTTTTGCCACTCATCGGGATTTTGCGCCTCCCACTCCTGATAGACGGTGCCGTTGGCGGGCAGTTGCCCCTGCTGGGCCATGTAGCGAGCCAGCAGCTGGTTGGTGATGCGGGCCGACTGGGCGAGGCGGGCATCAAACAGCTCCTCCATCTCGTGGCTCGCCTCCATGTAGCCGATAAAGGCGCTGATGGTGAGACTCAGGCTCACCAGCGTCAGGATACCGGTGAGTAGAAAGCGGCGAATGGAGCGGGGGCGTTTCATCGTGCGGGTGTCCGGCTTGGCTGTTCGAGCTGGGGAATGATGTAACCGACCCCGCGAATATTGCGGATGAGGTCGCTGTAGAACTTCTTGCGCAGATGGTGGATATGCACCTCTACCGCGTTGCTCTCGGCGCCTTCATCCCAGCCGTAGAGGCTCTGTTGCAGCTGATCCTTGCTCAGCACTCGGCCGCTCTGGCTGATCAGCTCCTGCAGCAACTTGTATTCGTGGGGGGTGAGTTTGACCGCTTCCCCCTGATAGGTGACCTGCTGGGATTCTGGATAGATGAGGATGTCGCCATACTCCAGTACCGCCTGAGCTTGCCCCTTGCTGCGACGCACCAGGGCGCGCAGGCGGGCGTTGAGCTCCTGCAGGGCGAAGGGCTTGACCATGTAGTCGTCGGAGCCGGCATCGAGGCCGACCACCCGATCGTCCAGCGCATCGCGGGCGGTGAGGATCAGCACAGGCAGCTGGTGTCCTTCACGTCGCAACTTGCGCAGCAGGCTGAGGCCATCGATGTCGGGCAGATTGAGATCGAGGATCAGGGCGGCGAACTCGTCGCTCTTGAGGGCTGCCAGAGCGGGCAACCCCTGTTGCAGCCAGTCCACCGTGTAGCCGCTATGGCGCAGTGCATCCTGCATACCATCCCCCAGCATCACATCATCTTCCACCAGCAGGATCCGCATTCTTTTCTCCCTGTTTGTTGGGTGTGGCGATCTGGCTCAGCGCCAGGGCGTGCCGCGGCATAAACAACCCTGCCCACCAGTATGCAAGCTGGTGGGCAGAGTTTAAATAGTTCTTTGATCCATCAGGGTTTTATAGCTTGGCCAGCCGATCGCGGATCTCCATTCTGCGCCCTTCATCGGCCACTTCGCGACCCGGGCGGGCCGGGGCGGCCAGCGCCTTGTCGAGGTAGGTTTTGGCCTCGGCCTTGCGACCCTGATCCAGCAGGAAGTCGCCATAGAAGAAGTTGGGGTCGATGCCATCCGGATTGATGGCCAGCGCCTGCTTGAGCAGCTGTTCTGCCTTTTCGTCATCGCCAAAGCCGACCGGCCAGCCGGGCACCTGATAGTAGAGGGAGCCCAGACTGGTGTAGGCAGAGCCGTCCAGTGCTTTGGGATCCTGCTTGAGCGCAAGCTCCAGCTTGGCTTTGGCCTCTTTCACCAGACCCAGTGCCCCCAGCCCCCCTTTGGCCCCCGCCCAGGTGCTCTTGACGATGGCAGACCAGATCAGCAGATCGGCGCGAAAAGGCTCCTTGGCGCTGGCCGCTTCGGCCCGGGTGCTCAGGGTTTCGAGGCAGCTCTCTTTCGCCTTGCCGGTCTGTTGGTACTGGCAGACGGCCCACTGCTGCTGGATGGGGACGAGGGCATCATCCGCGGCCATGACCGAGGAGGACCCCAGCAGGATGGCGATGGCACAAGAGGTCACTGATTGACGGAAAAAGTTCATATTAATGCTCCTTCTTGGTCGGGATCGGGCGGGACAAGTCTGGTTGTGGCGCACTGTTGGCGCCGGCATCAGCCGTCCCTGGCTGAAGATGACGGGCATAACGTTTGATGATCGGCAGCTGTCTGGCCAGCGCTTTATCGACGATGCCGGGCAGCAGGGCATTGAGCCGCACGAACAGCTTTTCCGGCCAGCCGAGCCAGCTGCGGCGGGTTTCGTTGCACAGGGCGATGACCGCCTCTTCGGCCACCTCCTGCGGGCTGTCGGTCTGGGTGCCGAGCGCTGCATTCATCTCGTAAGCGGCCTCAGAATTGAGCTTGGTGCGGGTGGCGCGGGGGGCAAAGTGCAGCACCTTGATGCCGCTCCCCTCCAGCTCCCGTCCCAGCGCTTCGCTAAAGCCGCGCAGGGCAAATTTGCTGGCGCAGTAGACGCTGTAACCGGGGTAGCCGATGCTGCCCAGGCTCGACCCCATGTTCATGATGATCCCCGGCTTGCGCATGGTTGGCAGCAGGGCACGGGTGAGCTGGATGGGCGCCTCGATATTGAGCAGCAACTGGCGCTCCACCTGCTCGAAGCTCTGATCTTCCAGCCAGGCAAACTGGTTGCAGCCAGCGTTGTTGATCAGGATGTCGATCCCATCCTCCAGAGCCGGGTGTTGCAACAGCTTGGCCCGCTCCTGCGCAGAGCCGAGGTCGGCGAGCACCACCTGATGGCGCTCGGGATGAGGCAGTGACTTGCACAGCCGCTCCAGTGCCGGGCCGCGACGTCCGTGCAGCAGCAGGTGTGCCCCCTGGGCCGCCAGCTCCTGCGCCAGCTCTTCACCTATGCCACCGCTGGCGCCGGTGAGCAGCACGAGTTTCCCTTCAAGGTTCATGGTGTGGGTTCCCTTTTTGCTGTCTGCTGATCTGCTGCCGACTTACGGTGTGGCGGTGAGGTTGTAGAGCATCTCGCCATAGAGGCGGTAGACCACCTTGGCCCCGTGGATGATGGCGGCCTGATCCGCCGGACTCTCGACCCGATCCATCAGGGATTCAAAGAACTTGAGGTGCTCCTGATCCAGGGCGCCGTGGGAACTCAGGTAGCTCATCGCCTGCGGGGGCAGGCCGAGTCCCTTTTTCAGCTGGTCGGCGACGGTGAGGGCGATGGCCACGCTGGTGCCTTCCAGCACCTGTACCATGCCGAAGAAGCCCATGGGGTTGCCGCGCTGGATCTGGTCGTAGAGGAAGGCAACCATCAGCTCGATGGGCAGCCCCGGCTGGCCGTGGCGCACCGCCTCGGCATCGCCGCCACAGGCGCGGATATCGTTGAGGATCCACTCCTGATGGCCATACTCCTCGTCGATGTATTCGGCAATGGCCCCGCGCACCCACTCGTACTCCTGACCCAGCTTGCCGCCGGTTGCCATCAGCAGCGGAACTGTGTGGCGCACGTGGTAGTAAGCTTGCGCCAGAAAGGCGAGATAGGTATCACGGCTGATATCGCCACGGCGACAGGCTTCGATAATGGGGGCGTTGAACAGATGCTCACGCTCCTGAGCAGTGGCTTGTTGCAGAGTCTGGTAGAAGCTCATGACGATTCTCCTGTAAGGCATTGGCTGATTTGCCGGGAAAAGTGTTGGTAAATCTCGTTGCGACGGGGGCGCCCGTTGGCGGTCAGCAGGCCGGGATGCTGGTCGAGTGCTACCGGCAACCAGTGGTGCAGGCGGGCATAATCGGGCAGCCTCTGGTTCAGACCGGCGATCTGGCGGGGCAGATCCGCCTCTTTCCCCGGCAGGGGCTGGATCAGCGCCACGTTGGCGGGCTGACCATCGCCAAACACCACGATGCGGGCGATGGCGGGGCAGAGCTGTGCTTCGGCCTCCACCCACTCGGGGGAGAAGTTGCGGCCAAAGGCGGTGATCTGGACATTCTTCTTGCGCCCGGTGATATGGAGGTAGCCCTCATCATCGAGATGACCCAGATCGCCTGTGGCGATCTGCATGGCAGAAGGTTCGCTGCTGCCGAGATAGCCCAGCATGGCACTGCCGCTCACCATAATTTCGCCGTCGCTGGCGATGGTGACCTGACAGTGGGGCAGGGGGCGGCCGACGCTGCCGGGCTTGTCAGCATCCGGGCTGTTGAGCGCCACCACGGAGCCACACTCCGAGAGGCCATAACCTTCGTATACCGGCAGTCCGAGCTGGCGGGCATGTGTGATCAGGTCGGGGGCTACCTTGCCGCCACCGACGGCAATAAAGCGCAGGCTCTTGAGCTGCTGGGCCAGCGTCGGGGTGCTGGTGCAGAGCGCCAGCAGCAGGCGCAGCAGTTCGGGCACCAGCACCAGACTGTGGGTTGGCCAGCGCAGCAGGGCCTCCCCCAGCATGGCAGGGTTGAGCGAGCTGGAGCCGGTGAAACCGAGCTCCCCGAGGGACGGAATGCGGCTGCAGGCGCCGGTCAGCAGCGGCACATAAAGGCCGGTGATGTTCTCAAGCAGGGTCGCCAGCGGCAGCAGGGTGAGGTGTTTTTCCACCTTGGCTGGCGCGACCCGCTCGGCCAGCGCATGGCTCACCGCCATCATCTGGCTCAGGGACAGGCAGACGCCCTTGGGCTGGCCCGTGGTGCCGGAGGTGTAGGTGATCTTGGCGGTGCCCTTGGGCAGCGCCGGTCGATTGGCCGGGGTATGGCGCCAGAGCGGCAGCTCGCCGGTGATCAGCGAGAGCGGCTCGGCGGCATGCCACCCCTGATGATATGGGCCCACCAGCGCATCGGCGCCGCTGCTCTCCAGCAACCAGGCCTGCTGGGCCTGACTGAAGAAGTGGGGCACCGGAATGACCACGATACCGGCGCGGGTGCAGGCGAGATCCAGCAGCGCCCAGGGCAGGCCGTTGTCCAGTTGCAGCGCCAGACGGCTGATGTCGAGCTGTTGCAGCTGGCTGGCCAGACGCTGGATCTGTTGCCACAGGGTCTGGTAATCGAGACGCTGCTGGCTGCTCAGCAGCGCAGGGGATTGCGGATTCTCGCGGGCATGTTTGGCGATGGCGTCGAACAGGCTCATTGGGCGCACCTTTTTTGATGGGGCTGGTTATCACTGCTCTTGCCGGCATCGTCAAACAGGGTCGGCATGGGGGCCAGCAGATTGAGCAGCAGGCTGCTCTGGGCGAGCACCTCGCGCCCCTGATTGATGTCACCCACCATCACCTTGGGTTGGCAGCGGTAGTACTCACCCCAGGCATCGGCGTCGGCCCCCACCTGATGGGCCTGTGCGGGTGCCAGCTCCACCGGGTTGAGTTGCAGGCGGGCAAAGCTGTTGCGCAGCTTGGCGGTGCCGGTAAAGACCACGTAGTCGAGGGCGTTTTCACACAGCAGACGACACAGGGCCGCGAACATCAGTCGGGCATTGCCCGGTTCGCTGCAGGCCAGATTGCCCACTTCGATAATGCGGTTGCGTGCCGGGTAGACCCCGAGGCGGGTGTTGATGGCAGCCTCGATGGGTTGCTCCAGATACTGTTCCAGATAGAGAGGCCCTTCACTGGCATGATTGAGACCACAGGCACCGACCAGCGTCCCGTCCGCCCGATAGAGCCCCAGCAGACAGGGGAGGAAATGGGGGATGCGGGCGTTGAACTCGAGGGTGTAGGCTGCCTGGATATAGGTTTGCAGCGCCATGACCTGCTGCGGGGACTTGGCTAGCAGCAATCGGTAGGGTGCCTGGATCTCGATGGTCATGGGTGACTCCTTCTCTTGCGATGGTTTGAGAGTAAAAGGGCAAACTTAAGAAACCCTTAAGCAGCAAAAAAAGTTGTCAGCGAGGCAGCGGGCAGGCAATCTGCGCCGCTGTTATCCAACAGGAAGCCCCCAAGAGGAACCGCCATGTCATCCACCGTCAGCTGCCCCCTGTGTGCCAGCCATCGCAGTTATCCCCTGCCGGTGGCGGGCAAGCGCTATCATCGCTGCCTCGTGTGCGAGCTGGTCTGGCTGGATGAGGCGGATCATCTGGATGAGGCGGCGGAGAAGGCGGTCTATGACGGTCACGACAACCGGGTGGATGACCCCCGTTATCGCAGCTTTCTGATGCGGGCTTTTGGTGAGGTGCTGGCGCGGGTGCCAACCCCTGCCAGTGGCCTAGATTTTGGCTGTGGCCCAGGGCCGGCGCTGGTGGCGATGGGGCGCGAGGCGGGTTACCAGATGGCGGGGTATGACAAGTTCTACGCCGATTTTCCCGAGTTGCTGACGCGTCAGTATGACTTCATCACCAGTACCGAGGTGATCGAGCATATCGCCGAGCCGCGCACGGTACTGGCGCAGTTGTGGGATTGCCTCAAGCCCGGTGGCCTGCTGGTGCTGCAGACCCAGCGGGTGCTCGGTGACGAGCGGTTTAAAAACTGGCGCTATCGCCACGACCCGACCCACATCGTCTTCTTTGCCGAGGCATCGTTTCAGGTGCTGGCCGCCAGCTGGCAGGCCGAGCTCAGCTTCCCCCACGCCGATGTGGCGGTATTGCAGAAAGGCACGCCCTGAGGCGTGCCTTCGTCTGTTACTCGTCGGGTTCGCCCGGCGCTACTCCTTGTAGCCCTTGTCCTGCCACTGGTAGTACATCAGGGCAGATTTTACGCCAATTGACTTGAACGGCTCTGGCGGCAGCCACATCGGCAGACTCTGCTCCGCGTGGTTGAACCAGGGGTGCTCCTTGCCTTGATAGAGGCTGGCCACGATGTCGCCAAACAGGAAGGAGAGATTGATGCCGTGGCCGTTGTAGCCGAGGGCGTAGTAGATGTTCTTGTGATCCCCCATCACCCCCACCGCTTCGGTGCTGTCACCTGTCATGCCGAGCACCCCGTCCCACACCTGCTCAAATTTGATCCCCTTGAGGGCCGGATAGAGGGTCACCAGCTCGGTCATCATCATCTCGCTGACCCGGTTAAGATCGCCCTTGTAGTTGAGGCCGTCGTTGAAGACGTACTCGGCATTGCCGCCACCGATGACGATGCGGTTATCCGGGGTCAATACCAGATGGAACAGGATGTTGCGGGTGTCGTAGTAGGGCACCCGACTCTGCCACTGGATGGCGGCCAGCTGCTTTTTGCTGAGCGGCTCGGTGACGGCGCTCTGGGCGTGCACCGGAAAGACTCGCCCGCTGAAGTAGCCAAGTTTTGAGGTATAGCCGTTGGTCGCCAGCACTATGCTGTCGGCGGTCACCTTGTACTTGTCGGCTACATTGAGCTCGATCTGCTTGCCCTCCTTGATCCCCAGCACCGGGCTCTGTTCATAGATGGTGACGCCCGCCTGCTCCACCGCCTTGCGCAGGGCATTGACCAGTTTCATGGCGTGTACCTGACCGCCATTGGGGTCGTAGACCGCCCCCGCGTAGCGGTCGGTGCCGAGTTTTTCCTCTGTGGTATCGGCGTTCCAGTACTGGAGCGGGATGCCGAGGCGATTGGCGGTTTTCACATAGTCGCGGTACTCGGCGATATCCTCCTCATCGATGATCGCCTCCACATAGCCATCGAGCTTGAGATCGGCCTCTACGCCGGTTGAGGCAACCAACGCCTGCAGCTTGTGCATGCTGGCGACGGTGAGGTCGTAATGGCGCTTGCTCGCTTCCCCCTCTTCATAGAGATCCATCACCTCGGAGCCCGGTAACACCATGCCGCCGTTGCGACCCGAGGCGCCGCTGCCCACCTGTTTGGCCTCGAAGATAGCGATCTTGAGCGACGGATTGGCCTTGGCCAGATGCCAGGCGCTGGAGAGGCCGCTGTAGCCGCCACCTATGATGGCGATATCGACCTTCAGGTCTTGCGCCAGCGGGGCACTCTCCTCTGTCGGTTTCTCCTTGAACCAGTAGCTGGTGTTGGGCTCAAAGTCGCTCGTCTTGGGGCCGCAGGCGGCGAGGAAAAAACAGCTGATGCACATGGTCAACGCTCGTTGGCAAAGGGTGGTCGGATTCATCTTCTACTCCGGTTACAGATACAAAATATCAAATCATTTCATCGGGTTGGGCGGTGTTGACCCGGCGGCCTATGTCTCTCAGCCGGGCCAGCTGATCGGCAAGGCCGGGCCCCTCATCCAGGCTGGTGACAAAGTTCCAGAGGTAGGTCATCACAGCATAGACATGGCCTGCCGAGACCTGGGGCTGGGCCATTAGCATGGTGATGGCCAGCAGGAACAGCAGGGAGGCGCTGATGCCGACCGCCAGAAAGGCGAGTGCCTCCCGATCCGAAATCCGGATGCGGATCCAGGCCAGCGCGCGGTAGTGGCGGGCGAGGCTGGCTGACTGGGCATGGGTGACCAGCTTGACCTCGTGTTCCAGCCGATCGTTGAGCCGCTCGTGCAGCAGCTGGTTCTTGCGCGAAAAGCCGGGCAGCAGCAGGCCGAACAGCAGCAATACCCCCATGCAAGCGATGCCGACCCAGAACTCGATCACCATCAGCATCACGGCCGCCCCGACGATGGAGATCAGGCTGGTGGCCAGGATCGGGATATGTTTCTCGAAGAAGTCGACAAACTCCCGCGCCAGGGTGACCCGCGCCACTATGGTGGATTGCCCCTCCTGCTGCTGGCGTTGTGTCAGGATCACCGGCACCGCCAGTGCCGCATAGATATGGGTAAAGGTGCGGGTATCTACCGCCCGGCGCAGGGCGCCGATGAGCCAGAACAGCAGCACGATGAGGGCGTAGCTCGAGGCCTGCAGCCACTGGCCCTTGACGATGGCGTCGATGGCAAAGCCGGCGAACAGGGGATAGACCACCAGCAGGATGTTTTCGAGGGCCACCAGCGAGAAGGTGCCTGCCAGCTTGAGGGGATTGGCCCGTGCAATCGCCCCCAGCGAACGACCGGCCGAGTGTGGCAACGGCGTGGCCTGCTCGTCGCAACTGGCTGCCGAAGTGGTTGGTGTTGTCATGGGTTATCTCCTAAGATGTCGGAAACGCTAAGTTTGAGCGAGTGCTCAAAGTTTGTTTGAGCGACTGCTCAAAGTCAAGCAGATCGATTGATATCGCAGGAGGTCAGATGGCACGCCCATCAGCAGAACAGCGCAAAGAGATGATCATCGAGGCCGTATTGGCCCTGTTTCGGGAGAAGGGGATGGCGGCATCGTCAACCCGTGATATTGCCGAGCGCACCGGTCTGGCGCGCAGCCACGTCTACCACTACTTCAAGGATTGGAAGGAGCTCTGCCTCTGCGCCGTGGAGCGTTTCACCTATCAGGAGATCGCCGAGCAGCGGGAGTGGCTGTTGCCGCTGCCGGCCCGCGAAGCGTTGCCGCTCTTTGTGCGGGACAACCTGCCGACCAGTCAGGATGCCTCCTGGGCCATCTATCTCGATGCCTGGAACGAGTCACTGCGTGACCCTGTGTTTGCCGAGAGCTACCGCAAAATCATTCTGGCGTGGCGCGAGGTGCTGGAGCAGATCCTGCAAAAGGGGATCGACAGCGGCGAGTTTGCAGCGGGTGATGCCCGGCGACTGGCGCGCCAGATCACCTCCCTTATCAACGGCTATGCCGATGACCTGATTCTGGAGCCGACCCTCGAGACGGTAGAGGCCACTTATCAAGAGATCATGCTGGTGGTCAATCAGCTGGTCTTGCCCCCGGCTCACTCATAGCGGCGCAGGCACACAAGGGAGGGGAGGCATGTCAGCGTGGTGTCTCCCCCGGTTTTGTTGGCTATCCGCCGGGCGCGCGATGGCCAGATAACAGGGAGCGGTTGTTGATGTCGATTACCCATTTGTCACTGCAAGATGCCCGTCATCTGCAACTGGCGGCGCAAGGGCTGCTCGCCCCCCGTCGCAGCAAGGCGACTCCGGCCGATCTGTTGGCCACCATTCGCCGCATGGCGCTGCTGCAGATCGATACCATCTCGGTGGTGGCGCGCAGCCCCTATCTGGTGCTCTTTAGCCGCCTTGGCCAGTACGAACCGCGTTGGCTGGAGCAGCTGCTGGCCGACGGCGAGATCTTCGAATATTGGGCCCACGAGGCCTGCTTTGTGCCCCGCGAGGATTACCGGCTGCTGCGCCACCGGATGCTCGACCCTGCCGCCATGGGGTGGAAGTTTTCAGCCAACTGGCTCGCTACCCATCAGCAGGAGATTGGCCAGCTTATCGAGCGCATTCGCCAGCACGGCCCGGTGCGGGCGGCTGACTTTGAACGCACAACCGGCAAGGGGAATGGCTGGTGGGACTGGAAACCGGAGAAGCGCCATCTGGAGGTATTGTTTACCAGCGGTCAGCTGATGGTGCGGGAGCGGCGCAACTTTCAGCGGGTCTATGACCTGGCCGAACGGGTCATCCCCGAGTGGAGCGACCAGCGGGACCTGCCAAGCGTCGAGCAGGCGCAGCGGGATATGGTGCGCGCCAGCTGCCGGGCGCTGGGGCTGGTCAAAACTGGCTGGGTGGCGGACTACTACCGGCTGCGGCGCGGCAAATATGACGCCCTGCTCCATCAGCTGGCGGACGAGGGTGAGCTGCTGCCGGTACGGGTGGAGGGGTGGCAGCACGGCGCCTTTGTGCCCGCATCTCTGGCCGATGAGTTGGCAAGGGCGCAGGCGGGTAGCCTCAAGGCAACCCATACCACCGCCCTGTCGCCGTTCGATCCGCTGGTATGGGATCGCAAGCGCGCCAGTGAGTTGTTCAACTTCGACTATCGCATCGAGTGCTATACCCCGGCGCCCAAGCGTCAGTACGGCTACTTCGTGTTGCCGCTGCTGCATCGTGGCAAGCTGGTGGGCAGAATGGATGCCAAGGCCCATCGCCAGCAGGGAGTTTTCGAGATCAAGAGCCTCTATCTGGAAGCCGGTGTGAGAGTGACCCGCACGCTTGCACAGGATCTGGCGAAAGCCCTGCAAAAGCTGGCTGACTGGCACCAGACGCCGCAGCTTCGTTATGGTGCCATTCCGGCCAATTTGCTGACGTTGTGGCATGAAAGCGCCCCTGCAAAGTGAGCACTATCTCTTCTGGGCTAAGCTGCAAGAGGGATAAACAGTTCGGGAGAGGGAGATGAGACGAGCGGCAACATGGTGGGCGGGATTGGCGATGGCTATCTTGTCCCCCGCGCTATGGGGGCAAGAGCCACCAGTGAAGATCTGTCTGGGGGAGGGCAACGAGTGGGCCCCCTTTACCTACTGGGAGCGCAAGGACGGTGTGCCCGATACCAGCCGCCTGACCGGTTCGGCGACGACGCTGGTGCTCGATTCATTACAACAGAGCGGGCTCTCGCACCAGATCCGCTATCTGCCCTGGGCGCGGGTGCAGCAGGAGCTGGCGGATTATCGCCAGAATGGTCTGTGCGAGCTGACCTGGGATGCCAGCTACAAGCAGGAGCGGGCCGAGTTTGCCTTTTATAGCGTACCCCTCTATTACACTCACCTCGGTTTCTTCTATCTCAAGCGCCGCTACCCCGAACCGCCGGATCTGCAGACGGTCAATCGTTCCCGGGTGTGCGGGGTGATTGGCTACAACTACACCCCCTACGGGCTTGCGCAGGAGCCACGCCGGGTCAAACAGTTGCAGCAGGCGCTCGACATGCTGGAGCGGGATCGCTGCGACTTTCTGCCAAGCGAAATCGAACCTCTGGTGGCAGGCATCAGCCTTGGCATCTACCGCAGCGAGAGCGGGTTGCTCAATCTCGCCCTGCCCAGCCGCAAGGGATTCTATCTGCTGGTGAGCAAGGGCTCCCCCCGCGGCCACCAGCTGGTGAATATCCTCAATCAGTCGCTGGTGGCATTTCAGGAAGGGGGGCATACGGATGAGGTGATGCGCCGCTTCTTGCCGCCGATGGAGTAATAGCGAAGGGTTGCTGTCATTCTGGGGGGCTGATACACAGAGGGCCAGCCGGTGCAAACCGGCTGGCCCTTTTTTACGTGAGAGGCTGTCAGGCCGCCAGACGGGTCAGTACCTTCACCAGCAGCTCGATGCGCGGGGCAATGCTGGCCAGATCCAGATACTCCTCGTCACTGTGGAAACCGGCACCGATGGGGCCCAGACCATCCAGAGTAGGGATGCCGAGGGCGGCGGTCAGGTTGGCATCAGAGCCGCCCCCCACCTCTTGCCAGCTGATTGGCAGCCCCAGTTCGGCGCCACACTCCTCCACCAGCTGCATCAGTGCCTGAGTACCCTCAGACGGCACCATGGCCGGTTTGTGGGCCTCGCGGGTCAGCTTGATGGTGACGCCGTTCAGATGCGGCCGCTCGGCCAGGGTCAGCAGATGATCGTTGATCTGGTGGTACTCCTGATTGTCCCAGAAACGGACATCCACCACGGCGCTGGCATGGGCCGGCACTATGTTGGCGCCATTGCCCCCCTCGACAATGCCGATGTTTAGGGTGGTGCCGCTCTCGAAGTTGGTCAGGGCGTTGATGGCCAGGATCCAGTGGCCCAGCTCGGTGATGGCGCTGCGCCCTTTCTGCGGTTCGTTGCCTGCGTGAGCCGCCTTGCCGGTGAAATCGATGCGATAACGGGCCATCCCCTTGCGAGCCTTGACCAGCGAGCCATCGGCGCGGGCCGCTTCGGCCACCAGCACCTGCTTTGCCTGTTTGGCCACCGTTGCCAGCCAGTCGCTGGAGTGGAGGGAGCCAATCTCCTCGTCCGGGTTCATGCAGACGCAGATGCTCAGGCGATCGCGCACCTCGCGGGGCAATTCACGCAGGGCATAGACGATGTTGAGCAGGCCGGATTTCATGTCGGAGACACCGGGGCCGTAAGCGCGCTCACCATCGATGCTCATCGGGCGGGCGGCGGCGGTGCCGAGGGGGAAGACGGTATCCATATGGCCGATCAGCATTACATCGATCTGCGCCGCATCAGGCTGGTTGCGGATCTCCAGTCCCACCCCGGCGGCGCCACAGTCGACCCGCTTGATCTGCCAGCCGCCCATCGCCTCATATTTGGTGGCCATCAGGTCGGCCACTGCCGCAATGCCCGGTTGGTGCAGGGATCCGCAATCCAGATTGATCAGCGGGGCCAGTTCGGTCAGGTATTGATCCAGAGAAAAAGTCATTGCTTGCTCCACTATCAGGTTCGGGTCAGAGAAGGATGTTCATCACCAGCATGGCGCCGAAGGCGTTGAGTACCGAGATGGCGACCATGATGGGGATGTAACGCCCTTCGGTGCCGATGCAGCCGAGAATGCGGCCCATGTACTGCACCTGGGAGCCCATCAGGTAGATGGCTGGCGCCAGAATGGCGATGTGAGTGCCGTTGAGGATCCCCTGATCGAACAGGGTAATGACCACGCCGACCGCGCCACCCATCGACATCCAGGCGCCGATCAGCACGGCTGCCGCCTCACCGGGCAACCCGAAGATGGCCATGACAGGGGAGAAGATGGCGCCCATGGCATCCAGCGCGCCGGTGATCTGCAGCGCCTTGATGATAACGAAGGCCATCAGTACGTTGGGTACGGTGGAGGTGGTGGCGATGACCCAGCCCTTCTTGGCCCCTTCGACGAAGATATCGGTGACGATGGGTTTCTTGATGTTGGCCTGGCTCATTTGGCTTGCTCCTGAGTGTTGAGGGTCTGCTGGGTGTTGTTATCGGTCTGCTTGCCTTCGCTCATATTGAGGTAGACCCGGAACAGGTTGGCCCCGACAAATTTGAAGGCGAACATCACGATGACAGCCAGACCGATGGAGGAGCTGACCGCCGGGCTGCCATCTGCCAGTGTAAGAGTGAACAGCACGGCGCCGGAGGAGAAGAAGTTGACGATGGTGGCACCAGCGGAGAACTGGAACATGGTGAACACGTCGGTTTCACGTTTGGTGATGAGCCCTTCATCCTTGAGCTGGCGGGTCATGGCGGCACCGGCATCGGTACTCTGCAGGGAGGCGATAAGGGCGAGGCCGGTATTGCCCGGGATCCCCATCAGCGGACGCAGCAGCGGGGTCAGCAACTTGCGGGCCGCTTCCAGCGCGCCGTAGTGTTCCAGCACATTGATCATACCGAGGGCAAACATCACGGTGGGGATCAGGGTCAGGGCAAACAAAAAGCCATCGCGAGCGCCGTTGCCCCCCTTGCCGCGCATGTCGGTCATGGCGGTCTTGATGCCGTCACCATTCTCGCTGACGCTCTGGACCATGGTGCCGAACGAGCCGTTCAGCGTGGTGAAATCGAATACCCCGTACCACTCGCCGGATTGCAACAGTCCGGAGAAGAAGACCACGGCGAAGGCCAGTGCCAGGTAACTGCCTATGCTCACCGAGCGTGTTTTGTCTGTCATTAGCTAGCTCCATATGAATAATTATTTAATCTGAATAATTATAATTGATATGGATGTCACTAAATTGATGGTGGTCAAAATGGTTTGCTACAAATGACGAATGTATTGGGGTTATGTGACTGTGATCGCCATATGATTGGACGATAATCTGGTTTTTATCGAATTGTTTGAGTGAATAAAAAGCAGGAGCGGGATAGCGGGGCAAAAAAAACCGGGCACGAGGCCCGGTTTGGTCAATCAGTCAGATGTGATTACTGGAGTACCAGTACCATCAGCAGGCCGACGGTAATGGCAGATACCAGGAAGGCAAAGCCATAGAACACATAGTGGTGCAGCTTGGTGGTGTGGATCCCCAGATCGTGCAGACCGTGGTAGATACGGTGCATGCCGTGCCAGACTGGCAGGGCGATGATCACCAGCAGGATACAGGCACCCCACCAGGAGCTGGCGAACGCGTGTACGCGGTCATAGCTCATGGTTTCCACGTCCATGATGCCCATGGGCACCAGCAGACCGGTGATGAGGACAATGACCGGCAGCAGCATGGCAACGACCATGCCACCCGCACCAAACAGACCCCAGTAAATTGGTTCGTCAGAACGTCTCATTGTTTTCTCCTCAGGCCACGATGATCAGGACAAGCAGGGACACCACCGCCAGCGCCACATACTGGGCGAGAACGATCGGCTTCTCCGGTACCAGGTCTTCACCACGGAAGATACGCATGGCTTTCGGCGCCAGGGCGAACCAGGTTTTGGCATGGAACAGGCACGCCGCCAGAGCGACGACATGGAACAGGATGGCGATCGGGCTTTGCAGGGATTCCAGCCAGCCGTTGAACGCTTCCTGACCCTGAACCAGGCGCATCAGGCCCCACATCAGCACAACGGCGTAGATGGAGACGAAGATACTGGTGCCTTCACGGATCATGTAACCGGTGTAGAAGGCGTTCTTCAGCCACCAGTCTTTCTTCATTTCGCGGACGTAAGGTTTACGTTTGCTATCAGTGTTGTTCATGGTCTCAATCCTGCTCTCAATCTGGCTTGAACATGGCGATCATGTAGTCCTTGGCGCTTTCGACCTTGCCAAGCTGGATGGCCGCCGCCGGATCGACGCCCTTCGGGCACACTTCGGAGCAGTAGCCCACGAAGGTACAGCCCCAGACGCCTTCGTCCTGGCTGATGATGCGCATACGCTCTTTGGCGCCGGCATCACGGTTGTCGACGTTGTAGCGATAGGCCAGAGCCAGTGCCGCCGGGCCGGTGAACTTCTTGTTGATGCCGTACTGCGGGCAGGCCGCGTAGCAGAGACCACAGTTGATGCACTGGGAGAACTGCTTGTACTGCGCCATCTGGGCCGGAGTCTGGATGTACTCGCCATCACACAGGCTGCGCGGCTCGCTCGGGATGATGTACGGCTTGATGCTCTCCAGCTTCTCGATGAAGTCGGACATGTCGACCACCAGATCGCGCTCGATCGGGAAGTTGTTGAGCGGCTCGACGGTCATCTTGCCCGGCAGATAGTCGCGCAGGAACGCCTTGCAACCCAGCTTGGGCACACCGTTGACCATCATGCCGCAGGAGCCGCAGATCGCCATTCGGCAGGACCAGCGGAAGCTCAGGGTAGAGTCCAGGTGATCCTTGATGTACTGCAGGGCGTCCAGCAGAGACATCTCTCTCTGGTATGGCACCTGGAAGGTTTGCATCCAGGGCTCGTTATCCTGTTCCGGACGGTAGCGCAGGATCTCAATTTCAATCATCTCAGCCATTCTTCTTAGCCTCGTCTTGTTTCTCACCCTCGGAGCCGTACACGCGTTTTGCCGGCTGGGACTTAGTGATCTTCACATCGGAGTAATCGATGGAGGGCGTTTCGCCATTTTTGTAGAACGAGAGCGTGTGCTTGAGGAAGTTCACGTCATCGCGCTCTTCGTAACCATCCAGACGCTGGTGGGAACCGCGGGACTCTTTACGATTGATGGCGGAGTGCGCCATGGCTTCAGCCACGTCCAGCATGTAACCCAGTTCGATGGCGTACAGCAGATCGGTGTTGAAGACAGAGGACTTGTCGTTGATCTTGACCTTCTTGTAACGGGCTTTCAGCTCGTTGATCTTGTCGATGGTGCCCTGCATCAGCTCTTCGGTACGGTAGATACCGACGCCGGCTTCCATGGACATGCCCAGCTCGTTGCGGATATCGGCCGGGTTTTCAGTACCGTCTACGTCCATCAGGGAGAGGTGCTGCTTGATGAGCGCCTCGGCCTTGGCGGCCAGCGCTTCGGTGTTGCCATGCTTCTGAGTCTTGGCAAATTCACCTGCCTGCTCACCGGCCAGCTTGCCGAATACCACGATCTCGGACAGGGAGTTGGAACCCAGACGGTTGGCACCGTGCAGACCGACGGAGGCACATTCGCCCGCGGCGTAGAGGCCGGGCAGACGGGTGGCACACTTGTTGTCAGTCTCGATACCACCCATGGTGTAGTGGGCAGTCGGACGTACCGGGATAGGCTCTTTGGCCGGATCCACGTTGACGTAGGCTTTGGCCAGTTCGCAGATGAACGGCAGACGCTCTTTCAGGTACTTCTCGCCAAGGTGACGAAGGTCGAGGTGAACCACATCGCCCATCGGGCCCTGAATGACGCGGCCTTTCTGCTGCTCTTGCCAGAATGCCTGGGAAACGCGGTCGCGCGGACCAAGCTCCATGTATTTGCTCTTCGGCTGGCCGATCGGCGTTTCCGGGCCCAAGCCGTAGTCTTGCAGGTAGCGGTAGCCATCCTTGTTCAGCAGGACGCCACCCTCACCACGACAACCTTCGGTCATCAGGATGCCGGTGCCCGGCAGACCGGTCGGGTGATACTGGACGAACTCCATATCACGCAGCGGTACGCCGTGACGATAGGCCAGTGCCATGCCGTCGCCGGTGACGATGCCACCGTTGGTGTTGTAGCGATAGACACGGCCAGCACCGCCGGTTGCCACGATCACGGATTTGGCCTGGATGAAGCGGGTGATACCGTTCTGGATGTCGAAGGTCAGTACGCCCTGAACGCGGCCGTCGTCCACGATCAGGTCAAGACAGAAATGCTCGTCGAAGCGCTTGATGCTCGGGTATTTGACGGAGGTCTGGAACAGGGTGTGCAGAATATGGAAACCGGACTTGTCTGCGGCGAACCAGGTACGGGGAACCTTCATGCCACCAAACGGACGCACGTTGGCTTTACCATCCGGCTTGCGGCTCCAGGGGCAACCCCAGTGCTCCAGCTGGATCATCTCTTTGGTTGCGTTGTTGACGAAGTATTCCACTACGTCCTGCTCGCACAGCCAGTCACCACCGGAGACGGTGTCGTTGAAGTGGTTTTCGAGGGAGTCGTCATCACGGACGACACCGGCGGCGCCGCCTTCGGCAGCAACCGTGTGGCTGCGCATCGGGTAAACCTTGGAAATCAGGGCGATGTCCAGGTCTGGCTGTGATTCGGCTATAGCGATAGCGGCGCGTAAGCCGGTACCGCCAGCACCGATGATGGCCACATCGGTCTTGATAATATCCACATCTGCCTCCTTAGGGATAGATTTGCTGGGCACGATTTTGCTCTATGAAAAAAATTCAGGCTTGATGCAAGTCAAACTGCTAGGTTTTATTCCCTTTTTATTGGTTATTTTTCTATAAAACACCCAAATCCCTGGATGAAAATGTCGTTATTATCGTCATTTTTTGGTGTTACTGAGCAGTTGAACACCTAGCTACGAGCACTTTAACTTCTGGATTGTACGTAGTTTTCTTTCAATAAAATGCGAATCACCTCTCTTTTTGGGTACTCGCGAAAAAAATTTTAAGTTTTTTATTGTAATTTTTTAATGAGAATTATTGGCATTTATATATTCGGATAGAAATAGGTAATCCGAAATACTGCGGTGACCACGGCGGTGATCTGATAATTCCAGACGAATTACAAGGATTTCAAGGCGGGGTATTTGGCGGGTAATGTGAGATTACTCACTGAAAATTAAGCGCTATTTAGAAAAATAAAAGGGGCCTGTACGGCCCCTTTTGCTCATCCTCAAATGCGGAACATACCGACCTGATTGCTCAGTTCACCCGAAATATTTTTAAGTTGTTCAGAGAGATGGCGTGAGCTGTCTGCATCCACTGCCAGTTCGTCCGAGACATCTTTCACCGCCTGAATGTTGCGGCTTACCTCATCGGTGACGGCCCGCTGCTCCTCAGCCGCGCTGGAGATCTGGGTCGCCATGTCGGAGATCTGGTTGATCGAGGTGGTGATCTGTTCCAGCGCATGGGTGGCGTTGTTGGCGTCATCCACGCTGTTCTGGGCCAACAGCTGGCCTTCGTGCATGGTGCTGACCGCTCCCTGGGTATTGCGTTGCAGGGTTTCGATCATATTGCGGATCTCGACGGTAGAGCTGTGGGTACGCTGTGACAGGACGCGCACCTCGTCGGCTACCACCGCAAAGCCGCGACCCTGTTCACCGGCACGGGCCGCTTCGATGGCGGCGTTGAGTGCCAGCAGGTTGGTCTGCTCGGCGATGCCCTGAATGGTGGAGAGGATGGTGTTGATCTCCTGAGCGTTTTTCTCCAGTTCCTGAATGATGTTGGAGGCCTGTTCCACCTGGGTGGCCAGATCGGTGATGGAGCGCTGGTTGCGGGCGATCACCTGCTTGCCATGCTCGCAGCTGCTGGAGGAGCTGCGGGCCGCTTCGGCGGTCTGCTCGGCGTTGCTGGCGACCTCGACCGCGGTGGCCGACATCTCGTGTACCGCAGTGGCGATCTGGGAGATCTCGTTTTGCTGGCGTGCCAGCCCCTGATTGGCTTTTTCCGCCATGCTGTGGGAGGACTTAGCCTGCTGGTTGAGCTGGCCGGAGGAGTTGGAGATATCCTGCACCATCACATGGATCCGCTCGATGAAGGTGTTGACGTGTTTGGCAACCGCGCCTACTTCATCCTCACGTTCAATCTTGATGCGGCGAGTCAGATCGCCGTTGCCACGGGAGAGATCGGCAATCGCTTCGCCCAGGGTTTTCAGAGGGGCCAGCGAGCCGTTGATGGCGACATAGGAGAAGCCTGCCACGATAAGTATGGTGATAAGCCCCTGAATGAGGGAGGAGGTAACCATGCGGCGTACCGACTGGTAGGCGATCTCTTCATCCACCATCATGCCGTAATACCAGTTGGTATTGGGAATGGCATTAAAGTCGTAGACCTCTTTCTTGCCGCTGATCACCAGCTCGTTGATCATGCCGTCATGGGCGACCTGATTGATGTAGGCGGCAGTCAGTTCCGGTGCCAGAGCGGTGGCGGATTTCAGGCTCAGGGAGGCATCGGGGTGCGCGATGATGGTGCCATTGCTGTCCACTAGCATGGCGTAGGTGCCCTCGGTGGTGACCGCCAGAATGTCCGAGATCAGTGAGCTGATGGAGACGTCACCGGCGATGACCCCCTGGGTATTGCCACGTTGGAACGGCTCGGCAATGGTAACAATCAGCTGGCCGGTGGAGATGTCGGCATAGGGGGCCGTGATGACCAGCTTGCCTGCGGCGGCCGCGTCCTTGTACCAGGGGCGTTGACGGGGGTCATAACCGGCGGGCAAGTCGGTTGGTTTGCTCTGGATCATCTTGCCGTCTGCGGTACCGGCATAGACCAGGTCGAAGCCACCGGCATTCATGGACTGGGCCAGATGACTGATGGGCTCATCTTCTTTGGCGAATGCTTCCTTGGTGGTGCTAACCATGCTAATCCGGGAGTCGACCCAGCGGGAGATTCCCTTGACGTTGGCCATGGAGCTTTCGTCGATGATGTTCCAGACCAGTCGCTGGGTCTCGCTGCGCAGTTGCGAGGTGTTGTACCAGACCTGCAGGCAGGTGATCACCAGAATGATGACCCCGATAGCCAGAACAAGCTTGTTTTTAATGGATAAGTTCATAGTTACATCCTTGTGAGCGTCAGTCTGAAGTGTGTGTGGAATCTAGTTATTGTTATGAGCCTCTGTTTATCGGCTGAAGTTGAACTCTTTGTATCCCGGTCAGCTATTTAAAGTTAGTGCCTAAATCAGTGGTTATCCATGTGCGTATCCCCCCCTCACTGCGCCAGAAAACGATCTGGTCGATTGGTGAAGATTCCATCGACCCCCATGCTAGAGAGCGTTTCATAATCTTCTGGATAATCAACGGTATAAACCAGAACTTTGAGTCCCCGGCGATGGGCATCATCGACCAGCGCGGCGTCGATGAAATCAACATCGCAATTGATGGACCAGGCCCCCAGCTCGTCGGCAAACTGCGCCAGGTTGAGCGGCAGGTTAGCGGTCAGGGCACCGAGCCGGATATCGGGCCGCAAGGCGGCAAATCGGGCCAGTTCCGGGTGATGGAAGGAAGAGACCACCCACTGCCCGGGAGTAAAGCCCAGCTCGGCCTCTGCCCGTCGGGTCAGGGCTGCCACCGCATCGGCGGTATGGGCGCCCTTGAGCTCGATATGCAGCTCGCAGCGTCCGGCGATGATCTCCATCACCTGCCACAGGGTCGGGATCACCTCTCCCTCACCGGCATCGAGCTGCTCCAGATAGGAGCGGGATTGTTCGGTCAGCACCCCCTTGCCATTGGTGCAGCGCTCCAGCCGCCGGTCGTGGAAGACCCACAACTCGCCATCGGCCGCCTGCACGTCGATCTCGATGGCTGATGCTCCCAGCTCCAGCGCTTTGGCCATCGCCTTGAGAGTGTTTTCGGGGGCCAGACCGCTGGCGCCACGGTGGGCAATAATCTGCATGTTCTGCTCCTTTTACCTCGCGGATCAGCCGCGGCTCAGGTGAATGTCGATCTGTTGATGGGGCAGGGTAAGTCCCTGCTGCTGCATCTTCTCCAGTACCAGCGAGTGAACCTCGTGAGTGATGGGCATCCGGTGATCCATGTTGTTGACGTAGAGGCGGATCTCGTAGATCAGTGCCGAGTCGGTGAATTCGATCAGGAAGACCTCTGGCGTCGGCGTCTCCAATACCAGGGTCGATGCCTGGATGGACTCTTCCAGAATGCGCTGCACCAGTTTCGGATCCCGGGTCAGGCCGATCCGGATCCGCAGTTTGACCCGGGTGATGGCATCGGAGAGCGACCAGTTGATGAACTGCTCGGTGATGAAGGCCTTGTTGGGCACGATGATCTCCTTGCGATCCCAATCCACTATGGTGGTTGCCCGGGTCTTGATCTTGGTGACGGTGCCGGTGAGATCGCGAATGGTGACGGTGTCACCGAGCCGGATTGGCTTCTCAAACAGGATGATGAGGCCGGAGACAAAGTTGGCGAAGATCTCCTGCAGACCGAAACCCAGCCCCACCGAGAGGGCGGCGACCAGCCACTGGGTTTTCGACCAGTCGATGCCGAGCATGGAGAAGCCGGTGAGGGCACCGATCAGGATCACCAGATACTTGCTGGTGGTCGTGAGGGCAAAGCCGGTACCGGGGGAGAGGCTGAGGTGTTGCAGCAGGGTCAGCTCCATCAGCCCCGGCAGGTTGCGGGCAGTCACCACGGTCAGGATAAAGACGAAGGCGGTCAGCATCAGATCCTGCAAGGTGATGGCCGAGAGCTGCTCGATGCCGCCAATCTTGCTGCTCACCTGCCACACCTCGATATTGCTGAGGAAGCTGAAGGCGGAGTTGAGATCCGACCATTGCACCACCACCAGCATGGTGAAGCCCAGCATCAGCAGGGTGCGCACCAGCCCCAGCGACTGTGCGCTGATGGTATCGAGATCCAGTTCAGTCTCTTCCACCACGTCCGGGGTCTCGGAGTTGAGCTCGTCATGCCCCTCTTCCCGGCCGCGCTGGGCCAGGATCTCGGCCCGCTTGCTCTTGGCTCGCTCGAAGGCGAGGCGGCGGCGCTGGATCAGCATCCAGCGTCTGGCCAGATAGTAGATCAGCAGGCAACCCAGCCCCATCAGCAGGCTCAGCTCCAGCTGGCGTAGCAGGGTGCGCGAGGTATAGAAGTAGCCAAACAGGGCGCCGATCACCGCCAGCAGCGGCGCCAGCATCAGGCTGTTCCAGATGAAGTGGTGCAGCAGATGGGGCTTGGTCATGTCGGTCTGGCCCCAGGTGAGCGGCAATCGCTCCCGGTTGAGGCGGGCAAAGAAGAGCAGCAGCCAGAGTGCACCGATCATGAAGGCCATCCGGCCGAGGGAGTCGTAGAAGGCGTGCTCCTGATAGCTGTTGGCCATCCCCTGCACAAAGAAACTCGGGATCAGCACCAGCAGCAGGGTGCGAAACTGCCCCCATACCTTTTGCACCTGTTCCCGGGGCCAGCGGAAGTGGTGGATCAAAATCCCCCGCTCCAGCGTCAGATGGCGGGCCATCACCAGCGCCAGCAGCAGAAACCAGATCTCGCCAAGACCACGCGCCACCGCCACCGCAAACGGGTATTGCCAGGCCCCTTCGAGCAGGCCGCGCACCATCAGTACCATGGCGGGCAAGGGGAGGGCGGCAAGCAGGGAGCGCAGCAGCAAGCGGCTGGTGAGGCTGAATTTGTCCTGAGTTACCTTACCGATCCGCGGCGCAATATGGTCGCAATAGAGGTTCAGGTGACGGGCCAGTTTGAACCAGCTCCAGGCCAGCACCAGCAGACCAATACCGGCCAGCGTGAGACTCAGCGGGCTGTTCTCGGCGATGGCATAGGGCAGTTGCAACCAGTTGTCCGGGTTGAAGGCCAGAGTCAGCGCGGCGGGAATACCGAGCATGACCTGTGGGGTAAAGGGGCGCACATCCGGCATCCAGAACAGGTGGCTGGCGCTTATTTCACGGATCTCGTCGATCTTGCTGTTCTGACGGCTGTAGAGCAGTTTGAGGCGGGTCTGCTCCTGAATGAGGGTATCTGAGGCATCGTTGAGCCGGGTCAGCAGCTGGCGCCGGGCCTTGAGCAGGTTGTCGAGCACCGCTTGCTGCGGCCGATCCAGCGTCACCTCCTCTTCGGCCATCAGCTTGTCGCGCAGCTGACGGGTATCCTTGAGCCCATCCTGCTCGCTCTCGTACTGGTACTTGGCCATGCGGGCGCTGACGATGGCGGACTCCAGCTTGTCGAGGGGAAACTGGGGAGGCAGATCGGAGAGTTTGCTGCGCAGGTTCTCGCCGTAGGCATTACTGATCTGCAGCCACTCCAGCTGTTCGCGCACCGAGTTGACCAGCTCATTCAGTTCAAACAGATTCTTGTCGACGCTACGCTGCTCATCCTGCACCCGCTCAATCTGATCCTCCAGCGTGCCGAGCTGGATGGAGAGCGCCTGATTCTGCTGTTGCTGCTCCAGCAGCAGCGGCATGTCGGTGGTGAGCTGTTTGCGCAGCCGCTCGCTCTCCTCCAGCGCCTGCTCGGTCTTCTCCCGCCGCAGCTGGTTCTGCTGGGTCAGCAGGCTGGCTTGCCACTCATCCTCGTCGGCGATGGCCAGATTGAGCTCCTGCAGCTTCAGCTTGCCGAGATCGTTGCGCTGCTGGGCCGAGAGCTGCTCCAGCTCCAGCATCTGGATCCGGTCGGAGAGGCTTTGCTCTTTCATTCTGGTCAGCAGCAGTTGTGCCTCCTGCTGGCGATCCGATTCGCTGCTGAAGCTCAGTCGCTCCAGCTGGCTGCGGGTCAGTTGCAGCTGTTTGCGCAGATCATCCACCCGCAGGTGATACTCCTGCCCGGTGCTTTCCAGCTGGTTGAGGCTGTCCATCACCCCCTGCCGCTCCTTGCGCAGGTTGAGCTGGCGGTTGCTGCTCAGACCTATGGCCTGGCGCAGCGCCTCCTCCTTGAGGCTCGCCAGCGGCGGGCGAGCAGCGGGCTGATAGTTGTGCAGGCTCTCCTTGAGGCGCGCCGACTCCTTGGGGTAATCGATAAGGATCTGCTGATAGGCTTTGCTCTGCTCCCGGTAGCGCTCGGCCTCTCTGGCAAATTGCAGCGCCTGCTGGTAGCTCTCCCGCAGCTTCTGGTTTTCCGGGGTATCGCTCTTGGGCACGCTCTGCAACAGGGATTCGGCCTGGGCAATGGCATCGTCGGCGCGCACGGTTGGCGGCAACAAGAGAAGGGAGAGCAGCAAGAGGGTGAGCAGGCGTTGCAACATGAGGCTCGTTTCCGTTCAGAAGAGGTGGCCCTAGCCTAAAACAGGGCAGGGAGGCGGGTAAAGCAGTCTATATTAATGATTCATAACACAAATAACAGGAAGTCGTGCTGCCGTTTCGCTATGATCCCGGCCGCTTTCTCTCCACCGAGTCGAATATGTCAGCTGTTGATCTGGGCACAGCCCCGCTATCTCGCCTTTTCTGGCGTTACGTAACCCCGACCGTTGCGGCCATGCTGATCACCGGCATCTATGTCACCATCGATGGCATCTTCGTTGGCCATGTGCTGGGTCAAGATGGGATGGCCGGTCTGATGCTGGCTTATCCCATCTGCGCCGTGCTCTATGCGGTAGGGGCGCTGATCGGTATGGGGGCCTCGTCGCTGGTCTCCTTTTATCTGGGGCAGGGCAACCCGGCCAAAGCCCGCCATATCGTCGGCAATGCGCTGGTGATGGTGTTGCTGGCCTCGGCACTGCTCAGTTTTATCGGGATCCGTTATGGCGAGCCCATGCTGGCCTGGATGGGGGCGGAGGGGGAGATCTTCACCGCCGGGCTCTCCTACCTGCAGGCCTACGCCTGGCTGGGCGTCTTTGCGGTGCTGTCGATGGCGTTCAGCTCGCTGCTGCGCAACGATGGCCGCCCCGGGTTTGTCACGCTCATCATGGTAGTCGGGGGGCTGCTCAACGTGCTGCTCGACTATCTGCTGATGGTGGTGTTTCCGTTCGGACTGGCTGGGGTGGCGACGGCCACCATGCTCTCCCAGGCGGTGACGGGCCTCGCCTGCCTGTGGCACTTCTTCACGCCGCGCAGCCAACTGCGGATAAGCTGGGACACCTTGCGCCCTGATCTGCGGCTGATGGGCGAAACGGTGCGCCTCGGGGTCTCCAGTTTTCTAATGTACCTCTATCTCTCTGTGGTGCTGGCGCTGCACAACAAGGCGTTGCTAGCGGTGGGTACTTCGCTGCATGTGGCGGCCTACGGGGTGATCAGTTACACCGAGGCCTTCTTCTATCTGGTGTTTGAGGGGATCGCCATGGGTATCCAGCCCATCGCCAGCTTCAACGCGGGCGCCGGTCACTGGCGGCGGGTGCTGCGGATCCGCAATCTGGCACTCGGAGTGACGTTGGGGATCGCCCTGTGCGCCATGTTCCCGCTCTATCTGTGGCCGGAGGCGGCGGTCTATCTGTTTGCCGGCGACAACGCCACCCTGCTGCCGGTGGCGAGTCTCGGGATCTGGCTCTACTTCTGGGGGCTGCCGATGGAGGGCTTGCTGCTGGTGGGGGCCACCTACTTCCAGGCCATCAATCGGGCCCGCATCGCCTCCCTGCTCACCGGCGGCAAGCTGGTGCTGATTGGCGGTTTCTTGTGGGGATTCTCGACCCAGTGGGGCGTGCCCGGCGTCTGGCTGGCATTGCCAACGTGCAGCTCATTGCTGGTGTTGGTGATGTGGCGGGCGATGCGTCGGGAGTCCGGCGCCCACACGCTGGCCGGATAGGTAATCAGGTTCGACGTGCAGACAGCAGACAGGCAGCCATGGGCTGCCTGTTTTGTTAGAGGATGTTTTGTTAACGGGCTCTGCCGATTCAGGGCTTGAAGGCACCGATAAAGATGGCGGGATCGACCCGGGTGTCGTTGAGGCTGACGTTCCAGTGCATATGGGGGCCGGTAGCGCGGCCGGTTGAGCCGACTCGCCCGACGATGCCGCCACGCGGCAGGCTCTGACCGAGCTTCACATCGATCTTCGACATGTGGCAGAACATGCTGATGAGCCCCTGACCGTGGTCGACAAAGACGGTATTGCCATTGAAGAAGTAGTTGCCGATCAGGATCACCTTGCCGGCGGCGGGGGACTTGATCGGGGTGCCGGCGCCCACGGCGAAGTCGAGGCCGGAGTGGGGGTTGCGCTCCTCGCCATTAAAGAAGCGACGCAGGCCAAACGGGCTGGAGAGGGGGCCGTTGACCGGCTTGTCGAACAGCAGGTTGCTCGGCTGGTTGGGGCTGAAGGTCTGGTAAGCTCGGGTTTGCTCCGCCAGCTCGCGGTTGATACGGGTCATATCCTCGGCGAGCGGATTGACCTGACGGCTGTTCTTGAGCTTGATGTGCTGCTCGCGGTAGTGCTTGGGGGTCACGGTGAAGCCGAGAGTACGGCCATCACCTGTGGTCAGTTGCTGGGCGCCGAGCGTGCTTTTCAGAGAGATGCCGACGATGGCGATCCACTGGTTATCTTCGCGCACTACCAGCACGGGTTTGTCGTGATAGCGGGCCGTGGGGGCAGTGGGTGACGCGCCAAGAGGGATCACCGCAACGCCACCCGGCACCGGATGGTTGAGCAGGCGACTGATAAAACCCTCGGCCAGGGCTGACTGGCTGGCCAGTAACAACAACAGACAACACACAACTCTCATGACGATACCACTCGATGTTAAAACGCCCGGGATGGCGGGATGACAACCCCCTGTCCGGCATTCGCCGATCACTAAAGGGTGATCACGACATGCTGGCCACGACAGGCGCGGCTGGAGGAGGGGACAGATTGTGCCTCGTTATGGTCGGGGCAGCCAGTGGCGGGGCGTGGCTGACGCCCCTTTTGTGCATCGCTGCGTCAGGTTTTATGTCGTGGTCGGGTTGCTTCGCCATTGAGTCGCCCCCGCCCTGGCTCTAGAATCTGCTTCCGGCACTGATGCCACCGACACTCCGAGGAGACGATATGAACGGATTACCCCCTTTGCGCACCACTCCGGCCCGGTACACGACAGGTCGTGGCTGGCTCTGGGTTCGCAGCGGGTTCGATATCTTCAACAAGGGGATGGGGATCAGCGTAGCCATGGTGCTGGTCTGGTTTATGGTGGGCATGCTGCTGGAGCAACTGCCGGCAGGGGGCCTTATCTCCCAGCTGCTCTACATGGTGTGGGGCGCGGGTTGGGTGGCGGTCGCCGCTCGGGGTTATCGGGGGGAGCCGCTGCAGTTTGCCGATCTCTTCGCCGGTTTTCGCCACAAGTTGACCCCGCTGATGCTAGGCGGTCTGCTGGTGTTGCTGCTGTTTAGCCTGGTGGGCCTCGTCTGTCTCGGTCTGCTCTCCATGTGGGGGCTGCTCCCGCTGCTGACGCAGGATCCCGAGAGCATGGTGGTCTCTGCGAGCCAGTTGCAGCAACTACTGCTGGTATTGCTGGTGGGGATGCTGCTTATCATTCCCGTGCTGATGGGGGTCACCTTTGCTCCGGCGCTGATCTACCACCACGATATCGGCATCATCCAGGCGGTACGGCTGAGCTTCTTCGGCTGCTGGCGCAATATTTTTCCCTTCTTCTGGTGGGGGCTGCTCTCAGCCATTTTGTTGCTGTTTGGCGCTGTGCTGTTACTGGTAGGTCTGCTGGTGGTGATCCCGGCGCTCAACTACTCCATCTATGTGGCTTATCGGGATATTTTCCTGGACGAGAGTGCGCAGCCGGAAGCGCCGCACTCAGAACCATTCGGATTTGAAGCCTGATCAAGGGATCAGAGTGAAGAAGGGGCCCGCAGCGGCCCCTTCGTTATGTTTGGGTGTGCGGAGTGCTTACTCCTGCCAGATGGGATCCGCCGCCATGCGAGCTAGCAGAAAATCGAGGAAGCTGCGCAGCAGTGGCGACATCTGCTTGCGGGTGGCATACACCCCGTAGACGCCGAGGCGCTTGGGTTGCCAGTCGGTCAGCAGGGGCACCAGTTCTCCGCGCTCCAGATAGGGTTGTGCCGAGTAGCGGGGTTGCAGGCTGATCCCTGCGCCTTCCAGCGTTGCTTCCAGCAGCAGGTTGGAGATATTGGCGCTCAGGTTACCGCTGACCGGCACTGACTCGGGACCGTCCGGTCCATTGAACTCCCACAGGCTCTTGCCGAAGTAGGTGTAAGTGAGGCAGTTGTGCAGCGCCAAATCCTGCACCTTGTGTGGCATCGGATGACGGGCCAGATAGGCCGGGCTGGCACAGACTACCGAGTGGCAGGTGCCGAGACGGCGCGCCACCAGATTGGGGTCGAGGTCGTTGGTGATGCGCACCGCCAGATCGATCCGCTCCTCCACCAGATTGACGGTTCTGTCGAGCAGCAGAATGTCGATGGCCGTCCCCGGGTATTGAGCCAGATAGTCGTTGGCAGCCCCGACCAGCAAGGCTTCTGACAGGGAGTAGCTGCTGGTGATCCGCAGTTGCCCCTTGGGGGCGTCATCTCCCTTCACGGCGATCTGCTCCATCTCTTCGCCGAGCGCCAGCATGGCGCGGGCCCGGTTCAGCGCCTCCTCTCCCGGTCCGGTCAGACTCAGACGACGGGTGGTACGGTGCAGCAGTCGGGCGCCCATCCAGCTCTCCAGCTCGGCCAGATAGCGAGACACCATGGCGCGCGACATATCCAGTTTCTCTCCGGCGCCGCTCAGGCTCCCTTGTTCGACTACGCTGACAAAGACCCGCAAGGCGGTCAGTCGATCCATGTACGGCTCTCTATATGTTCGATATGTGCAACAGTGATGCGCTTTTTATGCTGTATTTGCACCTTAAGTGATCCAATACACTGTGTCCATCAAATGAACCCCCGAATACTTAATGAGGAATAGATGATGAACAACACCCTGATCCGCAACCTGACTCTGGCGACCACTCTGCTGAGTGGCGCCGCACTGGCCGCCCCCCTGAGCGTGACCGTCTACAACCCTGGCGAGAAGGCGATCTTCCCGGTCTCCTCCTCACTGGTGACCGGTGACAAAGAGGCCATCCTGATCGATGCCCAATTCGATGTGCAAAATGGTCAGGCGCTGGTCGACATGATCAAGAAGAGTGGCAAGAAGCTGACCACTGTCTATATCAGTGCCGGTGACCCCGACTTCTACTTCGGTCTGGAGCCAGTCATGGCGGCGTTCCCGGATGTCAAAGTGCTGGCCGACCAGCATGTGGTTGACCACATCAACCAGACCAAGGATGCCAAGCTGAGCTACTGGAGCCCGATCCTCGGGAAGGGTGCACCGAAGAGCCTGACCGTGCCGCAAGTGATGACCGCCAGCCACCTGACGCTGGATGGCGAGAAGATTGAAATCAAAGAGATGAATACCCCGAATGCCTACCTCTGGGCCCCTTCCATCAAGACTGCTTTCGGTGGTGTGCCGGTTTACCACGGGGTGCATGTCTGGATGGCGGACAGCCAGACCAAGGCGGCTCGCAGCAACTGGGTCAAGGCGCTGGATAACCTGCTGGCCCTGAAACCCGAGCGTGTGGTACCGGGCCACTTCTTGGGCACTGCTCCTAAAGGCACTGCTGCTGTGACCTTTACCCGTGACTATGTAGAGCGTTTCGAACAGGAGCTGGCCAAGGCGAAAAACTCTGGTGAGCTGATTGAGGCTCTGAAGAAAGCCTATCCGGCACTGCCGGTTGACGATGGTCTGGCCATCGGTGCCAAGGTCAATACCGGCGAGATGAAGTGGTAAGCCACTGAGCCTGCTTTCCCTGTGTTTTTTTACCGGGCCTAAGGGCCCGGTTTTTTTATCCGAGATTGAAGTGAGAATAAAGATGAGCGAACAACAAACCACCCTCCATTATGTCTATGACCCGCTCTGTGGCTGGTGCTACGGTGCCGCCCCCCTGTTGCAGGCGGCAGCCACCATGGCCGGACTCAAGATCGAGCTGCATGCGGGCGGTCTCTGGATGGGTAGTCGCCGTCAGCCGATGGGCGAGGCATTGCGTGATTATGTGCGCCCCCATGATCAGCGGATCGAAGCGCTGACCGGCCAGCATTTTGGCGAACGCTACTTTAACGAACTGCTGCTGCGGGAAGGCTGTCTGCTGGACTCCGAGCCGCCGATCCGTGCGGTTTTGGCCGTCACGGCCTTGGGGGGCGATGGGCTGGTCATGTTGCACCGGATCCAGCAATCCCACTATCGGGACGGGATCTGGATTGGTGAGCCAGCATTTCTCGCCACGCTGGCGGCAGAGCAGGGGATTTCAGCTGAGGAATTCCAACAAGCTTATCTGCAGGCCCCCTTGCTGCAACATCTGGCAGATAGCCAGGGCTGGATGAAATGGCTGGGCGGTCAGGGTTATCCCACCCTTGGGTTGATGCACAACGGTAAGGTGAGTGCTGTTCGAGTGGCGGACTTTTTGGGCGATCCTGCCGGGTTGCGTCAGCATCTTCTTGAGTTGATGGAATAGTTATTAGAATGTGAACGGACAAGGTCTCTTTAGAAGTGAAGTGAACGGGCCGATATTCCTGTATGCAGAAGCGATATGAAAGCCTTCGACTTTCTGCTTGCAGACTATGCTCTATGTGACCATTCCCGGCGGATGTTGCGGGAGTGCAGACTCATTTCAAGGAAGCCCCCATATGTTCAAAAACATGTCTATCGGCCAGAAACTGAGTGCCGGATTTGCCATCCTGGCACTGCTGGTACTGGGCTTGGCCTGGTTTTCCATCAGCCAGTTGGCAAAGCTCTATGGTGATACCGAAACCATCACTGACAACCTGCTGCCGTCAACCCGCTATGCCAGCCAGATGCATGTTGCCATTCTGGATGCGCGCCGCTCAGAGCTGGCCCAGGTCATCGGTGGTCTGAACAAGGATGATCAAGAGGTAAGCGATCGCACCCTGACCTTCAATAAGGCCAGGCAGGAATTTGAGCAAGCAGCCCAAAAATACGGTGCTTTAGCTTTCACTACAGGTGAAGAGAAACAGGTTTATGAGCAGGTGGTTGCGGCGGGGGCCAAGTATTTTGCGGTGCATGACCAACTGTTGAGCGCCTTCGCTGCTGGCGATCTGGAGCGAGTCAGAAGTCTGCGCAAAAACGAAACCCGGGTCGCGCTGGAGGAGGTGGGAGCAAAATCCTTCCGCCTGCGGGAAATCAATAACGAGATTGCGGCCCAGATGACAAAAGATGTGGAGGCGCTCTACAGCAGTGCCAGAACCATGAGCGTCATTGTCAGTTTGGTGACGCTGGGTTTTGTTGTGGCAATTGCCTGGCTGCTGACCGGTCAGATCCGCAATCCGGTGATGGCGTTGCTGGAACAGACCCGGCGGGTCTCCTCTGGTGATCTCACCTCCCGCATCGATATGCAGCAGTTCAACAATGATGAACTGGGAACCCTTGCCAAAGGGTTTGGTGAAATGCAGACCAATCTGCGCACTCTGGTGAGTGAAGTGTCGGGCTCTGTGGTGCAACTGAGTTCCGCCGCGGAGGAGATCAGCTCTGTTGCCAGCCAGTCAGCCAACAACATGAATGCTCAGCAACATGAGTTGAATCAGCTGGCAACGGCGATGAACGAGATGCAAGCCACGGTGCAGGAGGTCTCTCGCAATACCAGCGATGCGGCCAGTGCCGCCACCTCGGCCAGTGAAACGGCCGAACTTGGTGCGCAAACGGTGAATGACTCCATTCAACGTATTGAACGGGTCGCCGGTGCCATCGAGAGTACCGCGGTGGTGATCCGCCAACTGGGCGATGACAGTCGCAATATCGGCATGGTGCTGGAGGTGATCCGCGGTATTGCCGAACAGACCAACCTGTTGGCATTGAATGCGGCGATTGAAGCGGCCCGTGCCGGTGAGCAGGGGCGGGGGTTTGCGGTGGTGGCTGATGAGGTGCGTACTCTGGCCAAGCGCACTCAGGACTCCACCTCCCAGATCAATACCATCATTGCCGAGTTGCAGCAGCGTGCCGAACAGGCCGGCAGTACAATGCAACAGAGTCAGGAGCTGATGAACACCACGGTTGCTACCGCGCGGGAAGCTGGCGAGTCCATCTCCCAGATCAGTGGCTCGGTCAGCAGCATCTCCCACATGAACATCCAGATTGCAACGGCCACGGAAGAGCAGGGCGCGGTGAGCGAGGAGCTCAACCGTAACGTGGTCAATATCAGTCATGCTTCCGAAGAGGTGGCCGCCGGTGCCACCCAGATGGCTCAGGCGTGCAACGAGTTGAACCACCTGGCTACCCAACTGCAGGATATGGTGCGCCGTTTCAGGGTGTAATCCATCGGCGAGTCAAACAGCCCGATTACCGCAAGGTGGTCGGGCTTTTCTGTTTTGGAGGGGCAGCCAGAGAGGCTCACTGCAAGTGGATGACTTGTCCCGCCGGACGATATTGTGCATGCTGATGGCCCATTTTCCAGGCAGGACTCTTGCTGTATGAATCTTCGCGATCTCGAATATCTGGTGGCGCTGGATGAGGAAAAACATTTTCGCAAAGCCGCTGAACGCTGCTTTGTCAGTCAACCCACCCTGAGCGGCCAGCTGCGCAAGCTGGAAGATGAACTCGGGGTCATTCTGATCGAACGTACCTCGCGCAAGGTGCTGTTTACTCCGGCTGGCGATGCCATGGCCCATCAGGCGCGTCGGGTGCTCAAGGAGGTGCGCGAGCTCAAGAGCATCGGTCAGCACTTCTCCGAGCCGATGTCCGGGGAGATCCATATCGGTTTCATTCCGACCGTGGGCCCCTACCTGTTGCCCCGCATTATCCAGACCCTGCGTGAGCGTTTCCCCCAGCTGGAGTTCTACCTCTATGAGGAGCAGACCCAAACCCTGCTCAAGCGGTTGGAAGAGGGGGAGCTGGATTGCGTCATTCTGGCCGAGATGCCGGGGATGGAAGGGTTTGGTTCAATCCAGCTCTATCATGAGCCGATGTGGTTGGCTGTGCCTTGCCATCACCCCGAAGCACAGGCCAGACAGGTGCCACTCGGTAATCTCAAGGGCAAGAAATTGCTGATGCTGGCCGATGGCCACTGTTTGCGGGATCAGGCGATGGGATTCTGTTTCGCCGGCGGGATAGGTGAGGATCAACGCTTCAAGGGGACCAGTCTCGAGACGCTGCGCAACATGGTGGCCGCCGGTAGCGGCATGACTTTGGTGCCAAAGTTGGCCGTACCTGCCGATCATGATGAGGGCGGGGTGAGCTATCGGCCGGTGGTTGACCCTGTGCCGGGGCGGACCATCTCGCTGCTCTATCGCCACTACTCGGTGCGTCGCCCCTGTTTCAATGAGCTGGCAGCCTCGATTGCCACGCTGATGAGCAAGCAGTTGGCCCAATAAAAAAACCGGCAGCCAAGGCTGCCGGTTTTGCTTCTGCCGCGAGAGCAGCTTAGAAGATATCGTCGGTTGAGACAGGCCCTTCCACATCGGGGTTGTCACCACCGTAGACCTGATTGCCATCCGAGCTCGGTGCTGCATAGCGGGTCGGCTCGGTCCCTTCCTTGAAGTATTCGTCGGTGCCGCCACTGGTTGCCAGCAGGCCGGTTTCGCTATCAATCTTCACTGTCATGATCCCTTCGGGAACCGGCATTTTGTGCTCCGGCAGTTTTTTGAGGGCGACTTTCATGAAGTCGATCCAGATAGGCTGCGCGGCGCCACCGCCAAACTCGGCACGGCCAAGGCCACGCTGGTGGTTGTCAAAACCGATCCAGGAAGTAGCAACGATGTCCGGGGTGTAGCCGGAGAACCAGGCATCCCGCGATTCGTTGGTGGTACCGGTTTTACCGGAGATGTCGTGACGTTTCAGGTCGCGGGCTGCACGCCAGCCGGTACCACGCCAGCCGTTGCCACCCCAGATGGCTGTGCTCAGGGTGTCGGTGATCAGGAATGCGCTCTGGGCACTGATGGTATGAGGTGCGATGGTTGGCGCGAGAGGGGTCTGTGTGCCATCTTGTGAGGCTCCATCAACAGTTGTCTGCGGCAGTGTGCTCTGCTCGGGTGCGGCCTGCTGTTCGCAGGTGGTGCAAGCAATAGCAGGGTTGGCCTGATAGAGGGTGTTCTCCAGACTGTCGGTCACTTTGTCGATGAAGTATGGGGTCACCAGGAAGCCACCGTTGGCCAGAACCGAGTAACCACGCACTACCTCGAGGGGGGTGAATTCGGCAGCACCCAGCGCCAGCGACTCATGGGGAGAGATGAAGTCGCGGGGGAAGCCAAAGCGGGTCAGACCGTCGATATAGGTATCCAGACCGATGGCGCGCATCAGTCGAACCGACATCACGTTCTTGGACTTGGCCAGACCCAGACGCAGCGGGGTGGGGCCATCATAAACGGCCGGGGAGTTCTTGGGCTGCCACATGGGCCCTTTTGACGGATCCCACTGGTTGATCGGCGCATCGTTGATGAGCGACGCCAGGGTATAGCCATGCTCCAGCGCGGTCGCATAGAGGAAAGGCTTGATATTGGAACCGATCTGGCGACGCGCCTGATCGACCCGGTTGAATTTGGATAGTTCGAAGCTGAAACCACCGACCAGCGCTTCCAGCGCGCCATTTTTCGGGTTCATGGCAACCAGCGCGGCGTTGACGTCCGGGATTTGGGCCAGCAGCAACTCTTCGCCCTCTTCCCGCACCCAGATTTGGGCGCCGACTTTCAGCACATCGTGCGCCGATTTCGGGGCATAGCTCTGACGGTCGTCGGTAATAAAGGAGCGAGCCCATTTGATGCCATTCCAGCCGAGCTCTGCTTCCTTGCCATTTTTCAGTACCAGCGTGGCGCTGCGATCACCGAGCTTGGTCACGACCGCCGCCATCAGCGGATCATAAGTGGGCTGCTTGCCAAGGTGAGCGACAATCTGCTCGTAATCCCAGGCTGTCTCGCCAGCCTTCCACAACTGAGCCGTCGGGCCGCGATAGCCGTGGCGCATGTCATAGGCAAAAACGCCATCCAGCAGTGCCTGTCTTGCCGCCCGCTGACGTTCGGCAGAGACGGTAGTGTAGACGTGCAGGCCCATGGTGTAGGCATCTTCACCGAACTGCTCGACCATCTTCTGGCGCACCATTTCACCGAGATAAGGGGCGTGCAGGGTCACTTCGGCGCCGTGAAAACGGGCCTTGATCGGCATTTTGGACGCTTCGTCAAACTGGGCCTGGGTTATCTTGCCGGTTTCCAGCATCCGGCCCAGCACAACGTTGCGGCGCGCAAAGGCGCGTTCGGGGGAGCGGATGGGGTTGAGCATGGAGGGAGCTTTCGGCAGACCGGCAATGATGGCGATCTCGTCCAGTCCCAGATCTTTGACCTCTTTACCAAAGTAAACCTGTGCCGCAGCACCGATCCCGAAGGAGCGATAACCGAGGGGGATCTTGTTGAGGTAGAGTTCGAGGATCTCGTCTTTTGAGAGATTCTGCTCGATCCGCCAGGCCAGGAAGACCTCCTTGATCTTGCGGATGATGGTCTTCTCATTGCTCAGGAAGAAGTTGCGGGCAACCTGCTGGGTGATGGTACTGGCCCCCTGACGGGCATGGCCGGAGACAGCCCAGACGGATGCAGCTCGAATGATACCAATCGGGTCAATGCCCGGGTGCTCATAGAAACGTGCATCTTCGGTCGCCAGTACGGCATCGATCATGGGTTGCGGAATTTCGTCCAGACGCAGCGGAATGCGACGAATTTCGCCATATTGGGCGATCAACTCCCCATCCCGGCTGTAAACCCGCATCGGGGTTGCCAGCTTGACGTCACGCAGTGCGGTGACATCGGGCAGTTGGGGTTTGATATAGAAGTAGATACCGATGAGGCTGGCAACACCCAGCACTGCACCCAGCATCATGACAATAAACAGGCGAACGAGCCATTTCAGCATGGAAGAACTACCAATCGTCTTAAAATTAGCCAACGGGCGCAGAGTATAGCCCTTTTGCCATCGGGAATTCGAGGTTTTCCTGTGGCGAGCCACCCACCTCAAAAGGATGCGAGAGGTTAGCACTACAGGGAGCAATTACCAAGGAGGGCCACTTGCCATGAAGAAAGCGAGATGGGTCACTTTTCGACATAAACTTTATGACATTGATAGTTAGAGCATTTAGGATGAGTGAAGCACTCCTCTGATCGGGTGTCCTACACTCTGTTCAGGAATAAAACCAAATAACGCATGGATGTGTATATGTTTGGGCTTTTTAACAAGGGATCCCTCCTCCCTCTGGTGGGCATTGATTTCGGCAGCCAGACCATCAAGGCCGTTACCCTCAGTGGCCGACCCGGCAAGCTTCATCTCGAATCGGTCGCCGATATTGCCACCCCGAAAGGGACGCTGGTTGACTATCAATTGCAGGATATCGAGCGTGTCAGCCAATCTCTCAAGACCCTCAAGCGCCTGATCCCAGCTCACAGCGACTATGCCGCCACTGCGGTGACCGGTTCCAACGTGATAACCAAGGTGATCCAGATTGATGCCCGCCTCAGTGACAAGGAGCTGGAGAGTCAGGTGCAGCTGGAGGCCGAGCAGATCATTCCCTTCCCCCTCGATGAAGTGAGTCTCGATTTTGAGGTGCTGAGCACCAACAATAGCGAAGATCGTCAAGATGTGCTGCTGAGCGCAGCCCGCACCGAGAGTGTCAACGGCCGGGTCAGCGCCCTTGCCGAAGCCGGTATTGCCGTCAAGGTGGTGGATGTGGGCGCCCATGCGCTGGGCCGTGCCGTGGTGGCATGTCTGCCCGAATTGCAGGAGAGTGAACGGCCGATCGGGGTGATAGATATCGGTGCCAGTGCCATGACCTTTGCGGCGCTGGTCAAGGGAGAGGTGATCTACTCCCGCTTGCAAAACTTCGGCGGCGATCAGTACAGCCAGGCGCTCTCCTCCTTTTATGGCATGACGCTGGATGAGGCTGAGCAGGCTAAAACCAAAGGTACCTTGCCTGTTGACCATGAGCTGGATGTGCTGATGCCCCACATCAACTCGCTGTTGCAGCAAGTGCGGCGCAATATCCAGCTCTTTTGCAGTTCATCCGGTTATCGCGACATCGCAAAACTGGTGCTGACGGGGGGAGGCAGTCTGCTACCCGGTTTGTTGGTGCAGGTAAAAGAAGAGGTCAATTGCGAGGTGTTGCACCCAGATCTGTTCGCTCTGTTTGGCAAACCGAAAGGGGAGGCCGAGCTGGTACATGGTGCTAAATATATGACGGCATTCGGGTTGGCTCTGAGGAGTTTCACACCATGTCAAATATAAACCTTCTACCCTGGCGTGAAGCCCGGGCCCAGCGCCAAAAGAAACAGTTCGGGGCCTTGCTGGGGATTTTTGTGCTGGCCACGGTCGCGCTGGGATTTTTTGCCAACTGGCTGGTTGATCGCCAGATCGTCGCCCAGCAGCAGCGCAACCAGCGGCTGGTTCAGGAGATGACTATTCTGGATGCCCAACTGGGGGAGATCCGTCTGCTCAAAGAGCGTCGCAAGGAGCTGATCGATCGGATGCAGCTCATCGAGCAGTTGCAGATGCGACGCAATGTGCCCGTTCGCCTCTTTAATCAACTGCCTTCATTGGTACCCAATGGGGTTTACCTCAACACCCTTTCGATGCAGAACAATATTATTGATGTTAATGGCAAGACCGAAGCCTATGGTCGGGTGGCCAGCATGATGCGGCGGATTGATGGTTCCGGTTGGTTGGGTCAGGCAAAGATAAGCACTATTTTTGCGGCTGATGTTGCGCCAGTGTCATTGAGCCAGTTTTCTATGATGTTCCTGATCGCCAACAATGCTGCGGCTGCAGGGAATGTGGCCAAGGAGCAACAATGAATCTTCAGCAACTCAACGAGCTGGATATCAATGACATAGCAAGCTGGCCAAAATGGGCAAAAGGGGTCTTCATCTTTTTCTGCTGCGTGTTGACCGGTGGCGCCATCTACTACTACGTGATTGCCAACTCACTGACCAGTTTGACTCAGGAAGCGGGGAAGGAGACCGAACTGAAAGCCCAGTTTGAAAGCAAGGCGATGCTGGCTGCTAACCTGGGGGCATACAAGGCGCAAATGGTTCAGCTTGAGCAACTGGTTGATACCCAGCTCAAGCAGTTGCCCAATACCCATGAGGTCGCCGGGCTGCTGGACGATATCAGCTTTATTGCTACCGACAATGGCTTGAAATTGAACCGGATCAACTGGGAACCCGAGGTCAAGCACGAGTTTTCGACAGAGCTACCGATGCGTATCGAAGTCGTGGGCACTTACCATGAAATTGGCAAGTTTACCGCTGACATGGCTGCCTTGCCCCGTATCGTCATCCTTGACTCCTTCACTCTGGGCCAGAGCAAGGATGAAGGGGAGCTGATTTCGATGTCGATGCTGGCCAAGACCTACAAGTACAACGGTAAAACAGTGGAGCCGAAACAATGAGACGCATCTGCTGGTTGTTGCCTGCCCTCTTGCTGGCGGCGTGTGGTGGTCAGGAGGACATGGATAGCTATGTCGCCCAGACCAAAGCAAGGCCGCCCATACCTATCGAGCCCTTGCCCGAGCTGAAGCCTTTTGCCCCCATGCACTACCAGCAACGCGAGTTGCGCAGCCCCTTCATGGTTCCTCAGCCTGAGGCGACGGTCGGAAGTACAAGCACTGCCAAGGCCCAGCCGGATTGTGCTCAGACCCTGATGGATCGTGAGAAAGAGGTGCTGGAAAATTATTCGCTGGCCAGTCTGTCGATGCATGGTTCTTTGGGTAAGGCAGGTCAGTTGTGGGCCTTGATCAGCACCCCGGATGGCAAATCGATGCGGGTCGGACTCAACCAGTATATGGGGCTTGATCAGGGCCGGGTCATCAAGATCACTGACACTGCCGTGGATTTGCTGGAAACCATTCCGGACGGGAAGGGGTGCTGGGTAACAAGAGAAACCCAGTTGGCGATGGCCAATGTGCAAGAAAAACAATAATCAGGGACGAACAGCAATGAGAACAACAATAGAGAGTGTATCCAAAGTGGCTTTGCTGTTTTGCGCCAGCGCCCTCAGTCAGGCGTGGGCAGTGGCAACCCTGCAGGAGATCAAGGTCAATCCGCTGCTGGCCGATCAATTACTGGTCGAGCTCAGTTTCAGTGAGCCGGTCACGGGCTTTACCGATCGTCTCTCTTACCAACCCAATCAGCTGTTGTTGCATGTTCCCGGTGCGGTAGGGGCGCTGAAAGTGAACCCGCTGCCGATCCAGCGCCTGGGGGTTGATAATATCAAGGTTGAGGGTAAGGGCGCAGGTCTGGATATCAAGATCGCACTCGATCAGCTGGCCCCCTATCAGGTTCAGCAACAGGGGAACAAATTACTGGTGTCATTGGGCGAGGGGGCCTCTTCCGGGCTCATCAATGGTGAGAGCGCGCTGATTGCACCCGCAACCTCGGCTACTCCTGTGACAGCGCCCTCTGCGATGGTGGCCACACCCTCTCCCTCGGCGCTGCTCAATCCTCAGGTCGTCGCCCGGTCTATGCCTGTTGCACCCGTGACAACGCCGGTAGCCACACAGCCTGCCAGCAAGCCGGTGCTTAACAACTATCAGAGCAGTGGGGGCGGTGCCTATTTCAACTCGGTTACCGGTGTGGATTTTCGTCGTGGCAAAGATGGCCAGGGGGAGTTTCTGGTCACGCTGGATAACAGCTCGGCCGCTGTTGATGTGAGCAGCCGCGGCCAGACCGTACTGGCCAAGTTTCATGGCACTCGGGTACCGGATGGCTTGCTTAATCTGATCAACGTGCAGGATTTTGCAACGCCGGTCTCTCAGGTTGAAGTCTCCCGGCAGGGCAGCGATACCCTGTTTGAATTGTCGATCAATGGTCAGTTTGATTACCGTTACGATCAGGCAGACAAGCTCTTCATTATCGAGGTGAAAAAGCGGACGACGGCCACGGCATCCAAGCAGTATCAGGGAAAGCCCATCTCATTGAACTTTCAGGATATTCCAGTCCGTACCGTATTGCAGCTTATTGCCGATTTCAACAACCTTAACTTGGTAACCACAGATTCGGTATCAGGCAATATTACCCTGCGTCTGGATGGGGTGCCGTGGGAGCAGGCGCTCGACATTATTTTGAAGGTGCGGGGTCTGGATAAACGGCTGGATAACAACATCTTGCTGGTAGCGCCTGCAGAAGAGATCGCAACACGCGAGAAGCAACAGCTGGAGAGCCGAAATCAGGTCGCTGATTTGGCGCAGCTCTATACCGAATATCTGCAGATAAACTATGCCAAGGCCTCGGAAGTGGCTGCCCTGCTCTCTTCCGAAAGTACCAAGTTGCTGTCACCCCGTGGTGCGGTCAGCGTGGACGAGCGAACCAACGTGCTGGTGGTCAAGGATACCGCCGATGTCATCAGCAGCATCAAACGGATGCTCGATATTCTCGATATTCCGGTCAAGCAGGTGGTTATCGAGGCGCGGATGGTGACCATTGATGACGGTTTTGATGAAGCGCTCGGGGTGCGGTGGGGGGTGACCAAGAATGATGGTCATGGCAACAGTACGTCCGGCTCCATCGAGGGGAATGATGGCTCTGGTAACAACAACGGCAGTTCTGCGATTAATCCCAGCCCTCGGCCATCAGCAGACGATCGGTTGAACGTCAACCTGCCGGTGACCAATGCCGCCGGTACTTTGGCCTTCCAGGTTGCCCGTTTGGCTGATGGCACCTTGCTGGATCTCGAGTTGTCGGCGCTGGAAAAAGAGAGCAAGGCCGAGATTATCGCCAGTCCACGCGTGACCACGGCGAACCAGAAACCGGCATTGATAGAGCAGGGTACCGAGATCCCCTATGTGGAGTCCTCTTCCAGTGGCGCTACCTCGGTTACCTTCAAGAAGGCGGTATTGAGCCTGAAGGTTACCCCGCAGATCACCCCTGATAATCGGGTGATTCTCGACCTGACCGTGACCCAGGATACCAAGGGTGAAACGGTACCGACCGGTACCGGTGATGCGGTTTCCATCAACGCCCAGTCCATCACTACTCAGGTGCTGGTGAACAATGGCGAGACCCTGGTGCTGGGCGGCATCTATCAGCAGACCATCAAGAGCGATGTGACCAAGGTGCCGTTGCTGGGTGACATTCCCGGATTGGGGGCCTTGTTCCGCAAGACCACCAGCGAGAACAAAAAGCGGGAGTTGCTGATTTTCGTGACGCCCAAGATAGTCACCGACGCCTTCTGAATGCTTTACATGTGAGGGTAAAACACATATAACCTTACGCCCCAATGAGGCTGGGGCGTAAGGGCTGCGGTTGCCAGTCCCGATATCTATTGAGATAATCCCCCTCCTGATCCATCGCAAGATAAGGTTCATAGGTACCCCGATCCAGTATTCATCGGGGTCGTACAGTTTGTAATTACTAACGAAAAGACATGGCTGAGAAACGCAATATTTTCCTGATAGGTCCCATGGGTGCGGGCAAGAGCACCATAGGTAGACATCTGGCAGAACAACTGCACATGGAGTTTTTCGACTCAGATCATGAGATTGAGCGCCGCAGTGGTGCTGATATCGGCTGGGTGTTCGATGTTGAAGGCGAAGAAGGTTTCCGGATTCGCGAAGAGAAGGTGATCGGCGAATTGTCAGAGCAGCAGGGTATCGTGCTGGCGACGGGTGGCGGTGCCATCAAGAGTCGCGAAACCCGCAACAAGTTGTCTGCTCGTGGCATCGTGGTCTACCTCGAAACCACTATTGAAAAGCAGCTGGCGCGCACACAGCGAGACAAACGCCGCCCTCTGCTACAGACCGAAGAACCGGCACGCGAAGTGCTGGAACGTCTGGCACAAGAGCGCAATGCCCTGTATGAAGAGGTTGCCGACTTTGTTGTGCACACCGATGACCAGAGCGCAAAAATCGTTGCCAATCAAATTGTAAAGCTGATCGGTATGTAATCTAGAGGACGTCCATGGAACGGTTGAAGGTCGAACTGGGTGAACGCAGCTATCCCATCGAGATAGCTGCCGGGTTGTTGCAGCGCCCCGAGGCGCTGGTATCGACCATCAAGGGTAAGCGGGTGATGATAGTGACCAACACGGTTGTTGCTCCGCTTTATCTTGAACGGGTAACCGCTCTGCTGTCGGGTTTTCAGGTTGAACACCTGATCCTGCCTGACGGTGAGGCATACAAGAACCTGGCGACCTTTGAGCAGATCATGTCTGCTCTGCTTGAAACCAACCATGGGCGCGATACGACACTGATCGCTCTGGGGGGCGGCGTGATCGGGGATGTGGTGGGCTTTGCGGCAGCAAGCTATCAACGTGGCATTCCTTTTATCCAGATCCCGACCACCCTGCTCTCCCAGGTTGACTCCTCTGTTGGCGGTAAAACCGCTGTCAACCACCCCCTCGGCAAGAACATGATTGGGGCTTTTTATCAGCCCAAACAAGTTGTTATCGATACCGAATGTCTGAGTACCTTGCCAGCCCGCGAATTTGCCGCAGGGATGGCCGAGGTGATCAAGTACGGCATCATTTGGGATGCTGATTTCTTCAGCTGGCTGGAGCAGAACATGGTGCGTCTGCAACAGCTGGAACCTGCCGCGCTGGCCTACGCCATCAAACGCTGCTGCGAGATCAAAGCCGATGTGGTCGGTCAGGATGAGACCGAGCACGGCGTCCGTGCGCTGCTCAATCTGGGTCACACCTTTGGTCATGCCATCGAGGCCGAGCAGGGGTATGGCAACTGGCTGCATGGTGAAGCGGTATCCGCTGGCACCATGCTGGCAGCCTGGACTGCGCAGGCCCGCGGCGATATGAGTGAAGCGGACGTTGCGCGAGTGCGCGCTCTGCTGCTGGCCGCCAATTTGCCCATTCATGCGCCTGCCGAGATGGATTTCTCCGCCTTTATTCGCCATATGCGCCGTGACAAGAAGGTGCTGGAAGGCAAGCTGCGTCTGGTGTTGCCGGTTGGTATCGGCCATGCGCAGGTGGTGGGGGATGTGTCCGATGCCGAGTTGCTGGCGGTGATCGAGTCTGGTCGTGACGAATAAACTGCTAAAACTTCCTTCCCAGCGGCAGCTGGTTGACCGGCTGCTGCATCTGATCGAATTCAATCACCCTTTCATTTTTCTCTCCGGTAAACCCGGTTGTGGTCGCGGTACCCTGTGCGAATCCCTGCTCGGCGTGTTGCCGGAAAAAGTGCGGGTGGTAAGCCTGATTGGTACACCTGCCATGAAGATGGTGGATGTGCGCCAGCTGTTGCTGCCACAGGTGGTGGCGCGCCCGCTCTTCAATCCACAGGATGCGCTGGCGGAGAGCTTCTTTCGCATGCTGGAGGGGAGCAAGCCTGCCACCCTGTTGCTGCTGATAGAGCGGGCCGATCAGTTGCCGGCCGAGATGTTGGGAGAGTTGTGGGCGATCATCCGTCATAACGATACCCTGGCGGCGCCCCATCAGCTTGCCATTATCGTCTCGGGCAGTGACGTCTGGTGTCGTACCCAACGACCGCAGCTCAAAGGGCGTGCCATGCCAGCCCTTGAGCTGGAAGTGCCGCCACTTAGCCCGCCCGAGCAGCGCATCTTCTTGTATGAAAAAGCCAAAGAGCTCAAGATCCCGGCGACCCTCTTGCCCAAGCCGCAAGTGGAGGAGATCCTGAAAACGGCGAACGGACATCCGTCCACCATCATGCAGTTACTGGAGGATATCATGACCGACAGAAGGCCCAAGAAGCGTCAGGCGGAGTTGCCTGTCAAGAAGATTGCCACTGCTATCGCGCTGGTCGCTGGCGGCCTGTTGGCGTTGAGCTACCTGCTGCCTGCGCTGTTTGACAATGAAAGCAAACCGGCGCTGCAGGATCCGGCGCAGAACACGGCATTGCCGATCCCGGTAGCGGGAGGCGCTCCCCTCACCGCAGGCGGTTCGAATACAGATTCCGCGGCACAAGGCGCGCAAAACAGCGCTGCTGCCAGCAATCCCAACGGGGTAGTGAAGGATTGGCAGCCGGAGGCGAAAGTGCTGCCCAAATCGGTGGAGAGCGAAACTGTGACCACCGAATCAACCAATTACGAAGGGCGTCGGGTGGTGATCTCTGACGAGGTCGTGCAAAAGCTGATGACCGAACCCAAGGTGAGCGGCGCTCTGCCTACTGACGTGGTGGACGAGCTGACCGGCAAGAACCCGAGTGGCACAGCCCCCAGTGGTGCAATCGCAACCACGGCGCCAGCCAGTACCTCCAAAGCACTGAATCCGGCGACAACCGCAACGCCTGCGGCCACCACCAAAACCGCCAGCAACGAGCCGGTTGCCGCGCCAGCACCCAAGGTGGAGCTCACGCCCGTGGCGACTCTCACTAAGAAGCCGCGCAACCACTACAGCGTTCAGCTGATGGGAGCGAGCAACACCAAGGCGGTGGATCAATTTGTTGCCGAGCATGGTTTGGCGGGCAAGGTATGGGTCTATCAGACCAAATTCCGTGGCAGCCCCTGGTATGTGGTGCTGCAAGGGGACTATGCCGGTCTGACCCAGGCCAAGAGTGCCATTCGCAAGCTTCCGCCAGCCTTGCTGAAAGGCCAGCCCTGGCCCAAGTCGTTTGCACAGGTACAAAAAGAGCTGAAGCAATAGCCTTGATACCGGATAAGGGGGTAGAATCGTCCCCCTTTTTGGGTCTTGCCTTCTTACACACCGGATTTCCATGAAAAAAACACGCGCTTTTTTAAAATGGGCCGGGGGAAAATACTCCCTGGTTGAAGAGATTGCCGAGCGCCTGCCGGCCGGGCGTGTGTTGCTGGAGCCCTTCGTCGGGGCCGGGTCTGTGTTTCTCAACACCGACTACGACGCGTATGTGCTCAACGACATCAATCCGGATCTGATCTGCCTGTACAACCACCTCAAGCTGACGCCGGACAGTTTCATTGCCGAGGCGCGCAAGCTGTTTGTGGCAGAGCACAACCACAAGGCGGCCTATTATCGGCTGCGTACCCAGTTCAATCAGACCGAGACCACCTTCGAGCGGGCACTCTTGTTCCTGTTTCTCAACCGTCACGGTTTCAACGGACTGTGCCGCTACAACAAGAAGGGCGGCTTCAACGTGCCGTTCGGTTCCTACAAGAAGCCCTATTTCCCGGAAAAAGAGCTGTGGGCCTTTGCCGAAAAGGCGCAGAAGGCGACCTTTATCTGCGAGAGCTACGCCGACGCCATCAAGCGTGCCGAAGAGGATTGGGTTATCTATTGTGATCCACCCTATGCGCCGCTCTCCACTACGGCGAGCTTCACCACCTATGCCTCCGGCGGGTTTACCCTGGATGATCAGGCGATCCTGGCGCGACTGGCCCGTCACACAGCCGCTCACAAAGGGGTGCCGGTGCTGATCAGCAACCATGATATCGAGCTGACTCGTGAGCTTTATCGCGGTGCCCGCCTCGACGAGATCCTGGTCAAGCGCACCATCAGCCGCAACGGCGGCACCCGCAACAAGGTGGCCGAATTGCTGGCGCTCTATCCCCCCGGAATCGAACCGGAGCAGGGCTACTATCCCAGCGACAGTGAACTGCTGCCACTGACGTAACAGATCATGCGGCGCCCAGGGCGCCGTTTTTTATGGGCGCCCCTGGGCCCGTGCCGATGCCCCAAAACCTAGGTGGCTGGGGGAGGGGAGGCGATTGCCCCATTTACCCCGCATTCGAGTCGTTTTCGCCCGCCTTTTACGTTAAAATTGCGCCGCTTTTTCTCCCTGGCTGCCAATGGATGATGCTGATGAAAGACTTTCTGATTGCCCCCTCGATCCTCTCTGCCGATTTTGCCCGTCTGGGTGACGATGTAGCCAAGGTACTGGCTGCCGGTGCCGACGTGGTTCACTTCGACGTGATGGACAACCACTATGTCCCCAACCTGACCATTGGCCCCATGGTCTGTCAGGCGCTGCGTGACTACGGTATCGAGGCCCCCATCGACGTGCACCTGATGGTCAAGCCGGTGGATCGCATCATTCCCGATTTTGCCAAGGCCGGTGCTTCCCTCATCACCTTCCATCCGGAAGCGTCCGATCACGTTGATCGCTCTTTGGGTCTGATCAAGGAGATGGGCTGCCAGGCGGGTCTGGTGCTGAATCCGGCTACCTCGCTCTCCTGCCTCGAGTATGTGATGGACAAGCTGGATGTGATCCTGCTGATGTCGGTCAACCCGGGCTTCGGTGGCCAGAGCTTTATCCCGGGCACCCTCGACAAGCTGCGTCAGGTGCGTCGTCTGATCGACGAGAGTGGCCGCGATATCCGTCTCGAGATCGATGGTGGGGTGAAGGTCGACAACATTCGCGAGATCGCCGAAGCGGGTGCCGACATGTTTGTCGCCGGCTCTGCCATTTTCAGCCAGCCTGACTACAAGGCGGTGATCGACAAGATGCGTGCGGAGCTGGCTCATGTCACACGCTGAGCGCGCATTTGATTTGGTGCTGTTCGATCTGGATGGCACCCTGATTGACAGTGCCGCCCAGCTGGCGCTGGCGGTCAATCTGACTCTGGCTGATCTGGGTCTGGAACAAGCTGATGAAGCGGTTATCCGTACCTGGGTCGGCAATGGTGCCGACAAGCTGATCCAGCGGGCGCTCGCCTATCGCGAGGCCGATCCCGAGCTGTTTGCCAAGGCCAGACCGATTTTTTTCCAGCACTACAACGCATGCCTGCTGCAAGGGCTGGCTATGTATGACGGGGTGGCCCAGAGTCTGCGTCGCTTGCAAAGCCTGGGCTACAAGCAGGCGATCGTCACCAACAAGCCGAGCGATTTCGTGGCACCCATCCTCGATGCCCTTGGCATCAGCGATTGTTTCGAACTCTGGCTTGGCGGCAACTGCGTGCCGGTCAAGAAGCCGAGCCCGGAGCCCTTGCTGCACGCCTGCCAGGAGTTGGGGGTTAGCCCGGCTCGCACTCTGATGGTGGGCGACTCCGAAAATGACGTGCTGGCGGCCAAGGCGGCTGGCATGAAGGTGGTGGGTCTTACCTACGGCTACAACTATGGCCGTCCCATCGCCGACTCCCATCCAGACTGGGTATTCGAGCAGTTTGCCCAGCTCGATGCACTTTTGGTCTAATAGCGCAGCTGGGCTGGCTGAATAACAAGGATTAACACTCTCATGACTAAACCAATCGTATTGAGCGGAGCGCAACCCTCCGGTCAACTGACCATCGGCAACTACATGGGGGCCCTGCGTCAGTGGGTCAACATGCAGGATGAGTTCGACTGCCTCTACTGCATCGTCGATCTACACGCCATCACCACTCGTCAGGACCCGGCTGCCCTGCGCAAGGCTTGTCTGGACGCAGCCGCCCTCTATCTGGCGGTCGGAATCGATCCCAAGAAGAGCACTGTTTTCATCCAGTCTCACGTGCCGCAGCACGCTGAGCTGGGCTGGATCCTCAACTGCTATACCCAGATGGGTGAGCTGTCGCGCATGACCCAGTTCAAGGACAAGTCCGCCCGTTTCGAGAACAACGTCAACGTCGGCCTGTTCGGCTATCCGGTGCTGATGGCGGCCGACATCCTGCTCTATCAGGCCAATCAGGTACCGGTCGGCAACGACCAGAAGCAGCATCTGGAGCTGACCCGCGACATCTGCACCCGTTTCAACAACCTCTATGGTGACGTGTTCACCATGCCGGAGCCCTTTATTCCAACTGAAGGGGCGCGAGTGATGAGCCTGCAGGATCCGACCAAGAAGATGTCCAAGTCGGATGACAACGAGGCAAACTTCATCGGCCTGCTGGAAGATCCCAAGCAGATCGTCAAGAAGATCAAGCGTGCGGTGACCGACTCCGACGAGCCGGCGGTGGTGCGTTTCGACCCGGAAAACAAACCGGGTGTCTCCAACCTGCTGACCCTGATGTCCGGTGTGACCGGCCGCTCCATCCCCGAGCTGGAGCAGCACTTCGAAGGCAAGATGTACGGTCACCTCAAGACCGAAACCGCCGAAGCCGTGGTTGCGCTGCTGGAACCGATCCAGGCCCGTTTCCACGAGTTGCGTCAGGATGAGGCTCATCTGATCGCGATTCTGGCAGAAGGCGCACAAAAGGCGCGCGAAAGAGCTGAAAAAACCCTGACCAGCGTATATGATGTAGTCGGCTTCGTTCCTCGAGCCTGACATACTGGGAAGGTGTAGTAGAAGAGAGCTGGGTATTTGCCTGGCTTTCTTTATTTTCTGCCCGGCAATTTTGTTTAATTTCTTTATTTCAACCTGGGTAATATCCCCAAGAGAAAGCATGCCTGTTCAACCAACTATTTCTGCTGAAGAGCTGAGTGACAAAGGTCACTGGCTACGTAAATTTCGCAAGGCGAAAAACCTCAATACTCTGCAGTTGATGGTCTCCAATGCCATCGACAAGCACCATAAAACCCCTGCCGTTGCTGCCGCCATCTATCTGGCCGAGTGTCAGCGTGAACGGGAAATGGAACAGGGTCGTTATCTCGATCGTTAATTCTCCGCTGTTGGTTATCTCATGCTGTTGTTGATCGATAACTACGACTCTTTTACCTGGAACCTGGTGCAATATTTCGGCGCCCTGGGGCAAGAGGTTGTGGTCAAGCGCAATGATGAACTGACGCTCGATGCCATAGCGCAGCTCTCCCCCCGTTTTCTGGTGATCTCTCCCGGTCCCTGTACGCCCAATGAGGCGGGGATCTCTCTCGATGCCATCAGCCACTTCGCTGGCAAGCTGCCCATTCTCGGCGTCTGTCTCGGTCATCAGTCGCTGGCGCAGGCCTTCGGCGCCCGCGTAGTGCGTGCCCGTCAGGTAATGCACGGCAAAACCTCGCTTATCCGCCATCGCAATGAGGGGGTGTTCAAGGGGCTCAACAACCCGCTGAGGGTGACCCGTTACCATTCACTGGTGGTGGAGCGCGATACGCTGCCCGACTGCTTCGAGGTCACCGCCTGGAGCGAGCATGCCGATGGCTCGTTTGACGAGATCATGGGGCTGCGCCACAAGACGCTCCCTGTCGAGGGTGTTCAGTTCCATCCGGAGAGTATTTTGAGCGAGCAGGGCCATCAGTTGCTGGCCAACTTTCTGGCGCGTTCATAAAAAAGTTGTGATCGCCTCCTCAAGTTCGAGAGAAGGCAAAAAAAATTTCCCTGACACTTTATTCACCCCCTCTCCTGCCCAAATTATCTCTTGCCAAGCCCCCCTGAGTCGTTATGCAATGCGGTTGCCTAAAATCTCAAGAGCAATCGAACATTGTTCCTTATAGGCCGTCTTGTTACAGACTTTTTACTTTATTTCTGTGATAATCCCGTCGCGTTTACACGGATTTAACTTTTGGGCGGTGGATTATTCTGTCGCCGAATCGAAGGAGAGCTATATGTCAGAGTTGTTGGCAGTGACACGTGAAGTGTTTGATGAAGTGATGGTTCCCAACTATGCGCCCGCCAAGATCATCCCGGTGCGTGGTGAAGGGTCACGTGTCTGGGATCAGGAAGGGCGCGAGTATGTCGACTTCGCCGGTGGCATCGCCGTCAACGGTTTGGGTCACTGTCATCCCAAGCTGGTCGAGGCCCTGAAAACCCAGGGCGAGAAGCTGTGGCACCTCTCCAACGTCATGACCAACGAGCCGGCCCTGCGTCTGGCCAAGAAGCTGGTCGCCGCCACCTTCGCCGACAAGGTCTACTTCTGCAATTCCGGCGCCGAAGCAAACGAGGCTGCCCTCAAGCTGGCACGCCGCTATGCCATCGAGAAGTTTGGCGAGCAGAAGACCCAGATCATCGCCTTCAATCAGGGCTTCCACGGTCGTACCTTCTTTACCGTCAGCGTCGGTGGCCAGGCTGCCTACTCAGATGGCTTCGGTCCCAAGCCCGGTGACATTACCCATGTTCCCTACAACGATCTGGCGGCGCTGGCCGAGGTGATCTCCGACAACACCTGCGCCGTGGTGATGGAGCCGTTGCAAGGGGAGGGGGGCATCATTCGTCCTACCGACGAGTTTGCCAAAGGGGTGCGCGAGCTGTGCGACAAACACAATGCCTTGCTGGTGTATGACGAAGTGCAGTCAGGGGTTGGCCGGACCGGTGATCTCTATGCCTATATGGGTCTGGGCGTCACGCCGGACATCCTCACCAGCGCCAAGGCGCTGGGTGGCGGTTTCCCCATCGGCGCCATGCTGACTACCAACGAAATCGCCTCTTACCTGAAAGTGGGCACTCACGGCTCTACCTACGGCGGCAACCCGCTGGCCTGTGCGGTCGCCGAGGCGGTGATCGACGTGATCAATACTCCGGAGGTGCTGGCTGGCATCAAGCAGCGCGAACAGCTGTTCCGCGATGGTCTTGAAGCCATCAATGCCAAATACCACTGCTTCAGCGAGATCCGCGGCAAGGGTCTGCTGCTGGGCGCGGCCCTGAGCGATGCCTACAAGGGGCGTTCCCGTGACTTCCTGCTGGCCTCCATCGATCAGGGGCTGATGGCACTGGTGGCTGGTACCAACGTGGTTCGTTTTGCCCCTTCACTGGTGATCCCGGAAGCGGACATCAAGGAAGGGTTGGCCCGCTTCGAGAAGGCGGTTGCCCAGGTGGTTAACGCCTGATTCCAAATTGAGGTGGGGAGCTCTCCCGGCAGGAGCCGGGACCCCACCTGTCGTCAATGAAAGGGAGTTGTCATTTATGTTGGTTATCCGTCCCATCGAGCAAAAAGATTTTGCCGGGCTCAAGACCTGCGCCATCGAGTCCGGCACTGGCATGACCTCGTTGCCCGTCAACGATGAGCTGCTGCAGCGCAAGATTGACGCCTCTACCCAGACTTTTTCCGACAAGCCCGCCGGCAAGGGGGACTGCCTCTACTTCTTCGTGGCCGAGGATCTGGAGACTGGCGAGATGGTGGGCACCTGTGCCATCGATGCCGCGGTTGGCCTCTCCCAGCCGTTTTACAACTACCATATCGGCAAGGTGGTGCACTCTTCTCCCAAGCTCGGCATCTACAACGTCGTTGAAACCCTGACCCTCTCCAACGACTACACCGGCAACTCCGAGCTCTGCACCCTGTTCTTGCGCGAATGTGCCCGCGAGGGGCTCAACGGCCGCCTGCTCTCCAAGCACCGCTTTCTGTTTATGGCCGAGCACCCCGAGCTGTTTGACGAGACCGTCTTCGCCGAGATGCGCGGCGTCTCCGATGCCAACGGTCACAGCCCCTTCTACGAGTGGCTGCAAACCCATTTCTTCTCGATGGATTTTCCTACCGTCGACTATCTGACCGGCATCGGCAAGAAGCGTTTTATCGCCGAACTGATGCCCAAGTACCCCATCTACGTCAATTTGCTGAGCAAAGAGGCGCGGGCCGTTATCGGCCAGACCCATGAGAAGACCCGCCCGGCCATCAAGATGCTGCAGGACGAGGGCTTCGTGAACCGTGGTTACGTCGATATTTTCGATGCGGGCCCCACCGTCGAGTGCGACGTGAAGAATATTCGCAGCGTGCGCCGCAGCAAGAAGCTGCGGGTGCTGGTGGGCGAGCCCATCGGTGGCAAGACCCACCTTATCTGCAACAGCCGTTTCGAGCATTACCGCGCCTGCTACGGCAATATCCGGGTCGATCTCGACAAGCACGAAGCCATCATTCCGCCCAAGATGGCGGCGGCACTTAAGGTGCAGGATGGCGACATGGTGCGGGTGGTTGACCTCGACTGAGACAAGCAGGACAAGCAAACCGATTATCAGACAGGCAGCCGAGGCTGCCTGCCAGCGACAGGGAGTGAATGGATGAGCCAGTTAGTGCAATTTATCGACGGTCAGTGGCTTGCCGGTGAAGGCAAGCCGTTCGAGTCAAAGGATCCAGCCAAGAACGAGGTGATCTGGCAGGGGGCTGCCGCCAGTGCGGCGCAGGTGGATGCCGCCGTCAAGGCCGCCCGTGCCGCCTTCTACCACTGGGCGGACATGAGCCTTGAGGATCGTCTGGCCATAGTGCGTCGTTATGCCGACCTGCTTGGCGAGCAGAAAGAGGCGCTGGCCCTGACCATCGCCCGCGAAACAGGCAAACCGCTGTGGGAGACCCGTACCGAAGTAGTCGCCATGCAGGGCAAGATTGCTATCTCCATCCGTGCCCATGACGAGCGTACCGGCACCGTTGAAAATGCCATGCCGGGCGCCAAGGCGTTTGTCCGTCACAAGCCCCACGGTGTGGTGGCGGTGTTCGGCCCTTACAACTTCCCGGGTCATCTGCCCAACGGCCATATAGTCCCGGCGCTGATTGCGGGTAACGCCGTGGTGTTCAAACCCTCCGAGCTGACCCCCATGGTGGCCGAGGCCATGGTCAAGGTGTGGCAGGAGGCCGGATTGCCCAAGGGGGTGCTCAATCTGGTGCAAGGGGAGGTCGAGACTGGCAAGGCGCTGGCGGGCAATCCCGACATCGACGGCCTCTTCTTTACTGGTTCTTCCCGCACCGGTCATTTCCTCCATCAGCAGTTTGCCGGTCAGCCGGGAAAAATTTTGGCGCTGGAGATGGGCGGCAACAACCCGCTAATTGTGAAAGATGTGAGCGACATCGACGGCGCTGTCCATGCCATCGTCCAGTCGGCGTTCATCACTTCCGGTCAGCGCTGTACGTGCTCTCGCCGTCTGTTTGTCGAGCGTGGCGAGCGGGGCGATGCCCTGGTCAAGCGACTGATCGAGGTGGTCGGCCAGATCAAGGTCGGCCTCTATGACGCCGCCGAGCAGCCTTTCATGGGGTCGATGATAAGCGAGAAGGCTGCGATTGGCATAGTCGAAGCACAAGCCAACCTGCAGCGCCTCGGTGGCGAGAGCCTGCTTCCCCTCAAGCACCTGGAAGCGGGTACCGGCTTTGTCTCCCCGGGCATTATCGACGTGACCTCAGTGAGCGCGCTGCCTGACGAAGAGTACTTCGGCCCGCTGCTGCAACTCATTCGTTACGATGATTTCGATGCTGCCATCGATCAGGGCAATGCTACCCGTTATGGTCTTTCGGCCGGTCTGCTGGGGGACAAGGAGGCGGACTGGCACCACTTCTTCAAGCGGATCCGCGCCGGTATCGTCAACTGGAACAAGCCTATCACCGGTGCCTCCAGTGCCGCGCCGTTTGGTGGTATCGGTGCTTCCGGCAACCACAGAGCGAGCGCCTACTACGCTGCTGACTACTGTGCGTATCCAGTTGCCTCTGTCGAAGACAGCAAGGCCGCCATGCCGGAGCAGCTGTCTCCTGGCTTGACGTTTTAAGAGCAAACGGGGATGCCAATGCAGCAGAGATGGCTCAACGCCGCCGACTACTGTGTCATATCCCCGGTTGCCTCTGTCGAAGACAGCAAAGCCGCCATGCCGGATCAACTGTCGCCCGGCCTGCGCTTCTAATAACGACATGGGGCATCCAGCGGTGCCCCCATCTGTACCCGCAATCAAAGGAAAGAGAGATGCAAAAGGATATCGACACCCTGTTCAGCCATCTGTGGGACAACTACATCAAGGTGACCCCGAGCGCCCTCAAGGTGCACACCCTGCTGGGGGGCGGTGAGCCCATCGTCAACGATCACGTGGCGTTTCGTACCTACAACCTGCCCAAGCTGGGGCTGGAGAAGCTGGCCGCCCACTTTCTGGCACTCGGTTACGAGCAGAAGGGCGAGTACGTCTTCAAGGCCAAGAAGCTCTACGCCAAGCACTTTGAACATCAGGATCCGGACGCTCCCAAGGTGTTTATCAGCGAGCTGAAGGTGGAAGAACTCTCCCCAGCGGCGCAGGCCATCATCCACAAGCTGGCGGATCAGGTACCCGATCATCTGACCGATACCCCGGCATTTCTCTACACCGGTGCCCCCTGGCAGGTCTCCTATGCCGATTATCAGACCCTGCTGGCGGAGAGCGAGTACGCGGCATGGATGGCAGCATGGGGCTATCGTGCCAACCACTTCACGGTCAATATCAACAAATTGAAGGATTTTGACACCATCCATCAGGTCAATGCGGCGCTCAAGGCGGCGGGTTTTGTGCTCAACAGCGTGGGTGGCGAGGTGAAGGGGGATCCGCAGGTGATGCTGGAGCAATCCTCCACCATGGCGGACAAAGCCGAGGTGCCGTTCAGCGATGGGGTGCGTACCATCCCGAGCTGCTTCTACGAGTTTGCCCTGCGCTATCCGCAGGCCGATGGTGTGCTCTATCCGGGCTTCGTCGAGGCCTCGGCGGACAAGATCTTCGAATCGACGAATGCCATGTAACGGGAGCCACCCTGTTTCAGTCGCAACGCCTCCTTTGTGGAGGCGTTTTGTTTGGCGCAGAGTGACGGTATCGGGTGTTGTCTGACGCCGCGCGAAGAGGGGATTTGGACGGCACCTAACAGGTGGAAATTTGTTGATAAAAATGTGAACGAGATCACTTGATACGTCACAGATTGACGCTGGCGGCGGAGCAAAAAGGAGTAGAATGGCGCTTTATTTTTGCGGGGCCAATCGATGCCTAACTATCACTTTTTCAAGCAGGGTCAGGCGCTTACCTATCTAGATGCCAATGCACCCAGCTATAGCGATGAGCGTCGTCAACTGGTCGAACAGGGATTTGCCGCCATCGCCGCCCCCACCTTTGCAGATACCCCGGCCGAAGCTCTTGAGCTGCTTCGCACTCATCAGGCACTACAGGATGAGGCCAACGCCAACGCCCTTTGTCTGGCGGTTGCCACCATTCCGGCGGTGATCGCAACTCTGTCCGGGCACTGACGCTACCGCCATGCTCACCTGAATAAAAAATGGTGCCACTGTGATGGCACCATTTTATCGGTTTGCCTGCTTGCCCCTGAGCCGTTTAGCGTGGGTGCAGGTCACCTTCGATGACCAGCACGGTATCCATTCCTGCCGCCTTGCCTGCCTCAAGCCCGATCCGGGTATCTTCAAACACCAGACAGTTGGCGGGATTGGCGCCGAGCAGTTCGGCCACCTGCAAGAAGGTGTCGGGATGCGGTTTGTGGTTGGTGACATCATCGGCACTGACCACCACAGAGAGATAGGCATCGAGCCCGGTGCTTTTCAGGATGGAGTCCGCCTGATTGCGCGGTGAGCCGGTGCCAATCCCCATCTTGACCTTGCCGTGATAGTGCCTGACCAGCTCCCACATCTTGGGAAAGACGCTGACCTTGTCGATATGTTCCATATAGAGGGCAATCTTGCGACGGGTAAAAGCCTCGACATCCACCGTCACCCCCTGCTGCTCGGCCAGCATGGCGATGATCTTGCGGGTGGGAATGCCGCCGTACTGATAGAGCTGATCCCGCTCGAAGGGGATGCCGAACTCGGCGCAGGTAAGCTCCCACGCATCCAGATGGAGGGGCATGGAATCTACCAAAGTGCCATCCATATCGAAAATCAGGGCATCGTAGTGATCAAACCCGTACTGCTCACGCTCGCTCATGGGGGCTCCTCGAATCAAATAGAGCAGGCTAGCAGAAACGGTCGGCGTTTTGTGGGATCGTCCTCATGGTTGGGCAGATTGTGGCCGCCGTTTTTTCTATCTCTTGCTGATTTGTGAGACAATAATCCGTTCATTGCCGGATACTTTGGCATATCAGATCAGCGAGTCCGCTTATGACCTCGAAAATATCCCCCAAAACCATCTTCTCCAGTGTGGCGCTGGTGATTGCGCTCGGTTCACTGGAAAAGAGCATAGTCACCACCCCGCTGCCCATGATTGGCGCCGAGTTGCACGCCGGTGCCGCCCTCACCTGGGTGGTCACCGCCTATCTGCTGGCGGCCACCGCCGTGCTGCCCCTCTACGGCAAGCTGAGCGATCTCTTTGGCCGGGTGCGGATGCTCAATATCGGTATCGGCCTGTTTCTGGCGGGCTCGGTGGCCTGCGCCCTCTCCCAGGATCTGCCGACCTTGCTGGCAGCGCGGGTGCTGCAAGGGCTAGGGGGCGGCGGTCTGATTGCCCTCGCGTTTACCGTGATTGCCGATACCATACCGCCGCGGGAGGTGGGCAAGTATCAGGGCTACATCTCGGCGGTCTATGCGGTCTCCAGCATCGCTGGCCCCTTGCTTGGCGGCTATTTCACCGAGCAGCTCAGCTGGCGCTGGATCTTCTGGATCAACCTGCCGCTCGGTGCGCTGGCGGTCTTTCTCATCAACCGCAACCTCAAGCAGCTCAACGTACGTCGCCACAGTCGCTTCGACTGGAAAGGGGCGGGTCTGCTGATTACTGTCACCACGCTCACCCTGTTGCTGCTCTCGCCGGAGGCGGCGCTGCCTGACGTCTGGCTTTCGGTGGCGCTGGGCGTGGCACTGCTGCTGCTCATTCTGATTGAGCGGCGTGCCCACGACCCCATATTGCCTGCTCATCTGGCACGGCTGCCCGGTTATCTGGTGAGCGTGCTGCTGGTGATGCTCTCCCAGTTGCTGATGTTTGCCGTGCTGGTCTATCTGCCGTTGCAGATGCAGTGGCAGAAGGGGTTGAGCGCCAGCGAGAGCGGGATGAGCATGGTGATCTTCATGATCTGCATCACCGCTGGCGCCTTTGTCGGCGGCAAGTTGATAGGCCGTACCGGTCACTACAAGAGCTTTGTCGCGGTGGGCTTTGGCCTCGCGGCGGTGGCGCTCTGGCAGATCCACTTCGATGCCTGGGTCAAGCTGGCCCTAGGGTTTGCCGGTATTGGTCTCGGTCTGGTGCTGCCCGCCCTCTCAGTGGTGGTACAGAATGCCCTGCCACGGGAAGATCGCGGCATCGGCATGTCGCTGTTCAACTTCGGGCGGGAGCTTGGCGGTGCCGTCGGCGTGGCTATCTGCTCCATGCTGTTTCACTTGCGCCTGCCAGCTGGCAGCGGTGGCGATCTGAGCCGGCTCGCCCCCGATCTGCTGGCCCCGGGCTTCAGCGCGACCTATATCGGCATGGCATTGATCGCCACGCTGGCGCTGCTCATCACATTGCTGGCGTTGAAGCGCCATGAGCTGGCCTCCATCAGCGCCTGATTTGGCCTGTGCCGACATTAGCTCACCATAGCTAGCATCAGGGCTCCCCGCGGGGAGCCCTGATTGTTATTTGGCGAATAGCGTGGCTGTTGCCATCAAGCCATGCGCGAGTTACTCCTGCGCCGGACTCTCCTTGCCTGCCAGCTGGCTCAGCCAGGCGAAGCGGCGATTAGCCTCCTGCTCTGCCTCTTCATAGAGCTGGCTGGCCACCTCAGGCAGCTGGCGCTCCAGCCGCTGGAAGCGGGGCTCGTGGCGCAAGGTCTCGGCCAGTGAGGTATTGGGTGCCCGCGAGTCGAGCGCCAGCGGCAGTTTGCCCTCGTCAGCGCGGCGCGGATCGAAGCGGTAGAGGGGCCAGAAGCCGGTGGCGGTCAGCTGTTTCATCTGCTCATGGCTCTCGGCCATGTCGTAGCCGTGCTCCTCGCAGGGGCTGTAGGCGATGATGAGCGAGGGGCCCGGATAGGCTTCCGCCTCCTGAATCGCCTTCACCGTCTGGTTCATCTGGGCCCCGAGGGAGATCTGCGCCACATAGACGTGGCCATACATCATCACGCTGGCCCCGAGATCCTTGCGCGCCTTGCGTTTGCCCTGCTCGCCAAACTTGGTGATGGCACCAAGCGGGGTTGCCTTCGATTGCTGGCCGCCGGTGTTGGAGTAGCACTGGGTGTCGAGCACCAGCACATTGATGTTCTCCCCCAGACTCAGCACATGGTCGAGCCCGCCAAAGCCGATGTCGTAGGCCCAGCCATCGCCGCCGATGAGCCAGACCGATTTTTCCACCAGATAGTCCGCATCGCGAGCCAGCTCAAGGGCCTCCGGAGTCTTGCTCTCTTGCAGCTGCTCCCGCAACTGCTGGATATGGGCCCGCTGCTCGGAAACCGGCAGGGTGGCATCGCCGAGCGCCTCGTGCAACGTTGCCGGTATGGTGTCGCCCAGGCTCGCCAGCAGACGGCGCACCCGCTCCCTGTGCTGATCGACGGTAAGACGGAAGCCCAGTCCGAACTCGGCGTTGTCTTCAAACAGCGAGTTGGCCCAGGCTGGCCCGCGCCCGTCGGCGTTGGTGGTGTAGGGGGTGGTAGGCAGGTTGCCGCCATAAATGGACGAGCAGCCGGTGGCGTTGGCAATCAGCAGCCGATCGCCATAGAGCTGGGTCAGCAGCTTGATGTAGGGAGTCTCGCCACAGCCGGAGCAGGCGCCGGAGTATTCAAATAGCGGCGAGATGAGCTGGGAGGTGCGAATATCGATGCGCTCCAGCTGCTCGGCGCTGCGCTCTGGCAGATCGAGGAAGAAGTCGTAGTTGGCCTTCTGCTCGTCGAGGTGATCGAGGCGTGAAGCCATATTGATCGCCTTGCGATCCGGGTTGCTGCGATCCTTGGCCGGGCACACCTCGACGCAGAGGTTGCAGCCGGTGCAATCCTCCGGCGCCACCTGCAGCACGTACTGCTGGCCGCGCATGTCGCGGGATTTCACATCCAGCGCATCGAGAGTGGCGGGGGCATCGGCCAGCGCATCCGGTTCTACCACCTTGGCGCGAATGGCCGAGTGGGGACAGGCGGCGACGCAGTAGTTGCACTGGGTACAGAGCTCCGCCTCCCAGATGGGGATCTCCTTGGCGATGTTGCGCTTCTCCCAGCGGGTGGTGCCGACCGGCCAGGTGCCATCCGGCGGGAAGGCGGAGACCGGCAGGCTGTCACCCAGCCCTGCCAGCATGGCGGCGGTGACGGTCTGGACAAAGTCGGGGGCCTTGGCCGAAACCACCGGTAGGCGGGGGCGGCAGGCGGGATCCAGCTCACCCAGCGGCACTCGGGTCAGGGCGGCGCAGGTTGCCTCCAGTGCCTGCCAGTTGCGCTCGACCAGTGTCTGCCCCTTGCTGCCATAGCTGGTGGCGATGGCCTGCTTCAGCAGGCTGGTCGCCTCTGCGGGGGGAATGATGGCGCTGAGCTGGAAGAAGGCCATCTGCATCACGGTATTGATGCGGTTGCCGAGCTGGCAGTCGCGGGCAATTTTGGCGGCGTTGATGATGTAGAAGCGCGCCTCTTTCTCGCGCAGGGCATGCTGCACCTCGCTGGGGAGACGTTGCCAGATATCCGCTTCGCTGTAGGGGGTGTTAAGCAGGAAGATGCCGCCCGCCTTCAAGCGCTCCGCCATCCGGTACTTGTCGACAAACTGCCACTGATGGCAGCCGATAAAGTCCGCCTCTTCCACCAGATAGGCCGATTGCAGCGGCCGCTCGCCCACCCGCAGGTGAGAGACGGTGAGGCCGCCCGCCTTCTTGGAGTCGTAGACGAAATAGCCCTGCGGATAGAGGTCGGTGTGGTTGCCGAGGATCTTGATGCTGTTCTTGGCCGCCGAGACGGTGCCGTCGCTGCCAAGGCCGTAGAAGAGCGCTTCCAGCTTGTGTTGCTGGCCGTTGATGGGGCTTTGTGAATTCAGCGCGGGCAGCGGCAGTGAGAGACCTGTGATGTCATCGAAGATGCCGACGGTAAAGCGCGGGCGGGGGGGCTCTTGCGCCAGCTCGACAAACACCGCCAGCGCGCAGGCGGGGCCGAACTCTTTGGAGGAGAGGCCGTAGCGACCCCCAATCACTCGCGGCAGGCTTGCCCGCTCGCCCCGGCTGACCGCTTCGGCCAGCGCCGTCATCACATCGAGATAGAGGGGCTCGGCCTGTGCGCCCGGCTCCTTGGTGCGATCCAGCACGGCGATGGTGCGGGCACTCTCGGGAATCGCGGCCAGCAGATGCTCGGCCGAGAAGGGACGGAACAGCCGTACCTTCACCAGCCCCACCTTCTCCCCTTGGGCCAGCAGGCGATCGATCACCTCTTCACAGGTGCCGATGGCTGAGCCCATCAGCACCACAATCCGCTCCGCCTGCGGGTGGCCGACATATTCAAACGGCCGGTAGTGGCGGCCGGTCTGTTCGCCAAAAGCCTGCATCGCCTCGCTCACATGGCCATAGGCGGCGTCATACCAGGGGTTGCTTGCCTCCCGGCACTGGAAGTAGGTGTCCGGGTTGGCCGCGGTGCCGCGAATGACCGGTTTGTCGGGGGTGAGCGCCCGGTCACGATGAGCACGGATGGCATCTGCGGGCAGCAGGGCGCGCAGGGTGTCATCAGCGAGCGGCGCTATCTTGGCGATCTCGTGAGAGGTACGAAAGCCGTCGAAGAAGTGGATAAAGGGGAGGCGGCTGTTGAGGCTCGCTATCTGGGAGATCAGGGCAAAGTCCTGCGCCTCCTGCACATTGCTGGCACAGAGCATGGCACAGCCGGTCTGGCGCACCGCCATCACGTCCGAGTGATCCCCAAAGATCGATAGCGCGTGGGTCGCCACGGTACGCGCTGCCACATGCAGTACGAAGGGAATGAGCTGACCCGCCAGCTTGTAGAGGTTGGGGATCATCAGCAGCAACCCCTGCGACGAGGTAAACGAGGTCGCCAGCGCGCCGGTCTGCAGGGCGCCGTGGACGGCGGCAATGGCGCCACCTTCCGACTGCATCTCGACAACCCGGGGGACATCCCCCCAAAGGTTCTTGCCCCGCTCGCTCGACCAGGCCGACGACTGCTCAGCCATGGCCGAGCTGGGGGTGATGGGGTAGATGGCGATGACTTCGCTGGTGCGGTACGCCACCGAGGCGACTGCGTTATTCCCGTCTGTGGTGATCATGTGTTTTCCACTTTGCTATGCCAGTTTGAAGGCCGATAGTTGCATCGGCAATGGATAGGTCGCTGGCATAGTAAGAGGGGCAATGAGAGCGTATCAAACGGGATAAATAATCAATTAATAAGTCAGTAACAGTGGTTAATTTAATCCCGCTGCGTGGGTGCATGATTTTCTGCTGACAGCCAACGGGAGGTGGCTGACGGGCCATTGGTATGGCCCGTCAGCACGGGGTTAACCCTGATCCACTTGCAGCCAGATGGCGCACTGATAAGGGGCGAAGAGCTGCATCGGTTCGCTTGGGTAATTGGCCAGCAGCAACCGCATCTCGTCTGCCACCTTGTCGAAGTGGGGCATCGGCAAGGGGTTCGCCGTGAGATTGGCGAGCAGCAGCAGGGTGTGCCGCTCTCCGCTGGCCGGATCCTGCCAGTGGCGGCGATAGCTGATGCGCTCGGGGTCATCCCCATCCAGCAGATCGAAATTGCCGTGGCGAACGACAGGGTGAGCCTTGCGCAGGGCGATGAGCTGGCGATAACAGTGAAACGGCGAGTCGGGGCGGATCAACTGCTCGGCGGCGTTGATTTCAATGTGGTTGGCGTTGAGGGCAATCCAGGGCGTGGCCGTGCTGAAACCGGCGTGGGGGCCGCCGTCCCACTGCATCGGGGTGCGGGCGTTGTCGCGGCCGATGGCATCGAGCCGCCGACTCAGCTCGGCAGGATCCAGCCCTGACTGGCTGGCGCGATAGTTGATGGCCTCCACATCGCGCAGCTCGCCCGGCTGCCAGTGGCGGTTGGTCATGGCGAGCTCCTCCCCCTGATAGATGAAGGGAGTGCCCTGCATCAGGTACAGCACCATGGCCCACAGCCTGGCGCTGGTTTCCCGCCACTCTGGCCTGTCATCGCCAAAGCGGGAGACGGCGCGAGGCAGGTCGTGGTTGCCGAGAAACAGGCTGTTCCAGCCACGCCCGTGTAGCCCTTGCTGGTGGCGGGCCATGGCTCGCTTGAAGGCGAGGGGATCAAAGCGGGATGACCACTTGTCACTGCCCAGCCCCAGATGCTCGAAGTTGAACACCATGCTGAACTCGCTGCCATCGTGGTTCGAATAGTTCTGCATATGGGCGAGATCGGCCCCCCAGGTCTCCCCCACCGTGATGATCCCCTTGCCGCCGAAGCTGGCAGTATTGAGCTCGCGAATATAGTCGTGCAGACGCGGGCCATTGCTCATGGCAAGCCGGTCCCACTCCTTGCTCACCATGTCTATCACATCGAAGCGAAATCCCTTGATCCCTTTGCCCAGCCAGAAGTTGATCACCTCTGCCATCTCGGCACGCACCGCCGGGTTATCCCAGTCCAGATCGGCCTGACTGGGATCGAAGTTGTGCAGGTAGTAGCGATCAAGCGCTGGCACATACTGCCAGCCGCTACCGCCAAAAATCGAGGTAATGGGGTGAGCATCGACAAAGGCTTGATCGCGAAATACGTAGTACTCCTGATAGCGCGAGTCGCCGGCCAGTGCCTTCATAAACCACTCATGCTCGATGGAGGTGTGGTTGGCGACGATATCCATCATGATACCGATGCCGTGAGCGGCCGCTTCGGCTATCAGCTGCTCCATCTCGGTCAGGGTGCCGAAGGCGGGGTCGATGGCACGGTAGTCCGCCACGTCATAGCCGTTGTCCCGCTTGGGGGAGCGATAGATGGGGGTGAGCCAGAGCATATCGACCCCGAGGGTGGCCAGATAACCGAGACGCTGACGGATGCCGTTGATATCGCCCATGCCGTCGCCATCGCTGTCCTGAAAACTCATGGGGTAGATCTGGTAGATGACGCAGCTCTCGAGGTCGATATCGGGCGTGTGGAGGGTATGCGGGTTCATCAGCTTGGCCGATTGGGGGAAGAGATTTCCTATCTTACGCAGATGAACGGGCAGTCAACAGGGCTGAGGAAACCTTGAAAAGGGTTCCATTGTTGACTGATCGCCAAAAGTGAGGGGAGGGTCACAAAGGTGCCATCCCGGGCCACGGCTGTGGTCGGGATGGCACGGCACTTAGCGCTGATGCTATGCAGGAATACCGGTTATTGAGCAGCCTTGGCCTGCTCGCTGCGCTGCTCCTGCTGGCGTTCGGTCTGTGCTTCCAGCTCCTTGCCGAGGAAGTAGTTCAGGAAGGTGCGGATCACCGCGATGATGGCGAGGCGGATCAGCTCCTCCTTGCTCGGCGCGACCGTGGTGGCCAGGATGTCTGCGGCGAGCTGAAACTCCAGCGCCAGAATGAGCCAGCTGCCAAAGCAGAGGCGAATGCGCGGAAATCCGGGCTGGTGATCCCGCACCCGCGCCGCTAGCCAGAGGGTTTTGCCAAGCCCTATCACCACACAGGCGATGGAGATGATCTCCAGCAGCAGCTGGAACAGCTCGACCCCGTGCATCATCCCCTCTTTCAGGCTCGCTATCTCAAACACTCGGGTCACCTCCCTGATTCAAAAGAGGACACTATTAACACATCGCTCGGCAAAGGCCAAATCCGGCTCAGGCAATCAGTTTGAATTCAATCACATAGAGCGGCGGCAGAGCGGGGTAGATATCGCGGATCACCTGTTTGAGTTCGGGGAGGGTCATGTTCTCCTGACGGGCGTGCTCCTCATTCAGTTCATCGAAGGCCACTGCGTTGACGGAGAGCACTTCTATGGTGCCAAAGGGCTGGTGCTCCGGGTTGGTGAACAGGGCCAGCCGCTGGCCGGGCTGCCAGTTGGCCTCGCTCTCGTCGCGGATGGTGATGGTCTTGCGGCCCGCCTGAATATCGGCAACGAAGCGGCTGAAGAAGGTGAATTCGGGATAGGGATGGGCAGACATGGTGACTCCTGACAGGGTGAATCGAAATGAGGTGAATTGAAATCAAAGATCGAGATAGGCGCGCAGCCTGGCCAGATCGGCGATAACAGGGCCGTCGCTGCCGTCGGCAACTATGCCCTGTTCGACCAGCTCCTTGAGGGCGCGGCGGTAGACCCGCTCGGTGGTGCCGAAGCGGGCCGCCTCGTGGGCCCGCTTGCGTGATCCCAGCATGGGGGTGCGCTGGCGTTCTCGCCATAGCTCATAGGCGATGTTGTAGGCAATGGGGTGGAGTAGCCGGCTGGTGGTGATCTCCAGGGTATCGAGATAGTCGCTGGCAAGCGCCGCAGCGAAGAAGAGGGTCAACTCAGGTTCTGCCAGCAGCCGCTGGGCCAGCTTGTTGGCGCAGATGACTCGGGCATCCAGCTCGGTCTCGGCCACCACGTTCCACTGTACCGGGGTGGCGCTGAAGAACTCCATCTCGCCGAAGATTTGGCTGTGGCACTCAATTTCGCCAAGCTGGAAGCGACGGCCAGAGTGTACCGTGCTGTTGAGGGAGACCCGGCCACGTTCGACCAGATAGAGCTGCTCGCTCTGCTCCCCCTGCCGCATGATCAATTCGCCCGGCAGGTAGCGACGCAGAAACAGGGTGCAGGTGTCGAGCGCCGCGGCAAAGCGGGGTTCAAGCTGCTGGAGTTCGGCGTGAAAACGGCCGAGGGGGTAGGGCTGTTGCTGCATGACGTACCTGTCGTACCGGATGACGAGGGCCATGAGGCTAGCAAGAGTGCGGGCCGGATACCAGCCCGCCTCCTGTTGAATGTGCCGTGATTAACGGTTTGCGGTTTATTGCACCAGAGCGTGGAGGGCGGCGGCGATGGCTTGCTGCTCACCGGCCATCATCGCCTGTTCGGCGCTGGCGTAATCCGCTACCCCTTGTTGCACATCCTGCTCGAACAGCACCACGTTGCAGAGCACGGCGGCAACCCGCACCTTGCGCAGGCGCCCCACGGTCAACAGGGTGGCGGTCTCCATATCGGCGCCCAGCACACCACGGGCATGCCAGTAGCGGCACACCTCCTGCTCATCATCCCGATAGAAGCTGTCGTGGGAGCGTACCAATCCGTGCCAATGAGGTTGGCCGCTGGTTGCTACCTGATTGAGCAGGGCGGCCTGCAGCCAGATGTCGGCGCAGGCGGGGTACTCGGCGGGCAGATAGGCCTGCGAGGCCCCCTCATTGCGTACCGCCCCTTCCACCACGATAAGGTCGCCGAGCCCGATGTCGTGCTGCAGGGCACCGGCGGAGCCGACCCGAATAAGCGAGTGGGCACCGGCTTGCACTAGCTCCTCCAGCGCTATGACGGCCGAGGCGCCGCCGATGCCGGTGCTGCAGACCGTGATGGGCAGCCCCTGATAGCGGCCGTTGATGAGGCGAAACTCCCGGTTTTGCCCCAGCACCTCACACTGCTCGAGCTGGCTGGCGATGCGATCGACCCGGGCCGGGTCGCCGCATAGCACCACCCGCTCGGCAATCTGGTCGGGGCGGCACTGGAGATGGGGTAACAGACTCATGGCTTACAGACCTTGTGGCTGGCGCTTGGCGGCAATCACCCAGAGGCGGGTGCCGTTGGCGGCGATAAACAGCAGGATCAGGTATTCGAGCGACATGGCGTAGACGCCCTGCGCGGCATAGACACCGATGCTGATGATGTTGATGACGACCCAGAGGATCCAGTTCTCCACGTATTTGCGGGTCATCAGGATCTGCGCGACCACCGAGAGCACCGTCATGCTGGCATCCCAGAACGGGAAGGCATCAGGGGAGGGCTCTGGGGTGGCAAGGTTGGCACCAAACAGGTTGAGCAGGGAGACCGAGGTGCGCGCCAGGGTGGCGAAGACCGGGTCGATATAGCGGGTCAGCAGGGCGATGGCCAGCACGCTCACGGCGGCGGTCACCATCAGTTTGGATTTGCTGAGCCAGCGGATCTGCAGGGTATCCCCCTGATCGTTGGCCGGGCGGGTCCAGGCGTACCAGCCGTAGACGTTGGCGCAGAAGAAGAACAGCTGCAACATCAACAGTCCGTAGAGCTGGATCTGGAAGAAGATGATGGCAAACAGGCTGACGTTGATCAGACCAAACAGGTAGTTGATGGTTTTCTCCTGACTGGCAAACCAGATGCAGGCCAGCCCGAACAGGGTGCCGATGGCTTCAATCCATGACATGGCATAGCCGCCACCCAGCGGTATGGTCACTAGCGTGTTATTGATGCTGAACAGCTCGAATATGCTCATTTTCTGATCCTTGGGCATGAGGGTTAGTATGCGAGGGCGCCATTCTAAGGGGTGAGGGGGAGGAGGGGCAGGACTTTTGTCCGCCCCGGGCTTGGCCCATATCAAAGAAATCACCACTGGTGCCCGGTTATTCCAGCAGTGATGGGTTATGGTGCCCCCGCTGGCCGGACTTTATTGATATGTAGCAAGATGATAGCGCCGTGGCTGTGGTCTGATAGAGTCCACTCTCCGGGAGGAGAATCACGTGATAAAAGGAGGTTGTATTGAATTCCGAGCTTGTCTGGGTGCTCTGTCTGCTGGCTGGCGCCATCTATCTCTTCATGACTAACAAGGTGCGCATGGATGTGGTGGCCCTGGGTGTGGTCATCCTGTTTGTGCTGAGCGGCACCCTCACCCTGCCGGAGGCGCTGGCGGGCTTTAGCGATCCCAACGTCATTCTGATTGCCGCCCTGTTTGTGGTGGGTGAGGGGCTGGTTCGCACCGGTATCGCTTATCAGGTGGGGGATGCGCTGGTGAAGGTGGCGGGCAGCAGCGAGACCAAGCTGCTGGTGTTGCTGATGGTAGCGGTGGCGAGTCTGGGGGCTGTGATGAGCAGCACCGGGGTGGTGGCCATCTTTATCCCGGTGGTGCTGAGCGTGGCGAACCGGATGGGGATCCCCGCCGGTCGCCTGATGATGCCCCTCGGCTTTGCCGGGCTGATCAGCGGCATGATGACGCTGGTGGCGACACCGCCCAATATGGTGGTCAACAGTGAACTGATGCGCCACGGCATACATGGTTTCGGGTTCTTCGATTTCACCCCGATGGGCGTGCTGATCCTAGGGCTAGGCATCCTCTACATGCTACTGGTGCGCGGCTCCTTGGTGGGCGAGGGAGAAGAGGGCAAGGGCAAGCCGACCGGGCGCCGCACCCTGCGCGATCTGATCCGAGACTACCGATTGGCCGGTCGGGCCCGTCGTCTGGCGCTGCGGCCTAACTCCCCGCTGATTGGTCATACCCTGGATGAGTTGCAACTGCGCGCCCGTTATGGTGCCCACGTCATCGGGGTGGAGCGCTGGCGCAAGTTTCGCCGGGTGATGGTGCCGGTGTCGGGGATCAGTGAATTTCAGGCCAAGGATGTGCTGCTGATCGACATGTCAGACCCCGAGGTGGATGTGCGGGCGTTTTGCACCGAGGCGCGGCTCGAACCCATGATCCTGCGCGGGGAGTACTTCTCCGATCAGGCGCGGGAGGTGGGGATGGCCGAGGTGTCGCTGATCCCCGAGTCCAAGCTGCTGGGTAAAAGCGTGCGTGAGGTGACCTTCCGCTCCAGCTATGGTCTGAGCGTGGTGGGGCTGCGCCGCGACGGTGAGGCACTGGCAGGCAAGCTGGTGGATGAGCCGCTGCAGATGGGCGACACCCTGCTGGTGGTAGGAAACTGGAGCCACATCAGACAGTTGCAGACCCATAGCCGCGACTTTCTGCTGATGGGGCTGCCCGCCGAAGTGGACGAGATGGCCCCCGCCCGCAGTCAGGCCATTCATGCCCTCTTTTGTCTTGGAGTGATGATCCTGCTGATGGTGACCGATCCTGTGCCCAACGTGATTGCCGCGCTGATCGCCTGTCTGCTGATGGGCAAGTTTCGCTGCATCGATATGGAGAGTGCCTACAAGTCGATCCACTGGCCGACCCTGATCCTCATCGTCGGCATGCTCCCCTTTGCGCTGGCGCTGCAAAAAACCGGCGGGGTGGATCTGATCGTCGGTGGTCTGATCAATGCGGTAGGGGAGATGGGGCCGCGGGTCATGCTGGCCAGCCTGTTTGCCCTCTGCGCGGTGATCGGGCTCTTTATCTCCAACACCGCCACCGCAGTGCTGATGGCGCCCATTGCGCTGGGCACGGCGCAGCAGATGGGGGTCTCGCCCTATCCGTTTGCCATGACCATTGCCATCGCCGCCTCGGCCGCTTTTATGACGCCGGTCTCGTCACCGGTGAATACCCTGGTGCTGGGGCCGGGCAACTACAAGTTCGCCGACTTTATCCGTATCGGGGTGCCATTCACCCTGTTGGTGATGGCGGTGAGCGTGGTAGCGATCCCCTGGTTCTTCCCGTTCTGATAACCGGGATGATGAATGTGTGCACCAGCGGCCTGCGGGCCGCTTTTTTGTGGCCAGGAGACAAGAGTGGCAAGGCGTGCTCGGAATCAGTGAAGAGGGACGTGAACGTGAACTAACGTGGCGCTGGGTTAATAGAGGCGCGAGAGAAAAACTGGGGAGAGGCAAATTTCAGATACAAAAAAACCAGCGTGAGCTGGTCTGTTTGGTACTGCTATTAATGGTGCGGAAGGAGAGACTCGAACTCTCACGCCTAGGGCGCCAGAACCTAAATCTGGTGCGTCTACCAATTTCGCCACTTCCGCAATATTAATGGTGGCTATGACGGGATTCGAACCTGTGACCCCCGCATTATGAGTGCGATGCTCTAACCAACTGAGCTACATAGCCGTTTGTTATCGACCACTGATGTGGAAGAGAACAGAAAAATGGCTGGGGTACTAGGATTCGAACCTAGGGATGGCGAGATCAAAACCCGCTGCCTTACCGCTTGGCGATACCCCAACAGAAATAATGGTGGCTATGACGGGATTCGAACCTGTGACCCCCGCATTATGAGTGCGATGCTCTAACCAACTGAGCTACATAGCCGTTTGTTATCGACCACTGATGTGGAAGAGAACAGAAAAATGGCTGGGGTACTAGGATTCGAACCTAGGGATGGCGAGATCAAAACCCGCTGCCTTACCGCTTGGCGATACCCCAACAGCGCTCCTCAACAGTCATGAGACTGGCAAAGAACTTTTAAAAATGGCTGGGGTACTAGGATTCGAACCTAGGGATGGCGAGATCAAAACCCGCTGCCTTACCGCTTGGCGATACCCCAACAGCGCTCCTCAACAGTCGCGAGACTGGCAAAGAACTTTTAAAAATGGCTGGGGTACTAGGATTCGAACCTAGGGATGGCGAGATCAAAACCCGCTGCCTTACCGCTTGGCGATACCCCAACTAGAGATGGTGGCTATGACGGGATTCGAACCTGTGACCCCCGCATTATGAGTGCGATGCTCTAACCAACTGAGCTACATAGCCAACCTTGCTTCCGGTGAGTCGTTACCTCGTCACCGTGCGGGCCGAATTATGCGTATCTGGCTCTGGGGCGTCAACCCTTTTTTTGCCAGAAAAACGCAATTTGAGTGCGTTTGACCAGTTATTGGTCTCTGTTGCGCAAAAGCCCAACAATCTGCTTTTTTTTAAGACATTGCCATGATTGCCCGGGCAATGGCAGATAAAAAACAGGCCAGCAAATGCTGGCCTGTCATGGGATTAGACGTTGAACAGGAAGTTCATGATATCGCCATCTTTGACGATGTAATCTTTCCCTTCAGCGCGCATCTTGCCCGCTTCCTTGGCGCCTTGCTCACCCTTGTAGTTGATAAAGTCTTCAAAGGCGATGGTTTGGGCGCGAATAAAGCCTTTTTCAAAGTCAGTGTGGATCTTGCCAGCCGCTTGCGGGGCAGTGGCACCGACCGGAATAGTCCAGGCGCGTACCTCTTTCACACCGGCGGTGAAGTAGGTCTGCAGGTTGAGCAGCTGGTAGCCGGAGCGGATAACGCGGTTCAGGCCCGGCTCTTCGATGCCAAGGTCAGCCATGAACTCGGCGCGATCTTCATCGTCCAGTTCGGCGATGTCCGCTTCGATGGCACAGCAGACCACGACCACGACCGCGTTCTCGGCGGCGGCGATTTCACGCACCTTGTCCAGATAGGGGTTGTTCTCGAAGCCATCTTCCGCCACGTTGGCGATATACATGGTGGGTTTGAGGGTCAGGAAGTTGAGGTGGCTCACGGCGGCCAGCTCTTCCTTATCCAGCTTCATGCCGCGGATCATCTGGCCGTTTTCCAGAGCGACCTTGATCTTCTCAAGCACTTCCACTTCCAGCTTGGCATCCTTGTCGCCGCCTTTGGCGCGCTTGGACTGACGGTGAATGGCGCGCTCGCAGGCGTCCAGATCCGACAGGGCCAGCTCGGTGTTGATCACTTCGATATCGTCAGCGGGAGATACCTTGCCAGCAACATGAATGATGTTCTCGTCGTCGAAGCAGCGCACAACGTGGCCGATCGCTTCGGTTTCACGGATGTTGGCCAGGAACTGGTTACCCAGACCTTCACCCTTGGAGGCACCGGCAACCAGACCGGCGATGTCGACGAATTCCATGGTGGTCGGCACAACGCGCTGCGGATTGATGATGGCAGCCAGCTGATCGAGGCGGGGATCCGGCATCGGCACCACACCGGTGTTCGGCTCGATGGTGCAGAACGGGAAGTTGGCGGCTTCGATACCGGCCTTGGTCAGCGCGTTGAACAGGGTGGATTTGCCTACATTGGGCAGGCCCACGATACCGCATTTAAAACCCATGGATTGTTACCTTACTTGATGGATGCTGTTGGGGGTCGCCCGCAGGCGGCCCATGTCATGCTTGTTCTGGTCGTTGCTCATGTACCGGCACAATGCCCGTACAGGGTCAAACCGACCTAACCCTTTTCAGCCTTGAAGCTGTGCAAGCGATTCATGGCCTTGGTCATATCTTGTTTGAACAGGATGTCGGTGGCGCGCAGGGACTCGTCCAGCGCGGCGTCGATCAGGTTCTGTTCACTGCTGGGGGCCTTGGTCAGGACGAAGCCAGCCACCTGCTCTTTGCTGCCGGGATGGCCGATCCCGAGACGCAGCCGGAAGAAGTTATTGTTGTTGCCCATCTTGGCGATGATGTCCTTGAGGCCGTTATGGCCACCGTGACCACCACCCTGCTTGAACTTGGCGATGCCTGGCGGCAGATCCAGTTCATCATGGGCCACCAGAATCGCTTCCGGCTCAATCTGATAAAAACGCGCCAGTGCGGCCACCGCCTTGCCAGAGAGGTTCATATAGGTGTTCGGGATGAGCAGCCGCACATCCTGCCCCTCGACCAGGATGCGGGCAGTATGGCCGAAGAACTTGGGTTCTTCACGCAGGCTGACATTGTGCCAGCGGGCCAGTTGCTCCACATACCAGGCGCCCGCATTGTGGCGGGTCTTGGCATATTCCGGGCCGGGGTTGCCCAGTCCGACGATCAGTTTGATTTCGCTTGTCACGCTTGATGTCTTCACTCGCAGCTGCCGTGGGCACACTACCCAGGGCAATAGGACGCAATATTCTAGCCGCCGAGTGGCGATCACTCAACCAATGCGCATGTTATGGCGGGATTTGCAGCATTATTGCGGCCAATGGGTGGCTAACTGTGGGCAAACGGGCCTCTTGCAAGAGGCCCGTTTCAGTTTACCGATGGATTGTGCCCGGTTGACTACCGTCGTTATTTGGTACGCAGCAGGGTGACGGTCTCTTCATCCAGTGCGGTCAGGGTGGGACGGGCATCGCGCACATACTCCACGAAAGACGCTGCATCGGTGCCGCAATCCACGCCGCTGGCTTTGCAATCGAGTGGCTGGCCCGGGGCATAGACGGCGCCGAGCAGCTCGCCGTCTTGTGCCACTTTCAGCACCGGGAAGGCGGTCAGCTTGCCATTGACGCTGGCGATATCGACCCGCTCGCTCTTCTGACGCTGGGCATTTGCCAGTGCTTGCCAGCCATCGTTGCCGTTGGCGCTGTAGGCGTTCATCACCACCCGATAGTGCTGGCTATCCACCAGATCTTGCCACTCGCCGCTTGCGGTCTTGCGCTGCAATTGGGTCAGGGTGCCCGCTTTGCCTGCGTTGGTCTCCTGGAAGGTGTAACGCAGGTGGCCGCCATAGGGGAACTTGCCGGCATGGGCGCTGGCGGGCAGGGTGGCGGTGATGGTCTCGGTCAGCAGGGCGCGTACCTCGGCGCCAGTCAGGGTTAGCACCGCGAGCTGGTTCTTGAACGGCAGCAGGGTGAGGGAGCTATCCCCCTCGCGCCACTCGCCGGCCGGCAGCTCGGCGCGCACGCCGCCCACCGCAACCAGAGAAAAATCGACCGGGCCGCCGGTCAGGGCTTGCACTGCTGGGGTATTGGCCCAGTAGAACTCCCCTTCGGCAACCAGCGGCGCTACATCTGAGCCGTGGCTGTCGCTGCCGTTGTCACCGGGACGACGGGCATTTTGCAGCTGCTCGGGGATGGTGCCGATCACCGGGCCGTAGGCTTTCTCCAGCGCCGGTTTGTAGTGGCTGTCGATGATGCCGCGCAGGCGCGGATCTTCATCCACGGTCACCAGATTGGGCTGGTTGTCGACAAACTGGCTCGCCTCTTTGCTGCGGGCGTCGTCGAGTGCTTGCTTGCGCGCCGCATCGGCGAAGAAGTCGCGGCTGGCCAGCAGGCTGTTGTGGCCCTGGCAGTCGGTCACCTGACCCTGGCTGTCAAAGGTCACCTGTGCCAGACCGATGGCCTGGGCGTAGGAGCCCGCCTGCACCACGCAGGTTTTGCCGATGCCATCCGGATTGGTCACCAGCTTGGCGTAATCGCCGGTCTTGCCCCAGCCGATATTGCGAAAATCGCCGAGCAGGCTGTGGGAGTGGCCGCCGACGATGGCATCGAGGCCGTTTACCTTGGCCGCCAGTGCCAGATCCCGCTCGTTGCCGATGTGGGTGAGCGCCACGATCTGATGGATCCCCTTGGCTTGCAGCATGTCGACCGTGGCCTGAGCCGAGGCGACCTCCTTGCCAAAGCGCAGCTTGCCGACGTTGGGGGCGATATTGCCCATGTCTTCCAGCACCAGACCGATGACGGCGACCAGCTGTTTGCCTTGTGGCAGGTTGTCGAGATCGGTGACCGGGCTCTTCTGGTTGCCGTCAAAAGCGTAGACCACGAAGGGCTTGAGGTTGTCAGCCTTGCTAAGGGCCGGATCGGCCTTGGTGTCGAGGTTGGCGGCCAGCACCGGGAAGTTGACCCCCTCGATGAAGCGGGCCAGCTTCTGGTTATCCAGATCGAACTCGTGGTTGCCCAGCGCCATGGCATCGAGGCCGAACTGGCTCAGCAACTCGGCGTTGGCCATCCCCTCGTTGAGTTTGAAGTAGCCGCTGCCCTGCCAGGCATCGCCGCCGTGCAGCAGCAGCAAGGGCTGGTTCTTGGCCAGCGCCTCGGCCTGATAGGCTTTCGCCATGGTCAGCAGGCGTGGATAACCGCCAAAGCGGGTATAGAGGGTGTCTGTCTCCCCCTGCTGGGTAAAGATCTGCCCTTTGATCTCGGCATTGACCGGATCAAACTGGGAGTGGGTGTCGTTCATGTGAGCCAGGGTCAGCACGAAGGGCGGGTTCTCTTTGGCGGGCTGACAGGCGAACAGGGCGGAGGTGAGGGTCGCGAGCAGGAGGGGACGCAAGCAATTCATGGGTAAATCCTTAAGCCTGCCGGGGCAGGGTCGTACCAGATAGCAGAAAGTTGGAAAGAGAAGGTCCAGAAAGACGAAAACCGCCTGATGGCGGTTTTCGTTATTGCTGAATCTATCAATGCTCAAACATGGCAGAGATGGACTCTTCGTTGCTGATGCGACGAATGGCTTCGGCCAGTACAGTTGACAGCGTCAGCTGCTTGACCTTGCCGACCGCTTTCATCTCCGCAGTGAGCGGGATGGAGTCGGTGATGATCAGTTCATCGATCACGGAGTTCTTGATGTTCTCGACGGCGGAACCGGAGAAGACCGGGTGGGTAGCGTAAGCGAATACACGCTTGGCACCGCGCTCTTTCAGGGCCTCTGCGGCTTTGCACAGGGTGCCGCCGGTGTCGATCATGTCATCAACGATGATGCAGTCGCGGCCGGCAACGTCACCAATCAGGTGCATGACCTGGGAGACGTTCGGGCGGGGACGGCGCTTGTCGATGATGGCGATGTCGGTGTCATCCAGCAGCTTGGCGATGGCGCGGGCACGCACGACGCCACCGATGTCCGGGGAGACAACGACAGGAGACTCGAGGTTCTTGGACTTCATGTCTTCCAGCAGCACCGGGCTACCGAACACGTTGTCTACCGGAACGTCGAAGAAACCTTGAATTTGCTCGGCATGCAGGTCAACGGTCAGCACGCGATCCACACCGACGCTGGAGAGGAAGTCAGCGACAACCTTGGCGGTGATGGGTACACGGGCGGAGCGGACTCGGCGGTCCTGACGGGCATAACCAAAGTAGGGGATAACGGCAGTGATACGGCCAGCTGAAGCACGACGCAGAGCATCCACCATGACGATCAATTCCATCAAATTGTCGTTGGTCGGGGCACAGGTGGATTGAATGATGAAGATATCGCCACCACGTACATTCTCATTGATCTGTACGCTGATCTCGCCGTCGCTAAAGCGACCTACGGCAGCATTGCCGAGTTTGATAAACAGGCGATCTGCGATCTTCTGGGCTAGTTCCGGCGTTGCGTTACCAGCAAACAGCTTCATGTCAGGCACGGTTTGAAACCTCGGGGTTGCATCCAGTATGTGGGGGAGTCTGAAATCAGACCCTATCGTTTTGGGGCAAACGATTTATCAAGATAACGTACAAGGTGTCTGCTGCCCAATGATTGTGATGATACCGGTAACCCGAATCCGTGGCCGAGTGCGAAACCGGCCACGTTTATCACTACGCATCATTGCTACTTGGGAATTGGCTGGGGTACTAGGATTCGAACCTAGGAATGGCGAGATCAAAACCCGCTGCCTTACCGCTTGGCGATACCCCAATCATTTGAACTGTTGCAATGTGGAGAAGAGAGGTGATATGTTCTCGCCCTTGGCGACAAACCCATCAAGTCCCTTCGGCACGCAGGCCAACACTTCCCGAGCAGTCACTTCGTCTTCAAATTGAGCAAAGACGCAGGCTCCTGTGCCCGTCATTCTTGACGGCGCGTATTCTAGCAACCAGCCGAGCGCATTGGCAACCTCGGGGTGGCGCTTTTTCACCAGTGATTCGCAATCGTTTTTCCACTCGCCTTCCAGCAGGTTGTCCAGCGCCATTTTCGGCGTGGCTCTCGGCAGGTCCGGATCCTGGAATACGGCCGCGGTCGCCACATGGCAATCGGGCTTGAGCACCAGATACCAGGCATCGGGCAGTTCGACCGGTTGCAGCCGCTCGCCCACTCCTTCGGCAAAGGCCGCCTTGCCACGAACAAACACCGGTACATCAGCCCCCAACTGGACGCCAAGTGCTGCCAGTTCATCTTCACTCAAACCCGCCTGCCAGAGGTGGTTAAGCGCCACCAGCGTGGTTGCAGCATCGGACGAACCGCCGCCAATGCCGCCCCCCATGGGCAGCACTTTCTCCAGCCGGATATGGGCCCCCTGCGGGCTCGGCAGGGTTGCTTGCAGCAGCCGCGCCGCCCGGATAATCAGATTCTGCTCATCCGGCACCCCGGGAATGGCCGGCGTCAGGGTGAGTGTGTCGCTATTTGGTATCACCTCGAACTCGAGCCAGTCGCTGTGGTTGAGGAAGATAAACAGGGTCTGCAGCTCGTGATAGCCATCGGGACGACGGCCATTGACGTGTAGAAACAGGTTGAGTTTGGCCGGTGCCGGCCAGCGTGTGGAAGCCATTAACGTGCAAGAGTCCATTGGTTGATCTGAAGCTTGAGGCGGCTGTTCTGGCCAGTCATGGTCAGCTGGTGTGGCAGGCGGTAGCCATCTTGATCCCGATAATCACCATAGACGATCTGCCACTGGCCATCGCGCACGCTGGCCAGACTGCTGTCGGGGTTGAGTTCAAACTCCGCCTGACCCGGCAGTCCCTTGATCCACTCTGGCAATCCCGCAACCGGAATATTCCAGCCGGTCAGTTGATAGATAAGCGCTTCGGCATCCTGGCTCTGGTGGCGATTGCCGTCGCTGTCGAGCAGGGTGATCTCCCCCTTGCTACGGGAGAGCTCGAGAATGTTGGTGCCAATCAGGCTGGTGAGGTTGAGGCGATAATCCTCCCCATCCTGCTGCCAGTTGAGACGGGCGCTGCCCTTTTGCTGGGGCGTGATGATGGCCATCTTGCCGGATAGCTGCCAGTGGGTCAGCTGCTCGAGACGGGTCCGCTCCTGGTTCCAGTTCACCTGGTCACGCTGGGGCTGGGTGGTGACACAACCGGCCAGCAACAGCAGGCAGGTGAGGGTAAAAATACGTAGCAGCAAGATACGGCTCCAGAGAGAGGAATTTGCCACAGTATACGGGGCGGCCGTATTGCTTTTAAAGACTTACCCTTTCTCGTACAATTGGCAGCCTTTGCACCCAGCGTATGAAATGATCGTCGCCCACTCATGAGTTTGCTTGCCCTCGGAATCAACCACAACACCGCCAGTGTCGCCTTGCGGGAACGGGTCGCCTTTGGCCCGGACTGCATCGATCGCGCCTTGCGTGAGCTGGTGAGCCAACCCGGTGTCAGCGAGGCGGTGATCGTCTCCACCTGCAACCGGACCGAACTCTATTGCAATCTGGAGGAGGAGCGGCAGGAGCAAGTGCTGCGCTGGCTGCAACAGTTCCACGGGCTGGACGCGGCCGAACTGGTCACTGCCATCTATCAGCATCACGATGAAGAGGCGGTGCGCCACCTGATGCGGGTGGCGTGCGGGCTCGACTCGCTGGTGTTGGGGGAGCCGCAGATCCTGGGGCAGATCAAGCAATCCTACGCTCATGCCCAGCAGGCGGAGTCGGTGAAGGGGGCGCTGGAGCGGCTGTTCCAGAAATCCTTCTCGGTGGCGAAAAGAGTGCGTACCGATACCGAGATTGGTGCCAGTGCCGTGTCGGTGGCGTTTGCCGCCGTCAGTCTGGGTCGGCGGATCTTCTCCGATCTCTCCCAGACCAAGGTATTGCTGGTCGGGGCGGGGGAGACCATCGAACTGGTGGCCCGTCATCTGCGCGAGCAGAACGTCACCAAGATGATGGTGGCTAACCGCACCCTGCAGCGTGCCCAGACCCTGGCAGCCGAATTCGGCGCCCAGGTGATGACGCTCGAAGAGATCCCCGACTATCTGCACGAGGCGGATATTGTCATCAGCTCGACCGCCAGCCCACTGCCCATCATCGGCAAGGGGATGGTGGAGCGCGCGCTGAAGGCCCGCCGCTTCAAACCCATGTTTCTGGTGGATATTGCCGTGCCGCGCGACATCGAAGCCGAAGTCGATGAGCTCTCCGATGCCTATCTCTACACGGTGGATGATTTGCAGGGGATCATCGAGCAGAACCTCGAAACCCGTAAACGGGCTGCCGCCCAGGCGGAAGTGATAGTGCAGGAAGAGCGCGACGAGTTTATGGGCTGGTATCGCGGCCAGAGCTCGGTCGACCTCATTCGCGATTACCGCCATCAGTCACAGCAAGTGGCTGATGAAGAGTTGCAACGGGCCCTGCTGGCATTGGCGCAGGGCGAGAGTGCCGAACAGGCGCTCAAGGCGATGGCCCATCGCCTCACCAACAAATTGATCCACGCGCCGACCCAGGCGTTGCGCCAGGCTGCCTCCCAGGGGGATCAGAGCGAGCTCTCCCGCTTGCGGCAGGCGCTGGGGTTGTCACAAGAGCCATAATTTTCGGGCAACCTGCCGGTTGTCCCGTCCTCCATTGAGAATGCAAGAGTTATGAATCCGTCACTGATCAGAAAGCTGGAAGGCCTCATCGAGCGCCACGAAGAAGTACAGGCCATGCTCGGCGAGCCGGATGTGGTCTCGGATCAGGATCGCTACCGCGCCCTGACCCGCGAATATGCCCAGCTGGAAGATATCGTTCACGCCTTCCAGCGTTACCGTCAGGCTCAGGATGATCTGGAGACCACCCAGATGATGCTGGAGGAGGATGATGCCGACCTGCGCGAGATGGCGCAGGAGGAGCTGCCGCTGGCCAAGGCCAATCTGGAGGCGCTGGAGCAGGAGCTGCAACTGATGTTGCTGCCCAAGGATCCCAAGGATGACAATAACTGCTATCTGGAGATCCGCGCCGGTGCCGGTGGCGACGAAGCGGCCATCTTTGCCGGTGACCTGTTCCGCATGTATTCACGGTTTGCCGAGCGTCAGGGCTGGCGCGTCTCCATCGTCAGCTGCAACGATGGTGAATACGGTGGCTACAAGGAGGTGATCGCCAAGATCGACGGCGAGCGCGTCTATGGCCGCCTCAAGTTTGAATCCGGTGGTCACCGGGTACAGCGGGTACCGGAGACCGAATCTCAGGGCCGGGTGCACACCTCCGCCTGTACCGTCGCCGTGTTGCCGGAAGTGCCGGAAGCCGAGCAGATCGAGATCAACCCTTCCGACTTGAAGATCGACACCTTCCGCGCCTCCGGTGCCGGTGGTCAGCACGTCAACAAGACCGACTCGGCCATTCGCATCACCCACCTGCCGACCGGTCTGGTGGTGGAGTGTCAGGACGAGCGCTCCCAGCACAAGAACCGCGCCAAGGCAATGTCGGTGCTCTCCGCCCGCCTGCAAGCGGCCGAGGATGAGCGCCACCGCGCCGCCGAGCAGAGCACCCGCCGCAATCTGGTGGGCTCCGGCGATCGCTCCGAGCGCATCCGGACCTACAACTATCCGCAGGGCCGCCTCTCCGAGCACCGCATCAACCTGACCCTCTATCGCCTCTCCGAAATTTTGGAAGGGGATCTGGACTGCGTCATCACCCCGCTGGTGCAGGAGTATCAGGCCGATCAGCTCGCCTCGCTGGCCGAGAACAACTGATGCAAATGGTGATCCGGCAAGCTCGTATTAAGTGTTCTGCCCATAAAGTGGAGTGGCACTGATGCAGATCCAGCAGGCCCGCGCCCATATCATGACTGTGTTGGCTGAGGGAGAATCCCCCCGCGCCGACGCCGATGTACTGCTCTGCCATCTGCTCGGGTGTCGTCGCAGCTATCTGATGACCTGGCCAGAGTGCGAGCTGGATGCCGCCCAGCAGGCCACCCTGCAAGCGTGGCTGACCCGACGTCTCAATGGCGAACCCATCGCCCATCTGGTGGGAGAGCGGGAGTTCTGGTCGCTGCCCCTCAAGGTAAGTCCGGCGACCCTGATCCCGCGCCCCGATACCGAGGTACTGGTCGAGCAAGCGTTGACCAAAATCCCGCAGGGGCCGTGCGCCGTGCTGGATCTGGGCACCGGCACCGGCGCCATCGCGCTGGCGCTCAAGTCCGAGCGGCCCGAAATCGATGTGTGGGCGGTGGATCGGATGGTGGACGCTGCCGCACTGGCTCGCGAGAACAGCGCCGCGCTGGGGTTACCCATCGAGGTGCGCGACGGCAGCTGGTTCGAGCCCCTTGGCGAGCCGGATCGCGACAATACGCCACGTTTTGCGGTGATTGTCTCCAATCCCCCCTATATTGATGGCGCCGATCCCCATCTCGAGCAGGGTGACGTGCGCTTTGAGCCCCGCTCGGCGCTGGTTGCCGATGACGCCGGGCTGGCTGATATCCGCCACATCGTGGCCCATGCCCCCGCTTATCTGCTGGCCGATGGCTGGTTGCTGCTGGAGCATGGCTGGGATCAGGGTGAGGCGGTGCGTCAGTTGCTGCGCGATGGCGGTTACCGCGAGGTAGCCACGGTGCGTGATTACGGGGATAACGACAGGGTGACACTGGGCCTCTGCCCGCTGCGCTGACGGTTCCTCACTGTTACACGGCGGGTTGCCTGTGCGCCCCCATGCAAGGATTGAATATGGTTTTTGTGCTCAAACACCTGCACCTCACCCTGATAGCCGTGGCCGTGCTGATGTTTATGCTCCGCTTCTACTGGGTACAGACCGCTACTGGCCGAGCCTACAGCGCGCCGGTGATGAAGGTCAGCGGCTGGCTCAACGGTCTGGTGGTGCTCTCCGGCGTATTGCTCTGCATGGTGCTGGATCTCAACCCGCTCAATAACGGAACGCCCTGGCTCAGCGAGAAGCTGATGGCCATTCTGGTGCTGGTATTTCTGGCGGCGATGGCGCTGCGGCTGGCCAAAAGCAATCTGGTGCGCTGGTGCTCCTTTCTGGGGGCGCTCGGCTGGATCTACTTTATTGCCAAGTTGGCAGTGCTCAAACAGACGAGTGTGTTCGGCTAAGGCATGAAGAGAATGTTACACATAGACGAATGGACCGATTTCGAAGCCCACGACATCACCGAGCTGGCGTTGTCAGTCAGTGACGAAATTTATGGCTCGGTCGAGGAGGGGATCCGCGAGTTGAACCTGCTGGACGAGTGGCTGGATGAGCAGATCGAAGAGGGCACCTGCGACGAGGTGCGCCAGCAGTTGCTGCAGGGCTTCTACCACAGCCTCGGTTTTCATGGCGACTGGCAGGATTATTTCTCTGCCAACAACTGCGATCTCAATCAGGTGCTGGTTCAGCGCAAGGGGATCCCGGTCAGCCTCGGCATTCTCATCATTCAGCTGGGGCGCAAGCTTGGGCTCGATGTAGAGGGGATCTGCTTCCCCGGTCACTTCCTGGTGAGCTTTGCCGGTGGCGAGGGGGAGGTCTATGTCGACCCCTTTACCGGCGACGAGCTGAGTCTGGCCCGCATCGAGCTGCTGCTGCGCGGTGCGTTGGGGGACTTGGCGACCCTGACCCCCGACTACCTGCAGCCCTCCGGCCAGTGGGAGATCATCGAACGGCTGCTCAACGTCAGCAAGGGGGCCCTACTGCGGGAAGATCGTATGCCCGAGGCGCTGCGTTGCAGCGAGCTGTTGTTGCGTATGAAGCCCGGCGATCCGCTGGAGACGCGGGATCGCGGCTTTATCTACGAGCAGCTCGATTGCCCGCGCCAGGCCGCCGACGATTTTGAATATTTTATTGAACAATGCCCGGACGATCCGGTCGCCGATGTGCTGAAAGTGCAACTGGCCGCGCTGGATCTGAGCCCCAAGCCCCTCCATTAAGGGCGGCTTGAAACTTAAACAGAAGAATATCAAGGCCGCTGCGTCCGGTCGCAACGGAGTAACTAGGCTTCAGGCCCTTTTATTAAGGATGTCTTGGAGTTGAAACAGAAGAATATCAAGGCCGCAGCGCTCGGCTGCAACGGAGTAACTTGGCTTCAGGCCCCTTCATTAAGGAAGTCTTAGATGGAACAGAAGAATATCAAGATCAACCAGATCGACGTTGCCAACGACAAACCGTTCGTGCTGTTTGGCGGCATGAACGTGCTGGAATCCCGCGATATGGCGATGGCTGTGTGCGAGAAGTACGTGGAAGTGACCAGCAAGCTGGGCATCCCGTTTGTGTTCAAGGCGAGCTGGGACAAGGCCAACCGCTCCTCCATCCACTCCTACCGCGGTCCGGGTCTGGAAGAGGGGATGAAGATTTTCCAGGAGCTGAAAGCGACCTTCGGCATGCCGGTCATCTCCGATCTGCACGAACCCCATCAGGCCAAGCCGGTCGCCGAGGTGGTTGACGTTATCCAGCTGCCCGCTTTCCTGGCGCGCCAGACTGATCTGGTGGAAGCCATGGCCCGCACCGGCAACGTTATCAACATCAAGAAGCCGCAGTTCCTCAGCCCAAGCCAGATGAAGAACATCACCGACAAGTTTGAGGAGTGCGGCAACGATCAGCTGATCCTCTGCGAGCGCGGTGCCAATTTCGGCTACGACAACCTGGTGGTGGACATGCTGGGCCTGGGCGTGATGAAGAAGAGCACTGGTGGCTATCCGGTGATCTTTGACGTGACCCACTCCCTGCAGTGCCGTGATCCGCTGGGGGCCGCCTCCGGTGGTCGTCGCGAGCAGGTGACCGAGCTGGCGCGCGCCGGTATGGCGGTCGGTCTGGCCGGTCTCTTTATTGAATCCCACCCAGACCCGAAAATTGCCCGTTGTGATGGCCCGAGCGCCCTGCCGCTGGAGAAGCTGGAAGGCTTCCTCAAACAGATGAAGGCCATCGATGACCTGATCAAGGGCTTCGAACCCCTCGATACTTCGGCCTGATCCCGACGCTGTCATGCCTGATGAAAATGCCCCGCAATGCGGGGTATTTTTATATCTGCCATATTTAGTTGAAGACTCAAATTAATCTGCGAGCAAACAATTATCGGTTGCCGTGGTGTTAATGGTGTTAATGGTGTTAATTTTGTTGTGTGATTGATGTCTCTTAATTGTTTTTTATTACATGTAAAGTGGTGACCGTAGTAATGCAGAAACAGCATGGATCGGGTGAGGTACGCAAATATCTCGTCCGGCTATCTGCATGTTTATTGCTGCCATAACAATGTGCAATTAAATTAACAGGACGTTAATAATGCGAAAGAAACTATTTAGCAGCCTCTATTTTCAGGTATTGCTCGCGATTACCCTCGGGGTATTTCTGGGGCATGTCTATCCAGAACTGGGCGCCGATATGAAGCCCCTCGGTGATGGCTTCGTCAAATTGATCAAGATGATCATCGCCCCCGTTATTTTCTGTACCGTGGTTACCGGCATTGCCGGGATGGAGAGCATGAAGGCGGTCGGCAAGACCGGCGCCATTGCTCTGCTCTACTTCGAGGTGGTCAGCACTATCGCCTTGATCATCGGGCTGTGTGTGGTCAACCTGCTGCAACCGGGTGCCGGTATGAACGTCGATCCGGCTGCGCTGGATGCCAGCGCCATCTCCGCCTATGCGGAGCAGGCCAAATCTCAGGGCATTATCGCCTTTTTACTGGATATTATTCCGGGCAGTGTGATCGGTGCCTTTGCCAGCGGTAATATCTTGCAGGTGTTACTGTTTGCGGTACTGTTCGGCTTCTCCCTGCATCATATCGGTGAAAAGGGACAGGTTATTTTCGGCGTCATCGACAGTTTCTCCAAAGTCATATTTGGCATTATCAATATGATAATGAGACTGGCGCCGGTCGGTGCATTCGGGGCAATGGCATTTACCATCGGCAAATATGGAGTAGGTTCACTGGTACAGCTGGGCCAGCTTATTGCCTGCTTCTATCTCACCTGCCTCTTCTTTATCTTCATTGTGCTGGGCAGCATCGCTAAAGCCTCAGGTTTTAGCATCCTGCGTTTCATCTCCTACATTCGTGAGGAGTTGCTGATCGTGCTGGGGACTTCCTCTTCCGAGTCGGTACTGCCGCGGATGCTGGACAAGATGGAGAAGCTGGGTTGCCAGAAATCGGTGGTGGGGCTGGTCATTCCGACCGGGTACTCCTTTAACCTGGATGGCACCTCCATCTATCTGACTATGGCGGCGATTTTTATCGCCCAGGCTACCAATACGCCGCTCGATCTGTTCCAACAGATCACCCTGCTGGTGGTACTGCTGATCTCCTCGAAAGGGGCGGCAGGGGTGACCGGTAGTGGCTTTATCGTGCTGGCGGCGACTATTTCGGCGGTGGGCCATCTGCCACTGGCTGGTTTGGCGCTGATCCTGGGGATCGACCGTTTTATGTCCGAAGCGCGGGCGTTGACCAACCTGATCGGTAACGGGGTTGCCACCGTGGTGGTCGCCAAATACTGCAAGCAGCTGGACGAGAAGAAAATGGATGCAGTGCTCGGCGGCAAGGTCGGGCAACTGGAAGCGGACAGGGCGTAAGCGCTGTTTCCCCCGCACGACCGCGTTGGCTGGTGCGGGGGCAATAAAAAAACGGCCGATTGGCCGTTTTTTTGTGCTGATACCGCAAGTATCAGCTCTTCACTGCAGGGCGCTGATTACAGGCTCTGGGTGAAAGTACGGGTAACCACGTCACGCTGCTGTTCCGGGGTCAGGGCGTTGAAACGCACTGCGTAGCCAGATACACGGATGGTCAGCTGCGGGTACTTCTCCGGGTTTTCGATAGCATCTTCCAGAGTTTCGCGACGCAGCACGTTGACGTTCAGGTGCTGGCCACCTTCAACAGCAGGCTCAGCCTGAACCGGCAGTTCGCGGTATTCGAACTGACCCAGGTCAGCCAGTTGCACTTCTTGATCGGCAGCGAAAGCATCGCCTTTGACGCAGATGCAGCGAGCTTGTTGCTTCTCTTCGTCCAGCAGCCAGAAAGAGTTCAGCAGAGCGGTGTTGGCGGCCTGGGTGATTTGAATGCCTTTGATCATGGTATGACTCCTCAATGGGAACGCGAATCCAACTGTAAGGAAATTACCCTGATGTATTTAAGCTACCGTCGATGGCGATGACTTAAAGGGCCCTTGCCTTACACCTTTTCTTTGATGGGGTCATATATACCACGGTGGTAATATTACCAAAATTGATCTAGATCAATAAAACCTGACAAAGTGCCATTTCAATGGGATTAAATTCTTGAGTTGAATCAAAAATAGGTCATTTTTCTGATTTTGTAAGATATCCAAATTATGCATCTTTTATCTCGTTAATCTAGTAATTTAACTGCATCTTTTGGGCTTTTTCTGAGGTTAATTGAGGGGTTGGCTACACTCAGCAAAAAAAGCGAGGAGAGTGCCGGGTGAATAATGGGTGGCGAAAGTGGGCATGGCTGGCCCTGTTCTGTTGCTGGGCAAGCAGTGTTGCGGTACGGGCCGAGACGGTGCGTATTGCTGTGGGCGAGTGGCCACCTTATATCAGTGAGGCGCTGCCCAATCAGGGCTTTCTCTGTGAGGTGGTGCGCCAGGCCTTTGCCGAAGAGGGGCTCGATGTCAGCTTTCACTTCTATTCCTGGGCCGAGGCTTACCGAGTGACTCTGGAGGGGCGCTATGTGGTCACCATGCCCTGGTTTCGCTCCCGCGAGCGGGAGCAGCTTTTCTATCTCTCCGCCTCGCTCGGCCATTTCACCACTCGCCTGATGACGCTGACCGGTACACCCGTGGTCAATCTGGGTGAGCTGAAACACGAGTCGGTCGGGGTGACCCGTGGTTATTTCTATGGCGATGGTTTTGCCGCCCGCCAAGCCGGGCTCACCCTCGAGTGGTCAGATTCTGATGAGGAGAGCATGGGCAAGCTGCTTGACGGGCGGATCCACTATCTGGTGATGGATGAGCAGGTGGCACAGACTCTGTTCCAGCAGGCGCTCGTTCGTCATCCCCAATCGCTGTCACTGACCGGTGCCGCCGACCCCATCTGGTCGCAACCGGGATACCTGCTGATGCGCAAGGCTGATCCCGAGGCACGCCGTCTGATGCTGTTGTTCAATACCGGCCTGCGCAAGCTGGAGCGCTCGGGGCGCCTAGCCAGGCTCTGGAAAGCGTGAGCCACGGTTGCGTCTTGCGGGCTGGCCCCCTATCCTGAGCCCTTCGCCGTATCAAGTGAGGAGGCCGGGGTGCTGACCTGGAGTGATGTGATTGGCTCTGAGAAAGAGCAGGACTATTTCAAGAGTACGCTGGCAACCGTCAGAGCCGAGCGGGAAGCGGGCAAGGTGATCTACCCGCCAGCTACCGATGTGTTCAATGCCTTCAAGCTGACCGAGCTGGATCAGGTCAAGGTGGTGATCCTGGGCCAGGACCCCTACCACGGCCCCAATCAGGCGCATGGTCTCTGCTTCTCCGTTCTGCCCGGCGTGCGTACGCCCCCCTCACTGGTCAACATCTATAAAGAGATGCAGCGTGACCTGCCTGGTTTCGTCACACCCAATCACGGTTTTCTCGAATCCTGGGCCAAACAGGGGGTCTTGCTGCTCAACACTGTGCTGACGGTGCAGGCCGGTCAGGCCCATTCCCACGCCCATCTGGGATGGGAGACTTTTACCGATCGGGTCATCGAGCAGATCAATGCCAGCTGTCAGGGCGTGGTGTTCCTGCTGTGGGGTGCCCACGCCCAGAAGAAAGGACGTTTCATCGACCGCCAGCGCCACTATGTGCTGACCGCGCCGCACCCGAGCCCACTCTCTGCCCACCGCGGTTTCATCGGTTGCGGTCACTTTAGCGAGACCAATCGCTTGCTGGAACAACAGGGCAAGAGTCCGATAGAGTGGAAATCTGTCTGCATCCCACTTGATTGAGTGCAAAGTTCGGGCGACAAATGACCGTATACTCAGGGACATAAGATTAATTCAGAGCCAAGGAGTGCCCATGTTATCCAGTCTGCACAAGGACCATCTCAACATCGCCCGACTTTTGGAGCTGCTCAAGCACAAGCTGGCAGCCATCCGTGCCGAAGAGCCCATCAGCTATTTTCTGGTGCGCGATGTCATCGACTACCTGCGGGAGGTCTCCGACAAGTACCACCATCCCAAGGAAGACCTCATCTATGACTACTACCTGAAATATCGGGTGGTGGAGGGTGAGGTCGCCAACCGCCTGCAGGAGGAGCACGTCAAGCTGCTGGAAGCCGGGGCCGATCTCAAGGAGATGGTGGAGATGATCCTGATGGATGCGGTGATCCCCCTCGATCAGTTCACCACCAAGCTGGAGCGCTTCGTGGAGCTGCAAGAGGCACACATGAACTATGAAGAGGGGGTGATCTTCCCCCATCTGCGTGACTCCCTGACCGAGGATGACTGGCGTCATCTGGAGCAAAACTGGCAGAACCGCGCCATTGGCGACCCCCTGTTCGGGGCTGAGGTGAGCCAGCACTTCCAGGCACTGGCCAAACGCCTCTCTTTGCGGCTCACGAACGGCTAAGACTAGCCCGTACCTGCCGTGTGGTGGGTATTGTGTGAGTGCAACTTGAGTGAAAACAGAAAGGCCTCCGGATGGAGGTCTTTTGCATGATGGATGTTGCCATCCATTGCGCAGCCCAAGGATATACAACTGCTGGCAGCAACTCTCTTCGGAAAAGTTACTTATCGACTATCTGGCGTGACTGAGCAGGGTGGATGGGCAGGTGTGCAGGTATTGGTGGGGCGTCAGGCCGAACTCCTGTTTGAAGCGGGCGGCAAAGCGGCTGGGGGAGTCATAACCGCAGGCGAGGGCGACCTCCAGCGGGGTCAGGCCCTGTTGCAACAGGTTGAGGGCGTGACTCATGCGCACCTGAGCCAGCAACTGGCGAAAGCTGCGGCCTTCGGCGGCCAGCTTGCGCACCATGGAGGCGCGGCTCATGGAGAAGTGGGGGGCCACCGCCTCCAGGGTGTGGTCGATTCCGGGTTCCACCGCCAGGTAGCGTGCCAGCCGCTCTGCGAGGGTCATGGTGCTGGCGGGAAAGAGTAACCCGAGGGCGTTGGCGGCCCGCAGTTCGGCATAGAAGCCGCGCAGCAGTTCGGCCTGTGTTGCTTCGCTCAGTCCCCGTTCGGCCATGGTGCTGATGAGCTCAAAGCAGAAGGCGAGCCCGGGGGTGACCTTGACAGCGGGTTCCTCCAGATCGGCGTGGGAAGGGGCTGACTCGGCCAGCCATTCTGGTGGCGGCGGAGTGAGCAGCGTGATGGCGTGGGAGCGAAACTTGCCCTGCTCCGGCTGATTGACGAAGGTGAGCTGGTGGCCTGCCGGGATCAGCAGCCACCGCTCCCTGTCAAACGACAGACGCCGCTCGCGCCACCATAGTTGCTTGCTCCCCTGGGTGACCCAGATGAGGGTCGGGGCATAGATGAGCACCCGATGCAGGGGCTGCTGGCGGATCCCGAGATAGTGGCTCTGTTGCAGCAGGGGAGTGCTCATCCGGTTGGCTCCTAGGGGGTGACGAAGGTGGCGGTCAGGGTGGCCTTGCCGAGCGCCATGCTGTTGAGCATGTAGCCTACCATAGCCGGCGGGGTATCAGCCTTTACCTCGAGATCATGGGGCAGGGCCCAGGCGGTGAACTGATAGCGGTGCATGCCGTGACCAGCGGGCGGGCAGGGGCCGCCATAACCCTGGCTGCCAAAGTCGGTGCGGATCTCCAATCCCTGCTTGAGCTTGCCGGAGGCATTGCTGGCCAGTTCGCTCTGGGTGGCAGGCAGGTTAACCACCAGCCAGTGCCACCAACCGCTGCCGGTGGGGGCATCTGGGTCATAGGCGGTGATGGCAACACTCTTGGTGCCTGCCGGCAGATCCTGCCAACTCAGCTGGGGCGAGTGGTTGTCGCCGCTGCAGCCAAAGCCGTTGAAGCTGAACTGTTTGTCCATCAGCTGGCCTTCGTGAATGTCCGTGCTCTTCAGGGTCATGGCAAAGGCCGGCATGGCCGTCAGGCAGAGCAGTGGCAACAGGGCACTCTGTTTGAGCAATTTCATCGGGTGACTCCTCGTGTGGTAACGGGTTCACTTTAACGAGGGCAGGGTAGAATGTTATTGCAGAACTGCTCAATGTGAGGTCGATTGGTGAGTTAATTGAGCCTTTGGGTGATTTTTATGGCGATAAGGTAAATAGCAGCCATAAAAAAACCAGCATCAGGGATGCCGGTTTTTTGTTTGACGATAAGAGGTGCGGCTTAGCGCAGGATCATCTCGTCACGGCCCGGGCCGACGGAAACCATCGGAACCGGTACGCCGAGCAGCTCTTCGATACGCAGCACGTACTGCTGGGCAGCGCGCGGCAGCTCTTCGAAGGTGCGGCAACCGGTGATGTCTTCGCTCCAGCTTTCCATCTGCTCGTAAACCGGCTTCAGGGCTGCAGTTTGCGGCCAAATCGGGTTCTCGGTGTGGGCACCTTCGTAGGCCACGCAGATCTTCAGATCCGGCAGACCGGTCAGGCAGTCCAGCTTGGTCAGGGCCACTTCGGTGGCGGCTTGCAGCTCGACACCGTTCTTGGTGGCGACGGCGTCGAAGTAACCGACATCACGGGGACGGCCAGTGGTAGCGCCGAACTCATTGGTGATCTTGCGGAACTCGTCCTGGTTCTCCATGGCGGTCAGCAGGGTGCCGGTACCGACAGAGGAGCTGAATGCCTTGGCCACAGCGATGACGCGCTCCGGGCGCAGACCCGGCAGACCGCCACCGATACCGGCGTAGGCGCCAGATACGTGGGAGGAGGTCACCCAGGGGTATTCGCCGTAGATCAGGTCACGGCCAGCGCCCAGCTGGGCTTCGAACAGCAGGGTCTTGCCTTCAGCCTGCAGCGCTTTGAGCGGCATGCTGACGTTGCAAACGGCGTCGATCCAGGGTGCAGAGACTTCCAGCAGCCAGTCGGCCATCTCCTGGGCAGTCTGGGTGAATTCGAAGGAGGGGTAGATAGCCTTCATCTGCGGCAGTTTCCAGTCCAGCATGAACTGGATGCGCTCGACCAGCACGTCCGGCTGTTTCAGCCAGCCGACCAGGATCGCTTTCTTCATCACGCGATCGCCGTAGGCAGGAGCGATGCCCTGACGGGTGGAGCCATAGGCGCCGTCACCCAGACGTTGCTCTTCCAGGGTATCTTCCAGTGCGTGCAGCGGCAGGCAGAGGGTTGCGCGGTCAGAGATGGCCAGCTTCGGAGTCACGCCGGAGGCTTTGACTTCCTCGAGCTCGACGGTCAGTTTCTCGGGGCTGATCACCATGCCCGGGCCGAGGACAACCAGGCAATCCGGGTTGAATACGCCACTCGGAACCTGGTGCAGCTTGAAGGTGCCAAGGTCGTTGACCACGGTGTGGCCAGCGTTGTTGCCGCCCTGGAAGCGAATGCTGGCGCCAGCTTGACCTGCCAGATAATCCACGATGCGGCCTTTGCCTTCATCACCCCAGTTAGCACCTACGACTACGATAGACGACATGACTCTTTCTCCTAAGACGTTAGGCGTCCATCCTAGGAGCCTGATGCGGATTAGAAAAATTAATTATCTTTATAATTCCGATAAGAGAACCATATAATTATGGCCAATTAAGCGGCAAACCGTCCGATTTTGCCTGGCAAGCCCCGCACATTGCGGGTTGAGGGACTCTTATGCTGGATATTCACTGGTTGCAAACCTTTGTCACCCTGGCCCGATTGCAACATTTTGGCCAGACAGCCACCGAGCTGCACATGACCCAGCCCAATGTCAGCCTGCATATCAAGCGGCTGGAGCAGGCGACCCGGGTGAGGCTGATCGAGCGCAGCCCGTTTCGCCTGACGCAGGCGGGGGAGCGGCTGCTGCAAAGCGCCGAGCGCACCATTGCCGAGTTGCAGCTCTGTCAGTCCGATCTCAATGCCCTCAACCAGCTGAGTCAGGGGACGCTGGCCATCGCCGCCAGCGACATCATCTCCCGCCTGCTGCTGATCCAGCCGTTCCAGCGCTTCAAGCGGGAGTTCCCCGGCATCGACCTTACTTTGTTCAACACCACTTCGGATCAGGCTGCCGAGCTGGTCAAGGCGGGCAAGGCGGATCTGGGTTTTGTCATGGCGCAAAAGCGCAGCGAGCCGCTCTTCTATACCGAGCTGCAACAGGTGACCTGGTGCGCGCTGGGTCATGGCCTTGCCCGTTGGCAGGCGCGGGCGGTGGCGGGGGAGAGCGATCCCCTCGATGAGCCGACCCTGATCCTGCTCGGTCACGACACCCGCACCCGGGCGCTGATCGATCCATCTCTGCCGCTGTTGGCGTTACCCCCTTGCCGCATCATGGAGGTGGGCAGCGTGGACGCCCAGCTGGATTGGGCCGAGGCGGGCTTTGGTGTCGCCATCGTGCCGGACTTCTCCCTGCATCCGCGCCTCAACCTCACCGCGCCGGTCACCAGCCTCGGCGACTTTCCCGGTACCAGTCTGGGTTATGTGGTGCGCCAGAATCAGGTGTTGTCTCGGGCCATCAAGCAGTTGCTGCACTGGGTGGAGGAGGAGATCCAGAAGCCCAACCCCTATCTGACCCGGGTGATGGAGCCGTAGCGGGGCGGCAAGGTGAGCAGGCCTATCGGGGTGACTGCGCCGCCATCAATTGCGTCACTATCGAACGCGCGTAAACAATCAGGGCAGCCGAAGCTGCCCTGATGTATTTGTTGGCGCTGCCCACTCAGGGCTGCAGTGGTGTGGCTGCGCTGGTAGCAGGGGAGGGCAGTGTATCGGTTTTATCCTGATGCGAGGTTTCGCCAGTCACCGCGCCGCTGGCAGGCTGGATTGCCTGCTCTTGCGGCGCAGTGGCCGCAGAGGCGCTTTGCGGCAACTGAGTCGAAACGGCAGCCGAGGGTGATGGAACCGTTGACGCTGCGGCAGAGGGAGCCACTCTTTCCCCCTCGGTGGTCGGCGTAGCAGTGAGCTCGGAGGTGACCTCAAGTGCCTCTTCGGGCAAGGGATTAACCTCTGTTGCTTCTGTTGCTTCTGTTGCCACTGCAGCACTGCTGGTGGCGGTCGCGTCAGAGGGCGCAGTCGCCCCGCTGGCGGCGCTCACCGGCCCTGTCGTGGGCACCGCCTCCGAGGCCGATGGCGCTGGTGATAACGGCTCCGGCGTCAGCTGTTCCGCGGTTAACTGCTCGGGGGTCAGTGGCAAGGGGGCGGGCGGTTGATCCGACATCCCCGCATGGAGGGGCAGCTCGGTTTGCGCCTGCAACTGCTCGGGGGTCACCTTGCTAAGGGCGGGATGCAGCCGACTGAACTGTTTGACCCGGGCCAGCAGGGTATCGCGCACGGTACGGACGATGGGGTCCGGCAGGCTGGCCAGCGCCACCAGTTCGGCACTCATTCCGATGTTGTTGATGGCAGTAGTCTGTCCCGGATAGAGGTTGGCGGCGATACGGCTGCGCTGGTAGTAGGGGTGTTGTTTGAGCAGCGTGTCGATCTGCTCCCCTTCGATGGGGATGAGGCGCACCTTGCAGCGGCTGATCAGATCGCCGACCGCCAGACTGGGGTGACCGGCAACCACAAACGCGGCATCCAGCGAGCCATCGCAGAGTCCTTCCAGCGGTTCGCTGTCCGATTTGAGCTGATAGGCAGCAAACTGCCCGGGTTGCCATCCCATGGCCGCCATCAGGGCCTGGCTGGTGATCTGCTCACCGGCGCCTTTGTTGCCCGGATAGACCCGCTTCCCTTCGATATCTGCCAGGGTGGTGATGCCGCTATTGGGGGCGGCCAGCAGGGTTAACGACTCCTGATAGAGGCGAAACAGGCTGCGCAGCTCATTGTTGGCCCCCTGCCCGCTGAAGGGGCTGGTGCCGTGCAGGGCGTGGTGCAACACATCGGACTGCACCAGCGCCAGCTGTACGTCCCCCTTGTCGAGTGCCTTGAGGTTGGCCATCGAGCCACGGGTGCTCTGCACGGTGCAGCTGTCCCCATGCAGGGCATGGCCGGCATTGAGCACCCGGCAGATGGCGCCACCGGTCGGGTAGTAGACCCCGTTGAGCGGGCCCGTTCCGATAGTCAGCGCCTGGCTGCCAAAGGGGAGCAGCGCAGAGAGTGCACAGAGGGGGAGCAGAAGGTGATGCAAGATCCGTAGAGACATAATTGACCGTAGACTGAGTTGACCGCTGGCTGATGACACAGGGTAAAAGGGATGGGGCTTGCCCATCCCGTTGCTGGCTGATCAGGGCTTGTTGTTGAGGATTGCCCGCTCCATCCGCGCCAGCGCGTCAGTCAGTCGTGCCCTGGTGCAGCCGAAGTTGAGCCGCACGAACTGACCGTCGCCAAACTGGGCGCCGGGGGAGAGACCAACGCCGGCCTGCTCGAAGAAGGCGATGGGATCGGCAAGGCCAAGGGCGCTCACATCAATCCAGGCCAGATACGTAGCTTGATGGTTGGCCAGCTTGACGCCGGGCCAGCGGGCAACCGCTTGCTGGATCAGGGCCAGATTGGCCGCCAGATAGTCGAGTTGCTCGGTCAGCCACTGTTCGCCACCCTCATAGGCCGCTTCGGCGGCGACAAAGCCCAGCAGGTTGACGTCGGCGCTGATGCCGCGCATCGCCTGTTGCAGCCTGAAGCGCAGACGGGCGTTGGGGATAATGGCGAAGGAGCAGCAGAGACCGGCGATATTGAAGGTCTTGCTCGGGGCCATCATCACCGCGCAGCGCTCGGCCGCTTGCGCACTGATGGCGCCGTAGGGAATGTGGCGGGCGTTTTTATCCAGCAGCAGATCGCAGTGGATTTCATCGGAGCAGATCACCAGATTGTGGTGCGCGGCGATGGCATCGATGGCCAGCAGTTCGTCACGGGTGAAGATGGTGCCGCCCGGGTTGTGGGGGTTGCAGAGCAGCAGCAGATCTGCGGCGGGGGCTTGACGCTCAAGCTCTGCCAGATCCAGCACCCAACGACCTGCCTCTTCAATCATCGGCACGGTGAGCAGGGGGCGATCATTGAAGCCCGGCGCCTGCAGGAAGGGGTAATAGACCGGCTTGGGGGTGATGATACCGCGGCCATGCTGGCTCCACGCCTTGCAGGCAAGGTTGAGCCCCGGCACGACGCCCGGCAGGAACACCAGCCATTCGGGCTCGATTGCCCAGCCATAGCGGGTCGCCATCCGTTCGATAATGAGTTCGATCAGGCGCGGCGAGGGGCGTGAATAGCCGAAAATGCCGTGGGCGACCCGTTTGGTCAACGCCTCAATCACGGACGGGGGGGAGACAAAGTCGGTATCGGCAACCCACATGGGCAGCACATCCTGACCCTTGTACTTGTCCCATTTCAGGCTCATGGTGCCACTGCGGTCTACTTCCTGATCAAAATCAAACATGCGAACTCCTTGTGCTGGCAGGATGGGCTTTCACTCTACGGGGTCGCGGCCTCCCTCGCAAGGCGCACACCCGCTTATGCCATCCTTGAGCCCGCTCTTGATAGTGACATAAGATAGGCGCCGAATTTTCATACGGCTGCCGCCCGTTAGCCCGTATCGTCCTTCCAATCAGTGGTAACCCTATGAGCTTGTCGATAGCGGCGGTCAAACGCCCTGACCCCGTCTCCCTTTCATTTCTTGCCGTGACCTTTATGACCGGCGTCGCGGTGGCACTGCAGGTGCCTACCTTAAGTCTGTTTCTGGCCGAAGAGGTGCAGGTGCGCCCCTTTCTGGTCGGGCTCTTCTATACCATCAACGCCGTGGTGGGCATTCTGGTCAGCCAGTGGCTGGGCCATCGCTCCGACAACAAGGGGGATCGCAAGCGACTGATCATGCGCTGCTGTTTTGCCGGAGTGGCGCTCTCCTTGCTGTTTGCCTGGAACCGCAACTACTGGCTGCTGGCGAGTCTGGGGGTTATGCTGGCTGCGCTGGCGGCCACTGCCAGTCCCCAGCTGTTTGCGCTGGCGCGGGAGTACTCCGACAGCCGCAACCGGCGGGCGGACATGTTCAGCTCGGTGATGCGGGCCCAGTTTTCGCTGGCCTGGGTCATAGGCCCGCCCATCGCCTTCGCGCTGGCCATCGGCTACGGTTTCGAGCTGATGTATCTGGCTTCGGCACTAGCCTATCTGCTCTGTGCCCTGGTGGTGTGGCGCTGGCTCCCCTCTCTGCCGTTGCCCAAGATGGCTGAAGAGACAGAGCGGGTCAGCAGCTGGCGGGATCCGGCGGTGCGGGCGCTCTTTATCGCCTCCACCCTGATGTGGACCTGTAACAGCATGTATCTCATCAATATGCCGCTCTACATCACCCGGGAGCTCGGGATGGATGAGAAGCTTGCCGGCATCCTGATGGGCACGGCGGCGGCGCTTGAGATCCCCTTCATGCTGCTGGCGGGTTACTACACGGCCCGTTTTGGCAAGCGCCCCATGATGTTGTTGGCGGTGCTGGCTGGCGCGGCCTTTTACACAGGTCTGGTGACCCTCACCGACCAATACGCCCTGATCGCCTTGCAGCTGTTCAACGCCATCTTCATCGGTATCGTGGCGGGGATCGGCATGTCTTACTTTCAGGATCTGATGCCGGGGCGGGCCGGGGTGGCGACTACCCTGTTTGCCAACAGCATCCGCACCGGCTCCATCATGGCGGGGGCTATCGCCGGTGTGGTGGCGGAGGTGTGGAGTTTCCACGGGGTCTTTATGGTTGCGCTGGGATTGGCTCTGGTGGCACTGGCCGCCAGCTGGCGGGTGCCCAACGTCTGACGGGGGATCTGGCTGTTATTTATCGTGCTGGGACTGAACGTGCGGGAGCGGCACTGATTCGCCCTGATACTCGTTGCGCAGGCAGCGCAGCAGCAGCTCGGTCGCGGGGCCGAGAGATTCGGGGGAGAGGGTCAGCAGATAGGTGTAGAGGTGGCGCTCGTTGCCGCTTTCCAGATCCAGCTGTATGAGTGACCCTTCCGTCAGCTCCCGCTCTACCAGATGGCGCGGCAGCCAGGCATAGCCGAGGCCGAGGCGCAGCATGGCGAGCACTTCGTGGTAGTGGGTCGCCTTCCAGCCGGTGTCATCCGCATCGTTCCAGTCCACCGAGCGGTGAATGGGGGGATGCAGGCTGATCTGGTTGTGGCCGGTCAGCACATCGCTGCGGATGGGCCCCTCCTCTTGCGCCAGCGGATGGCTGGCGGCGCAGAGGGGCAGCAGGCACACCTCGTCCAGCAGCAGACCGGTGCGATCGCCGGGCAGGTGCTCGGAGAGCATCAGGTCCCCCGGTTGCAGGGCGTTGAAGTGGCAGTGAATGCGTTCGTGCAGGTTGACCCGGCAACCCCGGCTGCGGGGATAGAAGCTGGCCAAGGCCCGATAGAGGCGATCCCTTGGCTGCAGCGCCGAAACATAGAGGTTGATCTGCGGCTCCCATTGCCGCTCCAGGTTGTTGGCCAGATTTTCCAGCTCTTCTACTTGCTGGCTCAACTGACGGGCCCGCTTGAGGAAGATCTCGCCCGCCGGCGTCAGCACCGCCTTGCGGCCGCGCACCTCCAGCAAGGGCACCCCCAGACTCTGCTGCAACTTCGCAACCGCATGATTGAGGGAGGACTGGCTCTTGTTCAGCGCCTCGGCCGCCTGGGCGTAGCCGCCGCAGTCGACCACCGCCTGAAAGATCCGCCATTGCTCAAACGTGCTCTTGGGACGAAACATAGTTCAACCTGATTGGAGATAGGATGGTCAGTGGTTCGAACAGGGAGCCTGTGCCCCCTATTCAATTTAACCCCTGCCGCACAACACTCTGGGTATTTTATTGATTTATTTGGGCTGGGCCACGCAACTTGTTTATTTTGGCTGAGCCACAAAGGTCTGGCCGGTTTTGCCGCGGCTGTCCGACCCCATCAGGTAGAGGTAGAGCGGCATCAGGTCGGCCGGAGTCTTGAGGTTCATGGGATCTTCCGCCGGGAAGGCGCTGGCGCGCATCTTGGTGCGGGTGCCGCCCGGATTGAGGGTATTGACCCGCACACCGGTGTTCTCAAGCTCGTCGGCCAGCACTTCCATCATCCCCTCGATGGCGAACTTGGAGATGGCATAGGTGCCCCAGTAGGCGCGCCCCTTGCGTCCCACGCTGGAGGAGGTGTAGACGATGGAGGCATCGCCCTGCGCCTTGGCTGTCTGGCGCAGCAGCGGCAGCAGCGCCTGGGTCAGCAGGAATTCCGATTTGACGTTGACCTGCATCACCTCGTCCCACTCCTTCTCCTGAATGTGTTCAAACGGAGAGAGGGTGCCGAGCAGACCGGCGTTGAACAGCACGCCGTCGAGGCGGCCAAACTGCTGGGCGAAGGTTTCGGCCATGCCGCGGTAGTGGGCGGCGGTGGCCCCTTTCAGATCCACCGGCACGATGGCGGGCAGCGGATAACCGGCGGCTTCAATCTGGTCATACACGGCTTCGAGTTTGGCGCTGGTGCGGCCGAGCAGGATCACGGTGGCACCGTGAGCGGCGTAGGTGAGGGCGGCTTCGCGGCCGATCCCGTCGCCGGCACCTGTGACCAGAATGACTTTATCCTTGAGCAGATCGCGGGGCGCCTGATAATCGAGCATGACAACTCCTGTTAACAAATTCCGGCCATAAGTGCATGGCAATCGGCGCCAAGTGTACTGATCCGCGCGCCTGTTTGACCAGCCAGCGGCAAGAAAAATGTGAAGAAAATAGAGAGGTTGTGATGCTCGGGTTGGTTTTTCCTGGCACTGGCTGCGATTTTTTGCGCGCCTCCATCAAACTCCCTAGAATGTGACGAAAACCGATCCATTCTGGAGTCCATCGTGACATTTCTGACCGAATATGGCCTGTTTCTGGCCAAGACAGTGACCTTCCTGCTGGCCATCGGCGCCATCATCCTGATGATTGTGAGCACTCGCCAGCCGAAAGCGCGCAAGGGGGAGCTGGTGGTGACCGATCTCTCGAGCGAGCTGGAGCAGGGGCAGTTTGCGCTCAAGAGCGCGCTTGCCAGCAAGGCCGAGCGCAAGGTGATGGAAAAGCAGCAGAAAGAGGAGCAGAAAAAGCGCGCCAAGGCCGGTGATGAGCGCAGTCGCCTGTTTGTGCTCGATTTCAACGGCAGCATGGATGCCAAAGAGGTGGCCTCCCTGCGCGAGGAGGTGAGCGCGGTGATCGGCGTCGCCCAGCCCGGCGACGAGGTGCTGTTGCGACTCGAATCCGGTGGCGGCGTGGTGCATGGCTATGGCTTGGCCGCTTCCCAGTTGCAGCGGCTGCGCGATCGTGACATCAAGCTCACCGTGGCGATTGACAAGGTGGCGGCGAGCGGTGGCTACATGATGGCCTGTGTGGCGGACAAGATCCTGGCTGCCCCCTTTGCCATCGTCGGCTCCATCGGGGTGATCGCCCAGATGCCGAACTTCAACAAGTTGTTGAAAAAGCACGATATCGAATTCGAGATGCACACCGCCGGCCAGTACAAGCGCACTATCACCATGTTCGGCGAGAACGACGATCTGGGGCGCGAGAAGTTTCGTGAGGAGCTGGCGGCGATCCACGAGCGCTTCAAGGCCTTTGTGGCCGAACATCGCCCGCAACTCGATATCGATCAGGTCACGACCGGTGAACACTGGCTGGCGAGTCAGGCCAAGGGGCTGGGGTTGGTGGATACCCTCTGCACCAGCGATGACTACCTGCTGGCGCAGGCCAGCCACCACAAGGTGATCGGCATCAGCTATCGCAAGCCAAAAAGCCTGACTCAGAAGCTGGGGCAGCAGGGCGCGCAGGCGTTGGAGGCAGGACTTGGGCAGCTGTGGCAGCAGAGCCCCTGGCGCTAAGCCTGGCCCTCTGGCTCTAGCCAGAGGGAAATCCCGCGATAAAAAGGCCAGCCGATGCCCATCGGCTGGCCTTTTTGCATCCGGTTGCACCTTGTTGGTGAGCGAGGGTTGTTTCTATTGAGGCCCTCTGTTACAACTGAATGCTTTCCCCGTTTATGACAGGATCTTGTGGTAAGAGCTGCGGGGCATGGAGCATAGCGATGTCATGGAGCACCTTCAGGCAATTTACCCCGCTGGTCTGGATCGTCATTCTGGGCACCTTTATGGTGCGTACCAGCTACTACATGGTGTGGCCCTTCCTCTCCATTCTGCTCTATCGGGAGTATGACCTTTCGGCCACCTTCATCGGCCTGTTGCTGGGTGGCTCAATGGCCCTCTCTACCCTGGTCAGTTTTTACGGCGGCTGGCTCTCTGATCGCTTCGGGCGGCGCAGCATACTGCTGGCCGGTTGTCTGGTGGCGATGATCTGTTTCGGCCTGCTCGGTTTCTCCCATGCGGTGTTCTGGCTCGGAGTCGGGGTGATGGGCAGCGGCCTCTCGTCAGGGCTCATCGATGCCCCCGGCAAGGCGCTGATGGCCGACAGTCTGGCCTCGGCCAAGGCGCGGGAGCTGGCACTGCACCTGCGCTATTTTCTGCTCAACCTGGGAGCCGCGTTGGGGCCGCTGCTCGGGGTGACCCTCGGGATCAACGTCCAGCAGGAGACCTTCCTGTTTCTGGTGGTGAGCTATCTGCTGCTGGCGCTGGCCTTTGGCTGGGGATTTCGCCGGGCTGGCAGCACAGGCAAGCCGGGGACTGCCGGGCCCGGCTTGCGGGATGCCATCAAGGTGTTGCTGGCGGATCGCGCCTTCCTGCTGCTGGTGATGGCCAATCTCCTGATGGTGCTGGTCTACTCCCAGTTTCACTCGCCGCTGGTGCAATACCTGACCCGAGCCGGTATGCCGCAGGTGGCCGAGCTGGTTGCCCTGCTGGTGGCGACCAATGCCCTGACCGTGGTGCTGCTGCAGTTTCCGCTGCTGCGGTTGTTGTCACGCTGGCCGGTGCGGGTACGGCTTCATATCGGCATGGCGCTCTTTCTGGCGGCCCAGCTGCTCTTCGCGCTGGGGGACCCGATGGTGCGCAGCCACTGGTTTGGCGCCGTGCTACTGCTCAGCATCGGCGAGACCATCCTCTTCCCCCTGCTCAACGTGCTGATCGACCAGATGGCCCCCACCCACCTCAAGGGAAGCTATTTTGGCGCCAGCGCACTGGCCGGGTTGGGAGGGGCCGCAGGTGCCTTGCTGGGAGGCTGGATCCTCGAGCAGTGGAGCGGTCAGTGGCTCTATGTGCTGATGGCGCTGCTTTGTGTGGCGATTTTTGCGCTTTACGAGTGGGGCGCCAGAGTACAGCGTCCCGCAGTGGCCACGTCTGTGGTTGAGCGGAGCTGACCCGGTTAATGCGGGGATCTGTGATGCTGAATGTTCAGTGCGTGCTACCCGGCGTCTTCTCTTTGAGCGCCTTCTTGGCTGCGTACATCCTCTCGTCGGCGAGGCGGATCAGGTTTAGCCCGTCGTCGTAGTGCTCCGGCCCGGTCTGCACTATGCCCATACTGAGGGTGAGATCGCCCAGCTGCTCCTTGACGGTGTTGACCAATCGTTTGAGATAGATATCCCGCGCCTGACTCTCGTTGCAGTTGGGCAGGATCAGGCAGAACTCATCTCCGCCATAACGAAAGCAGCTGTCTTCGGCGCGAAAGACCTGACGGATGCAGTTGCCGACGATGCGCAGGATCTCGTCTCCGCGCTGGTGACCTTCGGTATCGTTGATTTGCTTGAAGTTGTCGATATCGAGATAGGCGATGGCCATGGGTTCGGCACGGCGCTGACAGGTGCGCAGGCTCAGCAGCAACAGCTCGTTGAGGTGGCGAACGTTGAGCAATCCGGTCAGGGCATCGGTGCGGTTCAGCTCCTCCAGTTGTTTGGTACGCTCGCGTACTTTCTGCTCCAGACTCTTGGCATAGTTCTCCGATTTCTCTCTGGATGACTCTATTTCCGACACCAGACTGCGAATGTAGGTTTCGAAGACCAGAGTGATGTCGAACAGAAAGAGTTTGTCCAGTGCGGCCAGCATGACGAGGCGCTCCGGTTCATCGTGGATCTGCTCGAACATATCCTCGATCAGCAGGGCTTTGAGGGTGTTGATGGCGGCCAGATAGAGCTTGGGTTCGACCCCGATCCGCTTGTGAACCAACCCGATCCGCAGCCGGTTGTTGACGTACTCCAGATCGTAATGGCCGCTGAAGAGATCGAGCACATAGCGCCGTTGCGCGGTGCGCAACCGTATGAGGGTATCGGCATCCCCGATCAACAGGGCGATCTCGGTGATGGCCGTCTGTTGCTGGTAGAAGCGATCCACCAGGGCGTCGATCCGTGGCTCTATCTTGCTGCAATAACTTGCCAGCCGCGCCACATCCTGCTCATTGAGCAGCAATAACTCTTTGCGATGGGCAATCTCGAAGTCGGTGATCCTCATCTGCTCAAGCAGGGTCTGTTCGGTCGGATTCATCGTCGTCCTCGGTTTATTACTGGGCGTTACGCTGTCCGTGAGGTGGGACAAACAAGCTGGCGTGGCAACTGATAGTGTAGTCAGTGAGGCGGGCGGCGTGCGCAATGCCCCCTTATGGCGGGGGCCATGGAGGGTCAGGTGAGAGCTAAAGGGGCAAGAGATCCGGAGGGGGAGATCAGAACGTCAGCACCTTGTCGGCAGCCAGGGTCCATTGGGCCAGCATCGGCAGGGTGCCGACCTCAATGCCCTCGATCAGCGGCAGGGCGGTAATGCCACGGGCATCGGCGCAGGTCTTGCACAGGCGAATGGTGACGCCTTGTGCCAGCAGGATCTCCAGCATCTGGCGCAGGTTGTACCCTTCGGCCGGAGCCTGACCGGCCTGTGCTGCACTCACCGCATCTGACATCAGGAACAGCTTCAGGCTGGCACCACCCTGTTCGTTGAGGGCGATAGCGAGACGCAGGGCGTTGAACAGGGATTCGCTGCCATAGGGGGCACCGTTGGCAATGACCACAATTTGTTGATTCATAACAGACTCCCGATTGGAAAGAGCGCCATTGTAGAACCAACAGGGTGCCAATTGCGTGATGTTGCACAACTTCTGTCGCACCTTTTTCCCGCTTGCTTGACCCTGCTGCCGATCGAGGTTTTTATGGTCAGCTCGCAAACAAGACCGGATGAATCGAGATGTGGAAAGTATTGGGAGCCGGCTTGCTGCTGTTGGCGGGTCAGGCCTTTGGCAGTGAGGCGGTCGGTTGCAAGGCTCGTCTGCAGGCCGTCAACGACCAGCTGGTGTTTGCCAAAGCACACAATAACGCCGGGCAGATTGCCGGGCTGGAACAGGCCGCGCGCAATATCAAGGCCAACTGTACCGATGAAGGTCTGCTCAAGGAACAGAAAGAGCGGGTTAACAAACTGCGTGGCGAGGTGGATGAGCGTCTGCTTGAGTTGCAGGAGGCGAGAGTCAGTGGCAAACCGGAGAAGATTGCCAAGCGGCAGGCCAGGCTGGAGGAGTCCCAGACCCGGATGCTGGAGGCCCAGCGTGAGCTGGACAAACTGATCCGGCTGGTCGGCAAGTGATAGCCAGCCGCTGCACGCAGGATCAAAAAAGGCCGATTGCTCGGCCTTTTTTTCGTTTTACGGTCTGTGCATCAGCTACTGCCTGTGCATCCGCACAAACTTCTCCATCAGCTGATCTTCGGTCTCCACGTGGGCGGGATCCCAGATGATGCAGTCGATAGGGCAGACACTGATGCAGGTCGGCTTCTCATAGTGACCGACGCACTCGGTGCAGCGACTGGGGTCGATCTCGTAGATCTCCTCACCCAGGCTGATAGCCTGGTTGGGGCACTCGGGATCGCACATGTCACAGTTGATGCACTTGTCGGTGATGAGCAGCGCCATCTCAGGCCGCCGTGTGCGGGTTGCGGGTATCCTGGCTGTCGCCCAGATTGCGCAGCAAAATGCCGTAGTTCACATCCAGATCTTTCGGGACCGGCACATAGACCACGTGACCGTTGCCCGGCGCGGTATCGATAAGCTCGCCCTTGCGGTTCTCCATCTGCTCCAGATTGAAACGGACGTTGCCCTGCGGGGTCATCAGCTCCAGGTTGTTGCCCACCAGGAACTTGTTCTTCACCTCGACCTCGACCATGTCACCTTTGCGACCGGTGATCTCGCCGACAAACTGCTGGGTGTCGGAGACGGAGTAGCCGTAGTCGTAGTTCTGGTATTCGCTGTGGTTGTGACGGCGCAGGAAGCCCTCGGTATAGCCGCGGTGGGCCAGATTTTCGAGGGTGCCCATCAGGCTGCGGTCGAACGGACGACCCGCTACCGCATCGTCGATGGCCTTGCGGTAAACCTGAGCGGTACGTGCGCAGTAGTAGAAGGATTTGGTGCGCCCTTCGATTTTCAGGGAGTGAACGCCCATCTTGGTCAGTCGCTCGACGTGCTCGACGGCGCGCAAGTCCTTGGAGTTCATGATGTAGGTGCCGTGTTCGTCCTCGAACGCGCTCATGTACTCGCCCGGGCGGTTGGACTCTTCCAGCAGCACCAGCGCATCGGTCGGTTTGCCAAGGCCCAGGGTGTTGTCCGGGCGAATGGCGATGGGCTCCTGACGGTGGACGATCTGGCCCACGTCATCTTCTTTACCTTCGTGCACCTTGTACTCCCAGCGGCAGGAGTTGGTGCAGGTGCCCTGGTTAGGGTCACGTTTGTTGATGTAGCCGGAGAGCAGGCAGCGGCCAGAGTAGGCCATGCACAGCGCGCCGTGGACGAACACTTCCAGCTCCATCTCCGGCACCTGCATGCGGATCTCTTCGATCTCGTCCAGCGACAGCTCACGGGAGAGGATGGCGCGGGTCAGGCCCATCTGATGCCAGAACTTCACCGTGGCCCAGTTGACCGCGTTGGCCTGCACCGAGAGGTGAATGGGCATATCCGGGAAGGCTTCACGCATCATCATGATAAGACCGGGGTCGGACATGATCAGCGCATCCGGCTTCATCTCCACCACGGGGCGCATGTCGCGGATAAAGGTCTTGAGCTTGGAGTTGTGGGGCTGGATGTTGGCCACCACATAGAACTGCTTGCCCAGTGCATGGGCTTCGTTGATGCCCAACTGCAGGTTTTCGTGATCGAATTCGTTGTTGCGCACCCGCAGGCTGTAGCGGGGCTGACCGGCATAGACGGCATCGGCGCCATAGGCATAGGCGTAACGCATGTTCTTGAGGGAACCTGCGGGGGAGAGCAATTCTGGTTTAAACATGGCGGACTCTTTATATCTGATTGCAAATCAGGACGATGCCACCTGATGGCATCGTAGTGGTTGAGTTGCGGTGCAAGATGCCCTCCGAGAGGAGGCTCAATGCAGCGCGACCCGATGACGGCATATCCGGAGTTATCTAAAGAAGAAGCGCCGGATATTCGGGGTGCGAGATTGTACTCGCCCCCACGTCATCATGCAATTTGGCAGGAATATCATGCGAATGGAAAATCAGCTTTTGGGGAATCTTTGATGGTGGGTTAGCGATAGTTGCTGATGTTCAATTATCCAGTGCGAGTTGAAAATCGGGAAACTGTTCGCTCATAAAATTGCGGGGGCTGTGGCCATTGCCTGCGCTGGCCAGCCATTCCCAATCCAGTTTTGGCGAGCCCGCTTTGAAGCGTTGATAGGCAACGCCCTGATGAATGGTCAGAAAGAGGGTCGTGGGAAGTCCCAGCTTGTTGCTGTAGCGCACCATCAGATCGCCCTGATAGTCGTTGTTGATTCTGACTTTGAGCGCCTGCAGTGTCAGACCGGTGGCGTGACCGTGCTCGTCCCAGACTTCAAACATGATGTGAATACCCTGTTATTGATGGTGCCACAATCATCAATATCGGACGCAATTGCAACTGTCAGATCTGACAAGGTCGGAAAAATGTGATGAGAATGGAAAAAAGCGAAAACCCGGCGAGAGGCCGGGTTTTCTTGAATGATGGTGGAGGGAGAAGGATTCGAACCTTCGAAGGCAGAGCCGTCAGATTTACAGTCTGATCCCTTTGGCCGCTCGGGAACCCCTCCACAGGGGCAAAGCAAATTGTATTCAGCCATTGCAATCGGGGAAATGGTGGAGGGAGAAGGATTCGAACCTTCGAAGGCAGAGCCGTCAGATTTACAGTCTGATCCCTTTGGCCGCTCGGGAACCCCTCCACGAGGTATTTCCTGATTGTCACTACTTTTTGCACTTGAAATGGTGGAGGGAGAAGGATTCGAACCTTCGAAGGCAGAGCCGTCAGATTTACAGTCTGATCCCTTTGGCCGCTCGGGAACCCCTCCCCAAGTGCGAGGCGCATACTATCAGATCCAGAGGCTTTGTGAACCCCTTGATGAGGCATCTGGCAGTAAAAAGTGACTGTTCGTCGATTTTTTGATACATCCAGCTCAAAATTCAAGCTTATCAGCAAGTTGTGCGCTGCTTTTCTGCACAAAACAGCATCCGTGCAAGTTGGCGATCGCGCTGAAGAGAAGGCCGATAGCAGAAGACCGCCAGCGTTGGCGGTCTTCCCGGGCATCACATTTAGCGCTGGAACGGGTAGACCGAACCCAGTTTCAGGATCTGGGTCAGTTCGTCCAGTGCGCTGCGGGACTCCTGCACCAGTGCCGGATCCCGCAGGTCATCGAGGGTCAGGCGGTCACGGTAGTGGCGATCTACCCAGCCATCGAGGCGGGCAAACTGGCTGTCGTTGATGAGGCAGGCCGGATTGACCGCGGCGAGTTCCTGATCGTTCATGGCAACCCGCAGTCGCAGGCAGGCCGGGCCGCCACCATTGCGCATGCTCTGTTTCACATCCATATAGTGGACCGCCTTGATCGGGGTCTCCTGCGTCAGCAGCTTGCCAAGATAGGCCGACACCGCCGGATTGTCGCGGCACTCGGTGGGGGCGATGATGGCCATCTCGCCGCTCGGCAAGGTGAGGATCTGGGTGTTGAACAGGTAGGATTTCACCGCATCCAGCACGGATACCTCGGCGGTCGGCACTTCGATAAAGTGCAAATCCCCCTCGCCAAACTTGTCGCTGATCTCGGCTAGCACCGCTTCGGTGTTGAGGAACGCTTGCTGGTGGAAGAAGAGCACGTTCTGGTTGCCCACCGCGATCACATCGTTATGGAATACCCCCTGATCGATCACCTCCGGGTTTTGCTGAATAAACACCACGCTCTCCTCGCCAAGGCCATGCAGGCGGGCGATGGCTTGGCTTGCCTCCAGGGTCTGGCGGGCAGGGTAGCGCTTCGGCGCCGGGCGGGAGTAGTCAAAGGCGCTGCGGCCATAGACGAACAGCTCGACCCCCGCCTCGCCATAGGCACGGCAGAGGCGGGTGTGGTTGGCTGCCCCCTCGTCGCCGAAGTGGTCATTTTCCGGCAGATGGAGGTGGTGGCTGAAGTGGCGATCATTGTTGAACACGGCGCGCAGGATGCGACCAGTGACGTCAGGCTCCAGGGAGCGGTGAAACTTGTTGGTCAGGTTGGCGGGGGTGAAGTGAATGCGGCCATCCTGGGTATCGGCACTGGGAGAGACGGTGGCGGCGTTGGCAGTCCACATGCTGGAAGCCGAATAGCAGGCGGCCAGCACGGCAGGAGCCTGTTTGGCGGCCTGCTCCAGCACCCGGGCATCGTTGCCGGTGAAGCCTAGGCGGCGCAGGGTGGCGAGATCGGGACGCTCTTGTGGCGCCAGTACCCCCTGGGTCATGCCAAGCTCGGTCAGCGCCTTCATCTTGCGCAGCCCCTGTTTGGCGGCCTCTTTCGGATTGGAAGCCTCCTGGGCATTGCTCTGGGAGGCAACGTTGCCGTAGGAGAGGCCAGCATAGTTATGAGTCGGGCCGACCAGACCGTCGAAATTGACCTCGAAGTGCTTCATTGAGTACATCCTTTCGATTTTTATGATGGGTAGCGGTTCCTTCCGCGCGCAATGCGTCGGGGTTGGGCCATTATAAAGAGATTTTATGTTTTTGTAACAAGCCGGTAACCAGCAGACGTTTTTATGTCGTTTCAGATATAAAAAGAGGGGCGGTATGGCAGAAAATTGAAAAAGCGGTTGCGTCCGGCCTGTTGCCTTCGCATTAATAAATAAAGAAGCAATAAAAGAAGCCGTGTGGTTCGGGCTGGTCAGGCAAATTTGCTCACAAGATTGCTTTTTCGCGCCAAATCTCTTATACAGCCCCACAAAACCGCACACCAACCCCGTCGGGTGCAATGAGGATAATAGTTACAGCATGGGCAAATCACTGGTCATAGTGGAGTCTCCGGCCAAGGCCAAGACGATCAACAAATATCTGGGCAAGGACTACGTGGTGAAATCCAGCGTTGGTCATGTTCGCGATCTGCCCACCAGCGGCAGCGCCAGCACCGAGCCCAAGAAACCTGTCATTCGCGGCATCAAGTTGAGCGAATCCGAGAAGGCTGCCAAGGATCGCAAGGCCCTGTTTGCCCGGATGGGTATCAATCCGACCGCTGGCTGGCAGGCCAACTACCAGATTTTGCCCGGCAAGGAGAAGGTGGTCAGCGAGTTGCAAAGTCTGGCCGAGAAAGCCGACACCATCTATCTCGCAACCGACTTGGATAGAGAAGGAGAGGCGATCGCCTGGCACCTGCGCGAGATCATCGGTGGCGACGACAGCCGCTACAAGCGCGTGGTGTTCAACGAGATCACCAAGAGCGCCATCAAGGAGGCGTTTGCCCAGCCGTCCGAACTCAATATTGACCGCGTCAATGCCCAGCAGGCCCGTCGTTTCCTCGACCGCGTGGTGGGTTACATGGTCTCCCCGCTGCTGTGGAAAAAGCTGGCCCGCGGTCTCTCCGCCGGTCGAGTGCAATCCGTTGCGGTGCGTCTCATCGTCGATAAAGAGCGCGAAATCAAGGCGTTCGTTCCGGTCGAGTTCTGGGATCTCAATGCCGACCTGCTGACCGCCGACAAGAGCGATCTGCGGATGGAAGTGGTCAGCCGCAATGGGGCTGACTTCAAGCCGGTGACCCAGGCCGAGACCTTTGCCGCTGTCGCAGCCCTGGAAGGGGTCGACTACAAGGTGGTGAACCGGGAAGACAAGCCGACCGGCTCCAAACCGTCCGCGCCGTTTATCACATCTACCCTGCAGCAGGCGGCCTCTACCCGTCTGAGCTTCGGGGTCAAGAAGACCATGATGATGGCCCAGCGTCTCTATGAAGCGGGTTACATCACCTATATGCGTACCGACTCCACCAACCTCAGCAAAGAGGCGGTTGAGGCGGTGCGTGAATATATCGGCGAGCAGTATGGCGCGGCCTATCTGCCAGCCGAGCCGAATCTGTATGGCGCCAAGGCCAATGCCCAGGAAGCGCACGAAGCGATCCGTCCCTCCAACGTACAGGTGACTGCCGAGATGCTGGAAGGGATGGAGCCGGATGCCATGCGTCTGTACGATCTCATCTGGCGTCAGTTCGTTGCTTGCCAGATGACCCCGGCTCAATACGACTCCTCCACCCTGACCGTCAAGGCGGGTGAGTTCGAGCTCAAGGCCCGTGGCCGTACCCTGCGCTTCGCCGGTTGGACCAAGGCACTGCCGCCGATGGGTCGCAAGGGCGAAGATAGCCAGCTGCCGGCGGTGACCGTTGGCGAGGTGCTGAAACTGGTCAAGCTGGATCCGCGCCAGCACTTCACCAAGCCGCCTGCCCGTTTCACCGAAGCCGCGCTGGTGCGCGAGCTGGAAAAACGTGGCATCGGCCGTCCGTCAACCTATGCCTCCATCATCTCCACTATCGTCGATCGTGGTTATGTGCGGGTCGAGAGCCGCCGTTTCTTCGCCGAGAAGATGGGCGAGATTGTCACCGATCGTCTGGTGGAGAACTTCGTCGAGCTGATGAACTACGAGTTCACCGCCAAGATGGAAGACAAGCTCGATGGCATCGCCGAAGGGAGCCTGGAGTGGAAGAAGGTGTTGGACGCCTTCTACGCCGAGTTTACCCAGGAGCTGGAGAAGGCCGACAAGGCGCCCGAAGAGGGCGGCATGCGTGCCAACCAGATGGTGATGACCGACATCGACTGCCCGGATTGCGGCCGCAAGATGGGTATTCGTACCGCCACCACCGGCGTGTTCCTCGGCTGCTCCGGCTATGCCTTGCCGCCCAAAGAGCGCTGCAAGAAGACCATAAACCTGGTCTCTGCCGACGAGTTTGTCTCCGCCACTGACGGCGAAGAGGCGGAAACAGAAGCGCTGCGCGCCAAGCACCGCTGCGGTGTCTGTGGCACTGCGATGGATGCCTACATTATCGATGACAGCCGCAAGCTGCACGTCTGTGGTCGCAACCCGGATTGCGATGGCTACGAGATCGAGAAGGGCCAGTTCAAGCTCAAGGGCTACGAAGGGCCGAGCATCGAGTGCGACCGCTGCGGCAGCGAAATGCAGCTCAAGAACGGCCGTTTCGGCAAGTACATGGGCTGCACCAACGAGACCTGCAAGAACACCCGCAAGATCCTGAAAAACGGTGATATCGCGCCACCGAAGGAGGATCCGGTGCCGCTGCCGGAGCTTAAGTGCACCCAGTCCGATGCCCACTTTGTGCTACGTGACGGGGCTGCCGGTCTGTTTCTGGCGGCCAGCAACTTCCCCAAATCCCGCGAGACCCGCGCGCCGCTGGTGGAAGAGCTCAAGCGCTTCAAGGATCGCATCTCCGCCAAGCACAAGTATCTGGCCGGTGCCCCGCTCACCGATCCGGACGGCAACCCCGCCATCGTACGTTTCAGTCGCAAGACCAAGGAGCAGTACGTGATGAGCGAGGTCAACGGCAAGGCGACCGGTTGGACCGCTCACTACGACAATGGTACCTGGCAAGAGAGTTTGCCAAAGGCTAAAAAAGCCTGATGAAAAGAGGCCCCGACAAGGGGCCTCTTTGCTTATGGATAGCGGTATACTGAGACAGCTGCAAGGAGTGCAGCTGTCGTCAATCGCGAAGTAGACAAGGAGGTTGAGATGGAGATTAACGAGATCCGGCCAGGCATGAGCTGCATGACCCGTGAAGGGGCGGCCTATGTGCTGGAGGTTGACCGGCAGAGCCTGCTGGTGCTGCTGCAGCGAGCGGATGAGACCATACCGGTGCAGGTGCGCAGCGACGAGATCCTGGCGCCGCTGGAGTGATCCGGCTGTGATCCCCTCAAAATGGCAGTAGAAAAAGCAGCTCGGCCAGATCGGGCTGCCATTGCCACTCCTTCATTCTGACCCGCCCACCGATCACCACGACCCCTTCTTGCTGCAGGCGTCCCGTCTGTTCGGCAAAGCCTTGCGATCCTTTCGGTAACGAGATAGTGCCCGCTGCGCCCAGCACCCGATGCCACGGCAGTACCTTGTCGGTTTCCCGCAGCACCTTGCCTACCAGTCTTGCCCGTCCTGGCAGCCCCGCCAGATCGGCCACCTGACCGTAACTGACCACCCGGCCTGCCGGGATCAAGGCGATGATCACTTCGATACGGGCAGTTTTGTTCAATGGGACAGGACTTGATTCAATGCTCATAAACCCGATTCGTCAAAAACAACAGAAGCGCCATTGTGGCGCTTCTGTCATGGGGCTGGCAATGATTCAGCCGAAGGTCTGGCTAAGCCCCTTCAGTTGCTTGGCCCGTTCCAGCAGAGCCTGACTGGAGTGATCGACATCCAGCATCTTCTGACTGTTGGCGTGGGAGTATGCGGATATCTGGTGGATGCTGCGGCTGATCTCCTCCACGACCGCTTGTTGCTGCTCTGCAGCGGTGGCGATCTGGGTGGAGTGTTCGGTGACCAGCTCTATCTCTGTCAGCACGGTATGGAGGCTGCTGGCGCCCTGGCGGGTCATCTCGGCACATGCGCGGGTCTGTTGCAGGTTCTCCTGCATCATCCCCTTCCAACGTCCCAGAGTGTGCTGGATCTGCTTGATGCTGCCCTGGATCTGCTCGGTCGCCTTGTGGGTGCGGGTCGATAGAGTACGCACCTCGTCTGCGACCACTGCAAAACCACGGCCCTGCTCCCCGGCGCGAGCGGCTTCGATAGCGGCGTTGAGGGCCAGCAGGTTAGTCTGCTCGGCGATGCCCTGGATCTCGCCCATGACACTGCCAATCCGTTCGGATTCGCTGGCGAGCTCTACTGCCGAGTTGAACGCCAGCTCTGCCTGTTTGGCGAGCTGTTCGATCTGTTGCTCGGTCTGGTTCAACTGCTGGTTGGTTTGTTCACAACGATTGCGAGCTTCGTTGACCTGACCCTTGGAGTCCTGAATGTTACGGGCGATCTCGTGGGCCGTGCTGGCCATCTGAGTCATAGCCGTAGCCATCTGCTGGGTCTGGGCATCTTGCTCGTTGATATCGAGACAGGCCTGATGAGAGGCCTGCTTCAGATTGATGGCCAGGATTTGCAGAGGTGCCGTGGCATCGTTGATCCGCCCCAACACGGTTCGGATGCGGGCCTGCAGCATCTTGATATGAAAATCGGCAATGGCGCCGGGGTTGTCACCGGAGTAGACCAGCCGGGTCAGACTGTCATATTCGCGGCCCAGTTGCTGTAGATAGTGGGGCAGGGCAAAGAGCTCGCGCCAGTAGGCTCCGCCAATAAGCAACAGGGGCAGCAGCATCAGCAGGGCGGTTATCGGGCCCTGGCTGCTGGCGGCCCAGCCCAGCAAGCCGAGCAGTAACAGCGCGAGCAGTGGCAGGCGGGCACTGACGAGTGAGGGGAGTCGGCGGCTGGTGCCGCGCTCGGCCTTGAGCAGTGCCTGGTAGGTCTGAGCGGCGATGCGCTTGAATTGGGGCTCGGGCTTGCAGCGTACCGACTGGTAGCCGCTGATCCTGTTGCCTTCGTAGATGGGGGTGACGTAGGCATCTACCCAGTAGTAACGACCATCCTTGCAGCGATTTTTGACGATGCCGCGCCAGGGTTTGCCCTCCTTGAGGCGGGCCCAGAGATCGGCGAAGGCGGCCTTGGGCATGTCCGGGTGGCGTACCAGATTGTGGTTGTGACCGACCAGCTCGTCGGCGCTATAGCCGGCGATGGTGCAAAAAGCCGGATTGGCATAAGTGATCACCCCGCGCAGGTCAGTGGTGGAGACCAGTTGTACGTCGGCAGGAAACTCCACTTCGCTATCCAGGGTATGGACATCTCTGCGGGCCATAGGAATACGCTCCGATGTTCTTGTTGATAATGTTGTCGTTGTTATTGTGGCAGATCTGGAGGTGGCCGCAGGCTCGCGCCAGCAGGAGGCAGACCAGCTTCATTGGGGGCTGGATTTTGCCAATAATGGCGGATGAATGGTAGGGGGAAGTTGATGTTTTGTTGGTTAATCGTAAAAAAGGCGGCCGATTGGCCGCCAAAGTAGAGACAACATTACCTCTGTGGCATCCGGTAGCGCACCTGCAACTGATCGAGGAGCTGCAGCTGACCCGGCAGGCGGGCGGCGAAGTGCTCCCAGCCCTTGTGGGTGGGATCGCTCCAGGCCACCTCGGCCGTGGCCAGCATACGCGGGAACAACATGTAGTCGAGACGATCACGGCTGGTGATCAATTCTGACCACAAGGGGCTCAGCACCCCGAGGATGTTATCGTTGGCATGGAAATCGGCTGGGGCAGGGTCACACGCGTAGATCTGCTCCAGATTGAGGGTCCCCGCCCAGTAGAGGCCGGGTTCATGAATATCGGCGCTCCAGGCGAGATCCAGATAGAGGAACTGGGCGGGCGCCATCACCACCGGATAACCGGCTGCGGCAGCATCCAGCCCCGCCTGAAAGCTGGTCCAGGCACAGATGGCCGCTTTGCGGCTCACCTTGTCGCCGTGCAGGATCTCCTCCCAGCCGATCATCTGTTTGCCTCTGGCGGCCAGATAGCGCTGACAGTGGCGCAGCAGATGGCCCTGCAGCTCGCGGCAGTCGGCGTAGCCCTGTTCGGTCATCAGCTGCTGGCAGGCGGGGCTGTCGGTCCAGACCCCGGTCGGCACCTCGTCACCCCCCATGTGGATCTGGGGGCCGGGGAAGAGTTCGCACACCTCGTCCAGCACCGCCTCCAGGAAGCGGTAGGTGCCGGGCAGGGCAGGATTGAGCACGTTGTCATCGAAATGCTGGACCGAGCGGTAGCGGGAGTGATCTGCCGTTTCGATCAGCAGCTCGGGCAACGCCTTGATGGCGGCGTGACAGTGGCCCGGGATGTCGATCTCGGGAATGACGGTGATGCCGAGCTCACTGGCATAGCTCACCAGCTCCTTCACTTCGCTCTGGGTGTAGTAGCCGCCATAGGGTTCGGCACCGCCGCTGAGCTGGGGGTCGATCGCCAGATCGTGGCCGCGCCAGGCACCCACGTCGGTCAGCTCTGGGAAGGCTTTTATCTCGAGCCGCCACCCCTCGTCATCGGTCAGGTGCCAGTGGAAGCGGTTGAACTTGTAGAGGCTCATCAGCTTGAGCAGGCGCTTGATGGTTGCCGGAGTGTGGAAGTGGCGGGCGCAGTCGAGAAAAATGCCGCGAAAGCCAAAGCGCGGGGCATCCTCCAGTGTGACGCAGGGCAGGCTCTCCCCATGTTGCAGATACCACTGGGCCAGAGTCACCAGCCCGTGGCGCCAGCCCGCTTCGTCGGCGGCGGCAATTACCACCTCCTGCGGCGTGATGGTGAGTTGGTAGGCTTCGGGGGCCAGTTTGGCCTCGGTCAGCCGGATTTCTGCGTCGTGATCCTGCTCCAGCGCCAGCGATGTGAGTTCGTTGAAGTGGGCCAGCAATTTCGGCACATCGCGGGGGGCGCTGACATGAGCCCGCTCTGCCAGCCGGAAGTTCCCCTCCAGCAGTACCAGATGGGCAGGTTGCGGCACTATACCGGGCAGAGGCTCGATATCCGGCAGATCTGGGCGGGCTACCGGCGGGTTCTCCAGTCCGAGATCCTGCGCCGCCAGCGTCACCGGCAGCAGCTGGGCACCCGTGGTCGCCTCCGGCAGGCTGAGAAAGAAGCCCTGCGGCATGTCGGAGAGCTTCTTGATGGGGGTCTGACGGCAGCAAAAGCGCAGCTCGCAGCTGCCAGCGTTCGGGACAATCACCTTGTAGCTGCCGCTCTGGCGCTCCAGCTCCCCCCCTTGCAAGGAGTCGGGGTCGATATGGCGAGCCAGACAGAAGTGCAGCTTCCACTTGGTATCCGGCATGTGGGAGAGGGTGAAGGTGAACCAGACATCCTCGCCGTCACGTCGGGCGACCTGGGTGTGGATCAGGGGTGTAGACATGGAAAATCCTCTGATTGGGCAAACAGGATGGCGCCATCAAGCGCATCTGCCTGGGGGGGGATCAGGTTGAGCTGGCCGAGACGGGGAGCGAGGCGGGTGCCAATCCCCCCCAGCAGGGCGATCTGTCTGGCACCGAGCTGGGTCATCCCCTCTAGCAGGATCCGCAGCTGTTCACAGGTTTCGTCCAGCAGCTGGTTGGCAAGCTCGTCGCCATCGCTGGCGGCATCGAATACCCAGGGGGCAAAGTGGCCATAGTCCGCCGGAATGGCGCGGGCGGCCCAGCGAACCACCTCGGCTTGATCCCGCTTGAAGCGATCCATCAGGCGGATGGCGAGGGTGCTGGGGGGCAGAATGCCATCGTGGCAGAGCAGGGATTGCTGGATGGCGTGCAGCCCCAGCCAGGCGCCGCTGCCTATGTCTGAAATGGGGAAGCCGCGGCCGGAGCAGGTGCGGATCTGCCCCTCCTGATAGACCAGCCCCACCGAGCCGGTACCTGCGATCAGAATGGCCCCCTCACGGCCGCCAAAGGCGCCGAGGCAGGCACCGAAGGCATCGGAGGTGAGCCTGACGCTGGCAAAGGGGAAGGGCATCTCGAGCAGGGCGTGATAGCAGTCGGCCAGCTCGGCGGAGGCGAGCGCCAGCCCGACCCCCATCTGCTGTTCACTCTCGATAGCGATCCCGGCGGCAAGGCGGGCGCTGGCGATGGCGGCCAGCACATTGGCGTGGGCATGAGGGATGCCCAGCTCCAGATTGGAGCCAGCAGCGCGCCCTTCACCGAGCAGCTTGCCCGCCCGATCCCGAATGCGGGCGCGGGTGTGGGTGCCACCGCCATCGACTCCTACCCAGTACTCAATCATGGTGACCTCCATTTCCCTGCGCATTCAGCCAAGTGATGGCCAGGGCAAACCAGGCTGCGTGGGGGATCCACTGCTCGCCCCAGCGCCAGTTCTGATCCAGCCGATCCTTGTACTCCTCCGGAATAAAGGCCACCTCATTTTCGTCATCAAACCCTGAGGTGATGCCGTTGCAGATACCCCCCTGCGCATTGGGATAACCGGCGGTATAGGCGGGGTTGTTGATGCCGTGGCCCGCCAGCATGCAGGCGTTGAAGGGGTTTTGCCCGAGGATCCAGTCGAGTTGGCGCTGACCGTAAGTGATGAGCGGCTGGCTCTGGCGGGGGAAGTGACGGGCGCCAGCAAAGGCCATGGCCGCCAGAGAGGCGAGGCGGGCATTCTCCCCCTGCCACCAGTAACCGGATTCGTTGTTGTGGGGCATAAAGAAGCTGACGCGCGGCGCTTCATCCACCCCTTTGACATATTGGCGGGCGAGGGAGAAGGGGTTGCCCGCCCGTGCGCATAGCGCCAGCTCGGCGGCCAGCGCCTGCTCCATCACGGTTTGTACCTGGGCCTTGCGCCCCTGATCCGGCTCTACGTCTAAATACTCCAGCAGCGCCAGCACCGGCAGACCCGCTTCGGCGGCGTGATAGTAGGGGCGCGAGCCATCCTCGTTGGCCGACCAGTAGTGACCCAGCTCCGGATGGATGCGCTGGCGGGCGCAGAGCTTGCTGGCGCGGGCTCTCGCCTCGGTCAGCCACTCGGCGCCGAAGGTGCGGATCAGCTCCACCGCCGCCAGCAGGGCGCAGTAGTCATCGATGATGTTCTCGACCCCGTCGTCCAGATAGGCGAGGTTGTGCTCGCACAGGTGCAGGTAGCCGCGTTTGGCCGCCTCGGCGTAGCGGCTGGCATCGAAGTCGCCGCTGACGCTCTCGCGGGCGGCGCGGGCCAGCGCGGCGATGGCCATGCCGCCCCCTTGGCGGAAACCCGCCTGCCAGTTGGCGGATTTGATCCCCTGCTGGGTGGCATAGGCGCACAGCTCGCGCTGGGCGGGATCCTTGCTCCACTTGTCGAACAGGGTCATGTAGAAGAAGCCCGACTCATCCTGCATCCGGCAGAGGAAATCGGCGCCGTGCAGCGCCTCGTCATTGAGCCGCTTGCAGAGGTTCACCCCGTCGATATCGCGGCGCGGGGCCAGCAGTTCCCGGCACTTGAGCAGGGCCCACACTACCATGGGGGTTTGCTGGGGGTTGAGGTAGTTGGCGTAGGAGAGGTGGCTCAGGTACTTGCTCATGTCGCCGCTGGCATCGAACCAGCCGCCGTGCACATCTTTGTGCTGTTCGGTGCCAAACAGGCGGGCGCTGCGGTCGGCCCGATCAAAGGTGCCGCTGGCGCGCTGCCCCTTGACGTAGTGAATGACATCGGAGAGGCAGTGGCTGGCCAGCAGATCCTGGCCGATGGCAAAGCGGGTCGAGCGGACAATGCCTTGGGCAGTGATCGCCTCCAGCCGATAGTGGCCGGGCTCCTTGAAGGCGGAGAAGTCGGCACGCCAGTAAGCGCGGCCTTGCCAGCCAGAGACGCTGCCAGCCGGTTGCAGCGGGGTTTCAAACAGGATCTGGCCATCATCGAGGCGTTGCAGCCTGACATAGCCGCCGAGATCAGGGGCAGGGGAGGTTTGCAACAGGGCGACCTTGTGTCCGTCGCTCTCGTAGCCCACCTGATTGATCAAGAGTTCCATCAAGGTATTACTCCTGTGGTTCACCGCCGGGCGGTGAGGCACATCACGGGGCTGTGGCCGCCCCGTATCGAGGCATGGCCGGACAGGGTTGTCCGGCCGGTTCAAGGCTCACCCTCACTCGTAGAGGTAGCAGCGCACGAAGTGGTTGTCGGCAAGCTTGGTGATGGGGGGCAGCGCCTCCTTGCAGCGGGGCATCGCCTGATTGCAGCGCCCGGCAAAGGGGCAACCGCAGGACTCCGGCGTCCAGAGCGGGATCTCCCCCTTGCGGCCACCCTCCAGTTCGGCATGGATGCTCTTCTCTGGGTCGGGCACCGCCGAGATAAGCAGTTGGGTGTAGGGGTGCTGCGGGTGGTGCAGGATCTCGTCCACCTCGCCCCACTCCACCATGTGTCCCACATACATCACCGCCAGATCTTCCGCCACATAGCGGGCGGTGGCGATGTCGTGGGTGATGTAGAGCATGGAGACACCAAGCTCGTTCTTCATCTGCTCCATCAGGTTGAGGATGCCGATGCGAATGGAGACGTCGAGCATGGAGGTGGGTTCGTCCGCCAGCACCACTTCCGCCTCCACCGCCAGATTGCGGGCGATGTTGACCCGCTGGCGCTGGCCGCCGGAGAGCTGGTGCGGATACTTGGCCGCGGTCGCCTTGGCGGGGGTCAGGCCGACCTTCTCCAGCAGGGCGTAGACCATGTCGGGCAGCTCTTTTTTGTCGATCACCTTGCTGTGCAGCAGCAGGGGACGGGCGATGTGGTGATAGATGGTGTGGGTCGGGTTGAGCGAACCGAACGGATCTTGCCACACCATCTGCACGCTCTGGCGATAGTCCAGCAGGGCGGTGCCCTTGTTGAACTCCTCCAGATCGTGGCCGCGATAGAGAATGCGCCCGGCACTGAGCTTGTACATCTTGGCGATGATCTTGGCGATGGTGCTCTTGCCGGAGCCCGACTCCCCGACCACCGCCAGGGCACGGCCCCGGTGCAGGTTGAAGGTGATGTCGGAGAGGGCCCGCATCTTGCCACTCTTGATGGCATTGGAGTTGATGGGGAAGTCCTTGTAGAGGTGCTGGACTTCGATGATGGGTGCATCGGTTTTGGCGATTTGCATGACAGACATCCTTAACAGCCAGCGGCCTTGTCCAGATAGATCACGGAATCTTGTTGCAGTCCCTGCTCCTCATAGAGGTGGCAGGCGGTCTGTTGCCCGGGGCGGATCTCGGCCAATCTGGTGTACTCCTGACGGCAGCGATCGTGCACTTTGCCGCAGCGGGCCTGAAAGCGGCAGCCGACCGGCACCTCCAGCAGGTTGAGCGGTGTGCCCGGGATCCCCTCCAGCACCTTTTTCGGCCCGTGCAGGGGTGGGAAGGAGTTGCCCAGCCCTCTGGTATAGGGGTGCAGCGGCGCGGTCAGGATCGCCTTGGAGGGAGCCACCTCCACCAGTTCACCGGCATACATGATGCCGATGCGATCGCAGAACTCCACCATCAGGGAGAGGTCGTGGGTGATGAACAGAATGGAGAAGTTGAACTTCTCTTTCAGGGCATAGACCTTCTGCAGGATCTCCCGCTGTACCACCACATCGAGCGCCGTGGTCGGCTCATCCATGATCAAGAGCTCGGGGTTGAGCGCCATGGCGATGGCAATCACCAGCCGCTGGCGCATGCCGCCGGAGAACTGGTGCGGGTAGTCCTTGAGCCGGCTCGGGTGGATATCGACGATGGTGAGCAGCTCCTGGGCGCGCTTGATCGCCTCGTAACGGGTCATGCCGGGGTTGTGGGCCAGCAGCACGTCGCAGAACTGCTCCTCCATCCGCAGTACCGGGTTCAGGGCGTTCATGGCGGACTGGAACACCACCGACACCTGTTGCCAGCGATAGGAGCGCAGCCGCTCGTCGTTGTAGTGGAGGATGTTCTCCCCCTTGAACAGGATCTCGCCACCGCTGATGTAGGCGGGCGGCTTGTGCAGCCGGGCCACCGAGAAGGCGACGGTGGATTTGCCGCAGCCCGACTCACCGGCGAGACCGAAGATCTCGCCCTGTCTGATATCGAAGCTCACCGAGTTGACGGCGCGCACGTCGCCATTTTCGGTGATGTAGTCGACGCAAAGATTGCGTACTGACAGCAGTGGATGCTTGTTCATGCTGTCTTCTCCTGTGCGGCAGAGAGTGGTGTTGCGACCGGGGTGGCAAGTTTCTTCCAGCGGCTCAACCCTTTGTGGGAGCGCAGCTGCGGGTTGGCAATCTCGTCGATGGCGAAGTTGAGCAGAGCCAGACCGGCACCCAGGGTGGCGATGGCGAAGCAGGGGGCCAGGATCTCCCACCAGGCGCCGACCAGAATGGCGCTGGAGGTCTGGGCGTTGTAGAGCATGATGCCCCAGCTCACCACGGTCGGGTCGCCAAGCCCCAGAAACTCCAGGGTCGCTTCGGTGACGATGGCGTAGATGATGGAACCGATGAAGCTCACCCCGATGATGGAGATGAGGTTGGGCAGGATCTCCACCAGAATGATGCGCCAGGCCGGCTCGCCCAGCACTTCGGCGGCGATAACGAACTCTTTTTCGCGCAGGGCCAGGGTCTGGGCACGGATAACCCGCGCGCCATAGGCCCACGAGGTCAACCCTATTATCACGGCAATCACCGCCGGTGACGCCTCCCCGATAAAGCTCGCCAGCACCAGTAGCAAGGGGAGGTTGGGGATCACCAGCACCACGTTCATCAGGAAGGTGAGGCACTCATCCACCAGACCGCCGAAGTAACCGGCGGTGATGCCGATGGCGACGGCCAGGGTGCAGACCAGCAGGCCAGCGCTGAAGCCCACCATCAGTGAGATACGGGCGCCGTTGGTGAACTGGGCCCAGATATCGTGGCCCATGCGGGTTGAACCCATCACGAACTCGGCACTGGGCGGCTGGTGCGGGCGAGCCACCCGTTTGGTCGGCTCGTTGCTGGCCAGAATGGGGGCAAAGATGGCCATCAGTACGAAGGCAACCACGATGGCGAGGCCACAGGCAGCCTTCTTGTTGCCCAGCAGGATTTTGAGAATGGTCGGCATACGCATCTTATTTGCCTCCTGTACGCAGACGGGGATCCAGGAAGACGTAGAGCACGTCGGCCAGGAAGTTGAAGCTGAGCATGGTGATGGTCATGATGAGCAGCTGCCCCTGAATGAGCGGGTAGTCGCGGGCCAGAATGCCCTGATAGAGGGTCAGGCCCAGGCCGGGATAGTTGAAGATAACCTCGGTGATGAGAGATCCACCGATGACGAAGCCGAGCGCCATGGAGAGGGCGGTGACGCTGGGCAGAATGGCGTTGCGGGCGCCGTAGTTGAAGATCACCCGGTTGCTGGAGAGCCCCTTGGCCTTGGCCATGGTGATGTAATCCTCGCCCAGCAGGTTGATCATGTTGTTGCGCATGGTGATGAGAAAGCCCCCCACCTGCACCACGGCCAGGGTCAGCACCGGCATGATGGCGTGGGTCATGATGCTCTTGATGTGCTCCCAGCCCCAGTCAGCCTTGATCTCCGGACTGTAGGCGTAGCCGATGGGCAGCCATTCGAGGCTGACCCCGAACAGGAACAGGGCGAGCAGGGAGACCACCACAGGCGGAATAGCCTGCATCACCAGGGTGAGCGGGGAGAGAATGCTGTCCATCCGGCCGCCGCGATACCAGGCGGCAAAGATGCCGACGATGGAACCGAGGGAGAAGCTCAGGATGGTGGAGGTGCCGACCAGAAACAGGGTCCAGCCGATGGCACGGCCCAGCACGTCAGAGACCTGCTGCGGGTAGAAGCGCACCGAGGTGCCGAGCTCCCAGGTGAAGACACTCTTCACATAGGTGAGAAACTGGGTGCCGATGGGGCCGTCGACAAAGCCGAAGGTGGCTTTGAGGGCTTCTAGGGCGGCGGGTTCCATCATGGCGCCAGCGCGGGCAAACATCACGGAGACAGGATCCCCTGGCATGGCACGGGGTAACAGGAAGTTGATGGTGGCGGCTACCAGAAAGGCAACCAGATAGAAGGAAAAGCGTCTCAGTATGAATCCCATGATAGTACCTTTTACTGCAAGTCTGCCCCGCGTCGGGTATAGCTACCCCAACCCCGGCAAAGTCGGGCAGGAAGGGGATTAACGGGGAAGATGGCCCCCCGCAGGGGGCCGGGATTGTTTAGCTGTTTGGCTTGAGGGACAACACGTGCAGCAGACGCTCAGGGGTGTCCGGGTGGAGCTGAGGTTTGGCTACCGGGTTATCAGCACTGAACCAGCCGTTGAAGCGCTTGGTGCTGTACTCGTACCAGGTCGGGTTGTTGAAGACCGGAATGATGGTCTGGTTGGCACCAACACGATCCTGGATGGCGAACATGATCTCCTTCTGCTTGGCCGCATCGGCTGTCTGGGTGAAGTCATCGATCAGCTTGTCGAGTTCGGGATCCTTGTAACGGGGCGCGGCGAAGCGGTTGCCACGGTCACCCATGTTGCGGGAGTGGAATGCAGTCTCGAAGTACTTGTGCGGGTTGGCACCGGCAAAGTAACCCTGCAGGGCGACATCGAAGTCACCGGTGATCAGGTTCTCGGTCCAGACGGTTGCTTCCGGGGTGGCGGTCTTGGCGTTCAGGCCCAGCGCCTGCAGCCCTTCTACACCAATCTGAACTGTGTTGACCCAGTCGGTCCAGCCGTTCGGTACCAGTACCTTGAACTCGATCTTTTTGCAGCTCGGGGTGTCGAGGAACTTGTCGCCGTCACAATCCTTGTAGCCTGCCTCTTTCAGCAGGGCCTTGGCCCCTTCCAGATCGAACTTGTTGTACTTGCCGTACTTCTTGTCCACTTCCGGGTTGTTCCAGGAGTCGAAGGCTTTGCCCAGACCTGACGGGTACTCGTTGACGGTGGGGTAGCCGTAGCCCGCGATATCCACCATGGACTGGCGGTCCATCGCCATGGAGAAGGCGCGGCGGAAGTTGATATCGTTGAAGGCTTCGTTATTGCCCGGGTTCTTGGTCTGGAAGTTGACGTTGAACGCCACGGTACCGGAGGCCGGGAACCAGTATTTGTTGTTCTTCGGATCGTTGCCGACGTAGAGGCGCTCGATATCCGGCACGAAGGAGCCGAACCAGTCGATGTCACCCTTCATGACAGCAGCCAGCACCTGGTCGTTGGTGGCCATCTGCGGCATACGCAGACAGTCGATGGCGAGGTTGGCGTTATCCCAGTAGTGCGGGTTGCGGCACTGGGTATAGAGCTGGGCGGAGAAGTTGTCCACTTCGGTGAAGGGGCCAGTACCAACCGGCTTGTCGTTGGTGAAGGCAACCGGATCTTTCACCGATTTCCACTGATGCTCCGGCACGATAGGTACCAGCACCAGATCGTTCACCACGTTGGTGTTGACCTCGGTCAGGTCGAATTTGACCTTGTTGGGGGCCAGCTTCTCGACGCTCTTGATCTGGGTCCAGATTGAGCGCTCATCCAGCGCCTTGTTGGCCTTGACCAGATTGAAGGAGAAGATGATGTCATCGGCATCAAAGGCTTCGCCGTCAGACCACTTCACGCCGTCACGCAGATCGAAGGTGACGGATTTCAGGTCATCGCTGAACGCATAGTTGGTGGCCAGACGATAGACGGGTTTGCCCCCTTGCATATCGTTGAAGATCACCAGCGGTTCATAGATGAAGTGACGGGTGGTGTGCAGCAAGCCCGCTTGCAGGAAGGGGTTGAAGTTCTTGACCCAGGCGGTTTCCTGCTGTGCAACCATGGTCAGCACGGTTTTGTTTTCTGCGGCCATGGCGTTACCGGCGGCACCGGCAAGCATCATGGTTCCCAGCATTACAGCGGTAGAGATTTTGGATACTTTGGCAAGCATATGTTTTCCTTTCTTATTTTTTGGCATTCCCGAGGGTTCGCCTTGTTTTGTGTGAGCACCGGTTTCGCATGCTGATGAAATCGGCCCTCTGTGTTGGTCAGGTGTCTAACCTTTGTCGTTCTGTTTTCCAACGCCCTAAGCAAACCAGAATTAACAGGAAAACAACAACTATTGATTTCGTTGTTTTCGTAAAAATTGACGGTGTTACGTCAATCTCGTCAAAATCGTTTTTTATATGTTTAAAATCATTGCTTTGCGTTATTTGCTTTCGCGTAAAAAGTGGCTGTGAAAATGGCGTATATGACAAATTTGTGAATTGGATCTGCTCTCGGTTTCGGGGTCGGGCGAGGCTTTGTTTTGCATAAAAAGAAACCAGATTGCCAATTGTGATCCGGCGCCCGTTTAGGGCGCCGTGTCACGGCTTGCGGTTGGCGAGTTGACGCAGGGTCTGGGCGCTGTGCTGCAACTGCTGGCGCTGGTGGTCATTGAGCGGGCAGTGGCCCAGCACATACTCGGTGGTGGCCACGACCGTCTTCCAGCGTGGCGACTTGGGCAGGGTGTCCAGACTCAGGTATTTGTCGAGGGTACGGGTCTGCGGGCTGGATCTGTCCATATAGACCCGCCACAGCTTGCTCTTCTCCGCCAGCACGATTTTGCCCTTGCCGGTCCCCTGCTGCCAGGCATCCAGGGTAAGCTGCATGGTCTCTACCAGCGCACGGCGCAGCGGCTCGTCATCCTGCTGGCGAATAAGGTCGTCGGCCAGCGAACGGAACTCGCCACCCAGGCGGCTCAGCTCGCCCAGCAGCTGTTCATCTTCGATGATGGCTTGCCGCGAGAGGTTCTTGAGGGCGTTCTCCAGCGCCATTACCCGGTTCTCATCCTGACGCAGCTCGGTACTCAGAGTGAGGGCGAAAGCGGCTTGTCCTCCGAGCGCGATGGGCAGGGCACGGGCGTTGAGCACATCTTTTTGCCCGGCCACTAAAAATTCCAGATTGTGTTCCCGCTCGCTGGCAAGGTCGGGCCACTGCTGTTGCAGCGGGGTGGCTAGCCATTCATTGAGGGACTGCCCCTCCATGGCTTCCGGCTCCTGTCCCAGCAGGCGCGCCAGCACCCGGGAGGCAAACAGCACTGTGCCCTGCTCGTCGATAAAGATCATCGGGTCGGCCCCTTCACCGAGCAGGGCCAGCAGCCGCTGCTGATCCTGATGCAGCCGATCCTGCAGGGTGAGGCGATGTTCGATCTCCTGCTTCAAGAGCCGGTTTTCCACCAGTGAGGCGCGTCCGGCCTTGGCCTCGAGCAGTGCCTTGACCCGGGCAAACAGCTCCTCCTTGCAGAAGGGTTTGACCAGATAGTCGTTGGCACCGGCCCCGAAGCCCTCCTCGATATCCTTGGGTTGGTTAAGGGCGGTGAGCAGCAGCACCGGCAGCATATCTTTCGGGTGCTGCTGGCGCAGGCGGCGGCAGACGTCAAAACCGGAGAGGGTGGGCATCATCACATCGAGCAGAATGAGGTCTACCGGCTCCTCGGCCAGCTTGGCCAGCGCATCGTGGCCATCGCTGCTGGGCAGAATGCGGTAGCCGCAGGGCTGCAGCAGATGGCGCAGGATGTGCAGGTTGATGGGCTCGTCATCCACCACCAGAATGAGCGGCGCATCCTCGGGGGGAGGGGGCAGATCATCGCTCTCCCAGTCCGGCAGGATCAGCGGTTGCTGGCGCACCAGCTGATGCTCGATCTGGCGGCTGTCGAGTGTCAGATTGGCCGCTTTGCCGGTGGCAAGGGGCAGGGTAAAGGCGAATGTAGAGCCGACGCTCGGCTCACTCTCGACGAACAGCTCGCCCCCCATCAGGTGCACCAGCTGGCGGGTGATGGAGAGGCCAAGGCCGGCCCCCTGCTTGCTTACCTCCGGGCTCATCTGCACCAGCGGCTCGAAGATATGTTCCAGATGGTCGGGGGCGATGCCGATGCCGGTATCCGTGACCTTGATGCGCAGGAAGTTGTTCTCGACGATGGCACTGAGCACCACCTTGCCCTGCGGCGTGTACTTGATGGCGTTGCCCACCAGGTTGTAGAGCACCTGTTCGAGCCGCTGCTCATCGGCCAGTACCGGCGGCAGTTCGGCCGGGCTGATATCCACCAGGGTGAGGGGTTTGGCCTGCACAAGATGCTGGCAGAGATCCAGCACCAGCCGGATAACCCCCTTGGATGAGACGGGCTGGGAGTGGATCTCCAGCTGGCCGTAGCGCATCTGGTGGTAGTCCAGCAGATCGTCCACCAGACGGGCCAAGCCGTCGGCGCTCTTGATGATGAGGCCGAGCTGCTTTTGCTGCCCTTCGGTCAAATCCTGCTGGCTGGCGAGCATGGACTCGGCCATCCCCTTGATGCCGTGAATGGGGGTACGCAGCTCGTGGGAGGTGTTGGCCAGCAGTTCATCCTTGAGCTTGTCCGCTTGCTGCAGGCTGAGGTTCTGCTTGTGGGTCAGCTTGACCTGCTGTTGCAGCTCCTGGGTCTGCTGTTCGATCAGTTCGATCTTGTCCTTCACCGAGCGCTGCATATGGCGAAACGCCTCGGCCAGCCGGTCGATATCATCGCCGGTGCGCTCGATGGCGATGGGGTGATCCAGCGCGCCGTCGGCCACCTGCTCGGCTGCTTCGGTCAGCGATCGCAGCGGCGCAGTGATGGAGTGGGAGAGCCAGCGGGAGAAGAGGATCAGCAGCAGTACCGAGCCCGCTCCCAGCACAATTACCAGAGTTTCCAGCTGGCGGATCGGGGCATAGGCTTCCCGGGTAGAGATCTCGGCGATAAAGGCCCACTCGGTATCGAACACCTTCACCTGGGTGTAGGCGGCCAGCACCTCGTCATCCTGATAGGAGTGGAACAGCCCGACCCCCTGCTCGCCGGAGAGAGTCTTGGTGATGAGGGGTGTTTGCAGCGGCCGGAAATTGGGGCTGAAGCTGTTCTCGACGCTGAACTCCGGTGCCAGCCAGGCATCGGCGCGCATCCGCTTGTCAGGGCCGATCAGGATGGTCTCGCCGGTCTCGCCCAGCCCCTCCCGCTCCGCCATGATCTGGTTGAGCTTGTCCGGCAGTAGCTCGAAAATCACCACACCGCGCACATAGTCGTACTGCATCACGGGGGCCGCCATGTAGGCGACCACCTGCCCGGTCAGCTCGTTGCGGCCAAAATCGGTGAACTCGAAGATCTGCTGCGGTTTCTGGCCGCCATCGAGGCGGCGTTTGATCTTGGCGAAGGTCTGGCCCAAGCCACTGCCCTGATAAGGTCCGGAGAGCAGATTGGTGGCAAAGTTAGGGTGCTTGGTGACCGAATAGACCACATCACCGTTGAGGTCCACCAGAAAGATGTCGCTGTAGTTGGACTTGCGCACCATGTCGGCATAGCCGCGATGAAAGCGCTGGTGCACCCGGCCATACATCTCGTCGGCGAGGATAAGCGCCGTGATGGAGGGTTCGATCTCCACCTGACTGTCCGGTTTGCGCAGTTGATCCCAGGAGCCGGGCAGATAGCGGGCCTGAGCACGGCTGCGGGCCTCCTGCGGTGTGGTGCCCAACTTCTCGAAGGCGCCGGTAAAGCCATAGAAACGGCCGATACTGTTGCCGGCGAAATCCTGCTGGGAGAAGTTGATGATCTGCTCTTTGAGGTTGTTGAAGTAATCCTCGAGCTGACTCTTCTTGATATTACGAACGGAGACCAGATGGTTGGAGGTCTGGGTGGTGAGATCCTTGCCGTGGCTGTATAGGAAGAAGAGGGTGATGACCAAAAAGGGCACCATGCCCAACATGAAAAAAGCCAGCATTAACTGCGGCCTGAGCCCACGAAGCGTGAAGATCCATTTCATCTTGTGATTTTCAATTGAGAATCCGGTTATTAAGCCGCTCAAGTCTCGAACGAAAGCGTAATCATTTCAACGACTTTATCCCAAATTCGCTTGGTGGGTCACAGCTGGCTGGAGAAAAATGCAGCAAGGCGTTTAAACCCTGAGCAAACAGTCTGCATCAGGGCTTAAATTGCGAAAAAGGGGTTGTGCTGGCGCTCGTGGTACGTATAATGCGCCTCGTTGTCAGGCAACTGGCACGAAAGCAGTAACGCGGGAATAGCTCAGTTGGTAGAGCACGACCTTGCCAAGGTCGGGGTCGCGAGTTCGAGTCTCGTTTCCCGCTCCAATCTTCCATCGCACCAACGATGGAACTCACTTTCAAGACAATCAGTCTTGTCAGCATGGCGCGTTAGCAAAGCGGTTATGCAGCGGATTGCAAATCCGTTTAGTCCGGTTCGACTCCGGAACGTGCCTCCATATTTTCTCTGTTTATCTCAATCATCACTCTTCGAGTCTGAGCCTTGGTCAGTATCCTTGCTGTACCAGCAACTGTTCGCAGCCAGCCTGTTTCCACTCGCGCTCGAGATAGTGGCTCACATCCGCCATGTTTTGCCCCCGATATTGAAACTGCACCTCGGCGCTGTGCTGGTTGAGATCCGCAATCCGTTGCTTCAGTGTGCCGCATTGCCACAGGCTGACGGTGGGCACGCCCCGTTCGGCCAGCACGATGGCATCTTCCCGATTCAGTTGCCACTCCTCCAGTTGTGCCCGTGTCAGGGCAACCATCAGCACCAGCAGTGCTACTTCCGGCAGTTTCATGCGTGTCTCCCTACTGCATGTTTTTCCCCTGATAACTGTGGCAAAGCGCACGATTTTCGCAAGTTTGTTAACTGTTGGTTAATAACGTAACCCGTTTTCAGTATTTCCCATTTTTCACCATTTTTTTATAAAAAAATGCGTTGGTGATGTAGTAATCCTACATGGAGTGGGGTAATCTTTGCTCAGTGGTCTTACCAGTAAGGAGTTACATCATGTTTCATCCCTTTTCCCTGACTCAGATTATTCTTCGTCGCATTTATGTATTGCTGGTGGGCATTCTGGCTTTCCCCGTGATGCTGTTTCGCAGCGATCGTGCCCGCTTCTATAGCTATCTGCACCGGATCTGGAATAAAACCAGCACCAAACCGGTGTGGCTCAAAATGAGCGAGCGTGGCGAGCGGATCTTCTACTAAACCCCATTCGCACCATGTGCAAAAAGAGACAGCCAAAGCTGTCTCTTTTTTTATCTGCTTGCTGCAACTCCTGGCTCCCAACACCACTCCGATTGTTTATTTCTTGTTTCTTTAAAGTTGCATCCAGCCCTGCCTGTTGGCGGGGCTTTGTTATGTCTGATGCATCTCTTTTGATGGAAGCAGTGAAGAAGATTAACGGGATGAAAGCACCATATGGCACTTTCCTCGTTCATTAATGGGTGGTCGTCGAGAAATTTTTAATGATGAAATAGCTGTTTAAAATCAATTGATTGAGTGTCTTTCTTTGGATTTTTTAACTCTTTTTGTGTTTTTTTTTGAAAGGGAATATCCCGTTTGCCGGTTCTATTGCAGGTACCCGGTTGCGACAAATCGGGGATATCAGCGACATCCAACGACATCAAAAGGAACATGAACATGAATGTTAAAAAAAGTACTGCTATCGCTTCCGCCATGACCGGTCTGCTGGCGCTGGGCGCCCAATTTATCGCGGCGCCAGCCATGGCTGCCGATGAAAAGGAGAAGTGCTACGGCGTGGTCAAGGCCAGCAAAAATGACTGTGCGACCAAGAGCAGCTCCTGCGCCGGTACTGCCAAGGAAGATGCTCAGGGTGATGCCTTTGTGGTGATGCCCAAAGGGCTGTGCGAGAAGCTGGTCGGCGGTTCGTTGCAACCCAAGTAAGAGACATCGGGCAGGGGATGGCCAACGGGCCGCCCCCTGCATCTTCTCTGATTGGCGAAAGCGAGTCTTGCGATGAACCCTTTGATTGGTATCGGATTACGCACTCCCCATTACGATGAGATCCGGCAAACCCTGCCGGCAGTCGGTTGGCTGGAGGTGCATAGTGAAAATTACTTCGAGCGGCACAGTCACGGTTTTCAGGTGCTCGCCGAACTGGCGCAGCACTACCCCGTCAGTCTTCACGGCGTTGGCATGTCCCTCGGTTCTGCCGACCCGCTCGATCCGCACCATCTGCAGCAGTTGTCGACACTGGCCGCGGCGATCAAACCGGTACGGATCTCCGAACATCTCAGCTGGGGCAGCATTGGTGGGCGTTACTTCAACGATCTGCTGCCGGTGCCCTATACCCGAGCCTCCCTGCGCAACATGAGCGACAAGATCCAGCAGGTACAACAGACCCTGGGTTGCCGCATGCTGATTGAAAATCCCTCCTCCTATCTGCAACTGGCCGGGGAGATGAGCGAGTGGGAATTTCTGGCCGAGCTGCAGCAGCGCAGCGAGTGCGGCATCCTGCTCGACCTCAACAATCTCTATGTCAGTGCCTTCAATCACGGTTTCTCTTGCGATGAGTATCTGGCGGCGATCGATCTCGCCACCGTCGGGGAGATCCATCTGGCCGGTTATACCGAGAAGCAGCTGCCGGAAGGCTCCCTCTATATCGATACCCACAGCGCCCCTGTGGTGGAGCCGGTGTGGGAACTCTATCGCCAGATCTGCCGCAAGCAGGTCATTCCGACCCTGATTGAGTGGGACCTCGAGATCCCGCCGCTGCCGGTCTTGCTGGCAGAGGCGGCGCAGGCCGGCGCCATTCTGGATGAGGCGCGCGCCATGAGTGCACCACGGGAGGTGGCCCATGGCTGAACTGGCACAGCTGCAACAGCACTTTGCCGAGGGTCTGCTGGGGGCGCCTGACGCCATTTCCCCTCACATCAGTTCCCGGCTCTTTTCTGCCGAGTCTGTGCTGCAGGTCTATCGCAACCACTTCATCCTGAGCCTTGGCGAGGTGCTGGCGAGCAGTTATCCCGCCGTCAAGGCCATGGTCGGGGATGACTTTTTTGCAGCGGCGGCCCGTGGCTTCGTATTGGCCGAGCCGCTCAGGGAAGGGAGCGTCATGCACTATGGCGCCGGATTTGGCCAATGGTTGGCCCGCTTGCCAACTACAACCGGGCTGCCCTGGCTGGAGGCGCTGGCGCAGTTCGAATGGCAGCTTGAGCGTGCCAGTCTGCTGCCGCTGGAATCACGCTGCTGGCCAGCCGAGCGTCTGGCCGCATTATCGCCGCAACAATGGGAGCGGCTGCGGCTGTTGCCAGCCACGGATCTGCTGCTGGTTGCCAGCGATTATCCGGTGCTGGCCCTGTGGCAGATGGCGCTGCACTGTGGTGAAGCGGTGGAGGTGCTTGATGCCCCCGTCAGGTTGGCATTGAAGAAACAGCCGGATTGCCGGGTTGCCCCCTTGCCCCTGACGGCGGGTGAGTGGGCGCTGCTACAGGGTTGTCTCGCCGGTACGGCGCTGGTCGATCTGCTTGCGGCCGACCCTGCTGCCAGTGAACATCTCACTCGCTTGGTAACTCTTGGTCTGCTGGTGGATATGGAGGTAATGCCATGATGGCAAACAAATGGCTGGCGCTGGCCAGCTCGAGTGGTGATTTGCCGCGCTGGAGCAGCGCTGGTGTGCTGTTGCTGGCGCGGCTGTGGGTCGCCTCGGTTTTTTTCACTTCAGGCTGGCTCAAGCTGACTGCGTGGGATTCCACCCTTTATCTGTTTGAATCCGAGTATCAGGTGCCCCTGCTGCCCTGGTTGTGGGCTGCTTATCTGGGTACGGCGACCGAGCTGCTGTTGCCGCTCTTCCTGTTGGCGGGGCTTTTTACTCGCCCGGCCGCCTTGCTGCTGTTTGGCTTCAATATCATGGCGGTGATCTCCTACCCGACCCTCTGGGCTGGCGGCTTTTACGATCACCAGCTGTGGGGCTGGATGCTGCTGACCCTGATCATCTGGGGCGGCGGTGTACTGAGCCTGGATTATTGGCTGACACGTCGCAACCATTGATTTACCAGTGATTTTCCCAATGACAAAGAGCGCCACAAGGCGCTCTTTGTCATAATGACGGCCGGCGAAATTCCCCATGAGAGAAAAGGAGCAGCCAATGATTATTCGTCAGGCAAGGGCCGCAGATATACCCGCACTGGTGGCGCTGCGCATGGAGCTGTTTTGTGAGGTCGGTGAGCTGGTGACGCCGCAGGCAGACCCGGCCTTGTGGCAGGCCACCCTTGACTACTTTACCCGGGCGATGAGTGAAGAGAGCGCTTTATCATGGCTGGCTGAGGCCGATACCCAAGAGGGCGGCAAACAGATCGTGGCGGCAGGGACGCTGGCATTGTTTGAACGGCCACCCTATCCCGGCAATCTGGCGGGGATGGAGGGGTATCTGCTCAATATGTATACGCGGCCACAATGGCGCCAGCAGGGGATCGCCACGGCGCTGCTCGATGCCATTACAGCCTTCGCCAGATCGCGTCAGCTGGGCAAGGTGTGGCTCCATGCCAGCGAGCAGGGGCGCCCTCTCTATGAGCAGATCGGCTTTGTCGCCAATCCGGCCTATCTGGAGTGGCAACCGGCGGTGGAATAAGGATTGCAGCTCTGCATGAGTGGCGTTTGGTCGGTGAATTTGATTTACAGCAATAAATATGGCGTCAGATGGGATCGCGGCAACGCCGCCAACTATGCTGATGGAGCACGCCACCATTATCTTATTGATCCACTGCGTGGTTTGGCCATGGTGGGTGCCAGTCTGGAGGATAAGTTTCGATGTTCAATAGCAAACTGAAAGCCGAGTTGCAGCAGTGCCAGGATCAACTTCTGGAACAGCAGGGATTTTTCGACGCAGTGCACGGCAGCGTGGCGACCATCACCTTTACGCCGGATGGCACTGTGCTGGCCGCCAATGATCTCTTTCTCAACGTGGTGGGCTTCAGTGCGCCCGAGGTTATCGGCCAGCATCACCGTATCTTTTGCGACAAGCTCTATGCCCAGAGCAGCGACTATCAGCAGTTTTGGGCGGACCTGAAGCAGGGGCGCTCCCGTACCGGGGTGTTCCAGCGCTTCAACAAACGGGGCGAGGCGATCTGGCTGGAAGCGACCTATTTTCCGGTCAAGTTGCGGGGCGTGGTGACCAAGGTGATCAAGATCGCGGCCGATATTACCGAGCACCACCTGCAACTGCTCAGCCAGCAGGCGGTGGTGACGGCGCTGGATCGGTCGCTGGCGGTCATCGAGTTCACCCCCAGCGGGGATGTGATTGCTGCCAACGGCAATTTCCTCCATACCATGGGCTATACGCTGGCTCAGGTGCAGGGCAAGCATCACCGTATCTTTTGCGACGATCAGTTCTATCGAGACCAGCCTCACTTCTGGGATGAGCTGGGCCGTGGTCAGTTCAAGTCCGGTCTCTTCTGTCGTCAGAACAGTCACGGTAGCAAGGTGTGGCTGGAGGCAACCTACAACCCGATCCTGGATGACAACCGCCGGGTGGTGAAGGTGATCAAGTTCGCAAGCGATATTACCGAGCGGATCAACAAGAGCGATGCGGTGCGGGAAGCGGCCATGTTGGCCCACGATGCGGCCCGGGAGACCCTGAACTGCGCCGAGCGTGGCGCGGGTCTGCTCTCCTCGGTGGTCGATACCTCCAGCCTGATTGCCAGTCAGCTGACTCACAGCATCGGCCTTATCAATCAGCTCAACGAGCAGTCGCGCAGTATCGAGGCGATCGTCTCCACCATCAGCAGCATCGCCGACCAGACCAATCTGCTGGCCCTTAACGCAGCCATTGAGGCGGCGCGGGCGGGGGATCAGGGTCGTGGGTTTGCGGTGGTGGCCGACGAGGTTCGCCAGCTGGCGGCCCGTACGTCTCTCTCTACCGACGAGATTGCCAAGGTGGTACAAAATAACCGGGAGCTGACCGCCAAGGTCACCTCCGAGATGTCCGACGTCGCCAGCAGCGCCGAGCTGGGTAAACAGCAGGTGGGCGAGGTGAATGAGGTTATGAGCGACATCCGCCGAGAGGCGAACAACGTCTCCAGCACCGTCTCTGATCTGGCCATCTGAACCCCCTGACTTCCTGTCATGCCGGGGCATTGACTCATATTTGAGCAGTCAGTGCCCCAATCTGAACCCCTCCTGTATCGTCCCGCCATTGTGAATTGTCCTCTTCTGGCCCCTTGATTAGGCTTGCCGCCTCATTTATTTCAGAGCAGGAACAGAACACGATGGCATTACAACAGAAGGGGCGGGCAATGGCCCTGCTGGTTATGGTCGCGAGCATGGGTCTGGGCGGCTGTATGGGGCAGATGGGGCTTTCCGGCATGGTCACCAAGGGCAACCTGAGCGTGGTGGATAACCGCTACGCTCGTGCCGGGGTCTTTATGCTGCTCTCCCCTGTCTACGGTCTGGCCGCGACCGCTGACCTGTTCGTCTTCAATACCATCGAGTTCTGGTCTGGCAAGAACCCTATCACCGGCAAATCTCCGGCTGTGGTGGACATGAAAGCCAATCCGGTGATCAAGGTGAACCAGCATCTGGATCCGGCCCTCAAGAAGGTGCCGTTGGCCATGCTGCCACAAGGGGTGCGCGAGGTAGAGATCAGCTACCCGGACGAGCATACCGCCCAGATGGAGGTGCACTATCTGGATGGCCGCCGCAGCATGATGCGTGGCGAGAAGCGTGGCGAGATGATGGATATCTACTTCGATGGCCGCTTTGTCTCTACCCTGAGCCGCGCAGAGCTGGAAGAGCGGGCGAATCAGGGCAAGGTTGCTGCCTAAATTCAACTGAATCCAGATCGATCCAGCTTCAGATGGGGTATACCTAATCTGCTGGCAAAATCGCCATGATGTCTAAGGGAGTAGACTATGACGGTGAATGGATTGCGATTGGCGGAGTTGATTGGTTCCCTCAGTCATGCGCTCGATATGACCGAGGGGCAACCAAGAGGACACTGCATTCGCTGCTGCTGGATAGGTTCCCGTCTGGGGGAGCGGCTGGGACTGGACGCCCGGCTGCGCCATGACCTCTACTACACGCTCCTGCTTAAGGATCTTGGGTGCAGCAGCAATGCCGCCCGCATCTGCGAGCTCTATCTCACCGACGATCTTCACTTCAAACGCGATTTCAAACTGGTGGATGGCTCCCTCTCCGAGGTAGTCAACTTTGTGCTGGGCCACACCGGCTTGCAGGCGGATCTGCTGGGACGTTTTCGCAGCCTGTTTCATATCTTTCGCAACGGCGACCAGATTGCCAACGAACTGATCCAGACCCGCTGTCATCGGGGGGCAGATATCGCTCGCCAGTTGCGTTTCAGTGACGAGGTGGCCGATGGCATCCTCTCCCTCGATGAGCACTGGAATGGCAAAGGTCGGCCCCTGCAACTGGCAGGCGAGGCGATCCCGCTCTTCTCCCGCATTGCCCTGCTTTGTCAGGTGGTGGATGTATTTCACGCGGCCGCAGGTCCGGATGCGGCGCTCAAGGAGCTGCGCGAGCGCAGCGGCAGCTGGTTTGATCCGGCGCTGGTTCGCGAATTTGAAGCGCTGGCCGACGAAGAGTTCTGGCAAGGGCTGGCCGATCCCCGACTGACCGAGTGGGTGCTGGTCCACCCGGCCGGGCAGGGGGAGGTGGCGCTGGATGAGGATTATCTGGACGAAATCGCGGCGGCCTTCGGGCAGGTGGTGGACTCCAAAAGTCCCTACACCGCGGGTCACAGCGGCAGGGTGGCGCTCTATACCGACATTCTTGCCACCCAGATGGGGTTGTCCGAACCGCGTCGACGCTGGCTCAAGCGGGGAGCCCTGCTCCATGATGTGGGCAAGCTCGGGGTGAGCAACGCCATTCTCGACAAGCCGGGCAAACTCGATGCGCAGGAGTGGGCGGCGGTGCAGATGCATGCCGCCTACACCGAGGAGATCCTGAGCCGCATCGGCGCCTTCGAGGAGTTGGCACAAGTGGCGGGCGCCCACCATGAGCGGCTCGATGGCAAGGGCTACCCCAAGGGGCTGAAAGGGGATGAGATTACCCTTGAGACGCGGATCATCACCACAGCCGACATCTTCGATGCCATCACCGCCAAGCGCCCCTATCGCGGCGCCATCCCTGTGCCGCAGGCGTTGGAGATGATGGCGGAGAATCTGGGCACAGCGATAGACCCCGACTGTTTTGCCGCCCTGCAGGCGGGTATTCAGGATTTCTCCCTCTACCTCACCACCGAGCAGCCGCTGGCCAATGCCAGTTAAGATTTGCTGCCTTCATGGCCCAAGTGGCCAGTCAGACAGCAAAACGCCCCGCCACTGCGGGGCGTTTTGCATTGGGTTTAGTCGGGCTGCTTGCGATGGGGCGGGGTGAGGATCAGTCCCAGCAGGCGGCGCAGGTGGGTGAGCTGTTCGGTCAGCTGGACGTTGAGCCAGAGGTAGCCATTGATGGCTGCCTCTGCGTTGGGCGGCAGCGATACCTGGGTCGCCACCTCGTGCAGGCGGGCGATGGCGGCATCTGCGCAGCGACCATCGCCGGTTTGCATCATCAGGGCAAGCTGGTTGATCGCCTCCTCGGTGGCCAGATGGCAGGCTTGCAGCGCAGCCGTGCTCTGCATCAGGAAGTGGCTCTCCCGATCGTTCCAGTAAGTGTTGGCCAGCATCTCAAGAGTGCAGAGGGTATTGCGCATGGTGACCTGCACCGCATCAAACAGGGCGATGCTGTGGCGTGTCTCCTTGGCCGCAGGGGCCAGCAGGGCCCGCAGTTTGCCGGTTTGTGCCAGCAACTGGGAGAGATTGTGCTTGAGGCGAGGGCGCTCCAGCACATTGGGGGAGAGGTGGGTGTGATAGAGCCGCCCCGACTGCTGCAGGATCTGGTGCAGTTGCAGCCGCCAGTGGCTGTAGGCCCGCTGGGGATAGATGCTGCAAAAGAGCAGCGCCAGCAGGGAGCCCAGTATCACGTCGGCACTGCGCCACAGCGCCGTCTCTATATCCCCCGGCATGGCCCCCATGGTGACTCCCAGGGTGATGCCGATCAGCAGCCCCACATAGGGGCGCTTGCCGAGGGCCAGATAGCCGCAGAGGAACATGATGCAACCGCACCAGATCAGGGTAAGCGGCAGGGAATAGATCTCCAGATAGAGCGCCACGACCCCGCAACTGGCGCCGAAGATGGTGCCCACCACCCGCTGCAGGGCGCGGGAGAGCACATTGCCCCAGAACGAGATGGGGCCCATCACTACCACCAAGGTTATCAGCGGCCAGGTGCTCTCCGGCAGTTTCAGCTCGCGGGTCAGCAGAAAGGTGAGCATAAAGGCGAGCGCAATGCGCAGGCCATGGACGATCCGGTAGCGGCCATAGACCAGCAGATCGAGTCGGGAGAGGGGGGCATCAAGACGCACGGTCTGCCTCCTGTCAGGTGGGGGACGGGGCGCCGTGCATCCGGCCAACGCCCCGTCGGGATTCAGGCCAATCGTCCCTGCAGGGGGTGGATCCAGACCCGCTCGCCAACGGCGATCCCGGGTTGATCCGGTACGATTTCAATCAGGCAGTTGGCATCGGCCATGGAGCTGAGAATGCCGGAGCCCTGTGGCCCTGTGGTGCGCACCCGCAGCTGGCCGTTACGGTCCTGATGAAAGATGCCGCGCAGAAACTCGGTGCGCCCCGGGCGGCTCTTCATCTTCTCGTCTGCCAGTGCCGAGAGGCGCAGCGGCTGCCACCGCTTGCCCTGCAAGCGGGCGATGGCAGGCTCGACAAACTGCAGCACGCAGATCATCGCCGCCACCGGATTGCCCGGCAGGCCGAAGAAGGGGGTCTGCCCCAGCTTGCCAAAGGCGAGCGGGCGGCCCGGGCGCATCTGGATGCGCCAGAAATCGATCTGGCCGAGCTCTGCCAGCACCAGCTTGATAAAGTCGGCGTTGCCCACCGAGACCCCGCCCGAGCTCAGCACCAGATCGGCGCTGGCGGCGGCCTGCTCCAGCTGCTGGCGCAGGATGGTCTTGTCATCAGGAATGATGCCAAGGTCCATCACCTCGCAACCGGCGGCGCGGATAAGGGCCATCAGGGTGAAGCGGTTGCTGTCGAAGATATGGCCGGGGGCGAGCTGCTCGCCCGGCGTCTGCACCTCGTCGCCGGTACTGAACAGCGCCACTTTCAGCGGGGTGCGCACCGTGAGACAGGCCTGACCGAGTGATGCCGCCAGCCCCAGCTGGGGGGCGGCGAGTCGGGTACCGGCCGAGATGGCGACCGCACCTTTTGCCAGATCTTCACCGGCCTGACGCACATTCTGCCCTGCGCGAACGGGGGCGGTGACCGTGACCCACTCACCCTCAATACGAGTCTCTTCGCGCATCACCACGGTATCGACACCGGGGGGGAGCGGGGCGCCGGTCATGATCTGCACCGCCTGACTGGCCAGCACCGGCTCGTGGCGCTGCTGGCCCGCCAGCACTTCCCCCACCAGTTGCCAGCGACCGGCGGCGAGATCGTCGCTGCGCAGGCCAATGCCGTCCATCGCCGAGTTGGCGTGGGGTGGCACATTGATGGGGCTAATCAGATCGGTCGCCAGCACGGCGCCGTGGCACTGGGCCAGCGGTTTGTCGCTGGAGGCGGAGCTTGGGGTGAGGGCCGCCAGAATGGCGTTGCGGGCCGCTTCGACCGACAAAAAGCCGTTGCCAGCCTCCTGCTCGCGAGTCTGGCAGCCGTCAAGCCAGCGGCAGACGAAGTCGGCGATAGCCGCCAGATCGTTGATATCGAGTTGCGGCAGGGTGGTCTCTGCGGGCTGATCGCTGGCTAGCGCGATGATGTCGCTGTCTTCGGGGAAGAGCAGCGGCTTGCCAATCTCGGCGCGGTGCAGCTCGATTTTCGGGAAGTGCTCGTGCTTGAACCCCTCGACCAAGAGCAGGTCGAGCTCTGTCTGATCGAAGCTGGCCAGCAGCTGGCGAAAATCGGCTTCGGCCAGCTCGGTTTCAATGATGCGAGCATGACGGCGGCGGGAAGCCACCATCATCTGCTGGGCACCCGCCTTGCGCAGGCGATAGCTGTCCTTGCCCGGCTGGTCGATATCAAAGTCGTGGTGGGCGTGCTTGAGCACCCCAATGCGCAGGCCGCGATCCACCAGCAGGGGGATCAACTGCTCCAGCAAGGTGGTCTTGCCGGTGCCGCTCCAGGCGGCGAAGCCGAGCAGGGGAAGAGTGGGGGCCGGGGTCATGAGGTGACTCCTTGTTGGGGGTCGATAGCCGAGGCAAGCAGACGGGCCTCGTAGGCGGCCAGCTCGGCAGGGCTGTTGAGATTGATAAAGGCATCCGGCTGATCGGCAAAGCTCACCACCACCATGTTGTGGCGGGCAAACCAGATATCGATTTTGCGCTCTCCCTCTGCCAGTGCGGCGGTGAGGGAGGGGAGCAGGGATTTGTGCAGCAGGGCGACCACGGGTTGCAACCAGTCGCCGTCGTGGGCCACTACCAGCTCGGTCTGTGGGGTCAGGGCGGCGCGAAAGCGGCTCATCAGATCCAGCGGCAGGGCGGGGCCGTCGCAGGGGACAAACAGCACCCAGTCATGACGGGCGGCGGCAAGACCTGCCTGCATGCCCGCCAGCGGGCCGAGATAGTCGTTGTTGTCATCGCTGATGACCGGGGCCAGCGCCTGATAGCGGGCCTGACTGCGGTTGGCGTTGATCAGCACCTCATCCACCTGGGGGCGCAGGCGCGCCAAAACATGGTCGATAAGAGGGCGTCCCGCCAGTGCTACCCATCCCTTGTCTTCGCCCCCCATGCGGGTGGCGCGGCCTCCTGCCAGGATCACTGCTGATACGGCAACGGGATCAGAGTGGCTGTCGCTTTTTGAAGTCATGTCGCTCGATGATTTTTAAAGGGGTCGTCTCTTGCAGCTGGCCACGGGCGAGGGTCCATTGCCGCTCGCACAGGTCGGTCAGGGCATTGCTCTGGTGGCTGATGACGACCAGGCCGCTGCCATGTTCCCGCAGATCTTGCGCCAATGCGGCCATCAGGGCAACCGAATGTGTATCCAGATTGGCGGTGGGCTCATCCATCAGCAGAAAGGCCGGTTGCAGCGCCCAGGCGCGTGCCATCGCCAGCCGTTGCCGTTCGCCACCCGAGAGAATGCTGATGTGCTCCCGCGCCAGCCCTTCCAGCTCGACCCGGCGCAGCGCCTCGAACACCCGGATCTCGCTGCCGAGCTGTTTATCGAGCGCCCAGGCCACGTTGTCGTGCACCGTGCGATCGAACAGATAGGGGGTCTGGTGCAGATAGGTGACCCGGCCCGGCCCCAGATCCCGCTTGAGCAACCGGTTGAGCCGCTGTTGCCAGCGCCCCGGCAGATTGGTGTGGCCGCGGGTGGGGGTCAGCAGCCCCGCCAGGATTTTGAGCAAGGTGGTCTTGCCCACCCCGTTGGCTCCATGCAGCCAGATGGCATCCCCCGGTGCGATGGCGAGCCGGTCAATCTCGAACAGCTGGCGCTCGCCAAAGCGCATCGTTAGCTGGTGGGCGGTCAGGGCCATGGGGTACTCCTGTTGATACACAGTGGGGGCATGGTCAGTTCTTCAGATAGCTGTGGCCGCGACAGGCGGTCAGCAGCAGGTTGAGCAAGAGGGCGAGGGTGAGCAGCACTATGCCGAGCGCCACCCCCTGGGTGAAGGCCCCTTTCTGGGTCTCCAGCGCGATGGCGGTGGGGATATTGCGGGTAAAGTGCAGGATATTGCCCCCCACCATCATGGAGCAGCCCACCTCGGTGACGATGCGGCTGAAGGCGCCGATGATGGCGGCCAGCAGGCCAAAGCGGCACTCGTGCATCAGGCCGATCAGCGCCTTGGGCCAGGAGACCCCCAGGGTCAGGGCGGTCTCCCAGGCGCGCCGATCGCTCTGGACAAACGCCGCGTGAGCCATGGTGGCGATCACCGGAAAGGCGATCAGCATCTGCCCCACCACCATCGCCTGCTGGGTAAAGAGCAGCTTCCAGTCGCCAAAGGGGCCGGCCCGCGACAGCAGCATATAGAGCAAGAGGCCAATCACCACGGTCGGCACCGATTGCAGGGTATTGATGCAGGAGAGCCAGAGCCAGCGGCCGGGCAGCGGCAGATAGGCCAGGGCAAACCCCAGCAGCAAGGCGGGCAGCAACACCAGCAGCAGGGCGATGCAGGAGACGGAGAAGGAGACTCCCACCACTTGCCACAGTTCGGTGTCACCACTGAACAGCAGGGCGAGGGCCGCCAGCGTGGTATCGATCAAGGTCGGCATGACGCCTCTCTCTCATCGTGCAGGGCGAGGGCCGTCCATACGGTCGTGTCGAGCAGGGTCGGCATCAGGCGCCTCCCTCAGCGAATCGGGGGAGGGCCATCAAGGTCATCGCAGGAGTCAGCGTTGCCATTATTTCCCGTTGGCATCCGCTACGAACAGCGCCTGACCGGCTACCTTGAAGTCGCCGATCAGCTTCTGGCCATGCTCGGAGACCAGCCAGTTCTTCAGGGTGCGTGCCCCTTCGGTGTTGAGATCCGGGTAGCGCTTGGGGTTGACCAGGATCACCTGATAGGGGTTGAACAGGCGCTTGTCACCCTCCAGCAGTACGGCGAGATCCAGCTTGCTCTGGTAGGCGAGCCAGGTGCCGCGGTCGGTCAGGGTGTAGGCACCCAGCTCCGAGGCCATGGTCAGGGTCGGCCCCATCCCCTGGCCGATGGACTTGTAACCGGCAAACTCGGGTTTGACGTCAGCGGCTTGCCACAGGGTCTTCTCCTTGATGTGGGTACCGGACTCGTCACCGCGGGAGATAAAGGTCTGGCCCTGCTCCTTGATGGCTTGCAGCCCCTTGGCCGCGTCGTGCAGCTTGGCCAGACCCGCCGGATCTTTCGCCGGGCCGACGATAACGAAGTCGTTATACATCAGGTGTACCGGCTCGATGCCAAAGCCCGCATCGACGAACTTCTTCTCGGCAGAGGGGGCGTGGGTCATCACCAGATCCGCGTCGCCGTTCTCGCCCATCTTCAGGCTCTGGCCGGTACCGGCCGCCATCACCTGCACCGGATAACCGGTCTCTTTGGTGAACTGGGGCAGCAGCCAGCCCAGCAGACCGGACTGCTCGGTGCTGGTGGTGGTGGCGAGGCGGATCGGCGCTTTTGTAGCATTAATATCCGCTTCGGCGTGGGCCGCACCGGCGATCAGCAGGCTGGCGGCGAGGGAGAGGGCAAAACGTTTGAGGCTAGTTTTTATCGTCATCGTGATGCAACTTTTTTCAGGGTGGCTGAGGAGAGGGCAAGAGTAAGCAAGCAGGGTGCCAAACTGTTCCTTTGCCGGTGCATTCACGGTTTGCCGTTTAAAAACAGAAGCTTATTAGAATCAATTAGGTGAGCTTGTTATCGCTTTTAATAATTGGTGTTGGTGCTTTTGATACGGTAAGGACAAAATGTCCCACTAAGGTTCCGGTTATCGGGACATTCACCGACCGTACGTGCATCCGAGGTACTTTTTTCCATGACACTCCCTCCCAGCCGCTGGTCTGCCCTCTCCCTGCTTATCGTTGACGATGAGCCCGGCATGCGCAGCTTTCTGGCCAAGGCGCTGGCCAAGCGTTTTGCCCAGATTGAGACTGCCGCCAGCGTGGAGGAGGCGGAAGCCCTGCGCTGCCGCCTTCACTTTGACCTTATCATTGCCGACATCCGGCTGCCGGGGCGCTCCGGCATCGAGTGGCACGAGGCCATCGACCCCGCCACCCGCCGCAGCGACATCATCTTCATGACCGGTTTTGGCGATATGGAGACCGCCCTCAAGGCGCTGCGCCTCGGCGCCAGCGACTTTATCCTCAAGCCCTTCAACCTCGATCAGATGGTGCAGGCGGTGGACAGAGTCATCGAGCGCCGCCAGATGGAGCGGGAGAACCTGCTGCTGCGCCGGGAGGTGAGCAAGCTCTTCCCGCCCACCCTGATTGGCGACAGTGCCAAGACCCGCGAGCTCAAGACGCTCATCGCCAGAGTAGCGCCCTCCAATGCCGCCGTATTGGTGGAGGGGGAGTCCGGTACCGGCAAGGAGCTGGTGGCCCGTGCCCTGCATCAACTTTCCGGCCGGATGGGGGCCTTTGTGCCCCTCAACTGCGCCTCCATCGCGCCGGAGCTGCTGGAAAGCGAGCTGTTCGGTCACGTGCAGGGGGCCTTTACCGGCGCCCGCAAGGGGCGCGACGGCCTGTTTCGGGTCGCCCATCAGGGCACCCTGTTTCTCGACGAGATCGGCGAAATGCCCCTTGCCATGCAGGCCTCCCTGCTGCGGGCGCTGGAGCAGAAGGCCATCCGCCCGGTGGGGGCCGAGCGCGAATTGGCGGTGGATGTGCGCATCGTCGCCGCCACCAACCGCAACCTCAAGGCCGAGGTGGAGGCGGGCCGCTTTCGCGAGGATCTCTTCTATCGCCTCAACGTAGTAGCGCTGCCGGTCGCCCCCTTGCGGGAGCGGATCGACGATATCCCCGCGCTGGTACACCACTTTACCCGCCAGCTCACCGCCGAGATGGGGATGGGCTCCTTGAGCTGGACCCACGAGGATGTGGTGGCGATGCAGGCCTACCCCTGGCCCGGCAACGTGCGGGAGCTGCGCAACCTCATCGAACGCTGCCTGCTGCTGGGCAAGCCCCCGGCGGATTACTGGCAGAGCAGCAAGCCGACCGAGCAGGGGGCGAGCGAGGAGGGTTATCCGCTGGCGTGGCCGCTGGCGGAGGTAGAAAAAGCCCACATCCTGCAAGTGGTGGCGAGCCATGATGGCAACAAGTCGGCCGCCTCCCGGGTACTCGGGGTGGCGCGCAAGACGCTGGATCGCAAATTCAAGGAGTGGGCCATCGAATGAGGAAGGCTGATCGGATGGGGTGGCGATGAAACTGACCCTGCTCTCCCGCTGCATGCGCGCCCTGTTGCCCCGTTGCGTGCGCACCAAAGTGCGCTGGCGCCTGCTGCTGCTCACCTCGGTACCCATCATGCTCACCCTGGTGGGCATGATCGCGCTCACCCTCTACTGGACCCTCACCTACAGCTGGCAGAACCTGCTCACCACGGTGCGCAGCGATCTCGGGGTGGCTCACCACGCCATCACGGTGCAGCAGCAGCGCCAGACCGAGCATCTGGAGCATCTGCGCGATGCCTGGGCCTTTCAGCTGCGGCTGCGGGAATCGCCGGATCAGCTGCATGACTGGGTGATGCCGCTGGCGGCCAACTATGGTCTCGATTTTCTGCGCTTGCGCCGCGGCCCCGAGCTGGATCAGCTGACGGCGCAAGAGCGCGCCGCCCTCACGGCCGGACGCAGCGTCAGTCACTTCGTGGTCTGGTCGCAGCAGGAGATGCTCGCCCTCTCCCCGCAACTGGCCAAGCGGGCTGTGTTGTGGCAACGGGATGGCACCAGGGTGGTGGAGGACAGGGGGCTGATCAGCCTGTCGCTGACGCCGGTGATGGGCCGCGACGGCTCCCTTTGGGCCGTGCTGGAGGGGGGCGAGCTTGTCAACGGCAGCACCCGGCTGGTGGATGAGCTCAAGGGTCAGGTGTTCGCCAAGAACACCCTGCCGGATGGCAGCGTCGGCACCGTTACCCTGTTTCTCGACGATCTGCGGGTGAGCACCAACGTGCCGGTCAGCAGCAGCCGTCAGGTGGGCCGGGCGGTGGGTACCCGGGTCTCGCCGCCGGTGCGCGAGCAGGTGCTGGGACGGGGGGAGATGTGGGTTGACCGCGCCTTCGTCCACGACGCCTGGTATGTCTCTGGCTACGAGCCGCTGCTGGGAGCCAGGGGCGAGCGGCTCGGCATGCTCTATGTCGGTTTTCTCGAGTGGCCCATCATCCGCACCTACCTCACCAATCTGGTGGAGCTGGGATCCGGCGTAGTGCTGCTGTTGCTGCTCTCCGGCCTGCTGGTCTATCGCGGCGCGCGGGATCTCTTCTCCCCCATCGAGCGGATGCACAAGGTGGTGCGGCAGGTGCAGGCCGGGGAATCGGCCCGTATCGGCCCGCTGGCCCTCGACCCCGACCACGAGCTTGCCCAGCTCGGTCGCCAGTTCGACGCCATGCTGGACAGGCAGGAGGCGCACCAGCAGCAGATGGCTCGCAGCGCCGACGAGCTGGAGCATAAGGTGGCCGAGCGCACCCAAAGTCTCGAGTTCAAGACCGCCGAGCTGGAAGATCATATCCATATGCTGACCGAGGCGCGCCAGCAGCTGCTGATCAGCGAGAAGCTGGCGGCCCTTGGCGAGCTTTCGGCCGGGGTGGCCCACGAGATCAACAACCCCTTGGCGGTGATCCTCGGCAATGTGGAGCTGATGAAGCTGGAGCTGGGGGAGGCGGCCGAGCCGGTCAGCGAGGAGCTGGCGCTGGTGCTGGCCCAGATTGAGCGCATTCGTGCCATCACCCGCAGCCTGCTGCAATATTCGCGCCCCGGCGACTACGAGACGGCGCCGGTGTGGCAGCACCTCAACCCCATCATCGAGGAGAGCCTGACCCTGGTGCGCTCCGCCCTGCGTCAGCAGCAGGTGGAGCTGGTGGCCGATCTCAGGGCCCAGCAGCCCATCGAGGCGGATCGCCAGCAGCTGTTGCAGGTGCTGATAAACCTCTTGGTCAACGCCAGCCACGCGCTGGGAGAGCAGGGGGAGATCCGGGTCGAGAGCCGCGATTGGGTCGATGAACTGGGTCAGCTGCGCGGGGCCGAGGTGCGGGTGATCGACAACGGCAGCGGCATCGAGGCGGCCATTATCGACAAGATCTTTGACCCCTTCTTCACTACCCGCGCTACCGGCACCGGGCTGGGGCTGGCCCTGAGTCACCGCATCATCAGCCGCTGGGGCGGCGAGCTCTTGGTGGACTCCACCCCGGGGCAGGGGAGCTGCTTTACCGTGCGGCTGCGCAGCCACGCCCTGCTGCCAAGCGGTGGCGAACCGGCCCAGCTCGAAGGGTGGCGCATCGCCCTCAATGCCGAGGGGCGTGAGACAAGCGATTGATGCTGTTATAAAAAGGCCCGTTACAAAAACAGCCCGTCAACATGGTTGACGGGCTGTTTTGTCGGTGGGTGAGAGGTTATTTACTGCGGGCTCCACACCAGCTTGCCGCTCTGGGTCAGGTCATAGCCGCCGAGGCGGGCCGCCAGCTCGCGCCCCTCTGGGGATTGCAGCCAGCCCATCAGCTGTTGCAGCAGGGTGCGAAAGAAGACCCCCTGCGGCATCACCAGATCGAAGCACTCCTGTGACAAGGGCATAAAGCCGAGGCCAAACTCGGTGGCGGTGCTCTGGGCGCCGGGCCCGACATCCGCATCGCCACGGCTGATGGCGGCAGCCAGTTCCCGCTCGCTATTGACCTCGAGGGTGCGCTCCAGCCGGGTCAGCGACTCCCCCTGGGTTTGCAGCCACTCCTGCAGGGCGCGCTGGCTGCCAGCCCCCTCCTGACGCATGGCCCAGCGCCAGTCGAGCGCCTCTTTCGCCTCCTTGGGTTGCAGCCCCTGGCGCAGCACCAGCCCCTGCACCCGCCTGAATCCATGAACGATCACCCATTGCCGGTGACCCTGATACTGCTGCACCAGCGCCGGATGGCGCAGGTGGGCCTCCTCGGCCTGCCCCCAGTGAATGGCGCACAGATCCACATGGCCGCGCGCCAGCATCGCCAGCCCCTGACGGGTGCCGCACGGGGTGTAGCCCACCAGTGCCTGGGTGCCGAGCTGCCGAGCCAAGCGGCTGCTGGCGTAGTGCAGCAGCACATCGTCCGAGCCTGCCAGCAGCAGCCGGTCGTTCATCACCCCCTCGTGGCAACTGCCGAGCAGCCAGCGGTCGAGCAGGGAGCGGGGAAACAGCCACTTGCCGGTCGCCTTGGTGGCGGGGATGCGCGCCTCGTTGGCGAGCTGGTAGACCTTCTTCTCGTTGAGATCGAGGTATTCCGCCACCTGCTTCACGTTCATAAACTCATTCATGGCTTAATCTCGCATCCCGCGACCAGCCGGACTGGGCGCCAGCACCGGCGGCTTCTCGTCCAGCACCATATGGTCGTGGCCGCTGAATACCTCGAAATGGCGCCCCTTGGCGCGGGCAATCATGGTGATGCCGAGCTGGCGGGCCAGATCCAGCCCCATCTGGGTGACGCCGGAGCGCGACAGCAGCACCGGAATGCCCATCTGCGCCACCTTGATCACCATCTCCGAGGTGAGCCGCCCTGTGGTGTAGAAGATCTTGTCGTGGCCACTCTCGCCGCTCATCCACAGCTCGCCCGCCAGAGTATCCACCGCATTGTGGCGCCCCACATCCTCGACAAAGGAGAGGATCTCCGCGCCGCGACAGATGGCGCAGCCATGCACGGCTCCCGCCATCTTGTAGGTTTCGTTATGGGCCGACAGGGCTTTCAGCAGGGCGTAGAGGGTGCTCTGTTTAAGCGTGGGCGCCGCCAAGACCACCCCTTCGAGCTTCTTCATCACGCTGCCATACATGGTGCCCTGACCGCAGCCGGAGGTGACCGTCTTCTTCTCCAGCGACTGGTCGAGATCGGCGGCCTGCTGGCTGCTCACCACGGCGGCGGCCTCGCTCTCCCAGTCTACGATCACCGACTCGATGGCCGAAATATCCTCGATAAAGCCCTGATTCTTGAGATAGCCCAGCACCAGCGCCTCGGGGCGGGCCCCCAGCGTCATCAGGGTTACGATCTCCTTCCAGTTGAGGTAGACCGTCAGTGGCCGCTCACAGGCGATTTGGCGGGCGTTCATTGTGCCCTGTTCATCCATCACCTCGACGGCCATGGTGAGCTGGGCGGCAGCATTGCTTTTGATAAAGGTCGGTGTCATGGGCCCCTCGCGACCGGTTGCCGGGATCTAAGGGGAGGGATACAGCAAGTTTTGTTCCAGATTATGTAAAAATAATGTTTGTAGTTATAAAGTGAGGTAGAGCTCTAAAGTTTTAATTATGAATTTATTGGATTAAAAGTATGCCTTGGACGAGTTGTATGACCTAAATCATAATGCTGACATTATTTCTGTGAGGGCATGAAAAATGTCAGATGATGAAATTGAATATGGCGCTATTTTAGTCGATACATCAATTTTTGATGGTAATGGATTAAAACTGGAAAAAGGGTTGTTGGGAAAACTATCACAATTCAAAAAAAGCCCTATAGAATACATTTTACCCGATGTGGTGAAAAATGAAGTTCAACGGCACTTAGAAAGTAAAATTAGTGCTTCACGTGCAGCTTTAGAAAAAGCCCTCAATGAGGCTGGTGACCATCTCTTCTTTGATGGTAGTGAATTGAATGATGCAAAGAAAATGCTTGTTGACAGTAAAGAGGTTAATGGACTCGCTGAGAGTCGGATGAATAAATTTATAGATTCCACAGGCGCTTTGGTTCTGGAAACTGGGAGTTACGTTTCAGTTTCTGACTTACTTTCTAAATATTTTTCCAATGAGCCACCATTTGCAGAGACAGGGAAAAAGAAAAATGAATTTCCTGACGCTATAGTTCTTATGGCTGTTGAAGCTTGGGCTGATAAGAATAACGAATATGTTCTAGCTATTGCCAAAGATGGAGATTGGAAAAATTTTTGTCAGAATTCAACGAGAATAAACTATCAAGATGATTTTTCTCGCGGTTTGGAAGTTTTTAACCAAACCAATGCACCATATACGTTGTTAGCAAATCTTGAGACAGCTTTAAATTCAGGTTCAGCCACGAAGTTTCTTGCTGAAATAAATTCTCATTTAGAATCTGCTTTGGATGGATTTACACCAGATCAAGAAGCTGATTCAGCGTTTTATTGGGAAGCTGATGGTAGTCATGGCTGGTTCAAAGATTTCTCATTGCTTGAGCATGAGTTTCGTATAGTTGATAAGGATGAAGACTGGGTCGTGTTAGAAGCCTCAGCTAATATTGTTGTCGAGGCAGAGGGTGATTTTTCATTATCTGTATATGACTCTATTGATAGAGATCATGTATCGATGGGAGGAGTAACTGTACGAGTGGAGCGTGAGTTCGAGTCGGAAATTTTAATTACAATTTCTGGTGACCTAAATGGCCCGGTTGATGAACTATCTATAGATGAGGTTGAAATTGTAAGTCCTATAAATACCATCGACTTTGGATATATAGAGCCAGAGTATGATGATTACGAAGAGTAGTTTCGTATCATGGGCCAAATCGTAGGTTGGTGCTGAATGAAGTGAAGCCCAACGTTTACCGCGAGCAATTTCCAAAGGCAATAATCGGATAATTCGGCCTTATTCGATTATTGCCATTCCCTCGATTATGCTCGGGTGAATAGGTTTGACGCCGCATGTTGGGCTTCGCTGCGCTCTGCACCAACCTACGCCCGCGCCGATCCATATTCCGCACAACGCGCCAACCCGCAGCAATGCCTCCATCAACTACCAAACCTGCCTTGGCCCCACTCTTGCTAAGTCTTATCCCATTGATGGCCGTGGCCGCCATAAATCTCCTGCTCTGATCTGCCCCGAACGGGGTGATTCAAGGGGGAGGGCGGCCCGGCAGAGACCTTCTGATGGGAGCCGTGACAGTGCAAGACACCACCAATACTTTGCCCCCGCAGCGCTGGCTGCAACTGGAGTTAAAGGCCATCGACAGCCAGGTTGGCCGCTGGCAGAGCCGCCGTTTCGAGATTGCGGCGCTCCACCCCGCCGAACCTGAGGCAGCCGGTGCCTTGCCCCTTACCCTGTTTCGCGATGAGCGGGGGGATTATCGCTTCAATCTGAGCTCCGGCTCGCCCCGCCTCTTTGTCACCGGAAGCCGCGTGGACAGTGGCTTTGTGGCCGACGGCCTCACCCTGAGCCAGACCGTGGCCGCTGCCTATATGGATGGCGAGCGGCAGGTGCTCTCCTGCCCGCTGCCCGAAGCGCTGCAAGCCTGGGTGGAGGCCTTTATCGGTCGTCACGGCGAGCTGCTGGAGGCCCGTCGCAAGGGCAAAAAGGGCAAGGGACGGGCGCAGGATCAGCTCGGTGTCGATACGGTAGATCAAGCCAGCTGTGGCGCCGTTAAAGCCACTGGCCCCGATGGCCGCGAGCGTGGCAGTGACGCCGGAACCTGTGCCGTAAACAAGGCCGGAAACAGCGCCCATGAGTGAGTTCCTCAAACGCTGGTCGTCTCGCAAGAGTGAGGCGCGCAAGCATCAGGCATTGCAGCCACGGGAAGAGGTTAGCCCCGAGGAGGTTGCCGCCCCCATCGAAGGCAGCGACGAAACTGAAACTCCAGATACCGCGATGGATAGCCCCGTAGTCAGCACTGACAAGGGGAGCTGTGAACCTCTTGCCGTTGAGGGGGCTGGGAGTGGCGAACCGCCGCTAACAACAGCCCAGCCGGGCAAGCCAAAACTTCCTGACAAGGAGGCGCTGCGGGCCATGTTTCGCAGCCATAAACCGGATGGGCTCGACGACTACACCCAGGATTTCAGCCAGCCCGAATTGCTGCCCGCGGCCCTGACCGCCGGGCTGCGCAACTGGCTGGTGGATCAGGTGATCGCTCCTGACCGCGAATCGGCCAATCCGGCCAGCGGATCCGCCGAACCTGTGGCGGTTGCCAGCGAACCTGCCGCCGACGAGCTGGCTGATAACCATTCTCAAACCCACACCGACGATCGGGACATTTTGGTTTCCTCTGGTGGACAAAATGTCCCAACCAAAGGTGGGGGGATGGAACCCTCAGGATCCTGACTCCCTGTCAGTCACTTTTTTTCCGGGGGAGTTGGCTCGCCTCTTGCTCTCTCGGCTTACCAACAAGCGCCCATCCCATGAGGTGGTGCGCACAGGAGCGTATGTGAGCACTGAACAAACATTGCCAAATCTGGCCTCCAATCTTGCCCATGGGGTGGGGGCGGCCGCGCATAACACGCGCGCTCGCGCCTATGCCCTGCAGCATACGGTCAAGACCGACAACCTGATCCCGGCCACTGTCTCTTACCAGAGTCAGGGGCGCCTGCTGCTGGTCGGCCCGGAAGATCGCATTCGCCGCGCCGCCAGCCTGCTGCCCGCCGGGGTGAAGCCCACCCTGCTGGTGACCGAAGCGGTGCATGACGCCGAGGCGGCCGATCTCGAAACCATTTTCGATGCCACCACATCCCTCGCAGCTCTGACCCTGCGCGAACCGAGCCTGACAGGGTATCTGGGGCAGTTCCGGCTTACCGGCCTCAATGGTCAGGGTGAGCGGGTTAATCTGGCGGCGCTCTGTTTTACTCAGCAGACCGCTGCAAATGGCGAACCGCGCTTCGATCTGGTGGCCGATCTGGGCCGCGCCCCGCTCTTTGCGCTGGAGCGCCCGCCGGTCGGTTATCTGCATCTGGCCGATGACGATGGGCTGGCCGAACGGCTTGCCGAGCTCTGTGCGCTGACCGGTATTTTCGACAAGCCGCGCTATTTTCGCCTCGACCCCGAGGCCTGCGCCTTTACCGCCCGCGGCGTGCCCGGTTGCAGCCGCTGCCTCGATGTCTGCCCGACCGATGCCCTCAAGCCCATCAATGGTCGCATCCAGATCGATCCCCATCTCTGTCAGGGCTTTGGCAGCTGTGCTTCTGCCTGTCCGACCGGGGCGATTGCCTATCACCAGCCCGATGCCAACACCAGCGGTGACTACCTGTTCCGATTGCTCAAGCATTATCAGGAGGCGGGTGGCGAAGCGCCGCAGTTGCTGATCGCCGGTGAAAACGAGCGCGAATGGGTGGAAGCCGATCTCACCCGCCTGCCCGCCAACTGGCTGCCGGTCTGGGTGGAGGAGAGCGCGAGTTTAGGCATTGAGAGCTGGTTCACCGCCCTTGCCTATGGCGCCAGCGCAGTGCGCATTGCGCTGGGTGACGATGCCCCCGAAAGCGTCCGTGCGCTGGTTGAGCGGGAGCTGGCGAGCGCCGCCGTGCTGCTGGCGGGCGCCGGTCTCACTGCCGATCGCATCGCCCTGTTTAACCCGGATGCTAGTGAGCCTGTTTCCGGCCAGCCAGCCCTTGCCCTGTTGGAGAAGCCGCTCAAAGGGGACAAACGGGAAAACCTGTTTGCCGCCTTCAATGCCCTCTGGCAGGCCAACGAAGGGAGCTGCGAGCCGCTGGCGGTGCCCCACGGCGCCCCTTACGGCAGTGTGGAACTCAAAGAGTCTGACTGCACCCTCTGCATGGGTTGCGTGGCGGTCTGCCCGAGCCGTGCCCTGCATGCGGTGGGGCACACGCCGGGTCTCAACTTTATCGAGCAGGATTGCATCCAGTGCGGCATGTGCGAAAAGGCGTGCCCCGAGCAGGCCATCGTACTGGTGCCCCGTCTGCAACCTGTGCCCGAGGCGCGCCGCGCCGTGCAGAGTTTGAAATCGGAAGAGGCGGCCTGCTGCATTCGCTGCTCCAAGCCGTTCGCGCCCGCCTCGATGATCCGCCGCATCCAGCAAAAACTGGCCGGTCACTCCCACTTCCAGAACGAGGCCGCCCAGCGGCTGCTGATGTGCGAGGACTGTCGGGTCAAGGATGTGTTTGCGGCGCTGGCGGCGGATCCCGTCTCCCAGCTCAAGGTGTGAGGGCCAGTGATGAGTGAACAACATAACGAAAAGGCTGGCGAACTGACCATGACCGAACTGGAACAGAGCAGCGCCGATCTCTACGCCCTGCTGGCGAGTCTCTGGCGCGCCGCCCCCCGTGGCGAACAGCTCGCCTGGCTGCAAGGGTTGCAGCCGATGCCAGGCCCCTTTGCCAGAGGGCTCGGGCTGGTGCAGCTGGCGGCCAGTAGCCACCACGAAAACGAGCTTGCCGAGGAGTATCAGAATCTCTTTATCGGGCTGGGGCGCGGGGAGATCGTGCCGTTTGCCTCCTGGTATCTCACTGGCTCCCTGATGGAGCTGCCGCTGGCGGTGCTGCGCGCAGACCTCCAGTCCCTCGGTTTCGAGCGCCAGAGCGGAGTGTGCGAGCCGGAAGATCATCTCGCCGCCCTCTGTGAGGTGATGGCGGTACTGATTGGCGAGCAGCACTCGGAGCGCAACCGCTTCTATGAGCGCCACCTTGCCCCCTGGGTACTCGCCTGTTGCCGCGATCAGCAGCAGGCGAAGGGGGGCAGCTTCTACCGGGCGGTCGGGGCCCTTGCCGAAGATTTCTTCAAGCTGGAAAACGAATTGCGCCTGCCGTTTGGCGCCTGCGTGGTGCCGGGCTGAACGCCCCTGTCTGTGCACAACAAGAGCTGCGCATAACAAGAGCTGCACATAACAAAACGAGCAGACGAGATATCCCATTGGACGCGAAGCTGGCGCGCAGGCGCCAGCAAGAACAACAACAGAGGTCACAAGAATGAGCGATGAACAGCTGAAAGACCCGTCCCGCCGCAATCTGATCAAGGGAGTTGGCGTGGTCGCCACCATAGGCGTATTGGCCGGTGCCACCGGTCGGGTGGTGGGCAAAGAGGTGCTGACCCACGACACCGAGCCTGACAAGGGCTATCGGGAGACCCCCCATGTTCACGACTTTTATCGCACCCTGCGCGGCACCGACTGAGCCGGATCAGTGAAGGAGAACTCATGAAACTGACAAAACGTGCCGAGCAGCCCCAAGTGGGCGAGCAGGGCAATGAGGCCATTCGCGGTCAGGGGCTGACCCGTCGCGCCTTTATGGTCAACTCCGGTCTGGTGGCCGGTGGCGCCGTGGCCGCCGGTTGGCTGGCGCCAGCCATGATGCAGCGGGCCGAGGCCAAAACCGTGGCGGCCGACGTGCCGGTCGAGGTGAAGCGCACCATCTGTTCCCACTGCTCGGTGGGCTGCGGCGTCTATGCCGAGGTGCAGAACGGCGTCTGGACCGGTCAGGAGCCGGCCTTTGATCACCCCTTCAACTTGGGCGGTCACTGTGCCAAAGGGGCGGCCCTGCGCGAACACGGCCACGGTGAGCGTCGCCTCAAGTACCCGATGAAGCTGGTGGGCGGCAAGTGGCAGCGCATCAGCTGGGATCAGGCCATCGAAGAGGTGGGCAACGAGGTGCTGCGCCTGCGCAAGGAGTCCGGCCCCGACAGCGTCTACTGGCTCGGCTCCGCCAAGCACTCCAACGAGCAGGCCTACCTGTTTCGCAAGATGGCGTCGCTTTGGGGCACCAACAACGTGGATCACCAGGCGCGGATCTGCCACTCCACCACGGTCGCTGGCGTCGCCAACACCTGGGGCTACGGCGCCATGACCAACAGCCTGAACGACATGCACAACAGCAAGTCGATCATGTTTATCGGCTCCAACCCGGCGGAGGCCCACCCGGTCGCCATGCAGCACATCCTGCTGGCGAAAGAGCGCAACGGCTGCAAGATTTTGGTGGTCGACCCGCGTCGCACCCGTACCGCCGCCAAGGCGGACATGTACCTCTCCCTGCGTCCGGGCACCGACGTCGCCTTTATCTGGGGCATGCTCTGGCACATCTTCAAGAACGGTTGGGAAGATAAAGAGTTCATCCGCACCCGCGTCTACGGCATGGACGAGGTGCAAAAAGAGGTGGCACGCTGGACCCCGGCGGAAGTGGAGCGGGTAACCGGCCTCAACGAACAGCAGGTCTATGGCGCCGCCAAGCTGCTGGCCGACAACCGCCCCGGCTGCGTGGTCTGGTGCATGGGCGGTACCCAGCACACCACAGGCAACAACAACACCCGCGCTTACTGCATCCTCGAACTGGCCCTCGGCAACGTGGGCAAGAGCGGGGCGGGCACCAACATCTTCCGCGGTCACGACAACGTGCAGGGGGCCACTGACTTTGGCGTCACCTCCGATTCCCTGCCCGGCTACTACGGGTTGGAAGAGGGCTCCTGGAAGCACTGGGCCCGGGTATGGGACGTGGATTACGAGTGGATCAAGGCCCGCTTCGACAACAAGGCCTACAACGGCAAGCTGCCGATGAACAACAACGGCATTCCGGTCTCCCGCTGGGTGGACGGGGTGCTGGAGAATGCCGATCTCATCGAGCAGGGCTCCAACATCCGCGCCATGTTCTACTGGGGCCATGCGGTCAACTCCCAGACCCGCGGCCCAGAAATGAAGAAGGCGATGCAAAAGCTCGAGATGATGGTGATTGTCGACCCGTACCCCACCGTCGCCTCGGTGATGAACGATCGCACCGACGGCGTCTACCTGCTGCCGGCCACCACCCAGTTCGAGACCTATGGTTCCGTCACCGCCACCAACCGCTCCATGCAGTGGCGCGACAAGGTGATTGAGCCCCTGTTCGAATCCAAGGTCGACCACGAGATCATGTATCTGCTGAGCAAGAAGCTCGGCTTTGCCGACCAGCTGTTCAAGCACATCAAGGTGGAGAACAACCAGCCACTGCTGGAAGACATCACCCGCGAATACAACCGCGGCATGTGGAGCGTGGGCTACACCGGCCAGAGCCCGGAGCGGCTCAAGGCGCACCAGCAGAACTGGCACACCTTCCACAAGACCAACCTCAAGGCCGAGGGCGGCCCGGTCAGTGGCGAAGTGTACGGTCTGCCGTGGCCCTGCTGGGGCACCCCGGAGATGAAACATCCCGGCAGCCATATCCTCTACGACACCAGCATTCCGGTCTCGGAAGGGGGCGGCGGTTTCCGCGCCCGTTTCGGCATCGAGTATCAGGGCGTCTCGCTGCTCGCCGAAGACTCCTGGCCGAAGGGAAGTGAAGTAGAAGACGGCTATCCCGAGATCACCGCCGATTTGATGAAGCAGCTCGGCTGGTGGGATGAGCTGACCGAGGCCGAGAAGAAAGAGGCCGAGGGCAAGAACTGGAAGACCGATCTCTCCGGCGGTATCCAGCGGGTCGCCATCAAGCACGGCTTCGTGCCCTACGGTAACGCCAAGGCGCGCTGCGTGGTGTGGACCTTCCCGGATCAGGTGCCCAAGCACCGCGAGCCGCTCTACACCCCGCGCCGGGATCTGCTGGCCGACTACGCCACCTGGCCTGATTCGAAGAGCCTGTGGCGCCTGCCGACCCAGTACGCCTCGGTGCAGGAGAAGGACGTCAGCAAGGAGTTCCCGATCATCCTCACCTCCGGCCGTCTGGTGGAGTACGAGGGGGGCGGTGACGAGACCCGCTCCAACCCCTGGCTGGCCGAGTTGCAGCAGGAGATGTTTGTCGAGATGAACCCGGCGGATGCCAACGATGTCGGCGTGCGCGACGGTCAGGATGTGTGGGTCGAGGGGCCGGAAGGGGGCCGGGTCAAGGTGAAGGCACTGGTGACCCCGCGGGTCAAACCGGGGCTCGCCTTTATGCCGTTCCACTTCGGCGGCCACTTCGAGGGCAAGGATCTGCGATCCAAATATCCGGAAGGGTCTGACCCCTATGTGCTGGGGGAGTCGGTCAACATAGTCACCACCTATGGTTATGACCCGGTCACCCAGATGCAGGAGACCAAGGTCACCCTGTGCCGTTTTCGCAAAGTAGGAGCCTGATCCCATGGCCAGAATGAAATTCATGTGTGACACCAAGCGCTGCATCGAGTGCAACGGCTGTGTGACGGCGTGCAAGAACGAGAACGACGATGCCCTCGAGTGGGGCATCCAGCGTCGCCGGGTGGTGACCCTCAACGACGGCCTGCCGGGAGAGACCTCCATCTCGGTCGCCTGCATGCACTGCACCGACGCCCCCTGCATGGCGGTCTGCCCGGCCGACTGCTTCTATCACACTGACGACGGCATAGTGCTGCACAACAAGGATCTCTGCATCGGTTGCGGCTACTGCCTGTTTGCCTGCCCGTTCGGTGCCCCCCAGTTCCCGAAGACCGCCGCCTTTGGCGATCGGGGCAAGATGGACAAGTGCACCTTCTGCGCCGGTGGCCCGGAAGAGGATCACAGCGAAGCGGAGCGCCAGAAGTACGGTGCCAACCGCATCGCCGAGGGCAAGCTGCCCATGTGTGCCGAGCTCTGCTCCACCAAGGCGCTGCTGGCGGGGGATGCGCAGGTGATCTCCGATATCTTCCGCGAGCGGGTTGCCTATCGCGGTGCCAAGGATGCGGCTTGGGGTAATGGCGATGAGCTGTTTCACGATGCCAGCAAGCTGAACAAGCAGGGAGGGGCGGCATGAAAACCTGGCTAATGGCCCTGTTTGCTGCCCTGCTGCTGGTGAGTACCGCAAGTTTCGCCGATGCCGAGAAAGAGGCGGTCGGCTTTGCCGGCGCCGATTACTGGCGGGCGGTAAAGGATGGGCAGGAGGGGGTGACCACCTCCCGCTCACCGGAGCACGGGGTGCTCATCTCGGTGCCGGGCCAGCTCTGGTTCGAGGTGAAGACCAAGTGGGTGTCGCCGCTCGGTGCCATCGCCATCTTTGGATCCTTGGCCATGTGTGGCCTGATGTACCTGGTGGTGGGGCAGACCAAGCTCTCCAAACCACGCACCGGGCGCAAGCTCAAACGCTGGAGCAGGCTGGATCGGGCGCTGCACTGGACCACGGCGGCCATGTTTCTGACCCTCTCCGGGTCGGGGCTGGCCATCATCTACGGCAAGTACTTCATCAAGCCGGTGGTGAGCCTCGGGGTGTGGGAGAACTGGATCTGGTTTGCCAAGGTGTTCCACAACTACGTGGGGCCGCTCTTCTTCCTCTGCCTGATGGGGGTACTCATCAAGTGGTTCCGCCACAACATCGTCAATATGGTGGATGTGCAGTGGTTCATGAAGTTTGGCGGCATGCTCGGCAAGCACAAGGGAAGTCACCCCTCGGCGGGCTTCTCCAACGGCGGCGAGAAGGCGATCTTCTGGTTGCTGATCTGGTTTGGCGGCATTGTGGTGGCGACCGGGTTGTTCCTCGACTTCCCCATTTTCGGCCAGCTGCGCCGCCAGATGGAGTGGGCCAGCTTCATCCATATCGTAGGCGCCTTGATCCTTATCTGCGGCTTTATCTTCCATATCTACATGGGTCTGTTCCAGCTGGAAGGGGCGCTGGAGGGGATGGTGACCGGCGAGGTGGACGAGACCTGGGCCAAGGAGCACCACGACCTCTGGTATGAAGAGGTGAAGCACACCCTCGATGAGCCCAAGGCGGGCAAATCAAGCTGATGGTCGACAAAGAGTAAAGAGAAGGGGCGCTGCGGCGCCCCTTTTGATGGCGGGTCGATCATGATGGCAAATTGATTGAGCGATGCCGCAAACGGCGATGGTTTTTTGGGCCACCTTGAGCAACAGTAACAGGGGTTCCATTCACACAAGGGATGACAAATGATGAGAAAAGCATGGCTGGCAGCGGTATGTGCATCTGCGCTCTTCGGTGGTATTGCGGGCGTGGCGCAGGCGGCTGACGGGATCAAGACCCAGCAGGTGCAGTTCAAGAAGGGGGAGTCAGGGGCGACTATCAACGGCACCATTCAGGGTAGCCAGACCCTCGATTACAAGCTGACGGCCAACAAGGGCCAGAGCATGGTGGTGATCCTGACCGGCAAGCCCTACTTCAATATTCTGCCGCCGGGCAGCAAGGGGGAGGCGATGTTTATCGGCTCTACGGAAGGGAACAACTTTGAGGCAACCCTGCCCGCCAAGGGCACTTATACCATTCGGGTCTACCAGATGGGGGCGGCCGAGAGCAGCAAGGCCAAGACGCCGTTCAAGCTGGAGGTGGGCATCAGCGGCTAATGCCGGCCGCTGACAAGCATCACAGAGGTGGTGGCCACAAAGGGCTGCCACCGTTGTTTTATCCTCTCTGTTTTTGCCTCGCCAAGGTTAATAGCCCCCCCGGGCCAGCCGTTCGAAGTAGCGCTTATAACGTCCGCTGGCGATGGCCTGCTGCAACTGCTGATTGAACTGATCCCGCAGTTTGGCTGAATCCGGCATCTTGCGTGGGAACATCACGAAGCTGTCGTTGCGCAGAAAAGGGGTCTGACTGTGGGTGATGAGTGCCGCGCTGGCGGGGTCGAGCTGGCTCTGCAACTCGGCCAGACCGACTCGCAGCTCTTGTGGATAGAGGTCGATCCGCCCGCGCAGCAGCTTGCCGAAATTCTGCTTCACGTCGGTAACCCGCTGCTGGCTCACCTTGCCGTCGGCCACCATCTTGTCCAGCTCGGGTCCGTAGCTGTAGGCGATATCGCCCCCCAACCGCATGCCGATGATCTGCTCAAGGCGCTCGGCCTGCAGCTGCCGTGATTTGAGGGAGAAGAAGACAAACTGCTCCTGCAGCACCGCTTCGCTAAATAGAAAATCCTGCTCCCGCTCCGGTTTGTGCATCCAGACGGCGGTGGCGTCGTAGAGCTGGCTGTTGGTCGCCAGCGAATAGACCCGACCCCAGGGGGCGAAGTGGAACTTCACCTCGTAGCCCGCCTCTTTGAACAGATCGCTGATAAGGTGGGCCACGGGACCGTGCTGTTTTGATTGCTCGGAGACAAAAGGGGGCCATTCACCCACGATGATGTTGAGCACCCGGCCCGGTGCGGCGAGAGCCGACTGGCAGGCCAGAAACAACCACAGAGCAAGCAGCGGGATCAGGCGCATGACAAGAAGAAGGGGGCGCAGGCTGGCAGAGGCGAGGGCATCAGGTCACTCCCGGCTGTGATGCGGTGAAAGGGGCTGGGTTGCCCGCAATGCTAACATGAGTCTCATTCCTTGCCGTGGATATTTGTATCGCCGGGGCCGCCAGGCGCCTATTTTGGCCGCAGGGTATGCCCAAGCTCACAAAACCGATCGAGTAAACGTCATATGATTGATTTCATTATGAGTCTTGCTCTCCTGCCGAACGGCAATTTCACGTAAATCAAAGAGAATGACTATGGCTACCGGACAATATCTGCTGTGGAAAGATGCACAGGGACAGGATTTTCGCCCCGTTGCACTGACCGGCACTGATCTGCTTAACAATCGATACCTCAACAAGGGCACGGCCTTCACCGAACAGGAGCGGGCCGATTTTGATCTCGATGGTTTGTTGCCGCCTCAGGTGCAAACTTTTGAAGCCCAGCTCGAGCGAGTGTATGAGGGGTTCAAAAGCGCTTGCAGCGATATCGAGAAGTACCAGAACCTGCGTGCCCTGCAGGATCGCAACGAAACCCTGTTTTATGCCCTGTTGTCACGCCATGTGGAGGAGATGACTCCCTACATCTATACCCCGACCGTGGGCAAGGCGTGCCAGGAGTTCAGCCACCGCTTCCAGAAGCCGCGCGGCCTCTACATCACCCCGGACAACGTGGATGACATGGGCAGTCAGGCCCGCCACTTCGATGCCAAATCGATCCGCATCATAGTCGTCACCGACAGCCAGGGCATTCTGGGGATCGGCGACCAGGGTGTTGGCGGCATGGGCATCCCCATCGGCAAGCTGGCGCTCTATACCCTGGGTGCCGGTATTCACCCCGCCTGCTGCATGCCCATCGCGCTGGATGTGGGCACCGACAACCAGAAACTGCTTGATGACCCCATGTATCTGGGCCGCCCCCACAAGCGCATTCGCGGCAAGGAGTATGAAGAGTTCATCGACAAGTTCGTGCAGGGGGTCAAGCGTCACTTCCCCAATGCCGTGCTGCAGTGGGAAGACTTCAGCAAATCCAATGCCTTCAACAATCTGGCCCGCTACCAGCAGTCACTGCCGTCATTCAACGATGATATTCAGGGCACCGGTGCCGTGGTGCTGGCCGGTATCATCGGCGCGGTCAAGGTCAAGGGGGAGACCCTGGGCCAGCAGAACTATCTGGTCTACGGCGCTGGCGCCGGCGGGGTTGGTGTCGCGGATCAGATCTGCGCGGGGATGATCCGCGAGGGGATGGATCCGCAGGCGGCCCGCGATCGCATCTACATTCTGGATACCCAGGGGCTGGTGTGCGACAACCGGGACGGGCTCGACGAGTACAAGCGTCGCTACGCCAAGCCGGGGCTGCTGCTGGCAGGCTGGGATACCGAGGTACCCGGCAAGGCCAATCTGGCCGATGTGCTGCGTCATGTGCCCATTACCGTGTTGCTGGGTACCAGTGGCTCGGGCGGTGCCTTCCAGGAAGAACACATCCAGCTGATGCTGCAGCATTGCGAGCGCCCCATGGTGTTCCCGCTCTCCAACCCGACCGCCAACTGTGAAGCGCTGCCGGAAGATATCTACCGCTGGAGCAAGGGCAAAGCCATCGTTGCAACCGGTAGTCCGTTCAAGGATGTGAGCTACGAGGGGCAGGAGTTCCGAGTCGGGCAGGGCAATAACGTCTTTATCTTCCCCGGTGTAGGTCTGGCGGCTATCGTCAGCCAGCTCCGCGAGATTACGCCCGATGTATTCACTACCGCCGCCTTTGCGCTAGCTGAGTGCGTGAGTGAGGTGGATCTGGCGAAAGGGGCCGTCTATCCCCGCATTCGCGAGCTGCGCAGCATCTCGGTGCATGTGGCGACCGCCGTGCTCAAGGATATCGTGCGCCGGGATCCCTCCCACCCGCTGATCGGTCAGGATCTGCAGCAGCATATCCTCAACCACATGTGGGAGCCGGTTTACCTGCCCTATCGTCGGGTATAACCGCATATTCACCGCTCGGATAACGGGTCGGTAAAGATGACAAGGGGGTAGCGCTGCTACCCCCTTTCGTTTACCCCGTGGCATTCACTAAGTTCGCAATGGCCGCCAGCGCCCTTGCTGATTGCGACAGGCGGTATCCTGCCACTGCTGGCTCGCCTTGCCGATATAGAGTTGCTCGCGATAGTCGCGGCACCACTCCCCGCTGGTATGGCGGAAGGTGCGTAGCGGGGTGACGCTACCCGAGTGACGATTAGCCGGATTGAACCAGGTGAGGCTCTGCCCTTTGGTGCGGGTTTCTAGCGCTTTGGCAAGGGCCTGATTGGCCAGTTGAACATCTGCCTTATCCATCTGATGGTAAAGCGGCGGAGTGTCGACCGTGGCGCAGCCAGCGAGGCCGAGCAGGAGGAGTGTTAGCAGATAACGCATCATGGTTGCCCCTGTTGGCGAAAACCGTTGTTGAGCAGCGCCCGCTCCTGCTCATCGGTAAGCACTTGCTGGCGATCATCGACCGTGCCATCACCTCTTAGTTTGTTGCCGTTGGCATCGACAGCATCCACACCGTTGTCATCGACCGAGCCATCACCTCTTAGTTTGTTGCCGTTGGCATCGACAGCATCCACGCCGTTGTCATCGACCGTGCCGTCACCTCTGAGCTTGTTACCGTTGGCATCGACGGCATCCACACCGTTGTCATCGATGGTGCCGTCACCTCTGAGCTTGTTGCCATTGGCATCGACGGCATCTACACCGTTGTCATCGACTGTGCCGTCACCTCTGAGCCTGTTGCCATTGGCATCGACCGCATCCACGCCGTTGTCATCGACTGTGCCATCGCCTCTGAGCTTGTTCCCGTTGGCATCGACCGCATCCACACCGTTGTCATCAACGCCATTGCCAAATCCGCGGCCACCCCCATGGCGTTCTCCCCCTGCATGTTTTTCTCCACCAGCATGCCGTTCACCTCCACCATGCTGCTCTCCGCCGGCATGCTCGCCCTGGCCGCCACTGTCATCGCTGCCCCCATCGCTGTCGCTGCCACCGCTGCTGTTGCTGCCACCGTCGTTGTCGCTGCCGCCGCTGTTGCTGCCTCCGCCGCTGTTGCTGCCTCCACCGCTGTTGCTGCCTCCGCCGCTGTCGCTGTCTCCGCCGTTGTCGCTGCCACCGCCGCTGTTGCTGCCTCCGCCGCTGTTGCTGCCTCCACCGCTGTCGCCACCACCACTGCTGCCCCCACTGCCACCATCGCCATCTTTGTTGTGAACGATCAGCTCATTGGCGATGTAGCTGTGGCTGCCATCGAGCAGCAGATTGAAGAGTGCGGTAGTGGGAGGCGCCTCGATCCAGCAGAGTGACTCAACCAGCAGTAATTCCGGCTGGGGTTGCAGGGCCAGATTGCCCGTCACCATGACAGGTGCCGGGCGACACATTATCTGCATGCCGGTAAATAGCGGCAGCACCGCCAGTTGCGGGTTTTCGGTTCGTGTCATGGCCGGTGAGATGGCTGCCCAGCCCCGAGTGGTCAGCAGAGGGTGCTCTGCGGTAAAGAACGGGGGCAGATCATTGATCCCGTAGAGTCTGCGCTTGCCTAGTATGACCCGTTCGATCGCCAGGATCCGGTTACTGCCGCCGTGCTGATCCAACACCCGTTCACCGACCCGGAGCGTTTCTATGGGGCGGGTGGAACCATCGGCCATCGTGATGCGAGTGCCGGCGATAAAGCAGGACTTGGCATAGGCCTGATTCATTTGCCACTCATTTTGGGCGAAATCATAACTGAACGGGTTCGCAAACAGGGCGAGTGCGATGGCCGAGCCAATAAGCAATCTGCGCTGGCTGGCCTTGAATGGGGGCTGTGACATGGGGACTCCTTGTCCATCTTGATTCACAGGATCCATTATAGAGCGCGCCCCTGGCGGCGGCATTTTTGACCATGAACACAATAAACATGATGGAAAAACGATTGGCGTTCGTCACAATAATGCGTAAAATCGCATACTCGATGCTTGTAGCAACGAATCCCGCCTAAAAAGCCAGTTTCATGCCCTTCCCAAGCAGTAAAAGGTAACAAGTGACGCATTTGTGTTCATTTCGCGCCTTGAAAAAGTCTTGTGATAACTGAAAAGTGATAAATATCTCCATCAGTTATCAAAAAATTAAGGACATCCATGTTTTCCTTAGTCAAGCAAAGTGTCGCCGGGCTGCAAATCCTGTTTGTCGCCTTCGGTGCCATGGTTCTGGTGCCCCTGCTCACCGGACTGAACCCCTCCATGGCCCTGCTTGGCGCCGGTGTGGGCACCCTGTTGTTCCAGCTCTGCACCCGCCGCCAGGTCCCGATTTTCCTCGGTTCCAGCTTTGCCTTCATCGCTCCCATCATCTACGCCACCCAGACCTGGGGATTGCCATCCACCATGTTTGGCCTGTTTGCCGCCGGTTTCATGTATTTCATTCTGGCTGCGCTGATCCGGGCAAAAGGGATGGGCTTTGTGCACAAATTGCTGCCCCCGGTGGTGATTGGCCCGGTGATCATGGTGATCGGTCTTTCTGTGGCGCAGGTTGCCTGCAACATGGCGATGGGCCGTGCCGGTAGTGAGCAGGTAGTACCTGCGGGGACTGCGCTGACGCTGGCCGGTATCTCGCTGGCGGTCACCCTGATTGCAGCTGTGTTCTGCAAGGGGTGGATCAAGCTGATCCCCATCCTGTGCGGCGTGATTGCCGGTTATGTCTCGGCGGTATTCATGGGCCAGGTGAGTTTCGATGGTATGGTGAACGCCCCCTGGCTGGCGCTGCCCCACTTCGAAACCCCGGAGATCAACTGGGCTGCTGCGTTGTTCATGTTGCCGGTAGCCATCGCCCCCTGTATCGAGCATATCGGTGGCGTGTTGGCGATTGGTGGCGTGACTGGCAAGGATTACACCAAGGATCCGGGTTTGCACCGTACGCTGGCCGGTGACGGCATCGGCGTCTGCTTCGCCGGTTTCATCGGTGGCCCACCCGTGACCACTTACGCCGAAGTAACCGGGGCCGTGATGATCACTCGCAACTTCAATCCGGTCACCATGACCTGGGCTGCGGTGTTTGCCATCATTCTGGCCTTCTTCGGCAAGTTCAATGCGCTGCTTACCTCCATCCCGATGCCGGTGATGGGCGGTATCATGCTGCTGCTGTTCGGATCCATCGCCGCCATCGGTCTCAAGACGCTGGTGGAATCCAAGGTGGATCTGGGACTGTCACGCAATATCGCCATCGTCGCCGTGACTCTGACCGTCGGTGTCGGTGCGCTGGAGATGAAGATTGGCGACTTCGCGCTGGCCGGCGTTGGCCTGGCCTCTGTTGCCGCCATCCTGCTCAACCTGATCCTGCCTGCGCACTCCGAAGAAGGTGTGATGGACGCGGCCAAGGACTGAGTTCCACCAGACGTTGATTGCTGATTTGGAGAAGGCCACCTCGCGGTGGCCTTCTGTTTTTCGGGTATCTCGCGCTATTTTTCTGCTCGGCGGAGCTCATCTGGAATCTAATTTGGAAGCAGATGAGGGGGTTAGCATTCTCATTTGACGTATCTCTTTTCGTGACCTTAGCTAAAGGACAGGTTTGGCTCTGAGGTTTCCTCGAGCAGTATGGGAAAATGGATGTTGGCGTTTTCTATCATTTCTCTCCCAGACCCCTGTCATAACATGATGCGCTTTTTCTTTGCCACGGCGCTGTTGTATGGCAGAGGCTTATCCGCCCCACTCCGCACTCCCCTTATGCTGCACTGGCCTGTTTCCACCTCGATTTGTTGTGAGCCTCCCTCGCCGGTTGCGTTTCGTTGCGCACAGGCAAAATCCGGATCTGTTTGCTGCTGCACATGGGTGGGCGGCGAGCCGTGAAAGCCGGCATGACCCCAGCGGGTCAGACGTGCACCGCCATCGGTAACGGCGGATGTTCAGGGATGAATGGCAAGCAAAGCGAGGTTGCAATGAACTATCAACTGCTGTGGAAAAGTGCAATTTTTTCAGTCTCTTCCATGATGGCGATAAGCGCTGTTCAGGCTGCGCCACTGAACGTGATGACCGAGGATTACCCGCCATTCAACATGCAGGGGGAGGGGGGCAAGATTGTCGGGCTGTCGACCGAGGTGGTCGAAGAGCTGTTCAAGCGTGCTGGAGTCGAATATAAGCTGACCCTGATGCCCTGGAAACGGGCGTACGAAGATACCCTCGGTACTCCCAATACCGCCCTCTACTCCACGACCCGCACTCCAGAGCGGGAAGCACTGTTCAAGTGGGTCGGGCCGCTGGTCAATAACAACTGGGTGTTTTTCTCCAGCTCGACCGCCAATATCACGGTCAAGTCACTGGAAGATGCCAAGCAGTATTCGGTGGGTGGCTATAACGGCGATGCGGCCGCCGAATATCTCAAGGCCCAGGGATTTGCCAAGTTGCAGTTGGCAGCCAACGATACCGCCAACGTGAAGAAACTGGAGGCAGGTCGCATCGATCTCTGGGCAACCGGCCAGTATCTGGCCCCCTATCTGGCCAGCAAGGAGAAGGTGGCCTCACCCAAGCCGGTCTTCGTGTTCAAGGAAACCCAGATGAGCTTGGCGTTTAACAAGGATACGCCCGATGAGCTCATCACCAAGCTTAACGAGATCCTCGCTGCCATGAAGGCGGATGGCACCATCGACAAGATCAATGCCAAGTACCAGTAACAGTACCAATAGCAAGTGCCGCTCAATGGCACTGCGCCGGCTGCCGTAAAACCGGGAGGAAACCATGGATTGGAAAAGTCTGACGTTCAGGATTGCCGTGTTGACCTCCCTGTCGGTGAGTCTGCTACTGGTGTTGTTTGGCGCTTACAACTACCACGCGGTCAGGGCGGAGAGCTACAGCAAACAGAGTGCGCTGGTCGAACAGGCCATCGGCCGGCTGCAGCTCTCCCTGCCCGGCCCGCTGTGGAATTATGAATCGGCCTTCATCGAGGCATCGCTCAAGTCCGAGCTGGCGGCCGATATCCTGAGTGCGCTGCTGGTGGTCAACAAGGACAAGCTGGTAGCCGGGTTTGCCCGTGACACGGCGGGGAGCATTGCCCCCGTGACAGTCATACCTGCCGATACCGCTGCTTATGGGGGATATGATCTGGTCTATGACGACAGCGGCCAGAAAAACACCGTGGCTCGATTACTGGTGCAAACCAGTGATGCCGCCATTCAGGCCCAACTGCGCCAGCAGTTGATCACCACCGTCTGGCAGATCCTGGTGCTCGATCTCTGCATCATCGCCCTGTTGATGGTGCTGATTCATCGCAATGTGCTCAGGCCGCTTCACCAGATGAATCAGGCGGTGTTCGATCTGGCCAAAGGAGAGGGGGATCTGACCCGGCGTCTGAAGATCAGCCGCCAGGATGAGATGGGCGCGCTGGCCACCAACATCAACCACTTTATTGCCAAGTTGCAGGAGATGGTGGCGGAGATCAACGAGCTCTCTGCCGGTGTGTTGCAAACCGCCGAACTCTGTGACTCCCTCTCGGCAGATACCCGGGTAGGCAGTGACGCCCAGCAATCCGAGCTGGATCAGGTCGCCACCGCCATTACCGAAATGAGTCAGGCTGTGCAGGAAGTGGCTGGTAACGCGGTGAAAACCTCTGGCGCTACCGATGAGGCCAACCTCTATGTGGAGCAGGGTTACAATCTGGCGGGCCATGCCAATGAGGCCATCCATCAACTGGTGGGGGAGGTGGAGCGGGTCGCCACCCTGATGCGCACCCTTTCGACCGAGAGCAGCAGCATTGGCACCATCATCGAAGTGATCAACGGCATTGCCGAGCAGACCAATTTGCTTGCCCTCAACGCGGCCATCGAGGCGGCGCGGGCGGGTGATCAGGGGCGCGGTTTTGCGGTGGTGGCGGATGAGGTACGCACCTTGTCGGGCCGTACTCGCCAGTCGACGGAGGAGATCAGTGCCAGTATCAAACGGTTGCAGCAAGCGACCCAGAATGTCGGGGCCGGAATGCAACAGAGTCAGGAGAAGGCATCCCGCGCCGGCATCGAGGCGGCAGATGTGCAGACATCGGTGGAGAAGATTAAAAATCAGGTCAGCCTGATCCGCGAGATGAACATGTATATCGCCCAGGCATCGGAAGAACAACACTCGGTGGCGGAGGCGGTCAGCCACAGCGTCAACCGGATTGCGACGCTCAACAGCGAGAGTGCGGCCAGAGTGGCACAGGTTGCCGAGGCCAGCAGCGATCTGCGGCAGCTGTCGGCACAGCTCGACACCCTGCTCAAGCAGTTTCGGGTCTAGTCAGTTCACTTCGCCCCGTTGGATCATCCTGCGGGGCAGGCAGGTTCCCATTAATTTGAGGCGTGGCGAGATGTCGTGAGGGGCAAGGGGCCTTGTCCAGCAGCGCTTTTCGTCATACCCATGTCACTGTTCAGCTGAGATTGGCGTGACCGTGATAGGCGAAACTCGCAACATCATGCTCTGCCCGATATGCTGTCCGACAGCGCTGGACGCATATTTTCATTTTCCCCGCTCATGCCTGCCTGCATCTATTGTGCCGCTGATCCCGACCCTTTAGAATTTCGTTTAATTACAGCGAGTCCTGAGCCGCCATCTGGCTTTATCAGGTGTGGAATCCCATCTTCTTCATGATGAATGCAAATAACAGGTGGTTGGTATGACGGGGGTTGCGCCAGGCAATAACATATCAGCCTATCACTTCGGTGATTATGTCTTTGATGTCAAAAGGCGAGAGCTGATCTTCTGTGCCGACAAGGAAAACTTGCAAAGCGCCCGGGTGGTGCGCTTGTCATCGGCAGAGAGCCTCATTTTCAGCTATCTGCTCGATCACCATGACGAGGTGTGCGACAAGGATCTGTTGCTTGATATCGGCTGGTTGGGTCGCCCCATCAGCCCCAACTCCCTGAACGTGGCTATCGCCAATATTCGCCGCCACTTCGCTTCATCCCCCCAGACGCTGGATATCAGAAGTACCCCGAAAAAAGGGTACTCCCTGCATCTGAACTGCAAGATGAAGAGCTATTACGGCAAGGCACTGCCAACAGAGAGTGAGCCCTTGCCCGAGCCGATGAGCGAGCCCACGCCTGCAGCGGCTGCGCAGCCACCGTCGACATCACCAAGCTCCGACCACGAGGTCATCAAAGAGCCTGCTGCTCCCCGTTCTTTTGGTGAGCGCGCCAAACTTGCCTTTCTCAGCGGTATCGGGCGGCCAATGCTGGCAAGGGGCCTGATATACGTCAATCTGCTACTGGCTGTGCTGGTGGCGTTTGTCGCCAGCTATCTCCATTTCGAGTGGCTCCATGTGCACTGTACCGACTCGCCGACCGGCGTTGTTTGCCAGATGGAGGCTCGGAGCGACGTGCCTCCAGTCAAACCGGCATCGCTGGTGCTGGTCTCCGGCCACCAGGTTCGCGTGCTTTCCTATAAAGAGCTCGAAAAAACGCTGTAAGGGATCTCTGATGAAACGAACGCTGAAAAATACCTTGCTGCTGTTGCCACTGCTTGTCGTGCTGCTGTTTGTGGTCGGGATGTTTATCAACAGTCTGGGCTGCCATTACGACCTGAAAATGTCGGCCAATGGAGTCAACTATCACGGGGTGTGCCGCTGGGGCAAAATCACCGTGATCGAAGAGGAGGAGGCGACCAGGGAGAAGTGGCGGGTGACCGGTTTTCAACTTACCTTCTTCAACCAGCTTGTTTACCTCATCGACAGTCGTACCCAACTGCACGAATCGGGTAACGATGACTCCTATCTCAATGAGTACAACCTGATCCAGTCGCAATATGCGCTGGTCAACTATGCCTGGGTGCCGCTGACCGAAAACAAGGTGGCGATCTTCCAGCGCGATCCGGTGCACGAGGTTGTGATTGCCCAGCGAGATGGCTGGTTCGATCTCTACCGCTGGTTCTTCCCCCCGGCACCGCTGGTGCCTGTTCAGCCGCAAAGCGCAGGTGCCGGGCGTCCCGCTAGTTTCTAAATAACTTGCACCAAGGGCCGGTGATATCGCAGTGGCCTGTCTCATCACTGTTTTGCCAGCCCAGCCGATGGTAGAAGGCTACTGCCGCCGTGTTGCGGGTCGCAACCTTGAGCGAGCCGTGCGGCGAATCAGCAAGGCCCCGCTCCAGCAGGGCGCGCCCTATCCCCTGACCGTGCCAGTCGCTTGACACATAGAGGTGATGGACGAAGTGATCGGGCTGCCAGATGGCGATAAAGCCGCAGATATTGCCCCCCTGTTCGGCTACCCACACCCGTTCACCTTTGGTCTGTTCCTCGAAATCCTCGAGTTGGAAACGGGCGGGATCGACCCAGTGAAAGGTGTGGCGGCGGCTCTTTAAAAACAGCCGGGCCAGTTGGGGAATGTCGTGTTCTTCCATGAGCCGGATCATGATGTCCTCCCGGATCAAGCCAATGTTCATTGAGGCAACTGCACAGAGGCAGGTTAATCGATGCAAATGACAAGGGTGTGATTAAGCACTGTCCATTGTATTTGCCATGGGGCTATACTGCCGGAGTCCCTTGTATGGATGGCTTGAGGATCGCTGATTTATGGACAATAAACTGATTGAAGGCAACATTTTTGTTCCGGCGCACATAGACGATGTCTGGCACGCCTGGACTACCGAAAGCGGTCTGCGCAGTTTTCTGGCTCCCGAATGTTTGATGGTGGCCGAACCGAATGGTCCTTTCGAGATCTACTTCAGGCCTGGTGCCCCATTGGGTGAACGTGGCAGTGAAGGGTGCCGGGTCATGGCCGTCATGCCCTATGACCTGCTCAGTTTCAGCTGGAATTTCCCGCCCAGCCTACCCCATATCCGCCAGCAAAAGACCCAGGTTTGCCTGCGATTTGTGCCGGAAGGGCAGGGTACTCGCCTCTACTTCCTGCAGAGTGGTTGGGCCAATGATCCGGATTGGGATCAGGGTTATGCCTATTTTCGGGAAGAGTGGCTGGAGACCAGTCTGCCACGGTTGCAGTACCGTTTTACCCACGGTCCCATCGACTGGAACAATCCGCCAGACAAGGCGCAGCTGAAGGCGCTGGCCCAGTAATCCCGGATATCAGACATAAAAAAAACCGGCCAAAAGGCCGGTTGAAACAGTTCAGGCTTGTCAGGTGACAAACGTATCCAGCGGATGAGAGTCGCTTTCCACTCCTTGTGAAGTACAACACTCTTGGTTACGTGCGGCTACTTTATGCCATTCACACTGAATCGAGGCTGAACCATGGATGATCCCGCCTCGCCCCCCTCTTCAATCAGATAGTGATCCCCATCGACTGGCGCAAGTAAGCGCCCGCACCGAGCAGCCCCGGCCCTTCATGGGTGATCAGAAACACCGGGATCTCCTTGAGGTAGGACTTGAAGCGCCCCTTGTCTTCAAAGGCGACCCGGAAACCGGAACCGGTAAAGAACTCCTGGAAGCGCGGCACTATGCCACCTGCGATATAGACACCGCCAAAGGTGCCCATATTGAGGGCCAGATTGCCGGCAAAGCGGCCCATCAGCACGCAGAACAGGCTCAGGGTGCGACGGCAATCGAGGCACTCCCCGGCCAGTGCGCGCTCGGTAATGTCTTTGGGGGCAAACGGCTCTGGCTCACGGCCATCGGATTTCACCAGCCCGCGATAGAGATTGACCAGGCCCGGGCCGGAGAGGAAACGCTCTGCCGAGACATGGCCCAATTCGCCTCGCATTACTTGCAGCACCGCATCTTCCTCTTCGGTGTTGGCAGCAAAATCCACATGACCACCTTCACCCGGCAGGCTCAGCCACTGATCGCCCGCCTTGACCAGATGGGCGACCCCAAGGCCGGTACCCGCACCATAGATGGCGATGGGCTTGCCAGCTACTGGCGCCGCGCCGCCCAGCTGGATGCGATCCGATTCAGCCAATACCGGCACCGCCATCGAGACGGCGGTAAAGTCGTTGATCACTTGCAGGCGTGCCAGCCCGAGATTGCTCTGCATCTCGCTGATGGAGAACTCCCAGCTGTGGTTGGTCATGGCAACCCAGTCACCGTTGATGGGGCAGGCGATGGCGATGCAGGCTTCAGCCACCTGTACCTTGTGTTCCTCCAGATAGAGGCGTACCACGGCTTCAAGGCTGGGATGGGCCAGACCTGAGTAGGTCTTTGCCTGAGAGATAGTACCGGTGGCCAGCTCACACAGGGCCAGACGCGCATTGGTGCCGCCGACATCGCCGACCAGCGCATGGGTATGCTGCATAACAACTCCTTCGTTACAGGATGGGGACGACTCTGGTGTCCCGAGATTATTGTTGGATTATGACGGCCCATTCTATCCGAGCTCAGGCTTGCTCACCCGCCGGATCGATACAAACGTGCGCCTGCTCACAGTGTTGTTGCTTTGCAACATTTGTAAGCGCTTTCATGGCAAGGTGACGTTTTGTAACGAAAAGTACGAAATAATTAGAGATGAGTCATACTTTGTATGGCAGGCGTTAGTTGCGATAACCGCTTGTCTTGTATAGTCCTTAGCTTGAATGGAAACTTGCTTAGCCGTAGATTGAGTGCAAAGACACTGAAGCTAAATTACAAAAACGCCTGGTGGTGATGATGAATACCCTTGATAAAATTACGAACAACTTGGAAAGTTTCAGTAAATCAGAACGCAAGGTTGCCGAGGTGATCCTGGCGTCTCCCCAGACCGCCATCCACTCCAGCATCGCTGCTCTGGCCAAGATGGCCGACGTCAGTGAACCGACCGTCAACCGCTTTTGCCGCCGTCTCGATACCAAGGGCTTTCCTGATTTCAAACTCCATCTGGCCCAGAGCCTGGCCAATGGCACCCCTTACGTGAATCGTCATGTGGAAGCGGAAGATGGGCCGGATACCTACACCGCCAAGATTTTCGAATCCACCATGGCCTGTTTGGATGCCGCCAAAAACAGCCTGGATATCTCTGCCATCAACCGCTGCGTCGATATCCTGACCCAGTCCAAGAAGATCAGCTTCTTCGGCCTTGGCGCCTCCTCCGCTGTTGCCCGCGATGCCCAGAACAAATTCTTTCGCTTCAACATTCCGGTAGTGAGCTTTGACGATATCGTCATGATGCGCATGAGCTGCATCAACAGCAGCGAAGGGGATGTGGTGGTGCTGATCTCCCACACCGGCCGCACCAAGGCGCTGGTCGAAATCGCCGCGCTGGCTCGCGAGAACGACGCTACCGTGATCGGTATGACCGCCAAGGATTCCCCGCTGGCCCGCGAGTGCAATCTGGTGCTCTCCATGGATGTGCCGGAAGATACCGATGTCTATATGCCGATGGCATCCCGCATCGCCCAGCTGGCGCTGGTGGATGTGCTGGCGACCGGTTTTACCCTGCGCCGGGGGATGAAATTTCGCGAAAATCTGAAGAAAGTAAAAGAGGGATTGCGCGAATCCCGCTTCGAAACCCCGCACTCTTCCTGAACCGTCGGGGGCTCCGGCCCCCGACTGTCTATGCCACCCGCCTTGGTGTAGTATTGTAATTTAATAACAAAAATCACCCAGATGGTTTGTAAACGGGTGCATCGAGCCATGGGCTTGATGGGGCAGAATCTCAAGTCATATCAACTTCATATTGGAGTCTTTCATGCCTAGACGTACAAAGATTGTAACCACACTCGGTCCGGCTACCGACCGCGAAGGGATCCTCGAAGGGATCATCCGCGCCGGGGCCGACATGGTGCGGATGAACTTCTCTCACGGCACTGCTGAAGACCATATCCTGCGCGCCAATCAGGTGCGTGACATTGCTGCCAAGCTCGGTCGTCACGTCGCCATCATGGGTGATCTGCAAGGCCCGAAAATCCGTGTTTCCACTTTCAAGGATGGCAAAATCTATCTGGCCATCGGTGACAAGTTCATTCTCGACGCGGCGCTCGGCAAGGGTGAAGGTTGTCAGGAGCAGGTCGGTATCGACTACAAGAGCCTGCCAGACGATGTGGTACAGGGCGACATCCTGCTGCTGGACGATGGCCGTGTACAGCTGAAGGTCGAGCAGGTTGAAGGCACCCGCATTCACACCACGGTGACCGTGGCCGGGCCGCTCTCTAACAACAAGGGCATCAACAAAAAAGGGGGTGGTCTCTCCGCTCCGGCCCTGACCGAGAAGGACAAGGAAGACATCAAGACTGCTGCCCGCATGGATGTGGACTATCTGGCTGTCTCCTTCCCGCGCTGTGGCGATGATCTGCGCTACGCCCGCGAGCTGGCCCGCGAAGCCGGTTCCAATGCCAAGATCGTGGCCAAGGTCGAGCGCGCCGAAACCGTGGCCACCGATGAGGCGATGGAAGACATCATCCTCGGTTCCGATGCTGTGATGGTCGCCCGTGGCGATCTGGGTGTCGAGATCGGTGACCCCGAGCTGGTTGGCGTACAGAAGAAGCTGATCCGCCACTCCCGTCGTCTGAACCGTGTGGTGATCACCGCGACCCAGATGATGGAGTCGATGATCAATGCGCCGCTGCCGACTCGTGCAGAGGTCATGGACGTGGCCAACGCCGTGCTGGATGGTACCGATGCGGTGATGCTCTCTGCCGAGACTGCTGCCGGTCAGTTCCCCATCGAGACCGTGACCTCCATGGCGAGCGTCTGTGTCGGTGCCGAGAAGCACCCGAGCCTGAACGTCTCCAACCACCGCATGAGCTACACCTTCACTTCCGTTGAAGAAGCTGTAGCCATGTCCACCATGTATGCGGCCAACCACCTGGAAGGGGTCAAGGCGATCGTGGCGTTGACCGAGTCCGGCACCACTCCGCTGCTGATGTCCCGTATCAGCTCAGGTCTGCCGATCTTTGCCATGTCTCCCCACAACAAGACCCTGGCCTGGACCAATCTCTATCGTGGTGTCACTCCGGTGATGTTTGACGGTGACGAGACCAAACCGGTCTACGAAGTGTGCCGCGACGCGCTGGCCGTGCTCAAGGAGAAGGGGCTGTTGCAGAGCGGTGACATGGTGCTGCTGACTCACGGTGACAAGATGGAAACCGTGGGTAGTACCAACACCTGCAAGGTGATGATGGTCGAATAAGCCCGTCCGGTTTTACTGTGCTTAACAAGGCTGCTCCTCTTTGATGAGCAGCCTTTTTGTTAACTGCTGTCGGGCTGTGGCGGTATAAACAGGACTCAATGATTGCTTAACCGGATTCCCCTTCCGATAATGCGGGAGTGATTTTCAGCGGGTAGCCTGTTGTAGGTGATCGTCCCAGGTAACCCAGACACTCGACAATACGGGAGTGAAAAAATGAACAAGCGTAACTGGTTGCTGGCCTTGTCACTGAGTCTGGCCTTCTCACCCTGTTATGCCGACTGGGCCAAGCTCAAGGCCGCAGCGTCCGATCTGGGAGCGGCAGTGAGCGAGACCAGCAAGGAGGTGTGGCAGGATGTCAGCGATTTTTCCAAAAAGAGCTGGGCTTCCATCTCGGCTTGGGGAGAGGATGCCTTCAATACCGCCGGGGTCTGGACCGACAAGAGCATCGCGACCGGCAAGGAGTGGCTGAAGGCAGCCGACAAGGAGCTCAACGAGATGCTCAACCCCAAGACGGCGAAAGAGGCGAGGATCGCGCTCAATACCATGGCCGACACTGCGCTGATCCGGTTGTTCAACGAGCAGCCATCAGCCAAGTTGTTGTTTGACAAGGCTTATGGCTATGCAGTGTTCGATTCGCGCAAGTTCTCCCTGATGCTGCATACCAATCAGGGGGCCGGGGTGGCAGTCAATCGCAAAACCGGCAAGCACACCTATATGAAGATGTTTGGTGCGGGTCTGGCGGCCGGGATTGGCGGCAAGTTCTATCAGCAGGTGATCCTGTTTGAAGACAAGGCCAGATTCGATGCCTTCGTGACCCAGGGTTGGGAGGCCACTTCCGAAGTGGGCGTGGTGGCCGGCAAGGAGAGCGCCGAACTGACCGCCAAATACAACGGCGGCATGGCCATCTACCAGATTGGCGAGAAGGGCCTGCTGCTCGATGCCAATATCTCCGGCTCCAAATACTGGATTGACAAGGACTTGACTGAAACGAGCCGCTAATCCCGCCGTTATCGGTTGCTCACTGCACGCCATGCGCTTGTCGTGATCTTGCCAACAGGCCCGCAATGCGGGCCTGTTTGTTCTCTCGGTGTCAGTGGGCCGAATAGACCTGCTTGCCCTTGAACATGGTCCAGAGCACCTTGGTCTCCTTGAGCTCTTCGCTTGCTACCTGTTCCAGATTGCGATCCAGCAAGATCAGGTCAGCACTCTTGCCCGCGCTGATGGAGCCAATCTCTTTCTCCCGTCTAATTACCTTGGCGGCGTTGAGGGTATAGGCCTGCAAGATGGCCTGACGGCTGATCTGCTCGCTGGCGGGGGGCAGCAAGCCAAGCTCCCCTTGACGAGTGATCGCGGTATACATGGCGAGGAAAGGGTTGGGGCTGGAGACCGGCCAGTCACTGGCACCGGCGATAATGGCGCCGCTTTGCAGCAAGCTGCCTGCCGGATAGAGGCGGGCTAGCAGTGCCGGGGGCACTTTTCCTTCAAGCAGCAGGGTGGTCGCCACGTTTTTCCCGGCCCACAACAGTTGCATCGATGCGGCCACATTGAGTGGTTTGAAACGGGCAATGCTGGCCGGGCTCACCACCTCCAGATGGGTGATGCTGTGCAGCAGGCGGTGATCCTGATTGTGGGCCCGGGCATAGGCGATGGCATCGAGGGATTCTCGGACGGCCCGATCGCCGATGGCATGAAAGTGAGCGATAAGTTGATGGGCATCCGCGGTGCGGATCAGCTCGTTGAAACGCTGCTTGTCCAGATCGTCCTTGCCGCTGTAACCGGGACGGTTGAGGTAGGGCTCGCTCAACTTGGCGGTCTGGGATGGATACTCGATGACACCATCTTGCAGGATCTTGATCCCCACCAGTTTAACGTCCGGGGCATCTTGAAACTGCTGTTGCAGCGCTAATACGTCATCAATGATGGCGGGTGATGCATGTATCCCTACCAGTGCCAGTGCGGACACATGTCCGGTCAGCTTGCCTTCCCGGGAGAGCATGCTGTACGCCGGCAGCAGGCCGGTATCGCGGCGATCCGGCTCGGCATTGAAGATGGGCGCAAGGGGGCGAATGTTGCTGATAGGGTCCATCCAGGCGGTAATGCCCACCTGATTGAGCTGTTTGGCGGCAGTCATGATGGCACTGGCAATCGTCTCGTCGCTGACGGGGGGCAGCGCCTTGAGGATGGCATCCCAGCCGCCTTCCGAGGCAAAGCCATTGAGCTTGCCGGATGGGGTGAGGCCAAAATTGCCTTTCAGCGGAGCATAACGACCGGCAAGGGTGTCGGCATCAATGCCAGCCTTGCGCAGCATGGCCTGATTGGCCCAACCGGTGTGGGCATCCGAACCGGCCAGCACTACCGGGATCTGCCGGTATTGCGGGCCATTGAACAGCTGATCGAGCAGGGGAAGCTGATGCCAGTAGTCGAGGGAGACATTGCTGTATAGCTCTACATCGCCCAGTGTCAGGCGGGGATCATCCTTGCTGCGGGTCAGAAATTGCTGCACCTGCTCAACCTCACTCATGGCATCGGGAAAGTTAACTGTCATCCCCTGAAAACCGGCAAATGCCGCATGAACATGGCTGTCGATGAGGCCTGGCATCAGGTACTTTCCTTTCAGATCAAGACGCTTGGCATGGTTGCCGAGGCGGGCGCTGACCTCCTGATAGCTGCCGACTGCCACTATCTTTTTACCTTCAATGCCGACCGCTTCCGGGTGAGGGTTCGCCGGATCACCACTGTAGATGGTGCCGCCAAAGATCAGCGTCTGGCTCTGTGACTGGGCATTGGCGGCAGCGGGAAGCGTCACCAGCAGGCTGGCTAGAAACAGCGTTTTGATTTTCATGGGCATGACTCCGTCGCTTCGGTGCCCGAAGGCCCCGAAGTGGGTAAATGGAAATGAGGTATCGGCTTATCGGTTGATCAGCGGGATACAGATATCAAACACGTAATGATCCCGGTCGGGGTCCGTGCCTGAGTGGTATTGCTCGTAACACGGGCGATCGTCGCAGTTCAGCCCTTGGCCCACTACCCAGCGAAACGCCGTCTCCCAGCAGGCAACCAGTTGATCGCCGCGAGCGATAAACTGACAAACCGCATAGGGGCCCGCGGCGATGGTCTGGGTGGTTAACTGGCGCCCAGCGGGGATCTCTGGCCCCAGCTCGATGCAGACGTCAGTACGGCAACGGGTCTCATCGGTGATATCGGGGATATCCCAATAGAGACTCAGGGTACCCGCCGGTGTCATCACCTCGTCTGAGGCGAACAGCGCGAGCAAATCCCGATGAGCTTGCTCGCAGGTCTCTTTGCCATAGGGGCCCAGGCGGCGCATGTACGCCACGCGCCGGGCGGGCATCTGCCTGACGCTAGCCCCCTGCAACAGACCCGGGTGTTCGGTGACCGGGTGCATGACCAGGCCATCATAGGTGTCAAAGGGAAGGGGATCGTTTCCAATCTTGCTTTTCCAGTTTCCCCCCTGCTGCTGGCGGTATTCCGAGGGGCTCATGGCGAAGTGCAGGCGAAAGGCCTTGGCGAAATTCTGGGAGCTGGAGAACCCGGCGGCCAGTGCGAGGGTGGTGATGTCGCTTTGGGGGGAGGCGAGCAAGCGACGGGCTGCGCGCTCCATACGCAGGCGCCGGGTAAATCCGGCAATGGTCTCGCCGACCATCGTCTTGAAAATACGGTGGAAGTGGAAGGTGGAGATGGCCGCCGCCGCTGCGACCTCATCCAGGCCCGGATTGTCATCCAGATGGTGGCTGATGTAGTCCATCGCCTTGAACACGGGTTTGCGATAATCCAGAGCGGACTCCTTGCCAGCCAGCAAAAGTGGGCGTCAGAGTCGGATTTAATCAGAGCCACCTGCCGTTGTCGAACCCGTCCGGCCTGGTCTGGCCACTCATCCGCATCGCGCTTTTAACGCATTGGCACTCTAATTGCTTGTTGCATGCCAGCGTCAATGATTTGTCTGGGGATGGAAAATGGAAATTAGTGCAAGCAGCCTGATGCAAGAGATGCAGGCGCTCAAGATCGAAGCAGGCGCAACGCCGCTGGCACAACCCGGTCGTCAGGTAACCTCCGACTTTGGTCTGCTGCTGCAACAGGCGCTTGGCAACGTCAACGAACTGCAAGGCGCCGCCAATGACCTGCGTACCCGTTTCGATATGGGTGACAAGTCGGTGGATCTGGCCGAGGTGATGATCGCGGGCCAAAAATCGTCCATCGCCTTTGAAGCCACGGTACAGGTGCGCAACAAGATGGTCGATGCCTACAAGACCATCATGAACATGCCGGTATAAGCGACGCCAATAAACCATGACGACTGAACATCATGAACATGTCAGCAATAAGGACATAAATCGTGGCTACTGACCAAAACGGCGATCTGCTGATAAACGATGAGGGCACCGCCGCCCTCGATGAAAATGAGCAGAAGAGTTCGGCGCTGGGCTTCCTGTCCAATACCGATGTGCTGCGGCAAATCACCCTGATCCTGGGGCTTGCCATCTGTCTGGCCATTGCGGTGTTTATCCTGCTGTGGGGCAAGGAGCCGGACATGCGTCCCCTCGGCACCTACACCACCCAGGAGCTGGTGAAGACTCTCGATTTCCTCGATCAGCAGAAGATCCCCTACGAGGTAGATGGCAAGAGCGTGCTGGTCAACGCCGAAAGCTACCCCACTATCCAGCTGGCCCTGACCCGTGCCGGTCTTGCCAATGCCACCGATAGCAACATCGGTGGTGAAGATATCCTGCTGAAAGATTCCAGTTTTGGCGTCAGCCAGCGGATGGAGAGTGAACGTCTGAAGCTGAGCCGCGAGCGTCAACTGGCGAGCGCCATCGAGCAGTTCCAGAATGTGGCCAAGGCCCAGGTGCTGCTGGCTATCCCGAAAGACAACGTGTTTGCCCGCAACGAACGCAAACCCAGTGCCACTGTGGTACTCAACCTGAAGGGGGCGGCGCTGGGGCAGGGGGAGGTAGACTCCATCGTCGATATGGTGGCCTCCGCCGTGCATGGCCTCGAGCCGACCCGCGTCACCGTCACCGACCAGAATGGCCGCCTGCTCAACTCCGGCTCGCAAGACCCGATCTCGGCCCAGACTCGCAAAGAGTTTGCCATGCAGCAGAAGCAGGAGCTGGAGTACAAACAAAAAATTGACGCCATCCTGATCCCGGTGCTGGGGGCCGACAACTATACGGCGGAAGTGGATCTCTCCCTCGACTTCTCCCAGCAGGAGCAGACCCGCAAGACTTACAACCCTGACTTGCCTGCAGTGCGCTCTGAAATGACCATGGAAGAGAACAGCGCCAGCGGCAGCAATGGTGGGGTGCCCGGCGCCCTCTCCAACCAACCCCCTGCTGCCTCCAATATTCCCGAGGAGGCGACCGGTGGTGATGGTGCCAGCGCTGCCGCTTCGGGCCGTTCCCGCAAGGAGGCAACCCGCAACTTCGAACTGGATACCACCGTCAGTCATACCCGTCGCCAGATGGGTGGCATTCGCCGCATGACCGTCTCGGTTGCCGTGGATTACAAAGCGGTACCCGGTGCCGACGGGGCTGTGACCCGTGAGGCGCGCACCCAGGCAGAACTCGATACATTGCGTCGTTTGCTGAGCGGTGGCCTTGGCTTTGATGTGACCCGTGGTGATACCCTTGAGGTGGTCGCGATTCCGTTCAATCGTCCAGAGCTGGATACCGTGGCCGAGGTGCCGCTCTACGATCAGCCCTGGTTCTGGCGTGCGGTGCGGATTGCCGCCTCGGTACTGGTGATCATCGTCTTGATCGTCACCGTGGTTCGCCCCATGCTCAAGCGACTGCTCTACCCGGATGCCAAACCGGAAGGGGAAGTGGATTTCGACAACCACACCGTACTGGGTGGCGACGACGAGTTGAGTCTGCTGTCAGCACAAGTTGAGAACGATCAGGTATTTGGTGTACGCGATGGCCAGCTGAAACTGCCGGATCTGCACCGTGACGAAGACTTGCTCAAGGCGGTACGTGCGCTGGTGGCGAACGAGCCGGATCTGGCCGCTCAGGTCATTAAAGAATGGGTAACGAACAAAGATGCCTGAAGAAAAGAAGAGTCAAGTCACCGGCAATGACATCACCGACAGTCAGCGCCAGATCCTCGACCAGATGTCGGGGATGGAGATGGCTGCAGTGCTGATGCTGAGCCTCAATGAAGAGGATGCCGCCCAGATCTTCCGTCATCTCGAGCCCAAGCAGGTGCAGCGGCTCGGTATGTCGATGGCCTCCATGTCCGACTTCAGTCACGATCGGGTGGCAGCGGTGCACCGTCAATTCATCGACGATATCCAGAAGTACACCAACATCGGTATCGGCAGCGAAGACTTCGTGCGCAAGGCGTTGGTGGCGGCCCTTGGCGAGGACAAGGCGAGCAACCTGGTGGACCAGATCATTCTCGGTTCCGGCGCTCGTGGCCTCGATTCGCTCAAGTGGATGGATGCCCGTCAGGTGGCCAGCATCATCCAGAACGAACACCCGCAGATCCAGACTATCGTGCTCTCCTATCTGGAGCCGGAGCAATCCGCCGAGATCCTGAGCCAGTTCCCGGAGCAGGTGCGCCTCGATCTGGTGATGCGTATCGCCAACCTCGAAGAGGTACAGCCGGCGGCACTGCAAGAGTTGAACGACATCATGGAGAAACAGTTCGCCGGTGCGGCCGGTGCCCAGGCAGCCAAGATGGGCGGCCTGAAGGCAGCCGCCAACATCATGAACTACCTGGATACCAATATCGAAGGCCAGCTGATGGACTCCATCCGCGAGTCGGACGAAGAGATGAGTCAGCAGATCCAGGATTTGATGTTCGTGTTCGAGAACCTCATCGATGTGGACGATCGCGGCATCCAGACCATGCTGCGGGAAGTGCCGGGGGATCTGCTGCAACGCGCCCTCAAGGGCTCCGACGATCAGATGCGCGAGAAGATCTTCAAGAACATGTCCAAACGGGCGGCCGAAATGCTGGCAGACGATCTGGAGGCCATGGGGCCGATCCGGGTCTCCGAAGTGGAAGCGGCCCAGAAAGAAATCCTCTCCATCGCCCGTCGTCTGGCGGATGCCGGCGAGATCATGCTGGGCGCCGGTGGCGGCGAGGAGTTCCTCTAAGCCATGGCCCATAAACAGAACCGCGATGCCAAGCCCGCATCAGGCAGTGGTGAGGAGCCGCGCAAAGCATGAACAACAAACTGCGTGGTTATGTGCGCCCCGAGGGTGATGATGCCCGGGTTGAGACTTGGGGCTGGCCCGAGATGGAGGTCGAGGTAGAGGCGGGAGCGCCTACCAATGCTCTTGGCTTGGCCCCTGACTGGTATCAGCAGGAAGAGGAGGTGGTGGAGCCGGAGCCCGAACAGGAGCCGACCCCCAGCATCACCGCCGAAGAGCTTGAAGCGATCCGTCAGGCCGCCTGGGAAGAGGGAATGGCTGAGGGGCGCGAGTCCGGTTATGCCAAGGGTATGGAAGAGGGCAAGCTGGAAGGATTGCAACAGGGCCACTCTGCCGGTCTCGAACAGGGGCGCGAGGAGGGGCTGGCTATGGGGCGCGAGCTGGTGGAGCAGGAGATCGCCCACTGGCAGGGGCTTGCCGCCCGCCTTGCCAATCCGCTTAACGAGCTGGATCAGGCGGTGGAGCAGCAGTTGGTCTCGCTGGTGATGCAACTGGCCCGCGCGCTTATTCGTCACGAAGCGGAGACCTCCCCCCGCATTCTGCTGGAGGCGCTTAAAGAGGGTCTGGCCTTGCTGCCCGCCGCCGAACAGGGGGTGACTCTGATGCTGCATCCCGACGATATCGCACGCATCGAGCAGGCATTTGGCGCCGAAGAGTGCGCCAAGCGCCACTGGCGATTGCAAAGCGATCCCACCCTCTCCCCCGGCGATCTGCAACTGGCGACCGAGCTATCCAGCATCGATTTGACCCTCTCCGGTCGCATCGATCAGTTGCTGCGCAACTTCTTGCGGGACAATGCGTCTCAGAATCCGGCTTCGCAGGACTCACGCCCATAACCGATGCCGGACGTTGCCGTCCGGCTGCACTTTTTAGCTCTCAGGAGGCCAGATGAGCGGCTCGCTACTGAACCGGTTGCAAGGGTACAAGGTACGCGACAGCGCCCCCAAACCGCCGGTCGCCGGCAAATTGACCCGGGTGGTGGGGCTGACCCTCGAAGCCATTGGCTGCCGCGCAGCCATCGGTGCCCTCTGCCGCATCGATACCCTTGATGGGACGTTGGAAGCTGAAGTGGTCGGTTTTTCTGGCGATCGCCTCTATCTGATGCCGAGCGAGCAGCTCAAGGGGGTGATCCCCGGTGCCCGGGTGGTGCCCATCACCGAAGAGCACGGCATTCCGGTTGGGATGAACCTGCTTGGTCGGGTCATCGACGGCATCGGTCAGCCACTCGATGGCCTCGGCCCCATTCTCTCCTCCCAGACCGTGCAGTTTGCCCAGCACCGCATCAACCCGCTCTCTCGCCGCCCGATCCATCAGCCGATGGACGTGGGGGTACGCGCCATCAATGCCGTGCTGACGGTGGGGCAGGGCCAGCGGATGGGGCTGTTTGCCGGTTCCGGTGTCGGTAAATCGGTGCTGCTTGGCATGATGACTCGCGGCTCGGTGGCGGATGTGGTGGTGGTCGGCCTCATCGGTGAACGGGGTCGTGAGGTGAAAGAGTTTATCGAAGACATTTTGGGAGAGGAGGGGCGAGCCCGCTCCGTGGTGGTGGCGGCTCCCGCCGACGCCTCGCCGCTGATGCGGCTCAAGGGGTGTGAAACGGCGCTCGCCATCGCCGAGTATTTCCGCGATCAGGGGCTCAACGTGTTGCTCTTGATGGACTCTCTTACCCGTTATGCCCAGGCCCAGCGTGAGATCGCGCTGGCGGTGGGCGAGCCGCCGGCGACCAAGGGTTATCCGCCCTCGGTATTTGCCAAATTACCGGCGCTGGTGGAGCGGGCGGGTAACGGCAGTGACGGCCAGGGCTCCATCACCGCCTTCTTCACCGTCCTGACCGAGGGGGATGACCTGCAAGATCCCATTGCCGATGCGGCGCGGGCGATCCTCGATGGCCACATAGTGCTGTCGCGCGAGCTGGCCGATGCGGGCCACTATCCGGCCATCGACATCGAGAAGTCCATCAGCCGGGTTATGCCCATGGTCACCTCGCCGGAACATATGGATCTGGCGCGCACCCTCAAGCAGTTCTACTCCCTCTATCAGCAGAACCGGGATCTCATCACCATCGGTGCCTACAGTCAGGGTTCCGATCCGCGCATTGATCGCGCCATCATTCAAAAACCCTATCTGGATCAGTTCTTGCAGCAGGGGATGCGCGAGGTTATTCACTACGATGATGGCCTGCAAGCCTTGCAGATGGTGGCGATGCCATTGATGCGCTGATGATGGTCGGTAACAGAGAGGTCGACGATGAGTAAAGGGTTGGTATTGTTGGCCGATCGGCTGGTGGAGGCGGAGCAGCAGTGTGCGCTGGCTCTGGTGAAGGCGCAGCAGGATCTCAAGCTGTTCATGGATCAGCAAAATGCCCTCAACCAGTACCGCCAGATCTATCACCAGCAGTGGACCGATCGCGGCCTGCAGGGGATTTCGCCCCAGCAAAATACCCAGTATCACGCCTTTATCAACAAGCTCGAACAGGCAGCGACCCAGCAGTACGAAGGGGTGTTGCAGGTGCGTCAGGCGCTGGAACAGCGCCGTGAAGAGTGGCTGGCAGCCCAGCAGCGGCGCAAGGCGGTAGAGCTGTTGCTGGAGAAGCAAGCGAGCCGCGAGCAGCAGAAAGCCCAGCGTCAGGAGCAGAAGATGCTGGATGAGTACGCCATGTTGCGACGCTTTCATCAATCTGGCCTGTAACTTGCTTTGATCTGGACATTGTCGGCGGCCATCTCTTTGGGGGCCACCAGAATTCAGGGATCCCATCATGATGCAGACACTGTTGACACAAACGCCTTCGGCTCCGGCCAACGGGTTGGACAAAGCGCCTCTGAGCGGTTCCGTCGAGAGCAAAAGCATCGATGGTGGAACCGGCAGCGACAGCAAGGGTGATTTCGCCACCCTGATTGCCAAGGCCCGGAACAGCGAACAGGGCGCTGCCGAGGCCACTCAGGGCGGTAACCATGTCCGATCAGCCAAATCTTTGGCGACCGAGAGCGCCTCTCCCAAAGAGGAGACCGGCAAGGAGCAGGATCCTGACGCCGATAACAAGGTGGAGGAGGTCCCTGCCACCGACTTTCTGCTGCGCCTGCAAGACTCCCTCAAGCTCGATACCTCGCTAGTGACTCCCCAGCTGGCGGTGGCGGCCCAACAGAGCGCCACTGCGGTAGACGGCAATCCGTTGCCGCAAGAGGGTGAGCTGGAGGGGATTGCGCTTGATGAAAGCGAGCAGACTCCTGCCGCTGCCAGGATTGCCCAACAGCTTGCCGGTCAGACCGGGGCGCAGTCGCCGCTGGCGACGACCGCCAATTCGACTTCAGAAACCACCGTATCCTCCTCAGCGGCGCGAGTGGTGGCGAAGGGCGATGCCTCTGCTGCCGTTCTCTCCTCTGAAGGTGAAGATGCCGCCACTACTGCGGATGGGCAGGCCGGGGAGAAAGCCTCTGCCAAGGGCGAAACCCTCGGAGCAGATGGCAAGCAGACCAAGCCCCTCACGGGGGCAGAGCGAATGGCCCAGCTGGCCAAGGTGCTGCCGGTCGATGAGTCGGCAAGCACCGCCAAATCCGCTGAGTCACTCGCTGCAAAAGAGGCTGGCGACAGCAAATCCGATCTCGCCGCCAGCAATGCTTTGACTAACAAGGGGCAGGCGACGCAAGCCGCGACTCAGGGGGCTGCGCTCAAGGCCTTCAGCGAGGGGCTCAAGCCGCCTGAGGCTGGCACAGCTACAGCTACAGCTACAGCCACGGCTGAGGGCAGTGGTGCAGCTGGCAAGGGGACAGAAAAGGGTGCCGCCGAGGGTAGCCAGCAGCCAGCCACCGCCGCCAATCAAGGTTCGGCGCCCGTGAGGACGGCGCAAAGTGCCGCAGAAAGTGCCGCAGCCCAAGGCAGCGTGACGGCAAATGCAACGGCTCAGACCGATAGTGCTGCCGCCCCCGTGATGGTGGCGCCGCAGCAGGTGTTGGCACAGGCTGAATCTCAGGGGCCGCAAGCACCGCTGTCGACCATTTCAGCCGGCATCAAGCAGATGGAAGTGACGGGCTCCGACGAGGTGCGCAAAGCGGTTTCGCTTGAGGTAAAACCGAAGGCCGGTGAGGCGGAGAATAGCCTGGTTGCGACGACATCGAGCGGTGATAGCAGCCAGAACCAGACCGTTCAGCATGGCCAGAATAGCCAGACTCAGCCACAGGTAGCCGATAACCGGGCGCCCGCCGCTGAGACGACACTGCGCCGTGAGCCGCAGAATTTACCCCATTTGAAACTGGCCAGTCAGGAAGCGCCTGCCGAATTGCACCAGAAGGTCAATGTGATGCTGGCCGAAAAACTGCAACAGGCGGAAATTCAGCTCGACCCCCTCGGCCTTGGCAAGATGAAAATCCAGATCCAGATGGGAGCCGACAGCCAGGCCAACGTCCATTTTGTGGTACAACATGGACAGACCCGCGAGATGCTGGAGCAGGCGATGCCCCGGCTGCGTGACATGCTGGCAGGGCAGGGGATCCAGCTTGGTCAGACGCAGGTGCAGCAGCAGTCGCAACAACAGCAGCAACAGGGCCAGCCCACCTTTAACGGGCAGGGGCAGCAAGGTCAGAGTAGTGGTCAGCCGCGCTCCGGTAACGGGCTGGTTGAAGGGGAACTCACCACTTCCAACCCCAGTTTGCTGGTGGAATCGACAAACGGTTCCGGAATTGATTTCTATGCTTGATGCAATCCCGAGTAAGTTTATGATATCGAACAAGTTTGAGACTAGGGTGGACAAGGGATGGCTGACGATAACGAGTTGACGCTAAAAGACCCGGCTGCGGGCAAGAAAAAGAAGCTGATCATTATCATTGCCCTGGCGGTTATTTTGCTGGGCGGAGGTGGTGCTGGCGCCTTCCTGATGCTCTCCGGCTCCGATAAACCGCCCGCTGAAGCGGCGGAAGGAGCCGAGGCCACACCCAAGGAGGAAGCGCCTAAACCTTCCCTCTATGTCGGTATGCCGCGCCCCTTTGTCTTCAACGTCGCAGGTGCCCAGCGAGATCGACTGGTGCAGATCAAGATCCAGCTGATGGTGCGCGGTACCGCCGACGAGACGCTGGCCAAACAGAATATCCCCCTGATTGAAGGCACCTTGCTGCGGGTATTCAGCGCAGCCAGTGCCGAACAGCTGATGACCTTTGAAGGCAAGGAGAAGCTGCGCAAGGATTCACTGGAAGAGTGCCGTCGGGTGCTCAAGGACCTGGTCTCTTCCCCCGTTATCGAACAAGTGCTGTTTACCGGCTTTGTAATGCAGTAGGTGAAGCGTGAGCGATCTGTTAAGTCAGGACGAAATTGATGCCCTCTTGCACGGTGTCGATGATGTCGAAGAGGAAGAGATAGGCGGCGCTGGAGACCCCGGCGTAGCCCAGTTTGACTTCTCCTCCCAGGACCGCATCGTCCGTGGTCGCATGCCGACGCTGGAGCTGGTGAATGAACGTTTCGCCCGCCATATGCGGATCAGTCTGTTCAACATGATGCGTCGTACCGCCGAGGTCTCGATCAACGGCGTGCAGATGCTCAAGTTTGGCGAGTATGTTCATACCCTGTTTGTGCCGACCAGTCTCAACATGGTGCGCTTCCGCCCGCTCAAGGGGACGGCACTCATCACCATGGAGGCTCGACTGGTCTTCATCCTGGTAGAGAACTTCTTCGGTGGCGATGGCCGTTATCACGCCAAGATTGAAGGGCGCGAATTTACCCCGACCGAACGGCGCATTATCCAGATGCTGCTCAAACTGGTGTTTGAGGATTACAAGGATGCCTGGGCGCCAGTGATGGATGTGGGGTTCGAGTATCTCGACTCCGAAGTGAACCCGGCGATGGCCAACATCGTCAGCCCGACCGAAGTGATCGTGGTCAGCTCGTTCCACATCGAGCTCGATGGTGGCGGCGGCGACTTCCACGTGGCGATGCCCTACTCCATGCTGGAGCCGATCCGCGAGCTGCTGGACGCCGGTGTGCAGAGTGACAAGGGGGATACCGACGTACGCTGGAGCAAGGCGCTGCGTGACGAGATCATGGACGTCAAGGTGGAGCTGCGGGCCAAGCTGCTGGAGACCGAACTCACTTTGCGTGAGCTGATGGAGCTGCGACCCGGCGATATCATTCCGGTCGATATGCCGGAAAATCTGCTGGTTTTTGTGGAGGACTTGCCCACTTTCCACGCCAAGATGGGCCGCACCAAGGATAATGTGGCGCTCAAGATCACCGACAAGCTCAAACGTCCGGAAGGGGTCAAGACGGAGATGCATCTGGTTACCCGGGGCGGGGTACGAATTGATGGCGAGGCCGAGCTGGAAGAGCTCGAGCGCAGTATCGAAGATCAACAGCGATAATTGACGGTTTATTACGGTAAACGGTCACGAAGTAGCATAAGGAAACAAGATGAGCGGAACTGAGGAAGAGGATCTGATGGCTGATGCCTGGGCTGCGGCTCTGGAGGAGCAGGTGACGGCGGAAGCCAAGCCAGCCCCGCTGGAAGAGTTGAAAGATGATGCCCCCATCAGTGCCGAGGAGCGTCGCAAGCTCGACACCATTCTCGATATTCCGGTCACTATCGCCATGGAGGTGGGCCGCAGCCAGATCAGTATCCGCAACCTGTTGCAGCTGAACCAGGGCTCGGTGGTGGAGCTGGATCGGGTTGCAGGCGAGCCGCTGGATGTATTGGTCAACGGTACCCTGATCGCTCATGGCGAGGTGGTGGTGGTTAACGACAAGTTCGGTATCCGCCTGACTGACGTCATCAGCCAGATTGAACGGATCAAGAAGCTCAAATGATGCGCCTCCTGTTGTTATTGCTGCCTGTTCCGGCCTTTGCCGAGACAGCGGCATCTGCCAACGTGCCTAGTCTGAGCTCCTGGTTGCTCTCCAGTCTGATGGTGATTGGTCTCATTCTGGTGCTGGGCTTTCTGCTCAAGAAGAGCAAGCTGGCGACCGCCATGGGTGGCGGCCAGATGCGGGTCATCGCCTCGTTGCCGGTGGGTTACAAAGAGAAGCTGCTGGTGGTCAAGGTGGGCGAACAGCAACTGCTGGTCGGCGTAACACCGCAGCAGGTCAACTTTCTCTACCGGCTGGAGGAGCCGCTGGATGAAAACCAGCCGCAGGCGTTTTCCCAGCAGCTTGGCAAATTGATGGGCAAGCATGAAAAAAGCTAACGGCTTATGGCTGAAAACGGGGCTGCTGGTCAGCCTGCTGATACCACTGTTTTGCTCCTGGCCTGCGCTGGCACAGGACGCCATGTCGGCGGTGACCGTCAAGACCATGGGGGATGGCTCTCAGGAGTACAGCCTGACCCTGCAAGTGCTGGCGCTGATGACCGCGCTCTCCTTCTTGCCGGCCATGGTGATCATGATGACCTCGTTTACCCGCATCATTGTGGTGTTGGGTATCTTGCGCCAGGCGATCGGTCTGCAACAGAGCCCTTCCAACCAGGTGTTGATCGGCATTGCCCTGTTCATGTCGTTCTTCATCATGTCGCCGGTGCTGGATCGCATCAATGATGAGGCTTTGCAGCCCTATCTGGCCGAGACCATTCAGGCAAAAGAGGCGCTGGAGCGAGCCGAGTTGCCCATCCACCAGTTCATGCTGGCCCAGACCCGGATCAAGGATCTAAACACCTTTATGGAGATCGCCAACGTGCAGGTGGATAAACCTGCCGATGTGCCGCTACGGGTGCTGATCCCGGCGTTTGTCACCAGCGAGCTGAAAACCGCATTCCAGATTGGTTTTATGCTGTTCCTGCCGTTCCTGGTCATCGATCTGGTGGTCGCCAGTATTCTGATGGCGATGGGGATGATGATGCTCTCGCCGATGATCGTCTCGCTGCCCTTCAAGCTGATGCTGTTTGTGATGGTGGATGGCTGGAACCTCATTTTGGGGTCACTGGCCAACAGTTTCGGACTGGGTGCCGGTTAGCCGGTCGAGCGCAAGGAGCCCGAACATGAGTCCTGAAACCTTTGTCGACGTCTTTCGCGAGGCGCTCTGGTTGGTCAATATCATGGTCAGCGCCGTGATCCTGCCCAGCCTCGCTATCGGGCTGGTGGTAGCCATCTTTCAGGCGGCCACTTCCATCAACGAACAGACCCTGAGCTTTCTGCCCCGTCTTATCGTGACCCTGCTAGCCCTGGGAATTGGTGCTCACTGGGGAATGCAGAGTCTGATGGACTTCTTCATACTGATGGTCAATCAAATCCCCGAGGTGGTGGGATGACCTACACAACCGCTCTGATCATGGAGTGGTTGTCTTCCATCCTCTGGCCGCTGGCGCGGGTGAGCAGCCTGCTGATGGTGATGGCGGTGTTCGGCAGTCGCCTCGCTCCTGCGCGGGTACGGATGGGGCTGGCTTTGGCCATCACCTTTCTGATTGCCCCGCTGCTCCCGAAAATGCCCCCCATTGAACTCTTCTCTGCCGGCAGCTTTCTGGTATTGGGCCAGCAATTGCTGATCGGTATTGCCCTTGGTCTGATGACCCAGTTTCTGATGGAGAGCTTCGTGATGGCCGGTCAGGTCATCGCCATGCAGACCAGTCTGGGTTTTGCCACCCTGGTGGACCCGATGAATGGCCAGTCGGCCCCCGTAGTGGGTCAGTTTTATCTGATGCTGGCGACCCTGGTGTTTCTGGCGCTGGATGGTCATCTGGTGATGCTGCGGCTGGTCATTCTTAGTTTCGAGACACTGCCTGTCTCCGAGCACGGCCTCTCGGTTTCATCCATGAAAACCCTGAGTGCGTTTCTGGGTGTGATGTATCAGGCTGCTTTGGTGATGTCGCTCTCAGCCATCGTCGCCTTGCTCTTAATCAACTTCGCCTTTGGTGTCATGACCCGGGCGGCGCCGCAACTCAACATTTTCAGTATCGGTTTTGCGGTCAGCATGATGTCGGGTCTGCTCATCCTCTGGCTCACTATCGGCGGGTTCCTCGGTCACTTCGACATGATGTGGGAGCGGGTGCAGGAGGTCAGCTGCGAGCTGATCAACACCCAGTGCTTCGGGGGCGCTCATGGCTGATACCGACCAGGAACGTACCGAACAACCCACGGGCAAACGACTGCAACAGGCCCGTGAAAAGGGGCAGATTGCACGTTCAAAAGAGTTGGGGACCGCCAGCGTTCTGCTCTCGGCGGTCTTTGGCCTGCTGATGCTCAAGGGCTCGCTGGCGACTGCCATGATCAAGGTTGTCACCATGGGCTTTACTCTGGACAGGGAGCAGGCTTTCGATCCCAATGCCATGATCGCCATGGTGCCGGCGCTGCTGGGGGAACTGGTTCTTCCGCTGGGGCTGTTGTTCGCGTTGGTGGCGATTGCCGCGTTTATCGGCAACACCCTGATGGGGGGGATGAACTTCTCCACCGAAGCCATGATGCCCAAGATGAGCAAGTTGAGTCCGCTCAGTGGCCTCAAGCGAATGTTCGGGGTGCAGTCGCTGATCGAGCTGGTCAAATCCATCGCCAAGGTGGTGTTCATCACCCTGTTTGCCTGGTGGATGTTATCCAGTCAGTTTAATCATCTGCTCAACCTCTCAATGGAGGGGTTTCCCGGCGGCATTATCGATGCGCTGGAGTTGTTTCTCTGGATGTTGATCATCCTCTGCTGCGCCCTGCTTCCCATCGTTGCCATCGACGTGCCGTTCCAGCAGTGGAACCATATGCGTCAGCTCAAGATGACCAAACAGGAGGTCAAGGACGAGTTCAAGGACAGCGAAGGCAAGCCCGAGGTAAAGGGCAAGATCCGTCAGCTGCAGATGCAGATGGCGATGCGCCGGATGATGGGGGATGTGCCCAAGGCCGATGTGGTGATCACCAACCCGACCCACTACTCGGTAGCGCTCAAGTATGATGCGGGCAAACCCGGTGCCGCGCCCAAGGTCGTGGCCAAGGGCACAGATGAAATTGCAATGAAGATCAGGGAGATCGCCAGAGAGTACGAGATCCCCATAATGCCGTCACCAGCCTTGACCCGGGCTATTTACCACTCAACCGAGCTGGGCCACGAGATCCCGGAAGGGCTGTTTGCGGCGGTTGCCCAGGTGCTCGCCTATGTCTTCCAGCTCAAGAAATTCCGCCGTGGTCAGGGGCGCCGTCCCCAGCCGCTGGCTAAAGATCTCCCCATTCCGACCGAATATCGCAAATGACAAAGTTCTGACGTAGTTAAAATAAATCCATTGCATTTCAATGTCTTGTATTGTTGGCTTGATGTTTGCTTTAATCTGGCACCAGCAGGTTGAAATTGAGAAGCGCGATGGAATTCAAGGCAGTATTGGGCCAGTTCAAAGAGTACCGAGGAGTTTTTGGCAAAGGCCTTGGCACCCCTCTGCTGGTATTGGCCGCGCTCGGCATGGTGGTGTTGCCCATCCCGCCGCTGATGCTGGATGTGCTCTTCTCCTTCAACATTGCTCTCTCCATCGTGGTGCTGCTGGTATCCGTCTATACCCGCCGCCCCCTCGAATTTGCTGCCTTCCCGACCGTACTGCTGCTCGCTACCTTGCTGCGGTTGGCGTTGAACGTCGCCTCGACCCGGGTGGTGTTGCTGGAAGGTCATAATGGTAGTGCGGCGGCCGGCCATGTGATCGAGGCGTTCGGTAACGTGGTGATCGGCGGCAACTATGCGGTCGGCATCATCGTTTTCACCATCCTGATGATCATCAACTTTGTGGTCATTACCAAGGGTGCCGGGCGGATCGCGGAAGTGAGTGCCCGTTTTACCCTTGATGCGATGCCGGGCAAACAGATGGCCATCGATGCCGATTTGAACGCCGGTCTCATCAATCAGGAAGAGGCGAAGAAGCGTCGTCAGGATGTGACCCAGGAAGCCGACTTCTACGGCTCCATGGATGGTGCCTCCAAGTTTGTCAAAGGGGATGCCATTGCGGGCATCATGATCCTCTTTATCAACATCATCGGCGGCTTCATCATCGGGATGATGCAGCACCAGCTGACCTTCAGCGAATCGGCCGAGATCTATACCCTGTTGGCCATCGGTGACGGTCTGGTGGCGCAGATCCCCTCCCTGCTGCTCTCCATCGCTGCCGCCATCATAGTGACCCGTCAGAATACCGATCAGGACATGGGTACCGCAGTACTAGGCCAGCTGTTTGACAATCCCAAGGCGCTGATCATCTCGGCCGGGATTCTGCTGATGATGGGGCTGGTGCCGGGGATGCCGCATTTCGCCTTCCTGAGTCTGGGGGCTCTTGCCGCCGCTGGCGCCTGGTGGTTGCTGCGCCGCGAGAAACTGGCGGCCGCCAAAGCGGCCAAGGGTGAGCTGTTGCCTGCCACAGCCGAGCAGCCTCATGAACAGAAAGAGCTGAGCTGGGACGATGTGATGCCGGTGGACATCATCGGGCTGGAAGTGGGTTATCAGCTGATCCCGCTGGTGGATCGCAATCAGGGTGGCGAACTGCTCAACCGGATCAAAGGGGTGCGCAAGAAACTCTCGCAAGAGCTGGGCTTTCTGGTCCCTGCCGTCCACATTCGCGACAACCTGGATCTGGCGCCAAACCAATACCGCATCACCTTGATGGGAGTCAGTACCGGCGAGGCCAATGTCTACCATGATAAGGAGATGGCCATCAATCCGGGGCAGGTGTTCGGCCAGATCCAGGGGATAGCGACCCGGGATCCCGCCTTCGGGCTGGAAGCGGTCTGGGTTGCCAAGGAGATGGTCTCTCAGGCACAGACGCTGGGGTATACGGTGGTGGATACCGCGACCGTGGTGGCTACCCATCTGAGCCAGATCCTGACCAACCATGCGGCTCTGCTGCTGGGCCATGACGAGGTACAACAACTGCTCGACATGATTGGCAAACATCAGAGCAAGCTGGTCGAAGGGTTGGTGCCGGAAGTGATCAGCATGGGTAACCTTGTGAAGGTATTGCAGAATTTGCTCAATGAAGGCGTGCCAATCCGCGATATGCGCACTATCCTGCAGACCCTGGTTGAATACGCGCCGCGCAGTCCGGATCCGGAAGTGCTCACGGCCGCTTGCCGGATTGCCCTGCGTCGCCTGATTGTGCAAGAGATTGCAGGCCCCGATCCCGAGCTGCCGGTGATTACCTTGGCGCCGGAATTGGAACGTATATTGCATCAATCCCTGCAGGCTGGTGGCGGTGATGGTGCCGGTATTGAACCGGGTCTGGCAGAGCGGATGCAGCGTTCGCTGGTGGAAGCCACTCAACGACAAGAATTGGAAGGCCAACCGGCCGTGCTTCTGACATCGGGGATCTTGCGCAATACCCTGGCAAAATTTGTCAAGAATGCCATTCCTGGATTGCGCGTTCTGTCTTATCAGGAAGTGCCCGACGACAAGCAGATCCGCATCGTCAGTGCGGTAGGGCAGAACTAGTTAGCGGAGACGACGGGTGAAGATTAAGCGGTTTTTTGCCAAGGATATGCGAACGGCTCTGGCCGAGGTCAAGGAGACTCTCGGGCCGGATGCCGTCATCATGTCCAACAAGAAGGTCACCGGAGGGGTAGAGATAGTCGCCGCAGTCGATTATCAATCCCAGGTCCCGGGGCCCAAAGATGCGCCGGTTCGTCGTCAGCTGAACGATGAGAGCGTCAATATTTCGTCTGCTGCACGGCAGATGATCCGCCCCGAGCCGTCGCCGGCGAAGGAGCAGAACGAACATTATGCCGATACCCTGGCCGCCTTGCTGGCGCGCCAGCAGAAGCTCAAGCCGGGCAATGGGGCGCCACTGGGTAATACCCAATCGGCCGGTCTGGCCGCTGCCAATGCTGCGCCCAGAACATTGGCCGAGCAGGGGCAGTGGGGCGCAGCTCCCGAACCTGCCAAGCCCAAAGCCCGGGTTGCGTCCGGCCAGCGCCCCCCTCAACCTGCCCAGCGGGATCAGGAGATGGAAGGGATGCGCAAGGAGATGGCCAGCATCCGTAAATTGCTGGAGCACCAGATCTCCGGACTGATGTGGCAAGAGGTGGAGCGCCGCGAACCGATGCGGGCCCTGTTGATCAAGGAGCTCAAGAAACTGGGCTTTGATGATGCGTTTGCCGATCAACTTGCGGGACTGATCCCCGAAGATATGTCCATCCATCAGGCGATGGCCCAGTTGGCCGAAGTGCTGACGGCTCAGCTCAAGATTAGTGAGGACGAGATCATGCGTCAGGGCGGCGCGGTTGCGCTGCTTGGTCCGACCGGGGTGGGCAAAACCACCACCATCGCCAAGCTGGCTGCCCGTTTCGCCATGAAGTATGGCGCCGAGCAGGTGGCGCTGATCACCACCGACAACTACCGGATTGGTGCCCATGAACAGCTGCAGACCTATGGCCGCATCATGGGTTGCCCGGTACGGCAGGTGCGTGATGCCGAAGAGCTGGCAAATGCCCTTTATCAGTTCCGCCACCGTCGGCTGGTACTTATCGATACGGCCGGGGTGGGCCAACGGGATATCCGGTTGACCGAGCAGCTCGATACCCTGGTCAAGAATGCCAAGGTACGGATCCGCAGTTATCTGGTGATGTCGGCAACTTCCCAGCGTCGGGTGATGCAGGAGGCGGTTGACCATTTCCGGCGTATTCCATTAAGCGGCTGCATACTTACCAAATTGGATGAAAGTCTGAATCTTGGCGAAGTGATTAACGTGTGTATCCAGAATTCATTGCCCATCAGCTATATCACTGACGGACAAAGGGTTCCGGAAGATATTCAGGTTGCCAATGCGGCGCAGCTCGTCGGGGCTGCCATGGGCTCGCTGGAGCGAGAAACAGAGGAGCCCTATTTCTGGGGCGCAGGCTTTGGCGAGGCCGAAGATTCGGAGTTTTATGAGTAACATGTATATGGATCAGGCGAGTGGTCTGCGCAAAATGCGTCAAAACAATCGAGTAAAAGTAATCGCCGTTTCCGGTGGTAAAGGTGGCGTGGGCAAGACCAACGTGACCCTGAACGTGGCCGGAGCCATGGCCGCCCAAGGCAAGCGGGTGATGGTGCTGGATGCCGACCTGGGTCTGGCCAACGTCGACGTCATGCTGGGGCTGCGGGTTCATCGCAACCTCTCTCATGTCCTGGCGGGTGAATGCACCATCGACGACATCATCGTCGAAGGCCCTTACGGCATGATGATCGTGCCTGCGACCTCGGGCACCCAGTCCATGGTCGAGCTTTCTCCGGTGCAGCATGCCGAGCTTATCCGCGCCTTCAGCGAGATGAAGACCCAGGTCGACATCCTGCTGGTGGATACGGCTGCGGGGATCTCCGACATGGTGCTGAGCTTCACCCGAGCAGCTCAGGACATCATGGTGGTGGTCTGCGATGAGCCGACCTCCATCACCGATGCCTACGCCCTCATCAAGATCCTATCCAAGGATCACGGCGTGTTTCGTTTCAAGGTGGTGGCCAATATGGTGCGCAGTCTGCGTGAAGGGCAGGAGCTCTTTGCCAAACTGACCCGGGTAACGGATCGTTTCCTCGATACCTCCTTGGAGCTGGTCGCCTGTGTACCCTATGACACCAATCTGCGTGCCGCCGTGCGCAAGCAGAAGCTGATTGTCGAGGCGTTTCCCAAGTCACCGGCCGCACTGGCGTTCCGGGCCCTTGCCAACAAGGCGGCGAGCTGGCCGGTTCCCAACCAGCCGGGCGGCCATCTGGAGTTTTTCCTGGAAAATTTGTTGCAGAAACCGGCCACAACACAGGAAGGTTCCCGTGAATAAAGCCCAAGCGTACTTGCGTCATCAGGATTCCTACGTGCTGGTGGAGCGTCATGCTCCTCTGGTCAAGCGAATTGCCCAGCATTTGTTGGCTCGCCTGCCCAGCAGTGTCTTGCTGGATGACCTGATCCAAGCAGGTATGATTGGGCTGCTTGAAGCCTCCCGCAACTTTGACGGTAGCAAGGGGGCCAGCTTCGAGACGTATGCCGGGATCCGCATCCGAGGCGCCATGCTGGATGAGATCCGGCGTGGTGACTGGGTACCCCGCTCTGTGCATCGCAACAGTCGCGCTATTGCAGAGGCGATCGAGAATGTCGAGCAGACTCACGGGCGTGACGCGCGAGATACCGAGGTTGCTGCCGAGATGGGGGTATCCATCGCTGATTACCATGCGATGCTGCAAGATGTCTCCTGCGGCAAAATTATCGGCATCGAAGATTTGGGAGTCAGCGAGGATGTGATCGGCAACCCCGATGACGCCCCTTCCGGCTCGGGATTCGATGAATTGGCTGCCGAGCGATTTCAGATTCAATTATCCGAGCAAATTGGTCGTCTACCAGAGAGAGAAGCTTTGGTTCTCTCTCTTTACTACGATGAAGAGCTGAATTTGCGTGAAATTGGCGAGGTTTTGAATGTCAGTGAGTCGCGTGTGAGCCAGATCCACAGTCAGGCAATGCACAGATTGCGTGCTCGTTTGAGAGATTGGCATCTATAAGTGTTTGTACTGGCTACACTGAGATGAAACTCTAAGGCATAATCCGCACGACACAACCCGTTTTTAGCATCATGTAAGTGAGCCACTCTGGTGGCTATTTAGGAGGGAATTTTGGACAAGAACATGAAAATCCTCATTGTTGACGATTTTTCAACGATGCGCCGGATTATCAAGAACTTGCTGCGCGACTTGGGATTCAACAATACCCATGAGGCGGATGACGGCAATACAGCGCTGCCGATGCTGAAAAATGGTGATTTTCAGTTTGTAGTTACCGACTGGAACATGCCTGGCATGCAAGGTATTGACCTGCTTAAAGCCATCCGTGTCGATGAGAAGCTCAAGCATCTGCCGGTACTGATGGTAACCGCTGAAGCCAAACGTGAGCAGATCATTGAAGCCGCCCAAGCTGGCGTCAACGGTTACATCGTCAAGCCCTTCACCGCAGCAACGCTCAAAGAAAAACTCGACAAAATTTTCGAACGAATTGGCTAAGGAGCTGCAGGGATGATGGCCAAAACGAGAGCAATGATTTCGCTCGACCAGGCAAGGATGCTTGTTGCTCATCTGGAGCAAGGCGAATTTGAGCTGGCCGATGAACTGCTTGCCGAAGTATGTGCCCCCAACGCAGCCGATCTGTTTGAAAAAGTAGGTCAGCTGACCCGACAACTGCATGATTCACTTCAAGAATTTCGCCTCGATCCCCGTATTCCCGATTTGGCTACTCATGATATTCCCGATGCTCGGGAGCGCTTGAGCTACGTTATCGATATGACCGACAAAGCGGCCAATCGCACAATGGATGCGGTGGAAGCCAGTTTGCCGATAGCGGATCGCCTGAATGACAATATCCAGCTGGTGATGCCGAACTGGAATGCCCTAATGTCTCGTGACATGAGCGTGGGGCAGTTCAAATCCTTATGTCACCAACTTGATGATTTTATTAAGGCTTCAGAGTCTGATGCCGATAAATTACGGCAACTGCTGACAGAAATCCTGATGGCACAAGATTTTCAGGATTTGACAGGTCAGATGATCCGCAAGGTCATCAAGCTTGTTCAGGAAGTTGAAACAAAATTAATAGAAATGCTGACCATGTTTGGTGAGGCTTCTGCTGAGCATTCAACTCGTAGTATTCCTGTCAACGGGATTGAAGCAGAGGGCCCTATCATGAACCCCGAGGCTCGTGCCGATGTGGTCAATGGTCAGGATGATGTGGACGATCTGCTGTCTAGCTTGGGATTCTAATGGAGTGACGCATGGCCTTCGAAGTTGATGAAGACATACTGCAAGACTTTCTGGTCGAAGCATCCGAAATATTGGAACAGTTGTCTGAACAACTGGTCGACTTGGAAAAGCGGCCCGATGACAAGAACCTGTTGAATGCCATCTTTCGCGGTTTCCATACCGTGAAAGGGGGGGCAGGTTTTCTGTCGCTCGGTGAACTGGTTGATGTATGCCACGGTGCGGAAAACGTGTTCGATATCTTGCGTAATGGCAAGCGAACCGTTACTGCGGAGCTGATGGATGTGATCCTGCAAGCGCTGGATGCCATCAATGTCATGTTCGCCCAGGTTCAAAATCGCGAAGCACCCAGCCCTGCGTCAGATGATTTGCTTCATGACCTCCATGAGTTGTGCAAGCCAGAAGGGGAAGAGCAACTGCGCACGGCTACCAGTGCGGCTGCTGCTGTAGAATCTGAACCTGCAGCACCGGTAGTTGTTGAAGACGTTGCTCCAGAAGTTGTTGAACCCGCAGCCATCAGCAGCGAGCCTGCTCCTGTCAATGGCGGCGGCTCGATCGATGAAATTTCTGCAGACGAATTCGAGCGTCTGCTGGACGAGCTCCACGGCGTGGGTGGGGCTCCGACCAAGACGGCTGCAGCAGCCCCGATAGCAGGTGGCTCTGGCGATATCACCGATGATGAGTTTGAGGCCTTGCTGGACCAGCTTCATGGTCAGGGACAGCACATGGGGGCGCCAGAGGTGAATCCTCTGAAGTCCGTGCAAAAAGAGGTGGACGAGCTTATCGATGATGATGAGTTTGAACGCCTGCTTGATGAATTGCATGGTCGTGGTCAAGGGCCTCAGAGTACTATGGCACCTGCCGCACCTGCCGCACCTGCCGCACCTGCCGCACCTGCCGCACCTGCCGCACCTGCCGCACCTGCCGCACCTGCTGCACCTGCTGCGGTGACTCCGCCCAAACCGGCCACTCCTGTTGCCAAACCGGCACCGGCAGTCCCCGCAAAACCCGCTGAAGCAGCCAAGGCACCAGCGCCTGCCGCCAAGGCTGCGCCTGCGCCAGCAGAAAATAGTGCCGTGCAAAGCGATACGACGGTGCGGGTGGATACCAAGACCCTCGATGTCATCATGAACATGGTAGGTGAGTTGGTACTGGTTCGTAACCGGCTGGTGAGCTTGGGTATTGCCAGTAATGATGAAGAGATGTCAAAGGCGGTTGCCAATCTGGATGTGGTAACGGCTGACCTGCAAGGTGCGGTGATGAAAACCCGCATGCAGCCAATCAAGAAGGTATTTGGTCGTTTCCCGCGCGTGGTGCGTGATCTGGCCAGAACCCTCAAGAAAGAGATTGAGCTGGTGATGGTGGGGGAAGAGACCGATCTTGATAAAAACCTGGTAGAGGCGCTCGCCGATCCTCTGGTTCACCTCGTTCGCAACTCCTGCGATCACGGGGTCGAAATGCCGGATGTGCGGGAGAAAGCGGGCAAGCCGCGGCAAGGGACAATTACCCTTAGCGCCTCCCAGCAAGGTGACCATATTCTGCTTTGCATCGAGGATGATGGGGCAGGGATGGATCCTGAGAAACTCAAGTCCATCGCAATCAGTCGCGGTGTTCTGGATGCAGATACTGCCGCTCGCATGAGCGACAACGATGCCTATAACCTGATTTTTGCTCCGGGCTTTTCAACCAAGGCCGAGATCTCCGATATCTCTGGCCGTGGTGTCGGAATGGATGTGGTTAAAACCAGCATTGTCAGCCTCAATGGATCGGTGCACATCGATTCCACCTGGGGGAAAGGTACCCGTCTCGAAATCAAGGTTCCGTTGACGCTAGCCATTCTGCCGACGCTGATGGTGGAAGTGGGTGAGCAGACCTTCGCACTTCCCCTTGGTTGTGTGAACGAGATTTTCCATCTGGATCTGAAAAAGGCCAACATGGTTGATGGCCAGCTCACCATCATTGTGCGCGAGAAGGCGATACCGCTCTTCTATCTGCATAAATGGTTGATTCGTGGCGCCAACAAGCGTTCACGTCAGGATACCGGACATGTGGTGATCGTGCAGATTGGCACTCAGCAAATCGGGTTTGTGGTAGACAGTCTGATTGGTCAGGAAGAGGTGGTGATCAAGCCACTCGATAACCTGCTGCAAGGCACCCCTGGCATGGCCGGGGCGACCATTACCAGTGATGGTGGAATTGCTCTTATTTTGGATGTGCCGAGTCTGCTCAAAGCATATGCGCGTAGACATTAATAGCTCAGGCCCAAGGAGTTAGAAAAACAACAATGGCAGTCAAGGTATTAGTTGTCGACGATTCGAGCTTCTTTCGCCGTCGGGTGAGCGAGATCATCAATCAGGATCCCATGCTGACGGTGATTGATACGGCCCAGAATGGACGTGAGGCGGTGGACAAGGCGATGTCGCTGCGCCCTGATGTGATCACCATGGACATCGAAATGCCCGTGATGGATGGCATCAGTGCGGTGCGCGAGATCATGGCCAAGTGCCCAACCCCCATTCTGATGTTCTCCTCCCTGACCCATGAAGGGGCCAAGGCTACGCTTGATGCGCTGGACGCCGGTGCCCTCGACTTCTTGCCCAAGAAGTTTGAGGACATTGCCAGAGACAAAGATGAAGCGGTCAGACTATTGCAACAGCGGGTAAAGGAGATCTCTCGCAAGCGCTTCCTGATGACATCCGCTGCTCGCCCCAAGGCACCTGAACCGGTTGCTCGTACTCCTCTGGGCAGCACTGCGCCCAGAACTTCAGATCGTCAGCCTGACCTGCAACGTACTGTGCCAAGTGCTTCATTCAAGCGCAGTGGCAAGAGTTATCAGTTGGTGGCAATCGGTACTTCTACCGGCGGACCTGTTGCTTTGCAAAATGTGCTGACCAAGTTGCCGGGGGATTTTCCCCATCCCATCCTGCTTATCCAGCATATGCCAGCCACGTTTACTGCCGCATTTGCTGCCCGTCTCAACGGGTTATGTCAGATTGGCGTCAAGGAAGCGGAAGATGGCGATGTGCTTAAACCAGGGCATGCCTACCTTGCTCCCGGTGGCAAACAGATGCTGCTGGAAGGTCGTGGTGCAGGGGCTCGCATTCGCATCGTGGATGGCAACGACAAGGTAAATTACAAGCCTTGTGTGGACATCACCTTTGCCTCTGCGGCCAAAACCTATGCCGACAAGGTACTGGCGATTGTGCTGACCGGTATGGGCGCAGATGGCCGTGATGGCGCCAGACTGCTGAAAGAGCAGGGATCAACCATCTGGGCTCAGGATGAGGCTTCCTGCGTGGTATATGGTATGCCCCAAGCAGTAGCCAAAGCGGGGATTGCCAGCGAATCACTCCCTCTGGACAAGGTGGCCCAGCGTATTCTGGTTGAGTTGGGGCGCTAATCATGGGCTTGCTCGGTCTGCTCCTGGCATTGGGGGCTATTGCCATTGCCCAACTGTGGCATGGCGGCTCCCTGTTGACGCTGGTGGACGGGCCTGCTTTTCTGATCGTGCTGGGTGGTACCGTTGGTGCTGTCACGTTGCAGACTCCTGCCAAGTACATTCTGCTGGCGTTGCGCCAGCTGTTATGGATTTTTACCCCTCCCCACCAAGATCTCGCGGCGCAGGCCGAACGGTTGCAGTCATGGGCCGTCTTTGCGCGCCAGCAAGGGCTGCTGGCCCTTGAAAATCAGGCCGAGCAGGAGGAAGACAACTTTACTCGCCAAGGGCTTGGCATGATTGTCGATGGGGTCTCCACGGAGGATATTCGCATGTTGCTCGAAGCCGATATCGATATCGAGCAGGAGCGTAATGAACATGCCGCCAGGGTATTTGAAGCCATGGGGGGGTACAGTCCGACCATCGGGATCATCGGTGCCGTGCTGGGCCTGATCCAGGCCATGTTTCATCTCGAAGACCCATCAGCACTGGGAGCTGGGATCGCAGTGGCATTTGTGGCAACCATCTATGGAGTGGGGTTTGCCAACCTCATCTACCTGCCTATCGCCAACAGGCTACGCGCATTTCACTATCACTATGCACTCTTTCAGGAGATGACCCTGGAAGGGCTGCTGGCTATCGCCCATGGTGAAAACGGCTTGCAGGTTGAACGCCGGCTCAGGGCCTATTTGAAAGGAGAGTAGCCATGCGCAAGCGCTATCGGTTGCACTTGCAGGGTCGCGAGCATCTTGACCGCTGGCTGGTCTCCTATGCCGATTATATGACGCTGATCTTTGCCTTGTTCGTGGTGCTCTACTCTGTTGCACTGGTGAATAAGGACAAGTATCGCGCGGTGATTGATGGTATGAGCCAGGCGTTCAGTGTCATGCAGTCTGGCGGCAATGGCTTGCTTGAAGGGCAGGGTAATTCCCTGCTGGATAACCCGGTATCTGCCTCTCCATCATTGCTGGAAAGCCCAGCATCCCCCTCTCCTTCACTTGCTCCTATTTCTGGTGTGCCAGTGCTGCAAGATGGCGCGACACTTGCAAAACTCGATATGCAGTTGCAACAGAGCATGGGCTCGCTGGTAGATGCCGGTATCGTCAAACTGACGCAAGATGAGAACTGGCTGACGGTTGAACTCAGTTCCGGCTTGTTGTTTGGTAGCGGCAGTGCCTTTTTGGGACCAAACGCTGCACCGGTCATTAATACTCTTTCAAGTATTCTCAAACCGGTCGATAACTATGTAAGGGTTCGGGGTTATACCGATAACCAACAGATAAATAATGAAATTTATCGTTCTAACTGGGCGCTTTCTGCTGCTCGGGCCGAAGCGGTACTCAATGGTTTGATTGCCGATGGGATCGCCCCCCAGCGTCTGGCGTTCGAGGCATATGGCGAGTTTTCCCCCTTTGCTGACAACGGCAGCGAGCAGGGCAGACTGCAGAATCGCAAGGTTGTGGTCGCTATCTCCAAGTTTGCCTGGGTGCCGCCAGCACCTGTGGTTGCAACGCCTACGGTAGTTGCTGAACCGGTTCCTGCTGTACAACAGGCGGTGGATGCAGGAGAGATAAAGGTGATCGCCTTGCCCGGTGGTGGCATACGCATAACAACAAGGCAGGATTGATACAGTGATTGTTTGGACGGTTGCCAACCAGAAAGGTGGTGTGGGTAAAACCACCACAGTGGTCTCGCTTGCGGGGATCCTGGCCCAGCGTGGCCAGCGGGTGCTGTTGATTGATACCGACCCCCATGCTTCGCTGACTGCATATCTTGATTTTGATTCAGATCGCCTGGATGGAACCCTCTATGAGTTGTTTCAAGCTGTCAAACCGACAGCCGAGCTTGTCAATAAACTGACGCTCAAGACCAAGTTCGAAAATATCAACTTACTGCCAGCATCTATTACCTTGGCGACCCTTGATCGGGTGATGGGCAATCGTGAGGGGATGGGACTGGTACTGAAGCGGGCACTGCTGCGCATTCAGGATCAATATGATTACGTGCTGATCGATTGCCCGCCAGTGCTGGGGGTGATGATGGTCAACGCGCTGGCTGCCTGCGATCGCATTCTGGTGCCTGTCCAGACCGAATTTCTGGCCCTCAAGGGGTTGGAGCGGATGATGAAAACATTCGAGATCATGCAGCGTTCCAAGCGTGACAAGTTCCGTTATACAGTGATCCCGACCATGTTCGACAAGCGCACCCGTGCTTCTTTGATGACCTTGAAATCGATCAAGGATCAATATGGGGATTCGGTGTGGAACGCGGTGATCCCTATTGATACCAAGTTTCGGGATGCAAGCTTGCTGCATATCCCCCCGTCTATCTATTCTCCCGGGAGTCGTGGAACCTATGCATATGAAACGCTGCTCAATCATCTTGATGCCCTTGAGCGGCAACGGGTTCATGAGGTGACGGCATGAGAGATACCATTCAAGTTCGGGCGATGGATGACTATTTCCACTCCCTGCTGCTCGATGAGCCACTGGTGCTGGATGAGGTGGAAGAGGTTCAATCTGCCCCTGTTTTACAGTTGCAACGTCAGCCTCAAAGCGTCCCTGAGGTAGTCGCCGCACCTTACCTTGAAAGCGATCCACGGCTTGCCCAGCTCGGTGAGCTATTGGCTCAGGTGGGACAAGTCCAGTTTGAGAATGACGCCTTCACCCAGGAAGCGACTCTCACCGCACCGCTGGAGATTGTGGCAGAGGAATCACTGCTGCCGGTGGAGCCAGAGTGGCCTGCGGAGGTGCTGCTCCCCGAGGTTGCAGAGCCCCATACTACTATCCTGACCGAGACGGCGCTGGAGGTTGCTCCGGTAGAGGCCAGTGAACCGGTCGCCTGGGAAAATATCGATACCGGTAAAGAGTTTCAGGCCCTTTTCTTTGAAGTCGCGGGCGTGACGTTTGCGGTGCCGTTGACCGAGCTGGGTGGTATTCATCAGCTGGGCGAGATCACCTCCCTGTTTGGCCAGCCTGGCTGGTACAAGGGGATCATGACCTCTCGCGAGCAGAAGATGAATGTGGTCGATACTGCCCAGTGGGTCATGCCGGGTCAGCATCTCGAGATGGATGATTACAAGTATCTGATTATGCTTGGTGAATCACCGTGGGGATTAGCCTGCCATCATCTCAAAGGGACTGAATTGTTACACCGTGACCAAGTGAAATGGCGCCATCAGGAGGGCAAGCGCCCCTGGTTGGCTGGCATGGTCAAAGAAAAAATGTGTGCCCTGTTACACGTCCGCGAACTGCTCCTGTTGCTGGAGCGTGGGGTTAACATAGAAGGTCGCTGATAACTTCTGCAATCGAGCTGTTTTATTGCTAGTTTTAGCAGTAGACGTTTTCATAAAAGGAATAAAAACATGACAGAAAAGCGCAATATTGCACAGAATCTGGCCGAAGATGAAGTGCTGCAATGGGTAACCTTCCAACTGGAGAACGAAACCTATGGCATCAATGTGATGCAGGTTCAGGAGGTGTTGCGCTACACCGAAATTGCACCGGTGCCGGGTGCGCCTGAGTACGTACTGGGGATCATCAACCTGCGTGGCAATGTGGTGACTGTCATCGATACCCGTTCCCGCTTCGGTCTGCCTTCCGGTGATGTGAGTGAAAACTCCCGGATTGTGATCATCGAGGCCGAGAAGCAGGTGATCGGCATCATGGTCGACAGCGTGGCTGAGGTGGTTTATCTGCGTTCTTCCGAAATCGATGCGGCACCTGCGGTCGGTACTGAAGAGAGCGCCAAGTTTATTCAGGGGGTGAGCAACCGCGATGGGCAACTGCTGATCCTGGTTGACTTGAACAAGCTGCTCTCCGATGAAGAGTGGGAAGATATCGGTTCCCTCTGATAAATAAGGTGATGTTTTGATAATCGAGATGGTTGCCTTGGGGATGTCCCTGATTGCCTTGGCGTTTGCCTCTTATATCTGGTTCAAGAGCAAGCGCAGCAAGCAGGAGTCCGAGGCCAGTGTGGCAACGCTGCAAGGTCAGTTGGAAAGCTTGCGCAAGCAGATGATGGAGCTCCATACCGGTGCCATTGGCATGGGGCAGCGTCTGCAGTCGGTGGAAGGGGCGATGCAGCAGGTCAATGAGCGCCAGCAAGAACTGACCATGCAGGATCCCGAACGCAGGCTTTACAGCCGAGCGGCAAAGATGGTCGAACTGGGCGCCGATCTTGATGAAGTCATGAGTGAGTGCGAGTTGCCAAAGGCAGAGGCAGAGCTCTTGATATCGTTGCGAAAAGGTCGCTCTTGATGATTCAGGAAGGCAATTGCCTTCCTGAATTTTATGGCGTGCAGCCGCTTGTCCCCCAGCTGCGTTGAGCAGGCGGTTTCTACCGTATTTTCTTTGTGATCCCGGTCGCCAGTCAGTTCAATTGTTGCATCTTTGAAAAGACGTATTCCAATACTGTGTTAAGATGCAGACCGCTTCATTTTCTCTGAAAAAATCCCCATGCTGCTTCAAGTTAACAATCTGAGCTGCGTGCGCGAAGATCGCACTCTGTTTGAACACCTCTCTTTCTCTGTTGCGCCCGGCGATCTGGTGCAAATTGAAGGGCCCAACGGGGTTGGCAAGACCAGCCTGTTGCGATTGTTGACCGGGCTGTCGCAGCCATTTGCCGGTGAAGTGTGCTGGAATGGGGAGAATATTCGTCACTGTCGCGATGAGTATCATGCCAATCTGCTCTATCTCGGTCACCAGCCCGGTGTCAAAGCGGCGCTGACCCCTTTTGAAAACCTGAAGTTCTACCAGCAGTTACATCACCCGCAGCAAACAGAGACTGACTTGTGGCAGATATTGGCCAGGGTAGGGCTGGCCGGATTTGAAGAGAACCCGACCGGGCAACTCTCTGCTGGCCAGCAACGCCGGGTGGCTCTGGCCAGACTCTGGCTGTCACAGAAACCGGCACTCTGGATCCTCGATGAGCCCTTTACCGCCATCGACAAGCAAGGGGTCAAGGTGCTCGAACAGCTCTTTCTGGCCCACGCCGAGCGGGGCGGCATGGTGATCCTAACCACTCATCAGGATCTGACCCTGATGCAGGGACGGCTGAAGACTATCTCGTTGACCCCCTTCGCCTCGACATTGCAGGAGTAACGCCATGTTGCGCGCTGTTATGCACCTTATTCACCGTGAACTGCTGATGGCTCTGCGCCAGCGTTCCGATATTTTCAATCCGCTCTGGTTTTTCCTCATCGTCATCACCCTGTTTCCGTTAGGGATTGGCCCGGAGCCCAAGCTGCTGGCCCGTATTGCACCGGGGATCATCTGGGTGGCGGCGCTATTGGCGGCCATGCTGTCGCTGGAGCGACTGTTTCGCGACGACTTTGCCGATGGCGCGCTGGAGCAGATGATGCTGATGCCGCACCCGCTGGGCTTGCTGGCGCTGGCGAAAGTGGTCGCTCACTGGCTGCTGACCGGCTTGCCGCTGCTGCTGATCTCTCCCTTGCTGGCGATTTTGCTGTCGCTGGATATGAACACCTATCTGGCTGTCGTCTCGACGCTGGCACTTGGCACTCCGGTATTGAGTCTGCTCGGCGCGGTCGGGGTCGCGTTGACGGTGGGATTGCGCAAAGGCGGGGTGCTGCTTAGTCTGCTGATCCTGCCGCTCTATATTCCGGTACTGATTTTTGCCACCTCAGCCATCGATGCCGCGGGGATGAGCTTGCCCTATGGCGGGCAGCTTGCCATTCTGGCCGCCATGCTGGTGGGGGCTTTGACACTGACGCCGCTGGCTGTGTCGGCGGCGTTGCGGGTCAGCCTCAACTGATGGCCGTGAGCTGAACCGGATTTGGCTCCGAACGGAGTCTTTTTGCAAAAAATAATGTTGCGATGGATCAAGGAGAGTGCCGCTTATTGCTTTCGGGGTATTTGATGCTGCCCTGCGGTCGGTATGGTAGGCCTCGCCAAACGATTAATAACAAAAAGGTTTTGTGAGCTATGTGGAAATGGTTGCACCCTTATGCCAAACCGGAGCGTGCCTATCAGCTGGCAGGCACGCTGTTGCCCTGGTTTGCGGTGATTAGTCTGCTCTCGTTTGTGATCGGTACTGTCTGGGGCCTCGCGTTTGCGCCAGCGGATTACCAGCAGGGAGATTCGTTCCGGATCATCTATATCCACGTGCCTTCCGCCATTCTCTCCATGGGGGCCTACTCCACCATGGCGGTGGCCGCCTTTATCGGCCTGGTGTGGCAATTGCGGATGGCTGACATGACGGTTGCTGCCATTGCGCCGGTCGGTGCCGTATTTACCTTTATTGCCCTCTTTACCGGTGCCGCCTGGGGCAAACCCATGTGGGGAACCTGGTGGGTGTGGGATGCGCGGCTCACCTCTGAGCTGATCCTGCTGTTTCTCTACCTCGGCGTGATTGCCCTCTACAACGCCTTCAGCGACAAGGTGGTCGCTGGCCGTGCGGCCGGCATTCTGGCACTGGTTGGGGTGATCAACCTGCCCATCATTCACTACTCGGTGGAGTGGTGGAATACCCTGCATCAGGGGGCCACCATCACCAAATTTGACAAACCCTCCATTTCACCCGAGATGCTTTGGCCGCTGCTGATCATGATCCTGGCGTTTGCCGCGTTTCTCGGTGCCCTGACCCTGATGCGTTTTCGCAATGAACTCCTGATGCGGGAGTGGCATCGCCCCTGGGTCAAAGAGATTGCAGAGCAGGAGAAGTAAGCATGCACTTTGCCTCTTTCAGTGATTTTATGGCGATGGGCGGTTACGCCTTCTATGTCTGGCTCTCATTTGGCCTGACGCTGGTGTGTCTGGTCGGCATCATCATTTCTACCCGCATGAAAACCCGCAGCCTGCTCGGTGAGTTGCGCAGCAAACAGGCGCGTGAGGCCCGTCGCAAGGCGGCCCAGCAGATGGAGAACACCCTATGAATCCGAGACGCAAAAAACGCCTCACCATCATTCTGGCCATTACCCTGGGTCTGGCGACCGTCAGCGGGCTGGTTCTCTACGCCCTCAGTCAGAATATCGACCTCTTCTACACCCCGAGCGAGCTGGTGGAGGGGAAGGGGCCGGACAAGATCAAACCGGAAGAGGGGCAGCGCCTGCGCATCGGTGGGTTGGTCGTGCCGGGGTCGGTACAGCGGGATCCCCAGAGCCTCAAGGTTGCCTTCAAGCTGGTGGATAACGGCGGTCATCTGGTGAAGGTAGAGTTTGACGGCATCCTGCCGGATCTCTTCCGTGAAGGGCAGGGGATTGTTGCCCAGGGCACCCTCAAGGATGCCACGACCGTAGAGGCGTTCGAGGTGCTGGCCAAGCACGATGAGAACTACATGCCGCCGGAAGTGGCCGATGCCACTAACGGCATGCACTTCAAGCCGGAGTATACCGAGGCGCAGTTGAAGGGAGCCAAGCAGTGATCCCTGTGGTGTTTGCCTTTTCCGCTTTGCCTGCCGTGCGTGGTGCGGCTGTTGTCACCGTTCAATTGAAAGGAATGCCTTCATGATCCCGGAATTAGGTCAGTTTGCGCTGATCCTGGCCTTTGCCACCGCCCTGCTGCTGGGCAGCTACCCGCTGCTAGGCGCCAGTTGGGGGCGTCTTGGCATGATGTCGGCGGCCCGTCCGCTCGCCTATGCTCAGTTTTTGTTGCTGCTGCTGTCGTTTCTCTGCCTGACCTGGGCCTTTATCGATAACGACTTCACCGTGCAGTATGTGGCCACTAACTCCAACAGCCTGCTGCCGCTCGCCTATCGCATCTCGGCGGTGTGGGGCGCCCACGAAGGCTCCCTGCTGCTGTGGGTACTGACCTTAGGGGGCTGGACTGCGGCGGTAGCCATGTTCAGCCGCCGTCTGCCGCTCGATGCTGTCGCGCGGGTACTCGGCGTGCTGGGTCTGATCTCGGTTGGCTTCACCGCCTTCGTGCTGTTCACCTCCGATCCCTTCACCCGCACCTTGCCCTATTTCCCGGTAGATGGTCGTGACCTCAATCCGCTGCTGCAGGATCCGGGTCTTATCTTCCATCCGCCGATGCTCTACATGGGTTATGTGGGCTTCTCGGTGGCGTTTGCCTTCGCCATTGCCTCGCTGATGACCGGCCGTCTCGATGCGACCTGGGCTCGCTGGTCGCGCCCCTGGACCATGGCTGCCTGGGTATTCCTGACCCTCGGCATAGTGCTCGGCTCCTGGTGGGCCTACTACGAGCTCGGTTGGGGCGGCTGGTGGTTCTGGGATCCGGTAGAAAACGCCTCCTTCATGCCCTGGCTGGCGGGTACCGCTCTGCTGCACTCGCTGGCGGTGAGCGAGAAGCGCGCCACCTTCAAGGCGTGGACCGTGCTGCTGGCCCTGTCAGCCTTCTCGTTGAGCCTGCTGGGTACCTTCCTTGTGCGCTCCGGCGTGCTGGTGTCGGTCCATGCGTTTGCCTCCGATCCGACCCGCGGTCTGTTTATTCTCGGCTTCCTGCTGGCGGTGATCGGTTCATCCTTGCTGCTGTTTGCCTTTAAAGGCTCGCAGGTGAAGAGCCACGGCAAACACGAGCTGTGGAGCCGCGAGACCCTGCTGCTTTGCAACAACATCATGCTGGTGGCGGGTCTGCTGACCGTGCTGCTCGGTACCTTGCTGCCGCTGGTGCACAAGGAGCTGGGGCTGGGGAGCATCTCTATCGGTACCCCCTTCTTCAACCACATCTACAGCTGGCTGATCATCCCGTTTGCTCTGCTGCTGGGGGTTGGCCCGCTGTTTCGCTGGCGTCGTCAGGAGCTGGGGGAACTCAAAAGCAAGGTGGTCGTGGCACTGGTGCTGAGTCTGGCCGCAGCCTTGCTGTTGCCGCTGCTCTTTGCCGAAACCTTCAAGCCGTGGGCGGCGGTAGGGATTGGTCTGGGGGCCTGGATCATCGTCACCAGCGTGCAGGAGACCTGGGCGCGGGCTACCCACAAGCACAGCTTTGCAGTCGGTGTGCGCAAGCTTGGCAACAGCCACTGGGCCATGATCCTCGGCCATGTGGGGCTGGCAGTCAGCATCATAGGTATCGCCTGCACCCAGAATTACAGCATCGAGAAGGATCTGCGGATGCAGGCGGGTGATCGGGTGCACTTTGCCGATTACGAGTTCGTCTTTGCCGGGATCAAGGAGAAGAACGGCCCCAACTACGATGGCTTTAAGGGCGTGCTGGAAGTGCACAAGAATGGCAAGCAGGTCGCCCTGCTCAAGCCCGAGAAGCGGATGTACAAGGTGACCCGGATGCCGATGACCGAAGCGGCCATCGATGCCGGTATCACCCGCGATCTCTATGCGGCGCTGGGGGAACAGCTCGACAACGGTGCCTGGGCGGTGCGGATCTACTACAAGCCGTTCGTGCGCTGGATCTGGTTCGGCGGCGTCTTTATGGCTATTGGTGGCGTGCTGGCGATGCTCGACAAGCGTTACCGTTTCGGCCGTCGTGAGGAGGAGGCCAAGGCATGAACAAAAAGACCTGGTTGTTTTTAATCCCCTTTATCGTCTTTTTGCTGGGGGCTGTGTTCCTGTTCAAAGGGCTCTACTCCGATCCCACCAAGCTTGAGTCCGTGATGGTGGGCAAAGAGGTGCCGGTGTTCAATCTGCAGGACATTTACGATCTGAACAAACAGCACGATCGCAGTATCCTGACCGGTCGCCCCATGCTGCTCAACGTCTGGGCCACCTGGTGCCCGACCTGCTATGGCGAGCATACCTACCTCAAACAGCTGGCGGGGCAGGGTATTCCCATCATCGGCATGAACTACAAGGATGAGCGCGACAAGGCGATCAAGTGGCTGGCGGAGCTGGGTAACCCCTATCAGGTCAACCTCTATGATCCGGACGGCATGCTGGGGCTGGATCTCGGGGTATACGGCGCGCCGGAGACCTTCTTTATCGACAGCAAGGGGATCATCCGGTATCGCCACGTGGGGGATATTAACCCCGAGAACTGGGCGTCGACCCTCAAACCCATCTTTGATGCCATGAAGTGAGGGGAGTCCTGATGAGAGTATTTATTGCTTCCCTGCTGCTGTTGCTGGGATGGGTGGTGCAAGCGCCGGCCATGGCCGCTATCGATGTCTACACCTTCGACAACGACAATCAGGAGCAGGTCTTTCGCGAACTGACCAAGGAGCTGCGTTGCCCCAAGTGCCAGAACCAGGATATCGCCGACTCCAATGCGGGGCTGGCCAAGGACTTGCGCGACAAGACCTACCAGATGGTGCGCGAGGGTAAGGATAAAGAGGAGATAGTGGATTACATGGTGGCCCGCTACGGCAACTTTATCCTCTATAACCCACCCCTGATGGCCTCCACCCTGATCCTCTGGCTCGGCCCGCTGCTGGTGATCCTGATCGGTGGCGCCGTGGTCGTGATGCGCAGCCGCCGGCCCCCTGCGGTGAAAAAACAACTGGATAACGCCTTGAGCGAGGAGGAGCAGCGCCGACTGGCCGAGCTGCTCAAAGAGGAAGAGAAACAATGACCGCTTTTTGGATAGTTATTGCGGGCTTGCTGGTGCTGGTGAGTCTGGCGCTCGTCGTGCCGCTGTGGCGTGGTGAAGGCAAACAGAGCATCAGTCGCTCGGCGCTCAACAAACAGCTCTATCGCCAGCGGCTGCTGGAGATTGGCGAAGAGCGCGAGCAGGGTGTCCTGGCTGAGGAGTCCGACTCGCTGGTCGAGCTGCAACGAAGTCTCTTGGATGATATCCCTGATGTGGAGCAGACTGCCCGCAGTGGCAAGAGTCTGATCTGGATTCCGGGTGTGCTGGTGCTGTTGGTGGTGAGTCTGGGGCTCTACTACAAGTTGGGCTCCTGGCAAGAGGTGAGTCGCTGGCAAGATGCCAGCAGCCGTCTTGGCGAGCTGAGCAACCGCATTCTGGTGGAACGCGATGCCCAGGTGACCGAGCAGGATCTGCTGGATTTCACGCTGGCACTGCGTACCCGCCTCAAGGATGAACCGAACGACTACCGCGGCTGGCTGCTGCTGGGACGCTTGGCGCTGGATGGCAATGATCCCGAGATGGCCAGCGAGGCGCTGGAGCGGGCCTACACGCTGGCTCCCCAGAAGTCGCTGGTGGCGGTGCCTTATGCGCAGGCGCTGATGATGACGGGGGATGAGGCGCAAGCGGATGTCCTGTTGCAGGCTGCTATCGCGCAGGATCCGGACAATATCGAAGCGCGTTCCGTCTATGCCTTTATGGCGCTGCAAAAAGAGGACTTCCAGACCGCGCTGGCTCGCTGGCAGGCGATGTTGCCACTTATGGAGAAAGGTACCCCCCGTTACGTGATGGTCGAGCGCTCCATGGAGTATGCCCGCGCGCAGCTCAAGCAGCGCGGCATCGAGGTGACGAATTCAGGCGTAGCCAAAGCGGGCGCAGTTGAGGGACAGCCGCTGGCGATGAAGGAGGGGGAATTCCCCATCCACGTCACGTTGGCGGCGGGCATTCAGATGCCGGAAGATGCCCATCTCTTCGTCTTTGCCGTGGTGCCCAACGGGCCGCCCATGCCCATCGCCGTGAAGCGTATCGCAGGGCCAACCTTGCCTGTTACCCTGTCGCTCGGGGATGGCGATGCCATGATGGAAGGCAGCAAACTGGCGGCCTATCCGGAGCTGCAGTTCAAGGCACGTCTCTCGCGCGGTGGCAATGTGATGAACAAGGAAGGAGCCTTCGAAGGAGTATCCGTGTCGGTCAAGACGGCCGAGATCCCTGCTGCTCCGATTGACATCCGCATCGATCACGCCCTCTAATATGCCTTTGGATAACCCGGCCCCTGGATAGGGGCCGGGTTATCTATACTTCTGATAAATCAAAATAAAACGTCAGGACAATCATATGTATCTTCGTTCAGGGGCCACACTGGCAGCCCTCTTGCTGGCTGGCTGTGCCGGTGGCCCACCCAAGCCTGGCCCAGAGAGTCTGGATCTCAATCCCGGCATGAATAATCCGGGTGCCACCAGTACGGCGGCCGATCCGCGCGATCCCTTCCAGGGGGCCAACCGGGCCATGTGGGCGGTCAACTATGATGTGCTGGAGCCCTATGTGGCACGTCCTGTGGTACATGCCTATGCCCGCTACATTCCGGTAGGGGTGAAGGATGGCATTGCCAACTTTGTTGCCAACTTTGATGAGCCAAGCAGCATGGTGAACCATCTGATCACCGGTGATTTGAAAGGGGCAGGCACCAACCTGGGGCGCTTTACCCTCAACACCACGGTCGGTCTGCTGGGTATCTTCGATGTGGCCAAACATGCCGGCCTCGAGCGCAACAAGCTGGAGATGGATACCGTGCTGGGCAGGGCCGATATCGGTAATGGTGCCTACATCATGGTGCCTGTCTACGGCCCGACTACCACCCGGGAGCTGGTTGGTGATGCGATTGACAGCTTCTACTTCCCCTATGCCCTGTTAACCTTCCCGATGAAGGTTGCACACTGGGCACTGGATGGCTTGGGCACACGTGCCAAGCTGATCGATCAGGAGCGGATCATCGACAACTCCCTCGATCCTTATGCGCTGACCAAGGACTTCTACCTGCAATATAACCAGGGCAAGGTGACGGGCAAGCAGACCGAGCTGAAAGCGTCTCAGCAAGAGCAGGCTGACGACGCCAATCTGGATGAATACATGGACGAGCTGGACCAGTAAGCGGGTCATCTCGATATGTAAAAGGCGCCTGCGGGCGCCTTATTCATTTACGCAGCCATCTCGAGATAAAAAAACGCCCCGCAGTGCGGGGCGTTTTGGCAAGCGAGGCTGATTAGGCAGCCAGATTCTTGGCCACGAATTCCCAGTTAACCAGAGCCCAGAAGGTTTCCATGTACTTCGGACGCAGGTTGCGGAAGTCGATGTAGTAGGCGTGCTCCCACAGGTCAACGGTCAGCAGCGGGGTGGTACCGGCTTCAGTCAGCGGGCAACCGGCGTTGGAGGTGTTGACGATAGCCAGAGAGCCGTCAGCTTTCTTCACCAGCCAAGTCCAGCTGGAACCGAAGTTGCCGATGGCTGATTTGGTGAAGGCATCTTTGAACTCGGCGAAGGAGCCGAATGCCTTGTTGATGGCCTCAGCCAGGGCGCCAGTCGGCTCGCCACCGCCATTCGGGGAGAGGCAGTGCCAGTAGAAGGTGTGGTTCCAGATCTGGGCGGCGTTGTTGAAGATGCCGCCGTTGGAGGTCTTGATGATCTCTTCCAGAGACTTGCCTTCAAACTCGGTACCCGGCACCAGATTGTTCAGGTTGACCACGTAGGTGTTGTGGTGCTTGCCGTGGTGATATTCCAGAGTTTCCTGGGAGATGTGCGGTTCCAGAGCGTTGATTGCATAGGGCAGAGCGGGAAGTTCGAATGCCATTTTCTACTCTCCATTGGCTGGACCGTGCGAAGGCGACGGTTGCAAGACATTGCGTACTCTTTTCTATATTTGAAAAGAGTTGTTTTTAAAATGATGGGGCTGGGTAGCCCAAAGCCAAGGGATTGTAGCAGTATCAAAGATGGCCTAACAACTCTTGATTGGCGCCATGATCGCGATCAATCCTGTGTGGGTTCTTTGCGCAATTCGAGCCGGTTCACCCCTTTGTCAGTTTGTGCTCGGGCAAGATTGCAGTAGAATGGCCGCCGAAATCGCTCTAGTGAGGCACCTATGGAAACTATTGAAAAGATTAAGCAGCAGCTGGCTGACAACCCCATCATCATCTACATGAAGGGCTCCCCCAAGCTACCCAGCTGTGGCTTCTCTGCCCAGGCTTCCCAGGCTCTGATGTCCTGCGGCGAGCCGTTTGCCTACGTTGATATCCTGCAAAATCCGGATATCCGCGCCGAATTGCCAAAATTCGCCAACTGGCCGACCTTCCCCCAACTGTGGGTTGAAGGTGAGCTGATCGGTGGCTGTGACATCATGATCGAGATGTTCCAGGCTGGCGAGTTGCAGGCTCTGATCAAAGAGACTGCTGCCAAGTACAAGAAAGATGATGCTGCAGCCGAGTAATCGGTTCTGTGTTGTCGAGAGGGAGCCTTATAGGCTCCCTTTTTTATTGTCCCGGTTCTGGCAGGCAAGCAACTGATTGCCGGTTGCAAAAAGCAACGCAATTGCCCTGAAAAATCTAATCTTTATGGCTTTGTTTTGGAGTTGTTAATTATATTCTTTGCCAATATATGATTACTTTTTTTAATCCATTTGGATTCAAGTGTTGCTGCCATCACATTTTTTGATAATTTCACCGTAACGCAGTCTCTTTGTAGATTTTTTTGTGTTTATGCTCACATTAATTGCAAGTGATAGAACCTAGTATCGCTTCGCCCTGTGAAATAAAACCCTACAAATTAATAAATAAAAAGAGATTTGCGATGAAGATGTATAGCAATCTGCCCATTGGTCTTCATGATATTACTGAAGCCAAAAAAAGACTGACCAATCATATATACAAGACCGCGCAACTACCCTCTAACTACATCAGCGAACGTTGCCATGGCGAGGTTTACCTCAAGCTTGAAAACATGCAACGTACAGGCTCTTTTAAAATTCGTGGTGCCTTTAACAAACTCAGTTCATTAAGTTTGGAAGACCGACAAAAAGGTGTTGTCGCCTGCTCGGCGGGCAATCATGCCCAAGGTGTATCACTCTCCAGTGCTATGCTGGGAATTGATGCCAAGGTGGTCATGCCTTGCTGTGCCCCCAAATCAAAAATTGCTGCAACCAGTGACTATTCAGCCAAAGTGATCCTCCATGGAAATAGCTTCAATGACACCATTGCCAAAGTCAGCGAAATCGTGGAGATGGAAGACCGCGTATTTATCCCCCCCTTCGACGATGCAAAAGTGATTGCCGGCCAGGGCACCATTGGCCTGGAAATTATCGAAGATTTGTATGATGTCGATAACATCATAGTGCCGATCGGTGGCGGTGGTTTGATTGCCGGTGTTGCCATGGCTATCAAATCTATTAATCCGACCATCAAGGTGATTGGTGTGCAATCCGAGAATGTGCACGGTATGGCGGCCTCTTTCTATGCCGGTACCATGACCAATCACAGAACCAGCAGCACGCTGGCCGATGGCTGTGATGTGGCAAGACCCGGTTCACTGACCTTCGAAATCGTCAAACAATTGGTGGATGATATTGTACTGGTCACCGAGGATGATATTCGTCATAGCATGGTTGACCTTATTCAGCGCAACAAGGTGATTACCGAAGGGGCGGGAGCTCTGGCTTCGGCAGCGCTGCTCAGTGGCAAGCTGAAACATTATGTCGAAGGTAAAAAGACCGTCAGCATTATTTCGGGTGGCAATATTGATCTGACCCGGATCGCCGAAATTATCGAACAGAACAATATTCGTCAATTTAGCCTGTAAGGAATGCAGTCATGATATTAGACAGTGTTGTCACCGGCAGTAAAGAGAATACGCGTGCATGGCGTAAATCGGATACCACATGGGGATTAGGTCTGTTCGGTACTGCTATCGGGGCGGGGGTCTTGTTCTTTCCAATCCGGGCCGGATATGGTGGCCTGATCCCAATATTAATCATGCTGGTGCTGGCTTACCCCATTGCATTTTATTGCCACAGGGCGTTGGCCAGATTATGTCTTTCTGGCAGTAATCCATCGGCAAATATTACCGAGACCGTTGAAGAACATTTTGGCAAGATGGGTGGAGTGGTAATTACCTTCCTCTATTTCTTTGCCATCTGCCCACTGCTGTGGATATATGGTGTGACGATCACCAATACCTTTATGGCATTTTGGGAGCATCAACTACAGTTGGTTCCGCTTAATCGAGGTGTGGTTGCACTGGCATTGTTGATGTTGATGGCATTCGTGATCTACTTCGGTAAAGATCTGATGGTCAAGGTGATGAGCTATCTGGTCTTTCCCTTTATTGCCAGTCTGATCGTTATCTCTCTCTCCCTCGTTCCGTACTGGAACAGTGCCGTCTTTGATCAGGTCAATCTGAGCGAGATATCGATGTTTGGTCACGATGGTATTCTGGTCACCGTCTGGCTGGGGATCTCCATCATGGTCTTCTCCTTCAACTTCTCGCCGATTGTCTCTTCTTTCATTGTCTCCAAACGGGAAGAGTATGAGCAGGAGTTCGGTCGTGATTTTACCGAAAAGCGCTGCTCGAAGATTATCTCCGGTGCCAGCATGCTGATGGTGGCCGTGGTGATGTTCTTTGCCTTCAGCTGCCTCTTTACCCTGTCACCGCAAAATATGGCGGAAGCCAAAGCCCAGAATATTCCGGTGCTCTCCTATCTGGCCAACCACTTCTCCTCAATGACGGGCAGCAAGTCTGCGTTTGCCACCACCCTGGAGTATGCGGCGTCCATTATCGCGCTGGTTGCTATCTTCAAATCCTTCTTCGGTCACTATCTGGGGACGCTGGAAGGGTTGAACGGCCTGATCCTCCGCTTTGGCTATCAAGGGGACAAGAACAGGGTCTCTTTGAAAAAGCTGAACATGATCAGTATGTTGTTCATCATGGGCTCCACCTGGCTGGTCGCCTATGTCAACCCCAACATACTTGACCTGATTGAGGCAATGGGGGCGCCAATCATCGCTTCCCTGCTCTGTCTGCTACCGATGTATGCGGTGAGCAAGACACCGGCACTTGCAAAATATAAAGGGCAGGCCAGCAACCTGTTTGTCACCATCATAGGTGTGCTGACCATCCTGAATATAGTTTCCAAGCTGTTCTGAAAACCTTTTCTGCAAGTCATCAGCCATTCAGGCCCCCCTGGTGGGGTCTGCATGGCGCAGTCAGAAGTGCGCAATAACCTGTTCTTGATTGGCCCAATTATTTGGGCCCAGGGCAAGGCTATCCGTGATTTGGCCACCAAACACAGTGGCAAAGATGCTCTGACTGCAGTGACTCGACATCATAAATATCGAGGCGATGTAATGAAGTTTGATTCGTTGGTTCTGGTTATCAATTGCGGCTCTTCGTCGGTCAAATTCTCGGTACTGGATAATAAAACCTGCGAGGTGGTGATCTACGGTATAGCGGATGGTATTGAGACAGCCCATCCCCAATTGCAAGTGGGTAAAGAGCCTGCAATGTCATTAGCTGAAAATAACCACACCTGTGCATTGGCTGCCATCGCGGAGGAATTGAAAAAAAGGGATCTGCTGGATGCCATTGCACTGGTGGGTCATCGAATTGCTCATGGTGGTAGTGAATTTAGCGAAGCCGTGATCATTGATGAACATGTATTGGCCAAAATAAAGCAGGTGTCACCCTTGGCCCCCCTGCACAATCACGCCAATTTAAGTGGCGTGATGGCCGCCCGCCAGCTATTTCCCAACCAGCCCCAAATTGCGGTATTTGATACCGGCTTTCACCAGACCCTCAAGCCGGAAGCTTATATCTATGGGCTGCCTTACCAATATTTGCAGGATTACGGCGTGCGCCGCTATGGCTTCCATGGCACCTCCCATCGCTATGTCGCCGAGCAGGCCTGCGTATTTATGGGGCTGGATGAGCTGTATGCCGGTCTGGTCATCGCCCATCTGGGCAATGGCGCCTCTATTTGCGCGGTGCAGGATGGCAAGAGCGTCGATACCTCGATGGGGATGACGCCGCTGGAGGGGCTGATCATGGGCAGCCGCAGCGGCGATATCGATTTTGGCGCGCTGGCCTATATCGCCAGCAAGACGGGTCAATCTATCGAGGATATAGAGCGGGTATTGAACAAGCAGTCCGGCCTGTTGGGTATTTCGGGGCTCTCCTCCGATATGCGGGTATTGGAAGCTGCCTACCACGAAGGACATCCCGGCGCGAAACTGGCCATTCACGCTTTTGTCCATCGTATTGCCCGCCATATCGGTGGCCATGCCACCTCATTGCGCCGGCTGGATGCCGTTATTTTCACCGGCGGGATCGGCGAGAACTCGGCCTTTATCAGAAAGCTGGTATGCGAACGACTCCAGGTATTTGGCGTAGCGATCAGCGAGCCGTTTAACCAGCGTCCCAATAGCGAGGGCTGCCGGGTAATTTCGGCGGCAGAATCCATGGTACTTGCGGCGGTTATTCCCACCAATGAAGAGAAAATGATCGCGCTGGATGCCATTCGTCTGGGGCAGCAGGTTCGTCAGGCCGAGTGCGTCTGACATCTTCCACTGTAGTGTCATGAGTAGTGAATGAGGTTTATTTGATGAAAGTTGATATGCAATTGGAACAGGATAAATTCCGTCAGGCATGGCAAGGGTTTGCCGGTGAAAACTGGAAGCACGAGATCAACGTCCGTGATTTTATCCAGCAGAACTACACCCCCTATGAAGGTGACGAACAGTTTTTAGCAGATGCGACCGAAGCGACCACCACTTTGTGGAATAAGGTGATGGAGGGGATCCGTATCGAGAACGCCACCCACGCACCGGTCGATTTTGATACCAATATTGCCACGACTATTACTGCCCATGGGCCGGGTTATATCGAGCAGGGGCTGGAAAAAATCGTTGGCCTGCAAACCGACAAGCCCCTTAAAAGAGCACTGCACCCATTTGGCGGCGTAAATATGATCCGCAGTTCTTTTGAAGCATATGGCCGGGAGATGGATCCCGATTTTGAATATACCTTCAGCGAATTGCGCAAAACCCATAATCAGGGAGTGTTCGACGTCTACTCTCCCGAGATGTTGCGCTGCCGAAAGTCAGGGGTATTGACCGGTTTGCCGGATGGTTACGGTCGTGGTCGCATTATCGGAGATTATCGTCGGGTCGCGCTTTATGGCATAGATTATCTAATCCGTGAGCGGGAGCTGCAGTTTGCCGATCTGCAACCGGCTCTCGAGCGGGGAGAGCAGCTGGAGCAGGTGATCCGCCAGCGCGAGGAGCTGGCCGAACACAAGCGGGCACTGGTGCAGATCAAGCAGATGGCGGCCAGCTACGGTTTTGACATCTCCGGGCCGGCACGCACTGCCCAGCAGGCGGTGCAGTGGCTCTACTTTGCCTATCTGGCGGCGGTGAAGTCGCAAAACGGTGGCGCCATGTCCCTCGGTCGTACCGCCACCTTCCTCGACATCTATATCGAGCGGGATCTGAAGGCAGGGCTCATCAGCGAGCAGGATGCCCAGGAGCTGGTCGATCACTTCATCATGAAGATCCGCATGGTGCGCTTCCTGCGTACCCCCGAGTTTGACTCCCTCTTCTCCGGCGATCCCATCTGGGCGACCGAGGTGATCGGCGGCATGGGGCTGGATGGTCGCACCCTGGTGACCAAGAGCTCCTTCCGCTACCTCCACACCCTCAAGACCATGGGGCCGGCGCCCGAGCCCAACCTCACCATCCTCTGGGCGGAAGGGCTGCCGCGGGCCTTCAAGACCTATGCGGCCCGCGTCTCCATCGATACCTCATCCCTGCAGTATGAGAACGATGACCTGATGCGCACCGACTTCGAGAGCGATGACTACGCCATCGCCTGCTGCGTGAGCCCCATGGTGATCGGCAAGCAGATGCAGTTCTTCGGTGCCCGCGCCAACCTGGCCAAGACCCTGCTCTATTGCATCAACGGTGGCGTGGACGAGAAGCTGAAGATCCAGGTCGGCCCGAAAGTGGCGCCCATCATGGATGAGGTGCTGGATTACGCAACTGTCATGGCGAGCCTCGACAGCTTTATGGACTGGCTGGCGGTGCAGTACATCAGCGCGCTCAACCTTATTCACTACATGCACGACAAGTACAGCTACGAGGCTTCCCTGATGGCGCTGCACGATCGCGACGTCTATCGCACCATGGCCTGCGGCATTGCCGGTCTGTCGGTAGCGGTCGATTCGCTGGCGGCCATCAAGTACGCCCGGGTCAAGCCGGTGCGCGATGCTGACGGGCTGGCGGTCGATTTTGTGATTGAGGGGGAGTATCCCCAGTACGGCAACAACGACGAGCGGGCCGACTCCATCGCCTGCGATCTGGTCGAGCGCTTCATGAAGAAGATCCAGGCGCTGCCGACCTATCGCAATGCGGTGCCGACCCAGTCGATCCTGACCATCACCTCCAACGTGGTCTATGGCCAGAAGACCGGCAACACCCCGGATGGCCGTCGCGCTGGTGCGCCGTTTGCGCCGGGGGCCAACCCGATGCACGGTCGGGATAGGAAAGGGGCGGTCGCTTCGCTCGCCTCGGTGGCCAAGCTGCCGTTCAAATATGCCAAGGACGGGATCTCCTACACCTTCTCCATCGTGCCGGGGGCGCTCGGCAAGGAGCCGGCCAATCGCGAGAACAATCTGGTGGGGCTGATGGATGGCTACTTCCATCATGAGCGGGATGTGGAAGGGGGCCAGCACCTCAACGTCAACGTGATGAATCGCGAGATGCTGCTGGATGCCATCGAGAATCCGGACAAGTACCCCAGCCTGACTATCCGGGTCTCCGGCTATGCGGTGCGCTTCAACGCCCTGACCCGCGAGCAGCAGCAGGACGTCATCTCCAGAACCTTCACCAACATGATGTAACTCTCATGCCCGGGGTGAGCAGGCTTGCTCCGGGCCTACTTTTTGTTTGTCAGCACGAGGAAGTAACAGATGCGACAGGTTATCACTACCAAGGCGGCGCCGAGCGCCATCGGCCCCTATGTGCAGGCCACCCGGATTGGTAACATCCTATACACCTCCGGTCAGATCCCGCTGGACCCGGTGAGCGGCGACGTTGCGGAGGGGATCGAAGCGCAGACCCTGCGCTCCCTGCAAAACGTACAGGCGATTGTCGAGGCGGCAGGCGGCGAGGTGCGCAACATCTTCAAGACCACGGTGTTTGTCTCGGATCTGAACGACTTTGCTACGGTGAATCAGGTCTACAACGACTTCTTCACCGAGCACGATGCCATGTATCCGGCTCGCTCCTGCGTAGAAGTGGCTCGGTTACCGAAGGATGTGAAGATCGAGATAGAGGCGATTGCTGCGCTGTAACCCCATCGGGAGTGTGTCAGCAAGCCAAAACAGAGCGGCTGCCAATGGCAGCCGCTTTTGTCTATATGGTCATCGGGCAGATCAGGCGATCCGTTCGATACGAGCCATGTAGAAGCCGTCGAAGCCGGTCTCGGACGGGCTCACGGTGTGATCGTCACGCAGACGGAAGTTTTCGTTGGCGGCGAGGAACTTGTCCACCTGCTGGCGGTTCTCCTCGGGCAGGATGGAGCAGGTTGCATAGACCAGCAGGCCGCCGACTTTCACCATCTGGCTGTAACGCTGCAGGATCTCTTCTTGCAGCGCGACCAGCACCGGCAGACGCTCGGCGGTATCACGCCACTTGGCATCCGGATTGCGCTTGAGTACGCCAAGACCGGAGCAGGGCACGTCCAGCAGTACGCGGTCGGCGCTCTCTTTGAGGCGCTTGACGGTCTTGCTGCTGGTGATGACCCGGGTCTCCACGTTGTGGGCACCGGCGCGACGGGCGCGTTGCTTGAGGTTCTCCAGCTTCCACTCTTCCACATCCATTGCCAGCAGACGGCCTTTGCCCTGCATCATGGCGGCGATATGCAGGGTCTTGCCACCGGCACCGGCGCAGGCGTCGATAACGCGCATGCCTGGGGCAACTTCCAAAGCGGCAGCAACCAGCTGGGAGCCTGCGTCCTGCTGTTCGAAGCAACCATCGGCAAAGGCCTTGGTGCGGAACAGGGCGGCGTCAGAGGTGACCTGCAGGGCAGTCTCCACACCTTCAACCGGAATAGTGGTGACCTGCTCTTTGGCCAGAATGGCTTGCAGCTCATCACGGGTGCACTTGAGGGTGTTGACCCGCAGGTAGCGCTTGGGCATCCAGGCCAGGGCGGCACGCTCGGCAGGCCAGGCTTCACCCAGCTGCTCGCTACCCAGTTTCTCCAGCCAGCTCGGGCAACCATCCATCAGCACAGGATTCTTCTTCGCCTCGGTCAGACGGCGGCGGAATGCTTCCTCATTGAAGCGATCCAGGGTCGGGTTGTTGGGCTGGGCAATTTTGTGGAAGGCGTGCCAGCTGTGCAGCAGCGGCCAGACATTCTTTTCGGCCTGACGCACCTGAATACCGGTGAGGAAACAATAGAGGCTGAGACGGCGTAGCAGGTCGCCGGTGACCAGGGCAATCCTTGCCTGTTCTTGCGGTTTGAGTTCGATGCCGGAGAAGTGACGGGCATAGGCGCGGTCGAGGGTAAGACCCTGACCGAGCACATCGTCAACAATGGCAACGACCAGATCCCCGAAACGGGGCAACAGTGGGGATTTGAGCATGAGATTAACCTTGGCCAGATAAAGATGAACCGCACCTTTGTGAAGAGGAGCAGTTCTAAAATTGACAAATCCGCGCAATGATAGGGGTTAGACGGGGTTGGCGCAACACTCCCCATGGGTGAGTGGCTGAAACAGTGGCGCCGGGCTTTTTGATTCGGCGGGATAATGATGCCGGTAATGGTTCAAAAAAGTGCATGACTACAAGGATGACAAAGATGCATGTGACCAGTAAGTGTTCGTTGGCCTTGTTGGTGGCCAGTTTCTTGGGGTCAACCAGCCTGATGGCCAGCGAGTGGAGTACGGTAGCCGCCAGAGCGACTGCGGAGCAAGGTTATGAGGTGCGGGCCAATCAGTTTCGGGTGGCCAAGGTGCCGCTCGACTATTTTGCCGGGCTGCAAGCCGGGGCGAGTGAGCTGACCCTGCCGCTGCCCGATGGGGGGGAGGTCACCTTTGCTATGGAAGCCTACGACTTGCTGCCTGCAGATCTTGCCGCCAAGTATCCGCAGATCCGCACCTTCAAGGGTCACAACCCGGCGCATCCGATAGAGACGGGGCGCTTCGATCTGGGGCCGCAAGGTTTCCACGCCATGTTCAGCCATCAGGGCAGGATGGTGTTTGTCGATCCGCTGCGCAATGCCGAAGGCTACGCCGTCTATTACCAGCAGGATGCCCATAGTCGATTGGAAGAGGCTGCAGATGAGGTGATAGGGCCCAAGCTCAGCAAACTGGTGCGCAAGGTGCAAGTGGATGGCAATGTTCGCAAGCGCTACGTCATTGCTATTTCGGCGACAGGAGAGTTTACCCAATACCACGGTGGCTCCAAAGCGCTTACCATGGCGGCGATTGCGACCTTGCTCAACCGCGTCAATCAGGTCTATCAACGGGATGTGGGCGCCGAATTCGTGCTGGCCAGTGGCAATGACAACCTGATCTTTACCGATCCAGTCACAGATCCCTTCTACAACGGATATAACCCTAACTATGTGAACAATGTCAGCAGCATCTATGAAGCCAATGATGCCAACAAGAACGTGCTGGTGCAGGCCAACTATTTCACCAATATGCAGCTTGGCAACTTTGATATCGGCCATGTACTCAATACCGGTAGCGGTGGTCTGGCCGGTTTGGCAGTGCTTTGTACCAACGATAAATCGGGCGGGATGTCGGGTTCACCCACACCGGTAGGAGATGCCTTCTTCGTTGACTATGTGGCTCATGAAATTGGCCACCAGTTTGGTGCCGATCATACCTTCAACGGCACTACCGGGAGTTGCGGTGCAGGTACCCGGGTTGCCAATCAAGCCTATGAGCCAGGTAGTGGCAGCTCCATCATGGCCTATGCCGGTATTTGTGGTGATGAGAATATCCAGACTCACAGCGACCCCTATTTTCATAGCAAGTCCATCGAGCAGATGCGTGCGCACATGGCGACCGTATCGACTTGTGGAACCACACTCGCGTTGAGCAATAATGCCCCGCAGGCAGCTGCAGGGGGGGACTATGTGATCCCTGCCAATACGGCCTTTATGTTAAAAGGGGCGGGTGGAGATCTGGATAATGATTCTCTGCTCTACAACTGGGAGCAGATCGATCTGGGTACTGAATCGAGTAGTGCCGCCACCATGATTGACGATGGCTCCCGGCCGCTGTTTCGTTTTGTCTCTCCCACGGCATCGCCGGAGCGGATCCTGCCGAGTTTGCCATCCCTGCTCTCCGGCACACTTGCCAAAGGAGAGGCTTGGCCGACTACCAACCGGGATCTCAATTTCAGACTGACGGTGCGTGATGGTCAGGGTGGCGTTGCCAGTGATGACATGAAAGTGCAAGTGATCAATACCGGCGCGGCATTTCGCATCACCAACCCGTTTTACGGGGTGACTCTCACTCCGGGGGCCAGTCAGGCCGTAGCATGGGATGTGGCGGGCACAACTGTGGCGCCGATCAGTTGCAGTAAGGTGGACATCTCGGTGACTCAGGATGAGGGCGTAAGCTGGACAATGCTTGCCGCCGGACAACCCAATAACGGCGCAGCAACGGTAACGTTGCCTGCCGATCTCACCAGCAGCGTCAGGCTGAAAGTGGCATGCAGCGACAATATCTTCTTTGCCATCAGTCCCCTCAAATTGCCTCTGGTACAAGGTGGCTCGACTTCAGGTGGCGGCGGTGGTGGCGGGGCGCTCGGATTGTGGACGCTGGCTCTGGCGCTGCTCGGCTGGCAACGGAGGCGCACATGAAGGGAGTCCCTCTGTTGCTGCTTGTAATGCTCGGCGGTTGTCAGGCCGATGCCAGCACGCTGGAACAGGAGCTGAGTGCAAACCTCGCCAGGCAGGATTACCGCCTGATAGTGATAGCCGGGCGGGGAGAGTTCGCCCCCGGTATTGCAGCCGAGCAGCAGGCAGAGGCCAAGGCGCGCTGTGGAAAGCGTTATCTGGATGGATTGGGCGATGTGATAAGGCCCGGTCAGCAAGAGATACATGCCAAGTTGAGTGCTTACGCCAGCGAGTATAACCAGCGTATGCTGATTCATTGCTCAATAGCATCGGGCGCTGGCAAGCAGTAATACACCAACGAACCAATCCAAATGGAGGGGATATTCATCCCCCTATCTATCCGTGAAGGCGCCAATGGCGCCTTCACTTTTTTCCGTTGTTGAATGGGGCCAGTCTGTATTGCCTGAGATGGGGAGCGCGGGTGGAGCACGATTTTTCAGCGTGACAGAAGTTTTGTGCGAATTTTCTTTTCTGTCTGTCACGCAGATCGTCAATTGACGCTGCACCATACTTGTTGTCACCAAGGTAGGGCAAGGAGGCTCTATGAAGCATGGCATGGCGGTGATTATCACCAGTTTGTCTGTTCAGGTTGCAGCAGAACCACAGTGGACCTTCATGGATGAAAACTTGGAAAGGGGGGGGAGCTATGATGTGCGCGCTGAAAAGGTCAGAGTGGTGGTTCCTGACAAGCCTTTTGAACCCGGGCATCTCGCCAGTGTATTGACCTTGCCATTGCCGGATGGCACTACGGTGCAGTTTGATGTTCATCCCAATGCCTTGCTCCCGGAGCCTTTGGCCCAGCGCTACCCTTCTATCAATACTTACAGTGGGAAGGCTATCGATCGGGCGGCGGATACAGGCCGATTTGATGTCACCATACATGGTTTTCACGGTATGTTTACCCATCAGGGGCGTACCTTTTATGTCGATCCGCTTCAGGACGGTTTCTCTTATGCCGTTTATGAACAGCAAGATGCCTGGCGGCGACAGGATGTGGATCAGGTGATTGATCCTCATGGTATCGAGCGTGAGCGAGCTGTGCTGGTCGATGGCAATTTGCGCAAGCGCTACACCATCGCCATCTCGGCAACCGGGGAATATACCCAGTATCACGGTGGTACCAAGGTTGCAGCACTCTCGGCCATTGCAACACTGCTTAATCGGGTCAATGAAGTCTATCGCCGTGATGTGGGGGCCGAGTTTCAGCTTGCAGCTGATACGGATAATGTGATTTTCACCGATCCTGCGACGGATCCTTTCACCAACTCGACCCAGGATATCGCAATCAACCAGACCCAACAGGGGGTGTTGCTCAATCCTTCTTTTGATCTGGGCCATCTGCTGGCGACATCAGGCGGCGGGGTGGCGACCCTGAGATCTTTATGCAACCCTTTCAGCCGTTCACGGGGCATGACCGGAGGCTCACAGCCTATCGGTGATGCATTCTTTATTGATTATGTGGCTCACGAATTGGGGCACCAGCTGGGGGCAGAGCACTCCTTCAATGGCATGGCCGACAGTTGTGCCACGGGTCGCAAGGCTAGCTCAGCCTGGGAACCGGGCAGTGGCTCGACCATCATGGCCTATGCCGGGATCTGTGGTGAGGAAAATCTGCAGGTTAACAGCACACCTTTCTTTCACAGCAAGTCGATCGAGCAGATGCGGGCTCTGGTGGCCTCTCTGCCCTCCTGCGGCACCGACCTGGCGCTTGCCAATAACGCGCCGGTTGTGGATGCGGGGGGCGATAGGGTGATCCCCGCCAATACGCCTTTCACTCTTGTCGGTAGTGCGCTGGATCTGGATGGTCATCCCCTCAGTTACACCTGGGAGCAGGTTGATCTTGGCAATGCATCCTACAGCGTGGCAACCATGGTGGATGATGGAACCCGCCCGCTGTTTCGTTTTGTTTCACCAACATCGGATCCTCGTAGAACATTGCCCGCCATGAGCTCTCTGATATCGGGTGTCTTGGCTAAAGGAGAGGCGTGGCCTGCGACCAATCGCAATCTCCAGTTCCGCATTACCGTACGTGATGGTCAGGGGGCGGTGAGCAGTGATGAAATGGTGGTTCAGGTGATCAATACCGGCGCGGCATTTGCCATCACAGCTCCGCAGATCGGCGCCATGGTGGCGGGTAGCACTCAGCTAGTGACATGGAATGTTGCCGGGACCGATCAGCCTCCTATCAATTGTCCCAGCGTGGATTTGGCACTGACACAGAATGGTGGTTCTACTTGGACTACGCTGGCAAGCGGGCTTGCCAATAACGGGTCGGCCAGTGTGGTGTTGCCTGCACCGTTGACCAGCACGGCCAGGCTGAAGCTGGCATGCAGCAATAATATTTTTTTCTCTATCAATGGGATAAGAGGTAATGCGTCTGCCACTACGGAAAGTGCAACTGTCATTACCGACAACAATGCGGGTGGCGGCGGTGGTGGTGGTGCAGTGAATCTTATCGTGATCCTCCTGATGGGAGGGATAGCTGGATGGCGCAGGTATTACGGTTAGTCGTCAGTTTGCTGTTTCTGCATATCTGCGTGGCGCCTGTTGTGGCCGCATCACTGACCGAGGCAATAGATGAGAGTCTTGCTGCTCAGGATTATCGGCTTATAGTGCGCGGCGGGCGCGGTGGTATGGCCCCGGGGGTTGTGGAGTCATTGCAAGCAGAAGCGATAACCCGGTGCGGAGTCCGTTATCTGAAAGGGTTCGGTGATGTAATTGAGATGGGCAAGGAGTCGGAGTTTGAGCTGCGGATTGACTATGCCACCCGATATAACCGACAGATGCTGGAAAGGTGCATGCCGGAGGCGATTTCAAGGCCGTAGTGGCTGTTCAACAACGGCGTGTAAATCGGCATGATTGGAGTTATAACTCTAATATTCCAAACATAGTGATAGCCTCAGGGGAATGATTCGATGACTCACATATGAGCCCCCATATACTTTTTTTGGAGTTTTAACTCTATGAAAAAGAACTGCTGAAAATGCTAACAAAATGAGCTGTTTATAAACTATAACTCACTAACTTTATGATTTTAAATGAAATAAAATTCATTTAATTTTTATTGAAAAAGTTGAATTGTGATTTGTGTCACGTTATTCTCGCCGGCTGTTCAGTCAGGTGATTAATAATGATGAAGTTCACAATAAATGCAATCTCAGTTGTCATCGCAATGTCAGCCAATATCGCGCTGGCATCCCCATGGCATATGGTCGAAGCACACAATAGGCAGGCGGCTGATACAGTCACAACTAGTGCCTATACCAGCTTTAAGGTCGATGAAGAGTTTATTCAAAATCTGCGTGCTGGCGATACGCTGATTACTTTGCCATTACCAAATGGTGGGATGGTGCAATTTGAAGTGCAGCCCTCGTCGGTGTTGCCACCTGCATTGGCCGCCAAGTATCCGGATATCATGACCTTTAAAGGCCATGAAGTGGGCAATGAAAATAATACCGGCAGTTTTGATATTTCCCCACGTGGTTTTAATGGCATGTTTATGCACCAAGGGGAGCAGGTGTTTATTGATGTTCAACGTAGTGGTCTTTATTCTGTTTATTACAAGAAAAATGTAAAACCGCGAAAAAATGGGCATCATGAAGAGCTGATGCAGAATAATACAAATGAGCATGAAAGTGAAAAAAAGCGCTCATTGTTAGATAGTGCAACTAAGCAAGCAGCACAAAAATATAACTTTCCTGGAATAAAAACATATCGGATTGCGATATCTACCACTGGAGAGTACACCACCTCATTTCATGATAAAATAGGTGCGTTGTCATCTATTGTAACATTGCTGGCTCGAGTCAATGAGATATATGAGCGTGATCTCGGTATAAAATTTATCTTGGCTGATGGTAATGATAATATTATTTTTGACGATCCGGACACAGATCTTTTTTTTAATGGAACTAATAAAGACCGCACATTTACCACGCCTACAATAGACCGTGATGATGCACATCGCAATGAGCTTGTTCAACTGTTGGCTCAAAGAGAAGTCGATCCTGCGAAAAAGTTAGGTGAGTTTGATATTGGCCACGTGCTGATGACGACCAATTATTCTGGCTTGGCATGGGGGACGCTGTGCGCAGCTCCAAATCTGGATTATTTCGGGAATAAGTCCCCTGGTCGAAACTTGCGATCTAATGCAATGAGTGGAGCCGGTAATGGCAGCTCGGGAGCGGGAATCGCAGAGATCGATGCGATGTTTGTCGATACCTTTGCCCATGAAGTGGGTCATCAGCTCGGTGCAGAGCATATCTTTAATGTCGACCAAGGCGGACGTGTAGCTAATTCCGCTTGGGAGGTTGGTAGCGGTGCGACCATCATGGGTTATCCGGGCAGAGTTGGCATGGGGTCACAAAATCTGCAATCTAAAACGACGGGTTATTTTCATAGCAAGTCCATTGAGCAGATGCTTGCTGTGCTAGTCAGCCGGCCAGATAATTGTGGCGTTGTTGAGCCTATGATCAAGCAAGATATTGATGTGAATATCTCACCAGCATCGCAATCAAAAGTTATTCCTGTTAGAACTGCATTTTCACTCACAGGGATTGGTTCCGGTGAAGATGGAATGACCTTTACCTGGGAACAGGTTGATCTTGGTCGAGCGACAGAGAGTGCATCTGATATTTACTATGGGAAATTGAACGATGGACCCTTATATCGTTTTGTAGCGCCTGCAACGTCTCCTGAACGTCACTTTCCTTCTTTGGCTACTCAGCTAAGGGGATATGAACGATTTATGTTGCAACAGCCTGAGCTAATAAAAGATGAAGAGAAGGGCGATCCATGGGTCAATGTACCGCGTACTCTGAATTTCCGTTTGGTGGCCCGTGATGGAAAAGGCGGTGGTGCCTATGATGAGACCTCGGTCGAAGTGGTCGATACAGGTTCACAAACCTTCAAGATATTGCCAGCCCCTGACCAGCGTATTCTGGTTGGCAGCCCGACCACAGTGAACTGGCAAGTAGCTGGAACTGACGGTGGCCGCATCAACTGTCAGCGGGTCGATATCCGTTATAGCAACGATGAAGGCAAGAGTTGGCAGCCGCTGGTCAATGGCGTGAGCAACAATGGCGCCCATGAGGTGACCATTCCGGCCAATGCTGGCAGCGCTCTTCGCCTCAAGCTGGCCTGTAGCGACAATATCTTCTATGCCATTACGCCAAAACTGGCGACCAAGAGCAGTGATACACCGGCTCCCCAGCCTGAAAGCAATGGCGGCGGTGGTGGCGGCGGTTCGACCGGTCTGTTCACGCTGTTGGGCCTGGGTATCGCTGCGCTGCTGCGTCGTCGTGAGATCATGAGCTACTAAACCAGATAACCCAAGGGTGAGATTACCCATCTTTGGTAAATTGATAAACCAAGCGAAGAGGCGTTAGCCTCTTCGCTTTTTTTGTATGGTTTGTCCCGTCCTGAATATGGTTTACACCTTTCCCCCCAATAAATGGAGAGCCCGATGGGACAAGGTGTGAAACGGACACAGCGCGATTACTCGCTGACTTTTAAACTGGCGCTGGTCGAGCAGATTGAAAAAGGCGAGCTCACCTACAAACAGGCTCAGGTGCGTTATGGCATTCAGGGCCGCTCCACCGTTCTGGTATGGTTGCGTAAACATGGTCGGCAAGATTGGAGTCAGGGGGCTTCTGTGCGTGCCGGCAGGAGTATCACCATGCCTGACCCCGACAACCAGACGCCCGAACAGCGCATCAAGGAGCTCGAGCAGCAGCTGGCGCTGATGAGCCAGAAGGCCCAGTTCTTTGAGGCCGTCGTCGATGTACTGAAGAATGACTACGGCGTCTCCATCGTAAAAAAGCGACCCAGCAAGTCCTCTCGCAGCGGCAAGTCGAGAGGCTGACCATTGTCAGGGCTTGCCTGTTTCTGGGGATAAGCCGGCAGGCTTACTACAAGCGCAATCGGGTCGCCGACGAGCGCCATGCACAAGGATTGCAGGTGGTGCGCTTCGTGCGTCAGGTTCGACTGCGACAACCTCGGGTCGGCACCCGCAAGCTGCATTATCTGCTGCAGGGTCAGGATGATGGCGGGCTCAAGGTAGGGCGTGACAGGCTGTTTCGGATATTGGCCGAGCACCGCTTGCTGGTGCAGCCTAAGCGGGCGTATCACAAGACCACCCACAGTTTTCACCGTTTCTACCGTCATCCCAACTTGCTCAAGGCGGGGCCAGAGCAGGTCACGCCGGTGGCCCCGGAGCAGGTCTGGGTCGCAGATATCACCTATCTGCCCGCCAGGAGCGGACCGCTGTACCTGAGCCTGGTGACGGATGTCTACTCACGCAAGATAGTGGGCCATCACGTGCACGAAGGGATGCATGCCAAGTCGGTTGCGATGGCGTTCAAGAAAGCGCTGAAGCAACGACGTGGCGGCGGTGAACTCATCCATCACTCGGACCGCGGCGTGCAGTATTGCTCGGGGCTGTATCAGTCATTACATGAACGGTACGGGGTGAAATGCTCGATGACGGATGGGTATGACTGTTACCAGAATGCGTTGGCGGAGCGGGTGAACGGGATTTTGAAAGGAGAGTTATTGTTGCAAAGCCCGCAGGATTTAACGCAAGCGCGGGAGATGGTGCGTGAGGCAGTGGATATTTACAACGCGGAGCGGCCGCATCATGCGTTAAAATACAGAACCCCCGATGCGGTACATCGGGGGTTCTGAGTAGAGAAATGCTAGTTGAAAATGTGTAAACCTATTTCAGGACTAGACAGTTTACAAGGTCGCTTTATCGAGCGCACAATGCCTGCGTCACTCTCTTGATGGTCGTGGAACCATTATTTATTTGAAGGAAAATCAAGATGATGGATGTTGCTGATCTGCGCCGTGAATACTCCCGTGGCGGGCTGCACCGGGCCGATCTGCCGGCCGAGCCGCTGGCGCTGTTCGAGAAGTGGTTGGCGCAGGCTTGTGAGGCCAAACTGACCGATCCCACCGCCATGGTGGTAGCGACGGTGGATGCCGATGGTCAGCCCTGGCAGCGCACTGTGCTGCTCAAGCACTACGATGCCCTGGGGATGGTCTTTTACACCAACATGGGCAGCCGCAAGGCGCAGCAGCTTGAAGGCAATCCTCGTATCAGCCTGCTCTTCCCCTGGCACACGCTGGACAGACAGGTGCATGTGACCGGTCGGGTGGAGAAGATGAGCACCTTCGAGGTGATGAAGTATTTCCACAGCCGTCCCAAGGATAGCCAGATCGCTGCCTGGGTCTCCAAACAGTCGACCCGCATCTCGGCCCGCGGCGTGCTGGAGGCCAAGTTCCTCGAGCTCAAGCAGAAGTTTGCTAATGGCGAAGTGCCGCTGCCGAGCTTCTGGGGCGGATTCCGGGTGGTGATCGAGACGGTGGAGTTCTGGCAGGGGGGCGAGCACCGGCTGCACGACCGCTTCTACTACACCCGCGAAGGGGATGGCTGGCATATCGAGCGCCTGGCTCCCTGAGCGCGCTGTTCAAATCTGTTTTCACAAGGAGTGTGCATGCGTCTGTATGGTGATCTGCGTTCCGGCAACTGTTACAAGGTTTGGCTGCTGGCCCGCTGGCTGGAGCTGCCCCTTGAGTGGGTTGAGGTGGATATTCAGGCGGGGGATACCCGTACCCCCGCATTTCTGGCCAAGAACCCCAACGGCAAGATCCCGGTGCTGGAGATTGGCCAGGGCGATGCGCTGGCGGAATCCAACGCCATCCTCTTCTATCTGGGGCAAGGCAGTGCCTTGTGGCCAACCGATCCGCGCCAGCAGGCCAAGGTTCTCAAATGGATGTTCTTCGAGCAGTACAGCCATGAGCCATATATCGCGGTGGCCCGTTTTATCGTTCACTATCTCGGCCGACCCGAGTCCCAGGAGGCGCGTCTCGACGGGCTGAAGGCTGGTGGCGAGAAGGCGCTGGCGGTAATGGAGCAGCAGCTGAAACAGAGCCCCTACCTGTGCGGTGATGCGCCGACCATCGCCGATATCGCCCTTTATGCCTACACCCATGTGGCAGAGGAGGGGATCTTCTCCCTTCAGGGGTGGCCCGCTATCCGTAGCTGGATCGCCCGTATCGAAACCCATCCCCGCCATCTGACGCTGCCAGCGGCCTGTCAGGCCAGCTGATGGAACTGCTGATCGAGGCCAGTCTGTGGCAACCGCAGTGGGCTGCGCTGTTGCCGCACTGGCAGCAGCAAGGTCATCGCTGGCAGCTGCTACTGGGCAAAGAGGCGGCCGCCGTCCTCGATCAAACCGATGCTCCCTGGGCGAGCAGTCCTCCTGACGGGGTGCTCTGCCCGGGGGCCCTGCTGGCTGCTTGGCTCGATGGGGATCTGCTGGCGGATTTTCATGTTGATCCCAGCCGCCAGATCCTGATCAGTGCCTCCACCTCGCTGCTGACCCTCGCCAGGGAGCAGGGACTGCTCACCCTTGGCCCTGTGGGGGCCGATCTGCCGCTCACCCCCGAGGCCGATTTGGGCGCCGTGCTCAATCGCCTGCTGGCGCGCCGCGTGACGGTGCCGACCCTGGCTGAGGGGCATTCGCTATCAGGTGTCGTATTGCGACCACTGCAGGCCGACGATGAACGCGAGATAGTGCGCTACTGCAGCGACGAGGCGCTGGCGCGCTACACCCTCAATATTCCTCACCCCTATCCGCCGGAGGGGGCCCGCGACTGGCTGGCGCTCAGCTGGCGCAAGGCGGCGCTTGGCCTTGGCTGGAGCTGGGCCATCACCTTGCCAGAGGAGCAAGGTGCGGCGTTGCTTGGGGTGATCTCCCTGCACTGGAATGGCGAGCTGGCCTGGTGGGTGGGCGTGCCCTGGCAAAATCGCGGTCTGGCGACCCGGGCCGCTGGTTTGGTCAGGGGGTTCGCCTTTGACCAACTTAAACTGCCTGCGCTGACGGCTCGCCATATGCCAGACAATTTAGCCTCCGGCCGGGTGATGGCAAAAGTGGGGATGCACTATCGCGGGCGGCGCCATATCAGTGGTCGCCAGCCGTGTGACGTGAGTTACTGGCGACTGGATCGCGCTCCCTCCTTACCCAATCCCTTGGCCGAGGAAATTTCCCGCTGGCTGGCTGATGAGCGGATTGCCGTGGTGATCCTGTGGGATCCTGCCACGACCAATCGGCAGAGCGCCAACGGCAAGCTGGCTATCTCGCTCTTTGTGGATGAGAGGGGCGCGGGAGAGAAGTCCTGCTCTATTCGCTGCCCGCCGCATCTTGAGAGGTTGCTGGCGCTGCACTGTTACCCCGTCGATCTGCTGGAGCAGGCCGAACCGGAGCAGTTGTCCCATCTTGGCGGCGTCTTGCTGAAAGACAGGGATGAACGGGGGCTGGCGTGGCTGCTGCAACTGGTCGCGCTGCTGCGTCAGGGGCCCAAGCTGCTTAGCCGCGAGGAGCGCGTATCACGGCGCCACTGGTTCAACCAATTGATGGCGCAGGCGCTGGGCGGCAACGGTGACTCTTCGCAGATACGCTATCAGCAGTTACGGCTGCTGGTGGAGCTGCCGGAGCTGGTCGACGAGCTGGATGGCTGTTGGCATCAAACGCCCGAACTGACCTTTGAGCGGTTGGCGCGGGAGGCTCCCGCCCTCTGGCTTGCCTACTGCGAGGCGATGAACAGGGCTACCCCGGCTACGCTAACCGCTTTGCAGCAACAGTTTGCAGCTCGTTTTCCTGAGTGCACCCTCCCATTTTTGGACAAAGGTACTCAGAATGACCAGCCGTTGTGTGGAATAATGCCCGCTCTGCTGTACGAGGAGTAATACCTGATGTTGAGAACCGAGCGCCCCGGTGACATGCTGCCGGTTTATGAGCTGCTGAGTGCCGCCTTCGGTCGTTCTGATGAGGCCGAACTGGTCAACCGCCTGCGCGAATGTGGTGCTGCCGTAGTGACCATGGTCGAAGAGGAAGAGTACGAGTTCATGGGGCACCTGATGCTAAGCCCGATCACCATTAACGGCATGGAAGGGCCCTGGCTCGGTCTGGCGCCGGTCGCGGTTCATCCCGACTGGCAAGGTCAGGGTATTGGCTCTGATCTCATCCGTGAAGGGCTTGATACGGCGCTTGAGATGGACTGGAAAGGGGTGGTAGTACTCGGGGATCCGGCCTATTACAGCCGTTTCGGTTTCCGCCCGGCTAGCGAGTTTGGCCTGCACTGCATCTATGAGGTGCCTGCCGACTGCTTTATGGCGATGGAGCTGCAGGAGCGCGGTTTTGCGGGTGTGCGGGGTGAGGTGCTTTATCACCCGCTGTTTGATGAACTCCCCGACGAGCTGCCGGACGCGCAGGCAGAAGTGTCCCATTTATAGCGAGACGTCGCAGCGACAAGCTATAACGAAAAAGCCCTCATCGAGGGCTTTTTCATCTTGTATTGGTCCCTGCCGGGCTTATTCGAGCAAATTGGCTCAGGCAATGATATCGAGCTGGGTACCCTTGCGATTATCTTCACCCACCATGTCCCCCATCTGCTGGGCGAGCGGGCTCTGCTGGAATTGCATGTAGTCACTCAAATTCTGCTGGCGCAGGTAGCGATTGGCCGCCTGATAGAGTTCAGCTGTGCTCAGGCCCGACTTGCTGTCGCTCTCCTGACCGCTGGCCTCCAGGTAGCGCTCCACCACGGCTTTCTCTTGCTGGTTAGCCGTATAAGAGACCGCCAGGGTTCTGCGAGCCGTTGCTTTCTCTTCGCTCTGTGCCTGCAATTCATCCTTCTTGGTCAGTGCTTCGTTACGGGCCTGACTGACCTGCTCGGGTGTGACAGCGGGAGAGGAGGGGTATTTGCCGTAATCGGGCAGCGGCATGGGCCGGGAGGTGATTTGCATGGTGGCGCTTCTCTTGTGAACAGGGACGGACGCATGATATCCATCCATGTTAGCTCAATAAATCACCACCTGTCGGTTCATCAAGAGTGGGTTCAGCTTCACGCATCGATTGTTAATTGAACCGCATCTGAGTGACAAAAAAGGCGCCATAAGGCGCCTTTTTATCCTTCGCTAACTGCTGGATCAGTTGAAGAACCAGTAACCGCGGTTGACCAGACGGGTCAGCAGTTGCAGGAAGCCAGCCTGATCGGCCAGCTCCACCATGTCGGCCTGGGTGATGATGTCTTTGTCACACAAGAGCGAAATGGCTGCCGCGTCTTCGCTCTGCAGAGTCCAGGCTTCGCCGTCGATGAAGCACTGCTGGCTTTCGCCGCTAAACCAGACGGTGCGCAGACCCGGCACCTTGATGGCAGGTTCGCCCTGGGTCAGCAGGTCGGCTACCTCCTCGGCGCTGTAGTCCGGCTCGACCGGATTGACGTCGAGATCGTGCTTGGCCTCGGAGATCATGGTGCCGAACCACTCTTTGAACAGGGTCTCGTCATCGAGGGCCTGCTGCATCAGCTCGCGTAGACGGTGCAGCTCGTGGGGCTGGATCTCGCCGTGACGGGCACGGGGTTTGAGGTCGGCATCGCCGTAACGCTCGGTACGCACCTCGTTGTCGATCAGGTGATCGGCAAAGGAGGAGATAAGCGCCTTGGCGTCCGGCGCGCGGAAGCCCACCGAGAAGTTCATGGAGGGCTCGATGGCGTAGCCTTCGTGGGGGAATCCGGGCGGAATGTAGAGGATGTCACCCGGCTCCATGATGACGTCGATGATCGCCTCGAACGGCTCGCAGTGGAGCAGTGCGGCATGGGCGGCAAACTCGTTGAGCGGCTTGGCATCGCCAACCCGCCAGTGGCGCTTGCCCAGACCCTGGGTGATGAACACATCGTAATTGTCGATGTGGGGGCCGACACCCGCGTGAGGGGTGGAGAAGCTCACCATCACATCGTCAAAGCGCCAGCCCGGAATGAACTGGAACGGCACGGCCAGCTCGTTCACCTCGGGTGCCCAGTGGTTGCAAGCCTGTACCAGAATGGTCCAGTTCTCTTCGCCCAGATGGTCATAGGATTCGAAGGGGCCGTGGGCGGCATCCCACTTGCCGTCGAAACGGGTGACGAGGCGGGACTCGACCACCTCTTCCATGGCCAGACCGGCCAGCTCGTCCGGGCTGATGGGATCCTGAAAGTCCTTGAAGCCGCCCTTGATAAGGAGCGGGCGCTTCTGCCAGTAGTGCTCGAGGAAGTGAGCGATATCCAGATTGAGTTCGTACATGCTGTTTCTCGTGTCTCGCAAAGAGGTTTTGCCCAAGGCAGGCTTGGGAAAAGCCACTCGGGAGCCTGCCGTGGCAGGGAAAATAACAGGGGCCCTGTGGCGTATCGTGCACAGGGCCCCTTCGTCACTGCCGGTTGGCTTACTTCAGCAGATCGACCAAACGCTGGGCGTCACCGATGTAGTTGGCCGGGGTCAGCTTCTTCAGCTCAACCTTGACCGCTTCCGGCAACTCCAGTGTGTCGATAAAGGTACGCATCCCTTCGGCATCGACGCGGCGACCACGGGTCAGCTCCTTGAGCTTCTCGTAGGGCTTCTCGATACCGTAGCGGCGCATCACGGTCTGGATCGGCTCGGCCAGCACTTCCCAGTTGGCATCCAGATCGGCGGCCATGGCGGCGTCGTTGGCTTCCAGCTTGGAGATGCCCTTGAGGGTCGCCTGATAGGCAATCAGGGAGTAACCCACCGCCACACCCAGGTTGCGCAGCACGGTAGAGTCGGTGAGGTCACGCTGCCAGCGGGAGATGGGCAGCTTGCTCGCCAGATGCTGGAACACGGCGTTGGCCAGACCCAGATTGCCTTCGGAGTTCTCGAAGTCGATGGGGTTGACCTTGTGCGGCATGGTGGAGGAGCCGATTTCACCGGCGATGGTGCGCTGCTTGAAGTGACCCAGGGAGATGTAACCCCACACATCGCGGTCGAAGTCGATCAGGATGGTGTTGAAGCGGGCCATGGCATCGAACAGCTCGGCGATATAGTCGTGCGGCTCGATCTGGGTGGTGTAGGGGTTCCAGGTCAGGCCCAGGGAAGTAACAAACTCCTCGGAGAACTGGTGCCAGTCCACATCCGGGTAGGCGCTGAGGTGGGCGTTGTAGTTGCCGACTGCGCCGTTGATCTTGCCGAGGATCTCCACCGCCATGATCTGCTTGAACTGGCGCTCCAGACGGTAGGCGACGTTGGCCATCTCCTTGCCCATGGTGCTCGGAGTTGCCGGCTGGCCGTGGGTACGGGAGAGCAGCGGCATGTCACGGTACTCGTGGGCCAGACGCTTGAGCTCGCTGATCAGCTTTTCGCAATAAGGCTTGATGACCTCTTCGCGGGCGGTTTTCAGCATCAGACCGTGGGAGTTGTTGTTGATGTCTTCCGAGGTGCAGGCGAAGTGGATGAACTCGCTGACAGCCGCCAGCTCCGGGTTCACTTCGACTTTCTCTTTGAGGAAGTACTCCACCGCTTTCACATCATGGTTGGTGGTGCGCTCGATCTGTTTGATGCGGGCGGCGTCACTCTCGTTGAAGTTGCTGACGATGCCGTCGAGCAGGGCGTTGGCGGCCGCGCTCAGGGCAGGGACTTCCGGGATCCCGGCGTGGCTGGCCAGTTTTTGCAACCAGCGCACCTCGACTTCGACGCGAAAACGCAGCAGGCCGAATTCGGAGAAGATAGGGCGCAGGGCATCGGCCTTGTCGCCATAACGACCGTCAATCGGGGAAACAGCAGTCAGCGCGGACAGCTCCATGGGGTGAACTCCTGATGATTTGTGTGGGGGATCCGTATCCACTCGCGCGTGGGGCTGAGTCGTCGTCAGGGCGGATGTGCGGCTGTTCACCCTGATGTTGACCTCGCTTGCCCGCGCGCGAGCCGATGATTAGTAACGTTTGGCCAGCTCCACCATCTTCTTGCGAGCGAAGATGATCTGGGTGCGGCTGCCACCGAGCTGGCGCCACAGCACGCAGGCACGAATGCCCGCCAGCAGCAGGGCGCGCACCTTGTGCTGCACCAGCGGTTGCTGCAGGAACAGCGGGGTACCCGCCACCTGGATGCGCGGCCCGATGGGGCTGATAAGATCGCTGTAGATGCTCGCCATGTTGGCCAAAATCTGCTCGTCGAGCAGATCGAAGTGCTGTTGCTGGCGGCCAATCTGGCTGATCCGCTCACCCAGCATATTGAGAATGTCCTTGCGCTTGGCCAGCTTGCGCTCCAGCGCAATCAGGCTCACCACGTAGCGGGTCAGCTCGGCATTTTTCTGGCTGCCATCTGCTCCCAGCTGCTCGACCAGCGCACGGTAGCCGTCGCGAATGGCCAGATGGGTGTTGTTGAACACCTCGAGCGGCTGGCTCGGGTTGGTCACCAGAATGCTGGAGAGGCTCTCGCGCAGGGCGGCCTCGTCACAGCTGCCGTCTCGGGCCACCTTCTGCACCAGATACGCGGCCTGGCAGATGCCGGCAAAGGCCATGGTTCTGTCTTGGAATTTATCGCTCACGTCTGCTGCCTTCTGTTAAGGATTCAAACCGGATGGCTGAAACGTTGTTCGATGATACCGCCGCCCAGACACACTTCCCCGTCGTAGAAGACGGCAGATTGGCCCGGGGTCACCGCAGCCTGTTTCTCGTCGAAGATGACCCGGATGGTCAGATCGTCGATGGGCTGGATCAGGCAGGGGATATCCTGCTGGCGGTAGCGGGTCTTGACAGTGCAGCGACGCGGCTCGCGAATGGGGGTGCGATCCACCCAGTGCAACTGGCTGGCAATGAGACCGTCGGAGTAGAGGCGGGGATGCTCGCCCTGCGCCACCACCAGCACGTTGCGTTCGACCTCTTTGTCGACCACGTACCAAGCCTCTTCGGTGGCATCTTTGCGACCACCGATACCGAGCCCCTTGCGTTGGCCCAGGGTGTGATACATCAGACCCTGATGCTCGCCGATCACCTTGCCATCCACGGTCTCGATTTTACCGGGCTGGGCGGGCAGGAACTTTGCCAGGAAGTCCTTGAACTTGCGCTCGCCGATAAAGCAGATACCGGTGGAGTCTTTCTTCTTGGCGGTGATGAGATCCAGCTGCTCGGCGATGCGGCGCACCTCCGGCTTTTCCAGATCGCCAACCGGGAACAGGCTCTGACCCACTTGCTTCTCGCTCAGGGTATAGAGGAAGTAGCTCTGATCCTTGTTGGTATCGAGACCGCGCAGCAGGCGCGGGCGGCCGGTGCTGTCGTCACGGCGCACATAGTGGCCGGTGGCGATGTAGGTGGCACCCAGCTCTTCGGCGGCAAATTCGAGGAACGCCTTGAACTTGATCTCCTTGTTGCAAAGGATATCGGGGTTTGGCGTGCGGCCAGCCTTGTACTCTTCGAGGAAGTGCTCGAACACGTTGTCCCAGTACTCGGCGGCGAAGTTGATGGTGTGGAGTTTCATCCCCAGCTTGTCGCAGACGGCCTTGGCATCAGCCAAATCCTGGGCGGCAGAGCAGTACTCGTCCGTGTCGTCTTCTTCCCAGTTCTTCATGAACAAGCCTTCGACCTGATAGCCCTGCTGCTGGAGCAGGTAGGCCGAGACGGAAGAATCCACGCCGCCGGACATGCCGACGATCACCTTGATTTGGCTGTTGTCTGTCATTAGTCGAAGTTACCAGTTCGTTTAAACGGGGCGTATTCTACCAGAGTTTTGCGCCCCCGGTCACATATCCATGCCGCAGTTCCCATCAGGAGCCTGATAGCGGGAAATCGTTTTTCTGCTGTTGGCCTTTGTCACCGAAAAAGAGTGTCAAATGGCCTCATATAAAGGCCTTGAGTGCCGACAGTGGCAGCCGTGTCCCCGCCAGATAATCCTGAATGCACTGCCACACCAGCGGGCTTCTCAGGGCCGGTTTGCATTCCGCTATTTCTTCCAGAGTGAGCCAGTGGCAAGCCAGCACATCGCCGTCAGGATCCTCTGGATGGTGCTGACCGGGCGCTTTTTCAAGGTCGAAGATGATGGCGGTGCGCACATAGGTGGCCTCGCTGTCGGCCGGTTTGAACAGATAGGTACCAAGCCAGGCGGTCGGCATGGCGGTCAGCCCCGTCTCCTCTTTCAGCTCACGACAGGCCGCTTCAAGCAGGTTTTCCCCCGGCTCCACATGGCCGGCGGGTTGGTTGAAACGGCGCTGGCCTTTTATCTCCTCTTCCACCACCAGAAAGCGCCCCTGCCACTGCACCAGGGCGGCGACAGTCAGGCGCGCCTCCATGCGGGCGTGGCTGGTGGCCGATTGCTCTGCCTGATTGCTCATCATGACTCCTTGTCGTTGCTATCGGGATTGCCCGCACGGGCGGGTCTGCGTGCCGTTCCTCGCCCGCTGCTGCGGGGTTTGCCGCCGGTCGGGTTCGTGGCTGCGCGCTCGGTTGGGTGAGTGCTGCGGGGGCGTTCGTCCCGTCTCGGCTGGCTGGGCCGCCGTGGTGCCTCCCCTGCCGGTTTGGCCGGTTTGGCGGTATGAGCGCCAGAACGGGATGAGGAGGGACGCGGGCGGCTGCTGGAGCTCGGCACCAGCTCGGGGGCGGGCAGGCTGCGGCTCTCGCCGGGGGCCAGACCATCCAGGGTCCAGTCGCCGATGGCGTAGCGAATAAGGCGCAGGGTGGGGTGGCCGATATGGGCGGTCATCCGCCGCACCTGGCGGTTGCGTCCCTCGATGATCTTGATCTCCAGCCAGCTGGTGGGGATCTCTTTGCGCTCGCGAATGGGCGGATTGCGCGGCCACATCGCAGGTTCATCCATGATGCGCGCCCCGGCAGGCAGGGTCATGCCATCGTTGAGCTCGACACCGGTGCGCAGGGCGGCCAGTTTCTCTTCGCTCGGCACGCCTTCCACCTGCACCCAGTAGGTTTTGGGGGTCTTCTCCCCCGGCTGGGTGAGGCGCGCCTGCAGCTTGCCATCGTTGGTGAGCAGCAACAGCCCCTCGCTGTCGCGGTCAAGCCGTCCTGCGGCATAGATGCCGGGCTCTTTGATGTAATCCTTGAGGGTCTCGCGGCCCGCCTCGTCGGTGAACTGGCAGAGCACCATATAGGGCTTGTTCAGCAGGAGCAATTTGCGATCCTCTGGGGCCAGCTCCGGTTTGCGGGGGGATGCATAGCGGGGTGTGGCTGGTTTGGCCGCCGTGCGCGGGGCGTTATCGCGCGGCGCGCGGCTGACAGAGAGACGGGAGCGGGGAGATTTCATCGGATACACACTTCAGACAGACGATGGCAGCGAGTGTACCACAGGGTGCTGAGGGCAGGATGAATGGCTGGCGTTACAGCGAGCAGCGCCCAGAGCCAATTCGCCTAGCTCAGCAGGCTCTCGATGACGATAGCCTGACGGGCGGGGGCCGAGCCCGCCAACAGCAGGGCGTGGCTGACCACATCATCGATCATCGCCTGCGCCAGTCGGGTGAGGGGGCGCAGGGTCTCCCGTCCGCTACCAACCGGTACCGCCAGCAGAATGATGGTCTGCACCGGCCCGATTTGAGAGCCCCACTCGATGGGCTCCTTGCAGCTAAGCAGGGCCAGCGTTGGCTGGCTGATCCCTTCGCTCAATACATGAGGCATGGCAAGGCCGGGGCGGATGATGGTGGCCGAGACCTGCTCGCGCCGCTCTACCGCAGCGGTCAGTGTGGCGCGGTCGGTGACCAGCTCGTCGGGCAACAGATCGATCAGATGCTCGAGGGCCTCGGCTTTGGTCAGCGGTTCGGGGCTGTGGGCCAGCTGGCGCAGGGCAAAATGGTAGTCGGGCAGAGCGTTGGCCAGTCGCAACTCCGCCAGCGCGGCGGTGCGCGGGCGCACCAGCGGTTGACCCAGCTCCCCGCACCAGCAGGTGAAGGCCATGTGGGCGAGCTCGGCATCGCACCCTTCAATCTGCAACTGGCAGAGATCGCCGGGTTGGGTGGCGAGGGTCAACAGGGAGAGCTGGTTGCTGGCGGCAACGGTCTGGCGCCGGGTGAGGTTGGCGCAGCGGATGGTGGATTTGAACATCCCCGCCAGCCGGTTCAACTGCTTGGCCTGGGTGATGCTCAACCCCTGCTGGCAGTAGAAGGTGATTTCGCGGGTCAGCATCAGGCCGGGATCGGCAGGGCCTTGAGTACGGCGTTGGCATCCAGCAGCACGGTTTCCAGTCTCACCTGATGGATGGTGCAGCCGAGGAAGCGCTCTTTCTGCTCAATCTCGATATCGGAGGCAATCAGCACCAGGTCGGCGCTGGCAATATCGCGGGCGGTCAGCATGTTTTCCATGCCCATGGCGCCCTGAGTCTCGACCTTGATCTTGAGTCCCAGCCCAGTGGCGGCTTTTTGCAGGGCATCGGCAGCCATATAGGTATGGGCAATACCGGTCGGGCAAGCGGTGACGGCGACGATCTTCATCTGCTCTCTGTGATGCTGACAAGGGGGAGCAACAAGATAGCGCCAGCGGGGGGCTTTTACCAAAAGCGCATATGAAAAGTGGGATCTTGATGGGGATATGCCCGTCCCTTGAACGGCTGTGCAGGCTCATGCCGGGCCAGTCGGGTGTCTGGTTGCTCTAAACAACAAGGGCCACCCCTGTGGGTGGCTCTGAACAATCTGCGTCTGTTGTTATGGCTATCAGGCGGTCTGGGCGGCCAGCTCGGCGGCTTTCAGTTCGCGCTTGATGCGGCGGATCTTGCGCTCCTCGGCGACCGCGACACAACCCATCAGTACCAGACAGGCGGCGGCTGCGATGTCCAGCGCCGCGAAGGTGCCGGTCCAGCCGGTCAGACCGAAGATGGGGGTGCCATCGGCGATCATGCCCAGACCCAGTTTGGCGAAGCTGTCACCAATCAGGTAAGCAAAGGTCCCCTTGACGCCATCGGCTACGCTGATGCCCTGCTTGGGGACGAAGCCCACGGCGGCGACGCCGATCAGCAGTTGCGGACCAAACACCAGGAAGCCCAAAGTGAACAGGGAGCCCAGGAACATAAACTGGGTAGTCGCATGCTGGTAGAGACCCAGAGTCGCGATGATCAGCGCCAGTGCCACGCAAGCCACCAGACCACGACGGCCATTGGCCAGATCGGAGAGGTAACCCCACATCAGGGTGCCGACCAGTGCGCCTACTTCGAAGAAGGTAAAGCCCTGAATAGCCACGTCTTTGGAGAAGCCCAGCTCCTGGTGGGCATAGACGGTAGACCACTGGTCGATACCGATACGCACCACGTAGAGGAAGATGTTGGCAAAGCAGAGCAGCCAGATCACCTTGTTGAGCAGCACATACTTCACGAAGATCTGCCACTTGGTCAGCTTCTGCTCTTCGGTGGCGATATCCTCTTCGCTCGCCACTTCGTCAAACAGCTCTTCCACCTTGCCAAGGCCATAGGCTTCCGGCGAATCGCTACCAAAGCGCAGGCCGATAAAACCGACGATCAGCGCGATGATGGAGGGGAAGATAAACATGCCGAGCACGTTGCCATCGAACAGGTAGTTGGCACCGAACAGCGCCACACCGGCCGCACCGGCACCGCCCACGTTGTGAGAGAGGTTCCACATTCCCAGATAGGTGCCGCGCTTGTTGCGAGGGGTCCACTTGGTGATGGTGGAGTAGCTGCACGAACCGCCACAGCTCTGGAAGAAACCGCTCAGGGCATAGAAGAAGATCATGAAGTAGAGGCTGAAACCTGTGCCGCCCATGCTGGCACTGAAGCCCAGCATGCACAGCGCGGAGAGGATCAGCATCAGCGGCAGGAACTGCTTGGTGTTCTTGCCATCGGCGTAGTAGGAGACGATGGTCTTGCCCACCCCGTAGGTGATGGAGAAGCCAAGGCCGATCATGCCAAGCTCGGTCATGGAGAGACCGTACTCCTGGATCATGTCATTTTGCGCAATGTTGAAGTTCTTGCGGATCAGATACATGGTCAAATAGCCAATAAATACAACCAGATAAGATTGCATAAACGGCTTGAACCAGAGCTTGCGCCGGGCTTCGACCGGCAGGTCCAGGGTGGGGACCCGGACCTGTTGGAGCAATTTCAACATCTTCGTTCATCCTCTGCGAGATAGACGGTATTTCCGCCGCGCCCCTCATTTGTAGATAGGTTGTTCGAGGTCACGCCACGGAAGGGGGAACGGAACGTCGGGGCTGTCAGCCGTTGCTGCGCTCGACGCTCCATCCATATAAACCCGGGCCCGGCACGGGATGACGGGGCACATTGCCCGTCGCGGTGCGGGTCACGACATCAGGTGTGGTGACTCTAATAAGAGGGGCAAAAAATGGCTTGAGAGCCATCCCTAGTGGGGCTAAGAAATTTTCCTAGTTTTTGCGCTTTCGCGGACAAAGCGTGAGAAACATCACACCGCTGACGCCGGATTGCTGCCATTTCAGCCAGTTTGGCGTTCTGTGTGAGTGCTGGGCTGGTGGGATGGATAGGCCAGGGAAAGGCAAGGAGAGAGGTGAAGGGAGAGACGAGGAAGAGTGCTTATCGACCACTATTTCTCGGGGGCGATATTGGGAAATACGGCCCGCCAGCCATCCCCAAAAAACAAGAGGCCACCCCGTGGGGTGGCCTCTTTTATGGTTTAGGAGCCGCGATGGCGAGGGGAACTCAGGCCGCCTTGGCCAGGGTTACCTCATCACTTTTTTTGACCCGCAGTTTTTTCAGGGCAACCGCCACCACACCGGTGACGATGGCACCGCAGATCATGCAGAGCAGGGCCAGCAGCGGCTTGTTGACCGCACCCAGCAGGGCCACGATGGGGCCACCGTGGGCGACGCTGTTGGTGATGCCAAACAGGAAAGCCATCACAGCGGCGGTCATGCTGCCCAGAATGTTGGCCGGGATAACGGCCAGCGGGTCACGGGCGGCGAACGGAATCGCCCCTTCGGAGATCCCCACCAGACCCATGGCACCGGCGGCTTTGCCCGCTTCGATTTCAGACTCGTCAAAGATGCCGAGCTTGCGACCGAGCACGGTAGCCAGCGACATGCCAAGGGGCGCGGCCGGGATGGCGCAGGCCATGGCACCCATAAACTGGGTCTGACCGGAGGCGATCATGCCGACGGAGAACAGGAATGCCACCTTGTTAACCGGGCCACCCATATCAAAGCCGGCCATACCACCCAGCACGATACCCAGCAGCACCAGACTGCCGCCGCTCATGGAGAGCAGCATGGCATTGAGGCCGGTCATCATGTCGGCAATCGGGGCGCCGATGATGAAGATGAATACCGCAGCGATAAAGAGCGACCCGACGATGGGGGCGATCAGGATCGGCACCAGCGGCTGCACCATCTTGTGGTAGTGACGGGTGGCAATCCAGCGCACCAGATAGCCGACCAGGAGGCCCGCAATGATGGCACCGATAAAGCCGGTACCGGCATCAGCGCCGTAGAAGCTGCCGTTGTTGGCGATCCAGCCGCCGATAAAGCCCGGTGCCAGCGCCGGACGATCACCGATGGCGTAGGCGATATAGCCCGCCAGAATGGGGATCATCAGGGTGAAGGCGGCCACGCCCACGTTGAGGATCTGGTTCCACATGCTCCCTTCCGGGATCTGCATGCCGCTCGGGGTCGGGTTGCCGCCGATGGCCAGTGCCAGCGCAATCAACAGACCGCCGGTCACCACGAACGGGATCATGTGCGACACACCGTTCATCAGGTAGCGATAGAGATCGGAACTGCCGCCTGCGCTCTTCTCTTCACCTTTTTTATCCTCTTTGCCAGCCACGTAGGCGGGGGCTTTCAGGGCCTGCTCGATCAGACCCTTGCCATCCTTGATGGGGGCCTTCACGCCGGTCTTGATGAGCGGCTTGCCAGCGAAACGGGCCATATCCACCTGCTTGTCACAGGCGACCACGATGGCGGTGGCGCGGGCGATCTCGTCCACAGTCGGGCTGTTCTTGACGCCGATGGAGCCGTTGGTCTCCACCTTCACCTCATAACCGAGCTCCTTGGCGGCACGCTCCAGCGATTCGGCCGCCAGATAGGTATGGGCGATACCGGCCGGGCAGCCGGTGACACCGATGATAAAGCCTTTGCTGGTGGTCGGGGCCGCGCTCTGCTCCTCTTTCTTGGCCAGCAGCAGCGCCAGCGCATCGGCCGGAGTTTTCGCCGCCAGCAGCTTGGCGATAAAGCCCTCTTCGATCAGCTTGCCGGAGAGCTCGGCCAGCACCTCGATATGGTGGTTGGCGCCGCCATCGGGGGAGGCGATCATGAAGAAAATATGGGACGGCTTGCCATCTTCGGCGCCGTACTCGATGCCGTTGCGGCTGATGCCGATGGCGACCGCCGGATTGCATACCGCCGCACTCTTGGCGTGGGGCAGGGCCACGCCCTCTTCAAAGCCGGTGTTGCCCAGCTCTTCGCGGGCCCACAGATCCTTGATAAAGGCCTGCTCGTCGCTGACCTTGCCTTGCGACGCCAGCAGGCGGGCCATCTCGGTGAAGACCTCTTCCTTACGCGTCGCTTTCAAATCGAGGTTGATCAGATGTTCGTTGATCAAGGTGGTGATCATGGCGCTCTCCCCGCTTCCGGTGACGGAAGCTATGCGTGAGTACGTATCGACGTACTGGATAAAAATGACCTGATCATTATCGCGGCTCGCCCGCACCCTCCCTATCGGACAAATGTGCTAATCACTGGATTTTTGTGCGCAGTAAAACGCGATGTGATGAAGATCCCGTTTTCAGGCAGGACTCGCCATTTTCAGCCGCCCATCCATTTTTTCTTTAAAAACAGATAAATGAATTGATATCAGGCTCACCGTCAGGTTTGTAATGCACCATATCAATAAATTAATCATCAGAGGAGTCTGGATTTATATGTGGTTAAACGGTGCCATCAGATGTGACCCTTCTCACAAAAAGTCGCCATTTCGCCGGGCGGATTAGGATTTTTATGCGCCACTTCTCCCCCTGCCTTTTGCCCTCACGGATAGCGGATTGGCGCGCATTGGAATGATGCCAGGGCGAGCTTTAATGAGTCCCCAAACCTCTTCGTTGGAAAAAATAGTTTGTTGCATATGCCATAAACTGAGCGTATACATGGCATATGCCAATTACGGCGGCATCATGATCAGACGCTTATCGAGCCGAATGATGCGTGACTAAACCAGTAAAAGTTGATGCGTACGGCTCTTCATCTGGTTGCTGCAAGAGGCTGGGAACATGGCCATGCCAACCGGCAAGCCTGCGGGAAGATCCTGAACAAGGGGACGAATGCAGAGTGGCAAGGGGCAGGGCCGGAATATCAACAGTGATAGCAGGAGGTCAAATGACCATCATTACAGCCATTCCGATGAATGACGACCATATCGCAGGACATTTTGCCAAGGCAGAGCGCTTTGTATTCGTAGATGAACAGGGGGGCACCCTGGCAGAGATCGCCAATCCGGTGGCTGGCAACGAGTGCAAAAGTGCGTTGGCGGAGCTGCTCCAGGCGCAGGGAGCCCGTCGTATCGTGCTGAAAAATATCGGTAGCAAGATGCTTGGCAAGCTGCTGGGCAGTGGGCTTGCCGTCTATCAGGCCAGTCAGGGGCGTCTCGCTATGGCCGACATGCTGAGCAATGAGCCGGGCAATCTGACCGAGCTGACATCCGCTGAACAGGGCAGTGCATCGCGCTGCGCCGAGGGGGCTGGCCATCACGGCAAGGGAAGCCGTCAATGCGCTCCCCGTGGCCGCCTTGGCAAAGGGGGTTGCTGCAAGTCAGCCTCCGGACAACAGCAGGGCTGTCAGGGTAACCGTCAGCGCAACCACAAGAAATGTTGTGAAGAGTAAGCACAACCGCTAGGCCGAACTGGAGGGGAACGTTGATGGAAAACCTGAATCAAGAGGGTAAGCAAATCCCCTCCATAACCAAGATTGCACATATGCCTGTCACACTGTTTTCAATCATCATGGGGCTGACGGGGGCGGCGATTGCCTGTCGCAAGGCATTTCCGGATCTGCTGCTGTTGCAGTCGGCAGGGTTCCTGTTCGGGGTCTTGTCATCCCTGCTACTGGCGACGTTTCTGGTGATGTATGGCTGGAAAATCCTCAGACACAATGACGAGTTCCTGCATGAGCTGAAACACCCGGTCAGGATCAACTTCTTCCCGACCATCTCAATCAGCCTGCTGCTGCAATCTGCCTACTGGGCCAGCTGGCATGATGCAGCGCTGGCCCTCTGGTCGGTGGGAGCCAGCTTGCAGCTGCTCTTCACCCTCTACATCATGAGCAACTGGATCCATCGCGACCATTTCACAATCACCCATACCAACCCGGCATGGTTTATACCGATTGTCGGCAATATCGTGGTGCCCCTGGGTGGCATGCCGCTTGGCTTTCACGAGATCAGCCTGTTCTTCTTCAGCATTGGCCTTATTTTCTGGTTCTCTCTGCTGACCATAGTGCTCTATCGGCTGTTCTTTCATGAGAGTCTGCCCGAGAAGCTGATGCCCACCATGTTTATTCTGCTGGCACCGCCTTCCATCGGATTTATCTCGTATAGCGAAATAGCCAGCTACAGCGACCTGTTTGCCCATGTCATTTATTATTTTGCGCTGTTTGTATTTATCTTGCTGATGTACAACACCCTCACTTTTTTGAAACTGAAATTTTTTCTCTCTTCGTGGGCGTACTCATTTCCACTGGCGGCATTTTCCGCAGCCTCGGCCATGTTTGCCGACGCAACCGGGAATATCATTCCATTTTATCTGGCCAAAATAGTGGTGTGTGCCCTGATTGTATTGATCATCTGGTTAATCAGCATGACAGTGCAGTCATTCTATAAAGGTGAGATTTTCACACCGGAGAAATAACGTGATGAAAAATTATCGAGAGATCAATAAAGAGCAACACCAGCTTGGCTCTGCTTATCGCAAGAGCAGCCCGGATACCATGAATGCGTTTATTGCGCTGCACAAAGCCGTTATGAAAGAGGACGAGGCGTTGGCGTTGAAATATCGGGAAATGATCGCCCTCGGTATTGGTATCGCTTCCCGCTGCGATGGCTGCATTGCCGCCCATGTTGCCGGGGCCGTGAAGGCCGGTGCTTCGCGAGCGGAGCTGATTGCCACCGTGGATGTCGCGGTATTGATGGGAGGCGGCCCCTCCATCATCTATGGCACCCAGGCACATGCCGCCATCGAAGAGCTGCTCTCCTAGCACTCTGTTCTCAACATGCGAGTGGCCAAATAGCGAGTGAACAGATCAAGTGGATGAATATCAACCAGAGAACTATCAACAGACCATGATGTCCCACGCCCGTTGCATGGTGTGTGGCACTCATAACCCGGATTCACTGGGAATTCGCTTTTATCAGGGGGAGGAAGGGACGACGGAAGGGCTGTTTATTGCCAACCAGCGCCATCAGGGTTACAGCGATATTTTGCATGGCGGCATGACCAGCACCCTGCTCGATGCGGTGATGACACATGCGTTGCTGCAACGGGGAATAAGAGGATTAACAGCGGAGCTGACCGTTCGTTTTATTGCTCCCATCGATATTGGCAGCAAAGTAGCTCTCTCGGCCAGAATAGTCGACCAGCGTCACGGTATCTATCGTCTGAATGCCGTAGCGTCGGTCGGCGGGATGATTGTTGCAAAAGCATCGGCCAAATTTATAAAGCCTAAAGCCAATAACAGGAGTTAGTGTGATGAAAAAAGAGAGTGTGGTTTTACCAGAAATGGATATCGGTATTTCAGCCGCCGATCGCAAGAAAATTGCAGATGGATTGTCGGCACTGCTTGCCGATAGTTACACCCTTTATTTGATGACTCACAATTTTCACTGGAACGTAACCGGCCCGCAGTTCAACAGCCTGCACAATATGTTTATGGATCAATACACCGAGCAGTGGAATGCGCTGGATGTTATCGCCGAGCGGATCCGCGCATTGGGCTTCCCGGCCCCCGGCACATACAAGGAGTTGGTCCGTCTCTCCTCCATTGAGGAGGTCGAAGGGGTGCCCTGTGCCAGTGAAATGCTCAAACATCTGGTGTTGGCGCAAGAAGCCACGGCGAGAACCGCAAGAAAACTGTTCGATCTGGTCGATGCCGTCAATGACCAGCCCACTGCCGATGTGCTGACCCAGCGCATCGATATTCATGAAAAAACCGCCTGGATGCTAAGAAGCATGCTCTCTTGATGACACGGGGCTGCCATATTCTGTGGCAGCCCGACCTTACCTACCTGTTTGGCCCAACCGAGCCTTTTGGTTGCTGTCGTTTGGTTCGATAGCGATACACGAGCCAGTCAATTCCCGCCATTGCCGCCGCGACGCCAATCATGATCAGAGTGAGGCGGCCGCCCTCCTGCCATGAGAGCAAATCCAGATGAAAGTCCTGCCGAATAAATTCCGGGATCAGGCCGATAGGCAAGGTAATAGCCAGATAGGATATAAATTTTCTGAAAAATATATGGTCAGGTTTTGGAGTCTGTTTGTATTGGTCCATCCAGTTTCCTGTTAGCTGTTAACGGTCAGTTGAGTGAGATAGCTATTTACCTCTGCCCGAGTCGTGAAACGGTGCTTGTCGTTTGGGAATCGATCAAACAGCTCGCGATGGAAGTGGCGGGAGCTTTTACTGGCTCGCTGCCCATATTCAGATGCCCACACCAGCAGTTGTTGAAAGCTCTCTTCGGCTGCCACTGTATCCCGTTGCCTGGCACTTTGTGATCCGCGCGATAGCAGTGAATCACGGCATACCGACCAGTCGAGATCCAGAAAAAGCAGGGTATCGGCGGCATCAAGCAGTTGCTCGGCCAGGGCACCAAATACCCCTTCGACCACCCATGATGGCTCTTGAGCAAGTGTTTGAATGGCATGATCAATCTCATGCTGGGGCCGTTTTTGGTTAAAGCTGCCCGGTTGCCAGACGATGGTGTCCAGATTGACCTCGCGGATAGTTAATACCTCAGCCAGCTGCGCCGCCAACCAGCTCTTGCCAGATCCCGAGTTGCCAATAATCAGAATACGTTTCATCTATGAGCACTCTTTTCTGGAACAGATATCTGGAGGCTGGAAAGTAGAGGTGATGACGCGAATGTCCGAATACGCTTCGCTATTCGAACCTACGGGCTATCAGAATTTATGGTCAAATTAGGTATCATCGCACATCTGCGTTATAGATAATTTTATTTTACTCATCAGACATTAGATGGATTTCTATTTCGCCGATTAGATTTGATTTTTTGCGTCTGTACTCGTCGATAGCATAAAATTTATTTTCTTTATCTTTGGGTGGTACAGGTGTTTCTGGTAGCTCCTTAACCAAAGCAATGCATTCTTTTGCGACTAAATCCTTATCAGCTAAATCACAGATATTATCCATTAACTTTAATATTTCATTTTGTGCATCGTCAATTTTATCGCCAATATCAGTGGCGAGCATAGCTCCTTTTGCTCCACGTTTAATGTTATCCAATTTATTAAAAACTTTATGAATGGAGCCAATGATTCCAGTTCTAGCCTCCACTCTGATTACATCATGATGTTTTGCCTTAGTTTGATATAAAGATTCCGATATGATGGCATCCGATAGCCATTTTGCATCAGAGTACAGAAGTTGAAGGCCCTCTCTGAAGTCTTTATAAGAACTAATACCTTGAAGTAGAAGCATTAGTGTGCCAATTACAGTTACACGAGCTTTTATTGAACCATCTTCAAACTCAACATTGATCTCAAGACCTTCAGATAAAAAGAACTCCGTACGAGTCAAGGAAAACATTCTTAAATTTTCCTTAAATGACTCTAACTGTTCATAGGTTTCCATTCCTCTCGGCTCAACATGAATATAAGCCTGACTAAGGATGTTCTTGTTTATATAATCTGCCACTATGTGATCTCAATTTTTGTTGATGGTTTAATTTCAAAAAATCTATATATAGATTTTTACATCGACTTCAATCGCCCTTGGAAATGGCGGTAAACATCATCGTTATTAAAGCCATCCACATTCTGGCTGGAGAAAATAAGCGGGGTGACGCCTTGTACCAGCGCCAGTTTCTGCGCTTCGACTACCAGCGTATTGATCAGCACCATGCCGGAGATGGAGGAGAAGGCGCCAGTGACCCGATCATTGATTTCGCACAGGCCATCGCCCGGCGGCACGCAGTTGTCCAGTACCAGATCGGCCAGCTCCATCAGTTTCTGGCCTGAAGGATGACGACTCGGATTTTGTGCCGATTGCGCCACCGAGGTAATAGCGATCACCTTGTGGCCGCGTGCTTTGGCAAGCTGGGCCCACTCGATGGGCAGGGCGTTGCGACCCGAATTGGAGATGACCACCATCAGATCTCCCGGCGCAATCGGCTGCTCCTCCCACAGGATGGCGGCAAGCCCCGGCAGTTTCTCCAGCGCCGAGCTGCGCAGGGCACCATCGGCGGTGGTGACGGTGGAGTCGAGCACGGCGTTGATGTTGCCAAGGCCACCGGCACGGATAAACCCCTCCAGTCCGACCATATGAGAGTGCCCGGTGCCCAACATATGGATCATCTTGTTGTGGACGATAGCCTCGCTAAACCAGTGGGCCGCCTGCCGGATCCCGGCTTCGTTCTGACTGACCATGGTAGCAATGCGCGCTTGCAGTTTTTCGACGTACTCAAACATAACGGCGGGGATCCTTGTGGATTGTTGGAGAGGGGGTTGTGGCCTAAGTGTGGCCAAGCGGCACGCTACCGCCCCAGGACGACAGCCTCCACTCTGCTGCTGTTAACCGGTGATGTGGCGGGAGGTGATGGTGCTATGGTGGCCAGAGCGATCTCGGCAACGTCCCTCCCAACCCCGGTTGCCAAGTGAGCCATGGTAATCAAGGTGGGGGCAATGCAAAACCGGCAGCAGGTAAAAACCTGCCGAGGATCAACAAACTACTTGCTTGATGACGGGAGTTTATTCGGTTGATTGTGTGATGGATGACTGACTGGAGCCATCAATACTCCAGAAACTTCTCCCCGCAGCGTTCGCAGATCAGATGTTTTACATGGGTGGCCTGATAGGCGAGGGTCTGGCCGAATACCGCATTGGTCAGGCTGCTGGAAGTAAAGGCTTGCCAGAAGGCTTTGCGCGGATCCTTGGGCATGATGTCCTGAGTGTGATCGCGGGCGACCAGCACCACGATATGGCGGGTACGCTCGCCGCATTTGTCACAGCGGTGGATTTCAGTCGGCGGATTCTGGTCGTGCGGGTGGCTCATAAAAAGGCTCGTGCAGAGAGGGGGCTCCCATCATATACCTCTCCACTTGGCTCTCAACCTCTCTGGTCGAGGGTGTGTGCCGGTTGTGAACAGGATCACCTTTTGTGGCGTGACGCAGACTTGGCCGTGGTGGCAGCCTTTGCGACGTGCTCGTGGGAGGGTATGTCCATGCTGGCCAATACCCGAGCGGCGTTCTCTTCACAGGGCATCTCGTCGGGTTTGGACTCCACCAGCCGGATCAGGGTCTGCAACTGCTGCTTGCTGTGGGCAAGCCTGGCCTCCAGCGTCTCTATGTCGCTCACCTTGGCCTTGAGTGCCGCCAGTAGCGGGGCGTGTTGCCAGGTGCTGATATCCGCCGGTACCAGCTGCTTGATCTCGTCGAGGGAGAAGCCTGCCTGCTGTGCCTGGCTGATGATGGTCAGCAACGGCACTGTCTCGGGCGGGTAGTCGCGATAGCCGTTGGCCCCCCGTTGCACCTTGTTGAGCAGGCCCCTGGCTTCGTAAAAGCGGATAGCCGAGGCCGCCATGCCGGTCTGTCTGGCCAGTTCACCGATCTTCATCTTGCCTCCTGGGCTGCGGGTTGATGGCCCCTGACGCTAAGGCTGAGGGGCGGGTGCCGGGAGATTCTAGGGTTAAAGCCCGCTTGAATGTCAACGGCTCCGAGCAAGGGGAGGAGCCTTTCCTTGGTCGTAGCGGCATCTCGACAAAGGGCTTGACCTTCAAGTCAGCTTCAAACTTATGGTGGGGCCCTCACTACTGAGGAGATCGCCATGAACCCATTTACTCCCCTGACCCTGCCCAATGGCAGTCAGCTTATCAACCGCCTCGCCAAGGCCGCCATGGAAGAGAACATGGCTGACCGTGACCATGCCCCCTCCGAGGCGCTGATCCGCCTCTATCGCACCTGGGCAGAGGGCGGAGCGGGCCTTATCATCACTGGCAATGTGATGGTGGATGGGCATGCCATGACGGGAGCGGGGGGCGTGGTGCTCGACACCCCGGCGCTATCCCCACAGCTGGCCGGGCGTTTCAGGGCCTGGGCCGAAGCGGCCAAAAGCGGGGGCGCCCAGATCTGGATGCAGATCAACCACCCCGGTCGCCAGATGCCGGCGGCGCTGGGGCAACCTACCCTGGCACCTTCCGCCGTGCCCATGGCGCTCGGCAGTTTCTCCAAACAGTTCTCTCCGCCCAGGGCCATGAGCGAAGCCGACATTGCCGAGGTGAAAGCACGCTTTATCAATACGGCGCTGTTGGCACAGCGTCTCGGCTTTGACGGAGTGCAGATCCACGCTGCGCACGGTTATCTGCTAAGCCAGTTCCTCTCGCCGCTCACCAACCAGCGCCACGATCGTTGGGGCGGCAGCCTTGAGAATCGTGCCCGCTTGCTGCTGGAGATAGTGCAGGGGATCCGTGAGCAGGTGGGGGAGCGCTTCTCGCTGTCGGTCAAACTCAACTCCGCCGACTTTCAGCGTGGCGGCTTCAGTACCGAAGATGCCAAGGCTGTGGTCGACATGCTCAACCCGCTCGGGGTGGATCTGGTGGAGCTCTCCGGTGGCAGTTACGAGGCGCCCGCCATGCACGGTCAGGCCCGCGATGGCCGCACTCTGGCGCGGGAAGCCTATTTTCTGACGTTTGCCGAAGAGATAGTGAGTGCCGCTCATATGCCCGTGATGGTGACCGGGGGGATCCGCCGTTATCCGGTGGTGGAACAAGTGCTCGGTAGCGGAGTTGCGGTCGTCGGCATGGCCACCGCGCTTGCCATCGCCCCGGACCTGCCCGCCAGATGGCGCCGTGAGCAGGCGGCAAGCGCCGAGCTCAGACCCATCCCCTGGCGCAACAAGGTGTTGGCTTCAGTAGGTTATATGGCGATGGTGAAATACCAGCTGAGGCGGCTGGGCCGTGGTCAGCCGAGCCACCCCAAGGTTGCACCATCGCTGGCGCTGGCTTGCCAGCAGTGGCAAACCCTGCTTGGCAACGCCCGTTATCGGCGCTGGATCAAGGCGCAGGAAAAGTGAAGAGAGGGTGGTTCGCAGGCGGGCGAGCCTGCCTGGCCAGCCAGGCCAGCCAGGCCAACTCAGGCCGACTCCCGCTTCTGTAGATTGGGGGTGATGATATGGCGGTTGGGGGCGAGCTCGGGTTGCTGCATCCGGGTCAGCAGTCGTTTTGCTGCCTGACGGCCGATTTCTCGGGCCGGTGAGCTGACGAAGGTGAGGGCGGGGGAGGTGAGTTCGGCCTCTGCCACATCGTCAAAACCGAGCAGAGCCACCTGCTGGCCGATGTAGTTGTCCTTGCCCACGGTGCGGCCGCTCGCCTCGACGCCATAGATGGCGCCGAGCGCCACCTCGGGGTAGTGGCAGAGCACGGCGGTCACCTTGGGGTGCTGGTGCAGCAGCTGGGCGATGGTGTCGGCGGCGCTGCGCTGGGTGCGCTCGCACTCCAGTACCCACTCCGGTTTGAAGGGCAGGCCATATTGCAGCAGGCTGGCGCAGTAGCCGCCGATGCGCTCGGCGCGGGTGAGGGAGTCGGCCCGCCCGCCGACATAGGCGATATGGCGGTGCCCTTGCTCGATCAGGTAGGTGGTGGCCTGTTTGGCGGCGTGGGTGTTGTCGGGGCCGATAAAGTCGACGTCATCGCGATAGTAGGAGCGGGCGGCGCACACCACCGGCAGTTCGGAGTCGAGCAGGGTCTCCAGGGTTTTGGTCGCCGCGCCGCGTACCGGATTGAAGATGATGCCCGCCACCCCCTGCCGTGACAGGGAGTGGATGCTCTGCTGCAGCCGCTCCGGACTGTGGCCGCACTGGGTCAGAAACAGCAGATAGCCCTGCTGCTCCAGCACCTCGCTCACCCCGGCGGTCACTTCGGTATAGAAGGGGTCGGTGATGTCGCGCAGGATCAGCCCCACCAGATTGGACTGCTGGCTGCGCAGGTTGGCGGCGGCGCTGTTGGGTACGTAGTCGAGCTCTTTTATCGCCTGCTGCACCCGCTCGGCGGTGGCCGGGGAGATGCGCCCCTTGCCGTTGAGCACCATGGAGACGGTGGTGACCGACACTCCCGCCCGCTGGGCGACATCGGTGATCTTGGTGGCTTTGGCAGAGAGGGATTTGGGCGACATAGGGCGAATGGACGACGGACAGTTGAAAGCGAGGCCCCAGCATACCTGCTCATATGCCCAAGTGAAACGTTACATCACCATCTGACCGATCCGGCTCACAAATTTGGATCCTGCTGCCAGCCAGCCCCCTTATTCTGTGATCCTGTCGGCACTTGTAAATTGATAAAACGTTTTATCATCCAGCGAAACCTGATGCTGACCCGCGCCTTTTGCTTCGAGATTGCTTCTAGATTGCCTCGAGCGGGGGAGGGCAGCCGCAGATATTGCTGTCTATTCACAAGGAGCCGTTTCATGGCCAAGCCTCAAGCCAAATCCACTATCTGGGAGTTCCTGCAGAGCCTCGGCAAGACCTTTATGTTGCCGGTCGCCCTGCTGGCCTTCTCGGGCATCCTGCTCGGTGTCGGCAGCTCGCTCACCAGCGATGCGGTCAAGCAGAGCATGCCCTTCCTCGACAATACCGTGCTGCAACTGCTGTTCCTCTGGATGACCAAGGTGGGGCTGGTGGCCTTTATCTATCTGCCGGTGATGTTTGCGGTGGCCATTCCGCTCGGACTGGCGCGAGAAGAGAAGGGGGTCGCGGCCTTTGCCGGTTTCGTCGGCTATGCGGCGCTCAACCTCTCCATCAACTTTTACCTCACCGTGGCCAACGTCATCGGTGACGCGGCGGCGGAAAAGGCCTACGGGGTGAAATCGATCCTCGGCATCAGCTCCATCGACACCGGTATTCTGGGGGCCATCATCGTCGGGGTGATCGTCGCGAAGCTCCACGCCCGTTTCTACACCTACAAGATGCCCGATGCGCTTGCCTTCTTCGGCGGAGCTCGCTTCGTGCCCATCATCACTGTATTGGTGCTGGGTGTCGTCGGTCTGGTCGTGCCGTTCGCCTGGCCCTGGTTTGCCGCCGGCATCAACGGTATCGGGGCACTCATCTCCCACGCCGGTCCCTTCGGCCCCTTCCTGTTCGGTACCGGTGAGCGCCTGCTGCTGCCGCTCGGTCTGCACCACATTCTGGTGGCGCTCATTCGCTTTACCGAAGCGGGCGGCACCCAGCTGGTATGCGGTCACGAGGTGAGCGGCGCCCTCAATATCTTCTACGCCGAGCTCTCCTGCGCCGACACTTCCGGCTTCTCTGTTTCTGCCACCTCCTTCCTCTCGCAGGGCAAGATGCCAGCCTTCCTCGGCGGTCTGCCGGGCGCGGCGCTCGCCATGTATCACTGCGCTCGCCCGGAAAATCGCGGCAAGATCAAGGCGCTGCTGGTCTCCGGCGTGGTGGCCTGCGTCATCGGCGGCATCACCGAGCCGCTGGAGTTCCTGTTCCTGTTCGTGGCGCCGGTGCTCTACGTCATTCACGCCATCCTGACCGGGCTCGGCTTTATGACCATGGGGCTGCTCGGCGTCACCATCGGCAACACCGACGGTAACCTGATCGATTTTCTGGTGTTCGGCGTGCTGCAGGGCACCGCCACCAAGTGGTATCTGGTGCCGGTCGCGGCGGCCATCTGGTTTGCCATCTACTACAGCGTGTTCCGCTTCGCCATCGTGCGCTTTAACCTGAAAACCCCGGGCCGTGAGATTGAAACCAGCGAGACTGCCCAGCCCGCAGGCAAGAAGGCCGGCAACAGCGGTTACAACGGTGAAATCATCCTTAACGCCCTGGGCGGGGCCGATAACATTCTCGCGCTCGATAACTGCATCACCCGCCTGCGGATGTCGGTGCAGGACATGAGCCGGGTCGATGACAAGGTATTGAAAGCAAACGGCGCCATCGGGGTGATCAAGCTCGATGAGCACAACCTGCAGGTGGTGATCGGCCCGCAGGTGCATCTGGTGAAAAACCAGCTGCAGAGCCTGATGGGGGCCTGAACCGGCCAATAAGATCCGAACGGGGGGCGCAAGCCCCCCCTTGTTTGCCTCTCCCAATATGTCTCCTGTTTATGGAGGGAGAAACTTCATGCACGATATTTATAACTTCGACCATGTGGTCGACCGCCACGGCACCTACTGCACCCAGTGGGACTATGTAGCCGACCGTTTTGGCCATGCCGATCTGCTCCCCTTTACCATCTCCGACATGGATTTCGAGACTGCCCCCTGCATTCGCCAGACCCTGGCAACCCGCCTTGAGCACGGGGTATTTGGCTACAGCCGCTGGAATCACGACGACTTCAAGGGGGCGGTGAGCAACTGGTTTGCCCACCGCTACGGGGCGAGCCTCGAACCCGAGACGCTGGTCTACGGCCCCTCGGTCATCTATGTGATTGCCCAGCTGGTGAGCCTCTGGTCGGCGCCGGGGGAGGGGGTGCTGGTGCATACCCCCGCCTACGATGCCTTCGGCAATATGCTGGCAGCCAACGACAGGGTGCTGCTGCCATGCCCGCTTAAAAAAGAGCAGGGGAGTTACCAGATCGACTGGCAATGTTTCGAGCAGCAAGCGGCTCGCCCCGATTGCCGGATTTTGCTGCTCTGCAGCCCCCACAATCCCACCGGCCGGGTCTGGACGCGGGATGAACTCGGCCGGATGGCCGCCATCTGCCAGCGCCACGGGGTCAAGGTCATCTCGGACGACATCCATATGGATGTGAGCTTTGCCCGCTATCTGCCGTGGAGCGAGGTGGCGCCGGATGACCACTGGGCGCTGGTGAGCTCGGGCTCGAAATCCTTCAATATTCCCGCCCTTGGCGGCGCCTATGCCTTTATCGCCAACGCAGCGGCGCGGGCCGCCTATCTGCAACGGCTCAAGGCGGCCCACGGTCTCTCATCGCCCCCCATTCTCGGGGTGCTGGCTCATATCAGTGCCTATCGGGACGGCGCTGGCTGGCTCGATGCGCTCAAATCCTACCTGCACGGCAATCTCGCCCATGTGGCGGCGCGGCTCAACGCCGCCTTCCCCGCCATCGACTATCGGGTGCCCGAGGGAACCTATCTCGCCTGGATTGACCTGCGCGGTCTTGGCATCGACTCCACCAAACGGATGGATGCGCTGCAAACCTTGCTGGTGGAGAAATACCGGGTCGCCATCATGCGCGGCGACACCTACGGCCCCGAAGGCAACGGTTATATCCGCCTCAACGTCGGCTGCCCGCGCTCGAAGGTTGACCAAGGGCTCGACGCCCTGATCGGCGCACTGGGGGAGGTGGGGTAGAGCAAATCCATTCAACGTGAAAAACATAACGGGGCCATCAGTGATGGCCCCGTTATGGTTGCGCTGTTTTCCCTTATGAGCAGACGCCGAAATCAGGCGCGAATGGTCGTCGGGATAGCGCTGTTCGGGCGTGACATGGCTGGTTCGATTGCGGGCTCGCTGAGCTCGGTAGCTGCTAGTGCAGTGCCTTGGGTCAGGGCTTCAGCCTGATGCAACATGCGGCTGACCATATCGGTCAGGAGATCCACATCCAGCTTGTCCAGCCACTCGCGACACCAGAGCAGGGTGCTCTGCTCGCTGTCTCTACTGAGTTGCAGCACAGGCCAGTCGGCCATGGCGGCGAGGGAGGGGGTCTGGATATCCCCCAGCGGAATAAACAGGGTCACCAGTTGATCCCGCTCGCGAATATGGAGGCTGAAGGGGCCTGCCTGCAGATCCAGCCCCTCTTCGTGCAGGCACTCCTGCGGCAGGGATAGCTGGCGAACGAGGGTTGATAGCATGGCATGGAACATCATTAATCCTCCCGATGGGTGTTATCAAAGACCGACTCTGTGGGCGGCCACAGGTTGGCGATAGGGGGGCGGGCAGGGGTACCGACCAGTGGCGCCCCTATGGTGGCGGCCCAGGGGTCGACTACCTTGGCGTGTGGCCCCCAGCTTTCCGGCTTGGTAAGTTCGCTCCCCTCGGCACGGCCAATCACCACAAAGCAGTGGGTCTGGGCGTGCCCCTGTGCGCCACGATGGGCCAGCACTTCGATCCGCTGGTCACTGTTGTGGCGCAGCAGTTCGGCCGCCGCCGAATAGGCCAGGGTCGAGCAGCAACCGGCCTTGGCGTCATCCACCGCCTTGGCGATGTTTTCCATGGTACGTAACGAGAGTGGCTGCTTGTTTCTGGTTATCTGGATGGCGGCCATATTGGCGCTGTTGTTGGCGCGCTGGTTGGCCGCCAGGCGCTGGGGATCCTGCCCGAAGGCGTTGAGTTTGCCGATGATCTTCTGATAGCTCGGGTTGTTGGGCTGGACAAAGGTCTGGGCGTCGGTGCAGGCGTAGCTGCCCAGTTTTTCCAGTCCGGCCATGCTCTTTTGCAGCAGGGCCTGGGTGCCACCCGCCATCACTTTCGGTTCATGTCGCGGGGCGGCTCTGGTGATGGCCCCCTGTTCTGCCAGCGCCTGTTTCAGTTCGGTCAGACGAGCGCTGCGTGCTGCCACCTCTTTGGGGTGGTGCTGCTCCCAGTGCTGGATCGCATCCTGCACCCGCTGTGCTTTGCCGCTATCAGGAGCGCTTTGCAACTGGCGCAGGGCGCTGATGACCTGCTTGAGATCGCTGCTCTGGAAGTGGCCGATGCCGCGCTTGACGGATTGCTCGAACAGCTTGTTACCCTTGGCCAGCAGCGGGCTGGCCTCTGTCTGCTGGGGCGATGCTGGGCGGTTGAGGTGAATGTGTCCACCGATTGCTGGTAAGGCCATGATGTGATTCCCGACAGGGTTGACGATAAGGAGATGATACCGAGCCGTGATGGCGCGCTATATCAGGGAGCGGTCGGGGATTTGTCAGTTTTTCGTGTGTTGCGCAGTTTGTTTGGCCAGGCGGGCAGCGTACTGCCCTACCACTGTGGCCCTTCGCTATGGCGCCACTGCTCCAGCCAGCGCAGAACCTCGGCGGTCGCCTCGATCTGGTCGGCGGGAATGTAGTTGTTGAGCTGGGCATCCCGATAGAGGGCACGGGCCAGTGGAATGCGTTGCAGCACCGGGATCCCCTCCTCTTCGGCAATCTTGCGTACCTGCAGCGCCTGGGCATCGGTGAACTTGAGGGTCACCACTGGCAGCGGGGTTTCTCCCCGCTCGTAGCGGATACCGATGGCGATATGGGTCGGGTTGGCGACGATGACCGAGGAGCGCTTGACGTCGGCGCGCATGTTGCTCGACTGCAATTCCTGATGGAACTGGCGGCGCTTGCTCTTGATCTCCGGGCTCCCTTCCATCTCCTTGTACTCCCGCTTCACCTCGTCCTTGCTCATCTTGAGCTGCTTGATGTGCTGGTAGTGTTCGAAGGCGTAGTCAGCGATGGCGATCACTACAAAGCCCATGGCGCAAACCGCCATCAGCTGGCCCAGCATGCCCCCCAGCACCGGAGTTATGCAGCTCATGCCACAACCGGGTAACTGGAGCATCGCCTGCAGATTGCCCTTTATGGTGACCCACACCAAGAGGCTCAGGAGGCTCACCTTGAGCAGGGATTTGACGAACTCCATCAGGCTCTTGATGGAGAAGATTTTTTTGGCCCCCTCCACCGGATTGATCTTCTTGATATCGGGCTTGATGGATTCACCGCTTAGCAGAAAACCGTACTGGGCGAAGTGGGAGGCGAGCACCACCAGCACCGCGACCGCGAGGATTGGAATGCAGAGATAGGCCATCTCCTGCATCAGGTTCTCCACCACATGGTTGAGCGCCTGGGTAAAGGGGAGGTTGATGTGGGATTCCGGGATCATCATCAACTTGCCCAGATGTTCGAGGTAGTAGTCGGACATCGCCATCAGCATGCCCACCAGACTGAGGATGATGGCGGTGGAGACCACCTCCTTGCTCTTGACCACTTGCCCCTTCTGGCGGGCATCCCGCAACTTTTTGGGGGTGGGTTGTTCGGTCTTCTCGCCGCTCATCGCGCCTCCAGAATGGGGATCAGCAGTTGCAGCGGCTCCATCACCGCCAGCACCTGTTGATAGGCGTGATCCATCATCAGCTTGATGTAGATGACCAGCAACAGGCTGGCGACGGCGCTTTTTATCGGCATCGCCAGCACGAAGACGTTAAGTGAAGGGGCGAAGCGGCTGATCAGCGCCAGCCCGAATTCGGCCAGAAACATGGCGATCAAGAGCGGCGCCGCCAGCAAAGCGCAGAGCAGCAACATATGGCTGAACTGGCTGTAGAAAAAGTTGACCCACTGCTCGTCGATGGAGGGGAAAAAGTGCGCCACCGGCCAGCTGATGTAGCTCTGGAACAGGGCGGCCAGCAGGGCGAGAAAGGCACCGCTGGCAAAGAAGAGGGTGATCAGGGTCTGGGTCAGCAACAGGCCGGTGGGACTGGTCTGGCTGCCGAGACTCGGGTTGAACAGGGAGCCCATGGCGGCACCGCGCTGGTTGTCGATCAGAAACCCGCTCGCCTCGATGGCCCAGAAGGGGATGGCGGCGACAAAGCCGATCAGCAGGCCGAGCAGCACCTCCTTGGCGATCAGCATGGCCAGCGCCATGCCGTCGATCTGATCCGGCAAGGTGTCGGCGACTGTGGGGTAGGCGTAGAGCGCTAGCGAGCAGACCACCCCGTTGCGGATCATCGCCCCCCCCAGCATCTGTTTGCTCAGCACCGGCAGCATCACGAAGCAGCTGATAAAGCGCGGCAGCAGCAGGGTATAGGCCAGCATCTGGGCCTGCAGGCTCTCCAGTGTCATTGGATTTGCGGCACCTTGAACAGCACCATGTCGGCAAAGCTGTAGAGCTCGTTCCCCAGCCAGGCGGTGGTGGCAAACAGGGTGATCACCACGGCGATCAGCTTGGCGACAAAGCCCAGGGTCTGCTCCTGGATCTGGGTCAACGCCTGCAGCAAAGAGACAAGGGTGCCCACCAGCGCCGCTACCAGTACCGGTGGCATGGAGAGGATCAGTACCAGCCAGAGCGCCTGGCTGGTGAAGTGAAGGATATCGGCGTGACTCATCCTAACCTCCGTAACTGATGACCAGCCCGTGGGTCAGGCGGGCCCAGCCATCGAGCAGCACAAACAGCAGCAGCTTGAAGGGCAGCGAGATGGTCATGGGGGAGACCATCATCATCCCCATCGCCAGCAAGATGTTGGAGATGATGAGGTCGATGGCGATAAAGGGCAGGTAGATCAGAAAGCCGATTTCGAAGGCGCGGCTCAGCTCGCTCACGGTAAAGGCGGGCAGCAGGATCAGCAGGCTGTCGGGCTCCAGCCGGTCGGCATATTTGCTGGGCCAGAGCTGCTTGGTGCTATCGATAAAGAAGGCGTGCTCCCGCGGTTTGATCTGCTTTTTCAAAAAGTCGCGGTAGGGGGCAATCCCCTCATCGAGGAACTTTTCCACAGATTCGGATTTGGCCAGCGACACCTCGTTCTGGCGCAGGTAATCCTGGGTGGCAAAGCCGACCGGCGCCATCACATAAATGCTGAGAATGATCGCCAGCCCGTACATCGCCATGTTGGGGGGGATCTGCTGCACCCCGAGGGCGTTGCGCAGCAGCGAGAAGACCACCGCCAGCTTGACGAAGGAGGTGGCCATCACGGCGATAAAGGGGAGCAGGGCCAGCAGCGCCAGCCCGACGATAAGGTTTAGCTCGTCTGGCAACTGGATCATGACTGTGACTCGTTGTCGAGGCGTTCGACCCTTACCCCCAGGCGCCCCTGGATCTCCACCAGTCGGCCCACTCCCAGCGAATGGCCGTTGCTGATGATGCGCACTTCGCCATCGAGGGGCGTGCCAAGATCGATCAGGGCGCCCGGTTGCAGGCTGGTGAGGGTATGCCAGTCCAGCGTCTGGCGGCCCACTTCGAAGCTCACCTGGATCGGCAGTTGATCCAGTTCGGTCGGGCCGAAGGGTTCAGCGGAGGCAGCATTATGCATGGCAGTCAGTTCCAGATGTTGTTGATGGGGTTGGCAGTAGGCAAAGGGGCGGCCCTCCACGCAGATCAGCAGTTGCTGGCCGAGTTGCGGATCGGGTGGCGGCAGCAGCACATCGCCGATAGCGAGGGTGGCGAGCTCATCCATGGTCAGCCCCATCTCGCCCCACTGCAGGGAGAGGATGAGGGGCAACGGCAACCGCTGCTGCCGTGGCCGTGGTGGCAGCTTGTTCAGCAATGGCTCGGGCTGCGGCAGCCAGAGAGTGAGACTGGCCCCCTCCCGTTGCAACAGCAGTTGCAGCGCGGGCTCGCCGGTCTGAACGTTCCTCTCCGGTCGGGTCAGCGCCGAGCAGCTGAGGCCACCGAGGGGTTGTCCCAGCCGTTCGATCAGTGCCAGTTGCAGCGGCTCGGGCAGGCTGAACAGCGCCGCCTGTTGTAGATCCGGCGCCAGCCAGTGCGCCAGCTCAGCGCCGTGGCACAACAGCGGCAGAGAGAGCCCCTGCCACTGCAGTTGCAGCCGGGTATCGAGTGTCGCAGGTGGCAAACCGATGGCGAGGAGAAGCTCGCCGCCACTCCAGCCAAAGTGCTGGCGGTATTGGCTCAGGGTCTGCTGTAAAGTCAACTCCGTCAGCGAGGCAGAGGTGAGGGCAATCGGTGTCATGCGTCGGCATCCCACTCTTCGTAGATGGATCGTTTATGGCGTGAGCCCTGCTCACTGTCAGGCTGGCCGAAGAGATCGAGGGCGACCCGCTCGCCGGGATAGAGCCGTTGCAGGCGGTCGACCAGATCGCTGCGCCCCTGATTGAGCAGCAGTTGCCCTTCGCTGGTTGCCAGAATCTCGATCTGCAGCTCGCCACCCTGATGGGCGATACGAATGGAGAGATCGCCCAGCTGTGGCAACGTCAGGCGCAGCAGCGGCGGACGCTCCGGGCGGCCCAGCTCCTGATAGATATCAACCGCCAGTCGCTCCAGCAGCTGACCCATTTCCCGATTACTTTCGGCAGGTGCCAGCCGGGCGAGCTGCAGATCCCCGGGGGTAACGGCAAGGGGAGCGCCCCAGATAGTCGGGTTGGCAAAGAGCTCATTTTTTGGGGCTGTTTCACCTGTAGTGACTGGCTTGAGTGCCACCAGCGGTGGTATTTCTGCGTCAAGTTGAGCTACCTGTTCACCGACCTCAGTTGGCTGGGGGGGGGTTAGTTTGGGAGTTATCGCCTCGCTGTCCGTTGCCAATGGCAGTAGATGTGGCGTGGTATTGGCGAGGGTATGTATCGGGTTGGCGCTGCTTGCCTCATAAGCCTCAATGACTGGATGCTGTTCTTCAAGCCACTCGTTTTCAGTCAGCGTGGCTTGGGCAACATGACCATAGGGCTGGGTAATAATGGCGGTTAGCCCCAAATCGGCAGAGCTTTCAAGCAAGCTTGTCTCTGGATCTCTTTGCATGCTCTCCGGTTGCGCGGTGAGCTTGCTCCCAACCCCCTCGGTGAGCGGCAGAGACTCGTTGAGGTGCGTCGAAATTACATCGCTGCTGGTATTTGTTGGCCTCAGTGCGGCCGGATTAGCTGTTATCGTCAGTATGGGGGGGCGCTGTTCGTTGTCCTGTGCAGTGAGTTGTGTGTGCTTGGTTTGTTGACGAGATGCGCGAGCCTTATCAAGCGTCAGTGTTATTGCATTCATTGGTGCAATGGTTGGTGGCACGAGTGGTGTGTTGTCCGTTACCGCTATCGGGTTTGTGTCGAGCACTTCAGCGCCAGAATGTGCAGCAAAAGTGGGTTTGTCGTGCCTTTCTTTAGCTGAGATATCTGTTGCTGCCACTCGCTCATCAGTAAGGCGCTGGCTCTGATCTCCGTTAGAGAGCGTGAATGTTAGCTGTTGCGGGTTGGTTTGCTCGCTCCCCTGCCGCTGTTGTTTTGATGTGATTTCTTTGTTGTCAGGCTGCGTGTCTTTGGTCGTGTGGCGTAGGGGAACTTGCTTGCCAGCTTCTGAGGGCGCGCGGTAGATATTCTGTTGCGGCAAGGGGTGGCCGTCCGTCACTCTCTGTGAATGACGGATCTGCCCTTTACCATCAGGCTGCGGGTTGTGGCCGCGTTCTTTGAGGTTCTGATCCAGCCGCATCGCCTGCTCGAAACGCTGCTGTTGCGACCGATTGGCTTCAGCCATCTGGGTATCGCCCCGGGCTGTCACTGTGTCCTGTATCGGGAGAATTCGGTTCATGACTCGTTACATCCTGCTCTGCTGGCGGAACTCTTCCTGTTCCTGCTCTTCGTTGTAGTCACGCAGGGCTTGCTGTGAGGCCTGCTCCTGACGGTGTAGTTCGGCAAATTTCTGTTGCTGCTGGCGGGCTCGGTGTACCGCCTGCTGGCGCTCCTGCAAGCGGATGCGCTCTTCGGCGACCCGCTCGGCCTGCTCGGCGGCAGTTTGTTCAAGCTGGGCCTCTTTCTCCCGCAGCAGCGCCACTTGCTGTTGCCACGCCTTGAGCCCCTTGCGATCGAGTTGCTCCGCCTGACAGATGGCAAATAGCCGATCCTCTTCGGCAAGGCGCCACTGGCGATAGTCGAGACTCTCCTGCTCCGCTTCGCGTTGGCGAACGCGGGCGAGTTGCACCCGAGCCTGCTGGGCGGCGAGCTGCTGCTCGGCCCGATCCAGCCGCAGGTCTTTTATTCGTTGCAGGCGGCCAATCATCGGGTCAGCGCCTCCAGAGTCGAGAGGGCTTCCGGCAGTGAGCTGGGTTCATGGGTGCCTTGCCTGAGCCACTGGCGAATAGTCTCGATGCGGGCGATCGCCTCGTCGGCTACCTTGTCCTGCCCTTTCTGGTATTCGCCGATCTGTAGCAACAGCTCCACCTCTTCATATTTCGCCAGCCAGCTGCGCAGTCGACCTGCCTGAGCCTGATGCTCGGGCTCGATGATCTGGTTCATCACCCGGCTGGCGGAGCGCAGCACGTCGATGGCCGGATAGTGGTTGGCCGCCGCCAGTTTGCGCGACAGGATGATGTGACCATCGAGGATGGAGCGGGTCTCGTCAGCGACCGGCTCTGTCATGTCATCCCCCTCTACCAGCACGGTATAGAGGGCAGTGATGGAGCCCTTGTCTGACTGACCGGCGCGCTCCATCAGGCGGGGCAGGGCGGCAAACACCGACGGCGGATAGCCCCGTCGGGTCGGCGGCTCGCCAGCGGCCAGACCAATCTCTCGCTGGGCACGAGCAAAACGGGTGACGGAGTCCATCAGCAGCAGCACCCGCTTGCCCTGATCGCGGAAATACTCGGCGATAGAGGTGGCGACAAAGCCCGCCTTGGCCCGCTCCATGGCGGGGCGATCCGAGGTGGCCACTACCAGCACGGCCTTTTTTAAACCCTCCTCTCCCAGATCCGCTTCGATAAATTCGCGCACCTCACGGCCCCGTTCACCGATCAGCGCCAGCACGGTGACATCCACCTCGGCGCTGCGAATAAGCGACGCCAGCAGGGTGCTCTTGCCACCACCGGCGGCCGCAAAGATCCCCATCCGTTGCCCCTCACCGCAGGTGAGCAGGCCGTCGATGGCGCGAATACCGAGCGAAATGGGCTCGGCGATGCGCTTGCGGCTCATGGGAGCGGGCGCATCCCGATAGACCGGGTACCAGGCCTCGGGCTCCGGCAGATGGCCACCGCCAAAGGGGTTGCCGAGGCCATCGAGCACCTGGCCGAGCAGATGCTCACCGACCCCGACCTGATGCATGGCACCGGTCGGGCTCACCTCGGTGTTGGAGGAGATGCCGAACATCTCGCCAAGGGGGGTGAGCAGAGCCTGATGCTGGGCAAAGCCGATCACCTCTGCCTGCAGGGAGAGAGTGTTGTCCGGGTTGCGCAGATGACAGAGCTCACCGATCCGCACCCCGGGGACGACTGCCTTGAGCAGGGTGCCGGTCACCTGGGTGACCCGGCCACGGATCTGGATCAGGCGGCACTCGTCGATGGCGTGACGAAGCTGGTCGGGGATGTGGTCGAGGGAGAGGGTCATAACAATCTGTGCCATTGAAACTGGCGGCCACTATAGGGGATGGGGGGGCTACGGGGATTTCAGCGCGAGTCGGGACTTTTTAGAAAACCGTTGGGGGCGGGCTAAAAATTCACGGCCGATTTTGGCATAGGGAGGCGAGGGCGATTTTTATAATGCCATCCTCGTCAATCCATTCGTCACGGGAGTTTCCATGGCCATTATCCAGAGCAACCCCTATGCCCCTGCCGCCCAGCCCGAGCTGCGCGGAGCAGAGGTCGCATCCCGTCAGGCTCCCCTGCAGGGAGGACAGTTTCAGGGGGAGCGGGTCGTGCTGGCCAGTGCCGCCCAGTCGCTGGCCGATGCCGCCGAAGAGCTCACCTTTGTCTTTTCCGAGCGCGCTGAGCTTTCGCTCGCCAAGCGCAAGCTGAGTGACAGCCATGCCCGCATCAGCGAGATCGAGGCGCTGGTCGGGGACTACCTCGACAAAGTGCCGGAGCTCGAACGCCAGCAGAAGATCAAGGAGATGGTGAGCCACCTCGGCAGCGGTCGGCTGGCCAATCTCTCCCAGCTGCTGGCCTACCTCGAGAGCTATTCGGGGGAGGTGAGCGAGCAGTTCGAGGCGCTCTGTCAGGCGCGCAAGGCCCTCGCCGGACGACCGGAGATGCAGGGCACCCTGGCGCTGGTGGAGCAGGCGCTGGCCAAGCTGGCGGACGAGCAGGGCAGTGCCATCGTGCTGGGGGCGCGCATTACCGGCCCCGCGGCCGAAGCGGCCAAAGCGGGCGTGGGAGCCGAGCAGGATCTACGGGATCTCTATCGCGATGCGGTGCAGGACTACCGTGCCCTCTCTGCCGCCTGGCGCGATATTCACAGCCGCTTTGGCAACGGTGCGCTGGAGAAGGTGACCGGCTTCATGATGAAGGCCCTGAGCGCCGATCTCGACAGCCAGCAGCGCTGGCTCGACCCGGTCAAGTTGGAGCGGGTGATGAGCGACATGCACAAGCTGCGGCTGCTCAACACTCTCTCGGCGCAAGTGGACGAGCTGTGGCAACGGGTGAAGGAGGGCTCGGCCCATGGCATACGGGCCTTCTGATCTGATGGGCGATCTGATCGCCCTGGTGGAGAAACGCTGGGCCAGCGTGCGGGATGTGGAGCAGGTCGGTGTGGCTCTTGAGCTGTCAGATTGTCGCCAGCAGGTGCTGCTCTATCAAGAGCTCAAGCGGCTGATCCGCCTGCTGCCGGTGGAGCTGTTCAGTGAGGAGGAGCAGCGCCAGAACCTGTTGCAGTGCTGTCAGGGGGCGCTCGATAACGCCATCGAGCGGGAAGAGGATGAGTTGTCTGGAGAGTCGTCATGAACTGGATTGAACCCCTGCTGGTGCAGTTTTGCCAGGATCTGGGCATCACCATAGGGGATAACCCCCATTCGCTGATCCAGCTTGAACTGGAGCAGAGCGGCACTCTGCAGCTGGAGCGCCATCAGGGGCAACTGATCCTCTGGTTGGCCCGCGCCGTGCCCTGGCATCAGAGTGGCGAGGCGATCCGCCGCGCCATGACCCTGACCGCCGCGGCGCAAGGTCCGACATTGCCGGTGCGCAGCGGCTGGTTGGGGGAGGATCAGCTGATCCTCTTCGTCACTCTCGATGAGCGGGCCGTGACTCTGCCCCAGCTCCATCAGGCAGTGACCACCCTGACCCGGCTGCAGCGAGAGGTGCTGGCGTCATGAGCCGGATCACTGCCGCGCATATCGGGATCGAGCAGCTTAGCGCCATCTCCCTCGACGATCAGGAGCGCAGCCTGCCGGGGCGTTATGCCCTGTTGCCCGATGGCCAGTCCATCGAACCCCATATCAGCCGCCTCTACCCCGAGCGGCTGGCGGATCGGGTGCTGCTCGATTTCGCCACCCCGGATCGCGGCTTCCACGACTTGCTGCGACCGGTCGACTTCAATCAGGCGATGCAGGGGCTGCGCAGTGTGCTGGCAGAGGGGCAGAGCCCAGAATTGCGAGCGGCCGCTGCGCTGCTTGAAGAGATGCACGCCGATGAACAACTGATGCAGATGACCCTTCATCTGCTGCACAAGGTATGACCATGGTGCTTACGTCACAGCAGCAGGATGCGCTGCTGCTCACCGGCTGGTTGCAACTGCAATATGGCCACCCCGACAAGGCGTGCGTCCTGCTGGCCGCCCTGCTGCAGATCCACCCCGACCATCAGGGAGGGCGACGGACCCTGCTGGTGGCCCTGCTCAAACAGGGGGAGGGGGAGGCTGCGCTGGCCCATGTCGATCAGCTGATGCAGCAAGGGGAGGCCGACGGCCCGCTCTGGCTCTGCCGCAGCCGGGCCTGCCAGTTGGCAGGGCGGCTGGATGAAGCCCGTTTTGCCTATCAACAATACCTCGAACTGGAAGAGCAGAATGAATCAACGCTCCCTTGAGCTGCTGCGCCGGATAGGCGAGCGCAAGGACATCATGCTGGCGATCCTGCTGCTGGCCATCGTCTTTATGATGGTCTTGCCGCTACCGCCGGTGGCCCTCGATATCCTGATTGCCATCAACATGACCATCTCGGTGGTACTGCTGATGATGGCGGTTTATATCAATTCGCCGCTGCAGTTCTCCGCCTTTCCGGCGGTGCTGCTGATCACCACCCTGTTCCGGCTTGCCTTGTCGGTAAGTACCACCCGGATGATCCTGCTGCAGGCTGATGCGGGGCAGATCGTCTACACCTTCGGCAACTTCGTGGTGGGGGGCAATCTGGTGGTGGGGATCGTCATCTTCCTCATCATCACCATCGTCCAGTTTCTGGTGATCACCAAGGGCTCGGAACGGGTCGCCGAGGTGAGTGCCCGCTTCTCCCTCGATGCCATGCCGGGCAAGCAGATGAGTATCGACGGTGACATGCGCGCCGGGGTGATCGACGTGCACGAGGCGCGGGATCGCCGCGGGGTCATCGAGAAGGAGAGCCAGATGTTCGGCTCCATGGATGGCGCCATGAAGTTCGTGAAGGGGGATGCCATCGCGGGCCTCATCATCATCTTCGTCAACATCCTCGGCGGCGTCACCATCGGGGTGACCCAGAAGGGGTTATCCGCCGCCGATGCGCTGCAGCTCTACTCCATCCTGACGGTGGGTGATGGCATGGTCTCCCAGGTGCCGGCGCTGCTGATCGCCATCACCGCGGGGATTATCGTCACCCGGGTCTCCTCCGAAGAGTCTTCCGATCTGGGTACCGATATCGGCGTCCAGGTGGTGGCCCAGCCCAAGGCGCTGCTGATAGGTGGTCTGCTGCTGGTACTGTTTGGTCTGATCCCGGGCTTCCCGATGATCACCTTCTTTGCGCTGGCGGCCATCGTCACGGCAGGCGGTTATTTTATCGGCTTGCGTCAGCGCAAGGCGCAGAGCAGCAACAGTCAGGATCTTCCTGCCGTGCTGGCGCAGGGGGCGGGAGCCCCCGCCGCCCGCAGCAAGCCAAAACCGGGCAGCAAGCCGCGGGGCAAGCTGGGGGAGAAGGAGGAGTTCGCCATGACGGTGCCGCTCCTGATCGATGTGGATGCCGCTTTGCAGGCCGAGCTGGAGGCGATTGCCCTCAACGACGAACTGGTGCGGGTGCGTCGCGCCCTCTATCTCGATCTCGGGGTGCCTTTCCCGGGGATTCACCTGCGTTTCAACGAGGGGATGGGGCCTGGCGAATACCTGATCCAACTGCAGGAGGTGCCGGTCGCCCGCGGTCTGCTGCGCCCGGGCCATCAGCTGGTGCAGGAGAGCGCCTCCCAGCTCGATCTGCTGGGGATCCCCTACGAAGAGGGGGCGCCGTTGCTGCCGGGAAAACCGACCTTGTGGGTCGCTAATGAACATCAGGAGCGGCTGGAGAAGTCACGGCTGGCCACCCTCACCACCGATCAGGTGGTGACCTGGCATCTATCCCATGTGCTGCGGGAATATGCCGAGGACTTTATCGGCATTCAGGAGACCCGCTACCTGCTGGAGCAGATGGAGGGGAGCTATGGCGAGTTGGTGAAGGAGGCGCAACGCATCATCCCGCTGCAGCGTATGACCGAAATTTTGCAGCGGCTGGTGGGGGAGGATATTTCCATCCGCAACATGCGCGCCATCCTCGAGGCGATGGTGGAGTGGGGCCAGAAGGAGAAGGATGTGGTGCAGCTTACCGAGTACATCCGTAGCAGCCTCAAGCGCTACATCTGCTACAAGTACGCCAACGGCAACAACATCTTGCCTGCTTATTTGCTCGATCAGCAGGTGGAGGAGCAGATCCGCGGCGGCATTCGCCAGACCAGCGCCGGCAGCTATCTGGCGCTCGATCCCACCATTACCCAGAGCTTCCTCGATCAGGTGCGCCATACCGTCGGTGATCTGGCCCAGATGCAGAACAAGCCGGTGCTCATCGTCTCCATGGATATCCGCCGCTATGTGCGCAAGCTCATCGAGGGGGATTACCACGCCCTGCCGGTGCTCTCCTATCAGGAGCTGACCCAGCAGATCAATATCCAGCCCCTCGGGAGGGTCTGCCTGTGAGGGGGGACCCGTTAACCTCTGACCCCCTGATCCCCTGGCTGCAAGCCAGGGGAGTGGCGGTGGTACCTCACTATCTGGGGGCAACCCCCATCCAGCTCGGCCACGCTTTCTGCTATCGCCAAATTTATCTCGCCTGGCGCTTTGATCCTGCGACCCGACGGGTCTGGATCCTGCTGGTGCGCCGTGAGGAGGAGCGGGCCGGACTGGCCAACCCCTTTGCCGCCCTTTATCTGCTGGCCGAAGCCACTCTGGCTGTACTCGGGCCGGGTCATTTCCTCTACGGCAACGTCGATGTCTTTCGCGGCAGTAGCCTGAGCGGTGAGCGGCTTGGCCGCTTCTACTTGCGCTGGACGGGAGCCTGCGAACCCGAGTCCGGCTGGTTCATGCTGGCAGCCGAGCAAGTCTGTTCCCTGCGGGATATGCGAAAACGACAAAAGCACGGCCTTGCGTGACAGGCATGTCCAAAAGGGCCTCATAGAATAGGAGCCAAGATGAAACAACCGCGTTTTGCCGACCATAGCGAGACCATTTCGCAAGCAGAGCAGGCCATTGCCGACAGCGATCACCGCAATGCCCTGTTGCAAGAGATGCTGGCTGGCCTAGCCCTCTCGGATCAGACCTGTCAGCTGCTGTTCGATGCACCGACCGAGCAAGTGGCCGTGGCCGAGCAGGAGTTGCTGGCAGAGATCCAGCGCAGACAGGCGTTACTGCCGGCACAGCCGGGAGAGGGCCGCAAGAGTCGCCGTCCCACCATGATGCGCGGACTGATGATTTAAGGAGTCGTGATGAGCACTATCCCTGACTACAACACCAACCCTGGTGCGTTCGTCGGCTGGCTTGATGGGCAAGCGCTGGACGCATTGCCGGGCCATAAAAACCCCAAGTTGACCGAACTGGTCGATCTGCTCAAGGGCAAAATCACCATCAGTGCTGACTCATCGACTGCGCTGAGCAAGGAGCAGCTGGAGAAGTTGCTGGCTGCCTATCTGACGGATCCCGCCTCGATCAACGGAGTCTGGGCGCAGGGCCAGTTCCGGGGGGGGCAAGATGCGGCCATTGCCGCCATCAAGGGAATGATCGAGCGGGGAGCAAAACAAACCCCGCCAGTCACCCACTGGACCGTCCCTGAATTTATGCTGCTCTCCCTCAGTGCGCTGACCATGAATCGCATCGATGACGATCTCATCACGACCTTTACCGGGGTGATGGCGTTTCAGGACAACCAGCGTAAAGGGCTGCGGGACGAGCTTGCAGAGATGACCGGTGAGCTGAAGATCTACGGGGTGATCCAGTCCGAGATCAACAAGGTGCTCTCTGCGGCATCCAGCCAGACCTTCAACACCAATTTCAATCTGCTGGATTACAAGCTCTATGGCTATCAGTCTCTGGCCGAATTTATGGATGGGTCAGAGTTCAAACTGTTGTCAAAAATGTTTACCGATGGGTCGGTGCAAAAAGCACAGCAAGATTTCACCAACGCTAAAAATGAGCTGGAAAAAGTAACGTCTGCCAGCCTCGACCCCAAAACGCTGGGGGAGGCCAAGGCCGATTATGAGCGTAAAAAAGCCAATTTTGAGAAGATCGTAGCCACGCAGGTCATCACAGTTAAAGCGTTCCTCGAAAGTGAGCAGAAGAAGAGCGGTGCGATGAAAAATATCGAAGCCAGCTACAGCTATGACAAGGACAACAACAAGCTTGGTAACTTCTCCACCAGTGTGAGCGACCGTTCTCGCCCGCTCAACGATCAGGTCAGTGAAAAGACCACCCGCCTCAACGACGTCAGCTCGCGCTACAACGCTGCCATCGAGGCACTCAACCGCTTTATCCAGAAATACGACAGCATCATGCGCGACATTCTTGGCGCAATTTGAGGAGAGATCATGCAGACCGACACCACCCTGACCCCGGAATATGAAGCAGAGCTGGAAGCCTTTATGGCTGACGGTGGCACCCTGGCCATGCTGCAGGATATCTCGGGCGACACCCTGGAGCAGCTCTATGCCCTGGCCTTTGGCCAGTATCAGGCCGGCAAGTGGGAGGATGCTCACAAGATCTTCCAGGCCCTCTGCATGCTGGATCACTACGAGCCGCGTTATTTCCTCGGGCTGGGTGCCTGCCGTCAGGCGATGGGGGAGTTTGAAACGGCGGTTCAAAGCTACAGCTTTGGCGCCATGCTCGACCTGAAAGATCCCCGTTTCCCGTTTCATGCTGCCGAGTGCCGGCTGCAACAAGGTGATTTGAACGGGGCCGAGAGTGGCTTCCACTCGGCCCGACTGCTGGCGGACACAGATCCCCAGCAGGCAGACCTGGCGGCAAGCGCCAAGGTTATGTTGGAAGCCATCGCAATCAGAAGGGATCTGCAAGATGAACCCGATCAGCAATGAAAGACAGGTTTCCCCGCTGGGAAACACAGGTGATGTTGCGGGCCTGGTGCCCGTAACCCAACCTCGCAGTGAAACACGGCTCGATGCCGCCACGGTGCAAGTCGCCGGTCAGGCCCGCAAGTCAGGGGTCTCGCTAAACGCACCACTGGCGGTAAGCAATAGCCAGGTCAGTGCGCAGCAACTTGGTGAAATCGGCAAGTTGGTGGCTTCGGTGAAAGAGAACACCCGCTTGATTCTGCCGCACACCACCGGGTTGGTGACAGCAGCCTTTACCTCGCCCGAAGCGTTCGAGATTGAGCTGGGCAAGCTCACCAGCGATCTGGAGAAGACCCAGACCAAGCTGAAGCTTGATGATATCCGACAAGCTCGCACGCTGAACGAGAAGAAGATCGGCGAGAACCAGGCGAAGATCAAAGAGGCAGAAGAGAGTGCTCAGGAGGCCAAGAAGGCCGGTATCTTTGGCAAAATTTTTGGCTGGATCAGTGCCATCGCCTCGCTGGTGATCGGTGCCATCATGGTGGCAACCGGGATTGGTGCTGCCGCCGGTGCCCTGATGATCGCAGCTGGCGTCGTTGGCGTGGTCAACATGGCTGTGCAGCAGGCTGCCGCTGATGGCCTTATCTCCAAGGAGGTGATGGAGAAGCTGGGGCCAGCCCTGATGGGGATAGAGATTGCGTTGGCAGTGATTTCGGCCGCGGTCAGTTTCGGCGCGACCATTGGCGGTGCGATTGCCAAACTGGGCGCCAAGATTGGTGGCAAGGTTGCGGATGTTACCGCCAAAATCGTTGCCAAGGCGGGTGAAGTGGCCGCCAAATTTGGTGCCAAAGCAACCGCTGAAGCGGTGAAAGTGACCAGTCAGGTGGCGAAAGTGGCCAAGATGGCCACCCAGGGTGCCGATATCCTCATTGATGTGAGCAGTGGCGTGGCCAAAACGGTCCAGTCGGCGAAAGAGTCCGAGTCGCTCGATGCTCAGGCTGATCTTGCCTTGAGCAAGATCGAGATGACCGAGTTGCAAGGGGTCATCGACAAGCTCAAGGAGGCGATAGCCCAGATGATCGAGGCGTTCCAGCAGACCATGGAGATGATCTTCCAGATGATCAATGCCAAGGGCGACATGATGAACAACCTGGCCCGCAGACCTGCCGCTATCTAAGGAGTACCGACCATGATTAACAGTGATTATGCAAATAGTGTGACCCGTACCGCCCCGCTGACCGAGGTGCTGGCCGGTGAGCCGCAGCAGGTTCGCAGTGCGACCACTGCCCATGAGGCCGCCGCTTCGACCCGTTCGCAAGGGGCAGAGAACAAGAGCGTTCCTACTCTGCCACGTCCCTCCATCCCCTTCGATACCAAAGGGGTGACCCAGATGGTTGCGCAGCTGGACAGTGCGATGGATATGATGTCCTTGCTGTTCAAACTGGCCCGTCAGGCCCGTGAGGAGGGGTTACAGGTTCGGGATATCGAGAACAAGCTGGTCATCAGCAACCAGCAGGCACAGGTTGACGAGATGCGCCACGGCGCCAAGCTGATGATCGCCATGGCGGTGGTCTCCGGCGTGATGGCGGGGTTCTCTGCCATTATGGGCGGGATCAGCCTGGGCAAGGGCGCCAAGACTATCAAGCAGCAACAATCCCTTGATGGCAAGATTGCCGGTCGCGAGGCCTTGATTGACGCCAAGGTTGATAGCTTGAGCAAGCAGGGCCAACAGGTTGACCGCGCTGATGTGGGCAAAGTCTGGAAACAGGATCAAGTTGCAGACAGTAATGCGAGCCGATTGTTGGACAAGAAATTTGCTCGCACTTCCGAACGGGGTCAGGTGTTCAACACTGTAACCCAGTCTGTGGGGCAAATGAGCAACTCTGCGGTGCAGGTGGCGCAGGGTGATAGCCAGGCCAATGCGAAAGAAGACGAGGTCGAGGCGACTATCAGTCAGACCGAGAAGCAGAAGGCCGAGGACAATATGTCCTTCAATGCCAACTTTATGAAAGATCTGCTGCAACTGATGCAGCAGTATTCCCAGAGCCAGAATCAGGCCTGGAAAGCGGCATTCGGCGTTGCATAAACGCCATGGTAACCAAGGCGCCCACTGGGGCGCCTTTTTGTTTTTTCCGGCCATTTTTCTTAAAAGTGCCGCCCTTGAGTGACAGCCCGCATGGCGGTGGCAGGCTAACATCTCTTCCTCTCTGCTGGAGGAAATCATGGATGTAACTGTCATCATCAATCGACTGCTCGCTGAATTTGCCACCAAATATGGTTTGCCATCTCTGGCTCTGAATCAGGAGGGGGTTGCGGCGCTCTGCTTTGACGAGCAGTTGCAACTCAGCCTGATCCTGGTGCCGGAGCGGGATCAGCTGGTGTTGCAGGCTGACGTGGCCGAGCTGCATCAGGTGGGCGAGGGGATTTTCCGTCAATTGGCCAGCTTCAATCGTCACTGGTATCAGTTCAATCTTCACTTCGGCTTCGATGAAGAGAGTCTGACGGTGCAACTCTATCGCCAGATGGCGGCAAGCCGGTTGACCCTGGCGCACTTTGAAGAGAGTCTCGCCAGCATGCTGGAGCATGCCGAGTTCTGGCAGGAGTTGCTGCAACCCGGTACTCGGGAAGTAGGCAGCAGTGATCAGGTGATGGGAGTGCGGGTATAACCATGAAGATTCAGGAATCACAAGGCGCGCTGGCCCTGCATGGGGCAGAGGCGGGCAAGGTGGGGGCATTTGCAGGCAGAACCGTGAGTGCCCGGTCAGCCAATGCGAGCCAGGTTCCCCTGTCGGCACTGCTGCGACGCTCCATTACCCTCAATCAGGTCCAGGAGCTGACGCTGCAGCGACTGCAACAGGGTGAGCACACACCGCTGAGTGAACGGCGGATCCGGGTGTTATGAGAGGTCTGCTGGCACTGATGTTGTCGGCCATGCTGGCCGGTTGTGTCACCACCCCGGAGCTGAAGCCATCGCAACAACAACTCAAGGGCGAGGTGCATTTCCCGCAAGCCTTGCCACGTCCGGCGACAGTGGAGGTGGCTGTGCTCAGTGTGATCGGGGGGCGTCCGTTGCAAGTGGCAGCCACCCGTTATGAGGTGACCATGCTGCCATTGCTGTTTGATCTGCGTTTGACCCCTCTGCAACTGGCGGAAGGGGAGATCTATCTGCGGGCCCGCTTGCGATTTATAGATGGCTCCGCGGTACAGGCAATGAGTCAGCAGAAAGTTTTTAAGATTTTTAATGACAAAAAAATGGTTATTCAATTGCAGCCAAAAGCTTGTTATCCACAATGTCAGTAATGATTGTGTTTAAATAAAAAGCCTTAAATCAATCATTTATTAATTTGTCAGTTAAGATTGAAGGTTTCTTTTTGTAACGAAGTATCTTTTGCTGTAAGCACACCATTAAGTATGAGTCGTTGCACTGGATAAATAGTGTGTTAGCTCTAATTTTAGGCTGGTTTTTCTGCTTGTGACTGTTGTAGGATCCCCCCTCATTTCAATGGTGATTAATTTTTGAATTCACCAGCGAATGACTTGATTACAAAATAATAAATAAAAATAACAGCAATAATAAAGCACCCGAGAGCGACCCGCTTCCGGAGGTGTTACTGGTACTACACGCAGATTCAGGAAAATAAAACATGAAGGGCATTACTACCACAGAGAAGGGCGATATGGCCCTGCTCCAGTGGTGCATGTCTGCTTTTAACGTTATCGAACATCCGCAAGAGGGAATTTATATTCTCCTGGAAGGATCGATGAAGTGGCAGGACTGTACCGATACCTATGAATTATCCCCCAACGAACTTCTGTTCGTGCGCCGTGGCAACTACGCGGTCTGTACCGGTGACGGCCCCTGCCGCCTGCTTTGGCTACCTCTGTCAAACTCCTTTTTGCAAGGCTTCTTGCAACGTTTTGGTTCACTGCTGAGTGAAGTCCCCCGGCTGGAGGGGATGGCCCCCACGCTGTTGCCGTTTCACTCATCCCCCTTGCTGACCCAATGTATTCAGGGGCTGCGCGGGTTGACCGAACATGAACATCCCCCCGCACTGGCCCAATTACGCACCGAAGAGTTGCTGTTTCTGCTCGCGTTTGGCGAACAGGGGCCTCAACTGATGTCAATTTTGCGCCAGCTGAGCAATCGCCAGGTCGAGCGGTTGCAACAGTTTATGGAAAAGCATTATCTGATGGAGTGGAAGCTCAGCGAATTCGCCAAAGAGTTCGGCATGGGATTGACCACTTTCAAGGAGCTGTTTGGCTCGATATATGGTGTTTCTCCACGCGCCTGGATCAGTGAAAGGCGGATCCTTTTCGCTCATCAGTTATTACTCAATAGTGAAATGAGCATCGTCGATATTGCGATGGAGGCCGGTTTCTCCAGCCAATCCTATTTTACCCAGAGTTATCGTCGTCGTTTTGGCTGTACGCCAAGCCGTGCCCGACACGGCACAGATTAACGCCGGACTAAAATAATCTGACGTTTTTTATAAGCCGCGGAGCGAGGCAATGGATAGAATAGCCAGCATATCGAAACATCATTCCATTATTGCCCGCAGCAAGATGAGCAAGGCATAGCATGAGTCAGCAAGATCACCATTCACCTAACCAGGGCCTGTTTGCAGGTCGTCGGGTTACCGTTGTCCAGCCAGATACCCTGAGTCGGGATCGTCTGGTCGGCCAGCTGTCTGTGCTCCGTTATCAGGATGCCGGCGTGATCACTTCGCAGCAGATGGCCCTGTTGCAACGACTGTTGCCAAGAACCCGACTGGAGAGCCTATTGGGCTCCATCTGGTTTCAGCGCCGTCTCGATGCCGCGCTGGCCGTCTCGCGTGAGGAGCTGCAACAGATCTTGCGGCTGGCAGGCAGTGAGCGTTGTGACTGGATGCAGCAGCTGGGGGACCGCATCAATCTGGCGGATCGTCCCTTGCTGTGGCACTGGGTGCTCTATCCCTTGCACCGCTGGTGGGTTCAGCGTCTTGAACCACTTTACGGCGCCTGGCTTAACGAACTGGAGCAGTTGCAGGTGATGCGCCGCCAGCTCAATGCCCAGGCTGTGTTCTGGCAGACCGTGGTCGATGTACCGGCGGATCTGGAGAGCCGGATCGCCGATCAGCTTGAGCAGTTGAACCAGCGCGAGCAGGAGCTAACCCGGCTGCAGACTGATTGTGAGACACGTCTCCAGCTGGCCTGGCCTGCTTGGTATGCGCAAACGAGCAAGGAGGGGGACCCGGTTCACCTGATGCCGGTACCGCTCGAGCTCGGCACATTCTGGCATGCCCTGCAGGCTCTGCCCCATCAGGATGAGGCAGCCCTAACCCTGCATGAGTGGCTGGCCGGCCGGGGCATTGCCCTGGGTCAGGATCACTTCTACTGGCAGCCTCCTGCGCCCTAGATAGCCCGAGGAACTATGCAAACGCTACTGAATCGATTGGCCGCAAACCTTGGCCAAGGGCCTTTTATTGCCGACGCACAGGGAAAGTACCATCTGCGGATCGATGGTTATCCCCTCTTTCTGACCCCCAGAAACGGTGAATTGCTGCTGAGTACCCCGCTTGCAAGCAGCCAGAGGAATGACGCTGAGGCCCATGATCCGGCGCTGCTAAAGCGTCTGTTGCAACAGGTGGTGGCCTGGGGCCGTCATGCCCCCCATGCCCTGGTGCTGGACGATCTTGGCAATTTGCAGCTGGAGGCGCGGCTCGCGCTGGAGTGGCTCGATGAGGCGCTGCTGGCGGAGCGCCTGAGCCAGCACATCGCCCTGCTGGAGCGCTTGGAACCCCAATTGACCGAGGCCGCCTTGGCCCCCCAGTGGAGACAGATGATATGGCACCCTTGAGTGTGCAACCCCTGCTGCGTCCCCTGTTGTGGATCTGCCTCTCCGTGATGGCGTGGCAGCGTCCCGCCATGGCACAGGAGCTGGACTGGGTGCCCATGCCTTACAGCTATGTGGCGGAAGGGGAGAGTCTGCGCGACGTGCTGGTCAACTTCGGTGCCAACTACGAGGTCTCCGTGGTGGTCAGCGACAAGGTCAACGATCAGGTCAACGGTCAGTTTGAGCATGACGAGCCGCTCGCCTTTTTGCAGCAGCTCTCCTCCCTCTACAACCTGGTCTGGTACTACGACGGTAATGTGCTCTACGTCTTCAAGAACAGCGAAGTGCAGTCCCGTCTCATCAATCTTGAGCAGACTGGCGCAGCAGAACTCAAACAGGCGCTGCAACGAGCCGGGATCTGGGAGCCCCGCTTTGGCTGGCGCCCCGATGCGGATAACCGGTTGGTCTATGTCTCCGGCCCGCCCCGTTACCTTGAACTGATCGAGCAGACCGCGCTGGCATTGGAGCAACAGTCCCAGCTGCGCAGCGAGAAGACCGGGCCGCTGGCCATCGAGATCTTCCCCCTCAAGTATGCCTCGGCGACCGATCGCTCCATCCAGTACCGCGATACCGATGTGGCGGCGCCCGGTGTGGCGACCATTCTGGCCAAACTGCTGAGCGATGCTGGCGTGCAGATGGTCAACGGCGAGGGCAATAAAGGCGCCGCAGCCACCTCCGGTCAGGCCATCGTGCAGGCCGATCCTTCCCTCAATGCGGTGATCGTGCGCGATGCTCCGGAGCGGATGGCGATGTACGGCAAGTTGATCGCCGCGCTCGACAAACCGGCGGCCCGTATCGAGGTGGCGCTCTCCATCATCGATATCAATGCCGAGGATCTCTCCCAGTTGGGGGTGGATTGGCGAGTGGGGATCCGCACCGGTTCCAACCAGCAGGTGATTATCAAGACCACCGGCGATCGCAAAGGGATCGAAGGGGGGGCCGCGCTCGGCAGTCTGGTGGACTCCAAAGGGCTCGACTATCTGCTGGCCCGGGTCAATTTGCTGGAAAACGAAGGCAATGCCCAGGTGGTCTCCCGCCCGACCTTGCTGACCCAGGAGAACACCCAGGCGGTGATCGACCACAGCGAAACCTATTACGTGAAGATCAGCGGCGAGCGGGTGGCCGAGCTGCAGGGGATCACCTATGGCACCATGCTGCGAATGACGCCCCGGGTGATCCAGATGGGTGACAGACCCGAGATCAGCCTGAGCCTCCACATCGAGGATGGCAACCAGAAACCCAACAGTGCGGGGGCCGATGGCATTCCCACCATCAGTCGCACCGTGGTCGATACCATCGCCCGGGTCGGCCACGGCCAGAGTCTGCTGATAGGCGGTATCTACCGCGACGAGATGAGCGAGAACCTGAGCAAGGTGCCCTTCCTTGGTGACATCCCTTATCTGGGGGCGCTGTTCCGTAGCAAGGACACCCAGACCCGTCGCTCGGTGCGGCTCTTTATCATCGAGCCTCGTCTGATTGATGACGGTATTGCCCACTATCTGGCCATCGGCAATGGTCAGGATCTGCGAGCCGGGGTGCTCGGGGCTGATGAGATCTCCAATCAGAGTCTCTCTCTTGGCAAGGTGCTGGGGGGCGCGCAATGCCAGCCGCTGGCTGCAGCCCGTGACGTGCAGCAACTGCTGCGTCAGGGGGGCAAGAGCTCGTCCCTCACTCAGTGCCGGATGGGCAATGAGCTGGGGTGGCGTCTGGTCGAAATGAATAAGGATCAAAAATGTACACCGGCCGCCAGCTGGTGCGTGCAGGCGGGCAATGAGGGCGCGACCCGATGAGCTGGAAGTGCCGCGTATATCGCGGGCTCAACCGCGGGGTAGAAGTTCCTCTGCCGGAGGGGCGTCTGGTCATCGGTTCAGATCCCCTCAGGGCTGATCTGGTGCTGGTGGATGAGGGAATGGCCCCCGAGCATCTGGTACTGCTGGTGAATGGGGAAGGGATCACTCTGCAAGCCTGTGCGGACGGTATTACCCCGACTCAGGACGGTGTCGCCCTGACAGCGGGAGAGACGCTCAGGGCGGGAACGCGCCTGGAGGCAGGCCCGCTGCTCTGGAGCTTCTGTGACAACAGTCGTTCGCTACCCGAACAGCTGGAGGCACTGGCGGCGGTGGTTGCTCCTTCTCGTGCGCCGCGGCGGCGGGCAGCGGGCGCCGATGTCTGGATGGGGGCCCTCTGCCTGAGTCTGGTGGTCGCCGTGGTCTTGCTGCTCGGCACGGGCTGGTGGCATGGCGCCGACGAGAACGAATCCGCCCGCAGTGAGCAGGCATTGAAGCGCTTTCTGGCTGCACCAAACTACCGTCAGGTGGTGCTGAACAGTAGTGATCCCGAGCTGTGGCAACTCTCGGGTTATGTCGATGAGAACAGCGAGCGTCTTGCCTTGCAGCAGTACCTCGACAGCAAGGGTTTCAACTACCGGCTGGAGCTGCGCACCATGGAAGATCTGCGGCAGGGGGCCGGCTTTATCTTGCAGAAGCTGGGTTATGAACAGCTGCAGATCCGCAATGGCAAGGAGCCCGGCTGGCTCAAGCTCAGCGGTGAAATTCAGGGGCAGGATGGCAAGTGGAGCACTATTGAATCTCTGCTCAAGCAGGAGGTACCCGGCCTGCTGGGGGTTGAGAATCAGGTACAGATTGCCGGGGCCTATCGCAAGCGTCTCGATGCCTTGCTACAGGAGCAGGGGCTGGCTGGGACATTGCGGGTGCGCGAGGCGGGTGGGCGACTCGAACTCTCCGGCCAGCTGGATGAGCGTCAGCTCAGCCAGTTTCAGCAGGTCAACCAGCAGTTTCGCCGGGAGTTCGGTACACACCCGACGCTGGAGCTGATCAATCAGACCAGAACGCCGCGTCAGGATGAGCTGGAGTTCGACGTGCGCAGCGTCTCGTTTGGCCGAGTGCCTTATGTGGTACTGGCAGACAACCAGCGCTATCCGGTTGGGGGCGCAACCTCCAGCGGGGTGCGGGTGCTGGCCATTCGCCCCGATGCGGTGGTGGTGAGCAAGGGCAAGCAGCAATACATCGTCAAATTAAAAGGAGCCGAGCGGCATGATGACCAGTTTGGAAGCGCGACTGTCCGGCGCTGATCCCGCCTTTGCTCGTGAGCTGCATGAGCAGCTTATTCAGGCGCAGGGTGAAGTGAAACGGCAACTGCTGCGCGGGGGAACCCCGCAACAGTATCGGGAGTGGCAACAACAGGCCGACGCCATCGAGGCGGGGCTCACGATCATTGGCAAGATAAAGGAGCACAACCATGGCTGAGATCTTTAAGTATGGAGATAGTACCGCTACCAACACCCTCGATCAGGTGGCAACTAACCTTGCCGGGCAGGCCAATGCCGCCAACACCGATGTCAATGCAGCCATTGCGGCGATGGAAAAAAACCCTGACAACCCGGCGCTGTTGGCCGAGCTGCAGCACAAGATCAACAAATGGTCGGTGATCTACAACATCAACTCCACCGTGACTCGGGCCATGAAAGACCTGATGCAGGGTATTTTGCAGAAGATTTGATGATGAACCCTCAACTCAAACGACAGCTGGCCGAGCTTGCGCTGGCTGGTACAGGCCACCATTGCCATCAGGAGGCGGCCACTATCGCCGACTGGCTGGCTGGTGCGCCGGAGATGACCGAGTGTGTAACGCTCATTCGCCTCTCCTCCCTGATGAACCGGGGGGATTACCAGGCTGCTTTGCAGCTTTGTGGCGAGCACTGCACTCCGGATATCGAGCCCTGGCTGGCTCTGTGCGAGTGGCGGCTCGGTCAGCAGGATGCACTGGCTGCACGGTTGCTGCGACTGGAGCAGAGCGGCCAACCAGCCTTGCAACAGTTTGCCGCCGGCCTGCGCGAGCAGATGACTTCATGAAGATTGAAGGCAGCGATCAGCCGGGGGGAGAGCAGCCGCTGCGTCAGCCCCCCCCGCCCGAATCCATGGCTCAACGCCAGTTCGAGCGACTGCTGGCCAAGACTCCCGAGCCGGATCTGTTCGAACGCTGGCAACAGGGGGCTCCCCTTGAGGGGTTGCTGGCCAGTGTAGAGCCTGCCGCCAAGCGTGAACTGCTCTGGCAGATCTACCAACAGGGCGACAAACCGGCGCCGGAGATTGGCAAGCAATTGTTTGCCCCGGTCATCGACAAGCTGATCGCGCGTTTTGGCGAGCGTCAGTCGCCTGTGGTGGATGCCATCGATCTGCCGGAGTTGCGAGCCACCATGCGGGAGTTTGATCCCTTGGCATCGCGGCGGGAGAAGGTGTTGCTGAACTTGTTGAGCGAGCTCAGGGACGGGCAGGGCGCTGTGCCCGCGGAACATGTGTTTCTTGATGCACTGGCCCGGCGCGAGCTGATGACCCTGATCCCGCTCAACGGCATGGTGGACAATCTGATGCGCAATTCGCACAAACTTGATCTGGAGGCGTGATGGAAATTGCACAGTCTGCCCAGGCGGTGGTAACCAGCCTGGATGAGTTGAAAGCGGTGGATCTCTCCTCGCCCCATGTCGCCAGTTTTGAACAGGCGATGGGGAGCACATCCCAGGGGATGGGGAGCTCCCTGCTGGGTGAGCTGGGGGAGTTGAAACAGCAGTTTGTCGAGGCCAAACAGAGCCTGCAAGCCGAGCTGGCCACCCCGGGGGATGATCCCAACAGCCTGATGCAGATGCAGTGGTCGCTGATGCGGATCACCATGCAGGAGGAGCTGATTGCCAAGACAGTGGGCAAGATGAGCCAGAACGTAGAAACCCTGTTGAAGACCCAGTGAGGTAGTGTGAAGAGATCGATGCTGATGGGGGTGCTTGGCGCCTCGCTGCTGCTCAGTGGCTGCAAAGTGGAGCTCTATACCGGGGTCACTCAGAAAGAGGGCAACGAGATGCTGGCGTTGCTGCAGACCGAGGGGATCGCCTCGGACAAGCAGCCGGACAAGGATGGTCGCATCAAGCTGCTGGTGGAAGAGTCCGACGTGGCGCAGGCCATCGAGACCCTCAAACGCAAGGGCTATCCAAAAGAGAGCTTCTCCACTCTGCAGGATGTGTTTCCCAAGGATGGCCTCATCTCCTCGCCCACCGAGGAACGGGCTCGCCTCACCTATGCCAAGGCGCAGGAGATCTCCAATACCCTGTCGGAAATAGACGGCGTGCTGGTGGCTCGCGTCCATGTGGTGCTGCCGGAAGGCAATGAAGGGATCAGCAAGAAACCCTCTCCCGCCTCGGCCTCGGTCTTTATCAAGCATGCGGCGGATATCCAGCTCGATACTTACATCCCGCAGATCAAGCAGTTGGTCAACAACAGTATCGAGGGGCTCGCCTACGACCGGATCAGCGTGGTGTTGGTGCCCTCGGCGGATGTGCGCCAGAGCCCGTTGATGCCGCGCAATACCTCGCTCTTCTCCATTGAAGTGAGCGAAGGCTCAAAATGGCGGCTGGGTGGCCTGATTGCCCTGTTGCTGGCGCTGGTGGTGACCAGCAACCTGGCGCAATACATGTGGCACCGGAGCCGGAGTCGCGGATGACGGTCGGTTTGACCCCCTATCAGCTGCGCTTTTGCCCGGCCAGCTACCTCCATGAGGCGCACCTGCCCTCATCCTGGGCGCGGGTGCCCAAACTCCTGCCCGAGTGGCGAACGCTGCCAGCCAGTAACGGCGCTCTGCTCGAGGCGCTGGCGCTGGGGATTGGCTACGAGATGCCCGCGCCACTGGGGGGATTGGCGCTCTTTCCCCAAAGTGAGTTGGTGCTGTTGTTGCGCCGTTTGGGGGCCGTGCTGCACGGAGAGGCGATCCGCCACTGCTTGCTGGCACCAACGCTGCGCCAGATCATCGCCTTGCTGGGGGACGAGGGGCACAGAGCCGTACTCTCCCAGCTCGACTTGTTGATTGGACCCTGGCCCGCTGGCTGGCAGCAGCCTCTGCCCGCTCAGCTCGATGAGGGGGAGCTGGAAGAGGCGGGCTTGCAGTTCTGGCTGGCGGCGGCCGGGGAAGGCTACCCCGACTGGGCTCGCCGTCTCACCCTGCGACTTCCCCCAGCGCCACCCGGGCCATCATGGCCTTTGGCGGCTGACCAGCTGCCACTGGCCCGGGCGCTTTGTCTCAAGATTGCCAAACAGGTAACCCCCCAATGCTGCCATTTGTTGAAATAAAGAGTAACCATCTGCAACTGGCGCCAAGCCAGCGTATTTTGCGTAGCCAGGATTACCTCTCCTACCTGAGTGCACAGGAGCTGGTAGAGGCCGCCCGGGCCCAGGCGGCCGATATTGTGGCCGAGGCCCGCGCCGTCTATGAAGAGCAGAAGAGCCTTGGCTGGCAAGCCGGGATTGACGAAGCCCGGCGCGAACAGGCGGTGCTGATCCACCAGACCCAGTTGCAGTGCCAGGGGTACTATCGCACTGTGGAGCAGCAGATGAGCGAGGTGGTGCTGCAGGCGGTGCGCAAGATCCTGCACGATTACGATCAGGTGGCGCTCACCCTCAAGGTGGTACGAGAGGCTCTCTCGCTGGTGAGTAACCAGAAGCAGGTGACGATACGGGTTCATCCCGAGCAGGTGCCGGCGGTGCGTGACCAGATCGCCCGGGTGCACAAGGATTTCCCCGAAATTGGCTATCTCGAGATCTCCGCCGATGCACGCCTCGATCAGGGGGGCTGCATTCTCGAGACCGAGGTGGGGATCATCGACGCCAGCCTCGATGGCCAGCTGGAGGCGCTCTCCTTCGCCATGAGCTCGGCGCTGGAAAAGCGTGGTGAACAGCAGGCCCGACTCGCCGGGGCGAATGCCGCGGTTGAATAAGGCGGCTAAATATATGGCCGGCTACGTGAGAGAACATTCATCTGACAAGTCCCGCCGGTTGTTACCTGCGTAAAACAAAACCGCCCCGGAGATCCGGGGCGGTTTTTTATTTAGCGATACCGAGATGAGTCGTGGACGACATAAGGGCTCAGCGATAGCGGCCACGTACCGAACTGCTGGCGCGGCCGGCCATCTTGATCAGGCTCTGGCGGGTGTGCAGGTGGCAGAGCGCCACGCCAAGGGCATCTGCTGCGTCCGCCTGCGGGGTGGCGGAGAGTTTCAGCAGATGGGTCACCATATGCTGCACCTGCTCCTTGGCGGCACCGCCAGTGCCGACTACCGCCTGCTTGATCTGGGTGGCGGAGTATTCGCTCACCGGCAGATAGGCGTTGACCGCGGCGACGATGGCGCTGCCCCGGGCCTGCCCCAGTTTCAGGGCCGAGTCGGCGTTGCGGGCCATAAAGACCCGCTCGATGGCAAACTCGGTGGGTTTGAACTGGGTGATGATCTCGCATACCCCGTCATAGACCTGCTTGAGGCGCTCCGGCAGTTCGCCGCAATCGGTGCGGATGCAGCCAGAGCCCAAGTATTCGGCCTTGCCGCCCACGACCCGGATAACCCCGTATCCGGTGATCCGCGAACCCGGATCGATGCCCAAAATAATGCTCATGGGTGTTGATTGCTCTAAACGCGAGTGATGGCCGCCAAGATAGCAAACTGTGGCCCGTTTGGCTGTATGTCCCGGGTCAAGCGGGCAAAGATTGGCCAGCCTGCGTCGGGCGTGGTTAGCCCTTGAACAGCGCTATGGTGTCGCCATCCTGCAGGCTGCCCGCGCCACGCACCACCACCCGGTCCCCCTGCTTGAGGGCGCCGCTCACCGCCACCTGTTGGCTGTCGCCAAACAGCACGGTGACCGGCACCCGATTAACCTTGAGCGACTTGCCGCTTCGCGCCACCTGATAGACCACGCTGCCATCGGTGCCGAGCACCAGAGCGTCACGGGGTAGCAGCATGCTCTGTTGCTCCCCCAGTGGCAGGGCAACCCGTACCGGCGAGCCGATGATAAAGGTGCCCGCTTCCGGTTTGAGGCGCAGCTCGATGAGGCGCGACTTTGGATCGGCGCTGGCGGCTCGCTGGTAATAGACGCCGTGACCACTCAGCTGCTCCCCCTCCACCCGCAGCCGGGTTTGCGGCGCAAGCTGCTGGGCCCAGAGAATGGGGGCTTGCAGGCGAATATCCGGCTGATCCGGGTTGACCAGCTCCAGCGCCTGCTCGCCCGCGTCCACATGCTCGCCGGGCTGGATGAAGTGGTTGTTCACCACCCCGTCGAACGGGGCATAGATGTGGCTGCGGCGCAGCTGTTCTTCAATCTGGTTCACCTGTATGGCGGCCAGCCGCTCGGCCAGCGCGGCCTGCTCCACATCATAACTGGCCTTGTCGTACTGGCTTTGGGAGGCGCTCTTTTGCTGGTGTAGCCGGGTGATCCGCTGGGATTCGGCGCGAGCGAAGCGCAGGTTGCTCTGCCATTTCGCCTGCTCGGCGCGAGCTTGCTCCAGCGAGAGGCGCAGCGCCGCACTGTCGAGGCGCAGCAGATCGTCCCCTTTTTTGACCCGGCTGCCAAATTCGGCGATCCATTCCACCCGGCCGCTCACTTCGGCACTGAGCGCCGCCTGCTGACGGCTCGCCACCGTGCCGCTGACCCAGATATTGGCGGCCGCATCCCCTTGGGTCACATCCGCCAGGGTCACCATCTTGCCCTGATCGGCCAATACCGGTAGCGCGCTGCCTGCAATCAGCACAGCGCCAGCCAACATTCGGGTAATCATATGTGTCATCGATGAGCTCCTTGCTCAGGCCCGCTGGCGCAGGGGGTGTGGGATCGCCACCTGCTCCCCGAGACGCAGGAAGGCAGGCAACAGGATCAGGGTGAACAGGGTGCTGCAGCTCATGCCGCCGACAATGACGGTGGCGAGCCCGCGGTAAATTTCGCTCCCCTCGCTTGGGCTCAGCATCAGCGGCAGCATGCCGAAGATGCTGGTGAGACTGGTCATGGCGATGGGACGCATCCGGCTTTGCAGGGCATCGGCCACCGCCAGCTGGCGGCTCATGCCGTCCCGCTCGGCGGTGCGGGTCTGATGCACCAGCAGGATGGCGTTGTTGACCACCAGTCCCAGCAGGATGACAAAGCCGATGATGGTGAGCAGATCCATCGGCAGCGGCACCAGCAGCCCGCTCAGTTGCAGCGCCAGCACGCCGCCAACCGAGGCTAGGGGCAGGGTGAGCAACACCAGCAGGGCATCCTTGATGGAGGCAAACACTCCCCACAGCAGCACCAGCAGGATCACCACGGCAAACAGGAAGATGGTCCCCAGATTGTCGAGCGCCTGTTGCAGGCTGTCGGCATTGCCGGCAATGCGCAGCTCGCCACCAGCGGGCAGCAGGGGGCGGATGGCGGCAAAACTGCGGTTTTTCAGGGTGTCGATCACCTGCTCCATGGTCATGCCTGCCGGGGGCGCTATCTGCAGGCTGATGCTGCGCCGCCCATCGGCCCGGAAGATACTGGCCGGGCCCATGTCGTGCTCTACCCGGAGCAGCTCGCCAAGGGGAACGATGCGTCCGGAAGGGGTGGCCAGCGGCACAGCCTTCAGTTCGTCCGGATTGGCGGAGCTCTGCCCCATCAGCATGATGTCGAGCCGATCTTCGCCGTCAAAATACTCGCCAACCCGCAAGCCGTCGCCAAAGGTCTGGATGATGGTGGGCAGGGGCGTGCGATCCCAACCCACTTCGGCGAGGCGCCGATCTTGCGGCACCAGTTTGAGCTCGGGGGCGGTGAAGTCGAGACTCGGCTCGGGCCGGATCTGTGCTCCCGGCAGGTCCTTGCTGAGGATCCCCATGCTGGCTCGGGCCGCCTGATAGAGCTCGGGCAGGTTGCCTCCCTGCAGCAGCAGGGAGACGCCGTTCTCGCTGTCAAAGCCGCCAAACAGCGACCCCTGACCGCCGAACACCCGGGTGTCGGGAATACCCACCAGCAGCTGCTTCATCAACAGGCTCTCCAGCTCCTTGATGCGGTTTTCGTCTTTGGGGCGCACGCCAATCTGGGCGCCCCCCGGGTAGCGCAAGATGTAGTAGTTCTTGAGGGCAGGCTCTTTCTCCCCCTTCATGTAGGGGGCGAGGCGGGCGATCAGGGTATCGATCACCTCTTCGCGCTGGGCCTTGAGGTTGACCCCTGGGGTGAAGTTCATCCAGACATCCACCGCATCCCGTTTCACGTCCGGCAGATAGTCCATCTTGGGCAGCAGCGCCCAGGTGGCCAGTGCTGGCAGACTCATCATCAGGGTAATGACCGCCCAGCGCTGGCGTGAGGTCGAGGTCCAGCGGATCACGTGACGGGTAGTGCGCTGCCACAGCGACTCATAGGGATCGGTCAGCGTTTCACGCCCCATCCAGCGCGCCGCCACAGCGGGCAGCACGATGACGGCGACCAGCATGGAGACCGTTACGGCGCAGGCGATGGTGAGCGCCAGATCGGCAAACAGCTGACCCTCCACATCGTTGAGCAGCAGCACCGGCAGGAAGATGGCGACCGTGGTGAGGGTGGAGGCGACCAGCGCCGTCCACACCTGACGGGTTCCTTCGAGCGCCGCCTCCGCCTTGCTCAAATCCCCCCGCTCGTGGCGCCGGTAGATGCTCTCCAGCACCACGATGGCGGCGTCGAGCACCATGCCGACGGCAAAGGCGATGCCCGCCAGCGAGATGATGTTGAGGGTGCGATCCATCACTTTGAGCAAGCAGAAGGTGAGCATGATGCTGATGGGGATGGCGAGGGCAATCATCAGGGTCGCCTTGAGCTGGCGCAGGAAGAGCCAGAGGATGGCACAAGAGAGCAGCACCCCGAGCCCCAGGTTGGCAGTGACCATGCTGACGGCGCGATTGATGTAGAGGGAGGCATCGAATGACTGCTCCATGTGCAGCCCGACCGGCTCCAGCACCTCGCGGTTGAGCTCGTTCACCCGGGCCTTGATCGCCTCAAGGGAGGCCAGGGCATTGGCACCGCTCTCCTTGAAGATCTGGGCGGCGATGGCGGTATTGCCGTTCTGGATCCGCAGCACCGGGTTCTCTTCCCTGGCCACCCTTACCTCCGCCACATCCCGCAGATAGATTGGCAGGCCATTGCGCCAGTCCACCACCTTGTTCCCCAGCGTCTCGACGTCGTAACGACCGGCGAAGCGCAGCTTGTACTCCCAGCGACCGATGTCGAGGGTACCGGCCGACACGTCCCAGCCGGTGGTGGCGCGGCTGGCCAGCACCGGGATCTCCACTCCCAGCTCGGCGGCGCGATAGGGGTCGAAGCGGATCTGGATCTGGCGCTCGTTGATCCCCTCGACTGCGACTGTCGAGACCCCTTCAATGCGCTCCAGCTCGGGTTTGACCCGCGCCTCGATCAACGCCTGATGATCATCGATCACCCCCTTGGCGCCGGGCAGCTGCTGGATGAAGAAGAAGGTGAGGGTGTCGTTGCTGCTGTAGTTGTTGACGTAGGGGCCGCCAATCTTGTCCGGCAATCCCGAGACCCGGTTCAGCCGCGAAATCACATCGAGCTGGGCCCGTTGCATGTCGGTGCCGAGGGCAAACTCCATGTCGATTTCGGTAAAGCCGGGATAGCTGTTGCTGACAAGGCTCTTGAGCCCCTGAACCCCCTGCATCTCCTGCTCGATGGGGTCGGTGATCTCCGACTCCATCTCTTGGGGCGAGGCTGAACGCCAGCTCACCGAAATGTTGAGGTGTGGACGGTCGATGTCGGGGAACAGCTGGATCGGCAGTCCCCGGATGCTGAGCAGGCCCAGCAGGAAAATCAGCACGATCGAGACCGCCACCCAGATGGGGCGTTCGATCGCCGTTTTGGCGAGGTTCATTCACTCTTCCTGAGTTGTTGTTATCGGCCATTCCGCTGGCCTTGCTTCCAAAGTCCCTGCAACAGGGACTCAAGCATTTAACTGGAATTCGCCCAGATTGTAAATGCATGGTTAACAAACAAAAAAACCGGCCACGAGGGCCGGTTTGGTACAGGTTTGCCAGGGGATCAGGCGGCGTGCTCGACCTTGTTGGGCTGCTTGTTTGCTTGCTGGGAGAAGCCTTCCAGCTCGCCCGGGGCGAAGTTGTCTACCTGAATCGCTTCGTAGCGCAGGGCATCGGCGGCCAGCAGTTTGTCCGCTTCGTCCTTGCTCAGGATGGAACCGGCCAGTGCGGCGGCAACCAGCTCCGGCAGCGCCAGTTTGCGGGGCAGTTTGCCCTCTTTCTGGGCCTGCACCAGCTTCTTCTCGTAGGGCTGCACGGCGACCATGGCCTGGAAGGCGCGCTCCATCAGGCCGACCGGATCCGCCTCGTCCTTGCCTACATAGCAGAGGGCGGTCAGACGGTCGCGGAACTCGCCCGGCTTCATCATGGCCAGACAGATGGCGTGGCAGCGATCGTCGGCCGGCATCTTGTAACCGACGCCGAACGGGAACACCACGCGCTTGAGTACGGCACCCACCACCTTGTTCGGGAAGTTCTGGAAGAAGCCCTCGAACGCCTTGCCAATCAGGTAGAGGTTGCGCTCCACCGCGTACTGCACGAACGGCAGATCGGAGACCATGCGGCCCTGATCCTCGTAATGCTTGAGGGTAGCGGAGGCCAGATAGAGGTGGCTCAGTACGTCACCCAGACGGGCGGAGATCATCTCCTTGCGCTTGAGATCGCCACCCAGCATCAGCATGGAGACGTCGGCGCACAGCGCCAGCCCTTTACTCATGCGTGACAGCTGCTTGTAGTAGCGAGCGGTTTCACCGGCCACTGGGGCACTGTTGAACTGACCCAGAGTCAGCCCCTGGAACAGGGAACCGAAGAAGTTGCCGGCGCCGAAGGCGATGTGCTTCATCAGCAGGGCGTCAAACTTCTCGAGGCCGCGTTCCACGTCGGTATCGGCTGCCGCTTCCAGCTCGGCAAAGACGTACGGGTGGCAGCGGGTAGCCCCTTGCCCGAAGATCATCAGGTTGCGGGTCAGGATGTTGGCCCCTTCCACCGTGATGGCGACCGGAATACCCATGTAGGCGTAGCCGGTGTAGTTTTTCGGGCCCAGCTGGATGGCGCGACCGGCGTGGATGTCCATGGAGTCATCCATGATCTGACGCGCCATTTCGGTCATGTGGTACTTGGAAATCGCGGTGACGATGGCCGGTGCCTGACCCAAGTCCAGGGAACCTGCGGTCATACGACGGGCCCCTTCCAGCTGATAGGTGAGGCCGCCGATGCGAGCCAGCGCCTCTTGCACCCCTTCAAACTTGCCGATGGACATGCCGAACTGCTTGCGTACATAGGAGTAGGCGCCCACGGTACGGCTCGCCATATGACCGCAAGCGGTGCCCAGGGCAGGCAGCGAGATGCCGCGACCGGCGGAGAGGCACTCCACCAGCATGCGCCAGCCGCGGCCAGCGTAATCCGGGCCGCCGATGATCCAGTCGAGCGGGATGAACACATCCTTGCCGAAGGTCGGGCCGTTCAGGAACGCCAGACCCATGGGGTAGTGGCGATCGCCGACACGCACGCCCGGGTGGCTGGTGGGGATGAGGGCGCAGGTGATGCCGAGCTCTTCCTTGTCACCCAGCAGTTTTTCCGGGTCATAGAGTTTGAACGCCAGTCCCAGCACGGTGGCGCGCGGCGCCAGGGTGATGTAGCGCTTGTTCCAGTTGAGGCGAATACCCAGCACCTCTTCACCCTTGTGCATCCCTTTGCAGACGATCCCCTTGTCAGGAATGGCGCCCGCATCGGAGCCCGCCTCCGGCCCGGTCAGGGCGAAGCAGGGCACCTCTTTGCCATTGGCCAGCCCCGGCAGCCAGAAATCTTTCTGGGCCTGGGTGCCGTAGTGCATCAGCAGCTCACCAGGGCCGAGAGAGTTCGGCACCATGACGGTGACCGCCACGCTCAGACTCTTGGTGGCAATGCGGGTGACGATGGTGGAGTTGGCAATCGCCGAGAACTCGCGGCCGCCATAGGATTTCGGGATGATCAGGGAGAAGAAGCCTTCCTTCTTCAGATAGTCCCACACCGGCTCCGGCAGGTCTTTGGTTTCGTTGACGATCTTGAAGTCATCAACCATGGCGAGCAGGGTTTCGACCTGATTGTCGATAAAGGCCTGCTCCTCTGCGGTCAGCTCGGCCTTGCCGTAGCCGTGCAGTTTTTTCCAGTCGGGGTTGCCGCGAAACAACTCGCCATCCCACCAGACGGAGCCGGCTTCCATGGCCTCCCGCTCGGTAGCTGACAATGGCGGCAGTATCTTTTTGAAGATGCCGAACACCGGACGGGTTACCACCTTTTTACGGATGGAGGGTACGCCGAGCACAACGGCTATCGCCAGCACCAGCAGGACAAGCAATGTGATCATACCGAAGTTCCTTCTATTTCACTGTTTCCGTTGATTTATTGTTGGTTGTTACACGGCCAGGGAGAGCCTGGTCGACTCCACGGGCGCCCCGACTCCGGACGCCAGATAAGGAATAACGTTGCGCACCAGCCCTTCCACATCGAGCTGCTGGCCAAAGTCGGCCAGGGCGATGTCGCGCAGGGCATCGGCGGAGGCCATGGTGAATACGACGGTGCCCAGGGTGAAGTGCAGGCGCCAGAAGAGATCCGCGGGCGACAGGGCCGGATTGGCCTTGGAGATGGCCTGGGTGATCCGCTGCAAAATGGGGCCATAGTGGGCGGTGATAAAGCGGCGCAGGTGGCCCTGGCTGTCGATATAGCCGCGCCCCAGCAGCTGCATAAAGATGGCCGGGCCGTTGGCTCGCACCGCCGAGAGTTTCATCAGTGGCTCGACAAAACTTTCAAACAGTTGCAGCAGGGTCAGCTGCTCCTGCTCCATCAGTACCCGCAGGCGAGCATCAAGATCGGGCATAAACAGGCTCAGATAGCGGTCGAGCACCGCCTGGATCAGCTCCTTCTTGGAGCCGAAGTGATAGTTCACCGACGCCAGATTAACGTCGGCCTCGCTGGTGATCAGACGCAAAGAGGTATCGGCGAATCCCCGCTCGGCAAACAGCACTTCAGCGGCGTCGAGAATACGGTTTTTGGTATCGATTTTACTCACTGGACACCTCACTTAAACGAATGTTTAAAAAGTACGTTTCATAACGTGAAGTGTCAAGAGAATGTGAATGAGTGTTAGCGGAATGTTTTTCGCTGAAAAAAGCAAAGTGGGCGGAACTTAGTCAAAAAGCAGGACTCTATATCTATGCCACTGCAATTAAACATTAAGTCTCGCCCAACCTGCTCCATGCTAGTTGGGCCTTTTTTTTGCGCGTTTGTTACCGGTTTGCGGTTTGCAGGCAAAAAAAACCGCCGCAGGGCGCGACGGTGGGGAAAGTGAGTTCGCGTCATCCTGACGGCAAACTGTCGATGCGAGTTCAGGCATGTATCGACGGGGGCAGTATGCCAGCCAGAGCCCCTCAGACTATGTCAGCTTCGCGGTATTTTGTGACAAAGTGTGGCAAGCACTGGCGTGGCCCAAGCTACCGCTCTTTGCTATGCTGCCCTTTCAAAATATGAGGGGAGAGAAGATGAAGTACCCGGTCGATACCCACACTCACACCATTGCCAGCACCCATGCCTACAGCACCATCCACGACTATCTGCCGATAGCCAGGGCCAAGGGGATCAAGCTGTTCGCTACCACGGATCACGGGCCCGAGATGGCCGATGCCCCTCATGTCTGGCACTTTGCCAACTTGCCGATATTGCCAAGAGTGGTGGATGGGGTAGGGATCCTGCGGGGTATCGAGGCAAACATCAAAAACCTGGAGGGGGAGATCGATTTTCCCGAGCGCTATGAGTCGCGCCTCGACATGATCATGGCGGGTTTTCATGAGCAGGTATTCCCTCCCTGCGATCAGGCAACCCACACCCAGGCGATGATCAACGCCATCAAGAGTGGTCGGGTCGACATGATCAGCCACCCGGGCAACCCCGCATTTCCCATCGACATTCAGGCGGTGGTCAAGGCGGCGGCCGACTATCGGGTGGCGCTGGAGGTCAACAACTCCTCCTTCATTCATTCCCGCCCGGGGAGCGAAGGCAACTGCCGTGCCATAGTCGAAGCTGCGCGAGATCTGGGGGCCTATCTCACCTTCGGCTCCGATTCCCACGTGGCATTTACTCTTGGCGATTTTGACCACTGCCACCGTCTGGTGACCGAAGCGGGCTTCCCGCAAGAGCGGATCCTGGTGCGCTCCCCCCGTGCTCTGCTCGATTTCCTCGAAAGCCGCGGCCGGGCCCATATCCCCGAGTTTGTCGATCTATAAATCGTGCTCTAACACCATGAGCCAACTCATAAAATCGAGCTGGCTCAATTGACTTGCCGATCATTTTTTATGAATGTGGAGAGTAACAAGCCGGTATAGCTCAGTTGGTAGAGCAGCGCATTCGTAATGCGAAGGTCAGGAGTTCGATTCCCCTTATCGGCACCATATAAAACAAATGGTTAGCTTCTCGGTGAAGCTAGCCATTTGTGCTTTTTGGCTTGGGGTACCACGTGGGGTACCACATCTAGCAAACGGTAGGCATATTACTGTATCCACTTACCTGGCCACCGGCAGGTCCTCCCAGCGGGTGGTGTAGCAGGGGCTCAGGTGCTCTTGTCGCATCATCCACTCAGGCGACCCCGTGCCTTGGCTGGCAAAGCCTACGCGCCCCAATCCCTTGGCTTTGATCTGGTCCATCACTGCCATCAGCGCATCTGATTGAGCGAAGGACGGGGCAAAGAGATCTGCCTGTTGTTGCCCCTTGGGGGTGAACTCACTCAGCATGACGCCCCCCTTCTGATAACGGTAACCGTCGCGCCAAATCTGCGGTAGCAGCACGTTCACTTGCTGCAGCAGCAACCGGGTATCATCGCTAGGGCAGACCAGCCGAACGCCAGCCTGCTCACTGTAGTAAGGCGCACGTTCGTCAAAGGGGCTGGTCCGCACGAACAGGTGCACCCGCTGGCAACACATCCCCTCGGCCCGCAACTTCTCGGCTGCGCGAGCCATAAAGCCTGACAACGCTTGGGCCATTTCCCCACAGTCAGTCACGCGCTCACCAAAGGAACGGCTCGAGAGGATCTGCAGCTTCGCCGCCGGTTCAACGGTCAGCTCTGCGCAAGGCAGGCCACGCAGTTCCTGTACGATCCGCTCGACCACCACGCCGTATTGGGCGCGTAACCCTTTGGCGTCGCTAGCCACCAGGTCAGCCACGGTGTTGATGCCTTGTGCCACCAACTTGGCTCCCAAGCGCCGTCCTATGCCCCACACCTCGTCCACCGGGGTGATAGCCATCAGCCGGGCACGGCGCAGCTCGTCACGCAAGTCCACGACGCCGCCCGTGGCAGGCCACTTCTTGGCTGCATAGTTGGCCAGCTTGGCGAGGGTCTTGGTGGGGCCAATCCCGACCCCTACCGTGAGGCCGGTCCACTGCCACACTCGCTGCCGGATCTGTTGTCCATAGGCTGTCAGGTCCCCGGCAAACGACTCCGACAGTGACAGGAATGCTTCATCGATGGAGTAGACCTCAAGCTCAGGGGCCATGGTCTCCAACGTGCTCATCACCCTGCCAGACATATCTCCATAGAGTGCGTAGTTGGAGCTGAACGCCACACCGCCATGCGCCTCGAACTGCTCGCGGATCTTGAAGTAGGGCCCGGCCATCTTGATACCCATCGCCTTGGCCTCGGGGCTGCGCGACACCACGCATCCATCGTTGTTGGAGAGCACCACGATCGGGCGGCCACGCAGCTCAGGGCGAAACAGCCGCTCACAGCTGGCGTAGAAGTTGTTTACATCAACGAGCGCTATAGCCATCACGCTGCCTCAGATTGCCAATCACATGGGTGACCACTCCGAACAACTCCAGGGAGAGGCTCATACAAGGGTCGATAGGCACGAACGCCGGATTGGCTGGCAACAGCCGCAACCTCGGCTTGAGCTGCAAGGTCTTTACCGTGAAGCCGCCATCGAGTAGTGCAATCACCACATCACCATGGCGCGGGGTGAGGCTCTTATCGACCACCAGCAAGTCACCGGGAAAGATGCCGACCCCGGTCATGCTCTCCCCCTCGGCACGCAGATAGAAGGTTGCTGCAGGGTGCGCCACGCAGTGGGTGTTGAGGTCCAACTTCCCTTCCAGATAGTCGCTGGCTGGGCTGGGAAAGCCGCAAGAGGCGCGGTGCAAGAACAGCGGGATGGTCACCTCGGCGGGTGATGGGTCTGGGGTTAACAGCTTCATGGTAAAATGCCTGTATTTATATACAGCTATTATAGCGCACCACCTTTGAACCAGCGCAAGTCCCGCATGCCAGTGATGGCGTACCATGGCGCCAACAAATAACAAAGAGGTCAGTATGAGTCACAATCTGTGTGCCCTACCGAAAGAGCAGCAAGAACGGGTCGAGGTCGAGAAGGCCGCCGCATATGCGGTATGGAAGGAGCGCAACGGTCACTTGGCCAGCGCAGAAAGCGAAGCGAACCAACATCAAGGTGAACTGAGCAGCTACTTCCTCGAACAAGTAGCGAAATACAGGAAACTAAGATAACGCTCGGTCTTTAAAGGTCGCGTATATGTGAGACTCGATAGGGTTTTTCCATTCCTTAAGTGGTAGTCTAGTCGTTATTAACCAATAACTTAACAGAAGAATGGAACAACTTAACCGAGCCCTTGCCTTACACCAGTTACTATTGGACTTCCGTTACCCTGTTCCACGCTCCGTCATACTCGAACGACTTGAGTGCTCAGCCAGCACTTTCAAACGGCTGCTGGAATTGCTGCGAGACCGTTATCAGGCGCCAATAATCTGGGATCCGACCGCTCGTGGTTATCGCTACGATACCGATGATGGTCGATTTACCTTGCCAGGCGTCTGGCTTACCGAATCGGAAGCCTTTGCGCTCTTGATGGCCAATCGCCTGCTGCAAGATGTGCAACCGGGTCTGCAGCAGCAGGGGGTGGCTCAGTTGCAGGCACGTATCGGAGATTTGCTGGGTCCCCAGTGGCAGAATGAAGCTGACCGCCTGCGTGTGGAAAGCATCGGGCGCCAATACGTGCCCCCAGAGCTATTCCTACCTCTGGTACAAGCGCTGTTTTCCAGGCGTCAACTCCACTTTCTCTATCATCCCACACAACATCAGTCCGAAGAGCGTCAAGTATCGCCACAGCGTCTCTGCTGGTATCGGGACAACTGGTATCTGCTTGCCTGGTGTCATGGACGAGAGGCCTTGCGCCTCTTTGCCTTGAGTCGAATTGTCGAACCCAAAGCGCTGGATGAAGCCGCCTGTGAATGTGGGACACCAGAGCTGGATGCACTCTTTGCAAATGGCTATGGCATCTTCGCCGGGGCTGATTTGCAGCAGGCCGAGCTGCGCTTTGACCCATCAGCTACCCCTTGGGTCAGAGATGTGCAGTGGCACTGGGAGCAGCTCCAGACCATAGAGCCAAGCGGCCATATTCGTCTCACTTTCCCCTATGCCGATCAACGCGAACTGGTACGCGACCTGATGCGCTTTAGTGGCGAGGTTGAGGTGCTTGCACCACTTGAACTGCGTCAGAGTGTGATAGCGGCCATGGAGGCCGGATTAAAAAAACATGAGCCAGTGGCACCACTGGCTCAGCCGGTGAGCCAGTGAGCGATTAAGAATAGCCAGAGCTTATCAAGAGGAAGCTTTCGGATATGGCAGAGCTACACCCATCTGATCTGAAGACCATTTTGCATTCCAAACGGGCCAACCTTTACTACCTGGAGTATTGCCGGGTCTTGGTCAATGGTGGTCGTGTTGAGTATGTGACCGATGAAGGAAAAGAGTCACTCTATTGGAATATTCCGATTGCCAATACTACCTGCATCCTGCTGGGAACAGGCACATCTATTACTCAGGCTGCCATGCGGGAACTGGCGAAGGCGGGCGTCTTGGTTGGTTTTTGTGGCGGTGGTGGCACACCTCTTTTTGCTGCCAATGAAGTTGAGGTGAGCGTGAGTTGGCTCACCTCCCAGAGCGAGTACAGGCCAACCGAATATCTGCAGCAGTGGGTTAGCTTCTGGTTTTGTGATGATGCAAGGCTAAAAGTGGCCATCGCCTTTCAAAAAGTGCGTATCGCCCAGATTCGCAATGTATGGCTGGGGGCGGCCATGAAACGTGAGCGGGCATTCGTGCTCGATGAGGCTGCTCTCGACAGTGCCTTGCTACGTTTCGAGGCCCAGCTTGCTCACTGTCAGAGTACTACCGATGTGCTGGCTCAAGAGGCCAGCTTGACCAAGATGCTCTACAAGTTGGCGGGCAATGCTGTGTGTTATGGCGAGTTTACCCGTGCCAAGCATGGCAGTGGCATCGACATGGCCAACCGTTTTCTCGATCACGGTAACTATCTCGCCTATGGCCTTGCCGCAACCGCTTGTTGGGTTATCGGCCTGCCCCATGGTCTCTCTGTACTTCATGGTAAAACCCGTCGCGGTGGGTTGGTGTTTGATGTGGCTGATCTGATCAAGGATGCGCTCATCTTGCCCCAGGCTTTTATCGCTGCCATGGCCGGGGAAGAAGAGCAAGAATTTCGCCAGCGGATCATCGGCCGCTTTAATCAGCACGGTGCATTGGATCTGATGATTGAGACTTTGCAGTCGGTAGCCGCCGACCTGAGTGAGGTGGGGCGATGAACGTGCTGTTGGTCTCCCAGTGCAGTAAACGAGCCTTGGATGAAACAAGGCGCATTCTGGATCAGTTTGCCGAACGTAAAGGTGAGAGAACCTGGGCGACGACGATCACCCAAAATGGCCTCGACACTTTACGCAAACTGCTACGTAAAACTGCCCGTCGTAACACCGCCGTATCCTGCCACTGGCTCAAAAGCGCGGGGCCGGAGCTTTGCTGGATCGTTGGCAATGTCCACCGCTTCAATGAGCAGGGTTCAGTACCGACCAACAGTACCGGGCGCAATATCCTGCGCAGCCAGGATGAGAATCTCTGGCACTCTGGTGAAGCCATGGCGTTATTGGCGGCGATCGCTGGCCTTTTTCACGATCTGGGCAAAGCCAACCGGCTCTTTCAGGACAAGCTCACGGGCAAGCGCCGTGAGCTGAGCGAGCCACTGCGCCATGAGTGGGTCTCGCTGCGCATCTTTGAAGCTTTCGTCGATAGTCGGGGCGACCTGCAGTGGCTAACCGCGCTCTCTAACTTGAACACAAATGATGAAAAGCAGGCATTGGCAGGTCTTGGTAAGCTGACCGAAAGCAAGGCACATCCAACCAGAGTAAACCCGTTCGAAGCCTTGCCGCCGATCGCTCGCATCATCGGCTGGCTTATCGTCTCGCACCATCGTTTGCCGCAGTTTGACGCCAAACATGAGCAAGCCGTCGGCGCGCCTCCTCTGGAACGGTTAACGGTAGATTCAGGGCGCTTTGATGCCAGCTGGAACTCCCCCCAATGCCGCGATCCAGAATGGGATAAGGATGCATGGCAACGTGTTTGGGTCTTCCCTCATGGTACTCCTCTTGCCAGTCAAACTTGGTGCAGCAAAGCCAACAGTCTGGCGCAGCGAGCGCTACAGTGTCATTCACTCTGGCAAGAGCGGGATTGGCTATCCGATCGTTTCACTGCTCATTTGGCTCGTCTGTGCCTGATGTTGGCAGACCATGCCTACTCCTCAGGTGATGTAACCGAGAAGTGGCAAGACAGGGATTATCGGGCCTATGCCAATACCGATCGCGTCACGGGCAGGCTCAAGCAGTCGCTTGATGAGCACAATATCGGCGTGGGCCATAACGCATATCTGCTCGCCAAGAGTCTGCCGAAACTGCGGCCTTATCTACCCGCAATCACTCGTCACAAAGGCTTTAAACAGCGCAGCCAACAGAGTGCATTTCGCTGGCAGGACAAGGCATTTGATTTGGCCAGAATGTTGGTTCACCGCTCCCGGCAACAGGGGTTCTTTGGGGTCAATATGGCTTCAACCGGCTGCGGAAAAACCTTTGCCAATGCCCGCATCATGTACGGGCTTGCCGATGAAAAGCTAGGTTGCCGCTTTAGCGTCGCATTGGGCCTTCGCACCCTGACGTTGCAAACCGGCGATGCCTTGAGAGCTCGATTGTCGCTCGATTCTGATGATCTGGCCGTGCTGATAGGTTCTGCGGCAGTGCAGCAGCTCCATGAGCTTCGAACCCGAAAGGCACTTTCCGAGCCTAAGAGTGGCTCCGAATCGGCAGAGTCTCTGCTTGATACCAATATGCATGTGCGTTACGACGGAGCTCTCGATGACGGCCCACTACGTCGCTGGCTCAAACAATCTCCTGCCTTGCATCAATTGGTCAGCGCTCCTGTACTGGTGAGCACCATCGATCACCTGATCCCGGCGACCGAAGGAACTCGTGGCGGCAAGCAGATTGCCCCCATGCTGCGTCTGCTCACCTCGGATCTGGTACTTGATGAACCTGATGACTTCGGGCTGTCCGATCTGCCTGCCCTCTGTCGTCTGGTCAATTGGGCGGGGATGCTGGGTAGTCGGGTGCTGCTCTCATCGGCTACCTTGCAGCCCGCCTTGTTGAATGCCTTATTTGCTGCCTATCAGGCGGGGAGAGCCCATTACCACAAAGCCTGTGGCCAGCCAGGGCCTATGCCCCCTATCTGCTGTGCCTGGTTCGATGAATTCGGGGTCGCCCAGCAGGATCTGGCTGAACAGAGTGCTTTCAAGGTTAATCACCAAGAGTTTGTGGCCGCTCGACTGACCAAGCTGGCCGAGCAATCCGCCCTGCGCCGGGGAGCAATATGGTCTGTGAGTGCAAGTGGAAAAAGTAGCGATGAGGTGGTGCAAGCCATGGCGAGCGCAGTTCGTGAGGGTATGCTCCAGCTACACAGTGAGCATCATGAGCGCCACGTCTCAGGCAAGTGTTGTTCGGTTGGCCTGGTACGTATGGCTAATATCGATCCGCTGGTCGCTATCGCCCGGCAGGTACTAAGCCAGGCCCCGCCGCCCGACACCCACATCCACTTTTGCATCTACCACAGTCACCACCCGCTGTTGGTGCGCTCCGAGATGGAGAAGCGTCTCGATGCCCTGCTAACCCGCTATGACAGCGATGCATTTTGGCAACGGCCTGAGGTCTCGCAGGCGCTGGCGCAGCCCGAGAAGCACCATCTGTTTGTCGTTTTTGCCTCGCCGGTCGCCGAAGTGGGGCGTGATCACGACTATGACTGGGCCATTGCCGAGCCGAGTTCGATGCGATCTCTTATCCAGTTGGCCGGTCGCATTCAGCGTCACCGCAAGCGGGGGCCAGCTGCTCCAAACCTTTTGATCCTCAATCGCAATGTCAAGGCGTTGCGTGGGAGGACTCCGGCCTATTGTCAGCCGGGGTTTGAGTCGACGGAGTTTCAGCTCGCTAATCACGATATGGCGCAGAGTTTGCGAGAAGAGCAGTACAAGGTGATAGGGGCTGCACCCGCGATCCAGATGCCGCCGAGTCCAGGTCGAGGGCCCTACTCAAATCTGGTGGAACTGGAACACGCACATCTTGCCACCTCCTTGTTTGCTAAGGGACATCAGCCTCCCTCCGCAGTCTCTTGGTGGCAACATCAACATCCACTGGACTGGGCTGGTGAGATGCAACGGCAAACTCGCTTTCGGGCGTCGCGCCCCGACGAGAGCTTTGTACTCTATCAGGCCGATGAGGATGAGCCCCTGCGCTTTCACCGGCTCGAAGAGCGTGGTGAGCCTGAGCTGGTGGAGGCTAGCTGTTTCGAGCGCCAGACCTTTACGCCCGCCGAACGGGTCGCCCCCTGGTTGGATAACGAGCCAGAGCCTCTGCTGGCCGCCTTAGGGGAGGAGATGGAGTGGGATGCCGCCAGGCTATCACGCACCTTTACCGAGATCCGGCTGCCACTCAACGAGCAGAGTGCCAGACCTTGGCGATATGACCCGCAATTCGGGGTTTATCGGGAATTAAAGATAAGTAAAGAGGGACGTTATGAGTGAAACAAGTATGTCATCAGCCATCGATGACTATATCTCGGCAAGGCAGGAGGCCAAGCCGGACAAGTGGCCCAGCAAAGCGGACTGGCTCGACGATGCCGCCAAGCGGGCCAAGCAGATAACATTGGTTACCCATGCCCCCAAGTTTACCCATGGGGATGCGCGGGGGATTGGGGCTAGAGTCGAAGGGATGACGGGGGAAGAGTATCTCTCGACTGCCAGTCTGACTGCGCCGGTTATCGATGTGATCGGCAACGCGGCAGCCCTCGATGTGGCCAATCTGTTGCTGCTCGAAGCGGACGGCAAACGGCTGGTGGATCTGATGCAGGATGGCGATGCCTCTGCACTTGCAACCTTCAGCAACAATAAGGCACAGCTGGAATCATGGTGCGATGGCCTCTCTCAGGCCTTGGCAGGTGGTGCTGTGACCACTCACACCCTGGCTAAGCAGACCTATTTTCCCGTGGATGGGGGATACCACCTGCTGAGCCCCCTTTTTGCCAGCTCGCTGTGTCATGCCTTGTATCAACGCATCGATCAGTCTCGCTTCGGGGATGAGGCGAAGGCGGCGCGCGAGGCTCGCCGTAAAAACGAGTTTTCCGAACTGACCATCGTGGACTTTCCCCATCTGGCGGAGCAGCACTTTGGCGGCACCAAACCCCAAAATGTCTCTCTGCTGAACAGTAAACGCTATGGCCGCGTCTATCTATTGAGTTCCCAACCACCTGCGTGGCAAGACCGGCTTACGGCGCCCGAGAGCCAAGAGCATTTCTGGATACGCTACGAGTATCGGGTTGCGGCCACTCTCGGCGAGCTGAGCCGTTTTCTCAAATCGGTGGCGCTGGTTGATAACAACGCCGCCATCAAACAACGCCGAGCTGGGCTGGTGCATGACTTGATAGGGGCGCTACTCCACTACGGCGCCGAGCTGCGTACCTTGCCTGCGGGCTGGAGCAGGGTGATGACTGAGCCGATGAGCGAGGCGTTTTGCCGCTGGCTCGATCCCATCGACGACCAGACACTCTCCGATAACGAGGCCAATCAGATAGCTCTGGAGTTTGGTCGCCGACTCAATCGGCGGCTGCAAAAGCGGCTGTCTCATCTCGGAGATGCTGAGCTGCATGTCTGGCGTCGTCAGCTGGCGCGTCAACTGCGTATGTTGCAACAGGATCTGGAGGAATGGGCATGAAATCGACCCTGCTACTTCGCCACCTCAAGGTGGAAAATGCCAATGCTATCAGCGGGCTGACCTATGGCTTTCCGGCCATCAGTCATTTTCTGGGCTTCACTCACGCTTTGTCACGCCGCCTTGAACAAGCCTTCGGACTGACACTGGGGGGCTGCGCAGTCATCGCTCATCACACCGGGTTACAGAGTCAGCCGCTTGGCAACCGCCGTGAGCAGGTCTTTGCTCTGACGCGCAACCCTTTGACCAAAGAGGGGAAGACGGCTCCCTTTAATGAAGAGGGGCGTGTGCACCTCGACATCAGCCTGTTGATTGAGTGTGATTTTGACGCCGACCAGCTACCTAAAACGGGAGCGCTGGATCAACGAGTCCGAGAGCTTCAAACTTGGTTTGAACGCACTGTGCCGACCCTGCGCTTGGCCGGGGGAATTATCACTAGCCTTGAGCTGGTGCAGTGGCGCGAGCGTTATGAGGAGCGCGAGCTACGCCGCTTGTGTATGGGTTTGCTACCGGGCTTTGCCCTGGTCTGCCGTCATGACCTGTTAACCCTTCACCATCAACAGCGGTCCAGCACCGAGACTGGCGGGGAGTTGCTCGACAGCCTGCTCGATTTTGTCACCCTGCGCCACCAGGCGCAGCATGATGAAGCCGGTGTGGTGAGCTGGCAACAACTGGCCAAACCGGCTTCCGGTTATCTGGTACCACTGGTCGTGGGTTACCAAGGCATCTCCTCCCTCCATGAACCGGGTTCTGTTCCCAGCAGCCGCGATAAGGAGACCCCTTTTCGGTTTGTGGAGTCCATCTACACCTTGGGTCAGTGGGTCAGCCCACATCGCATCCAAGGTCTCGATACCCTGTTATGGCGCTATCGCCATCAGGACCCCTATTACCTCTGTGAGAATCGTTATCAAGCCCCGGAGTCGGAGTGGGACGAGAACGACGCAGAATCGTTTATGGCAAATGACCTCTTCTGATAAGGAACTTCATCATGGCAAAAGCAACAATCAAAACCGCCTCTGTTCTGGCCTTCGAGCGCAAGCTCGCTAACTCCGATGCCCGACTTTTCGCCGGTAATTGGCAAGAGCGGGATAACCCGACTGCCTGGCTTCCGGTATCACTGCAAGAAAAAGCCGTGCGTGGCACCATCTCCAATCGCTTGAAGAAAGCGACTGCCGAAGACTCGGCCAAGCTCGATAACGAGATCCAGAAACCCAATCTGCAGCGGGTCGATGTGGCGACGCTGCCCTTCGATGCCGATACCCTGCGGGTTAGTTTTACCCTGCGCGTGTTGGGTAACCTGGCCCAGCCTTCTGCCTGCAACGATCAGGCTTATCAGTCGGTACTGGTAGAGAAGATCGATGGCTATGTACGTGAACACCAGTTCCATGAGCTGGCGGCCCGTTATGCCGAGAACTTGGCTAATGGCCGCTTCCTGTGGCGCAACCGGGTTGGGGCTGAAGCCGTGGAGGTGCGCATCAGCCAGCTTGAGCAAGGCTCGGCTAAGCAGAGCTGGGTCTTTGATGCCCTGAACTTCAACTTGCGTACCTTTACCAAACCAGAAGGTGCGCTGGCTGAACTGGCTGAAGTAATCCGACAAGGGCTGCTTGGCAACGACTTCGCGCTGTTAAGTGTCGAGGCATTTGTTCGTCTCGGGGCCGGTCAGGAAGTGTTCCCTTCTCAAGAATTGGTGCTCGACCAGAGTGGTGGCAAAGAGGGGAAAAAGAGTAAGTACCTCTACCAGGTGGATGGCATTGCCGCGATGCACTCCCAGAAAATTGGCAACGCCCTACGCACCATCGATACCTGGTACCCAGGTTCAGAGGAACTTGGACCGATCGCAGTTGAGCCGTATGGTTCGGTTACCAGCCGTGGCACAGCCTATCGCCAACCCAAGGAGAAGCTCGACTTTTATAACCAGCTCGATGGCTGGATGCTGAAAGACAATGTTCCATCAGTGGAACAACAGCACTATGTGATAGCGACCTTGGTACGCGGCGGCGTCTTCGGCGAGGCAGACTAAGGAGCTCCTATGGATCACTACCTTGATATTCGTGTCCTGCCCGACCCTGAATTTGGCCAGGTGGAGTTGCTTAATGCCCTCTATGCCAAACTGCATCGGGTGCTCCCCTCCCTGACTCAGGGTAGGGTAGGGGTCAGCTTCCCCGGCTATAAACGCACGCTAGGAGACTGTCTGCGCTTGCACGGCTCCTTGGCCGACTTGCTTAACCTCACTGAGGTGAACTGGTTGCAAGGGATGCGTGATTACATCCATATCGGAGAGCTTGCCACGGTGCCGGAGGGAGCCTGTTTTAGGGTTGTAAGAAGGGTCAATGCCAAGAGTGCTCGTAACAAGCGCCGTCGTTCTGTGGCAAAGGGTTGGTTGACCGAAGAGGAGGCGCTGATACGCATCCCTGATACTCAGCAGAAAGTAATGACACTTCCTTATGCCGAGATGCACAGTCTTTCTACTGGTAGCAGGATGCGGCTCTATATCGAGCACGGTCCCTTGCTCGATATGCCGGTGGTTGGTGAATTTAACGCATATGGATTAAGTGCCACGGTTACCATTCCCTGGTTCTGACCCTATTTTCAAGGGTGTAGCTAACACATTGATTCCAGGTGTGTTCTACGCCCTTGCTCGAATAGGGTTTTGTGTATAAAGCTAACCGAGTTCTTTAACAATCAATCAGATAGCACTAACGTGCAACACCTCGCAGCCGCACAGGCTGCTTAGAAAAAAGACCGCCTCCACTTCGAGTGGTTCGGGGACCTCGCAGCCGCACAGGCTGCTTAGAAAGTGCAGGGTTTCTTCTTTCATAGTCACCTAGTCCCTCGCAGCCGCACAGGCTGCTTAGAAAATGCTCAACTTCAACAGCAAGACGGGGGCCGACCTCGCAGCCGCACAGGCTGCTTAGAAAGCAAAGCAATGTCATGAGCGCGAGTAGCAACCCCTCGCAGCCGCACAGGCTGCTTAGAAATACATGGAATACGAAGAGTATGAGGCCCTCCGCCTCGCAGCCGCACAGGCTGCTTAGAAAAACGAACCCGCCCGGCGGTCGAGGGAACAAGACCTCGCAGCCGCACAGGCTGCTTAGAAAAGTAAGGAGTAACGCCAGTGCAATCCCTGCGCCCTCGCAGCCGCACAGGCTGCTTAGAAATCCACCCAATCGCCCATCGCCTCTTCGGTCAGCCTCGCAGCCGCACAGGCTGCTTAGAAAGCGCCGCGCTGCGTGATCTGCCGTCGGCGGTGCCTCGCAGCCGCACAGGCTGCTTAGAAATGATAACCATCGCCACAACAGTGATCCTCACGCCTCGCAGCCGCACAGGCTGCTTAGAAACTCGGGCATATGCGACAGAAGCGCACCAGCACCCTCGCAGCCGCACAGGCTGCTTAGAAAGCCAGGCGGTTCTAGCTCTATCTGAAAAGATCCCTCGCAGCCGCACAGGCTGCTTAGAAAGCAAGCCTGAAGGCAGCCAACCAGGAGATCGACCTCGCAGCCGCACAGGCTGCTTAGAAAAGGACGAACACCCAGAGCCGCTGGCCGACGATCCTCGCAGCCGCACAGGCTGCTTAGAAATGCTGGCCGTCCTGGGGGCGATGGAGTGGAAGCCTCGCAGCCGCACAGGCTGCTTAGAAAAGGACACGGGATCCGGAATAGTGGGCGCTGATCCTCGCAGCCGCACAGGCTGCTTAGAAACGCTGGAGCTGCCCGACCTGGCCGCCGCTTACCCTCGCAGCCGCACAGGCTGCTTAGAAATTCGTGATCGCCTACCCGGATAGAGCCCATACCCTCGCAGCCGCACAGGCTGCTTAGAAAACTGGCCATCCTTAAAATAAGGGTCTCCAAGCCCTCGCAGCCGCACAGGCTGCTTAGAAAAAGGTTCGTTGGCCGCACCCGAAACGCAGTTTCCTCGCAGCCGCACAGGCTGCTTAGAAAGTTACCGTCACCATTGCTGGGAAAGTGGTCAACCTCGCAGCCGCACAGGCTGCTTAGAAAAGAAGGGCAAAGAGGTTTTCCATGCCGCCCCCCCTCGCAGCCGCACAGGCTGCTTAGAAACAGACGGCGCAAGGGCTGGCGGCAATCGAGATCCTCGCAGCCGCACAGGCTGCTTAGAAATGTGGCTAAGCCCACACCTGACCAAGAGCGAGCCTCGCAGCCGCACAGGCTGCTTAGAAAACCTTGGCACCGCTCTGTTCAAGCTCACGCTCCCTCGCAGCCGCACAGGCTGCTTAGAAATGCTGGGTGTCGCCGTCCGTACTCAGCAAGTTCCTCGCAGCCGCACAGGCTGCTTAGAAAACCGGGCTTAATCAGGACCTCAACATGACCATCCTCGCAGCCGCACAGGCTGCTTAGAAATATTGCAAAAAGAACTGCGGTTTGGACGTGTCCCTCGCAGCCGCACAGGCTGCTTAGAAAAGACACATTGAAGTGCAGCGGGTGGCCGTCCTCCTCGCAGCCGCACAGGCTGCTTAGAAAATGAAAGGCCGCCCACACCGCACACCAGTAATCCTCGCAGCCGCACAGGCCGCTTAGAAACTGAGGGGGTAGGGGGGATCAAATCCTTCCACCCTCGCAGCCGCACAGGCTGCTTAGAAAGGTAATCGGCACCTGTCTACGCACTGGCGCCGCCTCGCAGCCGCACAGGCTGCTTAGAAAAGGTGGCAGCGGGCTGGCGCGGTATATTTCAGCCTCGCAGCCGCACAGGCTGCTTAGAAAAAGACTACCCGCGCTGGCAAGGCAAACTCGGTCCTCGCAGCCGCACAGGCTGCTTAGAAAAACGCCCTTGGGCTGCCCTTCCTGCCCATCCTCCTCGCAGCCGCACAGGCTGCTTAGAAATCTGTCCAGCTGCCGTGCGGCTCGCACGTTCCCCTCGCAGCCGCACAGGCTGCTTAGAAAGGACGGATTACTCAGAAAGCAACGCGGGCAATCCTCGCAGCCGCACAGGCTGCTTAGAAAAATCCCATAGCGGCCCGGGAACGTGGCACAAACCTCGCAGCCGCACAGGCTGCTTAGAAATAGCCATCGCAAAAGTGTTATATCTTATCTAACCTCGCAGCCGCACAGGCTGCTTAGAAATCTGAACCCCTTCAAAATGCACTGGCTCAGGTCCTCGCAGCCGCACAGGCTGCTTAGAAAACAGGATTCCGGCCAGACATTGACAGCCAGTGCCTCGCAGCCGCACAGGCTGCTTAGAAAGAGCGTGACTCACCGCGCTTGGATAGGATCAGCCTCGCAGCCGCACAGGCTGCTTAGAAAAGCGCGGCATCGCTGATATCCACTTCCTCTTCCCTCGCAGCCGCACAGGCTGCTTAGAAAATCAGCGATCCTTGGCCGAACAGGGCATCAATCCTCGCAGCCGCACAGGCTGCTTAGAAAGAGCCCGAGCTGGGAGTTCGCGGCCAGTTATTCCTCGCAGCCGCACAGGCTGCTTAGAAAGCCGAACGAATGGCGGCAATCTCGGGGGAGTCCCTCGCAGCCGCACAGGCTGCTTAGAAATCGATCCATGCATCGAGCAAATGACCGTTGACCCTCGCAGCCGCACAGGCTGCTTAGAAAATGGTGCCGATGATTTGAATGGGCTGGCGATCCCTCGCAGCCGCACAGGCTGCTTAGAAAGTCATGCCATTCTCTTCTGCTGCGCTGCGCCACCTCGCAGCCGCACAGGCTGCTTAGAAAACCAGGTAATAACCGGTATCAGTCAGGTATTCCCTCGCAGCCGCACAGGCTGCTTAGAAAAGATCCTGCCGATGCGTATGGTGCACCACGTCCCTCGCAGCCGCACAGGCTGCTTAGAAACCGGATAAAATGTGCTGGTCTAACCAGTAAGGCCTCGCAGCCGCACAGGCTGCTTAGAAAACAGCAGTTCGGAGCGCGGCACGAAATACTCGCCTCGCAGCCGCACAGGCTGCTTAGAAAAGCAATGCTGGCTCTGAAAAGGTCGAGCTGCACCTCGCAGCCGCACAGGCTGCTTAGAAAGCATCGCCAAGGTGGGTGCGCCAGCAAAAGACCCTCGCAGCCGCACAGGCTGCTTAGAAAATCGAGAGCATATCGAGACGGCGCAGGCGCTCCCTCGCAGCCGCACAGGCTGCTTAGAAATGATGGCGGGTCAGCTCAGGGATTGGCAGCTCCCTCGCAGCCGCACAGGCTGCTTAGAAATGGCGTTCCGGTTGGTATCAGCACCATCACACCCTCGCAGCCGCACAGGCTGCTTAGAAAACTATCGCCGGGTTGCGGTGCTGCATGGCGAGCCTCGCAGCCGCACAGGCTGCTTAGAAAGGGAGCTGAAAGACCCTCGCTATCCAGTGCTACCTCGCAGCCGCACAGGCTGCTTAGAAAGATTCAACGCCGGTTCAACAACCAGACGTTGCCCTTCGCAGCCGGACAGGCTGCTAAGAAAAAGATGTCCGGTCACTGGTTCGGTTATTCGCACTTCGCAGCCGGACAGGCTGCTTAGCAACTATGTGTGTGTTTTGTGTCCCTGTGCTTGTCCTCGAAGCCGCACAGGCTGCTTAGAAAATTGAGATTGAGCAAGTGAAATAAGGCCATTACCTCGCAGCCGCACAGGCTGCTAAGAAATGCAGTTGCTCGACCGTTCCCCCGGGCCAGCACTTCGCAGCCGGACAGGCTGCTTAGAAACGCCGAAGGTCGGGCGGGTCGCGGCCAGCTGGTCTCGCAGCCGCACAGGCTGCTTAGAAAGGCAGGGGGCCGCTGGGGCGGCTTGCCGGTGACTTCGCAGCCGCACAGGCTGCTAAGAAAAGGTGGTAGTGCAGTTGGTGTAACCCTGCTGCCTTCACAGCCACACAGGCCGTCCGAAACTTGGCCGTGGCCTCGGCCGCTATCAATAACCAATTCTGTTTCAAGAGTTCATGTAGCCTCGTTGTTTGAGTGATACAACGCCATTACTAGCAACCACCAAATGATCTAGGGTTCGGATATCAACCAGAGACAAAGCACTCTGCAGTCGCTGGGTTATTTCTATGTCTGCTCGGCTGGGTTCAGGGTGACCTGACGGGTGGTTATGCACCAGCATCAGAGCTGCAGCATTGAGCGCCAACGCACGTTTAACAACTTCCCGTGGGTAGACGGAGGCACTGCTGAGCGTGCCGCGAAATAGCTCCTCATATGCCAGGATCCGATGCTGGTTGTCCAAGAACAGCATGGCAAATACTTCATGCTCTCTGCTCTGCAACAGGGTTTGTAGTGCCTGCTGAGCCAAGTGTTTGTCTGTAATCGCGACGCCCTTGGCCAGTTTCTGACGGGCAATCTGGTTGGCGATAGTCAACAGGTCCTCTTCGTTAATCAGCTCAGTGACGAGGTATGTGCCGGGGATCTCCCAACATGATTGTGCTCCATACGCCATCGCCTCACCGCGTTGGCGCGGCAGGGTTGGAGAGGTATTTAGTGAAGGGGAACACGCTGGCTTAGTTGGTGGTGTTCTGGGCGTAGTTAGTTAGAGGCATGTGGTAATAGGTGATCAGCGGCGCTAGAGTAGTTTGGTCAGGTGCACTGGTAGTTCTATCTGGTTTACCAGTCGCCCCCGATAGAGCCGAGAGAGATTGACGTACTCAGGGTGACTCACCGTGATGGTCACCTGATGCCCCGGCTGCCAGCGGCTAAACAGGCGGGCTTTGGCCTTTTTGATAGTGGTGATGCCGAGAGTGGGTAACGTTTGCCGGTTCCGTAGATGCAGTGTGTTGAGCTTGGGGGCATAGCGATGCACCTCGAGTCCGGTGATAAGACGGGTCATGTTCGGTGATTCCTGTGATTCCTGTGATTCCTGTGATGCCAAGGGCCAGCCTGAGAGGGCTGGCCCTTTATGCTGTTTGTGGATGAGCGAGACAGTGGGGCGTCAACGAGCGCAGTCAGCAGTCTCATTGATAACCGGCTTGCAGTTGAGTCGGTACAGCAGGTGCCGCGAGCCGTATTGAACCACCAGCCGGTCTATGGCCATCTGGGCGCAGGCTGCTCTGCTGGGCTTATTCTCAGGGATTGCGTAACGCGCAGTGAGCCAGCCACCGAGCAGGGCTATGCGGTAGCCACTCGGGATGTGGGTGAGCGACGTCCCTATCCCCCTCCCGTGAATGAGGAAGGGCACGGTCTGCCCGCCGATGTCGATATCCATGCGCTGGCCCTTGAGCGCGAAGGTGGTGAGCTCGCCGGTTTGCGGATGTTTGCCGGGCACCTTGATGGTGATGTTTTTTGCCATCTCACACCTCCGGTTTGGCTTCAAAGTGGCAGGTTACAACGCCCGCTTCCGGGTCGATGCTGATAAACGCCGGGGCTTGCGGATGGTACTGGTAGAGCCGCGCCAATTCAGCGCGAAACGCCTCAACGTTTGGCGCAATCACATGGCTGGTATCCCCCTCGGCGTAGGTAAAGGTCTCCAACTTCTCTGTGTGAATCCAGATGCCGAAATACCACGCGTCTTCCTCGGTATCGTATTGCTGCCAACCTTGAGCCAGCAGCGTCCTGTCGTAGTAGTAACGGTCAGCCTGATGACTCCCCCGGTCGATGCGGCAACCGGTCACAGTGAGCTCGAACGGGATACGCCCTACCTTCAGAGCCTTCTTGACCCGGCGCAATGTGTGCCGTGCCTTGGCTCTCTCTTTGCGCGGGTCGTAGGGGTTCAGCTTGCTGCCCACGTAGTTGAGGATCCCCTCGGCATTGGCGGCGGCATTGTGCGTCAGCGTGTGCAGCAGGGCGGTGACGTCACGGCGGGCCAGTGTGCCCACGTGATAGAACTTGTTCATGATATTTATCCTTGAAACAAACACCCCGCTAGTTAGCGGGGTGGTAGATGTCGAGGTAGAGGTAGCCGTAGCTGCGCCTCGGACTGGCTTCACACACCCAGCCCTTGTGTTCAAGGCGAAACACCTCGTCCATGTCGGTGCATATCTGGTATGCCTTGGCCATCTTGGTTAACTCACGCAGAAAGTGCGGCAGCACCGTGCCGCACTCGGCCCGCCACGCCTCGTCTGGCTCGCCGTACATACCGGCACGGTCGCCTAGGAAGTCCACATAACCACGTTGCAGAATGGCTCGAGCCCCCAGCTTGGGCAGGTTCGGGGTGCCCAGTCCCCATGTCATGTGCTCGAAGATGCTCATGTGTGGCTGCTCCAGTTTGGGTTGTCGTTGGTGCCGTGGTTGAAGTAGGCACCCACAATGGTGCGTCGCCACTCCCCAACGGGATAACCGAGGTCGTTGCACTCACGTTCCCACCACGCAAAGTTAATCTCGCGGGGCAGGCTGTCCACCATGTCCAGTGGACTCACGAACAGCGTGGTCTTGTGCATCGTTGGCACGGGCTTGATCTTGTCGGGGCCAGTGCGCTTGCCGGTCTCGTCATAGTCGTGCGCCCACTTCGGGAAGGTGAGCTGATAGGCAATGAGCCGATGCAAATCGCCATGTGCGCTCATGGCCTGAGCGACAGCGACCTGAGTGAAGCTATCGTTGAATTCGATCATGGGTGTTTCTCTCTTTCTGCAGGTGAACGGTAAGTCGCTGCCAGCAGCGCAAACTGTTCAACCAGGTAACTGATGCTGATGCCCAGTTCATCACTGACCCCATCCCCTAGACGGTGATGCAGGTGTGCCATGTCATCGGCGATACGTTGGGCTATCTGGGCGGTTGAGCTCGGTGGTGAGCTTGTCACTGTCAGAGTGATGGAAAGGTTCATCACATCTCTCCCCAAGGAGCTTGGTCCCATAGTGACAACCGGGTCAGCACGTCTTGCGCCAGCGCTTGCTGCAACTGCTGTATTACCTTCACCAGCCGGGGAGCCTGCTCAGGGCTCCCACTCCATTCACTCGATTGGTACAGGGCGCAGCAGGTGAATTTGTAGAGGGCAACCAGCTCGCTATCGGTGAGTGGTGCCTGGTGATAACGATGGGCAGGTTTAAACGGGATCCGCTTGGTCGAGCCACGCTGGTGTGGTTCCTTGTGCTCTTTCTGACGCCCCAGCTGATAGCGATGCCAGACTGCCCGCCGATTGGCGAGCATCATCAGCCGTACCAATCGGTCAACCCGCCACGTCCAGGTACTGGTCGTGTCTGCTGGCGGCAGCCACCAGAGGGATCGCAGCAACTCAAGGGTGTAATGGGGTGGCATGGGAGCATTGCAAAAGCGGTATAACTGTACGGCGAAGGCCAGGTAATCCTTGCGGTCGATCATGAAGGCAGACATGGGCATGGTTCCTTAAAATGCAAAAGGCCACCTTCGGTGAGGTGGCCTTGTGGGTTGTGTCGGGATATCCGGATCATGGTGTGGGACCTGATGATCCTGGTTTGATGATCCGGGTGATCGGGTGGAAACGTGATCGGCATGTTATTGGGCGATCGACGGTTCGTTATTGGTGATCTTGGCGTGTGTCGGGGTGAGCCGCCTCAAACAGGATGGCGTAGAGCGCACAATCAATGCTGTTGACGGCATCGTGGTGCGGGTAATAGGGCGGTGTGTCTCTGGAGCATTCGAAGTAGTTGCCAAAGCAAATGAGACACTCGCGGATCTCGATGGTGGAGCCTTGCAGCAAGGTCTGTCTCTTCAAACTGCTTGGCATAGGCCTCGTCATCATGGGCCTTGGTGACGGCCTTCTCCAGCAACGTCAGCGCATCTTCTTTGCTGACGGCTGTCAGGCCATGGCGCAGCTTCTCGAGCGTTTCCTCAAGGGAATAGGGATTGGGTAATCGCATGGCGTTTATTCTTTCTTGGCACGACTAATGGCGTAGCTGGTGGAACAGTGCGTCAATAGCCTCGACACAGTCAGTCTGGGTGAGCAGGTAGCCGTTAGGCAGGTGAGCCACGATGGCGGGCTCGGCCTGCATCTCGACGTTGTCAGCCAGCCAACAGCGCAGCTCGATGAGGATATCGAGGGCGGTGAGGTGGGTTTTGCCTGGGGTTAGAGTCATAGCTGACTTCTTTCGGCCATCGAGACTACGCCTTCGGCACCGACCACCAGATGGTCGAGTAATCGCACATCGACCAGGGCCAAGGCCTCTTTGAGGGCTTGGGTGAATACCCGGTCTGAGTGGCTGGGTTCAGGGTCACCGCTGGGGTGATTATGGACCGCGATAATCGAGGCACTGCAAAGCAGTATGGCCCGCTTGACTACCTCTCGTGGGTAGATACTGGCGCAGTCCAAGGTGCCGCGAAACAGCTCCTCAAAGGCCAGCACGCGATGCTGGGAGTCAAGGAACAGTGCCCCGAACACTTCGTGTTCTCGGTCCTGCAGCAGGGTTTGCAGCCGCTCAGCAGCCTCTATGGTACTGGTGATGGCAGTGCCTTTAGCCAAGTGCTTGCGGGCAATTTGGTTGGCAATACGCAGCAGGTCTTGTTCGGTCACTGGTTCGGTGACGACATAAGTGCCGGGGCATTCCCCGGCTTTGAGCTTGTGGTAACGCATGGTGGTCTCCTGAAAAAGAAAACCCCGGCAGCGCGAGGCATACCGGGGCTAAATGCAGAGGTGTTGTTGGTTCAATTTGAGGGTAGTTCAGTGGGCCGTAGTGGTGACGCCTTCCCTGGTGGTGGGTTCCTGCTTAACCGGCATTAGTGGTTCGGGGACCTGCGCGGTGAGCGGGATGGCCAGCGCCAAACTCAGCCGTTCTGCCAGTTCATAGGCAGGGCCGATGGTGTCGTAGTCAGCTACCCAGGTGGCCAAGGCCAGTCCGCTGGCTTCGACGGCCCGCAGGTAGACGCTGTAGCCGTTCATGGGTAGGCCACGGTCACGTATCACCTGTGTCTCCCCCTCTCGATTGATGGCCTCCAGCTCAACGGCTATCGGTTGTTTGAGCATCAGCCCCCCTCAATCACCATTGACGGTGACGGTAAAAAAGCCCAACTGCGCGTAGGTGAGGAAAGCGCCTTGCCACATGTGAAAGAGTTCATGGGCTTCTGTTGGCGGCAGCGGTCCCCAGCCTTGCAGATAGTGCTCACCATCAAGGAAGTTGAAGTCGAGCTCCTTGTAGAGCTCAGCATCCGGACCCAGCCCCTGGTAGCTGAAGTCGGTGACGTAATCGAACAGCCAGCCATCAAGACCACGTATCAGACGGAGCTCGACCGGGTGCACGCCCCCTTGTTCGGGGGTGTAGCCGGGATTGCGAAAGTTGAAGGTCAGTTGGGTTAAGCGCTCCAGATTGAGGTCGGTTTTAGTGATTTCCTGGTTAAGCAGCTCCAGTAGAGCCGGTGCAACGGGCAGGGCAAAGCCATCCCGGAAAAAGGGAATGGTCATGGTGTACTCCGAATAAAGGGTTGGGGCTAGCGCCGTCGCCAGGGCAGAAGCCAGGTTGGAAGCTTGTTCGTCAGCGGTGTGAACAGTGTAGGAAGCGTAGGAACGGTGGTGCGGATCGGCGGCAGGGGCGTTTGTGCGAGCGTGATGGCTAGCAAGACGGTACTCCACGCCTGGTCTACCTGCTCACTGTGGTGCCCCCCCTGGATACACCAGGTCACGAAGTGCTCGCAGTTGTTGAACTGCAGGTTGTAGGCCCGCTCTCCCAGCCGTTGATGTGCTCGCGCCAGGCTTTCGCTCGGACTGTAGTAACGGTGGCTGTATTCACGCCGGTAGCAGTCGCTATTGCCTGAAAATATCTCCAACGATGAAACAATAATCCGCCCTGTCACCGGGCCTTCACTCGAGAAAGGCCCGGTATAGTGGATGACTTGGTTATTGCCCGCGTAGAGGCCGTGATGGTCATAGCTCCATCGGCTTACGACCAGATGGTCACCAGGTTGCATCTCTGCTCCTTTTAGAAAATAAAAAGCCCGGTACGAGAGCGGGCATAACGAAGTGAAGTCTGGCTCATTCGAAGGTGTAACCAGCGTCTCCCCGGTCGGTATGAATAACCACCTCCAGTACCCGGCACTGTGATGCTGACTTAATAGTGAACCGAGCTTGCTGCCCAAAGTTGATTGCAACAGGGAAAATCTGCCGCTTGATGTACTCTGGCTTCAGCCTGCCTTTACTATCGAGACAAGTACTCCATTTCACACGACCGCTGACACAATCATTGCTCGGTACTTCTCGGTCCAACTGACACTGGCCACGGTTGATGGTGATGTCATTAATCGTGACAGGGTCATTACGAGACACGACCTGCAGTACGCCCTGTTGTACTCGAAGTTCAAAGTTCAAGGGGGCAGCGGCTGGCTCGGGCTCCGGAGCAGGAAAGGCACAACCAAAGGCCGCGTCCGTAGCGGCAGTTAGCGTCTCTTGTGCCCCGGCTACTGGTAGCTCAACGGTGCGGCCATCCTGGGTGATGGCTTGCAGCGACGTGGCTGAACGCAGCGCGGCCCACATGTCATAGAACGCCTTACTGTCATTGCCTGCCACCATGCTCGATAGCGGGGGGTAGGTATGGCCATCGATGCGTAGCCAAATGGTTTCATTAGGTGCTTGGCCTGCTTGGTTGAGTTCGATGCGGCTAAGCTGGCCCATCCGGCATGAGAGATAGAGATAGGTCTCGTCATCAACCGTTGCCGAATACTCCGTCACACCCTGCCCCCAGCCATCGTTCCAGCGGCCATGGTCTCCAAACGCCAGTACTGCGGGCGTCAGCAGTAAGCCCAGCAGGGCTATTATCCATTGATGCATCCCACACTCCTTACACGGCATAGCCGAGGATGTTGTTCATAAAGCCCTGAAAGGCGAAAAAGCCGATCAGCGCCCCAATGGCCTGTGGCCCCATCAGCCAAAATATCTTGGCCTTGAAGGTCTCGACTGCACCGCTGGTCGAGATCCAGTCCGGGTGAGTAAAGCGGCGAAACCACTCCCCGATACACATGCCAACGCCAGTGAAGAGCGTGCCGAACACGAAGGTGGCGGTCAGCCCCCAGAATCCAAGCCAAGGAGCTTTGCCGGTCCAGGCAATGTTGATGGTTAGGGCCAGAAAAAGCAGGCCAGCGATAACAAAGTAACGTTTCATGGTATTTCCTCAATTGTGCATAAAAGGTCCCCCTGCCAGTGCCAACGCGCTAGCCGTCGTGTAGAGGGGGAATAAGGGAAGTCGGTTGCCGGGCTGAAGTGCAAAGCCCCATCAATGCATCAGGTGAAGCTCGGCAAGTATGTGGGGTATAGAGCTGGTCTTCGTGGTGTTCTCTCCTTGTCTATTGTTCAGTTGCCTTGAGAATGCGCTGTACGCTGGAGACGCTGATCCCCGCCTGCCTAGCGGTCTCGGCTTTGGTTAGCCCTCGCGCCAGCAACGCCAGCACCTCATTGCCTTTGGCCATGGCGGTCGGTTTGCGTCCCTTGTAGACCCCCCGCTGTTTGGCCAACTCAATCCCCTCGGCTTGCCGCTCCAGCATCAGCTCTCGCTCGAAGGTGGCGATAGCGCCGATCATGGTCAGCATCAGCTTGCCGGTAGGGGTCGAGGTGTTGATCCCCAAATTCAAAATCCTCAGTGCCACCCGCTTGCTTTGCAGGTACTCCGAGATCTCCAACAGGTGACGGGTGTTGCGAGCCAAGCGATCGAGCTTGGTGACTAACACCACATCCCCCTCACGCACAAAGTTCAGTAGCTGGGCCAATTGGGGGCGGTCGTCCCTGGCCCCGCTGACCTTCTCCTGAAAGATCGTGCTGCACTCAGCCAGTGCCTGAAGCTGGGTATCCAGGCTCTGCCCGACGGTACTCACGCGTGCATAACCCACCAGTGCCATGGTCTCCTCCTGGTCAATAGGGCAGGGTACACTGACGTCACCAGCCAAAAGCCCCAAACAAACCCTATTGACCTGAAAATTGTGCCGATTTCGTGTGAGTCATAAGGGCCTGACCTATTGACCCAAAACCAGTGATTTGGATGAATGACAAGTTGTTTTGTGAACGTTGTAACAGTCGCTAAACAGCGGGATTGTCGAGGTGCGATGTCACCGTCAGGTGGGGCTATTGCAGTAGCGTGAGAGCGAGATCCAGGGCTTGGGATTTGAGTTGGGCGCCCTGCCCAAACCAGGCGGAATCGAGCCGGTGATCTTGGCTGCGGGCACGGCGATGGTGATCCACGTATTCACTGACAGCATTGACCAACCCCCAGGCGGTATTGCGGGAGCTGGCAAGTTCTGAGCCCATACCCGCGCCCTGATAGAGCTCATGCAGTCGTTGCAACGGCTTGGTGAGGATGATGTTCTCCTCATCCAGCGGCTGCGCCAGCAGGTCGCTGAAAAAGCGCAGCGCTTCTTCAGGGGCCACGGGCCGTTGCGCCAGTGCCTTGGTCTGCGTCTTGAACTCATCCCAGTGGGACAGCCCCAGCCCGAGCGATTCTTTGACGGCAGTGGCATCGAATAGAGTGGAGTGAGGCACCTTGATGGCGCTGGTAGCGCCGCGCTGCGCCATCTCCAGGGTGTTGTTGCAGACCACCCGCAGCGAGGTGAATTGCGCCGTGGTGCAGAGCGTCCCGTCGCAGTTGGTCGCCAGCAGCAGATAGGACTTCACCAAGTCCCCACCTGCTAGCTTGAGATCCTGACCAGTTTTGGCCAGTGCCCACAGCTTGCGGCCGCCTTTGAGCGAGCCTGCGGTCTCCAGCTCAAAGCCACCGACTTGCACCAGGTCTTGGTAGAAGTGCAGCACCTCGTGAGGCTGGACCACGTTGTAGCGGCTTGAGACCACCGACAGGGGGACGAGGGTATCGGAGCGGTAAAGTACCTTGCTGTCGCTGTAGGGGCGGATATGCAGCGCGTCAGAGGCGACGTTAAACATCACGTCGCTCTGCTCAATGGTCCAATCCATCCCGGCTGCTTGCAGCCAGATATCGAGAGATTGTTGCGGGGGAAAAACATTGCCAAGGCCATGCCACGGGGTTTGGCCGGTGTAAGCCATGGTGTCAATTAAGTGAGCCATACTTCCTCCAGGAGTTGTGAAATGCAGACATTCAGCCTGCTAACTCATGGAGGTGATATAGGTTTGAAATATCCTGGGATAATATCTAAAAGCAGCCTTTAAAGGCTGCAGCCAGGTACATGAGGTGCGGAAAGAGCAGGCGCGAATGATGGGCGTGTTGGCGCAATGAAAACACCATTGGATATACGATGAATGCTAATTTCCTGGTTGTGCTGCAATATAGCCAAGGCTGTATCTAATTGTTCCTTTTTACGTAATTTAGAGGGGCCTCTTTGCAGTAGTAGAGTTTTACTAATGGCTGGGATTGATAACAAATGATGAGGTTTCGCATACTGAATAATAAAAGTTAGTAAGTTGTCAACTAGCTGAACTGTCAACTCAGTGTAATCTATCGCCTGTTGATATCGGTACGAGTATTCCATGGTCATTTTGATTGCCGCGTCCAGAATAATATCAGAAACAGAGTCTTCATCGAATGAAAATGCATGCATGACCCCTGCTAATCGTAACGCATGCTCAGTTACACGCTGTATAAATTGAGGGGTATCCAGCATAGCATTAGATGAATTATTTGCCAGCATTTTCGATTTCTCATGTTCCAAATAATACAGTGCTACATCATTATCTACTCTTAATGAACGGCGCTCGGAGTATTGTTTTGAAATAAAGCACTGGTAAGCTTCATTTAATATACACTCCACTCGCGTAAGAAACTTGGTGAGATGAGGTGTTTGTTGCGATTCTATTAAAGGATGGTTGGCGCGGTATAACGGACGAGGCAATGCAAATAGACAACGAGCAAAAAAGCCACTCTCTCGAGCAGACTCGCCATGACGACGAACATACTTCGCAAAAAGTGAGGGCTGTAACATGAGGTTCATGCTAAATCGATAATCCTTCACAGCTTGACGTCCGGATGCTACGCGTGTCATTGATATTTCTTTTGCATCCCAGAGGTCGTTATAAAAGCTTGGTGTGGAGAAATTTTTGCTGTTGAGAATTTGTCCTGCCTCATCAGTGCTCAAACAAATATTATTCCATGGTGCGCACAGCTCTTTCATTAATGCAGACTGTGTGATGTCTCTGACCAAGATAACAGGTGAAGATATATGTGATGGGGCTCGCTGATTTAACTTAAAAATATCATCTTCAATTATTTTGGCGGCAGAGCTGTCATCACTGGCATATGCTTTTCTTAGTTTGGCCTTGAGTGCTTTGAGCTTTATCTGATGAATAATTTTTTCGTGTTCATGTTTTTCTTTTGATTGTTGATTGCTTTTTTGCTGTGCTTGTTCAAAGCGTTGAAATGGTGCTGAAAATATATTGTCCACTGTGGTTTTACGTGTGCCTGAATCAGCTACCGTGACGCAATAAAGTGAGAGTGGAATGGGCTTTTCGGTAAGGGGATTATATATGTCGGTGGTTGCTTGCACGGCAATAGCCATGGCATTGAGCATGCTGTTGATGATGATGTCATCATCTGCCTGAGTGAGTTGACGTACCTCGATGACAACGTGTTGCAGTTCCATGGGCAGGAGATTGCACATTAAACTGTTGGGCCGAGGATAGTGATAAGAGGGCGGTGGTTCGCGACGATGCATGCGAGTGACTCCATTTGTTAGTATGCCAAGCTCTCATTCCTGCTACTCATTAGCAAGAAACTGGAGTTGCCATGATGGGGTTGTGTGAAATATGTCAAAACTTACGGCGTAGGACAGTGATATGAGAACGCGCTGGGCTCGATGAATGAGACCTGAGTGAGTTCTTGTAGGGCAAGTGAGCTTACCCGGCGTTATCCATATCACTATCAGGAGTGCAAGACCATGACAAACCATCGACCTGTACGAGTGCTGCGTTTAAAGGACGTGTTGTACAAGCTCAATATTGCTCGTAGTACGCTGTATGACTGGATGAATGAACGCTCTCCTCGTTATTCCCCGACATTCCCCAAACGGGTAAAGATAGGACAACACAGTGTGGGCTGGTTGGAGTCCGAGATTGACGACTGGATATTGTCCCGCTTCGCAGCGACGACCGCATGACGTTGGTGCTGGAATATAACTTCAGAGTAAGGCTTGTATTTACCCCCTAAGGAAACATGGCCTGTTGGTTGCAACAAATGTGTATATCGCTGCAATGAATGACAGGAGGAATTGTCGGTATATGTAATATACCTATCAACCGCAGAAACCTATAAGCAACAGCATACCTATCAACATCAGTATACATATCAACAGAACTCTCTTTGTTACGTACCTACCAACACGTTCTTCTATACCAGCAGCCCAACACGGAAATATCAGCCACACTAAGTGGCTGTACAGCCTACGCAGCATTGCTCAGGCCTGACTCAATGGGTATGTCCGCTAGGGCTACATACCCTCTGTACTGACGTCCTACTGTAATAAATTACATCATCCACTTAATGGATGAGTGGACTTGCACGGCCACTCCTGACTCATCCACAAAATCAACATGTAAATCGGCATGGGGTTAACCATGCCTGCCGAAAAGGAGGCGAGATGAATTCATCGTTGGGCTACCAGCTTAGCCCAGAGGAGCTCCATAACCTGCTTGCTGCAGCTGAGCAGCGTTATGGGAGTGTTTCACCCTATTACTTAACCAAGTTGTCACAGGTCATTACAAACTGCTTGGATATATATCCCCGTGTGTTTGCCGTGCGTGTGGACTTGCGTTTACCACAAACTAATTTGCAGGAGGAGCCTGATATACCACTGTGCTTTCCTCGGCAGGACTCAGCGGTAATTACACGTTTCTTTTGTGCACTTAAAAGCCAATTGGTAGCAGACCACTACCGTAAAGGCAGGCGAGGACCGACAGCCTTTCCTGCATATATCTGGGTGCGCGAGCAGGACTCGAGTGCGAGCCAGCATTACCACGTGGTGCTGCTCTTTAATAAAGACATCTATGCACACTTGGGGACCTACCGTAACGCTGCTACCGACAACATGTCCCTTAGAATACAGCGTGCTTGGTGTAGTGCCCTTGGGCTTGCCCATCCAGACTATGCGTCTTTAGTGCATTTTCCGAAGAACCCTGCGTACGTATTTGACCGCCGTGCTGCGACTGTACATTCCCCAGCGTATCGCGAGTTTTTATTGCGAGCCGCGTATCTAGCTAAGACCAGAACAAAGGTTCCCGGTCAGCGTAATTTTGGTAGTAGTCAGCTTTTTGGAAAGTAAGGAGAGTAAGATGACGGAAATTAACAAGAGTGAAGTAGTAGGAGAAAAGGTACAGCCAGAGTTTGAGCAGTATATCCATATGCCTACTGTATGCGGCGGTTTAGCGCATTATGATCTAAAGCCAGTCCTGACGAAGGATATTCTGCAGCTATTGTGGTGGGAGGCAACTGACCCAGTATCGACGCGTTATGCGTTTAGTTTGGAAATCTATTTCGGTGCCCGGCATTTTAATGATGTTTGCACTGCGACAGAGTGGATGTCCACTTGGTTGGTGTGTGACTCCAAAACTCAAGTTTTATTTAAAGACTTGGAGTGTGTTGTCTGCCGTGTGAGTCGCTCTCACGACATGACGTTGGTGCGCATGGTCTTCTTATTCAGTGACTGTAAGCAAGTGACAAGGCCTGAGTGGTTTGCCTATCGAGTGGCAGAATACTGGCGTGAGTGTATCTTGCGGCGCTTTCGTTTCTGCAAAGAAGTAGAGCGGCTTCCTATGGAGCCAGGTTTGGGGCGTGTGGCGTACCACTGCATCGACCAAGAGGACACTGCCTTAACCGTATTTGAATGGCTAATGAGTGGCCACCGGCTATACGGTGATAACGCTGCACAGGCGGAGTATTTCTGCGGTCGTCACATCAAAAAGCAGGAGGTGGGTTATTTTTAAGTCTTGGTTGCAGGAGGGAGCCTTTGCTCCCTCCTTTATTCACGTTCTTATGTGGGACATCATAAAGCCCTTAACTCTCGTGTAAATCCGGGCTTCGGAGCTTGAAGATGCAACCTTTGGCTACCAACTCGTCCCGGTTTGCCAGCACCTGCGGGTAGAGCAGCGGATGCTGTTCATGATCGCCGTTATAGCTCACTTGCATGCGCTCCAGCGCGTAATGCATCAAAGGGATGCGCTAGTTGAGCAGCAGCTTGCCATCTGGCATGACATAGTCACTGGCAATGATGGCCTGTTGTCCTGCGCTGAGGGTTGGATTGGGTATGACCAACGCAGTGACCTGAGTGTTCCACTCAAGACCCTTATCCCGGCCGTGAGGGGAGGTATCCAGTAGCTCAGGTTCCCCACGAAACCGGCTCATCACAAAATCCAGATACACTCATTTCTTCTCGCAGTAAGCGCGAACGTGCCAGCGGATCCCGTCATAGACCAGGGTATGGGGCACGATATTGCTGCCGCTCTGCTCCTCTGAGCTGAGGGATGCGTAGTCAGCTCCATCTAGAAACTCCTCAACAGTGCCCAGGCGCTCGGCCTGTCCTTGCCCACCGAGCTTGATGATGACCAACTGGCGGCCCTGTTCTATCCGCTGGCCGACACGACCATATCGGCCTGTTATGCCGTGCCGGATTGTGTGCGTCAAGCCCCCGCAGGTGAACGGTTACGTTGATTTTCCGCGCGACACTCGCTGAAGCTGCGATTCAAATTACCCACAGGATCAAATGAGTGAGAGGTGCTATTGGCCCGAGGGGGTTGCTAAGCCATTTGTGAACACGCTCACAAATACCAAAGAGACTCTATCTCAATAATTTCCGCGCTTGCTGACACAACTGTAGTCCGGTGCGCACAGCGGTACGTTCATCAACTCGAACAGTGAGTCGAGTCGTCCCTGAGTGGCCCGCAGAGTGAGGTTGAAAATCCCCTTGAGCATCAGGAAGGTACAGATGGTCTGGTCGGTGTAGAGCTGGCTGCGGCCCCGCCGCCCATGATGGTCGTGGTGAAACCAGTTGTTCATGGCCTCGGTATCAACCCAGAAGGTGAGTGAACCACGGTTAATCAAAGACCTGTTGTATTGAGGCCAGTTGGTGATGGGGTGAAGCGACGAGCCCATTATGCAAACTTGAAAAGGAGGGTGGTGATCAGGTCATCAAGTCCTCAGTAAGTTCCCTTCAAACTGCATCGATTTGGGAAACAACGCCCCTCAGAGTTCAAGCGGGAGAAGTGCATTATCAGTGATGGGCAAGTAAAGGTCATGGTGATGGTTCGGGTGATAAAAATCACCAGGGCGCCCATGGGGCCACCGAAGCCGGCCAAGCTCCCTAAACCACCCAAACCCAAAGTCGTAGTGATTCCTCAGCCTAAAGATGAAGTTGTAGTCAAAAAGCTGAGGAAACTGGTAGCAAATATGCCGCGGTGAGGGACTATTTCCCATTACTCCGAGGTCGGTGCGGACCGATATATTTCGCTTCTGTGACAAGCGAGATACTCGAGTTGTTTAACGTTGAGTATTCCAACATTGAGGGGTAGCTGATTCCCCATTGCCTCAATACTTATTTTTGTCTACGCACTGCAAATAGCCGGGGTCGGTCACGGTTACCCACTCACCACCAAACAGTTTGCCGATGTGAGGGCAGGGCTATAGGCCGTTATCGCCATCAAGTCGCTCGGCATTGTATGGCCATCAATCAGCAAAGCCTTGTTGGTGTCCTATTTCTTTCTCACTCATTTCAGCCACAGTTAAACCTAATCGTAAAAATAGAACAATTTAATCGAATTTAATCGTTTTTTTAGAATGCATGGCTGGCATAGTATTGAGCACGCAGGCAGGGATAAATCTAGAAAAAATAAGGGAAGAAATGAAAATAATGACAAAATTGACAATTGCTCTCATGTCGGGCCTTGCATTGTACGTTCAAGCTGATGTCCTCACCCGCGATAACGGTGCGCCCGTAGGTGATAATCAGCATTCTACTACGGCCGGTGAGAATGGTTCTGTCTTGCTGCAAGATGTGCATCTCATCCAAAAATTGCAGCGCTTTGCCAGGGAGCGGATCCCCGAGCGGGTTGTTCATGCCCGAGGTACTGGCGCCCATGGCGAATTTGAAGTGACCCATGCTATTCCAGAGCTCACTTCTGCAAGCCTATTCTCAGCCGTGAACAAGAAAACCCCTGTTTTCGTTCGCTTCTCCACAGTTATTCATGGCCAACATAGTCCAGAGACCCTCCGGGATCCACGGGGCTTTGCTACCAAGTTTTATACCGACCAGGGCAACTGGGATTTGGTAGGCAATAACCTACCGGTGTTCTTCATCCGTGACGCCATCAAGTTTCCCGATATGGTCCACTCTCTTAAGCCTTCACCGGTCGACAATATTCAAGACCCGAACCGAGTGTTTGACTTCATGAGTCAGGATCCGGCCTCTACTCATATGCTGACCCAGGTTTACTCGGATCTCGGTACCCCAGCCAGCTATCGCAAAATGGATGGCTTCGGCGTGCATGCATACAAGTTCGTCAACGCCAAGGGCGATGTGCATTACGTCAAATTTAACTGGCGCAGCCGGCAGGGGGTGAGCAGTCTGGATCTAGACCAGGTCGCTAAGGTGCAGGGTCAGGATTTCAACCATCTGACCCGGGATCTGTACAGTGCAATCAAGGCCGGCGATTACCCGAAATGGGATCTGGCTATTCAGGTGTTAAAGCCCTCTCAGCTGAACGACTTTAGCTACAACCCGCTGGATGCTACTAAGGTGTGGGAGGGGGTACCTGAGCAGAAGATAGGGACCATGACCCTCAATCGAATGCCTGACAACTTTTTCCAGGAAACCGAACAGTCTGCCTTTGCTCCGGCCAACCTGATATCTGGTATCGAACCTTCCGAAGACCGTCTGCTTCAGGGGCGTCTGTTCGCCTACAGTGACACCCAGTTCTACCGTCTCGGAGCAAACCATCAACAGTTGCCTATCAACCGTCCATTGGTGCCGGTTGTGAGTAACAACCAGGATGGTGCCATGAACATTGGAAATACAATCAGCAACGTGAACTATGAACCGAGCAGCCAGGCACCTAAGACCATGGTGGCAGAGGCGCGTGCAGTAACGACTGCGCTAGAGGGGACAGTTCAGCAAAAGCAGATCGAGAAAACCGATAACTTCAGCCAGGCCGGCAATTTCTATCGTTCTCTCGATGCTAAAGGAAAGACTAATCTCGTGCGCAACTTGGCTGCCGATCTCGGTGCGGTGCGTGACAGTGGAGTGAAGCACAAGATGCTGGCCCACTTTTACAAAGCAGATAGTGAATATGGTATTGCCCTAACTCGTGCCGTTAAGGGGGATGAGCAGCAGGTCAAACTACTCGCGAGCAAACTCTAATTTTGCCCCCGCCAGGCAGGCGGTGGGGGTAACTCGGTAAGTCCTGCAGGGCCCACTTGTTCCTGCCTGCAATCATGAACCGGGCCTTGCAGGCACTATGTTGAAGGAGTGCAGGATGGTACCTAACCGTTTGCTGCTGAGTTTGCTTGTGGTGCTTGTGGGGTTGTCTGAACCGGCCTGGGGTAGCGAGCCGACAGAGGCGGAGCAATTGCAGCCTGTCAGCTTACAAGAATATTTCTTTGCCGCTGCGCGCAGCGGAGAAGTGAGTGTTCTGAATGAATTTGTAAAAGCTGGCTTCCCGATCGATGAGCGCAATGAGCAGAGTTACACCGCACTGATGATTGCCGCTTACCAAGGGCAGTCGGAGGCAGTGAAGTCTCTTCTCGAAAGAGGGGCAGACCCTTGCTTGCGTGACAAACGAGGTCATACCGCATTAATGGGGGCGGTGATCAAGGGTGAATGGCGTATTGCGAAAACCCTATATGCCATTGATTGTGATTGGGATAGTGATAAACGGGCTGATGAGCCTGTTACCGATAAAAGCACGATGACGGCGGCTCAGTTTGCCGAACATTTTGGACAGGGCGAACGGTTTCGCGCTCTGGCAATTGGTGCTGGGAAAGGCAATTACATCGAGGATTAGTTACCCTCGATGTAATAGATCAAGGGGAAGAAAGATGAATACTCGAATGAGTAAGGTGATGCTTGCTGCGGTGTTGGTAGTAAGCGTCAATGCCACTGCAGCTAGTGTGACAGTGAAGGATCTGGCCAGCGGGGCTGTCGTTGGGCAAGTAGAGTTGAGTGAAAGTCCATATGGAGCAGTCTTTACTCCGGCACTGTCCTCTTTGCCTGTAGGTTTGCATGGATTCCATGTGCACGCAAACGGGAGCTGCGACAGCAGTATTAAGGATGGGCAAAGCGTTGCGGGTGGCGCGGCGGGTGGTCACTATGATCCCCAGCAAACAGGGCGCCATGGCGCCCCCTGGCAAGATGATGTCCACAAGGGAGATTTACCACCTCTCTATGTCGATGAGGTCGGTAACGCTGTTCAACCAGTTTTGGCTCCACGCCTGACCCTGGCGGAACTGAGTGGTAAGGCTTTGATGATTCATGCAGGCGGTGACAACCACTCAGATCATCCAGCCCCCCTTGGTGGCGGTGGACCGAGAGTTGTATGCGGTATCATCCCATGAATATAATTTCACGGTGATGGGCGAGGTAAATGACTTGCTTGGGATCAAAATGGCCGACGCTACTCTGTAGGCTCATGCCCCATTGCAGCAGGGTTTGTTCGATGCTGAGATCAGCACACAGTAGGTCGCCGGCGTCAGTGAAGGTAATCCAGCCACGCTCGAATAGTTTGTCTATGTGAGGTGAGAGAAGCAGGGCGTTGCTCCCATACAGGCGTTCTGCATTGTTGTCGCATTTTGACCAGGGCTTGATGTGGCTGGCAATCAGCAGGGCTTTGTCGGTGACTCCGGTAACTCAACAAACTGGCTCGACTTCTCGATGTTTGTACGGAAAAGGTCTTGGCCATGGCGCGATTTTACGAGCTGCAACTTTTCTGTCGTGTCCATGGTCGAGGTCTGGATGCCCGCATCGATTGCACACCTTCCAGTTCGGCCTAGTGCTGCTCGATGTCATCAGCAAAAGATGGGTTCATTCTCTTGGCCAATGAGAGCACCAGGTTGCTGAGTGCTTCGCTTATACTTGCCAGATAGCAACCGTGGTTACCATTACCACTGGCCTGCAAGGGCGAATTATTCGAATGGAGGAGGGGGGAGATCAATTCCAGATGGTCCTTGGGACTAATTGGCTGTTCCAGCAACTCCCAGTCGATAGGTACCTCCCAGCCTGCATCTGACCATGAATCGCCTGCGCTGCCGAATTCAGAGGGCTTGGATTTGTCTTTGCTAGGTGCCGTAACCAGACCAACGTCCTTGATAAACCCATCGGCGTAAGAGATCACAATATCTCTGCGCAGGCTCAGCGTGAGGTTGATGATATAGGTCTGGTTCTGCGAGCCGTTTATGTTGGTCTTAGGCGACCAGAAAACCGATACGTCGTCTCATCGAGCGACGGTGATACCCCGATATCTTCATCCAGTACGTCAGTCCTTCCTTATGTTTCACTATCACAACCTTATTTCTCGGATGTTCCGTTTCCCATAGCCCCAAGGCTGGATATTGGTTGATGCGCTACCAACAGAAAGCTTGTATAGCGGCCATAGGTATCATTCGCATAAGAGGAAGGTTCGCTACTACCACTGTTGCTGTAGAGCCACTCACTCGTAGTTAATTACCCACTAGCACTGCGGGATTATGATCCTCTTCAAATTCACTGTATTGCTTTGAGCCATCGTCCAGGGCTCATTCCAAATTCCCGCTCGAACGCCCGACTGAACGCGACACTACCACTGTATCCTGCCCCCAGCGCAACCTGAGTAATTGATTCCCCAGCCAACAATTGTTGGCAGGCTAACAGCATCCGCCATTGGGTCAGGTAACCCAGAGGCGACAATCCAGTCTGTGACTGAAAGTGTGCGGCAAAGCGGGCTCGGGACATTCCGGCTTCCTGTGCCAATGTTGCAACAGTCCACCCTTCTTCTGAGCGTAAATGCATAGCTGCAATCGCACGTGCCAGCCGTTGGTCTGATAAACCGGCCAACATCCCCCTTTGGCAGAGCCCCTTCTCCACCATATGGCGCAACAGCAAGATCAATAAGCTTTCCAACAGCCTTGTTATGAGGGGTTCTTGGCCATAGTGATGAGCAAATGCTTCGTCGAACAACATGTTCAGTAGTGGTGCCAGTGTTGGCATGTCATTCAGTGGCAGAACTAACACATCAGGAAGCGCAAGTTGTAAGGGGGATGTGCTTCCCTGGCCAAAAGATACAGAGGCACACACGAGGTCACATCCCCCCAGTTGGCGGGGTTCCATACGGTGGGGAAGCCCGCTCGGAAAGAGGAGCAGTGTTTGTTCTGTGAGTAAGTGCGGCTCCGCACCCTCGTGATACAGAGTGAGCTCACCGCTTCGCAGCAAATGAAGATGGCCACCCGCCGGATAGTCTTGGCTATTGGAGTTCTGGCACAGGTTGCCAGCGAAAAACAGTTGGGCGCGTGGGGTGGTATGCGCCAGAAGAACAGAAAGAGGATCCATATTTGAGACGAATAGTAAGTTTTTAGAGACTATGGGTAATAAACCATATCACGATGCGCGGCAAACTACCTCTGCACCTCAATGAACCCACAGGAGCACTACCATGAGCCGCATTCAACCCGTAACCCAACCTTCACCGCCCGTTGCTCCCAGTTTTTCCGCCATGCAGCGTAACCTGGGTATGGTCCCCAACCTTTATGCCACACTGGCCCATTCACCAGCCCTGTTCAACGGCTTCTTGGCATTCGCTGACGCACTGAGCAAAGGGCGATTGACCGCACGCCAACGTGAACTGCTGGCTCTCGCGATAGGCCAAGCCAACAAATGCCAATACTGCTTATCCGCACATACCCTGTTGGCCGACAAAATGGGCTTCACGCCTGAAGACATTAAAGAGGCCCGCCAAGGTAACGCGTCAGATCCTGTCGATCATGCCTTACTGCAACTAGCCATCTTGCTGGTCACCCAACGGGGGGTTGTCAGTGATGAGCAACTACATAATGCCTACAACGCCGGGCTGGATGACGAGTTAGTGCTGGAGGTGCTTGGTCAGGTAGTAGTCAACACCATGACTAACTACGGCAATCACCTTGCCGGCACCGAGATCGACTTCCCGATCGTCGCCCTGACCCTCTAAGGAGTCTGTATGCAGCGATACGATAAAGGCTTTCTGGTTGCCCTTGGTGGCGTAGTACTGACCCTGCTCTGGATTGGCGTGTTCAAATTTACGCCAACCGAAGCAGCAGCCATTCGTCCTCTGGTGGCAAGCCATCCTCTGATGAACTGGCTCTATAGCCTTCTTTCAGAGCAAGGGGTATCCAACCTGATCGGCTTGGTTGAGATAGTTATCGCCACAGGGTTGGTGATAGGGCTCTGGCAGCCACGCATCGGCTATTGGAGTAGCTGGGGGGCTGTAGTCACCTTCGTGGCGACCCTGAGCTTCCTGTTGACCTTACCGGGTGTTTGGAAACTGGTTGATGGCGTCCCCGTTACTGAGTTTTTCATCCTTAAGGATATCGTGTTCCTGGGTGTGAGTTGGTACTACTTGAATCAATGCCGAGCATTGCTCACTACTCAATAGTACTGATGCCTTTGCGCCCTCCCGGGCGCATTTTTTTAGCGACTTACTCCAGAAAATAATTTTTATTCTTTGAAAGTTAATACTCGTCAGTCGGGTCTACTTAGAAGTGAGTCGTAACATCTAGAAGTGAGGGTAGAAGATGAAGAGAACTATACGCACAATTTTTATGACGTTTGTTTTTGGTCTTTTTTTTAGTACTGCTAATGCAATGGATAACGCACAAAGCATGGACTTTACTGAGCAAGCTTGGAAAGAGGCTCAACGTCAAAATCAAGTGACATTATTGGTGGTACATGCTGACTGGTGCCCAACATGCAAAGCTCAGCACAAAGTCCTTAGCTCATACTTTAAGGACAACCCCAATAGTAAAATAAATCAGCTCATTATCAATTTCGATACACAGAAAAATTGGGTCACCTATTTCAAGGCGCCTCGCCAATCAACCCTGATGCTTTATAAAGGGGATAAACAGATATGGTTTAGCGTGGCGGAAACCCGTGAAGATAAAATTTTCAAAGTTCTGAAAGATGCTGAGAGTGCCATGTAATGGATATGTCATCCATTCCTCTGGCATTTATGGCCGGGATCCTCAGCCTGCTATCGCCTTGTGTCTTACCCATGATACCCGCAGTGGCTAGCTCTGCCATGCAGGCCTCACGCACGGGTCTCATTTTGCTGGCAGTGGGGATCAGCGTTACCTTCGCCGTTGCCGGTAGCCTGATCACCTTTATTCTGCTTAGCTTGGGGATTTCACCAGACATATTGAGGTACTTCTCGGCGAGCTTGATGTTGTTGATGGGCACAGTGTTGCTAACGCCAGCACTGAACGACCGCATGTCTTACTGGCTCTCCCTGCTTGTAAGCAGGATGCCAGGGGGAAATGTGCAAGGATCTGGAGCTGCCTTTCAACTCGTTGTAGGTATGTCGCTTGGACTGGTGTGGTTGCCTTGCGTTGGGCCAACCCTTGGTACAGCCATAGCCTTGGCATCTTCCGGACAGAATATGGTGATGGCTTTCTTTGTCATGCTGTCCTTTGGACTTGGTTGCGCACTCCCTCTGGTGGGGATCGGTTATGCCTCTGGTGTGCAGCTCAAAAAAATAGGTAATAGTGCAAGATATGGAAAATATATTCTGGCTATCGCTCTGATTTTGTTGAGCACAATGATATTCACCGGATTCGATAAAATATTAGAGATTTGGGCGATAAATTGGTTGCCTGATTGGGTTACATCCATATAAACACGGAGTATACATATGAAAAAAATCATTCTTGCAGGTCTCGCTAGCATGCTGCTACTCAATACTGCTCAAGCCAGTACGATGGCATCAGATATGGTAATGAAAGATCCAGCGAATGTTATAGTTAGCTACAATCCAGGGTCGCTCTTCTTGAATTTTAAAGATGACAACTTCATAAAGGGACAAGTAATTGTCAAGAATAGCAATGGTGAAGTTATTTCCACCGACATGCTTACTATGAAGAAGAGCATGATCAAGATCCCACGTCATCAAAGTGGTGAAATCAACATCCAGTTTGGCGAACATGATATTAGTTATCGTATTCCAATCGCCATTGGTAGTGGCCGTAATGGCTAGCATCAATGATGCTAGCCACCTAAACCGCAGTCTGTTAATAAGGAGCATTCGATGAAAAGTATAATAAAACTAATTCCATTGTTGATGTTGCCATTAACAACTCAGGCTAAAGCAGATGAATTGATCCAGTTAGAGACCAGAACTGGTGTAACTCAGCCAGTTTTACTGTGGGAGGCGAAAAGTCAGGAGCCTGAATTCCTTATCGTCTTTTTCCCCTCATCTAACGGTAATATCGGATTGAAGATGAAAGATGGGAAAGCTGAAGCTGAGAAATTTTACCTTTTAGAAAAACAGCGTGAGCTTTTCACTTCTCCCCGATTTGCAGTAGCGGTTATCGACACACCTTCAGACCGCAAAGGCCTTGGTGAGTCATTTCGACAGTCTGAAGAACATTTCACTGATATGAGAAAAGTTCTTTCAGAGTTGAAGCAACGGTATCCAAAGTCGAAGGTTGTGCTGATGGGTCATAGCCGTGGTTCGGTTTCGGCAGGTTATGTGTCGCGTGCTTTGGCAAGTGAAGTTGATGCCACAGTCTTGCTCAGTGCTCGCTATAAGGTTGCGGCAAAACCTGCGGATGCTCCTCAGGAAGCGCCCGGTGGCACAGGGCTTTCAGCAATTGACTTTAGCCAACTTGGTAAACCTACCTTACTTGTTCATCACACCAATGATGCCTGTTCATCAACTCTTTATGCTGATGCTGCAGAAAAGGCTCAATACACGCCACTGGTGAAAATTGATGGCCCTGTAGATAAGGCACCGATGAATCCGGGTGAATTTGCGTTATGCGCTCCAGGTACCAATCATTGGTTTGCTGGCCAAGAGACCCTTGTAGGGGAAAAAGTAATTGAATGGCTAACCAAAACGTAAACTAATGATGTGGTTTAGCAAGAATAAGACATCGGCCTGAGCCGATGTCTTATTTATATATGTTCGATGCGATATTGACAGAAGAATGACATCACCCAAGTAAGGGTGATTGTCATAGTTTTATTTTAAGGGAACTTGGTGATATGATATAAAAGAAAGTTACAAGCCTCAATTCAATTGGAGTTTTCAATGAGAAAGCTATTATTTTCAGTTTTTATTGCTTCACTTGCTACAGGTTGCTCAAGTTCGGTCACAGAACAAAAGCCTTGGAGAGGTGTTTATTCAGAAGGATTTGAAGTAAGTGCTTTTACCCCTTGTGGTGGGGGAAAGGACTTTTGGTTATATGCGAAACAACCCCAGGTTATGGATGATGTTGAAAAGGCAACAAACAAAATTAGAGCCGAGAGTGGATATATGTATCCGAAGGTTTATATAGAATTTTATGGTGTTGATGAAGGGAAGGCGAACGATGGGTTTGCAGAAGATTATGATGCAGTTGTGTCCGTAGAAAAGGTCATTAGCTTTACAACAGAAATCCCATATACCTGTCAGTATTGAGGTGGCATAAAGCCACCGGTAATGGTGGCTTTATGCTTAATGTCAGCTTGCCAAGCTCTTTCTTGCCATGTAAATAGCACCTAGAATTAATAACTCAGCAGGTACTGAACCGCCACCACCATTACGGTCATCCTTCTTAATGTCCTTGTTTGGTATGTCATTTACATCGATAACCTTGGTTTCAAAATCAAGTTCTTCTTTGCCAAGGTATCGTATTGATATAACGCCTTCGTTATATCCTTGAGTAGTGATGAGGTTTTTTTTGTCTTTGATGTCAAACTTGGTTATATAGACTTCGTAGCTGCCATCTGCATTTAATTCCAATTCATCTTTAGTGATGTATGTCTTATGCTTCTCATAATCAACAGTAGCATAGTAAGGATTATAATATGTGATGGATGCATACTTTAAGTTGGCAGGTATCTTACCTGTCAATTTAATTGCTTTGTCATTTTCAAGTTGAATGTAGAAACCATCATAGCGATTATCAGTGGTGGGAAAGAGCGCTTGAACGAGGTCAGGTCTAGGGTTTACCTCTGCACTTGTATTTTTGCTTTTACTCATCTGGGAAGTGAGGTCAAGCGAGCTTTCAACCAAACTAGTCAAAAAGGCACTGGCTCGTGTAATTCGATCCGATGATGAGGCAATGAATGGAGTGTCAAAATCACCATCAGTTTGTTGGATCATCAACTCGGCTGGAGCATTTTTTCTAACGGCTCCATTAGCATAATACTCGCGAACAATCAGCATGTAGTCATTGGCATCAGTCGTGATCCCATTTGCTGCAGCTCTAGGACCGATCTCGATACGGAAAGTTCCATTATCCCCAACTTTGATGTTGTCTGTTGAAACATTTTTTTCTGGAAGAGCCACGTTCTTTCCATCACGTAATGTATAAACTTGGATGCCAAGGTAAAGCGTATCTCCGATTTTACCTTCTAAAACATAACTGCTCTCACCTTTGATCATTGTGGAGCGATAGCGTGTCCAAGGGTTATCACCGGCTGTTTTACGTGATGTAGTGATCCAATCAACGAATGATGGGGAACCGATAGAGGCCTTTTCGATAAAGACTTCACTGGCAAGAGATAAGCTGTCGTATAGAAAATCTACACCTTGCTCTCGAATGGAGTTATCAAGGTTCAATGAGTTGTCGAAGTCTATGATCTTTTGATTAAGTGATATTATCGAATAAGCAATCCCATCTCGATTATCCTTTGCAAAGACACCACTAGATAAAACCAAACCTAGCATATATATAAATATTTTCATAAGTTTTCTCCTACTATAAGTTTACATTGTGCTTCTGTAATTTTTTACAAATTAAAAACGACATTGCTATTATTATGATAATAGCTACGAGTGACTCGGTTATATCAAGTTTGTATTGATCAAGCACGACAATGCTTGCTGAAATAATAACCCACTGAACAATATAGAAGTTGGTGATGTGTGTGCTTATAAAACTAATTATGTTCAAAAAACCTTTATGAAGGTATGGAGATGCAAAGAACATGAGTGCAAGCCATTGCATAATAAAACCAATGTATAATATTAATCCGCCAGGACCGGTTCTCCAGTAATCACCAAAGTGAAATGAGATATTAGTTTTTGATATGAGTATGCCAATAAAGGATAACAATACACCGAAGCCAAACTGATACCCCATTGCCTGCGTTGTTAGTGTAAGTGGATTGCTATATCTTCTACCAAGGATCATGCCAATCAATGGATAGATGACCCATGGGAATAGAGGGAATGAAACCATTTCCCCATTAATACCCCATAATGGTTCGAGTAACCTTCCCCAAAATGGAACATAGGTTCCAAGGCCCCATATAAAAGGGGAGTACACCAAAACCAATAGTATCAGAAGCGTTATGCAAACATCATTAAGTTGTAATTTATTGACTATCGCCATTATCAAATATGATAGGCCTGCGACTTGTAGGATATCAACCACAAGTAAATTCGAGATGATATCATCGGCAAAGTTTGTTAATTTATCATCCGGCTCACTTGTATCAAATGGCATATAAAATAAGAAGAGGGTAAAGGGGACTGCTAATCGTAATAAATTAAGGTAGTACCCTTTAGCAAACAATGAAAATGAGCGCTTTATATCGTGCGTAAATTGATGCTCTTTCTTATATGCGTATAGAATCCCCATGACAACCATGAATACTGGGGCGGCAGGGGCTTCACCTAGTAATGTTATAACTCTCCCAAAGATAGAATGTTCTGCAATTTGAGTCTTTGTGTTAATACTCACTACATGAGTACACACCATAAATATTGCAGCCAAACCGCGAGCCAAGTCTAAAAATGGAAGTTTACTCGACATTTATTTATCCCTGTGAAGTGTTCGAGTATTGTACGTTATTAGATTTTTGAGCGCCATATGAGATCGCATATCATTGATTAATTACAGGGTTGTCATTATATTTATAGTCTTTATGCTATTCCCTTATAGGTATTTGTATTGAGTTTTATGTGGGAATGATTCAAATGTGTTGAACGTTTTGTTTTGATGTGGAAATTCTGTTGAGTAAGCTGCGTTGGTAAAGTGATGGACGCATCAATAAGTATCCGGATTTTGACGATAATGATGTTGTTTCCCAAATCGATGCAGTTTGAAGGGAACTTACTGAGGACTCGATGATCTGATCACCACGATCCTCTTCAAGTCTGTATCATGGGCACGTCGCTTCCACCCATCACCAACTGGCCTAAATACAACAAGTCTCTGATTAATCGTGGTTCACTCACCTTCTGGGTTGATACCGAGGCCATGAACAACTGGTTCCACCACGACCATCATGGGCGGCGGGCCGCAGCTAGCTTTACACTGACCAAACCATCTCTACCTTCCTGATGCTCAAGGGGATTTTCAACCTCACTCTGCGGGCCACTCAGGGATGACTCGACCCCCTGTGCCAGTTGATGAATGTGCCGCTGTGTGCGCCGGACTATAGCTGTGTCAGCAAGCGCGCTCGCACGGTGAAAGTGACCTATCGACAACCCGCCAAGGGACGTATCACCGACCTGGTTATCGATTCAACCGGGCTGAAGGTGTTTGGCGAAGGCGAGTGGAAGGTCAGAAAACACGGCGCCGAGAAGCGGCGAGTGTGGCGCAAGTTGCAGGTGGCCCACGATATCGTGGCGGCAGAAGTGTCGTTGGAAAATGTCCATGACGCCGAGGTGTTGCCGACCTTGCTCAACCCTCTGCGGCGCAAGCTGGGACGTGTTTATGCGGATGGTGCCTATGACAGCAAAGCCAGCCATCAGCTTATCTCACGCAAAGGGGCGACAGTCTGTATCCCGCCTCGCAATAACGCTGGACTCTGGAAAAAGGGGCACCCAAGAAATGAGGCCGTGCTGGTGATGCGTAAGGAAAGGTTGGCGCACTGGAAGAAGATATCGGGGTATCACCGTCGCTCGCTGGCAGAGGCAGCGATGTATCGGTTCAAGCAGTTGCTGGCGGGGAAAATCAGCCTGCGTAACTACAACGGCCAAGTGGGAGAAGTCATGGCGTATGTAAGCGCCATAAACAAACTGAATACCTTTGGCCTGCCTCTCAGAAAGCCCCGAGTGTAGCGGTCACTTGGGGCTGGGGCAGGTGTGGCTTGATGGTTGATTTGGGAAACAACGCCGTTTGGCGATAGAATCAGATCACAAACGAAGCCTTTTTATATCTATTTCAATTGGTTGCCGCTAAAGATCCTGTACATGAGCTCCTGCTATTGATTAACCTCCTAGGTAATCGCAGCAACGTGTAAACTCGTCAAAATCATAGACGAAGCCACCTTTCTATATGGCTGGCCCTTGCGTCCTAGAGCTGAATCCTTGACTCAATCAAATAGCACTGTGACTGGTAGCCCCTCAACTTGAAGACTGAGCGGTAACTTATCATCCAATGATAGTGCTACTTTGAGCGTTGCTTTCTCCCCTTCAAACGGAGCGGCCAATTGTGCTGGCAATTTGTCGGCTAGCTCGACCGGTCTAGCTACTCTGGCTGCCAGACGCTCACCACTGGGTAACTTGACGATGGCCCTGTGACCCGTCTCCATGGATGACAAATACTTGGGCTGCACATAGGCAAGGACTAGAGGATCCTCACGTTTGGAGATCAGCGCAAGTGGAGCCCCCGAGAAGACCCAGTCCCCTGCTTGTACTAGCACATCGGAGACCTTGCCCCTGGTAGGCGCTACTGGTTGTTGCTGCATAGCCATGGTTTCCATCTCCGTCAACTCCTGTTCTAGAGAGTGGCGAGCACTGGCCAGTGGTCCTGTCAGGTGATCTTCTTTGACTTGTAAGATGTGTTGCGTTTTGTCTACCTTGGCTTTTTGCAGCGCGATAAGTGACTGTGTCCAGCTCAGAAGAACGCTGGCGTATTCAGCGCTGGATACCAGTTTCTGCTGCCGGTAGTTTGCATATTCTTTGTAGATAGCTTCCTGCTCACGGGAGCCTCGTTCAGCAATGCTGATTTGTCCATCAAGGATGCGCAGTATCTCAAGCTCGTCGAGCTGCTTGTTAAGTACAATCGCCTTCAAACGGGCTTTGCGCGCCTCAATATTTACATTGAGTGTAGGGGATTCAAACTGCATCAAGACATCCCCCTGTGAGACGGGTTGTCCCGGTGTCATGTAGATATTGCGGATAAAGCCATCGCCATTGGCCACCACCAACTGGGGCTCTGTCGTGATAATGGCTGGTGCTTGAGTTAGCCACCACTCTCGTCCCAGATACCAGAGCAGTATGATGACAGGACTGAAGGCCAGTATCAGGATCAGATACCATCGCACCTTGAATGCCATCCGTTTCGCGGGGGCATACAATACTCGGATCCCCTGTTCCGAGGTGGCATCCTGTTTTTTAGGGGGGGTGAATGTGACTTTCATCAGAATTTGTTTCCTCGTTTCAGAACCCACCATGGCGCCATGCTGCTCTCTTCATGGCCGCGCCGGAATATTTCATTCAAAAGTGCTACGGCACACCACAGACGCATCAGTAGGGTATAAACCGGATAGAGGCACAACCAAGGCAACAGTCTCAGATCGGCTCTGGGCCGTTCTGATATTGCGAGCAGGAACACCAGAAAATTGATCAAAGTGAGAAATAGGTAAACCAGATAGAGACAGAGCATTAAGGCCATCACAAACTGACTCGGATAACTGAAGATCAGCCACCACGTGTATCCCATGACTAGCAGTGGCAGCACCACGTTTTGCGCCACCCCATAGACCAGAGTGAACAGGAAGGTTTTCCATCCTAATATGCGAGGTGTAAGTGACAGCTTGTGCTTGCGCAGATAGAGGAAAAGCAGGTCACCATCCCAGCGCAGACGCTGTTTGGCTAGAGTGACTAGATCCGAAGGGGCATCAGTATGGCCTATGGCTTTAGGGGCAAACCCTATCTTCAGACTGGGGTGACGCTTGAGGTAGTGTTTGATCCGTAATGTCAGATCCAAGTCTTCTGCTGTGTGTGTATCCCATCCCCCAATCTGGCGAAGGAAATCACGACGAAATGCCCCGAATGCCCCCGAAATATTGTTGATAAGATTCCACTCGCTTAAGCCGGTTTTGCCGCCCTGCATGGAGATCATGTATTCAATCCCCTGCATCCGGGTCAGCAGCCCAGCCTGCAGGTTGCGCACTCGCAATGCTCCGCCGACGGCTGGAATATTGGGATCATCAAAACAGGCGACAATCTCATCGATCATATTGTTGTCAAAGGATGTATCCCCATCGGCATTCATCACTATTTCACCGGTTGCCGCCGATAGGCCTGCGTTCAGGGTCGATACCCGTCCGCCACGTTGCCACTTAGGCAACAGCACCAGGGTTCGGTTCTCGCATCCCTGAAACTCGCGGACACAGTCCAAGGCCGCTTGGTAGGTATGAGCGTTGGCATTGGCGCCATCAATGACCGCGATGATCTCCATATGACCGCGATATAGCTGTTCCTTGAGGGTCAATATAGTGGAGCGGATCGCATTCCCCTCTCCATAACAGGTGATGATACAAGAGACGCTGGGGCAGCGTCGTGACAGCGGTAGGTCGGACACTCTGGGCTCCTGACGGGCATACCACTTGAGGATTCCGGTCAGCGTCAGCGCCATTAGTGGAACTTCAACCAACAGCAGCATGGGCAACAGCAGCAGAATCATCCGAGGTGAAACCGACAGACTGCCCAGTATATCTATCAGGATGTAATAAACGGTTCTCAGCCAATCATGCATGCTGGATGCTCCCATCCAGCCAGTGACTCAGCCATAGGTTGGCGTCTTCACCCAGGCTGACAGGTAGGGGTTGCATCTTCACATTGAGTGTCAGTGTGTCCAGTCCCTCAATATTGTTCATCGCCAGGATCCGGCTCTGCAATATCTCTCTGTCATCTGCATCCGTGTATGGGAGCAGGAGCAGCAGCAAGTCATCTGCGTACTGGCAAACTACGTCTGTATCCCGAAATTGTGCTTGTAGGCGAGTAAGCAGAGCTGCCAGCCTCTGGAAAGCTTTTAGCAACCCCAGTTCTGCTCGAAACTCGGCCAGATGCTCAACCTGTATAGCGAGCAGCGTATGGCTGCCGCCGTGACGCTGTAGCAGGCGGTTGCTCCACTGCAGCAACCAAGGGAAGTGTTCTATAGCCATAGGAGCTCCCCAAGCTAGGGGGAGATGCAACCGCTGGCTGCCTTCCCGGGCAATATGATGCGCCAGCTTGCCAATGCGATATTCATGGATGGGCGTCACCACAAGATCATCCGGTTTGCTTGACTGACCGCACTCATAACAGCGCGCCAATACGGTAGCTTCGATGAAACGAGCGTTACACGAGAGACAACGATACTTCTCCAGTGGGCGATCATAGTCCACCCCTATGTGACGCAAGGTGGTGACACATTTGGGACAACGCAACGTGCTCTGTTGCATGAAGGAATCTTGGTCATCAACGTGGCCACAGGTGAAGCAGTGAACAGCCGGTTTAGCCTCAAGGGCAATATGGGAGCATTCCGGACAAACATCGACAAAGTTCAGGTGAGCTGAGCGACAGCGGTTGCACAGGCGCACGCGATCCACCAGTTGTTCGCTCTGCAACAGACGTTCAGACACCAGTTGTGGCAAAGAGCCTATGGACTCGCTGCCTAATAGACAATCGAGCAGAGGATAACTATAGCCTTGACGGCAACCTACCTGCCAGTGTGGTAACAAGCGGAAGTGAGCGCGCGGCCAGCTGTACCAGGCTAATTTATCCATCTCATCTGGGTGTTCACGCAGTGTCAGTAGGGACAGACGTTCAAGTATATGAGGTACCCGCTCATCCAGTTGGCCAAGCAGACCATCTGCCAATATGGGCGAGAGCGGGCTGGCTTCTAGGCAGAAAACGGGATGCAAATAACGGTCGGGATCACGGCGAACCGCCAGCAAGACCTGGTCTTGCTCATCTGCTGGTAAATTGAGTAGCAGCACTGCTTGCTGTGCTGGGTCCCATAGAGACCAATCGGTTATATGCTGGGTAACACGATCCATCGATGCCCCTAGTAGAGCGATCTGGATGGGTTGTTCATTTGTACTCATCATGAGGAAATAACCTCTTTCCACAGACTGAAATATAGAGTGCCACCCTGTAAGAGGGTTAGTGTACTGGTTGTAGTGGTCTAATCATCCCGGACACCATTTTAGGTGGTACAGTCGCCACCATGACCTGAGGTGTTCAATGACAAGATTACGTCGCTCATTTACTGCCGAATTCAAACTCGAAGCCGCATCCCTGGTACTCGACCAGGGATACTCTGTCCCTGAAGCCAGCCGTTCACTGGATGTCGGTGAAACCGTACTGCGTCGCTGGGTTCAGCAGCTCCAATCCGAACGCTGCGGCACAACCCCAATCAGCAAAGCACTGACTCCGGAGCAGCAGAAAATTCAGGAGCTGGAAGCCCGCATCAACCAGCTCGAACGTGAAAAGGACATACTAAAAAAGGCTACTGCTCTCTTGATGGCGGACGAGTTCACACGTACGCGCTGATAGACCGATTAAGGGAGCAAGCCCCCATCACTCTGGTCTGCTGCGCTTTCGATGTTCCCACCTCCTGTTTTTACGATTATCTGGCTCGCAGGCGGACGATTAACCGTGAACGTATGCAACAGCGCTGTGAGTTGCGCCGTTTGTTCAAAGAAAGCCGGAACTCAGCGGGCAGCCGCGCCTTGATGTCGATGATGCGGGAGTTGGGGTATCAGATTGGTCGATTCAAAGTACGTAACCTGATGAAGGAAGCCGGTCTGGTATCCAAGCAACCGGGCGCTCATCGCTATCAGGTCGCTCGGTCTGAACGACCGGACATTCCCAATCTGCTGGCCCGCGAATTTGATGTCCAGCAACCCAATCAGGTGTGGTGTGGCGATATCACCTACGTCTGGGCAGGTGGTCGTTGGCGTTACCTGGCAGCGATTCTTGACCTGTACACCCGGCGGGTCGTGGGCTGGGGGATGTCTGATAAGCCTGATGCAGAGCTGGCCATCAAAGCACTTGAGATGGCGTATCAGCAACGAGGTTGTCCGTCAGGCGTGCTGTTTCACTCTGACCAGGGCAGCCAATATGGCAGCCGGGCATTTCGGCAACGACTGTGGCGCTATCGCATGACCCAGAGCATGAGTCGGCGTGGCAACTGCTGGGATAACGCCCCGATGGAGCGACTGTTCAGGAGCCTGAAGTCAGAGTGGCTCCCGGCTATGGGATATATGAGCTTGCGAGAGGCGAAGCGGGATATCAGTTATTACCTGATGGATTACTACAACTGGCGGCGTCCACATCACCACAATGACGGGATACCGCCAGCAAAAGCCGAGGTTCGGCCTAACCAAGTGTCCGGATTTAGTTGACCACTACAGTGTCAACAACTGTGGGGAGAGAGACTGCGAGCTTCCCAACCTAGAGCGATACCAATGGCACTGCCGTTAAATCGATCAACGTCCTGGATATGGCGAAAGTACACAGAGGGTTGAGAACTGATAACTGATGCCATACTCAATCTGCAGCTCAGCCGTCTCAGGTGTAGAGATCTGTAGCTTTCCGAACCCGACTCACATCGGGAGTGGCGAGGTGGATAAATACAACCTTGTGCAAAACTTAGTCAATGCTTGGAAATAGGAATTGTTATCAATTAATCATGTTCGGTAGCCTGCCATTCGAGACCTTGTTTTTCCTACAACTATTGAGGCAATAAACAGCACTACGAATTGCTTGGCCTACATCCGAGGTTTAATAAACTAGGGGGACTCTATTGTGCCCCGCCTTCCCTTGTTGCCGGTGTAGACACACAGAGTTGCGAGGCTTGCTGACTACGACAGATGGCGTCATTTGATAACAATTCTGACACTGTTTGTGGCTCGGGCTGGATTAGTGGTAGCAGAGGCAGAGGGAGCTTAAGGAAAGGGAGGGGGTTGCGTATCCGGAGAATTCTTACTTAGTGGTAACTCAAGAAATATCTGAAACTAGGCAGGCTCATGATGAGTTGGAATGCTTAACAGCAGTAATTGAGGTCGGGGGGGCAGTCTAGCCCCGGCGCATGTAGGGAGGTAGCCCTAGGTGCTCGGGCTAGTTGAGAAAGAATTGCGTGGTTCATCTTTCAGCTTCATATTCCAATATGTTTATTCTGACATTAACATCAATTAATGTAGCCTAATAGCACAATATATTTGATCTAAATCAAATTCTATTTTTTTATAACTGAAGTTGTCAGTAATAGATTTCATCGATAACAGCAATAGATAATTAAAAAACTCACCCTGCTAATTGTGGTATATGATGTGGAAAATTTGGGGGTGCCTATGATTATCTATGGAAAATACGGCGGAGCAGCACTTAGGGCCGTACATTTAATGGTGCAGAACAACTATGATCATATCACTGCTTGGGATATGGCAATATTTGAAGCATTCGGAGAGGACTTAGGCGAAAAAAAGCAGTATAAAAACAACCCGAAGGTAACATTCCTGACCCTCTGCAGCTTGGGTAGCATCAGTTGCATTATGCCAATCCACTATGATACAGCCATCAAAACTAAGAAATATGTCGCGACAGCACTCGACATCCTTTCCTCTAAAGATAAATCCACACCGATTAACCCTGATGACTTATGGCAAGAAGTTATTGCAGCGTGTGATGCCGCAGCTTCATTGAAGCATAACAATCAGATGGATGTGGTTTTGACGCTATGGTATGCAAATGTGTTGAATACCAATTGGTCTAGTGATGAGCTGGAACTGCATACGGAATTTATATGAATTTTGCAGTTAAAAAAGCCAAGGTGAAATCACCTTGGCTCTTCACATTATTTGATTTTAATTAATGTACCACTATCAGAATGTGCAAATGGTTTACCGTACACTTGCAGACTTGTCGTCTGATTATACTTGAGCTGATCTTTAACAGAGAAATCAAGTGACATCATAAAGTCAGTCGTTGAATCATTTGCTGACATATAACTACTTTCAGCAATTCCACGCTTCCCTGTTTTAAAATCAACCTTATTTCCTGCTTTACCTTCGACGACAACACAAACTGCACGAGGTATGCAGTATGAGTTGTAGATCATCTGATTTTTTTTATCGTAAATCAGATAACCACGCTGGTCATGAAACTTACCGTTGTCACTTTTTCTGAATACTTCTTGCTTGTAATACATCGCAACTAAATATTGGTCACTGGCGTTTTTTGCATCCGCAGCGGGCTCGAAGGTAAAGGTCTCATAGTACGGTTCGACCGCAGGTCCACCCTTACCAACCTTGCTCCCTTCTTGCCCTGGGGCTACGTCTACACCACCAGTGTCCGTGCTTTTCCATGTTCCCACTAGCTGTGCCAAGGGACCAAAATCCAAGCCATTTATTGTTGTGTCTGAATCTGCGTGCGCCAGCGTAGAGCTGGCAAGTAAAATGGCGGGTATTACAAGCTTATTCATAAAAGACTCCTGTATGGTTCAGCTTTTTATTATTTTCTGCAAGCTAGGGGATTTTAAAAAGAGCGGTAGATGATGGTCAATTATATTTAATTGTGTGATGTGATTTTTGTGAGGCCGGATTTGTTTTTTACTCTTAATAAAAACCAAATTTGATTTAACACATGATCATGGTTATAGCGAAAAAATCTCAATGCCAATCTAGATCAATTTTTAGTTACGATATTCTATACTTACGGTTAGGCAATTTTATTGCTGTAGGAGAGGGCTATGTATTGTTTGAAATGTTATTAGTTTAGGGTCATCGTTTTTTGTTAAGGTGCAAACTTTTGACGCCGATATTAAATGTGGAACATAAAGCGTTGATATGAAAGTTAATAAGGATGGGCAGATGCGTAAATCAATGACAATAGGCAATAAACTGATAACTGTTTTTTCGGCCCTTGTGGTGCTGATGCTGGGTTTTGCCTGGTTTTCTGTTACCCAACTATCGAACATTTACCGTGATACAACCGAGATCACTAACAACGTCATTCCGTCAATACGAGCTTCAAGCCAAATGCATACGGCCTTGCTTGATGCTCGCCGGGCTGAGTTGAGCATGCTGATTGGTATTCAAGATAGTGATCAGAGTGCGATTAGTACCAACAAACAACGTTTTGAGAGCAGTAAACGTGACTTTGAGGCTGCGCAACAACAATATTCCAAGATGGATTTTGTCTCAGAGAGGGACAAACAATACTTCGAGAACCTTGTCGCAGCCGCATCGGATTACTTTTCTGTCCATTCCATTCTGTTGACGGCCGTTGAGCAAGGTGACATGACCAAAGCAAAGTCCCTTATCAATAACGAATCGAAGCAAGCCTTGGAAAAGGCTGGGCAGGATGCCTTGAGTCTGCGTGCAGAAAATGATCGGATTGCTCATGAGATGGCCGCTCATGATAAGGTAGTTTATGACAACGCCAAAACACTCAGCATTTCAATGGGAGCAGGCACGGTGGTTTTTGTGATCCTGGCGGCTCTACTACTTATCCGTCAGATCCGCAATCCGATCATGGTTTTGTTAGAGCAAATTCATCAGGTATCTGCTGGTAACCTCACCAGCAAGCTCGATATGAAAGTCTTTTCCCATGATGAACTCGGCATGCTGGCCAAGGGCTTGAACGAGATGCAGGACAACTTGCGGATGCTCGTAAATGAGGTTTCAAGCTCTGTGGTTCAGCTCGGTTCTGCAACCGAAGAGATCAGTGCCGTTGCCTTGCAGTCTGCCCATAATATGGATGGTCAAAAGCATGAGCTGAACCAACTGGCCACAGCTATGAATGAGATGCAGGCCACTGTGCAGGAGGTAGCCCGCAATACTAACGATGCTGCCAGTGCTGCAACCCAGGCAAGTACAACAGCCCTTCAGGGTAGTAACACAGTGAACAACTCTATCGTGCGTATCGAGAAGGTGGGTGAATCGATAGAGCATACTGCAGTGGTGATCCGCCAGCTGGGCGATGATAGCCGCAATATCGGCATGGTGCTGGAGGTAATTCAAAGCATTGCGGAGCAGACCAATCTACTGGCGCTGAACGCAGCGATTGAAGCAGCTCGAGCTGGCGAACAAGGGCGTGGATTTGCAGTCGTGGCCGATGAGGTCAGAACGCTGGCTAAACGAACCCAAGACTCCACCTCCCAGATAAACGGTATCATCTCCGAACTGCAGGAACGAGCGAATGAAGCGGGAGCCACGATGCAGCAAAGTCAGACCATGATGGTTGAAACGGTTACCATCGCCCGGGAAGCAGGGGCGTCAATCTCGGAGATCAGCAGTGCTGTCAGCAGTATTTCGCATATGAATATCCAGATTGCCACTGCTACAGAAGAGCAGGGGGCTGTGAGTGAAGAACTGAATCGCAACGTGGTCAACATCAGCAATGCTTCGGAAGAAGTCGCAGCAGGCGCTAAGCAGATGTCCCAGGCATGCCATGACTTGAACCACTTAGCTACTCAGTTACAAGATGTAGTCAGGAAATTCCGCATTTAAGCCTGGGAAAGGATATGTCTTTGTTGAACACCGGCTGATAGCCGGTGTTTTTTATTAGACAAGTGCTGGCGCTTATTCAATATTTGACGGTTGTAAGAAACCACAGATATAGCAATAGATATTACTGTTTTTGTTATTAGAGCTTATACGTAAATTTCAGATAGACCTTCATCTCTGAATCAGTAAAATTTGGCGAGGCTCACCCAACAAGAAGGTTATAACGTGAAAAAAACGATGCTAGTATTGGCCTGCTCGATTGGATTGTTTGGTAGTAGTTGGCCTGCATTTGCTGCAAATGATAGCAAGGCTCAGCAGGTTCAGTTTAAAAAAGGGATGTCGGAGACAACAATTTACAGTTCGATCAAAGGTGATCAGAACTTGGATTATAAGTTAACGGCCAACAAGGGCCAGAAGATGCTTGTGACATTGGACACCAAGTACAACACATATTTTAATATCCTTCCTCCTGGTAGTACTGCTGATGCCATGTTCTCTGGTGCTATGAAAGGTGACCGCTTTGAAGGTGAGCTGCCGATGAAAGGGACTTATACCATTCGAGTTTATCAGATGGGGGCAGACAAAAGCAGTAAAGCCAAGCATGATTTCAAGCTTTATGTAAAAATTAGTGGCTAAGCTTTATAAGGTTAATGTGGGCCATTCTGTAGCGCGCTTACGATGTTGAGAGAAAGCCCCGAGCATTATGCTTGGGGCTTGATTGAAAACCGATATGAATTATTTTCTGTTAAAATCAATTCGATTAGACTCGATTGTTTTCTATATCTCGCTAACACAATAATATCACAATTACTGGTGCGTGACATTGATCAAACTTTGGCCTTACCATGGTTATGCCGAAACTAGACCATCCGGCTATTAACCTAAAAAGGGCCAAGCGTGACCAAGAATATTAAAATTCTTCAAACCAGACCAGTCTTTATTAGCACTATATGGAGCTGACTCTGCTGAAAATGTCTGGCGGCGTGCTGGTTCCTTCCACCCCAGCTGATGCTGAAGCGATCCGATCATTACCCATTGGCTCATTTATTCAAGCCAAAGGAAGCGGGCGCCGTAATCCTGCTTTTCATCGCCGCTTCTTCGCATTACTCAATCTGACTTTCGATTACTGGGAACCTGCAGGCGGAATGGTGTCACCAGCAGAGCAGGGGATCTTGAATCGCTTTGTTCGTTACCTCTCACATTTTGGCTCATCTCAGGCACTTAACCAAGCGAAGGATGAGTTCATCGAGCTGTTAGCCATTAACAGGGTCGAGCGTCATGGACCTCAAGCTGAAAAGTCATTCGAGGTAATGCGCAAGTGGCTGACTGTCGAGGCTGGATATTTCACTATCGTTATACTGCCGGATGGTGGGATGCGCAAAGAACCAAAAAGCATTCGGTTTAACAAGATGGAACAGGCCGAATTTTCAGCTCTATATCGAGCTGTATTCGGTGTGTGTTGGCGCTATGTGTTGAATCAGCAGTTTGGCTCTGAGGCTGAGAATACCATTGCTCAGCTGATGGGATTTTCTGGATGAGGTTTGATACTAGCCCTATTCGCTCGAAAGCACTGCGGAATAGCGCCAGAGGGCAGTTGTGCAAGTTGCAGTTGCTTGGTGTGTGCCAAGGCGGTACCGAGACGACGGTGTTGGCTCATCTGCCGAGTATGCCTCATGGGATGGCCCTGAAGGGTGATGATCTGATTGCAGTCGAGGCTTGTGCAGCGTGCCACGATGCCATCGATGGACGATTCAACTATGGCTGGCTACCGGGAGAGAAGGAGGAAGTCCTCTACTTCGCCCTGATCCGCCAACTGCATCAGTGGGTAGTGCGCGGGCTTATTAGTGTGAAAGGGGCAACATGATCCACCTATCAGCCCTTGAAGCTAGTCGTCTGCTTGCTAATTACCCCAAAGCTAAGCGGGAAGTTGAGCAACTGAAGACAGTTCAACAGGTAGACAGCTTGCATGGCAATGTGATGGCCGAGCTAGTTGGTTTTCCGGAGCCAAAGACCGAGCTGCTATTCCACCCAGTTCGAAAATGGAGGTTTGACTATGCCTGGTCACTCAACATGATCGCCCTTGAGAGCCACGGCGGGATCCACTCTGGGGGGCGGCACACCCGGGGCAAAGGGTTCGTTGAGGACAGAGTGAAGATGAATGAGGCCACATTGCTTGGATGGTCCGTCATCGAAGTTACTCCTGAGCATATCAAGACTGGCCAGCTGCGCGCCTGGTTGCTGAAAGCATTTGACCGGAATACCAATCACTTGAGGACCACCCCATGAGCAAAGCATTGGAAATGGCACTGCGCCTGTTTTCACCAAAAGGAGCTCTCCATGAACCGACCTCCCGTAATTTCAGCGCTCTGGGGCGTGACGAGTTGATTGGTGCGCTACAGATAGCCTCCAAGGATAATCCCCAGGGGTTGCAGTATCTGATGGCTGATCACCTGATCGACAAACAAGCTATAGAGGCGCTGCAGGCTCACTTCAACGATGGCCTGTGTAATGCGGAGGTAGGGCGTATGGCATTGGCTATCCTGCTACGACGTCCACTGCCAGAGCAATTGGAGAGGCTCGTTCTATCTCATCCCTACTATGACAAAGAGCGCCGCCGTGCTGCAGTGGTAATGGAGAAGGCCAAGCGGGCTCACCGTCACGGTAATGATCATGAATATCTGCGCCTGCTAGATGAGCGTAATGCCATCCTAAATACCGCGCATGGTCGCTGTGTTGATGAGATGCTGATATCCGGGCGTTGTCCACATTGCACTGGAACCGGCAGGCGGCTACGAATCGGTGGCGAGTGTCCCAAGTGTCATGATACCGGGCGTGTGGCCCCTGACATTGCTCTGGTCTCCCGTCGATTCGGAGGGGAAGTACAACTATCTGTAGAGAGCATGGTGGATGAGGTGATCTACCAAGCGTCAGATCTCACTAAGGCTATGGAGCGGCAGGTTCGGGAAATGGTCATGGAGTGAGGTTCTTCCTATCGTGTCAGCCCCCATGGAGTCACTGCGCTTAACTCATGTAGGCGTTGCTTTTTTGGTTGCTTTATTTTTGTACATTTTCCTGTCAATGATATCTAAGGTCGTATCTATGTTTGACTCAAAGCGGTTGTAACCAAATGAAAATGAAAGCTGAGGGTAATTCTTTTGGAATTTAGTTTTGAATCGTATTTCGATTTCTTGTAATGCCTCTTTCACATCTACATCTTCAGTACAGTCGATGATGATAAGGTACTCATCACCCCCCATTCTCACGATGTAGTCATCATGCCGGAAGGTTTTCTTCAAAATATTGGCTACATCACACAAAACCTTATCACCTGCTAAGTGACCAAATGAATCGTTGATGTATTTAAAATTATCAAGGTCCATATAAATCAGTAGGTTATCTGATTTTAATTGTAGGTCTTCTAGAACACTTCGATTATAAATTCCAGTCAGTGGGTCCGTTTTAGCTTGTTTTTGGTACAACATTTTTTCATTGTATGAGTCAGTTATATCTGTTGCTAAGGTGAATATATATACCTCATCTTCCACTACACTCTTAAATTTTGTGACATCAAAATAATGCACGTTATCGTCAAATTTAAACGACATAATCTTATTGGATTCTTCATTGTTATCCATATATGTTAGAGTCAAGTCATGGCATTGGGCAAATACATTTGCGACATTGCCATCGACTAAGTCACAGATATCATCATTCGTTAAACCGATAATGTTCATATCTGTGAGACTTGCAACCCATTCTCTAAATGGTTCATTTATATAGACAATCCGGTGTTTGCTGTCCCTTACTGATAGAAACCCAGGAAAATATTTAATAAAAATATCAGAAAAATTTATTGCTGTTTTGCTCATAAAGACACCATTATTAATAACCATTCCTGTAACATCAAGTGTAGTTGTTTGCAACAATCACACATCGCTAATCTGTTTAGTGCCTTAGGAGGAGCCTTCACATACAGCAACATGAACAGGGATAATTAAGGCTATCTATGTCAGCAGATTAAGTGGGGTAATATGCACGGTTCGAAGGCAAAGATCTAGCGCAGCTGATATGATTGATATCAAGCATAGCTTATCGCCAAGTTGACTACATCAGAGAAGAACGGAAATTATCATTCATATAGTCTATTGTTTTTAAACAGCTTACTGTTATTGTAACGTTTCCGTGCTATTCGCGCTCAGTCATGTTTGCGAGGTCCTGTCATTGACGACGACCGCTCCTTAATTTTATTAGAAAATTATGTTGCAGAGATACATTGAATCCATCGGTGAGTAGATTGGCCCCTTGAAGATCCAGATACTTCGCCCCTCTTAACTTAAGAGGTAGTCTTGGAACTATCGTAGTAGTACAAGCTCGTGAAGAGCTGGAGGTTATGATGACCAAGCCAGAAGTCAAACAGGCTCAGAAGCTGTCGGAACACTGGTTTGGCAAGATGCCATCAACGGCTAGGAAAAGCTAAAAAGTAGCATAGAAGGAAGCGGCCATTGGCCGCTTCCTTCTTAGGTCTTATCGAGCTAAAAACTCAGCGTTTACCGAATGTCCCTTGGATTACATTCCCCATAGCATCAGGTGATTTTTCTACTTCATGTTGGGCTATTTGATGTTTCACAATATCCCCCCACCGAAGAAATAAACTCCTCAGTTTTTCAGGGTTACGTAAAGCACCCGCCTGATAAGTTCGCAGGAGTTTGTCACTAATCTGGTGGTTCAGCATATGCTCTATCTCTAGAGGTCCTGCACCAAGTTCAATTCCACAGCAGTTTGCAACACTGCGTCGCAGGTCGTGTACGCTGAAAGGCTCAAGTTCAGCCAGCTTACGCTTCTGTAGCCGGTCAAGGGCGCGCATAAGTGCGTCACCTGTGATGGCATGACCCAGCTTCGTCGTCGATTCGAACACATATGGACTGGTAGAGGACGTTATCATTCGCTGCTCTGAAATTATTTCCTGAGCCAAAGGCGACAAGGTCACCACATGCGGGCGCCCATTTTTGGTTTCCGGGATCGTCCAGCGATCACCATCCAAGTGTGCCCATTGCATCGATATCACTTCACCTCGACGAACCGCGCTCAAAATGACGATTTTAATTGCATTGGCGACACTTCCAGAAAGAACAGAAGTCGTAGCAATGCCACGGCCACCAGCTGTTAACGCTCCGCCACCTTCAACGCCCTCTTCTAATGCATGCCACAAGGCTCGTAACTCAGAGATTCGTAGCCAACGCTCTCGAGGTGGATTGGGGGTCGCATTGTACACTTTGGGTTTGAGTGCCAACGTGGGGCTCATCTTGATAAGCTGTCGTCGCATAGCCTCCTCCATCATCTGGTTCATTATCCCCATTGCTTTGCGAAGCCCTTCCAGAGAGACCTTCTGTAGCTTCTGATAGTGTTGGTGGAGGACGGCCATGGTGATATCGCAAATTCGATATTTACCAAGGACCTTTTGCAAGTGTGTTTGGTAAATTCGACGATAATCAGTGACAGTTCGAAGGCTAATCTCTGATCGAACGCCATCACGGCGTTTTACGCTGGCTTTGTGGCTAAGCCATTGCTCAAACAGTTCATCAAGCACGAGCATCTGTTCGTTCTTTTGTTTAGCCTCTGCAACAACCTGACGGGGATCGATGCCCTGTTTGACTTGCCCCACCGCAACACAATGTCGCTCACGAGCTTGAGCAAGTCCCATCGCAGGGTATAGTCCAAGGACCATGGTTTGTTGCTTGCCAAGTAGCCTAAATCTATACACGAAGCGTTTTTGCTTACCGGCCCGAACCTCGAGTGATAACCCGTTACCATGTTTAGAGCTGATAGCAAATCGGGTTGCGGTTGCACCTTCTTTAAGCTCTGCTGCCGCGACTTGTCGATCTTGAGAAATCATCCTAAAACCTCGTATTGGGGTACCACATGGGGTACCACATTTGGCATCGTATAGGGTTGTATGTTGTTGGACAAGAGCGAATGGGGATTGCTTGTATCTCATTGAATGCAAATGATATATTCATTCTATTTAGAATTGTTAAGACAGAATTAAACGTCAGTTTATTGACTTCGTAATGCGAAGGTCAGGAGTTCGATTCCCCTTATCGGCACCATATAAAACAAAGGGTTAGCTTCTCGGTGAAGCTAACCCTTTGTGCTTTCTGGCTGGTGACTCTTCTCATCCCCCTCTTTTGCTATCGCAACCCCAAAGGGGAAGGGGCAGCGGTCCAACCCTCCCGGCAGGCGGCTACGCAGGTTTTGCTATTCCTCTCAGGCAACCTCGATGTCTGGCTTGGCTGGCTCCTTCTGCATGGAGAGCTCTCCAGTTTGCGACGGGGATTCCAGCTTGTCGATGCGCACCGCTGCCACCTTGAACTCGGGGATCTTGGCGTGGGGGTCTGTGGCATTGATGGTAAGCCGGTTGGCCGGGGCTTCGGCGAAGTGGAACGGGATAAAGACCACGCCAGGCTGCATCCGTTTGGTGACGAAAGCGGGCAGTTCGATATGGCCACGGCGGCTGGTGACTTTCACCCGCTCGCTGTTGCTGATGCCCGTCCGCTCGGCGTCCACCACGCTCATCATCACCCGCGGGCCAGCCAGCTTGTCGAGCCCCCTGGTCTTGCGGGTCATGGTGCCGGTGTGGAACTGCTCCAGCAGGCGGCCGGTGGTGAGCACGATGGGATAGGTCTCGTCGGGCAGTTCGGCTGCATAGCGGAACGGGGTCGCGACCATCTCCCCCTTGCCGCGGGTGAACTGCTTGCCGTGGAGCAGGCGAGTGCCTTCGGGCGCTGCGTCGTTGCAGGGCCACTGTAGCCCTTGTACACCCACCTTATCCCACTGGATGCCGGCGTATTGCGGGGTGACCCGGCAGATCTCGGCGGTGATCTCCTGCGGGTGTTGATAGCGCCAGTCGCCACCCATGGCGTTGGCGATCTGCTGGATGATCCACCAATCCTCCCGCGCTTCACCCGGTGCCTTGAGGGCGGGGGAGATGCGCTGTACCCGCCGCTCGGTATTGGTGAAGTGGCCGCTCTTCTCGGCAAAGGAGCAGGAGGGGAGCACCACATCGGCCAGCTGGGCAGTTTCCGAGAGGAAGATATCCTGCACCACCAGAAACTCCAGCTGCTTGAGCCCCTCGATGACGTGATGCTGATCCGGATCGCTCAGCACCGGGTTTTCACCCATCACATAGAGCCCCTTGATGCTACCCGCGCAGGCGGCATCGATGGCCTCGGTGAGGGTAAGGCCGGGCGTGCGCGGCAAGTCTGGCTGCTGCCAGGCGGTGGTGAAGCGGGCATGCACCTCGGGGTTGGCCACCTTCTGATAGCCGGGCAGGCAGTTGGGCAGCGCCCCCATGTCACAGGCACCCTGCACGTTGGATTGGCCCCGCAGCGGGTTGATGCCGCCCCCTTCGATGCCGATGTTGCCGCACAGCAGTTGCAGGTTGGCGATGGCGCGCACATTGTCGTGGCCGGTGGTGTGCTGGGTGATCCCCATCGAGTAGTAGATGGCGGTGCGTTCGGCGGTGCCGATAAGGCGCGCGAGCTCGATCACCTGCTCGGCCGGTACGCCGGTGACAAGGGCCACCTTGTCCGGTGCATAGGCCGGGGAGAGCACCTCCGCTTGCAGCGCCTCGAACCCTTCCACTCGTGCGGCGATGTAGGCCTTGTCGTGCCAGTTGTTCTGGATGATCTGCTGCATCAGGCCGTTGAGCAGCATCACGTCGGTGCCGGGGCGGTGGGCCAGATAGAGGCTGGCATGGTCGGCCATCTCGATCCGTTTGGGATCGGCCACTACCAGCCGCGCCTTGCCCGTGGTGACGGCCCGCTTGATATGGGAGCCGATGATGGGGTGGGCGGCCGAGGTGTCGGAGCCGATGATGAAGATGAGATCCGAGTGGTCGATACTCGGGATGTCGTTGGTCATGGCGCCGCTGCCGAGTGACGCCTCCAGCCCGGTGACGGTGGAGGCGTGGCAGAGCCGCGCGCAGTGATCCACGTTGTTGGTGCCAAGCTCCCGGCGCATGAACTTCTGAAACAGGTAGTTCTCTTCGTTGGTGGTTTTGGCCGAAGAGAAACCCGCCAGCGCATCGCTGCCATAGTGCTGGCGCAGGGCGGTGAAACGCTCGGCCACCAGGGCGATGGCCTCCTGCCAGCTGGCGGGCACCAGCTGGCTATCCTTGCGGATGAGCGGTGTGGTGAGGCGCTCCTCGCTCTGGATAAAGTCAAAGCCGAAGCGCCCCTTGACGCAGAGCAGTCCCTGATTGACCGGCGAGTTGCGATTTCCCTGCACATAGCGGATGCGGTTGCGCGCCTCATCGACATAGAGGGTGACGCCGCAGCCGACCCCGCAGTAGGTGCAGATGGTATTGACCGGCGTGAGCAGCTCGGTGCGCCCCTGCGACTTGTCTCGGGCATCCACCAGGGCCCCGGTGGGGCAGACCTGTACACAGGCGCCGCACTGCACGCAGTGGGAGTCGCCCATCGAGAGCCCCGTGTCGAACTGTGGCCGGTTCGAGAGAGTGCCATCGCTGTTCTGGGCAAAGCACAGCACCCCCTGCACCGCTTGCTCACCACAGGTCTGTACGCACTGGCCGCAGCCGATGCAGCGGTTGGCATCAAAGACGATAAATTCGCTGCTGTTATCCACTGCAAACTTCTGGCACTGGCTGGTGTCGAGAGCGCTCTGCTCGACCTTGTATTCGGTGGCGTAGTCGCGCAGGGCACAATTGGTGTTGGCCTGACAGCCACACTCGAGGCAGCGGCTGGCTTCGCTGCGGGCATCGTTGTCACTCAACCCGCATTCCACCTCGGCAAAGCTGCCCTCGCGATCCTTCTCTGATAGATGAGGCATGATGCTGCGGGCGACTTTTTTCAGGTGAGCAAACTGGGCGGGATCGACCTGCTTGAGTGTGGGAGCCTTGCTGGCGTTGAAAGGACGAACCGGATCGATCATGTCACCGTGAAGGAACTGATCGATGGCCAGCGCGGCCTTGCGACCATCGGCGACCGCCTCGATGGCGGTGGCGGGCCCGCGGCGCAGATCGCCGATGGCAAACAGGTTGCCGTGGCCGCTGTGCATGGTCTCGGGGTGGGACTCCAGCGTCTGCCAGCGGGTGAAGGGGAGGGTGAGGGGCTCCCCTTCCATAAAGCTGAGATCCGGCTGCTGCGACACTGCCGCAATCACGGTATCAAACTCTTCAAGGAAGAACTCGCCGGTGGGCTCCGGGCGGCGGCGACCGGAGGCGTCCGGCTCGCCGAGAGCCATCTTCTCGAGGCGCACCTGACAGACGCGACCAGCCTCATCGGCCAGATTCTCTACCGGATTGGTGAGCATCAAAAAGCGCACCCCTTCGTGCTCCGCCTCGTCGATTTCGTAGGCTTCGGCGGGCATCTCGGCGCGGGTGCGGCGATAGATAAGGGTTGTTTCAGCGCCCAGCCTGACCGCCGTGCGGGCGCAGTCGATGGCCGTGTTGCCGCCGCCGATCACCGCGACTTTCTTGCCAGTAGTGAGCCGCTTGGCCAGCATCCGATCTTTGAGGTAATCGACCCCGAGATAGCAACCGGCCAGGGTGCTGCCGGGGTAATCCATCGGCACTGCCTTGGATGCGCCAACCGCCAGACAGACCGCATCATAGTCGCGGCACAGCGCCGAGATGGTGATCTGGTGGCCCAGTCGCTGCCTGGTGTGGATCCGCATGCCACTCTGGCACATCAGGTCGATCTCCTGATCGAGGATCGCCTTGGGCAGCCGGTACTCGGGGATGCCATAGCGCAGCCAGCCACCCGCTTCGGGCATCGCTTCGAACAGATCGACCTCGAACCCCTCGTAACCCAGATAGTAACCGCAGGTGAGGCCGCCCGGGCCGCTGCCGATAATTGCCACCCTCTTGCCCTTGGCGGGCTTCTTTGCCGGTTGATAGGGGGCAACCTCGGCCAGATCGAGATCGGCGGCATGGCGCTTGAGCTGACGAATGGCGATCGGCTCATCTACCAAGGCGCGGCGGCACTGTGCCTCACAAAAAGCGGGACAGACCCGGCCGATGGAGAGGGGCATTGGCAGGGTCTGCTTGATGACGGCCATCGCCGCTTCGTGATCCCCCATGGCGATATGGTGCAGATAGGATTGAATGTCCACCCCGGCCGGACAGGCGCGCTGGCAGGGGGCTTCGCAATCGGCGTAGTGATCTGCGAGGATGCGGCCGAGCGCCTGCTGGCGGTGGGTGCTCAGGTCCTCGCTTTTGGTCGTGATCACCATCCCTGCCTCGGGGCGCGTCTCGCAGGCGCGGCGGATGCCGAGACCGGCAATCTCTACCACGCAGAGATCGCAGGGTGTTTGGGGGCCGCTGGTGTTGTCACCGCACAGGGAGGGGATATCAGTCTGGTGCTGTTTGGCTATCTGGAGCAGGGTTCTGGTCGGGTCAACCGTCAACTGAGCCCCATCGAGGGTGATGGTGATCATGGCGTCATAAACTCGCTTTCAAGGCGCAGAAAATGCTGCATCTGGCGGAGCCAGCAGGGGAAGCGACAGGGAGGCCGCTTGCTATACGCTCACCATAACAAAGATTATTTACAACTTTATTTGATTTTAGACAGCTTATTGTTCAAAAGGGAAAACGATTTCAGGTTGCCTTGTCTACCTCATCGCCTCGGCGCATCGTTGAGAATCATTCCTGTTAAAGCAAGAGATTCATTGTCTTATTGTCAGTTTATGCGTCTGGTAGAAGAGAGGCTGCTCTCGCTAGCGGTAGGCGTGATCCGCCAGTAGTACCATTTGTGATGCAACTTATTTTGCATAAATGGTGGCTCTGATGAAGGCATGCGGCGCATGCAGAGCAAAGGGGGGGGGGGGCACTCGGTTGGATAAAAGGTTGGTGGATAGGGGGCGGGCATGCTGAGTGGCAAGCCCGACACAAAGAAAATGGCCACCTTTTCCAAGGCAGCCATTCACGCGGCTGATCGGCGCCCTGTTGGCCCAAAGGGTTGGTTGCGGAAGATCAGCCGGATATCAGGGTGGGCAGCCGGGCTTGCCAGATCTGGTGCCAGTGCTGCAGTTCGCTGCGCGGCATCGGGCGGGCGGTGAAGAAGCCCTGACAGATATCGCACCCCAGCTTGGCCAGCAGTTGCCAGGTCTGCACATCTTCCACCCCTTCGGCGACTGATTTCAGCCCTAGCTTGCGGGCCAGCTCGATGCTCGATTCGATGATGGCCAGACGGGAGGGATCGGCATAGCAGCGATCTACAAAAGATCGATCAAGTTTGAGCTCGGTAAACGGCAGCAGCGCCAGCTGCTGCATCGAGGAGTAGCCGGTACCGAAGTCATCGATGGAGAGGCCAAAGCCGTGCATCCGCAGCCGGGTCAGCACCTCCAGTGCCTTGCCGATATCCTCGACAAACGAGCTTTCGGTCACCTCCAGGGTGATCAGCTCGGGATTGACGCCCCAGCGCTGGCACTGGTTGATCAGGAAGTGACAGAGATCCCCCTCAATCAGCGAGGTGGTTGAGAGGTTCATCGACAGATTGAGGGAGAGACCGGTCTGGCCCCACAGATGGCAATCCTGCAGCGACTTGTTGATGATGACATCGGTCAGCTGATCGATAAGGCCGTTATTTTCCGCCAGCGGGATAAACATGCCGGGGGAGATCAGCCCGTATTCCGGATGCTGCCAGCGGGCCAGCGCCTCCATCCCCACCCACTGGCCGGACGCAAAGCCGACCTTGGGTTGATACCAGGGCAGCAACTGGTCGTTGTCGAGGGCGCGTTTGAGCTCGTCCACCGACAGGACGAGGCCATCGTCCTTGCCCGAGGGAGCCGACTTGGGTGCCCAGGAGTCGATCAGCTGGCGCAGTCGCTGCGGGCTGGAGGGTTTCTCGATGCGACCCAGCACATGGAGACCATAGGCCGCGCTCATCCGCAGCACGGCCTCCACCACGTCATCTTCCAGCGCGCTGGAGAGGATGATGCCGCCCCGAAAGCCACCCAGCGAGAGGCGGCGCAGCAGCGCCATGCCATCCATGCCGGGCATCCGCAGATCGCAGAACAGGATGTCGACAGCGTGGCTCTGGCAGAGCGCCAGGGCTTCGATGCCGTCTGCGGCCTCCAGCAGTTGCTGATAACCGAGCGCCCGGATCTGGTGCATCAGGGTCTTGCGTTGAAACCCGTGATCCTCGACTACCATGATGACCAACTCGTCTGCCGTTCTACTCATCGAGCCACAATCCCATTTCACGTTCAATATTGTTCATCTGTTCTTCCACTCTCTGTGTCAGCAGCGCGAGCTCGCTCAACTGTTTGAGGCGGGCCGCCGATTCCAGTTGCGCCGCCTGCTCGGCCAGGGAGAGCTCCCCGACCATTCTGGCTGCCCCTTTGATGCGGTGGGCGATCTCCACCAGCTCCTGGCTATCATCGGAGGAGAGCGCGCTCATCATAGCGTGGCAATCTTTCCGGTTGGAGGCCAGATACTCCCTTGCCATGCTTTTGGCAATCTCTTCATCGCCAAACAGATCTTGCCAGCGACCGATCATGTCGAGATTGATGGCCTGTCGAGCGGGCACTCTCTCTGTGATCGTAGTCGCGGGCAACCACCGCAGCAGCATCTGGCGCAGTGACTCCAGCGAATAGGGTTTGCACAGCATGCCGTTCATGCCGGCTGCTGTCATATTGGCTGCCGCCTCCTCCGAGGTATCGGCGGTAACGCCGATGATGGGGGCCTGCTCCCCTTGTTCCCGCAGGTGGCGGGTCAGGGTGTAGCCATCCATGTGCGGCATGTGGCAGTCGGTGATCAGCAGGGCGAAATCCCGGGTTTTCCAGGCGTGCAACGCCTTCTCGCCATCTTCCACTACCTCGCACTCCACCCCCAGAATCGCCAGCTGACGGGTCAGCAGGGCGCGATTGACCAGATGGTCATCGGCGACCAGTACTCGCCCGCCCAGTTTTTCGATGCTGGCGGCATGGGTGGTCACGGCTCGCCCGGTGATCAGCTCGCGGCAGCTTTCGAGCAACAGATCCGGATAGAGGGGGGATTGGCCGAGGCGCCACCAGTTCTCCGAGCCCATGCGCCCCCGCAACGCTTCGCGGGGGTAGAGGATGACCCCCTTGAGAGTGCCGGACTGTAGCAAGGTGTGCCAATCGCTCCCCATGCTGGACTCCAGCGCGGCCTCTTCCGCCAACAGCAGTCCGTCGAGATCGGCGGTGAGCTGGTGGATATCGAGGGGGCTCAACCGGGCGCCGAGCTGTGCCATGGTGGCCTGCAAGGCGGCATCGCTACCCAGCCACCACCATTCGCTGCCCGCCAGTGCGGGTGGTTCCCACAGGCCATTGAGCAGCGGGATGCTGAAGCGGAAACAGGCTCCTTCACCGAGCTGGCCGTGGTTACGGGTGTTAACCCTGATCCTACTCGAAACCCTATTCAAATCGAAGTCGTCAAAGGCTGGAAGAAAAACCCATTACCAGAGTGGGACGTTCTTTCCCTGCCTGAGCGTTGGGCGTTCGGAGTGGTCTATTACCTACAGGCTAGTAAGGGGACTGTAGTGGTCAACTAAATCCGGACACTTGGTTAGGCCGAACCTCGGCTTTTGCTGGCGGTATCCCGTCATTGTGGTGATGTGGACGCCGCCAGTTGTAGTAATCCATCAGGTAATAACTGATATCCCGCTTCGCCTCTCGCAAGCTCATATATCCCATAGCCGGGAGCCACTCTGACTTCAGGCTCCTGAACAGTCGCTCCATCGGGGCGTTATCCCAGCAGTTGCCACGCCGACTCATGCTCTGGGTCATGCGATAGCGCCACAGTCGTTGCCGAAATGCCCGGCTGCCATATTGGCTGCCCTGGTCAGAGTGAAACAGCACGCCTGACGGACAACCTCGTTGCTGATACGCCATCTCAAGTGCTTTGATGGCCAGCTCTGCATCAGGCTTATCAGACATCCCCCAGCCCACGACCCGCCGGGTGTACAGGTCAAGAATCGCTGCCAGGTAACGCCAACGACCACCTGCCCAGACGTAGGTGATATCGCCACACCACACCTGATTGGGTTGCTGGACATCAAATTCGCGGGCCAGCAGATTGGGAATGTCCGGTCGTTCAGACCGAGCGACCTGATAGCGATGAGCGCCCGGTTGCTTGGATACCAGACCGGCTTCCTTCATCAGGTTACGTACTTTGAATCGACCAATCTGATACCCCAACTCCCGCATCATCGACATCAAGGCGCGGCTGCCCGCTGAGTTCCGGCTTTCTTTGAACAAACGGCGCAACTCACAGCGCTGTTGCATACGTTCACGGTTAATCGTCCGCCTGCGAGCCAGATAATCGTAAAAACAGGAGGTGGGAACATCGAAAGCGCAGCAGACCAGAGTGATGGGGGCTTGCTCCCTTAATCGGTCTATCAGCGCGTACGTGTGAACTCGTCCGCCATCAAGAGAGCAGTAGCCTTTTTTAGTATGTCCTTTTCACGTTCGAGCTGGTTGATGCGGGCTTCCAGCTCCTGAATTTTCTGCTGCTCCGGAGTCAGTGCTTTGCTGATTGGGGTTGTGCCGCAGCGTTCGGATTGGAGCTGCTGAACCCAGCGACGCAGTACGGTTTCACCGACATCCAGTGAACGGCTGGCTTCAGGGACAGAGTATCCCTGGTCGAGTACCAGGGATGCGGCTTCGAGTTTGAATTCGGCAGTAAATGAGCGACGTAATCTTGTCATTGAACACCTCAGGTCATGGTGGCGACTGTACCACCTAAAATGGTGTCCGGGATGATTAGACCACTACATTGGGAGCGTAGCGGTCATGCTCAGGGTTCAGAAATGCGAGCTGGCGATCTTGCTCGGCCACCTTTTGCTCCAACTGATGTACCCTCTCGGCGAGTATGACGTTCTGTTGGATAAGAGGGGTTAGCTCCTGACTTGGGTTGTGTGAAATGCTCACTTTGGAGTTTGAGTTGCAGGGATACTTTGTATGATTTGTCAGGCACTCAGACATGAACGAGACAACAGACATTGCTATCAAATAATTATGTTGCTGATAGTGCGTAGATTTTCTGTGGTATTTAAACGGGATTTCTAATGAGGGTGCTTTTTCTAACATTAAGTCATCTTCCGTGTAGTGCCTTGTTTGTGTTTCCGGATCTGGCTGGGAGATGTTCTCACTCTCCCGCCAAGATACTCCCGCAAAGTTGTCGGTTTACTCGTTGACCAGCTTGAGTGCTTTAGTGCCGCTTGCCAGAGACAGGCTTCCTTGGCTGGCGTTCTCTATGTGGTCACTCCACCACCCCATCATGATCACCCGCTGCTCAAAGTAGTCAGAGCGGTTGTAGGCGCGACGGATTTCGTTCTCATCGGTGTGGGATAGTGCGGCCTCAATGGCGTCAGGGTTGAAGCCCTGTTCGTTGAGCGTGGTACTCCCCAGCGAGCGCAAACCATGAGCCACTAGTCGCCCGCCATAACCAAGCCGTTTTAAGGCCGCATTGGCACTTTGGTCGTTGATGTGACCAAGCGGATCGCGGCGGCCAGGGAACACAAAAGGACGGTGGCCGCTGATCGGCTTCATGCGCTCCAGCAGAGAGATAGCTTGCGGGGTCAAAGGAACCCGATGGGGGCGATCCATCTTCATCCGCTCAGCAGGGATATTCCAGATTTTGGCGTCAAGGTCGATCTCATCCCAACGGGTACCGGCTGATTCGCCAGGGCGCACCAAGGTATGCAGGCTCCATTCAATTTGGCAGCGCGTGGTTGGGTCTAACCGACCATTGGCAATGTCAGCCATCAAAAGCGGTAACTCGTCCGGTTTGAGGGTCGGCATGTGCTTTTTGGCTGGCTTCTTGAAAACCTTGCGTATCGCTGAGCAGGGATTGGCATCGAGCAGGCCGTGGTTAACGCTATAGTCGAGGATTTCGTTAATCCGCTGACAAAGGCGGCGTACAGTCTCATGTTTGCCATCTGCCTCCAGAGGGCGCAGCATCTCGATGACTTTGGGAGCACGGATCTGGTCGATGGGCATAGAACCGATGAAGGGCAACACATACAGCTCAAGAGAGCGCCACGAATCTGCGGCATAGGCTTCAGTTACATCATGGCGTTTGAGATCCAGCCACTTAGATGCCATGTGTTCAAAGGTGTTGGTGCTGGCTTCTTCCATGGCTTTGACCATGGCGGCCTGTTCTTCTTTGTGGAGCTTGGGATCAATGCCTTGGGCCAGCAGGGCGCGAGCCTTTCGCAGTAGTTCACGGGCTTGGCCAAGGGATACCTCTGGGTAAGTGCCAAAGCTCATGTTTGTGCGCTTATTGTCAGAAGGCTTTGAGTACTTGAAGGCCCAGAGCTTTGAACCCGCCGCACTGATCCTCAGTTCTAACCCATCACCATCGCGCAAGGTGGTCATCTGGCCTTTCGCCTTAGCGTCTTCGGATGGCTTGGCGTTTTTAACTTTTGGGTCGGTTAATCTGCAGTTACCTGTTTCGCGCCTCTTTTTCTCCACCGTGACCATAACGCTCCTTAGTACCATCGAATTGAGTACCACTAACCTTGTGGTACTAATTATAGTACTCGTGAAGCTGGTTTTAGGCGACCACTTCGACTTTGTCGGACAACAAAAAACCCGCAAGACGTTGAATCTTGCGGGTTTCTGTACTTCTTCGTTCCTTCTCGGAACAATATTTGGTGGAGCTGGGGGGATTTGAACCCCCGTCCAAAATTACTACATCCTTGGCACTACATGCTTAGTCACTCTTTACATTCGCCAACCCGCTGCGGAGAGACACGCCACGAATTGACTAGCTCGATTGGTTTTAATGCTTCCGCCCCGAGCAGGACTTCCACACGATCCTGTGAAGGATGACCTTCCGATTCCCTAGGACACAGGCAAGCTAGGGTAGAAGGGCTCTATGCAGGTTATTAAGCTGCTAGTGCGTAGTTTTCGTCGTTTGCGACTATTTTTTTGCGGTTTATTAACGAGGCCTACCGCACCTCGGCATGCACCTTGGGTTTCGTGAATCTTGTCGAATCCAGAATCAGCCCCAAGTTGTTAATTGCGATTGTACGCAAAAATGCTGTCATAGCAAGGCGTTGATACCCATTCCCTCTGGCAGCCAGTCTGTTTGCCGATTTATTGTACGCAGCTGAGCCTGAAGAGCCAGCTGCGCCGGGGGAAGGTGAACTGGCGTTCTGATCCTGCCAGTAGCAGGTTAGCCGCGATGCTTGTTCTTCATGATGCGAGCTTTTTCCCGATCCCATTCGCGGGCCTTGGTATCTTCGCGCTTGTCGTGCTCTTTCTTGCCCTTCACCAGGCCGATCTCGACCTTGACCCAGCACTGTTTCCAGTAGAGGGCGAGGGGAACTATGGTGTAGCCCTGACGGGCAATCAGGCTTTCGAGCTTGTCGAGTTCACGACGGCTCAGCAGCAGTTTGCGGGTGCGGGTCGGGTCACATACCACGTGGCTGGAGGCCGCTTGCAGTGGCAGGAAGCTGGAGCCGAACAGATAGGCCTCGCCATCGCGGAAGATGACATAGGCTTCGCTGATGTTGGCCTTGCCCGCCCGCAGGGATTTGACTTCCCACCCTTGCAGGGACAGGCCCGCTTCGATCTTCTCTTCGATGAAGTATTCGTGGCGCGCGGTTCTGTTGAGTGCAATGGTGCTGGACCCGGCTTTGTTTTTACTGTTTTTTTTGCTCATGACGGGCGATTTCCGGCAATGACTAGGAGGCTCGTATTATACGTAGGCAGGGGCGGCTGTAAAACGCGCAGCAGGTCAAGTGGTGGCTTTCTGAGCGGTTTGGCTGAGGTTTTACCTCCACAACCCCAAACATGGTGATAAAATCGCGCCGATTGGATGAGGAAAAGCCATGCCCCGAATTACGCGCAGTGCCCTGGTGATGTTCAGTGCAGAACAGATGTTCAAGTTGGTTAACGATGTGGATGCCTATCCGCAGTTTTTGCCCGGCTGTGTCGGCAGCCGTGTCCACGAGGCTGGCGATGACTACATGATGGCGTCGGTCGATGTGGCCAAGGCGGGGATTGCCAAGACCTTTACTACCCGCAATCAGCTGGATGTGAACCGTCAGATCAGGATGGAGCTGGTGGATGGCCCGTTCCGCAAGCTGGCGGGCTGGTGGACCTTTACCCCGCTCGATGTGGATGCCTGCAAGGTGGAGTTCGATCTCGATTTCGAGTTTACCTCCAAGCTCATCGAGGTGGCCTTTGGTCAGGTATTCCGCGATCTGGTGAGCTCCATGGTCTCCGCCTTCTCCAACCGGGCGAAGGAGGTATACGGTGTCTGACCAGCTCAACATCGAGGTTGTCTATGCCTTGCCGCAGCAGCAGACGGTGATTGCCCTGCGGGTGGCGCCCGAGACCTGCGTGCAGGCGGCCATCGAGCAGTCCGGCATCGTACAAAAACACCCCGAGATCGATCTGGCGGTCAACAAGTTCGGTATCTACAGCCGCCCGGTGAAAGGGAGCGAGCCGCTGCACGACGGCGATCGTATCGAGATCTACCGCCCGCTCATCGCCGATCCCCGCGAGATGCGCAAAAAGCGGGCCGAGAAGGCCAAAGAGGAGGGGAGAGCCGATAGCGTGACCGGTGGTCGCCCCGATGTGCATCGCAAGCACCGCGAGTAGTGCTCAGGTTTTTCTTGCAGAAAAAAGGCGCCGAGGCGCCTTTTTTTGATCCCGTTAGCCGGTGAGCTTGCCGAGGGGATATCAAGAGAGGGCAGCTTCTGCCACACCCAGTCGTGCGCGGGCCCAGGCGGCCAGCAGCTCGACCCCGCTTTGCATCACCCGCTCATCGAAATCGAATTCGTTGTGATGGTGCGGCGCCGCCAGATCGGCCCCCAGGATGAGGTAAGCCGCTTCGCCCCCCTGCTTTTGCACCCGCTCCATCAGAAAACCGGCATCTTCACTGGCGCCAAAGCGGCGAGTCTGGATGGTGGCGAGCCCCTGCTTGCGGGCCAGCGCCGCCAGCTCGGCCTGCAGCGCCGGACTGTTGTCGAGCGCAATGGCCTCACCCTGCTTGATGATGCGGTAGGTGACACCGTGGGCGAGGGCGGTACCTTCGACGATGCGCTGTACCTGACTGAACATGTAGTCGTTGAGCGCGCTGTCGGCGCCGCGGGTCTCACCGCGCAGCTCGGCATGATCGGGGATGACGTTGCGGCCGCTGCCGGCGTGAAGCTGGCCGACGTTGATGCGGGTCATGCCGTCGCGGTGGCGGGGAATGCCGAGCATGGCGGTGGTGGCCATGCAGGCGGCTGCCAGCGCATTGCTGCCGGCATTGGGTTCGAGTCCCGCGTGGGCGGCGGTGCCCATAAAGTGGACGTCGAACTTGGTGGAGCAGAGAAATTCGGTGGGATTGATCACCAGCTCGCCGCTGCCAGCGTGAATGCCGATATGGAGCGAGAGCAGGGCATCCACGTCATCGAGTGCGCCACCGGCAGCCAGCGCCTTGCCACCGCGACACCCCTCTTCGGCGGGCTGGAAGAAGAGCTTGATGCGGCCGCAAAGCTGCTCCTTCATCGCCATCAGCTGGCTGGCCAGCCCCATGCCGATGGCGGTGTGGCCATCGTGGGCGCAGGCGTGCATCCACCCCTTGTTGTGGGAGGCAAAACCCTCCTGCTGCGGCTGGTGCTGTTCGGCGTCGGACTCTTCCACCTCCACCGCATCGATGTCGAAGCGAAAGGCCAGGGTCGGGCCGGGACGGCCGGTATCCAGCTCCCCCATCAGCCCGGTGACATCGCCAATCCGCTCCAGCCAGTCGGGATGGGCCCCCTGACGGCGGGCGCGAGCCTTCTCGGCCGCCACATCCACATCACGGCCCATCATCAGATTGCTGGCCAGCAGTTTGTCGCCGAGCACGATGCGATAACCGAGCTCGCTCAGGTGGTGGGCAATCAGGCTGGTGGTGCGAAACTCTTTCCAGGCCGCTTCCGGCAGGCGGTGCAGGTCGCGGCGCCACAGGATCAGGTGCTCAAGGGTCATCTTGGCTTCCTTGGTGATTCGATTTGTCAGCTATTGTGCCTTTTTTCCCGGCTGACCACACGGGGCCAGCAGCTGGTCGGGGGAGCTGTGCGTGCGAGTGGTGACTGTTCGGGCCGTGAATAGTGGTGAGCGCCCATAAAAAACGCCTCCACAAGGGAGGCGTTGTCGATAGCTGGTTATCAGGCCGCGTGATGGTAAGCGGAGGCTTCAAACAGCTTCTTGTTGGCCACCAGATCGATGGGGTCAAAATCATCGACGTTGATGGTGCGCAGGCGACTTACCTCGGCGCGGCGCAGCAGCTCGGCTTCGCTCTGGGTCAGTACGCCAGCGGCCAAGCCGATGTCGGCCACCTTGTCCAGTGCCATGAAGGGGCGCTTGATACCATCGCTCTTGCAGACTTTCTCGAACAGCGGCTCGGCGGCCAGCACGTCATCGAGCGCCTGCTCCAGCAGACCGAAGGGGTTGCCCTCTTCGCGAGTCAGGTATTGGCCCTTGGCCAGGCGGCTGCGAGTTTCGCTCGGGGTTTGCAGCAGACGGGCCACTTGCTGGTCCAGCTTGTCGCACGGACGGTTCAGGTCACGACCCAGCGGCAGCACCACGGCGCGCAGGGCAAGCCCAATCCAGCGGTTCGGGAAGTTGCGCAGCAGCTCGTCGATCGCCTCTTGTGCCTTGAACAGGGCATCTTGCAGTGCCCAGTGCAGCAGCGGCAGGTCGGCCTGCTGGCGTCCCTCGTCCTGATAGCGCTTGAGGGCGCTGGAGGCCAGATAGAGCTGGCTCAGCACGTCGCCAAGGCGGGCGGAGACCCGCTCCTTGCGCTTGAGCTCGCCACCCAGGGTGCCCATCGCCATGTCTGACAGGAACGCCAGGTTGGCAGAGAGGCGGGAGAGCTTCTGGTAGTAACCTTTGGTCTGGTCGCCATAGGGTGCCGCGGCAAAACGGGCGCCGGTCACACCCAGCCAGAAGCTGCGTACCAGGTTGCTGATGGCAAAACCGACGTGGCTGAATACTGCCTTGTCGAAGTCCTTGAGAGCCTGCTCCTGATCCGGGTGGCTGGCCGCCAGCATCTCCGGCAACACGTAAGGATGGCAGCGGATGGCGCCCTGACCGTAGATGATCATGCTGCGAGTCAGGATGTTGGCCCCTTCCACCGTAACGGCGATGGGGGCACCCTGATAGCCACGAGCCAGATAGTTGTTGGGGCCCATGCAGATGGCCTTGCCGCCGTGGATGTCCATGGCATCGATGATGCACTTCTGGGCGCGGTCGGTGAGGTGGTATTTGACGATGGCGGAGATGACCGAGGGCTTCTCGCCAAGGTCGATACCGGTCACGGTCAGGTTGGCTGCGGCGCCCATGATGTAGGCATTGCCACCGATGCGGGCCAGCGGCTCTTCAATCCCTTCCATCTTGCCGATGGGCAGCTTGAACTGGCGACGGATGCGGCTGTAGGCGCCGCTCGCCAGGGCCAGCATCTTGACGCCACCTGTGCTGTTGGAGGGCAATGTGATGCCGCGACCGACCGACAGGCACTCGACCAGCATGCGCCAGCCCTGACCGGCCATGGCCGGGCCACCGATGATGAAATCGAGCGGGACGAACACATCCTTGCCCTGGGTCGGACCGTTCTGGAACGGCACGTTGAGCGGGAAGTGGCGACGGCCAATGCCGACCCCCTTGATGTGAGTGGGAATGAGGGCGCAGGTGATACCGAGCTCTTCCTCGTCCCCCAACAGGTGCTCGGGGTCACGCAGTTTGAAGGCGAGACCCAAGACGGTAGCGATAGGGGCGAGCGTGATGTAGCGCTTGTTCCAGGTGAGGCGCATACCGAGCACCTCTTTGCCTTCCCACTCGCCCTTGCAGACGATACCAAAGTCGGGGATGGAGCCGGCATCAGAACCCGCTTCCGGGCTGGTCAGGGCGAAGCAGGGGATCTCTTTACCTACCGCCAGGCGGGGCAGGTAGTAATCTTTCTGCTCGTCAGTGCCATAGTGTTGCAGCAGTTCGCCCGGGCCCAGCGAGTTGGGCACGCCGACGGTGGAGGCGAGCACGGCGCTGGCACCGCACAGCTTTTGCAGGACACAGGACTGGGCATAGGCCGAGAACTCCAGACCGCCATATTTCTTCTTGATGATCATGGCGAAGAACTTGTTGTCCTTCAGGTATTGCCACACCTCGGGGGAGAGATCCGCGCGCTCGTGGGTCACTTCCCAGTCGCTCACCATGCGGCACACTTCCTCGACCGGACCATCCATAAAGGCCTGCTCTTCGGCAGAGAGGGTGCTGACCGGAATGGCGTGCAGCTTTTTCCAGTCCGGGTTGCCCGCGAACAGATCGGCTTCCCACCAGGTGGTGCCCGCTTCAATCGCCTCTTTCTCGGTGCGCGACATCTCCGGCATGATCGATTTGTAGATCTTGAACAGCGGCTTGGTTATTTGATTGCGGCGAAATTCCACCAGATTGAGCGGGATGGCGATCACCGCGAACAGCGCCCATACCAGCAAGGGCACATGACCATAGATGGCGCCAAGCACCAGGGCGGCGCCGGTGACCAGGGTGGAGATGAACAGGGATGCCCGGCGATAGGCCAGGGCTCCGATAACCAAGATCACCCCGAGCAGAGTGAGGGTCGTCGTCATTGCTTGCTCCTTGCGTGGTTAGGTTGCCAACGTGGCGTAACTGATCCAGAGGTCTGACCTGTTGGATATGGCCCCTGTTGTAATTCATACGCACAAAGTTATCAAGCTGTTTACATCTTCATTACCTTCTCTCTGTGATCCCCATAACGCTCACGCGCCGCCAGCGCTGTGGCTCGCAGGGGGGCGACTGTGCGATTCGCTTGTGCGAGAATAGTCGCGATCTACACGCACACTAAAAACAGTGGAAGAGACATCATGTACCAAGAATTGATCCGCAATGAACTGACCGAAGCTGCCAGCGTGCTGCAGGCCTTCCTGGCTGATGAGCAGAACCTGAAAAACATCGAAGCGGCCGCCAAAATGCTGGCCGACTCTTTCAAGGAAGAGGGCAAGGTGCTCTCCTGTGGCAACGGTGGCTCCCACTGTGACGCCATGCACTTTGCCGAAGAGCTGACCGGTCGTTACCGCGAGAACCGCCCGGGTTATGCCGGTATCGCCATCTCTGATCCGAGCCACCTCTCCTGCGTCTCCAACGACTTTGGCTATGACTATGTCTTCTCCCGCTATGTGGAAGCGGTCGGCCGCCGTGGCGACGTGCTGCTTGGCATCTCCACCAGCGGCAACTCCGGCAATATCCTGAAAGCCATCGAAGCGGCCCGCGCCAAAGGGATGAAAGTGATCGCCCTGACCGGCAAGGATGGCGGCAAGATGGCAGGTCTGGCGGATGTCGAGATCCGCGTGCCGCACTTTGGCTATGCCGACCGTATTCAGGAAGTGCACATCAAGGTGATCCACATCCTGATCCAGCTGGTCGAAAAAGAGATGGCCAAGTAATCAGGCCATCGTCACCAGACAAAGGCAACGCCGGTAGCATGGTTCGCCATCGGCCGGTTGTTGCCAGTCACAGGGGAAGGAATTGCGCCTTCCCCTGCTGTCTGTCGAACCAGCGTGCTGGTCGAACATGACACAAGCCAAATCATGAAAGGAGTCTGCCGGATATGTGTGAACTGCTCGGCATGAGTGCCAATGTGCCGACCGATATCTGCTTCAGCTTTACCGGGTTGATGCTGCGCGGCGGCAAGACCGGGCCCCACAAGGATGGCTGGGGGATCACCTTCTACGAGGGGAAGGGCTTTCGCACCTTCAAGGATCCCGAGCCCAGCGCCCAATCTCCCATCGCCAGACTGGTACAGGCGCTGCCCATCAAGAGCTGCGCCGTGGTCAGCCACATTCGGCAAGCCAACCGTGGCTGCGTGTCACTGGAAAATACCCACCCCTTTACCCGTGAGCTGTGGGGCCGTTACTGGACCTTCGCCCACAACGGTCAGCTGACCGGCTACAAGAAGCTGCCCACCGGCCGCCACCGGCCGGTGGGAGATACCGACAGCGAGCACGCCTTCTGCTGGCTGCTCGATCGGCTGGAGCAAAAATATCCCAAGCGTCCGGCCAACTTTCCCGCCATGTTTCGCTATCTCGCCACCCTGTGTGATGAGCTCAGAGCATTCGGGGTGTTCAACATGCTGCTCTCGGACGGGGAGTATGTGATGAGCTACTGCAGCAACAACCTGCACTGGCTGACCCGCTGTGCGCCGTTTGGCGAGGCGAGCCTGCTGGATGAGGAGGTGGTGATCGACTTTCAAAGGGAGACCACCCCCAACGATGTGGTCACCCTGATCACCACCCGTCCGCTGACCGGCAATGAGAATTGGGTCAAAATGGCGCCCGGCGAATTCAATCTGTTTCGCATGGGGGAGCGGGTGGCGACCAATCAGGTTGCGCTTGAGCAAGATCAAAAAATACCAGGGTAGATACCTACCCTGGTTCTTCGCAGCAGCCATAAAAGGCAAAAGGGATGAGAGGTGTTGCTGAGCATCATCACTCTGACGGCATTAAGTGTTGATCAATTGTTAATTTATGGCAATCAAGTTGTTGTCTTGACGGGCGTTTCAGCATCGCAATTTCGATACTGATCACATTTTTTGCCACTTTATTCCCTGAGCCATCCAATCGGGTGCTTCATCACAGCCTGGTCGTGAGCCACGACATCGAAAACTATCTATAGTATGGTCTGTTTGAATACCGTTCTGGAGGAGCCTCGCATGGAGTGGGTGGATCGCAAGGTGTTGCAGCAGCTGGCAGAGGATATCGGTCCGGATATGCTGCCCGTGGTCATCGCAGTCTTTATTGAAGAGGTGGGCGAGCAGCTGAGTCAGCTCAGACCCCTCTATGAACAGGGAGAGTGGGAGGCGCTGGCTCGGGTGGCGCACAGCATGAAATCATCCTGTGGCAGCTATGGCGCCATACCGAGTTATCAGCAGGTGATGGCGCTGGAGATGGCCAGCAAGCAGGCCGATGTGGCCGAGGCAGAGCGCCAATTGCAACTGCTGGAGGCCTCCTTGCCCCAGGTGCTCGCGTTTCTTGCCGATTATCAGTAACGGCGCCATGCAGGGATGCCGGGGCGCCGTGACCGTTGCCTAACGTTGGTTGAGCAGTTGCTGGATGATTCGGTCCAGCGCCAGTTTCAGCTTCAACCGATCGTGCCGATGGGGCAGCTCAAGCTCGCCCAGCTCGGCTTCGATCACTCGCCCTTGCCAGTCCCCCGCATCACCCGCGCCTTGTGGGGCCAGGATGGCATCCAGCCGACCCTGACCGACCCGGGACTCCAGCCAGCGACACTGACTCATCAGATCCAGCTGGCTGGCAGGGCCGTTTTCCGCCACCAGATTGCAAACAAAAACCAGCATGGCGCTGCTCTCGTTGATGGCTTGGGCGATCTCGGCCAGCAGCAATGGCGGCATGATGGAGGTGAGAAAACTGCCCGGCCCCAGAATGATCATGTCTGCCTGCTGCAATGCCAGCACCGCTTCGCGGGTCGCTTGCACCTCCGGCATCAGGCCGAGGGAGAGGGGTGGTGTTGCCAGTTGATCGATGGATACCTCTCCCAGGATCTGGGTGCCACACTCCATATGGGCGCAGAGATCGGTGGGAAATTCAGACATGGGTAGCAATTGTGACTCGATTTTGAGCATGTCACTGATCAGCTTGATAGCATCAAGAGGACGGACACAGAGATTATCGAGCGCCAGCAGCATCAAGTTGCCAAGGTTGTGGCCCGCCAGCTCGCCTTTGCCGGCGAAGCGGTACTCGAACAACAGGCTGCCGATGCTGGGATCGGTCACCAGCTGGTTCAGGCAGTTGCGCAGATCGCCCCAGGCGATGCACTCCTGACTCTTGCGCAGGCGTCCGGTCGAGCCACCATCATCTGTGGTGGCGACGATGCCGGTGAGCCGTTGACCGAGAAACGAGAGGGACGAAAGCACTCGTCCCATGCCGTGGCCACCACCGATGGCAACGACCCGATCGAAGTCATTGATGTTTTTTTGCCACATATGGGCGTCCTGTTATTGGTCTCAGTTGACAGCTATGTTAGCAAGCGAAGCGAGATAATTGTTTGATAAAGGTATGATTTTTGCTTGAGGCTGCCATTCGATAAAACAAGGAGATGGTGTTGAAATTTCTGACCGTTCACTCCCTCGCCCAGAATTCATCGCTGGCGGCCCAAGATATCTGCGCGCAGCTGCGCCACCATGCCGATCAGGCCCCCTCCCTGCTGTTACTCTATTTTACCCAAGCCCATGAGGGGGCGATACTGCGCGACGTGCTCAAACGCCAGTTCCCGACGACCCGCCTGCTTGGGTGCAGCTCTTGCGGTGGTGTCATGACCGAGATGGGACACCACGCCCGAGACGGATATGGGCTGGCCGTTGCTGCTCTGTACGATGAGAAAGGGGCATTCGGGGTAGCCGGTGCCAGCGGTGACGGGGTGGATGTGCGGCAGTTGCTGCGCCGAGCCATGAGCGACTGTGGTCGGCCGGGCGAGCTGCCCCAGCTGATCCTGTTTCATGCCAGTCCCGGTAAGGAAGAGGGGCTGCTGGCCGGTATCGAGGCCGAACTCGGTGCCTCGGTGCCGGTGGTCGGTGGATCTGCGGCTGATAGCAGTGTCAGCGGTGACTGGCAACTCTGCTGGGATGAGGCGGTGGCCCAGGATGGCATCGGTCTGGCGGTGCTCTATCCTGATTGCCAGCTGGCCTTTCAGTTTCATTCGGGCTATGTGCCTGCCGAATTCAGCGGCGAGATCACCACCTGCAACGGGCGGGAGGTACTCACCATCGATCATCAGCCTGCCGCCGAGGTCTATGCCCGCTGGTGCGGGCGCGAGCAGCCCTGGCCGGTGGGGGCGATTTTGCGGGAGACCACGCTCACCCCGCTAGCTCGTCAGGTGGGAGCACTGGATGGCATTCCTTACTACAAACTCTCCCATCCCGAAGCTGTGACCGAACAGGGCGGGTTGCGGCTCTTTACCGATGTGGTGCAAGGGGAGCGTCTGCTGTTGATGTACAGCAGTCAGGAAGGGTTGTTGCAGCGCAGCCTCAATGCCATGCGCGTCGAGCCAGGGTATGGGGTCGATGTGGAATTGCAGCCTATCGGCGCTCTCATCATCTTTTGTGCTGGTTGCCGTTTGGCGCTAGGTGATATGTTGTGCCAATTTGTCGAGCAGAGCCAGGCTCGCCTCGGCAAGATCCCCTTTATCACCCCCTTTACCTTCGGCGAGCAGGGGCGGCTGCCCAATGGCGAGCTGGCCCACGGCAACCTGATGGTATCGAGCGTGATTTTCCTGACCCGTTGAGTCGGCAGAACATAACAGAGCAGGCAACAAGATGATTGGCAACAGTGAACTGGAAGCCCTCGGCGACAAATTGCAGACCACGCTGGTCGACCTTATGCGGTGCCGCGAGCGCGAGGCCAAGTATCGTCACGAGTCCCAGACCCTGCTGGGTGGGGTTGCCACCCTCGCCGATGCCAAGACGCTGGAGCTGGTGCTGGAGAGCCTTATCCAGGTGCTTAAACCCTTTATCGGCTTTGAGCACGCGGATGTAGTGGCCTGGGAAGGGGATCAGGGGAGTACCCACCTCAGTACCGAGCCGATGCTATCAGCCCGCAGCTGGCGCATGACCCCGGCATTTGCTCGCGCCATCTCGGGTGAAACCTTGGTGATTTACGATCCCGCCCAGCTGCCTGAGCTTGCGCCGCTGGCGAGCGAGCCGGGCTGGGCCAGCGTGATGTTGACCGGGCTGCAGGCCCCCGGTTTTACCGCCACCCTCATCTGCCGCCACGCTCGGGCGGGCACCTTCGATCTTACCAGCAAGGCCGCCATGGAGCGTTGCCGTCCGCTTATCGCCCAAGCGCTGGTCAACATCACCTATCGGGCCCGCTTGCAGGAGCAGGTCGCGGTAAAAACCGAGGCACTGCAGGCCAGCGAACGCCGTTTTCGCAGCTTCGCCGCCATGGCCTCTGACTGGTTCTGGGAGACAGATGCCGAGCATCGCCTCAGTTATGCCTCAGAGCCGGGTTATCTGGATGAGATGACCCCGCAGGCGACCCGGCCGACCCTCTATGACTACGTCTGCAACAAGCAGAGCTGCGATGCCCAGAAATACCTGCAGCTTTTGGATCTACGCCAGCCGGTGCGAGGTGTGCGGATGCAGGTTGCGCTGCAACAGGGCCCCTGCTGGATGGAGGTGAGCGCCGAGCCCTGCTTTGACCATGATGGCCTGTTTATTGGTTATCGCGGCACTGCCCGGGATATCAGCAACCAGATCCGCCGTGAAGAGGAGCTGGCGCGGGCACGGGATGAGGCCGAAGCGGCCAACCGTGCCAAGTCCCAGTTTCTCGCCATGATGACCCACGAGATCCGCTCGCCCATGAATGCGGTGTTGGGGATGCTCGATCTGGTGCAGCATGCCGAGCTGGCGCCGGAGCAACAGAGCCTGCTGCGCCATGCAACCCACTCGGCCAGATTGCTGCAAACCATCATCGACGACGTACTCGATTTTTCGAAAATTGAGTCGCAAACCCTGGTGTTTCACTGCGAGACCCTGCAACCCGTCCAGCTTTGCCAATCTCTGGTCGAGCCGCTGCAAGCTCGCGCGACCGCCAAGGGGATTGCGCTGGTTTATCGGGTCGATGAGTCGGTCCCCCGGGAGTTGCAGGGGGACCCGATGCGTCTGTCGCAGGTGATGGGCAATCTGCTGGACAACGCCCTCAAATTTACCGAGCAGGGGCAGGTGACACTGCACCTGGGTTGGCAGGATGAGAAGCTGCTGATCTCGGTCTCCGACACCGGGATCGGGATCGCCGATGCGGATCAGGCGCTGCTGTTTGAACCCTTCTCCCAGGTCGACAACTCGGCCACCCGGCGTTTTTCCGGTACAGGTCTCGGTCTTGCCATCAGCAAGCGTCTGGTGACGCTTATGGGGGGAGAGATCCACCTGAAGAGCGAGCCGGGCAAGGGAAGCTGTTTCTGGTTCGAACTGCCCGGCATGGCGCTGCCTTGTCATAGCCAGCCGCAGCGGGAGGAGGGGGCTTCGGCACTGCTGCCACTGGATGTGCTGGTGGTGGAGGACAGCCCGGTAAATCAGCTGGTGGTATCGCTGATGCTGCAAAAACTGGTGGGCAAGGTACGGCTGGCAGCCAATGGTCTGGAGGCGCTGGCGCAGGTGGATGAGCAGCTCCCGGATCTGATCCTGATGGATATGCGGATGCCCCTGATGGACGGACTGGAAGCGACTCGCCGGTTGCGGGAGTTGGGATGCACCATGCCAATCGTTGCCCTGACGGCCAATGCGATGGCGGAGGACAAGGCCTGCTGTCTGGCGCAGGGGATGGATGACTTTCTCGCCAAGCCTATTACCTTGTCACGGCTAAGAGAGTGTTTGCAGCGTCACTTTGGTCAGCGGTTGCCGACGCGCGGATAAAAAAAATGGTCAACTTTGTGGGTTGACCAGTTCTTCAGCAAATACTGAAGAGAGCACGGGATAAATCGGGTTGTACAAATCTATATGAAAAATCTGTGCCAACTTTTTTAGACTCTTTTGTGTTCAATTTTGGCCGTTTAGCGCAGCGGCTCTCTCTTGTTATGGCGTTTTGCGTTCCTACTTACTCGCAAAATGCGAATTTCACATTTTCATTGTTGGAATAATTGCATTTTGCAACGCTGTTTTTGTCATTGTGAAATCAGGCGATGCAGGAATTTACGGGCTGCTTCGCTGTTTTGTTTGGCAATCAGCATCTGCTTTTCATAAATCGGCATCGGCAATATCTCGAGCCAGCGTTGGCAGAGCCAGGCGGCATCTTCAAAGCGCTTGTCCGGATAGAGCTCATCAAGCTCCGGATACTGCTCGAACACTTCCCGCAGGCGATTGACCAGCAGCTTGTCGTTGAAATCTGAGTGGGTGCTCGGCCAGTTGGGCAGCATCTCCACCTTGGCCCGGCGCAGGCCCATCTCGTCTGTTTCCATCTCGTGGATGCAGAAGCGCTCCAGTCCCAGCACCGTCACACCCAGCAGGCCATCATTGAGGGTGTAGAAGTCGGTCACTTTGACCCGGGTGCCCACCGGCAGAATGCGGCCGGATTGTCCCGAGGTGGTCGACTCTTCCATCACGATGCCAAAGCCCTGATCGTTGATGAATGACTCCTTGAGCATCTGCAGGTGGCGTGGCTCGAACAGACGCAGAGGAAGCTTGCCGCCCGGCAGTATGTGGGAAGGCAAGGGGAACAGTGCCAAAGGTTGTAGTTTCATGTTCCATCCTCCATTGAGTAGTTGCTGAATATGACAATGCAGCGACTGTGCCAGAGAATGAAAAAAGCCACCGGAGGGTGGCTTTTCGGGCGGTTGAGGGCGCTTAGTTGCGCTGCTCCAGATACATGACAGCCGCTTCCACGCGGCTTTGCGCCTCGAGTTTCTTCAGCAGGCTCTTCACGTGAACCTTGACCGTTCCCTCGGAGATATGGAGTACCGAGGCGACCTGTTTGTTGGAGAGGCCTTTTGCAATTTCGCGCAGGATTTGCATTTCGCGACGCGTTAAGCTTTCCAGCTTCTGCTGCAGGTGATCCAGCTCGTAGATGTTTTCGAGATAGGGGCGCAGCGGCTCGCTCAGGATCTGCTTGCCGGTCATCACGTCGGCCAGCTGGGCCAGCAGCAGATCAGGCTCGGTATCCTTGAGCAGGTAGCCGTCGGCACCAGCCTTGAGCAGGGCTACCACATCCTGACGGGCATCGGAGACGGTGAGGATCACCACCCGGGAGGTGATCTCTTCGGCCCGCAGCGCCTTGAGGGTATCGAGGCCGGAGAGCCCCTTCATATTGAGGTCGAGCAGGATCAGGTCCGGCTCGGACTCTTTGGCCAGCGCCACGGCATCTGTGCCGTTGGAGGCTTCACCGGTCACCTCCATGTTCTCTTCCAGAGCCAGCAACTGCACAATCCCTTTGCGCATGAGGGGATGGTCATCTACGACCAGAACTGTGTATTTCATCTCGTCCATCAGGCGTCTCTCGCTAGACTGGTGGGAAAGGTCAGATGCACGCAGGTGCCTTGTGGTTGCTGCTCGTTGATGGTCAGCAGACCGTGCAGTTTGCTGGCGCGCTCGTTCATGATGCTCAAACCGTAATGGTTGATCGCCGAGCTGGCGAGTCCGATCCCGACACCGTCATCTGAAATCTGAACCTCAATGTTACCACTGGCGAGGGTCTCACAGCTAACATCAATCACTTGCGCGTTGGCATGTTTGATGGCATTGAGCACTGCCTCACGGATCAGCTGCAAAATGTGGATATGCTGGCCCGCCTCCAGGTCGTTGTCGGCCAGTCCGTAATGGAACCGGATTTCGGCCTGGGTCTGGGGTTGCAGTTGATCGAGCATGACGCGGATCGCTTCCCCCAGATTGGCATCGCCAATGGTGAGACGGAAGGTGCCGAGCAGTTCGCGCAACTGGGTATAGGCATTGCTAAGTCCCTCGTCGATCTGCTGCATCGCCTCCTGCGCCTTGTCATGCTGCCCCTTGGCGTAAGAGCGTTTGAGCAGGGTGGACTGGATCTTGAGGTAGGAGAGGGCCTGCGCCAGCGAGTCGTGCAGCTCCCGGGCGATCACAGCCCGCTCCTCCATCAGCAGCAGTCGCTGCTGTTGCAGCAGGGTCTGGTCTTTGTGCAGCACCTGAGCCAGCAGCATGGTGAAGTTCTTGATCAACCGCTCATCGATGGGGTGCTGGCTGATGATGTCGAGGCGGCCGAACTCCTGCTCATCCATCTGCAGATAAAAGCTGGCCACCGCATCGAGATCGCCGGGCCAGCCGGTGCGCCCCGAGATGTAGACCGGCATGGCGTTGTGCTCGAAGCGGGTCAGCCGGATGTGGTCGATATGCTGGTGGGCGGCGGCGCGGTCCAGCAGTTTGATGAGGGTACGGGTACTGAGTGGAGCAGCGTGCAGCTTCTGGGCGGTCGAGTAGAGAAACGAGAGGGTGTCGTTGGCCTGTTGCAGCTTGGCGGTTTTCTCTTCCACCTTGTTCTCAAGCTCCCGATAGAGCTTGCCCAGCTCGTCCGCCATGGTAACGAAGGCGCGCGACAGCTCCCCCAGCTCGTTTTCGCCGTGGGCGGGCAGTTTAAGATCGAAATCCTGCCGCTGGATCTGGCGGGCGCAGTAGACCAGCTGGTTGAGGGGGGCGACCACCTGCTGGCGGGTGAAGCGCACCGTAAACCAGGCGATGGTGATGATGGCCAGCAGGCCGAGCCCCTCCGCCAGTGCCAGCATCCGCACCTTGAATTCCACGTGGTACTGCATCTGATTGACGAAATTGTCGATGGCCGCCACAAACTGCTCGGTGTTATCGGTGTACCGTCTGGGGGTGCGATCCTCGATGTGCTGGCGCATCACCTGCCACTGGCCGAGCACCTCGCCATAGGTGCGACGCAGGGAGGCAGGAGTGATCCAGCGCTGGGTCTCCTGCAGCTCTTCGGCATGCAGGGTCTCTTCAAACTGGGAGAGGCGCCCCAGCACGCTGTCGCCCCGCTCGATTTCGTAGGCCATCCGGTAGGCTTGCATCCGCAGCGAACCGGAGAGGTTGATCGCCTTGGCATCGGGCACCGAGTAGAAGAGGGTGACCATGGCGACCAGCGCGATCAGGCTGGCCATGAAGAGGATCAACACCATGGCGCGGCCAATGGCACTGCTGACCGAATGGACCCGGAACCGTTTTCCCATACTGATGCGCACCTCTGAATAGTGATAAGGACCCCGCAAGATGCGTGGGAGTGTACTCCAACTTGTGTTAGCATCGAAAAACTAGATGAACTCCGAGCGGTTTTGCCTAAGTCCTAGCGATAGGGGGAAACCAGCCGTCAGCCGACGTTCGAGCTGTAAGGGTCAGGAAAGAAATGCCCTGGCCTCCCGTATTTGGAAAGGTGTTTATGTTGCCACTTGAAGATGGTTTTTCCCGTCGTTTTTACTATTTGCGTCTGTCAGTGACCGATGTGTGCAATTTCCGTTGCACCTATTGCCTGCCTGACGGCTATCGCCCCCCGGAAGGTCACAAAGCGGGGCGTCAACCCTTTCTCTCGATTGACGAGATCCGCCGCGTGGTCAGCGGTTTTGCCGCCATGGGCACCCGCAAGGTGCGCATCACGGGGGGCGAGCCCTCCCTGCGCCGCGATTTCACCGAGATCGTCAAGGTGATTGCCTCCACCCCAGGTATCGAGAAGGTCGCCATGACCACCAACGGCTATCGCCTCAAGGAGCGGGCTCAGGAGTGGTTTGATGCCGGACTCAACGCGCTGAATGTCAGTGTCGACAGTCTCGACCCGCGCCAGTTTCACCAGATCACCGGAGAGAACAAGCTGGCCGAGGTGATGGAGGGGATCGAAGCAGCACTGGCCGCCGGTTTCAAATCGGTGAAGATCAATGCGGTGCTGCTCAAGGGGCTCAACGACTACCAGCTCGATGCCTTTCTGGGCTGGATCAGGCACAAGCCTATCGAGCTGCGCTTTATCGAGCTGATGCAGACCGGCGAGATGGATACCCTGTTTCGTGACCACCATGTCAGCGGCGAGCAGATCAAACAGCGCTTGCTGGAGAGCGGCTGGGTGCAGCAGTTGCGGGGCACGGATGACGGTCCGGCACAGGTCTTTATGCACCCCGATTCGCAAGGTGGGGTGGGGCTCATCATGCCCTACAGCAAGGATTTCTGTGCCGGTTGCAACCGGCTGCGGGTCTCCTCGCTGGGGAAGCTGCATCTGTGCCTGTTTGGTGACAACGGCATCGACCTGCGGGATCTGCTCGGCGCAGATGCACAATCCGATGAGCTGCAACAGCGCATTCGCGCGGCACTGGCGGGCAAGAGTGCTACCCATCGTCTCCATGAGGGCAATGCCGGTATCACCCCTCATCTCGCCTCGATCGGCGGATAACCGCAAAAAATCGCCAACGATTAAATAGCAATCCTCACATGGAGGTATTTTAACCGATACCTCCATTTTTATTGCGCTGCAAGGCTTTGATCTGGCGCAAGAATCCCCCCTGTTTATCTCCCTGGTGGTATATCCCTTACCTTGTCAGGGCCGCAATATACACCCACTCTTATAATTGGTATCAAGAATGCCAATCATGGACTCGCACTGTCCCCTTTTTCACCAGAACAGGAGTCAACATGCCGGATGAGATCGATCTTGCCCGCCGCGGCCTGTTCCGGGGGCGGCTGAGAACTGCCGAACCGCCGGTGCAGTTGCCCTGGTCAGTCAACTGGTCGGCATTTGTCGCCGACTGCACTCGCTGCGGGGACTGTCTGGCGGCCTGTCCGGAGCAGATCCTGGTGAATGGCGAGGGCGGTTTTCCGGTGGTCGATTTCCAGCGTGGCGAATGCACCTTCTGCACCGAGTGCGCCACGGTCTGCAAGGCGCCTGTGTTTCGCCCGACCAGCGAGTCCCCCTGGCACTACAAGGCCCATATCGAGGCCAACTGTCTGGCCAATGGTCAGGTGTTCTGCCAGCGCTGTCAGGATAGCTGTGAGCCCAATGCCATTCGTTTTATTCCGGTGCTGGGGCGTGTGCCCACCCCGACGGTCGAGCCGGATCGCTGTAATGGCTGCGGCGCCTGTGTGCAGGATTGTCCGGTTGGCAGCATCAAGGTCGACGGGCGAGCCGCCCCATCCGGTGGCGCGAGCCAGCCCACCCTCAAGCAGGAGTCAGAATGAGTCAGAAGCCGTGTGACACAGAAGCCACAATGGATCAGGAGTTCCATGTATCGAGTCTGGTGGTGCTGACCCAGCCCCCTTTGCGCCATCAGCTCGCCGAGCAGATTGGCGCCCTTGAAGGGGCCGAGATCCACGCCGTCAGTGACGAGGGCAAGCTGGTCGTGACCCTGGAAGGTCCGAGCCAGCGGCCGATCATGGCGGCCATTGATGCGATACAGGCGATGCCGGGGGTGCTCTCTGCCGCCTTGATTTACCACCAGTTCGATGAACTGGGCGGTCACTGAAAAGAGTGATGGGATGCCGGGCGTGCCCTCTACCGCTGATGGCTGGCTCCCGTTCGACAGATTCGACAACTATTACGCGATAAGCAATGTGAGGATATGCCATGAAGCTGAGTCGACGCGACTTTATGAAGGCCAATGCGGTGGCAGCTGCCGCTGCCGTGGCCGGTGTCAGTGCCCCCACGCTGGCAGCCAATCTCATCACCAGTACCGACAAGACGGCCATCCATTGGGATAAGGCTCCCTGCCGCTTCTGCGGTACCGGCTGCTCCGTGCTGGTGGGCTCTCAGGATGGTCGGGTCGTGGCGACTCAGGGCGACCCCGATGCACCGGTCAACCGTGGCCTCAACTGCATCAAGGGTTACTTCCTCTCCAAGATCATGTATGGCCAGGATCGCCTGACCCAGCCGATGTTGCGGATGAAGAACGGCCAGTTCGACAAGGATGGCGACTTCGCCCCCATCAGCTGGGATCAGGCGTTCGACATCATGGCCGAGAAGTTCAAGGCAACCCTGAAAGAGAAGGGGCCCACCGCTGTCGGCATGTTCGGCTCCGGCCAGTGGACCGTCTGGGAAGGCTACGCTGCCGCCAAGCTGATGAAGGCCGGTTTCCGCTCCAACAACATCGACCCCAATGCCCGTCACTGCATGGCCTCTGCGGTCGTCGGCTTCATGCGTACCTTCGGCATGGACGAACCGATGGGCTGCTACGACGATATCGAGCAGGCCGATGCGTTCGTGCTGTGGGGCTCCAACATGGCCGAGATGCACCCCATCCTCTGGTCGCGGATGTCCGATCGTCGTCTCTCCAACCCGGATGTGCAGGTGCACGTGCTCTCCACCTTCGAGCACCGCAGCTTCGAGCTGGCGGACAACGGCATGGTGTTCACCCCGCAGACCGATCTGGCGATCCTCAACTATGTCGCCAATTACATCATTCAGAACGACAAGGTGAACTGGGACTTCGTCAACAAGCACACCGTGTTCAAGAAGGGGGTCACCGACATAGGTTACGGCCTGCGCCCGACCGATCCGCTGCAGCAGAAAGCGAAGAATCCGGATAGCGGCGATGCCACTCCGATGACCTTCGAGGAGTTTGCCAAGTTCGTGGCGGATTACGATGTGGAGTCGGTCTCCAAGCTCTCCGGCGTCTCCAAAGAGAAGCTGGAAAAGCTGGCCAAGCTCTATGCCGATCCGGGCAAGAAGGTGGTCTCCTACTGGACCATGGGTTTCAACCAGCATACCCGTGGCGTCTGGGCCAACAACCTCTGCTACAACATCCACCTGCTGACCGGCAAGATCTCCGAGCCGGGTAATGGTCCTTTCTCACTGACCGGCCAGCCCTCTGCCTGTGGCACCGCGCGTGAAGTGGGTACCTTTGCCCACCGTCTGCCTGCCGACATGGTGGTGACCGAGCCCAAACACCGCGCCATTGCCGAGCAGATCTGGAAACTGCCGGAGGGGACCATTCCCGACAAGGTGGGTTTCCACGCCGTGCTGCAGGATCGCATGCTCAAAGATGGCAAGCTCAACGCCTACTGGGTGATGTGTAACAACAACATGCAGGCCGGCCCCAACATGAATACCGATCGCCTGCCTGGCTATCGCGATCCGCGCAACTTCATCGTGGTCTCCGACCCGTACCCGACCGTCACTGCCCAGGCTGCTGACCTCATTCTGCCCACCGCCATGTGGGTGGAGAAAGAGGGGGCCTACGGCAACGCCGAGCGCCGCACCCAGTTCTGGCACCAGCAGGTGAAAGCGCCGGAAGGGGCCAAGTCCGATTTGTGGCAGCTGATGGAGTTCTCCAAGCGCTTCAAGGTTGAGGAAGTGTGGCCGGCTGAGCTGATTGCCAAGATGCCGGAAGTGAAGGGCAAAACCCTGTTCGATGTGCTCTATGCCAACGGTCAGGTCAACCAGTTCCCGAAAGAGCAGAGCAAGGGGATGCTGAACGACGAAGCCGAACACTTCGGGTTCTACGTCCAGAAGGGCTTGTTCGAGGAGTACGCCACCTTCGGTCGCGGTCACGGCCACGATCTGGCGCCGTTCGATCAGTACCACGAAGCCCGTGGTCTGCGCTGGCCTGTGGTAGATGGCAAAGAGACCCTGTGGCGCTATCGCGAAGGGTTTGACCCCTATGTGAAAGCGGGCGAGGGGGTGCGTTTTTATGGCAAGCCCGATGGCAAGGCGGTCATCTTCGCCCTGCCGTTCGAGCCCGCTGCCGAGTCGCCGGATAAAGAGTACGATCTGTGGCTCTCCACCGGCCGCGTGCTGGAGCACTGGCACACCGGCACCATGACCCGTCGGGTGCCCGAGCTCTATCGCGCCTTCCCGGATGCGGTGCTCTTCATGCACCCGGATGATGCCAAGGCTCGCGGCGTGCGTCGTGGTGAAGAGGTGATCGTCTCCTCCCGCCGTGGCGAGGTGAAGACCCGGGTCGAGACCCGTGGTCGCAACCGTCCGCCGAAAGGACTGGTCTTCATGCCCTTCTTTGATGCCAGCCAGTTGGTCAACAAGCTGACCCTGGACGCCACCGATCCGCTCTCGAAAGAGACCGATTACAAGAAGTGCGCCGTCAAGGTGATGAAGGCCTGAGGCGGGGGAGCGCGAGATGAGTCGTAGTCGTCGCCAGTTTCTGGCCGACATGGCCAAGGGGGCCTGCGGTGTGGGCCTGCTTGGCGTGGGGCTCGGTGGCATGGCCCGCCAGCAGGCGCAAGCTGTGCCTGCCCAGGCGCTGCGCCCGCCTGCCGCTCTCGATGAAACAGAGTTTCTCGGCGCCTGCGTGCGTTGTGGGCTCTGCGTTGAGGCCTGCCCCTACGACACCCTCAAGCTCGCCCGGCTGTTTGACCCTGTGACCACCGGTACCCCCTATTTCAAGGCGCGTGCCGTGCCCTGCGAGATGTGTGATGACATCCCTTGCGTGGTGGCCTGTCCGAGCGGGGCGCTGGATCAGAAGATGACTGACATCGATCAGGCCCGGATGGGGGTGGCAGTGCTCATCGATCACGAGACCTGCCTCAACTATCTGGGGCTGCGCTGCGATGTCTGTTATCGGGTCTGCCCGCTGATTGACAAGGCGATCACTCTTGAGCTGCAGCATAACCAGCGTACCGGCAAACACGCCATGTTCCTGCCCACGGTACACAGCGATATCTGTACCGGCTGTGGCAAGTGCGAGCATGCCTGCGTGCTGGAGGAAGCGGCCATCAAGGTGGTGCCACGCCAGCTCGCCAAAGGTGAGCTGGGTCATCACTACAGGCTCGGCTGGGAAGAGAAGGCCAAGGCGGGGAACAAGTCGCTCATCGGCGACAGGCTCACCCTGCCCACCCGTAAACCGGAGGGGTTATGAGTCGTTATCCGGGGGAAGAGGCTCGCATCAAGCTGGGGTGGTGGCGTTCCCACCGCTTCCTGTTGCTGCGTCGGCTGAGTCAGTTCAGTGTGCTCGGGCTGTTTTTGCTGGGACCGCTGGCGGGCATCTGGATCCTCAAGGGCAACCTCTCCAGCTCGCTGTTGTTGGAGACGGTGCCGCTGACCGATCCCCTCACTCTGTTGCAGTCGCTGGCGGCGGGTCACTGGCCCATCACCACCCTCTGGTTAGGGGCTGCCATTGTGCTGGCCGGCTACTGGCTGGTTGGGGGACGAGTGTTCTGCTCCTGGGTCTGTCCGGTCAACCTCATCACGGATGCCGCAGCCTGGCTAAGGGGGCGACTTGGCCTCAAGGGCAACGGCCAGTTCAGCCGTGCGACCCGCTACTGGTTGCTGGCCATGGTGCTGGTGGTGCCAGCGGTGGTCGGGGTGATGGTGTGGGAGTTGGTCAATCCGGTGTCGCTGGCCATGCGCGGTCTGCTGTTTGGCATGGGGGCGGGCTGGGCCCTGCTGGTGGCGCTGTTCCTGTTCGATCTTTTCGTGGTTGAGCGGGGTTGGTGCGGTCATCTCTGTCCGGTGGGGGCTTTCTATGCCCTGGTCAACCGGGTCGGATTTATCAAGATTTCTGCCAAGGGGCGCGAGCGGTGCAACAACTGCATGGATTGTTATGCGGTCTGCCCGGAGCGTCCCATCCTGCGCGGGCCTGTTCACGGTGCCAAGCGCGGTCACGGGCCCTTGATTGCGGCTCAGGAGTGTACCAACTGTGGCCGCTGCATCGATGTCTGCGCGGAACAAGTTTTTGAAATCACTGTAGGTTTTGCCGTCAAGGCAGAAAAAACGTCGGAGAACAAATAATGAAAAAGCTGATTGGAGCAATGCTGGCCTGCCTGATGGCGGGATCCTTGATGGCAGCGGCCCCCGAGATCACCAACAGTACCGGTGGCCTCAAGTCCGAGCGTGGCGCCACCGATCTGGTGACCGATGCCACCGCCGCGCCCCTGAAAAACTTCCGCAAGGATGGCGCGCCCTACGATCGCCAGTACATGCATCAGCCGCCGCTGATCCCCCACGACATTCGCAACTATGAGGTGGATACCAAGGTCAACAAGTGCCTGGCTTGCCACAGCTTCAAGAATGCCAGTGCCATGAAGGCTCCCAAGATCAGTCCGACTCACTTCGAGACCCGCGACGGCCTGACCCTGGGTGAAGTGTCGCCGCGTCGCTACTTCTGCCTGCAGTGCCATGTGCCGCAAGCGGATGCCAAGCCGCTGGTGGAAAATACCTTTAAACCGGTTGAAGCGCTGAACTGAGGAATCCATAGATGAAATTACCCGGCTTTATCCAGCGTCTGTGGACCACCTTCAAGTCACCATCGAAGGCGGCTCTCTGGGTCATCTTGCTGATGGGCTTCTTCGGTGGCGTGATTTTCTGGGGTGGCTTCAACACCGCCATGGAAGCATCCAACACCGAGGCCTTCTGCACCAGCTGTCACGAGATGAAGGACAACGTGTTCGAGGAGTACCGCGACACCATCCACTACGCCAACCGCTCCGGCGTGCGGGCCAGCTGCCCGGATTGCCACGTACCGCACGAGTGGACCTACAAGATCATCCGCAAGGTGCAGGCTTCCAAGGAGCTGTGGGGCATGATCACCGGCAAGGTGGATACCCGCGAGAAGTTCGAGGCACACCGGCGCGAGATGGCGGAGCGGGAGTGGCAGCGGATGAAAGAGACCGATTCGCGCGAGTGCCGCAACTGCCACAACTTCGAGTACATGGACTTCTCCCTGCAGGGGCAGCGTGCCGCCAAGATGCACTCTACCAATCTGGCCAGTGGTGAAAGTACCTGCATCGACTGTCACAAGGGGATAGCTCACCAGTTGCCCGACATGACCGGGGTGAAAGGGTTCTGATCCTGCGACGACAGGCCGGGTTTGCCCGGCCTGCGTTTTGTTCATATATGGGACAAGCATCAGATTTGTGTGTCTTTTAAATCCCATATCTCGTGAAACCTTTGATAGAATCAGCCCGCCGTCACACGCTTGAGCAAGTTGGTCATCCCTGTCTGCGTCAGTTTTTGTGCTCTGACAGCTGGCCTCTCATACCCCTTCTCTTCCTGCCTCGTTGACGGCCCATAGCCACAAGGAGCTGCCCGATGGGACAGAAACACAACGCATTTATTCCCCTCAAGATCGCCGTGCTGACGGTCTCCGACAGCCGCACTGCCGCCGATGACAGCTCGGGTGACTATCTGGTCTCGGCCCTTACCGACGCGGGCCATCAGCTGGCCGATCGGGCGCTCTGCCCGGACAACCTGTTTCGCATCCGCGCGCGGGTGAGCGAGTGGATCGCCGATGAGGGGGTGCAGGTGGTACTGATTAACGGCGGTACCGGCTTCAATGAACAGAACCGGGTACCGGAAGCGGTCGGTGTGCTGTTCGAGCGCACCGTACAGGGTTTTGGCGAGATGTTCCGTCAGCTCTCTTTTGCCGAGATTAAAGGCTCCGCCATGCAGAGCCGTGCTCTGGCGGGACTCGCCAATCGCACCCTGATCTGCTGCCTGCCCGGCTCCACCGGCGCTTGCCAGCTGGGCTGGGAGCAACTGATCCGCGATCAGCTCGATGCGCGCACCAAGCCGTGCAACTTTGTCTCCCACCTCTGAGAGCAAGTGATGAACCAGACCGATACCAAGCAGACCCAGCCCGACCTGACGCATCTGAACCAGAGCGGCGAAGCCCATATGGTGGATGTGACCGACAAGCAGGTGACCGAGCGCGAAGCCCGCGCCGAGGCGTTTGTTGCCATGGCCCCCGAGACGCTGGCGCTGATCCTGAGCGGCCAGCACCACAAGGGTGACGTGTTCGCCACCGCCCGCATCGCCGGCATCATGGCCGCCAAGAAGACCGCCGATCTCATCCCCCTCTGCCATCCGCTGGCCTTGACCAAAGTCGAGGTGGAGATAGTGCCGCTGGCCGAGCAGAATAGGGTGCATATCCGCACCCTCTGCAAGCTCTCCGGCAAGACTGGTGTCGAGATGGAGGCGCTGACTGCCGCGTCGGTAGCGGCGCTGACCATCTACGACATGTGCAAGGCGGTACAAAAGGACATGGTGATCGAACAGGTGCGGCTGGTAGAGAAAAAGGGCGGCAAGTCCGGCCATTTTCAGCTGGGGTCAAATAGCGGGGAGCAAGCATGATCAAGGTACTGTTTTTTGCGCAAGTAAGAGAGCTGGTGGCCTGCGACGAGTTGAGCCTGCCGTGCGAATACGCCACCGCCGAACAACTGCGTGCGGCGCTCTGTGAGCGCGGCGACAAGTGGGCGCTGGCGCTGGAAGCAGGCAAGCTCTTGGTCGCGGTCAATCAGACCCTGGTGTCCCTCGATACCCCCATCAATGATGGCGATGAGGTGGCCTTCTTCCCGCCGGTGACCGGAGGTTAAGGATGAGCGAGGCAATCATGACCGATCGCATTCTGGTCCAGCGGGAGGATTTCTCGCTGGCGGACGAATATGCCCGCCTCGCCACCCGCCCCGACAGTGGTGCCATCGTCACTTTTGTTGGCAAGGTTCGCGACTTCAATCAGGGGGAGGAGGTGAAGGGGTTGGCCCTCGAGCACTACCCCGGTATGACCGAGAAGGCGCTGGCCGATATCGTGCAGGAGGCCCGCCGCCGCTGGCCGCTGCAGGAGTGTACCCTCATTCATCGTATCGGCGAGCTGTGGCTTGGCGATCAGATTGTGCTGGTGGCGGTGAGCAGTGCCCACCGCGACGCTGCCTTTGACGCCTGTCACTTCATCATGGATTTCTTGAAAACCCGAGCACCGTTCTGGAAAAAAGAGCTGACCGCCGAGGGTGTGCAACGCTGGGTCGAGGCCAAGGAGAGCGACAACGCCGCCGCTGCCCGCTGGCAAGCCTGACCTGTTCATCACGAGGGGCACAGGTTCAACGGGAACCACGGCCCCGTCAAGGGGCGCGGATGTGCGGGCCCCATCAGGAGAAAGGGAATGAAACCGCTGTTATCTGTTGTCATCGCCGGCATCTGCGCCGCCACCTTGCATACCGGTGCCGTGCAGGCCGATGAAGTGAAAGTGGCTGTGGCGGCCAACTTCAAGGGCACCATAGATCGTATCGGCAAGGAGTTCACCGCCAAGACCGGCCACACCCTGGCCATCTCGTCTGCCGCCACCGGGGTGCTCTACACCCAGATCAGTCACGGGGCACCGTTCGATCTCTTCCTCTCCGCCGATGCGGCGACCCCCGAGAAGCTGGAAAAAGAGGGCAAGGGGAGCGATCGCTTCACCTACGCCATCGGCCAGCTGGGGCTGTGGAAGAAGGGGGGGCCGGCCCCTGACGAGGCGACCCTGCGTAGCTGGAAAGGCAACCTTGCCATCGCCAATGCCCGCACAGCTCCCTATGGTGCTGCCGCCATGGCGACCCTCACCCATCTCAAGCTCGATCCCAAGCAGTACCGGCTGTTGACCGGTGCCAACATCGGCCAGACCTGGCAATTTGTCGACACCGGCAATGCCGAACTGGGCTTTGTCGCCTGGGCCAATCTGGTGGAAGCGGGCAAGACTGGTGAAGCCTGGGCAGTGCCTGCGAGCTTCTATCCCCCCATCGAGCAGCAGGGGCTGGTATTGAAGAAAGGCGCCGCGGTCGAGGCGCTGGTGGCCTGGCTCAAGGGGTCGGGTCAGGCGCAGATCAAGGCTGCGGGTTACGCCTTGCCCCAATAAGGGGATGGGCCTGATGCGATACCCTGAGTGGTCTGCTTTCGGGTCGGCCACTCTTTGCAATGAGGATAGAGACCATGCCGTTGGGGGCATTTATCAACCGGGAGGTCGGCAATGAGTGAAGGGGATCTGCTGGCGGTCTGGCTCACCCTGAAGCTTGCGGCCTGCACCACAGCGATTTTGCTGTTGCTGGCACCGCCGCTGGCCTGGTGGCTGTCGCGCAGTCAGAACCGGCTGCGGCCGCTGGTTGAGGCGCTGGTGGCGCTGCCGCTGGTGCTGCCGCCAACGGTGCTCGGTTTCTATCTGCTGCTGGCCTTCTCCCCCGAATATGGTTTCGGCGCCTGGTGGCGCGACACCTTTGGCGCCCCGCTCGCCTTCAGCTTTCTCGGCCTGCTGTTTGCCTCCATCCTCTATTCGCTGCCGTTCGTGGTGCAGCCGCTCACCTCCGCCTTCGTCAACATGGGCAACAAGGAGCTGGAAGCTGCTGCGACCCTGGGGCTCGGCCCGCTGGAGCGCTTCTTCCACATCATCTTGCCGATGACCCTGCCCAGCTTCGTGATGGCGGCAGCGCTGGGCTTTGCCCACACCCTGGGGGAGTTTGGCGTGGTGCTGATGATTGGCGGCAATATCCCCGGCGAGACCCAAGTGCTCTCCATCGCCCTGTTTGATCATGTGGAGGCGATGGATTACCGACAAGCCCACTATCTGGCGGGCGGCCTGATGGTCTTCTCGCTGGTGATGCTGGTGCTTGTCTATGGTGTGTTGCAGCGCCGACAGCGGAGAGTGTTTGGATGAACCAGCCCGCTACTATGCCGCCAGTGAACGAGCCGCACCGCCATGCCCTGAACCTCCATGTTCGGCGTGAGTTTGGCCCCTTTACCCTCGATTGCGCACTGACCCTCGAACTGGGTGGGATCCTCGGCTTGTTTGGCCCCTCCGGCTGCGGCAAGAGCACACTGCTGCGCATCATCGCCGGGCTCGATCGCCAAAACGGGGATCGCTTGCGGTGGCGCGATCGGGAGTATGCTCAACTTCTGCCCGAAGCGCGCCAGATCGGACTGGTGTTTCAGGACTCGCGCCTCTTCCCCCATCTGACTGTGCTTGGCAATCTGCAACTGGCGGCCCGCAAGGGGCGAGGGCGCTGGCAGCCCGAAGCGCTGGCGGCGCGGCTCGGTTTTGCCGATCTGCTGGGACAGCCTGCCCATGCCCTCTCTGGCGGTCAACGCCAGCGGGTAGCGCTGGGGCGGGCGCTGCTGGCCGAGCCTGATCTGCTGCTGCTCGATGAGCCTTTCTCGGCGCTCGATCGGCGCAGCCGCATCCATCAGGCCCATGTGCTAAAGGGCTTGCAGCAGGAGAGCGGTATCCCGATGATCTTCGTTAGCCACGCCATGGAGGAGGTGAGCCTGCTCTGCGATCAGCTGGTGCTGCTGGAAGGTGGCAGGGTGGAGGCGCAAGGCAGGCCGAGCGAGATTTTCGCCCGAACCGATCTCTCGCTCGCCAGCCGTGACGATGCCGGAGTGATGCTGGCGGCGACCCTCTCTCACTACGATGAAGAGGAGCAGATGGCGACCCTGCAGCTTGGTGAGCAGCAACTGCGGGTCACCATGACCCATGTGCCGGATGAGAGCGGCCCTTTGCAGATCAAGGTGGCGGGGCGGGATGTGGTGATCGCCACAGCCCCCATCGAGCACTCCAGTCTCTCCAACTGTCTCGTCACCCGTCTGCTGGCGGTGCGCGAGGTGCGCCCCGGCCAGACCCTGTTGCAGTTGGCGCTGGGTGAGCAGATACTGCTGGCCCGGATCACCAGCCGCTCCGCCAGGCGGCTGGCGCTGGCGCCGGAGCAGCAGATCTTCGCTTATATCAAGGCGGTGAGTCTGGTCAGCGAAGGCTGATTGGGCGCCGTGCTGATAACGTGGCAGGATAGCCACGGGCAACATAACAACGAGAGATGGTTCAGGTGATGAGTCGAGAGGCAAGACACTGATGCGCCGCAATCAGGTGATGAAATTCAACGGGCTTGCCCTGCGCAGCGCAGGAGAGGGCCCCTTGCTGTTGCTGCTGCACGGGCTGGGCTCCTCGAGCCTCGACTGGCAGGCGCAGATCGAACGGTTTTCCGAGCACTACCGGGTGGTGGCGCTGGACTTGCGCGGCCACGGCCAGAGCATGCAGGAGGGGCCGTTCGATGTGACGACCCTGGCAGCCGATGTGGTGAACTGGCTCGATGCACAGCCAGAACCCGCCTGGGTGGTGGGATTGTCACTGGGGGCCATGGTAGCGCTGGAGCTGGCGCTGCAACTGCCCCACAAGGTGCAGGGGCTGGTGCTGGTCAACGGTTTTAGCGAGTTTCTGCTGGAGAGCCCCAAAGAGCAGGAGCGTTACGCCCAGCGCCTCAAGTGGCTGCGCTGGTTCGGTATGCGCCCGCTCGCCTGGTGGCTGGGACGCGAGCTCTTCCCGGGCCCGGATCTGGCACAGGTGCGCCACACCTTCCGGCTGCGTTTCGTGCGCAATAAAAAGAAAACCTACAAGGCGCTGCTGGAGGCGTTACCCGGCTGGTCGGTACGCGCCCGGCTCGGCGCCATCTGGCAGCCGGTGGCCATCATCTCCACCAGTCACGACTACCTGCCGCTGGCCAAACGGGTAGAGCAGTTTGCCGCCTTGCCCAACGCCACCATCCACACCCCCAACGGCCACCACGCCTGGCCTGCGGAAGATCCTTCCGGATTTAATCATTTGCTTCACCGGATTTTAGAAACCCATTAAACTTGTCGCCCTTTTACCCCGTGTATGTATTGGTTCGATCGCCTTGCCAAAGGCATAAGGCAAGGCAATCGGACCCATTTCTGATCTATTAACAGGTGTTTCCTCATGTCTGAAGTAATGAAAATGGCCATCGATGATGGCTCGACCAACGTCAAGGTGAGCTGGATTGAGAACAAGGTGCTCAAGACCATCATCTCTCCCAACTCCTTTCGCAAGGACTGGAAGAGCGCCGCATTGCGTAAAGACAAGAAGATCTACAACTACGAGATAGGCAACACCAAGTACACCTACGATGCGACTTCCGACAAGTCTCTGGCCACCACCCATGTGGAGTACCAGTATGACGATCTCAACCTGCTCTCCGTACATCACGCCCTGTTGCAGACCGGTGTGACGCCGTGCGATGTCGCCATCACAGTAACCCTGCCCATCACCGAGTTTTACAACCCGGACGATTGCCAGCGTAACGAAGAGAAGATCGAGAAGAAACGCCGCAACCTGATGCGTCCAATCACCCTTAACAAGGGCGAGCTGTTCAATATCGTCAGTGTCGAAGTGATGCCGGAGAGTCTGCCTGCTGCGCTCTCCCGTCTGATTGGTTCAGGCTGCAACGAGTTCACCAAGACTCTGGTGATCGACTGTGGCGGCACCACTCTGGATATGGGGATCATCGTCGGTGAGTTTGATGATGTCTCCGATGTCTACGGTAACAACGAGATCGGTGTCTCCATGGTGACCGACGCTACTCGCAAGGCGCTGGCCGCAGCAGACAGCGACTCCAGCTATCTGGTGGCCAACGAGTTTATCAAGCGTCGTCACGACATGAGCTTTGTACGCGATGTGGTCAACGATGAGAGCCAGATCCCCAAGATCCTCGAGAAGATGCAAAACAAGATCGACGAGCTGGGCACTCAGGTTGCGCATGAAGCGAAGAAGTTTGCCAAGAACCCGAACCGTGTCTATCTGGTCGGTGGCGGCGCATCTCTGATTTATGATGCGATCAAGGCGGCCTATCCCACCCTGGGTGACCGTGTTGAGCTGCTGGACGATGCTCAGTCCGCGCTGGCTCGTGAAATCTGCCTCTACACCACGGAAGAGGATGAAGTCTATCGCGAAGCGCCTGTGATGGCCGAGGTTGACGATGAGTAGTCAACTCAAGCGCATGACCTTCTCCATCTACATGGATCCGGGTGCGCTGGAGTCTGATCGCTATGCGGTCGGGGTATTGCAGAACTGGTATCAACGGGCGCGAAAGATCCAGGAGGGCACCGAGGAGTTTGACTTCTCCAAGAGCCGTTTCCACAAGGATATCTACCTCTCCGGCATGTTCATGTACGTGCTGGCGCCCAACCTCTGCAAAGCGATTGCCAATGCGCTGGGGCCGGAGCAGGTGAGCATGACGACCCTGCGTCATGCCTTTGCCAGCTGTGGTTTCAATTTGGGTGAGGCCGCTGGCGAGGCGCAGCCTGCCGCAGATGTGATGATCGACGAGATAGTGGCTAGACTGGCGCCACAGCTGGGACAGAGTGATACCACTTCACTGGTAGACGAGATTGTCAGCCGGCTTGGCGAGCAGCAACCCAGCGAGATGTGGGATGAACTCAGACAGGGGCTGCCTGCTGCACTGGATCATGACCAGCTGGCCGAAGCCATCGCTGGCAAGCTGCCATCAGCAGGGGCCGAGCAGGATCTGGCTCCCCTTGCCAGCAGTATCCAGCTGCTCTCTCGCCAACTGGAAGAGCAATCCCGGCTGATCCGCGAGCAGCACAGATTGATCCAGCGACTGGCCAGTGCCCCCGCTCGACAGAGTGTTGTCGGCACAGAGGCAGAACCTTTGATCGAGGATCTCTCCAGTCAGGTTGCCAGTATGAAAAAGGTCAAAGCCAAGGGGATCTTCTGATCCCCGATACCGTAACTAAATCGGAATACAAAAGCCGAACCACAGGGTTCGGCTTTTTTGATCCCGTTTGCGTCAAGGGTGGGAGCAGACCGGGCAGTCGGGGCGTTTGGGCAGCTTCATCTCGCGGAAGGTGCCGCTCAGGCCGTCGATCATCAGCAGGCGGCCGCTGTAGCTTTTGCCCATGCCTGCCAAGAGCTTGATAGCTTCCAGTGCCTGCAGGCTGCCCACCAATCCCACCACGGGGGCGAGTACACCGGCTTCGACGCAGGTGAGGGCCTGCTCGCCAAACAGGGCGCTGAGGCAGGCGTAGCAGGGTTCATCTTCCTGCCAGGTGAAGCTGCACAGCTGTCCCTCCAGCCGGATTGCGGCGCCACTGACCAGCGGCACCTTGTGCTGGCGTGCCTTTTGATTCAGCAGGTTGCGAATGGCCAGGTTGTCGGTGCAATCGAGCACCAACTGATGTCGGGGCAGCTGGGTATCGAGCAGCGCCTCATCGGCCACGGCAGCGTGGGTCTCTACCTTGAGCCAGGGGTTGAGGGCACGAAGCGACTGCGCTGCTGAGTCCACCTTGTAGTGACCGATGCGCTCATCGTTGTGCAGCACCTGACGCTGCAGGTTGGAGAGCTCCACCTTGTCGAAATCGACCAGGGTGAGCTGGCCAACCCCGGCCACCGCCAGATACTGGCTGGCGGCGCAACCAAGGCCACCGGCGCCGATCACCAGCACACGGGCCTGCTTGAGCGCCTCCTGTCCCTCGAAGTCGAAGGATTTGAGGATGATCTGGCGGTTGTAGCGCAGCAGTTCGGCGTCGCTCAGGATCTCGCTCACAGCAGCAATCCCCCGAATGGCTCCACGGTCACCGTCTCGCCCGCGGCGACGCGGCCCCGTTCCCGTTCAAGAACGATGTAGCAGTTGGCTCGCGACAGGGAGCTGAACACGGCGGAGTCCTGCGAGCCGGTGCTGCGCACCTCGAGGCCGTTGGGTCCCTGACTCAGGATGCCGCGCTGGAAGTCGAGTCGGCCCGGGCTCTTTTTGAGTGGCTCGGCCGCAATGGCTTGCAGCTGGAGCGGGCGCTCGAAGTGCTGGCCCGCCAGCTTGGCCAGCGCCGGTTGCACCAGCTGATCGAAGGTGACCATGGCGGAGACGGGGTTGCCCGGCAGGCCGAAGAACCAGGCGCGGGGCAGACAGCCAAAAGCAAACGGCTTGCCCGGTTTGATGGCGAGCTTCCAGAAGCCAATCTCGCCGAGCTCGTCCAGCAGTTGTTTGGTGAAGTCCGCTTCCCCCACCGAGACGCCGCCGGTGGTGATGAGTACATCGGCCTTTTCGTCGGCGCGGATAAAGGCGGCGCGTAGCTGGGCGGGATCGTCGGGGATGATGCCAAGGTCGAGGCAGTCGCAGCCCATGCGCGCCAGCATGGCCCGCACGCCGTAGCGGTTGGAGTCATAGATATCGCCGTGGGCGAGCGGGGTACCGACCGGTTTGAGCTCATCGCCGGTGCTGAAGATGGCCACTTTCAGCGGGCGACGCACCGTGACGGTAGCCACGCCGAGGGAGGCCAGCAGTGGCATTTCGCGCGGGGTGAGGCGAGTACCGGCTGGCAGCACGCAGGCGCCCTTGCCGATATCGCTGCCGGCGCGGCGGATATTCTGGCCCGGTTCGGGTTGTGCCAGAAAAGTGATCCGATCGCCGTCGGCCTGCGTTTCTTCCTGCATCACCACCGCATCGGTGCCTGCGGGAACCGGGGCGCCGGTCATGATCCGCACGCAGTGGCCGGCGGGCCACTCGCCCTGATAGGGCTGACCGGCAAACGCTTTGCCCGCCATGATTAGCGGGGTGCCAGCAGTGAGATCCGAAAGGCGCACGGCGTAACCGTCCATAGCGGAGTTGTCGAAGGGGGGCACGGCGAGGGGAGAGGCGATGTCGCTGGCAAGAACCCGGCCAAGGGCCTCTGGCAGGGGCAGTTGCTCGCTGTCGCAGCAGCAGGCGAGTTGTTCCAGCATCCCTTGCAGGGCATCGCTTAAGGGGAGTAGTCCGCTGGTATCAAATCCCATCGTCATGACCTCTTTCTATGATTGAAGGCGGGATTATCACAAAATTCCCCTGGGATGGGCAGGTTATCTCAAGGGAATCTCGGGGTAATCGGCGCTGAAACGGGGGTAGATGGCCATAAAGTATGAGGTGACGCACAAGTTGACTTGAATCTTGGCGGCAATGGCCGTTTACTATGCCGCCATAACAGATGGCCGCCACAACCTGTGTGGCTACCATTACAGCGATACCGTCGGCCCTGTACGCCGCCATAACATAAGGGGTTGCTCCTTGAGCGGCCCTCACAGTCCCTGAGCGTGGGAGAGAAGATAATGACAACCTTAAGTCCGGAAGCCTTGCTGGTCAGGGCTGCCCTCGAAGCCCAGGGACTGGAAACCCCCCTGGTCATCAACGAGCTGAACAGCCAGCAGAAGCGGGAGAAGATCGAAGGCCATATGCGCTCCATCATGGAGACGCTGGGGCTGGATCTGACCGATGACAGTCTGGCCGAGACGCCGCATCGCATCGCCAAGATGTACGTCAACGAGATCTTCTCCGGCCTCGACTATTCCACCTTCCCCAAGGTGACGGTGATCGAGAACAAGATGCAGGTGGACGAGATGATCATGGTGCGGGACATCAGCCTCACCAGCACCTGCGAACACCACTTCGTCACCATCGACGGCATGGCCCATGTGGCCTATATCCCTCGTGGCAAGGTGATTGGCCTGTCGAAGATCAACCGCATCGTGCAGTTCTTTGCCCGCCGTCCCCAGGTGCAGGAGCGGCTGACCCAGCAGATCCTGCTGGCGCTGCAGACCCTGCTCGGTACCAAGGATGTGGCTATCAGCATCAAGGCGACCCACTACTGCGTCAAGGCACGCGGCGTGATGGACTCCACTTCCTATACCACCACCACCTCCCTCGGCGGGGTGTTCAAGACCCAGCCCGATACCCGGGCCGAGTTTCTCGGTGGCCTGCGCGGATAAGATGGCGGTTGTTTTGTAACCGCCACGCTGAATAAACGAGACGCCAGCAGCCATTGCTGGCGTTTTTCATTGGTCCCGAATGAGAGTGGCGGCCTGCAACGGCTTGACTCGCGCGGCTTGCCTTATGCAAACGTTATGCATTTTTCCGATTTATTCATCTGAGCGGTATATTTAATCGAACACGAAAAAAACCTCGTTTTCACCTTACAAAAAGTAACCGGACAGACTCTTTCCGAACCGTCACAATCCGGTTACTCTAGCGCCCCCTCACGGCTCTCGCTGCCGCTCATGGAATTCAGAGATATTCATCAAGGTTGGATGGTGCGCCACTGAACAGGTGGCCAGATAGTTCATGCCAGGAGGGCGTGAACCGGACGAGTGCTACGAATTTAACGACCACCAGGATATCCCATGAATACCAGTTCCATGACCATAGGTAAAAAACTCACCGCCGGCTTTGCCGTGCTCGGTTTGATGGTCGCCTTTATCGGCGGTTTTGCCCTTGTCCAGTTTGGCAACATGAATGATGTTGCCATCCGGTTTACCGACAGCATCTTGCCAGCGGTCAATCGCACCAGCGCGATCGGGGATTCTCTCGGTGAGTTGCGTCGTTATGAGCTGGGTTATTTCGTGGTGGCCGCCGAGCCGCTGAAAAGGGCTGAATATCGGAATATTGCCAGTCAGCAGCTTAACTCGATCGCGCAGCAGCTGATTGCCCATGACAAGACGATCTGGCCTGAGGATGTGGCGGAGCGCCGTACCTTCGATACGGTGAAGTCTGACTGGGATCGTTACGTCGCCCTGCACCAGCGAGTCAAACAGCTGCAAGACAGCGAGCAGCTTGCCGAAGCTCAACGCATCTTCCTTGAGGAGGGGGTTCCCCTTTATACCGCGCTGAGCAAGTCAGTGGCCTCCCTTATCCAGATTAACCATGGTTATGCGTCTGAATCCCGCAGCGACATTGTCGCCTCTTACCAATCCGCCAATCTGAGTGTCACCATCGCGCTGGTGATCGGCCTGATCCTTGTGGTGGTGCTCTCCGTGGTACTGACCCGCCAGATCCGCGACCCGCTGATCATGCTGGCCCGTCAGGCCCAGCGTATTGCCAATGGCGATCTGGGTCAGGGCGAACTGCAGCAGTGGATCCGTGACAGCCGCTTCAACCGCGATGAACTGGGTCAGCTGGGCTCCGCCATCAACCGGATGCAGGGTTCCCTCTCCGATCTGGTGAGCGAGATCGCCGGCTCCGTGAGCCAACTCAGCAGCGCAGTGGAGGAGGTGAGCGCCATCTCCAGCCAGTCTGCCAGCGGCATGGCCATCCAGCAGAACGAAGTCTCCCAGGTGGCGACCGCCATGAACGAGATGCAGTCCACCGTCAACGAAGTGGCCCGCAACACCACGGATGCCATGAGCGCCGCCAAGGATGCCTCCCGCACCTCTGCTGCTGGCAGCGAAGTGGTTCGCAGCTCCATTGCCAGCATCGAAGAGGTGTCGGTCAAGATTGAACAAGCGGGCACAGTAGTGCAGCAGCTGGAGGCCGACAGCGCCAACATCAGCGTGGTGCTGGATGTGATCCGCGATATCGCCGGTCAGACCAACCTGCTGGCCCTTAACGCAGCCATCGAAGCGGCCCGTGCCGGTGAGCAGGGTCGTGGTTTTGCGGTCGTTGCGGATGAAGTGCGTTCATTGGCCCAGCGTACCCAGGACTCCACCGCCGAGATCAGCAAGATGATCGAGCTATTGCAGAGCCGCGCCGCCGAGGCGGGCAACGCCATGCAGCTGAGTCGCCACCAGATGCAGGAGAGTGTCGGTCTGGCACGGGATGCCGGTACCAGTATCGAGACCATCAATGGTGCCGTGGTGCGCATCACCGACATGAACACTCTGATCGCCACCGCTACCGAAGAGCAGAATGCGGTGACCGAAGAGCTCAACCGCAGCATCGTCAACATTCATAATGCCGCTGACGAGAATGCCCAGGGCGCTCATCAGATCGCCCAGGCTTGCGTCGAGCTGAGCAAGCTGGCCAACACCCTGCACCATATGACCCAGCGCTTCACCCTCTAAGGGTTGATGCATGGATAACAGAAGGCCCCGCCAATTGTTATACCGTGTAGGTACTCATTACTATTAGGTATCAAAAAGGCCACCCTCAGTACTTGATGGTGGCCTTTTTTTAACTTGACAGGGTATAGCTATGGCGCATTACTGATACTAATTGTAACTCACTTACTAATTCAATAAAGATGACCGGGTATCAGTCATAAGAACAGAATCTTGCAATGTTCCTGTCTTCGAGTACTCCAAAGATCGCCATTGATTTTTGGAGCATCAATGGTTACGTAGCTCATTATTACGTAAGGAGTATTGATGGAACACACCACCATCCGTGGCAAGGTGTATCGTGACCATACCGGCGTGGTTACCGAAATCCCTGTCATCCTGACCGAACATGGCCCATTAAGGCCGTTGGTTGACTACTTCTTAGCCCACGTACAAGTACGCAGCAGTGCTTGGATGACTAAAACAGCTCAGGCTGTGGGTCTCTTACTCGACTACATGACAGCGAACCAAACCTGCTTCGATGACCCAAAAGTATTGTTCGAAGTCTTCAGCAATCGCTTGTATACCGGCACAGTGGGCGAAAATGGTACTGACCCCAGTGGCCTCTATTGGCAGGGGCGCACCCCTGCCGTGGTAAGGGTGCTGGTGAATTGCATCTCAAGGTTCTCAGACTGGATGGCGCGGGGACTAGATACCAAGTCGCTCAATCCTTGGCGTGACGCCACGAAAAGTGAGGAAATGCTTGCGTGGGCCGCTTGGCACCAGAAGCACAACCGTGCCTTTTTAGCACATACATGGGATCGAGGACAGGCATCGCTTGCCATGACACATGCTCGCAACACCTTACTCAAGCGAACTCCAGTTATCGACCATGAGCAAGTTAAACGTTTCCCAGATGAGCATATGTCGGACTTACTATTCAAAGGCTTCATCGTGCCAGGTAAGCAAACAAGTCCCCGCCTTGAACAACGGCTTAATATACGCGATATCCTGATCACGCTGCTGATGCATTACGGCGGAGTTCGTATGTCTGAGCCCTTTCATCTGTACGTGCAAGATGTAGTGCCCGACCCGATTCACCCGGATCACGCGTTGGTGCGTATCTACCACCCTAGCCAGGGGGCTGCTCCGCCTGACTGGTTAGGTGCCAATGGCAAACCGACGATATGTAACCGCTTGGCCTACTTGAATGGTAAGTACGGCCTTCGCCCACGCAATGAGTACGCCTTGAGCGATCAGCTGTTTGCCGGATGGAAGGGGAACGCCCTCGACTCGAAATCTCACTTCATGTACATAAACTGGTTCCCGCAGTGGGCCGGTAAGTTGTTTTGGCAGCTTTGGGTGCTTTATATGGCACATCGAGCTCAGCTAGCCTGCGACCATCCGTTTGCGTTCGTGACCCAGAACGGAAAACCGTACGCCATCGACTCGTTTGAACGTCAACATCGACGAGCAGTTGAGCGCATTGGGCTTGTGGCCGCCAAAGCCATAGGTACCTCGCCACATGGGCATCGCCACGCCTATGGTCAAACTTTGACAAATGTAGGGATTGATCCTGTTTTGCGCAAAAAGGCGCTGCATCACAAGTCCCTAGAATCGCAGGTTGTTTATACCGAACCAGATCGCGCTAGGTTAGTTCGATCTCTGGAGGAAGCTGCTGTGCGTGAGCAAATGGGCATCGTTCTGCCACCACCTGATCCCCTAATTTATGGCTTCAGGGACGTTGATCCATTGGGGTTAATGAGCGGCCAGGCACCAAAACTGTCGAGGAAAAGATGAGATGGGTAGAGGCAATAGAGTTAAGGGTACTAACCAATTTTTTGACCCCGAGTTTCGCTTCCTGCTTGCTCTCGACCCAGCCTTCGAGCAGTGGCAGGTACTTGCCTGTGAGTGGTTTTTGAAGCAGCCTGGTTTCCGTACACAAACAAACGCAGCCCCACTTTCCGCCTTCTTCGTACGCTACCTGCATAAGCTTCAGTTGGACAAGCGCCCTGTAGCCATATTTGAAGCTGGCTCTTGTCTACCGGATCTATGGACGACGCTGAATCTAGCATCGTACAAAAGCGGGGCAGGAATAAAGCTGCACGATCATATAAGTGATTTTCTCCAATGGGTGCTGCATGCCTACCTAACTGAACCCGATGCCGATGGTTTCCTAGTGAAGCCAAAACATCTGCGCAACCCCTTTCCTCGCCTTAAAACTAAAGTCATTCACAAGGGGGCCGATCTCAATTTTGACTATGTGGTGGCACAGGACCAACGCATGGTCCACTGGAAAAAACTTGCCGCCGAGTGGCTGAGCCAGCAAAAAAGGGCTGTCCCTACTTGGCACGTCGCTCTTGATAAATTCCTAGTGGCATACATCATAGGTTGCGGACTAGCGCGTAACCCCATTACTTACCTGTCCCGAGCATCACCACCCGCTCAACTCTTTCATGATGTCCTGCTAAATGTAAAAACTAAGGGGGCCATCGGTCAGTTAAGTCGTGCTGATATCAAGCTTAATAATTCTGTTGCTGAATTCCTTGATTGGGTACTAAACGATAAGCTATCGATTGAGGATGAACATGGTCTCAAGGTCATCCCCCCTTCACTACACAATCCAGTAGTACGACAATCCCAAATTGGCTTTATTATCCCGACGGAAACTACCAAGGCCGCACTCTCCATCCGCTATATCGAGGAATTACGTACGATGCTTGCCGAAGGGCCGGTATTCCGTGACTGGCTCTGGGCTCAACAGGCAATGGAGGCTGGCAGCTCTGGCGGTGACTGGTTTCGTGTCCCCCCCTATCTAATTGATCCCGACGACCCAGATTGCGTCTGGCGAGAGCGTGCAGCTAGTGCATATGAACGCAAGTATTTTAAGACTCCTTCCCTCGTGACCGAGATGTGGTCCCCAGTGAGAGCTGTTGCTCTCTATCTCAAGCTGGAACTGCCGCTGCGTACTTTTCAGGTCCGAATGCTCGATTCTGGAGAGGCTGACACATGGTCCTATATACATGGACTACAAGGTGGCAATTTCGTTTTGAATGATTCTCCGCTTGCTACCGGCAGTGTTGCGCGGCCCTATCAGCGTGGAGTTTTCCACCGAAGTTTGAATGAATCCGGGGCTGGATTATTCATTAATACCAACAAAACTGCTGATTACGGCAAGGCCGAAAATGATAAGGGTTATGTTATACCTTGGGTTAACGAAACGGTTTTGTATTGGCTGACGAAACTGCGCCGCTGGCAAGAACGATACAACCCACTCAGCACACCGACAGCATGGACTGAACTTGAGTGGAAACATTTCGGTGTCACCCCACCACATCCCCAAGTGTTAGAGGAGCGGGGATCAACTTGCTTTTTGTTTCGCGATGCAGCAGGAAATGGGAATGATAGGCAAAAGCCAATTATAAGTGCTGCTCTTGACCGAATTTGGTACCTGCTTCTAGCTCGGCTAGAGCAACGTTGCCTAATGCGTGCTGAAACGCTGGACGATGGCACGCAGATCAAGTTCGTCAATGAGAACAGCCCCACAACAACGTTCTATCCTCTCCATGCTCTGCGAGTCTCACTTATCAGCTACTTGGTACTCGATCTCCAGTTACCTCTGGCAGTTGTTTCCAAGCTGATCGCTGGCCACGCACGACTCATAATGACTCTGTACTACACCAAATGTGGGTACGCCTACATGAAAGAAGTACTGAGTGCAGCCGAGCGCAACGCGCTGGCTGCCGAGGAGGCCAACCATCGACGCTTTCTCATGGATGCTACGATGGAGCAGATAAGCCAGCGTTTTGCCAGCGTCAGTTCGGATGCCGTATATGCTGCAGTTGGCCATAAGTCGGCTGCAACTTTCGTTTTTGAGGACAAGGGAATTTGTTCGGCGAGTGGAACGTTGTGTGCTGTGGGCGGTGAGTGCGTCAACGAAAACCAGAGATATCCCGTCTACGCCCCCGTGCCCGGCTACCCGGAACAGCGTAACTGCGTCCGCTGCCGTTTCTTTTTATCCGGCCCCGCGTTTTTGCCTGGTTTGCAAGCCCATTTCAACTCTCTCAGTTATGAGGCTCACGAGCGTGCAGAAAGGCACAATGAGTTGCAAGCAGCCATTACGGATTTGGAAAACCACCGCGCTGACTGTGAACGTGATGGCCGTTTATTTACCGCAACCAGAGAACTGGAAAAGCTCTCGCAGCGCTATGAAGCAGAGGCAGAGGCTATGGGTAAGGTCATCAATGATCTCCAAGCAACATATCACTTAATCGGACGATCTCTTGAGATTATGAAGCAAGCCAACCAGGACGGGGTACAACTTGTTGCTGTGGGCGAGATGGACGATATCCAAATGGTGTTTACTGAGACTGCATCGGAGTTGCATCAGCTCGAAATACTTTGTGAAAACGCCACACTTTACCCAGAGATAGATTCGCGTAAACCCTCCTTGCGTCGCTCCCAACTACTTGACTGCATGCTGGAGTTTAACAAGATGCCACCGATCTTCTTCCGTCTGAGCCCTCAACAGCAACTGGAAGTAGGCAATGCAGTCATGCAGCTTATTCAGGCTCGCACTGGCTCTCTCAAAGGTGCACTTGAATTTGCAGAAGGCCATCGCAGACTGCAGGAAATTGGGTTAGTTGAAGAAACTTGGGATGTACTCAGCGAAAAGGTATCCGGTACGTCTATCAGACAGCTCATTAATACTGCTCGTAGTACCGTACACGATGGAGACAGTTATGCATCCTGAAGACGTTCTTGAAAAACTCAAGGCTAATGCGACGCAGCGCAAGGCGAAGAACCTCGATATTATTTATGACGTATGCAGAGAGCAGTATGAGCGTGGCAGCACCGATTTCACGGTAGCCACCATCTCTAGGCTATCCAAAGAGCGAGGTGGACCGGTTAAATCGACTATACACAACAAGACAGGAGATGATTTTAAAGGCCTAATCAAGGCATGGGCAAACCATACTGGTGGCATGACCCGCAAGCTGCGCAAGACAAGCGAAAACCCCATCTATGCGGTGTTAGACAAGATCCCAGATCCAGCGGTGCGTGCTGTGATGGGAGCTGTACTTGCTGAAAACAAAAAGCTTCGTGGCGAAGTGAACCTGCTTAAGACACACACCGAAGTAGTCATCGACATGACTGCAAAAAATTCAAGCCATTCACCGGAGACCATTCAGATTCTCCCGATATCTCTGGGTCTTACCGAATCAGAAATAGCCGCGTTAAGACATGCAATCAGTGACCAACTTATGCACGACGAAGGCTGGAAGACTGATGAGTATGGTCGAATCCTGACTGTTAATGGGCGCTGCATTTTCAAGATAGGGTTTGTTTCGGCGATCCAGAAGATCATTGAATGAGTCTACTTGGGACATAGATGCTAGATTCCTAGCATCCTAAAAATCGCTTTCCTTAAAAAACAAATTGTTTGATAATATCAAATTAGCCTTATTAGGCAGCCATATTAAATAATATTTATAACAGATTGCTTTATCTAATTGGTTGCAATGTTATTAATGGATTCAGTTATGACTAGACATGATTTCACATCACTGCTTTATGATGTTTGGGTTAAATCCGGAGATGATTTTTCTGGGGTAGGTATTATAGTATGCGATGACACTGAACATTTACCAATTGTTAACCTTAGAGATATGAATATAGACTTTTACGGTACGCTTTCTGATGTATTGTCAGCTCTGTCAAAAAAGAAAGGAAAGTATCATGATGGCTTTCACATAATAAATAAAAAAGGGGAGTTAACTCATGTTTCACAGTATTTTTCTCCGCCTATAATACGAGATGCATCTTTTGATAGATATCGACTTGTTGGCGGGCGATTTGTTGCAGCTCTTTTTGGGTCTTCCATACCAGGAGTTATAATGACAGGAATTGTAAGTGAAGGGCATAAACTTTCTATATTTGAGAATGGTCAGGAAATTCATTACAAGGAGCTCAAATGATTAGCCTGCTCCCTATTGGAAGAGTTATTTCTTTTATCGCTGTTATATATGCCATTATCAGTTGCTTAATTTTATGGGCAGTAACTGATTCAAAAACACCACCCACTCAAGCGATATCAATTGCAGCAGCGGGGGCTGGCTTTCTTAACATTATACTACTTGTTATGTTTTCCGTAGGCTGGAAAAAGATATGGAATAAATACCCTATTTTAAATGATATCTTGTTTCCTGATTTAAATGGTACTTGGGAAATGGTTATTCATTGGGAATGGGATGGTAAAAAAGGAACATCCAAAGCTAGAGCAGTTATAAAACAGAGTTTTTTGAAAATTGGAATGGATGTTGAAGCCGAGGACTCAGATTCTCAAACATTGATAGCAAAGCCTAAAAAGGATGCTGAAACAGGTCGGGCAGAACTATATTATGTTTTTTTGAACACACCGAAAAATAAAACAAACATCGACCTACAAGCGCCATATAATGGAACTGCTATTTTAAAATTAAGTCTTGAGGGACATGGCCTACTGAAAGGCAATTATTTCACCAGCCGAAAAACAGTTGGACATTATGAACTTAAACGAATTGAAACCTAACAGAAACGCTAACTCATACAGTGAGTAGAGCAAATAATCATGCTTTTATTTAAAGCTCAGATTATTTAGTACACACATAGTAATCAAATATGATTACTATGTGTGTACATCAGCTTTCAACCCCCTTGCAGAAAAAGACTCATTTGGGTCGCTCGCGGATTTATTTATGTGTCAACTCCATTTTTGGTATGAAATATGCTTGCAAAAAAGTAATGAAAATGGTTATTGAGAAGCATTACTAAATGCGTGTGGCGAGTAACCTCAACAATCAACATGACCATTCTTCTGCTCCATAATGGGAGGAATCGTTTAAAATTCACCCTAAAGCTGCTTTTTATTATATTTGTCAGTTGAAAATATTCGAAGAAGCCCTCAGATTATTGCCATGTAACTTGATCAGGGATGTCTCATGCAGGCAAGACACAAAGATGTTAAAATCCTTAGCTTGAATGGTGGGGGGGTTAGAGGGTTATTTACAATCAATGTACTAGCCGAAATTGAACGCATCATTGAACAGAACACTGATCAGAAAAATATTAAAGTGGGTGATTACTTTGACCTGATCGTCGGCACTTCTATTGGTGGCATTCTGGCTTTGGGCCTTGCATCTGGGAAAAGTGCAAGAGAATTAGAGGCGGTATTTCGTGTACAGGCCCCAAAAATTTTCCCATCGAAGGCATGGCTAGTGACGCAATGGCGTGCAGCGGTTAGTGCTCGATATCATAGCAAACCGCTTTTTGATGCTGTAACTAGCATGATTGGTGCTGAAGTAACCTTCAATGACCTGACGCGCCGTGTCATGCTCCCCGCAGTAAACCTTTCAACGGGCAAGCCCCAATTCTTTAAAACTCCCCATAATCCAATGTTTAATCGGGATGGGCGTCTTACCCTCATCGATGCAGCTATGGCTACGTCTGCTGCACCAACATACTTTACACCTCATTACTGTAAAGATTTAGATGCCTATTTTGCTGATGGGGGATTAGTAGCTAACAATCCTAGTTTCATTGCGTTGCATGAAGTTCTACGCGATATGAGAAGCGATTTTCCTGATGTCAGTGTTAGCGACATAAAAATACTGAACGTTGGGACGTTAGGAGAAGAGTACACAGTAAGTCCCACAGCCTTGGAATCGACAAGTAATAATGGTTATCTCGGGTTATGGGGGTTAGGTGAGCGTCTTGTGTTAACTACTATGACTGCCAATCAGCAGCTTCACAAAGCAATGTTGATACGTGAATTAAGTAGCCACAACGTATTGGATAACTATGTAAGCTTGGATGATATAGTTCCGAATGAGGCAGCCTCAGATATCACGTTAGATAATGCCAGTGTTAGCAGCCTTCGCAATCTTGCAAGCAGAGGTAAACAATTGGCAACTAATGAGTTTACTAAAAATCATCGGTTGCGAGCTTTCTTTGATCATCCTGCCGCACCATTTACACGCCAGAAACTTGTCCAACAGGAGCAAAAGTGATGAGTTGGAATTTTCACCGTTATTACAGCGACAGTACAGATGGACTAATTAGCAAGTTAAAACTGGCAGATGAACGAATCGCAACACTTAAGCGCTTGCGCAAACAAGTTCGTATTCGAACCAAAATAGTATTTGAAGAAGCCAAACAGCTTGCTAAGGCATCAAACCCTGCATCCTCATTTGAAAGCATGAAGCTGCAAGTAGAAAATTCTCGGCTCAAACACCTTAGCCCACAGGATCAAGTTGAGGTCGCGGTACTTATCAAGGATATGGACCCAGATGCTCGTAAGGCATTTTTATCCCTCACCCCACGTTTCTGGACACAGGGTAGCTTTCAATACGATACCCTCAACAATCCGTATTTTACACCACCACAAGAAATGGACATTGATGATGGCACTTATTTGCCAATGACAATCTTTGAAGACCAGCCAGTAATTGGCCATCGCCTTCTCCTGCTCCTTGTCGATTCATCTCTAAAGTCTTTAGCTGACGAAAATGAGGGATGGGAGTTTGAGGCACAAAGCAAATGTGCACGCCTTAAGATTCCTGATATGAACACTCATATTGACGTGCCAATGTATGCAATTCCTGAAGAACAGTTTTTGCTAAAAGAAGCAGCTTTATCAAAATCACAGTCAAATGTTGCTATGGATTCTGCGATTATGGGTACCGAATCGCTAGCATGCAACCGTGCTGACTACAGCCTTGATGAAGGATGCGTCAATCTGGCAATACGCGATGGTAAACAGAGATGGATCAAGAGTGATCCAAAGATTGTCGAAGATTGGTTCAACGATTGCTGTAGGAGGATTGGGCCTCACTTACGTGATGTCTGTCGTTTCATGAAGTCATGGCGAGATGTCCAATGGAAAGACGGTGGAGGCCCATCGTCTATTTCACTCATGGCTGCCACTGTCAGTATTCTTGATCGTGTTCCTCATGACAAAAATGACTTAGGTGCAACGATGAAGTTACTTGCGAGATACCTTCCTACTGAATTTTCTAACGGAGTAGAAAGCCCAGATCATACTGATGAAAAACCCCTTTTCCCGCCTTGTAATGAACATGGAGAACGTGAAAGGGGGATTATGGAAAAACTCTCTGAGCTGGCAGTGATCTTGGATGATGCAGAAAAATGTTTAACTAAGCCGCTCGCTCTTTCCTCCATCAATAGGGCATTTGGTTGCCGAGTAAATAAGAGTGACCTGATTGTTAGCGCACCATCGGCACCAGCGTTCGCCGGTGAGCCGTCTCGTGGTAGTCAAGCTGCGCGCATTAGTTCTACTATGGCAAGCGGTTAACGCACTATGCTCAGTGAATTGCATCAAATATTGTTGAGCTGTGGATATAGCTACACCGCAGCTCATCATATTCCTGGTAGTACGCCATTACGTACCTATGATAATGCCAAGGGATTTTACGTAAAGAAATATGAAACTTCAGCTGGTGAATTCACCGTCGCACTAAGTTTCACTGCAGATCCATATATTACGCTGCCCAACGCGTATATTCTTAAAACTCCCGAACAATTTTCTGGCCGCTTGATGCCCCATATTAATATGGGATGGTATCTCTGTTATGTTCAAGAAATGGAAGCTGACTGGGATGCAAATAACTTGCGAGGACTCTATACGCAAGTAGATGCACAAATTCAGCTCACACTACATGCTTCTGTTGCGTCTACAATTGAAGGCGCACCTAATGACCATGAAATGGAAGGGGAATTCTCTTCTTATTGGTTACCAGATAAGAAAGTCTATCTGTTATCAGATGTTGCCGAAAAAGTAGCTCTGCAGAGCCTGGTGGCTACCAATATATACGAAGCTATGACTCTAGGGTTAACTTCAAAAGAAGAGTGGATCGCCTACGCAACAGAAGATAAAAGTTCGTTAAACGAGTGGTTAAAGCAGAGAAACCTTTCTCAGCTTAATAACAAGCCAATTATCACTAGCTATTTCAAAGTTAAACCTTCTCGTCTAGCTGGTGTGGCTTGGCCGCCACAAGACCTGAGGGCAATGCTTCAATGGCTTACTGAGGTTGATCTCAGCGCTCGTAGTCGTCTTTTAAAGCATTTTGTTGATAACCCAGTGAAACGACATTTACTACTGCTCGATGTACAACATCAGGATTTGGTTGGAGTTTATTTAGAACTAAATACTGATGCGACAGGACTAAATACATTTTCAAAGAAAAAAAACCGGAAAAAGCGCACTGGACGAATAGTCAAATCAGGGGCATTAATTACTGCACTATCAGCTAAGCGGTCCGTCATAAAATTCATCCGTCTCGGAGTCATCAGAGCAGATAAAAAAACTATTTTGAGCCGTAACCGGCGCCGCCCAACTATAGGAGATCTAAGTACCCAGCGGATTGCTCTCATAGGCTGTGGCACCGTTGGTGGATATCTTTCTGGCTTGTTACTTCGCTCAGGAGCCGGATGTGGAGAAACAAAGTTTGATATCTATGATCATGATTCCTTCGGCCCTCAAAATTTTGGCCGCCATCCGTTATCAACGGCCTATTTTGGGGAAAATAAAGCGATTGCAATGGCTGCGATGCTTAAATCCTCCACTCACTTGAACTGTAGAGTGGAAGGGAAAAATACCCAATTTTCTATTAATCCTGAGTTGTTGAAACAATATGATATTATTATCGATGCTACAGGTCGGCCTCCAGTGGCAAAACGGTTAGCTCATGTTGTTAGAACCATGCCATCTAGTCAGAGGCCCCTGCTTATCCATGGTTTCAATGATGGAAATGGTCGAGCGTCAAAAGTGCTAATCGATGATGGAAGCTGTTGCTTTGGATGTCTACTTGCTGAGCCAGCGTTTTATAAAAATGGTTCGGATATGAGGTTCAGCGAGATTGACTCCAATAATGAACGATTCGTCAGCTGTGGTAGTACTTTCACGCCTTATGACGCAGCAGTTAGTGTGATTACAGCTAGCATGATGCAGGAAGCGGTTCTTTCAACTTTGGAGTATAAATTAGGCTGGACATACAATGAACATATGTTGGATGGTAGCCGTTCTAGACAGCCCCGCCGCCTACCTCGTCAACCTAACTGTACTATCTGCCATGACCAACATTGAGCTCACATTTACGGATAAATTAGGTGGATTGCTCGTAATTATGCCCTCTGTCCTAGACAAATTACTAGGCTATCGCCAATTGGATTTACTTAGTAATGAGGCCGCAGGAGTACTAATCGGTGAGCGCAGAGAATCACATATAGTTGTGCATGAGATCTCCGAACCAGGCGAGGGTGACATTAGACGACGTAGCTTCGTTGATCGCCGTGGCCCTCACCACCAAGCTACAGTGGATGATGCTTTTGTCCGATCTCGAGGACAACTCCAATACTTGGGAGAATGGCATACCCATCCAGAGGATCAACCTTCTCCTTCAGCAACGGATTTAGGGTCCTGGCGACGCTATTTAGTCTCACAAGAACAGATGGTTGTGATAATTGTTGGTAGGAAAGAAATATGGGCAGCAAAGAAAATCACTGAACAAATCGTCCCACTTCTTAAAATCTAATGATTACTATCAATGGCTGAATCGCCACGACTTACCCTAACACTTATAGCTAATCTAGGCTAAAACGGCCGCAGAAAATCTGTGGCCGTTTCGTTTAGTTCTGTTACTACTTCAGATGCCTTGTAAGTGCACAGCTAGTCTTAAATAGTGTCGTTTTTACACGGTATAACAATTGGCGGGGCCTTGTTGTTTCTGGCTGGTTTGTTGAGCGTAGGGTCGATTAGCGAAGCGTAATCGGCCGACGCCAGCCCCTCACTGACCTTTAGCTAAGTCCAATGGTCTCGCCATCTTCATCAATATCGATATGGCGATAGGCAGGCAGACGACCCAGCCCCGGCATGGTCATGATGGGGCCCGCCAGCGCATAGACGAACCCGGCACCGGCGCAGAGCTTCACCTCGTCGATGGGCACCTCGAAATCGGTCGGCACCCCTTTGAGGGCGGGGTCGTGGCTGATGGAGAGCGGCGTCTTGGCCACGCAGATGGGCAAGTGATCCCACCCTTCTGCGGAGAGCTGTGCCAGCTGCTGGCGCGCTTTGTCGGAGAGCTGCACTCCGCGGCCACCGTAGCCGCACTCCACCAGGGTCGCCAGCTTGGTGTCGAGGCTCATCTCATCGGGGTAGAGCAGTTTCACCTTACCGGGTTGCTCGCAGGCGGTGACCACGGCGCGGGCCAGCTCGCTGGCACCGGCACCACCCTGGGTGAAGGCGTTGGAGATGGCCGCGCCACAGGCACCGGCTTGCTGCGCTTCATGGGCCAACAGCGCCAGCTCGGCCTCGCTGTCGGTGGGGAAGCGGTTGATGGCGACCACCACCGGCACTCCGTAGCGGCGGGCGTTCCGGATATGCCAGGCGAGGTTGGCGCAGCCCTGCTTGAGGGTTGGCAGATCTTCTCCCTGCAGGCTGGCTGGCAACGGCTGGCCCGGGCGGATATCGAGCAGACCGCTGTTGGCCTTGAGGCCGCGCACCGTGGCCACCAGCACCACGCAGGCGGGGGGAATGCCGGATTGGCGGCTCTTGATGTTGAAGAACTTCTCCAGCCCCATGTCGGAGCCAAAACCTGCCTCGGTCACCACATAGTCGGTCAGGCCAAGGGCGATACGATCGGCGATCACCGAGGAGTTGCCGTGGGCGATGTTGGCAAAGGGGCCGGCGTGCACCAGCACCGGTGTCTGTTCGGTGGTCTGCATCAGGGTCGGTTGCAGCGCATCTTTGAGCAGCACCGTCATGGCGCCCGCCACTTCCAGTTGCTCGGCGGTCACGGGATTGCCGTGCAGGTCGCGAGCCAGCTGGATGCGGCCGATGCGCTGGCGCAGGTCTTTCAGATCGCTTGCCAGCGCCAGAATGGCCATCAGTTCGGAGGCGGCGGTGATGACGAAGCGATCGCTGCGTTCCACCCCATCGGCTGCCCCACCCTGACCTATGGTGAGGTGGCGCAGTGCGCGGTCATTCATGTCGAGGGTGCGTGGCCAAAGAATGTTGTCGGCATCGATATCGAGCCGCGGCAGGCCGGTTTTGGCGGTGAACTCGGCACCCAGTTTCTGTTCGTGGAACAGGCGGGCATCGAGGGCTGCCGCCGCCAGATTGTGGGCTGCAGTCAGGGCGTGAAAATCGCCGGTGAGGTGGAGGTTCATCTCCTCCATCGGCACCACCTGGGCGTGGCCGCCACCAGCGGCCCCCCCCTTGACCCCGAATACCGGCCCGAGGCTCGGTTGGCGGATAGTGGCGATGCTGGGCTGGCCGATATGGTTGAGCCCCATGGAGAGGCCAAGGGTGGTCACCGTTTTCCCTTCACCGAGCGGGGTAGGGGTGATGGCGCTCACCAGTACCAGCTTGCCGCTCTGTGTGGGCTGAGACTTGAGCAGGTCGAGGCTGAGCTTGCCTTTGTAGTGGCCATGAGGGCTGAGCAGGTGCTGGGGGATGGCGAGGCGTTCGGCCAGCGCGTGGATTGAGAGACGGGGGGACTGGCGGGAGATCTCGATATCGCTTAGCATCAGCACCTCGTTGGCATATCGGGGTAAAATATGCGGCGCAGTCTAGTGGAATATAACGGGTAATCCAATGACGAAAACGATTTTATTTGGTGAGGGTGAGGTTCGTCAGAATCCTGTTCGGCTGGATCTCAACGCACTCTATCATCCCCCCAAGCAGCCGATGACGGCGCTGGGGATTGTCAGCGCGCTGGTGCCGTTGTTCGGTTTCGGCTGGCAGGCGATGACCCAGGACCCCGAAACCCAGCTGCGCCACGAGATCCGCAAACGGGTCAACAAGCACAAGACCGACGAGGCAAACCTCATTCTGATCCTGCAGCTTGCCGCCATGTTTGACTGCCCCGAGATTGAAGTGGCGCTCCCCTATGCCCTCAGTGAGCCGCAGTTGTCGGTGATCCGCACCCGTCTGCCACGCTGGCAGTTAAGCCTCGAGCAGGAGCGTCTGCTAGCCAAGCTCACCCCTGTTGCCGCATCCACCACCGCACCCTACCAGCGTTAGGTTACAAGCCGGACCAGCAGGCCGTATCTTCTGCTCTGGCAATCATCACGGCTTATCCCACTGTTGCGGGGCGAGATAGCGCTCCTGCACGAACTCGATAAAGCAGCGCACCTTGGCCGAGACGAAGCGGCGGTGCGGATAGACCGCATAAAGTCCCACATCTCCCTTGTCCCACTCCGGCAGCAGGCTGACCAGCTGCCCTGACCGCAGGGCCTCCCCCACGATAAAGGTGGGCTGCAATATGATGCCCTGATCATCACAAGCGGCGCGGGTCAGCGCTACCCCGTTGTTGGCCCGCAGCGGCCCCTGTGGCCGGATGTTCTGCTGCTCACTTCCCCGTTTGAAGTGCCACTCCGGCTGGGTCAGGGTGTAGATCAGACAGTCGTGCTGCTTGAGATCCTCGGGCTTTTCCGGTCTGCCCTTGCGTGCCAGATAGGCGGGGCTGGCGCAAAGCTCGACCCGAATGGTGGCCAGCTGGCGCGCCACCAGCGAGGAGTCGCTGAGGTGGCCGATCCGCAGCGCCAGATCGAACCCCTCTTCCACCAGCGCAACCCGCCGGTCACTGTACTCGATATCGAGCTTGAGGTCGGGAAAGCGCTGGCGAAACAGCGGTAGGGCGGGGGAGAGGTGCAGATAGCCAAAATCCATCGGCACCGAGAGCTTGAGGGTGCCGTTCGGCTGCTGGTTGTGGTGGGTCAGCTGGCTGTGGGTCTCTTCCAGCTCCGCCAGCAGGGCGAGGGAGCGCTGGTAGTAGAACTGCCCCGCCTCGGTGGGATTGACCTGACGGGTAGTACGCGACAGCAGCCGGGTGGCGAGGGACTCCTCCAGCTGCTGCATCAGTTTGGAGGCCATGGCGACCGAGATGCCGAGCTGGTTGGCGGCTTTGGTAAAGCTCTGGCACTCCACCACCTTGATAAAGGTACGCATGGCGGCGATCTGGTCCATTTTCCATCCTCAGTAAATAATGAATTTAATAAATCACTGATTATTCATCTTCAGAACGAGGTTAGCATTTTAACCACTGATGTGAACCCCAAGATGAAGGAACGAACGGATGAAAATGACCAAGGCTCTGCTGGCCTCCTGCCTGTTTATGGCTACCCCTCTGATGGCGGCGGATTACGACGTGGATGCGGCGCACACCACGGTGCAGTTCAAGGTGGGTCACCTGGGCTTCTCCGAGCTGGTGGGTCGCTTCAACACCTTCAGCGGCACCTTCAGCATGGATGACGCCAACCCGGCGGCCGCCAAGGCAAGCTTTGAAGTGGATGCCGCCAGCGTCGACTCCAATCACGAAGCCCGCGACAAGCACCTGCGCAGTCCGGACTTCCTCGACGTGAAGCAGTATCCCAAGATGACCTTCGTCAGCTCCGCTTACGAGGGCACCAAGGATAAAGGCGTGCTGAAAGGGACCCTGACCCTGCACGGCGTCTCCAAGGAAGTGGCCTTCGATCTGGTCAAGATCGGCGAAGGCAAGGATCCCTGGGGCGGCTACCGCAGCGGTTTCAACGCCTCCACCACCATCAAGCGCAGTGACTTTGGCGTGAGCTACATGCTGCCCGGCATCCCGGACGAGATGAACATCAACCTGTTTGTCGAAGGCGTGCGCAAGTAATGGGCGCGGAACTTCTGCTGCAAACCCTGGCGGCTCCTCTGGGAGCCGCTTTGCTATCGTGGCGCTGGCCGCGATTGGGTTATCTGTGGGGCGCGCTGGCGCTCTGGCTGGTGGGATCCTGGCTCGGCGGCCTCTATGGCATGCCGGAAAAGGCGTGGCAGTGGCTGCCGCTGACCCTGCTGGTGCCCGCCATTGCGGCTCAGGTGAACGATCTGCGCGGTTCACTGCTGCTCTTTGCGGTGTTCAGTGCGCTGGTGTGGTGGCAGGGATTGGCCTCGGTACTGGCGAGCGAACCCGGGATCTGGCTGGCGCTACTGCCCGCCATCCTCTGGTTTGGTTGGAGCGGTCTGCGCGGTGATAGCCGCGAGGGGCTCGGGTTTGCCCTCGGCTTTATCTGGCTGGCGCTGGTGATCGGCATCGATGGCAGTCTGCTGATTGCCCAGCTGGCCGGTGCTCTGGCCGCTTTCGCCGGTTTTCGCGCCCTGCTCGCCACCTTTGTTGGCATTAAGGTAGCACCCGCCGGTCTGGCGCTGGCCCTCGCCTTCGTCCAGATGCTCGCCTGGCAATATGTGGAGGTGCCGCTGGTGGTGTTGCTGCCGGTCTGGTTGCTGCCGCTGCTGGAGTGGGCGTTGTGTGACAAACCGTGGCCAGTGCGTTGGGGTGGGCTGATATTGCTTGCTGCCGCAGGAACCGGGCTCAGCCTGTGGTGGGTGTGGCCTGCTGCTTCTTTGTACTGACCTTTGCATGAAAAACAGGCAATTACAGTCATTTTTGCATACCCGCTCATACTCTTGGCAGATAATGATTGAGCCACCTATGTGTTTCAGATAAAAAGGTTTTTCATTTTATTTGGACACACACAGAACCCGGCCGCGCCGGGTTCTGTTTGCCTGCTTTGCGGCACATAAGGAGGCCACAGTTGCGCAGTCAAGGATCTGAGCATCTGTTTTTTCGCCATTTCACCGGACAGGGACGTATCGATGGTCTCTGCATTTTGCTGGTCACTCACCTGCTTCCCGATCGCCCCCATTTTATCGAAGCGCTTTCCCGGATTGGGCGGATTGGTGCCATTTTACCCAAACCGAAATCGGTACACGGCCCGACCCTGGAGTGGGTATCCCAGCACTATCCAGTGCTGCCCCTCAACCGGCGCTGGACCAATGATCCCGACAGTATCATCCAGCAGATTGCGCCGCTGGTGGCCCCCCACGAGCGGTTGCTGATCCTCGATATTGGTGGTTACTTTGCCAAAACCCAGGTGATCTTGAGTGAATACTTCGGCCCCCGTTTCCTCGGGGTGGTGGAGATGACCGAGAACGGCCATCAACGCTATGAGCAGGAGGTGCTGGCGACCCCTGTGGTGTCGGTGGCTCGCAGCCCCCTCAAGCAGGCCGAGGATATCCAGATTGGTCTGAGCGTGGTCTACTCCGCGGAGTCGCTGGCTCGTAATCTCAACCGTACTTTCAACGTCTGCGAAGCCGTGCTGTTTGGCTATGGCAAGGTGGGGCGCAGCATCGCCCGCGACCTGCGTTGTCGCAACCTCCATCTCGGGCTGGTGGAAACCGATGTGCTGCGACAGGTCGAAGCGCTCTCTCACGGTTTTCGCTTGATCACCAAGGCTGAAGCCTTGAGCCGTGCCGAGCTGGTGATCTGCTCTACCGGCAACGGCTCGCTGGACTTGGTGGATCTGCAGGCGCTGCGCCCCGGCACCATGGTCGCCTCGGTCACCTCGGCCGACGACGAGTTTGCCTTCTCGCTGGCCCAGTTGCCGTGGCCGAGCGAAGATGTGTGCCCCCATGTGCTGGCCCTCAACCGGCCGGATGGTACCCAGATCTACCTGCTCAACCGGGGCGAGGCGGTCAACTTCGTCCATGGCGCCGTGATTGGTGAATATGTCTATCTGGTGCTGGCGGAGATCATGGAAGGGATCCGGATGCTGGCGGCAGGCCCTCTTGCTCCCGGCCTGTTCGAGCTGCCAGAATCGGCGATGCGTACCATTGCCCGCCATTGGCTGGCCGATTTTCATGGGGTTGATCAGCACTGATTTGACCGAATCGGGATCGGCCATTGGGTGGCGGTACGCCACTTCCCGCCATTGGCCGCTTTTTTTATGGAGTCACTCATGACCGAGTCTGAAACCCTGATCAGCAAACCCCGCATCGAAATCCGCTACTGCACCCTCTGTCGCTGGATGCTGCGCGCCGCCTGGCTGGCGCAGGAGCTGCTATCCACCTTCGACAGCGATCTGGGGGAGGTAGCGCTGGTGCCGGCCAGCAAGGGGGAGTTCCGCATTCTGGTGAGCGGGGTGCAGGTGTGGGATCGGGTGGTCGATGACGGCTTCCCCGAGGCCAAGGAGATCAAGCAGCGGGTGCGCGATGTCATCGCCCCTGAGCGGGATCTCGGCCACTCGGATCGCAAGGCGGCCGAGTAACGCAAGATGGGCCGAGCGCCTCGAAAAGGTGCTGAGCATTAGATCGAAAGGAGAGGGAGGCGATGGCCTCTCTCTCCTTTTTTGCCTTTGGCTGTTTGCCTGGCGCCAGCAGGGCTATGAGCGCGGCTCGGTCAGATGGCTGCCGATATAGCGGGCCCGCTTGTGGGACTTGATGCGGCTCACATCGACCCACACCAGCCCGTCGATGCAGTGGTTGAAGTCGGGGTCGATGCCAAAATCCATAAACTGCACCCCGCCCGGCTCGCACAGCTCGGAATACTGCTTGTAGAGGGTGGGGATGGCGCAGCCCAGATTGTCGAGGCGGGCCTTGAGTGCTTTGAGATCGGCGCCGTAATCCACCCCCTCGAACAGAGGCTGCGTCTCGGGGTAGGGACGGCGGGAGGGGGCCAGCGCCAGCTCGGGGGCAAAGTGCTGGCGGTAGAAGCTCACCAGCAGATCCTTGGCCGCCGGCGGCAGGCTGCCGGAGAGCGACACCGGGCCAAACAGGTAGCGGTAGCGGGGATAGCGGGCCAGATAGGCACCGATGCCGAACCAGAGATAATCGAGCCCCCGCTTGCCCCAGTAGGCGGGCTGAATAAAGCTGCGGCCAAGCTCGATGGCCTGTTCCAGCCGGGGCAGCAGCTTATCCTCAAAGCCGAACAGGGTGTGGCTGTAGAGGCCATCCTTCCCCTTGCTGGCCAGCAGCTCCGCCACCGGGGCGAACCGGTAGGCGCCGATAATATCGAGTCGGGCCGGATCCCAGAGGATCAGGTGGTGATAGTCGTTGTCAAAGCCATCGAGATCCCGCCTTTTGCCGGATCCTTCCCCCACAGCGCGAAAGGCGATCTCCCGCAGTCGCCCCAGCTCGCGCAGGATCACCGAGTGACTCAGTTCATGGCGGCGGTAGAGGTAGATCCCCTGACCATCCGGGGTGGTGCCGAGCTGCTCGCAGCTTTCGATGGCCTGTTTGAGTTGGCGGCGATCCTCCGGCAGGGCGATGGGGGCCTCGGTCTGCAGCCGTCCCGCCTTGCCACGGCCAATCCGGTAGAGGTGGTTGCGCACCAGCCGCGCCGCCGTCTTGGCGGGTAGATCCTGAAAACTGCCGAGTGGAATGCGCGCCCCTATGGTCACCGGCAGGGTCTGCCCCTGCTGGCGAAACAGCTGGCGTACCAGCAACAGGGCGGAGGCGGGCTTGTTGAGCCAGGAGGCGAGATAGAACCAGAGGCTGTTGCGTCCCCCCAGATGGATGGGCACCAGCGGGGTGCGGGTGCGCTGGGCCAGCTTGATAAAGCCTGCCTGCCAGGGGCCATCTTTCACCCCCTTGAGGCCAAGCCGCGAGACTTCACCTGCGGGGAAGATCACCAGCGCCCCTTCATGGGCGAGGTGTTCGTTCATGGCGAGGATGGCCTGTCGATCGGTCTTGCCCTCCATATTGTCCACCGGCAATAGCAAAGGGCGCAGCGGCGCGAGCTGGGCCAGCAGCTGGTTGGCGACGATCTTCACATCGGGGCGGATGCGACCGAGCAGTTGCAGCAGCGCCAGTCCGTCCAGCGAGCCGATGGGGTGGTTGGCAACAAGAATGACCCGGCCGCTGGCGGGAATATGCTCCAGTTGCGCCTCGCTGACCCGATAGTCGAAATCGAGCTGGGTCAGCGCCTGCTCGACAAAGTCGAGGCCGCGCAGGTGCGGGTAGCGGGTGGCAAAGTCGGCAAAGACACGTTCGTTGAGCAGCCAGCCCAACAGCCGCTTTAACAGCGGGGTGAGCAGGGGGTAGCCAAGCAGGCGGGGGAAGTGCTGGGTCAGCAGGGTATCGATAGTGAACATCTGGAGGGCTCCGGCGATCCGTTGCTCCCAGCATGATGTGGCACTGTTCCCGCGACATGTCAGCGGGATGACAGTTTGATGGCAGCGGCAGCCAGTAGCTCCTGAGCGACCCTCCCCGGTTTCCCTTTCTTGATGGGTGATGGCCAGATAGCAAGGGGGGCGCCGGTTAACCGGCTCCCCCCTTGGTTGTCATGGTAATCGATTAACCGCGCCAGGCTGCGGTGAGGCGTACCAGCTCCACCAGGGTGGCGACCGATTTCTCCATCGATTGCAGCGGGATGAACTCGTGCTTGCCGTGGAAGTTGTGGCCACCGGTGAAGAGGTTGGGGCAGGGCAGACCCATAAAGGAGAGGCGGGCGCCATCGGTACCGCCGCGAATGGGCTTGATCTTCGGCACCACGTCGGCGGCTTCCATGGCGGCCTTGGCCAGCTCGACGATATGCATGTGCGGCTCGATCTGGCTGCGCATGTTGCGATAGCTGTCGGTCAGGGTCAGCTCGATGCGGGCCTTGGGATACTCGGCCTGCAGGGCGGCCACCCGGTTCTGCATCTCGGCCTTGCGCGCGGCGAAGTGCTCGTCGTCAAAGTCACGGATGATGTAGTGCAGGGTGCTCTCCTCCACGGTGCCGCTCATCTGGGCCAGATGGAAGAAGCCCTCATACCCTTCGGTGCACTCCGGGGTCTGCTCGGCAGGCATGGCGGCATGGAAGCGGGCGGCCAGGGTCTGGCTGTTGATCATGCTCCCCTTGGCGGTGCCGGGGTGGACGTTATTGCCGATAAAACGCACCGTGGCGCTGGCGGCGTTGAAGTTTTCATACTCCAGCTCGCCCAGTTCGCCGCCATCCACGGTATAGGCCCACTTGGCCGGGAATCTCTCCAGCGGGAACAGGTTGGCGCCGCGGCCGATCTCCTCATCCGGAGTAAAGCCGACCCAGATATCGCCGCGGGGGATCTCGGGGTGGGCCTGCAGGTGGTCGATGGCAGTGAGGATCTCGGCGATACCCGCCTTGTCGTCGGCGCCAAGCAAGGTGGTGCCGTCGGTGGTGATGAGGTCCTGACCCAGGTAGTTTTTCAGGAAGCGGTAGTCACGGATGGCGAGCACCTCGTCACCCTTGCCAAGGCAGATGTCGCCGCCCTGATAGTTTTCGATGATTTGCGGAACTACGTGCTCCGCCTCGTAGTCGGCGGTGTCCATGTGGGCAATCAGGCCGATGGCGGGGGCGTCCGGCTGGTTGCCCGGCAGGCAGCCGGTGAGGTAGCCGTGCTCATCCAGGGTGACCTGGCTCAGCCCCAGCGCCTTCATCTCTTCTTGCAGGGCACGGGCAAAGGTCAGCTGGCCTTCGCTGCTGGGGCAGGCTGGATTGGTCTCATCGGAGCGGGTATGAAAAGTTACGTAACGCAGAAAACGCTCAAGCAGGGTATCCATTAGTCAGCCTCTAACCGATTGTGAGCGGTCATTGTGGCCAATCTGTGTAGTGCACTCATTGCGTCAGCGCAGGTTTTTCCCATTTTTTGACGCAAGGGGAGAGCGGCGAATGTGCGGCGCGCGGGGCAACGTCCGGGAGGGAGATCGCATAAATGTGGCATTTATTGCGATATTTAGGCGCTGGCGGTGGTGGCCAAATTTCCTTCAGCCACCGCACAGCAAGGCGTCAGCCCAATCATGGCGTTTTCACACACTTTTCAAGGGGAAACCGGGTTGTCGCATAACCTGCGCCATCCCAGAGCCCGCCTGCCCGCCAGCAAGATTTGATCGACTTATTAAAAGGGGATTTTGAACACTATTTTTTATTGTCACTGCCCGCGGTAAGTGTGTACACTCCGCGCCGATCCAAGGGCAACCCTGAAGCAGGCAGAGCCGCCAGAAACCCGACCGATCATACGCCTATAGGGCGAGGCACGCAGAAACGACAGACACTGCTGGGGAATGGTTTCTTTAATACCGGTTAGGCTCCGGTATCAGGGAGAACAACAGACTCTCATCCTTCATTTGACCGAGTGGGCCACCGGCTCATCATCTTCCCTTGTCATGGGCGGTCACTGACGGTGAGGTGGGCTGTGGTTGTTGTCGTCTATCAACACGCATGCGTGCTGGCGCCTTCGCTTCTCTTCCTTGGAACCCTCTCCTTCTGTCGGGATCGCTGCCGAATGATGAACTGACGGCGTGGCTGATGTCGTCTGTCATCAAAGTACCGCGGCGCTACGGCATAGTGGCACCGCATACCGTTGAGCTTGATGTAAAGCCACCAGCCCCACATCAAGACTCGTTACTTCCCCAAGATCCACCAGGCAGCCTCTGGCTTGCCGCGATGTGCAAAGCGTTGGTTTGGGTGGCTGCGTCTCGTGATGGCAGCGCTCGCCGTACTCTGCACTAGATGGTCTGGATGTGATTGAGGGTAACGAAGGCGACTTTGGGTCGCTCATTTGCGAGGCATAGCCCATGACTAACTGGTCCAGCAAGGACTCCTTGAAGGTCTACAACGTTCCCTACTGGGGTGCGGGTTTTTTCAATATCAATGACGCCGGTCATGTGACCGTCGCCCCCGACAAATCACGCCCTGACGCACATATCGTGCTTTCTGACGCCATCGAACAGTTGCGTCAGTCCGGGCTGACCACCCCCGTGTTGCTGCGCTTCCCTGACATCCTCAAGAGTCGGGTCGATGCGCTGTTCAACGCTTTTGGTCAGGCCATCGAGAAGTCTGGCTATGAAGGGGACTACCTCTGCGTTTACCCGATCAAGGTAAACCAGCAGCGTCGTGTCATCGAGACCATCAGCCAGTCCTACAGCGACAAGCCCCGGCTTGGCCTGGAAGCTGGTTCCAAACCGGAACTGCTGGCCGTGCTGTCCCATCACCATGAGCAAGGCTCGGTGATCGTCTGCAACGGTTACAAAGACCGCGAATATATCCGCCACGCCCTCTTGGGCAACCTGATGGGCCACAAGGTCTACATCGTGGTGGAGAAGCCCTCCGAGCTGGAGATGGTGCTGGACGAGTCAGCTCGTCTCAACATCAAGCCCAACATCGGGGTGCGTGCCAAGCTCGCTTCCACCGGCTCCGGCATGTGGGAATCGAGCGGTGGCTCCATGTCCAAATTTGGTCTCTCCGCCTCCCAGATCCTGGCGCTGATCGAGCGTCTGCGCGGGCTGGGCAAGCTGGATTGCCTGCAACTGCTGCACTTCCATCTGGGCTCCCAGATCGCCAATATTCGCGACATTCAGGGCGGCATCCGCGAGTGCGGCCGTTTCTACGCTGAACTGCGTCGCCTCGGTGCCAACATCGAAGTCGTTGACGTCGGCGGCGGCTTGGGCGTGGACTACGAGGGAACCCGTTCCCAGAGCCACTGCTCCGCCAACTACAGCCTCTCCGAGTACGCCAACAACGTGGTATGGGGCATCGGCGATGTCTGCCGCGAGTTCGACCTGCCGCACCCGACCATCATCAGCGAGTCCGGCCGTGCCCTGACCGCTCACCACGCCGTGCTGGTTACCAATATCATTGGTGCCGAAGGGGTGGAGATGAACGACATCAGCGCGCCGGACGAAGATGCACCGACCATTCTGCAGAACATGTGGAAAGGCTGGCTGGATCTGCGCAGCGAAGATCCCTCCCTGCTGGAGATCTTCCATGACTCGGTGGCAGATCTGGGTGACGTGAATACCCAGTACACCATGGGCCTCTTGAACCTTGAACAGCGTGCCTGGGCCGAGATGCTGCACCAGAACACCTGTCTGGCACTCAAAGAGATGCTCAACCCGGTCAACCGCAACCACCGTGCGCTGGCTGACGAACTGAGTGAAAAGCTGGCGGACAAGTGCTTTGCCAACTTCTCCCTGTTCCAGTCTCTGCCGGATGCCTGGGGTATCGGTCAGGTATTCCCGGTGATGCCGCTGGCTGGTCTCGATCGTCCGCTTAGCCGTCGCGGTATCCTGATGGATATCACCTGTGACTCCGACGGTCAGGTCGAGCACTATGTCGACGGTCTGGGGGTCGAAAGCACCCTGCCAATGCCGGTCTACGGCGAGAACGAAGAGTGCCACGTCGGCTTCTTCCTGGTCGGTGCCTATCAGGAGATCCTCGGCGATCTGCACAACCTGTTCGGTGACACCCACTGCGCGGAAGTGTGGCTGGACGAAGAGGGCAAGATGGACATTCGCAACGTGGTGCGCGGCGACACCGTCGACCAGCTGCTGCGTTACGTCAACATCGACCCGTCCGTGATCCGCGAAAACTACCAGCGGATCGCCGCTCACCCAGCGCTGGACGATGCCACTCGCAAAGCCCTGCTCGACGAACTGGAGCTGGGCCTGCAAGGCTACGCCTATCTGGAAGACGAATAAGCGCCCGCGCTTGACGTTCGCCGTGAAGGCATAAAAAAGGGAGGCATTTGCCTCCCTTTGTTCTATCTGTTCCTCCTGTGGCGGTCAGGTCTGCGAGCTCAGCGCCTTGTGCAGATCCCGCTGCAACTGCTGATTGTCGTCTCTTTGCAGCTCCACAATACCCAATTGCAGTCCCTGCTCGATGGTGAGCGACCCATTCAACATGGCGTTGATGGCGGCTTCACTCAGCAGCATCACCCGGTCTTTTGGGTTTGGGCCGCTGGTGTGCAACTGGAGCAGTAGGGACTCCTTGCCTCGTACTCTGGACCAGAGTCCTGAGTCGATAAGCAGAATGGAGATCCCGCCACCTACCCCTGCCTGCTGGAGTCGACTTTTGAGGGTTTGGAGCCATGCCTGGCTACGGGAGAAGCCGGCTTCGCCTGTCAGGGCTGCCAAGGGGGGCAACTGCTCACGGCTCACCGCAGTCGCCGTGGCCATGGCAATATTGACCGTCCCCGGCCAGCTCTGTTCGAACGGATTGGGATAAAGGGCATCATAACCACAGCTCTGCCCCATCCCGGGGATGAGGCAGAGCAGGACCATGCATGCGCGCAAGGTGCGTTGCATCATGGCGTCACTATGTTGAACCAGAAGTTGAACTTGTCGAGCAGGCTGATGAAGTCACTGAACTTCTGCTGATCACCCTCGATCTTGATCTCTCCGTTGGCGATCTTCTGCTCCATGGTGCCCTGACCGAGCTGGATATCATCCAGCGCCTTCTTGCTCAGGGTAATGGTCACATCAGGCTTGGCGGCATAGCGGGTTGTGTGGTTGAGCACCGAGTTCTCCAGACTCAGGGTATGTTTCTCCTCGATGTCGGTGAACGCCATGTTGATGACCATCTTCTTGCCCGCCGCTTTCTCGGGATTAATGCGCACCGAGAGATAGTCAAACAGCATGCTGGGGCTCATGGCCCGGATGGTATCCGGCGAGGCGGTGACTGTTCCGCCAACATTGGGAACGCCATTGCGCAGCTCATAGGCGCCTTGCAGATAGACGGAGCGCCACGGGCCGGATTCAGCCTGATAGCCCAGCTGCTCCAGTGCATCTGCCAGCAGCAGCTTACCCTCTGTGTTGCCCGGGTTGGCAAACACCAGATGCTTGAGCACTTCTGCTACCCAGCGATATTCCCCCTTGTCGAACGAAGTTTTGGCTTTTTTCAGTACCTCCTGCTCGCCCCCCATGAACTCGATATATTTGGGGGCGACCATTTCTGGGGGCAGGTTGTCGAGATCGGAGGGGTTGCCGGAGTACCAGCCCATATAGCGCTGATAGATGGCGCGGCTGTTGTGGCGCAGGGTGCCGTAATAACCGCGGTTCGGCCAGAAGTCGTTGAGCTCGGGGGGGAGGGTGATCTGCTCGGAGATCTCCTCGCCGGTATAACCCATGTTCATCAGGCGCACCGACTGGTCGTGGATGTATTTGTAGAGGTCACGCTGCTTCTTGAAGTAGTCGACGATATTGGCATTGCCCCAGCGTGGCCAGTGGTGACTCTGGAACTTGACCTCGGCCTGATCACCCCAGGTTTCGATGGTCTCGTTGAGAAAGCTGGCCCACTTCAGCGCATCGCGCACCTGGGCGCCGCGCAGGGTGAGGATGTTGTGCATGGTGTTGGTGGTGTTTTCGGCCATCCACAATGCTTTGCTGTCCGGGAACCAGGTGTTCATCTCGGCCGGGGCTTCGGTGCCCGGAGTCATCTGGAAGACCATCTTGACGCCATCGACCGTCAGCGTCTCACCGGTTTTGGTGATAAAGCGGGTTGGCAGCAGCAGCGAGGGCACGCCGGTGGAAGTGGTTTGCCCCAGACCGCCATTGACGCCCCCCTGCGGGTTGCGCGGCAGCAGGGCGCCGTACATGTAGACGGCGCGGCGAGCCATGGCGTTGCCGGCGATGACATTCTCCGACACCGCGTGTTCGGTAAATCCTTCCGGCGCGATGATCTCGACGCCGTTCTTTTTCACCTCGTCCAGCGAGTTGAACAGACCGGCGGCACCGCCGTAGTGATCCACGTGGGAGTGGCTGTAGACCACCGCGGTGACCGGGCGCTCCCCTTGGGTCTTGTTGATGAAGGCAAGCGCTGCCTTGGCGGTTTGCGGGGAGATCAGCGGATCGAACACCACCCATCCCTTGTTGCCTTCGATAAAGGTGATGTTGGAGAGATCAAAGCCGCGAATTTGGTAAATCTTGTCGGTGACCTTGAACAAGCCGTACTGCATGTTGAGCTGGGCATTGCGCCACAGGCTGGGGTTGACGCTGTCCGGCGCGGCCTTGTCGAGGCCGATGTAGGTCTTGTACTGCTCCAGATCCCACACCACGTTGCCCTTGTCATCCTTGATGGTCAGGGTCTCCGGTTTGGCGATAAAGCCACGCTGGGCATCCTCGAAATCCTGCTTGTCATTGAAGGGCAGGGTGGTGAGCACCTGCTGGTTTGCCTTGATGGTAAATTCGCTGGCAGGCTTGGGGTCGATGACTGCCCAGGCGGGTTGCAGAAGCAGGGTGCCGGACAGCAATAGAGAGACGACCGTGGGGGCTGAAAACCTTGGTTTCATCAGAATTACTCCAGAGGTAGTTGTGTTGGGCGGCAGCGCTAAGTGTAGTCAGGAGATTGCAGCCTGCCGTATTTGAATTTGCTGAGCATAATTGGCAAGGTGTGTCAGAACTGGTAGTTGAACTCCAGTCGATAGGCGGCCTCCTCAATTCCGGCAATATTGTTCCAGTTGATGAAAGTTCTGAAGTTAAGTCGACCTGAGTATTGATAGGAAAGTGCGATCTCGTGATACAGTGCTGCACTTTCGCCATCACCAAAGGCATTCTCTTTATAAAATTCGGAGCCTGAAAGGGTATTGGCAAACATAGGGTTGTAATTCAACCACCACTTTTCATTAAGAGTCAGTTTGCTATACATGCCGACGAGATAAAATGTGCCAGGAATGGTATAACCGGCATCGATCTGTTTACGATTACTATCAATATATTGATTCATTGATATATTGGCACCAACTCCAGCCAGAGGATATAGCTGAAGCGGGCCCCAGGCAGGCAGTGCTTTAATCAGGCTATAGGAGATAGAGGCGTTCTGCTCGGCCAGATAACTTTCATCAAAGTTGTAGATGATATCCAGCTGGGTGCCGAGGCCGCTCTCGGTATTGATGGTGAAATTGCGCAGCCGCAGGCTGTCGAGGGAGTTGTCACGATTTTGATGATTGGACCAGCCCAGGCTTTCACCCATGATCCCTTTTGCCTCGATGATATTCATAGCCCGTTTGTTTTGGCTACCGCTGTCATATTGGTTGCCGAACTTCAGATTGAGACCATCGTCGCTAATGCCGCTTCCCCATTGGCTATATACCGCCAGTGGGTCAGACATATCCTGTAATGGTGCAGAATTGTCTGATGATTTGGCGATGACAGGCATAGCTACCCCTATACATAGGGGCAGGAGTATTTTTTTAATCATGTTATGGTGTTTTTATTTTGGTTAGTGAATGAGTGTCATCAGAAATATGATTAATCCATGGCGTTGATACGACATCAATTAATAGTGTGTCATCTTATAATCATATTTATATAAGAAAGAGAGGATGCCTCACTTTTTACACGCAGTTAGCGTAACTTGTTCAGCATCCCCGATCATTGCAGTTCGCAATAATCAATCGTTAAGCAGGCGTTAAACCATTGCGATTGGGTTCCGCTGTGGTGAGAAGTTGTAACTGTTGAATAAGCCAGCTGAGTGCAGGGTCTCGTTTTGCACTCTGATGCCAGTTGATGTAGACGGGGCAGGGGGCTGATTCCCAGGGGAGAGGAAAGTCCTTGAGGGCAAGCGGTTGGCGCATCATGGCCAGATGCCATTGGCTGGTGACACAAAGCCAGTCAGTCTGACTGACCAGAGAGAGCGCTGTCAGCAGGGCGTTGCTTTCATAGGCGATTTTTCGTACTGGCAAGTTCTTGCCGGTCAGGCTGCGGATCACCCAGTCATCTTTGCGTCTTACGTCCCATACCACGTGTTCTTCAGCAAAGAAGGTTTCGAAGTCTAGCTGATGTTCGATGCGGGGATGGGCTGCACGGCACACCACTCTGAGCTCCAGATTCAGCAGTGGCTGATTCAAAAAGCCGCTCTCTTCCAATGCTGTGCTGGCCAGTATCAGGTCGATATTGTACTGGCGAAGGGCTTGCTGGCGAAGGTGCTCCTCATAGAGCCCGGGGACTGATTCGACGCGGCAGTGAGGTGCTGTAGTGGCGAGGTGGGCAAGTAATTTGGGTAGTAGGAGCAGATCCAGATCCGGATGGCTGGCGATGCGAAAGACGCGCTGACTGGTGCCGGGCTTAAACTCCTGATTGAGTTGCAGGGAGCGCTCCATGGTATTGAGGGCTGTGCGGATCTCCCTGAGCAGGGCGAGGGCTCGGCTGGTCGGTGTGATCCCGCGTCCTTCCCGGAGAAATAGTGGCTCGCCAATCTGGTCGCTAAGGCGGCGAATGGCCTGGCTTATTGCCGCAGGGGTCATATCCAGGCTGCTGTTGATACCCCTTTTTCGGTCATGACGCGATCGAAGATCCGAAAAAGGTTGAGGTCTATATGTGGACTCGCCATCAAGTCATCCTGTTTTTATCCCGTTTACCCAGTATTTTGGTAAAACAGCCGATATCCTCGATTGTTGCTGTCATGACTGACGGGAAGCTTAACAGCTCTAAGACAGCGTCATTACTTATCATGATTCAAGCTGTTGCGAGCATTCTTTCAGTTTCTTGATAGGACGTCGTTACACATCTTGATCTGTATCAAGATAGGTCGCAGCGGGTTGTCTTACGGTCAGGAGTGATGTTGATGGGATGCAACAAAAGGATGTGCATATGGAACTGAAAAGGGACCCGAGATGCTATACCGACGTCTGTATCGACGGTAAGTGGTATCACTACGACCACTGCAGCACCAACGTCTACATGCTGATGGGGGGCGCCGCGCCGAGCCTTCAGCTGGCCTATGAGCCGAGCAGCGAAGAGGAGCTGATCGAGATGCTCCAGCAGCTGGGGCGCTTCTGACTTACCGAATTGATGTCTTGCCATATGGCCATCGGGCGCGTTTCCACGATGGCCACCACTCTTCACCGCTGTACCTTATCTCAGCGGTTTTTATTGCCCAATAACCCCTTGCCAATCTCCAGCATGGCGACGGCCGCAGCGTAGCTGCTATCAGACTTGCCAATCTCGTCCGCTACATAGAGAAAATTGGATTGGTACTTCTCGACGGCCTCCCGTGGACTGGTCGCGTCAATAAAGTCCTCCTCCACCTCGAATCCTTGGGTCAGCAGTGCCGCCTTTTCACTCAGAAAAGTCGGAGATGCCATGTCGATAAAGGTGTATTGCTGCCGATTGGACGCCGGAATGGTAAAAAACTGGTATCTGGCCATAGGTAAATTCTCGCTTGAAGCGGGTGATAAATGACGTGACGCTGGTTTTAATCTGTGGCTCGCAGGCGGCTTGCTTGCCTCGACATCGCAGACCGTGCGTGTCGGGAATGCCGCATTTTGTTTTCGTTCGAGACTACTTTGTTGGCGTTTGCCCGGCAAGTGGGTCGCAGAGATTTTCTGGATGATCCGAGCAACCGAGATGTTGTTGGCAGGGGCGAGACCGAGATAATGCCGGGCTCACGTTGAGCCCGGCTTGTCAGCGCTCTGTTACAGCACGAAGCTCTGTACCATGGCGCGCAGCTGTTCGGTGAGCTGGTGGATCTGGCGGGCGGCATCGCGGGCGGCGTTGGCCACTTGCAGCGCCTCGTCGCTGCCATCGGAGATGCGCACCACGTTGCGTTCGATCTCGTTGACCACGGCGCCCTGCTGCTCGATGGCGCTGGCGATGATGGCGTTGGTATCGACCATTCGATCCACCTTCTCGGTGATGGCGCCGAAAGCCTGTTTCGCCTCCTGCGCCAGCCCGACCCCCTCTTGCGCTTCATGGCTGGCCGCCGACATGGCGGTGACCGAGGCGCGGGCGCCGGATTGCAGCTGTTCAATCATCTGCTGGATCTCGACGGTAGCCCCTTGGGTGCGGTTGGCAAGAGATCGCACCTCGTCGGCCACCACCGCAAAGCCGCGACCCTGCTCACCGGCCCGGGCCGCTTCGATGGCAGCGTTGAGGGCCAGCAGGTTGGTCTGCTCGGCGATGCCGCGGATCACGCTGATGACGCCACCAATCTGACTGCACTGCTGCTCCAGCTGGCCTATGGTGTCGGCGGTGCGCAGCACCTCGCGGTTGATATGATCGATGGCCTTGATGGTGCGTTCCACTACATCCTCGCCCTGACCGACCACGTTTTGCGCCTCCTGGGTCATGCGGGCGGCTTGCAGGGCGTTGCCCGCCATGTCTTGTGAAGTCGCAGCCAGCTCCTTGATGGCGGTAGCGACCTGATGGGTCTCCCCTTGCTGATCGGCAATGACCTCCTGCGAGCGGCAGGTGCGCGCTTCGATCTCGGTAGCGCTCTCCACTACTGTGACGCCATTTTCCCGCACTCGCCGCATCAGGGTGCGCAGGGTCTCCAGGGTCACGTTGTAATCCCGGCTGATGGCGGCCAGCTCATCCTGACCGACGATCTCGATGTGCTGGCTGAGATCCTGGGCGTTGACCCGGGCGGCAATATCACGCACCCGCCCCACGGTTTCGCGCAGGGAGAGATAGGCACCGATCATCAGGTAGAGGTAGAGCAGCAAGCTGGCGGTCAGCGGCGCGGTGACCCACCAGAAGTGGAGCTGGTTGGCGGCCAGCCGCTGATGCAAGTCGGCTTCCAGCCGCTGGCGTACCAGGCCTGCCAGTGCGGTGATGGCCTCGTCCATTTTATCCCCCAGCGCTTGCACCTCCTTGGTGGAGAGCTGCACCAGCTGATCCTTCATCATCTTGTTTTCCATGGTCTCGACCCCCTGACGCACCAGCTGTATCAGAGCATCGGTCTGCTGACCCAGCTCGGCGCGGTAGGCCGGTTCAATCTGGTAAAGCAGGGTCAGGTCTGCTTCCAGCTCCTGCAGGGTGGCGCTGATAAGATCAAGACGAAAACGCAGGCCGCTGTAGCCCTCTGCCTGAAACAGGCCGAAATCGGCGATGGTGGCGGCGCGATCCCGCACTTGGGCCAGCAAGTCGCGCAGCTGCGGCAACCGCTCGCTGGCGAGGATCACCATGTAGTAGGTACCGAGCGCCGGATCCTGGATCAGGCTGCTACTGGCGGTAATGTGCTTGTAGAGATGGCGCACCTCGGTCAGCAGCTTGTCGTGGCGCAGGTTGCTCTGCTCCACTTCCAGCTTGCCCGCTTCACTCAGCAGGGCGGCCCAGCCCTGCTGGATCACCTCAAAGGAGGGGTTGTTCTGGCGGGTGTCGGCAAAGGCTTGCAGGCTCTGAGCAACTATTTGTGCGGCTGCCTTGACCTGATCATCACCGACCGGATCCACTTCATAGGCGTGACGGGTCACCAGATTGCGATGGGTGAGCAGGGCTTGCTCGATAGCGGGCACGGGGGTGAGATTGGCCACTCCCGCCAGCTCGCGGTTGGCCTGCGCGTTGTCATCCTGCAGCCGCCCCAGCAGATTGGCCATGCTGTAGGCCAGTGGCAGCAGCATCAGGCAGGACCAGAGCAGGAATTTGTATTTGAAGGAGAGCTGATTGCCCAGCCGGATGGCGGGGTTGAAAATCCATTTCATGTTAAGCCTCGATACCTGAGTGCGGGCGTGATTCGTGTTGCCTGAATAGTACTCCGAGCGGCCTCCCTTGGGTGATGGCCGGTTGCAAGTTGTGATCCCCTTGGCTTTTTACTTCCGGGCGGGGGCGCCGTCAGCCGCCCCAATAGAAAACGGGCCACCCGAAGGTGGCCCGAAGTCGATAAGGAGGGCGTTTGCAATCGATCAGTTGAACGCCAGGAAGGGCGAGACGCAGAGCAGCAGGCCGGTGACGATGATGATGTAGAGGGAGGTGCCCTTGTACTTGTGCAGCGCCGGTACCTGATAGACCAGATAGGCCGGGATGAGGCAACCCACCATGCCGAAGATGGGGCTGCAGATGGAGGTGAAGCTCAGTACCGGTGCGTTGAGCACGATGGCACCCCAGGAGAGCATGACGGTAAACACCATGATCCCTTTGCCCACCAATCCTTTGTTGATGCGGTTTTCCGGCATGACGCGGCGCAACAGGTTCATCGCCAGACCCTGACAGGCTTCACGGAAACCGAGGTAAACGCCGAAGTAGGCGGTCATCACCGCGAAGATGTTGAGGGTGAGGCTCAGGAGCTTGAGGGTCTGGCCGGGCATCCCCTGGGCTACCATCGCCAGCGCGGAGATGTTCTCTTCAGAGGCTTTGACCGCCTGATCGTGGCCCATGGCCAGAGTGAAGGAGACAGCGTAGAAGAACACCACCACGAACAGGATGCCGAAGGCGATATTCATGGCGCGCATCGCCTTGAAGCGGGCCACTTCCAGCGACTTTTCCCGCGAGCGGTAGGAGATCACCATGGGGCTCAGGCTCTGGATAAAGAGGATGGAGGTGAGGGTAAAGGGCAGCATGATGATGGCATCCTTCATCCAGTCACCGGCAGCGGGCATGGCGGTGATGTTGGCCGCATCCCACTTGTCCACCATCATCAGGCCGAGCACGGCCACCACGCTGATCTTGGTCAGCACCATAAAGGTGGAGATCTTGAACAGCAGGTTTTCGCCGCGCGAGGCCAGAGCCACCAGACCGCAGATCAGCACCAGACCGTAGAGCGGGTTTTCGGAGAGCAGGCCGTCGGTGACGCCGAAGCTCTGCAGGAAGGAGGCGCTGTCATTGGTGATGGCGGTGGAGTAGACGAAGACCCAGATCACCAGCATCACGAAGTAGAGGGCACCGAGCAGTACACCCCAGTTCTTGCCAAGGTAGCCGGTGATGACGCTGGGGTAATCCTTGCACTCCGGCGAGGTGGCCAGGGTGTTGATAAAGAGGCGCTGGAACATGTACATGGCGGGGTAGCCGATCACAGCCGAGAGCAGAAAAACCCACAAGCCCATCAGACCCACCTGTACCGGCAGGAAGACGATCCCTGCGCCGATGGCCATGCCGATGCTCATGATGATCCAGCCCCAGTCGGTGCTGTCGAAGCGAACCGCTTCTTTCCATTCCAGCGTGCCCATCACGGGGCTGGCGAGTGTAGTGCTATGCGCGTCCATTAAAACCTTCTTTTTTGTAGGGATGTGGGAAAGCGGCGCAAATATAGTTGAATGAAACTGTCATAAACAATGCCCATAAGAGTACTTTTGTTCAAATCAGGATGGTGATCACGGTTTATATTGAGGCCGAAAGGTGCCTTTAAACGCCATTTTTGTATCTTTTTGTTGAATGGATAAAATAAAAAGCAAATAATGTTGAACGAAATGAGATTCATGATTGCAAAAAAAATTGAACAAACAGGAGTGGCTATATGAAACGCATCATCACGGCAGCAGCGGCACCTGACGCTATCGGTCCCTACAGCCACGGCACTGCCTATGGCGACCTTATCTTTACCTCCGGTCAGTTGCCGGTCTGCAAGCAGCAGGGTGGTGTGGTGGAAGGGGGCATTGCCGCCCAGACCCGCCAGTCACTGGAAAACCTGAAATCCGTGCTGGAAGCCGCTGGCGGCTCGCTGGATACCGTGCTCAAAACTACCTGCTACCTCGCCGAGATCAGCGATTTTGCCGCGTTCAACGAGGTCTATAAAGCCTATTTCCAGAAAGATTGTCCGGCGCGCAGCTGCTTCGCAGTGAAGGATCTGCCGATGGGCGTCAAGGTTGAAGTGGAAGCGATTGCCCATATCGCTCGTTAATGCTGATAAAAAGGTTCAAGTGATGAAACAAGCGTGGCAGCAGTATCTGCAGATTATTCAACAGGTTGTCAAACCAGCGCTGGGTTGTACCGAGCCAATCGCCGCCGCCTATGCCGCGGCTGTCGCCGTCCGGCAACTGGGCTGTGAGCCCGGTCGCCTCGAGGTTGCGGTGTCGGACAATCTCTATAAAAACTCGATGGGTGTCTATGTGCCGGGCACTGGCAAGATCGGTCTGGCCATTGCGGCCGCGGCCGGTGCCATCGGCGGTAACGCCGACGCCGGGCTGGAAGTGCTGGCCGCGATCCAGCCAGCACAGGTGGAGCGTGCCCAGCAGCTGATCGATGCCGGCAAGGTGCAGGTGAGCCGCACCGCCGCCCCCGAGTTTATCTTCTGCCGCGTGACCGTTTATGGCTCTGATGACAAGGGTGAAGAACACAGCGCCGAAGTGACCCTCTGCGGCGGTCATACCCGCATCGTCGAGCAGCGCCGCGATGGCGAGGTGACCTTCACCGCCGATCAGAGCCAGGGCGGCGCCACCGGTTCCATCTGCGATGGCGTCGATATCAGCATCGCCGCCATCTACGAGTTCGCCACTCAGGTGGAGTTCGAGCAGATCAGGTTCATCCTCAAAGCCTCCGAGCTTAACGGCAAGCTCTCTGCCGAGGGGATGAACAACCCCTATGGCCTGGAGATTGGCCGCACCATGCAGCAGAACATCAATGCCGGTCTTATCGGCGAGGATGTGATGAACCGCATCGTGATGATGACGGCGGCCGCCTCCGATGCCCGCATGGGAGGCGCGACCCTGCCAGCCATGAGCAACTTTGGCAGCGGCAACCAGGGCATTGCCGCCACCATTCCGGTGATGGTGATTGCCGAGCGCTTTGCGGCCAGCGAAGAGCAGCTGGCTCGCGCCCTCATCATGAGCCATCTGGGCGCCATCTATATCAAGTCCCACTATCCGCCGCTGTCGGCCTTCTGTGGCAATACCGTGACCAGCGCGGCTGCCTCCATGGCCATGGTCTATCTGGCGGGCGGCAGCTTCGAGCAATCCTGCTTCGCCATCCAAAACGTGCTGAGCGACAGTGCCGGCATGGTGTGCGACGGGGCGAAAGCCTCCTGCGCCATGAAGGTGAGTACCTCCTCCGGCGCGGCGGTGCGCGGCTTCCTGATGGCCCTCAACAGCCACTCGGTGTCGGGGCAGGGGATCGTCGCCGGCGACGTGGATCAGACCATCCGTAACGTCGGCCAGATGGTGAAGGAGGGCATGTCTGCCACAGACAGCACCATTATTGATATCATGTCTGCCTGATGTCCCTGTCGGTTGCTGCCCGGCGTCCATTGTCCGGCAGCAACCCTTGCAAGAAGGTCCCATTGTGAAGCTGCAAGAGTTGAGTCCGAGCGATTTTGAGATCCTCAAGTCGATGGAGAACATTGTGGACGGCATCGCCGCCATGTATGGTCAGCACACCGAAGTGCTGCTCCACAGTCTGGATGCGCGCAATCCCTCGATCGTCAAGATTGCCAACGGCCATATCACCGGCCGCAGTGTCGGCGCCCCCATCACCAACCTGGCGATGATGAAGCTCAAGAGCGGGCAGGATATCTCCAGTCCCTACATGACCAAGTGCGCCACCGGCAAGACCCTGCGCTCCATCACTACCGTGATCCGCAACGGGGAGCACAGAGCCATCGGGTTGCTCTGTATCAACAGCGACATGGATGCCCCGTTGCAATCCGTGCTGCGCACCATGATGCCGGAGTGCATGCATCCCCACGAGAGCCATGCCACCCCGGAGGTGTTCGCCCGCAACATCGACGAAGCGCTCAACAGCACCATCGACACCGTCAGTGCCGAGGTGCGTGGCAACGAGGCGGTGCCCCCGTCCCAGAAGACCCGGGTCATCGTCAACCAGCTGCACGACATGGGGATCTTCGAGTTAAAGGACAGTGCCCAGATCGCCGCGCGCCAGCTCGGCATCTCGGTCCACTCCATCTACCGCTATCTGCGGGAGATCAAGAAGGGCTGAGCCGGTTTAATCTGGCCAAATTGGCAGCAAACGGGTCAGCCCTGACCCGTTTTTTACGCCCGTTTTAGCCTCTCTGTTTGGGCCATCCTTCGGGCTCATCTGCTATCATCACCCCCCTTTATTTTTCTATCTCTCTGAACGTGCTGGAGAAACCATGTCCCGACTCATCTATCTGCTGCGCCACGGCCAGACCCAATTCAATGCCGAGCAGCGTCTGCAGGGGCGTTGCAACTCCGATCTGACCGACAAGGGCGAGGCACAAGCCATCGCCATGGGGCGGCAGCTTGCCGACGAACTGGCAGATCCAGCCCGCTGGACCGTCTACGCCAGCCCGCTCGGTCGCGCCCGTCAGACTGCACTGCTGGTGTGCGAGCAGTTGGGGCTGACGGCGGATCGCATCGTCTGGGACGATCGCTTGATGGAGCTGGGGATGGGGGAGTGGGAGAGCTGCCAGATCCCGGCGCTGCGGCTCGCTCATCCCGAGCTCGATACCGGCAAGGGGGACTGGTATCTGCAGGCACCGGGGGCCGAGAGCTTCGAGAGCATTCAGCGCCGGGCACACCAGTGGTTGCAGGATCCTGCCATCGCCGAGCGGGCCATCGTCATCTCCCACGGTCTGCTCGGTGCCATGTTGCGCGGCGTCTATGCCGATCTCGACTATAAGGCGACCTGGTCACAGGAGTTGCCGCAAGATGCCTTCTATAAGCTGCAGGATGGCCACATCACCCGTATTGCCTGCTAGTTTCGTGGACGTTGCCGCCATCAGTGCATGGACGATGCAGGCTGCAACACGCTACGGATTTTGCTTTGCGAAGATTAGACATCAACGAAATGATGAATAGACTCAAAAAGCGCATTATCAATAAGGGCATTAGCCCTTCTCCTGCGGTGATGTGTTTAAGGTCTGGTTTTGCGAACAGGTTGCAACTTGCATTGCACTATGGTGCACAGACCGCGCTTTTTAATGAGGTAAGCGGGTGATTGTATTGAAATGAGTGGTCGCGTGATGCTTGGTGTATCAATTGCATATTAAACGACCAGTGGCCTGAGTATGAGGACGACACCATGAAAGGGATCTCGGTTCGTAGCAAATTATTGATGCTGGTTGTGGTACCGCTGTTTTGTATGATTTTGCTGTGCACTCTCTCCCTTTGGGGGATGCGCCTGATGAATCAGGCTGCCCATCAGGTGAATGAAGAGGAGGTGCAGCAGTTATCCGAACTGAAGCTGATTTCAGACTTGTATGCTGTCAGTGTCGTTGATGCGATCAATAAAGCGCATGTTGGATTAATCACCCGTGAAGAGGCAAAACGTTCCGTTACTGAAGCGCAATTAAAAGCAGCAACGGAATGGAAGCGTTACATGGCCCAGAAGATGTCTGCGGAGGAGCGGGCGATAGCGGAGTCTGCCCAGGTATTGATGAACAAAGCCGACATTACACTGGATGGTATTAAGAGTGATCTTTCATCAAAAGCTCCTCTTGATAAGGCAATTCATCAGTTATACAGCACGGTTGATCCTTTTAATGAGGAGCTGGGCAAGCTGGTTGAACTCCAGCTGAGATTTGCAGATGAGCATGTTGGTACCCTGGAAAGTCTGGCCGTTGATTTTTCATTTGCCTTCCTCTCCATCACCGGGATTGCCCTGTTCGCTTTATCCGTGCTGGGGATCTGGATTTTTCGCGGGATCAGTCAACCGCTCACCGCTTTGCGCAGAGCACTTTACAAATTGCAGCATGAGCAGGATTTGACCGTCACCGTCCCTGTTATTCGGGAAGATGAATTGGGGCAAGTCGCACGGGCGCTGAATGATATGGTTAGCCATTTCCGCAGATTGATTGGCGAAATGGATGACGTGGCCGAACAGTTATCGACAGGCGCCGATGCACTGAACGAGCTGGGGCTAACCAGTGCAGAGCAAATGGCCCAGCAGCGTCTGGAGACAGATCAGAGCGCTGCGGCGATGAATGAGATGAGCGCAACGGTTAACGAAATCGCCCAGAATACAAATAGTGCTGCAATTGCCGCCCGTCAGGCTGAAAACAAGGCAGAAGAGGGGCAAGCGGTTGTCAAGGAGACCATTGGGAATATGGCTCTGCTCTCTGGTCAATTGCAAAATACATCCACTGTGCTGCAAAACCTGGCTATCGAAAGCAATAACATTACCCAGGTGATGGGGGTTATTCGCTCGATTGCCGAACAAACCAATTTATTGGCACTGAATGCGGCAATTGAAGCCGCCAGAGCGGGTGAGCAGGGACGTGGCTTCGCTGTTGTGGCTGATGAAGTCCGGGTACTTGCTCAGCGCACCCAAAACTCTACCGGAGAAATCCAGAACACCGTCAATCGCCTGCAACAGAATGCAACTATGGCTGTTGATAGTATGAATATCGGATTATCTGAAGTGGAGAAGACGAATACCCTGATGCTGACCTGCGGCGTCTCTTTGGAAGAAATTGTGAGTGCGGTGGATGATCTGAATAATCTCAATGTGCAGGTCGCTGCTGCAGCCGAAGAGCAAAGCAAAGTCACCGAAGAGATGACGCGCAGCATGGTCAATATTGCCGATATCGCAGTACATACCTCGGACTCGGCAGCCCATGTATCGGCCAAGTGTCAGCGTCTTGATGAGATGGCCAAGTCAATGAGAACACAGATTAATCATTTTAAATGGCGCTCACATGTCGCTTGATATAATTCGATGACATTACCCCCAGGCCCCGAGAGTTCGGGGCCTTTTTGTATCATGTTGGTCGTACTGCACCTGCGTTGAAACATGTCATCGGTTTCCATAGATATGGGGAGATTAATTACCGGACTGATGAAGTGACGCTTTCCGAAAAATTGTGCATTTTTGACGGCAGCCGTCACCCTGAATGGCCATTTTTGCCGCAGTTCAACACATCAGAGCACCTTATCGCGGCAAGATGAGGTATCTTATGCCCCGATTTCATCCATTAAACGGATCCGAGACCCCATATGATCATCAAACCCAAGGTTCGCGGCTTTATCTGTACCACCACTCATCCGGTCGGTTGTGAAGCCAATGTTCGTCGCCAGATCGCTTATACCAAGGCCAAGGGCACCATCGAGAATGGTCCCAAGAAGGTGCTGGTGATCGGCGCTTCTACCGGTTATGGCCTGGCCTCCCGGATTGCGGCTGCCTTCGGTAGCGGCGCCGCCACCCTCGGCGTCTTCTTTGAAAAAGCGGGCACCGAGTCCAAGACCGGTACCGCTGGCTGGTACAACTCTGCCGCCTTCGACAAGGCAGCCAAAGAGGCGGGCCTCTACGCCAAGAGCGTCAACGGCGATGCCTTCTCCAACGAGTGCCGCGCCAAGGTGATCGAGCTTATCAAGCAGGATCTGGGTCAGATCGATCTGGTTGTCTACTCCCTGGCCTCTCCGGTGCGCAAGATGCCGGAAACCGGCGAAGTGGTGCGCTCTGCCCTCAAACCCATCGGTGAGGTCTATACCACCACCGCCATCGATACCAACAAGGATCAGATCATCACCGCTACCGTCGAGCCGGCGAACGAGGAAGAGATCCAGAACACCATCACAGTGATGGGCGGTCAGGATTGGGAGCTGTGGATGGCTGCCCTGCGTGATGCCGGCGTGCTGGCTGACGGCGCCAAGTCCGTGGCCTACTCCTACATCGGTACCGATCTGACCTGGCCAATCTACTGGCATGGCACTCTGGGCCGCGCCAAGGAAGATCTGGACCGCGCCGCTGCCGCCATCCGTGGCGATCTGGCAGCCAAGGGCGGCACCGCTCACGTGGCCGTGCTCAAATCCGTGGTGACCCAGGCTTCTTCCGCCATTCCGGTGATGCCGCTCTATATCTCCATGGCTTTCAAGATCATGAAGGAGAAGGGCATTCACGAGGGTTGCATGGAGCAGGTGGATCGCATGATGCGCACCCGTCTCTACGCGTCCGACATGGCGCTGGACGAGCAGGCTCGCATCCGCATGGATGACTGGGAACTGCGTGAAGATGTGCAGCAGACCTGCCGCGACCTGTGGCCATCTATCACCAGCGAAAACCTCTCCGAGCTGACTGACTACACCGGCTACAAGCAGGAGTTCCTGCGCCTGTTCGGTTTCGGTCTGGATGAGGTCGATTACGATGCGGATGTAAATCCGGATGTGAAATTCGACGTGGTCGAGCTCTGAGTCTGACTCAAGTGAAAACAGGGCCCCGCGGGGCCCTGTTTTTTTGGCAAACATTCCGCTAATTTGCGGAATTTTATTATCAGCGATCACCTTTTTCCCATATCAAACCCGCTAGTCTTGCGCTGATCGGATCACAGACGGCATTGCCGAGGTACGGAAGCTATGACCACTCCAAACGAGGCGCCCAAGAAGCGCCAACTCCCCACAGTTTATACCCTACTTTTCATCATCATCGCGCTGATGGCCGCCCTCACCTGGGTGCTGCCAGCGGGCAAATATGACTATGTCACCGCCAAGACCCAGCAGCCGGTTGCGGCAGCGGCCGTGGCCGATTACAGCGGCGACGAGCGGCTGTTGCCAGTGCCTGGCAGCTACACCGAGTTACCCGCCCACCCGCAAGGGGTATTCGAGGTGCTCAAGGCGCCCATCCAGGGCTTTCACAAGGCGGCCGACGTGGCGCTGTTCGTGCTCATCATCGGTGGTTTTCTCGCGGTGACCATGCAGAGCGGTGCGCTCGATGCCGGGGTGGGGGCCATTGTGCGCGGCTTTGCCGGGCGCGAGCGGCTGCTTATCCCGGTGCTGATCGCCCTGTTTGCCCTCGGTGGCTCCACCTTCGGCATGGCAGAGGAGACGGTGGCCTTCTGGGCGCTGATCGTGCCGGTGATGATGGCGGCGGGCTTTGATCGCATGGTGGCGGCGGGCATTATCCTGCTTGGCTCCGGGGTCGGGGTGCTTGCCTCCACCGTCAACCCGTTTGCCACCGGTATCGCCTCCGGTTTTGCCGGTATCCCCATCGGCGAAGGGATCGGTTTGAGGGTCATCCAGTGGCTGCTGCTGGTGATCTTCGCCTCCTGGTTCGTGATGCGCTACGCCAAGCAGGTGCAGCAGGACAAGTCCCGCTCCGTGCTGGCCGACATCGTCTATGACGACGAGTTCTCCCAGATGAAGAGCGGCAACCTCGCCTTCACCGGCAAGCAGAAACTCACCATGCTGGTCTTCTTCGGCACCTTCCTGCTGATGATCTATGCGGTGGTGCCCTGGTCGGATTTGGGGATCGACGTGCTGCCCACCTTTGGTTGGTGGTTTGACGAGCTCTCGACCCTTTTCTTCAGTGCCTCCATCCTGATTGCGCTGATCAACCGGATGCCGGAGTCCAACTATGTGGCGACTTTCCTGAGCGGCGCTCGGGATCTTATCGGGGTGGCGCTGGTGGTGGCGGTGGCGCGCGGCATCTATGTGGTGATGGAGCAGGGCGTCATCATCGACACCATTTTACACTGGGCCGAAGGGCTGGTGACCGGACTCTCCTCGTCGGTCTTCATCCTGATGGCCTATCTGGTGCACATCATCCTGAGCTTCTTCATCCCCTCCACCTCGGGGCTGGCGACCGTCTCCATGCCGCTGATGGGGCCGCTGGCTGATTTCTCCGGCATCTCGCGGGATCTGGTGATCACCGCCTATCAGTCCGCCTCCGGCTGGATCAATCTGTTTGCCCCCACCGCCGCCCATCTGGTGGCGGGTCTGGCGCTCGCCAAGATCCCCTACGATCGCTTCGTGCGCTGGGTGCTGCCCTTTATCATCGGCGTAGCCATCATCACCATGGCGGTGCTGGTGGCCGGCGCCCTGCTGCACGGCTGATGGCACGGATAAAACCACAGATAACAAAAAGGCTCCCTCGGGAGCCTTTTTCATGAGCTTTGCTTACTGCTTGTAGCCCTTGAGGAAGCGGGCGAGGCGGCCGATGGCATCTTCCAGCTCCTCTTCGCGGGGCAGGAACACCAGCCGGAAGTGATCCGGTGCCGGCCAGTTGAAGCCGGTGCCCTGCACCAGCAGCAGCTTCTCTTGCTGCAGCAGGTCGAACACCATCTTCTGGTCATCGCGGATGTCATACACCTTGGGGTCGAGGCGCGGGAACATGTAGAGCGCCCCCTTGGGTTTGACGCAGGAGACCCCGGGGATCTCGTTCAAGAGCTCCCACGCCTTGTCCCGCTGCTTGCGCAGGCGGCCGCCCGGCAGGATCAGCTCGTTGATGCTCTGGTAGCCGCCAAGCGCAGTCTGGATGGCGTGCTGCATCGGCACGTTGGCACACAGCCGCATGGAGGCCAGCATCTCCAGCCCTTCAATGTAACCGCGGGCACGGCCCTTGGGACCGGTGATGACCATCCAGCCCTGACGGAAGCCGCAGGCACGGTAGGCCTTGGAGAGGCCGTTGAAGGTCACCACCATCACATCGTCACACAGGGTGCAAACGCTGGTGTGGGAGATATCGTCGTAGAGGATCTTGTCGTAGATTTCGTCGGCGAAGATGATGAGGTTGTGCTGGCGGGCGATCTCGATCACTTCCAGCAGGAACTCGCTGCCGTAGACGGCACCGGTCGGATTGTTGGGGTTGATCAGTACCAGACCGCGGGTGCGCGGGGTGATGCGGGCGCGGATATCGTCGAGATCCGGGTACCAGTCAGCCCCTTCGTCGCAGCGATAGTGCACCGCATGGCCACCGGAGAGAGTGACGGCGGCGGTCCAGAGCGGGTAGTCGGGGGAGGGCACCAGCATCTCGTCGCCATTGTTGAGCAGCGCCTGCATGGCCATCACGATCAGCTCGCTGGCGCCATTGCCGATGTAGATGTCGTCGATATCGACCTTGCGCATCCCTTTTTGCTGGTAGTACTGCATCACCGCTTTACGGGCAGAGAAGAGCCCCTTGGAGTCGCAGTAGCCCTGGCTCAGCGGCATGTTGAGGATCACATCCTTGATGATCTCTTCCGGCGCATCAAAGCCGAACGGGGCCGGGTTGCCGATGTTGAGCTTGAGAATGCGGTGGCCTTCGTCTTCGAGACGGCGAGCCTCTTTATGCACCGGGCCGCGGATGTCATAGCAGACATCGTCGAGCTTGTGCGACTTGTCGATTGTGAACATGGTGAGTGTGATTCCTTCCCCACAGGGACGCGTTGGCGAAAAAGGCGATTTTTAGTATCAAATTTCTTTTCCCCTATTCTTCACAGAATTGAATGCTAGAACAATCCTCTTTTTAGAAGAATTCCCTGATTTTTAGCCCTAAAACAGGGTTGCTAGAACGTTAAATTCAGCACGATCTTTGGTGCTAACCAAGGTTAACTAGTGAAACATGGGGAACGAATTAACAAAGCTGCCTGACTGTGTTGCAATATCCGGATCCTGTGGCACGATTGGCTTGTGTAAAACATCGTCTTCGTCCCCCTTTTCGATGAGTTGAATGGTACCCATGGTGTCATCTTTATGTGGTTCGCTCATCGGCGTTCACTTCTGCGAGGTTTTCCCATGCAAGCACCCGTTCCAGGCCGCTATCGTCACTTCAAGGGGGGTTACTATCAAGTGCTTGCCCTGGCTCTGCATACCGAAACCCAGGAGCAGTTGGTAATTTATCAATCCGAGCAGGATGGTCAGGTCTATGCCCGTCCCGTCGCCATGTTTATGGAGTGGATTGAGCATCAGGGGCAGGTTGTCAGCCGTTTTGCCCCTGCAGGAGACTGACCACGCCTCCGTTTATATCGTTCAAGGGATGAGCACTCGAGCTAAATGGTGTCACAAGTTGTCGCATGACGCCCTTGGGCATGAGACGTGCAGCCAGCTTTCTTAATGATAAATCCCTTATCTAATCAACCAATTGTGACGAATGTCACATTCAGTGAGCCCTGCCTGCCGGGTTCGCAATCTGGACTCACACTCCCATAATGCTGTGCTTGTTCAAGCATGGGCCCTTCTCGGGTCTTGTTCGGTGTTATCTCAAATGGGAGAAATAATGTGAAACCTGTTGCTGCTGAGTTTATGGGCACTTTCTGGCTGGTATTGGGCGGGTGCGGCAGTGCCGTGCTGGCTGCAGCCTTCCCTCACGTCGGGATTGGTCTGCTGGGGGTCTCGCTGGCTTTCGGTCTGACCGTGCTGACCATGGCGTTTGCCATCGGCCATATCTCCGGTTGCCACCTCAATCCGGCCGTGACCGTCGGTCTGTGGGCGGGTGGCCGTTTTCCGGCCTCCGGTGTACTGCCTTATATCGTGGCGCAAGTGCTGGGTGGCATTGCCGCCGCGGCCGTGCTTTACGTGATTGCCAGCGGTCAGGCCGGGTTTGATCTCTCTGCCGGTTTTGCTTCCAACGGCTACGGTGAGCACTCTCCGGGTGGTTACAGTCTGACTGCCGCACTCGTATGCGAAATGGTGATGACCGGTTTCTTCCTGTTCGTCATCATGGGCGCCACCGATAGCCGTGCGCCTGCCGGTTTCGCGCCGATCGCCATCGGTCTGTGTCTGACCCTGATCCACCTCGTCAGCATTCCGGTGACCAATACCTCGGTCAACCCGGCTCGCAGTACCGGTGTTGCGCTATTTGTCGGTGACTGGGCTATCAGCCAGCTGTGGCTGTTCTGGGTTGCCCCGATTGTCGGTGCCATTCTGGGTGCGCTGGCTTATCGCCTGGTGGCGACTGAGCAGAAGTAATCATTTGCGAAACAAAGTGTGGTATCGACACGCCTGCGGGCGTGTTTTTTGTTTCTGTAGGGGCAAGAAAAGAGCATTAACCGAGGCTAACCTCAGAGCCCTTTGGCCTGCAGCATCTCTTTGTAGCGCAGGTGGAGGAGCTGGACGCGCTCCACATAGGCACGGGTTTCCGCATAGGGCGGGATACCGCCATGTTTTTGTACGGCGCCCGCACCGGCGTTGTAGGCCGCGGTCGCCAGCGCCACGTTGCCGTCATACTGCTTGAGCAGTCCCGCCAGGTATTTCACCCCGCCGAAGATATTCTGCTCCGCCAGCAAGGCATTGCCGACCCCCAACTCCCGCGCCGTGGCGGGCATCAGCTGGGTCAGCCCCATCGCCCCCTTGCGGGAGACCGCCAGCGGATTAAAAGCGGATTCAGCATGGATCAGCGCCCGGATCAGCGCCGGCTCAACCTGATAGGTTTTGGCGGCCGCCTTGATGGTGCTGGCATAGTCATAGAGAAACAGCCCTGTGGTTTGCCAGTTGACGCTGGATTTGGGATCGCAGGCGAAGCAGTCATTGAACAGCAGCAGCTCGTAATGGCCCTGTTCGGGTGCCATATCGGAGTAGCGAACCACCCCGTTCTGCTGCACCGATTTATAGACCTGGATCTGCTTCTTGCCGTTGGTGGCGACTGCCGCTGTTTGAGCGGTGTCGGGTTGTGAGGCGGGAGTGGCATCTTTGCTCGGACGCAAGGGGGAGGGCGCGGCGGTCAGGAAGATCACCTCCGCGGGAGGGGGAGTCTGGCTCCATCCGCTCAGGGGGATCAACAACATATGGCCTGCCAGCATCCATGCTTTCAACCCTGATACTCCTTCTTGTGATGACCATGTTGAGTAAAGCATCATGACGAGGGCAGAACAAGCGGCCAACAGGGGGCAAATGATCCGATTCGGTGACCGGGATCAAAGTATCCGCCGCAATAAAGGATTGTCATCATAAAGCACGGTTTTGGCCGTCAGGCGGTGGGTCATGGCCTCTTCCACCGGGTAAGCAAGCTGCCCATGACGTCCGCTTTTTTGTTGACGAAAGGCATGCTATCGTGCAGGCGTCATGTGGTCGGATTAGCGCACCGTATCTGGCACTAATAACTGATTATCAAAGGATTTGTCTGTGACAAGCAAGCTGGCGATGGAACTCACTTTCGAAGAGTACTGCGACGCCGACCTCTCCCTTATCAGGGACTATTACGAGACGACGTTTTCCCACTATGTGCCGGATCTGGCCGAGCGGATCTTTGTCGTGCGTGATGCTCACTGGCTGGTGGGGGCGGTTCGGTTGCGGGACGAGGAGGAGTTTTACCATCTGTGCGGCTTTCGCCTGTTGCCCCACTACCAGTCGCTGGGATTGGGGTCACGGCTGCTGCAGCACGCCTGTCACGGTCTGTTGGACAAACCTGTGGTCTGTCAGGCGCTGCCCTTCGAGAAGCCTTTCTATCTCAAGGCCGGGTTTGCCGATATGCCCCTCAATCAATTGAGCGGGTCGCTTTTCTCCCTCTACGAGCGGCAGCAGCAGCAGGGTTATCAGGTGGAGCTGCTGGTACGGGATACCACCCAGCCCCTCCTGAATTGAGCGGTTTAGCGGGGTTTGGTCAGCAGGTGGATCTTGCCCGGTGACAGCTCCAGCCCCAGCAGATTCTCCTTCAGCCAGGCCTGATCCGGATCCTTGTCATTGAGTTTGTAGACCGGTTTGGTCTCGAGCCGCTTCTCCATGCTCTGCAGCAGCATGTTGAGCATCAGCCCGAATTTTTTCTCGGCCGCCTCCGGCTCCAGCTTGTACTCCACCAGCTTCATGTTATCGAGAAACAGCGCGCTCTGGCTCTTGTCATAGCGGGGTCTCGCCTCATAGGTCATCTGCAGGCGGGCGTCATATTCGGTATTGTCTGGCAGGGCGATTTTGAGCTTGCCCTTGCCATAGACCCGGGCGGTATCGGGGCGTTGGCGACCGATTTGGACGTCGCTCTGCTCAAGCGTCACATGGGCCTTGATGATGCCCGGCAGCTCCAGCTGTTTGTCGACTTGCACCTGAGATTGCAGGTACTGGTTTATCTGTTGCTCATTGATGTCATATGAGCCTTGGCCTAGCATGGCCAGGCTGAGCAGCATAGATTGCAGGATCATGCGTGCGACCTGATAGAATGGATTTGCCTTACAGCATACCATCCCGGCCGGTTGGGGTCTGCCCACCGCGCTGTTTGTCGATTAGAAGGAGTCCCCGTTGTTTAACGGTCTGGAACACGATCTTCAACTGCTGTTTTCCCGTTTTCTGGGTTGGCTGCTACTGCTTTTTCATACCGTGATTGTCACCGGTGTGTCGTTTCGGGTGGTGATGAAACGCCGTCCCATCGGGGTGTCGCTGGCCTGGCTGGCGCTGATCTATGCCATTCCGTTTGCCGGGGTGGGCTTCTATGTGCTGTTTGGTGAAATAAAGCTGGGGCGCCGCCGTGCCGAGCGCGCCCAGGCCATGTATCGCCCTTACGCCATCTGGATCCGTCAACTGGTCCGTCTGTTCCCGCAGCACTGCTGCGAAGTGGGCGCCAAGGCACAGCCGCTGCACGATCTGATCCAGGGACGGCTTGCCATGCCGATGCTCTCCGGCAACCGCATGACCTTGCTCAACAAGCCGGACTGGATCTTGCGCGAGATTGCCCAGGATATCCGTCGCTCGACGCTCTCCTGCTATCTGGAATTCTACATCTGGCATCCGGGCGGCGATGCCGACGAGGTGTGCGAGGCGCTGATTGAAGTGGCGCAACGCGGCGTGGATTGTCGCTTGCTGCTCGATTCGGTGGGCAGTAAACAGTTCTTCCGCTCCCACTGGCCCAAAAAGCTGCGCAAGGCGGGGGTCAAGTTGGTGGAGGTGCTGCCGGTCGGCGCCTGGCGCATTCTGTTCCAGCGTCAGGATCTGCGGATGCACCGCAAGCTGGTGGTGATCGATGACAGGGTGGGTTACACCGGCTCCATGAACATGGTGGATCCCCGTTTCTTCAAGCAAGATGCCGGAGTTGGCCAGTGGGTCGACATTATGATCCGGGTGCAGGGGCCCATGGTGCCGCTGATGTGGTCGATCTTTGTCTGGGACTGGGAGATGGAGACCGGCGAGCGGCTGCTCGACAGTTTGCAGCATGAGCCGGAGGCCTGGCCCCAGACCAACTACCGCGCCCAGCTGATCCCGTCCGGTCCCTTCGTCGGCGGCGACTGCATCCAGCAGAGCCTGCTGCTGGCCATCTATCAGGCCCGCAGCCATCTGGTGCTGACGACCCCTTACTTTGTACCCGACGATCCGCTGGCGGCCGCACTCAGTTCGGCAGCAGCGCGCGGGGTGCAGGTGCAGCTGGTGTTGCCGGCACGCAATGACTCCATCATGGCCAATTACGCCTGCAACGCCTTTATGGAGGAGCTGCTGGCGGCCGGGGTGGAGATCTACCGCTACGATGCCGGTCTGCTCCATACCAAGAGCGTGCTGGTGGATGATGACTTCGCGCTGGTGGGGACGGTCAATCTGGATCGGCGCAGCCTCTGGCTCAACTTCGAGGTGACCCTGCTGGTGGACAACCCCTCGTTCGTGGCCCAGATGACCCGGCTGGTACAGGGCTATATGGCGGAAGCCACCCCGATGACCCTGGCCCAATGGCAGGCCCGCCCCTGGTACAAGAAGGCGATGGAGAACATCTTCTATCTCTTCAGCCCCTTGCTGTGATGTTGTGGCGAGCCGCAAGAAAGTGGACTCGCCATCTGATTGGACTTGCCTAGCCCCGAGTCCGCCCCGTACAGTGCAGTGACAACTCCCTGGAGACACATGGATATATGAAAAAGATAGTGGCCCTCGCCGTGGGTGCGGCACTGGTAGGTGGTGGTCTGGCTGCGTGCTGGTACACGGGCAACAGCTTCGACAACATCATGGCGGAGCAGATCGCCAAGGTGGAGAAAGAGAGCGGGCTCGACATGCAGTGGCTGCCGGGCAGCAGCAACCTCTTCACCCGTGACGGGGTCCTGAAGGTCGTGGTGACGCCGGAGGAGCTGGCTGCCATCGACAGCGAGCTGGAGGGCAGTCAGCCCATCGAGTTGCAACTGGTGGTCAAGAGCCAGATCCTGCCGCTCTACATCAAGAGCCACTTCCTGCTCGATACCCATAATGGCACGCTAGCGCCGGTCTTTACCGCACTGGGCATGGAGCAGTGGGAACTCGGTCTGGAGTCGGTCACCAGTCTCTGGACCCAGGGTAACAGCAGCCGTTTCTGGGCCAATGAATTCAAGATCAAACAGGGGCTGGACGAGTTCAGCTTCCTGCCCCTGAGCGGTGAGTTCCACGGCAATCTGGAGGGGAATGGTCACCTCACCATGACCTGGCAGGGGATGACGGTCCATGAAGAGCAGAGCAAGATGGACTTGGTGCTGGCCGATCTGAAAGGGAGTGCCGACATTGCCGAGATCAGCGGTGTGCTCCTCTCGCCCCAGAGCGAGATGACCCTCTCGGCCCTCACGGTGCAACTGCCTGACAGCGTCAAGGTCGCCCTGCAGGGGATGACCACCGAGACTCAGCTGACCGGTGATGATGCCCAGACCCTCTCCAGCAGCTATCAGATGAAAATTGCCAAGCTGGATCTGGAGAACGAGACCGACACCCTGGCGGTGACCGACAGCAAGTTGGCGCTCAACCTCAACGGTCTGGATCTGGAAGGGTATCAGGGGCTGCAGGCCGCCGGTGGCAAGGGAGTTGAAGATGCCGCTATCCAGCAGGCGCTGGACAAGATGCTCAAACGTGGCGCGACCCTTGAACTGGCCGATCTCAGCGCCAAGCTCAACGGTGAGGCGGTGACCATGAAGGGGGACGTGAAGCTGGCCTCTACCTCGCTGGAGCAGCTGTTCAACAGCGACGCGGGGATGCAGGCCCTCTCCGGCGTGCTGCATGCCAGCCTCAGCGACAAGCTGGGCAAGGCGGTGCCGCAACTGGCCCCCATGCTCGATCAGCTGACCCTGATGGGTTATCTGAAGGCCGACAAGCAAGCGCTGACCTCCGAGCTGAAGCTGGAGAAGGGCGCGGTGACGGTAAACGATCTGCCGCTCTGACACTCGGCGCAGAAACAACGACGGCTCCCATGGGAGCCGTTGTTGTTTCTGGCGTTTGCATACGAGCCATGTGGGCGGATTACTTGAAGACCACCGTCTTGTTGCCGTAGACGAACACCCGCTCGTTCAGTACCAGCTCCAGCGCGCGGCTCAGCACCGATTTCTCCACATCCCGACCCGCCTTGGCCATGTCGTCCGCACTGAAGGCGTGACCGACGTGGATCACGTCCTGTTCGACAATTGGGCCTTCATCCAGATCGTCGGTCACGAAGTGGGCGGTGGCGCCGATCAGCTTGACGCCGCGATCAAACGCCTGCCGGTAGGGGCGGGCCCCGATGAAGGCGGGCAGGAAGGAGTGGTGGATGTTGAGGATCTTGCGCGGATAGGCCTCGACGAAGCTCGGGGTCAGCACCCGCATGTACTTGGCCAGGATCACATAGTCAGGCTCATAGCTGTCGATGATGGCGCGTACCTGCTCTTCATGTTCGGTCCGGCTCAGATCCTCGTGACTGACGGTGTGGAACGGGATATCGAACTTGCCGGTGAGCTCGGCCAGGGTGTCGTAGTTGCCGATCACCGCGACGATATCCATATCCAGTGCGCCCGCGTAGTTCTTCATCAGAATATCGCCGAGGCAGTGGGTCTCTTTGGTCACCAGGATGACGATGCGCTTCTTGCCTGCCTTGACCAGACGGCGCTGGGCGCCGGTGGGCAGGGCATCATCGAGGTCGGCCAGCAGGGTCTCGTCGTTGAAGCGCCCCTCCAGCTCGGTACGCATAAAGAAGCGGCCATTCTCGTGATCCACAAACTCATCGTTCTTGATGATGTTGAGCTGGTGCTTGTAGCAGATGTTGGTGATCTTGGCGATGAGCCCTTTGGCATCCGGGCAATCCGTGAGCAGTATTTTCTTTTCCATCTCTGTCATTTTCCGTTTGTGGTGTTGGCGCTGCTGTCTGCGCCGGCAGCGTTGTTCAGGCTCTCTTTTCGGGCCCTGTTTTTTTGTTTCGGGAACTATGCCATAAACCGATCGGCGCCATAAAGAAATTCGCCAGTCATGGCCTCTCGTGCTGGCGGGCGGGCTGCAGAGCGGGATCCCGGGCGCAATGTTGAAACGCTTTTCAGCCTGCGGGGGATTTTGGCTGGTATCTGCAACCGTTTTTCTTTAGGCTGTCTGCGCTTATTCTCAGGGCGGGGTGCAATTCCCCACCGGCGGTATCCCGATTGACTCGGGGAGCCCGCGAGCGCCCGACCCGGCTGATTGCCAGGTCGGGGTCAGCAGATCCGGTGAGATGCCGGAGCCGACGGTCATAGTCCGGATGAAAGAGGATAAGACAGACCTTGCCGTGTTGGCCCTTGTGGGCTGGCCGCTGCATGCCCGTCTCTGTCTGCCTTTCCATGCCCTGATTCTGGTCCTTGTCTTGTTTAGGAGTTTTACCATGAATCAGTCTCTACTCAGTGAATTCGGTGATCCCGTTGCCCGTGTCGAAGCGGCGCTGTCTGCCTTGCGTGCCGGAGGTGGCGTACTGGTGGCCGACGATGAAGATCGGGAGAACGAGGGCGACCTCATTTTCGCCGCCGAATCCATGACCAATGAACAGATGGCGCTGATGATCCGCGAGTGCTCCGGCATCGTCTGCCTCTGCCTGCCCGACGAGCGGGTTCGCCAGCTCGAATTGCCGATGATGGTGGAGGCCAACTCCAGCCACTACCAGACCGCCTTTACCGTGACCATCGAAGCGGCGCAGGGGGTCACGACCGGTGTCTCGGCGGCTGATCGCATCACCACCATCCGTGCAGCCATCGCAGACGGCGCCAAACCGGGCGATCTGCACCGCCCGGGTCATGTTTTCCCGCTGCGGGCGCGAACCGGTGGGGTGCTTACCCGCCGGGGTCATACCGAAGCGACGGTCGATCTGATGCAGCTGGCTGGTCTCAAACCGTTTGGTGTGTTGTGTGAATTGACCAAAGAAGATGGCTCGATGGCGCGTCTGCCAGACCTGGTTGCGTTCGGTCGCAAGCACCAGATGCCGGTGCTGACCATCGAGGATCTGGTGCAATATCGTCAATTGTTGTCAGAACGTACAGCCTGAGCCTCATACGAAATTGTAATAAGGCAAAAATTTGGTTAACCTTTGTCCGTGCCCCCACCACACGGCACTCATTTTTTAGACGAATCTGGACAAAAACTGTTCATTCAAAAAAAAATGAGGGTTTTAATGCATTTATCTGTGGTGGGGACTATGCAAAGTAGGATTTTTTTGTGCCATAATCACGCCGCTTGCTAAACGTCTGGCGAGTTCAAGGGAGCTTTAAAAATGAAAAAATTGTTGTTGGTAGGTGTTGTTGGTCTGTCCGCTCTGCTGGGCGGTTGTGCAAACACCAGCGAACTGGAAACTTCCGTTCAGAATCTGTCTAACAAAGTTGACCAACTGGCTCAAGATGTTAGCGCAGTTCGTGCTGATCAGTCCAAAATCGCTGCTGATGTTGCCGAAGCCAAGCAAGAAGCTATGCGTGCTAACCAGCGCATCGACAACATGGCTACTTCCTACAAGAAGTAATCCATGCGAAAAAAATGGCGCAGTTTTGCGCCATTTTTTTTTGCCTGAAATTCACCGTTTCTCCACTATTCCCACAGCACCTTCTTCGTATTATTTGACCCATGAGGTCATGCCGGTCTCCCGACACTCCCCCATCATTACCAGCCAGTTCGATTCCGCTCAGTAGAGCAGACTATAGAGTTTTCGACGATAGCTCTGCGCCGCCGGTGTGCTGCCCATGGTCGCCAGAATATCGAGATAGGTCTTTCTGGCATCGCCGAATGCCAAATCCCGCTTGAGGATCTCCAGCAGCAGTCCCAACGCCTCTTCCTGACGACCAGCCTGGTTGTATTGCACCGCCAGCTCCTGAGCCAGGGAAAAATCATCAGGCTGTTCTGCATGGCGGGCTTCCAGCGCGCGCAGCTCCGGGCTGTCTGCCGCTTGCAGGGCCAGCGCCAGTCGTGAACTCAGGGTATGGAAGTGACTATCCTGTGCCGCCATCGGGATGGTGCCGAGGCGCTCCTGCGCTTCCTCCAGCAGGTTGAGGTCGAGCGCGGCCTGGATCAGCCACAGGCTGATGTCGTGACGTTCAGGAGCTAGCAGGTGTGCCTTGGTCAGATGGGCATAGGCGATGCTGGGCTGCTCGTCAGCCAGCGCCTGTTGTCCCTTGGCCAGCAACTCTTCCTCTTCTTTGGGGGCGAAGGCGGCGAAATACTGGCGCAGGGTGGCTTCATCCTGCGGCCCTTCGATGATCCCCTGTTCGTCAGGGCGACCCTGATGGAACAGCACCAGCGCCGGCAGGGCGCGCAGGCCGAGCTGGCTGGCCAGCGGCTGCAACTGGGGATCGTTCATATCCACCTTGGCCAGGGTGACCTGCTCATTGGCGGGCCCAACCAGTGATTCGATCAGCGGTGTCATCCCCTGACACTCCGGCATCTGCGGAGCATGGAAATAGATGACGACCGGCTTCTTCATGGACGCATCGATAAGTTCAGCGTGAAAATTCTGGGGAGTAATGTCGACGATCATGAGTTGGACTCTTCAGAAAGGGTGTTGAGTAACATGGGGTTAAGCGAGTGGCAATTCAAGCGCTCATCCAGCCGGTAAAAGGTCACAGGGGCTGCCGCCGCCGCGAGACTGAGCCAGCCGCTGGCAAAGGGCCAATCCTGTACCTGATAAGGGGTGTCATCGAGCCGGTTGTCGAGTCGCCATTCTTCCTCCGGGAGAAACCGCACCTTCTCCAGTCCAGCCGCTATGCCGCCACCGTGGGCTTTCAGTACCGCCTCCTTGCGCGACCAGAGCCGGTAGAAGGCCCCCTCCTGCTCTTGAGGAGGCAGTGCGCAGAGCCACTCATATTCACTCTGTGCATAAAACCGGCGGGCCAGGGGGAGGGGATGATGCCGCCGTTTGCCCAGTTCGATATCCACCCCAAGCGGCCCCTGCGGGCAGAGCGCCAACACCAGCCAGCTGCCACTGTGGCTCAGATTGAACTGCCAAGCATCATCATGCAGTCGCGGCTTGCCGTGGGGGCCGTTGCAAAATTGCAGACTGGCGGCGGGTTGTTGCAGCCGCTCGGCCAATAGCTGGCGCAGCAGGGCGCGGCTCACCAGATATTCCTGACGCCGTTCAGGATGGGTCATGGCTTGCCAGATATGTTGCTCATCGGTTGACAGCCATTCAGGCAATTGAGCAAGCAGTTCCTGGCATACCCTGGCCGGTTTTAACAAAAAAAGATCGGTTTCGATCATGATTTTTCACTTTAAAAAGGTGCTGAAGCAGGGATAAAAGCCAGTTATCTATGAGGCCCAAGGCTCTTTTTGCGATTGTATATTGTTTGGGCATGATCACATTAATTATGAAAAATCGTGCATTTCCTTGCAAAAATGTGAGCTTGATAGGGATTTTCACTTGCCTCGATAGAATTCTTGGATATAGTCGGGTGCTGTTGCCTTATAAATTGCCCTTTGGGGCCGTATTTTAACAAGATTTACTATTTAGCGGGGATAAAGGATTGCGCCACCTGATGCTACTGCTGGTCGCGCTCGGAATGGTGGGTTGTGCCTCGGCCCCCCAACCCGAGGTCGCGAGCAAGATCGAAGTTTCCATGGTTGAACCTGTCATCGAACCAGAAGCTTCCCAGACACCCGATGTGAATGAAATCCTGACTGTATATAAAGAGTGGCGTGGTGTTCCGTACCGTATGGGTGGCAGCAGCCAGCGCGGTATCGACTGTTCCGCCTTTGCCCGTGAAGTGTTCCGCAATGCCGTCGGTATCGAATTACCCCGCGATACCCGCTCCCAAGTCCATGAAGGGACGCGCGTTTCCAAGCAGGATCTGGTCGAGGGTGACCTGGTCTTCTTCAAAATCAATCGTCGTCTCAACCACGTTGGTATCTATGTCGGCAATGGTGAATTCATCCACGCCTCGACTCGCGCCGGTGTGACACGCTCCAAGCTGGATAGCCAATATTGGCGCAACAAGTTCTGGCAAGCTCGCCGGATCGATATCTGAGTCAGGCTGGACAAACGGCTCGCAGTACGGACTGTTTTTCCAACCTCACTTGAACCGGGCTCGATAGCCCGGTTTTTTATTGCCGTCGTTTAGACTTTCCCGAGTCAAATCACTATAGTGTGGGCCCGTTTTCTTCGGCAGGCTCAGCATGAAACCCCGCATCCCATCAGCCGGTGGCCCCAAGTCGGGCGACCGTAAATCCGGACTTCACTCCCGTAATCGCCATCAGGCGGGTTACGACTTTGAGGCGCTTTGCCTGCGAACTCCCGAGTTGGCCGCTCATGTCTTTATCAATGACTACGGCACCCGCACCATCGATTTTGCCGATCCCTATGCAGTGAAGACTCTCAATCGCGCCCTGCTGGCCCATCACTACGGGATTGCCCACTGGGACTTGCCTGCCGGTTACCTCTGCCCACCCATCCCGGGACGGGTGGACTACCTGCACTGGGCGGCCGACCTGCTGGCCGAGAGCGCAGGCGAGCTCCCTACCGGCAAGGGGGTGAGGGTGCTGGATATCGGGGTGGGGGCAAACTGCATCTATCCGCTGCTGGGTGCCCGCGAATATGGCTGGCGTTTTGTGGGATCGGATATCGATCCGGTCTCGGTCAAGGCGGCCACCCTGCTGGCCAGGAGCAACGGACTCGGCAACCAGATTGATTGCCGTTTGCAGGGCAACCCCAACCATGTGTTTCGCGGCATCATCGGGCCGAAGGAGCGCTTCACCCTGACGCTGTGCAATCCGCCGTTCCATGCATCGCTGGAAGAGGCGAGCAAGGGAACGGAGCGCAAGCTGCGCAATCTGGGCAAGGAGGTGACAGGCGCCCCTGTGCTCAACTTCGGCGGCCAAAAGGCCGAGCTCTGGTGCGAAGGGGGCGAGGCGGCGTTTCTGGCCAACATGATTGCCCAGAGCAAGGAGTTTGCCACTCAGTGCCTCTGGTTCAGCTCGCTGGTGTCGAAAAAAGAGAACCTGCCGGGGGCGAAAAAGGCGTTGAGCCGGGTGGGTGCGCGTCAAGTACGGGTGATCGACATGGCGCAGGGCAACAAGGTGAGCCGGATCCTCGCCTGGTCCTTCCTGGATGAAGAGGGATTGCGTCGCGGCTGGTCGAGCGCGCGCTGAGTCCCAACCACAAGGCCCGACGAGGGCCTTTTTTCATAACGACCCCGATGAATTTCCCCTGCTGGCGGCATCTTTGGCAATCGATTTCCTCATTGGCAGATCGTGCTGGTTTACATGGTCTAAGTAGTTACTTCCGCCTTGGTACAGGTGTACGCCGAGATTTTTTTGCACTTACAGCTGAAACTTTAATAAAATAGGACTGGTTAGACCTCTTTACAGGCATAGAATCAAATAGGGATCGGTAGATGAAAGTTGTCGATTTTCTGAAGCGCAAGCGCGAAATTCTGGCGCAGCACCCCTTTGAGCTCAAGGATTGGCTCTCTCCGGCGATCCGCGACTACTGGCGTGAGTTTCAGCAAAAGGCACATCTTCATCCTTTGCTGGGGCGTGTGCTGGACTTGCAAGCCGAGTCCCAGAGCGAGCAGCAACAGGATGCAGCAACCGTGGCACAAGTAGCCAACGGTCAGCCTGCCGTGGCTCAGGAACCCGCAGTTGAGCTGGGGGCCGAGGCGGCCGAGCTCTATGCCGCCCTGCAGGCCCGCATCGGTGAAGAGACCCACGTCGGCGAGTGGCTGCACGTCAGCCAGCAGATGATCGATCAGTTTGCTGCAGTGACCGGGGATCACCAGTGGATCCACACCGATCCGGAGCGTGCGGCCGCCGAGTCGCCTTTCAAGACCACCATCGCCCACGGATTCCTGACCCTGGCGCTGCTGCCGCAGTTGACCGGCTCGGTCGATGAGGCCACCCCCGAGTTCCCGACCGCCCGCATGGTGGTGAACTTCGGGCTGGATCAGGTACGTTTCCCGTACCCCATCAAGGTGGACAGCAACATCCGCGCCCGCACCAAGCTGGCCCGGGTCACCCCCATCAAGGGTGGGCTGGAGCTGCTCAAAGAGATCAAGGTGGAGATCGAAGGGATCCGCCGCCCGGGTTGCGTCATCGAGTCGGTGACCCGCATCTACTTCTGAGCCCCCTCATCGGCATGAATGGTGAAACGGGCCCGCTGTCGTGTGCAACGAACAGCGGGCCCGTTTTTTGCCTGTTTGTTGCAAGGGTTGAGGCGTCAGCCATAGCGCGCCGACCCCAGCTTGATATGACTCACAAAACGGTGCGCCGTGCAGTTAGCCAGCTCTCATTTTGGCGAGTTGGCCGCGTGAGGCGATAGCATGTTATGCCACTATTGGCTTCTTACTCCCGATCCTGGAGACAATAGTGCCCATCAATAATAAGATTATTCTGCCACTGCTGCTGAGCCTCGCCATCCTGCTGATCCCGACCCACTGGATCCCGCTGGAGGGGATCACCGTCATCGAGCAGCGGGTCGTGGCTATTTTCGTGCTGGCCGCCCTCTGCTGGATCCTGGAGCCCATCCCTATCTTCGCCACCTCGGTGCTGATCATCGTGCTGGAGCTGCTGCTGCTCTCCGACAAGGGGCTCTGGTTCATGACTGCCGACAAGGCCGAACCGGGGTTTGGTGAGTTGCTCAAGTCGACTGAAGTGATGGCGACCTTTGCCTCGCCGGTCATCATGCTGTTTCTTGGTGGTTTTTTCCTCGCTATTGCGGCGACCAAATACCATCTGGACGTCAATCTGGCGCGGGTGTTGCTGCGCCCGTTTGGTCAGGATCCCCGGATCGTCATGCTGGGGCTGATGTTGATCACCGCCACCTTCTCCATGTTCATGAGCAATACCGCCACCACCGCCATGATGCTGGCCATCCTTACCCCAGTGCTGGCGGCGTTCCCCGACAAGGACCCGGCCAAAATCGGCTTTGTGCTGGCCATTCCGCTGGCGGCCAACCTCGGCGGGATCGGCACTCCCATCGGCACTCCGCCCAACGCGGTGGCCCTCAAATACCTGACCGGCGAGCATGCCATCTCGTTCGGTCAGTGGATGGGATTTGCGGTGCCCTTTGTGGTATTGCTGTTGCTGCTAGGTTGGTTTCTGCTGGGGCGCTTCTTCCCGAGCACCCTCAAGCGGATGGATCTCAAGATTGAGGGGCGCTTTATGCAGACCCCTCGCGCCTGGGTGGTCTACCTCACTTTTATCACCACCATAGTGCTCTGGCTACTGGGGGATCTGCACGGCATGAGCTCCTACGTGGTCGCCATGATCCCGGTGGCGGTGTTCCTGACCACCGGCATCATCACCAAGGACGATCTGCACAAGATCTCCCTCGACGTGCTCTGGCTGGTCTCGGGCGGTATCGCGTTGGGGTTGGCGCTGGAGGACTCAGGTCTGGCCGAGCGGCTCATCACCCATATTCCGTTCCACGAGTACTCTACGCTGGCGGTGCTGGTCGGCGCCTGCCTGCTGGCGGTGGTGATGGCCAACTTCATGTCCAACACCGCGACCGCCAACCTGCTGCTGCCACTGGTGGCAGCACTGGCGGTCAGCATGCCGGAGCTGGCCGAGTGGGGTGGCAGTCACACCCTGATCCTGGCGGTTACCATCTCGGTTTCGCTCGGGATGTCGTTGCCCATCAGTACTCCCCCCAATGCGCTGGCCCACGCCACCGGTCTGGTTGAGAGCCACCAGATGGTGCGTATCGGCGTCATCATGGGATTGGTCGGTACCCTGTTGGCGATGGTATGGATCTACCAGATTGCCGCTTGGGGACTGATCTGAGCGTACGGCCGGTTTCTCATCTGTTGCCTGCTCCATCATCGGAGAAGTGCCATGGCAGGTGATGACCAAAACAGAAAGAGGAGCCAACTTGGCTCCTCTTTCTGTTTGCAGTTGACTCAGAAACTGGCGCCCAGATTGAGCAGGTGCCTGAATTCGGTCTCTTTGTACTTTTGCTCGAGACCGACGAAATGGACTTCGCCATCTTCCCACTCCATCTCGCTCGACCAGGAGAGGCGCAGGTGGTCGTTGAAGTAGTAGCGCAAGCCCACGCTGCCGGTCACATCTCGATTCAGAGTGATATAGGGTGAGGGTTGATCCAGATAGAGCAGATAGCGCCCCTGACTGAACAGCTCCAGTTTTTCCCGCCATATCGGGATGGGTTGGCGATAATCCCAGTTCATGCTGGCAAAGGGGTAGTCGATGATCCGGTTGCCTTTGAAGAGCAACCCAATCCCGCTCTCTTCTCTGAAGTAGGCCTTGCGCAGACCCCCTTGCGCCACGAACTCCAGCCGACGGCGCTTCTCGTTCCAGAAGCGGTAACCCGGCCCGGTACCATAGTCGAGGCTGAGGTAGTTGCTTTCCAGCATGTCATATTCGGCATTGAGCGAGCTGCGCACAAACCACTGCTGATCGAAAAAGTAGTCAATGGTCGGGTTCAGTTTGTAGTCGTGGTTATCGGTGACGCTGTCAGACGTTTCGTAGGAGTACTCTCCGGAGAAGCTGTAGCGCCAGTCCAGATTGGCCAACTCGGTCTTGCCCTTGAAGTTGACGTTGTTGGTGTGCTTGTCCTTGTGTTTGAGCTTGATGTTGAGATCGCCACTACCGGTCCAGAGCCAGGCCTTGCGTTCATCCTGCTCATCCTTGAACAGGGTGAATCCACCTTTGGCGGTCGCCTTGGGTTTATCCTGATGCTCTAGTCGCCAGCGCTTGATGGCATCCCGCTTGACGGTAACGGCACCGGTATAGGGCAAAGAGATGCGTACCGACTCATCGCCTATCTCTTCGATGGTACCGGTCAGACGATCGCCATTGTTCATCCAGAGGATGTCTTTTGCCCACAGGGGATGGCAGATCACCATGAGTATGAGAGGCAGGTATTTCATGAGGTAAGGTGACTCCGGTGCGACTCGGGCGCTGGTGACTTAGCCACTGACAAGTTGGCTGCTGATGGGGCGGGGCAGGCCGTTTTTGCTCTCCAGCGCCGCCGTCACCTCATCCTGCATCACGTCAGGTGCGCTGATAAAGCTCTCTATGGCCGGTGATAACATCAGCGGGGCGCCATTTTCAAGCTCCTCTTCGGTGCGAGAGAGCGGGGAGTGTACCTCCAGCCAGCGCCGACCATCCGGTTCGATGGCTACCTTGACCGGTTGATTGATGACCCGCACCGGTGTGCCGATCGGCACAATCTTGAACAGGGCCTCGATATCGTCAGGTCGCAGCCGGATGCAGCCTGCACTTACCCGCAGGCCAACGCCAAAATCCTTGTTGGTGCCGTGGATCAGGTAGTCGCGCTTGCCATAGCCAAGGCGCATGGCGAACTTGCCAAGGGGATTCTCCGGGCCGGGGGGCACCACGGCGGGCAGGGTGATCCCTTTTTGCTCCAGCCAGGATTTGCGCACCATGGGGCCGGGCACCCAGGTCGGGTTGGGATTCTTCTCGATGACGGTGGTGGTCATCTCCGGAGTCTCGCGGCCGATATCGCCAATTCCGATGGGCAGCACGATGACCTCGCTCTTCCCTTTGGGGAAGTAGTAGAGACGCAGTTCGGGCAGATTGATGACGATCCCCTCGCGCGGCACATCAGGCAGCAGCATTTGGGTGGGCAGCGTCAAGCGGGTTCCCGGCTTGGGTAAATAGGGGTCTACACCCGGATTTGCTTCAAGCAGCGCCAAAAATCCAATTTGCGTATTTTTTCCAACCAGTTCCAGATGTTCATTCTGCTGGATGATGTAATCCTCCAGCTCACCGATAAGGCGACTCCCGGCAGCTGGCAACGGGTAGCGTTTGGCCTCTGCCGGCGCGGCGCAGAGCAGGATGGCTGCCAGCAGCATGGAAAGGGCGGGCGTTAAGGGTAGGGGCTTGAGTTTCGGCAATCGCATAAGAAGATCCATCAGTTCAATCGGGGCGGGACATCATCAACATAGCCGCTAGGATGGCGCGATTGTTCCTCAATCAGCCCATGATTACCAGCTTGCCGCGCACCCACAATGATGTAGGGATACATAGGAAACCGGCCAAAATCGGCATCACCCATAAATTTGAGCGCTAAGTAGGAAAAAGAGACGCCTGATGGCAATGGGGGAATATTACGATATGGATAATGGCCGGGTGTGCGAGCGGGTTAATGTCGGGTGGATGCAGGGTGGCCTGGCAACGCGAACAGCACGCGCCGCATTGTGAGCCTGCTCCCAGATAGCTGATTCAGCCATTTGATATCTAAGAAATTTTTATTGCATCCTCGGCCCAGCTTGGGTAAAAATCTCTCCCCACGGAGAGATGCCGGAGTGGCCGAACGGGATTGACTCGAAATCAATTGTGGCAGCAATGCCACCCAGGGTTCGAATCCCTGTCTCTCCGCCACATACCAAGCCCAACCTGTTTAGCAGGTTGGGCTTTTTCTTTTGGTGATGTGTTGAGGGACTATCCGGCCGCCTGTGTATCTGTGGTCATCGGTCCGGATGAATGCTGTTGGATGCTCGCCGTGTCTGCCAGGAGTGCAGGTGCTGCTGCGCCCCGATGATGAAGACAAAAAAGACCGGTACGAAGAAGATGGCCAGCAGGGTGCCGCTGATCATGCCGCCAAACACGCCGGTGCCGATGGCGTGCTGGGTCTCCGCGCTGGCGCCACTGGCGAGCATCAAGGGCACCACCCCGAGGGTGAAGGCCAGCGACGTCATCAGAATGGGGCGCAGGCGCAGGCGGGCAGCAGTGACAGCCGCATCAAGCAGTGAGCGCCCTTCGCTGTGCAACTGGCGCGCAAACTCTACGATGAGGATGGCGTTCTTGGCCGACAGACCGATGATGGTGATCATGCCCACCTTGAAGAAGACGTCGTTGGGCATGCCGCGCAGCATCACGGCCGCGACAGCGCCGAGCAGGCCCAGCGGCACCACCAGCATCACCGAGAGCGGGATCGACCAGCTCTCGTAGAGTGCCGCCAGCACCAGGAAGACCACCAGCGCCGACAATAGCATCAGCAGGGGTGCCTGCTCGGCCGACTGGCGCTCTTGCAACGACTGTCCCGTCCAGGCCAATGCGAAGCCTGGTGGCAATTGCGCCACCAGACGCTCCATCTCCGCCATCGCCGCTCCGCTGGAGATGCCGGGCGCTACCCCCCCGGCAATACGCACGGCGGGGAAGCCATCGAAGCGCATCATCTGTTGCGGCGATTCGCGCCATTCCGGTGTCACCACCTCCCGCAAGGGGACCATGCCGCCGCTGGCATTGCGCACCCGCAGGCCGAGCACGTCATCGAGCTGCATGCGCGCCGACGCGTCGGCCTGCAGAATGACCTGCTGCATGTGCCCGCCGTTGGGGAAGTCGTTGACGTAGAGCGACCCCATTGCGGCCGACAGGGTACTGCTCACTCTGGCGAACGAGAGTCCCATGGCTTCGGCCTTCTGTCGGTTGATCTCGAGGTGAATGCTCTCGCCGGGAGGCAGATTGTCGGGATACACATCACTGACAACCTGGCTTTTGGCGGCCAGTTCCAGCAGTTGGGCCTGAGCTGCCAGCAGAGCGGCATCTCCCCGGTTGGCTCTGTCTTGCAGGAACAGGGTGAAGCCGGAGGCGGTGCCCAGCTCGTCGATGGCGGGCGGCAGCAGGCTCATTACCGTGCCTTCAGGAATATTTGCCATAGCCGCTTGTGCCAGATCTGCCTCTTCGGCTGCCGTGGCACCATGACGCTGATCCCAATCTTTGAGCATGGTGAAGGCCATGGCGGCATTGGGACCTGCGCCGGAGAAGCTGAAGCCCTGCACCACCAGGTTGGTGTCCAGCGCCTCGCGAGAGGCGACGTGAGCCTCGAAGGCCTTGACCACCTCAAGAGTACGCTCGCTGGTGGCGCCGGTCGGCAGCTGGATGGAGGTCATGAAGTAGCCCTGATCCTCGTCTGGCAGGAAAGAGGAGGGCAGCTGGGCGGCGGCGATGGCTAGCACGGCGCAGAGGGCGGCAAAGGTTGCCATCATCCGTCCGCTGCGCCCGACCAACCGGGTTACCTGCGCACAGTAGCCTACCGTGAACCGCTCGAACCCCCGGTTGAAGGCACCGAAGAAGCCGCGTTTCTCATGATGATCCGGACTGACCGGACGCAGCAAGGTGGCGCAGAGCGCAGGCGTCAGGGTCAGGGCGAGGAAGGCCGAAATGAGGATCGACACCGCCATCGACAGGGTGAACTGCTGGTAGATGACCCCCACTGAGCCGCTGCCAAACGCCATGGGGAGGAACACCGCCGTGAGTACCAGGGTGATGCCGATCACCGCCCCGGTGATCTCCTTCATGGCCTGCGAGGTCGCCTCCCGGGGCGACAGCCCCCGGGTGGCCATCAGGCGCTCGACGTTCTCCACCACCACGATGGCGTCGTCGACTATGATGCCGATGGCCAGCACCATGCCGAACATGGTGAGGGAGTTGATCGAAAAACCGGCCAACAGCATCACCGCGAAGGTGCCAAGCAGAGCGATGGGGGCGACGATGGCCGGGATCAGGGTGTAGCGCAGGTTCTGCAGGAAGAGAAACATCACCAGAAACACCAGCACCATGGCTTCCAGCAGGGTGTGGATCACCTTTTCGATGGAGACCTTGACGAAGGGGGCCGAGTCAAACGGGATCGAATAGGCCATGCCCGCCGGCAGGGTGGGGGCGAGCTGGGCGAGACGGGTGCGCACCGCATCGGCGGTACGCACGGCGTTGGCGCCTGGGGAGAGCTGGATGGCGGCGCTGGTGGCAGCCACGCCGTTCTCCCGGTTGGAAAAGGCGTAGGATTGCGCCCCCAGCTCGACCCGGGCGACATCACCCAGCACCAGCTTGGCGCCATCACCACCTGCTCGCAGCACGATGGCGGCGAATGCCTCGGGGGTTGTCAGCTGCCCCTGAACCGTGAGGGGAACCGTCAGGCGTTGCCCCGGCAGGGCGGGTTCATCACCGAGACGTCCCGGGGCAATCTGGATGTTCTGCTGCTCGATGGCCTGCGCCACCTCGCTGATGGTCAGCCCGTAGGCGGCGAGTTTGGCCGGATCTACCCAGATGCGCATGGCCTGTTCGGCGCCAAACAGCTGCACTCGTCCTACCCCGTCGATGCGGCGCAACTCCTGCACAATATTGCGTGCCATGTAGTCGTTGAGGGCAACCTCATCGAAGCGGCCATCCGGTGAGGTCATGCCGACCATCATCAGAAAGCCGGATGAGGCGGACTCCACCTGCAGGCCGGTTTGCCGCACCGCTTGTGGCAAGCGAGGCTCGACCGCCTTGATGCGGTTTTGCACGTCCATCTGGGCCAGCTCCGGATCGGTGCCCGGCTTGAAGGTGGCAGTGATCTGCGCGCTGCCCGAGGCGTCCACAGAGGACTCGAAGTAGAGCAGGTTCTTCACTCCCGACAGCTCGCGCTCGATAAGGCTCACCACCGCATCATTCAGGGTCTGCGGTGTGGCGCCCGGATAGGTGGCATAGAGGGTCACCGACACCGGCGCCACCGAGGGATAGCGGGAGATGGGGAGCTTGGGGATGGCGATGACCCCTGCCAGCACGATGAACAGGGCGATCACCCAGGCAAACACCGGGCGATGGATAAAAAACTGCGGCATGGATAACTCTCCGATTCAGCGAATGCCACCGTCAGCCGGTTGGCTGACAGCGGGTGGTTGCCAGGGGGAGGCAATGACCTGAACCCCCGGGGTCAGACGGTCGATCCCTTCGATCACCACCTGTTGCCCGGCACTGAGCCCGGACGCGATACGGTACTGGCTACTCACCAGTTCAGCGGTGTTGACCGGAACCAGCTGTGCCTGCCCCTGGCCATCCACCACCCACACGCTGGTCTGACCCGATGTGCGAACTACCGCCTGCTGGGGCACGGTCAGGGCGTTGGCATAGCGGGCACGGGGGATGCGCGCCTGCACATAGAGGCCGGGCAACAGGCGCCTCTCGGGATTGTCCACCAGCACCCGCAGCAGCACGTCGCCGGTTCCGGCATCGACCTCGATACCGGAGAAGAGGATGTGCCCCTTCATGCCCAGCGGTGTGCCATTGCTGCCGAGGATCTCCACCGCCAGTTCCGGTGCCGTTGAGCCAGCCTGTTGGCGCAGGGATTCCAGCACCGAGGCCGGTTGGCGCACATCGACGTAGACCTGATCAATCTGCTGGATCCGGGCCATGGGGGTGGCATCGGTTGGCGACACCAGGGCCCCTTCACTCACCAGCGCCTGATCTATGCGTCCGGCGATGGGGGCCTCTACGCTGGCAAATTGCAGGTTCAGCTGGTGCCGGGCCAGGGTCGCCCTTGCCTGGGCTACATCTGCAGCCGCCTGATCCCGCTGGGAGACCGCATCGTCATAGGTCTGGCGGCTGATGGCGTCGGTGCGCAGCAGCGGCTTCAGGCGGTCAATCTGGATGCGGGCGCGGGCCAGCACGGCCTCGGCCCGTTGCAATGCGGCGGCAGCGCTGTCGACATCGGCCTTGAAGGGGGCCGGGTTTATCTGGAACAGCACTGTGCCTGCGCTGATCTCGGCGCCCTGCTCGAACAGGCGGCGCTGCACGATGCCGCTGATCTGGGCGCGAATGTCGGCGCTGCGCAGTGCCGCCACCCGGGCGGGCAGATCCTCGCTGATGACCAGCTCCCGACCAGTCAGAGTCAGCACCGATACCTGAGGAGGGGCGGGTGCCTCCTGCTCTTGCGGCGCGGCATCGCACCCCGCCAACCCGAATGCGGCAATGACGGCGAGCAGGGCGCCCGCATACCGCTGTTTGACAAACATCATCCACTCACCTCGTTAAACCGTCTCTCCGGTGTGATGTGACCGAAGAGTGCATCGAGCGGCCATTATGGCGAGGGGCTATTGCGAATGATTCGAGGCTTTGTGGAGAATCCATGGAGGCGATGATAAAGTTCAACGCCACCTTTTTTCGAGTCCGACTATGTCCCATCTCAATGCTTCCGCCAGCCCGGCGGGCCAGTCACTGGTACTGATTGCAGAGGATGAAGCCGAGATCGCCGACATCCTCGCCGCTTACCTGCAACGTCATGGCTTGCGCTCCCTGCACGCCGCCGATGGCCGTGAAGCGCTGGCCATGCAGCAGGCATTCAAACCCGATCTCCTGCTGCTGGATGTGCAGATGCCGCAGCTGGATGGCTGGCAGGTGCTCAGCGAGATCCGGGCGCGCGGCGATACGCCGGTGATCATGTTGACCGCCCTCGATCAGGATCTCGACAAGCTGATGGGGCTGCGCATGGGGGCGGATGACTATGTGGTCAAACCCTTTAATCCGGCCGAAGTGGTGGCGCGAGTGCAGGCTGTGCTCAGGCGCACCCGGGCCGTAAAGCCTGCCACGGCGAATGTGCTGCGGGTCGGCCAGTTTCAGATCGATCTGGAGAGCCACGAGGCCAGCATTTTCCGCGATGACCAGCAGCAGGTGCTGGAGCTGACCCTGACCGAGTTCAAGTTGCTCGCCTCTTTGATGCGGGCGCCGAAACGGGTGTTCAGTCGCGCCGAATTGCTGACTCACTGCTTGCCGGAGGGGGATACCCAGGAGCGTACGGTGGATAGCCACATCAGCAAGTTGCGCAAAAAACTGGAGACACACGGCATTCAGGGGGTCCCCGCCAGTGTCTGGGGCGTTGGCTATCGCTTCGGGGGCGATGCATGAAATCGGCGCCCGGCCTTCGCAGGCAGATCATCCGCTCTCTGGGTCTGATGACGCTTGGTATCATCTCCCTCGCGGTGATCGGCACCTATGTGTTTTATGGCATCGCCGTGGCGTTTGTGCCGGGCAGCATCTCCGAGACCTGGGTGCCCTCCAGAGTCGAGATGTTATGGATCGGCTCCACCATTCTCATTGCATTGGGGATGGCGCTGTACGTGGCGGTTCGCCTCTCTCGCCGCATCCTGACCCCGCTTAACTCGGTGGCAACCAGCCTGCGCGAGGTGGCCGAGGGCAAACTCGATGCCCGCGTGCCGGAGGATGAGCAGGCGATCGGGGAGACGGCGCAACTGGTGCGCGACTTCAACGCCATGGCCGAGCGACTGCAGAGCATGACCCGCGAGCGGGAGTTCTGGAATGCCGCCATCGCCCACGAATTGCGCACTCCGGTGACCATTTTGCGCGGCCGCTTGCAGGGGCTGGCCGAAGGGGTATTTCCTCCCAGTAGCGAACTCTTCGAGGGGTTGCTGCGTCAGGTGGAGGGGCTCAATCACCTGATCGAGGATTTGCGGGTATTGAGCCTCAACGACAGTGGCCATCTGGAGTTGCAGCGGACCGAGGTCAGGCTGGCCGACGAGCTTGCCGTGGTGCTTGAGGCGTTTGCCAGCCCTCTGGCGGCGAGCGGATTTGTGTTGCAGCGGGAGCTGGATAGCGAACTTCATGTCTGCTGCGATCTGTTTCGTATCCGTCAGGCTCTGATGGCGCTGTTGGAAAATGCCCAGAAGCACGCGCTGCCTGGCCTGCTGACCGTGCGGCTGCATCGCTCGGAGAGAGTGTGTGTCCTGAGTGTGGAAGATGAGGGACCTGGCATTAGCGAGGAGGTCGCCGCCTGTATCTTCGATGCGTTTCGTCGCGGAGATCCGTCACGCTCGCGCAAGAGCGGCGGCAGCGGACTCGGACTCGCCGTGGTCAAGGCGATTGCCGAGGCCCACGGCGGCAGCGCGGTGTGCCAAGCTACCGGGCGGGGAGGGAGCAGATTCGTGCTCTCCTGGCCCATCTCGGCCATGTCCGGTGGCCCTGAAATCTAGCCTAGGGGTGGCAGGTTCTGATGAAGCTATACAGCTGACAGCTGCCCGCACAAGGGCGTTCGACAAGCGACCGTTATAGGGTTTTCTACCGCTTGTGCCGGGTGAGCAGGAGGGGTTGGAACATGGCTCATTTGGCGCGAAATCACGGTTTTTTGCCGCTAAAAATTGAAACCGTTTTCAGAAATCCTTTTCAACTGTGATCCGCTTCAAAGCTTTTTCGGGCGCCAACCTCTAGCATTGGCTCCACGAATTAGGGGCTAGCGCTCCCGATTTTCCCGCTGTGGGAGATAACTGGTAAATCCGGCTATTTCCTTCGTTACTTTCGACGGTCATCACGGATGGCCGTTTTTTTTTGAGTTATTTCACGGTAAAGGGTCGAGCCGCTGGCGCTTTACCGTTAAAATTCCGCTTTTGCACTTGCCCGTGAGTCTTGATGTCTGCGTCCACCCTCTCTTCGGATAGTTATGCCCTGCTCGCCACCCTGCAATTGCAGCGCGTTGCCAGTACCCGTTTGCTGCAAGAACAACTGGCGATAGGCCATGCCCTGATCGATAAACTGACCCGATTGCAGGATGCAGGACTGGTCAGATTGCGCGGGGAGCAGCAGTGGAGCCTGACCGCCGAAGGGACGCTGGCGCTGATCCTGGGGGTGCGTTCCGGTCTCTGCCCGGCGCCGGACTGGAGCCGGGTGCCCTCATTGACCGGGCAGGATCTTACCCATGCGGTGGTGCGCGAGCTCTGCCGCGGCAAGGCGGGGGAGATCCCCACCTATTTCTCGGCCAGCGATCTACTGACCCTGCTCGATACCCCGGACGCTCACCAGTTGCTGGCGGGCTCCAGCCCCGCCTGGCAGCAAATGTTGCTGGAGCACTTCTCGCTGCAACTCTTGCTCGATGCCCCCTATGAAGAGCGCTGGCCGCTGGCCAATGCGCTGGTGCGCTGCACCCCCGAGGTGCAGGCCCGGGCCAAAGCGTTCGAGGCGGAGTGGCGCTGGCTCTGCGGGGATGGCGAGAGCACATCGCCAACCGGCGAGGACAAGGATGCCGCCCCCGGCTGGCCAGCCCTGCAGGCGCTGGCCCAGCAGAGCCAGAGCGGCCCGCTTGGCGAGCGACTGCTCACCGCGCTGGGCCAGTGGCAGGCAACCGATGAGGGTGAGGCGGGCCAGTGGCCCCGTTCATTCAGCGCCCTGCTCTGGCTTGGCTGGTTGCAGCAGGCCGATCCCGTCATCGCCAGCGAACAGCGCAAGAAGTGGCAGCGCAGTCTGACTGGCCAGTTCCCCCTGCTTGCCGACCTGCTCAGCCAGTGGGCGGGTGATCGCCACGGTCAGGCGGTTGGCCTGTTTGATACCCTGCAACTGCCGGTGGAGGAGCTCCACTGGGGCTATCTCTGGCTCGATCTCTGCGCGCTGGCCCGTCACGGTGCCCAGAGCGCGCAGGTGGCCATGTTGCACAAGTGGGATCTCTCCCATCTGCTCGATGCCGAACCCCATCATCGCCTGATGGCCTTTTGTCAGGATCTGCTGCGCATCTTGTTGGGCGAGGTGGCCAAAGGGGCGCCCTTGTGCCAATTGCGCGGCAGTGAGGAGAGTGCGCAAGAGGGCAGTGATGAGCAGGATGATGACGGGGACGAGGATAAAACCGCGGCCTCTGCCAGCTGGCTCAACTGGTTGCAGGGGCTGGGACGCTCCAGTGGCGTGCGCAAGCCGCAGGAGCGGTTGGTGTGGCTGCTCCATGCCGAGGGCCCCGAGCTGGAGTGCAAGATCCAGAAGCTGAGCACCAAGGGGGAGTGGACCGCCGGTCGCCGGGTCGATCCGGCCCTGCTCTCTACCCAGTATGCCGCCATGCTCGACGAGCATGACTGGGCACTGGTTCGCACCCTGCCACGGGTGATGGGACGACTGCCGCGGGATGTCTGGGCGCCGCTGGCCGATCACCCCCGCTTGTTCAACGCCAAGGGGCAGAAGCTGCAACTGGCTATCAGCGCTCCCCTGCTGCAGGTGGTGGCCACCGAACAGGGGATGAGCGCGCAGCTCTGCCCCGATGCGGCCGCCCGCGGGGCCCATATCATGCCGCTGGCGCAAGATCTGTGGCAGCTGATCCTCACCCCGCAGCCGCTGCTCGACCGCTTGCCAGCGCTCGAATCCATCCCGCTACTGCCCGCCGAAGGGCTGGCCGAGCTGCAACGCACGCTGGACGCCATTCCCGAGTTGCCTTGGCACAGTCAGGTTGCGGGGCTTAGCGGCAACGCCGAACTGGCTCCCTGGCCGGGCATTCCTTCGGTGCAACTGGATTGGCAGGATGGTCAGCTGTCGGTCAAGCTGGTGACCCGCTTTGAGGATCTGCCGCCCCAGCCCCTTGGCAAGGGGGAGGCGATCGTGCGGCAGGGGATCAAGGCGTACCACTACTGGCAGCGGGATCTCGGGGCCGAGAAGCTGCAGGCCCAGTTGCTGCGCAATCAATTGCCCATCGGCCTGCCCGGCAGCGAGTGGCTACTGCAGGGGGAGCAGGCGCTGGCGCTGGTCAATGCCCTGCCCGAGCTGGTGGATGCCGGTGTGGTCATTCACTGGCATCAGGACAGCGCCCGCCTCAAGAGCCTTGATGAAGCGGCTCTGAGCCTGCGCATCGAGCGGCGGCAGGACTGGTTCCAGGTCGAAGGGGCACTGGCCCTCGATGAGCACCAGATCCTCGACCTGCGCCTTATTCTGCGCCAGATGACCCCGGGGCAGCGCACCGTTCAGCTCGACGAGAAGACCAGCCTGATGCTGAGCGACAAGCTAGTGGAGCGGCTCACCATGCTGGGGGCCATGCTCGATGAAGAGCAGCGCATCAACAACAAGCTGGCCTATCCGCTCACTCGTCTGCTCTCGGTCATTACCACCGAAGGGGATGCGGCGTGGCAATCCCTGCAGCAGGAGTGGCAGCAGGAGGTCGAGTGCCCGGACGAGCTGCTTACCTCCCTGCGGGACTATCAGAAAGAGGGGGTGCGCTGGATGGCGACCCTGGCCCATCACGGTTTTGGTGCCTGTCTGGCCGATGACATGGGTCTGGGCAAGACGCTGCAGGCGCTTATCGTGCTGCGGATGCGCCAGCACCTTGGCCCTGCGCTGGTGGTAGTACCCAAGTCAGTGGTCACCAACTGGCAGGAGGAGGTGACTCGTTTTGCCCCCGAACTGGATGTGGTGGTGTTCGAGAACCCGGCCGAGCGGGAGGGGATGATTCGCGAGGCCAAGGCCGGTCAGGTGATCCTCATCAACTACGGCATGCTCGGCAGCCTGGCGGAGGCGCTCAAGTCCCGCCGCTGGTCCAGTATGGTGCTCGATGAGGCGCAGCAGATCAAAAACGCCGGTACCCAGCGCGCCAAGCTGCTGTTCCAGCTCGACGGCGATTTTCGCCTCGCCCTCTCCGGCACCCCCATCGAGAACCATCTGGGGGAGCTGTGGAGCCTCTTCACCTTTATCAACCCGGGGCTGCTCGGCAGCCTTGGCGAGTTCAAGCGCCGTTTTGGCAAGGCGGTCAAGGATCCCCAGCACATGGCGCTGCTGCGGGCGGTGATCAGCCCCTTCATCCTGCGTCGTCTCAAGCAGCAGGTGCTGACCGAGCTGCCGGACAAGACCGAGATCATCCACCACATCAGCCTCTCCCCCGAGGAGCGTCAGCTCTACGAGGCGACCCGGCGGGAAGTGGTGCAGCAGGTGCAAAGCGCCGATGGCCGCGCCCTGATGCATGTGCTGAGTGGCCTGACCCGGCTGCGCCGTCTCTGCTGCTCACCGGAGCTGGTGATGCCCGAGTGGTCACAAACCAGCAGCAAGCTGGATGAGGCGATGGCCCTGCTGGAAGAGGCGATCGACGGTGGTCATCGGGTGCTGGTGTTCAGCCAGTTCGTCGATCTGCTGAGTTTGTTGCGGGCCCGCATCGAGCAGAAGTCCTGGGATTACTGCTATCTGGATGGGGGGTGCTCTGCCAAGTCCCGTCAGGACTCCATCCTGCGTTTTCGTCATGAGGAAGTGCCGCTGTTCCTCATCAGCCTCAAGGCGGGGGGCACCGGTCTCAACCTCACCCAGGCCGATACCGTGCTGCACCTCGATCCCTGGTGGAACCCGGCAGTGGAAGATCAGGCGAGCGATCGGGCCCACCGGATGGGCCAGACCCAGCCGGTGACCGTGTACCGGCTGGTGTGCGAGCAGACGGTGGAGGAGAAGATTGTCGCCCTGCACGACGAGAAGCGGGCGCTGGCCGATGGCCTGCTGAGCGGCCAGTCCGAGGTGCGCGGGCTGGATGTGGAGAGCCTGCGGGCCCTGCTGATGGGCTGATTGGCGACGCCACCTTTCATACCGCCTATCGATACAGAAAAGGGAGAACATCCAGAGATGTTCTCCCTTTTCTCGTTTGGGACGCAGATGCGGGATTCGTCGTTTATCGCGGTAAGGCGGCCCGGTTATCCCAGATCCAGCTATCCCAGATCCAGTCACCCCTGATAGAGATAGAGGTGCAGCCGCTCGATGATGGGCTCACCGCCAATCTTGCGATCTCGCCGCGCCTGCCGGCTCTTGGGAGGATAGTTGCCCAGATGGGTGACTGCAGGCGGGGTATCGGAGCAGAGCAGCAGGGGCAGGCTCGCCTTGATCTGCTGCTTGCGCGGGGTGCGCTCCAGCCAGAGCAGGTTGATCATCGGGTGAGTCTTGACCGGGCGGCGGATCCGCAGCTCGGCATCGGCGGGCAGACGGCGAATGTCGTACACCTCCTGATCCACCATCTTGCTCCACTCCTCGTTGTTGGAGAGGGCCGGTATATAGCGGCGGCTGCGCTCCAGCATCTCAAGCACCTGCTCGCGACTGAGGCGATTGATGGTCTGCTTGTCAGCCCAGGTAAAGCCGAGGGATTGCAGCTCCCCCGCCAACAGGGTCAGTTTGCGGTAGACCTGCAAGGTGATCACCCCGGGCAGAGCGGTATGTACCAGCTCGAACTTCTCGTCCCGTCCCCCCGCCTGCTGCACCAGCGCCTTGAAATCGAGCTTGTGCTGGTTTATTTGGTCGATCAGCGGTTGCAGCAAGGGGGCTGCGGCGGCAGGAAAGCGCAACCAGCCGGGCAGCCGATGAGTCGCCTTGGTGGAGCAGCCGGGGCGGGCGCTGTGGTCCCGATAGGCGGCGAGGGTGGCCGCCAGCGCGGCTTCACCGTTGAGATAGCCCACCTCAATTTGCTCGATCGGGTCGTGTTCTTCTCCCTGTGCAACCGGGGGGAGAGGATAGACATGAGCCTCCTGCAGATCGAGTTGGCCAAGCAGATCGGCCAGCTGGTTGAGAGAGGCTTCAATGGCGGCCATCTGTTGACGCAGGGCGGCGGTCGGGGTAAAGGTATCCATCGATGATCCTGTGGTTTCATCCGCCGCTGACGGCATAAACGATGGCGTCAGGGCAGGGGAATAAACTACTGTATAAATAACCATACCAGTATGCCGGTTGCGCGCCAAGAGGGGCCTTTTCGGGTCTTCATCGAGGGAGCTGCGCGGGAGGAAAAGTAAGTTTTTTTTATGTTTCGTGATGTTGATTTAAGATCGTAAAGAGATCGACAAATTAACAATCGAATGTAATGACGGGGTTGCAACCCATGGCACGTCCGTTGGCGAGTGCATAGGCAATGCGGTAAATTGCATATGTAAGGTGGTGCCATGCAGCACAATATGCTGCGGGCCGTTGATGGTCGAATAGTGACTTAATTATTCTTTATAAATCAAAGTATTAAAATTGTATCAGTCAGTTTTTTACTATTAGTTTTCCTAATGTAACGTATCAAAATTCGTCAATTGAGTCGGCCCTGCTCCCTGACTAAGCTTTGCGCATCAAATAAAGCCCAGTGCGTAAACAAATATTCAGAGGAGCCACATCATGGCAAACATGACTTATACCGAAACCGGTTACCAGCATTCCAGCCAATTGAATCTGGTTGCTCGCGTTAAAATGACTGTTCTGACCTGGCTGGAGCGCAGCCGCAGCCGTCGCCAGCTCTCCGAGCTGCCCGAGTACCTGCTCAAAGATATCGGCCTGAACGAAGCTGACCGTTATCAAGAGACCACCAAGCCGTTCTGGCGTGGTTGATCTGCCGGGCATGGATGCCTTGTTTTTCTGCTGAGTCGTTTGCTGTTCTGCCCCGTGGCGCCCGGCCGCCAAGTCTGTCATTGTCTGTTTTATATCCCCCGTTTTCCCCCTGTTATTTGTTGGTCCTTTTTCCTCTCCTCTTTATTCCACATTGCTACTGCCATTGCTGTCGTCGTTCGATTGTTATCACACTTGTATCGTTAATGTTTGAATTTGTTTAAAAAACGATTTTAAGCCGCGATGCCTTGCGTATAATCCGTCCATAGTATTCCAGCGCAAGAGGGTGAGACGGATGATTCCCCAGCACGATTTTTTGACCTTGACCCGTAGCCATGAGTGGCAGCTTGAGCCCTTTGAATTTGCCCTGCCCGATGGTGCGCGGGTCAGCGTCTGGGATACGGGCGTGCTCTGTCTGGAGCCTGCCAGTGGCGCGGACGACCAGCCGGGAGGGCGCAAGGATATCGTCCTCTCCTGCGGTATCCACGGCAACGAGACCGCTCCCATCGAGATCTGCAACCAGCTGCTGAGCCGTCTGCTCTCAGGCGAGCTGAGTGCCTGCCATCGGGTGCTGTTCCTGTTTGGCAATCCGGCGGCGATGAATCTGGGATTGCGGGAGGTGGAGGAGAACATGAACCGGCTCTTCTCCGGAGCCCACAGCAAGGGAGAGGGGCTCTGCAATCGGGAGCGGATCCGCGCCATGCGCCTCGAGCAGTATGTGAGCCGCTTCTTTGCCAATCCGGCTCGTCCCCGTTACCACTACGACCTGCACACCGCCATTCGCGGTTCGCGCCACGAGAAGTTTGCCGTCTACCCCTTCCCCCACGAGCGGCCCCACTGCCGCGAGCAGGTGCAGTTCCTCGGCGCCTGCGGGGTGCGTACTATTCTGCTCTCCGCCAGCCCGACCACGACCTTCAGCTACTACAGCTCCCGCCAGCATGGTGCCCACGCCTTTACGGTGGAGTTGGGCAAGGTGCGCCCGTTTGGCGAGAACGATATGACCCGCTTTATCGAAACCCGCCAAGCGCTGCAAGAGCTGGTCACTCAGGATGAGGTGGCGCTGGAGCCGTGGCGGGCGGATGATTTCACCCTGTTTGCCATCGATCGGGTGATCACCAAAAAATCGGCGGACTTTCGCTTCCTGTTCGCCAGCGATGTCGACAACTTCACCGAATTCCCCCAAGGGTTCGTGCTGGCCGAGGATGGTGAGCTGCGCTACACGGTCGAGAAGCCGCGTGAGGCGGTGGTCTTTCCCAATGCCAACGTGGCGATCGGTCAGCGCACCGTGCTGATGGTGGTGCCGACAAGGCTCTGGGAATAGCGGTGATAGTTTTGCCTGCCGAGCGGTGGTGCATCCGCAGGCGGCGCCAAGCCATTGTTTTAGTCGGCGGCTCAGACACAGTAGCGGTTAGCCGCAGTAATAAAAAACGGGGCCAGTCAGATGACAGGCCCCGTTTTTTATCGGGTTCAAGCGGTGAGGCTTAGCTGTTGTTCTTCACAAACAGGGTCAGCTCCTGACCGGGCTTGAGGTAATCCCCTTTATCCAGCTGGTTCCAGCGCATCACATCGTTGATGGCCACCTGGAAGCGAGCCGCGATGGAGGAGATGGAGTCGCCACGGCGAACCTGATACACCATCGATTTGTCGCTCTTCTTCCCTTGCTTGGGATAGACCACCAGCTTCATGCCTGGCTTGAGCGCCGACTTGGCATTCAGACCGTTCCACTTGGCGAGCTCTTCGTGGGAGACGCCGTGCGCCTGGCTGATGCTCCACAGGTTGTCACCCGAGCGCACCTTGTAACTGACTTTGGCCTTCTGGCTGCTGCCACGGCTTGCCAGCTGTTGCGGTTTGCTGGCGGAGCTGGCCTTGCTGCTGACCTGACCGTGGGTCGGGATCACCAGTTGCTGACCGCGACGCAGGTTGTTGCTGCGCAGATTGTTGGCCAGCTTCAGCTCGTTCACGCTGACGCCATGATTCTGGGCGATACGCGATAGGGTATCGCCACTGGTGACCTGATAGGAGCGGGTACGAATACGCTCGCTCTTGGGCAGATCGGCCAGTGCCAGCTCCAGAGTATCGGCATACTCTACCGGTACCAGCAGGCGGTAAGGGCCACGGGGCGACATCACGCCACGGCTCAGGGCCGGATTGACCTCCTTGAGCTGTGACGTGCGCAGACCGGCCAGTTGGGCGGCCACATTCAGATCGATCTGGCTGCCGGTCTCCACCACTCGCAGCTTCGGCTCGTTGGCGAGCACCGGCAACTGGATATTGTACTTGTCCGCATTGCTGATCATGTCAGCCATGGCGAGGATCTTGGGCACATACATCCGGGTTTCGCGGGGCAGATCGAGCGACCAGTAGTCGGTCGGTTTGCCTGCGCGCTGGTTACGCTGGATGGCGTTGCGCACCCGACCTTCACCGGCATTATAGGCGGCCAGCGTTTGCAGCCAGTCACCGTCAAAGAAGCGGTTCAGGTACTCCAGATAGTCGAGCGCCGCATTGGTGGAGGCCAGCACATCGCGCCGTCCGTCATACCAGTTGTCGTGGCGCAGACCGAAGTTTCTGCCTGTCGCTGGCACAAACTGCCAGAGTCCGACGGCATTGCTGCGGGATCGGGCATGAGGATCAAACATGCTCTCGATCATCGGGACAGTAATAAGCTCCATTGGCAGCTCACGCCGTTCAATCTCCTCTACCATCAGATAGAGGTAGGGTTCAGCCCGGCTGGCAATGGTCGCCAGATGCTTATCATTGCGCAACAGCCACTCACGTTGCTGGCGGATGCGCGGATTGTCCGGAGTTTCCAGTTGCATATCATCGCTGATACGCACCCACAGATTGTCCGTATCTTCCATTTCGTCCAGCTGTTCATCGCCAAACAGGAAATGGGAAGAGTGTTTTTTATGCGCTTTTTTCTTGACCTGGGGGGACTTGATCGGCTCGATTGCCGTTAGCGCCCGGTCATCCTGATGGCTCAGGTTTTGGCAGCCGCTGAGCAACAGCGCTGCCAATAAGGCCGTTCGTACCTTCATCTCGTTCCGGTCATTTTTAGGAAAAACAGCTCGCATCATAAGGGGCAATGGCCCCCTGATCAAGGTTTGTTCAAAAAACGTCCTTCCACTGACGCAGGATGGTGAAGGTATCTACCGGATTTTCCACGCATTTTAGCCCATGTTTTTCAGCAGAAAATTTCACTGAATCCTGTTCGCATCGCAGAAAAATGTTGAAAGTGCGTTCGTCACCCAGCCGGGTTGGCAGACTTGGCAGCCCTTGTTGCCGCAGTTTGCTGATCAGCCCGATCTGGCTGTGGATCGCCGGGTTGTCCGGTTCGACCGCATAGGCAAAACGCAGGTTGGAGAGGGTGTACTCGTGGGCACAATAAATGAGTGTCTCATCGGGCAGGGCGGCGAGTCGTTGCAGCGAGTGGTACATCTGCTCCGGCGTCCCTTCAAACAGGCGGCCACAACCGGCCGAGAAGAGGGTATCGCCACAAAACAGCATGCCGTTGCCGTGGTAGGCGATGTGGCCGCGAGTGTGCCCGGGCACATGGATCACCTCGAGGGCGAGGCCGTGCCAGTTGATCTGATCGCCATCTTCCAGCCACTGACCGTGGTGATCCGGCATCGGGTCAAGTTTGGGGCCATAGAGCCGGGCGTGGGGGAAATGGGCAAGCAGGTCGGTGACACCCCCGACATGGTCGTGATGGTGATGGGTCAGCAGGATGGCATCGAGCACCAGCCCCAATGCCTCAAGCCGCTCCAGCACGGGTGCGGCATCGCCCGGATCGACCACCAGGCAGTGATTTTCGTGGCGGATCAACCAGATGTAGTTGTCATTAAAGGCTGGAACTGTGATCACTGGATACATGAGTCTGCTTCTCTTTAGGGAGGGTATCTTATATAACAGGATGGCGTTCGAAACCCCGAGTTGAGCCCTATTATGCAGGTGGCACGTACCGAACAACAAATCGAGATCCCGACCAGCTGGTCTGCATTGCCTATGGGGGACTGGGTAGCGGCCGAGATCCAGGATCGGCTCGACAACTGGTGTCCCAATCTGTTTGGGTATCATCTGCTGAAAATTGGCGCTCTGAGCGCTGAACTCTCCTGCAAACGCTCCTCCATTCGTCACCAGATCGGGGTCGCCCCCGGCGGGCGGTTGCTCGACATGTATGGCGATCCCCTCGATCTGCCGGTGCGGACCGGCAGCGTCGATGCCTGCCTGCTGGCTCACTGCCTCGATTTCTCCGCCGATCCCCACCAAGTGTTGCGCGAAGCCGAAAGAGTGTTGACCGACGATGGTTGGCTGATCATCAGTGGCTATAACCCCATGAGTCTGGTCGGGATCGGTCACTGTGTGCCGTTCTTGCGGCGCAGAATGCCCTGGTCGGCACGGATGTTCACCCCGGGGCGGGTGACGGACTGGCTGCATCTGCTGGGATGCGAGGTGATGTTCGACGAGCGTTTCGGTTACTCGTTTATGGGGAAACAGAGCTGGCACAGTTGGTGGCGGGAGAGTATCGGGCGGGATTATTGCAGGGCATTTGCATCGGTATACGTGATTGCGGCCCGTAAACGGCGCTTTCCACTGATCCCGGTGCGGCGGCGCTGGCAACTGCCAAAGTCCCTCGCCACACCGGGAATGGCCCGTCAGGGCTGGTAGCCGGTATCTTCGGCCAGATCCTTGCCGCAGGCGGCCTCTCTGGCCAGCTCGTCGCACCGTTCGTTCTCCGGGTGGCCGGAGTGACCCTTCACCCAGAGCCACTCAATCTGGTGGCGACCCACTTCCGCATCCAGCTCCTTCCAGAGATCGACGTTCTTGACCGGTTGCCGGTTGGCGGTCATCCACCCTTTCTTCTTCCAGCCGATGATCCACTGGGTGATCCCTTGGCGCACATACTGGCTGTCGGTGGTGAGGCGCACCTTGCACGGTTCGTTGAGGGTGCGCAGCCCCATGATGGCGGCCATCAGCTCCATCCGGTTATTGGTGGTCAACTTGAATCCGGCGGAAATCTCTTTGCGGTGCTTGCCGTAGACCATGACGGCCCCGTAACCACCCGGGCCCGGATTGCCGAGGCAGGAGCCGTCGGTATAGACATCAATCTGTTTTAACATGAGCAATCAATCTGTTTTAACATGAGGCTTGGGGTAAACTAGCGAGTAAGTAAAGCCGAAGTTTGACATAGATTGGATCATGAACACACCCCAACTGAATCGCCAGATCATTCTGGATACTGAAACCACAGGTATGAATACGGCGGGCGGCCCTGTCTATCTGGGGCACCGCATTATCGAAATCGGCTGTGTGGAGGTGATCAACCGCAAGCTGACCGGTAACCACTATCACGTCTATATCAAGCCTGATCGTCTGGTTGACCCGGAAGCGATCCAGGTGCACGGTATCACCGACGAGTTTCTGCGTGACAAACCGTCGTTCAGCCAGATTGCCGATGAATTCCTCGACTTCATCCGCGGCGCCGAACTGATTGCCCACAACGCGCCGTTTGACGTGAGCTTCATGGACTACGAGTTCAGCAAGCTCGGACTCAACTTCAAGACGGCGGATATCTGCACCATCACAGATACCCTGGCGATGGCGCGGGATCTCTTCCCCGGCAAGCGCAACAACCTGGATGTGCTGTGCGATCGTTACGGTATCGACAACTCCCACCGTACCCTGCACGGGGCTCTGCTCGATGCGGAGATCCTGGCGGACGTCTACCTGCTGATGACCGGCGGCCAGACCAAACTCAATCTGGCCACCGAGAGCAACGAAAACGAAAGCAATCAGGACACCAGCATTCGCCGGTTAGAGAGCAACCGACCCGCCCTCAAGGTGGTGCGTGCCAGCACCGAGGTTCAGGCCCTGCACGAGGCGAGACTGGATCTGGTACAGAAGAAAGGAGGAAGTTGTCTGTGGCGGCAATGAGCAAGTGGTGTGCCGGTCTGCTGTTGTTGCTCTCGCTGGGGGCGACGGCGACCGAGGTATTTGCCCCTTCCGATATTCCGCTGCTGGATAACCGCTTTCGCATCGATTATGGGGTTAAGGAGATAACCTTCATCATCAAGCGCAAGCCGGGCACCCCGTCCGTGATCCTGGTTCGCCCCGATGGCAGCAAGCTTTACGTGGGCAAGGTCAAACCCGCAGATGTGGGTTGGCTGGCGCTGCCGGAGCATGATCTCATTACCCTGCGCAATCCTATGCCGGGCCCCTGGCAGGCGATTGGCGAGGTGGATCCCGACAACCGGGTGCGCATTCTCTCCGATATCCGGCTCGATATCGCCGCCCTGCCGATGCAGCTCTATCAGGGGGAGGTGGTCAAGCTCAAGGCGTGGTTGCTGATCAATAGTCAGCCGCCGAAAGATAAATACTATCTCTCTGACCTTGGCATGACCGTCAAGCTGCAATCGTTCAGCGATGCCGATAAGAAAGAGGTCGTGCTGGATCAAGTACTTGGCCACTATCGTGATGATGGCAAGGGGCTAGATGAGGTGCCAGGCGATGGCATCATGACGGCGGAAGTGACGCTGCAGGATATTCCCGGTGGCAAGTACCGCGCCATGTTCAGCACGGGCAATCAGGTGTTTGTCCGTGCCCGTTATCAGGATGTGCTGCTTTACCCCTATCCGTTCAGCTATAACTTGTCGCCGCCTTCGGAAGAGCTGGGAGCCAAGCTCTCACTGCTAATCGACCGTGATGAGCTGGATCCCGCCTCCGTGGTGATCAAGGGGAGTGTGACCAGCAATGTGGGCGGCCTCTACGAGTTCAGCGAGACTGCCAGCGACCCCAAGCTTGATATCGATCTTTCCAACATCAAGGAGGTCGGTCAGCATGAGGTGAAAGCAACCCTCTATGGCACCACTCGCCTCGGCCGTGAGCTGAAAATCGAGTTGCCGGTGAAAACCTTCAATGTCTTCCCGCCACCGCCGCCTCCTGTAGAGGTGGTGTCGGCCGCCGCACCGGCCTCCAGTGCTGAGGCGACCCATCAAGCCCCGGCAGAGGAGGAAATGGGCTGGCTGATCTGGGCATTGGCGGGTGGTGGTGTGCTGCTGGCGGTATTGGGTGGGGTCGGGTTTGTGGTGATACAAAAACGGCGTGCCCTGAAGCGTGCTCTGGCCGCTGCGCAGGCCGAGAATCAGCAAGCAGGACAACCAGCCGCCAAGCTGGATCTCAATCTGCCAGAGCAGTAACCCTCGTACTGAAGTGGCGTGATGCCAGAGATAAAAAACCGCCCTGATGAGCAGGGCGGTTTTTTTGAATTCATAAACAGAACAAGCTGGCTATCAGTGTTCGCCGATATAGACATCCTTGTTCTGCTCGCGGATCTCGAGGAACTTGTCCAGATTGGCCATCATCAGCTCGACCAGCTGGGGGTCGAAATGCTGCCCCTTCTCCTCTTCAATCAGGGCCAGCACCTTGTCCAGCGGCCACGCTTTCTTGTAGCAGCGATCCGAACCCAGGGCATCGAACACGTCAGCCAGTGCCACAATCCGCCCCTCCAGCGGAATATCGGCCCCCTTCAAACCGCGGGGATAGCCACTGCCATTCCACTTCTCATGGTGATTACCTGCGATGGTGGCACCAATCTGAAACAGCGCTAGATCGCTGCCGGAGAGCATATCCTGCCCGAGCTGGGCGTGGGTTTTCATGATCTCCCACTCCTCCGGTGTCAGCTTGCCCGGCTTGTGCAAGATGGCATCGGGAATTCCCACCTTGCCAATGTCATGGAGCGGCGAGGCACGTTTCACCAGCTCGCTCTGCTCTTCGCTCATGCCCATCAGGTGGCAGAATTGTTCGGTATAGAGCGCGACCCGTTTGACGTGCAGTCCTGACTCTTTTGAACGGGTTTCGACCAGTTCGCCGATGCGATAGATGATCTCCCGCTGGTTGTCGGCGATCACCTCATTGAGCCGGATATTCTCCAGCGCCACTATGATGTTTTCAGTAAACAGGGTCAGCAGACTGGTATCGATCTGGCTGAGCTGGCGGGTGGTCTCGATGTGGAACAGCAGATGGTGGCGCGGATTCTGGCAGTAGAGCACCATCTGGGTGGCGTTATAGACATTGCTGCGCTTGCTCATGGCCTGGCGCAGGATCTCCGGCGCGTCCGTGAGGAGCATGGCGGGATGGCCGGGGAGCAGGGGCTCCAATACTTGATCCTTCACCTCATAGGCGTATTGCTTGACGTCGTATATCTGGGTTTCCCCCAGATGGAGCAAGGCGCTGAGCTGCTCCTGGGCGCCTTCGACAAACTGGCGCAAGGCCCGTTTCTCAAAGATCCCCTTGGAGGCTTCGATGACTTTTTCCAGCCCCTGACGGTTACTCTCCAGGGTGCGGATATCCCGATAGGATCGCAGGCTGGCCCGCAGCAGGGTGCGTAGCTTCTGGGAGGTGAGCTCGGTTTTATCCTTGTAGTCGTTGATGTCGTAGTTGGTGACCACGTCATCTTCCGGCGCCTGGCCGGGCTGGCCGGTACGCAGCACGATGCGTACCATCTTGTTTTGCAGATCTTCACGGACGTATTTGACGACATCGAGGCCGGCGTGGTCGACCTCCATCACCACGTCCAGCAGCAACAGAGCAACGTCCGGGGTGGTGGCCAGCAACTCTTTGGCCTGTGCCGCGGAATAGGCATGCAGAAAATCGATGGGGCGATTGTCAAACTCGAATTTGTTCAAGGTGATTTTGGTGATGCGATGCACTTCAGGCTCATCGTCAACAATCATCACCTTCCAGCCCGCTTGCTGTGCGTCGGGGAGGGAGAGATCGTCATCATCAATAATCAGGATTTGGTCATCCATCATACAATCCTGTTTGGCATCCTGTGCTTACATTAACTGCTTCACTAAGGATAGGAAACTTATTGGGAAATAAAATTTGATCTCGAAAAACTATGGTCGAAATAAGCAAATGGAACCCTTTGTAATTGTGGCGTTGTCCGGCTGCTTTCTTTGCCCAATCATGGAGCTAGCGTGCATAAAGCCTATGTCTGGATTGGGGTGTGGACGCCAGTGGTTGGGGATGTTTGAATCCATCTTGTAGCTATTAGACGAGAAACAATCTTATTTGATAGTGATTCCTATTTGCGTGTAGCATGGGCGACACACTCAACGAGGAGCCCCATCGTGTCCCCATCTCTGCCTCCCAATCGCCCCCGTCTGCTGACTGTCAAAGCCATTACCCAGATCACCCCCCATTTGCGTCGCATCACCTTTGGTGGCAGCGAACTGGCTGACTATCCCTTTACCTGCGGTGGGGCCCATATCAAGGTGATGCTGGCCCAGCCCCATCAGGTAGAGCCGGTGCTGCCTGCCATGACCCCGAGCGGCCCGCGCTGGAGTGACCCGACTGACAAGCCGGTGATCCGCACCTACACCATCCGCGCGTTTCGCCGTGATGAGCAGGAAATTGATATCGACTTCGTGCTGCACGGTGACGGCGGGCCCGCCAGCGCCTTTGCTACCCATGCCAAGCCGGGAGAGAAGGTGATCCTCTCCGGGCCGGGTGGCCCCAACCCCATGCTGCAACCGGCCGATCACTACTGCCTGGTGGGGGATCTCACCGCCTTGCCCGCCATCATGGCGATGTGTGAGGTGATGCCTGCCGATGCCAGAGGGGAAATTGCGATTCTGGTGCCGGATCAGGCCGATGCTCAGCCGTTGACGCTGCCGGTCGGGGTGCGCTGTCACTGGTTTGTCGGCGAGCCCGAGTCCAGCGGCCTGCTGGAGCATGTGATTGCTCTGCCGCTGGTGCGCGATGGTGGCTTCTTCTGGCTGGGTGGGGAAGAGGCGCTGGTGCTGCCGCTGCGCCGCCATTTTCGTTCCGTGCTCGAGGTGGATCGCCAGTCGCTCTACGCCGTGCCGTACTGGCGCCGGGGCAAGAGTGAAGAGGCCTATCACCAGACCCGTCATGATGTGATGGATAATTAAGCGGATGCGAAAGAATACCTGATTCACTCTTGCAAATAAAAATGATTTGCATTTAGTATTGCGCCGTCCCGATGTCAGTCGGTACGGCGCTTTTGTTATTGATGGCTGCGAGTGGCATAGCACAACGCAGGGCCTGCCGTAATGCACTGATGTTCGGGGTGATGGGGCATGGACGACTGTTCATGCCAATGAACTCCATCACTTTGCACCGGGTCTGGCGAGGTCAGACAGGGATGTCGGTGGTGTTGGCCCTGGTTGTTTTATGTGGAGTGTTGATGATGCGTACATCATCCCGACGATTTGCAGTGCATCCGCTGGTGTTGTCCCTTTTTACCCTGCCAGTTCTGGCCCAAGGGACTGCGCCTGTCGCCGCTCATGAAACTATGGTGGTGACGGCGAGTAAAACCCGGCACAGCGAGCTGACCGCCCCGGCCAGCGTCTCTGTGGTGACCCGGGCCGAGCTCGACAAGCTCAATGTCAATGATCTGACCGGCGCTCTGAAACAGTTGCCGGGGGTCAATATCAGCCCTGCCACCAGCTACGGCCGCAGCGAGATCAAGTTGCGCGGGCTGGAGGGGGATTACACCCTGTTGCTGGTCAATGGTCGGCGTATCAGCTCCCGCGATGCTCTTACCTCCGGTTATGGCAATGATTTCGATCTCTCCGCCATCCCGATGGCGGCCATCGAGCGTATCGAAGTGATCCGTGGCCCTATCTCCTCCCTCTACGGTGCCGATGCGCTGGGTGGGGTGGTCAATGTCATCTTGCGCCAACCTGGGGAGAAGACCGAAGCGGCGGCCACCTATACCTTCAGCGATCCCACCGATGGTCACGGCGGGACTATCAACAAGGCGAGCGCCTATGTGGGCGGGGCGCTGATCGACAACAAGCTGCTGGCCAACCTGGTGGTAGAAGGGAATCACCGGGATGCCTGGCAGAGCGAGCAGAGCATCAACCCCAAGGCCGATGCCATCGAGCAGCGTGAAAAGCTGGGGATCCTCTCCAACGTCAAATGGTTGATCGATGATCGTCAGGGTCTGGATGTAGGGATGAACTACGCCAAAGACGATCGGGAGGCCCACTGGAACAACTACGGCCAGACGCCGCGCAATATCCAGCAGATGGAGCGACTGGGGCTCAATGCCACTCACGTCGGCCGTTGGGATCAGTTCGACAGCCGGGTCGGCTATGCCTTCGAGCAGGTTGACCTGTTTGACGACTCCGAACTGATGACGGCGCTGAGCAAGACCAGCGGCGATGTGAGCCAGACCAACCACACCTTCGATGGCCAGCTGAGCGGTAATCTGGGCAGCCACCTGCTGACCAGTGGTGCCGAGTACCGCATCACCGAACTCAAGCATAACGTCAACCTCAAGGGGGGTGATGTCAGCGTCAACCAGAGCGCGCTCTATCTGCAGGATGAGTTTGGCTTTGGCGATCTGGCGTTGACACTGAGTGGCCGGGTCGATCACCACGAGACCTATGGCACCGAGTTCAGCCCCCGCGGTTATGCCCTCTACAGCCTGACTGACAACTGGGTGGTCAAGGGCGGCATTGGCAAGGCATTCAAGGCACCGACCATTGCCCAGTCCAACCCGGATTATGCGGTAGCCGCCTGTCGCGGTCGCTGCGCTGTGGTGGGCAACCCGGACCTGAAGCCGGAAACCGCCGTCAGCTACGAGCTGGGCACTGCCTATGATGGTTCGTTCTGGGGCGCCGGGGTTACCGCCTTCCACAACGATATCAAGGACAAGATCCAGAGCGAGGCATGGACCTCCACCTGGCGTCCGGCGGTGATGACCTATCAGAACGTCAGCAAGGCCCGCATCAAGGGGGTGGAGCTGAGCGGCTGGTTTGATATCACCGATACCCTGACCCTTTCCAGCAACGTCACCCTGATCGACGGAGAGGACAAGACCAGCGGCAAGGATCTCTATCGGACGCCGGAGCATACCGCCAACGCCAAGCTGGAGTGGCAGGTCATCGAGAGCCTGAGTACCCAGCTCGGCTGGAACTACACCGGCAGCCAGATCCTGCCGGTTCCGCGCATGAGCGGCACCACCTATGAGACCACCGCCGGATTCCACACCCTGGATATCGGGGCAGTCTGGAACGCCACCCGGGCACTGGATCTGAAGTTCGGGCTCAACAACCTGACCAATACCAAGCGTGACTGGGTTGCCACCGAGGCCGATCAGATCCTCGACGGGCGCACTGTCTATGCCGGTGTGGCCTACAAGCTGTAATGGCTGAGCGGAGCCCGCACTGGCGGGCTTCCGTTGTTGCCACGGTATCACCTCGGATGACGGCTTTTGTGTCAACAAGATGGCATTGCAATCATAAGGAGTTAAAGGGTGTTTAGAGACCAGACCTCGCTGTTCTGGCTGGGATTGTTCCTCCTGTTCGTACTGCTTTCTCTCTCGCTCGCCACCGGTGCGGGTGTTTATGGTGCTCGCGAGGTGTTCGGCTACCTGATGGGTGACGCGCCTTGGGCGAGTGACGAGAAGCTCGCCATGGTGCTCAATACCTTGCGACTGCCGCGCACCCTCTGCGCCATGGTGGTCGGCGCCTCTTTATCTCTGGCTGCCTCCTTGTTGCAGAGCGCGACCCGCAACCCGCTGGCGGAGCCCGGCCTGCTGGGGGTCAACGCCGGGGCCGTCTTTGCGCTGGTGGTGGGGCTCACCTGGTTCGGGGTGGAGTCCGCCTACGGCTATCTGCTCTGGGCCGGCCTCGGCGCGCTGCTCGGCAACGTGATTGTGCTGGGGCTAGGCATGATGATTGGCCGCTCCAATCCGCTGAAGCTTATTCTGGTCGGGGTGGCGCTCTCCGCCACCTTCGGCGGTCTCTCCAGCTTTCTGCTGCTCTCCAACAAGATGGTGCTGGAGCAGTACCGCTTCTGGAACCTCGGCTCCCTGTCGGCGGCCAATCTCGATGCCATCATCGCCGTGCTGCCCTTCGTGCTGGCGGCGTTTGTCATCACCCTGCTGCTCTGTCGCCAGCTGACCCTGATGCAGATGGGGGACAGTCAGGCCCAGGCGCTGGGGATCCGCCCAAACCGGGTGCGAATTGGCGTGCTGTTGGCCGCCACCCTGTTTACCGCCAGTGCCATCGCCATCGCTGGCCCCATCGGCTTTGTCGGCTTTCTGGCCGCCTACTGTGGCCGACTGGTAGAACCGGTAAAGCTGTCGGTGCAGGTCTGTTTCTCCGCCCTGTTCGGCATGCTGTTTCTGCTGTTGGCCGATATTCTGGCGCGCTGGCTGATCCAGCCGTTCGAGCTGCCCAACGGGGTCATTCTGGCCCTGATTGGCGCGCCTGTACTGATCGCCATCGTTCACCGCGGGGGCTTTCGTACCCTGCTGACCGTCAAGTGAGGGGCTGATGCGTACACCTACCGATATGCTCTGCCTGCGGGCCGGCAACCGCTCTTTGCTGATCCATCTGCCGAGCTGGCGCTGGCTGGCTCTGCTGGCCGTGGTGCTGCTGGCGCTGGCTCTGCTGGCCCTGAGCGTTGGCGGCGGCAAGCTCGGTTTTGCCGGGGTGGTCAACACCCTGCTGGGGGAGGGGACGCGGCTTGAGCAGCTCACTCTGTTCAAGATCCGGTTGCCGCGCATCCTTGGGGTGGTGGTGGCGGGAGCGGCCATGGGGCTCTCGGGCTGTCTGGTGCAGACTCTGGTTCGCAATCGGCTGGCCACACCCGACATGGTGGGAGTCAACAACGGGGCCTCTCTGGCCATCATCGTCTTCTCCCTCTACCTGACGGTTGGCAGCTGGCCCTGGTGGGCGGCACCTATCGGAGCCATCTTCGCGGCGCTGGTGCTCTATGCCCTCTGCCGCAAACCGGGTGAGCAGGGCTATCTGTTCGTGGTGATCGGCATCGGCCTCTCCGAGCTGTTCGAGGCGCTCGGCCAGTTTGTGATGTCCACTCAGGCCCTGCTGCACCTGAGCTCCCTCTATCTGTGGAATATGGGCAGCTTTATCGCCGTGGGTTACAGCACCATCACCCCTATCGCCATCCTGTTGCTGCTGCTCTGCCCCTGGATCGTCTATCTCTCCCGCTCGCTGGCGGTGCTGCGCTTTGGCCCCGAGATGGCCCGAGGGCTTGGCGTCAACGGCGATCGGGTGCAACTGGGCATTCTGGCGCAGGCCATTCTGGTGGCGGCGCTCGGCACCGCCATCGGCGGCCCCGTGGTCTTTATCGCCATGGCGGCCCCCATTCTTGCCTCCTGGCTGGTGAAAGACCGGGTGGTGCCGCTCTGGCTGGCTGCACTCAGCGGCGCCTTGCTGCTGCTTGCCAGCGATACCTTGGTCCGGGTGCTGGCTAGCCCTCACGAGGTGGCGACCGGCATCATGACCCGCATTCTCGGCGGCCTGTTGCTGCTGTTTCTTCTCGTTAACGATCGCCAGAGGGCTGACTGATGACGCTCACCGTAAATCGCCTCCATTTCGCCTATCAGCAGACCCCCATTTTGCGGGACATCTCTTTCAGCGTGCCGAGAGGCAAGCTGGTGGGGATCGTCGGCCCCAACGGCTGCGGCAAATCGACCCTGCTCAAGCTGCTATCCGGCCAGATGAAAGCCCAACGCGGCGAGATCCTGCTCAAAGGCAAGCCGCTTGCCAGCTACCCCATGAAGGGGCTGGCGCGGGAGCTCGCTTATCTGCCCCAGCGGCCGACCCTGCCTGCCGGCATTCTGGTGGAGCAGCTGGTGCAGTATGGCCGCCACCCTCATCAGGGCTGGTTCAATCAGTGGGGTGAGGAGGATGCCCGCATGGTGCGTATTGCCTGCGAGCGGATGCAGCTTGAAAGCATCTGGCAGCAGAGCGCAGCGTCCCTCTCCGGCGGGCAGGCACAGCGGGCGTGGCTTGCGATGATCCTGGCGCAGGACAGCGACATGGTACTGCTCGACGAGCCCACCAGCGCCCTCGATATCGGTCACCAGACCGAGGTGATGGAGGCAATCCACCGCATCACCGCCGAGGGCAAAACCGTGCTGCTGGTGATCCACGATTTGGCGATGGCGGCCCGTTACTGTGACGAGCTGATCGCCATTGGCGAGGGGACCATTGCCGCCATGGGCCCGGCCCGTGAGGTGGTGACCAAGTCCCTGATCGACCGGCTCTACCAGACCAGTGTTGACATTCTGCATGCCCCCGGCGACGGGGCGCCCATTATCGTGCCCCGTCGTCACGAACATGGCCGCGCCCTGCGTTCGGCGAGTTGAGTCATATGGGCCTGCTCTGTGGGCCCACCGAGTGTATTCACGCGGCCGATTATCCGGGCCGTGCAACGAGAAGGAGTGAGATGATGAAGCGTTTTGCCGCCCTGGCAGCAGCCATCCTGATGCTGGCCGCGCCGTTGGTTCAGGCGCAGGAGATGCGTGAAGTGACCGATGCGTTTGGCCAGAAGGTGCAGGTGCCAGTCCAGCCAACGCGGGTGGTGGTGCTGAGCGAGCTCGAACTCGACAGCACCCTGACCCTGGGGCTGACCCCCATCGGCGCCGTCAATGGCCGTGGTCAACCCACCTTGCCTCGCTATTTGCTGAACAAGGCGGGCATGGGGATCCAGGTGATCGGCGATCTCGACAGCCCCAATCTGGAGTCGCTGATTGCGCTGGAGCCCGACCTTATCCTGACAGGCCAGACCCGTCCCGAGCTGCTGACCTTGCTGGGGGAGATCGCGCCGACCGTGGTAACCAGCAAGTGGGGTGAGCCGTGGCAGGATAGCTTCCGCCGCACCGCCCACACCCTTAACCGCGACCAGCAAGGGGATACTTTCTTGCTGCAGTATGCCGAGCGGTTGACTCAGGCTCGCAGCAAGCTGGCAAATCATCAGGGGGAGAGCATCAGCATAGTGCGCTGGAACCCCAAGGGGCCGAGCTTTATGTATCAGGGCACCTTTGCCAGCAGCGTAGTGGAGTCGATGGGGCTGGTACGCCCAAGCAAGCAGCAGGGCACTGGCGCACCCCACTCACCGGCGCTGAGTCTGGAGTCCCTCAATCTGCTGGATGCCGACTGGCTGGTGGTCGGCACTCTGAGTGCCACCGGTGATGCGGTGGATGCCATGCGTCAGGCGGAGCAGACCCCGGCGTTCCAGCAGCTGCCGGTGATCAAGGCCAAGCGCTTTGGCGCCGTGGACGGGTCGCTCTGGACTTCGAGCGGCGGCCCGCAGGCGGCCCTCAAGGTGATCGAGGATGTGGAGCAGTTGCTGGCAACCCGCAGCTGAGTGCTATCGCGCGCCAGAGGTTGACCACACGAACAGGTTGATCAAAAGAAGAGGGAGGCTGATGCCTCCCTCTTGCGTTGTCACTGTCTATCGTGACCTTTTCGGCGAGCCAGAGCCGTTTATTGCGGCTGGATGGCTGTCACTGTGAGCTTGCCGCTCTGGCTTTCCGCATGAAAGTGGATGGCATCCCCCACCTTGAGCCCTTTGAGCTGGGCCGGATCTGCCACTCGAAAGACCATGGTCATGGGGGGCATCTTGAGATTCTCGATCGCCTCGTGCTTGATGCCGACTTTGCCGCTCCCCTCATCGAGGCGGGTAATGACCCCCTTGGTCATCACCATTGCGGCCTGTTCGCTCATCTCACCCGTCTGACTCATATCGTGCCCTTCATGGTGCATCATCTCTTCTGCTTGCAGGTTGGTCTGGGTGGCAAGGCCAAGCAGCAATGTCAGGGTCAGCGTCTTGTAGTTCATGATGGTTTCCTCATCGTTCAGTCAATATGGATCGTGAAATCGGGTTATTCGGATTGCGGGTTCGCGCTCTTGCCAAGGCTTCGGCTGCGCCACAGGTAATAGGCCGCTGGCAGCACCAAGAGGGTCAGCACCAGCGCGCTCACCATGCCGCCGATCATGGGGGCGGCGATGCGCTGCATCACCTCGGAGCCGGTGCCGTGGCTCCACATGATGGGCAAGAGGCCGGCGATAATGGTCACCACCGTCATCATCTTGGGACGCAGGCGCAGGGCGGCGCCCTGGATCACCGCCCGATGCAGACCCGCCTTGTCCGGCTTGCCGCTGGCCACCAGGTCATCCCAGGCGTGGTTGAGGTAGACCAGCATCAAGACGCCGGTCTCCACCGCCACCCCCGCCAGAGCGATAAAGCCCACCCCGACCGCCACCGAGAGGTTGAAGTCGAGCAGCCAGAGGGTCCAGATCCCGCCCACCACCGCCAGCGGCAAGGTGGTGAGAATGAGCAGTACCTCCTGAACGCGGCGAAACGCCAGATAGAGCAGCAGCACGATGATGGCGACCGTCAGCGGCACCACGTAGGCGAGGCGCGCCTTGGCCCGTTCCATGTACTCGTATTGGCCAGACCAGATGAGGGCGTAGCCCGCCGGCAGCACCAGCTGCTTGCCCACCTCGGCTTTGGCCTCATCGACGAAGGAGCCGATATCGCGGCCGCGAATATCGACGTAGACCCAGCCGTTGAGCCGCGCGTTTTCACTGCGCAACATGGGGGCTTCATCGCTGATGTAGACCCGGGCTACATCCGCCAGCGCGATGCGCGCCCCGCTCGGGGTCACCACCGGCAACAGCTCGAGGCTCGCCACCGAATCGCGATAGCTCTGGGGGTAGCGCAGGTTGATGGGATAGCGCTCGCGCCCCTCGATGGTCTGGCCCACCTCCATGCCGCCCACCGCGGTGGCGAGCACCGCCTGCACGTCGGCGATGTTGAGGCCGTAGCGGGCTGCTTTGAGCCGGTCGATATCCACCTTGACGTAGCGGCCACCGGCCACCCGCTCGGCGTAGACCGATGAGGCGCCCTCCACCTTGCCAACGATCTGTTCCAGCTGCTGGCCGAGTTGCTGGATCACCTTGAGATCCGGCCCCGCTATCTTGATGCCGACCGGGGTCTTGATGCCGGTGGCCAGCATGTCGATGCGGGTCTTGATGGGGGGCACCCAGGCGTTGGTGAGACCGGGGAAGCGGATGAGGGAGTCGAGCTCCTCTTTGAGCTTCTCCGGGGTCATGCCGGGGCGCCACTGATCCCGGGGTTTAAGCTGGATGCTGGTCTCCATCATCACCAGATCGGCGGGGTCGGTAGCGGTCTCGGCGCGACCCGCCTTGCCGAACACGTTCTGCACCTCGGGCACGGTACGAATGAGTTTGTCGGTCTGCTGCAATATCTCCCGCGCCTTGCCCACCGAGATATTGGCTGCTGTGGTGGGCATATACATGATGTCCCCCTCATCGAGCGGCGGAATGAACTCGGAGCCCAGGTACTTGAGCGGCCAGAAGCCCGCCACCGTCACCACGGCGGCGACAGCCAGAGTGGTTTTCGGGCGGGCCAAGACGGCCTTGAGCAGCGGCACATATGCCTGGCTTAAGCCACGGTTCAGCGGGTTGGCCTGCTCCGCCAGCACCTTGCCACGGATAAAGTAACCCATGATCACCGGCACCAGGGTGATGGCGAGCGCGGCAGCGGCGGCCATGGCATAGGTCTTGGTGAAGGCGAGGGGGTGGAACATCCGCCCCTCCTGCGCCTCCAGCGCAAACACCGGCAGGAAGCTGATGGTGATGATCAGCAGGGAGAAGAAGATGGCAGGCCCCACCTCGATGCTCGCCTCGGTGATGATGCGCCAGCGGTTCTTGTCGGTGAGCGCTTCCCGCTCCATGTGTTTGTGGACGTTCTCGATCATCACGATGGCGCCATCCACCATGGCGCCGATGGCAATGGCGATGCCCCCGAGCGACATGATGTTGGCGTTGATCCCCTGCAGATGCATCACGATAAAGGCCACCAGAATGGCGATGGGCAGGGTAATGACCACCACCAGGGACGAGCGCAGGTGGAACAGGAAGGCGAGGCAGACCAGCACCACCACGGCAAACTCCTCCACCAGCTTGCCGGAGAGGTTGTCGATGGCGCGCTGGATAAGGTCGGAGCGATCGTAGACGGTGACGATCTCCACCCCCTCTGGCAGGCTGCTTTTTAGCTCCGCCAGCCGTGCCTTGACCCCATCGATGGTGTGCTGGGCATTCTCGCCGTAGCGCATGACGATGATGCCACCGACCACTTCCCCTTCGCCGTTGAGCTCGGCGATACCGCGCCGCATCTGGGGACCGGTGACCACATCTGCCACATCCCCCAGCAGCAGCGGGGCGCCGCGCACAGTGGTGCCGAGCGGGATCTGCTTCAGATCCTCGACGCTCTTGAGATAGCCGTTGGAGCGCACCATGTACTCCGCTTCCGCCATCTCGATGACGGAAGCACCTGTCTCCTGATTGCCCTGTTTGATGGCGGTCTCGATAAGGGAGAGCGGGATGCCGTAGGCGCGCAGCTTGTCCGGATCGACCCGCACCTGATACTGGCGCACCATGCCACCGACGGTGGCGACCTCGGAGACCCCGTCCACCGTCTGCAACTCGTACTTGAGGAACCAGTTCTGCAGCGAGGTGAGCTGGCTGAGGTCATGCTTGCCGGTTTTGTCCACCAGTGCGTACTGATAGACCCAGCCCACCCCAGTGGCATCGGGGCCGAGCTGGGGACGGGCGGAGGCGGGCAGGTTGGGGGCGACCTGGCTCAAATACTCCAGTACCCGGGCGCGGGCCCAGTAGAGGTCGGTGTTGTCGTCAAACAGCACATAGACGAAGGAGTCGCCGAAGAAGGAGTAGCCGCGCACCGTGGTGGCCCCCGGCACCGCCAGCATGGCGGTGGTGAGCGGGTAGGTCACCTGATCCTCCACCACCTGGGGCGCCTGGCCCGGATAGGAGGTCTTGATGATCACCTGCACATCGGAGAGATCCGGCAGGGCATCCACCGGGGTTTGCTTGACCGACCAGAGCCCCCAGGCGGTAAGCATGAGGGTCAATAGCAGCACCAGAAAGCGGTTGCCGATGGACCAGCGAATAATCGAGGGGATCATGGCTTGGCTCCCATATTGTGCTGGCTATGGCCCATCCCTTCCATCTCATCTTTTGCCTGCTCCAGAGCGTGGCCGCTGGTCGGGGCCTTCTCCTGATGGATATTGGTGATGCGGTACTCATCCCCCTCCTGGATCACTTGCAGGTGCAAGGTCTGCCCTTCGGCCAGCTTGCTGATATCGACCCCGTCGGCGACGGTGAACTCCATCTCCATGGCGGGCCACTGCCACTCGGGGATGGGCTGGTGGGAGACCATCAGGGTACGGTTGGCCAGATCGATGCTTTCAACCTCGCCCTGAGTCCACACCTGGGCGGGGCGCACTGCCGTCATGCGCTGGAAGTCCGAATCGATGGCCGACTCGGAGTCGAGCAGGAACTGGGCCGAGCTGACGATGTTATCCCCAGCCTCTACCCCTGCCTTGATGGCAACCTTGTCGCCAAACTGGGGGCCGAGAGTGACGGCGACCGACTTGAAGTTGCCATCCCCCAGCGCCAGCACCAGCCGATCCTGACTACCGGTGCGGATCACCGCTTCGCTCGGCACCACCAATTGCGGCTCTCCCTGCCCGGTGCGAATGCTCACCTTGGCAAACATATTGGGTTTCAAAAACTCGTCCGGGTTGTCAAAGCGCAGCCGCACCTTGAGGGTGCGAGTAGCGGCATCGAGGGTCGGATAGAGGTAATCCACCTTACCTTGCCAGCTGCGACCGGGGGCATAGTCGAGAGTCATGGTGACCGGATCCCCCACCTTCAGCTGGGCGGCTTGACGCTCGAACACCTCGGCACTGACCCACACCTTCTTGAGGGTGCTGATGTTAAAGAGCGCCGCAGCGGGCTCCACATACTGGCCCTCGCGCACCTTGAGCTCGGAGACATAACCGCTGCTGGGGGCGTAAATGCTGATGGTTTCGCGCACCTGACGGGTACGTTTGAGGGCCGCTATCTGATCCGCTGGCACCTGCAGGGATTTAAGCTTGCCCTCGGCTGCGCGCAGCAGCAGCGGGTTGGCTGTGTTGAGTGCCAGCAGGTACTCGTGCTGGGCATTGACCAGGTCCGGAGCGTAGAGCTCGTAAATCAGGCTCCCCTTGCTCACCTGCTGCCCCTCGCTCTTGATTGCGAGGGTGCGGATCCAGCCCGCCATGCGGGCGTTGATCGCCTCCAGCTTGTCCTCGTCATAGCCGACGTAGCCCACCGTCTCGATCTGCTGGTGGATAGGGAGCTTCTCCACCTTGGCAAGCCGCACCCCCAGGTTCTGCTGGATCTCGGGGCTGATGGTGACGGTGCCCGGTGAGCCGCCCTGTTTTTCCTCATAGACGGGGATAAAGTCCATCCCCATGTTGTCCTTGGCGGGGCCATCACGCTTGTCGCGTGGATCCATGGGGTTGACCCAGTAGAGGGGCGTCTTCTCTTTGGCGCTGGCGCCATCGGAGGTCTGTTTGGCGGCCCAGTAGCCGCCACCGGCGCCAAGGGCGAGCAGCAGGGCCGACATCAGGACGGTCTTGTTCATGACTGGCCTCCGGCGCGGATCTGCATGCAGAAAGTGCAGGAGGGTAATGCGCCCGCAAAGGCAGCAACCTTGGACGGTGAAAAGTGGGCTGGTGACATAATACGTCTTCTCTTTTGCAGGCCGCCGGTCGGGTGAGGTGCAAGGCATCACCAAAGGGGCTGGCGGCAAACGGGGCGCAGCTGTATCAGTGCGCACGGCTCCCTGTGAGCGGACCGGTTTGGCCGGGGCACAGGGTCAGGCAAGGCGGCAGAGAACGGGCAAGTTGAAGCTTGCCTGTGCCGCAAGAGAAGGACTTTCTAGTGGCGTAACACCGACAGCATCAGATGTCGGCGCGGCCAGGAGGGAGGGTGAGTACCGCGCGAGCGCAGGAAGGGATCCCGCAACCAGTTATCAAGCAGTGACGCTGCGACGTTATTGCCAAGTAGCAAGGGAAAGAGCAGCAGAGCGACCAGTACCCCAAGCAGAGTCATCGCGCCGAAGGAGGGGGCATTGATGCCGGTCTGCATCTGGCACTCATCGCCCATGGTTGACCCCTCGTCTCCCTGATGGCAGGAGAGGGTCCTGACATCGCCCGGGTGATCCATCGCGGGCATTGCATGAGAGATATCGCCATCCGCCATCGCCATGGATGAATCGAATATCACCATCGACTGGGCGCTGCTTGGGGTCGGCTCGGAGGAGAGGGGAGAACCATGCCAGCTGATGCAGAGAGTCAGATTGCAGACGAGCAGCAGCGCCAGCAATAGCCGGGCCATAGCAACAGAGGGCAATCTTGCAGCAAGCTGGGTGAGTGACAATCCGGGCATCCTTAGGGGGCAAGTTGCCAAACTCTAAACCTTGCTCGCAGGAGAAGGTCAAGGCTTCTGCTGGCGCTGCTGTTGCAGGTAGAGGTCACTGTATTTTTCCAGCAACTGGTCTATCCATTGACTCATGCCGGGCGCTTGCAACATGGGCTCCAGTTGTTCGAGGGTGCCAAGATGCGGAGATTGCAGTGAAACAGAAATATAGAGTTCACCACGCTGCAGTGGCCACTGCAGATCAGCCAGCCCGCTGTCCGGGTAATTCTCGCTCAGAAACAGGCGACCGGAAGAGCGGCCGTAAGGAACGAAGTCGACCCGGTCACTGGCCAGCAGGCCAAATACCTGCTTGAGGGAGTTGACCCTGTAGATGCGGGTATTCGCTTGCAAAAAATCATCCATTTCGCTGCCAAGGCTGACACCTATCATCATGGCTCCCCGCAGTCCGGTCAGATCCTCCCGCCGCTGCAGCAAGCGGCTTCCGGGTTGGCGCACGAACACCGCCATGTCATTGATGGCCATGGGGGTTCGGGTAAAGCGGGAGTAGTGCGCTCTCTCTTCGTTGCGCAGCGCACAGATATTGATGTCGACCTCTCCTTTCGCCACTTTCTGCTGACAGCGGGCCCAGGGGCCCACATAGGCGAGATCCACATTGAACCCCAACCGTTGATAGAGTGTACTGACTACTTCGGCACAAACGCCGATGATCTTGCCATCGCTCAGCCAGTTCCAGGGGGGATAATCGTGATGACCACAGGCGGAGAGGGTCGTGGTCGTCAAGGTCGTCGCGAGCCAGAGCTGAGCCAGCATATCCGGATCCTGTGCAAAAAAGTCTCGATGTGTGTCATTGAAGCACACCGCAGACAAAAAAATACCCCCGCACGGGCGGAGGTAGTTTGTTATCGGTGGAACGCCTGGGGAGAGCGTTACTGCTTGGCGCGCTTTTCCGATCCTCTCATGATGAGCCGGAAGAAGAGCGGGATAAAGAAGATGGCGATAAAGGTGGCCGCCAGCATGCCGCCGATGACCGGCCAGCCGAGGGCGTGACGGCTTGCCGCACCGGCCCCGCTGGAGGTGACCAGCGGCACACAGCCGAGGATGAAGGCGAGCGAGGTCATGACGATGGGACGGAAACGCAGGCGCGCCGCCTCCAGTGCCGACTCGATGAGGCTCATCCCCTCTTCGTGCTTCATCACCGCGAACTCCACGATCAGGATGGCGTTCTTGGCGGCAAGGCCGACCAGGGTCACCAGCCCGATCTGGAAGTAGACGTTGTTGGTCAGCCCCACCAGCCAGGTGGCGAGCAGGGCACCGAACAGGGCGAACGGTACGGCGGTGATCACCGCAAACGGCAGGCTCCAGCGCTCATACTGGGCGGCCAGAATGAGGAAGATCATCACGATACCGAAACCAAAGGCCATGCCAGCACTGCCTGCGGCCGCTTTCTCCTGATAGGCGGAGCCGGTCCACTCCAGCTTGGCGTCGTTGCCAAGAGCTTCATTAGCAACCTCTTCCAGCGCGGCGATGGCTTGACCCGAGCTGTAGCCTGGGGCGGGCTGGGCCATGATCTTGGCGGCCTGGAATATGTTGAAGCGTTCGACCAGTTCGGGGCCGGTGGCATCACGCACCGTCACCAGACTGCTGAGCGGGATCATCTCCCCCTTGTCGGAGCGGACATAGACGTTGCGGATGTCGCTCTTCTTGGCGCGATAGTCGGCCTCGGACTGCAACTGCACCCGGTAGGTACGGCCGAACTGGTTGAAGTCGTTGACATAGACCTGGCCGAAGGTGGCTTGCATGGTGTCGAACACCGCGTTGATCGGCAGCCCCAGCGCCTTGGCCTTTTCGCGATCCAGGTCGAGATAGACCTGCGGCACGTTGGCGCGGTAGGTGCTGGTGACGCTGGCAAACTCCGGGCGCGCCTTGGCCGCTTCGAGGAAGCGCTGTACTTCGCCTGAGAAGGCCTGGGCGTTGCCGGTGCCACGGTTTTGCAGATAGGCCTCAAGGCCACCTGTGGTGGACATCCCCTGAATGGGAGGCGGGTTGAAGGAGGCGACAAAGCCATCCGCCAGCCCCATCAGGCTCAAGCCCTGGAAGGTCTTGGCCAGCGAGAAGGAGTCCTGCCCGGCCCCCTGACGCTCACTCCAGTCCTTCAGGGTAATGAAGGTCATGCCGCTGTTGCTGATGATGGCATTGGAGAGAATGTCAAAGCCCGAGAAGGTGATCACATCCTTCACATGGGGGTTGGCCATGGCGATCTTGTCGAACTGATCCGCCACCGCCTGGGTCCGGCTCATCGCGGCCGCATCCGGCAGCATGACGGCGGAGATGAGGTAGCCCTGATCTTCGTTTGGTACCAGTTCGCCCGGCACTTTCAGGAAGAGGCCGTAGATCGAGAGGATCAGCACGGCGATGATGGCAAAGGCGACCCCCACCCGACGGTTGAGGAAGGCCACACCCCGTACATAGCCGCGGGTCAGCTGGTCAAATTTTTCGTTGAACCAGACGAAGAAGCGGGCCGGTTTGTGGTGTCCCTCTTTGAGCAACACGGCGCAGAGGGCCGGGGAGAGAGTCAGTGCCACCAGACCGGAGATGGCGACCGAGACCGCGACCGTGATGGCGAACTGCTTGTACATCACCCCGGTCATGCCGCCCATAAAGGCGACCGGCAGGAACACGGCGCAGAGCACCAGCACGATGGCGACCACCGGACCGGAGACCTCCTGCATGGCGAGGATGGCAGCCTCTTTGGGCGAACACTTCTTCTCGCTCATGATCCGCTCGACGTTCTCCAGCACCACGATGGCGTCATCCACTACGATACCGATGGCAAGCACCATGCCGAACAGGGTCAGTAGGTTGATGGAGAAACCGAGCACCAGCATGCCGGCGAAGGTCCCGATAAGGGACACCGGCACCGCGATACAGGGGATCAGGGTGGCGCGGAAGTTTTGCAGGAACAGATAGACCACCACGAACACCAGTACGATCGCCTCGAACAGGGTGTGTACCACCTCTTCGATGGAGATCTTCACGAACTCGGTGGTGTCATAGGGGATCTGGTACTCAATATCCTGCGGGAAGCGCTCCTTGAGTCGCTCCATGGTTGCGTGTACCGCATCGGCGACCGCGACGGCGTTGGCGCCCGGTTGCAGATAGGTGGCGATACCGATGGCCGGTTTGCCGTTGGCACGGGCGACCAGATCATAATCCTTGCCCCCCAGCTCGACCCGGGCGACATCGCGGACCCGGATCTTTGAGCCATCGGGCATGGAGCGGACGATGATGTTCTGGAACTCCTTCACATCCTCAAGGCGCCCCTTGGTCTGCACCGTGTAGGTGAAGTCGATGGGGGCCGTGGTGGGTTGGGCACCGATCTTGCCTGCCGCGAACTGGGTGTTCTGCTCGCGAATGGCGCCAATCACGTCGCTCGGGGTGAGCTCGAGCTGGGCCAGTCGATCCGGCCGCAGCCAGATACGCATCGCATAGTCGGTACCGCCAAACAGAGTGGTATCACCGATGCCGGGAATCCGCTTGAGCTCGTCGATGATGTTGAGCAGGGCGTAATTCGACAGATAGGTGGTATCAAACGAGCCGTTCGGTGACTGGAGGGTGACCACCTGCAGGATGGAGGTCGATTTCTTCTTGACCGTCACCCCCTGCTTTTTCACCTCTTCCGGCAGCTGGGCCATGGCGGCCGAGACCCGGTTGTTGACGTTGATGGTGGCCTGATCCGGATCGGTGCCGATCTCGAAGTAGACGTTGAGGTTCATCTGGCCGTTGGAGGCCGACCCCGACTGCATGTAGATCATCCGCTCGACGCCGTTGATCTGCTGCTCCAGCGGCGCAGCCACGGTCTGGGAGATCACCTCCGGGGTTGCGCCCGGATAAAACGCCGTGACCGAGACCACCGGCGGGGTGATCTGGGGATATTGCTCGATGGGGAGCGCCCGCATCGCCGCCAAACCGCCCAGCACGATAATGATCGAAATCACGCTGGCGAAGATGGGGCGTTCTATGAAGAACTTGGAAAACATGCGAACTCCTTACTTGGCCGCAGACTGGCTGACCACCTTGCCGGTGATCGCCTTCATCTCGTCGGCAGAGACAGGTTTTACCACGGCGCCGGGGCGAGCCTTCATCAAGCCTTCGACGATATAGCGCTCACCCGCCTGCAGGCCGCTCTCGATCAGCACGCCGGAGTCGACTGCCGCGCCCAGGGTCACCGGACGGGGCACTACCTTGTTGTCGGCATCGACCACCATCACCATGCGGTCAGCCTGGGACTGGACGATGGCGCGCGGCGGCACCACGATGGCGTTTTTGCGGGTGCCCAGATCGATGGTCATGCGGACAAACTGGCCCGGCAGCAGTACGCCGTCCTTGTTGTCGAAGATGGCGCGGGCACGGATGGTGCCGGTCTGGGGATCGACCCGGTTGTCGGAGAAGTTGAGCTTGCCCGCCTCCGGATAGAGGGATCCATCGGCCAGACGAATATGGGTGCGCCAGGTGGTGGCATCCTTCGCCTCAATCACCCCTTTTTTTACCGAGTTTTCGAAGTTGAGGCGATCCTGCTCCGAGTAGGAGAAGTTGACGTAGAGCGGATCAAACTGGGTGATGGTGGTGAGCAGGCCGTTGTCGCCGCTGGTGGAGATAAGGCTCCCCTCGGACTGGGAGCTCTTGCTCGCCATGCCGTTGATGGGGGCGGTCACCTGGGTGTAGCTGAGGTTGAGCTCCGCCTCTTTCACCTTGGCCTGAGCGGCCTGATGACTGGCGATGGCCGCTTCGTAGTTGGCGATGGTGTCGTCATAGTCCTTGCGGCTCACCACCTGACGCTTGAAGAGGGGAATGATGCGATCCCGATCGGCACGGGCCTTGTTGAGACGGGCCTGCTCCTGAGCCAGGGTCCCTTTGGCCTGTTCCAGCGCCACCTTGTAGGGCTCCGGGTCAATCAGAAACAGCTCCTGACCGGCGGTAACCGGCTGGCCTTCCACATAAGTGCGCTTGAGCAGGATGCCACTGACCCGGGATCGCACATCGATCTCGCGAAAACCGGCGGTCTCTCCCACCATCTCGGTAGTGAGCGGCACATCGGTCAGCTTGACCTCGGCGACCACCACAGGGACGGCGGGCATGGTCTGGGCCGTCTGGGTCGTCTCGCCGCCACAGGCACTCAGACCGCTGATCAGCGCCAGGGTCAGCAAGCTGCGTTTGTAAACCTCTCTTCCGGCATTGGGCACCTTCATCATCACACTCCTGTTGGATCGATTTCGGCTGCTGCGTTCAGCATGTTTCTCCATACACATCATTAACTTCATGATTAAAAAAACAACTTCTTTATGATTGGAATGGGAGATGATAGGGCGGCAACCTTGAACACAACCTTCTCAAAGTGGCAATTAGGGTTGCCGATTGACGAAAAAAGTCTGACTTTTCCGATATGGGCGGGGGTCTTCGGGGATATTCATCCCGGGCCAGGGCTCTTCGCAACCGTATCACGCCAGCCACTCCTTGCTGCAAAAAATAAGGTGCCATAAGGCACCTTGTCTGGATGGTTTTTTTACGCCCTTTTATCGCGGGCAACCGCGAGCCGCTTCACAGTTTACGAATTCGTCGCGGCTCATCGGTTAATCTTGTGCCGAATCAGGCGAAGCAGGCCCAGATGGGTGCGTGGTCGGAGGGTTTCTCGATACCGCGCAGCTCGTAGTCGATACCGGTCTCGGTCACCTTGTCCTTGAGGGCGTCGGAGGCCATGATGAGATCGATGCGCAGGCCGCGGTTCTCGTCAAAGCCCTTGGAGCGGTAGTCAAACCAGGAGAATCGCTCGCACTCGGTGGGGTTGGCGGCGCGGAAGGTGTCGGTCAGGCCGAACCCTTTCAGTCGCTCCATCCATTCGCGCTCGATGGGCAGGAAGGAGCATTTGCCATCCCGCAGCCAGCGCTTGCGGTTTGCCTCGCCGATGCCGATGTCGAGATCGGTGGGGGAGATATTCATATCCCCGATCAGCACCAGCTGGTCGTCCGGGGTGTGGTTGGTCTCGAGGTAGTGCTGCAGATCCTCGTAAAACTTCTGCTTGGCCGGGAACTTGGTCTCGTGATCCTGACTTTCACCCTGCGGGAAGTAGCCGTTCATCACCTTGATGAGAGAGCCGTCTTCACGTTCGAAGGTGGCCATGATCATCCGGCGCTGGGCCTCTTCATCATCGGTGGGGAAGCCTTTCTCCACCTTGACCGGCTTCTGCTTGCTCATGATGGCCACCCCGTAGTGGGCCTTCTGGCCGTGAAACTCCACGTGATAGCCCATGGCCTCCACATCGGCCAGCGGGAAGGCTTCATCGTGCACCTTGATCTCTTGCAGGCCGATCACATCGGGCTGGTGCTTGTCGATGATGGCTTGCAGCTGGTGCAGACGGGCGCGCAGGCCGTTGATATTGAAAGAGATAATCTTCATGTCCGGGATGCTCATGTCATTTTTATAAGTGGCTATTGGACTAGGAATCGGCTGTGGATGCAAGTTCGGGGGCTGTGACTGGTGCAGCGGCTTGGTAACCTGTTCACGATCCGTCGCGAGAGGCTGTCAGCAAGGTGAAGCGCAGCACAGGAACCGGATTGTATATGTATACATGAGGATTCCGAGCAGCACATGAGCCTTGATCACAGCCTCGCAGTAGGATCGTGGACAGGTTTTCAGCGGGTCATCTTCTTGACGAAAACCACCACAAACAGCGCCAGCGTAAAGCTGCCGGTGAAGGCTTCGAAGGCGGCGAAGATCCTGGAGAGGCCGACCGGAGTGAAGTCGCCGTACCCCAATGTGGTGAAGGTGACCACGCTGTAGTAGAGGCATTCGAGCAGGAAGATGGCATTTTGCTCGAGCGGGGCACCGGGTTGGTAGATGAGGTGCTCGCCCTGAAAATGCAGTCCGCAGAAGAAGTAAAAAATGCTGCAGATAAAGATGAGCAGCAACGAGAAGAGCACCACCCGCATCGGGGCCTCGCCATAGCCGCAGAAGAGATCGACCACCCAGGAGGTAAAACGCTGGGTCGACCAGAACGGCAGTTGCAGGCGGCGCATGGTGAGTTCCTGCTGGATATAGTTGCCGGACATGGTGAAGATCCCCTGTGCCTCGGAGGCTTTGCGCAGATCCCGGTAGGTATCTTCCGCCTCCTTGAACCAGATGCGCGCCTGTTTGGGATCCCGTTCGCGGCGCCCCTTGCGATCCTGCATCACCCGTTTGCCGGTCTGCATGTTGTCGAGCCGGGTGTTGTGCCAGCGGATGCCGAGCAGGTTGACGTCATCGAGGGTGGCGCACTGGAGGTTGGCATCACTGAGATCGGCCTTCATCAGGCTGCCGCCCTTCATGCGCAGGCCGTAGAGGTGACCACCGCGCAGGTTGGCACGATAGAGGTTGCACTGCTCCAGCAAAAATCCCTGATCGGACTCCTTGTTGACCAGATTGAGGCCCGCCAGATTGGCCCGTGACAGCTGCAGGCCGTGGCAGAGTCCGCCAGCGCGAACGTACTGTTCAAGCGCCTCGGCGGTATGGGCTTCCTGATGGGTATGGTGGGGATCATGCCAGTGGCAGAGATCGTGCTCGCCAGCCTCTTCACTGCAGTGGCGGCCATCGGCCACCAGATAACGACACATCGCCATCTTCGTTTCCCTCGCATTGCCGAACTGGTTTCAGCATAGGCGGGGAAAAGGGGGCGTGGCGGCGTCGTCTTAGCTGAACTGGTTGAACTCCTGACGCAGCTTGCGAAAACGCTCCTGCTGGGCCGGGTTGAGGGGGATGCCGTCGAGCACGTCCAGAGTGTCTTTGCATTCGGCACCAAATTCCGGACTCTTGCGGTTTTTCTGCATCAGTTGCAGCAGCACCTGGATCTTGTTGAGAGCCGCACCGGTATTGGCGGGGGCGCGGCGCAGTGCTTCGCGGAAATGGCCGAGGGCCTGCTCCAGCTCGCCGCTCTGATAGGCCTTGATCCCCAGATCGTTGAGCTGCTGGTAGCGCTGACGCCGCTCCAGCACCGTCTTGTCATCCCGGGTTGCCTGAATGCAGGTGGTGAGCAGCCGATCTTCGTCCTCCGCCAGCAGCCCCTGCAGGCTTTCGGCATATTCAAACTCGCCGAGCTGATAGAGGGCGAGGATGGTCTCACCAAGCAGGGCGGGGGGCATGGTGGCCGGTTCATCGAGCCAGTTCTGATTGGCGCGATAGAGCATCTTCTTGCCCTTGAGCAGCTCCCCCAGCGCAATCTGCACCCGGGCCTGACAGATCTGCTCGAACACCGGGTAGTTGAACTCCGACATCATCAGCGAATCGCGGATGCGCGACAGGGCAGAATTGACCTGCTTTTGCAGGTTGGCGATGTGGTAGCTGTCGTTGCTGTTGAGGGCGTAGAGGGTCAGGGTCTGGATATAGGCCCCCAGATAATGGGGCGTGCGGTGAATGGAGTTGCGCGACAGGTCGATCAGCGACATCAGCACATCCTTGGCCTGGGCGTAGTCGTGGCGCTGCAGGCACACCTCCGCCAGCCGGCGGGAGAGTTGTACCGACTGGGGGGAGATATCCACCGCCCGTCTGAGCTCCTGCTGCGCCTGCTCGTCATTGCCAAGGGCCAGCAGGGATTCTGCCAGCCAGAGGTGAGCCTCCACCATCAGCGGGGTATTTTTGAGGGTCGCCTGCAGATGGCTGACCGCCTCTTCGTGGAGCCCCAGGGTGTTGCACGCCTTGCCCAGTGTCAGGCGGGCCCAGCTGTTCTCCTGCCCGGCCAGCAGCTGGCGCATCAGGGCGCGTGCCTCCTGCGCCTGACCCAGCTTGAGGTGGGTATCGGCCTGCAGGCAGCGGCAGTAGTTGGCAAAACGGGGCACCGCATCGGCCCGCTCGGCACAGGCGGTAATGAGGGCTGCCAGATTGTCATCGGCCAGCGCGGTAAAGACGCTGGCCAGGGCGTTGCGCCGGGCGAGGGCACGCTTCAAGCGAAACGAGAACTGCTCCTGAGAGAAGGGCTTCATCAGGTATTCGTCGGGCTCGGCTTCCAGCGCGCTCAGTACCATGGCGCGGGAACTGTCGCCACTCACCATGATCACCACGCTCTGGGGCGGGATCAGGTCTTTGTCGCGCAGGCTTTCGAGCAACTGGCGGCCATTCTCGCCAACCCCGAGATCGTAATCGATGAGATAGATGTCGAAACTGCCCTTCTGGCAGCGGCGCCGCGCATCCTCGGCGGTATTGGAGTAGGTGATGTTGCTGATACCCAGATTGAGCAGCATCGCCTTCATCATCACCTGAAACGAGCGCTGCTCATTGACCATCAGAATGCGTTGTGGCTTGGCTGGGCTCTTTTTTTCTGGCTCTTGTTCAGGTGTCTGCATCTGTCTGGGTCGAGGCGCTGCGGGCTGATGGGAGAAAGTGTGCCACCAAAGCGCCCGAAGAGGCAATTAGCCAAGTTGTCGATTGCGAACCATCTCCGTTTGTCCGCCTTTTGTCCGCGATGAGTGAAAGAAAAAGGCCCTGTTGCCAGGGCCTTGAACTCACCGTTTTTTCTCTGCCAGATAGGGAGCAAATTGCGGCGTGTACTCGGCCTTGAACCCCTGTTCGGTCTTGATGATGAGATAGACCGCCAGCTGGTGCTGTTTGGCAAATGCCATCCCCGCTTCAGGCCCCATCACCATCAGCGCGGTATCGAGGGCGTCGGCCTCCAGTGCGGTCGGGGTGATGACGCTGGCGGAGACCAACTTGTGGGTGACCGGCTGGCCGGTGGCGGGGTCGATGATATGGGAGTAACGCTGGCCATCCAGCTCGTAGTAGTTGCGATAGCTGCCCGCGGTGCTGAGCGCCATGCCGTTGGGGATGACGATATCGGAAAACGCCCCCGGCTGATCGGAGGGTTCGACGATGGCCACTTTCCATGGCGAGCCCTTGCTGTTGTTGCCCTTGCTGCGCACCGCACCGGCCACTTCGATCAGGTAGTTGTGTACCCCCTTGCCTTCGAGCAGGGCGGCAATCTCGTCAGAGGCAGCCCCCTCGCCGAGAGTGGAGAGGTCGAGATAGAGATCCGGGATCGTTTTTTCGAGCAGGAAGTGATCCCCCTGCGGGGTCAGGCTCAGCTTGTCGATGCCCACCTTGTGGCGGGCGGCGGCGATGGCCGCCTCATCGGGTCGCTTGACCGGCCGTTTGTCCGGGCCAAAGCCCCACAGATTGACCAGAGGCCCCACGGTCACATCCAGCTTGCCGTCGGTCAGTTTACCGGCATCAATCCCCTGCTGGACTATGATGGCCATGGCGGGTGGGATGGCAAACGGGGTGTTGGCGGGCCCCTGATTGAAACGGGAGATGAGCGAGCCCGGATCGTAGGTGGAGATCTCCTTGTTCATCCGGGCCAGCAGGCTCTCTACGTCGCTTTTGAGGGCGGGCTCCCCACCGGGGTAGCTATCGCTCAGGGTCACCACATAGTAGGTGCCCATGGTTTTGCCCTGAATACGGGTCTGGGCAGGCGGGGTGGGCTGGCAGCCGGCCAGCGCCAGCAGCAGGGTCAGCAGCAGGCCGCGCAGGGCCGCCACGGGGGTTATCGCAATCATCCGGCGCTCTCATCTGGAGAAGGTTCATATCGGGGCGCTAGCTTAGCCAAGGGGCGCCCGCCGGGCGAGCCCTGATAGGGCCAATCGGAGGGAAAAGGGCAGAAAAAATTAAACAGTTTTGAACCTGTGACAGCCGAGCGCCGTATCGTCCATCCATGAGGGAGAGAGTGGCGAGTAGAGCACCGTCTGGTGACTTGGCCCGCAGCTTTGGCCAAAAGCCATAGCCGATTGAAGACAATTGAGTAAAATGAAGGTCGATTTAGACGGCATCTTTGCGAAGCGTTCACCGCATCCGCCAAGTCGTTGCCATCCATTGCCAATCAAAGGAGAAGATGATGAAAAAGGCGATTACCCTGCTGTTTCTGAGTACCCTGGCTGCCCCTGTGCTGGCGGATGAGTGTGCACTGGTCATCGAAGGCAATGATGCCATGCAGTACAACCTCAAAGAGATGAGCGTGCCGGCCACCTGCAAGGAGGTGACGGTCACCCTGAATCACACCGGCAAGCTGCCTGTGACCGCCATGGGTCACAACTGGGTGCTGGCCAGCACCGCCGACTATCAGACAGTGGCAACTGCCGGGATGAGCGCCGGGGCCGAGAACGGTTATCTGCCCAAGGATGATGCCCGTGTGCTGGCACACACCAAGCTGATCGGCGGCGGCGAGAGCAGCAGCGTCACTTTCAAGACCGACGGTCTGGCGGGCAAGGATCTCACCTTCTTCTGCTCCTTCCCCGGCCACTTCGCCATGATGAAGGGCTCCTTCAAGGTCAACTAAGGCGCTGACCGGCATCGAGCCGGTTGCCTCAATAGCAAAAGCCGGGATTTCCCGGCTTTTTCATCTCTGCTGTTTGTGTGTGGCGTGGCATGGCATGACTGCACACCGCCGACTTTCGCGCTATTTGGCCTGCAGGGTAAAGAAGGCGATGGCGGTCTTCTTCTGGCATTCGAAGTGAATGCTCTCTTCACCGGTCACCACCAGCGTCTCGTTGATGGCCACCTCTTTGCCCTGCACGGCCAGCTGGCCGCTCAGCAGGTGACAGAGGTAGGTTTTCTCTGGCTCGAGGGTAAGGGTCAGCGGAAAGGGGAGGTTCAGCACCCGCACGTTGGCGCTGATGCGGTCCGGATGGTAGATAAGCCCCAGATCGGTCACCTCTTTTTTAAGCAATTCGCAGTGGGTCTCCTCATCGCCGCTAAAGTGCGCCGCCTCGAAGGTGGCGTAGGGGTGACCGTTGAGCACAAAGCCTGCCCCGTTCACCGGCAGCAAAATGCGCTGATAGCCGGGAAAGGGGGAGAAGGGACCCGCGCTCTTGATGGGGGCCGAGCTCAGTCGATAGTCAAAGTCGAGTTTGGCAAGGCTGCTCCCCTTGGGGGAGATGAGGATCTGGCTGGTGGTGCCCTGTTGGTTTTTCCAAGGCATCTTCTGGTGGTCAGACTCTTTAATCAGGGTGATCACGGGCACTTCCTCACGATAAAAAAACGCAGGGAGCCGGGGACATCTGCCCCGGCTCCCTGATAGAGAGTGGCGATGGTAAAGGCGATCAGCCCTGACCATCCAGCGCAGCCAGCCGCGCTTCCATGGCGGCGAGACGGCTCTTGAGCTCGTTTACCTCCTGCTCCAGCTCGCTCAGACGGTCGGCAGCAGGGGAGGCATAGGCCGCGGCGGGGGCGGCATCCATCATCGCCTGAATATCCACTTCGCCGCTAAACAGGTGGGCATAGCGGGATTCGCGCTTGCCCGGCTCGCGCGGCAGCTTGACCACGTAGGGGCCACGCTCGATAAGCTGGGTCAGCACCGCATCCACCTCGGTGACATCATCGAAGCTGCAGAGGCGGTTGGTGCGCGAGCGCAGCTCCCCCGGGGTTTGTGGGCCGCGCAGCAGCAGTTCGCAGACAATGCCGAGTTCCCGGGCACTGAATTTCAGCTCGCCAAATTCGGTGTTGCAGAATCTGTGCTGATAGCGGGGCACCCGGGCGTTGAAGCCTGCAGTGTTGACCACCAGCCGCTTGCGGATCAGCTCGTCCACCACGGCGCGGATATCGAGCTCGGAGAGCTCCAGCACCGGCTCGCGGTTGCTCTTCTGGTTGCAGGCGTTGACCAGTGCATTAAGGGAGAGGGGATATTGATCCGGGGTGCAGATCTCTTTTTCAATCAGACAGCCGATGACGCGGGCTTCCAGCGGGCCAAGTACTAACTCCATTTCCTACTCCCTTCCAAATCGAGACATCAAGAGCCCCTATCTTAGTCATGGTCCGCGCCGCGTCTAGCGTTGCGCGCCATTTTTGCGAGCTGATCAGGGCGTTGGCGAAAGGCTCGCCAACGCCACAGACCTCTGCTTTTTATCGCTGCCCCTGATAGAAGCGCGCCTTATTGGCATACATGGCGTCGTCAGCCACCCGGCTCAGCTCCGCCAGCGGTGTCTGGTCGCTGCTGCTCCAGCCGATGGCAAAACGCAGTGGGAAGCTGTGCTCCCCATGCTGCACAATGGCGTGCTGCTGGCTTGCCTCCAACCTGCCTGCCAGCAGCTGGCTGGCGAGGTGATCCGCCTCCGCCAGTAGGACGAACTCGTCGCCGCCGATACGGAAAATCTTCTCATCCTGACGGCAGAGGGTGCGCAGCTGGCGAGCCATCTGGATTAGCAGGGCGTCGCCTGCCTCGTGCCCATACTGGTCGTTGGTACGCTTGAGGCCGTTGAGATCGAGCATGAAGAGGGCGAGGTGACGCTCCGGATGGCGCGCCAGCACTGCTTGATAGTGGTGGAAGGCCTCTTCGAACGCCTGCCGGTTGGGTAGCCCGGTGAGGTTGTCGGTGCGGGCGACCCGCGCCAGCTCGTCGGTGAAGAGGCGCCCCTCGATGCCCACCGCCAACTGCTTGGCAAACAGCCGCAAGATGGCCCTGTCTTCGGACTCCAACCCTTCTGCGCTCACCATCAGATAGCCAAACAGCACGCCGCTTTGGCTGCCGGGCAGGGTCATGATCTTCCAGAGTGCGTTACCCCACTGGCATTCGGAGTGTTTGACCTCCTCATCCATCAGTTGAGCCAGTTTCTCCTGCAGGGCATCCCGCAAGGGGGCATCGACCCCCTGGGTCAGGGAGTAGTGAGGCTGGCCATCGCGGCGGATCACCAGCCCCCAGCGGTGGCCGGGATAGAGCTGCGAGAGTTGCAGCAGGGCGGAGCTGGCCAGCTCGGCAATATCGATATCCAGCTGCTGGTGCAGACCGAACTGCAACCAGGATTGCAGGATATGGCGGCTGCGCTCCTCCCGGCTCAGGGCCGAGCGCAGGGCGGTCGTTTGCGAGGCGACCTCTTGCTCCAGTTCGTCGTTGAAGCCGAGCAGCCGCTGGTTGAAGGCCTCTTTCTCGCTATTGGCCTGCTGCAGCTGTTCATTTTGCTGATAGAGCGCCCGCACCTGATCCGAGATGGTGCTCGCCATCTCCTGCAGCAACTGGCGCACCTCGTCGTACTCCACAAAGCGCAGCGGTGCCTGCCGTTGCTGGTAATTGCCCTTGCCATAGCTGCGCACCAGCGCGGCCAGCGAGCGCAGCGGTCGGGTGAGCCAGCGGGTGAGCCAGACGCAGCCGATGGCCACCAGCAGCAACATGACAGCGATGCTGACGGTCAGCAACTGCTGGGATTTGTTGAGCTCGCTGACCCTGTCATTGCTGTAGCTGTAGAGGGTGATGGTGGGGGTGATCTCCTGCTCCAGCTGGGGCCAGCCAATGGCCAGGGGCTGCGCCATCTTGCTTGGCTCCCTGTCATCCATGGCGTTGGCGCTCTGGTGAGCCCCTTCGTAAAGAGGGTTCTCGCCCTGGGAGATCACCAGATATTCGCTTCCCTTGAGATAGGGTTCCAGCAACTGGGCCATCTGCCGCCAGGGGAGAATGGCCATCACGAAGCCGGAAGGGGTCTGCATCACCCCTGCTCGCTGGTGGTTGCGATAGATAGGGGCCACCAGCGCCAGCCCGCCGCTGCGGTTTTGCTCCATGTCGTCGACCAGCACGGGATCATCGACGGGCAGCAGCAGATGCTTGCCCTGTTTCGCCTCGCGGGTCTTGCCCCAGGCCATCAGCTGCGGCATCAGGTCGCTCGACTCGAGGTGGGAGGCCTGGCCATTGATGTACTCCACCACCAACCCCTTGTCATCGATGAGGTAGGCCGAGGTGATCAGGCTGTTGGATTTGACAAAGGTGGCCAGCGCCAGCCGGGCATGGCTGGAGAAGAGAAAGTTGTCGAGGGCCTGATGGAGCACCCGATCCTGGCTGAGCTGATTGAGCTGGGTGCCGATCAGCTCGCTGCGAAAGCGGGCCTCGCGGGTCATGCTGGTGAGGGCCCGCTCCAGCTGCGACTGCTCGCTCTGGGCGATGATCTGGTGCTGGCGGATCAGCAGCACAGTGCTGGCCAGCAGTGCCGGCAGCAAGGCGACGGTGAACAGGATGATGATGAGGGTCGGGCCGAGCCGAAAGGTGCGATGTTTCATGGTGTTTTGACCTGCCGGTACTGCTGATCGGCCAGCTGCTGCATATAGCGGGCGGTGTCGGCGGCACTGATCCCCTCTTTAAAGCGCTCGAACCCTTTCTCCATCGCTTGCCAGGCGATGGACATGGCGCTGTCGGAGGGCATGGGGGTACTGAGGGTGAACTGTTCCAGCAGCACTTTTTCCTGAGGCGTGGGACGGCGGCTGATGGCGGTAAAAGACTGCTGATTGACCGGCAGCAGCGCCCCCTGATGATAGATGAACTGCTGAATATCCTGACGCTGGATAAAGGCCATCAATGCCTTGATGACGGGTTTCCGATCCTCATCGTCCATCGCCCAGCGGGAGGCTCCCATTACGTAGGCGCCGCTCATGGAGTGCATGGGATGGCTTTGCCAGCGGGGCAGCAGGGCAACGCCCAGCTTATCCCCCATGCTCTTCACCAGATCATTGAACGCCCAGTCCCCATTGATGAGGTAGGCGCTCTTGCCCTCATTGAAGCGGGCGAGGGCGGTGTCATAGTCGCACTCGGGATCGACCCACTGTTCGCTGGCGACGGTGCGGTAGGCCTCCAGCGCCTGCACCATGGCCGGGCTGTCGAGGGTGATGCGCCCTTCGGTCACCGGCGAGCCGCCAAAGGTGTGTAAAAAGGCGGCGAAGTAGTACATGTCGTGATAGGGCCAGCTGACGGGGTAGACCCCCTTGGTCTTGAGGGCCGGGGTGATAGCAGTCAGTTGCTGCCATTGGGTCACCGGAGTCGAGACCAGCGCCTTGTTGTAAAACAGCATCAGATGGTTGCCCTGCATCATGGGCATGCCCCAGCGTTGCCGATCCAGGGTGACATAGCGCAAGGCGCTGGCCATCAGCGCGGGGGAAAACCACTCGGCCGGGAGCGGGGCGAGGGTCATCTGGCGATAGAGGCCGATAAAATCGGAGGGGATTAGCATCAGATCGGGCAGCCCCCTGGCCTGAGCTGCCAGCAGGAGATCCGCCTTGATCTTGCCCGGCTCAATCTGGGTGACCCGTACTCTGTGGTTCCCCTCCTGATTGAAGCGGGCGATCACATCGTCGATCACGTAACCGGCTTGCTGGGAGTGCCACAGCTCCAGTTCAGGCTCCTGAGCCTGTAGGGGGTGGCTCAATGCGAACAGGCAAAGCAGCAAGAGATGATAAAAAGATCGTTTTCTGCTCATGTTATCATCACCGTTATTCCCTGAATTCCAAGGGAAAAATTTAACAAACTACCGGCAAGAACGGTAGGCTCGGGTGTCAACTAATTGACTGAAACAACAAAAAGCCCGGCGCGTGGGCCGGGCTGGGGGATAAATTGCTTATCCGCATATTCTTCGAGGCATCTATTGTGGATGTTGTTTGAGGATGTCGTATATCTCCTCTTTCAGTTTGAGTTTCTGTTTTTTCAGATCTCTCACCTCGGCGCTATAGTCGCTGGCGTGATGCTTTTCCAACTTTCTAATCTCCGCATCCAGGTCGTTGTGCAAGTCAAACTTCTTCTGGAAATGGACATCACTGCTCTTCAGTTTCGAGATGAGTTCTCTGTACTCTGGGAACATGTAATGGAGCCTCCTTGGTTTCGTTTGATTGTGCCTGTAAGACCAAAGCTACCCCTTAGTGCCGGGGATAAATGTGATCCTGATCGGATTTGGGGGCAATGATTTAGGGTATTCGGCGGGATATTTATAACTTGTTGAATCAAAACAAGATAAGTGATTTATCAATCTGAATGGTGAGCCAATCTGTGCGACAAGTCACAACAGGGGCAGTGTTGGCGTGAGGGTGCAGGATCAAAAAAGGGGCCGAGAGGCCCCTTTTTATGGATGCAGGCAACGTTACTCTTTATCTTCGTCCGCCTGCTCTTTTTTCTTTTTCTTCTCGGGCAGCGGCTTGCCATCGCGGTGGATCACCTTGCCCGCCTCAAAGCCAATCTGGGCCGCCAGCTCCTCCAGATCCGCCGACTTGGCCTGATCCCCGATGGCGTAGCGATAGTTGGCGATGGAGAGCTTTTCGGCCACCGGCGTGCCCGGGACGATAGGCTCGCGCCAGCCCTGGCCGATGTGGGCCACCAGGGTGCCGTTCATCAACAGCTCGCCGACGATCTCCTGGGTCGGATTGCCCTTGCCGTAGGTGAGACCCTGCGGGTGCTTCTTGCCGACCAGCGGCTCGTTGCTGGCGGGGATCAGCTTGGTGCGGATCAGCCACTTGGGCTTTTTGGTGTTGCCCACCGCCTTGCCGGTCTGGTACTCGTTGATCTTGATGGTCTTGATCATCTGGGCCATGAAGTCCTTGGTCAGCGCCTTCTGGGCGTCGCTGGTTTCATCGATGGCGATGGGGGCCACATACCAGGTCTGGGTGGCTTGAGCCTTGGGAGCGGCAGGGGCAGTTTGTGCCATGGCCAGGGGGCTGAGCAGGATGGCAGCCAGCAAGAGTCCTATCTTCTTCATTGTGATTCCGCTTTTGTTTCAACAAGAATTTTGTTTTGCCAGCGACGACTGCGCCAGCGCCAGAACATGGCCAGACCGCGCACCCACTCGTCGCAGGCCAGCGCCAGCCAGATACCGACCAGTCCATAACCCTGCATGATACCGAGGAAATAGGAGAGTGGCACGGCAATTCCCCACATGGAGAGCAACGCCATGTAGAGGGGGAAACGGGCATCCCCGGTGGCTCGCAGGGCGTTGATCACCACCAGATTGAAGGTGCGGCCGGGCTCGAGGATAAGGCTGATAAGAAACAGTTGCGCCACCTGGGTGATGATGTCGGCATCATCGGTAAAGAGGCTGATAATGGTGCGGCCATTGAGGGCTGCCGCCACGGCGATGACGCAGGTGACTGCCAGCCCCAGCTTGAGGCTTTTGAGCAGCTGTTGATAGGCGCGATCGAACTGCCTGGCCCCTGCCAGATGACCGATGATGATCTCGTTGCCAAGGCCGATAGAGAGGCCAAACAGCAGGATAAACAGGCAGATCTGAAAGAAGTAGGACTGGGTCGCCAGCGCCTTGTCACCCAGCAGTCCGACAAAGGCTGTCACCACCATAAACTGCAGCATCCAGGAGAGGTTCTCCCCTGCCGCCGGCAGGCCGATATGGAGTACCTTGCCCAGCATCTCCCGGCTGGGGTGGACGATATCGCGCACCACCAGTCGAATGCCGGTCTTGCGGGCTACCAGCCACACCAGCAGCACCACACCCACCAGTCGGCCCGCGACCGTGCTGATGGCGACACCGGCGACGCCAAGCTGGGGCAGGCCGAACCAGCCGTAGAGCAGCAGCAGGTTACCGACGAAGGTGATGAGGTTGACGATGAGGGTCACATACATCGCCTGACGGGTGTGGCCATGGGCGCGCAGGGTGGCCGCCAGACAGAGGGCTGCCGCTTCCGGCAACAGGCAGAGACCGATGATCTGCAAGTAAAGCGTCCCGTCGCTCATCAGGTTGGCAGGCAGGTTCATCAGCGCCAGCATGGTGCTGGCCCCCGCCATCACGCCGATGGCGGCCACCAGACCGATCAGCAGGTTGAAGCCGATGGCGGTGTGGATCACCACCCGACTCTTCTCCCGATCGCCCGCCCCCAGATACTGGGTGATCACCACGCTGGTACCGATACTGACGAAGCTGAACAATGTGATGGCGAGATCGAACACCTGATTGCCGACCGCCAGCGCCGCCACTCCCTGATAGGAGACGTGACCCACCATGAAGGTATTGAGGGCACCGGTCAGAAAGTGCAGGGCGAGATCGATAAAGAGCGGCCAGGTCAGCGCAAATAGCGTGCCCGGGCCTGCATGGGATTGAGATTGCATGGCATGTCCAACAGCTGGGAGGGCACGGGGGAGTGCCCTCTGGGGGCGCATTTAACACCAAGGCCAAGGCCGGTGCAATCCTTGTGCAGGATTGCACCGGCCAAGGGATCAGGCAGGCGTGGTGCCCGCCTCCTGTTCGCTTGGCAAGGTGAGGCGCGCCGAGTCGGGCAGGGCATCATCCTGCGGCCAATTTGAGCGGATGGCATCTGTGGTGCTCTCCACCACCGCATCATCCTTGAACACCGGCTCGCGATAGCAGCGGGTCAGGCGCAGCGCCTGATACATGTCGGGGCAGAGGATGATCCCTTCATCGCCTACCCGCACGCCTGCCTGCTTTAACCAGTGAGTCATCTGGCCGTGGCGACCCGCCATCACCATATGGATGCCGCGCCGTTTCAGCTCTTTGTGCAGTTCCCCCACCATGCTCATCACGCTGATGTCCTGATGGGTGAAGCAGGCGACCGCATCGATCACCAGACACTTGGGGGCTCGGGGATCCTGCACCAGCAGGGCCAGCACCCGGCGCTTGAAATAGGGGGCATTGAAGTAGGTCAGCGGCGAGTTGAAGCGATAGACCAGAATACCCGGGATCGCCTTGGCCTGTTCGTTATCCCCCAGGGTGCGCACCACCCCCTCGTCATCCATGCCGAGCAGTTGATCGGTGGGACGCATCACATTGCGCAGGAACTGGAACAGCCCCAGCAACACGGCGAGGGTGATCCCGGGGATCACCCCCATGGTAAGCACGCTGATAAAGGTGACCAGCGCCAGCCAGAAGGCGGAGCGATCGGAGTTACGCAGCGCCCAGAGGCCACGAAAATCGGTGAGCGACAGGGAGGCCATCACCAGTACCACCCCGAGGGCGGCGGTGGGAATATATTTGAGCGGCGCCGTCAGATAGAAGGTGATGAGGGCGATCACCGCCGCAGCGATGATGGAGACCAGCTGGCTCTTGCCGCCGTTGGCATCGTTGACCGCGGTGCGTGAATCCGCGCCACTGATGGCAAAGCCTTGCGAGACCGCCGAGGCGAGGTTCGCCATACCTAGGGCGCGAAATTCCTTGTCCGCGTCTATCTCGTAACCGTTCTTGGCGGCAAAGCTGCGGGCGGTCAGCATCATGGAGACGAAGCTCACCATGGCCAGGTTAAGCGCAGGTAGCACCAGCTCCCGCATCAGACCCGGGGGGAACTCCGGCATCTGGAACGCGGGCAGGCCGGAACCCACGGCCCCCAGGGTGGCGATATCAAACTGGCCGAGATTAAAGCCCCACACCAGCGCAGCGGTCACCACCATGGCCACCATGGAGGAGGGCCATGCCGGTTTGTAGCGCTTGGCCAGCAGCAGGGTGAGCAGGGCTACCAGACTCATGGCCAGGGTCGGCAGATGGGTCTGGGTGATATAGGTGGCCCCGCTGGCGATCCGCTCGATGAGGTAACGTTCGCTAAAGGTGAAGCCGAAGATCTTGGAGAGCTGGCCCACCATGATGGTGATAGCCACACCATTGAGCAGCCCCATCAGGATGGGGCGGGAGAGAAAGTCCGCCAGCACTCCCAGCTTGAAGCGGCTGGCAATCAGGCACCAGAAGCCGGTCATGGCGGTCATGGTCATCACCAGTTGCCAGTGACGGGTGGGGTCGCCTGCGGCCAGCGGCGTTACCACGGCGGCGATGACAGCACAGGTGGCGGCATCGGGGCCGACAATCAGCTGGCGGGAGGTGCCAAACAGGGCGTAGACCAGCATGGGCAGGATGCAGGAGTAGAGACCGACGATGGCACCCACCCCGGCAAGCTCGGCATAGGCGATGGCGACGGGCAGCGCCACTGCCGCCACCGAGAGTCCGGCGCGAAGATCTGGCATCAACCAGGCGCGCTGGTAATGCAGCAGGGCGGCGAGGCCCGGTAGCCAGCGTTCGAGAGAGAAGAAGTCGCGCATTATTTAACCCATTGAGTTACAACCAGCTTTTCCCCTAGTGTGCCCAAGGTTATCGAAAGATTGCAATCAGGTTATGGCCAGTTTACCTGAAGGTCAGGCCAGATAGCCTGCCAGCGTTTCTCCTTGATGCGCTGGGTAAAAATCTGTTTGTCCTGGCGACATCTGGGGTTGGCATTCACTTGCAGCGACCAGTTGATGGCAAAGCCGTAGGGGGCAAGCCACTCGAACTCGCCATCTCGGGTGAGGCGTACGCCTATGCAGGTGGGCACCTCGACCCAGTGGCTGAGCGCCTCAAGGCTGCTGGCAAACGGCGCTACCAGCTGACGAGTGTGCATGCGGGCCTGATTGCGCACTTCCCACTGCTGGCCGGGCAGGCGTTTGGCGAGCCAAGCTTCGTGCTCCGCTTCGGCCAGCCCTTGCGGGTCGCTTTTATCGAGATAGATAAGGTCGATATCGTTGAGCAGGGTGGGCACCGCCTTGTGGTGAAGGTGATCCCAGATGAGGTTGCGGATAAAACCAGCCCCCAGCGCCCAGTCGGGCAGATTGAGCTCGGCCGCGGCTTGCAGGCAGGCCATCCGCTGCGGATCGGCCCGCAGCAGGGCTTCTGTTTTGGCTTGGAATTGCTGTTCGAGGACGGTGTTCAGAGGTTCAGTTGTTGGCATTGCGGCGTAACCAGACATCAATGTAGCGGCAGCTCGGCACTATAGTGAGCCCCTCCGCCTGAGTCCAGTTGAAGAAGGCGCGCGCCAGCTGATCGGCAATCCCCTGCACCCGCAGCTCGGGGGGCACGAAGGTGCTGTAGGCGTCGATGGTCTTGGCATCGAGGCGCCGGTAGCGCAGTCTCGACTCTTTCCCCTCCACCATACAGATGAACTGCTGCTGGTTGGCTTGATGGATGATGTCGCTCATGGTGGGCACCTCTGGCATAAAGTTGGGTCTCTCGGCACAACATAACTGTTAGCCAAGGTATAGAACAGATAATGAGAGCCCGTGGTCAATATCATACCCCTTTGACAGAGGGTGCATCGATATCGCGATGCAGATCAAGGTGCCCGATGGTGAGTCGGGCACTGCGTTAGTGTCAGCACAAGAGTATTGGCAAAGGGGAGGGATCAGGCCCAGGCTCGCTCCAACAGAGTGAGTAACTGCTCACGGTCGGCGTCCTTGCGATTGAACAGAAGGGCGCCGTCGTTGATCGCCAGATCGCGGATCTCGGTCAGTAGCGAGCGATCGCTTACCCCTGCCTCGCTCATGGTGCGCGGCAGCTTGACCGCTTGCCACAAGGTGTCGCGCAGGGTGCGAATGGCTGTGATGGTCGCCTCTGCTCGCTGATGGGCCGGGGTGGCGGCAAAGCGCTCAGCACCTACCAGCGGCAACAGCAGCCGGGCCAGCTCGTTATCCACCTCGGGGCGGTTGTAGTCGAGCACGGTCGGCAAAAAGAGGTTCATGCACAGCCCGTGTGGCAGATGGCAGCGGGCTCCCAGACTGTGGCCGAGGGCGTGCACCAGCCCCACCATAGAGTTGGAAAAAGCCATGCCAGCCAGCGTGGAGCCTTCCGCCAGTTGCAGCCGCAGCTGTTTGTTTTGCGGGTCGTGGATGATTTGCGGCAGGGCGCTGGCGATCTTCTCCACTGCCATCAGGGCCAGCGCATCGCTCACCGGGTTCTTGGCGGTACCGATAAAGGCCTCGATGGCGTGGGTCATGGCGTCCATGGCGGTAGCGGCGGTGATATTGAGGGGCAGCCCCTGGGTCAGGCGCGGGTCGAGCACCGCCAGCTGGGGCAGCAGGAAGGGGGAGGTGAAGGGCACCTTGCGCCCGCTCGCCTCATCCTTGATCACTGCAACCAATGTCACTTCTGATCCTGTGCCCGCCGTGGTGGGCACCACCGCCAGCGGCTTGAGGGGACGGGTCAGGCAACCGGCGCCCGAGTAGTCGAGCAGATGATCCCCCCCCATGGAAGTGAGAATGTTGACTGCCTTGGCGGTGTCGATGACCGAGCCGCCCCCCAGCGCCACCAGACTGTCGCAGTCAAGCTCGCGGTAGCGTTTGGCGATCCGCTCCACCACGGCAGTGGAAGAGTCAGCCGGGATCTCGTCCCAGATGGCGGCGACCGGCAGTTCCCCCTCGGCCAGCACATTGGCCAGCAGGGTGGCAAGGCCGGTGGCATTGACCCCCTTGTCGGTCAGCAGCAGCGGGCGACGGGCACCCAGGCTGGCCAGCTCGCTGGCCAGCTGCTCCAGCGCCTGTTCACCGGCCAGCAGTTTGACCGGGCAGAAAAAATCGTAATAGCGGCTCATTTCAAGGCTCCTTGCGCGTTAGCCGGTCACCAGACCCAGATAGATGTTGCAGGCCCGGCCGATCTTGTTGGTCGGGGCGGGATAGTGGCGCAGCAGAGGCCGCGCGATAAAGGCGGGCAGGATCAGGGACTGCAACTGCTCAAGCCCCCGCACCAGATGCATGGCAACGGTCAGGTCTCCCTCCACCAGCAGCCGGTTTTCGCCAAATGCCTGATTGACCCCGAGCCGAAAACTCAGGGCGCGAAAGGCGATATTGGGATGCTTGAAGCGCACCCGCAGCGGATGGATGGTGGCATGAGGGGCGACTGGCGCGCCGGGATACCAGCGCCCACCCTGCTTGTGCATGTTCATGGAGTAGCCGATGCCGCCCACTTCGAGGCGGATTGCCAGCCCGTCCGGCAACGGCGCCAATTCGCGGCGTACCGCCTCATCGGTGCGGGCGGCGCGGCAGAGGGTACGACCCACCACCCAGAGCAGAGTGGTGATCCAGAGGCGGCGGCCAAGGGCTGCCGCAGGTTCAAACATCCGTGTTTGCATGAGGATTGGCTCCTGAGATGGCTGACCAGAAGAGGGCGAACGCACTGGCTTGCCAGTAGTCGTCCTCTCCCAGCTCCGGTTGATCGACAAACAGTGATGCGCAGGCGAGGAACTGGCCCTGACACACCTCCAGCAACAGTGGCGCGGGGGCCTGCATCAGCTCGCCGCTGGCCTGCCCCTTTGCCAGCAGGGCAGGCAGAAAGCGCAGGGCATCGTTCAGGATCTGGCTGCGGGCCGGTCTGGCCAGCAGCGGAGAGTGAAAGAAGCCCAGCACAAATTTGAGCTCATTGGGGTTAGCCTGCATCCACTCCATCGCCAGCTGCCAGTAGTGGCGGGTCTGGTCGTACAGCGGCAGGGTGGGATCTGCTTCATGGATGGCGCACCCCATCCGGGTTTTCACATCCTGATAGAGGGCGAGGATCAGCGCCTCCTTGCTCGGAAAGTGGTGGAACAGAGTGCCGTTGGCCACCCCGGCCGCCTTGGCGATACGGGCGGTGGCGGCCCCCTGCAGGCCATCTTCGGCGCAGAGGGCGAGGGCGGCATCCAGGATCTGGCGGCGCTTGTCGGTCATGGTTTGTGGCTGTGGGATAGCCTGATTCATTGTCATCTCCATCAGCGCAGGAAGAAGGCCATCATCAGCCTCTGGATCCAGCTGTGGTAGGGCGGATGGATCAGGGAGCCGGTGGTGAACTTGCCGCGGGTCAGCACGGTTTTCGCCTTGGAGAAGGTAAGAAACCCCTCGTGGCCGTGGTAGTGGCCCATGCCGGAGGCGCCGATGCCGCCAAACGGCACATCGTCGGCCGCCACCTGAAACAGGCTCTCGTTGATCGCCATGCCGCCGGAGTGGGTCTCCCGGGTCACTCGCGCCTGCAGCTCGGGGTCAAAGCTCATCAGATAGAGTGCCAGCGGGCGGGGCCGCTCAGCCACATAGGCGAGCGCCTCCTCCAGGGTGTCGTAGGGGATGAGCGGCAGCAGCGGGCCGAAGATCTCCTGCTGCATCACCTGACACTGGCCCGGCACTCCGGTCAGCAGGTGGGGCACCAGCAGGCGACGCTGGTCATCGCGGGCCGGGCTGCCACAGGGGTGGAGTTGGGCACCCGCCTGCTCGGCTTCATCCAGCCAGCTGACGAGACGTTGATACTGGCGGTCGTTGATGATGGCGCCGTAGTCGGCGCTATTGAGCCCCTGCGGGTAGAGCTTGCTGAAGTGGCGGCGATAGGCGGCGATAAAGTTATCCACCTCGCTACGGGGCAGCAGCACATAGTCGGGGGCGACGCAGATCTGCCCGGCGTTGAGGCTCTTGCCGAAGATCATCCGCTCGACCGCGGTGGCGACCGGCATGTCGGGGGCGATGAGACAGGGGCTCTTGCCACCCAGCTCAAGGGTGAGGGGGGTAAGCTGGGGCGCGGCGGCGGCCATCACCAGCTTGCCCACCATGGTGGAGCCGGTAAAGAGCAGGTGATCGAACGGCAGTGAGCTGAACGCCGCCGCCATCTGGGCATCTCCCTCGATGATGGCGATCTCGTTTTCGTCAAACACGCTGGTGAGCATGGTGCGCAGCACGGCATTGGTATGAGGGGTGAACTCGGAGAGTTTCAGCATCGCCCGGTTGCCCGCTGCGATGGCGGTGATGAGGGGGCCAAGGCTCAGCATTACCGGAAAGTTCCACGGCACGATAATGCCGACCACCCCGAGCGGCTGGAAGTGCACCTCTACTTTGGCGGGGGCCAGCAGCAGGCCGGTGTGACGGCGGTGGGGCTGCATCCAGCGTTTGAGCCGCTTCTGGGTGTAGTTGATCTGCATGATGCAGGGCAGCACATCGGCGATCAGGCTGTCGTAGTGGCTGCGCTGACCATAATCTGCCGCCAGCGCCTTGCACAGCTGCCCCTTGTGGGCGAGCAACGCCTGCTTGAGTTTGGTCAGCTGCGCCCGGCGCTCGGCCAGGGTTGGCATGGGGTGAGCCAGACTCGCCCGCTTGAGCCGCGCCAGCTGATCCGGCAGGGACAATTTGATGGCGAGGATATCCTCAGGAGTGTGTTGAAGCTGCGCCGCACCCATGTTGTTCTCCGCATGAAAAATGACCGACTGATTAGTCGGTCTAAATCTAGCTGTTTGTTACCGTAATGTAAAGCTGGCAAGCTGACTGCCGTTCACCATGAGCCGGACGCAAGAGAGAACTGTGTGTTTCCCCACACTTTTGTGGTTTGCTCGTTGGTGACTTATCCAATAAGGGGTAGTTTTTGGCTATTAACCTACACGGAGAGAGCACTATGACCAGGGAACTGAACAGCTTGTTGGCCCGACTTGAAGATGTGGTTGAGCGGATGCCGGATTGCTTCAACACCTACGAATTCGCCCAGAAGCTGGCACTGCAATATCAGCCGGAATTCTTTGCCGCGGGCCACTCTCTGGCCGAGCACGAGGGCAAGGTACTGCGGGTGCTGCACCAGAAGATCGCCGAAGCGCTGGCAGGCAGCGAGATGGTGATTGAAGGGGCGCTGCTCCCCTGCGTCACCCCCTGGGGGGAGAAGGCGACCTCACCGCGCTGGCACCGCAAGCACTGAGGGTCGGAGTAAGGCAGATCACTGCCAGATAGCAGATAACGAACAACGATAAAGGGCGCGGCGCTGGCAACAGGGCCGCGCCGTTTCTTGTGCAGATTGTCGCCAGCAGCGTGTCGTTGCCGAGAGCAAAGGCCCGCTCTGTGATCCCATGCCGGGATATGGGGGTGTCAGCCGGGTAGACTCTCCCTTTTGTCGCAGGGTTTGTCACCGTAGGAATTTATCATGACCCATAAAATCATTCTGGATACCGATCCGGGTATCGACGATGCCATGGCCATCCTGTTTGCCGAGGCCCACCCCGCCATCGAGCTGCTCGCCATCACCACAGTTTTTGGTAACGCCACCATCGACAATGGCACCCGCAACGCCCTCTGGCTCAAGCAGAAGTACGGCATGAAGGCGGATGTGGCCAAAGGCGCTGCCGCCCCGCTGCTGCGCGAGCCGGTCGGCCCCACCACCATAGTCCACGGCCCGAGCGGCTTTGGCGACATGGAGGCGGGGGAGGTGACCATAACCCCGGATCCCCGTCCTGCCTGGCAGTACATAGTCGAGGCGGTGAAAGCCGCGCCGGGGGAGATCACCCTCGTCACTATCGGCCCGCTGACCAATCTGGCGCTGGCGCTGCAACAGGCCCCCGAGATTGTCTCGCTGGTGAAACAGGTGGTAGTGATGGGCGGCGCCTTTGGCGTCAACGGCCATCGTGGCAACGTCACCCCCTATGCCGAAGCCAATATCCACGACGATCCCGATGCCGCCGACAGGGTCTTTACCGCCGATTGGCCGGTGGTGATCATCGGGCTGGATGTGACCCAGCAGAGCTTCTTCAGCAGCGCCTATCTGGATGAGCTCAGGGACAAGGCGGGGGAGCCGGGCCGCTTCCTGTGGGATGTCAGCCGCTTCTACCTGCGCTTCTACTCCGAGAAGCTGGGGCTCTCTGGTTGCCACGTTCACGATCCGTCCGCCATCGCCTATGTCATTGACCCGACCCTCTTTACCCTGCGCGAGGGGCCGGTGCGGGTGATTACCAGCGGCCCGGCCATCGGCCACACCCTGCAAAAGTTCGATGGCAAACGTCACTCCCACGATGATTGGGCAGCCTATCGCCCGCAGCAGGTCGGGGTGGCGGTGCGCGATGAAGCCTTGCTGGCGCTCTATCGCGAGACGCTGGTGGGCTGGGGCAAGGATTGCTGAGCAAAGAGGCGCTATTACGTTGAGGCGGGGGCTGTGATCGGCGCCAAACAATCGGAACGCTCGGCCGCTTATACTGCCTTATATCAAGAGCTTGGGAGGGATGAAGATGGCCTGGATTTCCTTGATAGTGGCGATAGCCCTGATCTGGTGGTTGATGAAGCTGGGGCGTGGTGCCCTGTTCGAAATCCGCCTTGCCCCCGGCAAGGTAGTGGTCAAGCAGGGCAAGGTGTCACCCGCCTTTATTGAGCATGCCAAGCAGATCCTGCGCCACGACACGGTGCGCGGTCGCATTGTGGGGCAGCGCGATGGCGATGGCGTCAAGCTGATCTTCTCCCGCTCCATCCCCGAACCGGTGGCCCAGCGCTTTCGCAATATCTTCCCCTATGGCGATTACCGCCAGCCAACGGCGCCGCTGCCGGGGCCCAAATCCCGCAAGGGATAAGTACCGGAACGTGGTTCATCAATAGCAAACGGGCCTCCAGTGGAGGCCCGTTTTTTATGGCACTTGGCCAAGAGAGAGCTGACAGCCCTTACTCCTTACCGTGCAGCTCGCGCTGGGCTTTGACCGCCGCCGCCTTGACGGCGGTGCCTTCATTGCCCCAGGAGGCGCGCAGGGTGTTGACCAGCTCGGCGAGCCGCTCGTCATCCATGGTCCAGCCATAGCCCGGCATGTGGTAACCCAGATGGTCGTGGGTAACCGGTGTTTCGGCGCCGTGCAGCAGCACGTTGATCAGGCTCGACGGATCGCTCGCCAGCACGGTGCGGTTGTTGACCAGCGAAGGGATGACGTGGTCATTGCCCTGGCCGTTGACCCCGTGACAGGTGGAGCAGTACATGGCGTAGTCCGCCTTGCCGCTGGCACTGGCGTAGGCACGGGCCCCTTTCTCCACGACCGGCTCATCTTTCAGATCGGTCAGATAGGTGGCGATGCTGGCCAGATCGGCGTCGCTGAAATACTGGCTGCTGTGAGTGATCACTTCCCCCATGGGGCCCGCGACCGCTTCATGCTGGCTGCGGCCGGTTTTCAGCAGGTCGATCAGCGCCTGCTTGCTGTAACGGCTGCCGCGAATATCGGGGGCATACCAGCCATCCAGCGCCGCCCCGCTCAGGTAGACGGGATCCGCCTCGGTCAGCGCTTTCTCCTGCATCCCCAATCCGCGTGGGGTGTGGCAGCTGCCGCAGTGACCGGCACCCTGCACCAGATAGGCGCCGCGGTTCCACTCTTCGCTCTTGCCAGCCACCGGGGTGAAGCGGCTGTCATCGTGGTAGACCCAGTTCCAGCCCATCAGCGGCCAGCGCATGTTGAGGGGCCAGGGGATGTCACTCTCCTTGTTGGCGATGGCCAGCGGCTGTACCTCCTTCATCAGGTAGTGATAGAGATCTTCGAGATCCTTATCGCTCATCTTGGTGTAGGCGGTGTAGGGCATGGCCGGATAGAGGCGATGACCATCGCGGGCCACCCCTTCACGCATCACCTTGATGAACTCCGGCAGGCTGTAGTTGCCGATACCGTGGGTCTTGTCGGGGGTGATGTTGGTGGCAAATACGGTGCCGATGGGGGTTGGGAACCCTTTGCCGCCCGCCAGCGGCTTTCTGGTTTCGCTGGTGTGACAGGCAGCGCAATCGCCGAGCTTGGCCACGTATTCCCCCGCAGACATGGCGGGGGCTGCGTTGGCGGCAAGGGCGGGCAGGGCCAGCAGCAGGGCGCTGGCGGTCAGTGACAGGGCGCGGCTCATTGGGCACCTCCCTTGCTAATGGCTACCAGCTCGTTGACGGCGCGCCATGCTTCGTCGATGGCGGCGTGGGCGTAGGGGCTCCAGCCTGCATCCGAGTTGGCGATGGTGATGTTGCCGATCGGCTGGCGACCCAGTTCAATCCATTTTTCGCACTGCGCTTCGTCATCAAACAGGGTGTTGGTGACATAGGAGTAACCGTGAGACCAGCGGTTGACCGTGATGGCGAGGATATCCTGCTCATGGTTGAAACCGGCGCTGCCCAGCATCCCCTGCAACTGCTTGCGGATCATCTGCTCATGCTGTTCGAACGGCATGCCGAGGATCATGGCGCGCCCCTTGCGGGACTGTTCGCGTGCCGAGAGGCCGCTGCCCGGCAGGGTCGGTACATAGACCATGTGCAGGCACATCGGCTGATCCGGGCTCTTGGGATGCTCATAGCCACCCATGCTGACCGGATAGTCGAGCTTGACCCGGCTGTAGGGTGCGGCGGGGGAGTAGACCTCGTGCACCCCGAGCTTGACGAAGGCTTGCCAGTTCTTGATCACCACCTTGGTGTAGACCAGCGGCGCCTTGGCATTCTGGCGCAGCGCCTCCTTCTGGGGCTCCGGCATCTCGGGCACCATGTAGGGGATCATCATGTTGTAGCCAGCCATGATCGACTGCTTGGCCCGCACCCGGTGCAGTTTCCCCTCCTTGATGTAGGTGACATCCACCGCCAGCTTGCCGTCGGCGAGGCGCACGTTTTTGGCCTGCAACGCCGTGCTGCCAAGGCGCAGTTGCACCTTGTGCTCCGGCAGGTCGAGTTTGCTGTAGTCAAACTTGGCCAGCACCACATCCTGCATGGTGTGACCCGGCGCCACCTGCGGAATGAGCTTGCGTACCATCAGGCGGGTGAGACCGGCGTTGCCATCGGGGAAGTGGAAAATGTAGGGATCGTCCAGCTCCGCCTGCTCCTCGGCATCCAGCGGCGTCAGATTGAGGCCGTCGAAACCCGGCAAGGCGCAGAGGCGCGCATCGGCGCAGGCGGTGGCGTCGATGCCGACCGCCTGGAAGTCGTTGGTGCGCTGCTGGAAGTAAGTGATCGCCCGCTCGCTGAGACCCACTTTATCGCGCAGGAAGGTGGTGTAGCTGTTGCGGGTGACCCACTCGTCCTGCTGCTCGCGGGTCATGCCGCTCAGGTAGTCGATCTTCGATTCGTGCAGGGCCAACAGGGCGGCCTTGTCGGCATCATCGAGGGGGAAGTCACCGATAAACTCTGCCAGCGGCCGGCCATTCAGGCGATCGCGCGGGATGTCATCCGCCACGTTGTGACCCGGATCGCCGTTCACTATCTTGTTGACGCCAAAGTGCTTCTCGTCGAAATAGACGCCGCGGCTCAGCCCCAGATCCGGATAGAAGGTCTGCTGGAAACCGGCGGCCAGCTCGTCGATGTTGACCTCCAGCGCCTTGAGCAGACCGAGCGCAACCGGGCTGTAGACCGAACGCGGTGATTGCAGGGATTCACTGCCGCCGTAACCCAGACGCAGGCCATCGGGGGTGGTGAACTCGTTGCGCTTGGCGTGGCCGCCAAAGTCGTCGTGGTTGTCGAGCAGCAGGATCTTTTTATCCGCGCCGAGCAGTTGCTGATAGAAGCAGGCGGCGGCCAGACCGCTGATCCCGGCGCCGACGATCACCAGATCGTATTCTCCCTCAAGGGGAATATTGGCAAAGTCATACTGCTTACCGTCACGGGCGATGCTGTGGGCCGGTTCGAAGGAGCCCGGGTGATTGCCGCGCAGCCCGGTGAGGGCGGGCGGGTAGGCTAGGGTTTTATCCGCCAGCGTGCTGCCGCCTTCGGCAGCCTTGAGCAGATTGATGGGAGCGACGCCTGCCGCAATGGTGATGGCAACGCCGTTGAGAAAATCTCTGCGTGTAATACTCATGGCTATCCCTGTGTTAGGAGAAGTAATGAATAAGTGGATTCATTATGGGAGGGAGACACAGATCCTGTTCAGGATTGGGCGCCGAATCTACCGCTATCCTCACGCTGAGTCCATACGATTGCTAATGGATTATTAAGCACCATTTTCCTGCTTGTGACGAGAGTGATGCGCTGATGGGGGTGATTTGCCCTGTTGAAGGGCAAATTATCTTCCGGCTCGGTCGGTCAATGATTGCCGCAGCTGATTAGTTTGGGAGGCGTTCGGGCATCATTGTCGACTCGGGGGGATGATCGCGCTAAGCTCTTAACTACTTGTTTTATCGACTCTCTTTTTATTCATAGGCATAAAGGCCACTCAGGAGGCGCAATGAACTGGTATATCTCGGTCCTCAAGCAATATGCGGTATTCAGCGGGCGGGCCCATCGCACCGAATACTGGATGTTTGTGCTGTGCAACGTCATCGTCATGCTGTTGCTCGGCATGGTGGACAAGCTGATCGGCGGCGACAATGAGCTGATAAGCTCCATCTATTCGCTAGCGGTGCTGCTGCCATCGCTGGCGGTGGCGGCCCGTCGCCTGCACGATACCGATCGCAGCGCTTGGTGGCTGCTGCTCGGGCTTATCCCCATTATCGGTACTCTGGTGCTTATCTACTTTATGGTCTGCAATGGCCAGCAGGGACCAAACCGCTTCGGTGATGATCCTAAAGCGGCCCCCTCGCAGGGCTTTATCGTCAGCTAACGGGCGCGGATCAGCCAATCATCGGTCAATAAAAAGAGAGGGAGGCATCACGCCTCTCTCTCTTTTTCGTGTTGATTGTCGATCAACGCTCGATCAGCGGTGCTGATCGGTAGCTCCACATGCCGTAGGTGCGCAGGGCGTCGCGGTAGATGCCGAGCAGCTCGCTCTCGCTCGGGGTGGCCAGCTCCTCGAGGGGTTTGTCGGGGTAGCTGACGCTCGCCACCTTGATGTTGGCCGGGCCAATCTGGTCGCAGGCGATTTCCAGCACCGTCTGACCGCGGCGCACATGGCTGGCGGAGCTTACCAGCACCGCATAGTCAATTTGGTGGCGGGCGAGGGCATAGGCGCTATAGAGGGCGTTATCCACCGTGCTGGTGGCGTAGTTCTCTTCAATCAGGCGGCTGCGGTCGATGCCGTGGTTGGCCAGCCAGTCGGCCATCAGCTTGCCCTCGGTCTGGCGGTTCTGGGGCACGCCGCCGGTCAGGATGATCAGCGCTTCCGGGTCGGCTTTGGCCAGCTCAAGGGTGGTTTGCAGGCGGCCCAGCAGGATCTTGTCCATGCTGCCGTCGGGATTGAGGGCGTAGCCCAGGGTGACGATGGCGCGCTTGCCCTCCCTGCTGGCCTTGACCTGATCCTCGGTCAGTTCGGTCTGCAGCGGGGCGGCGGTGATCCGCTGTACCCGGGCGATGATCTCCTCCAGATCGGCGGCGCGGCCACTGTTGCGATCCGCCACTTTCGCCAGATAGCTGCGGGAGGCCTCCTTGTTACCCTTCACCAGCTGCCAGATGGCGAGATAGCTGTTGATGTCGAGATCATCTGGGGCGACGGCCTGCGCCTGCTCCAGCAAGGTGATGGCGCGGCTCAGGTTGCCGTTGTAGATCTGGGCGTTGGCCGCCGAGATGAGCAGGTCGGTGCGGTAGGGTTCAAGCTGGTAGGCTGCCAGCAGCCGCTCGGTCACCAGCTCCATATTGCTCGGCATCTTGGCGGTAAAACCGGCGTGGGAGATCTTGGCAGGCGACTTGTAGATCTGCAGCGCTTCGCCGAGCAGCATGTCCACCGCCTGGCGTTTGCTGACCAGGGTATTGAGGTCGTGCTCCATCTGCATCGAGCTCTCGGCCGCTTGCAGGGCGAGGGGGGAGAGCGCCAGCAGGCCGCCGAGGGTGAGGGCAAGAAGGGTCTGTTTCATCAAAAGGTCCTCTGTCGGGCTGAATCGCGCCGTGGCGCAGCGGCTTGCGGGCCGATGCGACGAGGCAAATGTGCGTCAATTCAGTCTGTTAGTGCCAAAGAGGGGGCAATATAGCAGCTAACGGCGTGGCAAACTGTGAGTCGGAGCGGGTCGTCGGGTGATGCCACACCAGTGGCCGCAAAAATGGCCGCAACGGGTCAGCAGCCATCTGAAACAGGGGGAGCGTGACTCCCCCTCCCTCTGTTGCGATGCAAGACAGATGGTGTGTCAATCTATCTGCTGATGAGTATTCGCGGTCAGTTCCACATCGGGGCGACGCGGGCTTCCAGCGTCTCTTGCTGCTCTTCGGGCATATCGCTGAAGAAGTTGAGCTGGGTTTGCTCCTCCACCTCACGTACCGAGACCCGGTAGTCGGCGATCTGGCTGATGGGCACCTCTTCCTGCGGCATGATAAAGGCGATGGCCTGCAGTCTGGCCGGGTCCATCACGATCTTGTAGTAGGCGCTCGGGATCGCCACACCCTGACCGATGGACTCTTCAGAGCCGGTAAAGATGGGGCCGGTGATCACCTGCACATCCTTGCGGGAGACCGCCCACTTGTTCACCTTGTCCTCCAGCACGCGCCACGCCTTCTGGTTGAGCACCCCGATCTGCGGCGTCATGTTGCTCAACAGGAAGCTCTCTTTCATAGTGTTCTTGTTCGATTTCATGTCCCCCGCCGGGGCCTGATGGCCACGGTCGTAGCCCGAGCCCTTGTAGTCGGAGAGGGTGGCGCGGTAGGCAACCGGGATCTCCCTGTCCTCGGCGAAGGCATCCTTGCGGGGCACTGTGCCCTGTGCGCTCTGGGCGGTCATCCGGTAGGAGACCCAGTCCGCCACCTTGTAGTCGTAGTTGTAGCCGACGGCATACCCTTCACGACAGAGCTTCTGATCCGATTCGGAGGGCAGACCAAAGCGCACGTGGTCGCCACACGCCCAGTGGGCGGCCAGCAAGGGGGTAGTCGTGAGGGTGAGGGTAACAGCCAGAACCAATTTATTGATTTTTATCATTTTTGTGATGCTCCAGTTTAGTAGGCGGAGCCATTTGACATGAGATCTGACCAGCGCTTCAATTGCTGTTTTTTTACACGTCACCGTTCTGTGACGGCTCGCCAAGATCCGTGATGTGACAGGTTAATATGTTTTAAATCAGTGGCTTGGTCGGTGGGATGATATGCGGTTGCTCGGCAGGTAACGAAAAGGGGCCCGTGATGGGCCCCTTGTTATAGGTGGAGTCTGACGGTTATCAGGCGGCGTTTACCTTGTTGCCCAGCGTGCGGGCCAGCAGCGCTTCCGGATTGTGAATCGCCTCCTTGGTCTTCACATCGATGACCTCGATATTGGTGAAGCGCTCGCGGTTCTTGATAGCCACGTCGTGGGCGAAGATGACATAGCGTGCATTGGCGACATCTTTGGCGGTAATGCGGTTGATGATGCCGTTGGCGCCCTGGGTCTCGACCTTGAGCTTGATCCCCTGCTTGGCGGCAGCCTTCTGCAGGCTCTTGGCGGCGAGGAAGGTGTGGGCCACGCCAGACGGGCAGGCAGTGATGGCCAGTACGTCTGCTTCCCCTTCCGCTTCAATGATCTCGAAGCTGGTTTGGGTGGTGGTCACGTCATCTTCTTCGCTCACCGGCTTTTTCAGCAGGTTGACGATGATGGCGGTGGTCAGGGCGCCGAGGATGGTACCCAGGATGTAGCCCATCTTGCCTTCAACAACCGGCAGGACAATCCAGCCACCCCAGGGGGCGTGGTTGATACTGTGCATCATAAAGCCAGTGATGTTGCCGACGATGCCGCCTGCGACGATGGCCGGGATAACACGCATGGGGTCAGCAGCGGCAAACGGGATGGCACCTTCACTGATACCGATCATGCCCATGATGGCGGCCGCTTTACCGGATTCACGCTCCTCTTTCTTGTAACGCTTCGGAGACATGAAGGTCGCCAGCGCCATACCCAGCGGCGGCACACAGATGGCGATACCGACGCCGCCCATCAGCCAGGGCTGGGTGTTGACCTGAGTCTGGGCAAACAGGGTCGCAACCTTGTTGACCGGGCCGCCCATATCGAAGGCGGTCATACCACCCAGAATGGCACCCAGCATCACTTTACCTGAGCCCGCCATGCTGGAGAGCCAGTGGTTCATCCCTTCCATCATGGCGGCGATCGGGGCACCGATCCCCCACATCACAATGCCACACACCAGGAAGGTACCGATCAGCGGATAGATGAAGATAGAACCAAGGGAGGTCATGGAGTCAGGCAGCTTGATCCGTTTGAGCTGATTGACCACGAAACCTGCGATAAAGCCCACCAGAATGGCGCCGAGGAAACCGGTTTGATAGTGCTGAACGGCAATCCAGGAGCCGATCATGCCCGGGGCCAGGCCCGGCTTGTCAGCCAGCGAGTAGGCGATGTAGCCACCCAGTACGGCAGTAAACAGAGTCAGACCGGCGATACCCATAGTCGCCATGTCTTTGAGGAAGCCCGCTTCCGGCACGGCGCCCTTGCCGCTCATCATCACCGACAGTGACAGCAGTACACCGCCCGCCACGATGAAGGGGATCATGTGGGAGGTACCAAACAGCAGGTGCTGCTTCATGGTATTGAGGCGATCCTTGAAGGTGCGCTCTTCCGGGGCCGCCGGGGCAGTGGCTGCCGGTTTGGCGGCTGGCGCCGGTTTTTCCGCTTTCGGGCCTTGCTTGAGCAGGGTCAGGGCTTGCTCGACGGTAGTGGCCGCCTTCATCTGCTCGATAAAGCCCGGCTCCAGCAGACGGGTAGATAGCTCGGCCAGCACTTCGATGTGGTGGTTGGCGCCGCCATCCGGGGAGGCGATCATGAAGATCAGCTGGGTCGGCTTGCCATCTTCGGCGCCGTACTCGATACCCTGACGGCTGACACCGATGGCAATGGCCGGACGGCTGACCGCCTTGCTCTTGGCGTGGGGCAGGGCGACACCCTGCTCGAAGCCGGTGCAGTCCAGCTGTTCGCGGGCCCAGATATCCTTGACGAATTGTTGTTGATCAGACACGGCGCCATCGCGCGCCAGCATCTGTGCCATCTCGTCGAACAGGGCCTCCTTGCTGGTGGCCTTCAACTCCAGGCAGATGAGTCTGCCGTTGGTCATGGTGGGTAACATATTACACTCCTGGCTCCGTTGCCGAGCCGCATGATGGGGGGAACAATTGACTTGGATATTGTTCTCCCGTTGGCGCGGTGCCGAAATCGGACAAATGTGCCGTTTACTGGATTTTTGTGCTGTTCAGGTCGCCATGTGACCCAGCTCGCATATCATCATGAAAGCCAATTTATACCGATACCTTTATTTTTTTAAATAAAAATAATGTGTTGCGAGTTGATCTTGCTACTTACATGAGTGCGACGAAAAGGTTTCGCCTTCGGAGGTATGGAGATTTGTGTGCTGCTTTGAGGGCGGAAAATGTGAAGATGCTGGCAAAAAGCGTTGAGAGAACAATCAGAAAGAGGGGGGGCTGCTCTTGATGTGAGTTAATCCCTCCACTGATCACTTGTTATGTGCAGCATTGGTGTTTTCGGGTTTTGTATGGTTCCTTATTTGACAAAGCCCGCCACTTTTATGAATGGCGGGCTGTTTAGTGCTTCAGCCTTATTGGGCTGATGAATGAGGGGGGCAATCGGGCGTTATGTCCGAAACTTGCGTACAACCTCCTGCAGTTGTGTTGCCAACAGGTTGAGGTCGTTGCAAGCCTGAGCCATTTGTTTGGCGCCGGTCGCCACCTCTTCCGAGGCATTGCTGATGTTGACTACATTGCGATTGAGCTCCTCGCTTACCGCCCCCTGCTCTTCAGTTGCGGTGGCAATCTGAATATTCATGTGAGAGATACTGTTAACCGAGCTGCTTATTTCGGCAATAGAGGCTCCCGCTTCGCGAGCAGTGTGGACCGTCTCGGACATCATATCCTGACTCTGTTGCATGGTGACGCCCGCTTCGTTAGCACGCTGCTGCAGTTCGGAGATGATGTGGTTGATCTGGGAAGTGGAGTCTTGGGTTCGTTTGGCCAGAGTGCGGACTTCATCTGCTACCACGGCGAAACCACGACCTTGTTCACCGGCTCGGGCTGCCTCGATTGCCGCATTCAGTGCCAGCAGGTTGGTTTGCTCGGCAATCCCCTGAATGACTTCAAGCACCATGCCGATATTTCGGCTGTCATCACCCAGCTGGCGGATCACCAGAGCAGTCTCTTCGATGGCGGTAGCCACCTTTTCAATCCTGCCGATTGAGTCATTGACGGTCTCGCTGCCTTGTGCGGCTGTGTCGCTGGCTGACGTTGCTGCGCTGGCGGCGTCGTTGGTGTTGCGGGCCACCTCCTGTACCGTGGCTTGCATCTCGTTCATGGCTGTGGCCAGCTGATTGAGCTCATGTTGCTGGGCGCCCATGTTGTTGGCCGATTGCTGTGCCACCGCGCTGATCTCTTCGGCGGCCGCACCCAACTGCACTACCGAGCCGGAAACCTCGTTGACCAGCATGCGCAGATTGGATTGCATCTCGTTGAACCCTTGAGCCAGCTTACCCAGCTCGTCATGGGAGAATTGCTTCATGTCGAGTTGGCTGGTGAGGTTGCCTGCCGCCACCTGGCGGGTCTGCTCCAGCAGGGTCATCACTGGATTGCGGATCTGCCGGATCAGCAGCCAGGCCACAATAACGACGAACAGCAAGGTTAGCGCACCGACTGTAGTGCTCAGCAGTTTTGCCCGTTCATAGGAGGCCTCACTCTGCTTGGTCAGCAGGTTGGCAACCCGATCGTTCTCCTTGCGCAGCTCCAGACCATCCTGTCCTGCCTGCTCGAGGGCTGCACGAGATTCGTTTTTGATCAGCGACTGCACCTTGGCAATATCTCCCTGCCGTATGGCTGTTTCCAAGTCACCATGAGCTGAAAAATATTTGGCTGCTGCAGTTTTCAGCTCTGCAAACATGTTGCGATCTCGCTCCGACACAAAAGGCATCGATCCATACCGTTGCTCGGCGGCCATGTACTGACTCTTTGCCGCTTCGAAAGACTGTGTGCTGCTGTTGAGGGAGTCGGGATCCTTGCTCAGTGCATCTATCACCATGTTCAGTTCGGCACGGCGAGCGTCCAGCAAGGACACATGCATCTGGCTGGATGCCCGGATGGAGGGCACGATATTGTCGCTGACCTCACTGGCGTCACGGTAAATATTGGAGAGTTGTAAAGTGGCAAACCAGGCAAAACCCAGCATCAACAAAGCGAGAGTGGTAAACGCCATGGTCAGCTTTTGCCCAATTGTCATTTTTGTCAGCATATATCCTCTTTTATCTATTTTTGTCAGCGAATCTTTGTGTGAAATTTATGTCGGCGAATAGATGTGATACCTTAAAAATAAATCAAATAAAAGTAATCTTAATCACAGAGGGTATTTAAGGTCTATTTCTTTACTGCAATGAGGTTTGGCTGGCATATCAAAAAATAAATATAAAATCTCTCATTACCCTGCTTTTAAATTGATTGAATTGTCAGTTCATGCAGCCTGGCTTTTTTACGGATTACGTCAGTCGAAGGTGTGGTGTAAAAGAAAAAAATGTTACGCATCATAGTGTTATGCTTTTTTCTTAAGTTGTTATTTTCGACAAAGATCGAATGGTCTGCTTGGAATTAAATTATAGAACGACTAAAAAATAGGGCTGCATCTCGAAAATTCAAAAGAGATTTCTTTCGTTTTCATTATTGATGGCTCTGTATGACTACGTGTGCTAAATGTTTACAGACCGAATGATGATAGCTGGGGAAAGATTTAATGATGATGCATCTATGCGCTGTTTTAGTTTTCATTAGGGGGTGAAAATAGTAGAGGATAGAGTTGTTATTTTTATTGCCTCCATTTTTTCGGATACTCAGAGTGTCGCCGTTGCTTGTGCAGGCTGGAATTTTCTTCGTTTCAGCAGACCCAGTCATCTGCATCAGGGGTGCGCCAAGCTCAGGCGACAAACCTGTGGAGCTGGTTGTGGGCAGGATGCAGTCAGGGATGGGCTTCAGAGTGATATGCCTGAAGGAAGGTAGGCATAAGAGAGCAGTAGAGATACAGACGGACTTGATTGGTAGGCCATATTGTTCTGTTGGGAGGGGGGCATATTCCCCCTCCAACGAGAGTCGGCTCTTATGCTGATTAGCAGCGGTTGCCGGCGCGGGCGACCCGCCCTTCGGCCAGCAGTTGATAAGTGCCAGTCGCTGCAGGAATAAAGGCAGATTGCCCCTTTTCCAGACGCAGTGACTGTTCGCCCTGCTTGAGGGTCACTGTGTCATCGATGGCAAACAGGATCTCGGCGCTGGCAGTGGTGAGCTGATGCTCGCCAGCCGGGTAGACGCTGAAGGTGAAGTCCGGTACCGGTACCTCGAAGTGTTGCACCGATCCTTCAACATGGGGAGCAAGCAGGATCTGGTCATCCGGCTTGGCCTGGCAGCGGGTGCAATCCAAGAGCTCTGCCACATCGATGTATTTGGGGGTGAGACCGGCGCGCAGCACGTTGTCCGAGTTGGCCATGATCTCGAGGCCGGTGCCGCGCAGATAGGCGTGCGGGGTGCAGGCATCGAGGAACATCGCCTGACCGGGCTCAAGCGTCACCACGTTGAGCAGCAGCGGCGAGAAGAGGCCCACATCTCCCGGGTACTGGGCCGCCAGACTGGTGATGAGGGCAAACGTCTCCTCATCCTGATGGGCGGCGGCATAGGCCAGCAGCCCTTCCAACGCCTCGTCCTTGCGCGCCCCTTCCAGTACCAGCAGCTGGTGGAAGAAGTGCTGCAGGCCCGCTTCATTCTGGCTGGCGGCAAGGGCTGCGGTCAGATCGGCGATGGCCGCCAGATTGACCCGCTCGAACAGTGCCAGAATGGCGGGAATGGCGCGAAAGCCGTTCATCGCCTGATAGGGGGTGAGGGCAAAGACCAGCTCCGGCTTATGGTTCGGGTCCTTGTAGTTGCGATTGCTCGCCTTGATATCGATGCCTGCGGCCTCCTCTTTGGCAAAGCCCGCTTCGGCCTGAGCCTTGCTCGGGTGCACCTGAATGGAGAGAGCCTTCTCGGCACACAACACCTTGAACAGGAACGGCAGGCTGCCAAAACGGGCGAAGGTGGCCTCACCCAGCGCGGCGGCCGGGGCCCGGTCGATCACCGTAGAAAGCTTTTGCACACTGCCCGCCAGCGTCACCTCGGAGCAGCCGTTGGGGTGAGCCCCCATCCAGAGCTCGGCCTGGGGTTTGCCTTGCGGGTTGGGAATGCCAAACAGGGTGGTGAGGGAGTCATGACTGCCCCAGTCATAGCCTTGAATCGGGTTTTGCATCAACAGAAAGGAGGGCAGATCGCTACTGCTCATAAGGGACGCCTCGTCTAGTTTGAAGAAAATCGGGTGCAGAAAAGGGTGGCATTACTGCTGTGGACCGGACTATAACATGGGCGGTCGTGCGCGCCGCAACCGCTTGCCTCTCTCTTGATCAGGATCACCATGTCTCTCATCTTCAGCCAACTGCTCGACGGAGCCCTGAGCGAACAGGTTCCATTTGACCAAATCTGGTTTGCCAGTGAACAGGGGGTGCCACCCAGTTTCAGCTATCAGGTCAACTTTCCCCGCCTCGAGCTGGTCTTTAGCGGCGAGTATCTCAACCAAATTTGGGACAGGGAGGAGGGGGTCAGAGAGATCAGTGTATTGCCGGGACAGGTGCTCTATATCCCTCCCAACGGCTGGAACAAGCCGCTCTGGACCACCGACTGCTCGGTGCTGAGCCTGCTGTTTGGCAAACGCCAGCTGGGGTTCAGTCTGGTGAGCAAGCGCCGTGAAGATCCCGATTTCTTCGATGTGCAAAAGCACAGCATCATGGCGCGGGCGGGCCATGTGATCGAACACATTTTGGCGGCGCTGAACGTACTGACCGAGGATCCCGGTCGCTCCCCCACCGATGATCACCTGCTGCAGGCTCTGCTGGCGAGTGCCCGTCAGCTGTTGCTGGAGTCCGCCACGGATCGGCCACGGGGGGCAGAGCTCTTTCACGGGATCTGCATCTATATCCAGGAGAACTTTCACCGCTCCATCACCCGTGACTCCATCGCCCACCGCTTCAACGTTTCAGCCAGCCATCTCTCCCACCTGTTCCGCGAGCAGGGTCATATGCGCCTTGCCGATTACATCAGTTGGGTGCGGATCGATCGGGCCAAATTCATGCTGAAAAAGTACCGCTTCCGGCTTGAAGAGGTGGCCAGTCGCTGCGGTTACAGTGACGTGAACTACTTCTGCCGGGTGTTCAAACAGAAGACCGGCTTGACTCCTTCCCAGTACCGTTCCCTGAGTCAGCCGCAGGCGGCGGCCAGCGAGCTGGAGGGATAACGGGGCTGTGTCGGGAAGGCGTGGTGACGGCGTACTGGCGGGTGGCTACCTCTTTGGTCTGACATGCTTTCTTGTCGTTTTATTATGAAAATGAATGGGCTAAGATGGCCGCGCGCAACAAACAAGTTGATAACAAACGGAAGTTAGGAGATGCCGATGGAAAGCAAAGTAGTAATCCCGACCCAAGGTCAGAAAATCACAGTCGATGCCAACGGCAAGCTGCAGGTTCCCAACCATCCGATCATTCCGTTTATTGAAGGGGATGGCATCGGTGTTGACGTAACCCCGGCCATGTTGAATGTGGTGAATGCTGCGGTCGAGAAAGCCTACAAGGGCGAGCGCAAGATCGCCTGGATGGAGATCTATACCGGCGAGAAATCGACTCATGTCTATGGCGAAGGTGCCTGGCTGCCGGCCGAAACCCTAGATTTCATTCGTGAATATTGCGTGGCCATCAAGGGCCCGCTGACCACGCCGGTCGGTGGCGGTATTCGCTCCCTCAACGTAGCCCTGCGTCAGGAGCTGGATCTCTACATCTGCCTGCGCCCGGTGCGTTACTACGAGGGCACCCCGAGCCCGGTGAAACGTCCTGATCTGACCGACATGGTGATCTTCCGCGAAAACGCCGAAGACATCTACGCCGGTATCGAGTGGAAGGCCGACAGCGCCGAAGCGAACAAGGTGATCGCCTTCCTGCAAAACGAGATGGGCGTGAAGAAAATTCGCTTCCCCGAGTCCTGCGGGATCGGCATCAAGCCGATGTCCAAGGCTGGTACCGAGCGTCTGGTGCGTGCCGCTATCGAGTATGCCATCGACAACGATCGTGACTCCGTGACTCTGGTGCACAAGGGCAACATCATGAAGTTCACCGAAGGTGCCTTCAAGGATTGGGGCTATGCTCTGGCCCAGAACGAGTACGGTGCCCAGCTGATTGACGGCGGCCCCTGGTGCTCCTTCAAGAACCCGAAAACCGGCAAGACCATCGTCATCAAGGATGTCATCGCCGATGCCTTCCTGCAGCAGATCCTGCTGCGCCCGGCCGAGTATGACGTCATCGCCTGTATGAACCTCAACGGCGACTACATCTCCGACGCGCTGGCCGCTCAGGTAGGCGGTATCGGCATCGCACCGGGTGCCAACATCGGTGACGGCGTGGCCCTGTTCGAAGCGACCCACGGTACTGCACCGAAGTATGCCGGTCAGGACAAGGTCAATCCAGGCTCCCTCATCCTCTCCGCCGAGATGATGCTGCGCCACATGGGCTGGGTCGAAGCGGCCGATCTCATCATCAAGGGGATGGAAGCGGCGATCCGCAACAAGACCGTCACCTATGACTTCGAGCGTCTGATGGAAGGGGCCACCCTGCGCTCCTGCTCCCAGTTTGCTCAGGACATGATCGACCAGATGTAATCTGCTGCTTGCCATAAATGCAAAACCGGCGCCATGTGCGCCGGTTTTTTTATCGCGAAAGAGTAAAGGGGCTTATTGCGCCTGCTCTACGTGTTGCTGATAGCGTTGCTGCCATTTGCTGGTTTCTGCTTCATCACCCTGGGCTTTCCAGAAGGCGCAGATGGTGTTGGCAAGTTCCGAAGCCATCGCATGATCTCCGTCACGTCGACTCATCAGATAATCTCCCAGCCAGCTTTGATATTGTTTCATTACCCGATCTCCTTATCTCATGTGCCTTTGAGGGTGCCCACCTTGACGGGAGCCTGTCGGCTCATCCTGGGGGGAACATCATCAGGCATGATGGTGCAAAGTCACGACCCGGGCAGAGAGCCCGATGGGCAATCTGGCGGCGAACGTGACGCGAGATGTCAAAAAATGAGCGCCATCTTAGCACAAACTGACCAACTTGGGGAAATTGTCGCCATGGATTGCGACAGAACTGCCCCATCCCTTTGTTCCCAAAACAGAAAACCCGCCGTGATGGCGGGTTTATTTGCAGATAAATGTGGCAAAACAGCCTAGATCTTGGCGCTGGCCAGGTACTTTGCCATCTCCTCGGCGGGCACCATGCCACCGCCGGTGGCCCACACCAGATGGGTGGCCTGTGCCATGGTTGCGGCATCGAAACCGCGCCCGGTGAGCCACTCGGGATTGGCAGCCACCCGCCACGGGCCGGCCATACCCGCCAGAGCAGAAGGTTCGAGTGTGATCTGTTCATCGCGTGCCAGCAGCCCCAGCAGGTCATACATCTCCTGATCGCTCAGGGTGTAGAAGCCATCAAGCAGCCGTTCCATGGCACGGCCGACGAAGCCGGAGGCGCGTCCTACCGCGAGGCCGTCGGCTGCGGTGAGGTTGTCGATGCCCAGATCCTGCACCGCAATGGCATCGTGCAATCCGGTGTGGACCCCCAGCAACATGCAGGGGGAGTGAGTGGGCTCGGCGAAGAAGCAGTGGACGTTATCCCCGAATGCGAGTTTGAGACCAAAGGCCACGCCACCCGGGCCGCCACCCACGCCGCAGGGGAGGTAGACAAACAGCGGGTGGTCGGCATCCACCTTGATACCCATCTGGTCGAACTGCTTTTTCACCCGCTCGCCCGCCACCGAGTAGCCGAGGAACAGGGTGCGGGAGTTCTCGTCGTCGATAAAGAAGCAGTTGGGGTCGCGTTCGGCCTCTTTGCGCCCCTGTTCCACCGCCACCCCGTAATCTTCGGCATATTCGACCACGATGACACCGTGTTCACGCAGCTTGCGCTTCTTCCACTCTCGCGCATCGGCTGACATGTGGACGATGACGGTAAAGCCGAGCTTGGCGCTCATGATGCCGATGGACATGCCAAGGTTGCCGGTGGAGCCTACCGCGATGCTGTACTGGCTGAAGAACTGGCGAAACTCGTCGCTAAAGAGCTTGCGGTAGTCATCATCTTCGCAGAGCAGTCCCGCCTTGATCGCCAACTGTTCGGCGTGAGTCAGCACCTCGTAGATACCGCCTCGCGCCTTGATGGAGCCGGAGATGGGCAGATGACTGTCTTTTTTCAGCAGCAGTCGACCGGTGACCTCAACCCCGTAGCGCCGGTTGAGCGTAGCCTGCATCGCCGGAATGGCGGCGATCTCGGACTCCAGAATACCGTTGCTGGCGCGGGTCTCGGGGAAGGCTTCGCACATGTAGGGGGCGAAGCGGGCCAGCCGAGCGGAAGCGTCCGCCACATTGTTGTTATCGAGCCCCACATAGGGCAGACCGGCAGCCAGAGTGGTGGTGTTGGGGTTGAGCCAGGTGACTGGCTCAAGCGCGATCAGGGATTGCACCAGTGGAAATTGCTCTGTGAGCTGTTGTACGTCGATGTTTTTCATAGTGTTCTCGGTCTTGTTACACGATAAAGGAGAGCAGGAAGGTACCGGCTAGCGCCATCAGGGAGGCGACCAAGGTGGCGGTGGTGTAGTACTTGAGCGTTTCGTTCAGGGTGGCGCCGCAATACTGCTTGACCAGCCAGAACAGAGAGTCAGTCACCATGGTGCAGCCAATGGCACCGGAGCCGATGGCCAGGGTCATGATCTCCGGGCTGATGTTCGGGTAGTGCACCATGATGGGGGAGACGATGGCGGTGGCGCCCATCATGGCGACGGTGGCGGAGCCCACAGCGGCGTGCAGCACGATGGCAACCAGCCAGGCGAGCAGAATGGGGTGCATATCCAGCTGGGAGAGGATGGTGGCCAGGCTATCGCCCAGGCCGCTTGCCTTGAGCACCCCATTGAAGGCGCCACCCGCACCGATGATGAGCAGAATGTTGGCGATGGAGGAGAAGCACTCCTCGGTCTTGTTAAGCAGTCCCTCCATCTTCATTTGCTGGCGGATCCCCAGCACGTAGTAGGCGGTGAAGGCTGCGATAAACATGGCGGTGATGGGGTTGCCGATAAACTCCAGCACGGTGTAGAGGTGGCTGGCGTGCTCCATATTGAGCTCGGCGACCGTCTTGGCAAGCATCAGCAGGATGGGCAGCAGCACGGTAAAGAGCGAGGCGCTTAAGGTCGGGAGAGTTGCCTCATCGCGGGCCTTGATATCGGCAAAGGCAGCGGGCACCTCCTTGAACGGGAGCCGGTTACCCAGCAGCTTGAGGAACAGGGGGCCGCCCACCAGCGAGGCAAAGAGGCCGACTGCCAGACCATAGACGATGACGGATCCCACATCGGCGCCCAGCTGATTGGTGACATAGGCTGATTGGTGACATAGAGGGCAGCAGGGTGCGGCGGCACTATGCAGTGCACGGCCATCAGGGCGGTGCAGAGCGGAATGGCCAGCTTGAGCAGCGAGGTGTTGGTCTTGCGGGCGATGGAGAAGGCGAGCGGGATCAGCAGCACCACGCCGACTTCGACAAACAGGGTGATGCCACATACCAGACCCACCAGTACCATGATGACATCCGGCGAGAGCCAGCGGCATCTCTGCAGGGCGAGGCCGATGCGCTCAGCCGCGCCAGACACCTCCATCATCTTGCCAAGTATGGTGCCAAGGCCGATGACGGCGGCGAGAAAGCCTAGCGTGCCGCCAATGCCCTCTTCCATGGCGCTGACCATCTTGAGGGGCTCCATCCCCATCAGGGTGCCCACATAGAAGCTGGCCAACAGCAGGGCAAGAAAGGGGTGGATCTTGCTCTTCACTATGGTGACCACGATAAGAACGATGCTACTTAGCAAGGTAGCGATGACCCATACCTCTGAACTCATACTGCGCCTCGACATCTGTTGTGTGTGATTGTTTATGCGCTTATTGAATGAAAATGAGGCGGGGCTGACAAATGATGAAATCGACCACTTGGGTGAGCTGAGGTGATGCAAGAGCGCTGCATTGGTCACAATTTATCGAAATCACATTCTTTGGGTCTTTTGGTTTCATCCTGAAGATGGCCTGCGGGTGTATCATCGGCAGCCATTGCGAAGAGGGGGATGAATGTATAACGGGGATAATTACATATCGCGCAACAAGCTGTTGAGCGGCTACCAGTTGGCCAAGTTGCACACCTTCGAGGCGGCCGCCCGCCACGGATCCTTTGCCATGGCGGCTGATGAATTGTCGCTGAGTCCCAGTGCCGTGAGTCACCGGATCAGCGCGTTGGAAGAGGAGCTGGGGTTCAAGCTCTTTGAGCGTTTTCACCGCAAGGTGGTACTGACGGCGGATGGGCAGCGGGTGTTTTGGGCGCTCAAATCCTCACTGGAGTTCATCAATCAGGAGATCCTGGAGATCAAGAATCAGGAGCTCTCCGGTACCCTGACCATCTATTCGCGTCCCTCCATCGCCCAGTGCTGGCTGGTGCCCAGGTTGGCGGATTTCTCCCGCCTGCATCCGCAGATCGAGCTCAATATCATCACCGGCAACGAGAACATCAACCTGCATGGTTATGGCATCGATTTGACCCTCTATTTCGATGAGAAGAGCCCAGAGCGGCTTGCCATCCACCCGCTGATGGATGAGTTCATGCTGCCGGTCTGCAGCCCGGAATATGCCGAGCAGCACGGGCTTGTCGGCAATCCCGCCAACTTGTCCTTGTGCCGTCTACTTCATGATCGGCAGGCATGGGGATTTGACTCGGATACCGATGAATGGAGCAGTTGGGCTCGCCACGCCGGGGTCAGCCTCGAGGCATGCCAGCTGAGCATGGGTTTTGATCGCTCGGATCTCGCCATCATCGCCGCCATGAATCACGCCGGGATCGCCATGGGGCGCAAGAATCTGGTGAGCAAGCGACTGGCACGCAACGAGCTGGTGGCCCCTTTTGCCGGGCTGGAGATCAAGTGCGAGCAGCGTTATTACATGGCGACCCTGCCCAATCGGGCGTGTCCCAAGATCCAGGCCTTTATCGACTGGGCGCAGGAAATGGCTGCCGAGATGGAATGAACAGAGGCCGGTGCGCAAGAGCAAAATGAAGATGGTACAGCGCTAGTGAACGAAGGTAGCGGTTTAACGTAGCGGGAAAATTGGGGGAGAGGGGTTGGCTGATGGTGGTTGGTCGCGAGTGGCCTTGCTGCCAACACCGGGTAGCTGGCAGCAAGGCAACGGTCGGGATCAGGTGGTCTTTTCCAGATGGTTCTGGTAAATCTGCTGCCACTTGTCCAGTTCGTTTTCATCACCCTGCTGCTGCCAGAACTCGCAGATGGAACTCGCCATCTCGCATGCCATGGCGTGGTCACCGTCACGGCGACTCATCAGGTATTGCCCCAGCCAGCTTTGATACTGTTTCATTGCACGATCTCCTTATCTATTTAACCCTTGATACTGCAGCTGTGGGCCACCCGTCCGGCAGTGTTGCGCCACACTCCACTTTCGCCGCGCGCAGCTTGTTATTGCCTCGCTTGTTGTCAATCAGGACAGAAAGAGTATGAGAAAAAGGCGAAAGTGTTAAAAATTGGCCACCACCTTATCACAAAATGGTGTGATATGCAGGCTTTGGGGCCAATTGAGTTATAAGCGTGGGTTGCGTGTCCCGACATCGCGACAGGGATTGACGGAGAGTATCGGCACGCAACTTGTGCCGCAAGCAGGCGTTTGAGCGGTTACTGGGTCACCCGACGTGCCTGCCAGTAGCGACTGTTCCAGTAGACGTTGTCGAGGCGGGAGCGGATCACTCCCTTGCTGGTGGAGGCGTGAATAAACTCGCCGGCACCTGTGTAGACCCCCACATGGTACTGTTGCCAGCCGGTTTTGAAGAAGACCAGATCCCCGTGTTGCAGCCGGTAGCGATCCACCGGTTTGCCAATGCTGGCCTGAGATTCGGTGGTTCTTGGCAGGTTGAAGCCCAGCACCTGACTGTAGGCGAGCTGGGTGAAGGCGGAGCAGTCTAGCCCGGCGCGGCTGGCGCCGCCCATGCGGTAGGGAACACCACGCCATTGTTGGTAGAAGCCATCGAAGGCACTGCTCTGCCGGGGGGCCGGAGGAGGCTCCGGCGTGCTGGAACAGGCGGCCAGCAGCAGAGTCAGCAGGGATAGCAGCAGCTTGCGATACATCGGGCTCTCTCCACGGACGGGTCTACCAAACGAGACATTTATCGAACGCCATATCCTGCCAAATCGTTCTGGCGGCAGGAGGGCACGCGACAACTTTTCCATCATAAACAGGGATCTGGCTCCAGACCTAGTCTCCGAGAGGAAAAATGTGGCGGGGAACTGAAAAACGCCAACCCGAGGGCTGGCGTTTGTTGTCACTCGTTGTGGCTGATCAGCGGTTTAAGCAGCTCGGCCAGCTTGTAGAAGGTCTGCACCCGGGTGGTGCTGGGGCGCCAGACCAGCCCGATCTCGCGATAGGAGGTCTCTCCCGGCAGCGGGATGGCCACCAGATCGGAGTTGGCAAGAATGCCGGCATCGATGGCCATCTGCGGCAGGAAGGTGGTTCCAAGACCCGCTTCCACCATCTGTACCAGGGTGTGCAGGCTGGTTGCAGCAAACGGGTTGATCTTGCTCTTGTCCCGCAGGCGGCAAGCGCTCACTGCGTGCTCGGTGAGGCAGTGCTCCCGCTCCAGCAGGAAGATGCTCTGGTTGGGCAGCTCCTTGTAGTCGAACGGGGTATGCAGACCGGCCGCCATGCTGGCTGGCATCACCATGTGGAACGGATCCTGACCGACGGTCTTGCAGTGAAATCCACCTATCTCGATGGGCAGGGCGAGGATCAGCAAATCGAGCTGACCCTGTTCCAGCTGCTTGAGCAGATTGCTGGTGGTGTCTTCACGCAGCAACAATTCGAGGTCAGGATAGGTTTTGCTGCACTCTTTCAGCAGCTTGCTCAGCAGGAAGGGGGCGATGGTGGGAATGCAGCCCAGACGTACCGTCCCCTGCATCACGCCGCCCTGATGTTGCCCGAGCTCCATCAGATCCCGTGCATCGGAGAGCAAATTGCGAGCGCGCTCGACGATTTCCATGCCGACCGGGGTCATAATGAAGCTCTTGTGGTCCCGCTCCACCAGTTGCAGGTTCATCATGTCCTCCAGCGTCTGGATCCCGGTACTCAGGGTCGACTGGCTGACATGACAGGCCTTGGCGGCGCGGTTGAAGTTCTTGTGCTCATCGAGAGCGACCAGATATTGCAGCTGTTTGAGGCTGGGCCAACGTTGCATAGAAAAACCCGATTAATGCTATCTATTTAATTTGATTTAACTAATCTACCACCGGGTCTATAGTTTGTCGCTTGAATTAGATGGACTTGGCTCTAGGTAGCCCAATCCTCACCGGATTGTTCACTTCACATAAAGAGGAATTGAATATGGTATTGGTAGGCCGTCCCGCACCCGATTTTACCGCCGCAGCTGTTCTGGGTAATGGCGAGATCGTTGATTCATTCAACCTGTCATCCCACATCAAAGGCAAAGCTGCCGTTGTCTTCTTTTATCCGCTCGATTTCACCTTCGTCTGCCCGTCCGAGCTGATTGCCTTCGATCACCGTTATGAAGAGTTCCAGAAGCGTGGCGTGGAAGTGATCGGTGTTTCCATCGATTCCCAGTTCTCCCACAACGCATGGCGCAACACCAAAGTGGAAGATGGCGGTATCGGTCAGGTCAAGTACCCACTGATCGCCGACGTGAAACACGAAATCTGCAAAGCCTATGACGTTGAGCATCCGGAAGCCGGCGTGGCGTTCCGTGGCTCCTTCCTGATCGACAAGAACGGTGTCGTTCGTCACCAGGTTGTCAACGATCTGCCGCTGGGCCGCAACATCGACGAGATGCTGCGCATGGTCGATGCCCTGCAATTCCACGAAGAGCACGGCGAAGTGTGCCCCGCTCAGTGGGAAAAAGGCAAAAAAGGTATGCAAGCCTCTCCGGACGGCGTTGCCAAGTACCTGTCCGAGAATGCTGACTCTCTGTAATCGAGCTGCACTCTCCTTGAAGAACCGGCGTTTTGGCGCCGGTTTTTTTATACCTGAGATTTATCCATCCCCTGACATTGCGGTCACACTCTTCTCGTTCCGTCGTTCCGTCGTTCCGTCGTTCCGTCGTTCCATCGCTCTCCTCGCTATTCCAAGCTGCCGTTCGCTGGAGTACTCGTCGTTACGAAATGAGGTGCTGATCCGAATGGCTGGGTGGGGGGATATGCCGACAGATAATCGCCATAAAAAAAGCGCGCCATAGGCGCGCTCAGTTCACAAGCGAAGAAGTTATTCCTCAAAGATCCCGAAGTGATCCTTGGCAAAATTGACTCGCTGCTCCACGTTCATCTTCACCTGCCCCAGCTTCTCGATGGTCTTGAGGTTGGGCACCAGGCCGCGACCGTTGGCGATCTGGATGGCAAGACCCGGACGGGCGTTGAGCTCCAGCAGCATGGGGCCGCGGAACTTGTCCAGCACCATGTCGGTGCCGATATAGCCCAGACCCGACATCTCGTAGCAGGAGGCGGCGAGGGTGAGCAGGGTATCCCAGTGTGGGACCTTGAGCTCATAGAGATCGAGGCCGGTATCCGGATGGTGGCGCAGCGGATTGCCAAACTGCACCGCCCGCAGGGCACGACCGGTACGCAGGCACAGACCCACCCCCACGGCGCCCTGGTGCAGATTCGCCTTGCCGTCGGAGGCGGCGGTGGAGAGGCGCATCATCGCCATAACCGGGAACCCCTTGAAGATGATGACCCGGGCATCGGGTACCCCTTCGAAGGAGTAGCCGTCGAACACATCATCAAAGTTGATGAGGCCTTCCACCAGTGCCACGTCGGGCTTGCCGCCAAGCGAATAGAGCCCCGCCAGAATGTTGGAGACATGGCGCTCCAGATCCTGACCGTTGGAGGCGCTGCCGTTAGGTTTATAGAAGAGGCCATCTTCCTGACGCAGGATCACCAGGATCCCCTTGCCGCCCGAGCCACGAGCCGGCTTGATGCAGAAGCCCGGCCAATCTTTTACCAGCTCGGTGATGCGACCCACATCGTGCTGGGCACGGATGGTACCGATCAGCTCAGGCACGGTAACCCCTGCATCCAGCGCAATTTGCTTGGTCTGCAGCTTGTCATCCACCAGCGGATAGAGGCTGCGCGGATTGTAGCGGCTGATGTAGGAGTGGTTGCGTTTGTTCATGCCGAGGATGCCTGATTGGGACAGGCTCCACGGGGTGGTGTATTTTTCCCAGAACCACATCGGTTACTTGTCCTTACCCGGGGTGACGCCAGATTTCATCTCGTCCACCAGCGGCTTGAAGCGCTTCAGTTCGCTCAGCTTGTAGCCGGTGTAGTTACCCATCAACAGCACGGTCGCCATCAGCACCAGCTGCAGGCCGAGGAAGTTGAAGGTGAGGTGACGAATAAGCTCGTTATCCATGGCCAGATAGGCGATGACAGCCACCAGCAGAGAGCCACCGCCCTGGCGGAACACCTCTTTCGGGCCCTCTTCTTCCCACAGGATGGACATCCGTTCGATGGTCCAGGAGAGGATGATCATCGGGAAGAAGGTGATCTTCATACCGTCGGTCAGCCCCAGCTTGAAGGCGAACGCGGAGAAGATACCGATCATCGAGATAACCATGATGATGATGGCCGATATTCGGGCGACCAGCAGCAGGTTAAGCCGCGACAGATAGGAGCGGATGATGAGACCGGTGCCGACGATCAGCAGGAAGCCGATGAGACCGGTGACCAGCGAGGTCTGGATAAAGGCGACCGCGATCAGCACCGGCATAAAGGTACCGGAGGTCTTGATCCCCACCAGAACCCGCAGGAACACCACCATCAGCACGCCGATCGGGATCAGCAGCAAGCCCTTGAACAGGGTCTGCTCTTCCAGTGGTAGGCTGTGGATGGAGAAGTTCATCATCTCTGATTTTTCGAACTTCTGGGCCAGAGCAACGCTGACCGGCTGCTCCTGCTCGATCATCGAGAAGCTGACACGGGAGTTGTGACCACCGGTCACGTCCAGCAGGGCGCCAGAGTTATATTCCCACAGCAGCAGGTTGGCCGGACGGCCCTGTTCACCGGTTTGCGGGTTGAACAGCTTGTAGTCGGTCGGGCTGTTGAATACCTGCAGGTAATCCACCAGCTCCTGACGACGGCGGCCATCTTCCAGATTCAGGGCATGCACCACGCGGGTGGGGACGTCAGCATTGTTGAGCAGCTCGGCGATCAGGTTGGCGCGGCTCTTGTGCTTTTTCAGCAGCTCGGCGTTCTGCTCCTGCTTCTCGATCTCTTTGATGATCTCGCGAGTCAGGGTGTAGCCGTCGGCAGAGCGCTCCTGGGCCCGCTCGAGGATCTGCTTCATCGCGGTGGCGTAAGGCTCACTCTCGATCTGCTTCTCGATGGCAGGCGGCTGCGGATTGGCGGCCGGTTTGGCATGGGCATCCGCCATCATGTCGACGCGGTAATAGAGCTCCTGACGGCCAGAGGCGGTGCGGATGGACCACTCGGCGCGGGCATCGCCATCTTTCTCGACGAAGGAGAGGCCGTAGCCGGGGCTGGCGGCGTTCTCGTTCATCAGGGTGAAACCGGGCTGGGTGCCCGGAATGGCCAGGGAGGCGATCACCGGCTCACCGGTCGCCTCAAACTCCAGCTTGGCTTCGATGGACCAGATCTGGCGCTTTTCACCGGGCGTCAGCGGCACATCCAACGCGATATGGTGATAGATCGTCATCCCCAGGCCGACAATGTACAGCAGGGCTACCAGCAAATAGAACGGCTTACGGGAAACCATGGATTATTTCACATCCTTGAGCTTGGGTTTGGGTTGGATATATTCGCGGGCCACATCAACCACTGCGATGTCTTTCAAAAATTCGCGACCCAGCAGCACAGGGAAGGTCATGTCGCTACGGTCTTTCAGGGTAAATTCGGCTTTCTCGGTCATGTCGCCAATGCGCACGGCCAGACGCACTACCGGACGGCGGTCCAGATCGTCGGCAGAGGCCTGACGCACCCGTACATGGCGCACCAGCGGCGCTTCGATCTGGATCTTGTCGTCCACTTCCTGATGACTCAGGAAGAAGCGCACCCAGTTTTTGCCGTTGCGCTCGAAAATGGTGATCTCCTGCGCACTGATGGAGGAGGTGGTCGCACCGGTATCGACCCGCGCCTGGAAGGCGTCGTTGGCCGCATCAACCCAGATCCACTCGGCTTCACCGACCATCAGCTTGCCATCGATGGTGTGACCCTGATTGGGGGCCGGGCACTTCTCGGTGGGGATGGCCATCGGCTTGGGCGGCTCGGAGGGGAGGGTGGCGAGCTTGTGGTCTACTTGCTTGACGGACTCTTTCATATTGGTGACATCTGTGTTGAGCTGAACCAGCAGGTGCTGTTGCTGCACATACTGCTTCTGTTGCTGTTCCATGGATGTTTGCAGGCGCTGCTCGCTCTGGCTCAGCTCGCTACGAAGCTCGGCCAGCGTCAGAGCAGGGACCTGAGGCGCTTTTTCCATATTGACACACCCGCCGAGACTAAGCAGGGAGAGCAGGGTCATTCCTTTTAATTTGCTTTTCATGTCATTCATTTAACTGTGCTTCCTGGAATTGGGTCAGTGTAACTTCCACAAGCGCCACCGGCTAGTCTTTGGCCTTGCGGGCAATCAGTACGGCACGTTTCGGCGCCGGGTGTCCTTCTACCGTGAGTGCCGGATTGTCTGGATCCAGATAGTCACTCAGGGATTCATTAATCATCCAGTCGGTACGACGCTGTTCGTCGGTGCTGGTCATATTCTCGTCTACTATCCGCACGTCGGTGAAGCCGCAGCGCTCGACCCACAGCTTGAGGGCGCGGCTTGAGGGAATAAACCAGACGTTGCGCATCTTGCCGTAACGGTCAGTGGGCATCAGCACGTCGTTGACCCCGCCATCAATCACCAGCGTCTCCAGCACCAGCTCGCCATCATCTTTCAATTGATTGCGCAGCTGCTCGATGTGCTCGATGGGGGATTTGCGGTGATAGAGCACCCCCATGGAGAAGACGGTGTCAAAGGCACGCAGCTCCGGCAGCTCCTGAATACCGAGCGGCAACAGGTGGGCGCGCTGATCATTGCCCGCGAAGTGGCGAATGGCCTCGAACTGGCAGAGAAACAGCGGGCTCGGATCGATGCCGACCGCGAGCTTGGCCCCTTCACCCACCATGCGCCAGAGGTGGTAGCCGCTGCCGCAGCCCACATCCAGCACGTAACGGCCTTCGAGCGGGCTGATATGGGGCAGCACCCGATCCCACTTCCAGTCAGAGCGCCACTCGGTATCGATGTGGATGCCGTGCACGGTGAACGGCCCCTTGCGCCAGGGCATGAAGTGGCGCAGCAGGCTCTCGACCTTCTTGCGCTCCCCTTCGCCAAAGCTCTCGGCTGAGCCAATCTCGACCCGGCTTTTCAGCTCGATGTTGCCGGGGGAGACCACCGGCAGCTTGTTGAGGGCACGATTCCAGCGCGGCAGGTCGCCATGCTGGTTGTCATGTTGCCAGGCGTGCAGCTGGGCGGGCAGGGTATGCAGCCAGTGGCTCAGCCGGTTTTTGGCAATCAGTTGATAGAAATTGGCAAAGTCGATCATGGCTGGGCGTCGCTGGATTTGATGGCAATCATGGAGCCGAAGTTAAAGCACTGGAACCAGAGATCCTGATGGACGAAACCGGCGTCCCGTAGGCGTGCCTGATGCACCGGCAGGCTGTCGGTGCGCATCACGTTCTCAAGGGCGGTGCGTTTCTGGCTGATCTCCAGCTCGCTGTAGCCATTGGCCCGCTTGAAGTCGAGATGCAGATCGATCAGCAGCTCGTTGACCGGTTCATCTTCGAAGCGGAACTTTTCGCTCAGGATCAGGATCCCGCCCGGGCGCAGCCCATCGTGAATGCGCTGGATCAGGGCGGCCCGTTTCTCTGGCTCGACAAATTGCAGAGTGAAGTTGAGTACCACCACGGAGGCATTCTCAATCTCGATGTCGCAGATATCCGCCTCCACCAGCTCCACCGGCACCTCGGATTTGAAACCGGAGAGGTGGGCGCGGGCGCGCTCGATCATCGGATGGGAGAGATCCACCGCAGTGATGCGGCAGCCGGGCTGGCTGACATGGCGACGCATCGCTTGGGTCGCGGCGCCCAGTGAGCAGCCGAGATCATAGAGTCGGCTCTCGGGTTGGGCGTAGCGGGCGGCCATCATGCCGATGGCGGAGATGATGTTGCTGTAACCCGGCACCGAGCGCTGGATCATATCGGGAAATACGTCGACGACCTGTTCGTCAAAACAGAAGTCTCCCAATCGGGCGATCGGGGCGGCAAAAATTTGATCTTTGGTATGCATGCTGGCGCAACCTGACAGTCGGGACATCACCCGGCTGTATTGTTCAATTGAGTCGTTGGGTGACACCCATCAGAGTAGATTTATCACCTGTTTACGAACGGGGTAGCTGGTCATGAAATCCTTTGGACCGTTCCTGTTCGTACGGGCCATGTTCCGGACCCTTACTTGGGGCGGTAGTGTAGAGGATTGATGGCCGTTTGTCTTGACGCCAGGGCTTGCCACGCCACAAAAAAGCACTTTTTTTGCAGCGAAACGATGGCCGCAGAATGGGTTGGCTAAAAGCGCAGCACTCCCTGCCGTGCGCGATCGTTTTCCCCGGCCAGGGGGCCATCTCCTGCTCCAGCAAGCGGGTGATCTGACGGGCCAGCTCAGGTGCCTGGGCGTTGTCGGCAGTATGTATATAGAGGTAGAGATCCTTGCCCTCGGAAAGCCATTGGCGCCAATGGGGGAGCCAGCTGGGCAGGAAGGGGTGATTGGCCGCCGGATCCGGCAGGCCGATAAAGCGCACCATGGGGGCGTTGGCGGTGGCCAGCAGATGCACCGGCAGGCGCGGTTTCTTGCCCTGGGCATCGACAAGGGCTGGCGTGGTTGCTTGCACCGAGAAGAGTGGCCGACTGTCGAGCATCACCCGGTTCACACCCTGTTCCATCAGCAGTCGGTTCAATGCCCGCTCGGCCTCCCCCTTGGCGAAGAAGTCGGGGTGGCGCACCTCGAGGGCGTAGCGAAACGCCCGCGGCAGCCGATCGATGAAGGCCGCCAGTCTGGCCAGCCCCTGTGGCCCGAAACGGGCGGGCAACTGCAGGGTGAGCAGCCCCAGCTTGTCGTGCAGCGGGGCCAGCAGGCGAATAAAGTCGGCGACTTGTTTGTCTGCGCTCACCAGATCGCTCTGGTGGCTGATGGTTTGCGGAAATTTGAAGTTGAAACGAAAGTGATCGGGCACCGCATCGGCCCAGCGCTGTACCGTGTCCGGTGTCGGCAGGGCGTAGAAGGTGGTGTTACCCTCCACCGAGTTGAAGACGGCCGCGTAGTGGGCGAGGTGTTCGGCAGGCTTGGCGCCAAGGCCCAGCAACTGGCCGGGCCAGCTGGGGTGGGACCACTGTGGCAGGCCCAAATAGAGGCTCATGATGGCTATTCTCTTCGCTCTTGGTGCATTCGTGCCGATTTTTTGCCCGCTTTTTGCCATCGAGTGCAAAAAACTGGCGAAAGGAGGCTGCTGGCCATTTTACCCAAAAGGGGGTTTTCCTCTATAATGCCAGCCCTTTTGTTTTTCAATTTCTTGTGACCCATGCCCATCTACGAATATCGTTGCGACGTCTGTGGCCATGAATTGGCAAAACTGCAAAAGCTTTCCGATGCCCCCCTGACCGACTGTCCGGCCTGTAGCAAGCCGAATCTGGTCAAGCTGATATCGGCGGCAGGCTTCCGGCTCAAGGGAACCGGATGGTACGAGACTGATTTCAAACCGGGTAAGAAAAAGAATCTGGCCAGCTGTGAGACAGACGGTGCTTGCCAGTCGTGCCCGGCGGCCCAAGGTTAACCGTCTCTCTACAATTTCGAAGGAAGAAGTCCATGCGCTCTATCTATTGCGGACAGGTCAATGAGGCCCATGCAGGGCAGACCATTACATTGTGCGGTTGGGTTCATCGTCGTCGTGATCTCGGCGGTCTGATCTTTATCGATATGCGCGACCGGGAAGGGATCGTTCAGGTGTTCTTCGATCCGGACAAGCCGGACGCGTTCGCCCTGGCCTCCGAGCTGCGCGGCGAGTTCTGCATCCAGGTGACCGGCGTGGTGCGTACCCGTCCCGAGTCCCAGCGCAACAGCGACATGGCCACTGGCGCCATCGAAGTGTTCGCCCACGAACTCAACATCATCAACCGTGCCGAGCCGCTGCCGCTGGACTTCAATCAGGTCAACAGCGAAGAGATCAGCCTCAAGTATCGTTACCTGGATCTGCGTCGTCCCGAGATGGCCAAGTACCTGAAGACCCGTGCCAAGGCCAGCGCCTTCGTACGCCGCTTCATGGACGAGCACGGCTTCCTCGATATCGAGACCCCGATGCTGACCAAGGCCACCCCGGAAGGTGCCCGTGACTATCTGGTGCCGAGCCGCGTGCACAAGGGCAAGTTTTACGCCCTGCCGCAATCTCCCCAGCTGTTCAAGCAGTTGCTGATGATGTCCGGCTTCGATCGCTACTACCAGATCGTCAAGTGCTTCCGTGACGAAGACCTGCGTGCCGACCGCCAGCCGGAATTCACCCAGATCGACGTGGAGACCTCCTTCATGACCGCACCGCAGGTGCGTAAAGTGATGGAAGAGATGATCCGCAAACTGTGGCTGCACATCCTGAACGTGGATCTGGGCGACTTCCCGATCATGACCTTCGACGAAGCCATGCGTCGATACGGCTCCGACAAGCCGGACCTGCGTCTGCCGATGGAGCTGGTTGATGTGGCTGACCTGCTGACTGCTGTCGAGTTCGCCGTGTTCGCGGGCCCCGCCAACGATCCGAAAGGCCGTGTGGCTGCCCTGAAAGTCCCGGGCGGTGCCGAGCTCTCTCGCAAGCAGATCGACGAATACACCAAGTTTGTCGGCATCTACGGTGCCAAGGGCCTGGCCTGGATGAAGGTCAACGAAGCCGCCAATGGTATCGAAGGCGTGCAGTCTCCGGTTGCCAAGTTCCTCTCTGACGCCATCGTGCGCGAGATCCTGGCCCGTACCGGCGCAGCCGACGGCGACATCATCTTCTTTGGCGCTGACAGCAAGAAAGTGGTCTGCGATGCCATGGGCGCCCTGCGTCTGAAAGTGGGTCGCGATCTGGGCCTGCTGGAGAACAGCTGGAAACCGCTGTGGGTTATCGACTTCCCGATGTTCGAGGAAGATGGTGAAGGTGGTCTGGCCGCCATGCACCACCCGTTCACCGCGCCGAGCAACATGAGCCCGGCCGAGCTGAAAGCCAATCCGGTGGGTGCTTACGCCAACGCCTACGACATGGTGATCAACGGCTACGAAGTGGGTGGCGGCTCTGTCCGTATCCACAACAGCGAGATGCAATCCACCGTGTTCGATATCCTGGGTATCACCCCGGCCGAGCAGCGCCTGAAGTTCGGCTTCCTGCTGGATGCCCTGAAGTACGGCACCCCGCCGCACGCCGGTCTGGCCTTCGGTCTGGACCGTCTCAGCATGCTGCTGACCGGCACCGAAAACATTCGGGACGTCATCGCCTTCCCGAAAACGACCGCGGCCGCCTGTCTGATGACAGACGCCCCCAGCCTTGCCAATGCCGCCCAACTGGGTGAGCTGGCGATTGCAACCACCGTCAAGGGCGACGAGTAAGCCGATACCGGCACCGGAGACCGCCGCCGTGCGGCCTCTGTGTTTCCCTTGGGTTAGTCATGATCAGTGTTACTGACATTTAAAAAATAACGGAGAGTCTCTATGGCAGGTCACAGTAAATGGGCCAACATCAAACACCGCAAGGCCGCTCAGGACGCCAAGCGTGGCAAGATCTTCACCAAGCTGATCCGCGAAATCACTACCTCCGCGCGTCTGGGTGATGCCGATCCGGCCAACAACCCGCGTCTGCGTGCTGCGGTGACTGCCGCCCTGACCAACAACATGACCCGCGACACCATCAACCGTGCCATTCAGCGTGGCGCCGGTGGTGGCGATGGCGAACAGCTCGAGACCATCGTGTACGAAGGTTACGGCCCGGCTGGCTCTGCCGTGATGGTAGAGTGCCTGACCGACAACCGTAACCGTACCGTAGCCGAAGTGCGTCACGCCTTCAGCAAGTGCGGTGGCAACCTGGGGACCGACGGCTCCGTCGCCTATCTGTTCAGCAAGAAAGGTCTGCTGACCTTCGTGGGCGTGGACGAAGATGCCCTGATGGATGCCGCGCTGGAAGCGGGCGCCGATGACGTGGTCACCGAAGAGGATGGCACCATCGAGGTGTACACCACCCCGAACGACTTCGGTACTGTGCTGGATGGTCTGGAAGCTGCCGGCTTCAAGGCCCAGAGCGCCGAAGTGACCATGATCCCCTCCACCGAAGCTGAGCTGGATGCAGAAACTGCACCCAAACTGATGCGCCTCATCGACATGCTGGAAGATCTGGACGACGTGCAAGAGGTTTACCACAACGGCTCCATCTCCGATGAAGTCGCTGCGACCCTCTGATCGCTGAATCGTGCTCTCCCGATGGCAGCCTGATGGCTGCCATTTTTTTATCTTTGCATCGTGGCAACTGCTGATGTGTCGGTTGAGCAACCGGCGCAATAACTCTATTCACTGACAATCTTTCCCGCTTTCTCTGCGCATTATCATTGCTCTGTATCTGTCAGTCGGGTGGCCCTGCTCGTATGCCAGTCGGCAGTTCTGCTGCGTTGCGTTAGCGAGGCTCCGCTTATCCTGTTTATCACACCTTTAGCTCTTGAGATGGCGTTGACTGCTCACATCTGCCCGTCAGGGTAATTCGTTGCGGGTAGGGGAGAGGAGGTGATGGGGCGTGCTCTTGTTATCACAGGTGCCCATCAATACAGAGTCACAGGTTGGGATGTCGATAACGGATTAGCTGGGGCGAGTTGGTTGGCTGGTTGGTTGGTTGGTTGGTTGGTTGGTTGGTTGGGAAGTTAGGGGCTGCACTACCGCAATCGGCTGGAGAGAGGAGCTCTGTGATAAGTGGCAGATAAAAAAAGCCCGCGCAGTGCGCGGGCTTGTTATCTCAGGACTGGTTATCAGGCCTTGGATTTCTTCTTGCCTTCAACCTTGGCTTCAACCGGGGCAGCAGTTACCGGAGCGGCTTCGGTGAACGGACGACCGTAGTAGGAGTCCAGCAGAACCTGCTTCAGCTCGCTGATCAGCGGGTAGCGCGGGTTGGCGCCGGTGCACTGGTCATCGAAAGCTTCGATAGCCAGCTGGTCAACCTTGGCCAGGAAGTCAGCTTCAGTCACACCAGCTTCGCGGATAGAGGCCGGGATACCCAGGGTAGCCTTCAGCTCATCCAGCCAGGTCAGCAGCTTCTCGATCTTGGCAGCGGTGCGGTCACCGGCAGCAGTCAGACCCAGGTGGTCAGCGACTTCGGCGTAACGACGACGAGCCTGCGGACGGTCGTACTGGGAGAACGCAGTCTGCTTGGTCGGGTTGTCGTTCGCGTTGTAGCGGATGACGTTGCTGATCAGCAGGGCGTTAGCCAGACCGTGCGGAATGTGGAACTCGGCACCCAGTTTGTGAGCCATGGAGTGGCACACACCCAGGAAGGCGTTGGCGAACGCGATACCGGCGATGGTGGCAGCATTGTGCACCTTCTCACGAGCGATCGGGTCGTTGGCACCGTTCTGGTAGCTGGACGGCAGGTACTCTTTCAGCATTTTCAGGGCTTGCAGCGCCTGGCCGTCGGAGTACTCGTTAGCCAGTACGGAAACATAGGCTTCCATGGCGTGAGTCACGGCATCGATACCACCGAAGGCACACAGGGACTTCGGCATACCCATAACCAGGTTGGCATCAACGATGGCCATGTTCGGGGTCAGCTCGTAGTCAGCCAGCGGATACTTCTGACCAGACACTTCATCGGTTACTACTGCAAACGGAGTGACTTCAGAGCCGGTACCGGAAGTGGTGGTGATACAGACCAGTTCGGCCTTCACGCCCATTTTCGGGAACTTGTAGATACGCTTGCGGATATCCATGAAGCGCATGGCCAGATCTTCGAACGCAGTGTTCGGGTGTTCGTACATCACCCACATGATCTTGGCGGCATCCATCGGTGAACCACCGCCCAGCGCCAGGATAACGTCCGGTTTGAAGGAGTTGGCCATCTCGGCACCCTTGCGAACCACAGCCAGGGTCGGGTCAGCTTCTACTTCGTAGAACACTTCCACTTCCATATTCTGTGCTTTCAGCAGGCTGACCAGTTCATCGGCGTAGCCGTTGTTGAACAGGAAGCGGTCAGTTACGACCATGGCACGCTTTTTACCTTCCAGGTCGCTCAGAGCGATCGGCAGGGAACCACGACGGAAGTAGATGGATTTCGGAAGTTTGTGCCACAGCATGTTTTCTGCCCGTTTTGCGACTGTCTTCTTGTTGATCAGGTGCTTCGGACCCACGTTTTCGGAGATGGAGTTACCGCTCCAGGAGCCGCAACCCAGGGTCAGGGACGGTGCCATTGCGAAGTTGTACAGGTCACCGATACCGCCTTGGGTAGACGGAGTGTTGATCAGGATACGCGCGGTCTTCATCTTGTCGCCGAAGTACTTGATGCGGTCAGCGTTGCGGTCCTGGTCGGTGTACAGACCGGAGGTGTGGCCGATACCACCGATGTTGACCATGTCACAGGCCATATCAACGGCGTTTTCGAAGCTGCTTGCACGGAACATACCGAGCAGCGGGGACAATTTCTCGTGAGCAAACTCATCTTCTGCACACAGCTTGACGCCTTCACCGATCAGGATCTTGGTATCAGCCGGCACAGTCACGCCTGCCATCTCGGCAATCTTGGTGGCTGGCTGGCCAACGATGTTGGCGTTCAGGGCACCGTTGATCAGGATGACTTTACGTACCTTGTCAGCATCTTCTTTGGAGAGCACGTGGCCCTTGTGGGATGCAAAGCGCTCTTTAACCTGGTTGTAGATGGCATCAACAACGATGACTGCCTGCTCGGAAGCACAGACCACGCCGTTATCGAAAGTCTTGGACATCAGAATGGAGGCAACGGCACGCTTCACGTCGGCGGTTTCGTCGATAACGATAGGTACGTTACCGGCACCCACACCGATAGCAGGCTTACCGGAGGAGTAGGCTGCTTTCACCATGCCCGGGCCACCGGTGGCCAGGATCAGGTTGATGTCTTCGTGCTTCATCAGGGCGTTGGAGAGCTCAACAGACGGTTGGTCGATCCAGCCGATGATGTCTTTTGGCGCACCGGCGGCAACAGCGGCATCCAGTACCAGCTTGGCAGCAGTATTGGTGGAGTTCTTGGCACGGGGGTGCGGGGAGAAGATGATGGCGTTGCGGGTCTTGAGCGCGATCATGGATTTGAAGATCGCAGTGGAGGTCGGGTTGGTGGTCGGAACGATACCACAGATGATACCTACCGGCTCGGCGATGGTGATGGTACCCATCTGATCATCTTCGCTCAGAATGCCGCAGGTCTTCTCGTCTTTGTACTTGTTGTAGATGTATTCGGAGGCGAAGTGGTTCTTGATAACCTTGTCTTCGATGATACCCATACCGGATTCTTCCACGGCCATCTGGGCCAGGGGGATACGGGCGTTGTTGGCGGCCAGGGCGGCGGCACGGAAGATCTTGTCTACCTGCTCTTGAGAGAAGCTGGCGAATTCACGCTGGGCTTCCTTAACGCGGGCGACCAGTGCATCCAGTTCAGCCAAATTGGTTACTGCCATGTTTATCTCCTGATTATTTGAAAACTGTTTAGTAAGACGTTGGCAATGCCCGGCAATTATAGTCGCCCTGTCAAGACGGTATCGTTGCAACAGCTTTTTCACATGCCTTACTAAATCGCTTTCTGAGTCGATTATAGAGCGGGGCTGACTCAGAAAAACTTGATCTGGATCATGTGTAACAAAAGAACAAAAGAAATTTTATTTCACAATCCTTGTTTGACTGATGTTATCGGAATGTGCATCAAAGGGAAAGGTGAGAGACTTGTTAATGCAGGGCAATAAACCACATTTATCAAGTGGTTAATTGCACTCAGCCATAGTGTTACAGAGCTATTTTGGCGGTATAGGTTAGCAAATATGAGTGAATTGGTTTCAAAATCACCGACAAATGCACTTTATTCCAGCGTTTGTTGCAAAAATGATTGTTGTTTTAATCCATGACTAATCCGCGTTATTCCCCAAGGGGGCCATTTCTGCCCCCTTTCCCGGTTTTTGCATTGTGGCTCTATTACCGAGTCAATGAAGTGATGTCTGGCCTGAAATAGTAGGAAGGCAAAGCTTGGATTCTCTCGAGTCGCTTGGTCATTCGGTCAGTCATCGTCGGACTCTCTGGTCATGATTAAGCAGGCTTGCGCTCACTTTTCTGGCGCGTGTCGGGCGGTAGAAAGGGCTTTTGGCATCGGTTTATGCCAGTTAGCGCGGATGCATTAGATGAACTAACTAAAAAACCCTCAAAATGGTGAGATTATTTGATTGGTGCCCGCTCTGGCTATGATGTAAATTTACGCACGAAATTAATGGACTGGCCCGCTGGGCCCGAAACTCTATTGGAAGGCGCCTATGGCAGCAATTGACGTCTCGTTGTATCTGAAGTTTTTTGTCGGTTTGTTCGCAATTATCAACCCGCTTGGTTTGTTGCCGGTGTTTGTCAGCCTGACCAGCCACCATACCCAGGCCGAGCGGATGAAGACCAATACCACCGCCAATATCGCGGTGATGGTGATCCTGCTGGTCTCCATGTATATGGGGCAGCTGATCCTCGATGGGTTTGGCATCTCGCTGGCATCGTTCCGGATCGCCGGTGGGTCGCTGATTACCCTGATTGCCTGGTCGATGCTGCAGGGCAAGCTGGGCGAGGTGAAGCACAACAAACAGGAGAAGGGCGAACTGGCGGTGCGCGAGTCTATCGCCGTGGTACCGCTGGCGCTGCCGCTGATGGCGGGCCCCGGTGCCATCTCCTCGGTGATTGTCTATGCCAGCCAGAGCCACTGGCAGCAGCTGCTCGGCATGTCAGTGGTTGTCGTGGTCTTCTCTTTCTGCTCCTGGCTCATCTTCCGCGCCGCGCCGCTGCTGTTCAAGATCATGGGCAACACCGGCATCAACGTGGTGACCCGTATCATGGGTCTTATCATGATGTCGCTGGGTATCGAGATCATGGTGGCCGGTATCAAGGGGGTTTTCCCCAGCCTGATGTGAGCCAGCTCCGCTTTATGAAAGCCGGTCCTCGTGACCGGCTTTTTATTGGTTGCTTTTTGCCCGGTCTTTTCTAGAATCGGTCGTTTGTGTGAAAAATGAGCGCTTTGCTGGTGTTTTAATACTGAAAAAGCGCATGCCAGCTGATTTTTTGACCAGAAAATGACGATTACCCTGACAATATCTGTTGCATTATCGGAATTGGCAGGGAATTATGCTGGGAGCGGGTTTTAACCCCGTCACTTTAAAAAACGCATGGAATGTTCTTGTTGGAGTAGGGAAATGACTCATAAAAAAACAATGATTAACACATTGCTGGTGGCTGCACTGTTTGGTGGCGTCAATGTGGCTCAGGCTGCCGATGTCCCGGCGGGAACCAAGTTGGCTGAAGTCCAGCAACTGGTAAAAGGCAACGGCTCCGAGCCTGCGACCCTTGACCCGCACAAGACCGAAGGAACGGTCGAATCCAATATCCTGCGCGACCTGTTCGAAGGTCTCGTTGCATCCGGCCCGAAAGGGGAAATTCTCCCGGCGGTGGCTGAATCCTGGGAAACCAAGGATAACAAGCACTACGTCTTCCACCTGCGCAAAGATGCCAAGTGGTCCAACGGTGACCCGGTCACTGCCCACGATTTCGTTTTTGCTTTCCAGCGTGCCGTTGATCCGAAAACCGCCTCTCCTTACTCCTGGTATCTGGAGATCCCGACCATTGCCAATGCCTCCGAGATCATCGCAGGTAAAAAGCCGGCTGATACGCTGGGCGTGAAGGCGACCGACGACTACACCTTCGAAGTGCAGCTCGAGAAAGCGATCCCTTACTTCGTCAGCATGCTCTCCCACACCACCACCTATCCGGTACCGAAGAAGGTGATCGAGACGTTTGGTGACAAGTGGACCCAGCCGGAAAATATGGTATCCAACGGTGCCTATACCCTGAAGAACTGGGTGGTGAACGAGCGCGTCGAAGTAGAGCGCAACAAGCACTACTGGAACGATGGCAAGACCGTCATCAACAAGGTGGTCTATCTGCCCATCCAGTCTACCAACGCCGACTTGAGCCGCTATCTGGCGGGCGAAGTGGACATCACCTATCAGATGCCCATCGAGCGCTTCAAGCAGATGAAGAAAGAGAAGCCGGACGAGCTGAAAGTGACCGGTTATGTTGGTACTTACTACTACCAGTACAACGTCAAGAAGAAGCCGTTTGACGATGTGCGTGTCCGTACTGCGCTCTCCTACGCCATCGATCGCGACGTGATCGCCGACAAGGTGATGGGTCAGGGTCAGACGCCCGGTTACACCCTGGTGCCGGACTTCGTCGATGGCTTCAAGCCGGTAGCGCCCGAGTGGTCGAAGATGACCCAGGCCGAGCGTGATGCCAAGGCCAAGGCGCTGCTGCAAGAGGCCGGTTTCGATGCCAGCAAGCCGCTGAAGTTCGAGCTGCTCTACAACACCGACGACAACCACAAGAAAGTGGCTGTGGCCGTGGCCTCCATGTGGAAGAAGCTGGGCGTGCAGGTGAGCCTGGTCAACCAGGAGTGGAAAACTTACCTGGAAACCAAGAAACAGGGTCAGTTTGACGTAGGTCGTGCCGGCTGGATCGCCGACTACAACGAAGCCTCCTCCATGCTGGATCTGATGCAGACCACCCACGGTAACAACGACGGCAAGTACTCCAATCCGGAGTTCGACAAGCTGATGGATTCATCCCGTGATCAGGTCGATGTGGCTGCCCGTAACAAGCTCTACGTCCAGGCTGAAGAGATCCTGGCCAAAGACATGCCGATCGCCCCCATCTACCAGTACGTGACTGCCCGTATGGTCAAACCCTATGTAGGCGGCTACCCGGCCAACCCGCTGGATAACCTCTACAGCAAAGATATGTACATCATTGCTCACTGATTTAAAGCAACAAGTCGCATAACAAGCAGGGCCCGCCGGACGGCGGGCCTTTATTACAACCGCGACCATTTGGAAGCAGTACAGGACAGGAAATGTCTATGTTGAAATTCATCTTTAAACGGCTATTGGAAGCGATCCCGACTCTGCTGGTCTTGATCACCGTCTCTTTCTTCATGATGCGTTTCGCCCCGGGTAACCCTTTTACCAGCGAGCGTTCACTGCCCCCCGAAGTCATCGCCAATATCGAGGCCAAATACGGGCTCGACAAACCCATTGGCATGCAATATCTCACTTACCTGGGCAACCTGGTGCAGGGTGATTTGGGCCCCTCTTTCAAATACAAGGATTTCACCGTCAATGATCTGGTGAGCCAGGCGCTGCCTGTTTCCGCCAAGATCGGGACCACGGCCTTCTTCTTCGCCGTGCTGCTGGGGGTCACCTTCGGCACCATAGCGGCACTGAAACAGAACACCATCATCGACTATCTACTGATGTCGTCGGCCATGGCCGGGGTGGTGATCCCGGGCTTTGTGCTGGCGCCCTTGCTGGTGCTGTTTTTCAGTATTCATCTGGGTTGGTTCCCTGCCGGTGGATGGCAGGGTGGTGGCATCCAGTTTATGGTGCTGCCGGTGTTCGGCATGATGATGTACTACATCTCTGCCATCTCGCGGATCATGCGGGGCAGCATGATCGAGACCATGAACTCCAACTTCATCCGTACCGCCCGTGCCAAGGGCTTGCCGCTGCGCCACATCATCCTGAAACACGCGCTGCGTCCGGCCATGCTGCCAGTGGTCTCCTATCTGGGCCCGGCCTTTGTCGGCATCATCACAGGTTCCGTGGTGATCGAGACCATCTTCGGCCTGCCGGGGATCGGTCAGCTGTTCGTCAACGGTGCCCTTAACCGTGATTACTCCATGGTGCTCGGTCTGACCATTCTGGTCGGCGCCCTCACCATCACCTTTAACGCTGTGGTCGATATTCTCTACGCCTTTATCGATCCCAAGATCCGTTACTAATTCGGGAGTTCATCATGGTTGTTTCAACTGAAAAACGCGATGCCGTCGAGGCGTTCGCGCAAAAAGTGGAAGTGGTGGAGGGGCGCTCCCTGTGGAAGGATGCCCGTCGCCGTTTCCTGCGCAACAAGGCGGCCCTGACCAGCCTGATCATTCTGACCATCATCGGTCTTGCGGTCATCTTTGGCCCCCATTTGTCCCAATACACCTTTGACGATCCGGACTGGGGCGCCATGCAGTCGCCGCCCGATATGGAAGCGGGTCACTACTTTGGTACCGACAGCCTGGGGCGCGATCTGTTCGTGCGCACCCTGCTGGGCGGCCGTATCTCCCTGATGGTCGGCATCATGGGCGCCATGGTGGCGGTCATCATCGGTACTTTGTATGGCGCGGCCTCCGGTTTTATCGGCGGGCGGGTCGACAGTCTGATGATGCGGGTACTGGAGATCCTCAACGCCTTCCCCTTCATGTTCTTTGTCATCATGCTGGTCACCTTCTTTGGCCGCAATCTGGCGCTCATCTTTATCGCCATCGGGGCGGTGAGCTGGCTCGACATGGCGCGGATCGTGCGCGGCCAGACTCTCAGCCTCAAGAGCAAGGAGTTTATCGAGGCGGCCCACGTCTGTGGCGTCTCCAAGTGGAAGATCATCACCCGTCACATCGTTCCGAACGTACTCGGTATCGTGGCCGTCTACGCCACCTTGCTGGTGCCGGGGATGATCATGTTTGAATCCTTCCTGAGTTTCCTGGGCCTTGGTGTTCAGGAACCGATGACCAGCTGGGGTGCCCTGCTGGATGAAGGCTCCAAGTCGATGGAAGTGGCCATCTGGCAACTGCTGTTCCCCGCCAGCTTTATGGTGGTGACCCTGTTTTGCTTCAACTTCCTCGGGGATGGTCTGCGTGACGCCCTCGATCCGAAAGATCGTTAATCGAGCATCGGGTCGACAGGAAAGCATCACGAAAGATCGATAAGGAGTTTTTATATGAAGTTACTGGATGTGAAAGATCTGCGGGTCGAGTTCAAGACCCCGGACGGCAATGTGGTGGCGGTCAACGACCTCAACTTTTCTCTCTCTGCGGGCGAAACCCTGGGGATCGTCGGCGAGTCCGGCTCCGGCAAATCCCAGACGGCCTTTGCCATCATGGGGCTGCTGGCCAAAAACGGCATTATTACCGGTTCCGCCAAGTTTCAGGGTGAGGAGATCCTCAACCTGCCGGAGTCCAAGCTCAACAAGATCCGTTCCGAGAAGATCGCCATGATCTTCCAGGACCCCATGACCTCGCTCAACCCCTACATGAAGGTGCAGGATCAGCTGATGGAAGTGCTGATGCTGCACAAAGGGGTGAGCAAGGCGGAAGCGTTCGAAGAGTCGGTACGGATGCTCGATGCGGTGAAGATCCCCGAAGCACGCAAGCGGATGGGGATGTATCCCCACGAGTTCTCCGGCGGCATGCGTCAGCGGGTGATGATCGCCATGGCACTGCTCTGCCGGCCGCAACTGCTGATCGCCGACGAACCGACCACCGCACTCGACGTGACCGTACAGGCCCAGATCATGACTCTGATGAACGAGCTCAAGCGCGAGTTCAACACCGCCATCATCATGATCACCCATGACCTTGGCGTGGTCGCCGGTATCTGCAACAAGGTGCTGGTGATGTATGCCGGTCGTACCATGGAGTACGGCAAGGTAGACGATATCTTCTATCGCCCGAGCCACCCCTACACCGAAGGTTTGCTGCGCGCCATTCCCCGCCTCGATACCGAAGGGGAGGTGCTGCCAACCATCCCGGGCAATCCGCCCAACTTGCTGCGTCTGCCCACCGGTTGCCCCTTCCAGGAGCGTTGCCACCGGGTCAGCGAGATTTGCGGCCAGCAGTCACCGATCCTGACCCCGTTCAACGACGGTCGGGAGCGTGCTTGTCACTGGGTTTCGGATGCCATGAACAAGGGAGCCAACTAAATGGGTGCCGACAAAAAATTGCTGTTGGAAGTGTCTGACCTCAAGGTCCACTTCAGTATCAAGAGTGGCAAGGCGTGGCCTTGGGCCAAACCGTCCGATCTCAAGGCGGTCGATGGTGTTACTCTGCGCCTCTACGAAGGGGAAACCCTCGGCGTGGTGGGTGAGTCCGGTTGCGGCAAATCTACCTTTGCCCGCGCCATCATCGGTCTGGTGCCGGCGACAGCGGGCAAGGTGGTGTGGCTGGGGGATGATCTTACCAAGCTCGACCAGAATGCCCTGCGCGAGAAGCGCAAAGAGATCCAGATGATTTTCCAGGATCCGCTGGCCTCTCTGAACCCGCGCATGACCATCGGCGACATCATTGCCGAGCCGCTCATCACCTTCTATCCCAACCTGCCACGGGAAGAGGTGAAGGAGAAGGTGCGCGCCATGATGAGCAAGGTGGGGTTGTTGCCCAACCTGGTCAACCGCTACCCGCACGAGTTTTCTGGCGGCCAGTGCCAGCGGATCGGGATTGCCCGGGCGCTGATCCTCGAGCCCAAGATGATCATCTGCGACGAGCCGGTCTCGGCGCTTGACGTCTCCATTCAGGCGCAGGTGGTCAACCTGCTCAAATCCCTGCAAAAGGAGATGGGGCTGTCGCTCATCTTCATCGCCCACGATCTGTCTGTGGTCAAACATATCTCCGATCGGGTGCTGGTGATGTATCTGGGCAACGCCGTCGAGCTGGGGACCCGCAAGGAGATCTTTGCCAATCCGCTGCACCCCTACACCAAGGCGCTGATGTCAGCGGTGCCGATCCCGGATCCTGAGCTGGAGCGCAACAAGGTGATCCAGATCCTGGAAGGGGACTTGCCCTCACCGATGAATCCGCCGTCAGGCTGCGTGTTCCGCACCCGCTGCCCGGTGGCTGGCCCCGAGTGTGCCAAGACCCGCCCTGTGCTGGAGGGGAACTTCGATCACGCAGTCTCCTGCCTCAAGGTCGATCCGCTCTGATGGGCATGTGTTGAACCTGCTTGCGGGGCTCCTTGATGGGGCCCCGATTTATTTTTGACGGCAGTGAAGATGCCTCTTGGCGTTATCTTTTACCGCTGCTACTATCCGCGCAACAAGGGGAGTAACTTCTCGCCGGTTTGTCGTCATTACGGTGCACCCATATCCTGCAGTGCACCCGGCAGCCGGGCAGTCGATGAAAATCAGCTGTAAGTGAGACCTTGCCGAGAGGCAAGGTGTATCTGCTCCAAACGCAAACCCACGCCTCTCGGTCGTGGGTTTTGTCGTTTTTGGGAGAAGTGAACATGGGTGAATGGTGGATGTGGACCGGTTTCTTCAGCATAGTGCTGGTCCTGTTATGGATAGACATACGCTTTGTCGGTGGCGGCAAGTCACACAAGGTGTCCCTCAAAGAGGCGGGTGTCTGGTCCCTCATCTGGGTCAGCGTGGCCCTGCTCTTCAACCTGGCTATCTGGCTCTGGCTGGATCACAGCGCGGGCCGTGAAATCGCCAACCAGAAGGGGTTGGAGTTCCTCACCGGCTACCTCATCGAGAAAGCGCTGGCAGTGGACAACGTCTTCGTCTGGCTGATGCTGTTCGGTTACTTTGCCATTCCGGCCGAGCTGCAGCGCCGGGTGCTGCTCTATGGAGTATTGGGTGCCATCGTGATGCGTGCCGGTATGGTGTTCGCGGGCAGCTGGCTCATCGAGCAGTTCCACTGGATCCTCTATCTGTTTGGCGCTTTCTTGCTGCTGACCGGTGCCAAGATGCTGTGGGCGGCCGACAAGGAGCCTGATCTCGCCAACAACCCGCTGCTGGGCTGGATGCGCCGTCGCTTCAAGGTGACCGAGACCCTGGAAGGGGAGAAGTTCTTCGTCTGGCGTGACGGTGTGCGCTATGCCACTCCGCTGCTGCTCATTCTGGTGCTGGTGGAGGTGAGCGACCTCATCTTCGCGGTGGACAGTATCCCGGCCATCTTCGCGGTGACCACGGATCCCTTCATCGTGCTGACCTCCAACATCTTTGCCATCATGGGTCTGCGTGCCATGTACTTCCTGCTGGCTGGTGTGGCTGATCGCTTCGCCCTGCTCAAGTACGGTCTGGCGTTGATCCTGATGTTTATCGGGGTCAAGATGCTGCTGCTGGATATCTTCAAGATCCCGACCGGCATAGCACTGGGCGTAGTCGCGTTGATCCTGCTGGCATCCATGGGGCTGAGTCTGTTTGTGACCCGTAAAAAGGCCGCTTGAGCGCGGCAGACAATTAAGCAATAACAACAAGGGCTCCCGCGGGAGCCCTTTTTCATATCGTGTTATCAGCGTTTGATCTTCTTGGGGTTGGTGTAGCCCCAGATGGTGTACATATCCGCCAGCAGGGCGCCGTTGTACTCCTCCAGATCCGCCTGTTTCACTTCGGCGTCACCCTGACGGCCAAACAGCACCACCTCGTCGCCGGGTTTCACCCCTTTCAGATCAGTCACATCCACCATGATGGTGTTCATGGAAGTCTTGCCGACCACCGGCACCTTCTGACCCTGGATCAGCACATAGGCTTTGTTGCTGAGGGCGCGGCGATAGCCATCGGAGTAGCCCAGCGGCAGGTTGGCGAGCCAGGAGTCACGCTTGAGAGTAAAGGTGCGGTCATAACCGACGGTGTTACCCGCTGCATAGTGGTTGACCGAGGCGACCTGGGTCTTGAATGCCATCACCCGCTTGTACTCGGTGTGGGAGGGGATGGAGTCACCGTAGAGCAGGCCACCCGGGCGCACCATGTCGAAGTAGGCGTCCGGCACGGCCAGGGTGGCGAAGGAGTTGGCTGCGTGGATGGTGATTTTGCTGCGATCCAGCTTGCCCGCTTCCAGCAGCCACTGGGAGTCCAGTTTGAACTGGGCCAGCCCCATCTTGACGTCCTCTTTCTCCTCAACCGGGAAGTGGGTCATGATGCCGACCGGGGTGATCCCCTTTAGCTTGAGCATGGCCAGCGCATCCTGTTTGGCATCGGCCAGACGCAGGTCGATGCCGTTGCGGCTCATGCCGGCGGAGTTGAGCGCGATATGCACCGGAATGGTGGTGTGGTGGCGCTGGGCGATATCGGCGATACCCTGTGCACTCACCAGACTGCCGATCAGCTCCTCCATCTTGTAGGGCAGGGCCTGCTCTACTTCATCCGGTGTGGCGGCACGCACCCGCATCAGACGGCCGGTAAAGCCCTTCTCGCGGGCGACGCGCGCCTCTTCGTTGCTGGCGATGCCGATGCAGGGGATATTGGCCTTGACCACGGAGGGGACCAGCAGATCGATGCCATGACCATAAGCGTCGGCCTTCATGATGGCGCAGATCTGTGGGCCCTTGTCGCCGAGGCGATCCTTGAGGGTCTGGATATTGTGTTCAAAGGCGCCCAGATCCACTTCCAACCAGGCGTTGCTGGCGGTTTGCTCCTGGCCGTTGCGATGATCCGTCGCAAGGGGCAGATAGGGAGCCGCAACGGCTTGGCCCGCGAGCAGGCCGAAGATCAGGGTAGCCAGCAGAGTTTTCTTGTGCATGGTGATTCCTTTTTGTTGTTCGCGTTGGATAGTTTGGACGGGGTCGGCCACATTGGTGGTGGTTTAACCACAACTTGTTGTTATTATTATGATCTTTGTCACTCTCAACAGGCGCTGACTGGTTGGGAGTCTACCGCAACACGGGGTCGGCTGACACTCGTCAGGGGAAGAAAATGGTCAATCTTGAGTTACGTTTGCCACCACCGCTGATCTTCCTGCTCTGTGCCGGGGCCATGTGGTGGCTAAGAGGGGAGAGCCAGCCCGGTATCTGGGCAATGACGCTGATGACTGTGCTGGTCGTGGCGGGGGCCATCATGGGCTTTGGGGCCCTGCAACGGTTTCGTCACCACCAGACCACGGTCAGCCCCACCAAACCCCAGCACACCAGCCGTCTGGTGACCTGTGGCGTCTATCGTGTCAGCCGCAATCCCATGTATCTGGGCTTGCTCTGCTGGCTGGCCGCCTGGGGCTGCTATCTCGGTGGAAGTTGGGTCTGGGTTGGGCCAATCGTGCTGGTGGCCTGGCTGACCCGCTTTCAGATCATGCCGGAGGAGCGGTTGCTGCGCGCCCGTTTTGGCGACGAGTATGTGGCGTATTGCCAGCGCGTTCGCCGTTGGTGCTGACTGGCTGTGATCTGCGTGGGCTGAGCGGATAAGTCGGGCCAGCCATGCTGGATAAAGAGAACCCCGGGCTGGCCCGGGGTTCTCGAGGGATAGGTTAGAAAAAATCGCCCTTCTCGTCCTTGGTGGGTTCGAGGCTCCAGCCGGTGGCATCGCTGCTGCTGGCAATCTGCCCCTTCTCCTTCCACAGCTTGATCTTGAGGCGCAGGTTGTTGGCCGAGTCGGCGTTCTTCACCGCCTCTTCTTCCTCAATTACCCCTTCCACCACCAGATCAAACAGGGCACTGTCGAAGGTGACCATGCCGAGGGCCTTGGATTTCTCCATCACCTCTTTGAGGCCGCCAAATTCGCCGCGCTTGATCATGTCGCGGATGGTGTGGGTGCCGAGCATGATCTCCACTGCGGCCCGGCGGCCGCCATCGGTGGTTTTCACCAGCCGTTGGGAGACAAAAGCCTTGAGGTTGTTGCCCAGATCGTTGAGCAGCTGGGGGCGGCGCTCCTCGGGGAAGAAGTTGATGATGCGATCCAGCGCCTGGTTGGCGTTGTTGGCGTGCAGGGTGGAGATGGCAAGGTGGCCGGTTTCGGAGAAGGCCAGCGCATGTTCCATGGTCTCGCGATCGCGGATCTCGCCGATAAGAATGACATCCGGCGCCTGACGCAGGGTGTTTTTCAGGGCGGCGTGGAAGCTACGGGTATCCACGCCAACCTCCCGCTGGTTGATGATGCTCTTGCGGTGGCGATGAACGAACTCCACCGGATCTTCGATGGTGATGATGTGGCCGCCGCTGTTGCGGTTGCGATGGTCGATAAGCGCCGCCAGCGAAGTGGATTTACCCGAGCCGGTACCGCCGACAAACAGCACCAGACCGCGTTTCTCCATGATGGTGTCGAGCAGCACAGGCGGGAGTTTGAGGTCTTCAAAGCGGGGGATTTCGGTCTTGATGTTGCGGGCCACCAGAGAGACTTCGTTGCGCTGCTTGAAGATGTTGACCCGAAAGCGGCCGATCTGGGGCAGGGAGATGGCGAGGTTCATTTCCAGATCCTTCTCGAACTGCTGCTTCTGCTCGCTATCCATGATCTCGGCGGCGATCCGCGCCACTTCACCCGGTTCCAGCGGCGTTTCGTTGAGGGGGCGCAGGCCGCCGTTAAATTTGGCGCAGGGGGGCGCGCCGGTCGACAGATAGAGGTCTGAGCCATCCTGCTTGGCCAGGATCTGTAACATGTCTCGCAATTCCATTTTTTGCCTCGTCGATCAATGAGATGCCATGAGCGGGATGATATTGAGTGTACAGCCTCAGGCGCCGGTCAGTTTCTCGCGAAAGACAAAAAAGACCGCACCGAGAATGCAGAGCCCTGCCCAGAGATAGTCCCATTTCAGATCTTCCTTGAGATAGAAGATAGAGAAGGGGACGAATACGGTGAGTGTGATCACTTCTTGCAGGATTTTAAGTTGGCCCACGCTCATCACCGTATGGCCGATGCGGTTGGCGGGCACTTGCAGCAGGTATTCGAACAGGGCGATACCCCAGCTCACCAGGGCGGCAATGATCCAGGGTTTGTGGTTCATGCTCTTGAGGTGAGCGTACCAGGCGAAGGTCATAAAGACGTTGCTGCAGAGCAGCAGACCGATACTGGCGAAAATCGGGTTCATAGGGTTCTCCTTGAAAATCCGGCGCATTTTATCCCTGAACCACGGGTTTTCATACGTGGTGCGGGAGGGTATTTTTAACCAACAGGATAAGCCGTGCGAGGTATGCGACGGGATGGGCAAGTTATGCGGGATAGTGTTGTTACTGTTATTGGCCATGCCGGTGCGAGCGACCCCGACGCTGACGGTGGCCACCGATCTGTGGCCGCCATTTCGCATCCTGCAAGCGGATGGCCGGTTGCAGGGGCTCGACATGGACATCCTGCGCCGGTTGCAACAGGCGAGCGGCATTGAGTTGCAGGTACGGCGGATGCCGTGGGGCAGGGCGCTCAAGCAGATGCAGACCGGTCAGGTCGATCTGATGATTGGTCTCGCCTATACCGCCGAGCGGGCGCAGTTTATCGACTATCTGCAGCCAGCCTACTATCAGTGCTGGCCCGCGTTTTATGGTCAGCCGGTCAATGTGGCCCGGATCCACCAATACCGCGATCTGCAGGGGGTGAAGGTGGGCTATGTGCTCAACTCCGCCTATTTTGAGCCCTTCAACAGTGACAGCCGCCTCGACAAGCACGGAGTACCCACCGAAGATCAGCTGCTGCGCATGGTGCAGCGCGGTCACCTGCCGCTGATGATTGGCACCGACTGTCAGGTGGACTATGCCCTGAGTCAGGGAAATGCCAGCCGGATAGGCAAGGCGGACTACCGCCCCGCCACGCCGGTGACCCTCTATCTGGGGATGAGCAAGCACTCACCTCACCAGTCGCTGCGTCAGCCCTTGCTGGTGGCGCTGCAAAATCTGGTGGCCAGCGGCGAGATAAGCGTGATGGCCAAGCGTTACCAGCCTTGACCTTGGGTGGCAAGCCACTGTTATTATGCCCTTTTCCTGCTTCCCCCCCGACGCTGCGACTGGGCCGGGGGGAAGCCTTGTTATTCGGGGATCCTCCTTGTACCTCTCCCTTATCGCCCGCCAGCAGCGCTGGCAGCGGCGCTGGCTCTGTGGCCTGACGCTGCTGACCCTGCTGCTGTTTCTCTTCTCCCTCGTCTGGGGCGAGTTTGTGCTGCTGCCCTGGCGGCCTCTTGGCGAGCTCGAACAGCGCATCCTGCTGGAGCTGCGCCTGCCGCGCGCCTTGCTGGCCCTCTTGGCTGGCGCAGCCCTTGCTTGTGGCGGTGCCGTGTTGCAGGTGATGCTGCACAATCCGGTGGCGGAGCCCGGGCTGCTTGGTGTCTCGAGCGGAGCAGGACTGGCTGCCATGGTGGCGATGGCAGTGGCCAAGTCCCTCGGCCTCTATCTGCCCGGCTGGGGGCTGTCGCTGGCGGCCTTCGGTGGCGCCTTGCTGGTGACCATGTTGCTCATTCGGCTGGCTCGCCGGGCGCGTCTCGGTCATGCTCGCTTGCTGTTGTTTGGCGTCGCCATCGGTATTCTCACCAATGCCGCCATGACCTGGTTGATGTACTTTGCCGACGACGGCTCCTTGCGTGAATTCATGTTCTGGATGATGGGCAGCCTCTCTTACGGCAGCCAGCAGTTCGGCTGGTGGTGGCTGGTGCTGCCGCTCACCCTGGGCTGGCTCTGCTGGCAGGGCAAGGCGCTGCAACAGTTGTTGTTGGGGGAGACTCAGGCCCGCCTGATGGGGATGGATGTCGACAAGATGCGGGTGCGGCTGGTGCTGGCGGTCTGTCTGCTGACCGGTGTGGCGGTGTCGTTGTGTGGCGTCATCGGTTTTGTCGGGTTGGTGGTGCCCCATCTGCTGCGGCTCTGCGGTGGCAGCGATCAGCGCTTTCTGCTGCCTGCCTCGGCGCTTGGCGGAGGGGCCCTGCTGCTGGCGGCCGATCTGGTTGCTCGATCCACCCTGAGCGCGGGGGAGTTGCCTATCGGCGTCATCACCGCCTCGGTGGGGGCGCCGCTCTTTATCTACCTGCTATTGAGGCAAACTGCCGATGGTGCTGCATGAATATCCGCATGATTTGGTCGGGGCGCGCAGTCTCCCTATTTACCCGTTGTTGAGGCAAGATGCCGATGTCGCCCGCTGATCCCATGCCGGTTTCTTCTCGTGCTGCTGCGCCGCTGCTGGAGGCGAGCGCACTCGCCATTGCTGGACGGCTCTCTCCCCTCGATATCCGCTGGCATGGCGGCCAGTTGGTGGCGCTGCTTGGCCCCAATGGCAGTGGCAAGTCGACCCTGCTCGGGGCGCTGGCGGGGATTTTACCCGCCGATGGCACAGTGCTGCTGGGGGGGGAGGTGCTTACTGACCTGAGTTGGCCCGAGCTTGCCAAGCAGCGTGCCATGCTACCCCAGCGTCAGCCCCAGCTGTTTCATATTCCGGTGTTTCAGGTGTTGAGCCTGGGGTTCGATGAGGCGGTTGCGCCCGCCAGACAGAATGAGGCGATAAATGCATTGTGCGAGGCATTGGAGCTGGAAGCTTTGCTGGCTCGTGACTTCAGCCGGTTGTCGGGGGGCGAGCAGCAGCGGGTGCTGATTGCCCGCACCCTGTTGCAGCTGTGGCCGAGCCTCAATCCGACCGGCAAGGTGCTGCTGCTGGATGAGCCGCTGGCGGGGCTCGATCTGCATCACCAGCTGGCGCTGTTGCGGTTGCTGAAAACCCTGGCCGGGCAGGGATTGCTGGTGGTGCTCGCCATCCACGATATCAATCTGGCCATCGACTGGGCCGACCGCATTCTCTGCCTGCAAGGGGGCGCGGTAGTGCGCGAAGGGGGTATCGAGCTGGTGGATGAGGCGCTGCTGGCGCAGGTATTCCAGATCCGCACCGACCGCATCGAAGCGGCTGGCCGGGTGTGGTTTATGCCCAGTTTGTGAGAAACAAGAAAGGCCCTTGGCGTCAGCCGAGGGCCTTTTTGAAGAATACGACTCGCTCCGTTTCGGCAAAGCCGAGTTGTTGGTGCATCTGCTGCGAGGCAAGATTGTCGATGGCGGCATCGGAGGCCAGTTCCCGGCAACCCAGCTCGCGGCCCCACTGCGCCACCTGAGCGATCAAGGCTTGGGCCACCCCACGCTGGCGCGAGGCCGGTTGCACATAGACCCCTTCCAGATACATCACAGGGCTGCTGTTGCAGCCATTCACGTAATCGTGGCGCAGGGCTGCATCGGCAAAGCCTACCGCCTGACTCTGCTCATCCAGCGCCAGAAAGGCGTTGAGATGTGCATTGGCCAACATCTCAACCCCTTCCTGCAGGTGCGCCGAAAGTGCGTGGTGCGGCCACAGCTGCTGGCGAAGGGTTGCCCACTGCGCCAGCAGCGTCTCATCGAGGGGGACTATCTGCCAGCCGATATTCGTCATCGGGGCTCAGGCTTGCCGCTTGGCAAGGCGTACCAGTGCAGCCTCTGCCAGCATCGCCAGCAGGGTTTCGGTATCGTTCCATGACAGGCAGGCATCGGTGATGCTCTGGCCAAAGGTGGCGGCGCAGCCGTTCTCCACATCCTGACGCCCTTCCACCAGGAAGCTCTCGGCCATGATGCCGGCGATGCCGGTACGGCCGCGGCGCAGCTGATCGCAGATATCTTGCGCCACCAGCAGCTGACGACGGTGATCCTTCATGCTGTTGCCGTGGCTGAAATCGACCACCAGCCGCTCCGGCAGACCCACATCGGCCAGCGCTTCACACGCTTCATCGACACTGGCGGTGTCGTAGTTTGGCCGGTGGCCACCACGCAGGATCACATGACCAAAGGGGTTACCGGCGGTGCGGTAGATGGTCATCTTGCCGTCCTTGTCCGGCGAATAGAAGATGTGGCTGTGACGGGCGGCGCGCACCGCATCGATGGCGATGCGGGTATTGCCGTCGGTGCCGTTCTTGAAGCCAACCGGGCAGGAGAGGGCCGAAGCCATCTCGCGGTGTACCTGGGATTCGGTGGTGCGTGCGCCGATGGCGCCCCAGGTGATGAGGTCGGCAATATACTGGCCGGTCACCATATCGAGGAACTCGGTGGCGGTGGGCATGCCGATCTCGTTGATGTCGACCAGCAGTTTGCGCGCCAGTTTCAGCCCTTCGTTGACGTCGAAGCTGCCATCGAGGCGCGGATCGTTGATGAGCCCTTTCCAGCCGACGATGGTGCGCGGCTTCTCGAAGTAGGTGCGCATCACGATGCAGAGGCTCTCTTTATACTGCTCGCGCAGGGCGTTGAGGCGCTGGGCATACTCGCGAGCAGCAGCGGGATCATGGATAGAGCAGGGGCCGACAATGACCAGCAGGCGCTGATCGTCTCCGGCCAGAATGGCTTCCACTTCGCGACGGGCATCCAGCAGATTCTGGGCAATGGTATCGGTGATCGGAAACGCGTGTGCAAGCTCGCTCGGAGTGATCAGTGACTCCAGGCGACGGGTGCGCAATTCATCTGTGTGAATGGACATACAACTCAAGTCTCGAGTGGGTGGTGTCAGCCGCAAGGGGCGAAAAAGCAAAGAGATAAAATAAAGCAAAAGTCCCCTGATTGAAACCTTGGGGGGCTCTGATAGGATGTGAGGCCAAAATCGATTCCAAATGAGGTAGATAGCGTGGCAAAGCCAGGGGCAACCGGGGTCACCCGCATCATCAACGCAACCGGTTACAGCATGAAGGGGCTCAAGTCAGCCTGGATTAATGAGGCGGCTTTTCGGCAGGAGCTGATGCTGATCCTGTTGCTGATGCCACTGGCCTTCTGGCTGGGGGATTCCCTCAACCAGATCCTGCTGCTTATCGTCATCAGCTGGCTGGTGGTGATTGTCGAGATCCTCAACTCCGCCATTGAAGCTGTGGTAGACAGGGTTGGCTCCGAGCATCATGAGCTCTCCGGTCGCGCCAAGGATTTGGGCTCTGCCGCCGTCTTTATCGCGCTAGCCCTGAACGTCTTGGTATGGGGCGCGCTGGTGGGCCGCAACCTGTTGGGGTGGTGGTAAGCCATCACGCAGCTATCAGGCTCCACAACGTAAAAAAGCCCGTCATCATGACGGGCTTTTTGCTGCGCAGATAAGGGTCTATCAGTGGAGGATGCGGGCGCGGATGGTGCCGTTGATCTCCTTGAGCTTGGCGAGCGCCTTCTCGCTGTGCTCGGTCTCCACGTCGATCACCACGTAACCGATATGGCTGCTGGTCTGCAGGTATTGACCGGCGATGTTGATCCCCTCTTCGGCGAAGATCTGGTTGATCTGGTTCATCACGCCCGGCTGGTTGCGGTGAATGTGCAGCAGGCGGCTGGAGCCCTTATGGCCCGGCAGCGACACTTCCGGGAAGTTGACGGCAGAGAGGGTGGAGCCGTTGTCGGAGTATTTGACCAGCTTGTTGGCCACTTCCAGCCCGATGTTCTCCTGCGCCTCATGGGTGGTGCCACCGATGTGCGGGGTCAGGATGACGTTCTCCAGCCCACGCAGCGGGCTTTGGAACTCCTCGTCATTGGACTTGGGCTCGACCGGGAAGACGTCGATGGCGGCGCCGGCAATATGGCCGCTCTTGATGACGTCAGCCAGCGCATCGATATCCACCACGGTACCGCGGGCGGCGTTGATGAAGATGGCGCCCGGTTTCATCATCCGCAACTGCTCGGCACCGATCATGTTCTTGGTGGAGGCGGTCTCCGGTACGTGCAGGCTGATGACGTCAGACATATTCAGCAGCTCGACCATGCTTGGCACTTGGATGGCGTTGCCCAGCGAGAGCTTGTTCTCGATATCGTAGTAATAAACCTTCATGCCGATGCTTTCGGCGATGATGCCAAGCTGGGTACCGATGTGGCCGTAGCCGATGATGCCGAGCTTCTTGCCGCGCGCTTCCACCGAGCGGTTGGCCAGCTTTTCCCACACCCCGCGATGGCACTTGGCGTTCTTCTCGGGAATGCCGCGCAGCAGCAGCAGGATCTCGCCCAGCACCAGTTCGGCAACCGAGCGGGTGTTGGAGAAGGGGGCGTTGAAGACCGGAATACCGCGGATCTGGGCCGCTTCCAGCTCGACCTGGTTGGTACCGATGCAGAAGCAGCCGATGGCGACCAGTTTGTTGGCGGCGTCGAGTACCTTCTCGGTGATCTGGGTGCGGGAGCGCAGCCCGATGAAATGGACGTCGCGGATCTGCTCGATCAGCTCCTCTTCGGAGAGCGAGGTCTTGAGATACTCCACACTGGTGTAACCTGCGGCACGAAAGGTCTCTACGGTGTTGGGGTGAACCCCCTCCAGCAGCAGAACCTTGATTTTATCCTTGTCCAACGAAAACTTGGCAGTCATGACGATCCCTCTGTATGTGCAAACGTAAGTGCAGATTTGGTGTGCGAAGAAAACCGTAAAGTAGCAAAAACGTTTGGGAGAGGGAATATTTGTGACGAAAGTCAAATTCTTTGAAGTTATCAACGAATGTTGTAAACATCCGTATGCAACTTGTTGAGGGATAAATAAAAACGGCGCCATCAGGCGCCGTTATTTATTCACAGTGCAATGTTTGGGTCATATCCCATCCCGGGGCTCAATCAACGCCGCTATTGCGTCAGGGCTGGCAGTGTGGCGCTGGCGGGCGAGGGAGGATGCCGCTGCACTGTGCTGCCGGTGTCGGGATTACTGGGTAATCACGCCGTCCGGCGTACCGATCAGGACAACATCGGCGCCGCGGGCGGCGAACAGGCCGTTGGTGACCACGCCAACAATGGCGTTCAGTCGCACTTCCAGCGCCTTGGCGTCGGTAATGGCCATGCCTTTTACATCCAGAATGTGGTTGCCGTTGTCGGTGACCACGCCTTCACGCCACACCGGGTTGCCACCCAGTTTGCGGATTTCACGGGCCACGTATTCGCGGGCCATCGGGATCACTTCCACCGGCAGCGGGAACTGGCCCAGCACGTCGACGGTTTTGGTGTTGTCGATGATGCAGATGAACTTGTCAGCGACGGCGGCAACGATCTTCTCGCGGGTCAGGGCTGCGCCACCGCCCTTGATCATGTCGCGGGTTGCGTTGATCTCGTCGGCGCCATCCACATAGACGGAGAGGGCGTCGATCTCGTTGAGATCATATACGGTGATGCCGAAGCCCTTGAGGCGCTCGGTAGAGGCCACGGAGCTGGATACCGCGCCCTTGATCTCGTCCTTCATGGTCGCCAGCGCGTCGATAAAGTGGTTGACGGTAGAGCCGGTGCCCACCCCGACGATGGTGCCGGGAACCACATACTTGAGCGCAGCCCAACCGGCCGCCTTCTTCATTTCATCTTGAGTCATGATCGTTCCTTAAGAAAAAAGCGGGCGCATTATATCCAACCCGGTACCCCGTCGCGACCTTGTTGCTCACGTTCCTGGGCAAAAAGAGGGACTTTGTAAATCGTTTGCCTGTTTATTCTGCGTTTGCGCGCACAAAGCAGGGGCTGCCTGCCAAAAACAGCTTATTCAAAGCGCCAGCAGTGGCTTGGGGTGATGATCTGGGGCAGCGGCACATCCCACTCCTCTTGCGGGACCGCATCCACCTGCTGGCAGTCGTGGGCAATGCCGAGCGGCTTGGGGCCCAGCTTGTGCTCATGCCAGATGGCGAGAGTGCGATCGTAGTAGCCGCCACCCATGCCAAGACGATTGCCCTGGGCATCGAAGGCGACCAGCGGGGTGCAGATAAGATCGAGCGTGCTGTGGGGCACCACCTGCAGGATATCCAGCTCCGGCTCTTCGATGCCGTAGCGGTTGCGTACCATGGGGCTGGTGGCGGTATAGCGCAAAAAGAGCAGGTGACCCGGGGTAAAGGGGTGGAGCACCGGCAGGTAGACCTCTTTGTGCTGGGCCCACAGCCAATGGATGGTGGGCAATGGATTGATCTCCCCGTCATTGGCCAGATAGAGGGCAATGCGTTTGGCGGCGAGGATCTCGGGGTGTTGCTTGAACTGGGCCAGCAGCTGTTGGGCCGCCAATTGCTGCTCGGCCGGACTCAGATTTTTGCGGCGTTGACGAACCAGTTGGCGCAGGGATTGACGTTCGGGTTGGGACTCATGCATGGGGAACCTCTGGTATAGCTGCGCATCGATGGCTTGAACGCGCTCTACCTTAGCACATTCACTCTTGACGTTAAGGGGGGCAGGACGGCTGATGCCCGGAACGGTGGGATAAATGCTGGCGGATCCGATAGTGAGTCAACAAGGGCCAGGGTGTGGCCCCTGTTGATGGCATGTCGGCGCGCCAGCGTCTGGTCAGTTACTTCTCAGCCTTGCCGCGCATCTGGTGCTTCACGAGCACGGCAATGAGTGCCGCTACCGCGAGTGCCATCGGGTAGAAACTCATGCTTACTACCGCCAACGGCGACAGGGCGAAGATGGATCCCAGCAGCAGCGCCTGTGCGCCCCAGGGGATCAGACCCTGTACCACGCAGGAGAAGATATCGAGCATGGAGGCGGCGCGGCGCGGGGTGACACCGTGGTGTTCGGCCAGATCCCGGGCTACCTTGCTGGCGACGATAATAGCCACCGTGTTGTTGGCGGTGCACAGGTTGGTGAGGCTCACCACCCCGGCGATGCCGAGCTCGGCGGCTTTCTCGTTCTGTTCACCATTGTGCTCGCGAGTGAAACGGGCAATCAGGGCGCTGATGCGCTCGCTGATCCATGCCAGTCCACCCTGACGTTCCATCAGGGCGCCGAGGCCGCCGATCAGCATGGAGAGCAGGAAGATCTCCTGCATGCCGGTAAAGCCCTGATAGATATCCTTGCTGAACTGACCGATGGCGTAGCCGTTGATCATGCCCACCGCACCGGCGGCCAGAATACCGATCCCCAGCACCACAAATACATTCACTCCGGCGAGCGCCAGCCCCAGGATCAGCAGATAAGGCATCACCTTGAACAGCTCGATGGCACTGCCGTTGGCAGGGGATTCACCCACTGAGCCCAGGGTCAGATAGAGCAGGATCACCGCGATGGCAGCAGGGGCCGCAATCTTGAAGTTCTCGCGGAACTTGTCCTTCATCTCGCACCCCTGACTGCGGGTTGCTGCTATGGTGGTGTCGGAGATGATGGAGAGGTTATCGCCAAACATTGCGCCGGAGAGAATGGTACCTGCCATCAGTACCGGATCGATACCGGCCGCCTGCGCCACGCCCAGCGCCACGGGGGCCACGGCACCTATGGTGCCCATGGAGGTGCCCATGGCGGTAGCAATAAAGGCAGAGATGAGGAACAGCCCGGGCAACAGCGCCCAGCCGGGGATGAGCGACAGGCCCAGCGCCACAGTAGCATCAACCCCGCCGGTGGCCTTGGCCACGCTGGCAAAGGCGCCCGCCAGCAGATAGATAAGGCACATCGCCATGATATTGCTGTGGCCGACCCCCTTGAAGAAGGTCTCCAGATTGCTGTTGAAGCTCTCTTTGCCAAGCAGCAGGGCGAGCATCACCGCAGGCAGGGCTGCAACCGGAGCGGGCAGCTGATAGAAGGCGAATTCGACCCCCTGCAGGGTCAGCCAGGTACCGGTACCGATAAAGAGTGCGAGAAAAACCAGAAGTGGCAACAAGGCCCTGGCACTGGGTTGAGTCTGGATCATGTGTTCCTCTGAAATTGAACAATGACCTCCTGTCATAAACTGCTTTGTACCTGTATCGGATAGGGATAGGGGGAAAACAGGGCGGGCATCCTGCCGCATTGGGGTGCCCACAGTAGTGAGTCAACCTCGCCTGGTCAAGATAGACGTCCAGATGGATAGGTGTTTTTGTTTGATGATTCTGGTGTTATTGAGATATCCAAAGAATATTCGGAAAAAGAAGTTGGTGCTGTTTATTGTTCATTGCTGTTCTGGCTCAGTCAGCGGGTATCTGGGGGTATCGCGTGCCTTTAATAAGGAAAGAGGGAAACGATAAGATCTCTGCATGCCATCTTGGGGATTTCTCCCGCTGCCAAACGTCAGCCGCACCTCTTTCTATCTCTACGTGAGCATGGTGCGGATATTTCCAGAACGTGTGGACACAAGACCTAGGCTGTGTGGTTACTGTGTCAGTTTCTCCACCGCCTGAACGGCTGTCGCGAGAGCATCCTGTTCCAGCGTCAGGGGAATGTGGCCAATTCCGGGCAGCAGGGTGACAGGCCAGGAGATGCCGAGACGTCTTAACTCAGGTTCAAGTTGATCTGTTTGGAAGGCTTCGTCATTTGCACCCGCGATCACGGCGCAGGGGCGTTGCACATTGCGTAAATTCTGCTGATAGTCGCGCTCTGGCTGAAAGTTCGAGGCAAGGTTGAAGGAGTAGGAGGGGGTCAGCAGGGATTTCGCCTCATCATTAAGGGCAAAGTTCAGCACGGTCAGATGGTTGAGTGCGGAAATATGGAAACCGTTGAGGATGCTCAGGGCGATGAGGCGAGGCAAGCCGACACGCACCCAGCCACCGCTGTTGGGCCGGTAGTTGGCGGCGGTGGGGCCGAGATAGGGGGAGAGCAGCAGATAGCTCTCGAACAGAGTTTGTCGCGCACTGCCAGCAACACGCAGGACAAAGCCACCCCCTGACGAGAAGCCGACGAGTGTTGCAGGCTTGTCGGGGGCTACCGACTTGATGAAATCTTCCAGATCGTCCTCAAGCTGGCCGATGTAGGCAATGGTGCCTTTGTTGCCCGATGCGCCATGGCCGCGAATATCGAGGGCGTAGGCGTCGTATCCCGCTTGCGAAAAGGCGCTCGCCATCTTGTGCATGCTCTGACTGCTGGCAGAAGAGCCGTGAACCAGTACCACGCTGCCCTTGACCTTGTTGTTCTTCGTATTGCCCTCTGCGCCATAGTGCCGATAGGCCAGCTGCGTGCCGTCACGCGCTGGGTATCTTGAGAGGGGTGGCATGTTGCTCCAGCCACTCCCCTTGAAAGGGTCGTTGATGCTGGCCATCGCCGGTGCCGGGCTCGGCCCGCCAAACAGCAGAGCCGCGGCCAGCATGACCAGGGTCAGTGATATCAACCCCACAGCAAACAGCAATCCTGCGCTCATCCTTGCACCTCATTTGATATCGACACGGGCGTTGCCCTGATTTTGCTTATGCTGGCATTTCACTCGTTCGAACCTATCAGATGGCACCCGGTCTGCCAAATGATGGAGTGAGACGATGAAAAACGGCCTGTGACCAAAAGGAAGTTCTTGGCCAGCCAGTGGGCGCTGCCGTTGGCGAGTGCAGCAAGGAGTGGTGGCATCATGGCTTTTCAAACCCGGCGCGGGCTGGTAAAACGGTCTCTTTCCATAATTAAAAGAGATGAGAGGGTGGAGATGGACAATCCGATCCGTGTGGCCGTGATGGGCTGTAATGGTCGTATGGGCAAGGTGCTGCTGGAGGCCATCACCAACACCGATGGCGTGGTGGTCGGGGCTGCACTGGAGCGGCCGGGCTCGGCGGTGATCGGCCTCGATGCCGGTGAGCTGGGCGGGCTGGGCCATCTGGGCGTGGCCATCAGCGACAGTCTGGACAAGGTGCGTGACGAGTTTGATCTCATCATCGACTTCACTCGTCCGGAGGTGACCCTGGCCAATCTGGCTTTTGCGCTGGCCCACCACAAGCAGATGGTGATCGGCACCACCGGTTTTGACGATGCAGGCAAGGCCGCCCTGAAAGAGGCGGGCAAGCAGATCGGTATCGTGTTCGCCTCCAACTACTCGGTCGGGGTCAACCTGGTGTTCAAGCTGCTGGAGCAGGCCGCCAAGGTGATGGGGGATTACACCGACATCGAGATCATCGAGGGCCACCATCGCCACAAGGTGGATGCGCCATCCGGTACTGCGCTCTCCATGGGGGAAGTGGTCGCCAAAACGCTGGGCCGGGATCTCAAGGAGTGCGCCGTCTATGGTCGCGAGGGGATCACTGGCGAGCGGGATCGCAACACTATCGGCTTTGCCACCATTCGCGCCGGCGATCTGGTGGGGGAGCATACCGTCATGTTTGCCGATATCGGCGAGCGGGTGGAGATCAGCCACAAGGCCTCCAGCCGTCTGACCTTCGCCAACGGTGCTGTGAGGGCGGGCAAGTGGCTTGGTCAGCAGGGGGCCGGTCTTTATGACATGCAGGATGTGCTCAATCTCAAGTGATGCCTCTGAGCGGCACTTTCGTACTACTGCTACCCCAGTGAAAAACCCCGGCTTGCCGGGGTTTTTGCTGTCAGTCAGCCAGAGTTTGTGTAAAAAGACACGCTGCCTGCAATTTTTAATTGAATGCCTTATAAATCACAATATTGCGTTATCCGCCAGATTTCCCCTTCCTGAATGTCATCACCAGGTAACAGATTTGAGCATCTTTATGGCTGATTAAGCCATTTTTTTACACCGACAAGAAAAGACTAAAAATTCAAACGCGGAAAAACGTTTTCCATTTTTCATGCTCACTCTTGTCATCATAAAAACGTTAAATTTGTCATTAATGTTTTTTTTGTAAAAATAAACGCCATTGTTTTAATTGGGTTTTTTGTTTGTTTTTGTCGTTATCTCTGGCTTGGTGGCATCTTTTGGTGGTGGTTTTTACTTTTCTTTCGTGGGAGGGGGTTGCAAAGCGACCAAGTGCATAGATAATGGGTAATGTTGCTTTTTTATTGAATTTAGATGCGTTTCATCTGAGAAAAGACGTTGAAATGCCACTTTTTTTAAGTAGAATGCGCCCAATTTGCCAGAAATCTGCCGGGTTCGAGTCCTGTCCAAGACCGGAACCGAGCCCGCAACACCCAGGTAAATTGCTGAATTTAAAGCTAAATAACTGGAGGTTGTCTTGAATCACACTGCATTGCTAGTGCTGGAAGATGGAACTGTGTTCAAAGGCGTGTCGATAGGCGCCGAGGGATGTTCCGTTGGTGAAGTGGTTTTCAATACGTCGATGACGGGCTATCAGGAAATCCTCACCGATCCCTCTTATTCCCGTCAGATCGTCACCCTCACTTACCCCCATATAGGCAACACCGGCACCAACAGCGAAGATGAAGAGTCCAGTCAGATCCATGCTCAGGGATTGATCATCCGGGACCTTCCGATACTTGCCTCCAATTTCCGCAATCAGCAATCCCTCTCCGAATACCTCAAGTCTCACAACATCGTTGGCATCGCCGACATCGACACCCGTAAACTGACCCGCATCCTGCGCGAGAAAGGCGCTCAGGCTGGCTGCATTCTGGCCGGGAAACAGGTCGATGAAGCCTATGCCCTCGAACAGGCCCGCGCCTTCCCCGGTTTGAAGGGAATGGATCTGGCCAAAGAGGTGACGGTTGGTGAGGCGTACAACTGGACCGAAGGGAGCTGGCAGCTTGGCAAGGGGCACGTCACCCCGGATGCCGACCAGCTGAAATACCACGTGGTAGCCTATGACTTTGGCGTCAAGCGCAACATCCTGCGGATGCTGGTTGACCGTGGCTGCCGCCTGACCGTGGTGCCTGCCAAGACCCCGGCCGCCGAGGTACTGGCAATGAACCCGGATGGCATCTTCCTCTCCAACGGCCCCGGCGACCCCGAGCCGTGCGACTACGCCATCGAGGCCATCAAGGCTTTCCTCAATACCAACACGCCGGTATTCGGCATCTGTCTGGGTCACCAGCTGCTGGGTCTGGCCTCCGGCGCCAAGACCGTCAAGATGAAGTTTGGCCACCACGGCGCCAACCATCCGGTGAAGAGCCTCGATGACAACACCGTCATGATCACCGCTCAGAACCACGGCTTTGCGGTAGACGAGAACAGCCTGCCGGATTGCCTGCGCGCCACCCACGTCTCCCTGTTCGATGGTTCCCTGCAAGGTATCCATCGCACCGACCGTCCGGCCTTCAGCTTCCAGGGGCACCCCGAAGCGAGCCCGGGCCCGCACGACTGTGCCGGTCTTTTTGACCACTTTATTGAATTGATTAAGCAGTATCGCGCCTAAGAAATAGAGGAAAGAGTTTCATGCCAAAACGTAATGACCTTCAGAGCATCCTGATCCTCGGCGCCGGCCCCATCGTCATCGGCCAAGCCTGCGAATTTGACTACTCCGGCGCTCAGGCGTGCAAAGCCCTGCGCGAGGAGGGCTACCGCGTCATTCTGGTCAACTCCAACCCGGCCACCATCATGACCGACCCGGAGATGGCAGACGCCACCTACATCGAGCCCATCACCTGGGAAGTGGTGCGCGAAATCATCAAGAAAGAGCGCCCGGACGCCATCCTGCCCACCATGGGCGGCCAGACTGCGCTTAACTGCGCACTGGCGCTGGAGAAGCATGGCGTGCTGGCCGAGTTCGGTGTCGAGATGATCGGTGCCACCGCCGACGCCATCGACAAGGCCGAAGACCGCTCCCGCTTTGACAAGGCGATGCGCAGCATTGGCCTCGAGTGCCCGCGTGCCGGCATCGCCCACAACATGGAAGAGGCGTGGGGCGTGCAGCAGATGGTCGGTTTCCCCTGCATCATCCGTCCCTCCTTTACCATGGGCGGCTCCGGTGGCGGCATCGCCTACAACACCGAAGAGTTCGTCGAGATCTGCGAGCGCGGTCTGGACTTGTCGCCGACCAAAGAGCTGCTCATCGACGAGTCGCTGATCGGCTGGAAAGAGTACGAGATGGAAGTGGTGCGGGATCGCAACGACAACTGCATCATCGTCTGCGCCATCGAAAACTTCGACCCCATGGGTATCCACACCGGTGACTCCATCACGGTCGCGCCAGCCCAGACGCTGACCGACAAGGAGTACCAGCTGATGCGTAACGCCTCCATGGCGGTGCTGCGCGAGATCGGCGTCGAGACCGGCGGCTCCAACGTCCAGTTCGGTATCAACCCGAAAGATGGCCGCATGGTCATCATCGAGATGAACCCGCGGGTGTCGCGCTCCTCTGCGCTGGCTTCCAAGGCGACCGGTTTCCCCATCGCCAAGATCGCTGCCAAGCTCGCCATCGGTTACACCCTCGACGAGCTGATGAACGACATCACCGGCGGTCGCACTCCGGCCTCCTTCGAGCCAGCCATCGACTACGTGGTCACCAAGGTGCCGCGCTTCAACTTCGAGAAATTCGCCGGTGCCAACGACCGTCTGACGACCCAGATGAAGTCGGTCGGCGAAGTGATGGCCATCGGCCGCAACTTCCAGGAGTCCTTGCACAAGGCGCTGCGCAGCCTCGAAACCGGCAAGACCGGCTTCGACCCCATGGTGGATCTGAACGCCCCGGACTCCCTGACCCGCATCCGTCACGAGCTGCAGGATGCAGGTAGCGACCGTATCTTCTACATCGCCGATGCGTTCCGCGCCGGTCTCTCCATGGATGGCATCTTCAAGCTGACCAAGATTGACCCCTGGTTCCTGGTGCAGATTGAAGACCTGGTGAAGCTGGAGGAAGAGGTGAAAGAGCGCGGCATGGCCGGTCTCGATGCCGACTTCCTGCGCGCCCTCAAGCGCAAAGGCTTTGCCGATGCCCGTCTGGCCAAGATCCTCGGTGTGGCCGAAGGGGAAGTGCGCAAACTGCGCGCCCGCCACAACATCTTCCCGGTTTACAAGCGGGTTGATACCTGCGCCGCCGAGTTCGCCACCAACACCGCCTACATGTACTCCAGCTATGACGAGGAGTGCGAAGCGGCCCCGAGCAACCGCGACAAGATCATGATCATCGGCGGCGGCCCGAACCGTATCGGTCAGGGTATCGAGTTCGACTACTGCTGTGTGCACGCGGCGCTGGCCCTGCGCGAAGACGGTTACGAGACCATCATGGTCAACTGCAACCCGGAGACCGTCTCCACCGATTACGACACCTCGGATCGTCTCTACTTCGAGCCGGTGACCCTGGAAGATGTGCTGGAAATCGTGCGCATCGAAAAACCCAAGGGCGTCATCGTTCAGTACGGTGGCCAGACCCCGCTGAAACTGGCCCGTGCACTGGAAGCCAACGGCGTGCCGATCATCGGTACCAGCCCGGATGCCATCGACCGCGCCGAAGACCGCGAGCGCTTCCAGTCTGCTGTCGAGCGCCTCGGCCTCAAGCAGCCGGAAAACGGCACCGTCACCGCACTGGAGCAGGCCGTGCTGCTGGCCGAGCGTATCACCTACCCGCTGGTGGTTCGCCCCTCCTACGTGCTGGGTGGCCGCGCCATGGAAATCGTCTATGACGAGCAGGATCTGCGTCGCTACTTCGCCGAGGCGGTGAGCGTCTCCAACGAATCGCCGGTACTGCTGGACCGCTTCCTGGACGATGCGACCGAGCTGGACGTGGATGCCATCTGCGACGGCACCGATGTAGTCATCGGCGGCATCATGGAGCACATCGAGCAGGCCGGTATTCACTCCGGTGACTCCGGTTGCTCCCTGCCTCCTTATACCTTGTCCAAGAAAATTCAGGACGAGATCCGCGAGCAGGTGCGCAAGCTGGCGCTGGAGCTCGGCGTTATCGGCCTGATGAACGTGCAGTTCGCGGTCAAGGGCGATGACATCTACCTCATCGAGGTGAACCCGCGTGCCGCCCGTACCGTGCCGTTTGTCTCCAAGGCGACCGGTGCTCCGCTGGCCAAGATTGCCGCCCGTGTTATGGCCGGTCAGTCGCTGCAAGAACAGGGCTTCACCAAAGAGATCATCCCACCCTACTACTCGGTGAAAGAGGTGGTACTGCCGTTCGCCAAGTTCCCGGGGGTTGACCCGCTGCTGGGGCCAGAGATGCGCTCTACCGGTGAGGTAATGGGTGTGGGCAGCAGCTTTGCCGAGGCCTATGCCAAGGCGCAGCTGGGTGCCAACCACGCCGTACCGAAAGAGGGTCGTGCCCTCTTGTCAGTGCGTCACAGCGACAAGGCGCAGGTGGTCGACTTGGCCGCCAAGCTGCTGGAGCTGGGCTACGAGCTGGATGCCACTCACGGCACCGCCGTCGCGCTGGGTGAGGCGAGCATCAACCCGCGTCTGGTCAACAAGGTGCACGAAGGTCGCCCGCACATTCTCGACCGCATCAAGAATGGCGAGTACACCTACATCGTCAACACCGCCGAAGGACGGGTGGCGATCCAGGACTCCAAGCAGCTGCGTCGCGCCGCCTTGCAGAACAAGGTGGCGTATACCACCACCATGAACGAGGCGTTTGCCACCTGCATGGCCATCAGCGTGGATGCCACCGCCAATGTCAACTCGGTGCAGGAGCTGCACCAGAAGGTGAAAAACCGCTAAGAGTTTGCAGCGGGTATCAGCCCGACTTGCCAGACGACCAACCCCCGCCAGCGATGGCGGGGGTTTCTTTTTATCTGGCGCTCACCGTTCGGCTCGGGTGAGTCATGGAGGAAGGTCATGTCTTCCGCATCGCAGACAACGGATGGCGCGTGGGGCGGCAAAAGCTGGCAAGGGGAGGGGATGCTGCGAGCACAAGTTTCAACTGCAGCAGGCAATCCTCTACAATGGCCCCACTTTGCTTGTCAGTGCAGAGCCAGCGGCGCTGCCTGTAGGGCCAACAAAAAATGGACATGCTTATGACCGCTTTGCCTTCCTGTCGTCTTCTTGCCTTCTGCTCTGCCTTGTTGCTGGCCGGTTGTGCCAGTGATCCCGCCTCCGCGCCTGCCAAAGAGGCGAGCGTGAGCAACCCCAAAACGCCCCCTGCCATGCAGCCGCGCAAACCGGCGGATATGAAGAGCCGCATCGTGCGCTTCTTGCCCCGTCAGGTGCCTGACAAACAAGGGTGGGCCAACGACGTGGTGACGGCGCTCACCACCCAGGGGGTGACGGTGAATGATCACAATGTCTGTAGCGTGCTGGCGGTGGCGGAGCAGGAAGCCACCTATCAGGCCGACCCCGTGGTGCCGGGCCTTGGCAAGATCGCCTGGAAAGAGATCAACTCACGGGCAGCCAAGCTGCTGATCCCCGAATTTATGGTGCGGGCCGCGCTCTCCATCAACTCGCCCACCGGCAAGAGCTATGCCGAGCGCATCGACAAGTTGCGTACCGAGCGGGAGATGAGTGAAATCTTCGAAGACATGATCAGCATGCTGCCGATGGGCAAGACGCTGTTTGGCAACCTCAACCCGGTGCATACCGGTGGCCCGATGCAGGTGAGCATCGCCTTTGCCGAGGCCAACGCCCGTGGCTACCCCTATCCAATCAAGGACTCCATTCGCCACGAAGTCTTTACCCGTCGCGGCGGCATCTGGTTTGGCACCAAACATATCTTCGGTTATCCCGCCGACTACCCGGATACCCTCTACCGCTTTGCCGATTTCAACGCCGGCTGGTACGCCAGTCGCAATGCCGCCTTTCAGGCCGCCGTCAGCCGTTTGAGTGGCAAAACTCTGGCGCTGGACGGGGATTTGATCCGTTATGACTCGGATCTGCCGGGTAACACCGAGCTTGCCGTTTACACCCTCGCCAACCGGGTCAATATGAGCAAACAGGCAATCCACCAGAGCCTGCGCAAAGGGGATACCGCCGAATTTGCCGAGACCGATCTCTACCATCGCATCTTTACCCTGGCCGACAAGCAAGCGGGCAAGCGACTGCCCCGCGCCATCCTGCCCGGCATTCAGCTAAAGAGCCCGAAAATCACCCGCAACCTCACCACCGCCTGGTTTGCCAAGCGGGTAGATGACAGGGAGCAACGCTGCGTGCGGCAGATGGCGACGATTCGGTAGGACTGGGTTTGCTTCGAGACTAGTTGCAAAGCGGGTTGCCATTGTTAATGGCAACCCGCACGCATGCTTAATAGACTCTCCAACGGAAGCCTTTCGCTTGCATGCAATCCGTGATTACTTCGTTTTTTTCTTCGGCAGAAATATCGTTAAGACGTATCTCATATCTGCATTGAGATAATGCAGTGAGGGTATCGTCATCTGTAACGCCTTCTTTTTTCCATGTCGGTTGTGGTGGTGATGCACAAGCTGTCATTAGCATGCTGATGCTGGCCACTACTGCTAATACCGACATTTTCTTGATGTTCATTAATCAACTCCCTTTGAATAGATGTGTTTTGGTTTGTGAATATGGGTGAACCTTTTATGGTTTGGGCCGTACTTTAGGTCGGCATGTTTATTGGTGTGGTGTAATTCCCCGACATGTTGGATAGCTACTGCATCCCCAAAACCGATTGCCTCGGTTATCCCCCCGTTTGGCGGTACGCAATACCATCGGGTTGCCGCATCTGGGACATAGTGGATTTGCTTGGGTGAGCGATTCGGTGATGGTTGGCGCGGCGTTCACCACCTGATTGACCACAGGCATTGCAGCTACGGATAAAGGCGGGCGGGGAACCTCGCTGTGACGTGCTTTCAACTGCGCCACATGCTGTTTATGGGTCTGCCAATTGGCGGCCAGTCGTCCCTGCTGGATGGTGTCGATCACTCTGGTGACTTCGGCAGGGGTCAACACCTGCGTGGTTTTACTCTTGATATAGCGAATAAGCCCACGGTTCATCACGTTATCCGGCATGGGGTTTTTAAAGGTGCAGTCGCCAATAAAGTAGATAATCGAATGGAGCTGATGATCAGCAAGACCCAGCAAGGATTTGAGCGTCATCAGGTGCAGATAGTTTTGGCGCAGGGGATTTTGAAAGGTATGTTTGCGGCGATAGAGTTGCTGGGTCCAGCTCTTGTGGGCTGGATTGCCAAATATCCACCCCTTGATGTTCTTGGTTTCGATGACAAACAGCCCGAAGCGCGAGACGATCACATGATCGATCTGGGTAGTGCCCTGCGGGGTGGGCAGCGTCACATCCTTGAGCAGGTGGTACTCCCGCTGGTCGAGAAAAAGCCGGATGCCCAAGTTGATAAATGCCTCTCCAACCATCCCTTTGAACCAAGGCGTTTTGATCAGGGTGGCAATCAACAACAGGGGCAGCAGATACCAGAACTGGCCCAGCAGAACCGCAATAACGGGTGTGAAGTCCATTTCAACTCGCTTTGGAATTGGGCGATGAGGTGCCGAATTGAGCCATCCTAACAATTTCACCAGAAGGAATATGTGACAGATTGCACTAACTCTGTGGCAAGGCTGGATTTTTCGGGGCGGGCTGTGGTTGATGGTAAATCGCAGGTGCAAAAAAGCCCCTTGGCGGGGCTTGGTGTCTGGCAAGGCCGGTGTCGGGGTTATCAATCGAACAGGATGCGGCCGCTGGTGCCGGCATCGCTGTCTTTCCAGCTGGCGCCGCTTTTGCGCAGGGTGTAAGTGATGGTCTCCTGCTTTAATTTCAGGTAGTCGCTGCCGCTGTGGCTCGGTTTGACCTGATTGCCATCGATATAGGTCTCCCCTGTGGTATCGACGTGAATTTCGGCCACGGTGCGGCCATCGTCAGTGACCGCCTTATAGTTGCCAGCCCACGGGCTCTCGTCGCCATACTGCACGGCTCCTTCCTGAGCGTGCGCTTGGGCATGGGTCTTGTGGCCATGATGGGTTTTGGCCACGGCGCAGCCGGAGATACCGACCGCCAGCAGGCAACCGAGGGTGACATTGAGCAGAGTCTGTTTGGATTTCATCTTCATTTACCTGTATCAAATAATTGCAATGGATAAGGGGGGGAGCCCCCACGGGCGGTGTGGGCTCCGCTGAGCCGTGGCTCTAAATCAGTCCTGATTGATGCCCGAAATGTGGCCGCGGGAGTCGGTGAGGCAGTGCCAGAGCCGGTCATGGGGCCCTTTGATATCAATCATCATCCCCGCTTGGGAGTCGGCCACATAGTCGAGGGTCAGTTTGCTGCGGCTGACGCCTGCTTTTCTGGCGACGGCGTTCATGCAGGCGTTCTCGGCAACCTTGGTTTGCGCAGTGCTGCCGTTGTAGGCACTGCTGCTGGCGCTCTCATCATCATCGCCGTCGTCATCGTTCTCATCGTCATTGAGCTGGCAGGCGCCGCTGTCGCCATTTTTGACAAAATAGGTGATGCCCCAGTCGCCATTTTTCACCATGGAGAGGGTGGTGCGCCCCTTGCTCGCCTCGTAGAAATTTGAATTCACTTTTTTAAGCGGAACTTGCTGGTTATTGATATAAGCCGTGCCATCTTCGACGCGAAGATTAATATGTCCAGGACAGCTGGCGGATAAATCAGGCACCCCTGCATATGCGGTTCCGGTTATGACCAATACAGAGAGAGCAAGCAGCGTTTTTTTCATCAGATAACCTCAAATCAACAAGGATCAGCAAGTGTGATGTCGTCAAAATAACGGTTGCTATGCCTGAACGTTATTTCTGTGCTCATTGCACACCTGTTATCAGTAGCCCGCAGTCAGTCGTTTCAGTGCGCCTCGTCCTGCCGGGATGACGCCAAATTTAGCAGTCGGGTGATGTAAGTAAAATAAAACAGGATTAATTGGATTCATAAAATATGAAAAACTATAAATCATTTAAAACAATGAGTTAGGTATGATTCGTGTCACTGGACACAAGATGGGGGACCTCCGAGTTGGTTCCTTATGGGCATCGATAAAGTTGGCCATTGGGCTGCAATATCTGGAGTTGAGTATTTTCTCTGTTGCAAGCGGGCACAGGCTGGCGACATCACAGGACCAATCAGCCATTGCGCGCCGTAAATACACAGACAAAAAACTCCAATATTCGGTGTGCGAGGGGGAAATTAGCCTACCAGCAGGAAGATATTTTTACCTGATATGACTGGGTGGTGAGGCATATGAAAGGGGCAGGATAAATAAACCCTCCTTCAATAGGGCATGATTATATGGCGTGTTAATGTACTTTTCCTGAGGATTGCCCACTCTTGGCAGGCAAAAATAACGACTTAGAAACTCATGGCCAACCCGATGGAATAACCGCTGGTGTTGTGGCTGAACATATAGCGGGCAACCAGCCGGGTACGGGTGACTATGATGTCGTATTTGCTGCTGTCCAGCTCCAGACCGGCGCCGATAGAGTTGAGGGAGTCAAAGCCAAGCAACCCCCGCTGCTCCCCCAGATATGCGGTATGGGCCCCCTCCAGTACATAGCGCACCGGTCTGTCGAGCAGTGTCCAGTCAAACAGTGGGGCCCGGCGGCGCAGATAGAGACCGAGGTTCTCCGCCTCGGCGTGACCACTGACGCTGGTCGAGGTACCGCCAAAGCTCTGCAGGTGCTGGTAGGAGTAGCGCACTTCGATATCGATATCCTGCGTCTTTGAAAAGAGCTCGTAGTCGAGCATCAGCGAGCCCCCCAGTCCGTACATATTGAGCTGTCCACCATCGAGAAAATCCAGCGAATAGCCCTTGGTACGCTCCAGCAGCCAGTTGCCGATCCGCAGATCGCTGGCCATGGTACCGAGCGAGACGTTGGCGATGGGGCGCAGCACCCAGTGGCCACCGCGCGGGTCTTCATGGAGGGCGATATCCCAGCCGATCCCGCCTGAAGCTGTCAGGCTGTTCCATTTGGTCGGGAGGGTGCGGCTCTCGGTGCCGTTGCTCACCACAAACTGGGGATCGTAGCGGCTAAAGCCGATCGCCCCTTCCAGATAGATGGGCACGGCTTCACTCATGGTGGCGCCGCCGCCGATCTGGGTCATGTTGAGGGCGGCAGATTGATTGGTGCCGCTGCCGATATCGAGGTTGCTGGCGGTGATGTCGGGCACCACGGTGAAGGTCATCAGCGAGAGCACCGCATTGGCGCGCTCCTGTGCCCACTCCTGATCCTGTGTTGCAGCTTTGACGGTGCTGCCGGATAGCGCCAGCAGCATTGGCAACAACATCTGCAATAAAGAGGAGCAAGAGCGGTGCATGAGTGTGGTTCCCGATAAGCGGCGTCTGATTGCCCTGATTTTACTGTAGCGAGCTTCCTGCCGGTTGGCACGGAGCTAAGAGGGGGAATAAGCGCCGCTTGCGGTCGGTTGTCGCTGAGGGGCAAGCCTTTGCCACACCAACGGCACGCCTTTGCAGTTTGTCGCTAAAGCTTGGCCTCTTGCCGCCGATATCTCTTGTGAGATCGTGTGGAGGACAAGCAATTGAACGCTTGGGTGTTGGGGTTGGTCAGCATATCCGTGAGTATGCAGTTACAGGCTGGGGTCACCGAATTTGGTGCCGGTCTGGATCAATCCGTCTGGCGTTTGACCTCCGATACCCAGATTGAGTGTCGCCTCGAGCATCCTATTCCCAACTGGGGAACGGGGGCTTTTGTCAGTCGTGCCGGTCGCAAGATCAACCTCGACTTCGAACTCAAGGGCAAGCGGCCACAGGCCCAGACCCAGACGGTGAGCCTTGGCATCATGCCGCCGGTATGGCGCCCGGGGATAGCCGGGCGAGAAGTGAGTCAACTGCGCTTCTATCAGCAGTTCGATGGGCTGGTGGAGGGGCAAACCGCCTGGACCATGCTCGACGAGCTGGAGGGGGGGCGGATGCCGACCTTCCAGTATCGGGACTGGTATCGCCAGAACCGCGCGGTGCGGGTGTCCCTCTCGTCGGTCAACTTTCGGGTGAAATATCAGGCCTTTATAGACTGTCTGAGCGGGCTCTTGCCCTACAGCTTCAATGACATCGCCTTTAGCGTGCTTACCTACGACAAGAACAGTGATCAGCTCTCCATTCCCTCCAAGCGGCGGCTGGCGATGATCAGCGAGTTTATCAAGGCGGACAAGAGCATCGACGTGGTGGTGATCGACGCCTACAGCGACAGCTATGGCGGCCGCTGGCCGAACCTGAAACTCTCCGAGAAGCGGGCCGATGCCATCAAGAAGGTGTTTGTCGATCTGGGGATCGATCCTGGCAAGATCTCGGTGGAGGGGCATGGCGAGAAGCAGCACGTCGCCTCCAACGAAACCGAACAGGGTCGTGCCAAGAACCGGCGGGTGGTGATCAGCATGGGGCGCAATGGCGAGATCTAGCGCCGTCCCCGGTCAGAGAAGCATAAAAAAGAGCGCATCTGCGCTCTTTTTTGATCCTGCCATTCGGCAGCGGGATTAGGGCAGCTTAGAAGCTGTCACCGAGGCCAGTACCGGCATCTTTCTTGGCGATCAGTTCAATCTTGTAACCGTCCGGATCTTCGACGAAGGCGATGACGGTGGTACCGCCCTTGACCGGGCCCGGCTCGCGGGTGATCTTGGCACCGGCGGCGCGCAAGGCATCGCAAGTGGCATAGATGTCGTCCGCTTCCAGCGCGATGTGACCGTAGGCGGAGCCCAGTTCGTACTCGCTCACCCCCCAGTTGTAGGTCAGCTCGATCACCGCTTCATCCTTCTCGTCACCGTAGCCAACGAAGGCCAGGGTGTACTTGTACTCGCTGTTCTCGCTCTTGCGCAGCAGCTTCATGCCAAGGACGCGGGTGTAGAAGTCGATGGAGCGTTGCAGATCGCCGACACGCAGCATGGTATGCAGAATTCTCATTGCTCAGTTCTCCGGGTTGGTGATGTGTACTGCTTTCAATCTCGGTTGCGAGGCCATCAGCTCTCTGGATAGACCTTCTCTTTGTACTCGCACAAGTCCTCGATGATACAGGAACCACAACGGGGCTTGCGAGCCAGACAGGTGTAACGCCCGTGCAGGATGAGCCAGTGGTGGACATCCAGCTTGAACTCGGCGGGTACCACTTTGAGCAGCTTCTCCTCCACCTGATCCACGTTCTTGCCTACCGCAAAGCCGGTGCGGTTCGATACCCGGAAGATATGGGTATCGACGGCGATGGTGGGCCAGCCAAAGGCGGTGTTGAGCACCACGTTGGCGGTCTTGCGGCCGACGCCGGGGAGGGCTTCCAGCGCTTCGCGGTTCTCCGGCACCTCGCCGCCGTGGCGCTCCAGCAGGATGGCGCAGGTCTTGATGACGTTCTCGGCCTTGGTGTTGAAGAGGCCAATGGTCTTGATGTAGCTCTTGAGCCCCTCCACCCCGAGATCCAGCATCGCCTGCGGGGTGTTGGCCACCGGATAGAGCTTGTCGGTCGCCTTGTTGACGCTGACATCGGTCGCCTGCGCCGAGAGCAGCACGGCGATCAAGAGCTCGAACGGCGAGTTGAAGTTGAGCTCTGTGGTGGGGTGGGGATTGTTTTCCCGCAGTCGCTCGAGGATCTCTCTGCGTTTCTGATTGTTCATGCCTTGCGTCCGATCATAGCTCGGTCGCCCGGACGCGGGCCGGGGCAACGTTGCAGTGGGCTACGGTAGCGGCCTGTTTGCGATCACGCCAGTCGTTGATGGCGTTCTTGGCGGCGATCAGCAGTCCCAGCCCGATAAAGCCGCCCGGCGGCAAAATCGCCAGCAGCAGGCTGGCATCGGCGTGGAACAGCTCGATGCGCAGGGATTTGGCCCACTCGCCCAGCAGCAGCTCGGCGCCATCAAACAGGGTGCCCATGCCGATGATCTCGCGCATGCCGCCCAGTACCAGCAGCACCAGGGTAAAACCAAGGCCCATCATCAGGCCGTCGAGGGCCGCCAACAGCGGCGGGTTCTTGGATGCATAGGCCTCGGCGCGGCCGATGATGACGCAGTTGGTGACGATCAGGGCGATAAAGATGCCAAGCGCCTGATAGAGGCCATAGGTGTAGGCGTTCATCAGCAGCTGTACGCTTGTCACCAGCGAGGCGATGATCATCACATAGACCGGGATGCGAATATCCTTCGGCACCCAGTTGCGCACCAGCGAGACGGCGAGGTTGGAGCAGACCAGCACTGCCATGGTGGCAAGGCCCAGCCCCAGCGCATTGGTAAAGGTGGAGGAGACGGCGAGGGTCGGGCAGAGGCCCAGCACCTGCACCAGCGAGGGGTTGTTCTTCCACAGCCCCTGACTCATCAGCTCCTTGAGCTCGCCCTTGCGGCTTTCCAGCTCGGCAATCGGGGCTGCGCCCGTTTCAATCTGTTCCATCTGGTTCATGATGGCTCGACTCCGTTAGTGCGCCGCCGGACAAGCCGGGGCGTTGCTGAGCAGTTCGGGTTGCTCCTGCTGCAGTTTCAGCAGGTTCTTCACCGCCTTGACCACGGCACGGGGGGTGATGGTGGCGCCGGTAAAGGCATCGAACTCGCCGCCATCCTTCTTCACCGCCCATTGAGGCTCGTTGTCATGGGTCAGGAATTTTCCGGCAAAGCTGTTGATCCAGTCCGATTTCTTCAGCTCGATCTTGTCACCGAGGCCCGGGGTCTCGTTGTGAGCGAGCACGCGCACGGCGGTGATGGTGCCCTTGGCATCAAAGCCCGCCACGATGCGGATTGCCCCGCTGTAGCCATCCGGCGCGATCGCCTCCAGCGCATAGCCGGTCACCACGCCATTCTTGCTGGCGGTATAGAGGGCCTGCGGCTGATCGCTACCCAGATACTTCCTGCTGGTGACTTGCTTGCAGCTGGCCACCAGATCGTTGTCATAGCTCCCCTCCGGCAGCAATACCGAGAGGGTCTGCTGTTTCTCCAGCTGCTGCTGGTGGGCGATTTTATCCTTGGTCAGCTCGTTGGTCAGTACCACCAGCGCGGTACAGCCGAGCGCGAACATGGCTAGAATAAGGCCGTTCTTGCGCATGCTCTTTAACATGTCCGGGCTCCGTCAGCTGTGATGGGGGAAAAGGGCAGAAACATCATTGGCGACGGGCTCCATACACTTTCGGGCGAGTCAGGCTGTCAATAAACGGCACACAAAGGTTGGCCAGCAGCACGGCGAAGGCAAACGCATCGGGATAGCCGCCAAAGCGGCGAATGATGTAGACCAGCACCCCGATCAGCACGCCATAGACCAGTCGGCCGCGCGGCGTGGTGCAGGCGCTGACCGGATCGGTGGCGATAAAGAAGGCCCCCAGCATAGTCGCGCCGCTAAAGAGATGGAACATGGGCGTGGCAGTCGCATCCGGGCTCACCAGATAGCCGATGGTGGAGGCCGCCAGCAGGGCACCGAGAATGGCGGTCGGAATGCGCCAGTTGATCACCTTCTGTTGCAGCAGGAACAGGCCGCCCAGCAGATAGCCGAGGTTGACCCAGCTCCAGCCGATGCCGCCCCAACCCTCGAACAGCGGGCCGCTCAGGATCTCGCCGGTGGTGAGCCCCTGAGTCAGGCCGGTTTTCAGGGTATCGAGGGGGGTCGCCATGGTGAGACCATCCACCCCCTGCTTGAGCTGGGCCATGCTGTAGCCGTCGAGGCTAAAGCCGGTGAAGATGACTGACGCCGCGTCGCCAAAGCCGAGGCTGTAGGCGCGCACGCTCTCCGGCGGCAGCCAGCTGGTCATCTGCACCGGGAAGGAGACCAGCAGCAGCACATAGGCGACCATGGCCGGGTTGAACAGGTTCTGACCCAGTCCGCCGTAAAGGTGTTTGGCGACAATGATGGCAAAGGCCGTGCCCACCACCAGCATCCACCACGGCAGCAGCGGCGGCAGGGAGAGACCGATCAGCACGGCGGTGAGCGCCGCACTGCCATCCATCAGGGCAGGCTTGATGGTTCGGCCACGGAGCTTGAGCACCAGCGCCTCGCACAGTAGCGCAGTGACCATCGCCAGCAGGATTTGGATAAAGGAGCCCCAGCCGAAGAACCAGGTCTGGGCCAGCAAGCCCGGCACGCAGGCCAGGATCACCAGCAGCATCAGGGTTCGGGTCTGTTTGCGGTTATGGGCAAACGGCGCAGTCGCAATATTGAACATGAGTCTGTCGATTACCTTGTGGTTGTTCGGTCGGCTGACGGGGCATCTTCAGCGGCGGTCTCTGCGGCTCTGGCTGCCTCGGCCGCCAGCTTCTTCGCCTTGGCGCGGGCCACCGCGGCTGCAATGGCCGCTTTTTTCGGATCAACCGGGGCGTCAACCGCTGGAGCGCTCGCTTCAGGCGCGGCAGTGACGGCAAGTGGTTGCTCACTGCTGGCGGCGTCGGTTTGCATCGGCTCGGCCGGTGCGCGCTCACCCTCAGTTTCGGCTCTATCTACCTGAGTACCGGCTCTATCTACCTGAGTACCGGCACTCTCTACCTCAGCACTGGCACTCTCTACCTCTGCACTGATACGCTCGCTCTGCTGGGCCAGTTTTTTGGCCTTGGCCCGGGCGATGGCAGCGGCGATAGCGGCTTTCTTGGGATCGACCGCTTCACTTGCAGCCGTATCTCTTTGGCTGGTGGTTACTTCGCTCTTGGCTAGCGCCACGTCACGGGTCTCCGCGCTTGCTGATAGCTCACCTTGCGCACCCTCAGCACCGGCACTTTCGCCCTGCTGGGCCAGCTTTTTGGCCTTGGCGCGGGCAATGGCAGCGGCGATAGCGGCTTTCTTGGGATCAACCGCTTCGCTGGCCGCAGATGGCGCATCGCTTTGGGTTGCAGCGGATTCGCTGGTGCCTGCGGTTGCAGTCAGTTCGCCCTCAGCGCTGTCACCCTGCTGAGCGGCCTTCTTGGCCTTGGCCCGGGCGATGGCAGCAGCAATAGCGGCTTTCTTGGGGTCAACTGCTTCGCTGGCAGCAGATGGCGCATCGCCTTGCGAGCCTGCGTCGGCTACCGCGCTGTGATCTGCGCTTACCGGTTCAGCATTCGCCTCGGCCTTTTTGGCTTTGGCACGGGCAATGGCGGCGGCAATTGCCGCTTTTTTCGGATCAACCTCTGCCTTTTGCTGATCAGCATCTACCGCAGGCGCAGCAGCGGCTTCGGCAGCCACAGGCTCGGCGCTATCGCCAGCCTGAGCGGCTTTCTTGGCCTTGGCGCGCGCCAGTGCGGCGGCGATGGCTGCTTTCTTGGGATCGCTGGCGGGGTCAACCGCCTCGGCGGGTTGCGCCGCAGCGGCAGTGTCGCTGTTTGCGCTCTCCGCCAGCTTGGCGGCGCGGCGCGCTTCTGCTTCCCGTTTGCGGGCTTCGCGGGCGGCAATCACGGCGCTATTGTCAGGCAAGCCCTCGGCGGTGGCGGTAATGGCTGTGATGGGGGCATCCTGCTTGGCCTTGATGCGGGCAAGGGCCGCTGCCACCGGATCTTCCCCGCCTGCGGCCGTCATGGTCTGACGGCGCTGGGCGGCTGCTTCGGCATGGCGCGCTTCGCGGGCCGCTTTCTCCCGCTCGAAACGGGCCTGCTTGGCCTCGAAGCGCTGCTTGGCGCGCTCGGCTTTCTCGGCCTCGGCGCGGGCTTCGCGAATGTCGTCTTTGGCGATCTTGTAGTACTGCACCAGCGGGATCTCGCTGGGGCAGACCCAGGCGCAGGCGCCGCACTCGATGCAGTCCATCAGGTTGAGCTTCTCGGCCTTGTCATACTCCTTGGCCCGGCTGTACCAGTAGAGCTCTTGCGGCAGCAGGGTGGCCGGGCAGGCATCGGCGCAGGCGCTGCAACGGATGCAGGGCTGCTCCGGGCCGGGGGCGGGCAGTTCGGCCTGCGTCGGCGCCAGCAGGCAGTTGGTGGCCTTGACCACAGGCACCATGGCGTGGGGCAGGGTAAAGCCCATCATGGGGCCCCCCATGATCACCCGCTGCTCCGCTTCCGGTTGCAGTTCGAAACGCTGCAACAGCCAGCGCACCGGCGTACCGAGGCGCACCCAGGCGTTGCCGGGCTGCTTGAAGCTGTCGCCGGTAAGGGTGACGATCCGCTCGATCAGCGGCTCGCCGTCGATAATGGCGCGCTTGATGGCAAACACGGTGGCGACGTTGAGCACCATGATGCCGATATCGACCGCGCGGCCCCCCTTGGGTACCTGACGGCCGGTCAGCAGCTCGATGGTTTGCTTGGCACCGCCCGAGGGGTACTTGGTCGGCACCGTCTTGACCAGCACATCTTCATCGGTGGCGTGGCGGGTCAGCTGCTCGATCGCCTCGGGCTTGTTATCTTCTACCCCGATCAGGGTGAGTTTTGGTTTGAGCAGGTGCTTGAGTACCCGGATGCCATCCATGATCTCGTCGGCGTACTGCTGCATCAACCGATCGTCGGTGGTGATATAGGGTTCGCACTCCAGCCCGTTGACGATCAGGATCTCGGTGAGCTGGCCGCGGCCGTCGAGTTTGCTGTGGGTCGGGAATACGGCGCCGCCAAGGCCCGCTACCCCCGCCTGCTGGATGCGTTCGAGCAGCTCGCCCCGCTCCAGATTCCAGTAATCCGCTTTGCCATTGCGCTCGCCCCACTCATCCTCCCCATCCGGGGTGAGAATGACACAGAGATCGCCGAGTCCGGAGGGGTGGGCAACCGTGTGGTTGCCAATCTCGGTGATGGTGCCGGAGGTGGAGGCATGGACAGGGACGACCCGCCCCTTGGCATAACGGGTCAGCGGCTGCCCTTTTTTGACCTTGTCGCCCACCTGCACCAGCAGATCGCCGGCGGGGCCTGCGTGCTGGCGCAGCGGAATGATGAGGCGTGGCGGCAGACCGGCGTCTACCACCGGGCTCTGGCTTGATTGCAGCTTGTTGTCGGCGGGGTGAATGCCACCGTGAAAGTCCCAGAGCGTGCCGGCTTTGATACGTTCGAGTAAGGAATGCATGGTTGCTCCGCTGTTTATTCCACTATCTTGACCGGAATCTTGCCCGGAACATGCACGTTATTGAGATCCCACTTCCAGTTATCGACCGTGGTGGGCACCGGGATCATCTCGATGCAATCGGTCGGGCAGGGATCAACACAGAGATCGCAACCGGTGCACTCGTTGGCAATCACGGTATGCATCGCTTTGGTAGCGCCGACAATGGCATCCACCGGGCAGGCCTGAATGCACTTGGTGCAGCCGATGCACTGATCTTCGTGGATAAAGGCGACCTTTTTGACCGGCACTGCGGCCTCGTCACTGCCCCCCAGCGGCTGGGGCTCGACCCCCATCAGATCGGCAATCTTGCGCATGGTAGCCTCGCCACCGGGCACGCACTTGTTGATCTGATCGCCGTTGGCGAGCGCCTCGGCGTAGGGTTTGCAGCCGGGATAGCCGCACTGGCCACACTGGGTCTGGGGCAGCAGGGCATCGAGCTGGTCGACGATGGGGTCTGCTTCCACATGAAACTTGACGGCGGCAAAGCCCAGGATAATCCCGAACGCCAGCGCCAGCAGGGTGAGCACCAGAATGGCAAAGAGAATATGGATCATGGTTATATCTTGATAAGGCCGGTAAAGCCCATAAAGGCCAGCGACATCAGACCGGCGGTGATCATGGCAATCGACACCCCGCGAAATGGGGCGGGCACATCGGCGGCGACCAGACGCTCGCGCATGGCGGCGAACAGGATCAACACCAGCGAGAAGCCGGTGGCGGCGCCAAAGCCGTAGATCACGCTCTGGATAAAGTCGTGTCGCTCATTGATGCTGAGCAGCGCCACCCCGAGCACCGCGCAGTTGGTGGTGATGAGGGGCAGGAAGATCCCCAGCAGGCGATAGAGGGTCGGGCTGCTCTTGCGCACCACCATCTCGGTAAACTGCACCACCACGGCGATCACCAGAATAAAGGCGAGGGTGCGCAGATAGGCGATATCCAGCGGCAGCAGGATATAGTGCTCCACCAGATAGGAGCTGGCACTGGCGAGGGTCATCACGAAGGTGGTCGCCAGCCCCATGCCGATGGCGGTTTCCAGCTTGCCGGAGACCCCCATAAAGGGGCAGAGGCCGAGGAATTTCACCAGCACGAAGTTGTTAACCAGCACGGTGCCGATCAATAAAAGCAGGTACTCAGTCATCAATTACCGTCACTGAAAGTCGGGTTATCGGGGTTTGAAGGCGGGCGGTATTATCTGACGTTAGGGCCAGTTAAACAACCGCAAGGCCGCATGGTTATTATGCAACTGGATAATTTAGCCGGGGTTTTGGGCAAGAATCCGGTGGGTTTTGCGCCATATCCCCACCGGGTGAGAAGCCTTACTAACCAACCGCCAGTTTGGCGGCCTCTTTCCACATAAATGGCGGCATCGGAGTAGTGAGACGCCATTTAATGTTCATCGGTTGGCTGCCAGTGTGGGATACGTACTCCACCTCACCAAAGTTCACAAAGCCAAGGGTGCGGCCAAATTCATCTTTGCTCTGCTCGCGGACGAACAAAAACAAGCGCTTACCTTCTGCTCTGTGGTTGATGTAACTCAGCCCCTTACCCCGTTCTGGGCGAGCGCTGTTTTGGCTCTGCCAATGAAACAGCGACTCGTTGATGGCGTAGTCGTGATAACGGGTAGTGGGGGAGAAGTGCTGTTCCGTTTTGTTCAAGGTCACGAACAGCAACTCGATATTTTGCTCTGCGATGAGATAGACCCCTTCACGAGCCGTGGGTTGGTGGGCGAAGGTGGTCGCGCCAAAGCCAACCAGCACCTGCTCTCTGGCATAGCGAGCATGCAGTTGCAGCGGATTACCGGGAAGGTTTGGCATGGCGCTTTGTTCGTGTTGCACCCGGTTGATCAGCATGGGCAACAGATCTGCCAGCTCGGCCCTTAATTCAGGTTGATTGAGTTGTTTCAGGCTGTGCGCCAAGGAGCTAAAGCCAGCAGTGGGGCCGCTTTGTTGCCAGAAGTCGTAATGGCACATCAAGGCCATGCGTGCATCGTGCTCGGCCGTTAAGGTAAATGCGTCTGCCACCAAGGTTTGTAAGAAGTTCAAGTAATGGAGCGCATCGCAGCCCAATAGCCGGGTTTTGATGGCCCGGGTGTAGAGAGTCGACAACTTCTCATCACTTATTTCAGAAATGGTATGGTTGCTAGCCTGTTTGACCAAGGCGCTCCAATTGCCGCGCTTGTAGATCTCCTCAAGGCTGATATGAGGGTAGAACTTCAAAAAATTCGCCAGCGTCAGCGGTAAATCGCAATCTTGTGAGAAACGGCGGATCAGGCCCATGAGGCGCGAGGTATTGAGGGTCGCCCTCTTGATATTGCTCAGAATGAACTCTTGGGTCTGTTTTGAGAGCTCGATGCGGCAACCCAATGGGGCGTGAGGGAAGCCCTGTTTGATCTCGTGGCTGATCGCCTTATTGGTTTTACCCACCAGAGCCCGGAATTTCTGGGCAAAGTCATACTCAGCACGGGCATTGCCAACAAAGTCCAACACGGTGCAGCACTCTTTATCGCTCGCCAGCCGCAGGCCCCGCCCTAATTGCTGTAAAAAGATGGTGAGGCTTTCCGTTGGTCGTAAAAACAGCAAGGTATCGACTTCTGGGATATCAACCCCTTCGTTGAAGATATCCACCACGCAGAGAATATTGATAACGCCGGTACGCAAATCTTGTTGTTTGCTATACCGTTCTTCTCGGTTATCGCTGGTGAGAATATCAGCCTTGATGCCCTTCAATAAAAAGGACTTGCGCATAAAATCGGCATGTTCACGGCTCACACAAAATGCCAGTGCTTTGATCTTGGTAATATCCGTGACGATCTCATTGAGGCTCTGGACGATTTTCTGTACCCGCTGCTGATTGTGGGTATAGATATTGGTGAGCTCAGTGATGTCATAACGGCCATTTTTCCAAGCCACTTGGCGCAAGTCAGTATCATCATCGATACCAAAATATTGGAACGGACAGAGATGGCGACGATTGATAGCCTCGGGCAAGCGTATCTCTGCTGCGATGACACCACAAAAGTCGGCAAGAATATCACTGCCATCATGGCGCTCTGGCGTTGCGGTTAATCCCAACAGAATGTGAGGTTCAAAGGCGGCGAGCAGACCGCGATAACTGGCCGCCGCAATATGGTGAACCTCATCGATGACGATGTAATCGAAATAGTCTGGGCTAAGACGTAAATTAGCCAGCTGGTTATTCAAGGATTGCACCGAGGCAAATAGCTGACGGTAGTGGGTTGGCACGGCGCCGCCGACTAAGAGTTCGCCAAAATTGGATTGCTTGAGCACTCCGCGGTATGAGGCCAATGCTTGGCGCAAGATCTCCTCTTTGTGGGCGACAAACAGAAACTTGGCGTCGGGTTTGGTTTTCAGAAAACGCGCAAAATCAAAAGCGGAGATCAGGGTTTTCCCTGTACCGGTGGCCGCAACCACCAAGTTACGGAAGCGCTGGTGTAAAGCGCGCTCCATCGCCAATTGTTCAAGGATCTCCAGTTGATGGGGAAACGGCGTGATATCAAAGAAATAGGCAGGGCTATTTTTGTCCCCATCCCCACGGGCCTCTTGCAGCGCATGCTGCAATTTTGTACGGCTTTCGAGCTTGCCATCAAACAGCTCAAAATCATCGGATTCCCAATAGGTTTCAAAGGTACTCAGGGATTTCTCGATAATATGCGGGATCTCTTGCGAGGTGATTTTTAGGTTCCACTCCAAGCCGCTGGTGAGGGCAGAGTGAGAGAGATTGGAGGAGCCTATATAGCCGGTATGAAAGCCGGTATTCCGGCAAAAGAGATAGCTCTTGGCATGCAACCGCTCGCGCTGGGTGTTATAGCTGAGTTTGACTTCGGTATTTGGGAGACTAGCTAAAAATTCAACTGCCTTGGCATCGGTCGCCCCCATATAAGAGGTAGTAATTACTTTTAATTGGCGGCCGCTGCGAGTGAACTCTTCCAGCTCATGACGGAAAATACGGATGCCTGCCCATTTGATGAATGAGACCAGCCAGCAGATGCTATCTGCCGATAATATTTCCCGTTTAATCTCAGACTCCATCGACAAACCTGCATTGCTACCGCAGAACAGCTCACTTTGCGTTAGACCGGTCAGAGGGAAAATATCCTCGGCATATTGCTTTAAATTGGCGGAGATGGGGTTATCCAATTGGTAGAGCGCTGTCAGAATTTTTCCCTGACTATCGATGAGGTTCTCGCCAATAAAGTCTGGGTCTTGGGTGCGATCCTTTAGCCAAAGCAATAACTGGTTAGCCAGCTCAATCTGCCGTTGCAGCTGATCTTCACCAGTTACCGAACCCACCGCATATTCCAAAACCCGACTCAGAAATCTGGATAACCAAACTGCCGCTTCGGCAGGTTCAAGCTGGCGTTCCCCTACGTAAAAGCGCTCGCGGTCGAGTCGAGATGTCAGCAGTTGAGTAATGAGCTGTTCATAAATACCGCATTGTTGCATCGCACTTTAGCCTTGAACGTTGTACATGAGGGTGGCGAGAAGAGTATCATTTTTTCCAACCAAATCAGTAAGCTGTTGTCGCCTGTTACTCGTTTGAAAATCGCCCCGGTTTTCGGTAAGAGAGCGCGGCAGTGACAACCACAGGGAGGTGGTGATGGATCCGGTTTCCTATCTTTTTTCGGCTTATCTCAATCTGGTACAGCAGCAGGTTGCCGATATCTATGGTACCGAGGCCAAGACGCTGGTGGTGCAGTATGAAGGGGAGTCGGTTCCGTTCTCTTTTCAGCTGTGGCAGATCCAGCAGCCGAGCGTTTGTCGTCCCTACGAGCAGGATGTGCGGCGTTTTAGCCAGTGCACGGTCAAGGCGTCCGCCCTGTTTCACAAGCTGTGTGATGACTTGACCCGGCAGGATGACAGCAGCTGGCAACTGCCCAAATTTCGCACCATGTATTGCTCGGCAGCCGTCAGTTATCGGCCCCTTATCGCCGAAATAGGAGATGCCAAACAGAGTCCGGCCAAGCTGGCAGAGCGGGCTTGCAATCAGGCGATTCTGGCGGCGATGGATAGCGAAGATGAGACCCTGCAGGCCCAGCGTGACAAAGCGTGCGCTGCGGTGCAGTAACGCGAATTTATCTGACCAGATCATTTGCGCTCGCTTTGCGCGCCAAGGCACACATGGGCTTACCCTTGCCGGGTATGATGGGGTTGCCCGCCGTGGCAGCAGCAGTCGGATGCTTGCGGGCATATGTCGGTCACATCAGCCAGATCACCACCAGGAGGTAACCATGATCAGCCATATCGACCATCTGGTATTGACGGTCAGTGATATTGAACGGGCCGTGGAATTTTACAGTTCGGTGCTCAATATGGAGGCCATCACCTTCGGAGCGGGGCGCCGGGCGGTAGGGTTTGGCAACCAGAAGATCAATCTGCAACTGCTGGGGCAGGAGCCGCGCAATCGGGCGCAGGTGGGGTCGGGGGATGTCTGCCTTATCACCCGCTGGCCGCTGGAGCAAGTGATGGCCCAGCTGGCCTGCCACGGGGTGGAGATTGTCGAGGGGCCGGTGACCAAAAGCGGTGCCTGTGGGCCGATAGAATCCATCTACTTCCTCGACCCGGATCAGAATCTGATAGAAGTGAGCATCTATCCCTGAGCCCACCAAGCCATCACTCCCATCGCCATCAGCAACAGAAAGGGGCCGTCAATTGACGGCCCCTTTCTCGTATCGCTATCGCGCAAAGCACGTCGGCCGCTTGGCCGATGTGGCAGAGGGGCCCTAGAAAGGCGAGCTGCTCTCGTCGCTATCCTGTAAAAACTGCTCCACTTCTGCCTGATAGGCCGCATCAGGTTGACCACTGCTGGCAGGGGTGACGGCGGCAGGTCGGGCGACGGGAGGGGCGGTGAGGGTCTCCATCACCCGCTGCTGCAGATAGGGGTAGAAGGGGTTAGAGGAGGTGCGGGTGAGGGCGCCGGGGTTGACGATCAGCACGCCGCGCTCGCCGCGCAGGGCCAGACCGCCGAGATTGATGCCATATTGCTCCCGCTGCTCCGGGCGCGCCGCCATGCCATAGAGGGGGTCGTCCATCGGGAAGGGGAGCGCCACGTGGGAGAGGGAGTAGATCTCCTTGGGATAATCGATACCCAGCGGGCGGAGCTGCTCAGGCTGGTCTGCGCTGGCCAGCGTTCTGGCCTGGGTTGCGGGGGAGGCGGGTTCGACATTGCCAACCACTGTGAGGCGATAGTGCCCGGGGGCGTTTGGCAGCAAGCGGTGCAGCGCCAGCTCGGATGCCGAGCTCATCAGCGGGCCAAACAGGGTGCTGCGGTTGATATCAAACAGCACCAGTTCGCTGCCGTTGGCCGGCAGGTAGTGGTACAGATCGGCAATGATGGAGCGGGTGCTGACGGTGTAGTCCATCACCGACTGGAAGGTGAGGGCGGGGGGAAATGCCGCCAGCTCGCCACTGGCGGCCAGCTGGCGCACCTGCTGCTGGATGGCGTGGGTCAGGCGATAGGACTGGCGAGCCCCGTTGACCGGAAACGAGTTGTACTTGAACGGGTTGAACTCCGGCATGGTGTCGAGCCAGGCGGCGTTGGCAAAGGCGGGCAGCAGGGCTGGCACGGCCTTGATCCCGGCGAAGCGGGCAAAGCGGGTCACCCCGATCATCGGGGAGATCAGGACAAGCCGATCCGGTTTTGCCAGCGTGCCGCTCGGGTCGGCCAGCGCATCGAGCGCATATTTCACCGCCAGCGCGCCGCCGTTGGAAAAGCCCACCAGATGCAGCGGCCGCTTGCCCGGTGCCAGCAATCTGGCCTCCCGCACCGCCAGTCGGGTGGCGGCCAGCCAAGTCTCCCAATCCACATCCACGAGGCCAGCGGGCACGGTGCCGTGGCCGGGGATCCGCAGCCCCAGCGCGATAAAGCCCTGCTCCTGATAGCGTCTGGCCAGATGGCGCAGGCTGTAGGGGGAGTCGGTCAGGCCGTGCAGCAGCACCGCTACCCCTTTGACTTCCCCCTCGGGGCGCAGCAGATAGGAGCGGTTCCAGTTCTGCTGAACGCGGGCGGGATTGATGGGGGCGTCCTGATAGTAGCGATTGCTGGCCAGTTGCTGCTCGGGCGGTGTTTTGGCGACTACCTCGGTGGCCACCAGCTCGAATAGCTCTGCTTCGCGGGCCAGATAGGCTTGCCAGTCGCTGCTGTCGAGCTCATCGGTGCTGAGTTCGGGGGGCACCACTGTGTGCCACAGCTGCAGCGGCGCTGCCTGCCAGGCGAAGTAGGCGATCACCGCCCATGCGGTCAGCAACAGCAGCAACAGGGTCAGCAGAGCACGGCGAACAAGGCGGCGAGTGTGAGCCAGCATGGTGCAATCCTTGGCGATAGAGGTGGAGCCGCCTCTGGGCGGGCGAGTTCGGCGCAGCATCCAAGGCGCTGCCAACCGGCTTAAAGCCTAATGGAAACAAGGTGATATGTATAGTTGATGGCGTTCGGCCGCGCTGGCTGTGGGCGCCTGATCACGCCGCTTACATCAGGCTGGCCGTTCGAAGGCTGCATCGCGGGCCATCTGGCGGCGTGAACTTATCCGCGGATGCCCGTTTGGGCGCTGCGACCTTGCAACTATCTGCCCCTGAAAGGGGGCAATTATGCTACTGTAGCGGCGTTTTTTGATGGATAAGCTGGCATTGGCCTTTTTTGAAGATGGAATGGTATGCAGAACTTTGACGTAGTGAATTGGCTGATGCAGCAAACAGCCTCCCCGGCACAGCCGGAACAGGCGATGGCACAACCGGGCGCGGCCCAGACCCTGTGGCAGGTGACCCATGCTGGCTAACGAATCCATGCGCCTGAACAAATACATCAGCGAGAGCGGTATTTGCTCGCGCCGCGAGGCCGACCGCTTTATCGAGCAGGGCCACGTCTTTATCAACGGCAAGCGCGCCGGGATCGGCGATCAGGTGCAGGTTGGCGATCTGGTCAAGGTGAACGGTCAGGTGATCGAGCCGCGCGAGGCGGACAGTCTGGTGCTGATCGCTCTCAACAAGCCGGTGGGTATCGTCAGTACCACGGAGGCGGGCGAGAAGGACAACATCGTCGATTTCGTCAACCACAGCACCCGGGTCTTCCCCATCGGGCGGCTCGACAAGGATTCGCAGGGTCTGATCTTCCTTACCAACCACGGCGATCTGGTCAACAAGATCCTGCGGGCGGGTAACGATCACGAGAAAGAGTATCTGGTGACCGTCGACAAGCCGGTGACCGACGAGTTTGTGCGCGGCATGGCGGCCGGGGTGCCGATCCTCGGTACTGTGACCAAGAAGTGCAAGGTGAAGAAAGAGGCGCCGTTCGTCTTTCGCATCACGCTGGTGCAGGGGCTGAACCGCCAGATCCGCCGCATGTGCGAGTACTTCGGTTTTGAAGTGACCAAGCTGGAGCGCATCCGCATTATGAACGTCAGCCTCAAGGGGCTGCCGGTGGGCGAGTGGCGCGATCTCACCGACGACGAGCTGATCGATCTGTTCAATCTGATTGAGGACTCCTCCTCCGAGGTGAAACCGGCCAAAGGCGACAAACCCAAGGCGGCCAAGGCCCCTGCGGCGCAAAGCGCCAAACCGGGGCAGGGCAAGAAGCCGCGCCGCGATGACGATCACGAGATTGGCGGGCGTCCCAATGTGCCGGGCCCGGAAGCTTTCGAGAAGAAGCTGCCGGTGGGCAAGGGTGGTGCGGGCAAAGGTGCAGCCAACAAGGGCGGTGCTGGCAAAGGGGCTCCCGGCAAGGGGGGCAAACCGGCCGCTGGCAAGCCGCGCACCGCTAACACCGGACGGCAGAAGAAGGGGCGCTGAGTTGTCCCTCTGAGTGGCGTCAGCCTCGTCTTGTGATCCCCAAAACGGTTATCCCCAACACACCGGCCTCAGGCCGGTGTGTTGCTTTGGGTCGCAGAGCTGGCCGGGAGGGGCGCCGAAAGGGTTGGCTCGCTGGCGATCGGTAACCCCATGACGCGGGGATAGTGGCGTGGGTCGAGGCGCAGCACCAGCAGGCTCATCAGCAGTAATCCCCCCAGTTGCCACTGCCAGGCGGCCGCAAAGTCGCCCATATAGTGATAGAGCCGCGCCGCCACCCAGAGGCCGGTGGCCGCCAGCATAAAGCCAAACCCCTGCATCAGGGCGCTCAGGGTGCCGGCGCGGCGCGGGTCTGGCAGGTGATCGAGCGCAATCACCATGATGAGCGAAAAGCTGCCGCCAAGACCGGCACCGCACAGCATGCACCAGAGAATGGGGGCACTGGCTGGCGCCAGCCAGAGGCCGCCGAATCCCGCCAGCTGCATGGCGATGGCAAGGCCCATCCACGGCCGACGGTCCTGACTGCGGGCGGCCAGCAGCGGCAGGCCGAGGCCGCTGGCGGTCTGCGCCAGTGCCAGCCAGGCGACCAGCTCGCCCGCCTGTGCGGCGCTCCACCCCTGCGCCATATAGGCGGGTGCCAGCCAGGCTACCACGATGCCGTAGCCACTGTTGATGATGCCAAAGCAGACGATCAGTAACCAGCTGCGGGGCAGGGTGATCAGCCGCTGCTCGCCGTGGGGAATGGCGACCGCGGCGGCCCGTGGCAGACGCACTTTCCACCCTAGCCAAACGAGGGCCAGCAGCACCGGCAGGCTCCAGAGCGCCAGCGCCCGCGACCAGTCGAGGCTGACCGCCAGCCTTGGGGTGAGGCTGGCCCCCAGCGCCCCGCCCCCCATCATGCAGGCAGAGAAGATCCCCATCACCAGCGGCACCTTGTGGGCGAAGGCCTGCTTGATCAGCGCGGGCAGCACCCCCTGCACCAGTGCCGACCCCAATCCACAGAGCGCCGCGCTGGCGATCAGCAAGGCGCCGCTTTGGGCATCGAAGCGCATGGCGCTGCCAATGCCGAGCAGCAGCAAGGCCAGCCCCAGCAGGGTGGTGGCACTGGCAAGGCTGCGCAGGCGCGGGGTGAGCAGCACACCAATCCCGATGAGCCAGAGCGGCAACAGGGTAAGCCAGGCGAGGGTATCCATCCCCAGCGACAGGGCGCGGCCAATCTCGCCGCTCAGCGGGCCGATGGCGGTAAGAAAGGGGCGCAGATTCAGGCCAATCAGGATCACCAGCACCAACAGGGCAGTCTGGCCTACGGGTTGATCCGTATTTCGTTGATTCATCGGGTGCAGTTTCCGGTTCTGGGAGAGACAGGGGGCATTCGGGACACGGAGTCATCGGGGCTGAACATGGCAGATCACCGTCAAAGGAGGCAAAAACGCCAGCCTAGCGGGCTCGAAAGTCATTTTGAAATTAAATGATAGAATGGGTTTCAGTGGTTTTGTAAATGGAGTGCCTCATGCTGGATCCCCTGTTACTGCGCAGTTTTGTCGCCATTATCGACACCGGCAGCTTTACCCGCGCCGGTGAACGGGTCCACCTGACCCAATCCACCATCAGCCAGCAGATCCGCCGCCTTGAGCAGCAGCTTGGCTGCCCGCTGCTCGATCGCGCTGGCCGACAGGTGGTGGCGACGGCGGAGGGGGAAAAATTGCTGGGGCTGGCCCGCCGCATTCTGGCGCTGCTGGCGCAGGCCGAGGAGCAGGTGAGCGAGGGGAGCTTGTCCCTCAGCCTCGGGGTGCCGGAGGATTTCGCCGCAGGCGCCATCACCCCGGTGCTGGCCGCCTTTGCCCGCGACTACCCCGAGGTACGGTTGGAGGTGCAAAGTGGCCTGAGCCACGAGATCTGGCAGCGCTTCGAGGCGGGGGAGCTGGATCTGGCGCTGGTCAAGCAGGCTCGGGGAAAGGGTTCGCCCCTTGCCAGTTGGCGCGAGCCGCTGGTGTGGGTCGACAGTCGCGACTGGCCCGCACGGGAACGGGATCCGCTGCCGCTGGTGGTGTTCCCGAGCGAAGGGCTCTATCGGCGGCAGATGACCGAGGCGCTTGATGGCCTCGGCCGGCGTTGGCGTATCGCCTATGTCAGCGCCAGCCTCGCCAGTTTGCAGGGGGCGGTGAGCGCAGGCATCGGCGTGAGCTTGCTGCCCAAACGGCTGATGCCTGCCGATCAGCTGGCTCTGACCCAGTGGCCCAAGGTAGCGCCGGTGGAGCTGGCGCTCCATGCCGGAGTTAGCGGAAGCGAGCCGCTCACCCGCTTGAGCTCGGCCCTGATCGCCCTTTGCGACGAGGTGATGGGGCCGCAATGAGTGGCTATGTGGGGAAAAACTTCAGTGGGGAAAAACTGACGTCGGAAAGATAAGGCGGAAAAAGTGTGGGGGGATCAGTGATCCTTCCCCTCCGCCAGCTTGCGCTCGTAATCCTGTTTCACAATGGCCAGCGCCGCCAGCACCAGCTCGGGGGCCAGCTCATTGGTTTCCAGCAGTTCAATCAGATCCACCGCGAGTTTTACCTCGGGCGGGGCAGTTTCCAGTGACATGGGCAGGGTTCCGGTTGCGGGAAGAGGGGGGATTATACAGGGGCGCCGTCGTTGGCCGAAAGCGCCCGCTCTGTCGGGTTGTGAGCCACCAAGGTCAGAGGTGCTGGCGCATCTCCTTGTCGATCTCCTCGCGCAGGGCGATCAGCTTTTTGGCGTACTGCTGCAACTGCAGATCGCTCTCGCTCACCGGCTGCCACTGGGGCACCGGGGTCGGCTTGCCCTGCTCATCCATCGCCACAAAGATGATGATGCAGTGGGTGGTTTTGTGGCGCTCGGTGTCGGTGGGGTGGCGGCTGTAGACATCCACCGCCAGATGCATGCTGGTGGTGCCGGTGTGGATCACCTGGGCGTGAACCTCTACCAGCTGGCCAATCTGGATGGGGCGCAAAAAGCGGATCCCCCCCACATAGACGGTCACCGCATAGCCGCCACACCAGCCAGCGGCGCAGGCATAGCCCGCCTGATCGATCCACTTCATCACCATGCCGCCGTGGACCTTGCCGCCGAAATTGACGTCGGAGGGCTCGGCCAGAAATTGCAGGGTCAGTTCGCGATTGGGCACAGTTACATCCTTATTGCCTGAAGGGTTTCCCTGAGCTTTGCCCCATCGGCCTGCCCGGTCAAGGGTTCATCCCCGATTCAGGGGGGCGGGGTCACTATCTTGCTCTATCGACGGGAACATAGCCGCAGGAGTGACACCATGAAACAGATGCTGGAACAGTTGTTGGGGGCAGGCAAAGGCTGGCTCAACGAAGGCGGAGACAAGCGCAAGGGGCAGATGCAGGGGGCGCTGGCCGGCGGTGCGCTTGGTCTGCTGCTGGGCAATAAAAAAGTGCGCAAATATGGCGGCAAGGCCGCTGCCGTGGGCGGCGCCGCAGCCCTTGGCGGGCTGGCCTACAAGCTCTATCAGGATTGGCAGGCCCAGCAGGCGGCACCGGCCCAGCCTACCCATCCCATCAGCGGTCTGGAAGGCAATGCGCTGGATGCCCGTGCGGCGCTTTTAGTGCGCGCCATGGTGGCAGCAGCCCGGGCCGATGGCCATATCGATGGTGCCGAGCGCCAGAAAATTCAGGAGTATCTGACCGAACAGGGCCAGAGCGATGTCGCCCGCTGGATTGACGCCGAGCTGGCCCGTCCCCTCGATCCCCACGCGCTGGCACGGGAAGTGACCGATATGGAGCTGGCCACCGAGGTCTATCTCGCCTCCCTGCTCGCCATCGAGGTGGATCACTTTATGGAGCGAGGCTATCTCGACGAACTGGCGCGCGCCCTCAAGCTCGATGACAACCTCAAGGGGAGCATCGAGCGGCAGGTGGCCCAGCTTAACGCCCCCGCCTGATACCCCTCATCGCCATGGATTGCCGATAACGCCCCGCTCAAGGGGCGTTGTTGTTTAGGTTGCTCGTCAAAAGATACGGATGAGCCTATTTGGATTGCGGGGCACAGCCCCTAAGATGGCGCAGAACCATCACCATTTTTGCAAGGAGCAACCGTTGGAGATACGCAAGGCGACCGAACTGGATATCGACGTGATTGTCGAGCTGAACCGGCAGATAGGAGAGATCCACCATCAGCACTATCCCGAAGTGTTCTGCCCCCCTTCGCCAGAGGAGCGGGAGTTTTTGCTGAGCGCCATCGGCGCGGAAGGGCGTCTGTTCTGCGTTGCCGAGCAGGATGGCATGGTGGTGGGCTTTTTGACGGCGCGGATCGATATCAATGAGAGCGTGCCATTTCTCACCCGTGCGCCGATCTGCCGCATCGGCTCGGTGGTGGTGGAGGAGCAGCACCGTTCCCGCGGGATTGGCAAGGCGCTGCTCGCCCATTGCGATGAGTGGGCCAAGGCCCGTGATGCTCAGCAAATCCGGCTGGAGGTGATGGCCTTCAACGAGCGCGCCAAAGCTCTCTACGAGGCGCTGGGCTTCAAGGTGCAGTCGCAGATCATGGCCAGATGATCCGTTTTTGATGGCGAGCCAAGGCGCGCCACTCCCCAACTACACAGGCCCGTTGCGGGCCTTTGTTCGTTTCGTCAGCGGCTCTTGGCCTCGTTACTTTTCACCGAGCTGTGCGGCAATCAGCGCGGCCAGCCGGGTGAGGGCCTGCTCCAGCTGTTCGCACCAGGGATGGGAGCTGTTGAGGCGCAGGCAGTGGTTGTGTTGCCCCTGACTGGAGAAGAGGGCGCCGGGAGCCACTGAAAAACCGCTGCCCAGAGCCTTGGCGTGCAGGGCTCGGCTGTCGAAATGGGCAGGCAGCGCCAGCCAGAGGAAGTAGCCGCCATCGGGGGAGGAGATCCGCACTTCGTCCGGCAACAGCCGTTGCAGGGCCGCCCGCATCTGCTGCTGGCGCTGGACCAGGGTGTGGCGCAGACGGCGAAAGTGGGCATCGACCCCGCCCTGGCGCAGCATCTCGGCCAGTGCCAGCTGGCTCGGCACATTGGTGGAGAGGGTGGACATCAGCTGCAGCCGTTGCACCCGCTCGGCATGGGGCCCTGCCACCACCCAGCCGACCCGAAAGCCCGGCGCCAGACATTTGGAAAAGGAGCTGCAGAGCAGGCTGTCGCCACGCTGATCCCAGTGGCGGATCGGCTTGGGGCGTTCGCGGCCGAAGTAGACCTCGGCATAGACGTCATCCTCCACCAGCGGCACCCCATGGCTGTTGAGCAGTGCCATCAGTTGCGCTTTGTGACTATCTGGCATGGTGTGGCCGAGCGGGTGCTGCACATTGCCCATCAGCCAGCACGCCTTGACCGGAATGCGGGTGAGGGCGTCGGCCAGCAGGTCGAGATCGATGCCTACCCCCGGAATGACCGGGATCTCCACCGCCTTGAGTTTCAGCCGCTCGATGGCCTGCAGGGCACCATAGAAGGTGGGGGACTCCACCACCACCCAGTCACCGGGCTCGGTCAGCACCTGCAGGCTGAGGGAGAGTGCCTCCATGGCACCTGTGGTGATGATGATCTCCTGCGGATTGACCGCCACCCCGTCGCTGGCGTAGCGCTGGGCGATGGCGCGGCGCAGCGCTTCGTTGCCGGGGGGCAGGTCGGCCACCGTGCTGAAGGGATCGAGCTTGCGCATGCAGCTGGCCAGGGCCCGCCCGAGCTGGGGATGGGGGAACAGGGTCGGGTCTGCCACCGACATGCCAAGGGGCACCAGATCCCGCGATTTGCTCGCCTGCAACACCTCGAACACCAGATCGTTGATATCCACCGAGCCGCTGTAGTGGGTCTGGCTCGGCGTGTGCTGCACGACCTGTGGTGAGGCGGCTTTGACGTAGTAACCGGACTGGGGGCGGGCGAGGATCCGCCCCTGACTCTCCAGCAGTTGATAGGCCTGCAACACCGTCATGGGGCTGAGCCCGTGGGTCTTGCAGCTCTGGCGAATGGAGGGGATGCGCTCCCCCGGTTGCCAGATACCATCGTCGATCTGGCTTTGCAGGCGGTCGGCCAACTGCTGGTAAAGAGACATGATCTGGATCAACTGTTATAGGTGTAATTCAATATAACTGCATCTGTTATAGGTGTCATGCTCCGTGATGTACTTGTCACGCACGAAACGTGCAAGGCAAATACAACAAAAGAGAGTGACGCATGATCAATCCGGATGACGTGGTCAGCCTGTCTCGCCTGCAATTTGGCGCCACGGCCCTGTTCCACTTCCTGTTTGTGCCCCTCACGCTGGGGCTGTCCTGGATCCTGGTGATCGCCGAGTCGGCTTATGTGATGACCGGCAAGGTGATCTATCAGGACATCACCCGCTTCTGGGGCAAACTGTTTGGCATCAACTTCGTCATGGGGGTCACCACGGGGATCACCATGGAGTTTCAGTTCGGCACCAACTGGGCTTACTACTCCCACTATGTGGGGGACATCTTCGGTACTCCGCTGGCCATCGAGGGGCTGATGGCCTTCTTCCTCGAATCGACCCTGGTGGGGCTCTTCTTCTTCGGCTGGGACAAGCTCTCCCGCGGCAAGCACCTGCTGGTGACCATGCTGGTGGCGCTCGGCTCCAACCTCTCGGCGCTCTGGATCCTGATCGGTAACGGCTGGATGCAAAACCCGGTGGGGGCCGAGTTCAACCTGCTGACCCAGCGCATGGAGCTGGTGGATATCGCCGCCGTGCTCTTTAACCCGGTGGCGCAGGTGAAGTTCGTTCACACCGTCGCGGCGGGCTATGTGGCGGCCTCCATGTTCGTGATGGGGGTGAGCAGCTGGTATCTGCTGCGCAAAACCGAGGTGCAGTTTGCCCTGCGCTCCTTCGCCATCGCCTCCGGCTTCGGGCTGGCGGCCATCCTCTCGGTCATTGTGCTCGGGGATGAGTCGGGCTATCGCACCGGTGAGGTGCAGAAGGTCAAGCTCGCCGCCATCGAGGCGGAGTGGGAGACCGAGCCAGCCCCGGCTTCCTTTACCCTGTTCGGCTTCCCGGATCAGCAGGGAGAGACTACACACGCCGCCATCAAGATCCCGTATCTGATGGGGATCATCGCCACCCGCTCCATCGACGAGGCGGTGACCGGCCTCAAGGATATCAAGGTGCAGAACGAGGCGCGCATTCGTAGCGGCATGGTGGCGGCCGAGGCCCTCGACCAGATCCGGCAGGGCGCTGATACACCGGCCAACCGCGCCCGCTTCGAGCAGCACGGCAAGGATCTCGGCTACGGCATGCTGCTCACCCCCTATGCCAGCAATATCGCCAAGGCGGGGGAGGCGGAGATTGCCAAAGCGGTCGATGACTCCATCCCGCCGGTGGCGCCGCTGTTCTGGGGCTTTCGGGTGATGGTGGGGCTTGGCATCACCATGCTGGGGCTGATGGTGGTGAGCTTTGTCCAGCTCTGCCGCAACCGGCTGCAAGACTCGCCACGGCTGCTCAAGACCCTGCTCTGGAGCATTCCGCTGCCCTGGATTGCCATCGAGGCGGGCTGGCTGGTGGCCGAGCTCGGCCGTCAACCCTGGACCATCAGCGACGTGCTGCCGGTCTCGGCCTCGGTCTCTTTGCTTCAGCCGGGCCAACTCTGGTTCAGCCTGATCGCCATCTGTTCCATCTACACCCTGTTGCTGGTGGTGGAGCTCTTCCTGTTGCGCCATGTGATCCGCAAGGGGCCCGCCATTCTCCATACCGGCCGCTACAGCGGTGAACAACCCGAACTTGCGAGGATCGCCTGATGGATTACGCAACCCTGAAACTCATCTGGTGGGCGCTGGTGCTCTTCATGATGGTCGGTTTTATCGTGATGGATGGCTTCGATCTCGGCATCGCCATGCTGCTGCCGGTGGTGTCGAAAGATGACGACGACCGCCGTCTGGTGATCAACAGTGTTGGGCCGGTGTGGGAGGGCAATCAGGTGTGGCTGATTGCCGGTGCCGGCGCCCTGTTCGCCGCCTGGCCGCTGGTTTATGCCGCCGCCTTCTCGGGGCTTTACATCCCCATGGTGGTGCTGCTGCTCGGGCTATTTTTGCGTCCGGTCGGCTTTGACTATCGCAGCAAGCTGGCCGATCCGGTATGGCGCCGCTGGTGGGATCGGGCGCTGGTGGCCGGTGGTCTGATACCGGCGCTCATCCTCGGTGCGGCTATCGGTCTGGTGATGGAGGGGCTGCCGTTTCGCTTCGACACGGCGCTGCGTCTGCACTATGGCGCGTTCGACTTCCACTGGGGCTGGCTGCTCTCGGTGCTGGCCACTGCCATCAGCCTGTTGCTGCTGCACGGCGCCGGTTTTCTGCAAGCCAAGGTGACCGGCACCCCTGCGCTGCGCGCACGGGGGATCGCCATCCTGCTGGCCCCGCTGGTGAGCCTCTGCTATCTGCTGGCCGGCTGGCATCTGGTGGATCTGCAAGGGTTTCAGCTGACCGGCGTGGGCACACAACCCTTTGACCCGAATGCTGCCATCAGCCCGCTGATGAAGGGGGTGATCCTCCACGCCGGAGGCTGGCTGCGCAACTATTTTGACTATCCGCTGCTGTGGCTGGTGCCGATCATCGGGGCGCTGGCGCCGCTGGTGAGCGGGATTGCCTCCTGGCTGGAGCGGGGCCGGGTTGCGCTGCTGGCCAGCGCCATTGCCTGCGCCGCCATGCTCTGCTCGGTGGCCATCGCCCTGTTCCCCTTCGTGCTGCCCTCATCCCTCGATGCGGTCAGCAGCCTGACCCTGTGGGACAGCACCTCCAGCTACAAAACCCTGGCCATCATGTTCGGCCTCGTGCTGGTGCTGATGCCGGTCAACCTGGGCTACACCGGCTGGGTCTATCGGGTGGTGCGCGGCAAGCTCGACCGTGCCCGCATCAAGCGCGACAGCCATCAACTCTACTGACCTCAAGGGATCTGCTATGTGGTACTTCACCTGGATTTTGGGCCTCGGATTTGCCCTGCTGCTGGGCCTGTGCAACCTGCTCTGGCTGGAAGCGCGCTGGCAGGCGGACGAACGGGACGGTAACTGACGGCGGGGTTCGCGCCCCGCCACGGCCGGTGGCTGGCGTTCACTCGTCGCCATCGGCCCCTCTCTCCCCCTCTTTAAACGACACAAACGACACACTTTCAACCGACAACCAACCGACAACCAACCGACAGGTAATTGTGATGAAACAGAGATTGAAAGCGGTGGCGCTGGCCATCGGGTGCGCGCTTACCGTCGCCCCGGCCTGTGCCGAGCCGGTACAACTGACGCCACTGGATAAAACCTTCACCCTGCAGGTGCTCGGCAGTGGTGGCCCCATCTCCGACGATCTACGAGCCTCCTCCAGCGAGGTGATCTGGTGGAAGGGGAAATCCCGCATCCTGATCGATGCCGGTGGCGGCGTCTACCTGCGCTTCGGTCAGGCGGGGGCCAAGCTCGAAGAGGTCGATTTTATCGGCATCACCCACTTCCACACCGACCATGTGACCGACCTGCCCGCCCTGCTCAAGGGGGCCTATTTCTTCGAGCGCAGCGATCCGCTGGATCTGGCGGGGCCCGAGGCTGGCTCGGCCTTCCCTAGCATGAGCGGCTACTTCGATGCCCTCTTCAACAAGGACAAGGGCGCTTATGCCTACCTGAGCGGTTTCAAGGATGGCACCGATGGCCTCTTCCCCATCACCTTGCACGATGTGCCCTACCAGAGCCCGCAGCCCCACACCGTCTATCAGCATGATGGGCTGACCATCACCGCCCTCGGCATCCCTCACGGTGACGTGCCCTGTCTGGCCTATCGCATCGAGAGCGCCGAGGGGACCATCGTTATCTCGGCGGATCAGAACGGCAGCAACCCGGCCTTTGTGCCGTTTGCCAAGGGGGCCGACATTCTGGTGATGCCGCTCGCCATCCACGAAGGGGCCGACCCTGTCTCCGCCTCGCTTCATGCCAAGCCATCTGTGGTGGCCAAAATTGCCGCCGAGGTAAACCCCAAGCTGCTGGTGCTCAACCACTGGATGGGGGTTGGCCTCAATCACAAGAAAGAGGCGATGGCCATCGTCAAACAGCAATTCCACGGCCAGATCGTGGCCGCCCGCGATCTCTCCAGTTATCCCGTTTCATCCGTCAAGGAGTCCGCCCATGAGTAACTCAAGCAGCAACAAAACCACCGGCAAACTGACCCTCTCCATCGCCATGACCAGCCTGATTGCCCTGACTCCGGGGCTGGCGCTGGCGGCCACCCCGAGCGATGCGCCGGTCAAGGCCGCCCCCAGCGAACAGCACGGCGGCAAGTGTGCGGCGGGCAAGTGCGGCACCGAGAAGCGCTTCGAGAAGCAGGCCCTCGACAGTGATCCGCAGGGGCGGCTGGTGCGCGCTCGCGATGGCAAGTGTGGCGTGGCGGGCGAGGGGATTGATGGCAATACATCCAGCCAGGGCAGCAAGATGACGGAGGGGGTATGCGGCCAATAAGCTCCCGCAGTCGGGGGATCGGGCTGCGTCAGGAGCATCTGGATGCGCTCTGCTCCGGCCCCGTCCGCCCCGGCATCGACTTTCTCGAACTGGCGCCGGAGAACTGGATTGCCATCGGCGGCGCCAAGCGGGCGCAGCTGCACCAGCTGGCCGAGCGTTACCCGCTGGTGGCCCACGGCCTCAGCCTCTCCCTCGGCGATTGCCAACCCCTCAATCGCACCCTGCTCAGCCAGATCCGCACCTTTCTGGACGAGTTCGGCATCGAGATCTACAGCGAGCACCTGAGCTTTTCCCGCGACCAACAGGGTTATCTCTACGAACTGCTACCGGTGCCGCGTCAGTGGGAGAACATCCCCTATCTGGCCGAGCGGATCGCGCAGGTGCAGGAGGCGTTGGCCCGCCCGCTGGTGCTGGAAAATATCTCCTACTACCACGGCTATGACCACGAGATGCCGGAGGAGGATTTTCTCGCCGAGCTGGTGGCGCGCAGCGGCTGCGAGCTGCTGCTCGATATCAACAACGTCTTTGTGAACAGCCGCAACCACGGTTACTGCCCCAAGCGGATGATCGCCGGGCTGCCGGGCAATGCGATCCGTTACTTCCATATCGCCGGTCATCTGGAAGAGGCAGACGGCACTTTATTGGATACCCATGGCAAACCGGTGTGCGAGGAGGTGGTGGCGCTGGCCCGTTATACGGTGCAGACCCACGGTTTGCGCCCCCTGTTGCTGGAGCGGGATCACCATCTGCCACCGCTGGCAGAGCTGGAGGCCGAGCTGGCGCGGGTGCACGGCGCCTGTTGCGAGGCGATCGACAGTCAGGTGCAGGAGGTGCGTTATGGATAGACGGTTATCCCTGATCACTGCGCCCAAAACGGCACCGCAGCGGATGCAGCAGCAGACCGCCTGGCTGGCGAGCCGGGTGCGGCTGCCGCAGGATGGCATCGCCAGCCACTATGCCCGCAGCGTGCGCGCCAATGTGGAGTCGGTGCTGGAGAGCGCTTTTCCGCTCACCCACGCTCACTGGGCGCCGGTGGACAGGTGGCAGCTGGTGGAGGGCTTTGTCATCGCGCACGGCGCCGAGGCCCCCGAGTTTCACCATATCGCCACCGAGTTTGTCCGCTATGTGCAGCATCGCCACAGTGAGGGCTCTCTCAACTGGCCCAGGCAGCGGCTGGCGCTGCTGGAGTACGAGTGGGCCTGCCTCTGTGTCGAGATTGATGAAGGGGTAGTGCCGCAAGTTATATCGGGGGTTGAGGTGATGGCGGAGAGTCCGCTTGTGCTCAATCCCACCCTGCAACTGCTGGAGCTACCCTTTGCCATCCGTCGCAGCGGCGTGGTGCCGACCCGGCAGGGCAGCCACTTCTATGGCCTGTTTCGCAGCCCGGATCATCAGGTGGTGACCCAGCGGCTGCGCGAATGGGATGTGGCGCTGATCCAGTTGCTGCAACAGCAGCCGGGGATCACTCAAGCCGCGTTCCAGCAACAGGTGCAACAGGTTCGCCGTGATTTTGATCTGACAGGGTGGGCACGCCATTTTCACCGGCTGGGTCTGTTGACCTTGTCCGTTGGCGAGCGCCAGTCCGGCACCCCCTTGCCCCCATTTAGCAAACACCAAGGAGAATTCTCATGAACAACACCCTGATCCAGTGGTACGAGCGGGCGGTGGCCCAGTGCAAGCGGCTCGATTTTCTGGCCCTGCTGGCCATTCGCCTCTATCTCATTCCGGTCATCTATGTGGGGGCCCACTCCAAGGTGATGGGCTTTGCCGGCACGGTCGCCTGGTTTGGTGCGCCAGTCTCGGAAGGGGGGCTCAACCTGCCGTTCCCGACCCTGCTCGCCTTTCTGGCGGCGGGCACCGAGGTGCTGGGCTGCATCTGCATTGCCCTTGGCCTCTTTACCCGCATCATGGCCATTCCCACCATCTTCCTGATGAGCGTGGCGAGCGCCATGGTGCACTGGAAGCACGGCTGGGATGCCATCGCCACCGGCAGCATGGAGGCCACTGTGCGCCTCAACGGCTTTATCGAGTGGCTGGCCGCCAACTTCCCCGGTCGCTACAACTACATCACTGAGCTCGGGGATCCCGTGATGCTCAACAACGGGATGGAGTTTGCCGCCACCTACTTCGTGATGCTGCTGGTGCTGCTGGTTTACGGCGGGGGCCGCTACGTCAGCCTCGACTACTGGCTCAAACGTGCCGTGACCGGCAAAGCAGGCGTGCAACAGGTGGCATAAGACCCGCTAACGGATAACAAAAACCATAACGACAGAGCGTGAAAAACAGCGAGCGGCCGGGTGCCGCTCGCTGTTTTTGTGCTTTGGGGGGGAGTGAGTCAGCTGCGTCAGCCGTTACTGGTAGCGGCCGACCGCGATGGGGGACTCCTGCTCAATCTGGCCAAGGCGCTCGGCCCACTGGGCGAGCCAGGTTTCCCGCTCTTCTTGCGAGCCCCGCACCGGGGCATAACAGATATGGGGGCGCAGCACGTCAAAGCCGACAAATTGCAGGATCCCGCGCTGGATGGGGCGAAGCACCCCGTCGATATCGCCGTTGAAGCCGTCGGGCAGATAGGTCTCGGCAGGGCCGCCGGTGGTGAGGCTCAGCAGGGCCCGCTTGCCGCGAAATTTGCCGCTCTCGTAGATATGGCCCTGACCGTAGACCCGCCCCATGGCAAAGACCCTATCCACCCATCCCTTGAGAATGGCGGGCAGGCCAAACCACCAGAGCGGGAACTGGAAGATCAGCAGATCGGCCGCCTCCAGCTTTTGCATCTCCTGCTCCAGCTGCGGGGCAAAGCTGCCCTGCTCGGTGGCAGCCAGCTCTTCGAGTTGCAGCTTGAGAAAATCGGGATCGCTGGCGGCAGTGAAGTTGCGCCGATCCGAGACGGGATCAAATCCCATGGCATAGAGATCGCTGGTCATCACAGTGTGGCCCGCCTGCTCCAGCGCCCTGATGGCGTGGCAGAAGAGGGCACCGTTGAAACTTTTGGGTTCGGGATGGGCATAGACGATAAGCACCTTCATAACAGACTCCGTGGCAAATGATGCGAGGGTGACAGGCTTGGTTGCTGAAATAGTTGCCGGGTTGAGGCTGTGTCACAGCATAGAAGCCTGCCGCACCGATTGCAGCAGGCGCCACGCCCTTGCGTGACGCCTGCTGGCGCAGCTTATGCCTGACAGGCAGCGAGCCGGAGGGCTTCGCGGCGCTCGCTGACATGGGTTAGCCCGTAGGCCAGCAGCACGATAAGGGCGCCGATCCAGGGGGTGTGCATCAGGCCGAGGTGCTCTACTACAAAACCACCGACCACAGATCCCAGCGCGATGCCGACGTTGAAGGCGGCAATATTGAGGCCCGATGCTACATCCACCGCCTTGGGGGTGTGCAGTTCGGCCTGCTTCACCACCAGTACCTGCAGACCCGGTACGTTGCCGAAGGCAAAGGCGCCCCACACCAGCACGGTCAGCACGGCCAGTACCGGATGGGGGGCGGTGAAGGTGAGGGCCAGCAGCACCAGCGCCAGACCGGCAAACAGCAGCTTCAGTGCAGGCAGGGGGCCCATCTTGTCGGCCAGCTTGCCGCCCCAGATATTGCCGACGGCAACCGATACCCCGTACACCAGCAGGATCAGGCTCACCGCACCGGCGCTAAAGCCGCTCACCTGCTGCAGGATGGGGGCGAGGAAGGTGAAAGCGGTGAAGGCGCCGCCATAACCGAGGGCGGTCTTGGCGTAGACCAGCAGCAGCGGCTTTTTGGTCAGTACCGAAAGCTGCTCGCGGATGGTCGAGGCTGCCCCCTTGGGCAGGTTGCTCGGGATCAGCAGCAGGCTACCCACCATGGCGACCAGACCCAGCAGGCTTACTACCAGAAAGGTTTCACGCCAGCCAAAGACCTGACCAATCCAGGTGCCGAGCGGTACGCCGGTTACCAGCGCCACGGTGAGGCCGCTGAACATGATGGCGATGGCGCTTGCCGCCTTCTCTTTGGCCACAAGACCCGTGGCGATGGTGCTGCCCACCGAGAAGAAGACCCCGTGCGCCAATCCGGTCAGGATGCGGGCCACAATCAGGCTCTCGTAACCGGGGGCCTGCCAGGCCAGCAGGTTGCCGGCGGTAAAGAGCGCCATCAGCCCTACCAGCAGCCACTTGCGCGGCACCTTGCCGGTGAGCGCCGTGAGCACAGGGGCGCCGATGGCCACCCCAAGGGCATAGAGGCTGACCAACAGGCCCGCCGAGGGGAGCGAGACATTGAGCTGCTCGGCAATGGTGGGGATAAGCCCCACAATCACAAATTCGGTGGTGCCGATCGCAAAGGCACTCAGGGTAAGGGCAAATAACGCCAGTGGCATAACAACTCCTTGGTTAGGGACTCCCGACGGGAGAATGGCGCCAGTATGCCGATGGGTTTTGTTGGCAAAAATGACGGCAACATCAAATTACTTTTGCCAAATCAGCAGCAATAGTGAGGGGGAGTGTGGTAGTGGGCGTAACTGAGACAACGAAGACAAGAGCGGCCGTGCAGAGTTAGGTGAGAGCAGGGGGCAACAGCGTGCAGAGAGTCGGGGGCCAAGGGGGAGCGGTTAAGGAGCAAGGGACAGTCGAGGGGGCGGGAAGAGGTCAGCTGCACGGACGGCAGTGGCACGCGGTATTGGAGACAAGAAGCGGGAGGCATTGTGCCCCCCCGCTCAGGTTCTCGTCGATGGAGTTAGGTTTTCTTTGCTCCCTTCTCCCCTTGCGGGAGAAGGGTTGGGGATGAGGGGACGGTAGCTTGCCCCTCACCCTAACCCTCTCCCGTAGGGAGAGGGGATAGCTCGTGGTTGCAATAGGCCCGTGAGGGTTTGTAGTGGTCAACTAAATCCGGACACTTGGTTAGGCCGAACCTCGGCTTTTGCTGGCGGTATCCCGTCATTGTGGTGATGTGGACGCCGCCAGTTGTAGTAATCCATCAGGTAATAACTGATATCCCGCTTCGCCTCTCGCAAGCTCATATATCCCATAGCCGGGAGCCACTCTGACTTCAGGCTCCTGAACAGTCGCTCCATCGGGGCGTTATCCCAGCAGTTGCCACGCCGACTCATGCTCTGGGTCATGCGATAGCGCCACAGTCGTTGCCGAAATGCCCGGCTGCCATATTGGCTGCCCTGGTCAGAGTGAAACAGCACGCCTGACGGACAACCTCGTTGCTGATACGCCATCTCAAGTGCTTTGATGGCCAGCTCTGCATCAGGCTTATCAGACATCCCCCAGCCCACGACCCGCCGGGTGTACAGGTCAAGAATCGCTGCCAGGTAACGCCAACGACCACCTGCCCAGACGTAGGTGATATCGCCACACCACACCTGATTGGGTTGCTGGACATCAAATTCGCGGGCCAGCAGATTGGGAATGTCCGGTCGTTCAGACCGAGCGACCTGATAGCGATGAGCGCCCGGTTGCTTGGATACCAGACCGGCTTCCTTCATCAGGTTACGTACTTTGAATCGACCAATCTGATACCCCAACTCCCGCATCATCGACATCAAGGCGCGGCTGCCCGCTGAGTTCCGGCTTTCTTTGAACAAACGGCGCAACTCACAGCGCTGTTGCATACGTTCACGGTTAATCGTCCGCCTGCGAGCCAGATAATCGTAAAAACAGGAGGTGGGAACATCGAAAGCGCAGCAGACCAGAGTGATGGGGGCTTGCTCCCTTAATCGGTCTATCAGCGCGTACGTGTGAACTCGTCCGCCATCAAGAGAGCAGTAGCCTTTTTTAGTATGTCCTTTTCACGTTCGAGCTGGTTGATGCGGGCTTCCAGCTCCTGAATTTTCTGCTGCTCCGGAGTCAGTACTTTGCTGATTGGGGTTGTGCCGCAGCGTTCGGATTGGAGCTGCTGAACCCAGCGACGCAGTACGGTTTCACCGACATCCAGTGAACGGCTGGCTTCAGGGACAGAGTATCCCTGGTCGAGTACCAGGGATGCGGCTTCGAGTTTGAATTCGGCAGTAAATGAGCGACGTAATCTTGTCATTGAACACCTCAGGTCATGGTGGCGACTGTACCACCTAAAATGGTGTCCGGGATGATTAGACCACTACAGTTGCCGGTATCAGCCGTCGAAGCGAGAGAGCCCATGTCTCCCTTCCCGTTTAATCCCAATCTGGTGCAAAGTCCGGGTTGGCGCAGCGCTCGCCCCGATCCAGCGTGGCGATGGCGGCCATCTCTTCGGCTGTGAGCTTAACCTTGAGGGCTGCAAGGTTAGCGGCGAGATTCTCCCGCTTGGTGGAGCTCGGGATCACTGTCATCTCCTGCGCCAGCAGCCAGGCCAGTGACACCTGCGCCGCCGATACCCCGTGGCGCTTGCCAATCTCCATCAAGAGCGGCTCGGCGAGCACCTTGCCATAGGCGAGCGGCATATAGGCGGTGACGGCGATACCCTGGGCTTTACAGAACTCGACCACCTTGCGGTTTTGCAGCAGGGGATGAACCTCGATCTGCTGGTGAGCGATGGCCCCCGGCCCCAAAATCTCGATAGCCTGTTTGAGCTGGGCCACGGTGAAGTTGGAGACCCCGATCTCCCGGGTCAGGCCCCGGGCCTTGGCCTCGGCCAGCTGCTCCAGATAGACTGCCATCGGCACCTCATCCTTGGGGGAGGGCCAGTGGATCAGCGCCAGATCCAGATAGTCGGTGCCCAGTTTTTCCAAGCTCACCTCAAGGCTCGGGATCAGCTTGCCCGGGCCAAACTCGCTGGTCCACACCTTGGTGGTCAGGTAGATCTCGTGGCGAGCAACAGTGCTGCGGGTCAGCACGGCGCCGACCTCGGCTTCGTTGTCATAGATCTGGGCGGTATCGATATGGCGATAGCCCAGCTCCAGACCGTTGGTCAGGGTGGCAAGCAGCGGCTCGCCCTTCAGGCGGAAGGTGCCCAGACCCATGGGTGGCATATTGATCATCTCGTTCCTCAATGGGGTGGTGGTTGGCCCTTGATGGGCTGAACAGAAACAGGCTCTAGGGGCAGTCAGGCGCCCAGTGGCTGATAGCGGCGAATGGTGCTGCTGGCAAACCAGAGCTCGGCCTTGGCGACAAATTCGGTAAAGTGGGGCTGCCCCTGATGGGCGGTGAGGGCCGCTTCGCTCTCCCACACCTCGTAGAGCATCCAGCTGTGTGGATTGTCCAAGTCCTGATGCAGCTGATAGCGCTGGCAGCCAGCCTCCTGCAAGGTGGCCGCAATCAGCGGCTCAAGGGCGGCGCGAAACTGCTCGGCATATTCGGGTTTGGCTTCAAGCTGGGCAATCACAATCACGGGTGATGACATCTGAACCTCCTTGGCAAAAACGAAGGGTCAGTATGCCTGCCGTGACTTGCAGGAAACAGGGCGCTGGTCGCAAAACAGTATTGAGGGGAGAGCAGCAATAGCAGTAGTGAGAAATTTTTATGAATGATTGTCTGAATTTGTAGTCAACACCCCTGTTTCTGCATGAGTCACCAGCTCACCTTCGCTGATTGCGCGTTCAATGGCAAACCACCTAAAACCCGCAAAGAGATATTACTGGCCCGTATGGACGCTTTGATCCAGTGCTTATCTCACAGTGCGGGCACAACTGTTTGATCATCTAGTGAACTACTTGATTGAACGTCCAAGCTATGGCCAATCATTACAAGGCTGCCATGATGGCCGGATGTAGCTTTTTTGCGATCACCATGCCAAGGAAAATGGAGGCAAATAGAGGGAGAGGATCCCAGCTTCGTCGATAGCTGCGCCAGTTGCCATTGTGGTGGCGGAAAAGCCTGTAGGCGAGAACCAAGAGGCCAATGGCGGTTTGGATGAGGCAGTTAATTGAAAAGCTGATAAAAAATTTAACGAAATCCGGCAAGGTGAGAGTCCGAGTCTGTGAAAGTGTGCTCTTCAGAGCCTGTATTGCACTCAGTTTCAATCCGCAGCAGGGGCTTTAACCTTCTTCTGCTGTGCCTTCACTGATGTGCTGGTGCTCCAACTGCTCCCATGGGGTCAATCCAAGCTGCCGGCGTTTGAGCCAGAGTCCAATTAAGGTGAAAAGACCAAATACGCCAGCGAACATGGCTGTGTTGAACAGGGCTGATAAAAGATCCCTTCCCTCTGGATGCCAGACGAATGTCCACATAATCAGACCCCATAACGGCGCAATAGATAGGCCGGAACAGAGGAAATTGGTAAGCCAGCCCGCGTAATAAGGCGGCTTGACGGGGACGCCGAGTTTACGCAGCAATTTGAACAGCCACGGATTGTAGTGAAATTCCTTGAGGCCACTGTCAGCCAGTAGTTGATGGGCAATAGCCAGCCGTTCTTCAAACTCCATTAATGTATCTCCTTGATGATCTGGCTTCATACGATTCCTCTTGATCGCATTCTACTGATTAAACAGGGTGAGAGATAGTGATTCTCTCTGGTTATTTCTCTTCGAAAAACAAGATCGTCAGTCTGAGCACGCTTGCCAATCCACAGTAGCTACGCCTATAAAGGCCCATTACTCTTGTCCGGATAACAGCAATGAAGACTCATTCTGATGAACTGACCCTGTTTGTGGCGGTGGTGGAGGCGGGCAGTTTTCGCCAGGCGGCGGAGAACCTCGGCATGGATAACTCGGTGGTGAGCCGCGGCATCAAGCGGCTGGAGGAGAAGCTCTCAACCGTGCTGCTCAATCGCACCACCCGCCGGGTCAGCCTGACCGAGGAGGGGAGCTGGTTCTATCAGCGGGCGGTGAAGATCCTGACCGAGATGAGCGAGGCGGAGGGGCATCTGCTGATGCGCCGGGAGCAGCCGGAGGGGATCTTGCGGGTCGATGCGGCCACTCCCTTTATCCTGCACCGGCTGGTGCCGATCATCGGCGAGTTTCGTCGTCGTTATCCTGCCATCGAGTTGCAGTTGCACAGCTCGGAGGGCTTTATCAATCTGATGGAGCGGCGGGTGGACATGGCCATCCGCATCGGCGAGCTGACCGACTCCTCCCTGCGTGCGCTGCCGCTGGGCCGTTCGCGGTTGCGGCTGCTGGCCTCTCCTGCTTACTTGAGCGAGCGCGGCACCCCACGCCAACCGGCGGATCTGTTGAGCGGTCACGAGCTGCTCGGCTTTTTGCATCCCGATCACCTCAACCACTGGCCGCTGCTCAGTGCCGAGCAGGGGGATCGCTTTGCCATCACCCCCACTCTGCGTGCCAGCAGCGGCGAAACCTTGCGTCAGCTGGCGCTGGCGGGGCAGGGGATCGTCTGTCTGTCGGATTTCATGACCGGGCCGGATCGGGAGAGCGGCGCGCTGGTGGAGGTGCTGGCCCGCAGCAACAGCGGCGCCTCGCGCCCCATCAATGCGGTCTTCTACTCCGATGCCCAGCGGGATATCCGACTGCGGGTCTGGCTCGATTTTCTCAAAGAGCAGTTGGGCAGTCATACCCTGTAGTTCAGGTTGGTTTGTGCGGTTTGTTTGAACGGTGAGTCGCTGCGGTTTGCTTGGCGAAGAACAAGCCGCGCCTTCGTTGCGGCCAATCAGCATTAGCCAGGCGGCAGATAAACAGACGGCCGACTCGAGGGTCGGCCGCTGGTTCGGGAAGATGTGTGAGCTGAAGCGCAGTTAGCGGGGCAGTTTGCCCCATACCCGGCTGAGCAGGGCGCCGCCGATCACCGGCGGAATGGCCAGCAGCAGGGTCCACTGCCATGAGAGGCCGCCGACGGTGGCGGCCAGTACGATGCAGGTGAGCACCACCAGCTGGGCCACCATCATCAGGAAGGTGCCTTCGCGGGGGGTCAGTGTCTCTTTTTGAGTGGCGACGTGGGCTACGGGCGCTTGAGTGGTGGTCGGTTTCATGGCGATATCCCTCTGTTGAGTCTGATATCACTAAGCAATGGCCGTTCCACATTTTTTCATGTTAATTATCAATATCTTGCGAGTTTTATCGTCATTCCCGTTTCGAGAGCGCAGGCAAAATGATTTGCAAAATGAAAACGCCACCCTGTGGTGGCGTCTTGGTTATTGAGAGGGAGAGAGGGAAGCTGCGGGTCTAGCCAATCCGGTATTGGCGGATCTGCTCGTCGATGGCCTTAGCCAGTTCGAACAGTTCGCGGCTGGCGGCATTGCTCTCCTGCGCGTGTTCCCGCTGGTGTTCGGCCACCATGGCCAGCTCGTCCAGCGCCGTTCTGGCTTGCCCCATCTGTTGATTCTGCGCCTGCGCCAGCGCGCTGATCTCGTTGATCTCGAGGGCGGTCTGGTTGATTTGGCTGGTGGCATCAACCAGCACCTCTCTGGCCTGATTCATCCGGTTGTATCCCTCTTCGCTCAGGTTGCGGGAGTCTGCCATCGAGCTGCTGGCCTGCCGGGTTCCCTCCTGCAGGCGCAAGATAAGATCCTGCACATCCTTGGTGGCAGTCTGGGTACGCACCGCCAGCTGGCGTACCTCGTCGGCCACCACCGCAAAGCCCCGTCCCATATCCCCTGCCCGGGCCGCTTCGATAGCCGCATTGAGGGCCAGCAGGTTGGTCTGGTTCGAGACATCGCGGATGAGGTTCATGATCTGGGTGATGTTGTTGCTGTCTTTCACCACCTCATCGAGCAGGGCTGAGGAGCTGCCGATGCTGCTGCGCAAGCTGTCGAGTTGCGCGGCGCTCTGGGTCACATCCTGCTCGATGCTGAGCATATGGTTGGCGATGCGTTGGGTCACGTCGTTGACCCCTTCAGAGCGGCTGGCGATCTGCTCGGCGTTGTCACCGATGGTGGTGACCACAGTGGTCAGCTCCTGAATGCTCTGGGCCTGCTGGCACGCTTCTCCTGCCAGTGCCTGGGCCTGCTGCATGGATTGGGACGACTGGGCGGAGAGGGCGCTGCCTGACTGCTGGAAGCGGGAGAAGCTCTGGTTCAGGCTCTGGATCAGCCGATTGAAGCTTTGGGCCATCAGCCCCAGCTCCGACTCGTCAGAGAAGTCGAGGCGGGTTGCCAGATCCCGATCGGCAGTGATGTGGTGCATGCCATCGGCAGCCTGACGAATGGGGCGACTGATGGAGTGAGCCAGCCAAGCAGAGGCCAGCATGGCGATCCCGCCGATGGCGAGCGACACCATGATAATGAGCTGGCGGGATTCCTGCAGGCCCTCTTCCAGCTCGGCGCTGTTGATCTCGCCAATCAGCAGCCGGTTGAGGGTGGGGATGTAACGCACCGCGATGAGGTAGGTTTGCCCCTCCAGTGTTAGCGCCTCTACGGCCACCTGTTCCCGGGCATTGGGAATAAGCCGTTTGACGGTATCGAGGAAGGATTGCTGGTGGTGGGCGGCTCCCTCCACCTCCTGCTCGGGGTGGATCTCGATATTGCCCTCCATATCCGCCAGATAGACCTGACCGCTCTTGCCGATCCGGTAGCCGCTGATGAGTTTGCTCAGGGCACTCATGTCGATGGAGGTGCCAGCCACCGCCAGGGTCTTGCCCTCGTGGGTGACGGCGGTGTTGATATAGAGGGAAGCGCGCTTGTCAAAATCCGAGATGTCGAGGTTCAGCTCATAGGGTTTGCTGCGTTTGAGAAAGCCGAAAAACCACCCATCTTTCGGGTCTGATTCGCTCAGCGATTTCTGGGCGGTGGGGCCGCCGCTGAAGTTTATCAGGGTGTTGCTCTGGCGGGGTGCGATAAAGACGTTGCCGCCGATCCGCCGTTGCAGATCCTGAAAGTAGCGCTCCATGGCGGGCCACTCTTGCTCTGGCATGCCAGTGGTCAGCCAGTCGATGACAAAACGGTTGCTGGCCAGCGCCTGCGCCTCGGTCAGGTGCTGGATAAGCTGCGCGGTCAGCTGGTTGGCAATGCGATCCACGCTGCTTGGCAGCTCGTAGCGTTCGACCCGCTGCTGGGCCTGACTGTGGGATATCTGCTCGAGGATCAAGGTGATGCAGCTGATGGCGATGGCCATCAGTATCGCCACGCCAGCGAGGATCCGGGTGCGGATCCCGAGCCCTGACCAGAGTGAGTGCAGTGTAAAACGGTGTATCGCCCTCTCCATATCGCTCTCCTCATAAATAAGGTCGCATATGCGACCCAGATGATGATTATAGATAGAGAACTCAATTGCGTTGTGACGGATGGTAACAACAGAGGGGGGCAGAAAAACAGGAGGGAGCAATTAGCGGGGAAGGGGGCAGATACCGGCAAGGGAAAGCATAAAAAGAGAGGCCGACATTGCGGTCGGCCTCTCTGGTGTTTATCTCAACGGAATGTCGGGTGCCCGATCAATCCTCTTCAGCCCAACGGCGTGAACGCTCAACCGCTTTTTGCCAGCCGCTGTAACGTTTGGCGCGATCGTCTCTGTCCATCTGTGGGATGAACTCGCGGTCCACGCTGAACTTGTCTTCCAGCTCGTCCGAGCTCTTCCAGAAGCCGACTGCCAGACCGGCCAGGAAAGCGGCACCCATGGCGGTAGTCTCGATGCGGGTCGGACGTACCACCGGGGTGTGCATCATGTCAGCCTGGAACTGCATCAGGAAGTCGTTGGCTACGGCGCCGCCGTCTACCTTGAGGGCTGCCAGCTTGATGCCGGAGTCCTGCTGCATAGCATCCAGCACATCGCGGCTCTGATAGGCGATGGATTCCAGCGCGGCACGGATGATGTGGTTACGGTTGGCGCCACGGGTCAGACCGACCATGGTGCCGCGAGCATACGGATCCCAGTAGGGGGCGCCCAGACCGACGAAGGCCGGTACCAGATAGACGCCGTTGGTGTCACCCACCTTGGAGGCGAAGTAGTCGGTGTCGCGGGCATCGTGGATGATCTTCAGCTCGTCACGCAGCCACTGGATGGTGGCGCCGCCCATGAACACTGCACCTTCCAGCGCGTAGTTCACTTCCCCTTTCGGGCCGATGGCAACGGTAGTCAGCAGGCCGTTGCTGGAGCGAACCGGCTCGGTGCCGGTGTTCATCAGCATGAAGCAGCCGGTGCCGTAGGTGTTCTTGGCCATCCCTTTTTCAAAGCAGAGCTGGCCGAACAGGGCAGATTGCTGGTCACCGGCAATACCGGCGATGGGGATGCGGGAGCCGCCGCCACGAGTGGTGTAGCCGTACACTTCGGAAGAGGGTTTCACTTCCGGCAGCATTGACATGGGGATGCCCAGCTCGTCCAGCATCTTCTCGTCCCACTTCAGCTCGCGGATGTTGTAGAGCATGGTACGGGAGGCGTTGGTCGGGTCGGTGACGTGCACTTCGCCATTGGTCATCTTCCAGACCAGCCAAGTATCGATGGTGCCGAACAGCAGCTCACCGTTCATCGCTTTCTCGCGGGCACCTTCCACATTGTCGAGGATCCACTTCACCTTGGTACCGGAGAAGTAGGCATCCAGCACCAGACCGGTGTTTTCGCGAACGTACTCTTCCAGACCGCGTGCTTTCAGCTCTTCGCAGATGGCGGCGGTGCGGCGGCACTGCCAGACGATGGCGTTGTAGATGGGCTTGCCGGTGGCCTTTTCCCATACCACTGTGGTTTCACGCTGGTTGGTGATACCGATGGCGGCGATCTCTTCGCTGCGCAGGCCGGTCTTGGCCAGCACTTCGGTAAAGACGGAGGATTGGGTCGCCCAGATCTCCATCGGATCGTGCTCTACCCAGCCCGCTTTCGGGTAGTGCTGGGTGAATTCGCGCTGGGAGGTACCGACAATGTTGGCATCCTGATCAAACACGATGGCGCGGGAAGAGGTGGTTCCCTGGTCCAGAGCGACGACATATTTCTTTTCAGCAGACATGATGTTCTCCACGTTTCTATTTTCCACGTTTTTATACGTTGGAGGGGGCCGCTCTTATGCGGCAGCCTCTTCTTTGGCGGTTTGGGTCGCTTGCTCGGTGGTGACGACACGGTTGCCCGGGACGCAGGGAGCCAGCACTTTGACATACAGAGCGGTACCAATCTGGGCGCCAACGATGGGGCCAAGGATCGGAACCCAGAAGTAGGGGTTGTCACGACCACCGGTCAGGGCAACATCCCCCCAGCCAGCAAAGAACGCGAACAGTTTCGGACCAAAGTCACGGGCCGGGTTCATGGCAAAACCGGTTAACGGGCCAAGGGAGGCACCGATCACGGCGATCAGGATACCGATCAGCAGAGCGGCTGCGAAACCTTTAGGAGCGCCGTTGTTGTTGTCACCCAGCGCCATGATGCCCAGCATCAGGACGGCGGTGATCACCAGCTCGACGGCAAAAGCTTGCATGTTGGTCAGCAGGGCATTGGGGTAGGTGGAGAAGATCCCGGCGGTGCCGAGGCTCTCGACGCTGCCGCGCACCACGTTATGGGTCACTTCCCACTGGGTGAAAAGGTTACCATAAAGGAAGTAGACAAGGGCCGCGAAGCAGAAGGCACCGGCCATCTGGGCGATGATGTAGGGGACCACCTTGCGCTTGTCGAAACCGCAGAAGGTCATCAGCGCCAGGGTTACAGCCGGGTTCAGGTGGGCACCTGAAATGCCGCCGGTCACATAGATGGCGATGGCCACACCCAGACCCCAGGTAATGGAGATTTCCCACTGCCCGAAGTTGGCGCCTGCCAGCACCAGTGCAGCCACACATCCGACGCCGAAAAATATCAGCAGGCCGGTTCCGATAAACTCGGCGATGCACTCGCCAAGCAGGGTATTGGGTCTTTGTATGCTCATACTTTTGTTCCTTATATCCACCCGTAGAGGTTTGATGTTCCGTTTTATCTTTTTGTGTCTATCCGTTGCCGCCGAAAACGTTTCCTTGTTGTTTTTGCGTCTTGCGCAAACGTTATGCTCGTTTACGCTCGTTATCGGTCGTGACAGAAAATAACCCTTCCCAATAATTTCACCATCCCCCCTCCATAGGAAATGTGGACAAGATCCCACTCATTGCTAAGAAAATGTGACGTAAAGCATCTTGATAACCGCCAGTTACCACTTAGGGGGTAGCTTGCAACCCTTGCCACACAAGGGCTGGCGCTTGCTGAGTGATTTCTCATTTGGAGCTTTTATTTGTAATAAAACTGCAATATTTGAGCATGCATCACAGATTAAATGAGCGCATATGAGCACAATAGGCTCGCTTACGAATCAGTGGACTCACATGATTCGTTGGAATGGTCAGGGCATCCTCAACCGCCCATAACAACAATAAGGAAGCAGAACATGCTTAGTCTCTTCAGGCCTGCGGCGCACATCGACAGGCTCCCGGCTGACAAGGTCGACCCCTTCTACAAACGCATGCGTTGGCAGGTGTTTTTCGGGATCTTCTTCGGTTACGCCGGCTACTATCTGGTACGGAAAAACTTCAGTCTGGCGATGCCCTATCTGATCGAGCAGGGCTTCTCCCGTGGTGATCTCGGTTTCGCGCTCTCCGGGGTCTCCATCGCTTACGGTTTGTCCAAGTTCCTGATGGGGAACGTCTCTGACCGTTCCAACGCCCGTTACTTCCTCTCCGCCGGTCTGCTGCTCTCGGCTGCCATCATGTTCATGATGGGTACCATGCACTGGGCCACCTCCAGCATTGCCATCATGTTTGTGCTGTTGTTCCTGAACGGTTGGGCACAGGGCATGGGCTGGCCGCCCTGCGGTCGCACCATGGTGCACTGGTGGTCACAGAAAGAGCGCGGCGAAGTGGTTGCGGTCTGGAACGTGGCTCACAACGTGGGTGGCGGCATGATTGGCCCGCTGTTTATCCTCGGGATGGGCTGGTTCAACGACTGGCGCAGCGCCTTCTATGTGCCTGCGGCTGCGGCGGCCGCCATTGCGGTGATCGCCTTCTTCGTGATGCGTGATACCCCGCAATCGGTCGGTCTGCCTCCCATCGAGGAGTACAAGAACGACTATCCGAAGGATTACAACGAGAGCCACGAGCAGGAGTTTTCCGCCAAGGAGATCTTCGTCAAGTACGTGCTGCACAACAAACTGCTGTGGTACATCGCGATCGCCAACGCTTTCGTTTACCTCATTCGTTACGGTGTGCTGGACTGGGCGCCAACCTACCTGAAAGAGGCCAAGCACTTCACCGTCGACAACTCCTCCTGGGCTTACTTCCTCTACGAGTGGGCCGGTATTCCGGGCACCCTGCTGTGTGGCTGGATCTCTGACAAGATGTTCCAGGGCCGCCGTGCACCGGCCGGTATCCTGTTCATGGTGCTGGTGACCCTGGCTGTACTGGTCTACTGGTTCAACCCGGCCGGCAACCCGACCATCGACATGATGGCGCTGGTGGCTATCGGCTTCCTGATCTACGGCCCTGTCATGCTGATCGGCCTCTATGCTCTTGAGCTGGCACCGAAGAAAGCAGCCGGTACTGCGGCAGGTTTCACCGGTCTGTTCGGTTATCTGGGCGGCGCCGTGGCAGCCAACGCCATGCTGGGTTATACCGTTGACCACTTCGGTTGGGATGGCGGCTTCATGGTGCTGACCGTCTCCTGCGTGCTCTCCATCATCCTGCTGGCGATGACCCTCAAGCATGAGAACATTGCCGTTGCGGCCAAGAAAGCGGCTGCCCATAAGGCATAAAACGTGATCCTCAGCTTATTGATCCCAAAGGGGATCAGGTAAACTGCCAAAAGGCCCCGCATCTGCCGGGGCCTTTTTTTGTCTCATCATCGGAGTGCAAGCGTGAAGCAAACCCAACGACATCTGGAGATCCTGGACGTCCTGACGCGGCAGGGATTTGTCTCGACCGACGATCTGGTGACCCACTTTGACGTCAGCCCCCAGACCATTCGCCGGGATCTGAACGATCTCGCCGAACAGAACAAGATCCGGCGCCATCACGGCGGTGCCTCCCTGCATTCGAGTACCGTCAATACCGCCTACAGCGCCCGTAAAGTGATGCAACTCAAGGAGAAAGAGCGCATCGCCCGCGAGGTCGCGGCCAATATTCCCGACGGCTCATCGCTCTTTATCGACATAGGCACCACCACCGAAGCCATTGCTCGCGCCCTGCTCGATCACCGCGAGCTGCGCATCGTCACCAACAACCTCAACGTGGCCAGCATTCTGACGGCCAAGGATGACTTCACCGTCATCATTGCCGGCGGCGAGATCCGCAACCGCGATGGTGGCATCGTGGGGGAGGCGACCCGCGACTTTATCGGTCAGTTTCGCATGGACTATGGCGTCATTGGGATTTCGGGGATCGACAACGACGGCTCCCTGCTCGATTTCGACTATCACGAGGTGAAGATCGCCCAGGCCATTATCGCTCACTCCCGTCAGGTGTTCCTGGCCGCCGACCACACCAAGTTCGGTCGCAATGCCATGGTCAATCTGGGCAATCTCAGCCAGATCCACGCCCTCTTTACCGATCAGGAGCCACCGGAAAAGCTGACGCGATTGATGGCGCAACACCAGATCGCCTGCCACATTTGCTGACGGCGAAACACGCCAAGGCTGTGCCGGTCGCCCGTCAGGGCGGCCTCCTTTCTTTTTTTGTCTCCCATTCCTGCACTCATCTCACCCCTTTATAGGTATTGCCAAAACCACTATTCAATCTGGTTTTTTTGGCTATTAACCCGCCGATGTTGGCCCGACGCCATTTGCTCCGCTGACCTGTCCCCTTTGCCACCTCTGGCGGGCTGTGGCGATCACACTTTCATCATAAAATGTTCGTTTGTTGTATTTTCATGTTCTAAAATGAGCGAAATCAAACATTGCTGTTATAGCAATCATAAAAATGAAAGTAGGTGAACATGAGCGAACATTATGATCTGGTCGTCGTCGGTGGCGGCATCAACGGGGTCGGCATCGCAGCCGATGCGGCAGGACGGGGTCTGAAGGTTGCCCTGTTTGAGGCGCAAGATCTCGCCTCTGCCACCTCGTCCAACTCCAGCAAGCTGATCCACGGCGGTTTGCGCTATCTCGAACATTACGAATTCCGGCTGGTGAAAGAGGCGTTGGCGGAGCGGGAGGTGCTGCTCGGTATGGCGCCTCACATCGCTCGTCCCATGCGTTTTCGCCTGCCGCACCGCCCGCACCTGCGTCCGGCCTGGATGATCCGCGCCGGTCTGTTCCTCTATGACAATTTGGCCAAGCGCGACAAGCTCAAGGGGAGCTGTGGCGTGCGCTTCCTGCCGCAAGATGGCTTGACCGCGGGGATCAACAAGGGGTTTGAATATTCCGATGCTTGGGTCGATGACGCCCGGCTGGTGGTGCTCAATGCCATGATGGCCCGTGACAAGGGGGCCGATGTGCAGACCCGCACCCGCTGCATCAAGGCGGTGCGCGGTTCCAAACACTGGACGCTCACTTTGGAGCGGGAAGGGGGCGAGCAGTTCACCGTCACCTGCCGTGGTCTGGTCAATGCGGCGGGCCCCTGGGTCAAGACCTTCTATGACGAGAGCCTGCACGAGAAATCCCCCCGCGGCATTCGCCTTATTAAAGGCAGCCACATGATAGTGCCGCGCATCCACGAGCGCGAAGAGGCCTATATCCTGCAAAACGAAGACAACCGTATCGTCTTCGTCATCCCGTATCAGCAGGACTACTCCCTTATCGGCACCACGGATGTGGAGCACCACGGCAGCCCGCGGGAAGCGAAGATCAGCGAGGCCGAAATTACCTACCTGTGCAAGGTGGTCAACGCCCACTTCACTCGCCAAATTGCGCCGAAAGATGTGATCTGGACTTACGCCGGGGTGCGCCCGCTCTGTGATGACGAGTCAGACTCGCCGCAGGCGGTGACCCGCGACTACACCCTCGAACTCTCTGGCGAATCCGACGGTGCGCCGCTGCTCTCGGTATTTGGCGGCAAGCTCACCACCTATCGCAAGCTGGCGCAGGCCGCCTGCAACAAGCTCAAGCTCTGGTTTAGCCAGATGGGGGATGACTGGACGGCGACCAGCCGTCTGCCCGGCGGCGAGTTTGACTGCTCGGTGCGCGAGCTGGCCCGCGCCTTTGCGCTGGAGTTTGACTGGCTCGATGATCGCAGCGCCCTGCGTATTGCCGAGGCCTATGGTGCCCATGCCCGTCTCTGGCTGAAAGAGGAGCGCGGAATTCACTTCGGTGGCGGCCTGTACGAGTCGGAAGTGCGTTATCTCATCGAGCGGGAGTGGGCCTGTTCACTGGACGATATCCTCTGGCGCCGCAGCAAGCTGGGGCTGCGCCTGAACGACTCAGAGCAGCAGATGTTGCAGATCTGGCTCGACCAATACCATCAGGCTCTGCGCAAGGCGAGCTGATGAGTGACGGTGGGCAGTGCGCTGCTGCTCACCGTTTTCCACCGTAAATGTGCAATAAACCTCTGATAGAACAATTACCTACACACAATAATAAAGAGCATCACATATGAAAAAACTCGCCGTTTCCCTCATCGCCTTAAGCCTTGGGGCATCCCTCTCATTACCCGCGTTGGCTGCCGATGACGGCAAGGTGGTGATCGCCCACCGTGGCGCTTCCGGCTACCTGCCCGAGCATACCCTGGAGTCCAAGGCACTGGCCTATGGCATGGGGGCCGACTATCTGGAGCAGGATCTGGTGATGACCAAGGATGACCAGCTGGTGGTGATGCACGATCACTTCCTCGATGGTATCACCGATGTGGCGGCGCGCTTCCCCGGCCGTGCCCGTCCGGACGGCCGTTACTATGTGGTGGATTTCACCCTAGATGAGGTGCGTTCCCTGCGTATGACCGAACCGTTCCAGCTGGTGGATGGCAAGCAGGTGCCGGTCTATCCGGCCCGCTTCCCGCTCTGGAAGTCAGACTTCAAGATCCACACCTTCCAGGAGGAGATCGAGATGATCCAGGGGCTCAACAAGAGCACCGGCAAGAACATCGGGATCTATCCGGAGATCAAGGCGCCCTGGCTGTTCCGTCACGAAGGCAAGGATATCTCCAAGGCGGTGCTGAAGGTGCTCAAGGAGTACGGCTACACCGGGAAGGATGACAAGGTCTATCTGCAGTGCTTCGATGCCGATGAACTCAAGCGCATCAACAGCGAGCTGATGCCCGCCATGGGTATGGATCTGAAACTGGTGCAGCTGATGGCCGAGACCGACTGGAACGAGACCATGGTCTACGACGCCAAGGGCAAGGCGACCCCCTACAACTATGACTGGATGTTCAAGCCGGGGGCGATGAAAACCATCGCCAGCTATGCCGAAGGGATTGGCCCGTGGAAGCCGATGATCGTCACCGAGCCGGGCACTTTGGGCAAACCGGTCTTCACCGGCATGGTAAAAGAAGCCCATGCGGCGGGCCTGAAAGTTCACCCCTATACCTTCCGTCAGGATGAGGGGCAGATCCCGGCCTATGCCAAGGACTTCACCGATCTACTTAATATCTTCCTCTATCAGGCCGATGTGGATGGGGTGTTCAGCGACTTCCCCGACAAGGCGGTGGCCGTCATCAAGGCCCATCAAGAGGCGGCCAAATAGCACTCTGGCGCCATTTGAATGCAAAGCGAGGCCAATTGGCCTCGCTTTTTGTTTCAGGCTCTTGAAACGGGAGTGTGCGCCCTGTCAGAAAATAGCCAGATCACGTCATGGTGTGCCGGATCTGCATCATTTTACGCAGTTTTTACGTAGCAGATCGCTGGCATGAAATCGGCAGAGCGGTTAGTCTAGCGGCGTTGAACCAACCCCATGAGGTACAGATGAAAACCGTATTGCGTTTTAGCCTGCTGGGCGCCTTGTTGCTGGGTGGCCATGCCTTCGCCGCCGAGCCGAAAAAATTTGATATCAGCATGTTCCCAGCCGCTGACGTGAATCAGGAACGTGTGGTGATCCGCCTGCCTGAAGTCGAGAAAGAAGCCGACATGATGGTCGAGCTGCAGGTCGGCAAAAAGATGATGGTTGATTGCAACGTACCGCGTTTTGCAGGCAACCTGGAACAGCACAGCGTCAAAGGCTGGGGCTACAACTACCTGAAACTGGGCAAGGTTTCCGACCCCATCAGCACCCTGATGATGTGCCCGGATAACCAGCAGAAAGAGACCTTCGTCCAGATCTACGGTCAGGGCTTCTTCGTGAACTACAACTCAAAACTGCCGTTCGTGATCTACGTGCCGCAGGAGTATGAAGTGCGCTACCGTCTGTGGCGTGCCGACAACCTGGCCCAACCGGCCATGATTGAGTAAGCATGTTTGAACCAAAGGTTCAGCTGGTTCACCTGATGTGATAAATAAAGCGCCGTATGGCGCTTTATTTTTGCCTGCACAGTCCAAAAAGTGACGTGCAAATTGGCTGCACGTTTACATAAGTTTATTATTTATCAACGTTTTTTGTGTGTTATGCCACAAAATCGGCGTCAGCTATGGGGCAAAGTGACTTCGATAAAAGATATTTATTAACATAGTGAGAAAATTGATTTTGCACTCGGCGATGGCCTGATGATACTTGCCCGCAAAGGTCAAACTAACCAGAAAAAAGAGCACTATGAGCTTCGAATCAGACAAGCGTTTCAACGACTTCAAACATTTTCCCCGTGGCCTGCGTCGCAGTGGCGAATTCACTGTGGCCGAAGCGGACAGTCTGGAAAAGTATGGTACCGCCATGCTGGCACTCTACCAGGGCAACCTTGCACCCCGTGACGATGTCGAGTCCGCCTTCGTCGAGCAGGTCAAATCAGGCGAAGCCGGTGCCAACCCCCATGCCAAGGTGTGGTTCAAATACCTCAAGGTGATCGGTCCCAAGCGCGTTCATCGCCTCTGCACTGTCGTTGGCGGCGCCAGCGAAGAGAGCAGCGGTGGCGGCAGCTTTGATGTCGGTGGTGGCAGCGGCGGTGGCAGTGACGAGTCCATCGATTAATGGATACCGAGCTGCTTCGGACCTTTATCGAGGTGAGCAAGACCCGGCATTTTGGCCGGGCTGCTGAAAATCTCTACCTGACCCAGTCGGCGGTGAGTTTCCGGATCCGTCAGCTAGAGCAGCAACTGGGTGTCAGTCTGTTTGCCCGTCATCGCAACAATATCCGTCTGACCGCCTCCGGTGAGCGTCTGCTGCCCTACGCAGACGCCATCTTGCACACCCTTGGTCGTGCCAAGCAGGATGTGGCACTCTCGCCGGGATTCAGCCAGCAGTTGGCCATCGGCGCGCCCGCTGTGTTCTGGGAGCTCGATTTCAACGACTGGCTCAATCACATCTATGCGCTGGCGCCCGGTTTGGCGGTGCGGCTGGAAACAGCCTCCCGCGAGCATCTCTGCCGCCAGTTGCTGGAGCGCTCCCTCGATCTGGCCCTGCTCTCCGAGCCCACCAAGATCGACGAGATTGCCCTGCATCCCATCGGTGAGCTGGTGTTCGAGCTGGTGAGCCGGGATCCGGCCGCCAATGCCGACAACCTGATGCAGATGCCCCACATCCACCTCGACTGGGGCACCAGCTTCGAGCCGCAACCCAGCCGTTTGCAGAGCCTGCAAAAGACCCCGGTGCTGCACTCCAGCTCTGCCAGCATGGCGTTGCAGTTCGTGCTGGCCAACGGTGGTGCTGCTTACCTGCCACGGCGGATGGTCAGCCCCTTCCTCGAGAAGGGGGCGTTGCATCTGGTAGAAGGGGGCCAGCCGCTGAGCCGCCCGCTCTATCTCGCCTATCTGGAGAAATCCGATCGCCGGGAGCTGATCGATCAGCTGTTGACCCTGCCACTGGGTTGGCACGACGCCGAACTGCGCCTTAACGTCGAATAAGCGTCGAGTGTTATCCAAGGAAGAGCCCACCTCACGGTGGGCTCTTCTGTTTGGGGAAAATTGCAGGGAGCGAAGTCACGTAATTGGCGCGGGAGGCTTGGCGTCATCGATTTGTAACGGTACCTTTTCAGGCTGTTTATCCGATTGAGCACTCACAGGGATGGATTGTAATTGATCGACTTTAGTCACCCCGAATGGCGGGCACTGGCGCAGCAGTTGCTGAGCCACTCACCTGTGGTGATCCGTGGCCGCCAGTGGCAACCGCTGGTGGGCCTGCTCAAGGATAACCAGCTGCTGCTCGCCCACGGCAGCCACAGCTATGAGCTTACCCCGGCCGGGCGGCGCTATCTCACCCGCGAGCTGATGCTGGCCGAGATCGCCACCGCTCCCCCCGAGCCCGAGGAGTGGTTGCATGCTCAGGGCTGGCAATTGGGGGAGCAGGTCAACGAGCGGGTGCTGGCGGCGCTCTATCGCAAGAGCGAGGTGAACTTCACCCCCAACGAGCAGATCGATTTCGAGGACAAGGGGATCCGGCTCTGTGCCGATCAGCTGTTGCGCTTGCGCGCAGCCCAGCCGTTCAGCCTCTTTTTCAGCGGTGGCACCCTGATCGACGCAGCCCCCTGGTTGCAGGCGCTGGGGGAGGTGGCGCTACCCGAGCGCACCCTGGCGGGTCTTGGCAAGATCCTGTGGGGGGAGGGGAGTATCGAGCGGGTGATCACCACAGACAGCGTCGGCGCCTTTGCCGAGCTGCCTCTTGAACCCGGCACCTTGCTGGTGTGGGCCCCTCCATCGGCTCCTCTAGCCTTGCAGCAGGTAGTGGCCGCCTTGCCCCCCAATGTGTTGTGGAGTCATCTCACCGCTCTCGACCCTGCCGGGGTGGATCGGCTGCAGGCGCTGGCCCAGCGGCTGGGTCGTCCGGCCAGCTGGTGGTTGCCCCGTGATCTGGCCCCCATTCTCAGTGCGTATGCCCAGCCTTTGATTGAGGCTAGGCCGTGGGAACCGAGCCGGATCCCCAAGCCATTGTTAGCAGTTTGTAGCGGTTTGGTTGAGTCCAATGGTGGCTTGTCGGCCGAGGTGTGTGCGCTGGCGCCAGCGTGGCATGCCGTTGGTTGAAATTGGCCTGAAAGCGAGCCAAAAAGCGGTTTTCCCCCATTGAACGCGGTGATATAAAGAGTTGACGAAGCGCTCGCCAGATGAGCGCTTTTGTTTATCAAGCCGCTTTGCCACCCAACGAACTCAACGGAATACAGGGAATACCATGTTTGAAAAGGTTGTTGCCGCCCCAGCGGATCCGATCCTGGGCCTGACCGAAGCCTTCCGCGCTGACTCTCGCAGCCACAAGATCAATCTGGGCGTAGGGATCTACAAGGACGAGTCCGGTGCCACCCCCATTCTTCACTGCGTCAAGAAAGCCGAGCAGAAGCTGCTGACCGACGAGAAGACCAAGAACTACCTCGGTATTGAAGGCAATATCGAATATGGCCGCATCGTGCAGCAACTGCTATTCGGGCAGCACTCTGCGCTGGTTGCCAGCGGCCGCGCCAAGACCGCGCAAGCGCCGGGCGGTACCGGTGCCCTGCGTATCGCGGCCGAATTCGTGGTGCGCAACGGTCTGGCCAAGACCATCTGGATCTCCGATCCCACCTGGGCCAACCACGTCAGCGTGTTCCAGGCCGCGGGCCTGACCGTCAAGTGGTACAAGTACTACGACGCAGCGACCAAGGGGCTCGACTTTGCCGCTATGCAGGCTTCGCTGGCCGAAGTGCAGCCGGGTGAGCTGGTGCTGCTGCACGGCTGCTGCCACAACCCGACCGGTATCGACCCCACTAGCGATCAGTGGCGCGCGCTGGCCAAGCAGAGTGCTGCCGCCGGCTGGTTGCCGTTGTTTGACTTCGCCTATCAGGGTTTTGCCCGTGGTATCGAAGAGGATGCCGAAGGTCTGCGGATTTTCGCCGAGTGCCATGACGAACTGTTGGTGGCGAGCTCTTTCTCCAAGAACTTCGGCCTCTACAACGAGCGGGTCGGCGCCTTCACGCTGGTCAGCGCGACCAAGGAGATCGCCGATGTGGCCTTCACTCAGGTCAAGACAGTGATCCGTGCCAACTACTCCAACCCGCCGTCACACGGCGCCGCTGTGGTCACCGCCGTGGTGAGCGATCCGGCTCTCTATGCCGAGTGGGTCGAAGAAGTTGCGGCCATGCGGGTGCGTATTCGCGAGATGCGCGAACTGCTGGTAGAGAAGCTGGCTGCCCTCGGCGTGAGCCAGGATTTCAGCTTTATCCGCGAGCAGAACGGCATGTTCTCCTTCTCCGGTCTCACCAAGGAGCAGGTGGAGCGCCTCAAGAGCGAATTTGCCATCTATATCGTCGGCTCAGGCCGGATCAGCGTAGCCGGTATTACCCGCGCCAATATTGATCCCCTGTGCGAGGCGATCGCCAAGGTGCTGTAATCGCATCACCTTGCGCTCTGGTTCTATGCCATGAAAAAGCCCGTCACCTTGGTGACGGGCTTTTTTGATCGCCAACGGCTGATCGTCAAACGATGGGAAGGGGGACTCACTGTTGGCGGGCACCTTGCCACAGTTTGCGCAGTTGCAGCAGCAGCGCGGTCAGGGCGCCGCCGCTCAGGGCGGTGAGTACCGCCAGCAGCAGGCTGCCGAGCAGGAAGGGGGGCACCAGGGTCGCAGCCTCCTGCTCCAGCCAGTGGAGGGTCCAGCTGAGGTGGAAAGGCTCCGGCGTCTGGTGCAGTACCAGACAACCGGTGCGATAGGCGTAGAGATACATGAATGGCAAAGTCAGCGGATTGTTGAACCAGACCGCCAGCAGTGCCAGCGGCAGGTTGAGGCTGAATGCCAGCGCCAGACCGACTGCGATGAGCGAGTGCATCGGGATGGGGAACCAGCAGGCGAAGATCCCGGCTGCTACCGCGCCGCTCAGGGCGCGGGTTCCCCCTTGCCAGAGGGCAGGGGCAAGCAGTCGCTCACCAAACAGGGCAAACCACTTCTGCTGGCGCAGGGTATCGGGATCTAGCTTGAAGCGGGCAAACCAGCGACTCAGCATGGGCGGGCCATCTTGCGTTTTTGCCACTGGCGCACCGTGCTGATCCGCCAGAAGGTGCGGATCAGGGTGTAGCCGATAAGGGAACTGAGCAGGGCCAGGATCAGCGAGCCCAGCAACAGCGGTGGTGCCACTGTGCCCAGCACCGAGACTAGCCACTCCCAGGTGAATTCAATCTCTATCTGCTGCGCCGAATGTCCCAGCAACTGGCAACCCACCAGATAGGCACCATAGAGCAGGGGCGGCATGGTAAAGGGGTTGGAGAGCCAGACCAGCGCCACCGAGAGCGGCAGATTGACCCGGCACAGGATGGCGCCACCGGCAGCCAGCAGCATCTGGCAGGGGAGCGGCACCCAGGCCATGAAGAGGCCCACCGCAAATGCCCCGGCAGCCGAGCGGCGGTTGAGGTGCCAGAGGTTGGCATCGAGCAGCAGTTTGCCGAACAGCCGCAGGTGCTTGTGTTCTTTCAGGGTTTGCTGATCGGGCATCCAGCGTTTAATGAGTCGTTTGGGCATATTGAAACCTTGCTAAATACTTGCTCCATGGATCTGCGTCTGTTGTCGTTTGCCCTGGGGGCAAGCTCCTCACTGCTCTGGCCATGGTTACCTTCACTCGCATGGGGGGGCCTGTTGCTGTCCCTGCTGATCCCCCTTGCATATTGCCGTGCCTGGCGGTGGCTGTTTCTCCTGCTCGGCATCCTCTGGATGCAGGCCAATCTTGCCTATCGGCTGGCCTGGCTGGAGCGGTTGGGCGATCAGACGAGCCACATGATAACCGCAGAGCTGCAAAGTGCAGAGCCCGAGGGGGATAAATTTGTCCGGCTGCTGCTGCGGGTGAGCACCCTCGACAAGCAACCGGTGACACCTGAGCCCCTGATCCGGGTCAATGCCTATCAGGCATTACCCGCCATGACGGTAGGCAGCCGGATCACCCTGGTGACCTCGTTGAAACCGGCTCACGGTCTGGCCAACGAGGCGGGGCTGGATGGGCGGCGTCTGCTGCTGGGCAAGGGGATCACTGCCACCGGCAATCTGCGTCGGGTGATCGACATTCAACAGGCACCTGTGGGGTGGCGCGAACGCTGGTTGGGGGCGGCGACCGAGAGTTGGCGTCCGCTTGACCATGCCCCCTTGCTGGCGGCGCTCACTTTTGGCGAGCAGAGCGGTATCACGGATGCCCAGTGGGAGCTGTTTCGCGGTAGCGGCCTGACCCATATCATCGCCATCTCAGGGCAACACATCGCGCTGGTGGCGGTGCTCGGGTGGTGGCTGGGCAGGTTGTTTGGTCTGCGTGGCGCCATCATCACCTCCCTGCTGTTTGCCGCCGTCTACAGCGCGTTGGCGGGGTTTGCGGTGGCCACCGAGCGGGCCCTGATCATGGTGCTGGTGTGGAGCGTGTTGCGCTGGAGCCGGCGGGAGTGGCCGGCCTGGCGCATCTGGCTGTGGGCCTTTGTGGTATTGACCCTCTGGGATCCCTTCGCCCTCTATTCGGCCGGCTTCTGGCTCTCGTTTCTGGCGGTGGCCATCTTGCTGCTGGTGGGATATGTCCACGACAAGCCGGGGCTCTGGCAGATCCAGCTCTGGCTGTTGCTCGGTCTGCTGCCGCTGCAACTGGCGTTGTTCGAAGGGATAGCGCCCCTCGCCATGGTGATCAATCTGCTGGCTGTACCGCTCTTTTGTATCGCCATCATCCCGCTGGCCCTGATCGGTGTGCTGTTGGCGCCGCTCTCCACCTCGCTCGCCTTTGGCCTGTTCTGGCTGGCGGATCTGGGGCTCGGGTGGGTGCTGACGATCCTGAATTGGCTGGCCGATCAACTGCAACTGTGGTGGCCACTACCCGGCTGGTGGCTGCCGCTCTGCACCCTGCTGTTGCTGCTCTGGTTCGCCGCACAGTGGTGCCCGGCACGCTGGCTCTGGCTACCGGGTCTGTGTGCGCTGTTGCTGGCGCTCTGGCCAACGCCAGTCCGCTGGCAACTGCGGGTGCTGGATGTGGGGCAGGGGCTGGCGGTGCTGATCAGCAAGGGGGAGCGTGCCATCCTCTATGACACCGGCGATCGTTATCCCGGAGGCTACAACATGGCGAACGCTGTGATCCTGCCCCAGCTGAGCCATCTGGGGATCCGGGTCATCGATCGTCTCATTATCAGCCACAAGGATCGGGACCATGCCGGCAATCGCAAGCGACTGCTCAGCGCCATGGCGGTGCGCCACGAGCTCTCCTCTTATCCCTTCAGTGAGGGAACGACGCTCTGCCAGCGTGGGCAACAGTGGCGCTGGCAGGGGCTCTCGTTTGCAGTGCTCTGGCCCGAGCGCCCCGGTGGCGGGCGCAATAACGATGGCTGCGTGGTGCGTATCAGCGATGGGCAGCGCAGCGTGCTGCTCAGTGCCGATATCGAACGGCAGGCAGAGCTGAGACTGGTGGCACTGGAGGGAGAGGGGTTGGCCAGCACATTGCTGGTGAGCCCCCATCATGGCAGTCGCACCTCCTCCACGCCCCCGTTTGTCGCGGCGGTGGCGGCAAAGGATGTGATCCACAGCGCCGGCTTTATGAATCAGTGGGGCTTTCCCCGTCCCGATGTAGTGGCCCGCTATCGGGATGCCCGCCAGTGGATCACAGGTCAGCAAGGGGCGATGCTGGTCGAACCCACCGCAGCGGGCTTGAGCGTCACCGCCGAGCGAGATGTGGGGCCCTGGTACCGGCGCAGTGGCGACTGGTGGCGACCGCGAGTGTGGTTTGAGCAATAATCCGCCATTTCTGCCGTGTAGGAATGCGATATAGGTGGCGACGCTTGGTGTAAGCCTGCGCTTTGGCTAGAATAGCCCGTCATTTCCATTACTAACGGCTATTCATGCAACAAGAAACCTCACAAGAGAGCTGGCCAGTATTCAAACGCCTGCTCGGTTATGTCCGTGATCGCAAGCTGGGCCTGGTCGGTGGCATCATCGGGATGCTGGGCTACGCCGCCGTGGATACCACCTTTGTCTACTCCATCAAGCCGCTGATCGATCAGGGCATCAATGGCAACGACAGCACCGTTCTGAAATGGATGCCCTTCTTCGTCCTCGGCATCGTAGCCCTGCGCGGTGTCGCCAACTTTCTCTCCAACTACTGCATGGCCTGGGTCGGCAACCACGTTGTGATGCGTCTGCAACAGCAGGTGTTCAATCACATGGTGGCGATGCCGATGAGCTTCTTCGACCGCCAGAATACCGGCCACCTGCTCTCCAAGGTGACCTATGACGCGAGTCAGGTCTCCTCGGCGGCGAGCACCACGCTGGTGACCCTGGTGCGGGAAGGGGCGACCGTGGTCGGCCTGCTCGGCCTGATGTTCTGGCACTCCTGGCAGCTGTCAGTGATCTTTTTGGTGGTTGGCCCGCTGGTGGGCATCATCATCGGCCTTATCAGCCGCCGTTTCCGCCAGATCAGCCGTCACATCCAGCAGGCGGTAGGGGATATCACCACCTCCACCGAGCAGATGCTCAAAGGGCACAAAGAGGTGCTGATGTTTGGGGGCCAGAAGGTGGAAGAGAAACGCTTCTTCCAGGTCAGCAACAACATGCGCCAGCAGACCATGAAGATGGTCGCCGCCGATGCCATCGGCAGCCCTGTGGTGCAGATGGTGGCCTCCATCGCGCTGGCGGCCTTCCTCTACGTCGCGACCATTGACAGCGTCAAGTCAACTCTGACGGCCGGTACGTTTACCGTCATGATCACCTCCATGATGATGCTGCTCAAGCCGCTGAAAAGCCTGACCGACGTCAACAACCAGTTCCAGCGTGCCATCACCGCCTGCCACAGCCTGTTTGGCCTGCTCGACACCGAGCCGGAGCAGGATACTGGCACCCGCACTCTGGAGCGTGCCCGCGGCGAGATCGAGTTTCGCAACGTCACCTTCACCTACCCGACCAAGGATACCCCGGCGCTGCACAACGTCAGCTTCAAGGTGGAGGCGGGTAAATCGGTGGCGCTGGTGGGCCGTTCCGGCTCTGGCAAGAGTACCATTGCCAGCCTGTTGACCCGCTTCTACGACATCGATCAGGGCGAGATCCTGCTGGACGGCATCAACATCCGCGAATACAAGTTGAGCGAGCTGCGCAAGCAGTACGCGCTGGTCTCCCAGCATGTCCACCTGTTCAACGACTCGGTGGCCAACAACATCGCCTACGCGGCAGAAGACAAATACAGCCGCGACCAGATCGTGCAGGCCGCCCGTATCGCTCATGCCGACGAGTTCGTCAGCAAGATGAGCAACGGGTATGACACTGTGGTTGGCGAGAACGGTGCATCCCTCTCCGGTGGTCAGCGCCAGCGTGTTGCCATTGCGCGCGCTCTGCTGCGCGATGCGCCGGTTCTGTTGCTGGATGAGGCCACCTCGGCCCTCGATACCGAGTCCGAGCGCCACATTCAGGCGGCCATCGATGAGCTTTGCAAGGCGCGTACCTCGCTGGTGATCGCCCACCGTCTCTCTACCATCGAGAAGGCGGACGAGATCCTGGTGATCGACGAAGGTCATATCGTCGAGCGCGGTAACCACGAAGCATTGATGGGGCAGCGCGGCACCTATGCCCAGCTGCGCGCCATTCAGTTTGGCAACGCGGGAAGCAAGGCCTGATGCTGGAACGGCTCTGGTATGCAAAGAGTGGCTGGCGCTGGTTGCTGGCCCCCTTTGCCCTGCTGTTTGCCATCATCAGCGGCACCCGCCGCTACGCCTATCGTCATGGCTGGCGCAAGGGGTATCACTCCTCCTTGCCGGTGCTCGTGGTGGGCAATATTTCGGTCGGGGGCAACGGCAAGACGCCGGTGGTGGTCTGGCTGGTGGAGCAGTTGCAAGCACGCGGCTATCGACCCGGGGTGGTGAGCCGTGGTTATGGTGGCAAGGCGCCCCATTACCCCTATCGGCTGGATGAGACCAGCACCACGGCGCAGGCCGGAGATGAGCCTGTGCTGATTGCCCGGCGCTGCGGCTGCCCGGTGGTGGTTGCCCCGAAACGGGCCGACGCGGTACGACTGCTGGAGCAGAGCGGTGAGGTGGATATCATCATCACCGACGACGGTCTGCAGCACTATGCGCTGGCCCGCGACATCGAGCTGGTGGTGGTGGACGGAGCGCGCCGTTTCGGCAACGCCTGCTTGCTGCCCATGGGGCCGCTGCGCGAGCCGGTCACTCGTCTCAAACGGGTGGACGCCATCATCTGCAACGGCGGCGAGCCGGGCAAGGGGGAGTACCCCATGCAACTGGTCGCCGACACCCCGCGGCGGGTGCGCGACGATGCCCCGCTGGCTGCCCCCTTGTCGGGGCAGGTCGATGCGCTGGCGGGGATTGGTCATCCACCCCGCTTCTTTGCCACCCTAGAAGGGCTCGGCTATCAGCTGGATCAGCAGGCCGCCTACGGCGATCATCACCCCTTCGATCGGGATGAGCTGGTGGGGCGCTTTGCCAGCAAGCCGCTGCTGATGACCGAGAAGGATGCGGTCAAGTGCCGTTCGTTTGCCCTCGATAACTGGTGGTATCTGCCGGTCAGCGCCGAGTTGCCCGCCTCCCTGCTCGATGCCCTGCTGCACAAGCTGGGGGCGAAGGCAAAGGGCGCGACCAAGGCACAAGATTAATCTCTCTCGCCTCAGCGAGGGAGCAGGGGCTTGATATGCCCCGCATGGAGTATCTGGTTGCTCGACATCCATCGCTGGCGTGATGAAGCCGCCAGCGCGACATCGTTGAAGGAGTATCGTTTTGGCTTTGGACATCAAGTTGCTCGACATCATCGCCTGCCCGGTCTGCAAGGGTAAGCTGCACTACAACAAAGCAGTTCATGAGCTGGTCTGCCGCTTTGACAAGCTGGCCTATCCGCTGGAGGAGGGGATCCCGGTGCTGCTGGAGAACCGTGCCCGTCCGCTCAACAGCGATGAGCTGCCGTCATGAGTTTCGTCGTCGTCATTCCGGCCCGCTATGCGTCAACACGCCTGCCGGGCAAGCCGCTGGCGGATATCCATGGTAAGCCTATGGTGCAGCACGTGGTGGAGAAAGCCCTGCAATCGGGGGCCGATCGGGTGATCGTCGCCACTGACGATGCCCGGGTACAGCAGGCACTGCTGAGCACCGGCGTCGAGGTGTGCATGACCTCACCGGATCACCAGTCCGGCACCGAGCGTCTGGCCGAGGTGTGCCGTCACTACGGCTTTGCCGCCGATACCATCATCGTCAATGTGCAGGGGGATGAGCCGCTCATTCCGCCCGCCATCATTCGTCAGGTAGCGGATAATCTGGCCGCCGCCACGGCGCCGATGGCGACCTTGTCGGTGCCGATCAAGGATGCCGAAGAGGCGTTCAATCCGAACGCAGTGAAAGTGGTGACTGACAAGGATGGCTACGCCCTCTACTTCAGTCGCGCCACCATCCCCTGGGATCGGGATCGCTTTGCCAACAGCCACGAGCAGATTGGTGACCACTACCAGCGTCATATCGGTATCTATGCCTATCGTGCCGGCTTTATCCAGCGTTACGTAGACTGGGCACCGAGCGTGCTGGAGCAGGTCGAGGCGCTGGAGCAGCTGCGGGTGCTCTGGTACGGGGAGAAGATCCACGTCGCCCAGGCCCTTGAAGCGCCGCCGGTCGGGGTGGATACCCAGGCCGATCTTGAGAAGGTGCGCGCCTTTTTGGCCAAGTGATGGCCACAGCACTAACGTCATGAAAAACGGTGTCGCAAGGCACCGTTTTTTGTTTTGAAAATTTATATAATTATTTGATTTTAAACGCTAAACATGGGTTTTCTCAAACTTTTGGCGTGCATGGTTTGCCAAAGCGACGAGTTTGGTTATGATGCAAGACGCCCTGTTAACCCTAACCGGGCGGCTAAAACGAGATAAAACGGGGTGTTTGGGTGATAAATGTATTCCTGGTCGATGATCATGAGCTGGTGCGTACAGGGATAAGACGCATTCTTGAAGATGTGCGCGGGATCAAGGTGGTGGGCGAGGCACAGAGCGGCGAGACCGCAGTTACGTTCTGTCGCCAACACCATCCGGACGTGATCCTGATGGACATGAACATGCCGGGTATTGGTGGTCTGGAAGCGACCCGCAAAATTCTGCGGATCCGCCCCGATGTGCGCATCATAGTGCTGACCATTCATTCAGAAAATCCGTTCCCCACCAAGGTGATGCAGGCCGGCGCCGCCGGTTACCTGACCAAGGGGGCTGCCCCTGACGAGATGATCCAGGCGATCCGGCTGGTGCACTCCGGTCAGCGCTACATCTCCCCGGAGATTGCCCAGCAGATGGCCCTCAGCCAATTTGCCTCCGCTGACGAGAATCCCTTCAAGTCCCTCTCCGAGCGCGAGCTGCAGATCATGATGATGATCACCAAGGGGCAGAAGGTGACCGATATCTCCGAGCAGCTCAACCTGAGCCCGAAGACGGTCAACAGCTACCGCTATCGTCTGTTCAGCAAGCTGGGGATCAACGGTGACGTGGAACTGACCCATCTGGCCATTCGCTATGGCATGCTGGATGCCGATACCCTCTAATAGGGTGGCGTGTGGTCACAAAGGCGGCGCGTGCCGCCTTTTTGCTTTTCTGCCCTTTTGCTTTTCAGGCGGCGGGGGCAGTATGCTCTGCCCGTCAATTTTTGCCTTTGTGTGAGCCGAGTAGCTGATGATCCTCTCTCCCGAACCTCTCTTCGACAGCAAGGCGTTTCTGAGCGCCGTCACCCATCAAAGTGGCGTCTACCGCATGTATGACAGCGGTGGCACCGTGATCTACGTGGGCAAGGCCAAGGATCTGAAAAAGCGGCTCGCCTCCTACTTTCGCACCAACGTCGACAGCATCAAGACCCGCACCCTGGTGCGACAGATCGCCGATATCCAGGTCACCGTCACCCATACCGAGACCGAGGCGCTGATCCTCGAGCACAATCTCATCAAGCAGTACCAGCCCCGTTACAACGTGCTGCTGAGGGACGACAAATCCTACCCCTGGATCATCATCACCGCGCACCAGCATCCACGCATCGGCGTGCATCGCGGTGCCCGCAAGATCAAAGGAGAGTACTTCGGCCCATACCCCTCTGGCGGCGCGGTGCGCGAGAGTTTGCATCTGATGCAGAAAATATTTCCGGTACGCCAGTGCGAAGATGCGGTCTATGCCAACCGCACCCGTCCCTGCCTGCTCTATCAGCTCAAGCGTTGCGCCGGCCCTTGCGTACCCGGGTTGGTGAGCGAGGCCGAATATGCCCAGCAGGTGGAGCTGGCCAAACTGTTTCTGGCGGGCAAGAACCAGCAGGTGATTGGCGAGCTGGTGGGCAAGATGGAGTCCGCCAGCGGCGATCTGCGCTTTGAAGAGGCAGCCCGCTACCGGGATCAGATCCTGGCGCTGCGCCGGGTCACCGAACAGCAGTCGGTGAGCGGCAACGTGCTGGATGAGCTGGATGTTGTGGGGGTGGCCTTCGAACAGGGGGCGGCTTGCATCCATGTGCTCTTTATCCGTCAGGGCAAGGTGCTGGGTTCGCGTAGCTACTTCCCGAAAGTGCCGGCCGATACCCCGCTCGACGAGGTGGTGCAATCCTTCCTGCTGCAGTTCTATCTGTCGGGGCAGGGGGGGCGGCAGATCCCGAGCGAGGTGCTGCTTGATGTGGCCCTTGAGGACGAGAGCGTCATCGCCGAGACTCTGAGCCAGACCGCAGGCTACAAGGTGCGGGTGGTGAGCCGTACCCGCGCCGAACGGGCCCGCTTTATCAAGCTCGCCTCTATCAACGCCGAGACGGCGCTGCGCTCGCGGCTGGCTCACAAGAGCACCATCACCGCCCGCTACGACCAGCTGGAAGAGCTGCTGGAGCTGGAGCGCCCCATCGCCCGCATGGAGTGTTTCGATATCTCCCACACCATGGGGGAGCGCACCGTGGCCTCTTGCGTGGTGTTCAACCGGGAGGGGCCGCTCTCATCGGAATATCGTCGTTTCAATATCGACGGTATCACTGGCGGTGATGACTACGCGGCGATGGAGCAAGCGCTGGAGCGCCGCTTTGGCAAGCAGCAGGAGCCGGACAAGGTGCCGGACGTGCTGTTTATTGACGGTGGCCTCGGTCAGTTGCGTCGCGCCGAAGAGATCCTGGCCCGTCAGCTGGAGTTTCTCGGCGGTAAATATCCGCTGCTGGTGGGGATTGCCAAGGGGGTCACCCGCAAGGCGGGGTTGGAAACTCTCATCATGGGGGAGAGCCACGAAGAGCTGCATTTGCCGGCAGATATGCCCGCTTTGCACCTTATTCAGCATATTCGCGATGAATCCCACCGTTTTGCCATTACCGGCCACCGTGCCAGACGGGCCAAGGCCCGCACCAGCAGCACGCTGGAGGATATTCCGGGGGTGGGGCCAAAGCGGCGGCAGGCGCTGCTCAAATATCTGGGCGGCCTGCAGGAGGTCAAAAAGGCGAGCGTGGATGAACTGGCCAAGGTACCCGGCATCAGTCAGGAGCTGGCCCAGACCATCCACGATGGCTTGCACAGCGCCTGAGCAGGGTTAGCGGCATGGCAAAATCGCTAACTCCTTGATGCACAAGAGCCGTGACGCGGGGGGGCCGTAAATGCCATAATGGCCCTCGCATTTTGAGAAGATTGATGGATTAAAAAGACCAAGACGGGCGCCAGTGCGGTTGCATCGCAAATCGGCTTTGGCGCACTATGTAGCGACGTACAAGAAGTGGCTGAAAATAATGACAAACATACCTAACCTGTTGACGTTTTTCCGGATTTTGCTCATTCCCGTCTTCGTCATCCTGTTCTATCTGCCTTATCAATGGTCCTATCTGGCTGCCGCCATCGTCTTTATTCTGGCCGCTGCCACCGACTGGTTTGATGGCTATCTGGCTCGCAAGCTCAATCAGTCCACCGCCTTTGGTGCCTTCCTTGACCCGGTTGCCGACAAGATCATGGTCGCCGCCGCACTGGTGGTTATCGTCGAACACTACAACACCATCTGGGTGACCATCCCCGCCATGACCATGATTGGCCGCGAGATCATCATCTCCGCCCTGCGTGAGTGGATGGCCGAGCTCGGCAAACGCTCCTCGGTGGCGGTCAGCTGGATTGGCAAGTGGAAGACCATGATCCAGATGGTGTCGCTCACCGGTCTGATTTGGCAATACAACGTCTGGATGGTGTGGCTCGCCTACGTGCTGCTCTATGTTGCCACTGTGCTCACCTTCTGGTCGATGTTCCAGTACATGAAGGCCGCCTGGGGCGATTTGACCCACCACGCCAACCTGTGAGTCACTTGCGCCGCAAGGTGAGGTTTCCGCTGATTTGAGGTAGGAAACGGCCAAAGGCGCTAAAACTGTTCAGAAAGGGCAAAAAATGCCCGAACGATCAGGGTATTAAACATTTCTGGTTGACTGGGCGAGGAACATCGCTAGAATGCGTCCTCGTAGTCAGGCAGTCAGCCAGACCAATGCGGGAATAGCTCAGTTGGTAGAGCACGACCTTGCCAAGGTCGGGGTCGCGAGTTCGAGTCTCGTTTCCCGCTCCAAATTCAGACAATCGAGAGCCAACTCTCTTTTGCATGGCGCGTTAGCAAAGCGGTTATGCAGCGGATTGCAAATCCGTTTAGTCCGGTTCGACTCCGGAACGTGCCTCCATATTGACAAGCCCGCCACGCGAGCTTGATACCGATTGCGGTGCCCGAGTGGTGAAATCGGTAGACACAAGGGATTTAAAATCCCTCGACGTTCGCGTCGTGCCGGTTCGATTCCGGCCTCGGGCACCATTAAAATTGAAGAAAAAAGCCTTACAGATTAAACAGATACGACGCTTCATTGCGTCGTTTTTGTTTCTGCTCCCCAGCGTTTTCCCTCTGTCAGTTTTCCTTTCTTGTCCATTTCTTGTCTAAGCGACTTACTACTTCCTGCTACTCGTTGCGAACAACCTGCGCTTCGTCCCAACATAACCAAGGACACGTGGTTAGCCTGCGCTCCGGGCCTTTCCGGGGTCTGTTTCTGGTGCTGAAGCAAGTGCAGCTCACCGTTACCCCTTCGTCTTCACCCCTCCCAAACCCGCATTGAACCCCCTTTGAAACAGATATTAATCCCATGATCTAACCCATCATCGGAGGTATCTATGCAGACCAAATTTCGCTTTACCAATGCAGCCATCAAGGCTTTGCCCGCACAACAACGAGACGCAGGCGCTACTGAACTGGAGTTCTCCGATACAGAGGTCATCGGCTTAAAACTCTTGTCAGGAAAAAGCCAGGGCAGTAAGCGTTTCCTACTGCGCTATACCCTCCAGGGCAAGAAGCGCAGCATCGCTTTGGGACGATTCGGCGATATCGATGTGAGCCAAGCCAGGACCATTGCCCGCAAGTACAAGGCGATGCTGGCAGACGGTATCGACCCGGTAGCAGAGCGGGATAGCTACAAAACCGAGCCCACCCTTTCGGAGTTCTTCTGGCAGACCTTTTTGCCGCACCTCAAGACCATCGGTAAACGGTCGATCAGCAGCGACATTCAGCGGTTTAAACACAATATCGAGCCACGCTTTGGTGCCATGCGTTACCGGCAACTCAAGGCGATGGATGTCCTGCAGTTGCAATCGGAGATGGTTCACCCTAACAACCCTCAGCAGACGGCCTACGCGCCGAGTACCGCCAACAGGGTATTGGCCCAGTTAAAGACCATGGGCAGCTATGCGGTGCGCTGGGGCATTCTGGACACCAACGAGGCGGCCAAGATCAAGTTGTTGAAGGAGGACAATGCCAGGACGCGTTTCCTATCGATTGAAGAGATGAAACGGGTCATTGAGGTGGCATTGCAGGATCGCAATCAAGCCGCAGGCAGCTTCATCGCGATGCTCTACCTGACGGGGGCAAGAAAATCAGAGGTGTTACTCGCTAAATGGGAACATGTGAACTGGGAGGATAAGACGCTGTTCGTACCCCTAACCAAGAATGGCAAGAGCCGGATCATTTACCTGAGCACATTGGCTATCGATATTCTGGAGAAGCTCCCCAGAATAGCCGGTAATCCCTATGTATTCGCGAGCCAGCATATTCGCTGTCAGGGCAAGCCCATCGGTGAACCCAGATGCGCCTATGAACGGGTGTTGCAGAAAGCCGGTATCGAAGACCTTGATGAGGTCTGCTTCCATACAGCTCGCCATTCGGTCGCCAGTGCCTTGGTCTCTTCCGGGCAATACAGCCTGTATGACGTCAAGGCACAACTAGCCCACGCCAGCATTCAATCCTCCCAGCGGTATGCAAAGCTGACCTCTGAGCGCAGTCGCAATATCAGCGAAGGTCTCTCGTCTATGATCCAGGCGGAGTGACCGAAAAGGTATTGTTTATAAACAGATATTAATAACCAGACAGCGCGGTTACATAGGCTGTTGGTCCACATTTCACAGTTCCCAGGCCCTTAAGTTCATCTGAGCTTAAGGGCCTTTTTGTTGGAGAGAAAAACGATGAAAACTTGTATGGAATGGCCGGAGGAGTCATTGCTCGCGGCCTACCCGGCACTCCATGTTTCGGTCATGGAGCAAATTATCGAGCCCTTTTCATCAGTAGAGGAGGCGAGGGCATTCTGGGACACGACCGGTTGTAGTCTGGTCATTATCGAGATGACGGACTCGGTGAATGAGTTCCAGGCCATGCCACAGCATACCCAGAATCAGGTGATGTTCGGTTTGCGTTACCCGGAGCAAGAGTTCGCCATATCCGAAGATTGGCGTCTGTTGCTGGCCATTCTCAACGATGAGGGTGCTGGGATTTACCTGCTGATCCACCCAGATGCTCCGCTGATCACCACCCTGGAGGGGATGCACCATGAGTAATCCCAGTCATAGCGACATCATGCGCAAGTTAAAAGAGATCAAGGGGATTAAGGAGCTGCTGGAGAAGGCCGTACTGTTGTATGTCCTGCTCACGGATGGCGATCTGCCGGTCTGGTGCTATGCGCTCATCATCGGTGCGCTGGCTTATCTGGTAAACCCGTTCGACGTGGTACCAGATCCCATTCCATTTGCCGGTTATCTGGATGACTTATCGGTCATCACCTCGGCATTAGCCGCACTGCCGGTTAAGTCACACCACCGTCAATCCGCCAAGGACCGAATGAGATCACTGTGACAGTGATGGAGTCGGTCCTGTCACGCTATCGCGTTTTCTATGACCCTTTATCTATGACCCATCTACCGATGATCTGGAGATCGCAATCTCCGGTTATCTAACGACGTTGTAAGGAAACTATCATGACAAGACCCCGTAAAAACCGCGTTGAAGAGACCCGTAAACCTGCCAGCACCACGCCAGCCGACGAGAGCCCTCTCACATCCGGAGCAAGCGGCTGCGCCGAGCCTCTCTCGCCAGCCCTTGCGGCTGACGCCGACAAGGCCAGGCCTGGACCCGGCGACACCGCAGACTCCGTGCCCGGCGGCCCTGCACCCATACTCACCTTGCTCAACCATACCGCCGAGAAACTCAGTACCAGATCAGAAGGGCTGATTTTCTATGCCATCGGTCGTCATGAAGAGAGTGGCGAGCTGTTCCTGAAAATCACCGGCAATCAGGGTGGAGGTCTGCATAGCAAGGAGTGGATTGCGCTGTCGGCGATTGACGATGTGTTGCGCTCCTTGCCCGCAGACAAGCCGTTTAAATCCAGCGTTATGAAGCGACTGTTTAAAGGTGGCAGTGCCAATAACGCCGGATTCTTATCAGCCATTCTGCGCTCGGACGGGCTGAAATTGGTCCAGAAGGCAGACGGCAATCCGATGCTGCACGAACTGGTGCCTGATTACCTTGAGCGCTTGGGTTCGCTAACCAATGAGCTCTGTACCGTAACTTCTACCATCGAATAACCCCTGCATAGCACTCACCTGTCCAAGGGGGAGCCCCCCAAACAACCAATCTGAGGTGATTATGATGATCCCATTTGCGGGCGATTTTACCCTGCCTGTCAGTCAGGCATTTATGAGTATTCTGGATCAGGAACTGGTTAGATCTGGAATGGTGCTGAAGGGAAAATCTAGTCTGGTCTTCAACTTCCGAGACCCGGATTACGGCCCGGTTCGTGGCGGCTTTCATCCGGTAGAAATACGGCTGCTAAAGCGTAAAGACCAGTGGCAGTTCGATTACGTGACGGACTTTAGCTATCAGGGGCCGGAGGAGATGGCGGAGTTGGTCAAAGAGATCGACTTCAACTTTTTGAGCGAAGAATACTACCTGCTCCGTTACGGCCAGATGGGACCAGCGTCGGCTAGGGAGCTTTATACGATGTGGGAGTCGAACTTCGTCAGTTACTACCACATGGGTGTGTTTACCGTCTCAGTGGCTGCGTAACCGTCGCACCGGACAGGAGAGGAACAGGAACCAGCGGCGGTTTGGTACTGGCGGTGGCGTTGCCGAGTTTACCTTTCCATGTAGGGCAAGGAGCCATGGACTAACCCAACTCGAAACCGGTCAGCGGCTCAGTAGGTTAGTCCATCCTTCGTCTGTTTCAGGTGTCTCTCTCAGCCACCCCCCCCCCCCAAAAAAAAACAAGTATCCCCCGGCCTGTGGCTGGGAGGCTTGTTTTTTTGTCATCGGCGAGGAGGGAGAAAGACAGATATGTATGTATCCCCAATAGCGCTATTCCACCAAGCATATTTTACATTAAGTATCAGTAGGTTATAGACAATTTCTCTTCCGCAACAGGGATGATTTGCGTAGTCAGCCCGAAAGCGTTTTTGCCACCCTGTATGTCGGCAACCAAGAAAATTCGAACAACCACTCATAGTGTGATGACATCAAATGTTAATCAGCCTAACGCAGTGATATGGTAGGACTCTTACGTATCATTCATTTGTGCTTACTACATCCAGAGGTCTGAAAAATCTTGTCGACTATCACATCTTCAGCTCTAGAGTCAGCTCTTACTGGTAACCCAGAAGCGATTGAGGTTCATCTGACACCTGTGGTGAGGAATGTATCCATTGAGGGGCATTCGGTTAAGATTCATTGTCATTGTCTTACGGTTGATGGTAATGGCCGTGTTCAACCGCATCGACTAGCGGAGTTTATGCGAAATGCTGTGGTTGATTATGCGATCCCTCGCTCCAAACTTGCTGATGCAAAATTACGTGATGCTAAATTCAATAGCACTGAGGCGGTTGCTGAACTAATCGAGCGGGCAAAACGTTCTTTTACCGATTTAGCAAATACTGGAGAAGGGGGCGAGATGCTGTTGTTTCTCCTGGCCGAACGCTTCCTTAAGTTGCCACAAATTATATGCAAGATGGATCTCAAAACTGACTCACGTATGCACTATCACGGTGCAGATGGGGTATATGCGGGGGTTACAGATGAAGGGACTTTAAAACTTTATTGGGGAGAGTCCAAAATCTACGGAGATGCAAGCGATGCTATTCGCGATTGTCTATCTTCCCTCGCCCCATTTTTGGTGGAGCCTGAACATGAAGATGCTGGACGAGAACGCGATCTGATGCTCCTCAGTGACAAGGCTGATCTCAGTAACCCAGAACTCACGAATGCTCTCAGGAGGTATTTTGACAAGTCCTCGGCGATGTCTAAGCGGGTGCAATATTGTGGCATAGCCCTTGTAGGCTTTGATGCCTCGTTCTATCCGAAAGACAGTGTGAAGGCGGTTGCAGAGGAGATTGTAGAGGCATCCCGTATTGCACTTAACGATTGGAGTAAGAGTATTGACAGAAGGCTGAAAGTAGAGAGGCTCGAACAGATGGAGATCGAGTTTCTTTGTGTTCCTCTACCGTCGGCCGAAGGATTTCGTTCAGCCTTCCTCAAGGCGATGGGGATGAAGGAATCATGAGCCTAGCAGATCTTCAATCATGGCTTCTTAAAGAAGGTGTTCGAGATGACCTCGATTCTATTACGCTTCTCACTGTGCGCAAGGAGCTCGATAATCTGATACCGGATGCCTCGGATTTGTCTACAGCCTCTATTGATTGGTCTAGGTTGTTGCTCGCTGGTAGCATCCTTGCGCGCTCTGAGCAAAGGGTTGATCAAGAAGCCGCACTTCGAATCGCAACTGCTGCTGTCTGTTTGGCTGAAGATTGGGCACTCAAAGATGCGGGGGCTGTCCTGATGGGCAAACTCTCTAATTTTCGGGCAATTACGTTAGCTATGGATCGTAAATTGGTTGCCGCTGACCTCAATGGGCGGCTTGGCGTTGCGTTACGTCTTGAGGCTCAGCGTCGCGAAATGGATCGCTCCATCCTAGTACAATCGAGTGGATCTTGGTTGCAAGTAAACGATTTTCAGCAACGTTTCTGGACTAATTCGGTAGGAGAACGCTGGCTTTCGGCATCTGCGCCTACGGCTTCTGGCAAGACGTTTCTAGTGCTTCAATGGCTTATTGATCAAGTAGTCGCGGGTGAAGCCTGTGTCGCAGTCTACCTTGCTCCTACTCGGGCACTGGTTTCAGAAATCGAGACTAACCTCAAGAGCATGCTTGGTAATTCCGGGCTGATCGAGGTGTCGTCCCTTCCACTACCGGCTAAATACAGAGCTGCTCGCACTGGAGGTGCACGAGTAATTCTCGTATTCACACAAGAAAGAATGCACCTTCTCGCTAATGTACTTGGTAACGAGCTTTCAATAGACCTGCTTATCGTGGACGAGGCACACAAGATTGGTGACAACCAGCGCGGCGTGATCTTGCAGGATGCAATAGAACGAGCGACCCGTGGCAATCCAAAACTTAAAGCTGTATTTATAAGCCCGGCTACTCAGAACCCGGGAGAGCTACTCACGGACGCGCCTCATGGAGTGCAGACTGTCACTGTCGATAGTGACTCCTCCACAGTTCTTCAGAATCTGATGGTCGCATCTCAGGTACCACGGAAATCAAAGTTGTGGGCACTGACTCTTCAACAGCACAGCTCAACGCTTCCAATAGGGACTCTTCAGCTAGCGAGCACTCCGTCGGGACTCAAAAAGCGCCTTGCATTTATCGCAGCAGCTGTAGGCGAAAGAGGTGGAACTCTCGTTTATGCCAACGGCGCTGGAGATGCAGAAGAGGTCGCGGACTTAATCAGTCAGCTCTTACCAAAAATTGAGTTCGTTGATTCGGAGCTTTCCCAGCTTGCTGAGCTTGCTCGCAAAGGAGTGCATCAGGACTTCCGCCTGGCACCACTTGTTGAGCTCGGAGTGGCGTTCCACTATGGCAACATGCCATCACTGCTCAGACTAGAGATAGAGCGTTTATTCCGGTCAGGAAAGATACGATTCCTAGTTTGCACCTCCACATTGATAGAAGGCGTGAATTTGTCCTGTCGGACAATTGTTGTGCGCGGACCGCGTAAAGGAAAAGGGCATCCTATGGAACCGCACGATTTCTGGAACTTGGCTGGTCGTGCAGGCCGATGGGGGGATGAGTTCCAAGGAAACATCATTTGCATTGACCCAGAAGACAAGCAAGCGTGGCCTACAGGAGTTCCTGGTCGTGCACGCTATCCCATTAAGCGTGAAAGCGACGCAGTTCTTGAGCTTGGCGATGACATGGCTGACTATCTATCCAAACGCGGACTTACGGATCTCTCCAGTATCGAGGACAAAGATAAATTTGAGCAGGTTGGTGCTTATCTGCTCACAACCTTCATGCGACTTGGCTCAATATCAGCGGCTAACCTCGCGAAACGTCATAACGCTGAATCTATTGCTAATCTCGACCATGTGTTAGGAACTATAGCAAAGCAGATCGAAATCAGTGTCGAATTAGCCGCTCGACATCCTGGGGTTAATGCTATTGGCCTTCAGCGCCTTCTTGACGCTTTTCGTGCTTACACTGGTGATGTTGAAAACTTGCTCCCTGCTGAAGTTGCGAGCAACGACAGCTATGACCGATTCATTACTATTATGGGGAGAGTCAACGAACACTTGTTTCTTGCGTTTACTCCTGTATCTCGCATCAGATTGTACGCATTGATTGTTGTCAAATGGTTAAAGGGATACTCGTTGGCTAGAATTATCCGTGACAGTATCGATTGGCACCAAGAGGTTGGTAGGACTTTCAGTCTTCCTGAGTTAATTCGCAGTACGATGGAATTGGTGGAGCAAATAGCCCGGTTTAAAGCACCAAAATACCTTTCAGCGTATATGGATGTATTGCATCTGCATCTACGAGAGATTGGCCGTGAGGATCTGATTGACGACGGTTTGGATATCGGAACGCAGCTTGAGTTTGGTGTCTCGTCGAGGACTCTTCTCTCGCTCATGGAGCTTGGCCTCTCTCGTATGAGCGCTGTAGCTTTATACGAGAAAATTGCCCGAGACGACCTCAGTAAAGAGGGATGTATTACTTGGATTTCTGAGCGTCTGGATCAGTTCCAATCAATGGATATTCCAGCCATCATTATTCGTGAAGTACGTGAAATTCTCATTAGCCAGAGATAAACAAACTGATAACCAAGGAGTGGAGATTATATGCCTGCTAAACCAATCTGTCTTGGTCCTATGCATTTTGATAGAAGGGGAGATGCTGTCGCATATCTAAAAGATATGCTCCACAGATATGATCTGGGTGATCGAGTTAGTACAGAAGATTCAGTTGTTTTGCGAGCAGCATTGGAGAATCATCCAAATGCAGCTTTAAAAATTGGGCCTGGAATTGCTAGTTTCAGTGTTCGTTCTGCTGATTTTGGCACCAAGTGTTTTTGGGTCAATCGTACAGATGGAACAACCGAGAAGTTCTCTATTACAGGTTCTATTCACCGTAGCTAAGCGTATTCCCATCATAACAGTGCGACGTAAAGAGAAGGGGGACGCAACATATATAGTTGCTTCCCCAATTACCTTATTACACCAGCCAGATATTGCTATATCAATCAGTCGGTTATCACTTCATGACTCGGCGCATCCTGCGTGATTTGCGCTATCTCGGTCTTGGGGTTGTTCAACCGGCCTTGGAGCAGTGGCATGTCCTCCGGCTTGAACAGAGCCCCCAGCTCTAACCCTGGGCACTCTTGCAGGATCACCCGCACCAGGCGGACGGTGCGCGTCGTCACCGGTACACACTGCCCGACCAGCTTGGCGCGTTTGGCGGACTTACAGTCATCAACACTGGTTGGGCAGCCATTGATGGTCAGCCATTCGGCCAGCTCATCGTACCCCATCGTTTTCGTCATACCGAAAGCGGACTGGGTATAAGCACGCAGGAAAACCCGCTTTAGGATGCCAAGCGAACCTTCATCCGTCACACGCATTGGCAATCCTTTTATCGACGTCTTGCAGACGAAGTAATCCTCCCAGCTCTCCCAGTCATTGAGGGTCTTCAGGCAGTTCGTTCGCCGCCAGTTATCGAATACCACACGTTGCTCCATAGCGGCTGCTACCGTCGGCCAGGGGCGTGTATCAAAGCAAATATGCTCGGTGTCTAGCACACTCTGCATTGATGGCAGCATGGGTTGCCGCTTGAAGTCGAACTCAAGATTCAGGGTCTTTGACCTGCTCACGGAGACAAGATCGCGTTCATTGATCCACATTTCAGTCGTAGATATTAAATGGTCACTATCGACTTTTTGGCCGGGGGTACGATTCAGATACAGGTCAAGCATGTACGCCTGATGCAGCTCCTTAGTGCAGGGGGGCTTAACCCCAGCCTTGGCCAGGATCTGGGGCTGACCCTCAACGCCTTCGGGAGTAAGTTGACCACGAGTCTTCATCGCGATGACCTGTTTAACCTGATGTTTTTGCTCCAGCATCCGAAAGCCAGGGCCATCCAGTCGTTCACCCAACGCTTGAAACCTGCTGCATATCGGGCCAGTCAGCACAAGTTCGTCATAGGTTGCATCGGTGAGGAAGCCATCCGTCGTGACGCTCACCACCGTTCGGTGAGCGGGGATGGTAGCCAAGACTTCTCCGAGTACGGCACGGATCAGGCCGGTCGTATGCGCGGCAAAGAATGCGTTGGTGATGGCTGAGCGCTCAATAGGCTTGCTCAATCCACTGGATGTATCGAAGGCAGACTTCCCCCTCAGACCTTGCGCCAGCTTGCCATAGAGAGAGTTACCAATTTCTTTCCAAAGCAGCTCTTCGAAGGATTTCTTCACATACGATTGGCGTTTTTCCCGAACCTGCGAGACAAAGGGCTCAAACAGGCGCTGCGTCGTATCTGCCCAAGGGATGATGACACCTTGATGTATCTCAATCTGGCAACCCATGCGGAGTGCGACCTCGATCTCTGGTGCGGTACAGAAAGATTCACCAGTGAGGGGAAACAACAGGCCAATTTCAGTACGCACCGGTAGGCTGGGATAACGAGTCCCGTCTGGAAATCTAAATTTAACGCGAGCAAGACCAAAGACATGGCCACAGAAGTCGGCTGTGTTCGTGGTCATTCGCCCTCGCTCATAATCAAGGGGAAAAAGGTCAACGAGCCCTGTGGTATAGGCTCCGCTGAGGTCAAAATCGTTGAAGAGCGATAGTGGGGTCGGGCCACCCCAAAAGCATTCATTCCGTCCACCGTGGTAGCAATCGATGGCAAGACTCTCGAATAGCTTTGCAGCAGGGGTCATCTCCCGAATCGTCTTAGTCACAGGTCTGGATGCATTTTTGTTCCATCCAGTTTGCACCACCTCATGGGTTCCAAATAGCTGATCCCGGTCTTGGCCCGTTTCGCGCAGATGTTTCAGGAACACCGATGTGGCACAGCCGCCAATCGTCTTTGGCAGGGATGAAAGCCCCAGTGTCTTAGCGAATTCATGGAGTCGTAGGCCATATTTGACTGCGATTTCGGCATCGCGCAGGGCATAAGCTTCAAAGGCTACCTTGTTGCCGGCGAGTAGTTCATCCATGCGATCAATGGAGTGATCCGCAGGGAGGGACAATTTTGGTAAGCCAATGAGTTCACCAACGGCTGCAAGACCAGCACCACCTGGGGTGTGTAGCATAGTGTCGACAAAGGTGATCAAGGTTCGTTGGGCTTTACGCTGCTTGTCTCGCAAAATCAGCGGGGCCGGTTTAGCTTGACGGTGCAAGATGTTCTCAAGATCGATGCCATAGGCATTGTTTACTGATGCCACTGTTCGGCGAATGCCATTAACCTGAGTTTTGAACCGCCAGAAGTCGCCAAACGAGGCAAGGTCTGCTCTTAGGAAATGAGCATACACAAAGACGTGCTTGGGCCATTCTGTGATTAGCCCCTTCGCTTTACATTCAATAATGATGTGGCTGATAAATCGTTCAAAGCTCAGTCGGTCAGATTTCTTCGAAGAGGCGGGATAAATGATGTCTGCGTGCTCCCCCTTTTCAGTTTTGGCAAAGAACTGGTAGGAGAGAATGTCGTTGTGCATTGTCTTGGGGTTGTATACGTATTCGCTGTCTATGCCTATATGGATCCCTTCACCTTTTGCGGGAACCACTGTCTCCCCAGGCTTGAGATAATGCTGGGTGCGTAACCGCAGTGCCTTGTTGGTTGAATTCTCCTGTGCTGACAACAGGTAGCCGGGGATTTGCGTGTCGTCAGCAATCGAGGATCCGTCTGCGGTAACCAGTTTGCCGTTGTTGAGTAAGGGGGACTCACAGATAGAAGCGAGAACAGCATCCAACGGTGATGCTGCCGTAGCAAACAAGTCGATTGTCACATCAGTAGATAGGGGCGTATTGCTGGTATCGGCAGGCTTGGTGATGACTTTGCCTTCACGCATGACATGGTCATAATCCATGTCGTACAGACCGAGGGGGATAGCCAAGTTGCTCATTTTTTCTGGCCTCAGAAATTGAAGAAGGGCCCTCAGGCCCTTTTGTTACAGTTGATTGGCTAGATGTCTTAGAGCAGCCGGGCTGTGATGGTGTCTAAGCAAGCGCTGCGTTCTTCTTCGGTCTTGAACACAAGCCAATGGGGTTGTACCTGAGGAGATTCGTTAAACAGGCCGATGAGCAACGTCTCGTTCTTATCGATGGAAACCACACGATCAACCCATTCAATGTCGACGAAGCCGTTGGCAAGCACGAGCAGGTTGCGTTTGGTTTGGCGCTGAACTTGTTTACACAATTGGGTCATCTCAGCCAGAGCGTCTTCTTCCGTATCAAACTTCACCCCAGCCGCCGCCTGCAGTGGGTTATTTTGTTGCCAGATATTGAGGTAGTAGGAGCCATCATCACCCTGTGTCGGCAGTACTTGGCACCGTGTGAGGGCGCTGAGTTTCAACAGGTTGGTGCCACAACGCACGAACGAAGAAGTTTTGTTGGTTTGAGCTTGGGTAGTGCTTTGCATTGCCATAATGTTTACCTTCTTATCAGTTAGTAAGCCGAGAAAGCCGTTCATTTTCCCAGCGGATGACTTCCTGGATGGGGAAGCGGGTCTGCCGACCGATGGTTACAAACGGGGGTAACGTCTCAGGGGCGATGACCATCTGCTTGTCCACCCAGCTCTTGCTGACTCGCCACCGCTGGGCCAACTCGCTTCGAGTGATCATTTTGTCTTCGTCCATTGCTTCCTCTCGTTTGTGCTGTTCGTTCGACTGGAGCTACTGTCCCAAAAATCGAGAACAGAAAATCTCATCTGTCATGCACGCTGCTCCAACTAGCCTGTGTGACGTTGATTTTTTCGATGAGCTCGTTGACCTGATATCTTGCGTATAGCCGTGTCGTCTCAAGGGAGTTGTGGTTGAGTGTCTGGGCCGCCAAGGCCAGATCACCGGTTTCCTGGAGCAAGGTGGTGGCAAAGCTGCGGCGCAAATCGTGAATACATAGACCTTGGATCCCCGCATGTTTACAGACTCGTTCGAAGGCATGGCGCGGATACGCTAAAGGTGCATTGGCCCGGTTAGGAGAGAAAAATAAGTAGTCTTGAATGCCGAACGCTGTCTGCTGCTCTCTAATCGTTGCGATGGCTGACGTCGATAACGGTACAACGTGCTGTTGGCCGTTTTTGGTGAGGGGAAGGACGAGATAACCAGCATCAAGATGAACGTTCGAATTCTTGATCGAGAGCACTTCACCGATCCGCATCCCTGTATAGAGGGAAAGCAACAAGGAGTTGGCCCCAGGTGTTTGTAGCGCATGGCATGCCGTGATAAACCCCTGACGTTCATCCGTGGTGAGGACTCGGTGACGCTGGTTGTTTTCTTTGAGTCTCTTTATCCCGTTCATGGGGCTAGAAGCTAGATAGCCATGTTCGACCGACAGCGTGAACATGCGGGAGAGGGCGGCGAGGATCTTGTTTACGCTGGATGGCTGGAGATGAGCACAGAGGTCGAGCTTGAACGATTCAATGTCCTGCCGCTCGATTTTTCCGATCTTACTGTCGCCAAAGCGAGGCAGGATATACTTCTTCACCTTATACAACTCAGATGCCGTATTACGTTTGTTCAGCTTGAGGTCGGTGAGGTAAAGGGTTTGATAGACCTCATCGAGCCGTTTGTTCTTGCCTAGCGAGTAAGTGCCGCTTTGGAGTGCCTGCATTCGCTCATAAACAGCGCTACGAGCATCCTGGATCGACATGTATGGATACGTGCCAAGCGTTTCACAGATCGGCTGGTAGCGATGGGTGGTCTTGAACAGAAAAGAGAGTGATGAAGGGTAACGCATGACCCGAAGTTGAGGATGCGTTACGTCCTTGTACTCCTGCTGCTTCCCGTTCGCAGGGGGAGGAAGGGCATCAAGGGTTTTACGAGTGAAGTGTAGGGGGATGATGGGCATGACTGTTACCTCCTGATAGTGGGGAGGTAACAGTAATCAATGCGTGGTTTGAACTATCTCATGCGTGATGCATGCTGGTCAAAGCATCAGCCCTCGTGCTTGAAGTAGTGGTCAACGAGTGATGAGTATTTGTATATATCAGAAATAAGATTTCGCCTGGAAGCCAAGTCATCTGCGCTGGATTTTCCATCGAATTCCATCCGCGTATAAGGAAACGCTTCGGCAAGCGCCATAATCATTTCCGGACCAGTCACGTGTAGTTCGTCGATTGTATCAGGGGTAGCATTTTTAAATTTTGGTTGAGAGTGTTGCCAATAGTATAGCCAAATCTTGTAGGTAATATTCCTATAGTAAATTGGTATCGACATTAATTTATTTGTCTTTCCTTCTCCGAATGTTCTGCGATTATGTGTAAAAAATATGTATTCATCAGGGGATAATGTCCTGCTACGTTCCTTTACTGGGAATATCTCTTCAATGTGTAATAATATGAGATAGGCTGCGGTGAGGAATGTCTTGACTATATGATGATAACATCCAAACTCCATTGAGACTTTAGTCCCGATTGCCATAAATAAATCATCGGGAGTGTTTTTTTCAGGATGATGCCGAGCATTCTTTTCAAACTCTAACCATTGTTCAGTAATATCCAGAGGGAAATAAATTAAAAGAAGGTTGGCTAGATGTGACAGGAACTCAGTCGATGTTCCAACAAGCGTATACCTATCCGGATATTGATATACTTCATTTGTCAGGGAAATCAGTTTTGTCGCGATGTCACGTGCAGAATTGTTAATGTCATTCGACATCTTCAATATATCGAGCTTACTACCAATATGTTTTCCATCAATGATGCCGTGGAAATTTACCCTTTGGGGAGAGGGGTGAGCAAGCGATTGTAGTTGGACTACTATATCCTCAATAACAGAGGTATCTATAGGGAGGTTTTCATTGCTTTCTGAGAGCGCCATCAAATGCTCAAAAGTATTTTGAAAAGCGGTTTCTTTGTGTCGATAGTTATTTATTTTGCTACGTAGTTTTTTACTCAGATACTGCTGGAAGTTGAAAATAAGCTCAATGTCATCAACAGTTGTAAATTGAAGAGTGCTAGGCTTTTGTAGTTCTTTGAGACCTAAGTTATTACTCTTAGGTAATTTCTTATCCGCATTTAAAAATAGCTCTTCTAAAACACTTTCTCCGTACATAGCTTTAAAAGATAAAACGTCTTTATCATTGTGTGGTATTAAACCGTATTTTTCTTTTGCCATATATGTATCTTAATTATCAAGTGATAAGAGGGTTTAAAAATGTCTCTAGCAATATACTACCGCCTCATCGGGGCGAACAACCTTTTTAATTGCCAATCACGATAATGGAACGGATCAAATTTACGTTTTTATCATAACGACAGGTCAATTGTGGAGCAGTTTGATGCTGATAAGGCTTAAGCTTAAGTAAGCATCAAGTTACCAAAGGCCAAAATCAAGAATTGAGAGCTTTGTCACGTAGCGTGCCATCTCAGTCTTCTCAGGTTGAGTATTTCAGGGGATCGGAATGTAGGAGGGCGAGGGGAGTGACTACTTTTAGTCCTTAGGTATCATACTCAACGCCGTCTTAACTTGATCTCTGGCAGCTTCACCGAACAAGAGTGTATTTGCGATGAGCATATTAACAGCAGGCCCATTGGATGCAGATTGCTTACGGATACGCTCTTTGGCCGCAAATGCGCGTTTTTGACGGCGGTAAACATCTTCCCACCAATCACGACCATACTTTTTTAGTATGCATGCTTTGATTGTTTTAAAACGCTCCCTGCTGGTGGTTCCTTCAGCGGAGGCTAACAGGCTTGCCCATATCATGCGTTTCTGAAGGTCATTTGGGACCCAATCTTGCCCTCTAAGTTCAGCAATAACATCCGGATGTAGATATAGAGTACCCTCTGAGACCTTGCGCTTCACCCAGAGAGGTTGGGCACGCTCAAAAGCCGACTGTTTATCTTGAGCACTATACCCATGACAATGTAGCTTCCAAGTTTCCAACTCATCAATCGCGGCTAATCTCCGGGCTAACTTTTCCACATCTTCTCCATATTCATATAACGTTTACCACTACATGACCATGCTCAGCTGAGCCCGGCAGATTTCTAAACCCGCCACCATGATGAATGGGATGTGTCTAGAGTACAGGGGCGATTCAGTGTATCCCCAATGGCGCTGTCACACCTATTACTTCTTCGTCAATAAATCAGATGGTTACGTACAGTCGGCAATGCGCATTTCACGCGTGTTGCGCAGGATGATGGATTTTCATATGGGCGATTGAAGCTGGATCAGGAGATGTGGCTCAGCCATCAGTCAGGACCGTTCCGTTTTAGCTAAGTTGTGTGATAAAGAGGCCAGTACCGCCCGGCCCTGGCCTCTGTGTTTTCTGCTCTATGGTGCCGGATTACTGACAGGTTCCCCAGTTTATGCCGTCCGTGCCACATTCCAGGCTATGAGTACCGTCCGCATAGGTTGTCTGCTTCTGATAGAGGCCGTTGCTGTCGTAACTGGTTCTGATGGTATTGCCATTTTCACTGGCCGTCATGCTCTTGACCCAGCTAGCCGCATCAGGATCTTGGGATGGTTCGTCATACTGATAGGGGAGGGCTTCGAGAGCCGCAGTGAGCTCACCCATATTCAGGGTGGATAGCTGCCCTTCCAGACCTACCCAGTCGTTCAGGAAGCTAAATGCGCCCGCCTGCCGGTTATAGATGAACTGGGTGACGTAACTCAGATCGTTGGCGTCATAGCTGATGGTGGTGTAACGGTGGGTGATCGCTGCCGCCATATCGTCAGGAGCACAGTCGTTGAAGCTCTCTGCCGATGCTTCGGCCAGATTCACCAGTGTGTACGTCTTGGCGTTTGAGCGGGCCGAGAGGGTCTCCTTGATGTCACAGCTATAGGGGGTGTTGTCCCCATGGCGCGACTCAAAGTCGTAGCGGGTTGTGTAGGTGTAGTTATTGCCTGTCACTTGGCGCTCTTCACCGTAGATGATGGTCTTGATAATTTGCGCGAAATCATCGCTCACCTTCACCAGCTCGGTGCTGCTTTGGGCTGCCCCTTGCAACTGGATTTCACGATACCAAGCATCCGGATAGGCATTGTTGTGGTCGCGACTATCCCCCTTGTGGTAATCGACATAGACAAAGTTGGCGTCCGGGTTTTCCCGTTTCAAGGTTTCTGTCTCGGTAAAAGACTGCTGCAAGCCGCGCACGATCTCCTGGGCCAGCGTGGCTGTCTCGCTATCACCGCTGGCGATGAAGTCCGCATACAGCTTCTGCTCAGAGATGTTGTAGTGACTGACAACACGGCTGACGGCCTGTTTCATCGAGGCGATCAACTGCTCCTGTTTTTGCCGGTTCGCCATGACGGTCCGGCAAGTCGTCTGTGATTGGGCTGCCAGCTCACTTTCTACACTGCTCCAGAGCACCGTGGTCAGCGGTGTCACATGGTAGGCATCATCTTTGGTGATGGGGGCAAAGGTGGGAGGAAGGACCATCTGATAGGCTTCTGTCACCGGGCCAAGATCCTGGTCCACGGCATCCACCGGTACATCGACCACCAAGGGGGCATATTGAGCGCAGGTTTGCAGGTCTATCGGCAGCTCCAGCCGATAATCCCCGGCATCATTGGTGGTTGTCTTGGGTTCACCATCATCCCACTGACGGTTGAAATTGAGATCGAGATAGACGGTCGCGCCTTGAATGTATCCATCAATCGCCTTTCCTGACATCGCCAAGGAGGCACTCGGTGGGGTTGGACTATCCGTGTTTCCACCGTCGCTACCACCACCGCCACAGCCTGATAAAGTAGCCATCAACATCATGGCCAAGGGGGTTTTCTTCATTGTTAGTTTCCCGTTTATTATTGGTATGCGATAACGCCCAGAGCATGGTCCGTTATCATCGTGATAATTTTATCTCGGTGTACGGCTATAAAATGTTGATTAGCCTCTGATTTATGAGTTTCTATTCACCGAACTTTTCGTTGTGTTTCGGCTTCAGTGCATCAAGGTGCAGACAGTTCTGTCTCGCACACGATGACTTCGCACTCTGATGGGGCAGGGAAGTCTCCGCCTTCGTCGGTGACATATATCTTGTCGGCATGAACGCGGTAGTTACCCGCCGGGGTCAGCAGTGGGTTTTCATACGTGCCCTGATAATCGACTGAGACAGAGGTCGCACCATGGGATCTCAATGTGACGCGTCCGTTGGGGGCGATAGTGATGGATTGTTGAATCCCATTTTCACCTCCGAAGTTGAAGTACCGGGTTCCCGTGAACGGCAGCGCCACGGCTTGCTGCTGTGGATCCCCGGTATGGTCAGCGCCTCTGGCGCTCTGGCACATTTTCTCTAGCAGCAGATCCAGCATCCCCTCTGGCTGTGGTCGCCCGTTAATCTCCAGCGCCTCCACAGAAAAACCATCATCTTGCATCCAGACCTGCACCATGGCCCGTGCGGGCTGACTGGCATAGGTGATGGTGCCGCTGACATTCACCAATTTCCGACCATCCGCTGCTTTCCCACCGATCCACTCGGGGTCTTCGAAAAAGCTGTTGACCATCTTCTCGACGGAGATGTTCGGGCACATCTCCAGCTCGCTTTCCTTGAGGGTTGCCACATCCAGCAGGCTGAGTACGCCAGCATAAGCGCCTGTCGAGCAGAGCATCAGTAAACCGACAGCAGTTTTTATGTTCATACAAGGCGCTCCTCACCACACCCATGAAAACGCGGATATGGGGCGGTAGTTATAGCGCCGGTCAAACTCCTCCTGCGTCAGGCACAAAACACGGATGAACTCGATCACGGACAAGATCAGGGGAAGGCCGGTGGTGCAGAGCACGAGGTAGATAAGCCCCCACCCCCAGTTCCCGGTGTAGAACTTATGCAGACCAATGCCGCCGCCCAAGAATGCGAGCACTGCGGTGAGCCCCTTGCGCTTGCCACGGTGCGCAACGGCGTTTGCGCCGTTTAGCGGTGCCTGTGGCGGAGTGGTCGCGGCAGAGGGTTGCTGGGAGGATGCTGCCCCCTTTTTAATCGGCCATGCCGCGATATCGATAGGCTTCAGCAGTTCATCCGTGATTGCCCTGGCTTTCTTCTGTGCAGCGCCGAAGGTATCGATGGCATCGACAAACGAGCCATTGAGGGTGAGCTGGATGGTCTCATCGCCTTGGGAGGCGAAATTCACGGTGATGCGCATACCGAAAGGGTTAAAGCCATATTTCCATGCGGCTTCGATCCTGCCTTGGGTGCGCTCGATGGTTTTTAACGTGCCGCCCTGGGCTTGCAAATGGGCGGCGACATGATCGAAGAGTGGCTCATAGGGACTGGTGGAGCAAAGAGTGTTGTCGGACACTTTTTGTAGGCTGATGGTGTTCATGCATTACTCCTTGGATATCGACTGCGGGATGGTTGACGACAATGTGAAACAGCGGCGACAGGTGGTGTCGTGGCATGTCAGGCGCTGTCGCCAGATGTATAAACTGGGATCTTTGTCACAAATGGGTCAGGGTGGAGCCTGACTCATCAGGGTCAATAGATGGCGTAAATCACGGACGATCTGCTCATGGATAAAACCGGGTGAGATCACGGTGAGCCCCGGCATCCAGGATTTGATGACAGGCAGAATTTGGTTGGCATCGAGCACACGACTGCTCAATAACAGCGAACCATCATCCAGGGTTTTGACAATCTCCTGTTCGGGCAACAACGGGCGGTGCTGAAAGTTGATGGCGATAGAGGCACTGGCTTTGAGTAGCACCTCAATCATGCCGGAGCGCCAGAGTGTCGGATCGGTATCTATTTGCCGCTGAATCAGAGCATCACGGGTAAAGGTCTGTTGCGATAGCTCAACCAGCGCGATGTGGCTCAGCGGATAGGCTTGCAATCGCCCCTCGCTGACGCCGACCAAGTGCCAGGTGCCCTTGTAATTGACGAGCTGATAGGGGCTAAACAGTTGCTTGCGCTGGTCTTTGGTGATGAGCCAGCATTGCAGATGGTGAGTCAGCGCCTGCTCTAATACCGGTATCTGGTGAATGAGTGAGTCAGCTGATTGACCATCGAACCCCTTGATGGAGAAGAGACTTGGATTGCCTCTGTCCAGTAGTTGACCCAGACGATGTTCACTGGCGCGGGGGAACAAGTCGGTGATGCCCAATTGCTCGGCCAGCTTTCGTACCTTTCCATCGTTCTTGTGATTGAGAAACCCAGGATCCAGCCAGTATTGCTGGTTGCGGTGCTCTATCGGTAGATAACTGAGGCGTTGATTGAAATCCCGCTGCAGGGTGCGCACGGTGACGTTGTACTCGGTGGCCAGATCACTCAGGTGCAGCTTCTCACCGCTGTAGAGGCGGGTGAGGAGCATACCGAGGCGCTGAGCAATCTTGTCGTGTTCGTGCATACCATCAAACAAAGGGAATTACCGTGTCGTGGATTATCCAAACAGGCCGCGACACGGCGTGACGAATTGGCTGGCAGGCAGTTTTTCGCAAAACCCATCATCGGCGATGGGTTTTTGTCATCAGTAGAGGGGTTTTGTTATCAACCGGCGAGAAGCGGTTGAGCGGGCCAGGAAGGCCCGTTCGGTGAGGTTGTTGCTGCTTGCCCAGAGATGGGGCGGAGTTGATGCTATTGAGCCACTTAACTGCGATACCGGTATCTTGCCACTGAGGGAGATACCGAAAGAGGGTTGGATTGAATAGGAGCACACACCCACTTCGCTTGGTGCGAAGAATACGCCAGAATTCCTGTGATTGTGATCCCGCTACCTACTCATGTAATGTCAAATCCAGTAGGTTTATCGCATCAACGCCTCGCAGTGGGGGGATTACAGCTAGCTATATTGTTATGGCAGACTATTCACCATTCATAATAATGGCAACAAGAGGGAGCGGCCAATGAGCTTTGGAAGAATAGCGGCAGGAGTCGGGGGGGTTGCGGCAATCTTAATGACGTATTTTGCAGGCAAAGAATCTGGCAAAAAAGAAGGTCATGCCGATGGCTATAAAAAGGGGGAGGAAAAAGGGAAAGAAAAGGGGAAAGCTCTATATGCTGCCAAACTTGCTCAGTTACATCAAAGCATCAAGGCGATGACTGAAGAAGCGAGCAAGCGTGATGATCTCATCATTTGCGCCTATGCAGTCGGCATTAGCTGTGCCCGCGCTAATGGGTCATTGCCAGTCTACAAGGTCGAAGCCTTGGAAGACTTGGTGTTCGGCATTGGCAAGGTGCAAACGCGATCCAAACACGTCCAAGATCAAGTCAGGGAAATGACACTCACCCCGCCAAACTTGAGAACGGTCTGGTCGCTCATCAGAGAAAAGGGCTTTGATAAGCCGCATCACAAGCGAATGTTCACCGAAATCGTTGACATCATGGCGAGTATTGAAGAAAACCCGACTAAAGCTGATGTTGAGTTTGTTGAGATCTGGAACAAGCTGGCAGCAGCGTAATGGGAGTCGGCGCGATATGACAACTAAAAATCAACATTTAGACCGTCTGGAAAAGATGCGTCAAGCCAGAGATGTACAGACCCCAAGAGCGCTTGCATCGCCTTCAACGATGGTGGAGTTTTTAGACACCCCGGTTGATCAGGCTTTCATTGAAGGTGCTGATTCGGCAAAAGCCTTCAGTAACCAGCTTGAAGACACGGATGCCATAGCTACTCAAAGAGAGGCTCAGGCTCTTCTGGATAGCCTGAACACAGGCAGTGCCATCGAAAAAATATTGGAGCCTGTCTTCCTCAGCTTGTTCGACGGTGTTATGCGGGCTTTCAAGATGGGCACCAAGCAGGGGCTAACTGCCTCCCGCCTGTATCAGGAGTGCAAGGTGTTTACCTATGCGAATGCTGCAAACAGTAGCCCAATGGTAGATAGCTATACCGAAAACCTGAATGAGCGGGACAACATTGCGGAGTTCGGCAGTCATTCGAGCTTCAATGGCGGATCCATGACGCGCAAAGATGAAGAACTCTTGATGCGTGATGGTAAAAAGATGAAAGCCAAGAAGGAGGCTCATTTTAATGGCGATTATCGTGCCAAAGATGAGTACGACGGAAAGGACATTTTCCTGACAAAAGCTCAGGCCAATAGTGAGGGAAGAAGTGATCGTTATGCTGAAACGGATCACATCGTTTCTTGTGCTGAGATTTGCAACTCGCTAAAGAGCAATAAGGCGCTACATCTGGACGACATCAAAACCATCATCAACATTGATGAAAACTATGCCGTCACCAGCAAGCAAAACAACGCCGGCTCTAATATCGGCAAGTTCGACAAAACGCGGGATGAGTTGCAGGCTGAATTAGACCAAGGGTATGTCCAGTTCAAAAACAAAAAGCACAAACTTAGCGATGAAGATAGGAAAACCCGGCAAAACCAGATCGAGGCGATGGATAAGGCACAACAAGCTATTGATACTAAAACCAATGTGACCGTAGCCAAAAACGTTCTCTTCGACAACGAAGTGCAGATCACGCTAGGGAAGGATGCGGCCAATGCATCCAGTCACTATGCGCTAGGCAACGTGATCATATTCGCGATAAAGCCCATCTACTATGAGCTGAGCGATTGTATCAAGAATGGTATCGAGGAGGGGGTTGGGGCCGACAGCTTTTCGGAAGCCCTTAAGATCCGCTTGGGGAGAATGAAAGACCACCTGTGGTCTCATGCACTTCCGTTGCTCAAAGATGCCGCGCTGGGCTTTTTTAAGAACTTCCTTTCGATGCTAATGGAAGGCATTCTTAATTGCTTTGTTGGTGTCTTCAAGCAAGTCATGCGACTGGTGAAGGAAGGGTTCAAGATATTGATGAGCGCTATTCCTATCTTGCGGGATGAGAAAACTACGTCGACACAGAAAGGCGATGCCCTGCTGAAGCTGTTCGCGGGCTCACTATCCATCTTTGCCTCTCTTGCCATTGAATCATGGCTAAGCAGTTCTGGCATGCCAGAGTGGCTTGCGATCATTGCTTCATCCATGTTGACTGCTGTCGTCACTTCTTTGGTCATGCACCTGCTGGATAAGATGGATTTGTTTGGTGTGAATCGCGAAATCCAATCGCGCCGGATTGATGAGTTGCTGCAAAGCGAAATCGATTCGACCACTGAAGGCATCTTCTCGACAATGGCGAAGCTGGCTTAATAAAAAGGGTGAATCGCTACCAGTGTTCTAAACACATCCAGTCCATTCTCAGTAACGGGTAGCGATTCACTTTCAGTTTGCTAGCAATAATGTCAGTTACGCCTTGGCCTGACGCCACTTAGTTAGCCATCGATACTGTTCGGGATGAATGCGCAACAGCTCTGCGATAACTGCTTCACGCTTATCGGCTGTCATCCGGGTAAGAAGCGACCTGACATCCGACATAATGCTGTCACGGCCAGCGCCTCTGGCTTCCGCCTTGCAATACCACTCATGTCCCTCACTAATGTTGCCAAGCTCGATACAGACTGCACCAAGTAGTGTGCAGGGGCGAAAGTTGTTGGGTTGAAGGCGGTGAGCTTCAGCACCCATGTTCAATGCGGCAGCATGTTCGCCATGGTCACGCATCGCGCCACCATGAGTGGTGAGAATGGCGGATTTCAGCTTAGGCTGAACCTGCCGCTTGGCTGGGATGGCACTCAGCAGCGCAATCGCCTCATTCGATGCTGCGCATTTACGCAAGTGTCCGCTGGCATTGACTGCACTCCATGGGTTCTTGCTGTTGCGGTACTCCGCTAGCCAGTGATCAGCTTCGAGTCGGTTGTAGCTATGCAGAATCTCCTTTGTCTCGTACTCACGGCCATTGCTCTTGAGCCAGATGGTTTCAGTCTCCAGTAGCCGTGTACCTGCATCCAGCTTGAGAAGGATTGCCATGAGCTGTTTGAGGTGATGTGATTCGACATATCCAGTGACACCATACTTCTCCCTGAGTGCTTGGTTCTTCATCCGTGCGATGTACTTGGGGTCACTCTCACGCTGAATCCGCTCAGCCTCAAGTCGCACACTTCGGGCTTTCTGCTCGGCTTTATAACGTTCTTCATCTGCGGCCTTCTGAGCGGCGATCTCGCGTTGTTTCTGTTGCGCAAGCTCGTTTCGTTGCTCCTGTTCTGCTTTCCCTTTTTGGTCGAACTGCTCTTGGGAGAGGTCGCCGGTCAAGAAGCACAGCAAGGTATTCAACCCCCTGTTCAAGAGAAATTGTCTGTTTGCTGCTGATATCGTCGCGCCTTGTCCGGCAGCGACAAGGAGGCTGTGCAACCTGGCACCGCCCGTGATCGCACTGGTGATATCATCCACCCAGAATTGTTTGGCCAGTTCATGCGGGGGGAGGGACACAGAATTCTGGCCATCGGCCAGACCATTTTTGATCCGGAACTTCTGCAGGTAATCCCAAGTGGGATTTTGACTGGTCTTCTCTATATTAGCTTTGTCGTCTGGCTGAGCAGCTAAGGGCTTCGTGATTGAAGGTTGGTAGCGATGCACAATCTTTCGGCCCTTATAGTAAAGAGGTTTAGAACGGCGCTGCTCCTGTTCTACCGCAGATTGGCGTCTGAACTCAGGGAGAGTCATATCGCCGTTGATAAAGCCCCTCAAGGCGTTGAGATCGTAGCTGGCTAGAATGTCGTAGCGGGGCGAAGTCAGAGGCTCATTCCTGAATATGGCTACGAGCAAACTATGGAGGTTATCGCCTATCGATAGGGCAGCAGGAATGTCATCGACACCGTAATAAGTTGCGAGATCCATGGGCGAGATAGACATCGAGCACACTCCTTGTGCAAAAAAGAATTAGTACAATAGCGCCGCTGGCTTTTTGCCTGCAATGGGTGACTTCAATTTCATCGCTGCGAATCTCCCTGTATTCCTCTATACCCCAAGAGCTTCAAACTGAGGGGCATTCAAGGGTGGAGGGATAAGTTTGCTGACTGATGGCGTATCAGTCGGCAATGAAGATCTCTTAGCCAGCCTTGGCAACGTCCCGTACTTTTTGCTCTACCTGGTGCGCGATGGCCTGGATCTGAGCCAGTTCAAGTGAGCCAGCTCTAAATTGGGGGAGTTGTTTGGGAAGTGCAGCGGCACTGACGATGTAGGGGAAGGTGATCTTCTGGCGTAAATCCACAAACCAGCCAGGTAGAACCAGAACGCCACCTACCGGGACTTCGGTCCCAGTTGCACTGTTGAGCCAGTTACGCACAGTGGTGACGTTACGGCGGACCTGTTCGAGCGGCGCTTTTTCAACATGGTTTGGGAAGTGAAGCGCATCATTTTCGACCCGAACCTTGAACTGTTTTTCTCCATTGTTGATGGGTTTGGAGCGGCCTTTGGTCTCGATGACAAAGACCCCGTTAGGGCAGATGATCAAATGGTCGATATTGAATCCATCAAACGGGATATCGTGGTAAACCCGATAGGGGTGCTGTTGGGGCCTAACGATTTGGTCCAGCTCCTGACCCACTGCCAGTTCACAGGAGTAACCCAGCTTGAGGTGTTGAACCTTGTTGGCCATTTTGTAAGTTTTGGTTGTGCCATAGATAAAGAGGCCCAGCATAACGACCCCGGAAATCAGCATCACAGTCGTGCTCATAGCTCTCTTATCGATGTAGCTCTGTAACAAGAGGTAGAACCCGATCATCATCATGGTCAATGGCGTGAATAGCATTTGGGAAAAGAGGTCTATCTGCAGATCCTGGATTTGCTGTTGCAGGGTGTGACCCGCAGGCCTGAGCAGGTCGGCGGTCAACGGGCTGACCCTATGTGAGCGAAGCCTTTTTCTTATTAACAAGATGATCCCGACAGATAAGAATATTGGGCACAAGAACAAGCCAGTAGTTGCCAGAACAGATACCGCGAGCGACGAGAATTCCATTTCATGCGTCTTTTTGGGGATGTGGTGAGGTCAGGTTAGCTGACCTATAGGAGTCTATCCATTGGGATGTGGGGCAAGTATCACAGTATCTGATTATCCCCAATGGAGATCTTACACCTTGTGGTGTTAGTGAGATAAAACAGAGAGTTACTGCGTCCCCTTTGTGCGCAAATGGGGTTCGTTGCGCTTGGGTTTACTTGGCTGGTTGTATGTTTACTGATGCGACCCGGAAGCTGGGCGGCGGTAGTAACACACTCGGTGGCCGTCCTATGACAACACTTCCCAATGCCCCCCCTTTCGCGGACCAACAAAACGTAATCGTCCCGCCTTAACCAACGCCGCCGCCGCTCGCTCCACCGTGCTGGTCGATCTGCCTATCCGCTCGGCTAATTGTTTAAGGGTCAGGGCAGGCTCGCTCGCCAAGAGCGCCAACACTGCATCCGGTGTTTTTGCCCGCATTTCTACCTTCATTTCTACCGGCGTTTCTACCCTCACTTTTTCTGGCGAGGTGGGCTGAGATGTCGGCTGTGCGGCAATCGCTTCGGCCAACGCATCTCGAAGCGCCTCTAGCAGAAACAGAATAAAATCGGTGCAGTCACTAAGCCTGTCGGCCTGACTTAATTGGTGGTAGTAGTGCTCTTGGCGCTCTTTGATGATCGCTTCCACCGGCAGGAAGGCCATCACAGGTTGCCAACGGCTCAAAATCACCGTTTGCCACAAGCGTCCCATACGGCCATTTCCATCGGAAAAGGGGTGTATAAACTCCAACTCGTAGTGCAAGGCACAAGAGGCGATCAAGGGATGGGCCTCTGTTTCTGCCAACCATTGCATCAGTTGTTCCATCAGGCGTGGAACCTGAGTCGCGGGGGGAGCCATATGCACTAATTGCTCACCCCGATAGATGCCGACCCCACTGCTACGCCATTGTCCTGCATCGTCGCATAACCCGTGCATCAAGCGTCCATGGGCCCTGAGCAAATCCGCAGAAGAGGTAGGGGCCCAAGCCGACATTGCTTCATAAGCGGCAAAGGCATTGCGCACCTCCTGGATCTCACGGGGTAATCCCAGTACAGGTTTGCCGTCGATCACTGCCGTGACTTGATCCAGGCTCAGGGTGTTGTGCTCGATAGCCAGGGATGCCTGGATGGTGCGGATCCGGTTTTCCCGGCGCAGCATGGGCACTTGCGAGCTCTGCGTCGAGCGCCATTGCCCCACCAATTCTGCGATCTCCGCCACCCGGCTCAACATGGCGTGGGTCAGGGTGAAGGGAGGGGAATAGGCTGCCATGGGGGACTCCGACTGAAACGATTGCAAATGCGAAGGCTCAGATTATCAGATCGGGGGCAAGACCAACACGGCGGCGTATCTTTGCGAATTCTGTGATAAGCGGTATGCGATGTTCTATGACGGGGTGCGATTTGCTGCGAACTTACGGTGTTACTCGCTCCATCTACTTGCTATTTCATGCAATGAGATGCAAACGAATCTCTTTGATTTAAAATCCCTCGACGTTCGCGTCGTGCCGGTTCGATTCCGGCCTCGGGCACCATTAATACTTCCAAAGTATTCCGAAAAAGTTCAAAAAACCCAGTGAATTCAACGTCTCTGGGTTTTTTTACGTCCAGAACATTCCGAGTCATTCCTAACACATCCGCTATAAATTGGTATACGCTTAGGTATACATCGATTCGATAAAGGAGTCGTATACCAATGCCGCGAACCACCAGACCCTTGTCTGATACCGAGTGTCGCAATGCCCGCCCGCGAGAAAAAGACTATTCCCTGTTCGATGGGAATGGCTTGCACTTATTGGTCAAAAAGAACGGTACCCGTTCGTGGCGCTTCAAGTTCACTAAGCCTGATGGTAAGGCCGGGCTGATGGCGTTTGGTGATTACCCCATCCTGTCGTTGACGGAGGCCCGTGCCAAACACGCTGCCGCACGAAATTTGTTGGCCAAGGGTATTGACCCTGTCGTCCATAAGCAGCAGGTGCGTAACGACATTACCCGCAAACAAGTGAATAGTTTTGAGGCTGTTGCCCGTGAATGGCATGCAAATAATGCTGGCAAGTGGTCCTCCGATCACGCTTCACGCATCTTGACCCGGCTTGAAAAAGACGTGTTTCCATTGATTGGCCATTGCCCCGTTGCCGAACTCAAGACTCGTGACCTGCTTGTTCCACTGCGTAAGATAGAGCAGCGAAATGCGCTTGATTTGGCAGGACGAGTGCGGCAACACATCAATGGCATAATGAGTTATGCAATGCGAACTGATTTGATTGAGGCCAATCCTGCCGCTGATTTGACGGGGGCGTTGTCGGTTCGCAAAGTCCAGCATCATCCCGCGCTGCCGCTGCAGGATATTCCCGAGCTGGTGCGTCGTCTCGATAGTTATTCGGGACGTCTGCTGACCAAGATGGCGGTGAAATTCACCTTGTTAACCTTTGTCCGTTCGAGTGAATTGCGCTTCATGCGCTGGGATGAGCTCGATATCGAGCGAGCAATCTGGACGATCCCGGCGTCCCGCGATCCCATTGAAGGGGTTAAACATTCACATCGTGGTGCCAAGATGCGAGAACCGCACTTTGTGCCGTTGTCACGCCAGGCACTGGCCATCATTGAGGCGATCCGCCCTTTGACCGGGCGTTTTGATCTGGTATTTGCCGGTGACCATGATGTATCAAAACCCATGAGTGAAAACACCGTGAATAGTGCCTTGCGCCGCCTGGGTTATGACACCAAGGTGGAGGTATGCGGTCATGGCTTCCGGGCGATGGCCTGCAGCGCGTTGCTTGAATCAGGCCAATGGAGTGCGGATGCCATTGAACGGCAGATGAGCCATAAGGAGCGTAACGGTGTGCGGGCGGCTTACATTCATCGGGCCGAATTTATCACCCAGCGGCAACAGATGGTGCAATGGTGGGCTGACTGGCTGGACTGTTGCAAGCATCACTATGTGCCACCCCATGAATTTACAGGGTTGGAGAGCAATGTAATTCACTTGCCAAACAGTCTGTCTGTATAGACGGATCGGGTTGTCAATCAGCATCGAAAAATGACCAGGGATCAGCGTCCAACATTGACCAGGGTTAGCTGGCTGATTTCATCCTCTGTTTGAAGCGATAGGCGTCGTTGCCTGTCTCGATAAACTCACATGATACTATCCAGCATCACCGTTGTCATCTTCTCCACTTGCTGAAGGCCAGGTTGGAGGTCAGGAGCGGGCTGGTGCGCTTGCGCAGCTTGCTGATCAGGTGAAACTGCAGAGCGCCTCCGCTTTCGGCAAACGGCAGATAGCTCAGTTTGCCCAGAATCACTGCATCGACATTGACCAACCGAATGGCAAGCAGCCCGGCGTTGCCTGCCACCTTTTCCTGCTCCAGTTCGCTGACCAGTACACCACTGTATAGAAACGCACTCGCTTGACCCGGCCCTCAGCATTGCATCCCAAGGCGATGCCAGGTGGGTTTGACCCGTCCCGGTTCCGCCGTTCAACAGCAGATTTCGTTGCTGTTCCAGGAAGTCATCCACACCTACTCGCCATTTAATTTCCCTTGTCAAGTGCGTCTCTGACGGGGTTTCCCCCTGTAGGGTTAGGAATTGGTGACGAAATGATAAAAATAAGGAGCCATGCTGGTGCATTTCGTTCCAGTACATGACAGGGAATGACTAACATGGCTAAAGAAAGCAAACCCACTCTGACCATTATTCGCCGTAATGAGGTTGAAGCCCGCACCGGGCTGTCCCGCTCTACCATCTACGCCAAAATGCGTCCCAATCCGAAGTACCCCAATGTTTATGACCCGACCTTTCCCAAACCGGTGTCCATCGGCGCAAAAGCCGTTGGTTGGATTGAAGAGGAGTTGGAAGCATGGCTCATCGCCCAGATCCAGAAGAGCCGTGAGGCGTAAGGAGGCGAGGATGACAGTCACCAATTACGCAAAAAAGAGCCGCCATGGTACGGCGGCCTCTTCGGTTAGCATGTTTGATATTGGCCAGATAATTAAACCTAGCGCTGAGAGCGTAGCACCTGCGCGCTCGCTGGCAAGCAAAAGCCTGTGCCGCGCAAAGTCGGGGATAATTAGCAGGGATGTTATTTGTGGCCAGTTCGCCCTGTATGGTGCTTCCCCTAGCACCAACAGCGCGCGCATCGAGGAAATGCACCGCCTTCAGGAAGCCTATGAGAACGATGACGGCGTGTCACTGTTCGATCACAAGCGTGCCATGCTGCGCGTGGTAGGGGGTACGGTATGAACGCAACCCTGCAAGCCAAGGCTGCAAATATCGAGGCCAACGGTCACGCTGTCATTCCGTATCAGGACAACGGCAACCCGAAACCCTATGGCAATGAGCAGCGCTACCCGTCCTCCATGGTGCGTGAGGATGACACCCTGTTTGGTGTTCGCTTGGATGAAATGGTCCTGCTGGACCTGGACGGTAACAAGGTACCCGAGGCGCCGCACCCCAGGGATCTGCTGGCGATGCTCGGATTGCCCAATCAGACGCTCCCGATCCAGTACCGGATGCTCACCGACACCCTGCCTGACGGTTCGTATCACTGGCTGTTCCGCTTGCCAGCAGGGGTAGACCTTGCCAGCTTGAAGCAGAGCGTCAACAACGCGAATGGACTGGCCGGCGTAGATGTAAAGACCGGCAATCAGCTGATCTACATCAAAGCCGGTAAGGTGCTGCGCGGCGATACCATCCCCCAACTGGCCGCTCTGCCGGAGGCTCCTGCCATCTTGTTGGGGTGGATCACCAAGCCCAAACATGAGCCAAAGGTGATTGCCCCCATGGTCAGCTCCGCAGAGACCAGCCGCTATGGAGAGAGAGCGTTGACGAGTGCCTGTGAGGCGATTGTCAGCGCGCCGATGGGGAGCCGGAACGAGACGCTCAACCGGGAGGCGCTGGGGGTGGCGCAACTGGTCGCTGGTGGAGAGATCTGCCACGCCGACGCTGAGCGTCAGTTGTTTGCTGCTGGCATGGCGTCTGGCCAATCGGTACAGGAGGTCAAGGCGACTATTGCCAGTGCGCACCAGAAGGGGATACAGGAGCCACGCCAAGCCCCGCCTAAAAGTAAGCTGTTGGCCGATAAGAAGGGCAGCCAAAAAACAGGTTCTCTGCTGGCGGCTAATGTTGTTTCTCTGCGCCCTGAGCAGGACGACGCGGCGCTGATGCTGGATCAGATGAGTGCCTGCCAGCGCGGGGAGGCACTGGTTTCTAGTCTGGGAACCCTGGCCATCAATGTCGACACGAGCCAGGTGTACCGTTACACCGGCAGCCTGTGGGAGTCGATGCCGGATGCGGTGCTTGCGCGCTGTATGACGGCAATGTTTAAGCAGCAAGGCGCCAAACACAGTGCCCGGATAATCAACACTGCTGTGGATACCATGAAACTGGGCCTTGATGAGATACCGCGTCCGGCGCTCAACCTGATTGGTTTTGCCAATGGGGTCTATGACTTAGTGCTCCGCGCGTTTCGCCCGCATTCCCTCGTCGATGGTTTGCTGACTCACAACGGGATCGAGTACAGCGAGCCGCTGGTGGGGGAAACCCTGGCGCATTGTGCCCCCCACTTCATGAAGTGGCTGAGCTACGCAACCGACAATGATGCGGCCAAGATGGATCGCATTAACGCGGCGCTGTTCATGGTGCTGGCGAATCGCTACGACTGGCAGTTGTTCCTGGAGGTGACGGGGGAAGGCGGCAGTGGCAAATCGGTCATGGCAGGTCTGTGCGAGCTGCTGGTTGGCCAAGAAAACGTGGGCAGTAGCTCGATGAAACTGCTCGAGAGCAACTTTGGTCTGGAGAATGTCTGGGACAAACGCCTGATCTTGTTGCCGGACCAACCTTCGTACGTTGGCGATGGCCACGTGCTCAAGGCGATCACTGGTGGCGATAAAGTATCGGTCAACCCTAAAGGTAAGGCGATTTTCAGCACTCGGATCCCAGCTGTGTTGCTGGCCACCAACAACGTGCCGATGGTGTTTAACGAGCGCAATGGGGGGATCGCTCGTCGCCGGGTGATCTTCCACTTCGGACGAGTGGTGGCATCGGCTGATCGGGATGGGGCGCTTGGCGACAAGATTGCTGCTGAGTTACCGGTGATCATTCGCCATCTGCTGACCCGGTTTGCCGACCCTGACCTGGCCAAGCGTCTGCTGGAGGAGCAACGGGATGGTGCTGATGCACTGGCGGTGAAACGCGAGGCTGACCACGTACTCGACTTTTGCGCCACCTTGGCGTTTCTGGCTGAGCCGCAAGGGTTCTGTATGGGGGGAAATGTCGCCGTGATGAAGGAGCCGAGAAAATTCCTGTATCACCTCTACCTGGCTTATCTGGAGTACCACGGCTTGAACCGCCCACTCTCGCTTAATTCATTCAGCAAAGCCGTTAAACAGGCTGCAAAGGAGCTGGGCGCGGAGTACAAGACGCGCAAGACCAATGGCCAAACTCAAACCAATGTTGCACTCACCGAACTGGCAGAGGAGTACCTTCCGCGGGCCCTGTAGGCCGACATTACTTAATGAGGCCGAACGGTGGTGACAAGAAGGCTCCTTGCGGGGCCTTTTTTTCTAACTTGAGGGGAGGGGGAATACCCCATTTCATAGTCACTGAGTCACTTTACTGTGTGAATGTCTGGTCCTGCACGGGTTGGGATGCAGTGACCAACATTGATTCATGGTCACTGTTTGTCACTGGGTCACTGCCCTGATGCTTCTTGATGGATGGCAGATGGGAGATGACGCAATGAGTGGATCAGTGAAAGCAGTGCCCAAAAGAGTGATGTGAGTGACTCCCAGAGACCATGAAAAATCATGGTCACTAGCTGCTAGCCCAATGATGGCGGGATGTTTATCAAAACAGTGACCAAGTGACTATCACAGACAACTTCTTGCCACACACAGCTGCGTTTGCACTGACGGGGCTCCCCCTGTAGGGCTGGATACCTACTTGCCTCCTCGGAAATACTGGTCGCCTATGATCTATTCCCCTATGCATTCAACAGATTCCCCAGACTGGCACAGTATCGAATTTGCGTACTGTGCTGGCCGCCAGAGTGTTCGCCAGATAGCGATAGAGCACGGCATTTCACATACCGCCATTAACAAGCGGGCCAAGACGCACAAATGGTCAAGAGTCACAACACCTGTTAACGCTGCCTCATCTTCAGCTATGCCTACGGCGCCTATAAGTGGCGCAGAACACGTGGATTCTACAACTCAAGTTATGATCCCAGTTGTCACTCCTCAGGTTTCCACGGTGGAAACCAATACGTCGAATCCCAAGCCGGTAACAAGAGGCCGTCGGAGCGCATACACGAACGAGTTGGGGGAGGCCATATGTAGCGCCATTGCTGATGGGGTGAGTCTACGCGCAGTGTTGGCTCGTCCGGGTATGCCGTCCAAATCCATGGTGATGCGCTGGTTGGCTGATGAACGCTACGTAGAATTTAGGGACCAGTACGTGTGTGCGCGCGAGGATCTGGCCGACAAACTGGCCGACGAGATCCTCCAAATCGCCGATGACGGCAGCAATGACACCTTCCTCGACGCCAACGGGAACGTAAAAGTTAACCATGATGTGATTGCTCGTGCCCGCCTGCAGATCGATGCTCGTAAATGGCTAGCCGCAAAGCTGGCCCCCAAGAAGTACGGCGATGGGGGGCGGCGAGAAAATTCGGGCGTTAACCACGGGAGCATGCAGGTGAAATCGACAGTCACGTTTGTGAATCCACCCAACATAGTCGAGATGCAGCTCTGAACGGGATGATACCGAACAGCATGTTCCTCAAATGCTTCGATGCGCTGGATCAGGGCTAGGGTGGGGTTGTATGGATCTGCAGATGGGCGCAGTGGGTGCAGAGCGCAGGCCTAACAACCGCACAAGGTAACGCTACCACCTCTTGCAATACCGGGCGGGAGCTGGCCGGGCGCGCGAGCCGAATTGGTTGCGTCGTGAGATCCTACAGGACCTGCGAAAATTAACCTGTTAACCTTGGTCAATTTTGAACGCGGCTTGCTGTTCATTTCGTTACTGATTGACAGAAACTCTTTATGTTAACATCGTCATCTCTTTGATTTGTCAGGTGATCCACTTTAACGTTTCAGGAACAAAATATTCTTGAACGCTAGAATGCGCGGGTTTCTCTTGAGTTCATTTGTGCAAAGAGCCCAGTCTGGGCGATACAACTGCAACTTATAGCAGTTCAGCCTAGCGGCACCGTTGAAAATCGATATAGGATCTTTGATGAATACCATCGCAAAAACAATCGCAGAACTACGGGTTCTGGTTGGCTACCTAGGGGAGCACGACCAAGCTAATTGGTGGGGCAGCCAATTCTTTGGTGCTACAGCTGCTGCTTTTTTGGCTCCAATATTTAACCGTTCTCTGTTTCTTGCCCAATACCAGGGGTCAACTGCGGCGGCAGCTAAGGTTCACGACGAGGTCATTGGTGTTGGCCGTATCTATCACCTATTTCGTTTGCCGCTTGGGTTAGAGCAAGCTTCTGCTGACGCTCTGAACGACATCACTTTCGTTCAAGCAGTGCAAGCTAGATTGGTAAGTCGTGAGTTTGCGCTGACACGCTTGACTGAATTGGCAAAAAAAACAGAATCCGCATCGCCAGGCCCCGTGTCACTGGGGCTGATGAGTCAAGACATCAGTGCCGAATTACAACGTGCTGCGGGCTTTTATTGTGCCGCCTTCACCTCCGGAATCCAGACGTTCCCCTACATTCGGGAGGCTGAGTGAATCAGCAGCTTTACACTACCCAGCTATCCGCGGGGTTGGGACTTTTAGACGAAACTAGGCAGCTGCTTCAGGTTTATCAACCTGGAATGAATGCATCACAGTTACATGAGGCTGCACTGACATCCGGCCGCTTTCCTTTGGTCACTGCGCGGCGACTACGCAATATCATCGTAGAGTGCTTTGCACCACGTTACCTGCGTGACCCATATGTTGCTTTACGCCTCAAAACCTTGGTGGGTCGCTTCACATCCTCCGAGCTGAATCAATTGTTCTTCCTCTACACTGCACGCGCCAATCTTCTATTAGCTGACTTTGTGCGAGAGGTTTATTGGCCCAGATACGCAGCTGGCCGAAATGATCTTCAACTGGAAGATGCGCATGAATTCATTACACACAATGTCCGGGAAGGCAAAACCAAAGCGCCATGGTCGGACATCACGGTAAAGCGCAATGCCTCGTATTTGATGGGCTGTTGCGCCGACTATGGATTGCTCACCACCACAGGCCGCAACCAGCGCTCGATTGCTGCGTATCGCATCTTGCCAAAGGTCGCAGCCTACTTGGCCTACGACTTGAAGTTCAGTGGTCTCGGCGACAACCAAATTGTTTCAAGCTCCGACTGGGATCTCTTCGGGCTGGAACGTGCCGACGTCCGTGATCAATTCAAGCGTCTGTCATTACAAGGCCTGCTCATATTTCAGGCCGCCTCTGATGTCGTGCATATCGGGTGGACCTATAAAAGCATGGAGGAACTGATCGATGTCATCGCTCAAAGCTGATTTCAATGAGTTGATGGAGCGAATCAAGCAAGGGCGCGAGTTTGGCCATGCCAGCTTTGAGCCCATTTTCTACTTGGTTTTCCCGCCCAATCAGATCCTCAATGTAAAGCGTGAAACCCCCGCGTGGGTGCATAGGCTGCGCAATGAAGGTTGGGAGGTAGAGACCTTTTCGATCGCCGAACATGTTGCTGACATTATCGAGAAGGCTCCACTTCGCAAGATCTGGCTTGCGGCCGATCAGAAGGCACCATTGGCATGGAGCAAGACCAATGCGTCGCTCGCCAATGCCATCAGCAACGGCGCATTACAGGCACGCATCGAAGCCAAGCTGGCCACGCTTGAGGGCAAGCCTAAGGCCATTTTGCTAGTCACCGATCTTGAGGCGCTGCATCCCTACACACGCATCGGTGTCATCGAAGGCAAGTTGCAAGGCAAGTTCCATGTGCCCACGGTGTTCTTCTACCCTGGTGTGCGCACCGGCAAGACCCGACTCAAATTCCTGGGGTTCTACCCCGACGATGGCAACTACCGCTCTGTCCACGTCGGCGGCTAATCATTGAGGTAAAACATGACGATCAAAAAACTCTTCGACCCCAGCAAGAACATCAATCGCAGCATTGAAAAGGTCATTACCTATGGCGTGTCACAAGAGGCGCGCCTGAAATCGGAAATCTCCGAATATGTGGTCACCGACAGCATCGACCAGCAGTTCGAGAATCTCCTGCTCAAAATGGAAGCCGCCATGGATATTGGTGGCGAAAATGAAGTCGGCGTCTGGGTGTCAGGCTTCTATGGCTCCGGTAAGAGCTCGTTTACCAAGTATCTGGGGTTGGCATTTGATGACAGCATCACTATTGATGGTGTTCCATTTATTCAGCATCTCCAAGATCGCCTGAAGCGTCAGCAAACCAAATCATTGCTGTCAAACGTAGCCAAGCGCTTTCCGGCTGCAGTGCTGATGTTGGACCTGGCCAGCGAACAGGTCGCAGGTGCGACCATGGAAGAGGTGTCAACGGTCCTTTTCTACAAGGTGCTGCAATGGGCGGGCTATTCGCGCAATCTTAAAGTTGCTGCGCTGGAACGCAGGCTTAAGAAGGAAGGCCGCTACAACGAATTCCTAGACGCATTCAAAGAAGCTGCGGGCGGTGAAGACTGGAACAACTACCGCAATGACGAGTTGGTGGTCGATAGTCTCATCCCTGAGATCGCGCATAAGCTGTACCCCACGCTTTTCAAGACGCCCACCTCGTTCACGACTGAATCCAGTGAAATCGTCGTGTTCGAAAACGACCGTGTGCGTGAAATGCTGGAAATTGCCCGCGAGGCATCGGGCAAGGAATACATCATCTTCATCATCGATGAAGTGGGTCAGTACGTTGGCCCACGGCCCAATCTGATCCTAAACCTCGATGGTTTGGCGAAGAACCTGAAAAACATCGGCGATGGCAAGGTCTGGATCGTCGGTACGGCGCAGCAAACGCTCACGGCGGATGACGCAAAGGCCGCTCTCAATTCGCCCGAGCTTTTCAAACTCAACGACCGCTTCCCGATCCAAATCGCCCTTGAATCCAACGACATCAAGGAAATTTGCTATACGCGGTTGTTGGGCAAATCGTCAGTAGCTGAAAGCCAATTGGGCGGGTTGTTTGATCAGTATGGTCAACAGCTGCGTCAGAACACCAAGCTGGTCGATGCACGTGTCTATGGCGTCGACTTCGATCGCAAGGCCTTTGTCGATCTCTACCCGTTCCTGCCTGCGCACTTCGACATCCTGCTGCACTTGCTCGGTGCACTGGCTAAGTCTACGGGGGGCATTGGCTTGCGCTCGGCGATCAAGGTGGTACAAGACATTCTGATCGACGGCACAGAGAGCAAGCCAGCCGTAGCAGAGCAAGAGGTTGGCTGGTTAGTTACTACAGTGACGCTGTTTGATGCACTGGATAAAGACATTAAACGCGCTTTCGCCACCTTGCACGCATCGGTCGAGAAAGCCACCAAAATCCGCTTTTCGGATTCCGAGCTGCATCAAAACATCGCCAAGACCGTCGCTGTTCTGCAAATCTTGGGCAACCTGCCTATCACCCGGCAAAACGTCACCAGCCTGATGCACGCCAGCATCTCCGGGGCATCTCAAGCAGATGCGGTGGCCAAAGCGGTTGAAGAGCTAATCAACGACCCCATCGTTCCCTTTGGCGAACAAGACGGCAACCTTTGCTTCTTCAGCGAAAAGCTTAACGACATTGAGCAAGAACGCAGCCAAGTTGCCCTTCGCGGTGTTGAGCTGCGGCGCATCGTCAATGAAGCATTAACCAGTGTTTATGCACCACTGCCGGCTACCCAGTTGCACGGCTCCTACGCCGTCTCTACCGGGCTCAAGGCGCAATCGGCTGGCAACGTGCCCGCATCGTTGGCGGGTGAGCGCAATCAGATCCAAACCATTGTAGAGCTGGTCGACCCCAAAGAAATCGATAACGCTCGTACCCGTCTCACTGACGAATCGCGTCACAACTCGTCCAAGTTCAACATCTATCTGGTGGGTCGCACCACGCCGGAAATGGATGAACTGACGGCCGACATCCACCGCTGCCGAGAAATCGCCAACCGCTACCGCAGCGATCCGGATCAAGAGATCCGCGAATACTGCAACGGCCAAGCCGACCGTGCCGAGCACCTCAGCACCAAACTGAGGGCGCAGATCCAGCGCAGTCTGTTGCAAGGCTCGTTCATCTTCCGAGGCCAGGTTGTTGCAGTGGATACGCTGGCAACCGAATTGCTGGATGCCGCGCGTAAGCACCTGAGCGAAGTCGCCGAACAAGTATTCGATCGCTATGCAGAAGCACCGGTGCGCGCTGGAACCGAACTCGCCGAGAAATTCCTCCGGGTCGGTAATTTGTCAGGCATCACCAGTGCGCTCGATCCGCTGAACCTTGTGCAAACCCAAAGCGGGCGGCATAGCATTCGCACCGACCACCTGGCCATGATCAGCATCCGTGATTACATCGATCGCAATGGCACCGTGGACGGCAAACGCCTGACCGACGTCTTTGCTGATGCGCCTTTTGGATGGTCAGCAGACACCCTGCGCTATCTGGTGGCAGCCATGCTGCTGGCTGGTGAGATCAAGCTCAAGGTGGCGGGGCGCGAAGTGACCGTCAACGGCCAGCAAGCCATCGACGCTATCAAGACCAACAACACCTTCAAGAGCATCGGCATTTCGCTGCGCGGCGGCGACCGTCCGTCAAACGACGTACTCGCACGCGCAGCAATCCGGTTGACCGAACTCACGGGCGACACCGTCGTGCCGTTGGAAGACGATATCAGCAAGGTCACCACCAAGCTCTTTCCGCAACTGCAGCACCAATATGGCCCGCTCACGGAGAAGCTGCGTGCCCTGAGCCTGCCGGGAGTAAAACGCCTGCAAGATCTCACACACGAGATTAACGACGTCCTGCTTACCGATGCGTCGGATGCGCCACGCCGCTTGGGCAATGAGCAGTCCGAGCTGTTCGAAAATCTCAAATGGGCGGCCGAAGTCAAACTCAAGTTGGAGCAAGGCCTGGAGCAAACGCTGCGCGATCTGCGTCAGCACTGCACGGCCATTGCTAGCCTGCCGAACGTGGCCTTGCTGGCCAAGCTGAAAGAAGAGTTGGCTGAGGCGCTCAGCCTGATTGAGGAGCGCCTGCAGCAGGCTGATTTCTATCGTTTTGCGGCCGATTTCAGCACCAGCCTCACCACCATTCGTGCCCGCATTCGCGATACGGTGATTGCGATGCAAGACCTGCTTAAAACACGCATCAAAGAGGCCGAGGTTGACCTCAAGCGCGTGCCGGAATGGATCAAGCTCACCCAGCAAGAGCAAACCGAACTGCTGGGCAACCTTGAGCGCCTGATTGTAGACGTGGCCCCAGACTTGGCGGGCCTCACCACCATGCTCAACAAGGACTACGAACTGCAATCCCAAGTGCAATCGCTCAAGCATCGCATCGAGCGCTTGGGGCAACAGCGCATCAGGGAAGAGTTAGAAGCAGAAACGACACAACCGGAAGAGGCACATGAGCCAAAACCCATTGTGCAGCGTCAATTCAAAGCGAAGACAAAGATTACGTCATTGAATGATCTAGATGCCCTGATCTCGCAACTGCAACAACTGCGTGGTGAACTGAGATATGCCCATGAGTTTGCGCTCAAGCTCGAATTGCAGGAAGAGGGGGACGCATAAGCATGGCTTTTGATCAATCTACCCGTGGGCGTTTGCAAAAGCTGGTTAACAGTTGCCGCGCCCTGCTATCTGACGAATTCAGTATCCAGCTTCAGCAGACCTACGGCCTGGACCCCAACACCGGTGAAGTGACGCCCATGGCCCGACTCAGCCATCTAGACGACCGCCAGCGTCACACGGCCGAAGTGCTGCGCCAAACCCTGGCGCACTACCTGGGCGCAGATGCCGACGACACCAATCATCGCATTGCTGTGCTCGACCGTATGGTGCGCGAGCAAGCCTTTACCGTGCTCAACCGCTTAGCGGCATTGTTGATGATGGAAGCGCGTGGACAACTTTTCGAGTCGCTCAGCAAAGGCTACCAATCGCGTGGCTACCAGCTCTATAGTCGCATTGCCGGTACGGCGCTGGGTGAAACCGGTCAGTCATATCAGGTTTATCTGTTCAGCGTGTTCGACGAGCTGGCGCAAGAGCTGCCCGCTCTATTTGATCGCTATGCTGCCAACGGTTTGCTGTTCCCGCGTGAGACCGCCCTGCGTGCGCTGCTGGATGAACTGAACCACTTTGAGATTGAACCTCTCTGGGCGGCAGACGAAACCATCGGTTGGATTTACCAATATTTCAACTCCAAAGAAGAGCGCAAAGCTATGCGTGATGCCAGCCAGGCTCCACGCAATAGCCGCGAGCTTGCTGTACGCAACCAGTTCTTTACGCCGCGCTACGTGGTGGAGTTTTTGGTCGATAACACGCTGGGGCGGCTCTGGTTCAACGCTACGGGCGGACAAACAGAACTGCTGGACCGCTGCCAATACTTGCTGGCCAAGCCTGATGAGCAACCGCAAGCAGCTATCAAACTGCGCGACCCGCGCACCCTGAAGCTGCTGGACCCGGCCTGCGGTTCTATGCACTTTGGCCTGTATGCCTTCGATCTGTTCCTTGAGATTTACCGTGAAGCCTGGGCCTGGGAACTGCAACATGGCCCAGGTTCGCTCGATGTCTCGACCCATCCCCAAGCTGCACTTAAGCCACTGAGCCAGACTTATGAGGACGAAGCCGCTTTTGCGCGCGATGTGCCACGTCTGATTATCGAATACAACATCTACGGCGTGGACATTGACCCGCGTGCTGCGCAGATCGCCACCTTGGCGCTGTGGCTACGGGCGCAGCGTGCTTGGCATGATACCAACGTGAAAGCCAAAGATCGCCCGTGTATTGGTCAAGGCCATGTGGTAGCTGCCATTGCACCACCCGCTGAACGTGAATTGCGCCAACAGTTTGCCGCCAACCTCGATCAACGCGATGCCGAACTGTTCGAAAAGACGCTGCAGCTACTAAAGGGCTTACCGGAGATGGGCGTGCTGCTCCAGGTCGAGCGCGAGCTACCGAATCTGATTAGCCAAGTCTATGTGGGCAAGGGCACAGGCCTGTTTGCCGCGCAGGAGCAGGCAAGCTGGCAACAAGCTGAGGCGCGCCTGTGCGCTGAACTAACTGAATTTGCCCAGTCCGCGAAATCGACCTACCAAGGGCGTCTATTTGCTCAAGATGCGCTACAAGGATTGCGCCTCATTGATCTGTGTCGCGAAATGTTCGATGTGGTAGTGATGAACCCGCCTTTTGGCGCGCTGGCTTCAAACACCAAGGATCAACTTACTAAAGCCTATCCACGAAGCAAAAACGACCTGCTTGCCATCATGGTAGAGCGTGGGCTGGAACTACTACGCAGTGGTGGACGTCTTGGTGCTATCACCTCGCGCACCTGTTTTTTCATTTCTAGCTATCAGAAATGGCGTGAAGAAGTGGTATTAGGCCTTGCCCGCCCTGAGGTTATGGCGGACCTCGGTTATGGCGTGATGGATGATGCGATGGTGGAAGCCGCCGCCTATGTGTTGGAGAAACAAGCATGACGAAATTTTTGCGCCTGCTGACGGATAAAGATAAAGCCACTAACCTGCTGGCCAGTTGCACCGCCTTACGTGCTGGAGATCCCGATACACGGGTATTTAAAGTCGCGCCGGAAACATTTCGCGCGGTGCCGGGGGCACCGTTTGCGTATTGGGTGAGTGAGGCAGTGAGAGAACTCTTTCAAAACTTGCCTGCGCTTGGTGATAACGGACGGCAAGCGCAACGAGCGCTTTCAACCAATAATGATTTTAGATACTTGAGAATATGGTGGGAAAGAGAAAAGGATTTTGCGACTTCCCGCCCTGCTTCTGGTTGGCTTCCCTTTGCAAAGGGTGGCAGTTTCTCACGCTTTTACGCCGACATTTACCTGCTGGTGAATTGGGTATCCGAAGGAATCGAAATCGAGGCTGAAGCGTGTAAGAAGTTTCCATATTTGAACGGAAATGCAGACTGGGTACTCCACCGCGAATGTAACTACCTTAGACCGGGACTCACTTGGCCTAGGCGGACGCAAGGAGGCCTCAGCCTTCGTGCTATGCCCCAGGGCTGCATCTTTGCCGACAAAGGCCCGGCAGCCTTTGTGGCTGATGATGCGCACGACACCCTATTAGCATTGCTCGCCCTAGTAAACAGTCAAGCCTTTGGCCTGCTGGTGTCCCTGCAAATGGCGTTTGGTTCCTACGAAGTTGGCATAATTCAAAAGACACCAATCCCAGACCTGAACATTGAGCAGCAAGCCATGCTCGCTGATTTGGCTCGTCGCTCCTGGTCACTCAAACGCACACTGGACACCATCGAAGAAACTTCCCACGCTTTCACGTTACCTGCGGTGCTGCGTGCCTGCTTAGGCGATTACAATCCGCCCACTATCGAAGCTGAGTTACGGCGTATCCAGGCTGAGATAGATGCTATCACCTTCGATCTCTACGGCTTTAACGAGTCTGACCGCGCCGCTATGCAGGGCAGCCAGGGGGCAGCCAATGAAGGAAATGCCGAAATCGACACAGATGACGAGGGTGATGAAGATGGCAGCGCTTCACCCATCGATAAAACGGCCGACTTATTGAGCTGGGCCGTCGGCGTGGCCTTTGGCCGCTTCGACTGGCGCTTGGCCACTGGTGAGCGCGCAGCACCCGCCGAGCCAGAACCCTTCGATCCGCTACCAGCTAAAAGCCCAGGCATGCTGCCCGATGGCGCTGAGCCCTTCCATGCGCATGCTGGCATTTTGGTTGACGACAAGGGGCATCCCCACGATTTGGCTCGCTTGGTTGAAGAAGTGCTTACCCGCGTAGATGTTGCTGTGCCGGACGATGTGCGCCGCTGGCTGCGCAAGGATTTCTTCGCCTTCCATTTGCAACGCTATTCCAAGAGTCGCCGCAAAGCGCCCATCTACTGGCCGCTGAGCACGGCGTCCGGCAGTTATACGCTGTGGGTCTATTACCCATCCTTGAATAATCAGACGCTGTTTACAGCGGTGAATGATTTCCTCGATGGCCCCAACGGCAAGCTGACACAAGTCAGCCGTGAGTGCGCAGAGTTGCGTATCAAGGGCAGCGGTCGTTCACGTGATGAGGAAAAGCAATTTGAGGCGCTGCAAACCTTTGAGCAAGAGCTCACCGACCTGCGCGACACCTTGCTCAAGCTCGCACCGACCTACCAACCCAACCACGACGACGGTGTGCAAATCACCGCTGCGCCGCTCTGGTCGCTATTCCGCCATAAGCCCTGGCAAAAAGTGTTGAAAGACACCTGGGCCAAGCTGGAGAAAGGCAACTACGACTGGGCGCACCTGGCCATGACCTACTGGCCAGAGCGCGTGCGCGAGAAGTGCAAGACAGACAAATCCCTTGCCATCGCCCATGGGCTGGAAGATTTGTACATCGAGCCAGAGAAGGCGCCCAAGAAAACGCGTGGAAAAAAGAAAGCGGGAGCTAACGCATGAGTATTGCTGAATTTATCCAGGACAAAATATTGCGGCCTCGGTTGCAGAAAGCCGGTAGCCTCGTTGTATATGACCCCGCAGGCTATTACCAAGGCGTCTGTAACGGTTTAGCCGACGAAAAGCTGCTGGTTGTAGATGCATCAAAGAGCAGTATTGATAGTCGGGTTGCTGCCATGCAGGGTCTGCGTGAGGTGATCGATCGGCAGCTCGCTGGAATCTTGGTTTATGTGCCAGCAAAAGCGCCCGAAAGCGATGAAGAACGGCAAACTGATCCATTCGCTCCCATCGCTGCAGCGGGAGCAATTTTCCCTGAAGGGGATGGTGACAGCTTTCAAAGCCTTTGCCTGAAGGCGAAGCCAGATCATACCACGGCGATACGGGCTATCTTCGAGCAGGATGCTTCACCTAGTTTTGCAGTGGTGGACGCGATTGGCGGCGGCTTGGGCTGGCCCAACTTGCGTGCGCTACTGGCAGTCGAGTCCGCCCGGGACATTCTGTTTGCGCTGCTTGTGCCAAACGATGCACAGCAGGCCGCATTGAAAGGCAGCGATAGCTGGGTGACAGAGGCGCGTGATTTGCTCCGCAATAGCATGGGGCTGACATTGAAGACCCGGGGCAAGACATGGGACTCTGTGGCCAATGAGTTGTGGCGTTTTGTCTTGTTCAGCGAGTTTGTATTTGATTTGCCTGGTAACTTGCCTGCCAACTTGAATGATGTGCCTCGAGCCGAGGTACATGCCAAACCTTTGATTGAAGACTTGTGCGAGCGGCTGCGTAATGATCGCCGTACCCAGACTACCTATATTGAACGCGCAGAGGAAATTGAGAGGGATTTCAATCTGGTCAGCTATTTTGATGGTTGGTCTGATTTGGGGAATCGAGATACGTTCCCGTTTGAAGAGCGCACATTTTTGAGCCGTGCTATCAACGGTATTTTACGCGATGACATTGACCTGGTAATGAGTATCTCAGAACACCGACAGCAGTCGGTGTGGACAGGCAAAGGCGAGAGCCGTGCCCAGTGGGATTTGATTCGATCTGCTGCTGAGTTGCTGCAAACCTGTGATGACATGGAGCGGCAACTTTCTGATAACGCTCGTAATCTTGATATGCTGGTGGCCTTTTATGTGAGCAACCTGCGTGAGGTTGATCGCTTACATCGCGAGTTCGAGCAGGCTGTGGGTGATTTCGACTGGCAAGATACGCAAAGCATCATGACGCCGGTCAAACAGCAAGTGCGCAAGCAGTATGGCAAACTGGCCGAGAAGGTGCAGCTGATCTTTACCCGGCATGTGCAGCAAAGCGGCTGGCCGCTAGCTGGACAGCTATCGAATGCTGATGTGTTCGACTGCATCGTCGCGCCTAAGTTGCAAAAGAACGGCCACAAGGTGGCGTACTTCATGATCGATGCGCTGCGCTACGAATTAGGTGTGGCGCTAGAGCGACAATTGTTGGAAGACGGACAAGTTGAAATTCAAGCTGCCATGGCGCAGCTACCGAGTATCACGCCTGTCGGCATGGCGAGTTTGTTGCCAGGTGCTGGGCAGCAACTTCGTATCAAGAACGATGAACATTGTCTGCTACCAATGTTGGGTGATCAGGCGGTGGGCACAGTCGCTCAGCGTATGGATGTGCTTAATAAAAAGTACGGCCAACGTTTCGAAGAGGGGCGCCTAGAAGACTTTGTTCGCGGACGTTTCGATATTTCCCCTGAAACCGACTTGCTAGTGTTGCGCGCGGTTGAGATAGATAGCCACTTTGAAAATCACCCCGACACTGCGCCTGCTGAGATTACCAATGCGCTGAAGCGTATTCGGGTCGCTATCCATAAGTTGAAAGAGCGAGGTTTTCACGAGGTAGTGATTGCGACCGATCACGGCTTCTTCATGAACACCCACGCAGGTGCGGGCGATGTTTGCAGCAAGCCAGCTGGCAACTGGATTGGCATTCATGACCGGTGCGCACTGGGTGACGGTGCTGGCGATGGGAACCACTTGGTTATCTCAGCTGAGAAGATGGGTATACGGGGCGATTTTGCCAAGTTAGCAGCGCCATATTCACTGGCGGCTTACCGTAGTAGCTTGCTCTATTATCACGGCGGTATTTCGCTTCAAGAGTGCGTTGTGCCGGTGATAACGATGCAGTTAAAAGCATCCAATCAGCCTGCTCTTCAGAAAGCCTCAGTAGCGATGAGCTACAAAAACGGTGCCAAGGCAATTACTACTCGTATGCCCGTCATCGATCTTGCAATTGAAACAACAGATATGTTTTCGATTGAAAACAATTTTGAAATTTTGCTGGAAGCCCACAATAAAAAGGGTGATGTAGTGGGCGAGGCTAAAGCGGGAGGCGTTGTCAACCCGGCCACAGGAACATTATCTTTGACGCCCGGTGACAAGGTTCAAGTCACACTCAGGATGCACATGGATTTCGAAGGTAAATTCAAGGTAAAGGCTTTGCATCCAACAACTTATGCAGTGTATTGCCAACTTGACCTAGAAACGGACTATGCGGTGTAAAAATGATGAATGAACTTGACCAAAAGCTGACTGATACCTTTGATGGCAAGGTGTTGCGCAAGGATCTACTCCATCGAATCAAGAAGGGAACTAACGTTCCGACATTTGTGTTGGAGTTCCTGCTTGCGCGCTTTTGTGCGAGTGACGATCAAGCAGAAATGGATGCAGGTATGGAGGCGGTACTAGCCAGCCTGCAAGACAATTATGTAAAACCTGACGAGGCCAATGCCGCGCAGTCAAAGGTTGCAACCAAGGGCAAGCATCGCTTTATCGACAAGGTTCATGTGCGGTATGTCGAGAAAGAAAAGCGCCATTGGGCCTCATTGGAAAACTTCAACTCACAGCGTATCGCTATCGGTGATAAATTTTATCGAGACAATGACCGTTTGCTGGAAGGGGGGATTTGGGCTGAAGTAACGTTGGCACATAACGCCATCGAGGAAGACGACTACGCGTTTTACATTGAGGACTTACGTCCCATCCAGATCAGCCGCTTTGATTTTGACCGATATTGTGAAGGTCGAATGAAGTTCACCCGTGATGAATGGATCGCGGTGATCCTGCGTACCGTTGGCCTGGAGCCGACAAAGCTCTCAAAGCGTGTTTGCATGCATTTTATTGCGCGCCTAGCGGCACTCGTTGAGCCTAATTACAACTACATTGAGCTTGGGCCACGAGGCACTGGAAAGTCGTATTTCTTCAGTGAATTTTCCCCCTACGCCACACTTATTTCTGGTGGACAGGCGACTAAGTCGGCACTGTTCTACAACAACGCACGTCGTAAGGTTGGGTTGGTAGGTTTTTGGGACACGGTAGCGTTTGATGAGGTTGGCGGCATCAAAGTCAAAGATCCAGACACTATTCAGATCATGAAGGATTTCATGGCGAATGGACGCTTTTCACGCGGCGCAGAAGTGATCGCTGATGCCAGTCTTAGCTTTGTTGGCAACTTCGACCTTTCTATCAGCCAAGTAGTTAACTCGGCCGAACATGATCTTTTCCAGCCATTACCTGCAGAGTTTGACCTCGCCATCATGGATCGATTTGCAGCCTATATACCTGGTTGGGAAATGCCCAAGAACAGTAGTGAGTTTCTAACCAACTGCTACGGGTTCATTACCGACTACCTGGCGGAAGCATTCCACTACCAGTTCAAGCATACCAATCGATATGAAGAGGTCAGCAAGCGGATCCGTCTAGGCAAGAGTGTTGAAGGCCGTGATGAAAAAGGCATCAAAAAAACCGTTTGTGCCTTCCTGAAAATTCTGCACCCGACTGGTTCTCCGACCGATCAGGAATTCGAAGAATATGTTTCCTATGCGGTCGAGTGCCGTCGACGCGTGAAAGAACAGATGAATAAACGCAAACCCGATGATGAGTTTGCGCGCATCGATCTCTCATTCCTTAATGCGCTGGGGCAAGAGGTGATTGTCTATTGCCCTGAGTCGAAAGATGCTTCAGCAACACAGCAGCCTTTGCGGCGGAAACTCAACGACAAGAGTGCACATGAACGTAACGTGGCGACAGAGGTTAGACAAGAGTTACCTGCAATCCAAGATGAACCGATATCCTCTGTCGTTGTGCCTGATGAATTGATCGAACGCCATTTCACAATCATGTATGGGGATATGGGACATAGTTATGAGTCGATCATTGGCCCTTATCTACAAGGGGCTAAGGCTGTCGTCATTGAAGAACCCTATGTTCGGCTTCAGCACCAGATCCAGAATTTCGTTCGCTTTTGTGAATGTATTTTGAAAGCTGGGACAGTGAAGAAAATCAACCTTGTTACCGGATACGATGACAATACGCAGCTGGTCGATATCCAACAAAAACTCGACGAATTGAAGCAGAGCCTTTTGGAGCTTGATGTGGAACTGGAAGTGAAACTCAATCCGAACATGCACGATCGGGAGATCCGCATCGACAATGGGTGGGTCATCAAGATTGGTCGAGGACTGGATTTTTTCCAGAAACCAAGTGGTTGGTTTGAAGTGGGCACACATGATTTGAGTTTACGCAAGTGCTTAGAAACGAAGGTGGATATTTTCCGGGCTTGATTTCTCGGTAGTCTACGAAGCAACTGCCACCTTGACTGTTGAAGACTGTCTCAGGAAATGAGAGGTAAAGTGTTCACGTTGAACCGGAATCGGTGTTCATGATCGGCCGGAATATGCAGCAGGGCGGTGGTACTAAAATATTATTGGTATACGGATAGGTATACGATGAGTTTTTTATAATGCGCATTCGTTGATTTTAGAGGCTTTGGGGCGTCATCTTCGATTCCGGCCTCGGCACCAAACTATAGTTTCATACAGTCTCAAGACATACCATAAACCCGCATAGCTAAAGGCTTTGCGGGTTTTTTGTTGTCTCTCGTCGTATCATAAGGCCTCATGACATCCCCCCGAGTTTGGGGGTACTTTTGGGGGTACATGTTCCTACTGGGGTAAAAAGTACCCCCAGATGCCCGCAATCCCGCGCCATTCCTGGCCTGTGAGGTAGAGGCTTATACCCCCAGCGTCTGTCATGTACCCCCAATTGAATCGGGAGATACCCCCATGCCGCTATCTGATACCGCAGCTCGACAAGCCAAGTTCACTGGTAAGCAGCAGAAGCTGTCTGATGAAAAGGGCCTCTTTTTACTTATAACTTCGTCGGGGAAGTACTGGCGCCTCAAGTTCCGCTTTGCTGGAAAGGAGAAGGTGCTAGCTCTAGGGGTCTACCCAGAGGTTTCCTTGAAAGAGGCGAGGGCTAAGCGAGAGGAGGCGCGCAGGCAACTGGCAGACGGTATCGACCCCAGTCTTGCCCGTAAGCAGAGCAAGGTGGCCAACCGACTCGCCAGCGAGAACAGCTTTGAGGTCATTGCCAGGGAGTGGCACCAGTGTCAGCTAGCTCGCTGGAGCCCAGGCCATGCCAAGCGGGTGATCGAGTCTTTGGAAGTGGATGCCTTTCCCGACCTGGGGCTAGTTCCGGTAGCAGAACTAACAGCGCCGATCATGTTGGATGCTCTGCGCAAGATAGAGGCGAGGGGAGCGACTGAAACTGCTGGGCGGGTGCTGCAACGGATCAGTTCCGTCATGCGTTACGCCATCCAGACTGGGCGGGTCAGCTTGTAGTGGTCAACTAAATCCGGACACTTGGTTAGGCCGAACCTCGGCTTTTGCTGGCGGTATCCCGTCATTGTGGTGATGTGGACGCCGCCAGTTGTAGTAATCCATCAGGTAATAACTGATATCCCGCTTCGCCTCTCGCAAGCTCATATATCCCATAGCCGGGAGCCACTCTGACTTCAGGCTCCTGAACAGTCGCTCCATCGGGGCGTTATCCCAGCAGTTGCCACGCCGACTCATGCTCTGGGTCATGCGATAGCGCCACAGTCGTTGCCGAAATGCCCGGCTGCCATATTGGCTGCCCTGGTCAGAGTGAAACAGCACGCCTGACGGACAACCTCGTTGCTGATACGCCATCTCAAGTGCTTTGATGGCCAGCTCTGCATCAGGCTTATCAGACATCCCCCAGCCCACGACCCGCCGGGTGTACAGGTCAAGAATCGCTGCCAGGTAACGCCAACGACCACCTGCCCAGACGTAGGTGATATCGCCACACCACACCTGATTGGGTTGCTGGACATCAAATTCGCGGGCCAGCAGATTGGGAATGTCCGGTCGTTCAGACCGAGCGACCTGATAGCGATGAGCGCCCGGTTGCTTGGATACCAGACCGGCTTCCTTCATCAGGTTACGTACTTTGAATCGACCAATCTGATACCCCAACTCCCGCATCATCGACATCAAGGCGCGGCTGCCCGCTGAGTTCCGGCTTTCTTTGAACAAACGGCGCAACTCACAGCGCTGTTGCATACGTTCACGGTTAATCGTCCGCCTGCGAGCCAGATAATCGTAAAAACAGGAGGTGGGAACATCGAAAGCGCAGCAGACCAGAGTGATGGGGGCTTGCTCCCTTAATCGGTCTATCAGCGCGTACGTGTGAACTCGTCCGCCATCAAGAGAGCAGTAGCCTTTTTTAGTATGTCCTTTTCACGTTCGAGCTGGTTGATGCGGGCTTCCAGCTCCTGAATTTTCTGCTGCTCCGGAGTCAGTGCTTTGCTGATTGGGGTTGTGCCGCAGCGTTCGGATTGGAGCTGCTGAACCCAGCGACGCAGTACGGTTTCACCGACATCCAGTGAACGGCTGGCTTCAGGGACAGAGTATCCCTGGTCGAGTACCAGGGATGCGGCTTCGAGTTTGAATTCGGCAGTAAATGAGCGACGTAATCTTGTCATTGAACACCTCAGGTCATGGTGGCGACTGTACCACCTAAAATGGTGTCCGGGATGATTAGACCACTACACAGGGAACGCGGGGCGATTAGCGTTGATATATTGGGTGTTTTTATACCGTTAGTGACAGATGGATGCGGTCTGTAAAAAGGGCGAGATCGTTCAGATCTCGCCCTTTTGTATCAATAAACCCGTCATCTCTGTCTTATCAGGTCAGGCACCCTGCTCCGGGCGTGCGTCCGGGATCAGCGGATCGGCTTTGCGGCGGCGCAGCAGGCGTACCAGCGGGGGCAGGGTGATCACTGCAATGGCCAGTACCAGCAGGGTCTGGCTGATGCCGCTGCTCCACAGGATGGCGGTGTCGCCATTGCTGATGGAGAGGGCGCGGCGCAGGTTCTGCTCCAGCATTTCACCCAGCACGAAACCCAGAATGAGCGGTGACATGGGGAAGTGCATCTTGCGCAGCAGGTAGCCAAAGACCCCGAGGGCCACCATCAGCAGTAGATCGAAGGTGGTGCTGTGCACCGCATAGACTCCCACCGCCGAGACGCTGGCGATGGCGGGCACCAAAAACCAGAGCGGGATGGAGAGCATGCGGGTAAAGAGCCCCACCATGGGGATGTTCATCACCAGCAGCATGACGTTGGCCAGCAAGAGGGCGGCGATCAGTCCCCACACCACATCGGGCTGTTCGGTGAACATGGTGGGGCCGGGGGTGATGTTATAGAGGGTCAGCGCCCCCATCATCACCGCTGTGGTGCCCGAACCCGGCACCCCCAGGGTCAGCATGGGGATAAAGGAGCCACAGGCTGAGGCGTTGTTGGCCGCCTCCGGTGCGGCCACGCCGCGAATGTCCCCCTCGCCGAATTTGGCATTGGGCCCCGCCAGTCGCTTCTCGGTCATATAGGTGATAGCACTGGCGATGGTGGCACCGGCGCCGGGCAGAATGCCGACGAAGAAGCCGATGGTGGAGGAGCGCAACATGGTGCCGGTGCAATGGACCAGCTCCTTGAAGTTGAACAGCATCCGCCCGGTGGTGCGCACCAGCTTGCCGCCACCGCTGGTGTGTTCCAGCATCAGCAGGATCTCGCTCACCGAGAAGAGGCCGATTACCACCACGATAAACTGCACCCCGTCCGAGAGGTGAACGCTGTCGAAGGTGAAGCGATAGACGCCGGTGTTGGCATCCACCCCGACGGTGGCGAGCCCCAGCCCAATCAGCGCCGCCATAAAGGATTTGAGCAGGTTCTGGCTCATCATGCTGCCAAGGCAGGCGATGGCGAACACCATCAGGGCGAAATACTCCGCCGGGCCGAAGGCGAGGGACCAGCGCGCCAGCGCCGGGGCGAACAGAATGATCCCGCCGATGGCGAGCATGGAGCCGACAAAGGAGCTGACCGCCGAGATGGAGAGGGCCACTCCCGCCTTGCCCTGCTGGGCCATGGGGTAGCCATCCAGCGCGGTCATGATGGCAGCGGCATCCCCCGGCACGTTGAGCAGGATAGAGGAGATCCGCCCGCCATACTCACAACCGATATAGACGGTGGCGAGCAGAATGAGCGCCGATTCGGGGGGCAGTTTCAGGGCAAAAGCCAGCGGCAACAGGATGGCGACCCCGTTGATGGGGCCAAGGCCCGGTAGCAGGCCGACCACGGTGCCGACAAAGCAGCCGATGAGGGCAATCACCAGATTCTCCGGGGTGAGTGCCACCGCAAAGCCCTGGGATAGGTACATCCAGGTATCCATATTGACTCCTTAAGAGAACCAGACGCCGAGGGGCAGGGTGACATCCAGCAGCCGGTCGAAGGCGAGATAGAGCACCAGACCGCCGACGACGCCGGAGAGCAGGGCGGCTTTGGCAGAGGCGCCAAACAGGCGCCCCAGAACAAAGGTGAGCAGGGTGGTGGCCAGCGGAAAGCCCAGCCACTCGAAGCTGGCACCGTACCCGGCCAGCGCCACCACCATGATGGCGAGGTGGCGCAGGGTACGCAGCGGCGGCCAGCTGACGGTGTCCGGCTGGCGGCGCAGCAGCAACAGGGCGCAGAGCGCCATCAGGCCGATGATGCCGAGCGGGAAGGGGCGCGGCCCCAGCGGCTCATAGCTGTATTCGCTCTGGATCTGCCAGGCGATGGCGGCGCCTGCCAGACAGAGCAGCAGCCAGATGGCGGCGAAGATGCGATCGCTCATGGCTGCGGCTCCTATTTGGCCAGACCGAAGGCTTTGGCCTGCTCGCGATATTGCGCCACCTGCTCCTTGACGTAGCTGTCGAGCGCCTCGCCGGTGAGGTCAAACTCGAACAGGCCGCGTAGATCCCGCTGCGCCTTGAAGGTGTCGGTCTTCACCAGCTGATCGAAGGTCTGCTTCCACCACTGGTATTCGCTGTCGCTTACCTTGGGGCCGACATAGAAGCCGCGGATCACCGGCCACACCAGGTCATAACCCTGTTCCTTGGCGGTGGGGATGGTGGCCAGCTTGCCGGGCAGCCGCTCGGCTGAGAACACCGCCAGCACCCGCAGTTTGTCGCCGCCGATATAGGGCACCATCTCGCTCAGATCGCCGGAGACCGCCTGCACATGGTTGCCAAGCAGCGCGGTGACCGGCTCGCCACCCCCTTCAAAGGCGACGTAGCGCATCTTGTGGGGGTCAACCCCGGCCTGTTTGGCCAGCAGCGCCGTCTTCATCCAGTCCTGACTGCCGATGGAGGCACCTGCCCCGATCACCACACTGTTGGGATCGCGCTCCATAGCGCTCACCAGCTCCTTGAGGTTCTGATAGGGGGCATCGTGGCGCACCGCGATCATGCCGTAATCGGTGCCCACCGCCGCCAGCCAGCGCACATCGTCCACCCCGTAACGGCCAAATTTCCCCTGTGAGAGGTTGAGCAGGGAGCCACCGGAGAAGGCGACCACGGTCCCCGCCTCGGCGGGGCGCTGGGCCACGATGGCGTTGTAGGCCACGGCGCCGACCCCGCCCGGCATGTAGGTGACCCGCATCGGCTTGTCGATGGTGCCGGTCTCCTGCAGGCTCACCTGCAGCAGCTTGCAGGTGAGATCGAAACCACCGCCCGGTTTGGCCGGTGCGATGCATTCGGTACGGCTCGGGGTCGCGGCACTTTCGGCCGCCTGCAGTGGCTGGGCGCCGAGCAGGGTCAGCAGGGCGAGGGCATGACGTGTGCGTTGCTTCATGGTTGTGTGCTCCATCTTGTCGTTGTTTTTCCTGGGTGTGACTCCGTCGATAGACGAAGTGATGCGAAATTGTTAAAACAACAACCTTTCATTCACCTTTCAATCGCTGACCAAGAGCCGGGAGTGTGACCCTGATCGCACCTTCTCCCGCAATGGCAGTGACGAAGGGATGCAGTTGAAGCAGTGCGGCTGAATGCTGCGGTTAGGAGCAAGGGGAGAGGGATGCGCTTGCTGTTGGCAGAAGATAATCACGAACTGGCCCACTGGCTGTCGCGGGCACTCACCAGCGCCGGTTTCGCGGTGGATTGGGTGGCTGACGGAGCTCAGGCTGACCACCTGCTGCGCCACGAACAGTACGCGCTGGCGGTGCTCGATATCGAGATGCCCAAGCTCGACGGGCTGGCGGTACTCGGCCGGTTGCGAAGTCGGGGGCAGGGGGTGCCGGTGCTGCTGCTCACCGCCCGCGGCGCGGTGGAGGAGCGGATCTGCGGTCTCAATGCCGGAGCCGATGACTATCTGGCCAAGCCGTTCGATCTGGGGGAGCTGGATGCCCGGTTGCGAGCCCTGCTGCGGCGCAGCGAAAGCGGTGGTGCCGAGCTGCGGCTGGGGCGCCTGACCCTGCACCCCGACGGCTATTTTCTGCTGGCCGATGCCCGCCTTGCCCTGACTCCGCGCGAACTGGCGCTGCTGACAGCGCTGATGTATCGCCATGGGCGGCCGGTCGCCAAGGGGCAGCTGTTCGAGCAGGTGTTCAACCTCGATGACGAGGTAGGGCTCGACAGCATCGATCTCTATATCCACCGGCTGCGCAAAAAGCTGGTGGGCAGCGGGGTGGTGATCACCACCCTGCGCGGTCTCGGCTATCTGCTGGAAGCGGCGCCGGAGGCTTCCCATTAGTCGCTCCCTGCTCCATCAACTGCTGCTGTTTCTGGGGGGCCCACTGCTGATCCTCTGGGCCGCCTCGGCCTGGTACAGCTACTACGGCGCACTGGCGGCGGCCACCTCGGCCTATGATCGTACCCTGCTCGCCTCGGCCCGCACCGTTGCCGAGCGGCTGACGGCAGCCGAGGGCAGCCTCAGGGTGGATGTGCCCTATGTGGTGCTCGACAGCTTCGAGCGCAACATGCGCGATCGCCTCTTCTATCAGGTGCGAAGCATCGACGATAGGGTCATCTCCGGCTTTGACGACTTGCCCCCCATGCCCGTCGGTACGCCCCTGACCGACCGCTATCCGGCGCTCGCCTACTTCTACGACGGGCTCTATCAGGAGGCACCGATCCGTGCCGTGATGCTGCTGCAACCGGTAGGCGAGGGGGGCGTCAACGGCATGGCCCGCATCACGGTGGCGGAAACCCTGCTCGGTCGCCAGCAGTTGGCGGAGCAGTTGCTCTGGTCGGCCCTGCTGACCCAGGGGGCGCTGGTGGTGCTCACCCTGCTGCTCGCTTATCTGTTGCTCAAACGGCTGCTCACTCCGATGCGCCGTTTGTCGCGGGAGATCTTGCGCCGCGACGCCGCCAATCTTGCCGCCTTACCCGACCTGCTCCCCTGGCAGGAGACCCGGCCGCTGGTGCAGGCGTTCAACCGCCAGCTGGCCCGATTACGCCAGCTGGTGGCCCGGCAGGAGCGCTTTAGCGCCGATGCCGCCCATCAACTGCGCACCCCGCTCACCATTTTGAAAACCCAGGTGGAGGTTGCGCGCGGCAGTGGCGATCCGGCCCTGATGAGCGAAAGCCTCGATGCCATGGCCGTGCGGCTCGATCACACCATCGCCCTGACCGAACGGTTACTGTTGCTGGCCCGGCTCAAATCGGACGAGTGCTCCGGGCTGCGCCAGCGTGAGCCCATGGAGTTGACGGCGCTGGTGCAGCAGGCCTGTTTGTCACGGTTGGCGCAGGCGCGGAGCAAGGGGATCGATCTCGGTTACGAAGGGGAGGAGTCCGCCATCATGGTGGCGGGGGAGCCGCTGCTGCTCGGGGAGCTTTGCGCCAACCTGCTCGACAACGCCATCAAATACACCCCGCCCCATGGCACCGTGACGGCGCGGGTGGTGCGAAGCAACGGGCAGATCTGGCTGGAGGTAGAGGATAGCGGTCCCGGCATCGCCCCCGAGCTGGCGGAGCGAGTCTGGCAGCCGTTCCAGCGCCTCGAGCAGGGGAGCGAACAGCCGGGAGCGGGGCTTGGTCTGGCGCTGGTACGCGATATCGCCCACTATCACCACGGCGAGGTGGTGTTGCTGCCGGCCACCCAGCTGGGTGGCTTGCTGGTGAGGCTGATCTTGCCGTTGGCAACATCGTGAGGGCGATAAAAAAAGAGAGGGCACCTCGCGGTGCCCTGTTTATCTACACATAGATGGCGTTGGGGGTCAGCTGCGGATCTTGTTGAAGACAAACAGGACGATAAGGGCGCCCACGGTCGCCAGCGCGATGCTCGGGATATTGAAACCGGTCACCGAGCCCAGCCCCAGCAGGGTACCCACATAGCCGCCAACCATGGCACCGACAATCCCCAGCAGGGCAGTCATAAAGAAGCCACCACCGTCGCGACCCGGCATGATCCACTTCGCCAGAATACCCACCAACAGTCCCAATACGATCCAGGTGATAAAGCCCATGGATTAATCCTCTCTGTGTGTTTGAGCCCGCATTATAGGCAGGGATGCCGGGATGCGAAGGGCCAGACGGTGCTGGCTGGTCACAAGCTGTCGGACTGCGGCCGGCGCTGGTCGGGCTGCACAGTCCGGTTATGAGCGGTTGAATGGCGGTATGTGCGCCGCCAAACAGGGGCGGGGATGGCTCACGTAAAGGTCAAGATGAGAAAAGCCCCGCGAGCTAGGCTTGGTCTGTGACGGGGTTGTGCCCTCACTTTTTGAGGTGTTTTCGGATCGCCTTGCCTGAGGTGCCGACTGCCTTGACCGCCCGTTTGAGCTGGACTTCGGTGCACTCGAACATTTTGACCCACTGCTTCATCTCATAGGGATCGTTGACATTGATCTTCTTGGCATCGAACGGGTGAGCGACCGCATTGCTGTCAGGCATATAAACCTCAACTTGTTGAAATAGCTGGCGAGAAAGACATTTCTGCCTGAGCGCCATCATCCTCTCAATTGGCAAGGGGCAAGGTGACGGAGTTCACACAACCCGGGGACTGAAGGAGGAGTGCAGGTTTGCTTTGCTGATCTGTGAGCAATCGCCACTTATTCGCTCGCGCCTGATGCGCTGTGAACCGGATGGCGCGAACGATGGTGGGGATGATGGGGCGTTTTTGTGGGTCAACCGGACTGACGGGCTATCAAGCCTCTGCCAGCGCCCGCATTTCCAGCCGCTGTTCGCCTGGGCGGCAGACCAGCACCGAGCCTTGCTCGAACCAGTCTCCCAGCACGATGCGGCGGGCGGGGTGGCCATCGAGGGTGAAGTCGTGGATGGCGGGTCTGTGGGTGTGGCCGTGGATCATCATCCGGCAGTCGTGGGCGCGCAGGGTGTCGTCCACCGCTGCGGGCGTCACATCCATGATGATCTGGCTCTTGTGGGCATTTTCCATCTGGCTTTGGCCGCGCATCTTGCAGGCGATGGCCTGACGGCGGGCGAGCGGCAGACGCAGGAACAGCCAGCGCAGCCATTTGAGCTGGGTGATGCGGCGAAACTTCTGATACCCCTCATCCAGGGTGCAGAGCAGATCGCCGTGGCTCAGCACTACCCGCTCCCCATAGAGGTCGATAACGCAAGGATCCCCCAGCAATGTCATCCCCGCGCGCTTGGCAAACTGTTGCCCCAGCAGAAAGTCACGGTTGCCGTGGATAAAGTAGATGGGCACGTTCTGCTGGCTCAGGGCCAAAAAGGCATCGGCCATCTGTTGATGAAGCGGATTGGGGTCATCATCGCCAATCCAGAATTCGAAGAGATCCCCCAGCACATAGAGGGCATCGGCGCTGGGGGCGTCGTGCTCGAGAAAGCGCACCAGTGCCGCGGTCATATCGGGCCGCTGGGCAGAGAGGTGAATGTCACTGATAAAAAGGGTGCTCATGATGTGGGGGTCGGGCTCTCGGTCGAAACAGGGCAAACAGGGGTGGCAGAGATAGTAGACACAACAGGGGACGAATCGTGCGCGGCGGGCGCCATCGTGCCAGTTGAGGTATGGATATCGTCACGGGATGGCGGCTGCCATGACAGCTCGGCCAGATTGCGTCCCTCCAGCGTCAGCAGCGCTTCATAAGGATCGCCCGCCAGCCCCAGCAACCGGCACATGGCTGCTTCTCCTTTCAGACCCTCTTCAAGGCGCAGGCGCAGCACTTCACGGTAGAAAGCATCGCCAAACCGCTCGAGCAGGGCCGCCATCAGGGTGAGGTGGCGCCAGCCATTCAGCGTCTCGATGGGAGCTGGGGTGACGTAGAGCTCCAGCGGCCAGCTGGCTTCGCTTTGATCGCAACCGCTAACAGCACAGCTCTGGTCGAGACAGGAAAAGGTGCGCTCCAGCAGCCAGATATTGCCGCCCTTGTCGCTCGCCTGCCAACCTTGCTCTGCAAAAGTAGCGGCAAACGCCGCAGGATCGGGATGCTGGCAGAGAATATCGAGATCGCTGCCCGGCCGATCGAGGCCGATGGCCAGCGTGCTTACCAGCGCCAGATCGGCGCACTGCGCGGCCAGCTCATCCCACACACCGGCGGTGAGCAGGGCATGGGCCGAGCGCTGACGCGGGTTGCCGTGGGCCAGATAGTCGAGGCGGCGCCAGTTCGGACTGGCTGTGGGGGAGGCAGATGGAAAAACTGCGGCCGGGGCCGCAGTTTTGTCAGTGCCGAGTCGGCAGAGATCAGTCAGCAAGGGTCACCTTGGTGATCACCACGTCTTCTACCGGCACGTCCTGGTGGATGCGGCCGTAGTTACCGGTCTTGACGCCCTTGATCTTGTTGACCACGTCCATACCGGCGGTCACTTCACCGAATACGCAGTAGCCAAAGCCCTGGGTGGTGGCGGATTTGAAGTCGAGGAAGTCGTTGTTGTTCACGTTGATGAAGAACTGGGCGCTGGCAGAGTGCGGCTCCATGGTGCGGGCCATGGCGATGGTGCCGATCTTGTTGGACAGGCCGTTGGCCGCTTCGTTCTTGATGGGAGCGCGGGTGTCTTTCTCTTCAAAGCCCGGAGCATAGCCGCCGCCCTGGATCATGAAGCCGTCGATGACGCGGTGGAAAATGGTGTTGTCGTAGTGACCGTCACGGCAGTATTGCAGGAAGTTGGCCACGGTTTCCGGGGCTTTTTCAGCGTTCAGGGTGAGGGTGATGTCGCCGTGATTGGTGTGCAGAGTGACCATGATATGTCCTTTCATTTGATGCGGGCGACGAAGTGCCCGCAGGTGTATGGCATAAAGTGGTGGCAATTCTAGCCCATCAGGGGCTGGCGGCATAGTCTCTCTGGCGCCGTAACCGTGCTGGCAGGCGGGATTGGCCCGCTTTTCTGCCTCGTTTTCTGCCCCCGAACGGGGTATTATGACCAACCATTTTACTCACAGGCAGTGGTTAGAAGATGCTGAAGATATACAACACACTCACTCGTCAAAAAGAAGAATTCAAACCTATCCACCCGGGCAAGGTGGGCATGTATGTGTGTGGTGTCACCATCTACGATCACTGTCATATCGGCCACGGCCGCACCTTCGTCGCTTTTGATGTGGTCGCTCGCTACCTGCGTTACGCCGGTTATGACCTCACCTACGTGCGCAACATCACCGACGTGGATGACAAGATCATCAAGCGTGCCGCCGAGACCCAAGTGACCTGCGACGAGCTGACCGAGCGTCTGATTGGCGACATGCACGCCGACTTCGATGCCCTCGGCATGGTGCGCCCTGATATCGAACCGCGCGCCACCCAGCACATCGAAGAGATCATCGAGCTGGTGCAATCCCTGCTGGAAAAAGAGCACGCCTACGTGGCGGATAACGGCGATGTGATGTTTATCGTCGAATCCTATGCCGACTACGGCAAGCTCTCCGGCCAGGATCTGGAACAACTGCAAGCCGGTGCCCGCGTTGACGTGGTCGATGCCAAGCGCAACCCGCTCGACTTCGTGCTGTGGAAGATGTCCAAGCCCGGCGAGCCAACCTGGGAAAGCCCCTGGGGCCCGGGCCGTCCTGGCTGGCACATCGAGTGCTCCGCCATGAACTCCAAGCACCTTGGCAACCACTTCGACATCCACGGCGGCGGCTCCGATCTGCAGTTCCCGCACCACGAGAACGAAATTGCCCAGTCCTGCTGCGCCCACGGTGGCGACTACGTCAACACCTGGATGCACAGCGGCATGGTGATGGTGGATAAAGAGAAAATGTCCAAATCCCTTGGCAACTTCTTCACCATCCGCGACGTGCTGGCCCACTACGACGCCGAAACCGTCCGTTACTTCCTGATGTCTGGCCACTACCGCAGCCAGCTCAACTATTCGGAAGATAACCTCAAGCAAGCCCGCGCCGCGCTGGAGCGCATGTACACCGCCCTGCGCGATCTGCCGGTAGCCGCGGCTGCCGGTGGTGACGAGCAGGTAGCGCGCTTCGTTGATGCGATGGACGACGACTTCAACACCCCGGAAGCCTACTCCGCCCTGTTCGATCTGGTGCGCGAGATCAACCGCCAGAAGGGTGAAGATATGGCCGTAGCCGCCGCGCTGGGCGCCCGTCTGCGCGAGCTGGGCGCCGTGCTCGGCATCCTGCAGCAAGACCCCGAGGCTTTCCTCAAGGGTGACGAAGCGGACGAAGAAGTTGCCGAAATCGAGCGCCTGATCGCCGAGCGCAATCAGGCCCGTGCCGACAAGAACTGGGCCGCGGCGGATGCCGCCCGCAACCGTCTCACCGAGATGGGTATCGTGCTGGAAGACAGTGCCGGCAAGACCAGCTGGCGCCGTGCCTAAGGTCGGTGGGCCTTGTTGGCGTCTGGTGCCAACAGGTTGAGCCAATAAAAAACCGCAGCCCTGGGGCTGCGGTTTTTTTGTGGTCTGCCGGAGGGCTGACACTTTCCCTCTCTCCTGATTGGCATGGCTTTGCCATGCAGGACGCGAGGGCCTTGCCCTCGAAGGGGTTTCGCCCGCCCTTCGGGCTGGGGCGAGTGACTTTTGAAAGACCGCTCTCTTTGGCAAATAACACCAAAAGTCTTCTCCCCGGCAAACCGCCCGCTTCGCGGGTTCCCTCGTCTCGTCCAACGGGTCGGACGGAGCGCCGCAGACGGCACTTTGGCCTTCGCCATCCATGGCTGCGGCCAAAGCCCGCTTCGAACATCCTTGTTCTCGCGCCAAATCGGGGGCGAGCAGTGCTCGCCCTGATCCGATTTGGCCCCTATGCCGGTTGCGGCTGCGCCATCATCCCTGATAGCACTCCTGACCCGTTGAACTCGACTCGGCGGTTTGCAGGGGGAACCAATACCGTGCCCGCCCGTGACTTTAGCGTGCATGTTGACTGCCTTTCGCTGAAAGGGGAGGGCAGAGCAAGTGAGGGTAAATAGGTTTGGGTTTGATCAACGCGTATTTGGGGAATAGAAATAAAAACCGCAGCTCAAGGCTGCGGTTTTTATAGATAATATTTTCCCTTGAACGTGTTTTATTATAAATTTTCTGGAAGCTCTCCCTGTTCTAGATATTGCATGAGTTGATGGTCATTAAGAATAGAGCGATACAGTATTGCATCCCAAGAATTAATGGATTTATCAATTTCCATGTCTAAAAGTAGTTCGAGGCTAGCCATTATGCTGAAAGTGGATTTTGGCTGGCGACAGATATGAGATTTACGGAGTATGCTTATATACCTAGTTTTAAAAAACTCTTTAAAACGTGTTATGAAGTTTATCCCTTCCAAGTGGAGAGTTATAAGTTCTCTAAGTTCTTGTGGTATGTCATCACGAACTACGACAGCTATCAATGGTGCGCGGTAAGGCGGGGTGAAGACTATATTAAATAAAGGCCTATCTATGTCATCGAAATAAGGGTGTATATATCTTTTTCTTCCATCTGGTGTTATATACTCAGTAAGTTTCTCGCCTTGACACCAGTCACACATTGGGGTTAGGTTGAGCAGGTTGATAGAGAATTCTGGGAATTTATCCTTTGGAAGATAATGATCTAATGTTCTTGGCCTTCCTGGTTCACCACAGCTTGGGCATACCACAAGACCATTATGTTTTCTGATCTTTTCTAGTTGGAGATAAGGAAGCTTATTTTCTTTTGGTGAATACAAACCAATTAATGAATGTTTTCTTTTTTCTGCGTCTTCATCGTTATCTGTATATTTTCTTAAGTTCATTGGTTGGATTGAAGTCGGGTCACCACCTAACTCCTGATATAATCTCACTTGGTTAACCAAGTCATTTGTGATAAGGTCATAAAAATCTCGGTGATGCTTTTTTTCATTCAGGGTTCTCCTCACTATATCTATTGAGTCATCTTCTGGAATATTAACTCTAGATACCATTGTTGCCACCTGCATTCAATATCTTCATTAGCATTTCTTCGTTTAATTCCTGACCTAACAAATTAATTAAATCTTTGGGGTCGTTATATAGACGTAGTTTTTCTTCAACCCATAGGTCAAATGGCTTGGTGATCGAACTATCTCCAAAAACATAAGATGATATTCTTTGCATATCACCACCAAATGTTTCAAATGGGGGATGATCAATCTCTACTCTTCCGTTATGCTGCCGATATACATGAATGCACTTAGCAGGAACTTCTCTTGCCATTGCTAAAGAATGAGTTGCTAAAATAGCTTTTGAGTTAAATGCTTTTAAAACTGTTTTAAGTAATGATATGAATTCAATTTCTAAGGTCGGATGTAAAAACAGCTCTGGTTCATCGATTACAATTAAACTATCCTTTCTAATTTGACCGACAACATTTATGACGATATAGCAGAATAATCTTTGCCCAGAGCTGATTTCAATTTTATGCTTATCTTTAATAAATACAACGCCGGTCTGATGGTTAATTATGTCGTTGATATCTACCTGAAACATCTTGTATGTATTAAATGAGGCGTTGTTTATGGGTAAATAATATTTGTTGTTACTTTCTATATGTAGCGTTACAAGTGCTGGATTAGACTTCCATGCTGCATCCTCTGACAATTCAAGTGCAATAAAATCAAAATCTATTGCGCTTTTCAATACAGAGGAGATGGTATCGAATTTACTTGTCCAGTTATGTATAAAACCAAACTCATGATCATCCTCAATGGATTTTATTATTGAGCTTACCGAATTTCGGGCTGGTAAATTCCTACTTATACCAATTCTTTCATTACCGGCCGCATCAGTATTTATCTGTCTGAAGCCAAAGTATTTATATGCATCTTTGTCTTTTAGGTCCGTGTTGGATAAATCTATTGTAAATTCTTCGAATGGACTGTAGGAAATTAATATGAACTTTGATATGTTAGGATAATGGTCAAATGGAGTGTGATTAGTAGCATCCAGAGTTCTCTTACTTCCACTATCAACACCCAGCCAATATTCTACTAAAGTTTTTAGTGTAAATGATTTTCCTATGCCATTTTCACCTATCAATACATTTATATCGTATGGAAGATGTTCAGAATTAAAATGAAATGATATTGGCTCTATAATCCCATTTTTATTAATTGTATTCAGTGTAAAGTCTCGAATTGATGATTGAACATTATCTAATAGTTTCCAACCATCCTGAAAAGACTTTCTTGCACCTGCTTCCCGGAGTAGGGATGTACTAAAATTATCATGTAATGTAAGGCGCATTGCATTACTATCTTTTATTGCGTTAACCAGATACCCAGCATCTCTAATTAACATTAACAACTCTTTTGTATCATCGAAACCGATTTTGGCGATTAGAACATGATAAAAATCGATATCGCTAGGTACGGACACATAATTTAGTTTTGGTATTGGGAAAAAACCATTCCATCCATTATCACAAAGTTCATTAAGTTTTTTGGGTGAGTAGTCATCATCTTCAATTAATAATTTTAATGAAAAATCTAAAGCTGACTTTTTGTCAATGTACAAGGTCGCATTTAACGTTGTGCTAATGCCATAGTCATCCCAGTTATTAAATGATAAGGCGAGCATGTCACTTTCAGATGGAAGTATAGAAGGGGATGTTCTCCAATTAGTCCCTTTGTGATAAAAAACTATCATATATATTCACTCATTTTTATATGTGTAAGAATTTATTTTTATGTGGAGGTTAAACTTATTTGTAAATATATTTAATTATGCTTTTACTTTCAATTTTAGTAAAGGCTGTAGGTTCGATTAGCGAAGCGTAATCGGACGTTCGAGAAATAAGGTGTTATTTCGGTGAAATACTCACTGTCGGGCCTTCAATATAAAACCGTCTCCCGATAGATATCTGTGCCGCTTGCTGTTGCATTCACCATGATTTTTTCATCGATGCGACCATATCGATGGTGCTTGTTGCATATGCATAGGAGAGACAATCTGATCTCGCCATGGGGTGGGCGAGGGGTGGCTCTGAGCTAACAACCCGCCCGATCTTTGCCCTGAATAGGCCGGGGAATGTTACCGCGGTGCAATGCGCTGCGCTTATTGCACCCTACGTCTGTTTACCGGCCTCGGTGTTGCGGGTTGGGTGTTGCCCCCCTGTTGTTCGCCGAGGTGAGGGCACAAGGTCAGGAGCGCCGTCATGGACGACGGCGCAGACGCAGGCGGTACAGGGATGTACCGTCTGCGTCGTTCCGCCAGACCTTTTGCCTGAACCGAGGGAACCCGCCGTAGGAGGGCGAACAAGTGGGGGTGGCCGCTCGATTGGTGACTTTTCTTTGGCCACGCAAAGAAAAGTCACTCGCCAAGCCGCGCAGCGGCGGCGAAACCCCGTCGAGGACGGAGTCCTCGTGTCCTGCATGGCGAATCCATGCCAATTAGACGGCGATATTCCGCTATGCAATGACGTTACCGACCCCCTCACCCTAACCCTCTCCCGCAAGGGGAGAGGGGACGGTTACCGCGGACGATTACGCTTCGCTAATCGACCCTACTGGCGAAGCCATGGCAATACCCTGTTGCAGGGCAAAGACGTTACCGATCCCTCACCCTAGCCCTCTTCCACATGGGGAGAAGGGACGGTTACCGCGGACGATTACGCTTCGCTAATCGACCCTACGCTAAAGTCGCTACCGCCCCTGACTCTCGCTACCAGATTGCGCCGTTGACCATTGATCTCGGAAAAGGGGTCAACAGACGCCCGTCGCCATATTACGGAGCCAGAGTGGTCTTATCTATGGTTTTGATGAGCTAACTATCAGAAAAGAGTGATTTTTTGCGCTGGCACAAACTTTTATTAATTAGTGATTAGTTGTTGGTTGTCGGGCTTGGAGCTGGCAGGGCGGTGGGGTGACGCCGCGGTAAAAAGAGGGAAGCGCAAACGGTAAAAAGCGAAGGGGCCCTTGATGGGCCCCTTGTTGTTGGCGTTCGACGTCGCTATTTGGCGGCGGGGGTTGGGAAGTATTTGCTGTGCAGCAGCGGGTATTCGCTGCTCGCCAGCACCTGGGTCAAGCCGGTCTGGAACTCCTTGACCAGCTCGTCGCTTACCGGATGGCTGAAGGCGAAGCAGAACTGCTCCGAGCTAAGTACCCACTGCTCCTTGAAGCGGACGGGGTCGAGTTTTTGTTCGACGATCAGCTGCTCCATGGTGGTCTTGTTGGTGGAGACCAGATCGACCCGGCCTGAGGTGAGCATCTTGAGCGCCTGTGCCAGCCGGTTGGCGGCCATCAGTTTGGTCTCGTCAAAGCCGTTGTTGAGCAGCAGTTGCTCCCCCACATCGGCCCGTACCGCCCCGATATTGAACGCCTTGGCATCGTCGAGCTTGGTGATGGTGATATTGCGATCGGCCAGCCCTACCAGCACGATCTCGGCATACCCGATGGGGCAGGCCCACTTGAACAGGGGGTCCCGCGCCTGGGTGCGGGCGGTGGAGAAGAGTACCGCATTGGGCTTTTGGGTCAGCAGGTAGTAACCGCGCGCCCACGGCATGATGGTGATGGGCTGCGCCGGCGTGTTGGTCTTTTTCCATACCAGTTGCAGCAGCTCGACCGCGAGGCCGGTGGGGGCGCCGCTGGCATCGGCGTAGTTGTAGGGTTTGTACTCTTCGGTGATGTAGTGCAGTTTGCCGAGCTCAGGACTCGCCTGTGCGAGGGTGGCCAGCAGCGCCCCGGCCAATCCAATCCATGGTTTCATTTTTGCCATCCTGATCAAGGGAATATCTGCTCAAGTGTGACCAAGCTGACCGATTTCGCCAAGGCGATGGAGCATGTTTGGCAAAAAAGCACGGGTGCACAGTCCCATCCCGAGCCCTATGTCGACGGCGATCAGGGCGTTATCGCAGCGGCAGGTATTTGGCTTGCAGGGCTGAGAAATCCGCTGAGGCGACGACGTGGGTCAGCGCCTGCTGAAAGAGGGCGACCTCGCTGTCGGGCACCTGACGGCTGAAGGCGTAGCAGAGCGGTCTGGCATCCAGCACGAAGGCGACATGAAAGTCATCCGGCTTGAAGCCCAGTTGTTGCAGGGTTTGATAGCCTGCCAGCTTGTTGGTCGCAAAGAGATCGGCGCGACCTGAGGTGAGCATTTTGGCAGCCTGGGTGAGGCGGTTGGCCAGCATCAGCTGGCGCTCATCGATACCGCGTTCGAGCAGCAGCTGTTTGGAGACGGTGGAGCGCACCACGCCGACCTTGTAGTGGCTGATCTCGGCCACGGAGCCGAGGGTGATGTTGTCCGCCTTGCGCCCCAGCAGCACAAATTCCGAGTGATCGATGGGGCAGGCCCACTTGAAGAGTGCTTCCCGCTGCGGGGTGCGGGCGGTGGCAAACAGCACCACATTGGGTTTTTGTTGCAGCAGGTTGTAGCCCCGGGCCCAGGGCATAATGCGGATTGGCTGGGGCGACACGCCGCGCGCTTTCCAGATAAGCTGCATCAGCTCCACCGACAATCCGGTTGGCATCCCTTGCTGGTCGCTGAAATTAAACGGGGGAGAGATTTCGCTCAGATACTCGAGTTTGCCCGGATCGGCCTGCGCGAAGGTGGCCCACAAGAGCAGTAGCAGATGAGGTAGGTGCCATGTCCGCACGGGAAAGATCCTTCGCAATCAACCATGTAGCCCAGTTTGACTGCTTGCGGCGGGAATAGCTAGCCACCTCTATTGCATCTTTCATCAATAAAATGGGCAGCGAACCGCTGCCCATTGGGTGAGTGAGTACTCAGCGCACCGGCAGGTATTTGGCCTGCAATTTGCGAAACTCTTCCGAGGCGAGGGCGCGGGTCAGGCCCTGCTGAAAGAGGGTGATCTCGCTGTCGGGCACCTGACGGCTGAAGGCGTAGCAGAGCTGCTCTGCGCTCAGCACCATGGCCACGTTGAAGTCGTCGCTGCTCAGCTTCAGTTCGCGGATGGCGTCATATCCCGCCAGCTTGCTGGTGGCGAGCAGGTCGGCGCGGCCGGAGAGCAGCATCTTCAACCCCTGTGACAGGCGGTTGGCCGGGATGATGTTGTTGTCATCCATGCCGTTGTTGAGCAGCAACTGCTCGGCGGCGTCCGAACGCACCGCGCTGATCTTGTACTGGCTCATCTGATCGAAGGCGGTCAGGGTGATGTTCTGCGCTTTGCGGCCCAGCAGTATGTACTCCGAGTAGCCGATGGGGCAGACCCACTTGAAGAGATCCTCCCGCGCCTGGGTGCGGGCGGTGGAGAAGAGCACCACGTTGGGCTTCTGGGTTAGCAAGTAATAACCTCGCGCCCAGGGCAGGATGCGCACCGGCTGGGGGGGCACGCCGCTGTGTTGCCAGATCATCTGCAGCAGATCGACCGCAAGGCCGGTGGGCTGGCCTTGCGGATCGCTGTAGTTGTAGGGGGGGTACTCTTCGGTGAGGTACTCGAGCTTGCCCAGATCAGCCCGGGCCGTCGAGGCCCAGCAGAGCAGCAACAGATGACAGATCAGCCATATCCTCATTGGGAACATCCTTAGCGATCAACCTTCTCTTGAGTGTGACCATGAACAGAGTAAATAGCCACTCACTGCCGTTACCAGCGGGCGCGGATCTGCCCGATGGGCTGGTAGGCCTCATCCCGCAGCCCTACCAGCAGGGTCTTGCCATCCGCTTGCAGCCGGAACTCGCCGTAGCGGGCCGCTTCGTACTGCTCCCCCGTGCCCTCTTCAAAGAAGTAGGCATCGGGGCCGATCTGCCACTGCCGCTCGCTCTGGTGCACCTGCAATAGCCGCTCATCGCTGGCGAGCCGATCCGGTTTGCCATCGGCCACCAGAGTGGCCACCTGATGGGCATCGAGGCGGATCACCAGGGTGTCGATGCCCTTGTTTTGAGTCGCACGGGCGTCGCGGCTGGTTAGCTCGCGGGCAATTTCATAGTTGAGCCGCATGTAATCCCCCTGCATCAGGGAACGGGGATCGACCGGAGCGAGCCGCAGCAGCACCACTTCGCCGCTGCTCATGGCGTGCTCATAGCGCCAGACGGTGGCATTGATGCCTGCCAGGATGGCGAGGCCGCTCAGCAACAGGGCGAGCTGTCGGGTCACAGGTTTCATGAGTCGCTCCTTGCCGCAAAGGTGGTGAGCAGCTGGCGGGCCCCCAGCAGCAGGATGCCGGAGCCCAGCAGCAGCCAGGATTTGGTCATCAGGGTGAGCCCCAGATCGTAGTAATAGAGCGAGCCATAGCCGAGCAGCAGCAGGGCCGAGAGGGTCATCAGCCCCAGACTGCCGGCATAGAAGCCGAGGATCAGCACCAGTGCGCCCGCCCCCATGCCGGGGATGATGGCGCTGATCAGCACCAGCGGCAGGCCAAACAGCAGGGGGAGCTTGAGTTTCACCATCACCGCCAGCAGCAGGGCGGCGCAGAGCAGGGGATTGAGCCAGAGCGGCAGGCGAGAAAGCCCCAGTTCGTCCAGCACGCTGCTGCCGCCATCCCACAGCGGATGGTGCAGACGGCCCAGCACCAGCAGGGAGAGGGCGAGCCCCAGCGTGATGGAGTGGTAGAGCTGGTGGCGCTCTGGATCCCTATCTGCCCGCAGCCAGCAGAAGGTAATGGCCGCCATCACCAGCGGGAGGGCCAGCAGTTGCAGCCCGAGGCAGGCGAGGCCAAGGGTGAGCAGCAGGGCCGCCGCCACGCTGTGAAACAGCCGCACCAGCCAGTGATCGAACAGCACGGCGATGGCAAGGGAGAGCAGGCACAACCCAAACCAGAGCAGGGTGTGATGGAGATCAAGCTGATCGAGCAGGCCATAGAGCAGCCAGGCATCGGCCGCCAGGGTGAGGGCCAGCACGAACTGATCCCAGAGATCGCCGCTTTGGCTGCGATTAAGGGCGTAGGCCCCCGCCAGCATCACGGCCCCCAGCAGCAGGGCGCTGTTGGCCTCGCGGGTCAGCTGTTCGAAGGTGAGAAACAGGAAAAAGAGCAGGAACAGGGCGGCAATCCAGCCCACCAGCCCGAGCAGAAAGCGGCTCGACCAGTGGGGCTGGGTGTCACGGGGCATCTCCCCCTCCACCAGATTGGCCTGTTGCAGCGCTTGCCAAAGGGTCAGATCACTCATGAGACCTCCGTTGTTGTTGCAGCCAGCGGGCGGCGGTGACCGAAAGGCCGATGGCAATCAGGCTCAGCAGCAAGAAGCCGTTGATGTCGGGCTCCATCCACTTGCCCAGTGCCGCGAGGATGACGGCAATCAGGCTGAGGCACCCCATGGCGAGTCCGGCGATAAATCTGTGGTGCCAAAGGGCATAGGCCGCAGCGAGCCAGCCAAGCCAGAGCGGCCACACCAGCGGGGAGGCGGCATCAAACAGCGCCAGCAGGGTGAGCAGGGTGGCCCCCAGACCTGCGGCCAGACCCGCCAGCCAGCTTGGCATCAGGCGCCAGCGGTTTGGCGCCAGCAGAAGCAGACCCCAGAGGGCGGCGTTGAGCAGGGTAAGGCACCAGCCCAATCCCTCTTCATCGAAGGTAAAGAAGAAGGTGAACAAACCGAGCCGCCAGTAGAGCACCAGCGCCAGCTGGCCGAGCAGCCAGCTTAAGGTCCAGAGCAGGGGACTTTGGCCAAATAGCGCCAGTGGCACCAGCATCAGCGCCCAGGTGGCGAACAGCTGCCAAGGATCGGCGCCGGTCTGGTAGGTTTGACCCACCAGCGCCAGTAGGGCGCCGATATTGAGGGCGATAGCGAGCAGCAGTGCCTGACGGGGGGTATCCCCCAGCGGTTTTCGCCACAGCAGAAGCAGCATGGCGAGCAGCGGTGCCTCCAGCAGGGCGAGGCGGGAGACCCGGCCCAGCTCTTGCCAGTTGAAGGCGACGAAGAAGATGAGGCCAGCCCCGATGCAGAGGGCACCGAGCCAGAGCAGCAGCCGGTCAAACAGCCACTGCCAGCGCGCCGGATGGGGGGGAAGATCGGCGAGGGTCAGGGCGTCCGCCAGCTTCTCTGGCGCCAGCCGTCCCTGTTTGACCCATTCGAGAAGCGTCTCTCTTGATACGTTGTGCATGGGGGGACTCCACGAGGTTTGCCCCATTATGGCATGAGGCACCCGCAACCGTGCACTGCCCCTTGGCTCTACGGCTGGTGGTTGCGACAGCGGATTACGCAATAGACAAAGCTGCAAACAAAAAAGCCCTCCACAGGGGAGGGCTTGGTCAGCGGAAAAGGCGATCAGGCAAAGATCAGAGTGCTCACCCCGAGGCCGACGAAGAGGATGGCGCAGGCGATGCGGATCCCCTTGAGCGGCAGCTTGTCTGCCCCCAGCTTGCCGATCAGCACCACAGGCACGTTGGCCAGCATCATGCCGAGGGTGGTCCCGGTAATGACCTGTACCAGCGAGTCATATTTGGCGGCCAGTAGCACGGTGGCAATCTGGGTCTTGTCGCCAATCTCGGCAATAAAGAAGAGCACGAAGGTGGCCATAAAGGGGCCGTATTTATCCAGCGAGCTCTCCTCGTCATCCATCTTGTCCGGCACCAAAATCCAGATAGCCATGGCGATAAAGGCGATGGCGACCAGCCAAGTCATTATCTTGGGATCGAGCCAGCGGCTGATGAACTCACCAATCCAGGCAGCGCCCGCATGGTTGAGCAGGGTAGCCGCCAGCATGCCGGCGATGATGGGCCAGGGCTTGCGAAAACGGCAGATGAGCAGCAACGCCAACAGCTGGGTTTTATCGCCGATTTCGGCAATAGCGACGCTGAGGGTTGAGGTTAACAAGGCTTCCATAAAAATGACCGGGGGACGGAATTGTTATAAACCAAAGACAAGCCTGCGCCATCCGTCCCCGGTATTGGCACTGGCCCGTCAAAGGTCTTGTCAAATCCATGGCTGGCATGGATCACCCTGACCATGGTGAGTTGGCACCAAGTATGTTGATCAGGGTCGCAAACCGGTATTCATGCAATCAATGGCACCGGCGTGCGAGACTACTCCCCCTCGATGGGAGCGGGCATTCTAGGGAAAAACCGCATGAGTGACAAGGGGATCAGCCACCCACCAGCTTGACGCTGAAACCGGCTTTCTCCAGCTCGGTTTTGATCAGGTCCCGTTTATCCCCCTGGATCTCGATCACTCCCTCCTTGATACCGCCTCCGGTGCCGCACTTTTTCTTGAGCAGGGTGGCCAGGGATTTTTGCTGTTCGGCGGGTACGCCATGAATGGTGATCACCCCGGCACCCTTGCGCCCCTTGGTCTCGCGGCGAATGCGCACGGTGCCGTCGGTGGGGAAGGGGGAGGCGGATTGGGGAGCGCTCTGCTCCTTGATCATGCCGCCATCTGTGCTGTAAACGAGGCGGCTGTTGTTGTCGTGACTCATGGCAATACTTTATGGGTTAGCTAAGCGGAGTTTGATTTTACTCAAATAAAAGTTGAAGACACAGCTTATAATGCCCCAAGTAAAAGCGAATTATTATTGTTTAACTTCAGGAGTCAGTCATGGTACTCACGCAGTTGTCACCGGGACAGAGTGCTCGCATCAAGAATATGAATCAGCTCGCCCGGCCGCTGCGCCGCAAACTGATGGTGATGGGCCTGTTGCCCCAGACTGAAGTCATCTATCTGCGCTCCGCCCCCTTGGGGGACCCGCTCCAGATCCAGTGCCAGGGGATCTGTCTCTCCATGCAAAAGAGTCTGGCCCAGCAAATAGAAGTCGAGCCGGTATAACCCCCTGCTCGGCTACCGCTCCGGTCAAGAAACGTCACCGGGAGCGGTTCAGAGACAAGAAGTCGAACCTGCAAAGCGGCTTGCCACACGCACGCGGCGGGTTCAGAAGAAAATAGAGGTAGAGCTGGTATGAATTATTCCCTGGTAACGGTAGGTAACCCCAATAGCGGCAAGACCTCCCTGTTCAACGCCCTGACCGGCGCCCGCCAGCAGGTAGGCAACTGGAGTGGTGTCACCGTCGACAAGAAGATGGGTGAGTTCAGCGCGGGTGAGCATCACTTCAAGCTGATGGATCTGCCCGGCATCTATAGCCTGGCCAGTCAGGATGGCAGTCTGGACGAGCAGATCGCCAGCCGCTTTGCCCAGGGCCAACAACCCGACCTGCTGCTCAACGTCATCGACGCCGCCAATCTGGAGCGCTCCCTCTACCTCACGCTGCAACTGCGCGAACTGGGCCTGCCCATGGTGGTGGTGCTCAACAAGCTGGATATCCTGCAAAAGCGCCGCATCGTCATCGACGAGAGCAAGCTCGGCAAATCCCTCGGCTGCCCGGTGGTGGCCCTCTCTGCCCACAACAGCAAGCAGGTTGCCGCCTTCAAGCAGCAGATCCGCCAGTTTATCGGTCAGCCGCAAGCCGCCTTGCAGCTCGATTACGGCCACGTGCTTGAAACCGATCTGGCGGAGCTGGAGACCCTGCTCGCCCCGCATCACCTCACTACCCGTGGCCGCGCCCTGCGCCTGCTGGAAGAGGATGCGGTGATGCAGGAGACCCTGCTGCCCGGTCAGCAGGCGGCCGCCGCCAATGTAGTGGCTCGCGCCCATCAGGGACAGGATATCGACCTGCAACTGGCGGATATTCGCTACGGCCATATCCACCAGTGGGTACAACAGGCTCGTCAGCAGAAGGGCAAGCTCACCGAGGCCCAGAGCGAGTGGCTGGATCGGGTGCTGCTCAATCGCTGGATTGGCATCCCCTTCTTCCTGTTTGTCATGTACCTGATGTTCCTGTTTGCCATCAACGTCGGCAGCGCCTTTATCGATTTCTTCGACATCATGGGCGGCGCCCTGTTTGTCGATGGGGTGCACCACCTGCTGGGACTGGTCAATGCCCCCGAGTGGCTGGGCGCCATTCTGGCTGATGGCTTCGGGGTCGGCTTGCAGACCGTCGCCACCTTTATTCCGGTGATTGGCTGCCTCTATCTGTTCCTCGCGGTGCTGGAGAGTTCAGGCTATCTGGCCCGTGCCGCCTTCGTGGTGGATGCCCTGATGCGCCGCCTCGGCCTGCCGGGCAAGGCGTTCGTGCCGATGCTGATGGGCTTTGGCTGTACCGTCCCCTCAGTGATGGCGACCCGTACCCTCAACTCCGAGCGGGAGCGGCTGATGACCTCCGCCATGGCCCCTTTCATGTCGTGCGGTGCCCGTCTGCCGGTTTACGCCCTGTTTGCGGTTGCTTTCTTCCCCGAGTCTGGCCAGAACCTGGTGTTCGGTCTCTACCTCATCGGCATTCTGGTGGCGGTGCTCACCGGCCTGTTGCTGCGCAGCACCCTGCTGCCGGGCAAGAGCGACTCCATGCTGATGGAGATGCCGGATTACGAGTGGCCGCGTCCGGTCAACGTTGCCATCAAGACCTGGCAGAAGCTCAAATCCTTCGTCTTTGGCGCCGGTAAAACCATCGTACTGGTGGTCGCCGTGCTGAGCGTGCTTAACTCCCTGGGTACCGATGGCAGCTTTGGCCATCAGGAGCAGGAGAGCTCGGTCCTGAGCAAAATCAGCCAGGCGGTGACCCCGGTGCTGCACCCCATAGGTGTACGCGATGACAACTGGCAGGCCACGGTCGGTATCGTCACCGGTATCTTCGCCAAAGAGGCAGTGGTCGGTACCCTCAACAGCCTCTACGCCGGTGGTGGTGGTGAAGAGGAGGAGAGCGAGTTCTCGCTGGTGGCCAGTTTCCACGAAGCGATCGATGCCGTGGCGGCCAATCTGGCGGAGATCAACCCGAGCGACCCCATGGGGCTTGATGTTGGCAACCTTGACGACCAGAAAGCTGCCGCCGAGGCGCAGGAGGTCGATGTCTCCACCTACGGCAACATGCAGACCCACTTCGACGGGGCGGCCGGTGCCTTTGCCTACCTATTGTTCGTGCTGCTCTACATGCCTTGCGCCGCCGCCATGGGCGCGCTGGTGCGGGAAACCGGTCGTCAGTGGGCGCTAATGACGGCGGTATGGTGCAACTATATGGCCTTTATGTGCGCGACCCTCTTCTATCAGGTCGCGACCTTTGCCGCTCACCCGGAGCAGAGCCTGTTCTGGATCGTCAGCTACGGCCTCTCTCTGGTACTGCTCTGGTGGGCCGGTCGCCGTCACGGTGACATCGTCGCCCGCAAGGTGGTGACCTTATGATCCTGCGCGAGCTGGGGGATTACCTCGCTGCGCAGCAGAAGGTGAGCCGGCGTGATCTGGCTCGCCACTTCCACACCTCGGAAGATGCGGTGGAGGCCATGCTCGGCGTCTGGATGCGCAAGGGGCGGGTCATCAAGCGTGAAAGCCGGGTCTGTGGTGGCAGTTGCTGCGGCAAGAGCGAGGAGGTGATGTTCGAGTGGTGTGACGCGGGTCAGATTGGCATCAAGATCCGCTAAACGACTACCCAACCTCATCATCAAACATCGAACAATAAAAAACGGCAGATCCTGCACAAGGGTCTGCCGTTTTTATTGTTGAAAACCGGCGGGATCAGGCGCTCTGGCGGGCCTCGCTCAGCAGTGCCAGCGCCGGTTGGGCGTTGTCCGGCATCAGCCGGTAGGCCTTGTGGTGTTTGATCAGGGTGGTCTTCTTGTTGCCCTGGCTCAGCAGCAGGCCGTGCTTGAAGGCCGCCTCGGCCAGCACCTTCTCGTCACCGCGCACATAGAGGGTGAGGGGTTTGACAAGCTCACCGTCCTCGATATGGCCTTCATATTCGCTATGGCTTACCACCAGACTCGGCTGACCGCCCGATTGCAGGCGCAGCTTGGCGTTCACTTCGCTCTCGGTCAGCACCAGCCAGCCTGCCGCTGAGAGCTCCTCCAGCAGGGCAGCCAGCTTGGCTCCCAATTGCTGCGGATTGGTCATGGCGCACTGGTATTGGAAGGCGATGCGCTCCAGCAATCCCTTGAGATCGGCGCCCGCACCCAGAGTGCGGCCAAGCTGCACCCAAGCTTTCAAATCTTCCATCACCAGACGGGAGAAGCGCTTCTCCTTGAGGGAGTCGGCCATCCAGGTGCAGAGAAAGTGGCTCTCTTGGGCTGGAGTGCGCTTGCCCGCCTTTTGTTCGGCGGTGCGGGCCAGTTCGGCCAGGCTCTGGGTGGCCATCTCGAGCAGGGCCTGATTGTAGGTCGGAGAGGTCATAAGCAATCCTTGAGTTGACCACCACAGGTCAACACCGATGACAGAGATAGCAAAGGCGCCAGTGGCGCCTTTGCGGTTCAATAGAGCAACTGCCCGCCTTATTTCGGCTGACGGGGCTTCTTGGCGGCGGCCAGACGCTTGAGGCGCTGACCCTGCAGCTTGGCTTCGGCCATCACCTGGGCTACGGCGTTATCTTCACGCTGCGGGCGCTTGCCGAAGCGACGACGCTCTTGCAGCTGTTTGATCAGCTCGTCACGGCTGCTCACCTCATAGCCCGGCACCATGATGCGACGGATCTTCTGGCCGATCAGGGCCTCGATCTCCAGCAGGGTGCGCTCCTCTTCACGGCTGACGAAGGAGATGGCCATGCCGCGCTTGCCGGCACGACCGGTACGGCCGATGCGGTGCACGTAATCTTCCGCCAGGAACGGCAGATCATAGTTGACCACGTATTCCAGATCCGGAATGTCCAGACCACGGGCGGCCACTTCGGTGGCGACCAGTACCCGTACCTTGCCTTCCATGAATTCGCGCAGGGCGCGGCGACGGTTGCCCTGGGCCTTCTCGCCATGGACAACGGCGGACTTGATGCCGTCGAGGTTCAGCTCCTCGACCAGCACATCACAGCTCTCGCGGGTACTGGCGAACACCAGCACCTGCTGCCAGTTCTGCTTGCCAATCAGCTCGGAGAGCAGCTCACGCTTGCGCTTCTGCTCGACCGGATAGACGGTGTGGCTGACGGTGTCGGCGGTGGAGTTCTGCTTGTTGACGCTGACGATCTGCGGTCTGTCCAGCATCAGGTTGGCCAGCTTCTTCACCGCGTCGGAGAAGGTGGCGGAGAAGAGCAGGTTTTGACGGGTCTTGTTGACCGCTTGCAGGATCTTCTGCACATCGGCACTGAAGCCCATGTCGAGGATGCGATCCGCTTCATCCATCACCAGACACTCGACGCCGGAGAGGCTGAGGTTGCAGGCGGTGAGGTGCTCCAGCAGACGGCCCGGGGTGGCCACAATGATGTGAGCGCCCGCTTTGAGCTTCTTGGCCTGCACGTCCTGCTTGCCACCGCCGACGATGGTGATGGTGGTGATATCGAGATACTTGGCGAAGTCATTGATGTTGCTCGCCACCTGAGCCGCCAACTCGCGGGTCGGGGTCAGGATCAGCACTCGGGCGTTGGAAGGCTGGACCGGCGCCGGATTGTCTACCAGACGCTGCAAGATGGGCAGGGCGAAGGCGGCGGTCTTGCCGGTACCGGTCTGGGCGCTGGCCAGCACATCGCGGCCACGGCGAATGGCCGGGATCGCTTGCTGCTGCACAGGGGTCATCTCCTGATAACCGCAATCTGAGACAGCACGCAAAATCTCGGGGGCAAAATCGAACGATTCAAATCTCATAATGGGTTCCTGTGTTCCAGCTGGGCTGTGTTTGGCTTGGTTAGCTCGGCATGAGCGAGACGGAGGTTGTAACCACCGACGGCTGCGCCTGACATCAAGTCAGAGAGTGAGCCGGAAAATGGCGGGCGCGAAGTGTAACAGATAGACGTCACAAATTCTGCCTCAAATGGTTGTCCTTTTCTCATCCTTTGTGGTGTGAATGGCGGTTGAAAGCAATCATTTGACTCCCAAATGCCAAGCTTAGATGCGTGGCTAATGGTTTTGGGCAAGGACGAAAGGGATATCGATGGAACTGGAACAGTTAAAACGCCAGCTGGAGCAGCTTGGCGAGCGCAATGACAGCATGCAGCAGGCCCGCCACCGCAAGCTGCTCAATATCACCCGCGACACGGGGGAGTTGCTGTCAGTGCTGGTGCAGACCCGTGGGGCGCAGGCGGTGCTGGAGATTGGCACCTCCAATGGTTACTCCACACTCTGGCTGGCAGAAGCTGTGCGTCGGCTGGAGGGGCACGTTACCACCATTGAGCTGGATGAGGATAAGCGTGTGCTGGCCCATGACAACTTTCAGAGGTCAGGGTTGGCCCCCTGGGTAACCTTGCTGGCAGGGGATGCGAGTGAGCTGTTATCGACCTTGCCGCAAGCCGGCTATCAGCTCATCTTCCTCGATTCGGATCGTCAGCACTACCGGGCATGGTGGCCGCAGATCCGCCGCCTGCTGGCACCCCGTGGCCTGCTGGTGGTTGATAACGCCATCTCCCATCGCAGCGAGATGGTGGAGTGGATGAACGAGGTCGCGCAGGATCCGGCCTTTGCCACCTCGCTGGTGCCGGTCGGCAAGGGGGAGTGGCTGGTGGTGCGTTTGTAGGAGGTGGATAGCTGCAAAAAATCAGCCCCGCATTGGCGGGGCTGAATGTGAAAGTGCATCAGGGGCTTGGTAGGTCGGATCAGACCGCCAGATAGTCCATGATCCCTTCGGCCGCTTTGCGCCCTTCGTAGATGGCGGTCACCACCAGATCGGAGCCGCGTACCGCGTCGCCACCGGCGAACACCTTGGGATTGCTGGTCTGGAAGGCATATTCCGCCTGCTCGCGGGCCTTGATGCGATCCCGGTTGTCGAGCTCGATGCCGAACTCCGCCATCCAGGGCTGGGGGTTAGGCTGGAAGCCAAACGCCATCACTACCGCATCGGCGGCCAACACCTGCTCGGAGCCCTCGATGACCACCGGATTGCGGCGGCCATTGGCATCGGGTTCACCCAGCTCGGTGCTCACCACCTTGATGCCGACGGTGCGGCCGTTGGCATCCAGCTCGACCGCCACCGGCTGCAGGTTGAACATGAATTCAACCCCCTCTTCGCGGGCGTTTTTCACCTCCCGCTTGGAGCCCGGCATGTTCTCCTCGTCGCGGCGATAGGCGCAGATCACCTTGTCAGCCCCCTGACGGATGGCGGTACGTACACAGTCCATGGCGGTATCGCCGCCGCCCAGCACCACCACCTGCTTGCCGGCGAAGTCGATGTAGTCGGCTTGCGCCTTCTCGAACCCCAGCAAGCGGTTGGCGTTGGCGATGAGGTAGGGCAGGGCGTCATAGACTCCCGGCGCCTCTTCGTTGGCAAAGCCGCCCTTCATGTACTTGTAGGTACCGACCCCGAGGAAGACCGCATCGAACTCGCCGAGCAGGTCGGCGAAGGTGATGTCCTTGCCCACCTCGGTCTCGAGACGAAACTCCACGCCCATCCCCTGGAAGATCTCGCGGCGACGCTGCATCACCTCTTTTTCCAGCTTGAAGGAGGGGATACCGAAAGTGAGCAGGCCACCGATCTCCGGATACTTGTCAAACACCACCGGGGTGACGCCGTTGCGTGCCAGCACATCGGCACAGGCGAGACCCGCTGGGCCGGCGCCGATGACGGCGACCCGCTTGCCGGTCTTGACCACGTTCGAGAGATCGGGCTTCCAGCCCATCTCGAACGCCTTGTCGGTGATGTATTTTTCGATGTTGCCGATGGTCACCGCGCCGAAGCGATCGTTGAGGGTGCAGGAGCCCTCGCACAGACGATCCTGCGGGCAGACCCGACCGCACACTTCCGGCAGGCTGTTGGTCTGGTGGGAGAGCTCCACCGCCTCCAGAATGCGCCCCTCTTTGGCCAGTTTCAGCCAGTTGGGGATGTAGTTGTGAACCGGACACTTCCACTCGCAGTAGGGGTTGCCGCACTCGAGGCAGCGATCCGCCTGCATCTGTACCTGCGGCTGATTGAAGGACTCGTAGATCTCCACAAACTGGATTTTGCGGATCTTGAGCGGCTTCTTGGGCGGGTCAACCCGCTGGACATCGATAAACTGAAATACGTTCTGGCTCATAGGGTTCCCTCCTTATTGCGCCTGGATTCTGAGTTCTGCACTGGAACGGCTGGTGTGACCCAGCAGCGATTTCACGTCGCTGGACTTGGGTTTGATCAGCCTGAACTTGGGCACATAGGAGTCGAAGTTGGCCAGGATCTCCTCGGCGCGCGAGCTGCCGGTCTCATTGAGGTGCGCCGTGATGATGCCGCGCAGGTGCTCCTGATGGATGGCGAGATCCGCCACGTCCAGCAGTTCCACCAGCTCGGGGTTGGTGCGCTTGGCGAAGTTGCCGCACTCGTCGAGCACGTAGGCAAAGCCGCCGGTCATGCCTGCCGCGAAGTTGACGCCGGTCTGACCGAGCACGGTGACGATGCCGCCGGTCATGTATTCACAACCGTTGTCGCCAATTCCCTCGACTACCGCCAGGGCGCCGGAATTGCGCACCGCGAAACGCTCGCCGGCAGTGCCTGCGGCGTAGAGTTTGCCGCCGGTGGCACCGTAGAGGCAGGTGTTGCCGATGATGGCAGCTTCATGGGACTTGAACGCCACGCCGACATGGGGCTTGATCACCAGCTTGCCGCCGGTCATCCCCTTGCCCACATAGTCGTTGGCGTCACCGGTGAGGATCATCTCAAGGCCACCCGCGTTCCAGACGCCGAAGCTCTGGCCTGCGGTGCCGTTGAAGTGCACCTTGACCGGATCGGCCGCCATCCCCTGGTTGCCGTGCCGTTTGACGATTTCGCCGGACAGACGCGCACCCACCGAGCGGTCGGTGTTGCGAATTTCGTAGCGGAACTCGCCGCCGCTTGAGGTTTCCACCGCCTCCAGCAGATCCTCCACCATTTTCAGGTTGAGCGGCCCCTTGTCGAAGGTTGGGTTGTGCTGCTGGCTGAACAGGCTGGAACCTGCCGGTGCCACCGGACGGGCCAGAATACCGGAGAGATCCAGCTTGGCCTGACGGGCGGTGAGGCCGGGCAGGGCTTCCAGCAGATCGGTGCGGCCAATCAGGTCGGTCAGCTGGGTGACGCCAAGCTGGGCCATCAGCTCGCGGGTCTCCTCGGCGATGAACTTGAAGTAGTTCATCACCATCTCCGGCAGGCCGGTGAAGTGCTCGCGACGCAGCTTCTCATCCTGAGTGGCAACGCCGGTGGCGCAGTTGTTCAGGTGGCAAATACGCAGGTATTTGCAACCGAGTGCCACCATGGGGCCTGTGCCAAAACCGAAGCTCTCGGCGCCGAGGATGGCCGCCTTGATGATGTCGAGACCGGTCTTGAGACCACCATCCACCTGCAGCCGCACCTTGTGGCGCAGACCGTTGGCGACCAGCGCCTGCTGGGTTTCAGCCAGACCCAGTTCCCACGGGGAGCCGGCATATTTGACCGAGGTAAGGGGGCTCGCGCCAGTGCCGCCGTCATAACCGGAGATGGTGATGAAGTCGGCATAGGCCTTGGCCACGCCGCAGGCGATGGTGCCGACGCCAGGCTCGGAGACCAGTTTCACCGACACCAGACAGCTCGGGTTGATCTGCTTGATGTCGAAGATGAGCTGGGCCAGATCCTCGATGGAGTAGATGTCGTGGTGCGGCGGCGGCGAGATCAGGGTCACGCCGGGCACGGAATAACGCAGCTGGGCGATCTGGGCGGTGACCTTGTCACCGGGCAGTTGGCCACCTTCGCCGGGCTTGGCACCCTGCGCCACCTTGATCTGCACTACATCGGCGTTCATCAGGTAGTGGGGGGTGACACCGAATCGGCCGGAAGCCACCTGCTTGATGCGGGAGTTTTTCTCGGTACCGAAGCGCTTGGGATCTTCGCCGCCTTCGCCGGAGTTGCTTTGACCGCCGAGGCGGTTCATGGCAACAGCCAGCGCCTCGTGGGCCTCAGGGCCGAGGGCGCCGATGGACATGGCGGCGGAGTCGAAGCGGGGGAACAGCTTGTCGGCTGGCTCAACCTGATCCAGCGCGACCGGATTGTCGACCTTCTTCAGGGCAAGCAGATCGCGCAGGGTGGCAACCGGGCGCTCGTTCACCAGGCGGGCGTACTCTTTGTAATCGGCATAGTTGCCGGAGCGCACCGCGGTTTGCAGGGTCTGTACCACGTCCGGGTTGTAGGTGTGGTACTCGCCGCCGTGGACGAACTTGAGCAGGCCGCCATGGGGGAGGGGCTTGCGCACCAGCCAGGCCTGACGGGCCAGATTGTGCTGATCCTGCTGGATATCGGCAAAATCGGCACCCTGAATACGGCTCGATACGCCGCGGAAGCAGGTATCGACCACGGCTTTGGCAAGACCCACCGCTTCGAACAGTTGGGAGCAGCGGTAGCTGGCGACCGTGCTGATGCCCATCTTGGACATCACCTTGTAGAGCCCCTTGTTGATGCCGTTGCGGTAGTTGACCATGGCCTGGCGCAGGGACATGGTGAGCACGCTCTCTTCAACCTGTTTGGCCAGGGTTTCGTAGGCGAGATAGGGGTAGATGGCGGTCGCGCCAAAGCCCAGCAGCACCGAGAAGTGGTGCGGATCGCGGCAGCTTGCAGTCTCCACCAGAATGTTGGCGTCGCAGCGCAGGTTGTTGTCCACCAGAGTACGCTGCACCGCACCCACCGCCATGGCGGCCGGGATCGGCAGGGTGTCGGCGCTGATATCGCGATCAGACAGCACCAGCAGCACGGTGCCACTCTTTGCGGCGGTTTTTGCCTCCTCGCAGATGCGCACGATGGCCGCTTCCAGCCCCTCTTCGGGCTTGAAGTTGAGGCTGATCACCTTGTGCCGGTAGTACTCTCCCTCCAGTGCCAGCAGCTGGTGGAAATCGGAGTAGAGCAGGATCGGTGACTGGAACAGCACCCGGTGGGCGTGGCCGAAGGTCTCGTTGAAGACGTTCTGCTCGCGACCGATACAGGTGGCCAGTGACATCACGTGGTTTTCCCGCAGCGGATCGATGGGCGGGTTGGTCACCTGGGCAAACATCTGGCGGAAGTAGTCATAGAGGGTACGCGGGCCGGAGGAGAGCACCGCCATCGGGGTATCATCCCCCATGGAGCCCACCGCTTCCTGACCATTTTCACCGAGAACCCGGATGATCTGATCCAGCTCCTCGAAGGAGTAGCCAAACAACTTCTGATAGGTTTTCAGCTGGTCATCGGAGAACTCGCGGCTACCGGTCTGGCTGTCGTCCATCTGCTCGAAGGGGACCAGTCGGCGGCAATGTTTGTCCATCCACTGTTTGTAGGTGTGGCGGGTCTTGAGATCGTCATCGATCTCGAAGCTGGTCCACACCTTGCCGTTGCTGGTATCCACCACGAACAGCTCGCCCGGGCCGACCCGGCCCTTCTCCAGCACTTCGTCCGGGGTGTAGTCCCAGGTGCCAACTTCGGAGGCGAGGGTGATGAACTTGTCCTTGGTGATGACGTAGCGGGCCGGACGCAGGCCGTTGCGATCTAGTGCGCAGGTGGCGTAGCGGCCGTCGGTCATGACGATACCGGCGGGGCCGTCCCACGGCTCCATGTGCATGGAGTTGAAGTCGTAGAAGGCGCGCAGGTCGTCATCCATGTTCGGATGTTTTTGCCATGCTGGCGGGATCAACAGGCGCATGGCGCGGAACAGGTCCATGCCACCGGCGAGGAAGAGATCCAGCATGTTGTCGAGACTGGAGGAATCCGACCCCGTGGTGTTGACGAAGGGAGCCGCTTCCTGCAAATCGGGAATGAGCGGCGTCGCAAACTTGTAACTGCGTGCCTTGGCCCACTGGCGGTTGCCGGCGATGGTGTTGATCTCGCCGTTGTGGGCCAGATAGCGGAACGGCTGGGCCAGCGGCCAGCGCGGGCTGGTGTTGGTGGAGAAACGCTGGTGGAAGACGCAGATGGCCGCCTGCATACGGATGTCGGCGAGATCCAGATAGAAGCGCGGCAAGTCCACCGGCATGCACAGCCCTTTATAGACGGTGACCAGGTTGGAGAGGCTGACCACATAGAAGTAGTCGTCGTTGACGCGCTTTTCGATGCGGCGGCGCACGATATAGAGACGGCGTTCGAGATCCTTGTCGACCCAGCCGGGCGGGGCGTTGACAAAGACCTGTTCAATGCTGGGCAGGGAGGCTTTGGCGATGGTACCGAGTACGTTGGTATCGACGGGCACCTTGCGCCAGCCGACCAGACTCAGGGTCTCTTTTTCCAGCTCTTCGTCGATGATGTCGCGGGTCTGCTGGGCCAATACGGGGTCAGGGTTGAGAAACAGCATGCCGACCGCATAGTTGCGGCCAAGGTGCCATCCCTTCTCCTCGGCGACAGCTCTGAAGAAGCTGTCCGGTTTTTGCAGCAGCAGACCGCAACCATCGCCGGTCTTGCCATCGGCGGAGATCCCGCCGCGGTGCTGCATGCGAGCCAATGCTGACATCGCGAGACGGACAAGCTTGTGGCTGGCTTCCCCTTCCATGTGGGCCAACAGGCCGAAGCCACAGTTATCCCTCTCCAGCTTTGGATCATATAGTGACATTGCATTTCTCCCTTGCTCGGCCTTGTATCGCACAGTCATCACCTGACTGCATAAATTGCGATTGGCTCTTGTGGTTCCGTCTGCCTGACGTGGCGAATCTCCAAACTAATGGGATTTTCTGGCGAGGTCAATCGCAGGTCAGGTTTGTCTTCATGGTTACATTCGCATAACAAAATGTCGGGTTAGGGGGATTCGCTCGCAGTTATGGAGTGTTTATTCTGTGTAGTTTGATTTTGTTGGTTAAATATATCGCCATTGGCGGGCTCAATGGTGCGCTCGGCGACGATGGGCGAATGTAGTAATTTTACCAACCCGATGTGGCCGACAGCGGAAGGGATCACATTTTCAATATCCCATGCTTGCAATTGTGTGCTGTCGGGTCTCTTTGGATTTTTCATTGTTCAACAGTGGGTTATCAGGTCTCATTTTCATATGGATGTTTACTGTTTGAATCGTCAAAGAACTGTAAAAATCCTTTTTTTGCGCTTTTTCTCTATATTTATTCAAAATTGGTCGGGTATTTATATGTTTTACCCTCTCCGCTAGCTTGATCCAGCTCAGCCCCTGTTTTGCGCAAGCTCGTACAATGGCGCTCCTTTAGCGGAGGTGTCATGCAGTTACACGAACTCGTCAATACATTCGGTCAGGATCTCAAGCAGCGTCATGGTCAGAAGATCCACAAACTCTCCATCCACGGGGCCTTCACCTGCCCGAACCGTGACGGCACCCTGGGCCGTGGTGGCTGCACCTTCTGCAACGTATCCTCTTTTGCTGACGAGTCGGCTCAGCAACTCTCCGTGATGCAACAACTGCTGGCTCGCCGGGACGAAGTCACCCGTGCCAAGCGCTATCTTGCCTACTTTCAGGCCTATACCAGTACCTATGCCGAAGTCGAATATCTGCAGCGGATGTATGAAGAGGCGCTGTCAGTGAGCGATATGGTGGGGCTCTGTGTGGGCACTCGTCCCGATTGCGTGCCGGATGCGGTGCTGGATCTGTTGGCGGGCTATCAGGCCCGGGGTTACGAGGTGTGGCTGGAGCTCGGGCTGCAAAGTGCCAATGACAAGACCCTGCAACGGATCAACCGCGGCCATGGTTATGCCGCCTATGAAGATGCAGTAAGACGTGCCCATCAGCGCGGCATCAAGGTATGTGCTCATCTGATCGTCGGCCTGCCAGGCGAAGTGCCGATGGACAGCCTCGATACCCTGCATCGCATCGTTGAGACCGGTGTTGAGGGGATCAAGTTGCATCCGCTTCATGTTGTTGAGGGTAGTACTCTGGGCAAAGCGTGGCAGGCGGGTCGGCTTGAGGTATTGACGCTGGAGCAGTATGTGGAAGCGGCCGTTGCCATGATCCAGCACACGCCGCCCGAGGTGGTGTATCACCGGATTTCGGCCTCCGCGCGCCGTCCAACCCTGTTGGCGCCAGCCTGGTGTGAAAATCGCTGGACGGCCATGGCGGACATTGCCAAAGCACTCTCATTGAATGGCCCGCAAGGTCACGCGTTGGGCAGACCCTTCATACTTCCTGACCTATAATTGAGCGCCAGATTATTATTTTCACGTAAAACATAGGGTTATATAAAAAACTTCATACCCTAAACTATAGTTTTGGTACGTGCCGGTTGATATAGTGGTGCGCCATAATAAATGTCATTATCAATTAACTCCGACATTCACCCTGATTGCAGTGTTAGCATGGTGTTGATGAGCCGATTATTTTTACCAATAACGAATCATGCCGCCATTGCTGCTGTGCCGGGAAATTGGCGATGAGTGTCGCGATCTATCTGGACAGGTTTATCCCCTGATCAGTCTCATCAGCGGGAAGGCCACTCGGTTTTAGCGTGGCTACAGCAGGGAAATATGAGCGATGAACGCTCTTATCTACCTCATTTATGCAGTGACAGGATGCTATGCAAGCAGAAACAAGTCGTATTGATGAGTTATTGGAGTGTCTGGTCTTCTTGACCCGTTTTTATGGTGTGCCCAACAGTCAGGATGCCCTGACGACCGGGTTGCCACTGGTCTCCGGACGCCTGACTACCGCACTCTTTTGCCGTGCTGCCGAGCGTGGCGGGTTATCCGCCCGTGAAGTGATCCAGCCACTGGCTGATATCTCTCCCTTGCTGCTGCCTTGTGTATTGCAGATGCGCAGTGGTGGCGCCTGCATTTTGCTGGAGTGGAACGAAGATCGCAGCCAGGGGAAAGTGATTTTCCCGCAGGCCGGTGATGCCGCGCAATGGCTGACCGCAGCCCAGTTGGGTGATGAGTATCTGGGACGCCTCTTCTACGTGAAGAAGCAGTTCAAGTTTGACGAACGCTCGCCCAAGGTGCTGGAAACCCGTGATGGCCACTGGTTCTGGAGCACCTTGTTCGAATCCCGCGGCATCTATCGCGATGTGCTGATCGCCTCCATTCTGATCAACCTGTTTGCCATCGCCAGCCCTCTTTTCACCATGAACGTCTATGACAAGATTGTGCCCAATCTGGCGTTTGATTCGCTCTGGGTGCTGGCGGTCGGGGCCATGGTGGTCTTTACCTTCGATTTTGTGATGCGGCAGTTGCGCAGTTACTTTATTGATATCGCTGGCAAAAAGTCTGATGTGTTACTGTCCGCCAAAATTTTCGCCAAGGTGATGGGCATGAGGATGGAGTCTCGTCCCGCTTCCACTGGCGCGTTCGCCAAACATCTGCAGGAATTTGAATCGGTGCGGGAGTTTTTCACCTCCGCAACGGTTTCTACTCTTATCGATCTCCCTTTTGCCGTCTTCTTCCTTTTTATTATCTGGATGTTTGCAGGCGTAATGGTGGTGGTTCCCATCGTCGCCATGCTGATCCTCATCGCCTACAGCTTATATATTCAAGAGCCCCTCAAGCAGTCCATCGAAGAGGGTTCACGCCTTGCGTCCCAGAAGAACGCCAACCTGATTGAAAGTATTTCCGGGCTGGAAACCGTCAAGATTTTCGGCGCCGAGAGCATGTTCCAGCATCGCTGGGAGCAGGCCGTCTCCCATATTTCCACCTGGGGCGTACAGACCCGCCGCATTACCAACTCCATGTCCTCGCTGGCCAGCTATATCCAGCAGGTGGTGACGGTCGGTCTGGTGATCGTCGGTGTTTACCAGATCTCCGAAGGTTTGGTCACCATGGGGGGCATGATTGCCGCCGTGATGCTCTCCAGCCGCGCCATTGCGCCCATGGTGCAGCTCTCCGTATTGTCGACCCGTTATAACCAGGCCAAGTCAGCTCTGGATATTCTGGAAAAAATCATGCAAACCCCGGGTGAGCAGGAGGAGGGCAAGCAATATATCCATCATCCGGTGATTGCCGGTCGAATTGAATTCGAGAATGTCTCCTTCAAATATCCGGGAATGGAAACCAGCACCCTGCACAATATCAATTTGCGCATTCAGCCGGGCGAAAAGGTGGCGATTATCGGCCGGATTGGGGCGGGTAAAACGACCCTCGAGAAGCTGTTGATGGGACTGTATCGACCGACCGATGGTTCGGTACGTATCGACGGTTTTGAACTTGATCAACTGCCGCCTGCGGTGATCCGTCGCAATATCGGTTGTGTTCCGCAAGATGTCATTCTCTTTTTTGGATCGGTGCGGGACAACATCATGCTGGGTAATCCGCTGGTGGATGATGTGAGAGTCTTGCGTGCAGCCAAGCGGGCGGGTGTCACCAACTTTACCAACCGGGATCCTAACGGGCTAGATCGGCAGATAGGCGAGGGTGGCCGTCAGCTATCCGGTGGCCAGCGTCAGTCGATCCTGCTGGCACGCGCCCTGCTCAATGATCCCCCCATTCTGGTGATGGATGAGCCGACCTCCAACATGGACAACCAGTCCGAGATGCAGGTTAAGCAAGAGCTCGCCAGACTGGGCCCGGAAACCACATTGATCCTCATCACTCACAAAACCTCGATGCTGGATGTGGCATCGCGAGTGATCGTCATCGAGCAGGGGCAGATCGTTGCTGATGGCCCCAAAGAGGTGGTGTTACAGCAGTTGAAGGAAGGCAAGGTGCGCGTGCAGGAGGTGTCCCATGGTTAAGGGGCTCATGGACTGGTTCAAGCGCAGCAAAAAGACGCCTTCCGGCGAGGTATTGCCAGCACCCGAGCATTTGGAGTTTGTCGATGACGGCGCGGCAGCTGTACTGCTGACCACGCCGACCGGAGCTCGCATCCTGTTGTGGTGCTGTTTCCTCTTTTTCATGAGTGCCATCGTCTGGGCGGCCTGGGCCGAACTGGATGAAGTCACCGTGGGTCAGGGCAAAGTTATTCCGTCCCGTCAGCTGCAGGTGATCCAGAACCTGGAAGGGGGGATCGTCAAAGAGATCTTCGTCAAAGAGGGGGACATCGTCGAAAAGGGGCAGCCGCTGCTGCGTATTGATGACACCCGTTTCCGCTCCGACTTTAGAGAACGGGAGCAAGAGGTCGTCACCCTCAAGGGGGATGTGGCCCGTCTGCGCGCCGAGATGGCCAGCGTCGAGGTGAAAAACGACCCGGCACTGGGGTGGCGTGAGCAGGTCGTGGTAGGCGAAGCGCCAATCCAGTTTCCCGATGGTTATGAAACCGTCTTTGCCGAATACGCACACCGTGAGCGGTCTGTACAGCGGGATCGCCTCAATAACCTGAAAAACCAGCTCTATATTCTTGGTCAGCAAATCGAACAGAAAGAGCAGGAGCTGATTGAACTAAATGCCAAGATCCGCACCGTGAATCGCAGTGTTGATTTGGCCAGACAGGAACTGAATATTAGCCGTCCGTTGGCGAAAGAAGGTATAGTGCCTCAAGTGGAGCTAATTAAGCTGGAGCGGCAGGTCAACGAGATGCAGGGGGAGCTGGAGAGCAACCGTCTGCTGATCCCAAAACTCAATTCGGTACTGCGTGAGACCATCTCCAAGCGTAATGATATTGCGCTGAAGTTCAGAGCTGACTCCCAGACTGAACTGAATGAGAAACAGGGGCGGCTTGGCCAGTTGTCAGAAGGGCAGGTTGGCTTGCGAGACAGGGTCGACCGGACCAGCGTGATTGCTCCGCTCAAGGGCACCATCAAGAAACTCAAGATCAACACCCTGGGCGGCGTGGTTCAGCCCGGCATGGATTTGATGGAGATTGTGCCGCTTGAGGATACCTTGCTGGTAGAAGCCAAGGTGTCACCGAAAGATATCGCCTTCCTGCGACCGGGGCTGGATGCCATCGTCAAAATTACTGCCTACGACTTTACAATCTATGGAGGATTGCATGGCAAGGTTGAACAGATAAGTGCGGATTCGATCCAGGATGAGGAGGGGAACTCCTTTTATCTGGTTCGGGTTCGAACAGAGAAGAGTTACTTGGGCGATGAGCTTAACGCACTTCCCATCATCCCCGGTATGTTAGCCAGTGCTGATATCATTACTGGTAAAAAAAGTGTCCTAGACTATTTGCTTAAGCCGATTTTACGGGCAAAGCAGTCGGCACTGAGAGAACGATAAGCCAACAATCTAAAAACAAAACATGACTGGAGATAACATGAAAAAAACGATTGTTGCCATGCTGGTCAGTGGCTGCATCCTGATCCCGAGTTTGGGTCAGGCCCAGACTCTGGAAGAGTCGGTGGCACAGACACTTGCTACGCATCCCAAGATAAAGGAAGCGTTTGATCTGTATCAGGCACGACTCTATCAGCATGATGGAGCCAAGGGTGGCTATTATCCTACGATCGATCTGCGTGGCGGCGTAGGCTATGAAAAAACTGACAGCCCTTCTACCCGCGCTGCCAGCGCCAACAGCAATATTGATGATTCCATGACTCGCAAAGAGGCTGGACTCAGTCTGCGACAAATGTTGTTTGATGGCTTTGATGTCAGCAACAACGTCTCCAGAACCGAAGCTGAAGCCAATGCCCAGCGTCTGGCGATGATCTCCGAAGCAGAAAACACCGCGCTGCGGGTGGCTGAGGTCTACCTCAATATGCTGCGCCAGCAGGAGATCCTGGAACTCTCCAAACAGAACCTGGAAACCCACGAACAGATCCGCAGCGACATCAGCAAGCGGACTGATTCAGGGCTTGGCTCTACTGCGGATCAGACCCAGATTGAAGGTCGTGTTGCCCGGGCCTATTCAAATCAGGCCGCTGCTGAAAACAACTATCGCGACGCAGAGAGTGAATTTATTCGTGTCGTGAACGAGGTACCAAAAGATCTGGTACAGCCGGTTCCCAATACCGAGCTTATCCCGGCTAGCCTCGATAGTGCGCTGAAAACGGCGACCGAAGTCCACCCGACCCTGCTCTCTTCACTGCAGGATATTGAAGCGGCCAAGTATCAACATGAAGGTGCCAAATCCGGTTTCTACCCCAATGTGACATTCGAGGTCGATCAGAACTGGAATGAGGATATCGATGCGGTCAAAGGGCGCAACGATGATCTGACCGCAATGGTGCGGATGCGTTACAACCTGTTCCGTGGCGGTTCTGATGTTGCAGAGAGCAATGCAACATCGGCGCTCTACTCTCAGGCGAAAGACATTCATTTGAATGCGTTCCGCCAAGTAGAGGAAGGCACTCGTCTGGCCTGGAACGCGAAAGAGTCGCTGGCCAAGCAAAAGACCTTCCTGAAAGAGCATGTTGACGCCAGCTATGACACCGTACAGGCGTACAAGAAGCAGTTTGGGTTGGGTCAACGGACATTGCTGGACGTATTGAACACCGAGAACGAACTGTTCGAGGCACGTCGCAGCTATATCACTGCCGAGTATGATGCACTGCTGGCGGACTATCGCATTCTCAACGCGACAGGCAGTCTGCTCAATGCATTTAGCGTCAAACAACCCGCTGAATGGCAGGCCAGGCAATAACCGTTTGTTCATGATCCCGTAGGGATCATGAACGCCAACATGGTGACTGCTGCTGGCAGTCACCATGTTTGGCTAACGCAGGTTGTTGTACGAGCTTTGAGGAGTGCAGCAGTAATAATGCAGCAGGAATATGACGTGACACTCCAGCGTGGTACCGGTAGCAGTAGCAGATGGTGTTATCTTCTCAATGAATGGAGATACCGATCGCTACGCGCTTTGCGCCACTCCTTATGGATCCTGCTGTTACCCTTCTCACTTCTGCTCTGTGCCAGTCAGCCTCTGCCACAGGAAGATCTCAACTTGATCAAACGGGCGGAGCAGACCTATGGCGCCAGAGCCGGCAAGCGTGTAACCAGTTGGCGTATGCTGGTCATGGAGACGAAGGGCAGGGCCCTTAGCGAAGAAAAAAAGCTTGAGCGGGTAAATAATTTTTTCAATCGGATGCGTTTTATTGACGATATCAAGTTGTGGCGCAAAAAGGATTATTGGGCAACCCCGCTAGAATTTTTGGGAGCCGCTGGGGGAGATTGTGAGGATTTCAGTATCGCCAAATACTCTACGCTGCTCGAACTTGGGATCCCGGATGATAAAATGCGGATGGTGTACGTAAAGGCTCTTGATTACAACCAGTTTCACATGGTGGTGGCATATTATGAGACACCCTCTTCCGTTCCGGTTATTTTGGATAATTTGATAGGCTCGATTCGCCCTGCCACACAGCGGCGTGATCTGGTGCCTATTTACAGTTTTAATGGTAGTCACTTGTGGTTGATGAAGGCACGAGGCCAAGGGGAACTGGCTGGTCAATCATCCCGCTTGGGATTATGGAATGATTTACGCAATCGCATGACCTCGGGGCGATTGGCTCGGCCAGTGGTGAATTTGGATGATTAACCTATGACGCTCTATCGACAGTTATTAGCCACCATGCTGCTGCTGTTTGGATTGTTATTTGCGGCCACATACTGGGTGCAATTCAATTCAACCCGCACTTATCTTGCGCAGCAACAGGAAACAACGGTCATCAATACGGCAACCTCGCTGGGGCTTGCGCTCACCCCCTATCTGGAAAACGGTGACAAGGTCGGTGCCGAGTCGGTGATCCAGGCCATTTTTGATGGTGGCTATTATCGATTGGTTCGCTTGGATTTACTGGCATCAAAGGATGTCATCGAGCAGGAAAATACCAACAATATTCAGGGGGTACCGCGGTGGTTTGTAAATTTGGGACTGTTTCCTGAGGTGTCCAACGAGTCCATTCTGACGTCTGGCTGGTTGCAGCTTGGAAAATTAAAAGTAGTGGGTCACCCCGGTCAGGCTTATTACGAGTTGTGGCGGGGGATGAGCGAGCTGGCGAGCTGGTTTCTGGTCGGCTTTTTGATCACCACCATTTTGTTGATGAGAGCACTCAACTACTTGCTCAAGCCACTCAAACAGATCTGTGATCAAGCCGTCGAGATCGAGCTGCACCATTTCGGTCATACGATCCCGGAGCCTAAAACCCATGAATTGAAGCAGGTCGTTCAGGCGATCAACACCCTCTCAAGCAAGTTGGCGTTGCAGTTCAAAGAGCAAGCCGATGAGGCCGAGAAATTGCGCGAGCGGGTTTATGTCGATGCCGTATCGGGGCTTGGCAACCGAGCCTATTTTGTGGGTCAGGTAAACGCATGGATCGCGGAGGCTGGACAAGGTGGCGTTATGCTGGTTGCGGTCGACATGCTGGATGATATCTATCGCGATGAAGGCTTTGCTGCCCGTGACAACATGGTCAAATCGATAGCTCAGGCTTTGAAAGAGCAATTAAAAGGGTGGGATGGCGCAGCCTTGGCACGGATCTCCGCGACGGAATATGCGCTGCTCTGTCCAACTGACGATCTGACTCAGCTAAAAGAGCTGGCTGAAGTGATTAATAGCCGCATTGCAGATCTGGTGGTGAATCCAATGGGCGAAGGGGATGCGCTCTCCGTCATTGGTATTGCCGGTCGTGATGGCAATGATGATCTCTCTGCCTTGTTGACCAAAGCCGATAATGCGCTTGGCAAGGCGCGCAATGAACGCCGTGGTGCTGTGGTGATGGAAGGGGGTACCGAGCAAGCTTTGATGGGGCGTTTGGCCTGGCGAGATCTGGTACAAGATGCAATTTCACGACAACTTTGGCGCTTCAAAGCTCAACCAGCTTGCCGGTTTGATAATGGAGCAAGATTGCATGCCGAGCTGTTTGCTTCTATCTCTCGGGATGGCACAGATTATTTTGCCGGTCAGTTCTTGCCCGCAATTGAACAGTTCAAATTGGGTGGCGAGTTTGACCAAGCGGTGCTTGATGCTTGCGTTCCATTACTGCAAAAACAGTCTGATCTGGTACTGGCGATCAACATCACTGCTGGCTCGCTCTGCTCGGATGAATTTTTAACCTGGCTGACGCGCTATCTGACCGAGCATGCAGAGCTCAAAGAGCGGTTGTTATTTGAAATACCTGAAGCTGCCATCATGAAACATAAAGACAACGTGGCTGCGTTGGTTAGCACCTTGCAAGCTCATGGTTTCCAGTGGGGGGTTGACCACTATGGTCGTCACTTCCAGTCTCTGGGCTATCTGGAGGAGTTGTCGCCAGCTTATGTCAAGGTCGATCACGGTTATACCAGTCAGGTCATGGAGCCGGGGGCAGACACCTCATTCCTGGCTGCAGTATGTCGCGCTGCGCACAATGCCGATGTGACGACCATTGCAACCCGAGTCGAAGATCAACATCAAGTGGAACTGCTTTCCAAGTTGCATATCGATGGTTATCAGGGATTTGTTCATCCCGCCTTCCCATTGTCTTGAATTAAATGCTGGAAATGGCCCCGATAGGGGCCTTTTTTATACCGGTCACTTCACTTTTCGCCATTTTTCTATAACCAACTCAAGGTCAGCCTTGAATGGGGCTGTGTCTAGGGTTCTGATTTGTATTAAGAAATTCCAACTCTTCGATTTTTTTCCGTCCATTTGTTGAATTCCTCTCGAACGTACGCTTTTTTGCAACGGAACAGCGCGCTATCTCCTTCTACGGTGTAGACATCAAGATCTGTCACCTTGGAGCAATGGATATGCGTACCCAAATCATCGACAAGTCCGTGGTTGTCTCAGCTATAGAAGGCAATGTGGAGATTGTGCTGGCTGATGGAAGCAGCCGTCCTCTGCAAAAAGGGGAAATTCTCCAACCCGGAGCAAAATTGGCCATAGCTGATGACGCCAAGCTGGCTCTTTCCCCTTATGACGATACTCCTGCATCGGATGTACCGGCAGGTTCCGAGTCCGCTGAACCTGCTCAACCGCAAGTGGCTGCCAGCCAGGAAGGCGCTCCTTCAGATATTGCCGCATTGCAAGAATCGATTCTGCAGGGTGTTGACCCGACTCAAAACTTTGAGGCTTCTGCTGCTGGTGGGGCACCAGCGGCCGGTGGTGGTGGCGGTATTGGTGGGGTTGCAGGGACCAGTGGTAATGGTGGTTTCGTCACAATTGATCGAACTGGTGATGCGACCATTGCCGAGGCCGGTTTTGACACCACCTATCAGGCTGAACCCTTTATCAACACTGAGCAAGTGGCGGAACCACTGTTGGAACCTGATCCCGTCACTAATATCTTGTTGGATGAGAGCGAAGTCGTTTCTATAGCTGAGGATAACCCTGTTAGTGGTGATCTTTTGGTTAACAGCTCCAACCCGGATGGCCCGGTAGATGCCAGCATTGTTTCCTATGACTGGGGGATTAATATCGGAGTGCCTGCCGGTGTTGCTGCCACCATTACCGGTGTGGGCACGCTGATCATCAATCCGGATGGAAGCTATACCTTTGCTCCGGCCCCTAACTATGATGGCGCCGTTCCCCCGGTGAATTATCAGGTGACTGATGGCCAGGACACAGTGACATCGACACTTGTTGTCTCCATTACCCCGGTAGATGAAGAAGTAGGTCTTGCAGGGCTGGCTCGGGAAGGGGGTGAGGTACAAGTCAGCGATACCAATTTAGCGGATGGTTCGGATCCCAACGCAGCAGCTCTGACTCAAAGTGGGGGATTTACCTTCAATGCGCCTGACGGTGTCCAGAGTTTGACTTTGGCTGGCGTTACATTAATCACCAATGGCCAGTTAGGCGCATCATTTCCACAGTCCATTATCAGCCCATTAGGAAATGCACTGACCATCACCGCGGTGACCTACAACCCTGTGACCGGTGCAGGACAAGTTAGTTACAGCTATACCCTTGGCGATAATGAAAATCATACAAGACCCGTCAATGACACCTCCCTAAGCGAAAGTTTCAGCGTTGTACTGATCGATAGCGATGGGGACACGGTCAGCGATACCCTTGACGTTACCATTTTGGATGACACCCCCACTCTGGCTGGTGGGGAGGAACAATTCGTGCGCGGTTTGGTGCACGAAGATGCGCTGCCCGGCGGCAACAGCGAAGGGGCTGACCAGAGTGTGAGCGCAACAGGGCTGGCTGGCACCCTTAATGCGCTGGTCAACTTTGGTGCCGATGGGGCAGGCAGCTTTGGTCTGGGCAGTGATGTCAGTAGTCTGGTGGGACAGGGGCTGACCAGTGGCGGTGTGGCGCTGAGCTACAGCGTGGCGGGCAATGTGCTGACAGCCAGTGCGGGTGGTGTGCCGATCTTTACCCTGACTGTAGGAGCTGGCGGCAGCTACAGCTTTACCTTGAGTGGTCAGTTGGACCATCCGACAGCGGATGGTGATGACGGTGAACAACTGGCAGGCGTGGGCATCGACTTCTCTGGCGTACTGGCCGCCACCGATGGTGACGGAGACCCACTGACAGGTGGCTTCCCTGCAGGGAGTTTTGCCATCAATGTGGAAGATGATGTGCCGACCGCCACCAACGACGAGGGTGGTTCTGTCACCGAAGATGCGGCGGGTAGCCTGAGTGGCAATGTGCTGGGCAATGATACATCTGGTGCCGATATGCTGGCGGCGTTTGTTGGCTGGAGTGCTACCGGGCATGACAACAGTGCTGCGGTCAGTGCGTTGGCCACCTACGGTGTCTTTACTCAAAACCCGACCACTGGCGCCTGGAGTTATACGCTGGACAACAGCCGTGCGGCGACCCAGGCATTGACGTCCTCGTTCAACCAGAGCTACGACGTTTGGTACACCATGAAGGATGCGGATGGTGATGAGAGCATCGCCAAGCTGACGATCACCATTCAGGGGGCGAATGATACGGCCAAGGTGACGGTGGCGGCAGAGGGGGCGGATTCGACGGTTTATGAAGCGGGTCTGAACCCGGATGGTTCGGCCGCTGCGGGCAACAGTGAAACCGATAGCGACAGCTTCCAGGTCTCGGCCAGCGATGGGATCAAGGAGGTGGTGATTGGTGGCGTGACCTTCTCGGTGGCGACGCTCAAGACCTTCTCGGTCGGTGCGCCGTCGGCAGGGATCAACACGGGGGAAGGCACCCTCAAGGTGATTGGTTACAGCAGCGCCGACGGGGACAAGAGCGCGACGATCACCTACAGCTACACACTCAATGCGGCGCAGACACACACGCAACCAGCGAATGACACCACCCTGACGGACGTGGTGGGAGTGACCGTGAACGGGGTGGGTGGCAGCACAGACAGCGGCAACCTGACGATCGCCATCATCGACGATGTGCCGAAGGCGGTGAATGATGGCCCGATTGCGGTGACAGAAGACGGTACGCTGGCGGTCAGCGGCAATGTGCTGACCGATGGTAGCGACGATGTGTTTGGTGCCGATGGCAAGGGAGCAGACTACGTGGTGTGGGACGCCAACGCGGCGGCCAAGGCCGAGTTGGCGCAATATGGCACACTGGTGCTGGATGATGTGACCGGGGCGTACAGCTTTACCCTGAACAACGCCAGTGCTGCGGTACAAGCACTGGGTGCAAATGACCTCAAGAGTGTCGACCTGACCTACTTCATTCGTGATGCGGACGGTGACACCAGTCCGGCCAAGCTGACGATCACCATTCAGGGGGCGAATGATACGGCCAAGGTGACGGTGGCGGCAGAGGGGGCGGATTCGACGGTTTATGAAGCGGGTCTGAACCCGGATGGTTCGGCCGCTGCGGGCAACAGTGAAACCGATAGCGACAGCTTCCAGGTCTCGGCCAGCGATGGGATCAAGGAGGTGGTGATTGGTGGCGTGACCTTCTCGGTGGCGACGCTCAAGACCTTCTCGGTCGGTGCGCCGTCGGCAGGGATCAACACGGGGGAAGGCACCCTCAAGGTGATTGGTTACAGCAGCGCCGACGGGGACAAGAGCGCGACGATCACCTACAGCTACACACTCAATGCGGCGCAGACACACACGCAACCAGCGAATGACACCACCCTGACGGACGTGGTGGGAGTGACCGTGAACGGGGTGGGTGGCAGCACAGACAGCGGCAACCTGACGATCGCCATCATCGACGATGTGCCGAAGGCGGTGAATGATGGCCCGATTGCGGTGACAGAAGACGGTACGCTGGCGGTCAGCGGCAATGTGCTGACCGATGGTAGCGACGATGTGTTTGGTGCCGATGGCAAGGGAGCAGACTACGTGGTGTGGGACGCCAACGCGGCGGCCAAGGCCGAGTTGGCGCAATATGGCACACTGGTGCTGGATGATGTGACCGGGGCGTACAGCTTTACCCTGAACAACGCCAGTGCTGCGGTACAAGCACTGGGTGCAAATGACCTCAAGAGTGTCGACCTGACCTACTTCATTCGTGATGCGGACGGTGACACCAGTCCGGCCAAGCTGACGATCACCATTCAGGGTGCGAATGATACGGCCAAGGTGACGGTGGCGGCAGAGGGGGCGGATTCGACGGTTTATGAAGCGGGTCTGAACCCGGATGGTTCGGCCGCTGCGGGCAACAGTGAAACCGATAGCGACAGCTTCCAGGTCTCGGCCAGCGATGGGATCAAGGAGGTGGTGATTGGTGGCGTGACCTTCTCGGTGGCGACGCTCAAGACCTTCTCGGTCGGTGCGCCGTCGGCAGGGATCAACACGGGGGAAGGCACCCTCAAGGTGATTGGTTACAGCAGCGCCGACGGGGACAAGAGCGCGACGATCACCTACAGCTACACACTCAATGCGGCGCAGACACACACGCAACCAGCGAATGACACCACCCTGACGGACGTGGTGGGAGTGACCGTGAACGGGGTGGGTGGCAGCACAGACAGCGGCAACCTGACGATCGCCATCATCGACGATGTGCCGAAGGCGGTGAATGATGGCCCGGTTGCGGTGACAGAAGACGGTACGCTGGCGGTTAGCGGCAATGTGCTGACCGATGGTAGCGACGATGTGTTTGGTGCCGATGGCAAGGGAGCAGACTACGTGGTGTGGGACGCCAACGCGGCGGCCAAGGCCGAGTTGGCGCAATATGGCACACTGGTGCTGGATGATGTGACCGGGGCGTACAGCTTTACCCTGAACAACGCCAGTGCTGCGGTACAAGCACTGGGTGCAAATGACCTCAAGAGTGTCGACCTGACCTACTTCATTCGTGATGCGGACGGTGACACCAGTCCGGCCAAGCTGACGATCACCATTCAGGGGGCGAATGATACGGCCAAGGTGACGGTGGCGGCAGAGGGGGCGGATTCGACGGTTTATGAAGCGGGTCTGAACCCGGATGGTTCGGCCGCTGCGGGCAACAGTGAAACCGATAGCGACAGCTTCCAGGTCTCGGCCAGCGATGGGATCAAGGAGGTGGTGATTGGTGGCGTGACCTTCTCGGTGGCGACGCTCAAGACCTTCTCGGTCGGTGCGCCGTCGGCAGGGATCAACACGGGGGAAGGCACCCTCAAGGTGATTGGTTACAGCAGCGCCGACGGGGACAAGAGCGCGACGATCACCTACAGCTACACACTCAATGCGGCGCAGACACACACGCAACCAGCGAATGACACCACCCTGACGGACGTGGTGGGAGTGACCGTGAACGGAGTGGGTGGCAGCACAGACAGCGGCAACCTGACGATCGCCATCATCGACGATGTGCCGAAGGCGGTGAATGATGGCCCGGTTGCGGTGACAGAAGACGGTACGCTGGCGGTTAGCGGCAATGTGCTGACCGATGGTAGCGACGATGTGTTTGGTGCCGATGGCAAGGGAGCAGACTACGTGGTGTGGGACGCCAACGCGGCGGCCAAGGCCGAGTTGGCGCAATATGGCACACTGGTGCTGGATGATGTGACCGGGGCGTACAGCTTTACCCTGAACAACGCCAGTGCTGCGGTACAAGCACTGGGTGCAAATGACCTCAAGAGTGTCGACCTGACCTACTTCATTCGTGATGCGGACGGTGACACCAGTCCGGCCAAGCTGACGATCACCATTCAGGGGGCGAATGATACGGCCAAGGTGACGGTGGCGGCAGAGGGGGCGGATTCGACGGTTTATGAAGCGGGTCTGAACCCGGATGGTTCGGCCGCTGCGGGCAACAGTGAAACCGATAGCGACAGCTTCCAGGTCTCGGCCAGCGATGGGATCAAGGAGGTGGTGATTGGTGGCGTGACCTTCTCGGTGGCGACGCTCAAGACCTTCTCGGTCGGTGCGCCGTCGGCAGGGATCAACACGGGGGAAGGCACCCTCAAGGTGATTGGTTACAGCAGCGCCGACGGGGACAAGAGCGCGACGATCACCTACAGCTACACACTCAATGCGGCGCAGACACACACGCAATCAGCGAATGACACCACCCTGATGGACGTGGTGGGAGTGACCGTGAACGGGGTGGGTGGCAGCACAGACAGCGGCAACCTGACGATCGCCATCATCGACGATGTGCCGAAGGCGGTGAATGATGGCCCGGTTGCGGTGACAGAAGACGGTACGCTGGCGGTTAGCGGCAATGTGCTGACCGATGGTAGCGACGATGTGTTTGGTGCCGATGGCAAGGGAGCAGACTACGTGGTGTGGGACGCCAACGCGGCGGCCAAGGCCGAGTTGGCGCAATATGGCACACTGGTGCTGGATGATGTGACCGGGGCGTACAGCTTTACCCTGAACAACGCCAGTGCTGCGGTACAAGCACTGGGTGCAAATGACCTCAAGAGTGTCGACCTGACCTACTTCATTCGTGATGCGGACGGTGACACCAGTCCGGCCAAGCTGACGATCACCATTCAGGGGGCGAATGATACGGCCAAGGTGACGGTGGCGGCAGAGGGGGCGGATTCGACGGTTTATGAAGCGGGTCTGAACCCGGATGGTTCGGCCGCTGCGGGCAACAGTGAAACCGATAGCGACAGCTTCCAGGTCTCGGCCAGCGATGGGATCAAGGAGGTGGTGATTGGTGGCGTGACCTTCTCGGTGGCGACGCTCAAGACCTTCTCGGTCGGTGCGCCGTCGGCAGGGATCAACACGGGGGAAGGCACCCTCAAGGTGATTGGTTACAGCAGCGCCGACGGGGACAAGAGCGCGACGATCACCTACAGCTACACACTCAATGCGGCGCAGACACACACGCAATCAGCGAATGACACCACCCTGATGGACGTGGTGGGAGTGACCGTGAACGGGGTGGGTGGCAGCACAGACAGCGGCAACCTGACGATCGCCATCATCGACGATGTGCCGAAGGCGGTGAATGATGGCCCGGTTGCGGTGACAGAAGACGGTACGCTGGCGGTTAGCGGCAATGTGCTGACCGATGGTAGCGACGATGTGTTTGGTGCCGATGGCAAGGGAGCAGACTACGTGGTGTGGGACGCCAACGCGGCGGCCAAGGCCGAGTTGGCGCAATATGGCACACTGGTGCTGGATGATGTGACCGGGGCGTACAGCTTTACCCTGAACAACGCCAGTGCTGCGGTACAAGCACTGGGTGCAAATGACCTCAAGAGTGTCGACCTGACCTACTTCATTCGTGATGCGGACGGTGACACCAGTCCGGCCAAGCTGACGATCACCATTCAGGGGGCGAATGATACGGCCAAGGTGACGGTGGCGGCAGAGGGGGCGGATTCGACGGTTTATGAAGCGGGTCTGAACCCGGATGGTTCGGCCGCTGCGGGCAACAGTGAAACCGATAGCGACAGCTTCCAGGTCTCGGCCAGCGATGGGATCAAGGAGGTGGTGATTGGTGGCGTGACCTTCTCGGTGGCGACGCTCAAGACCTTCTCGGTCGGTGCGCCGTCGGCAGGGATCAACACGGGGGAAGGCACCCTCAAGGTGATTGGTTACAGCAGCGCCGACGGGGACAAGAGCGCGACGATCACCTACAGCTACACACTCAATGCGGCGCAGACACACACGCAATCAGCGAATGACACCACCCTGACGGACGTGGTGGGAGTGACCGTGAACGGGGTGGGTGGCAGCACAGACAGCGGCAACCTGACGATCGCCATCATCGACGATGTGCCGAAGGCGGTGAATGATGGCCCGATTGCGGTGACAGAAGACGGTACGCTGGCGGTTAGCGGCAATGTGCTGACCGATGGTAGCGACGATGTGTTTGGTGCCGATGGCAAGGGAGCAGACTACGTGGTGTGGGACGCCAACGCGGCGGCCAAGGCCGAGTTGGCGCAATATGGCACACTGGTGCTGGATGATGTGACCGGGGCGTACAGCTTTACCCTGAACAACGCCAGTGCTGCGGTACAAGCACTGGGTGCAAATGACCTCAAGAGTGTCGACCTGACCTACTTCATTCGTGATGCGGACGGTGACACCAGTCCGGCCAAGCTGACGATCACCATTCAGGGGGCGAATGATACGGCCAAGGTGACGGTGGCGGCAGAGGGGGCGGATTCGACGGTTTATGAAGCGGGTCTGAACCCGGATGGTTCGGCCGCTGCGGGCAACAGTGAAACCGATAGCGACAGCTTCCAGGTCTCGGCCAGCGATGGGATCAAGGAGGTGGTGATTGGTGGCGTGACCTTCTCGGTGGCGACGCTCAAGACCTTCTCGGTCGGTGCGCCGTCGGCAGGGATCAACACGGGGGAAGGCACCCTCAAGGTGATTGGTTACAGCAGCGCCGACGGGGACAAGAGCGCGACGATCACCTACAGCTACACACTCAATGCGGCGCAGACACACACGCAATCAGCGAATGACACCACCCTGACGGACGTGGTGGGAGTGACCGTGAACGGGGTGGGTGGCAGCACAGACAGCGGCAACCTGACGATCGCCATCATCGACGATGTGCCGAAGGCGGTGAATGATGGCCCGATTGCGGTGACAGAAGACGGTACGCTGGCGGTTAGCGGCAATGTGCTGACCGATGGTAGCGACGATGTGTTTGGTGCCGATGGCAAGGGAGCAGACTACGTGGTGTGGGACGCCAACGCGGCGGCCAAGGCCGAGTTGGCGCAATATGGCACACTGGTGCTGGATGATGTGACCGGGGCGTACAGCTTTACCCTGAACAACGCCAGTGCTGCGGTACAAGCACTGGGTGCAAATGACCTCAAGAGTGTCGACCTGACCTACTTCATTCGTGATGCGGACGGTGACACCAGTCCGGCCAAGCTGACGATCACCATTCAGGGGGCGAATGATACGGCCAAGGTGACGGTGGCGGCAGAGGGGGCGGATTCGACGGTTTATGAAGCGGGTCTGAACCCGGATGGTTCGGCCGCTGCGGGCAACAGTGAAACCGATAGCGACAGCTTCCAGGTCTCGGCCAGCGATGGGATCAAGGAGGTGGTGATTGGTGGCGTGACCTTCTCGGTGGCGACGCTCAAGACCTTCTCGGTCGGTGCGCCGTCGGCAGGGATCAACACGGGGGAAGGCACCCTCAAGGTGATTGGTTACAGCAGCGCCGACGGGGACAAGAGCGCGACGATCACCTACAGCTACACACTCAATGCGGCGCAGACACACACGCAACCAGCGAATGACACCACCCTGACGGACGTGGTGGGAGTGACCGTGAACGGAGTGGGTGGCAGCACAGACAGCGGCAACCTGACGATCGCCATCATCGACGATGTGCCGAAGGCGGTGAATGATGGCCCGGTTGCGGTGACAGAAGACGGTACGCTGGCGGTTAGCGGCAATGTGCTGACCGATGGTAGCGACGATGTGTTTGGTGCCGATGGCAAGGGAGCAGACTACGTGGTGTGGGACGCCAACGCGGCGGCCAAGGCCGAGTTGGCGCAATATGGCACACTGGTGCTGGATGATGTGACCGGGGCGTACAGCTTTACCCTGAACAACGCCAGTGCTGCGGTACAAGCACTGGGTGCAAATGACCTCAAGAGTGTCGACCTGACCTACTTCATTCGTGATGCGGACGGTGACACCAGTCCGGCCAAGCTGACGATCACCATTCAGGGTGCGAATGATACGGCCAAGGTGACGGTGGCGGCAGAGGGGGCGGATTCGACGGTTTATGAAGCGGGTCTGAACCCGGATGGTTCGGCCGCTGCGGGCAACAGTGAAACCGATAGCGACAGCTTCCAGGTCTCGGCCAGCGATGGGATCAAGGAGGTGGTGATTGGTGGCGTGACCTTCTCGGTGGCGACGCTCAAGACCTTCTCGGTCGGTGCGCCGTCGGCAGGGATCAACACGGGGGAAGGCACCCTCAAGGTGATTGGTTACAGCAGCGCCGATGGGGACAAGAGCGCGACGATCACCTACAGCTACACACTCAATGCGGCGCAGACACACACGCAACCAGCGAATGACACCACCCTGACGGACGTGGTGGGAGTGACCGTGAACGGGGTGGGTGGCACCAGTGCCAGCGACCAGCTGGTCGTGCGCATCGTGGATGATACGCCGAGTGCCAATGATGATGCCGATAGTGCGACGGAGGGCGTATTCACAGCCGTCACCGGCAATGTGATTACAGGGCTGGGTACCACGGGTGGAACTAGTGGTGCGGGAGCTGATGTCAAGGGGGCGGACGATGCGGCAGTCAGCCAGGTCGTCGGCTTCAATGGCAGCACCGACAATAACCCATCGGGCGGCTTCACGGTGAGGGGGCAGTATGGCAACCTGACCATGGGTCTGGATGGCGAGTACAGCTACACGCTGACCGCGGCCTCGGTGCCGGTTGGGGCAACGGACGTGTTCACCTACACCCTCAAAGATGGTGACAACGACACGGATCCGGCGACCCTGACCATCAACATCGGCCAGGATACTCGCACACCGGTGCTGACCATCGGCAATGCGACGGTGGATGAAGAGGGTCTGCCGGTCCGTGGGGGCGAGCCGGCCGGTTCGGGTTCGGCAGGTGACACCGAGATATTCACCGGCAGTTTCACCGTCAACACGCAAGGTGAGAACCTCACTGCACTGACCATTGGTGGCGGGATTTACAACCTGGCCAGCGGCGGCAGCCAGATGCTGGTAGACAATACACAGGGTACGCTGGTCGTGACCGGGGTGACCGGTCCGAGCGGGGGTCTGTACACGGTGAACTACACCTACACGCTCAAGGACAATGCGCTCACGCACAGCGTGCAGGGTGATGATGACACGGTTAACGGCCCGCTGTTCGTGGTGTCTGCCACGGATGCGACGGGGGATGTTGGCACCGGTAATCTCCAGGTGGTCATCAGCGATGATGCCCCGATGGTGAATGCAGTGACTAATGCCGGTCAGGCCACTCAGGTTCAAAATACCAACCTGATGTTGATCCTCGATATCTCCGGCAGTATGGGCGATCCATCGGGGTATCAAGGCATGACCAGAATGCAGGTCATGCAGAAGTCAGCACTGGAACTGCTCGACAAGTATGATGCCTATGGCAACGTGATGGTCAACATCATCACCTTTGCCACCTCTGCTGCCAACGTGACAGGTGTCTGGGTCACTGCCGATGAGGCGAAGACGATCATTCTTGGCCTCTCACCGACTAATGCAACCAACTACGATGACGCACTAAACGAGGCAATCAAGGCCTTTGGTGACAGTGGCAGACTCGTTGGCGCGCAGAATATCTCTTATTTCATGTCCGATGGCCTGCCAAACCGTAATGAGCTGAGCGGCAGTGATGCATCGGTTCCAGACGGCGATAATTCTCTGGGGGGAGGAGATGGGATTAGTGGTGACGGGGTGACGCTGAGTGGAGAGGCGAAGGATTGGGCTGATTTCCTGACGGCGAACAACATTAACTCGTTTGCGCTCGGGATGGGGTCTGGCGCCACTCAATCGACGCTCGATCCGATCGCCTACAACGGGGTCAGCGGAGCGAACACCACAGCCGTGGTGGTGACAGACTTCAGCCAGCTAGCCGCCACGCTGCTCAGCACTGTTGTGGCGCCTCCCCTGTCCGGACAACTGATCGATGGGGTAACAGCGAGTACCGGTGCTGACGGTGGCTGGATCAGTGCCATCACAGTTGCAGGTGTTACTTACACCTACAACCAGAAGACAGACTCAGCTAGCTCAAACACTGCAGCCGGTACCTTTAATACGACGACCAACGAATGGTCCATTACGATCGCCGGGGGCATCCTCAAGGTGGACATGGACAACGGTGTATATACCTATACTCCGCCATCATCCATACCGGTCGGTGGTATCAATCAGAGCTTTGGCTACAGCGTGATCGATAACGATGGGGATACAGCATCCAGCACCTTGTCCATCATCGTCAATCCAGCGATCGGCCCTACTGTGGTGCGTGATGACTTCATCATTACCAATCAGAATCCCGCTATCATCCCGGATTGGGCGCTGCTGGTCAACGATACGGGGCCGCTGGCGGCTACCCAGACGATCACGGGGGTCTCTGGCGCGGTCAGTGGCACGGTGACCGACAATGCGGGTTCGGTGACCTTCGATGATAACTTGGACAATATCACTCCCCGCACTTACCAGGGATCGTTCAACTACACCAACAGCACTACCTCGGATACTGCCAAGGTGTTTGTGTATGTGCAGAGCGGGACGCTCACCGGGAGCTATCTCGACGAGATCCTGATTGGTGGATCTGGCGATGAGACGCTCGACGGCAATGCCGGCAATGACATCCTGCTCGGTGGTGGCGGCAACGATGGGTTGAGCGGTGGAGATGGTAACGACATCCTCGTCGGCGGCGCAGGCAACGATACCTTGAACGGTGGTGCTGGCAACGACACTGCCAGTTACATCGACATCACAGGTGGCGTCGGCGTCACTGTGATGGTCAATGGCAACAACCAAGCCACCGTTGGCGCTGGCAGCGACAGCCTGAGCAACATAGAGAACTTGGTCGGCTCGATGTTTGGTGACACTCTGACAGGTGATGGCAGTGCCAATATCCTCAGCGGCTTGGCCGGCAATGACACCTTGATAGGAGGCGGTGGTGACGACCTGCTGATAGGTGGCACGGGCAATGACACCCTGACAGGCAGTTCTGGCAAGGATACCTTCAAATGGCAGGCGGGAGATGCCGGTGGTACCGACACCATCATGGACTTCACGAGGGGGGCCAACGGGGATGTACTGGATCTGAGCGAACTGCTCAATGGCGAGCATGCCAATGCAGCATCCTTGGATCAGTATCTGAACTTTGCATCAGGTCCGGGAGTGAATAAATCGACCTTGACGATCGATCTGGATGGTTCGGGGAGTGGTACCACGACTCACAGCATCTTCTTTGATAATGTGGAACTGACGGCCAATTCGACACGGACTGACCAGCAAATCATTCAGGACCTGTTGAACCAAGGCAACCTCAAGGTTGATCCGTAACCAGCCAAGGGGGCCGGGTAATACCTGGCCCCTGTTTTTTCCCTAAGGGGATGGATAAGATAGCGGCAGTAGAGGAGAGGGGTAATCATGCAGTCATTCAACTGGGTCGACATTGATGGCATCCGTTATAGCTGGGATGGGCAGGGGAACATTACCTGCGCAGGCCAGTTTGGCTATCAGGCCTCGATCGCGGGGGATCGGCTGGATGGGATGGAGATTGAGAATGAGGCCGGTGATGTAGCGGGCTCGCTCTATGTTGACTTCGCTACGGCCTCTATCACTTATGTGCCGGTCATGGATACCGAGTCTGCCCATAACATGATTCTGGTTGGCCATCATCAGGGGCAGCAAGAGTATCCGCTGGCCAGTTTTCACTCTCCGTTGTTGCAAGATTTGCTAGGGCCATCTGATACCATCCCTTGGTCTGCGATGGAGGAGGATAGTGGTGGCACCAATATCGGACAGGCGGTGCAAGGACACGTTCTGTCGTGGGACTCGTTCCATTTCGATGATGAGGTGTTGGTCTGTGGAGCAGCTCCTGCGCTGGATATGGCAAACCAGAGCCAGGATCCCGGCAGCATGGTCACCATTAGTCTCGATCTGACCAATCAGATACTGGATCAGCTCCCCCCCTTGCATGATATATGAATCCCGTAACTGCGCGGGCATAATGACCTCAATCTTTCCGATTGAGGTTTTTTTCTATGTGGCGTCCCCTTCTTACTCTTTCCGCTCTGGTTGTCAGTGCTCCGCTGCTGGCGATTGAAGTGCCGCAAGCGCCCCATCTGGTGGTGAGCGGTTATGCCGAGCAAAAGACCGAACCCGATATGCTCACCCTCAATGTGGCGGTGAGTGCACTGGATAAGCAAGGCCTCAAGGCCAAGCAGCAGGTCGATACCAAGGTCGCAGCCTTTTTCAGCCAACTGGAAGGGTTGGGGATCAAGCGCAGCGATGTTGAGGCTGGCAACCTGATGGTCTCGCCGGAATATCAGTATGGCGAGAACAAGAAGCCGGTATTGCTGGGATACCGTGCCCAGCGGCAATTGGCTGTCAAACTCTATCAACTGGATAAATTGAGCCCCCTGATGGATACCGCCCTCAAAGCCGGGCTGGAGTCCGTATCCCAGATTGAGTACGGGTTGAAGTCGCCGCAGGTCATCAAGGAGCAGGCCCGTCTGAATGCAGTTGAGGATGCCAAAACCAAGGCTGAATCTCTGGCCAAGGCGTTCGGGATGAAGCTTGGCAAGGTCTACAGTGTGGAGTACCGCAATGCTTCACCCATTACCGCCTACAGCCGCAACCTGAAGGTGGTGCAGGCCATGGCGATGGCTGCTCCCGCGCCGGATATGGCGGACAACAGCTATCAACAACAGCAGATCACGGTAAGTGATAATATCGAGGCTGTTTTCTTGCTGGAGTGATGCCCGTCGTTTAAGTCCAGTCATGAACAACCCCGCCATTTGCTGCGGGGTTTTTATTGCGCATCGATGCAGATATAAAAAAGCCGACGCTCGTGTTTACTTAATCGAGCGTCGGCTTTTTGTTGCGCTGGTTTTATCAGGCGGTCACAGCATCAGCTTTGGTCGCTTCCGGCGCCGGGTTGCGGATGAGGTAATCAAACGCACCCAGTGCGGCGGTGGCGCCAGCACCCATGGAGATGATGATCTGCTTGAACGGTACCGTGGTGGCGTCCCCTGCGGCGTAGACGCCGGGCAGGGAGGTCGCGCCCTTGGTATCGATCTCGATCTCGCCAAAGCGGGTCAGGGCAATCTCGCTCCCTTTCAGGAACTCGGTGTTCGGTACCAGGCCGATCTGGACGAAGATACCAGCCACCGCCAGGTGTTTGATCTCGCCTGTGGTTCGATCTTCGTAGTCCATACCGACCACCTTGCTGCCATCACCGATCACTTCGGTGGTGCGAGCGCTCATGATGATGTCGATATTGCCCATGGAGCGAGCCTTCTTCTGCAGCACTTCATCGGCTCGCAGGGTGTCGGCGAACTCCACCACAGTCACATGCTCGACGATGCCAGCCAAGTCGATCGCTGCCTCGATGCCGGAGTTACCGCCACCGATCACAGCTACTCGCTTGCCCTTGAAGAAGGGACCATCGCAGTGCGGGCAGTAGGCCACGCCCTTGGTACGGTACTCAAGCTCGCCCGGGACGTTCAGGTCACGCCAGCGCGCACCGGTAGCCAGGATCACGGCACGGCTCTTCAAGGTGGCGCCAGAGGCGAGATCCACGTTCACATATCCATCTTTGCTGATGGCGGCGGCGCGCTGCTCGGTGATCACTTCAACGCCGTACTGTTTGACGTGCTGCTCCAGGCTGGCGGCCAGCTTGGGGCCTTCGGTGTAGGGCACGGAGATAAAGTTCTCGATGCCGACGGTGTCCATCACCTGACCACCGAAACGTTCGGCAACGATGGCAGTGCGAATGCCTTTACGAGCGGCATAGATGGCCGCTGCGGCGCCAGCCGGGCCACCGCCTACCACTAGCACATCGTAGGGATCTTTCTCATTCAGCTCGGCGGCCTTGCGCTCGGCGGCACCTGTGTCGAGTTTGGCGACGATCTCTTCGAGTGAAATACGGCCCTGGCTGAACGGTTGACCGTTCAGGTAAACATTCGGTACCGCCATGATTTGACGCTCGGCGACCTCTTCCTGGAACAGGGCGCCGTCGATCATGGTGTGGGTGATGCCGGGGTTCAGGGTCGCCATCAGGTTGAGGGCCTGCACCACGTCCGGGCAGTTGTGGCAGGAGAGGGAGATATAGGTCTCGAAGTGGAACTCACCCTTGAGATTGCGGATCTGCTCCTGCACGGCCGCATCGGCCTTGGAAGGGTGGCCGCCGCTTTGCAGCAGGGCGAGTACCAGAGAAGTAAATTCATGACCCATGGGGATGCCGGCAAAGTGAACGCGCGGAGCTTGGCCCTGCGGCGCGACACTCATGGAAGGCTTGCGAACGGCAGTGCCAGAGGTCTGGGTGATCTTGGGGGACATCTCGGCGATCTCGCTGGCCAGTGCCAGCAGCTCTGCAGATTTGTCGCTGTCGTTGCCGGACACGCTGATCTGGATGGGATTGACGATGTACTGCAGATAGGTGTTCAGCTGTTGTTTGAGGTTGGTATCCAACATGGTCGAATTCCTTCTTGTAATGGCGAGTTGGCATTAAATGTGAGTCGGTCTGCTTTCAGGCCTATTTGGCAATGCCGGAAAGCAGACCGGCCCTTATGCGGGCCGGTCTTGGAAGCGGGAGGCTTAGATCTTGCCTACCAAGTCCAGGGACGGGGCCAGAGTGGCTTCGCCTTCTTTCCATTTAGCCGGGCACACTTCACCCGGGTGGGAGGCAACGTACTGGGCGGCTTTAACTTTGCGCAGCAGTTCCAGTGCGTCACGGCCGATGCCGCCAGCGTTGATCTCGACGATCTGGATGATGCCCTGCGGGTCAATCACGAAGGTACCGCGGTCAGCCAGACCAGCTTCTTCGATCATCACGCCGAAGTTGCGGGTGATGGTACCAGTCGGGTCACCAATCATCGGGTACTGGATCTTCTGAATGGTGTCAGAGGTGTCGTGCCATGCTTTGTGAGTGAAGTGGGTATCGGTAGAGACAGAGTAGATCTCGACGCCCAGTTTCTGGAATTCAGCGTAGTTGTCAGCCAGGTCGCCCAGCTCGGTCGGGCAAACGAAGGTGAAGTCAGCCGGGTAGAAGAAGACCACGGACCACTTGCCTTTCAGGTCAGCGTCAGACACCTGAACGAATTTGCCATTGTGGTAGGCGGTAGCATTGAACGGCTTGATTTCAGCGTTGATGTAGGTAGACATGTAATTGCTCCTTGGTGATGTACATATGCCGGTCTGGTGTTGAAGAGTCTTGCCAGACGAGGCGCTTAACTTTCGATGGATTCATCATAGGGGCTTCCGTTAATCGATAAAAGCCGCAATTTTGAATCGCTTAAATCTACTTATTAGATAGCTCACTATGGCTGTACCTAACATGAATATCTCTGACCTACTGAGATAACTCCTTGTCGTGGTTCAATATCTGTGCGCTACATCGCCTTTTCAAGGCATAAGAAGGGGTGTGCAGGGCCACGATGACGCGATGAGATAAACGGTGGTGCAAACATATGGTGCAAACAGGTGGCGCAGGAGGTTGAGGCCGTTGCTCGCAGCGATGGGGGATGTGCTGACAAGGGGGAGAGCAGAAAACGCGGATAAAAAAATCCCGGCGCTATCGCAACGACAGGGCCGGGTCATCAAACAAGGAATGGCTATATAAACAAATGCTTTACAGCAAAGACTAACTACGGGGTGTGCAAACTTGCAGACATATGAGAGGAAGATAATGGGTGCACAATCCCTCGTCTCCCCCTCGGCAACTATTGCATGAGAGGGATGATAGTGTGACGCAGATCACAAGGCAAGCATTTGGTGTAATTTTTCAATCAAAATGAAAGTGTTTCATCATTTCAGCTTATTTTGACAGCTGAAAACGCTTTTATTGAAATTTAATTACATGGCAATCTATCAAAAGTCGGTAGGTGGTTCCTGCTCTTCCATCAATTCCAGCAGGTTGATGGCCACGGCAATAAAGTCCGACTCGGTGACAATGCCGATCAGCTTGCGTCCTTTGAGTACCGGCAGGCAGCCATATCTGTGGCGCTGCAGGTAGAGTGCCGCCTCCTTGATGCCGGCATGAGGATCTACGCTCGCCACTTGCCGTGTCATGATCTCGTCGAGTTGCACGCTGTCGGTAAATTCGGCTTCCCGCTCCGGGCTGATGAGCAGCAGCTTGGATTCCCGGGTGGCCAGGATATCGGTGAGGGTTACCAACCCCAGCAGGTGATGCTGCTCGTCGACGATGGGAATGTGGCGGATCCGCTCCTGCTGCATCAGGTCCATCGCCTGTTTGACACTGTTTGACGGACCCAGAGTGAAGGGGTGTTCGGTCATGATTTCGGATAGGGTCATCATGGTGGGCCTCCTTGTGTATCTACTTTCACCCTAGCCCAGCGCCCATTGGCAAAACATGATCAGGGTCAATACAGAACATTAAAGAATCATTAACCGGATGTGTGTCTCAATATTGCTCGCTACCCCTTGTCTCTCTTGGGTTTTTGGTCTTTTGGGTTGCCTTGGAAGATGGGGATAACTAGACTAGCCGCCGATTCCCCCCGAGGTGAAAGATGCAAGTATCCGATTTTCATTTTGATCTGCCAGACGAGCTGATTGCCCGCTATCCGATGGCAGAGCGTACCGCCAGCCGCCTGTTGCAGCTCGATGGTCAAACTGGCGCCCTGCGCCACGGTCAATTTGTGGATGTGCTGGATCAGCTCAATCCGGGTGACCTGCTGGTATTTAACAACACCCGTGTCATTCCGGCACGTATGTTTGGCCAGAAGGCCAGCGGCGGCAAGCTGGAGGTACTGGTCGAGCGCATTCTGGACGAGCACAGCGTGCTGGCCCATGTCCGTGCCTCCAAGGCGCCCAAGCCCGGCACCCGGATGATCATGGATGGTGGCGTCGAAGCCGAGATGCGCGCCCGCCACGATGCCCTGTTCGAGATCCACTTCCTCGACCCGCGTCCAGTGCTGGAGATTTTGGAGGCCATCGGCCACATGCCGCTGCCCCCCTATATAGACCGTCCCGACGAGGATGCCGACAAGGAGCGCTACCAGACCGTTTACAATCAAAAACCGGGGGCTGTCGCTGCGCCGACCGCCGGCCTGCACTTTGATGAGCCGCTGCTTGAGAAAATTCGGGCCAAAGGGGTTGAAACGGCCTTCGTCACCCTGCATGTAGGGGCGGGGACCTTCCAGCCGGTGCGGGTTGAGAAGATTGAAGATCACCACATGCACTCCGAATATGCGGAAGTGCCGCAAGAGGTGGTAGATGCCATCGCGGCCACCCGTGCGCGCGGTGGTCGGGTGATTGCCGTTGGCACCACGTCGGTGCGTTCGCTGGAGAGCGCGGCCAAGGTCACCCTGGCCCAGGGCAAACCGTTGGCGCCCTTCTTTAGTGACACCGATATCTTCATCTTCCCTGGTTACCAGTTCCAGATTGTCGATGCCATGGTCACCAACTTCCATCTGCCGGAGTCGACCCTGATCATGCTGGTCAGCGCCTTCGCCGGTTATGACAACGTGATGGCGGCCTATCAGGCAGCCGTGGCCGGACAGTACCGTTTCTTCAGCTACGGGGACGCCATGTTCGTCACCCGTCGCCAGGTTGAAGCATAAGCTTCAGCTTATTTACCGGGCCGTGAGCGGCCCTCCTATTGTCAGACTGTTTATCTGACGCAGCCGAGGTAGCAATGAAATTTGAACTGAAAACCACTGACGGCCGTGCCCGTCGCGGTCAACTGGTCTTCGAACGTGGTGTGGTACAAACGCCGGCCTTTATGCCGGTCGGGACGTACGGCACCGTCAAGGGGATGACTCCGGAAGAGGTGCGTGAAACCGGTGCCCAGATCCTGCTGGGTAACACCTTCCACCTTTGGCTGCGCCCGGGTCAGGAAGTGATGCGTGCCCACGGCGATCTGCACGATTTCATGAACTGGCAGGGCCCGATCCTGACCGACTCCGGTGGTTTCCAGGTGTTCAGCCTGGGCCATATTCGCAAGATCACCGAAGCGGGCGTCCACTTCCGTCACCCCATCAATGGCGAGAAGATCTTCCTCGACCCCGAGAAGTCCATGGAGATCCAGTACGATCTGGGCTCCGACATCGTGATGATCTTCGACGAGTGCACCCCGTACCCGGCCACTTATGAAGAAGCGCGCAAGTCCATGGAGATGTCCCTGCGCTGGGGCAAGCGCTCCCGCGACAAGTTTGATGCGCTGGGCAACAAGAACGCCCTGTTCGGCATCATTCAGGGCTCGGTCTACGAAGATTTGCGGGATGTCTCCCTCAAGGGGCTGCTGGAGATCGGTTTCGACGGTTATGCGGTCGGTGGTCTGGCCGTGGGCGAACCCAAAGAGGACATGCACCGTATCCTCGAGCACGTATGCCCGAAAATTCCGGCTGACAAGCCGCGCTACCTGATGGGTGTCGGCAAGCCGGAAGATCTGGTGGAAGGGGTGCGCCGCGGTATCGACATGTTCGACTGCGTCATGCCGACCCGCAACGCCCGCAACGGCCACCTGTTCACCACCGATGGTGTGGTGAAGATCCGCAACGCCCAACATCGCAACGACACCAGTACCCTGGATGCCGAGTGTGATTGCTACACCTGCAAGAACTACAGCCGAAGCTACCTGCACCATCTGGACAAGTGCAACGAGATCCTCGGTGCCCGTCTGAATACGATTCATAACCTGCGTTATTACCAGCGTGTGATGCAGGGTTTGCGGGACGCGATCGAGCAGGGTAAATTAGACGACTTTGTAACAGAGTTTTACCGTCGGCAAGGGAAGCCTGTGCCTCCGTTAGCTGAAAATGACGTTAAATAACAACAACATATAATTTTGTTTTTTTAAATCTACATCAATAAGAGGTTGTTAAATGAGCATTATCTCCAAGGCGTATGCAGAAGGCGCAGCACCGGGTGCACAGGGTGGTGGTATGGAAATGATCATCATGCTGGCCGTATTCGGCCTGATTTTCTACTTCATGATCTATCGTCCCCAGGCCAAGCGTGCCAAGGATCACCGCAATCTGATGAGCTCCTTGTCCAAGGGTGATGAAGTGCTCACTTCCGGTGGCCTGGTTGGCAAAATTGCCAAAGTGGCTGCAGACAGCGATTACCTGGTGATCGCCCTGAACGACCAGACTCAAGTCACCATCAAAAAGGACTTCGTCTCTGCCGTTCTGCCCAAGGGTTCTATCCAGTCTCTTTAATCTCCCAAGGAGCACAGCGTGTTGAATCGCTATCCGCTGTGGAAATACCTGATGGTGATCCTGGTGATCGCCATCGGTTTTCTATATGCAGCCCCCAATCTTTACGGCGAAGATCCGGCTTTGCAGGTTTCTGCCAGCCGTGGTGCCGAAGTCAAGCTAGATACTCTTGATCTGGTGAAAGAGACCCTTGAAGCGGCCAAGATCCCGGTCAAACATGCTGCATTCGAGCACGGTTTTATCCTGATCCGTTTCAAGAACACCGAAGACCAGCTGAAGGCGCGTGATATCGTTGCCAACAAGCTGGGCGACAACTTCATTACCGCACTCAACCTGGCACCTTCCACTCCCGCCTGGCTCGAAGCCATCGGTGCGGCGCCTCTGAAGCTGGGTCTTGATCTGCGCGGTGGTGTGCACTTCCTGATGGAAGTGGACATGGCCGAAGCACTGACCAAGCAGCAAGAGCAGATGGTGCAGGATTTCCGCTCCGAGCTGCGCACCCAGAAGATCCGTTACTCCGGCGTACGCCGGGTCGGAGATCAGGTGCAGGTGATCTTCCGTGACGAAGCCGATCAGGAACGCGCCGTTTCTCATCTGCGTCGTCAGAACCCTGATTTGACTTTCACTACCGAGCAGAAAGGGGATGAGTTCATCCTGCTGGCTGGTCTGAGCGAAGCCAAGATCAAGGAAGTGAAGAAGTACGCCCTCGAGCAGAACATCACCATCATCCGTAACCGGGTCAACGAACTGGGCGTGGCCGAGCCGCTGGTACAACAGCAAGGCGCCGAGCGCATTGTCGTTGAACTGCCCGGTATTCAGGATACCGCTCGCGCCAAGGAGATCCTGGGGGCAACCGCGACCCTGGAATTCCACATGGTCGATGAGACTGCCGACATCCAGGCTGCGGCCGATGGCCGTGTCCCGCCCAGCTCCAAGGTCTACAACGATCGCAACGGTCGTCCCGTGGTGCTGCAAAAGCGGGTGATCCTGACCGGTGACCACATCGTGGGTGCCCAGTCCGGCTTCGACGAGTACAGCCGTCCCCAGGTCAACATCAAGCTGGATGGCCAGGGTGGCAACAAGATGGCCAACTTTACCAAGGACAACGTTGGTAAAGGGATGGCGACCGTCTTCATCGAGTACAAGCCGGTCGGTCAACCGGGTCCGGATGGCAAGCGCAAGTTTCGCAAGCAGGAGGAGGTGATCAACGTCGCCACCATCCAGTCGCGTCTTGGCAGCCAGTTCCGTATCACAGGGATCGACAACGCCAACGAAGCCCACAACCTTGCGCTGCTGCTGCGTGCCGGTGCCCTGATCGCCCCGATCCAGATCGTGGAAGAGCGCACCATTGGCCCGAGCCTGGGTCAACAGAACATCGACAGCGGTATGGAAGCCATCGGCTGGGCCATGCTGGTGATCGTGCTGTTCATGGGGATCTACTACCGCGCGTTCGGCTGGGTTGCCAACCTGGCGCTCTGTATGAACCTGGTGTTGATTGTCGGCATCATGTCGATGATCCCGGGGGCCACCATGACACTGCCGGGTATCGCCGGTATCGTCCTGACGCTGGGTATGGCGGTGGATGCCAACGTACTGATCTACGAGCGTATTCGTGAAGAGATCCGCAACGGTCGCGGTGTTCAGCAAGCCATCCATCTAGGCTTTGATCGGGCATTCTCCACCATCGCCGACTCCAACGTGACCTCACTGATCACCTGCGTGATCCTGTTCGGTATCGGCACCGGCGCCATCAAGGGCTTTGCCCTGACGCTGGGCATTGGTCTGACCGCCTCCATGTTTACTGCCATCACAGTTTCCCGTGCCATTATCAACCTGGCTTGGGGTGGACGGCGTATCGACAAGCTGCCCATCTGAGGATAGAGAGATGTTTCAGATTCTACATTTTGAAAAACCGATCCCGTTTATGCGCTATGCCAAGCCGGGTGTGGTTTTCTCTTCCGTGCTGATGGTGGTAGCCCTGTTCTTCCTGTTTGATCGGGGTCTGAACTGGGGTCTGGACTTTACCGGTGGTACCACCATCGAGGTGGGGTTCCAGCAGTCGGTGAGCCTGGACAAGATCCACGACGCTCTGGAAGAACAGAAGATTGAAGGGGCAACCCTGCAACACTTTGGCTCCAGCCGTGACGTGCTGTTCCGTCTGACCCCGAAAGAGGGGGTCAAGGTAGAACAACAGGGTAACGAAGTGCTGGCGGCGGCCAAGCAGCTCGACGAGGGCGCAGTGCTCAAACGCGTCGAGTTCGTCGGCCCTTCCGTGGGTGATGAACTGGCGACAGACGGTGCGCTGGCCATGCTGGCCTCCATCCTCTGTATCCTGGCCTACGTGGCAGTGCGTTTCGAATGGCGTCTGGCGCTGGGGGGCATTCTCTCCCTGGTGCACGACGTGGTGATCACGCTGGGTGTCTTTGCCTACTTCCAGTACGAGTTCGACCTGACTGTACTGGCGGCACTGATGACCCTGGTGGGTTACTCCCTGAACGATACTATAGTGGTGTTCGACCGCTTGCGGGAGAACTTCCGCAAGGTGCGTAAAGGGGATACCGAATACATTCTGGATCTCTCCATGACCGAGACCCTGAGTCGTACCATCATCACCTCCGGCCTCACCTTTATCGTGGTGCTGGCGCTGCTGCTCAAGGGCGGTGCGCTGATCCACGGTTTTGCCGTGGCCATGGTGATCGGTGTGGCGTTCGGTACCTACTCCTCCATCTATGTGGCGAGTGCGTTTGCCATGTTCCTCGGCGTCAAGCGCGAGCACATGCTGCCCACCCAGGTAGAGAAAGAGGGTGCGGACCAACAGGAAATCCTGCCGTAACAGTGAAGAGCGCCTCATGGCGCTCTTTTCTTATCTCTGCGTGTCGTTTGCTGACGCACATGATTTAAACAACAGGAGTTTGTCATGCATCACAATCCCCGTTTTTTGGCGCTGGTTGACGGGATCCGCTCCCGCATCACCGAAACCGATGTTCACCAGATCAAGCGCTGGCAGGATGAAGGGCGCACGTTTCACCTGATCGACGTGCGGGAAGAGAGTGAGTGGGCCAGGGGCCATCTGCCCGGAGCCCGATATCTGGGTCGTGGCGTGATTGAGCGGGATATCGAGACCCAGTTCCCGGATCTCGAGACCGAGCTCTACCTCTATTGTGGTGGTGGTTTTCGCTCAATTCTGGCTGCGGACAACCTGCAACAGATGGGTTATCGCAAGGTGATCAGCGTCGACGGCGGCTTTCGCGGTTGGTGCGATGCCGGATACCCTGTCGAATCCTGATTTATTTGAGGTAGAGGGGCACAGCTACATGACAAAGCAGCTGTTGACCTTTACCATATGTGGGGTCAAGCGTAAGCGTCGGAGTGTTCATTGAACGTCAGGAAAGGGATTGGATACCTCCTCGGTATCCTGTTGTTGCTTCCCATGTGGGGTTGCAGCAGTAGCAGTCAGGTTAACACCCCCAAGGTTCCCAAGCCGCAGCCTGCTTCACTGGTGTTGGCGACCCCCCTGCAGGTCTCCTACCAGAGTGAGCTGGCGCTCGCCCGACTCGGGCAGATGCTCAGTGAAATGGAACTGACCACCGAGCAACGGGCAGAGTTGTTCTATGAGCGTGCCGTGGTGTTTGATCGGGTTGGTCTGCGTTCCCTCGCGCGGCTCGATTTCAACCGTGCCCTGCGGGAGAAGCCGGATTTCGCCGAAGCCTACAACTTTATCGGCGTCTATCTGGTACAGCAACAGAATTACGACGAAGCCTATGATGCGTTCGATTCTGCCCTCGAACTGGCGCCGGACTATGACTATGCCTATCTCAACCGTGGCATCGCCCTCTATTACGGCAACCGTCCCGAACTGGCCGCGGCCGATATGAAGCGTTTCTACGAGGCGCAGCCGGAAGACCCCTATCGGGTGATCTGGCTCTATCTAGCCGAGCAGAAACTCGACCCGTCGGCCGCCATGAGCCGGATGCGCGAGCGTCTCAACAAGTACGATGACGATGCCTGGAACTGGGATCTGGTTCGCCTTTATACCGGCGAGATCAACGCTTCCCAGCTGATGGGCAACGTGGTGAAAGGGGTGAAGGATAACCGGGAGCTTGCCGAGCGCCTGTGTGAAACCTACTTCTATCTGGGCAAGTTCGAGCTGGGCAAAGGCAACCGCAAGGAAGCCATCAGCTACTTCAAGCTGGCCTTATCTAACAACGTCTATGACTTCATTGAGCACCGCTATGCGCTGCTGGAGCTGGAGTTGATGGCGCGCAAGCCCTTGCCGCCAGGTGCCCAGAGCGCTCGTAACAAGGGTGATCAGCCCTCCTGATCTACTGCCAGATAGTGGTAAAAAAGGCCTCGCGATGAGGCCTTTTTGTTGGGCGAATGGCGGGTTTACTCCACCAGGCTCATGCCGGGGATCTGGCGCCAGTAGCCGTTACAGTCGCTTCCTTGCTGCAAGGGGAGGGGAGCCTGGCCCTGCCGATTGGCTTTGAAGCGGGCCACCATCTCCAGCGTCTCCATCCCTTGCGGTGAAAGTCTGACCACATCCACCAGACCTTCCATACCAGCCAGCTCGTTACCCAAGTTGTAGCAGTAACCGGACTGGGTCTGGATCCCGTTGAGATTGAACACCCGTTGTCCCTCGCGGCTGTTGGCCAGTCGTCCGGTGGGGTAGTTGATGCAGGCGAGCTCGCAGTTGTCTTTCGGTTTGTCGAGGGAGCGGGCGGTGAAGCAGCGCGCCGAGTAGGCGAGCGGCAGATGGCCGTAGGCAAACACCTCCACCTCAAATTGGTCGCGCAGGGAGCCCAGATCCTGATTGAGCTGGATCAGCCAGTCACGGGAGAGCTCCACCGGCATGACCCAGCGTTTCATCCCCTGTTTGAGCAGCATGCGCAGCACATCGGCGTTATAGGCGTTGATGGCGGGGCCACAGACGAAGGGGATCCCAGCCTCCCAGGCGAGTTGCACCGTACCGAGATCGTTGGCTTCGACCATAAGATCGCCATTGTCGACTAGCCGCTTCACCTCCTTGAGCTCGGAAGGGGCGGAGATAAGGGCGAGGGTCGAGAGCACCGCCTGCTTGCCGGAGTTGGCGACCTGACGGGCCAGCGCAATCCAGTCATCGACTTTGAGTTCGCGCCGCTTGCTGCACACCGTCTCGCCCAGATAGATGATGTCGGCCTGACTGTCGGCAGCGGCATGGTAAAAGGATTCGGTATCGGCTTTGGGCCAGTAGAAGAGCAGAGGCCCGAGAGAAAATTGCATAGGTGGACTCCTTATTGCCACTGACGATGGTAGGCGCCGAGGGTAGTTTGGCTACCTTCGGAGACGCGGGCTAGCTGGGCATCCCACTCAGCTTTAACCTGATAGGCCTCGGGATTGGCCTGATAGGCATCGATGGCTGCACGCCAGACCCGGGTCACTTGCTCCACATAAGCGGGGCTGCGCTGGCGCCCTTCAATCTTGACCGACTGGATCCCAGTCTTGAACAGCTCTGGCAGGAGACCCAGGGTATTGAGACTGGTGGGCTCTTCCAGCGCGTGGTAGGTCTGGCCATCCACGTCGAAACGCCCCTTGCACAGGGTCGGATAGCCAGCATTTTCGCCCGGGCCATAGCGGTCGATCAGCACCTCGTTGAGCCGCGACTCGAGACCATTCGGGGTCTCTTCCCAACGGACGAACTTGGCCGGTGAGCAGGCGCCGACGGTGTTGGGACTCTCGCCAGTCATGTAGGAGGAGAGATAGCAGCGCCCCTCGGCCATGATGCAGAGGCTGCCAAAGGCGAATACCTCAAGGCCAACATCGGTTTCGCGGGCCAGTTGCTTGACCTGATGCATGGAGAGCACCCGGGGCAGCACCACCCGTGTAACATTGAATTGCTGCTGATAGAAGCGAATGGCGGCGGCATTGGTGGCGCTGGCCTGCACCGAGACATGGAGTTCCATCTCGGGGTAGTGGCGGCTGGCATATTCCAGCACGGCGAGATCGGCGATGATTAACGCATCGGCGCCGAGGGCCACCCCGCGATCAACCGCCTGTTTCCATCGAGTATCGGCCCCGGGATGGGCAAAGGTATTGATGGCAATATGCAGCTTGCGAGCATGTTGATGCACATAATCCACCGCCTTCTCCAGTTTGCTGTCGGTAAAGTTGAGACCGGCAAAGTGGCGGGCATTGGTGTCATCCTTGAAACCGATATAAACGGCATCGGCCCCGTTATCCACGGCGGTTTTCAGTGCCGGCAAACTGCCTGCCGGACAGAGTAATTCCATTGGTACGCTCCGAGAGTGCATATGAAGGGCAAACGAGCCCTGATTGTATGCAGCCATGCACTCCCGCTTTTTGACCTGAGGCAGCTTTGTGTGGCTTTACCCTTCTTGAGGTAACCCTGCACAAGTTTGATTTCCAACAGGATCTTGACACTCTCCCTGTGTTTGAATGCGCAAAAAAGGGAGTCTATCGTGTTTCAACAACTGCAACGCCGCCTGGTCGAACAGGCTCCGCGCTTCTTGCGCCATCCCCTTAAGCTTGTTCCCTTCAATCTGCAAAAGCAGCTGATGGAGAGTTTGCTGGCCCGGGTTTTCAAAGAGGCTATCGAAGATGGTGATTTCGAGTTTCTGGCAGACAAGTGGCTGAAAGTCGAAGTCTCTGATCTGGAGCTGTGCTGGTTTATCAGTGAGCAGAATGGCCAGCTGGTGGTGGCTCGCGAGTGTGACAAGGCCGATGTCTGCTTCAGCGGTACCGCCAACGACCTGATCCTGATTGCCGGTCGCAAAGAGGATCCGGATTCGCTCTTTTTCCAGCGCAAGCTGAAGATAGAAGGGGATACCGAACTGGGCCTTGAGGTGAAAAACCTGATGGACAGTCTGGATCTCGATGGCTTGCCAAGCCTGATGAGGTATCCCCTGATGGATCTGGCGACGTTTATCGAACGCGCCCGCACCGAATCAGCGCAGGCTCCGGTGCAGACGGCGCCGGGCGGGATCCCGTCTTAAGTGGACAATCACCCCATGGGCATGGCGACGATAATGGTGCCGTGCCCAGAGGCAACGACAGGCCCACAGACAGGGCACCAAGGCGATGAGTGCCGCAGGGGCGGGCAGCTGTGACATGGCCAGCCCCGCAGCCAGCCAGATGAAGGGCTGCGCTTCATACAGCCACTCCGGCTGCAGCCAGCGTTTGCTCGGAAAGATAATCAGATCGGTACGTCGGTAGCTGGAGCGCATCATCCAGGTCACCGCTCCGGCGATAAACAGCAAGGCGCCTGCAAACCAGAGCAGGGGCTGTTCACTCAACGTAATAATGGCAATGGCTGCCAGCAGATAGAGGCTGGGCAATCTCTCATAGATAAAAGGAGGAAGCATGGCGCGGTGTCTCCTGTGCCGTTTATCGGATATCCATCAAGTTTAGCCCCCCCCTCTCACTTCCCTCATGCTGGTTTGTTATACAAACGGGTAGTTTTGTTCTGAAAGATGTAGTTGTCTGATCATGGACTGACCCCGCCATCAAGAGAGCAGTTGTAGATTCAACTTGTCAACGGAACCCCCTTTTCACGTTCGCGTCGATTGATACGAGCTTCCAGCTCTTGAATTTTCTGCTGCTCCGGTGTCAGCGATTTGCTGATAGGAGTGGTGCCGGTTCGTTCGGATTGCAGTTGCTTAACCTAGCGGCGAAGTCCGGTTTCACCGACATCCAGTGAACGGCTTGCTTCGGGGACAGAATATCCCTGGTCGAGCATCAGGTATGCGGCGTCGAGTTTGAATTCGGCAGTAAATGAACGATGTAACTTGTCATTGAATACCTCAGGTCATGGGGGCGACTGTACCACCTAAAATGGTGTCTGGGATGATTAGAGCACTACAGCTGTTATCCAAACGTACGGCTTAAGTCCTTGAGCTGGCTCGCTTTGCTCTGCAAGTTGGCACTGGTTTCACTCACGTGATCGATTTTGAGACTGTTATCGTGAGAGAGCGAGGATATCTGGTTGATATTGCGACTGATCTCCTCGATGACCGCTTGTTGCTCGGTGGCTGCGGCGGTGATCTGGTTGGAAAAATCAGAGACCTTGTCTATCTCGACCACAACCTGATTCAGGTTGCCGGTGCTTGCCCGGGTGGTGGCGAGGCAGGCGTTGGTTCTGGTCACATTGAGATGCATCATCTCTTTCCATCCCCCAAGGGTTTGCTGGATATGGCCAATGCTGTTCTGGATCTGCTCTGTCGCCTTGTGGGTTCTGGTCGACAGGCTGCGAACCTCGTCCGCCACCACTGCAAAACCGCGCCCCTGATCGCCTGCCCGTGCGGCTTCGATGGAGGCATTGAGCGCCAGCAGGTTGGTTTGATCCGCAATGCCGCGAATTTCGCTCATGATGGTGCCGATCCGCTCGGACTCGCTCGCCAGCTCAACGGCTGACTGAAAGGCTTGTTCCGCCTGGGTGGCCAGCGCCGACATCTCTTCTCCTGCTTCCGAAAGCTGGGTGCTGGTGGTGATGCAGTGGCTGCGGGCCTCTTCAATCTGGCTGTTGCTGTCTTGAATATTGCGGTTGATCTCCTCGGCGGCCGAAGCCATCTGGGTGACGGCGGTGGCAATCTGCTGGATCTGCGTGTCTTGCGAAGAGATATCCTGGCTGGCCAGCGAGGCGGAGCCGCGCAGGTCATTGGCCATGGCATTGAGCGAAGCAGTGGTGTCATCCACCCGGCCGAGTACGGTACGGATCTTCGCTTGCCCGAGCTTGATATGGAAATCGGCAATGCTGTGGGGGGCATCCCCCGAGAAGATAAGGCGGCTGATGCTGTCGTAATCCTGCTCGAGCCGCTGCAAGAATCGCGGTGTGAGGAAGAGAGGGTGGCGATTGAACCAGATGGCTGCCAAGAGAGGAATGATGACCCAGAGCGCCTGCAGCGGTGAGAGTAGCCAGAGCGCGCTGATCACGCTGACGAGCAGCAGGGGGATGGTCATCATGGCCGGTGTGAGTTGACGCAGGCCCATGTGAATGGCAGAGCCGGTTTCACGGGCTTTAAGGGTTTTGTACATCTTGCTGGCACGCGCTTTGTGCTCTGCGGCGGGACGGCAGCGGACGGATTGGTAACCCACCATCTTGCCATCTTCATAAATCGGGGTGACATAGGCATCAACCCAATAATAGCGACCATCCTTGCAGCGGTTTTTTACCATGCCTCGCCATGGTTTGCCTGCCTGCAGGTGGGCCCAGAGATCGGCAAACGCTGCCTTGGGCATGTCGGGGTGGCGCACCAGATTGTGATGCTGCCCCAACATCTCTTCCAGGCGATAGCCTGCCACCTGACAAAACGCCGGATTGGCGTAGGTGATGTCCCCTTTGAGGTCGGTCGTCGATACCAACTGGATATCGTCGGCAAATTCAACCTCGGTATCTGTGGTGTGAAGCGAGCTGGTTACCATGATCAGGCTCCGGTTTCGGCGTAACGGAATACTTCGTTTGAGTATGGCAGAGGATGTTCATTTATTGTGTTGTTGCACATTAACTCTTGTGCTACTGCGTGGGGACGGGATGGGTCTCACATTTTTACAGCACAGTTCGGTGAGGGGAGGCAGGCCAAGTCACATGGCCCGGAGAGCAGCAAACCCCTCATCCTTTGGCTGTCTCAAATTGATTGCCGTACGGAATAGACAAACGCCGATCAGTTGATCGGCGTTTGTCTATGAGGTGCCGGATGGTTTCACACTCGGCTGCTTTGGCATTTTGCCTGTTTAAAGATGGGCGACTTAAAACAACAGTTGTGTCAGGTAGCCCATCAGGATCGCCATGCCGAGGATCACGGTAAGGAAGGCCGCAATCATCGGGGTTCTGAACATCGATTTGAGCAGGATCACCTCGGTCAGGCTGGCACCGGCACTGCCGATGATCAGCGCCATGACTGCGCCCATTCCCATCCCTTTGCCCAGCAGTACCGACGCCAGCGGGATCACGGCCTCGGCACGGATGTAGAGCGGGATCCCGACGATGGCGCTGAAGGGGATGGCCAGCGGGTTATCGGCGCCGGCATGGGCGGCGATCCACTCGGCCGGAATAAAGCCGTAGATAAATGAGCCGATAAGCACCCCCAGCAGCAGGAAGGGCAATACCGCTTTGAACTGCTGCCAGGCATCGAGGCGAGCCTGGACCCATGCGGTGGGGAGCTGTGGTGCACGGGTCAGGGTTGCCGTGCCATCGCCGCAGCAGGAGAGGGTGGCCTGCTCTGCCATCTCTGGTTGCGGAGCCGGGCAGCACGCTGCCCCGTTGAGGGGTTTGATTGCGCGAATGGCACTGCGTTGGTTGTCACTGCAATGTGCTTGAGTGGTGGCGCGGATCGCCGGGCCACAGCCGCTACCGCAAGAGGGGGTGGCCTCTTTGGGGTCGATGACATGGCGCTCGAACCCCAATCTGTCGAGCAGCATGCTCGCCATGACGGAGACGCTGGCGGCGATCACGGCGTAGAGCAGGGTCACTTTCCAGCCGAAGGTGGCCCACATCAAGCCGACGATGATGGGGTTCAGCAGTGGCGAAATAAACAGGAAGGTGAGGGTGGGGCCAAAGCCAGCCTTGGCCGAGAGCAGCCCTCTCAGCATGGGGATGGTGGAGCAGCTGCAAAAGGGGGTGACGGCACCGAGCAGGGCCGAGAGCAGATAGCCCTTGCCATGGCGCGCCCCCAGCATCCGCTGGATCTTCTCGTCGGGGATCTTCTGGCGGATCAGGCTGACCCCGGCGCTAATGACCAGAAACAGCACCGACAGCTCGACAGCCAGAAACAGGAACATCTGGGCTGCATCGGTCAGCATGGTTAACCACTCATTCATTGTCGTATCCTCACTTGGTTTCTATATTTCCAAAATAATCGAAATAAGTGGCCGGTCAAGATATTTCTGGTATTATCGAAATATCAAATTCGTGGAGGGCGCAGAGATGCAACTGGAAGAGGTCGCCAAGGCATTGAAAGAGCTGGGTCATCCGACCCGGCTGTTTATCTTCAAGCATCTGGTCAAGGCGGGAGAGCAGGGGCTGCCGGTGGGTGAGCTGCAAAAGCAGCTGGCGATCCCCGCTTCCACCCTCAGCCACCATATCGCGGCGCTGGTCTCGGTGGGGCTGGTGAAGCAAAACCGGGAGAGTCGCACCCTGCTTTGCGTCTCTCAATACGCGGTGTTGGAGGAGATCATCGCCTTTTTCCGCGATGAGTGTTGCGTCAACAGCCCGGAGCATCGGCAAGATCAAAGGCAAGAGCTGCCTTCCTGAGGGCTACGGCTGCTAGTAGTGCTGCGCGCAATAAAAAAACGCCGATCATGTGATCGGCGTTTTGCATTGATGTCGCTAGATTCGGGCATTAACCCAGATTGGCTGCGACCTTGCTTTGAGCTTGTCCTTTGCGCTTGATGACAAAGCCAATGCCTAGTACCACCAGCCAGGCTGGGATCAGTTCGACCGAGATACGGAAATCCGGGGTCATATACATGATCACCAGGATGCCAGCCATGAACGCGAGGCAGAGATAGTTGCCGAAGGGGTACCAGAACGCCTTGAACTTGGGCTGGACGCCTTCTGCGACCTTGGCCTTGCGGAACTTGAGGTGCGCGAGGCTGATCATCGCCCAGTTGATCACCAGTGCGGAGACCACCAGCGCCATCAGTAGACCGAAGGCTTTGCCCGGCATCAGGTAGTTGATCAGCACGCAGAGCAGGGTGGCGATGGCCGAGACCGAGAGGGCAACCAGCGGCACGCCGCTCTTGTTGGTCTTGAGCAGGGCTTTCGGGCCGTTGCCCTGTTTGGCCAGACCGAACAGCATCCGGCTGTTGCAGTAGACGCAGCTGTTGTAGACCGACAGTGCCGCCGTCAGCACCACGATGTTGAGCACGGTGGCGACCAGATTGCTGTCCAGTGCATGGAAGATCATCACGAACGGGCTGCCCCCTTCCACCACTTTACCCCAGGGGTAGAGGGACATCAGGATAGCTAGGGCGCCGATGTAGAAGATGAGGATGCGGTAGATCACCTGATTGGTGGCCTTGGGAATGCTCTTCTCGGGGTTGTCCGCTTCCGCGGCGGTAATGCCCACCAGCTCCAGACCGCCAAAGGAGAACATGATCACCGCCATCGCCATCACCAGACCGCTGATGCCGTTGGGGAAGAAACCGCCCTGAGCCCACAGGTTGGTGACGCTCGCCTCGGGGCCGCCGGCACCGGAGATGAGCAGATAGCAGCCAAAGCCAATCATGCCGATGATGGCAACCACCTTGATGATGGCGAACCAGAACTCCATCTCGCCAAACGCTTTGACGTTGGAGAGGTTGATGGCGTTGATCAGCACGAAGAAGAAGGCTGCCGACATCCAGGTCGGGATCTCGGGCCACCAGTACTGGACGTAGATGCCCACTGCGGTCAGCTCGGCCATGCTCACCAGCACGTAGAGCACCCAGTAGTTCCAGCCGGACGCAAAACCGGCAAACTCACCCCAGTATTTGTAGGCAAAGTGGCTGAATGAACCGGCTACCGGCTCTTCCACCACCATTTCACCGAGCTGGCGCATGATCAGGAAGGCGATAAAGCCGCCGATGGCATACCCCAGCAGGACCGAGGGGCCTGCCATCTTGATGGTTTGGGCAATGCCCAGAAAGAGGCCGGTGCCGATGGCGCCGCCCAAAGCAATCAACTGAATGTGGCGGTTTTTAAGGCCGCGCTTCAGCTCCTCACCGTCTTGTTTCAAATCCATGGGTCTGTCCTTACGTCTCTGTTGTCTCTGGTCGGTGTTGGGCTCATCCTGAGCAGGCCGCAGTGCGTAGCCAAAACCTGACGAAAGTTGTATTTATTTCGTTACGCCATGCCATTTTCAATTTTTAGTGTTGGCTGGCAACCGAAGCAGAATAGTGATAATCCGCCATTAATGCACCTATTTTCCATCTCTAATGGCCGTGTTTTGTACCAAAGGCAGCTTTTTCATGATCTGAAGAGGCTTGCTGGTAGTTTTTGGTTGATGTTTGTGCAGTCGAATTCTGTTTGATTGACATTTTGTCTTGTTGGTGTGCTTTTGTGGTGCCAAGCCACAAATGGATGCAAATGATGCCAAACAAGCGAGAGTACAGGGAAGAGTGCAGGGAGTTGGAGTACAGAAAGCGCGAAAGCGTGCTGCAACAAGGGGTTGCCCGGAGTGTGCTGGTGGCGCTCTGGTTAGGGATTGCCGCCAGTCCGCTGTTGTTGCTGGTGGCCGCGATTATGTTGCTGGGTTGGCTGTTACTCGGTGATCAGGAGTTGCTGCACTACTGGCAGCCGCTGTTGCTGGTGGGTGGGGTAACGGGGGCGCTCGTTGGCGGCTGGCTGGCGGAGCGGGTTCGCCTGCGCCACGGTTTGCTGGCCTTCTATGCTCGGTTGATGAACAACCCTGAGCTCAATCGTTAGTGAACGCTGGCTGTTTGCCGAGCGCAGCAGAACGGAATCGAATAGCGGCTAACTGGCAGCAGGTGACAAGGGCACAACGCTAAGGTCGACAAGAAGAGGGATAAGCATTTGTGGTGCTTATCCCTTTTTTATCCACGCTTTTCACTGTCATCGATGTGAATTGCAGTTCGCCACAGCTGACTTTCGCCGCGACACTGTAATTTTTATCTTTTGTTGATGTCGATAGCTGTCAAGCTGGCTTAACAGAGCTGGCGGCGCAGACCGGTCGCCTCGAGGACCTTGGCGCTGATCTCCTCCACCGAGTGGGAGCTGGTATCCAGGAAGCGGATCGCCTCCTGGCGAAACAGTCGCTCCACGCAGGCCAGCTCCTGCTCGCACTGTTCGATGGAGGAGTAGCGGCTGTTGGCACGGCGCTGGTTACGGATCTCGTGCAGCCGCTGCGGCGCTATGGTGAGGCCAAACAGCTTGTGACGGTTGGCCTTGAGGGGGGCGGGCAGCTCCAGCATCCCCATGTCCTGCTCGATAAAGGGGTAGTTGGCGGCGCGAATGCCGAACTGCAGCGCCAGATAGAGGCTGGTGGGGGTCTTGCCGCAGCGGGAGACCCCGATCAGGATGATGTCCGCCTCATCGTACTCTTTGGTGGTGATGCCATCGTCGTTGGCCAGTGCGAAGTTGACCGCCTCGATGCGATCGTCATAGAGCTTGCGGTTCTCCATGCCGTGGGTGCGGTGGAGGCGGGGCTCGGCTTTTACCCCCAGCTCCTGCTCCAGCGGGCTGACGAAGGTGTTGAGAAAGTCGTGGCCGCACGCCTCCGATTTCAGTACCTCTTCCCGTACCAGCGGGTCGACGATGGTGTGAAACAGAATGGGGCGTACCCCGGTCTGGCGAAACTGCTCGTCGATCCGCATCCGTACCTGACGGGCTTTCTCCAGTGTCTCCACAAAGGGGATAGTGATCTGCTCGAAGGCCAGCGGAAACTGGCTCAGTACCGCGTGACCGAACACTTCGGCGGTGATGGCGGTGCCGTCTGAAACATAAAATACGGTGTGCACGTGGGGCTCCTGTGATACCGCGGGTGGGGTCGCATGGGGTAAAGGGTGAGAAGTATCTCCCGAAACCATACCAGTTTTGTCAACCGGTCTGCTGTGCCCAAGTTGTGAAGTGGCTTGCAAACCTGAATCGTTATCTTTTTGTGTCGCCATTGTAGAATGTTCCGGTCATTCGACCATCCCCAACGCTTGCTCGGGGATTTTTTTGAAAATCAATAGAAAACGTTTTCATGGTCGTTGGCAACAAAAGAAACAGACAATAACGCACCTGACTTACCCATAACCTCATCGATTAAATCGGGCGCACGAGGTGCTATGGCATCGGTGCCCACCAACCTGGAGACATCCAAGTGCAACAGTACGTGCTCTGGTACGAACAACTCGGAATGCAGGACGTAGAACGAGTTGGCGGCAAGAACGCATCCCTTGGCGAGATGATCAGCAACCTCTCTGGCGCCGGCGTATCCGTGCCGGGGGGCTTTGCCACCACCGCCTTTGCGTTTAACGAGTTTCTGGAGTCAAGCGGCCTCAACGGCAAGATCCACCATCTGCTCGACAATCTCGACGTGGACGATATCGCCGCCCTCAACCGGGCCGGTCAGCAGATCCGCGACTGGGTGATCGACGCCCCGTTCCAGCCCGAGCTGGAGCAGGCTATCCGGGTTGCCTATGAAAAGTTGAGTGCCGGTATCGAGGCCTCGTTTGCGGTGCGCTCCTCCGCCACCGCCGAGGATATGCCGGACGCCTCCTTTGCCGGTCAGCAGGAGACCTTCCTCAACGTACGTGGCATCGATGCCGTCATGACGGCGGTCAAGCATGTGTTTGCTTCCCTGTTCAACGATCGCGCCATCTCCTATCGGGTGCATCAGGGCTACGACCACAAGGGTGTTGCCCTCTCGGCCGGGGTACAGCGGATGGTGCGCTCGGATCTCGCCGCCTCCGGCGTGATGTTTACTCTGGATACCGAGTCCGGCTTCAACGACGTGGTCTTTATCACCGGCGCCCATGGTCTTGGCGAGATGGTAGTGCAGGGCGCGGTCAACCCGGATGAGTTCTATGTGCACAAGCCGACTCTCAAGGGGGGCCGCCCGGCGGTGGTACGCAAGACCCTCGGCTCCAAGCTTATCAAGATGACCTACTCGGACGATGCCGGTCACGGCCGTCAGGTGAAGATTGTCGACACCGATGAGGCCGAGCGTAGCCGCTTCTGCATCAGCGATGAGGAGGTGATGGCGCTGGCGAAACAGGCCCTCATCATTGAGCAGCACTATGGCCGCCTGATGGATATCGAGTGGGCCAAGGATGGTCAGGATGGCCAGCTCTATATCGTGCAGGCGCGCCCGGAAACCGTGCGCAGCCGTCAGGAGGCCAACACCCTCGAGCGTTTTGCCCTCAAGCAAGCGGGCAAGGTGCTGATCGAGGGACGAGCCATCGGCCACAAGATTGGCGCGGGCCCGGCGCGGGTCATCTCCTCCATCAGCCAGATGGACGAAGTGCAACCCGGCGATGTGCTGGTCACCGACATGACCGACCCGGACTGGGAGCCCATCATGAAGCGGGCCTCCGCCATCGTCACCAACCGGGGGGGGCGCACCTGTCACGCCGCCATTATCGCCCGTGAGCTGGGCATTCCGGCAGTGGTGGGCTGTGGCAACGCTACGGATCATATTCAGCCGGGCCAGCGGATCACCGTCTCCTGCGCGGAAGGGGATACCGGTTTTATCTATGACGGCGAGCTGGACTTCGACGTGGCGGTGACCGAGGTGGGCAATATGCCGCGCCTGCCCATCAAGATCATGATGAACGTCGGCAACCCGGACCGCGCTTTCGACTTTGCCCAGTTGCCCAATGCCGGGGTAGGACTGGCACGCCTTGAATTCATCATCAACCGGATGATCGGCGTGCACCCCAAGGCGCTGCTGGAGTTTGACCAGCAAACCCCAGAGCTGCAGGCCACCATCGCCAAGATGATCGCCGGTTACGACAGCCCGCGGGAGTTCTACGTGGCCAAGCTGACCGAGGGGATCGCCACTCTGGGTGCTGCGTTCTGGCCGGAGCGGGTGATCGTGCGGATGTCGGACTTCAAGTCCAACGAGTACGCCAATCTGGTGGGCGGCCGTGGCTACGAGCCTCATGAAGAGAACCCGATGATCGGTTTTCGTGGCGCGTCGCGCTACATCGCCGACAGCTTCCGCCCCTGTTTTGCCCTCGAGTGCGAGGCGATCAAGCGGGTGCGCGATGTGATGGGGCTGACCAACGTCGAGGTGATGATCCCCTTCGTGCGCACCGTGAGCGAGGCGGAGCAGGTGATCGACATCCTGGCCGAGAACGGTCTGCGCCGTGGCGAGCGGGGGCTCAAGGTGATCATGATGTGCGAGATCCCGAGCAATGCCCTGTTGGCAGACAAGTTCCTCGAGCACGTGGACGGCTTCTCCATCGGCTCCAATGACATGACCCAGCTCACTCTTGGGCTGGATCGGGACTCGGGGCTGATTGCCCACCTGTTCGACGAGCGCAACGAGGCGGTCAAGGCGCTGCTGGCGATGGCGATTCAGGCTGCGCGCAAGGCGGGCAAGTACGTGGGGATCTGCGGTCAGGGCCCATCTGATCATCCGGACTTCGCCGCCTGGTTGGTGGAGCAGGGGATCGATTCGGTGTCGCTCAACCCCGATACCGTGGTCGATACCTGGCTCTATCTGGCGGAGCAGCATGGTGCCAAGTAAGCCACTATCAAAATAAGCAGCACAGAAAGGGGGCCATGATGGCCCCCTTTGTTATCTGTGTGTCACGACCTATTTCGGCTGCTGTTCGGCCCCCGACAGCTCGATCTGCACATTCACCCCTTCGCTCTTGAGCTTGGTGGCGATGGCATTGAGATCGGTGCCCGGTTTGGCCTCCAGCAGGGCGATACCACCGCTGCTCTGTTTGAAGTTCAGGCCGTGGCGAGTCGCCAGCGCCTTGGCGCTGGCATCGTCAGCTTCCACCAGCAGGGTGCCGCTTACAGTCAGCTCCGGGCTAGCGGCCCCTTGCATCAACACGTCACCGCGGCGCAGGGTCTGTTGCGGGACCTTGCTGTCAAGGCTGCGGGCGACCCGCTTCTTGCTGCCATTGTCGGGAATGAGGTAGGTCTGGCCGTTCACCTCTATGGTGCTGTACTGCTTGCCATCCATGGTGACGGACTCCTGGGCGCAGAGCTGTCCCGAGAGGGGGGCCAGCAGGGTTGCCAGAAGCAAGGTAACAGGTTTGTTCATGGTAATACTCCTAGCGTGTTAGCTGCGGTTGGCATCGTGACCCAGGACCCGCAGGGACCATGAGATCAGCTTGCCCGGTTGGCGATTGTTGCGCTCGGTCAGGGTGGTACGCTCACGGGTCTCGCGATTGAGCAGAGAGACCTGACGGGTACCGTTAGCAACGTCGGTTACTTCCAATCGCCATGTGCCTTGCGCCGATTCGCCGTAGAACTTGTTGGATAGCATCCGCATGTCGCGCAATCCCTTGGTTCGCACAAAGCCCAGCTGCTGCTGGTCGAGAGATTGGCCGACCAGGCTGTTGAAGGGGCTCAGCAGGATGCTGCGGGTGCCGGCGGGGGAGACCAGTTCGATCAGCAGATCGGGCAGGCGCTGATGATCCAGACTCACCATCACCTGAACCGCTTCTACCGTCAATGGTGTGGCAATGCGGGTTGTCGAGCTGGTCGGGCTGTTGCCCACATCCGGGATGGCTGCGGTACTGCCGGTGACATTGATCTTCTGCCATGGCAGTTGTACCAGAGGGGGGAGGGGCTGGTGATTGGCTGCCAGCTCAAGGGCCTTGTTGACGTCGATCAGACCAAAACCGTAAGTCGGGCTGAACCACATGCCGGCGGCATTGCGCTCCCACCCTTCCAGCCCTTTCACATCGCGCACCTTGCCGGTGCTGCTGGTGTAGCTGACCATCACAGGTTTCTGTGTGGCATCGACCCGGGTTGCGCTGCGCGCCAGCAGATCCCGCAGGTCACGTACCGACAGATCCGGGTAGGCGGACATCAGCAGCGCCATGGCGCCGGAGGTGCTGGGGGTGGCGGAGGAGGTACCGTTCATCACGCCGTTGTAGTCGCAGCTGGCATCCAGTTGCGGGTTGCCGTGCAGCCGGTTGGTGCTGGGATCGTCGGTGCGGTTGTAACCCATGTCGCAGCCGGGCAGATCCGTGGTCACCATCGCCGGAGCGTCGGTACCGTACTCGCCGCCGGTCGCGCTCAGGAAGATGTTGCTGCCGACGCTGGAGTAGGAGGATCTGACGCCATCGGCGTTGAGCGCGCTTACCACCAGGTTCCAGAAGTTGCTGTTGGAGGGATCGAGGTTGCTGTTTTCAAACGGCAATTTGGGGCCATTGCCGGTGCGGTTAAGCACATAGCCGCCCGCCGCTATCTTGTTGAAGCCGTTGCCGGCGGCCTTGATATAGGCCGCACCCTGCGCCTTGAGGGTCTGCTGTTCAAACAGACGATCAAGCTGGGATTGATCCAGAGAGTTGGCAGAGCGGGGATCCACCACACTCATGCCGTAGCTCTGGTTGAACACCCGGTTGTCGCGGCTGGCATCGCTGTCGCCAAGGGCGTAGAGCCAATCTTTCTGCAACTGCTGGCTGTTGTCATCCAGCAGGTTGAACCCCTGCAGCTGGGCTCGCGGGGCAATTCCCTTGGTTCCGATGGCGTTGTCTACCGCCGCAATGATGCCGGAGACCGAAGTGCCGTGGGCCGTATCCGGATCGGTCGGTGTCGGGTCATCGCTGCCGGTCACCACGTTTTTCGAACCCGGACGCACGTTGTCCGCCAGATCCGGATGGGCGATGGCCAGACCATCATCCACCACGGCCACATTGACTCCCTGGCCCAGCACGCCGGTGCGATGAGCCCACCAGAGGTTGAGATCATTGCCCGCTATACCGCCACGGGCGCTGAATCCATCCTGGCCGCTGTTGAGCAGATACCACTGCTGATCCTGCAGGGGATTGGCACCTGGCAGGCAGCGCTCGGTGCTGCTGCGTCCGATATCCATGCCGCTCTCCTTGCCGGTGAGCGGCGCACAACCTTCATTTGCCTGAACGAGCGCACTGGGCAGGGTCGACAGCAGTGCTGTGATCGCCAGTGCTAACGATGTTTGCTTCATTATTTTTTTAACTCCATCTTGGATCGCACCATCCTGAGTGCGACGGAAATCTATACACGGGTGGAAGGGGTTCAAAAAGAGCCATTTTCAAAAAACGCAATGAGGTTCAAAGAAATCCGATCTGGTTTATGGTAGGTATTCCAATGGCGCTGGTTATGTGTTTTATTGAGAATGGTTCTCACCGTTCGCTACTGATCTTTTTATCTGTAATTCACTCCTCTCGCGACTCTCCTTCACCGCAGCCATCTCGATTCGGGGTGATCCCGAGGGGCGTTCGTGCGCTCTTGAACGTGAGTGGCATGGTTGTGCGTGCCAACGTGAGTGCAGCTATGCATTCGGGGGTGACAGCAAGGGTGATGAGGTGGAACCAGCGGTTTATTGCTTGGCGGCGGTGGATGGCTCTGTTATGGTAATTGAAATAGCCGTTTGGATGGCTAGATTGCTGCGGTTTGAGGGGCTTAATCTCTGAGAGCCACCCCGCCGCAGTCCCATAGCTTGATGCGTACCTGACAGGGAGTCCCTATGCCGTTTCGTTCCTTCTTATCTTCTCCTTTGACTGCTTCCTTGCGCGCCACTGCTGGCGCCAGCACCTTTATTGCCGCGATGGCGGTCGGGAGCCTCTCTTTTTCCGCGGTTGCCGCCGATGCGTCCTTGCCGACCAAACAGGAGATCGTGATTGGTACCACGGTGGGGGATTTTGCCGACATGGTGACCGATTCCATCAAGCCGCAGCTGGAGGCCAAGGGGTACAAGGTCAAGCTGGTGGAGTTCACCGACTATGTGACCCCCAATATTGCTCTGGCTGACGGATCACTGGATGTGAACTGCTTCCAGCACAAACCCTATCTGGATAGTTTTGCCAAAGATCGCGGCTTGTCGCTGGCGCCCATTACCCAGGTGCCAACCGGTCCGATGGGACTCTACTCCGGCAAGCTGGCGGCACTCGACAAGGTGAAAAAGGGGAGCACGGTGGCCATCCCCAACGATCCCACCAATCAGGCGCGGGCGCTGTTGATGCTGCAGGATCTTGGTTGGCTCACTCTCAAGGAGGGGATAAACCCGCTCAAGGCGAGCGAGTTTGATGTGGTGAACAATCCGCACAATCTCAAGCTGGTACTGCTGGAAGCCGCGCAGTTGCCCCGCTCGCGGGAGGATGTGGATTTCTCGGTGATCAACGGTAATTTTGCCGCCTCCAGCGGAATCCCGTTCAGTGAAGGACTGTTTCTGGAGCGCAGCTACGATTTTATCAACTGGGTGGTAGTGAAAAGCGCAGATGCGGATCAGCCGTTTGCCAAAGATGTGGCGGCGGCCTACAACTCGGCGGCTTTCAAAGCCTATGCAGCCAAGCGTTTCGTCGGCTACAAGTACCCGCAAGGGTGGGGTGGCTAACTGTCGTGAACGTGGCCGGCTATACAACGAAAAACGCCCCGAGTTCGGGGCGAATTTTATGGTATCAAGTCATCATCGCGGGCTTCATTGGTTGCGATAGAAGCGGTTCAGCTCGTTCATCACCTGGATCATGGCGCCCATATCCGGGGTGCCGTGCTTGATCGGGCGATAGCTGTTGCGCTCCAGCAGTTCGAAGTCACCCTGCTTGTTGAAGTGGGTGATGGTCTCCCCTTCATAGATGGCGAAGTCGTTCTGATCCCCTGCTAGCAGCCAGTTGCGCGGGCTGGTATCAAACAGCGAGCGGCCAACGCTGTAATCGCGCGCCGGATTGCGCACACCCAGCATCCCCTGCATCAGGGTCGGCGCCAGATCGAAATGGCTGCTTGGTTGTTCCCGAACGTCACTGCCGCGCCCCGGCCAGGCCAGTACCAGCGGTACCTGCACCTGATAGGGTGAGTAGTTGCTGCCTGCGCCCCAGCTGTTGCTGCGGGTGTCGTTGAACTCCTGGCCATGGTTGGAGGTGATGACGACGATGGTGTTGCTGTCCATCCCCTGCGACTGCAATTTGGTCAGCATCTGCTCAAGCAACTGGTCGGTATAGAAGACCGAGTTCTTGTAGCGGTTCTCCAGTTTTTGCAGGTTCTCCGCCCGATAGGCGGTCGCCGGATTGAAGTTGGCGAGCTCCGGTTGGAACGGCCCCTTCATGGTGGCGGGCAACTGGTAGTCGCCTGGGCTCGAGAGATAGACCAGCGAGAACCAGGGGCGCTCGGGAGAGCGCTTCTCCAGCCACTGTTGCCAGTCGGTCAGCAGCTTGCCATCGTCACTCTGTTCGGAGACAAACACCTGTTTGCGCAGACCGGCGAGGATGCTCTTGCGATACTTCTGGGCATCTTCCATCGCGCCGAACAGCCCGAACTGGTAATCCTGGCGCAGCATCTCGTCGAACAGCACCGGCGGACGCTTGTCGCTGCTGATGTCCTTGTAGTAGTGACCGGGCAACCCGTAGAAGAGGCTGAACATGCCCATCAGGTCGTCGTTGCCACCACTCAGGTGATTGCGGAACGTCAGATGCTGATCCGCATAGCGCTGCAGATTGGGCATGTTGATGTTGTTGAGCATGTCAAAACGCAATGAGTCGACCACCACAATCAGCAGATTGTTGTGAGTCAGGGGGGCGTTGACGTTTAGCGGGCGCAGCGGATAGTGCATCCGGCTGTCGCTGTTATCACCCTGGGAGGCCGCCTGCTTCTCGTACTGATCCAGATCCAGCCAGCCATGTTTGGCCAAGAAGGAGCGGGCCGTCATGGGGTAGGAGAGGGGGAAGTTGGCTCTCTGCATGGTGATGGGCTGATAGAGGGTCGCATCCGCCCAGCTGTTGACCACGTGGGTCAGAATAAAGCAGATCAGCAGGGCCAGCCCCACCTGATTGCCGTACTGGCGGCGCTTGCGCTTGTTGATCTTGCGCCAGACATAGGCCGACAGCAGCAGTTGCAGCAGGAAGATGGTGGGCACGGCAACGAAGATGATGCTCCAGATTGAGCCCTCTTCGGTCTGCGCCTGATCCAGCAGCAACTGCCATACCTGACTGTTGAGGTGGAACTTGAACAGCCGGAATACCTGGGTGTCGATCAGCAGCAGCACCAGCGCCAGGGTAGCGATGATGGCCGAGATGAACCGCAACGACTTCTCCTTGGGCAGCACGAAGCTGAGCGGGAAGATCGTCAACAGGTAGGTGACAAAACTCAGAAACGAGAAGTGGCCAATCCAGCTTACAACGAGATAGATCACGCCAAGCGTGGTCGATGGCCAGCTGATGGCACCCAGATAACGGGTGGCGATGAGCATGGCCAGAATAATGTTGAAGAAGGAGAACCAATGCCCCCAGGTGATCAGGCGAGAGACATTATCACGATAGGGGTTACCGGTTTCGACCATAGTGATCCATCTGCGTTGAGAAACGTCAAATCAACAGAGTCGGGGACTCAGTGTGCGTCGTGGCGATTATCGACCGATGCGGTCAGGGCCTGGACAAACTTTTCAGTGATGGCCTGGCGCTGGGCCGGTGCCATACCGTTGATGATATTGGTGGTCAGATTGCCAAGCACCATAAGGCTGAGATCTACCGGCGCTTTATGCTTTTCCAGCGCGGTGATCAGGTCGTTCATCAGGGCGTCAAATTGCTCGTTATTGTACTTTGATACGATAGGCATAATCTTCAGTTCATCTCGGTTCAAAGCGCCTTATAATACTTCACCCTTTCGGCTAACACTATGGCTTTGTGACATGAGTCTCGATATCGACAAGATCATTCTTCACTCCTTGCGCCAGGGCGGCGATGGTCAACCCCACGCCGATACCCGCAGCCAGACCCTGCCCCCTGATGAGGCGGTACAGGGACTGATGGCGGAACTGCATCGGATCTACAACGGCAAGGGCGGCAAGGGCTTTGGCTTCTTTGCTGACCCCGAGGCCGCCGTCGCCGAGCTGGCCGACGGTGAAGAGGCTCCCAAGCAGCCTTCACCCGCATTTCGTATCGCCCTCGAACAGCTGCTCGACGAGCAGACCGAATTCGTCCCCTTCTCGGTCACCGTGACCCAGATGCTGGTCAAGCAGCTGGTGGAGCACGCCCTCGATGAGCAGGGGGTGCTGCTGTTTGCCAAATATAACTACGTCGGGGTCGATTATCTGCTGATTGCTCTGCTGGAGGGCAAGGAGAGCGTCACCGTCAGCGAAGCGCTGGAATTACGCCATATCCAGTATCTGGATATCGGCAAACTCAATCTGGTGGCCCGTATTGATTTGACCGAATGGAAAACCCAACCGGATTCGCGCCGCTATATCACCTTCAGCAAGGGGCGCATTGGTCGCAAACTGGGCGACTTCTTTATGGATCTGCTGGGTGCCCGCGAGGGCATGGATGCCAAGGTACAAAATAAAGGCTTGCTGCAGGCGGTCGAAGATTATTGCGACAGTCGTCAGCTCGAGCCGACCGAGCGCAATGACTATAAAAAGCAGGTCTTCAAATATTGCACCGAACAGGCGAGTGCCGGTGAAGAGATCGAAATCAAGGAGTTGTCTGCAGAATTGCCTGGCGACGGTGACCTCGATTTTTACAGCTTTATCGGTCAGGAGTATGAGCTGGAAGAGCGTTTCCCGGCGGATCGCTCTACCCTGCGTGGTTTGACCAAGTTTGTTGGCTCCGGCGGCGGTCTGACTCTGAGCTTTGAGCAGAAGCTGTTGAACAGCCGGATCTTTTACGACCCTCAGACCGACACCCTGACCATCAAGGGTGTGCCGCCCAATCTTAAGGATCAGCTGCTGCGCCAGTCGTAGTCATGCTCCCGAGTGTGATCAACTCGTCATTTCTGGCAAAAAGAGACTCCGCCCCGGCGGGGTCTCTTTTTTTATCGCGCCCGGGCAGACCTCGAAACTGGCGCGGTACTTTGTTAACAAATCAAACAAAATAAACCACCTGAAAGGGTTTTCATTGAGGTGAAAACCCTTTCATTCATGAAATTTTATTTCATTTTGGTAATTATTATTTTGTGGTTGTCTGGAATTAAGCCGATAAATGGCCGTAATTCCCTGAAATAAGAAAATGTTTTCAAAACTTTCTGGAAGGAAATACGTAATTGCATTTCAAAAATGCGAGTTGCGTCATGTGAGCCGTTTGCCGCTTGGGATAATATTCATCTCGCACACAATGCTCTTACAGCGCGGAACTAATACAAGGAAAGGCTCATGAAAAAGAAATTGCTGTCATCCCTGATCGGTCTGGCCACTCTTGGCGTCGCTTGCTCTGCTACTGCTGCCATCGATGAAGGCCAGCTGACCATCTGGATCAACGGTGACAAGGGATACAACGGTCTGGCTGAAGTGGGTAAGAAGTTTGAAGCAGAAACCGGCATCAAGGTTACTGTGGCTCACCCGGATCAGGTTGAAGTGAAATTCCAGCAAGCCGCCGCCACTGGCAACGGCCCGGACATCTTCTTCTGGGCTCACGACCGTTACGGTGAGTGGGTCAAAGCCGGTTTGCTGGTTCCGGTAACGCCGAACGCTGCCACCAAAGGCAAATTTGAACAGCTGGCATGGGATGCCATGACTGTTGATGGCAAAACCTATGGCTACCCGGTTGCCATGGAAGCGGTCAGCCTGATCTATAACAAGGACCTGCTGCCCGAGCCGCCGAAAACCTTCGAAGAGATCGCCAAGATTGACGAGACTCTGAAGAAAAACGGCAAGCGCGCCATCATGTGGGCTTATGACACCCCGTACTTCAGCTATCCGCTGGTGGCTGCCAACGGTGGTTACGCCTTCAAGAAAACCGCTACCGGTTATGACGTCAAAGATACCGGCGTGAACAACGCAGGTGCCAAGATGGGCGTGGGCTACATCTCCGAGATGATCAAGTCCGGTCACCTGGAAAAAGGCATCGACTACGGTGTGATGGACGCCAAGTTCAACAAGGGCGAAGTGGCCATGATGATCAACGGTCCCTGGGCCTGGAGCAACCTGGACAAGAGCGACATCAAGTACGGCGTAGCGCCGCTGCCGACCCTGAACGGCAAGCCGGCCAAAGCCTTCGTTGGCGTACTGGGTGCCACCATCAACGCCGCCAGCCCGAACAAGGATCTGGCTATCGAGTTCCTGGAAAACTACCTGCTGACCGATGCCGGTCTGGCGCCGGTTAACGCCGACAAGCCGCTGGGTGCCGTTGCGCTGAAATCCTTCCAGAAGACCCTGGAATCCGATCCGCACATCAAGGCCACCATGCTGAACGCCCAGGCTGGCGAGCCGATGCCATCCGTTCCCGAGATGAGCCGTTTCTGGTCTTCCTTCGAAACTGCCCTCAAGAACGTGACCTCCGGTCGTCAGGGGGTTGACGAAGCTCTGGATACCGCTGCCAAGCGTATCGTTCAGTAAGCACGCACTACCCGGGAGGCCGTCATGGCCTCCCACTCTCTCAAATCTCTCTTGGCGTTATAAAGGTTAATTGGCATGGAAGTAGTACCTTCTGTTGAGTCCTATGCCGGTCCGAAGGATAAGCACACCTGGCTTAAGTGGACCATAGCGGCCCTGGTTGCCATCCTCAACGGCTACGCAGCCGTGATGATGTACGCCAGTGGCGAGTGGGTATTCGCGCTGCTGGATCTGGTGGTGGTTTCCGTCGGTCTGTATGTCTTCATGAACAAGAAGACCTATGCCCATCGCTACATCTTTCCGGGTGTTGCGGGCATGGTTGTGTTTATCATCTTCCCTCTTGCCTACACCATTGGCATTGCCTTCACCAACTATTCGGGGTCCAACTTGCTCTCCGTGGAGCAGGCGCGGGACTACCACCTGAAGAAAACCTACAAGGTGGCGGGCGGTGAATTCGATTTTACCCTGCTGGGTGGCGACAACGGCCAGTTCCAGCTGCTGCTGACACAGGATGATCAATCCTTTATCAGCCAACCTGTTTCCCTGATGACCAACAAGGCCCGTGAGCTGGCGTCCCGCGAGGGCCGTGTGCAGAACACCCAGCAAGTGGTCGAGCTGCAGCCCTTCACTGGCGAAGCGGCCAGCAAGGCCGCACCGATCCGCGCCATTGTTGAGCATCGTACTCACCTGAGTGACCTTGATCTGGTACTGCCGGATGGCGGTACCCACCTGACCCTGAGCAGCCTGCGCAAGTTTGCCGCCCAGAAGCAGCACTACACCCGTCTGATGGATGGTGCCGTGCTCAAGTCCGGCGTGGTGATCAAAGACAGCAACCTGCTGCGTGATACCCAGAATGGCGAGCTGATGCTGCCCAATGGCGAGACCGGCTTCTATCAGTACATCGACGAACAGGGTCAGTTTGTCGGCAAGGGTATTGCTCCGGGCTTTGTGGTGAGCGTCGGTTGGAAGAACTTCGCGCGCATCGTCACCGATCCGGGCATCCAGTCACCCTTCCTGCAGATCTTCATCTGGACCGTGATCTTCTCAACCTGCTCTGTCGCTTTCACCTTGGCTATCGGCATGGTGCTGGCCTGTCTGGTTCAGTGGGAAGAGCTCAAGGGGCGCGGTTTCTATCGGGTCATGTTGATCCTGCCCTATGCGATCCCGGCGTTTATCTCCATCCTGGTGTTCAAGGGGTTGTTCAACCAGAACTTCGGTGAGATCAACATGTTCCTGGAAGCGGCGTTTGGCATCAAACCGGACTGGTATACCAACCCCTTCCTGGCCAAGGTGATGATCCTGATTGTCAACACCTGGCTCGGCTACCCCTACATGATGATCCTCTGCATGGGCCTGCTCAAAGCCATTCCGGAAGATCTCTATGAAGCGTCCGCCATGGACGGTGCCGGCCCGGTACAGAACTTCTTCAAGATCACCGTGCCGCTGCTGATGAAGCCGCTGACACCGCTGTTGATTGCCTCGTTTGCCTTCAACTTCAACAACTTCGTGCTTATCCAGTTGTTGACCAACGGTGCGCCCGACATCATCGGCGCCAGCACCCCGGCCGGTACCACCGACTTGCTGGTGAGTTATACCTACCGGATTGCGTTCCAGGGATCGGGTGGTCAGGACTACGGTCTGGCCAGTGCCATCGCCACAGCCATCTTCCTCATCGTGGGTGCGCTGGCGCTGCTCAACCTGAAATTGTCCAAAGCCGACAAGCAGCTGTAAGGAGGCTTCAACATGGCAATCGTACAACCCAAATCAGTCAAATACCGGGTGTGGGCAACCCACCTGGTCATGTGGGGCTTCCTGGCGTTGATCATCTTCCCGTTGATCATGGTTATCGCCATCTCGTTCCGTAACGGTAACTTCGCGGTAGGGGAGATCATCCCCTCCAATCCGACGCTGGATCACTGGAAGCTGGCGCTGGGCATGTCCATCACCAACGCCGACGGCAGCATCACGCCGCCGCCGTTCCCGGTGCTGACCTGGTTGTGGAACTCCATCAAGATCGCCGGCATCACTGCCCTGATGATCGTGACGCTCTCCACCACCTGTGCTTACGCCTTTGCCCGCCTGCGTTTTCGTGGCAAGTCCACCATCCTGCAGGGCATGCTGATTTTCCAGATGTTCCCGGCAGTGCTGGCACTGGTAGCCATCTACGCGCTCTTTAACAAGATTGGTGACTACATTCCCTGGCTCGGTCTCAACACCCACGGTGGCCTGATCCTGGCGTACATGGGGGGGATTGCCCTGCACGTCTGGACCATCAAGGGCTACTTCGAGACCATCGACTCCTCCCTGGAGGAGGCGGCGGCCATCGACGGGGCGACCCCGTGGCAGGCATTCCGTCTGATCCTGTTGCCCCTGTCGGTGCCCATCCTGGCGGTAGTGTTTATTCTGGCCTTTATCGGTTCCATTACCGAGGTGCCCATGGCCTCCATCCTGCTGCAGGATGTGAACAATCTGACCCTGGCGGTCGGGGCCCAGCAGTACCTCTATCCGCAGAACTATCTGTGGGGTGATTTCGCGGCGGCTGCAGTGCTCTCCGGTTTCCCCATCACTGTGGTCTTCCTGTTGGCACAGCGCTGGTTGGTTGGCGGTCTGACTGCTGGCGGTGTGAAAGGTTAAGTTTATGGCCGGGGGAGCAGACTCCCCCCGCTATCACGATTTGCAAAGATTCAAGAGCGGAGCTCGTCATGGCTGAAGTAGTACTCAACAACGTTCGCAAAAATTACGATCCGGCTGTTCACAAGGACACCCTGCGCAACATCAACCTCTCCATCAAGGAGGGCGAATTCATCGTCTTCGTCGGCCCGTCCGGCTGCGGTAAATCCACCCTGCTGCGGATGATCGCGGGTCTGGAAGACATCACCAGTGGTGAGCTGACCATCGGTGGTCGCTACATGAACGACGTGCCGCCGGTAGAGCGCAACGTCGGCATGGTGTTCCAGTCCTACGCCCTTTATCCGCACATGAACATCTACGAGAACATGGCCTTTGGTCTGAAGCTCAAGAAGATGGACAAGGAGAACATCCACAAGCGGGTGATGCGTGCCGCCGAGATCCTGGGTCTTGAGCCGCTGCTGGACAGAAAGCCCAAGGCGCTCTCCGGTGGTCAGCGTCAGCGGGTCGCCATCGGTCGCTCCATCGTGCAGCAGCCGCAGGTGTTCCTGTTTGACGAACCGCTCTCCAACCTGGATGCCGCGCTGCGGGTCAAGATGCGGATCGAGATCGCCAAGCTGCACAAAGAGCTTAACTCCACCATCATCTACGTGACCCACGATCAGGTGGAAGCGATGACCCTGGCCGACAAGATTGTTGTGCTGAGCCCGCTCAAGGCCGAAGCTGCCACCAACCTGGAACAGTTCGGTTCACCGCTGGATCTCTACCACAACCCGGACAACAAGTTCGTGGCGGGCTTTATCGGCTCTCCCAAGATGAACTTCCTGGCGGGCGAGTTGCTGGAGATTGGAGAGCAGGAGTGCCTGGTCAAGTTGACCTCTGGCGATACCGTGCGTGCCCGCGTTGATGCCCGCAGTGGTGCTGTGGGTGACAAGGTGGAGCTGGGTATTCGCCCCGAGCATCTGATGCCGCTGGATCACCCCCATGCACACAGCAAGGTGAGCGGGATCGTGCAGGTGGCCGAGCACCTGGGCGCCGAGTCCTTCGTTTATATGGATGTGGATGGTCACGACTTTACCGTCAAGGCTACCTCGGATGTGGATGTGGCGACCGGTCAAACCTACAGCGTGGGTATCCCGGCCGAAGCCTGCTACCTGTTCGATGCCAAGGAGCAGGCGTTCCCCCGTACCGCCAAATATATCCGTACCTGATTTTTTGTTGTGCTGGTTTTCCTTTCTTAATAATCAATGCCTTTTTGCCGGTCGTCAGACCGGCTTTTTATTGCCTGCGATTTGAACATGCAGATAGGCAAGGTAACCCGGTTTAAGCCTCGAGTTCGGCGGTAATATCGGGCACAAAGGTCTGGCTGGCCAGCGGCGGGCGCTCATACCCTTCGGTTTTGATGGGGGGGAGTTTGATGGGCTCGTAGTGGATCGCCTCGTAGGGCACCTTGCTCAGCAGATGGGCGATGCAGTTGAGGCGGGCACGGCGCTTGTCGTCCGCCTCCACCACGAACCAGGGGCAATCCTCGGTGTCGGTGTAGGTGAACATGTCATCCTTGGCGCGGGAGTACTCCACCCAGCGCGAGCGGGATTGCAAATCCATCGGGCTGAATTTCCAGCGCTTGATGGGGGTGTTGATCCGCTCCTTGAAGCGCTTCTCCTGCTCCTCGTCGCTGACCGAGAACCAGTATTTGATCAAGGTGATGCCGGAGCGGATCAGCATCCGCTCAAACTCGGGGCAGGCGCGCAGAAACTCGCGATACTCGGCGTCGCTGCAAAATCCCATTACCCGCTCGACTCCGGCCCGGTTGTACCAGGAGCGGTCAAACAGCACCATCTCGCCAGCGGCGGGCAGGTGGGCCACATAACGCTGAAAGTACCACTGGGAGCGCTCCCGATCGGAGGGGGCGGGCAGCGCCGTGACCCGGCAGACCCGGGGGTTGAGCGGCTCGGTGATCGCCTTGATGACGCCCCCTTTACCGGCGGCGTCCCGTCCTTCGAACAGTACCACTACCTTTAACCCCTCCTGCTTGACCCACTCCTGCAGCTTGACCAGCTCCTCCTGCAGATGGGCAAGGTGGTGCTCGTAGCACTTCTTGTCCAGACGTGGCCGCTTCTTGCTCTTCTCCTTCGCCATGGGCTTCTCCTTTTGGCATCCTTTCATGGGTGACTTCTTTGAGTCACTGTCAGCTTGCACCAGGGAGGCGTCACCTGCCAAGGGGGACGTGATACACTGCCCGCCCATCGCTGGCAACAGGAGATAACATGAAGCATTTTATGGAGATAGCGGGCCGCCGGATGGCCTATCTGGATGAAGGACAAGGGCCGGTACTGCTGTTTGGTCACAGCTATCTGTGGGACAGCGCCATGTGGGCGCCGCAAATCGAGGCGCTCAAGGGCAGCTATCGCTGCATCGTTCCCGAGCTGTGGGGCCACGGTGATTCCGACCTGCTCCCCGAAGGTGGCTGCACCCTGGCGACTCTGGCGCGGGATCACCTGGCGCTGCTCGATGCCCTCGGGGTTGACGAGTTCGTGTTGGTGGGCCTCTCCATCGGCGGCATGTGGGGTGTTGAGCTGGCGCGCATGGTGCCAAACCGCCTTAAGGGTCTGGTGCTGATGGACAGCTTCGTTGGCCTCGAGCCGCAGATCACCTGCGAGCGCTACCTCGGCATGCTCGCTGCGATCGAGCAGCTTGGTTCAATTCCTGCACCCATCATCGAACAGGTGGCGCCTATCTTCTTTGCCAACCAGCCCGATGCCGACTTGCTGGCCGATTTCAAGGCGCGTCTGGCCGCCTGGCCAAACGAGAAGATTGCCGCCATGGTGGCGGTGGGCCGCAGCTTTGTGACCCGCGAAGATCGTATCGAGTGGCTGGAGGAGATCACCACTCCCGCGCTGGTGATGACCGGCTGCGAGGATAAGGCCCGTCCGGTGCTGGAGGGCTATCTGATGGCCGAGGTGCTGGGTTGCCCGTTCAGGGAGATCCCGATGGCTGGCCACATCTCGTCGCTGGAAAATCCGGCCTTCGTCAATCAGCAGCTGACCGAGTTTCTGGCGGCGCTGTAAGCCTGAATTGGACGCCTGAGTAGGCTGTACTACCAGCCTGATGATGGTCGTGAAAAAGGGAGCCGAGGGCTCCCTTTTGTTTGGTCGTGTCTCACGGTTCAAGACTCATAACCGTTACCAGATATAGCCCAGCGCAAAACCCGCATAGAGCTCGCCGTCATGCTGGACGATGGGGCTGTTTTTGATGTCCCGATCATACCATTCGTAGTTCATGGCAAACATGCCAATCCAGTTGGGGTTGAAGCGGTAACTGGTGATGAGGGCCGCCATCGGGGATAGGGTGGTACCGGTATCCCAAGCAGGCCGCTGGGCAGTCGCCTCGCTCTCGGAGATGCCGCCGAAGTAGTAGTTGGCCATCTTGTCGCTGCGCAGCATCAGCCCCATCCCCGGCATGATCAGCAGGTTGTCACGCAGGATGGGGAAGTCGGCCCACAGCAGCAGCTCCTGCCCCTTGCTGCGGCCGGTGACATCGCTGTTGGCCCGCACGGTCAGCAGGGCATAGGGGGTGATGATGTTGCCACCGATCCCGCCTTCCAGCTGCCATTTTCGCTGCTCCATGCCAGTAAAGGCCGGAGAGTCCTCGGGATCCAGATTGCCAAAACGGACCCGGCCATAGCCGTAGAGGGCCACGTTATCATCCTTGTGGAAGTAGTAGCGGGCCCGATCTCCCAGAAACATGAACTGGTCGCCGAAGTAGATAAAGCCGGGGATGGCGTAGAGGGCGTTGTCCTGCGCTTCATAACGGGCCTGTCCCCCGATGAGCGCTGCTCCGACGACAAAGCCCTGTGGCACCGGGCTGGTAGGGCTGTCGCTGGTGAGCAGATCCATGGCGCCAAGATCGATATCGGCACGCGCTGGCATGGCGGCAGCGAGGAGCAGGGCCGTCAGCCCTGCCGCTCTGATTTGACGAAAAAAGGTCATGGACACTCCGTTGTCACGATTGCAGGGGAAGCTGGTTATTTTGCGGCACTGGGCATCTCTTCGCGTTTTGGCCAGGCATTGATCACCGCCTTGACCAGGGTGGCGAGGGGAATGGCGAAGAAGACTCCCCAGAATCCCCACAAGCCGCCGAAGACCAGCACGGCGATGATGATGGCCACCGGATGGAGGTTGACCGCTTCCGAGAAGAGCACCGGCACCAGCAGGTTGCCATCGAGGGCCTGAATGACCAGATAGGCCACCATCAGCCAGGCGAACTCGGGAGTGAGCCCCCACTGGAACAGGGCGACCATGGCTACCGGCACGGTCACCACGGCGGCGCCGATATAGGGGATCAGCACCGAGAAGCCGACCGCGACAGCCAGCAGCACCGAGTAGCGCAGTCCCATCAGGGCGAAGGGAACATAGGTGGCGATGCCGACGATAAGGATCTCGATCACCTTGCCGCGGATGTAGTTGATGATCTGGTTGTTCATCTCGACCCACACCCGGTTGACCAGGGTGCGGTTGCGCGGCAGGAAGCGGCGCAGGCTGCCCATCAGTACCCGCTTGTCTTTGAGCATAAAGAAGACCATCAGCGGCACCAGAATGAGGTAGATCATGATGGCAACCACGTTGACCAGCGAACTGAGGGAGGCGCTTACCAGATGCTCGCCGCCACTGAGGATGCGCTGGCGAATATTGTCGATGACGGTCTCCACCAGACTGACGTCGATGAGCTCGGGGTATTTGTCCGGCAGGGTGCGCACATAATCCTGAGCGTGGGTCAGCATGGCCGGCGCCTCTTTGGCCAGATTGATCCCCTGACTGACCAGCGTCGGGATAAGACCCAGCAAGGAGGCGACTGCTACCGCAATAAAGAGGATCAGAATGACGCTGGTGGCCAGGGTGCGCGACAGCCCCGCTTTTTGCAGCCGGGCGACCGGCCACTCCAGCAGATAGGCCATTACCAGCGCCACCAGCAGGGGGGCCAGCAGATCGCCAAACAGCCAGATGATGGTGAAGCAGAACACCAGCAACAGGAAAAGGGTAACGGCATCGGGATCGGAAAAACGGGTCTGATACCAGCGCTTCAATACTTCTAACATGACTGCATCCTTACATCACTGGGGCTCAAGATGGCTGTTTCGCCCCGACAACCAACTGCAAAGAGAGGGTATTGTCCGGTTGTTGCTGCATCTCGACATGGTGGCCCTGACGGTGCAGATAGGCCGGAATATCCTGCCGGGAGCCCGCATCGGCCAGCCGGATGGTGACGGTTTGACCGCTTTTGGCCCCCCTTAACCAGAGCTTGAGCCGGATCAGCGGCTCGGGGCAACGCCAGGGGGTCAGGTCGAGAATTTCCATGGGGGCTCCATCAGGCAGGTGGCCGCTATTATGGCCGTGATAAGAGCGTGAAACAACGCTTGTAGCCCTTGATGGGCAAGGGTATTCTGCCGAGGCCCTTTCTGATGGAGATAGAGATAACGTGGCACGTTTTTCCCCCCTGATGGCATCGCTTCCCCTGCTGGCTTCCCTGATGGGCGCCACGTTTCATGCCGAGGCCAACAATCAGCTTCCCGACATCGGCACGGCCGGGGTTGCTGCCCTGCCCATCGAGCAGGAAGTGCGTTACGGCAACGCTTTTATGCGCTTTGCCCGTGCGGGTCTGCCGATCATCGATGATCCAGTGCTGAGCCAATACATTGACGATCTGGGTCAGCGACTGCTGACCAACGCCGATGGGGTGCGTTTCCCGTTTACCTTCTTCCTCATCAATGATCCCAGCATCAACGCGGCCGCCTTCCTCGGCGGGCGAGTCAAGGTGCACACCGGCCTCTTCCTCTACGCCGACAGCGAGAGCGAGCTGGCCTCGGTACTGGCCCACGAAATCACCCACGTGACCCAGCGCCATATCGCCCGTTATATGGAAGCGCAGGCGAGCAGCTCGGCGGTGACCCTGGCCGGTCTGGTGGGCTCCATCGCGCTGGCGGTGATCAACCCGACTGCCGGTATCGCTGCGTTGCAGACTACGCTGGGCCTCTCCATGCAGTCGGCCATCAACTACACCCGCGACAACGAATACGAAGCGGATCGCATCGGCATGAAGACGCTCTATGATGCCGGTTTCGATCCCATGGGGATGGCCAACTTCTTCCAGAAACTGGCTGCCGAATATCGTTACGCCAGCAAGCCGCCGGAGATGCTGCTCACTCACCCGCTGCCGGAGACCCGGATCAGCGAGGCCCGCGCTCGGGCGGGCAGCTATGGTCGCCGCGACTTGCCGCCCAGTCTCGACTTCTGGATGGCCAAGGTGCGGATTCAGGTGCGTTTTGGTACCGATACCCCGCAGGGGCTGCTGAGCTACTTCGATAGCCGGATCCAGAAGGGGGATTACCCGCTCAAGGATGCCGCCATCTATGGCAAGGCGCTGGCGCTGATCCAGCTCAAGCGCACCGACGAGGCTGATACTCTGATGCAGGAGCTGGCGGCCCGTCATCCGGAAGATCTCTTTATCGTCGATGCCCAGACCGACATCGATCTGGCCAAGGGGCGCAGTGCCCAGGCCATCGCGCGTCTCGAGAAGTTCCGCAGCCGGATGCCGGATAACGAAGTGGTGGTGGTCAACCTCGGCAACGCCTACCTCGAGAGCGGCAACTACAAGAAGTCCATCGCCATCCTCGACCCTTATGCCCGTGCCCATGAGGAGAACAATCTGGCCTGGAACCTGCTGGCCGATGCCTATCGCAAGGCGGGCAGAATGACCGAGCTGCATATGGCGCGGGCCGAGATGCTCGCACTGCGCGGGGATTATCAGGCGGCCATCGACGAGCTGATCGTGGCACGCGGTACCACCAGCGATCGGATGACCCTGGCTCGTCTGGAGGCGCGCATCACCGAGCTGGAGCGGGCCAAGAAGGATCTCGACAGCCTCAAGGGCTAACGAAACCTATCAAACAAGGGCGCACTATGGTGCGCCCTTGTTGTTTATGGCGGTGGCGTTGATGTGGGGGACGGTGATAGCAGCGATGGGCTAGTGACTCATGCCGCTGGCGGTCGCCTTGAGCATCTCGATCTGCTGCTGGTCGAGCTCGCCGACCAGCGTCTGCTTGAGCTTGCCCTCGCTATCAAGCAGATAGCTGGTGGGCAGGCCGCTTGGTCGAGGGAAGGTAAGCCTGGCATCTTCATTGGCAATAAGGAGCGGCACCTTGATGTGATACTGCGCAGCCAGCTTGTCCAGCTCTGCTGGCGTGGTCGGGTCGTAGTTGATGGCCACCACTGTGATCTGGCCCTCCGCTGCCAGCCCGTTGAGGCGCGGCATCTCCCGCAGGCAGGGAGCGCACCAGGGGGCGAAGTAGTTGATCAGCAGCGGCTTGCCGGCAAAGTGGCGCAGGCTGACCGACTTCCCTGTTGCATCGGTAAATTCGGGGGCGGGCGTGCAGGCGCCCAGCAGGCCCGCCACAATCAGCCAACAAATTCGTTTCAATTCCTTTCCACTGCCGCTTACCCTGACCATCACTTTCCCCTACAATAGCGCCGTTTCTAGTCCCATCTTGCGATTAATCAGGGAGTTACCATGAGCGAGACCCAAATCTACCACAATCCGCGCTGCTCCAAGAGTCGCGAAACCCTGGCCCTGCTGGAACAGCACGGGATCGCCCCTGATGTGGTGCTCTATCTGGAGCAGGCCCCGAGCGAAGATGAGATCCGCAACCTGCTCTCTCTGCTCGGTTTTAGCGATCCCCGCCAGCTGATGCGCACCAAGGAGGATCTCTACAAGGAGCTGGGATTGGCCGATGTCAGCGGTGATGCCCTTATTCGCGCCATGCACCAGCATCCCAAGCTGATCGAGCGCCCAATTGTCATCAAGAATGGTCAGGTCCGCATTGGTCGCCCGCCGGAGCAGGTGCTGGAGATCCTCAAGTGAGCACCCGCTTCGCACGTTGGCTGACTCTGGTCGGCTTCTTCGGTCTGCTGTGTTGGGTCATCCTCTGGCATCTGTGGCTATCACCCCATCCGGACCTCAACCCCTGGCTGCTGCCGGTGATCTGGACGGTGCCGCTGCTCTTCCCTCTCAAGGGAATCGTGCAGGGCAACCCCTACACCCACGCCTGGGGCAACTTCGTGTTGATGCCCTATTTCCTGCACGCCCTCACCCTGATCACCACGGATGAGGGGGAGCGGTGGCTGGCGGTGGTGGAGCTGCTCTTCACCACTCTCGCCTTTGTCGGCACCATCTATTACGCCCGACTGCGTGGTCGGGAACTGGGCTTAAGCATTCGCAAAAAGAAAGACGAAGCCAACTGATGACAAACGCCCCGCAAGGGGCGTTTTTTATGGGGAAGCAGCTCTATCCAGAGGGATCACTGTGCCCTTGGGCTGCCCGATATTGGGCCAGTTGCTGCTGGCTAAAGTCCATCAGCGCGGGATAGAAGCGCAGAAACCCCGCCTCGCATGTTTGCCACTGCGATTCATCGAGGGTCAGCAGCGCCTCTCCCAGTTGTACTGGGCGGCGCAGTCGGCGGCCGATGCCATTTAGCGCTTGCCCCAGCCCCTCCCTGTGGCGGTAGGAGGCGATCCAGTTCTGCTCGGCCATCCGCTTGAGGGGAAGCGGCAGTCCATCCGGCAGGCGTGGGTGATCGGCCAATAGCTGATCATAACTGCGTTGCAGGAAGCGGGGCAGGGGTTCGGTACTGAACAGCCCCCAATGCTGGCTCAGCCAGTGGTCGTAGATCATATCCACCACTATGCCGCCAAAGCGGCGCCAGGGGGCCTCGAAACAGGCGACGGCCCCCTTGTGCTCGGGGTGGTTGTCGGTGAAAGCGTCAATTTTGCGGTGTAGCCAGATCCCCTCATCGAAGTGGGCGGCAAGCCCCGTGGGCAGCGTGCCTTTGACGAAATCGCCGAGCAGATTGCCGGTGAGGGAGCTTCGGGTGTGGGCAGCCAGATGGAGATGGGCCAGAAAATTCATCGGTCGCTGTAGGTCTGTTATGGGATGGCAAGGTGCTTCGAGCCTAACGGATCCCGCCCGCCTTGACCATGATCGGGATTTTGCTACTGCCCGGCGGCTGCCTCTTGCCGGGCAAAATTCGGGCGTGCTAAGGTGATGCCATCTTTGTCACAGGACGCGACAAACCACCATGATGCGCAAAGCCAGAGGCTTTTTTCTGGCCTTCTACTTCAAGCCTTTCTATCTCTCCGAGTGGTTCGACGAATAGATCGAACCCCTGGAGCAGTTCACTGACGCCCGCTTGGGCGTGATCTCGCTCATCCAGATTTTGCCGCTTTTGGTCATCGCATGCATTCGCCTGCGGTGCCTTGTCCGCGCCTGTGCGCTTTTTATGTAATGGAGTACTCAAGATGAAGATCAGACTGACCCTCTCAGCCCTGTTTGTTGCCAGCCTGCTGGCCACCCCCGCCATGGCCAAGGAGTGGAAAACCGTGCGTTTCGGGGTGGAGGGGGCCTACCCGCCCTTCTCCTGGACCGATGCATCGGGCGAGATCAAGGGGTTTGATATCGATCTCGCCAACGCCCTGTGTCAGCAGATGGCGGTCAAGTGCGAGTTGGTGGCGCAGGATTGGGACGGCATGATCCCGGCCCTGCTGTCGCGTAAATACGACGCCATCATCGCCGCCATGTCGATCACCGACGAGCGGCGCCAGAAGGTCGATTTCACCGAGAAATATGCCCATATTCCCAATCGCTTTGTGGCAGCCAAGGGGACCGAGCTGACATTGACCCCGGAAGGCATGGCGGGCAAGCGCATCGGGGTGCAGCGTGCCACCACCCACGACAAGTACCTGACCGACAATTTTGGCTCGAATGTCACCATCGTCCGCTACGGCAATGCCGATGAGGCCTATCTCGATCTGAAGGCGGGTCGGGTGCTGGCCCTGCTGGCCGATGCCTCTGCCATCGAGCAGGGGCTGCTTGGCAAAGAGGGGGGCGACAAGTTCGACTATGTGGGGCCCGCCCTGACCGATCGCCAGTGGTTTGGTGATGGCATGGGGATCGCCGTGCGCAAGAGCGATAAGGAGCTCAAGGGCAAGCTGGACGAGGCGATCAAGGCCCTGCGTGCCAACGGCACCTATCAGCAGATCAACCAGAAGTACTTCAAGTACGATATATATGGTGGTTGACGGGGGGAGGGAGCTTGCTCCCTCTCTTTTCATTGGGCAAGCGACAATCGTGCAAGGAGGATCGCCATGTTGACCCTGATCGAGGGGGCCGAGATCTTCAGCCCTACCCACCTTGGCCAGCAGGATCTGCTGGTGGCCGATGGCCGTATCGCCTGGATGGGCAAGGGGTTGACAGTGCCCGCAAACTGGCCGCTGCACAGGGTCGATGGTCGTGGCCGCTATCTGGTACCTGGGCTGGTGGATCCGCTGGCCCATATCACCGGCGGCGGCGGGGAGGGGGGCTTTGCCTTTCGCACCCCTGAGCTGGCGGCGAGCGAGGCGCTCAAGGCCGGCGTCACTACCCTGGTGGCGGCGCTTGGCACCGACAGCCTGACCCGCACTCCCGCGCAGGTGCTCGGCAAGGTGCGCGAGTTTCGCGCCGCCGGGGTGAGCGCCTTTATGTATACCGGCTCTTACCATCTGCCGGTCAAGACCCTGACCGGCACGGTGGAGTCGGACATCATCCTGATCCCCGAGGTATTGGGGGTGGGGGAGGTGGCCATCAGCGACCACAGATCCAGTGCGCCGACCCACGACGAGCTGGCCAGGCTTGCCAGCGAGGCGCGAGTGGCCGGGCTGCTTGCGGGCAAGAGCGGGGTCAGCTTCTTCCATGTCGGGGATGGCAAGGGGGCATTGGCGCCCCTGCGGGCCCTGCGCGATGAGACCGACATTCCGCTGCGCCAGCTCTATCCCACTCACTGCAACCGCAACCCCTGGCTCTTTGCCGAGGCCATCGAGTGGGGCAAGGCGGGAGGTTGGGTCGACCTCACCACCTCGAGCTTTCCCGATCTGCTGGAGGATGGCGAGCGGCTTGCCGCCGATGCGTTTCTCGAGCTGCTGGCTGCCAACGTGCCTGCCGATCGCATCACCTTCAGCTCGGATGCCAACGCCAGCCTGCCGCGCTTTGATGGCGAAGGGCGGCTAATCGAGATGCGCTGTGGTCAGATTGCCAGCCTGTGGCTGCAGTGTGTGCGCGCGACCCGGCTCGGTGTCTCGCTGGAGAGGGCGTTGGCCGTGGTGACGAGCAATCCGGCGCAGGCGCTGGGGCTCGGCTGCAAGGGGCGTATCGGGGTCGGACAGGATGCGGATCTGCTGCTGGTGCACGACCGGACGTTTGCTATCGAACGGGTGATGAGTGGCGGCCAGTGGCGCGAATAAGGCTGCGGGCAATATCGTAGTCAGTGCGAGAGCGTGGTTGCTCCAAACAGCAAAAGCCCGACAACAAGGTCGGGCTTTTTGATCTGCAATGTGGGAATAAGGCTTAGATCGCCAGAAACCCGAGGATCAGGATGGGGCCGAGCAGGCTCAGGATAAAGCCGGAGACAATGGCCACCGGCACCACCTGAATGCCCCCTGATTTCTGGATAACCGGCAGGGTGAAGTCCAGCGCCGTGGCGCCACCGTAACCGATGGCCGCTGAGGGGTGGCGTCGCATCAGGACCGGGATGATCAGAATGGCGATAAGCTCGCGCCCAAGATCGTTGATAAAGGCAGCAGAACCGAGCACCGGCCCCAGTTTGTCGGCCACCAGAATGCCGGAGAGCGAATACCAGCCGAAGCTCGAGCTCATCGCCAGACCATGGGCAAAGGGCATGCCCAGCAACTGGGCCGCCAGCAGGCTGCCCAGCCAGCTGCTGAGGATGACGGTGGCGGCGATCTTCATCCCCCAGGGGTTGAGCAGGATCTGGCGCAGCCGCATGCCGGAGTTGCGCATCTGCACCCCGATGAGAAACAGCAGCAGCATCAGGGCCCACTCACTCCACTTGTCGATGGGCAGGGCGCGCAGATCCACCAGTAGACCCAGCAGCACACCGCCGAGCACCACAAAGCAGAGCTGCAGGGATTCCCACAACAGGTGCAGCTTGCTCGGCATTTTGCTATCGCTCGCCTCGTGGGTCGGCGGCGTGCGCTTGTCGAGCCACCAGAGGGCCAGCAGGTTGCAGATCGTGATCGCGGTCAGCATCACCCCGGCGACCTTGAAGATCACCGCCAGATTGCTGCCCAGGTTCTCCACATAGGCAAGCCCGAGCCCCATCAGAAACAGAATGAGGTAGACCATCTTGCCCAGGCTCTGGTTGACCAGCTTGATCAGTCGGGCAGAGGAGAGGGGAACCAGATAGCCGATTGCCAGTGGCAACAGGATCAGCAACACATTGAGCAGCATCGAGGCCTCGATCACAAAAACTGATAAAAACACCACCTTATCATTACTTATTGGCTCTGTGTCACATATCTCTCGCTTTCATGGCCGAAAACAGCCCTTTTGGGGGCAGATTGTTACTTTTTTGCCACAACCTCTCTGTTTGATAAGGTTCTGTCCGAGCCCGAGTGCACCAATGAAATCAAGTTGATCCAATCGGGGGGCCGATATTTCGCTCGGCAAGGGGGTGCATAAAGCCATTTTGGTGCCGGTTTGGCACACATCACGCTTTTCTCTTGCCACTGATATGATTGGGGTATAAAAAGGCGTTATCGGAATAGCCATTGAAACGGCTGTTTATGCAAACAAAGTGCTGAAAAATACGCAAAGAGCGAATAAAAATAGAGCGAATCCCCTGAAGACCCTCGTTCTGTATTGTTTTTTCACTATCCGGGTGATATTTTCGCTGAAGGTTGCCATCGGTTAACTTTTTGTTAAATGGACGATGGTTGAGTCACGCCCCTGCGGCGTCTAGGGACAGACAAGGTTGTAATGGATGAGCGACGTTGCCGCACTGGAAGTACGTGATCTGCACAAATATTTTGGCACCCACGAAGTGCTCAAGGGCATCGACATGACCGCCCACAAGGGGGATGTGATCTCCCTTATCGGCTCCTCCGGCTCGGGGAAGTCGACCTTTCTTCGCTGTATCAATCTGCTCGAAACCCCCTCATCCGGCACCGTCTCGCTCCATGGCGAGCTGATCCGGATGAAAACCAGCCGCGCCGGCGAGCGGTTGCCCGAGGATATGCGTCAGGTGGAGCGGATCCGCAGCCGGCTGGCCATGGTGTTTCAAAGTTTCAATCTCTGGTCACACATGACCATCATGCAGAACATCATCGAAGTGCCAATCCAGGTGCTCAAGGTTCCTCGCGCCGAAGCACTGGCCAAGGCAGAGCAACTGCTCAACCGGGTTGGACTCTGGGAGCGGCGTGACTATTATCCCGGCCACCTCTCTGGTGGTCAGCAGCAGCGGGCCGCCATTGCCCGTGCGCTGGCGGTAGAGCCCGAGGTGATGCTGTTCGATGAACCCACCTCGGCGCTGGATCCCGAGCTGGTGGGGGAGGTGCTCGGCCTGATGCGCGAGCTGGCTGAAGAGGGGCGCACCATGCTGGTGGTGACCCACGAGATGTCGTTTGCCCGGGATGTATCGAACAAGGTGATGTTTCTGCATCAGGGGCGGGTGGAAGAGGAGGGCAACCCCAAGGAGATTTTCGCCCATCCCAAATCCGAGCGGTTCAAGCAATTCATCTCCTCCATCTACTGATGGCGGGATGCCTGGTTACCCAATCAACTGTTTTATCAAGGAGAGATACATGAACAAGCTGATGCTGGCGACAGCCGTAGTTACTGCCCTCGCGTCCGGTAGCCTGATGGCCAAGGAGTGGAAAGAAGTCCGGATCGGGGTTGAGGGTGCCTATCCCCCCTTCTCCTGGACCGAGCCCAGTGGCGAGGTGAAAGGCTTTGATATCGACATCGCCAACGCCCTGTGCGAAGAGATGAAAGTGAAGTGCACCCTGGTCAAGCAGGACTGGGACGGCATCATTCCGGCGCTGCTGTCACGCAAGTTTGACGCCATCATCGCCACCATGGACATCACAGAAGAGCGCAAGAAGAAGGTGGACTTCACCCAGAAGTACCAGCACATTCCGGCCCGCTTCGCCGCCAAGAAGGGCACTGACGTGCAGCTCGACAAAGCCTTTATGGAAGGCAAGTCCGTCGCGGTGCAGCGTGCGACCTCCATGGATACCTTTATTACCGACAACTTCCCCAACGCCACCATCAAGCGTTACGGCACCGCCGATGAAGCCTATCTCGATCTGAAATCCGGTCGTGTGGACTATGTGCTGGCCGATTCTGCCGCCATCACCGACGGTCTGCTGAAGAAAGAGGGCGGTGATGCCTTCGAATTCGTCGGCCCGAAACTGACCGATCCCAAGTGGTTTGGCGAGGGTGCCGGTATTGCGGTGCGCAAGGCTGACAAGGATCTGAAAGAGAAATTCAACGCCGCCATTCTGGCGCTGCGTGCCAACGGCAAGTACAAGGAAATCAACGACAAGTACTTCGAGTTCGACGTATATGGCGAGTAAGTCCAAAGACGTCTACGACAAGTAACGACAGGTTGATCCCGTCAGTAGTCATCGGGCCCGTCACCTCCCTGAGGGAGTTTACGGGCCCGCATTGATTGCAATGGAGCTGCACATATTTCATTCGAACTGCTATGGAGCCTTCTGGCTAGCAGGTGCGTGAAGATTCAGTGGCGATGGAGCTGCATATGTTTGATTTGAAAGGATACGAAGCCTCGCTGCTGGAGGGCGCCTGGGTCACCCTGGAAGTGGCGCTGGCCTCCCTGCTGCTGGCGTTGCTGCTGGGGATGCTGGGGGCGCTGGCCAAACTCTCTCCCTACAAGTGGGCCCGGGCCATCGCCACCGGCTACACCACCATCATTCGCGGCATCCCCGATCTGGTGCTGATGATGCTGCTCTTCTTTGGTGGTCAGGTGCTGATCAACGGCATCTGCACCTGGGTCAACGAGACTTACAACAGCTGGCTACTGGAGAGTAATCCCAATCAGGAGTGGGTCTCCCTGCTCCCGGACTATATCGACATCAGCCCCTTTGTGGCCGGTGTCGCGACCATCGGTTTTATCTTCGGCGCTTACATGACCGAGACCTTTCGCGGCGCCATTCTGGCGGTGGACAAAGGCGAGCTGGAGGCAGCACGGGCCTTTGGCATGCGGGCAACCCAGGTGTTTGTGCGGATCCTCTTCCCCCAGATGATGCGACACGCTCTGCCCGGGTTTGGCAACAACTGGCTGGTGCTGCTGAAAACCACCGCGCTGGTCTCCATCATCGGCCTCGATGACATGGTGCGCAAAGCCTCGCTGGCGGCAGGCTCGACCCAGCAACCCTTCACCTTCTACATGGCGGTGGCGCTGATCTTCCTGATCTTCACCGCAGTCTCCACCTCGGCGCTCAAGTGGGCCGAGCGTCACTATGCCATCAAGACGAGGTAAGCCATGTCGTACTCAATGCAGTCATCCGTTTACTGTGAGCGTTGCGGTGCCAGTGCCGAGCGTCACTACATCACGATGAAGACGAGGTAAGCCATGGATTTCTCAATCATTCTCAAAGAGTGGCCCACCTACTGGGAGGGGCTCTATACCACCGTCTGGCTGGTGGCCCTCTCTCTGATCCTTGGTCTGATGCTGGCGGTGCCCATGGGCATCCTGCGCAATAGCCGCAACTGGCTGATCAAGGGGCCGATCTGGGCCTATATCTACTTCTTTCGCGGCACCCCGCTGCTGGTGCAGCTCTTTATCATCTACTACGGCGCCGCCCAGTGGGAGTGGCTGAAGAACAGTGCCGCCTGGTCGCTCTTCTCCGAAGCCTGGTTCTGCGCCCTGCTGGCCTTCACCCTCAATACCGCCGCCTATACCGCCGAGATCGTGCGCGGGGCGGTACACAATATGCCGCGCGGCCAGATTGAGGCCGCCAACGCCTTTGGCATGACCCGCTGGCAGACCCTGACACGGATCATTTTGCCCAACTCGTTTCGTCGGGCGCTGCCGGCTTACAGCAACGAGGTGATCTTCATGCTGCAGGGCTCGGCGGTGGCGGGCATCATCACCATCGTCGATCTGACCGGCGCGGCGCGGATCATCAACTCCCGCTACTACAGTCCGTTCGAGGCGTTTTTGACCGCGGGGCTGCTCTATATGCTGCTCACTTTTGTCATCGTCTGGCTGTTCAAGAAGTGGGAAGCGCGCTGGCACGCCCACCTGCGCCCGCGCAATGTGTAAGGGTTGACCTGCCAAGATGAGCGAAAATGGCTCCGCCTGTTGCAGGCGGGGCCATTTTTTATTTTCATCCTCTGCCCGCCCGGTTTGCCAAATGGCGGCCGAGCAGGGAGAATGCAGCACTCCCGAGCGCCGCCAGCCGTTGGCTGCGTGCCTTATCCCCCAGTTCCCGAGGTTTTATGTACCGGATATTGTTTGAGCATCCCGCTTTCCTGGTTATCGACAAGCAGCCCGGCATCGGCATGCACGACGAGAAGGGGGACGGTGAGTCGGTCAATCCGGGGCTGGTCAATCGCGTGAAGGCCGATACAGGGCTGACCCTCTATCCGGTGCACCGGCTCGACAAGATGACCTCCGGCTTGGTGCTGCTGGCCCGCACCACGGAGGCGAATCGCGAGCTGAGCATGGCCTTTGCGGCCCGTGAGGTGAGCAAACAGTATCTGGCGCTCTCCGATCGCAAACCCAAGAAGAAGCAGGGCTGGGTGAAGGGGGATATGCAAAAGGGGCGTGGCGGCAGCTGGATGCTGGTGCGCACGCTGGATAATCCTGCCATCAGCTGGTTCGATTCGGTGTCGGTGCGCGAGGGGCTGCGGCTCTATCGCATCAAGCCCCAGACCGGCAAGACCCACCAGATCCGGGTTGCCCTCAAAAGTATCGGTGCCCCCATCCTCGGGGATGAGCGCTATGGCGGTACGCCAGCCGATCGCGGCTATCTGCATGCCTGGCGACTGAGTTTTACCCTGGCGGGCGAGCCGTTCGACTTTGTCTGCCCGCCCGATGTGGGGAGTGAATTTGTCACTCCCGAGCTCACGGCAGCCATCGCAGCCCTTGCGCCCTGATGCTGATGCGCCCAGCACCTGATACCATGATCCATTCAGCGAAAGAGCGTGATCCTGACGGACGTGCACCGCGCTGGATCCTGGCCGACTTTGACGACACCCTGGCCCCCGGCGACAGCCACGCCGGTCTGCTGCGCTATATCCTGCGCCGACGGATCTGGCCGTTGTTGCTGTTGCCAGTGATTGCGCTCGGTGGTTTGGTCTATCTGGTGCCCAGCCAGCGGCGGCGCGGTATCTCCCTTATCTGGTGGGCCATCACCTTGGGGCTTTCCCCTTTGGGCTGGCGCAAGCTGGTGCGTGCCTATTGCCGCACCAGGCCGGGGCTGTATCGTCAGGCTCGCGAATTGCTGCAAAGTGAGGGCGCGCGCTGCTGGGTGATCTCCGCCAGTCCCTGCGCGCTGGTGCGAGCCCAGCTCTATCAGCAACTGCCCGGCCAGTTGCCCCACCGGATCATTGGCTCGCAGATGCACTACCGTTTTGGCGGCCTGATGCCGCGCTTCTATTGCCACGGCCAGCACAAGCTGCTGCCGGAGATTTGCGCCCTCGATGCCGAATTGGCCTTGAGTGACAGCCTGCACGATCTGCCGCTGCTGGGGTTGGGGAAAGAGGCGTGGTTGATCAATCCGACGCCCACGCGACTGCAAAAGGCCCGGGCCTGCTTGCCCCATCTGATGATCAAAAACTGGCAACTGTAAGCCAAAGCTGACAGTCCTGCGGGTCGTCACCGTTTGACCCGCAAGGCTGTGGCTTGAATGTCACAATCCATTTACATCTTTTGCTGCCAGCTGCGAAAAACTATCTGCAACCCGCCTCTTCTCTTCCTGCTACGCCCTGCTTCTAATGAAACAAGTTGTTAACACTTGCCGCACCGCTGGGTGCTGCAATCCGTTTTAACCGAATCAAGAGCAAGGAGCGCCCGATGAATGCCACCTCTTCCGCCACCCATACCATCAATCCGTTAGGCACTGACGGTTTCGAGTTTGTCGAGTACACGGCCCCCGATGCCAAGGGGATTGCTGCCCTCAAGAGCCTGTTCGTTTCGCTTGGGTTTGCCGAGGTCGCCAAGCACAAACACAAGCAGTGTTGGCTCTACCGGCAGGGGGATATCAACTTTGTGGTCAATGCCGAGCCTCACTCCCAGGCGGAGCAGTTTGCCAGCCTGCACGGGCCGAGCGTTTGTGGCATGGCATTTCGGGTGAGCGATGCGGGCAAAGCTCAGCAGTACGCCATCGCCAAGGGGGCCAAGCCTTTTGTCGGCAAGATTGGGCCGATGGAGCTCAATATTCCCGCCATCTACGGTATCGGCGAGAGCACGCTCTCCTTTGTCGACCGCTATGGCGACAAGGGCTCCATTTATGACGTGGATTTTGTCTTCTACCCCGACTGGCAGGCCCGGATGGCGGAGGTGGATGCCGGTCTTATGGAGATCGATCACCTGACCCATAACGTCCATCGCGGCAATATGGATGTCTGGTCCAACTTCTACGAGCGGATCGGCAACTTCCGTGAAATTCGCTACTTCGATATCGAGGGCAAGCTGACCGGGCTGCACTCCCGTGCCATGACCGCGCCTTGTGGCAAGATCCGCATCCCCATCAACGAGTCGGCGGATGACAAGTCCCAGATCGAGGAGTATCTGCGCCAGTACAAGGGGGAGGGGATCCAGCACATCGCCATGGCCTCCAGCAATATCTACCACACCATCCGCACCCTGCGCAGCCGCGGTACCGGCTTTATGCCGACGCCCGATACCTACTACGAGAAGGTGAATAGCCGGGTCGAGGGGCATCAGGAGGATCTGGCGGCCCTCAAAGAGCTGCGCATTCTCATCGACGGCTCCCCCACCAAGGATGGCATCTTGCTGCAGATCTTCACCGATACCGTGATAGGCCCGGTCTTCTTCGAGATCATCCAGCGCAAGGGCAACGAAGGGTTTGGCGAGGGCAATTTCAAGGCGCTGTTTGAATCGATCGAGCTGGACCAGATCCGCCGCGGCGTGCTGGATGGCGGTGAGGATGAGAAGGGTGCCCGCAAAGAGGGAGCGAGCAATGCGTAACTGGATTAACTTCCCCCATCGGGAGGGGACCCACTCCCGGCAGGCCCATGCCGACCTGCCGGAACAGGCCATCTATGAGCGCGAGCTGGGGCGAAGCGGCTTTTTCGGCCCAGCTACCCACATGCACCACAAGCATGCCCCCACCGACTGGAGCAGTTGGGAGGGGCCGCTGCGGCCACGGCTGTTTGACCTCAATGCCCTGCAGGAGGAGGTGAGTTCCCTCTCCCCCTGGGTGGCTCCCGACATTCTCAGTAACCCCCACTGCCGCTATCGCATCTGGCGGCTCTCCGAGGCGATGCCGTTTCTGGTGCGCAACGCCGATGGCGACGAGCTGCTCTTTATTCACGAGGGGGGCGGCGAGTTCTTCTGCGATTACGGCCACCTGACTCTTCGCGATGGCGACTACGTGGTGATCCCCCGCGGCACCATGTGGCGCATTGAGCCCAGCGCGCCCATGTTCATCCTGATGATCGAGGCGACCAACGACAGCTACCAGCTGCCGGACAAGGGGCTGGTGGGCAATCACGCCATCTTCGACCCGGCTGCGCTCGATGTGCCCGCCATCAACGAACGCTTTCTGGCCCAGCAGGATGAGAATCCCTGGTCGCTGCAGGTGAAGCGCCACGATCAGGTGTCGGTCATCACCTGGCCCTTCAACCCGCTGGATGCACAAGGGTGGCACGGCGACTTGTGCGTGGTGCGCCTCAACTGGCGGGATATCCGCCCGCTGATGAGCCATCGCTACCATCTGCCGCCGTCGGCTCATTCGACCTTTGTGGCGAGTCGCTTCGTGATTTGTACCTTCGTGCCGCGCCCCATCGAGAGTGACCCCGGCGCCCTCAAGGTTCCCTTCTATCACAGCAATGACGATTACGACGAAGTGCTCTTCTACCATGCAGGGGACTTCTTCAGCCGGGACAATATCGAGCGGGGCATGGTCACCTTCCACCCTGCCGGTTTTACCCACGGCCCCCATCCCAAGGCGTTTGCGGCGGGGCAGGCCTATGCCAAGAAGTTCACCGACGAGGTGGCGGTGATGCTAGATACCCGCGATGCGCTGAACGTCGGCAGTCTGTGCGAAGGGATCGAGAACACCCGGTATGTATCCAGCTGGCAGCGCCCGGACGCTGCTGCCGGCAAATAAGGAATCGCTTATGAAATTGGCAACATTGAACAATGGCAAGCGCGATGGCGCTTTGGTGATAGTGAGCCGGGATCTGACCCGTGCGGTACGGGTGAGCGAGATTGCTCCCACCCTGCAGGCCGCCCTCGACGAGTGGGCCGAGGTTTCCCCCAGGCTGGAGGCTGTTTATCAGCAGCTTAACGAGGGCCACGTTGGTGAGGCGTTCCCCTTTGACGAAGCGTCTTGCCTCTCTCCGCTGCCGCGCGCCTACCAGTGGGCCGATGGCAGCGCCTATGTCAACCATGTGGAGCTGGTGCGCAAGGCGCGCGGCGCCGAGATGCCGGAAAGCTTCTGGCACGATCCGCTGATGTATCAGGGGGGCTCCGACAGCTTTTTGGCTCCCCGCGGGCCGATTGTCATGGGATCGGAGGAGTGGGGGATCGATTTCGAGTCGGAAGTCGCCATCATCACCGACGACGTGCCGATGGGGGTGAGCCAGCAGGGGGCCGCCAGTCACGTCAAGCTGCTGATGCTGGTCAACGATGTGAGCCTGCGCAACCTCATTCCGGGGGAGCTCGCCAAGGGATTTGGCTTCTTTCAGTCCAAGCCGTCTAGCGCCTTCTCGCCGGTGGCCATCACCCCGGATGAGCTAGGCGATGACTGGCGTGATGGCAAGGTGCATCTGCCGCTTCTGACTCACCTCAACGGTGCCCTGTTTGGTGCGCCAGAAGCCGGGGTGGACATGACCTTCAGCTTCTTCGAACTGATTGCCCATGCCGCCAAGACCCGTCCCCTTGGCGCTGGCTGCATCATCGGCTCGGGCACCGTCTCCAACTACGATCGCAGCGCCGGTTCATCCTGCATCGCCGAGCGCCGCATGCTGGAAATTCTTGATTGTGATCAAGCAATAACCCCCTATTTGCAGTTTGGTGATAGAGTGTCGATCGCGATGGAAGATCGCTCTGGCCAAAACCTGTTTGGCACTATCTCTCAACAGGTGGTGCCAGCGAGCGGTCAGGGAGGTTGATGGCCAGCGCCGGTTGGCGGCAAGGATATTCGGGATATGTCCGGATCACGACGAGCCCTCAACCGGTGCCGGATACACAAGGAGGCAGGTGGTGAGCACCTGCCGGGCTTCGGGCCCAGATAAGATGCAGGGACAGATTATGTTGCAGTTGTTTGGCTATTGGCGTTCGTCGGCAAGTTTTCGGGTGCGGATCGTGTTGCAGCTCAAGGGGCTCGCCTACGAGCAGCATCCCATCAATTTGCGGCAAGGCGAGCAGAGCGAGAAGGCTTATCGCCGGATAAACCCGCAAGGGTTGGTGCCGTTTCTGGTGGATGGCGATGTGCAGATCGGTCAGTCGGTCGCCATCATGGAGTACCTTGACGAGACCTATCCAGCCTACTCCCTGATGCCCTCTTCCCCCGACGCGCGGGCCCGAGTGCGTCAGATCGTCAACATGATCGCCTGCGATATCCACCCGCTCAACAATCTGCGGGTACTCAACTATCTGGAAGAGCACTTCAGGGCCAACAACGAGCAGGAGGCTCGCTGGTATCGCCACTGGATTGACGAGACCTTCACCGCCCTCGAACAGCTGTTGATGACCACCGCCGGTGTCTACTGCGTCGGCAACGAGGTGACCCTGGCCGACTGCATGCTGGTGCCTCAGGTCTACAACGGCCGCCGCTACGACATGACCCTGGACGATTACCCCACCATCCGCCGCATCGTCGCCAACTGCGAGCAGTTGCATGCCTTTATCAAGGCCGCCCCCGCCAATCAGCCGGACGCGCAGTGACCTACTGACTTGAATCGCGGGATGGCATCAACACGCCATCCCGCGCGTTATATCTCCTCATCTCTTTATTTCCCTTCTGTATGCGCCTTGCGTGCCTCGTGTTGACGGCTGAATGTCGCCAAGGATCCTGCACTTGTCACACTTATCAATATTTTGCATCGATTGAGTCTTTGTTGTTGGTGTTTTGGGCTGCCAGTCACACTTAAGTCAGTTGATTGGGCCTAGTATCGCCACGCCAGCGGAACAGCGGAAAGCAGAAATGCGCACAGGTCGCCTATCAGGGGGCCTTGGCTACCTCCCTGGTTTCCACGGTTTATCCGCACTGCTCTTTTTCGTGTTTACGGTTTGATGGCCCGCACTGTCCGGCCCGTGTCACCGCGCAGATCCCTTGTGACAGCGGCAGGTTGACTGGCGTGCCACCGCTTATTTGCAACCACCCTGTGCAACAAGGAGATCTCATGCATTCCTTCAAAAAGTGCGTCGTCGCACTCTCCATCAACCTTGCTCTCTTCTCGTCGGCGTTCGCCTGTACCACCTTGCTGGTCGGCAGTGAAGCCAGCGCCGATGGCTCCATGATGGTGGCCCGCAGCGCCGACAGCGATGCCCTGAAAGCCCAGCATTTCGTGATCCATCCGGCCAAGCAGGGGCAGAGCGGTATGCACAGCTCCAAGGCTCACAACGGTGCCAATGATTTCAGCTATCCCTTGCCGAAAAACTCCCTGCGCTATACCACGGTACCGAACTGGAAGACCCAACTGCACGGCGCCACCGGGTTCAACGAGAAGGGAGTCGGGGTGAGCGGCACCGAGTCCATTTTTGCCTCACCCGAAGCGCTCGCCTTTGACCCCTATGTGGAAGATAAGGGGATCACCGAGGATGACATTCCCGATGTGTTGCTCTCCCGGTCCACATCGGCCCGCGAGGCGATCTCGTTGCTTGGCAACATCATCGAGACCATAGGCGCGGGAGAGGGATTTGGTGTCGCCGTGGTGGATGATAACGAGCTCTGGTATCTGGAGACTGCCACCGGCCATCACTGGATGGCGCAGCGTCTGCCGAAAAATCACTACTTTGCCACCGGCAATCAGGGCCGCCTGCAGCAGTACGATCCGGCCAGTCCCGACATGATGGGATCGAAAAATCTGATCGAATTTGCCACCGAGAAGGGGCTCTACCATCCGCAAAAGGAGGGGGCGTTCAACTTCTCGAAAGCCTATACCCGCGATGACGAGCGGGACCGTACCTATAACGATCCGCGGGTCTGGACCATCCAGCAGATGTTCAACCCCTCGCTCAAGCAGGCGGTGGATGCCGGTCGCCAGTTCCCGGTCACCCTCTCCCCCGAGAAGAAGATGACGCTGGAGGAGGTCAAGGCGGTGCTGCGCAATCACTATGACGGCACCGAGCACGATCCCTACAGCAAGGGGTTGAACGGTCAGGAGCCGTGGCGCCCTGTCAGTGTGTTCCGCACCTACGAGTCCCACGTGATGCAGGTTCGCCCGTGGATGCCGCGTGAGGTGGGGGAGGTCACCTATGTTGGACTCGGCATGGCGGACTTGACCGCCTTCGTTCCCTACTACAGCGGTCTGGAAGCCTATCCGGCCCACTATGCCATGGGCAGCGACAAGGCCGACAGCGACTCCATTTATTGGAAATATCGCAAACTGCAGACTTTGGTAATGACCGATTACCCCAAACTGGCCCCCATGGTGAAGCAGGCGTACCAGAGCTGGGAGGCGAAGATCGCCAAAGAGCAGAAAGAGATGGAAGCCAACTACCTGAAAACGGTCAAGACCGACAAGGTTGCCGCCAACAGCATGCTCAACGACTTCAATCTGCGGGTGATGCAGGAGGCCGAAACGCTGACCGAGGATCTGACCAACCAGATCTTCACGGTGCGCACCCAGGATATTCAGGCCGATATCTTCTTCGCCAACAAGGCGAAGAAGGATTAACCGCGACGCACTCATCATGCCAACGAGGGGGATCGTCGGTCAGCCTGAGCGGTCGCCGGGCAGATCGGTTTCTCTGATCACTTTCCCACTATCGATGCCGGAGCCTGTGCTCCGGCATTTTTCCTTTATGACATCCCGCCAATGTGTCTGGCCCGGGTAGTGGATTTCGCTACCCGATACGAAAGCAGAGACTTTCATTCAGGTTTTTATTTCGCCTTTCAGCATATCGGTTACGTGATCAGCTACCCACTTTTGGTTATCTGAGAGCTTTTATGCGGTCTTTCGGTGTTATTTATCACTACCCATTGATTCGACTGTGATGGGCACTCTCTTTATCCATCTCATTTTTTCTCGTTAATCCAAGGCGTTATCTCTTCATCAGACGGCTGTTTGCAGAAAAAAGCGGCTGCTTTCTGAATAAGGCGACCGCGCCGCCGGATCTCGTCACGGCATCATATCCGTCACTACTCACAGGACTACCGCAATGCATATTGTCGACAGATTTTTGGGATACACCGCCATCAATACCACCACCAATCGTGAAGCGGGCGCCGCCGGGGTAATGCCCTCCTCCCCGGGGCAGCGGGTGCTGGCTGACAAGGTGGCAGAGGAGCTGATCGCCCTGGGGTTGACCGTGGAGGTGGCGGATAACGCCATCCTGACCGCCACACTTCCTGCCAATGTGGAGGGGGATCTGCCCACCGTGGCCTTCTTTGCTCATCTCGATACCAGTGCTGAACACACCAACGATACCCATGCCCAAGTAGTGGCCTATGAAGGGGGCGATATCTGCCTCAATGCCGACCAGCAGATCACCCTGCGTCTGAGCGAGTTCCCCGAGCTGGCCAACTATGTCGGTGATCGGATCATCGTGACCGACGGCACCAGCCTGCTGGGGGCCGATGACAAGGCGGCCATCGCCGCCATCGTCAATGCGGTTGCCTATCTGCAGGCACATCCGGAGATCCCCCACGGCACCATCAAAATTGGTCTGGTACCTGACGAGGAGCAGGGATTGCGCGGGGCCAAGGCGTTCGATATCGAACGTTTTGGCGCTGACTTCGCCTATACCCTCGACTGCTGCGGCATTGGCGAGCTGGTCTATGAGAACTGGAATGCGGGGGATGCGGAGTTTGTCTTTCACGGTGCCTCGGCCCACCCCATGTCGGCCAAGGGCAAGCTGAAGAACTCGCTGCTGATGGCGCACAAGTTTATCGCCATGCTGCCGGGGGGCGAAGCGCCCGAATATACCGAGGGGCGCGAGGGTTACTACTGGGTCAAGCAGATGCAGGGCAACAGCGCCCAAACTGTGCTCAAGCTGGATGTGCGCGACTTCACTCAGGATGGGTATCAGCAACGAATGACCCTGCTCGACACCCTCGGCAAGAGCTGTCAGGCCCTGTGGGGTGAGCAGAGCGTGAGTTACCACTTGAGCGATCGCTACAGCAATGTCTTCAACAGCTTGCAGGGGGAGAACCGCTATCCCATCGAACTGGCGCTGGCCGCCTACGAGACCCTTGGGATCACCCCAAACCCCATCCCGATGCGCGGTGGTTATGATGGTGCCGTGCTCTCCCAGAAGGGATTGCCTTGCCCGAACCTCTTCACCGGTGCCCACAACTTTCACACCATCTACGAGTACCTGCCGGTCAGCTCCCTCGAGGCGGCCAGTGCCGTGGTGATCGAGATAATCAAGCTCACCCACACCCGTTTCAGTCGCTAAGGAGTCGTCATGTTTCAGGTAGTTATTGCAGTGCTGGTCATCGTGCTGGTGGCCAGACTGATCCTCAAAGGCTATCGGGCCGAACCGGTGCTGTTTGCCGCCGGTCTGGTGCTGATGGTGGCAAGCCAGCTGGCAGGGTGGGGGAGTGTGCTGCCCAAAGGGGTCGAGAGCACCGGGATGGCCCTGTTCGATCCTTTGGAGGTGATGCGGGATCTCTTCAGTTCGCGTGCGGCCGATCTGGGGCTGATGATCATGGCGCTGATGGGCTTTGCCCATTACATGGATCATATCGGTGCCAATGATGCGGTGGTGCGCATTGCGATTCGTCCGCTGCGCCGGTTGCGCTCTCCCTATGTGTTGCTCTTTTTCTCCTATCTGCTGGCCAGCGCGCTGCAACTGGCGATCCCCTCGGCGACCGGTCTGGCGGTACTGTTGATGGCTACCCTGTTCCCCATCATGGTGGGGCTGGGCCTCTCTGCGGCCTCGTCGGCCGGGGTGATTGCTACTTCCCTCGGGGTGGCCTATACCCCGACTGCTATCGATGCCATCCGTGCAACCGATGCGGTGGGAATGGGCCACAACGTGATCGAATATGTCTACACCTATCAGGGCCCTGCCGCGCTGGCGACTGTGCTGGTGGTGGGCTTGATGCACGTATTTTGGCAACGTCGTTGCGATCTGCAGGAGGGGCATCAGCATCAGGGGGCCGCTGCGGTGGACGAGTCGGCAAACGAGGTCGGTGTCCCCGGCTTTTATGCCATCTTGCCGATGCTGCCCATCATCATGGCGGTGGGCTTCTCTTCCCTGTTTGTCGATCACATCAAGCTCAACGTCATCACCATCGTGATGATCTCGATGTTTATCAGCATGGTGGTCGAGGCAGCCAGAACCCGTGACATGAAGCAGGTGTGCGGTGGTTTCAGCCACTTCCTCAATGGCATGGGGTCAGCATTCAGCAACGTGGTGGGGTTGCTGGTGGCGGCGGGGATCTTTGCCCACGGCATCAAGGTGCTGGGGGTAATCGATATCATGATTGTTGGCGCCGAACATGTGGGGCTGCCTGCATTTGCCATGGCCATCGTCTTCGCGCTGGTCACCCTGGCGGCCGCCATCATCATGGGCTCCGGCAATGCGCCCTTCCTCGCCTTTGTCGAGCTGATCCCGCAGATTGCGGCCAGCATGGGGGTCAACACAGCCGCCATGATCCTGCCGATGCAGCAGGCCTCCCATATGGGGCGTGCCATGTCGCCAGTTTCCGGGGTGATTATCGCCGTCGCCAGCGGTGCCAAGCTGACGCCGTTTGCGGTGATCAAGCGTACCTCGGTTCCCCTGATGGTCGGTTTTGTCTTCCATACCCTGATCGTGGGGATCTTCTATCTGTAACTGCCCCTTCGGTTATCAGGAGATGAAATAACGAAAAGCCTTCACGGGAGTGAAGGCTTTTTTGCATCGCGTTATGCCACTTGCAGTGGGGGGCGTCCAGCTAAAAACGGTACTCGATATGGAGGGTATGGCTGTCCAGCCCCGGGTTCTTGTCATACATATATGCGTTGGACATGTGCTCATACTGATAGCCGATCAGCCAATTTTTGGTGATGGCGTAGCCGAGGCCGATACCCAGGGCGAACTGGAAGGGGCCGCCGTAATCCTTGTAGCCATGGCCGCGAGTGCCAAATTGATACTGATCGAGCCAGACCATTTCGCCGGGGAGCCAGGTCACCCAGTTACCCCATTGGCATTCGATACGGGCGCCGCCCCCCAGTCTGGCGGTCTCTTCATCTTCTACCTTGAGCGTTCCGGCACGTACCCCCAGCCCAAATTGACAGCCTGAGTCTCCCCAGCGCCAGAACATGTGGCGTCGGCGATCTTGATGTCGAGCTTTTCATTGCTGAAGGCCCTGCCAAGCTGCAGTGCCACGATATTGTCATTCGCCATTGCAGAAGGACTGGCGAGCAGTGCTGTCAGCAGGCCAATCCTTGATAGAGTGTTAGCGTCCATGCCCCCTCCCGATCCTTGTTGTCATCGTGGTGATCCTGTTGATCACCCTTCAGGCATAGTCAATCGACGCGCTTCCTGTCAATGCATGGTCACTCGGTAAAAAAATTAAATATTTATGAAAAATCAACTAGCTGCGATGGTCTGATGTGATTTGGCGGGCGTGACAGCGGGGAGATGAAAAAGCCCTTCACCATGGTGAAGGGCTTTTTGCTATCTGACGTTATCCGCTCGGTTTGGTGTGTAGGCTCAGTAGCCCTGCTGGTGCACGTCCATTACGGCGCGGCCTGACGGGTCGGCCATCTCTTTGAACTTGGCATCCCACTCCAGCGCGGTAGGAGTGGAGCAGGCGACCGACTTGCCGTATGGCACGGTGCGGGCGGCGGCTTCCAGCGGGAAGTGCTCGTCGAAGATGGCGCGGTAGAAGTAGGCTTCCTTGGTGAGCGGGGTGTTGATGGGGAAGCGGAATGCGGCCGCCTCGAACATCAGATCCGTCACTTCCTGTTCCACCATGGCTTTCAGGCTGTCGATCCACGAATAGCCCACGCCATCGGAGAACTGCTCCTTCTGGCGCCACGCCACTTCGTGGGGCAGCAGATCTTCGAACGCTTCGCGCAGGATGTGCTTCTCGATCTTGCCCTTGCCACACATCTTGTCGGCCGGCTGCAGGCGCATCGCCACATCCATGAACTCCTTGTCGAGGAAGGGCACGCGACCCTCCACACCCCAGGCTGCCATCGATTTGTTGGCGCGCAGGCAGTCATAGAGATGCAGTGAGGCGAGCTTACGCACGTTCTCTTCGTGGAACTCGCGAGCGTTGGGCGCCTTGTGGAAGTAGAGGTAGCCGCCGAACAGCTCGTCGGAACCTTCGCCGGAGAGCACCATCTTGATCCCCATCGCCTTGATGTAGCGGGCCATCAGATACATGGGCGTGGAGGCGCGGATGGTGGTGACGTCATAGGTCTCGAGGTGATAGATGACGTCGCGCAGGGCATCCAGACCCTCCTGCACGGTGAAGTGGATCTGGTGGTGGATGGTGCCGAGGTGATCAGCCACCTTGCGGGCGGCGGCGAGATCCGGCGACCCTTCCAGACCGACGGCGAAGGAGTGCAGTTGCGGCCACCAGGCTTCGCTCTTGCCATCGTCCTCGATGCGGCGCGCCGCATAGAGCTTGGTAATGGCGGAGATAACGGACGAATCGAGCCCGCCGGAGAGCAGCACGCCATAAGGCACGTCGCACATCAGCTGGCGTTTGACCGCTGCTTCCAGCGCCGCTTTCAGCTCGGCCTTGTCGCTGACGTTGTGCTCGACCGAGCTGTATTCCATCCAGTCGCGCTTGTACCACTGTTTCAGCTCGCCATCCTTGCTCCACAGGTAGTGTCCCGGCGGGAAGGTTTCGACGCTCTTGCAGACCGGTACCAGCGCCTTCATCTCGGAGGCGACATAGAAGTTGCCGTGCTCATCGCGACCGGTATAGAGGGGGATGATCCCCATGTGGTCGCGACCAATCAGGTAGGCATCCTGTTCGGCGTCATAGAGGATAAAGGCAAAGATGCCGTTGAGATCGTCGAGAAACGCCGGGCCCTTCTCCTTGTAGAGAGCGAGCAGCACTTCACAGTCGGATTTGGTCTGGAACTGGAAATCGACCTTGAGGGTTTTCTCCAGCTCTTTGTGGTTGTAGATCTCGCCGTTGACCGCCAGCACATGGGTGCGCTCGGGGTTGTAGAGCGGCTGGGCGCCATTGCCCGGGTCGACGATGGCCAGACGCTCGTGCACCAGAATGGCTTTGTCTGAGCTGTAGACGCCGGACCAGTCAGGCCCGCGGTGACGCAGTCGCTTGGACATCTCCAGCGCCGATTTGCGCAGGGCTACTGCATCGGACTTGATATCCAGAATGCCGAAAATTGAACACATTGGCGGTAATCCTCTTGATTTTTATATGAGCCCCCCACGTTTGGGCTCGAAATTCCATTTACATTCCTCGTCAGACACAATGCCTAGCGGAAAAACCTTTTGCAAGCGGGAAAACCGCAGAAAATCATGCCGTAAGCGTCAAGCGGATCAACAGGATAAGGGCTGCTGCAACGGGGCAGGGTGACGTGAACGTCAAGCCGAGGCGGGTTCGAAGATCACATAGACCTTGCGACAGGGGGTGAGGGTCTCCCACTCGCCGACAAAGCCGGCGGGAATGACGAATTGATCGCCGGGTTTGAGGGCCAGCTGGCCGCCCTCACTGTCGTGGATCACCACATCCCCCTCCAGCAGCTGGCAATACTCGTGCTCGGTGTAGTGGATGGCCCAGCGGCCCGGCTCGCAAGCCCAGAAGCCCACGTGAAACTGCTGGCTTGGGTCGGAGTAGTGGTTCCACACCGTCTGACTCGGATTGCCTGCTTTAATGCGCTCGGGGGCGGGCATCAGCGGGGTAGGGGCCGCCTCGTGGCGATCGAGCAAAATCCAGTCGTTGAGGGTCTTCATGGTGCCTCCTTGGCTGCGGCAGATAGGAAGCGGGGCCATCCCGGCCCCGCGTTTGTTCGCTTTATTAAACGAGGTTGTGCATAACTTAAACGATGCGTTCCTCCTTGCCAAGGGCTGCTGGCCGACGACTCAAAGCGGCTGCAAGCGGCGGATCACATGGCGAGCAAAGCCGCTGCCCGCTTCGTTGTAGACATTGAACACCGCATCCACCCCTTGTTCTTGCAGGGAGGCGATATCATCCTCGAAGCGGACGATGGCGGCGATCTTGCCGTTGAACCCGTGGCTGCGCAGCTTCTCGATGGCGTAGAGATTCCCCGAGTGGTGGGGCATCGCCAGCAGCACCAGATTGACCTGATTGGAGAGCAGCACCTTGTCCCAGAAGTCGGTATCGGTGGCATCCCCCTCGATGACGTTCATCCCCTGGGCACGCAGGGTGGGCAGCTTCTCGCTGTCGTTCTCCACCCCGAGGATGACGTTGCCGTATTTGTTCTCCAGCTCGAAGTAGGCCCCCTGACCGATCCGCCCCATGCCGAGGATGATCACCTCGGCATCGCCCAGCTCGATGGGCCTGTCTTCCGGATGGAGGTTGCTTGCCTGCAATCCCCGCAGCCAGTGGCCGATGCGGTGGTAAATGCGCTCGCTCTGGGCATTGAGCGGGGCGGAGATCATAAAGCTCGCCGCCAGTGCCAGCGAGACTGCCACCAGCCACTCGTGGGAGAGCCAGCCCGCCTTGGCGGCGATGGCGGCGACGATCAGGCCAAACTCCGAGAAGTTGGTGAGCGCCAGGGTAGAGAGCAGCGCGGTGCGCACCCGCAGGTGAGCGCCGCTGTAGACCAGATAGTAGAGGACACTTTTGAGCGGCAGGGCCAGCACCAGCGCCAGTGCCAGCAACATGGTGTCGTGGGTCGGCAGACCGTTGAGACCAATGGTGAGAAAAAAGCAGACCAGAAAGAGGTCTTTGAGGTTGAAGAGCGCCTTGGCAAGCCCTGCCGCAGCCGGATGAGAGGCGAGCAGCATGCCGATGATGAGGGCCCCGAGATCCGGCTTGAGGCCGACCACTTCAAAACCGGCAGCCCCGACCACCAGCGCCAGAAAGACTCCGAACAGCACCTGCAGCTCGCCATGACCGGCCCGCTCCAAGAGCTTGAACAGCAGCGGGCGCAGCAGCGGCAATCCCAGCACCCAGAGCGCCCAGATGCTGGGCCATTTGCCGCTGGAGAAGGCCAGAAACGCCACGGCGAACACATCCTGCATCACCAGCACCCCGATGGCGATGCGGGCGTAGAGGGCGTTCATGTCGCTGCGATCTTCCAGCACCTTGACCGCAAAGACGGTGCTGGAGAAGGAGAGAGCAAAACCCAGCAGCAGCGCCAGTTTCCAGTCCAGCGAGAGGGCGAGGTGGAGCCCCAGTCCCTTGCAGACCAGCAGCACCACGGTAAAGAGCAGGGTGGAGAGCAGCAGGTGCAGGCTGGTGGTGCCCCACACATCGCGCCGCATCAGGGTCTTGATATTGAGCTTGAGGCCGATGGTGAACAGCAGCAGGGTGACGCCGAGATCGGCCACCTCGCTCAGGGCGGGGGTATTTTCATATCCCATACCGTTGAGGATAAAACCGGCGGCCAGAAAGCCGAGCAGGGGGGGCAGGCCAATCAGATTGACTACCATGCCGCAGCCAAAGGCCACGGCGATCAGAATGGGTTCCATAACAGATCCTGCAAGGGCAGGAGAGACCTGCCCTGTTTAACGCTTGGGTGGTGATTAGACGATATCGATGTCGACCACGGAGTCGAAAATATGGTTCGGGCGAAACGGCATGCGGTCGATATCGGCGACCTTGCTCACCCCGGAGAGCACCAGCACCGTCTCGAGACCGGCCTGAAAGCCCGCCAGAATGTCGGTGCGCAGGTTGTCGCCGATGATGATGGTGTCGTCGGAGTGGGCCTCCATCCGGTTGAGCGCCGCACGGATGATCCAGGCGCTCGGCTTGCCGACATAGAACGGCTTCTTGCCGGTCATTCGCTCGATGGGGGCGCACAGGGCGCCGCAGGCTGGGTGCATCATGGGGCCGTGGGTATCGGGGTTGGTGGCGATAAAGCGGGCCCCCTGATCGACGAACTTGGCCCCCTGTTGCATCATGGTCCAGTTGTAGTTGCGGGTCTCGCCAACCACCACGAAGTCCGGGTCGATATCGGTGATGGTGAAACCGGCCTTGTAGAGCTCGTGGGTCAGCGCCCCTTCACCGATCACATAGGCCTTCTTGCCATCCTGACGCTTGAGGAAGTCGGCGGTGCCCATGGCGGAGGTATAGAAGCACTCCTCCGGCACCTCGATCCCGGCGGAGCGGAAGCGGTTTTGCAGATCTTTCTGGGTCTGGGCCGGGTAGTTGGTGAGGAACAAGAGCTTGCTACCCTGCTCCAGCAGGCGATGGACGAAACGGTCGGCACCGGGGATGAGGTCGTTGTTGTGCAGGATGACACCGTCGATATCGCAGATGACGTTCTTCTTCATGAAAACTCCTTGTCAGGGCGCAGGCGAGCCGCCAATCGTTAAGATGTTCAATCATTTATGATTTTTGTGACGCCATTATAAGTCTGTTTGATGACAAGTCTCCCCTGTCTCGCCACTTCGGTGCACAATAAAGCTGCCGTCGGGTCAGTCTGGTGGAGGGGCTGACGCCGGATCACTTTGCTGATGGAGCCGTTGCCATGGACACCCCGATTCCCAAGCCAGTCACCCCCGAACACCTCACCGCCGCGCAATTTATCGCCGGACTGCCGAAACTGGAGCTGCACCTGCATATCGAGGGCAGCCTCGAACCCGAGCTGATGTTTGAGCTGGGCCGCCGCAACGGTGTGCCATTGCCCTGGCCCGACGTGGCCAGCGTGCGCGCCGCCTATGACTTTGACTGCCTGCAATCCTTTCTCGACCTCTACTATCGCGGCGCCAGCGTGCTGGTGACCGAGCAGGACTTCTTCGACCTCACCTGGGCCTATCTTGAGCGTTGCGCTGCCGACAAGGTGGTGCATGTGGAGATCTTCTTTGACCCGCAGACCCACACCGCCCGCGGTATCCCCTTTGCTACTGTGCTGGGCGGTATCGAGCGGGCGCTGCAGAGCGGGGAGAAGGAGTTTGGCATCAGCTGGCGCCTTATCATGAGCTTCTTGCGCCACCTCAGCGAGGAGGATGCCTTTGCGACGTTGGAAGAGGCTATGCCCTTCCTGTCGCGCATTCATGGCATCGGCCTCGACTCGGGGGAGAGGGGCAATCCGCCGACCAAGTTTGCCCGGGTCTTTGCCCGCTGCCGCAAGCTGGGGCTGCCGGTGGTGGCCCATGCAGGTGAAGAGGGGCCTGCCGACTACATCTGGCAGGCGATCAACGAGCTGCAGGTATGCCGCATCGATCACGGGGTGCGCTCGGCCGATGATCCCGAGTTGCTGCGCTATCTGGCGGATACCCGGCTGCCGCTCACCGTCTGCCCCCTCTCCAACACCAGGCTCAAGGTGTTCGGCAATATTGCCCAGCACAATGTGTTGCGGCTGCTGGAGCAGGGGCTCTGCGTCACCATCAACTCGGACGATCCCGCCTACTTTGGTGGCTATATGAATGCCAACTTTGCGGCGCTGGCCGATGGCCTTGGCGCGACCATGAGCCAGCTCTGCCGCTTGTCGCTCAATGCGGTGGAGGCGAGCTGGCTCTCTTTGGCCGACAAGGCGCGCCTGACCCGGGAGATCCGCAGTTATGCCGCGACTCACGGGGTGATCCTGCATTGAGTCAGGCGCCAATGAAGTCGAGATGACATGCACTATATAAAGAGAGGCCCGTCATCACTGGCGGGCCTCTTTCGTTTCAATGGTCGGTGTGGTTCTCAGGGAAAGTCAGCGTTCAGCCACTCGCACCAGAAACTTCTCGCCCTGTCCTTCGCGCTTGAAGCGCTCGAGCAGGGTAGGCAGTGCCTCAAAGTCGCCCACCACCAGCGGCGGCAGGGTCAGTTCGCCGCTCGCCATCTGCGCCATCATGGCGACACCGGCGGCCACCAGTCGGCTCCACTGCTTGTCGGTGCCAAAGGCGTGCTGGGCGCCCAGCGCAATCTCGTGCAACGAATGGCAATGGGCAAAGGCGGGCAGCGGATTGTGCGGGATGCGCCCGAGCACAGTCACCATGTGACCGTAGTAGCCAAGGGCGGGCAGCAGGCTCTCTGCCTGCTGGCTGGAGACCAGATCGATGATCCCCTCGAACGGCTCGTTGCCGTTGGCCACCTGCAAGGCGGCCAGCCAGTCGGGATCCCGATAATCGGCCACCCCCTGCACACCTATCTGCTTGAGCCACGGATGATGACGTGGACTGGCGCTGGCAAAGACCCGCGCTCCTTGCTGGAGGGCCAGTTGCACCGCAAAGCGGCCGACACTGCTGCCGGCACCGGTGATGAGCAGCGCTTCCCCGTGCAGGCGCGGCAGCTTGGCCAGCGCCTGCCAGGCGGTGAGGCCGGGACAGGGCAGGGCGACGGCCGCCTCATCGCTCAGAGCATCGGGCACCGGCAGCAGGGCGCGGGCCGGTACCCGGGTGTGGCGGGCAAAGCTGCCGTGGTGGCGCAGGTCGGTGTGATAGGCGACCCGGGCACCGGGGCGCAGATGGCTGACGTTGGCGCCGAGGGCCACGATAGTGCCCATGCCATCGACGCCGGGCACCTGACCATCCTGCCAGTTGGAGTGGCCATATTCGATCAGCTTCCAGTCCACCGGATTGAAGGCGATAACCCGGTTTGCCACCAGTACCTCGTCAGGGGCGAGTGGTGCCAGGAGCAGGTCGGCGAGGGTAAGCTGGGTCGGTTCACCGGGGGCATGCCAGCACCAGGCTTGGGTGTGATTCATGATGACTCCTTGTGAAAGCGAGGGGAGAGAACAACGAGGTCATTGCAACAGTGATTCGGTCAGTCATATCACTGTTGCTAATGCGCAACAATACGGCAGGCCCCTACCTGTGGGGCCTGCCTTACGTAGCCGGTTGGCCATCGACAATCAGCGGCTGGTGGTTGCGTCCTCGGCCTGATAGACGGGGTAGTCGGTCAACCCCTTCTCGCCACCGCCAAACAGGGTGGCCGGATCGTGGGGGGCCAGCGGATAGCCGTGGCGCAGCCGGTTCGGCAGATCCGGATTGGCAACGAAGGGACGGCCAAAGCCAATCATGTCGGCCCAGCCCGCGTCGAGGGCGGCGCGTGCCCGCTCGCCATCATATTTGCCGGCATAGATCAGGGTGTTGGGGAAAGCATCGCGCAGACCCTGCTTGAAGTTCTCCGGCATCAGGGGGGCATCGTCCCAGTCCGCTTCGGCAATGTGCAGGTAGGTGACATTGAGCTGGCCCAGCAGGCGGGCGGCGGCCAGATAGGTCTCCTGCGGATTGGCATCCACGGTGCCGTTGAGGGTGGTGAGCGGCGCAAGACGCACCCCGACACGTTCGGCCCCGATTTCGCTACTAACCGCTTCTGTCACCTCTTTGAGAAAGCGCAGCCGGTTTTCCAGCGATCCGCCGTAGCCGTCGGTGCGGGCGTTGGATTCGGAGTCGAGGAACTGGTTAATGAGGTAGCCGTTGGCGGCGTGCAGCTCGATGCCGTCAAAACCGGCGCTGATGGCGTTGCGAGCTGCCTGACGAAACTGGCCCACCACCGCATGGATATCGGTCTGAGTCATGGCGCGAGGGGTGACGGTCTCGACAAAGCCCGGCGCATCGCTGCCGTTATCGACGAACACCTTGACGCCCACTGCGGGCAGGGCTGAAGCGGAGATGGGCTGGGCGCCGCCGATGTTGTCCGGATGGGTGACCCGGCCCACGTGCCAGAGCTGGGCGAAGATGGAGCCCCCCTTGGCGTGCACGGCATCGGTCACAAGCTTCCAGCCAGCGATCTGCTCGGCGCTGTAGATGCCCGGCGTCCAGGCATAGCCCTTGCCCATGGGGTCGATTTGGGTGCCCTCGCTGATGATAAGGCCGGCAGTGGCGCGCTGGGCGTAGTAGCTCGCCATCATGGCGTTGGCCACATCACCCGGCTGACTGGCACGGGAGCGGGTCATGGGGGGCATGACGATGCGGTTGGCAAGGTGCAGCTGGCCAAGGCGCAGGGGGCAGAACAGGTGATCGTGGCTCATCTTGAGTTCCTCATGGTGGAAGTGAGGCCACTTTATGCCGCCATCTTGTTGTGAAAAAGAGGGGTAATTGCACAAGAGAATTGTGCTTGATGCAGCAATCAATGCAAACCGTCGGGAAAGAGGCGTTGAGGCATAAAGTTGAAGCATAAAAAAGAGGGCCGTCTGGCCCTCTTCTGTATTCTGCTGGTGGCAGGCTCAAGCCGCGGCGGGCATCACTTTCACCCGCTCGATGCGCCGCTCGCTCACCTCGATCACCTCGAAGTTGAGTTGCTGCAGTTGCAACTGCTGACCCGGAGTGGGCAGGGTGCCGAAGTGGGAGAGCAGCATGCCCGCCAGGGTCACGTATTCATCGCTCTCGCTCACCAGCCCCTCGTGCTCCAGCACCTGCTCCACATGGTGGATGTTGGTGCTGCCGTTGATCAGCCACCCTTCGCCATCTCGCACGATATCCGGGGTTTCGTCCTCATCCGGCAGCTCGCCGACGATGGCCTCCAGCAGATCGTGGGTGGTGACCAGCCCCTGGATCACGCCAAACTCGTCGGAGACCAGAATAAGGCTCCCTTTGGCTTTGCGCAGCTCCGCCAGCAGGCGGATCACGTTGATGGTCTGCGGCACGATAATGGGATCGTTCTGCTTGGCCAGTTCGCTCAAAGATTGCCCTTCATTCAAGGCAAACAGCAAGTCGCGCGCCTTGACCACTCCGATCACCTCGTCCAGATCCCCGTCACAGATGGGGAACAGGCTGTGGGGCTCGCGCTGCAGCAGGGCGCGGATCTCGTCGCTGGAGTCGTTGATATCGATCCAGGCCATCTCCGAGCGCGGGGTCATGATGGTGCGAATGGAGCGCTCGGCCAGCGACAGTACGCCGGTCACCATATAGCGCTCCTCCTCGCCAAAGCTCACCGGCGCTACGGCAGGGGCATCCAGATCGTCATCCGGCTGATCCTGATAGGCCTTGCTGCCCATCAGCTTGAAGATGGCGGCTGTGGTGCGCTCGCGCAGGGGCTGTTTGGATTCGTGACGCATGGCGCTGCGCTGGGCCAGCTGGTTGAAAAACTCGATCAGCACCGAGAAGCCGATGGCCGCGTAGAGGTAGCCCTTCGGAATGTGGAAACCGAAGCCTTCCGCCACCAGGCTGAAGCCGATCATCAGCAGGAAGCTCAGACAGAGCACCACCACGGTGGGGTGGGCGTTGACGAAGCGGGTCAGCGGCTTGGAGGCGAGCACCATCACCACCATGGCGATGGTCACGGCGGCCATCATCACGCCAAGGTGTTCCACCATGCCGACGGCAGTGATGATGGAGTCGAGCGAGAAGACCGCATCGAGCACCAAAATTTGGGCGATCACCACGCCGAAGCTGGCGTAGGCGCCGACCGGGCCGTCATCTTGGGGTTTGGCTTCCAGCCGTTCATGCAGCTCGGAGGTGGCCTTGAACAGCAGGAACAGGCCGCCCCCCATCAGGATCAGGTCCCGACCGGAGAAGGGGTGATCCCACAGGTGCAAAATCGGGGTGGTCAGGGTGACCAGCCATGACATGACGCTCAAGAGCCCAAGTCGCATCAGCAGGGCCAGCGACAGGCCGATGACGCGGGCCTTGTCCCGTTGGGCGGGGGGCAGTTTTTTCACCAGAATGGCGATAAAGACCAGGTTGTCGATCCCCAGCACGATTTCCAGAATGATCAGGGTAAACAGACCGATCCAGATATGGGGATCCAGCAGCAATTCCATTGTGACGACCTCAATAAAAACAGACAGAGCAAACAGTGATCACGGCGCAAGATGGCCGCAGTAACAGCAAGGCAAAGGTGTTATTCAGAGGCGCTGATTAAGCAGAAAAAGATAGGCTTTGACAGAGAGAGACGAAGGGCAACTTCGGGGATTGTCCATGATGGGCAATAAAACCTCGGGTGAAAAATGAGCCCTGATGATAGCGGCTGGCGCCAATTTGACAAGAGCAGTGTCAGTGGGGCGTGATGGGGTTGTGATGCGACAGGGGGAGGCGGCCGTGCCACGCTCCCCCGTGCGGTCGTTACAACCAGCGCTTTTCGCGGGTGAAACAGACCGACAGCCAGGCATCCCCCAGGGTGTCGCCAAGGCGAGACCAGAGCTCCTGGCGCAGGGCATCCTGACGTTCGACAGGCCACTCCTGACCCGGCGCCACCAGAATGTTCAATTCCAGATCGAAGCGGCGACCGCTCTTGGCCAGATGGCTGTAGCACTCGATGCCATGGCGCTGGCGCAGCGCCTCGATCTCCTGCTCGACTTGCCGTGGCACCTCCCCCTTGGGGGCGATCTTCAACACTTCCCGCAGGTTGCGACCGAGCACCTTGATGGGAATGAGAGTGGCGCAGAGGGCCAGCAGCGAGACCAGCACCGGGTCTATGTAGCGGTTGTATTGGCCGTAGCCGATGGCATCAAGGCCGATGGCGACTACGAAACCGATAAGCAGGGTGGCGCTGAGCAGGGTATCCACCAGCCACTCCTTGGAGTCGACCCGCACCAGCTCGGAGTCTACCTGCTCGGCGACCTGGGCTTCGATGCGATAGATGATGGCGCAGAAGAAGGTGGAGACGGCGGCATAGATAAGGGCGTGGCCGAGATCGATCTCCCGTCCGCCATCCAGCAGGGTGGTGATGCCGCTATAGAGGGCGCCAAGGCAGAGCAGCAGAATAATGGCGCCATTGATGACGTTGGTGATGGGCTCGAAGTGGGCGTAGCCATACTGGAAGCGCGCATCGGAAGGGCGGGTAACGAGATAGGCGGTAACAAGACCGAGACCGGTCATACCCATGCTGAACAGGGTGAAGATACCATCGAGCATGATGGCGTTGGAACCGACGAAGAGGCCGTAGCCGATGCCGAAGATGGCAAAGGTGATACAACCGAACAGCGACAGGGTAAGCGCCTGTTTTTCGGTGGTGACCAGCGTACTGATAACATGGCTGTGGTGAGCCATAAAAGTCCTCCTTTCAAATGGTGAATATTGCCAAGCGCAAGCGGTTTTCTAGCTGATATACTGCCCGCTCACATGTGAGCGGACTGGCCTGACTGCCATTGACAGGCGGCTGGCCAGTCGTTGTCGCCGGCGTGCCGGCATCAAGCAAAGGATGGGAACAAGGATTCATGATCCCGAGACTCGATTACCAGGACAGTTTGTCACCCGCAACCCTGCAGTTTCTTGAGTTGCTAGAGCGCAGCGCATTTCGTGGTGATATCGAAAAGTCTTATGCAAGCCGGTTGGCGATGGCGACGGATAACAGCGTCTATCAGGTAGTACCTCAGGCGGTTCTCTATCCGCGCAGTGCGGACGACATAGCAGCAATGCTCAAGCTGGCCGCAGAGCCAGCGTTCGCCTCCTTGAGTTTTTTCCCTCGTGGTGGCGGTACCGGCACCAATGGCCAGTCATTGGGCGGCGGCATTATCGTCGATCTCTCCCGTTATATGAACCAGATCATGGAAATTAATCTGGAGGAGGGGTGGGTGCGCGCCCAGGCTGGGGTGGTGAAAGACCAGCTCAACGCCTATCTCAAGCCCCATGGCTACTTCTTCTCGCCTGATCTCTCCACCTCCAACCGCGCCACCTTAGGCGGTATGATCAACACCGACGCCTCGGGGCAGGGGTCACTGGTTTACGGCAAAACCTCGGATCACGTGCTGGGGCTCAAAGCGGTGCTGGAGAATGGCAACATCATGGCCACCGAGCCGCTGACCGGTGAGCGACTGACCGACAAGCTGGCGCTGGAGAATCGGGAAGGGGAGATCTATCGCACCCTCTATCGCATCGGCAAGGAGCGCCGCGCCGACATCGAGGCGACCTTCCCCAAGCTCAACCGCTTTCTGACCGGTTACGATCTCAAGCACCTCTATCAACCCGATACCGACACGCTGGATGTCAGCCGGGTGCTGTGCGGATCTGAAGGGTCTCTCGGCTTTATCACCGAAGCCAAACTCAACATCACCCCCATCCCGCGCTACCGCACCTTGGTCAACGTCAAGTACGACAGCTTCCCCTCCGCCCTGCGCAATGCCCCCTTTATGGTGCAGGCGCAGGCTCTCTCGGTGGAGACGGTGGACTCCCGGGTGCTCGGGCTGGCCCGCGCCGACATCATCTGGCATTCGGTGAAAGAACTTATTCAAGATGTGCCCGGCAAGGATCTGCAGGGACTCAACATCGTCGAGTTTGCCGACACCGACGAAGCAGAACACAAGGCCAAGGTAGCTGAGCTCTGTCGCCGTATCGACGCGCTGCTGGCCAAGGGCGAGGCGGGGATCATCGGCTATCAGGTGTGTGACCACCTGCCGAGCATCGAAACCATCTACACCATGCGCAAGAAGTCGGTGGGGCTGCTGGGCAACGCCGAAGGGCGCAAGAAGCCGGTAGCCTTCACCGAAGATACCGCCGTGCCGCCCGAATCCCTGGCCGATTTCATCATGGAGTTTCGCGCCCTGCTGGATGCCCACGGCCTCGACTACGGCATGTTCGGCCACGTCGATGCCGGTGTGCTGCACGTGCGCCCGGCGCTGGATTTGTGCGATCCCGAGCAGGAGGTGCTGCTGCGCCGCATCTCCGATCAGGTGGTAGCGCTCACTGCCAAATATGGCGGCTTGATGTGGGGGGAACATGGCAAGGGCTTTCGCTCCGAATACAGCCCCGCCTTCTTTGGCGAGTTGTGGGAAGAGTTGCAGCGGGTCAAGGGGGCGTTCGACCCGGCCAACCGCATCAACCCGGGCAAGATCTGCATTCCCTATGGCAGCGGCGCCGAGCTGGTGTCGGTGGATGGGCCCAAGCGCGGCAAATATGACCGCCAGATCCCGCTCGCGGTGCGCACCAGCTACACCCGCGCCATGGATTGCAACGGCAACGGTCTCTGTTTCACCTTCGAGACCGACTCCCCCATGTGCCCCTCGGTCAAGATCAGCCGCGATCGCCGCCACTCCCCCAAGGGGCGGGCGGGCCTGATGCGTGAATGGTTGCGTCAGCTGGCGGAGCAGGGCTTCGATCCGCTGGCGGAAGAGGTGGCGCTGCAATCCGGTGGCGTGCGCTTCAAACAGCTGGTGGACAAGGTGCGCAACAGCTGGGCCAAACAGCGCGGCGAGTATGATTTCTCCCACGAGGTGATGGAGGCGATGGCAGGCTGTCTGGCCTGCAAGGCGTGCACCAGCCAGTGCCCGATCAAGGTGGATGTCCCCGATTTTCGCGCCCGCTTTATGCAGCTTTATCATGGCCGCTACCTGCGCGCCCCCAAGGATTACTTCGTCGGCACGGTGGAGAGCTATGCGCCGTTGCTTGCCAAGGCGCCGAAGCTGGTCAACTTCTTCCTCGAAAAAGAGTGGGCCCAGAAGGCGACCGAGAAGAGCATCGGCATGGTCGATGTGCCGCTGCTCTCGGTGCCGACCCTTGCCGAGAGCCTGCACGATAACCGCGCCCGCTATTTTGATCTGCCGGGACTGGAGCGGATGAGTGCCGAGCAACGCAAACAGGTAGTGCTCATCGTGCAGGACCCCTTCACCAGTTATTACGACGCCCCCGTGGTGCGCGACCTGGTGAAACTCGCCAGCAAGCTCGGGTTCCAGCCCTACTTGCTGCCCTTTAAACCCAACGGTAAACCCCAGCATATCAAGGGGTTCCTGCGCGCCTTTGCCCGTACCGCGGCCAACAGCGCCCAGTTCCTCAACAAGGTGGCGGCGCTTGGCATTCCCATGGTGGGGGTGGATCCGGCCATGGTGCTCTGCTATCGCGACGAGTATGCCAAGGTGCTGGGGTCGGCTCGCGGCGATTTTCAGGTGTTGTTGCCGCAGGAGTGGCTGCTCTCGCTGCCGGTAGATCAGTTGCCTGCTCGAACCGACAAGACCAAGAGCGGGGAGGGGTGCGAGCCCTGGTATCTGTTTGCCCACTGCACCGAGAAGACCGCCAAGCCCTCCACTCACGGTGACTGGAGCACCCTGTTTGGCCGCTTCGGGGCCAGTTTGCAGCCGGTCTCTGTGGGTTGCTGCGGTATGGCGGGCACCTATGGTCACGACGTCAAACAGGTGGAGAACTCCAAGGGCATCTATGGGTTGAGCTGGGCCGACCCGCTCGCCCGTCTACCCAAAGCGCGCTGTCTGGCAACTGGCTATTCGTGCCGCAGTCAGGTCAAGCGGATGGAGGGGGAAAAGCTCAAACATCCATTGCAAGCCCTGCTGGAGCTGCTCTGATGCTGACGTTCCCCAAGCGGTTTCGGGTGCCGAAGGCCTATCGGCATCCACGTTTTTTGCTGTTACCCGCCACTCCCGCTCAGGCGGTGGTGGAGTTTGTCGCCATGTTGCGCGAGCGCGAGCAGCTCCATCAGCTGTTTCGCCCGAACGATATCTGGCCCTCGGCCAACTTCAGCCTGAGCCAGCACGAAGGAGATCTGGAGTGGCAGCAGTCGGAGTTTCTGGCCAAGCGCTCGTTCGCCTATGGCCTATGGAGCCCGGATCGGGAGCCGCAATTTTGGGGCGGGGTTTATCTCTACCCCTCGGTGTTGCCAGAGGTAGCGGTGGAGCTCTTCTTCTGGAAGGTGGCCGAGGCGCCCATCACGGATGAGGAGCTGGAGATTCAGCTGCGCGAGTGGCTCGCCAGGGTGTGGCAGTGGCCAGACCCCCGCTTGCCGGGGCGAGATGTGCCCTGGGCCGAGTGGCCCGGCGTTACCTACCCCTGGTGACATCCCGCTTAAGGGCATGATTGTGTAACACGCAGCTCCGGGTCGGGGCTGCGTTGTTACCACGTCACCCGGTAACCAACAACTCATATAACCGAACCATTTTGCAGATGGAGGGCGTTTCACTCATATCGGTACGCATTCATCGCTTACATAAGGAGTCTGCTCGCAATGAGTCACGATATTGCGCCCATCTGGCGTAAACCCATGAGTCTGGAGGGGCTCAACGCCACCTCTCGCAACACCCTGATGGCCCATCTCGATATCGTCTACACCGCTTTTGGCGCCGATTGGCTGGAAGCGACCATGCCGGTGGATCACCGTACGCACCAGCCCCTTGGCATGCTGCATGGCGGCGCATCTGTGGTGCTGGCGGAAACCTTGGGATCGATTGCCGCCAATATGGCGGTCGGGCCAGATAGCTACTGTGTGGGGCTGGAGGTGAATGCCAACCATCTGCGAGCTAAACGGGAAGGGGTGGTGACCGGGCGTTGCACGCCGCTCCATCTGGGAGCAACAACTCAGGTGTGGCAGATTGAAATTCGGGACGAACGTGAGCGTTTATTGTGCACCAGCCGACTGACCATGGCGGTGCTCAAACACAAGCGGGGCAAGGACTCCAGCGAGGAGTGATCTGCAATAACGCACTATGAGTGCAAAATAAGCAAGCCATACTCGTCAGATCCCTCTATAATTGCCAACGTCTTGAGAGGCTTATCACATTTTTCAAGACAGCAGAACAAAGTGGCGCTATAATCGCCGCCTTTTTGCTATTCCGCGGTGTTAGCCGCCTGCCTTAATCTGGAAGAATCTATGTCTGATACCGAACAACTGCCCCTTTTTAGTGAGCTTGGACTGGCCGCGCCTGTATTGAAAGCGCTGCAGGACGTGGGCTATGAGCGCCCGTCACCGATCCAGGCCGCAGCAATTCCCCACCTGATGGCGGGACACGATCTGCTGGGGCAGGCGCAAACCGGTACAGGGAAGACCGCTGCTTTTGCCTTGCCTCTGTTGTCTCGTCTGGAAGCTGGTAACCGCAACACCCAGATCCTGGTGCTGGCGCCTACCCGCGAACTGGCGCTGCAAGTGGCTGAAGCGTGCCAACGCTACGCCCACCACATGCCCGATTTCCATGTACTGCCCATCTACGGCGGTGCCTCCTACGAAACCCAGACCCGCGCTCTGCGTCGCGGTGCCCAGGTTGTCGTTGGTACTCCGGGCCGCGTGATGGACCTGATCCGTCGCAAGAACCTGGACCTCTCCGGCCTGAAAGCCCTGGTACTGGATGAAGCTGATGAAATGCTGCGTATGGGCTTCATCGACGACGTTGACTGGATCATGGAGCAGTGCCCGAGCACTCGTCAGGTTGCCCTGTTCTCTGCCACCATGCCGGAGCAGATCCGTCGCGTGGCCCAGAAGCACCTGAAGCAGCCCAAAGAGATCAAGATCGCCTCCAAGACTGCTACCGCTACCACTATTCGCCAGCGTTACTGGCAGGTAACCGGTCTGCACAAGCTGGACGCCATGACCCGTCTGCTGGAAGTGGAATCCTACGAAGCCCTGCTGGTATTCGTACGAACCAAGAACGCTGCCGAAGAGCTGGCTGGCAAGTTGGCCGCCCGTGGTCACGCCTGTGAAGCGCTGCACGGCGACATCCCGCAGAAACTGCGTGAGCGTACCGTCGACAAGCTGCGCCAGGGCCAGCTGGATATCCTGATCGCCACCGACGTTGTCGCCCGTGGTCTGGACGTTGAGCGCATCACTCACGTAGTGAACTACGACATTCCGTACGACACCGAATCTTACGTACACCGTATCGGTCGTACCGGTCGTGCCGGTCGTAAAGGCGAAGCCATCCTGTTCGTTGCTCCCCGCGAGCGTCGCATGCTGCGCGCCATCGAGCACGCAACTCGTCAGGCCATCGAGCCGATGAAGATGCCGAGCACCGAGGACATCAACCAGCACCGTCTGGCCAAGTTCAAGGAGCGCATCCGCGAAACCATGATGGGTGAAGAGCTCGAGATCTACCACAACCTGGTAAACGAGCTGATCGAAGAGGATTCTGCCGATCCGCTGGAGCTGGCTGCTGCATTGGCCAAGCTGGTACAGGGTGACCAACCGCTGCTGCTGGATGACTCCATTCCGGATCCGCTGCTGAACGCTGGCAACGATCGTGGTGGCTTCGAGCGCCGTGACTTCAACGACCGTGGTGGTCGTGACTTCGGTGACCGTGGCGATCGTCCTGCCCGTCGCATGCCGTCCCTGGAGCCGCGTCCGCTGAAAGACAACCCGGACGTGGAGATGGAGCGCTATCGCGTAGACGTGGGTGCCCATCACGGTGTCAAGCCGGGCCAGATCGTGGGCGCCATCGCCAACGAAGCGAACATCGAGAGCCGCTTCATCGGCAACATCGACATCGCTGATGACTTCTCCACCGTCGATCTGCCGAAAGGCATGACCGCCGATGTACTGGAAGTGATCAAGAAAGCCCGTGTTTGCCAGCGTCCGCTGCAAATCACCCGCTACACCGAAGTGCCGGCCGGTGGCAACACCAGCAGCCGTCCGCCCCGTGGTGATCGTCCGTTCCGTGGCGACCGTCCTTTCAACAAGGATCGCCGTCCCCAGGGTGACCGTCCGTTCAACAAGAGCGGGGAGCGCCGTGAAGGTGGCTTCAACAAAGATCGCAAATTCGGTGGCAAGCGTCGCGAAAGCTGATTGCTGATCCCGTTATGAAGAAGGCCGCTCATTGAGCGGCCTTTTTTTGTATCTGCGATAGGGACTGTACCGTCAGTTTGCCTGTGTGGGGGTCATATTTTTGTTCCACAACCCAGGTCGTGAGCCAAAGGGGCATGAATATTTTCCGATGCAGTTGTGACATTCGGAGCCAGGATGCCATGCTTTTGGTGGCATTCGGGTACAGCCTGATGCTGGTTGCCTGTTGTGGTGAGCTGGTTGCAGCAACATTGTTTTGCATTGTGACTCTGCCGTTGTCATGTGGGTGGGCTGAGTGAAACCAATAAAACAAACAGTATGATACGGAGGTCTATCATGGGTGGATGGCTTGGCAGGATGCTGCTGTTATCCGGCTGTCTTGTTTCTGGCATGGTGTTGGCTGATGATCCCTTCCTCAAGATCAAGGGAAATGGCTGTTGCAATGGTAAAGGGGAGGTCGTGTTGACCCGGGCCGAGTTTGAGGCCTTACCTCAAACAGATGTCAAGACCCAGACCCCGTGGACCGAGGGGGATCACACCTATCGTGGCGTGCTGCTGCGAGATCTGGTCAAGATGTATGGTCTCAAGAGTGGGGAGGTCAAGGCGGTCGCCATCAATGACTACTGGGCGGCTGTGCCGCTGGAAGATGGAGATAAATATGCGGTACTGCTGGCCGAGAAGCAGGATGGCAAGGCGTTGACCCTGCGCAACAAGGGGCCTCTCTGGATCATCTATCCCCTCTCTGATCATCCGGAGCTGAACAAGGAGCTCTATCACAGCCGGATGGTGTGGCAACTGACGGCGATTGAGAGCAAATAAGATGCTGCGCGGCAAGTTTCTGAGCTTGATCCTGATGGTGACTGCCTTTTTGGGGGTCGCCATCTGGTCGGTCTGGAACTATGACCGTGCATTCAATGCAGTGACTCGCTATACCCAGCTCTCCGCCTGGGCGTTGGCGCAGCTGGAGCTGGAAATCCGTGGCTTTGATGAGGCGCTCTCTCTCTATCGCACCGGTTCGACCAGTCAGAAAGAGATGAACAAGCGTTTTGATATTGCCTGGAACCGCCTCGATGTCTTCCTGCACGGTGAAGAGGCAAAGCAGGTCCGAGCTCGCTTTGGTGCTGAACAAGCGGTAGGGAAGATCATGGCCCTGTTCGAGAAGTATGAGCAGGCCGTGGTCAGTGGAGAGCGAGATTCGAAAGAACTTGCTCGTTTCGCCGAGGAGTTGGCTCGGGATCTGGTTGCCATCCGCGATGTGATGGTGAAAAATTTCACCGGTCCATCCGCTATTGCCCAGCGGGAAGTACTCAACTCGTCGCGTATCCAGAACTTCTTCATTCTGGCTTTCTTGATGTTGGCGACAGTGGTGATGCTGCTGATGCTGTTTCGCGAAGTGCGCCACCAGCACTTTCTAGCGTGGAATGATGCGCTAACCCGCTTGCCGAACCGGGCCTCCCTGATCAAACACCTCAAGCAGCTGACGGGACATAAAGGGGGGCGCAGCAGCGTGACCGTCTGTCTGGTGGATCTTGGCCATTTCAGGGAGGTAAATGACAGCCTGGGCTACGAGGTGGGGGATGCATTGCTGACGCAACTGGCCGAGCGGATCCGCGCGGTATCGGTTGACGGTCTCTTTGCCGCCCGCACCGGTAGCGATGAGTTTGCCATCATTATTTCCGGCGTTATGCCCACCTATTTGCGCTTTCCATTTCTGGAGCAGCTGCGTAACGAACTTGCCGGGCTCGCCTTGGCGACTGATCCCGCCCACCGGGTGCGGGTCTTTATGGGGATCAGTCAGTACGTGCGACCGGTACACACGCCGGAGGAGATGCTGCTGTTTGCCGATATCGCCCTCGACAGTGCCAAGCGCAAGAGGTTGAATCGTTACGTGGTTTTCTCCAGCAGCATGTATCAGCACTATCTGCGTAACCGCCGTTTGTCGACCGAGTTGCGCGAGCTGATCCAGCACCACAGCAATTTGCAGTTGAGCCTCTACTATCAGCCCATTGTCCGTGGTCAAGGTAGGGTGCGACTGGGGGCTGAGGTGCTGATCCGCTGGAATCACCCGGAGTACGGGTTTATTCCGCCCCTCGATATCATCTCGCTGGCGGAAGATAACGGGCTGGGGGAGGCGCTCGGGTTATGGATCTTCCGGCGCTTGCAACATGATCTCGCCACTTTCCCGAGCGACTTGATTGAACCGCTGGAGATCTCGGTCAACCTCTCGAGTTCCATGTTCACTATGGGGTTGGCAGCCCAGTTGGATGAGAACATGAGAGAGGGGCCGCTAAGCCTGCAACAGCTGATCGTCGAGCTGACCGAAACGATTGCTCTGGATGATATCGAGCTGAGCAAGCAGATCATCGATACCCTGCGTCAGATCGGTGTGCGGGTGGCCCTTGATGATTTCGGTACCGGCTGGTCATCGTTCTCCTACTTGCGGGAACTCTATTTCGACAAGCTCAAGATTGACCGCTCATTTATCACGGCCATCGACAATGACACCCGTCAGGCGCTGTTCGTCGAGGCGATCACCAGCCTCTCTCATCAACTCGGTGTGCGGGTGGTGGCGGAAGGGGTGGAAAACAATGATGAGCTGAAGGCGGTGCTGAGCATAGGGGTGGATGAAATTCAGGGCTATTTCTACTCGAGGCCCTTGCCGCTGCAGGACTTTTTGCTGTTCTGCCATCGCTACTTTATCAATCGGAGCATCATGCAGGAGGTGGCGCTGGGTTAGCGAGCGGTACCTTTTCACCGTTACCACAAGCTACCGTGCTGTTGTTTATCTAGCCGAGTAAACAAAGAAGGCGACCTGATGGTCGCCTTCTTTGTTTACTATGACGTGCAGAGTTCGCAGCCCGAGGGGCTATCAGAGCACCATGGCGGCAATCCAGCCGAAGATCACCAGCGGGATGTTGTAGTGAATAAAGGTGGGTACCACGCTGTCCCAGATATGGTCGTGCTGGCCGTCGGCGTTGAGGCCGGAGGTGGGGCCCAGCGTCGAGTCGGAGGCCGGTGAACCCGCATCCCCCAGCGCGCCTGCGGTACCGACCAGGGCGATGATCGCCATCGGTGAGAAGCCGAGCTGCAGACAGAGCGGCACATAGATGGTGGCGATAATGGGCACGGTGGAGAAGGAAGAACCGATCCCCATGGTGATGAGCAGACCTACCAGCAGCATCAGGAAGGCGGCGATGCCTTTGTGCTGGCCGATGCCGGAGGCGACCACCTGGACCAGAGAGTCGACCCCGTGAGTTGCCTTCATCACGGCGGCAAAACCGGCGGCGGAGATCATGATGAAGCCGATCAGCGACATCATCCGCACCCCCTGAGTGAAGGCATCCTGGCTTTCGCGAAACTTGATGACGCCGCCGCAGGTGAAGATGACAAAACCGGCCAGTGCACCCAGTACGATGCTGTTGGTCATCAGTTGCAGCCCCAGCGCCACGCCAATGGCCAGCAGAGCCACCCAGATGTGGGTAAGGTTGAGCTCGACCGCTTCGGGCTCGGCATCCAGGATCTTGGCCAGATCGTACTGGCGCGGTTTGCGATAGCTGATGAATACCGCAATCAGCAGGCCCAGTACCATACCGGCGACCGGAATGGCCATTGCCAGCGGGATCTGGCTGGTAGTGATGGGCACGCCGTTATCGATCAGGTTCTTGGCCAGAATGTTGTTGAGGAAGATGCCACCAAAGCCGACCGGCAGCACCATATAGGTAGCTGTCAGGCCAAAGGTGATGACACAGGCCACCTGACGACGGTCGATCTGCATCTGCGCCATCACATGCAGCAGCGGCGGGATCAAGATGGGAATAAAGGCGATGTGAACCGGGATCAGGTTTTGGGAGGAGATCGCCACGGCCAGCACGGAAGAGAGCAGCAGGGTTTTGACCCACATGATACGGGTCGAGCTGGCATCCTTGCCCAACTGGCTGATCACCTTGCGGGCCAGCAGGTCGGTGATCCCGGAGCGGGAGATGGCAACCGCAAAGGCGCCCAACATGGCGTAGGAGAGAGCGATCTCGGCGCCACCGCCCAGGCCACCGCTGAAGGTGGTGAGGGTATCGGTCAACGACAGCCCACCGACCAGGCCGCCAGCAATGGCCCCCAGCGCCAGCGAGACCACCACATTGATCCGCAGCAGACTGAGCACCAGCATCAGCCCGACTGCGATAACAACTGGATTCATTTGATTTCCTTATAGTTTGTTATTGCTGTCTGTCATGTGAAGGGGAGTTAGTTTGCGAAAAATGTGACAAATGTCGAGAAAAAAATCAGTCAAACCCTGCATATCGCAGCAGCATGTGGCACAAGGTTGCTCAACATGAGGGTTTGTGACCTGTTTGTCTCCGTGCATCCCGTGCATCCCGTGCATCCCGTGCATCCCGTGCATCCCGTGCATCCCGTGCGCAGCGGTGGATAGTGACGTTGATGGCGATTTCCGGTGCGCCGTGCAATCAATCATTTCCCCAAAAAGCGAAGGCTGCCAGTGGCAGCCTTCATCCGTTTATTCTTGCCCCTCATCATCGGCAGGAGCATCGGTTGTGTCATCATCCGGATGCGCTGGCGGCCAACCCCCCATGCTCTTCCAGCGGTTAACGATATGACAGAACAGCTCTGTGGTGCGTTCGGTGTCATAGAGGGCAGAGTGCGCCTCTTTATTGTCAAACGGGATGCGGGCGCTCTGGCACGCTTTGGCCAGTACGGTCTGACCCAGCGCCAATCCGGAGAGAGCAGCGGTGTCGAAGGTGGCAAACGGGTGGAACGGATTGCGCTTGAGGCCAGCGCGCTCGGCGGCAGCCATCACGAAGCCGTGATCAAAGGTGGCGTTGTGGGCCACTATGATGGCGCGGCCGCAATCCTGCTCCTTCATCCCCTTGCGGATCCCCTTGAAGATCTCGGTCAGCGCCTCTTTTTCCGAGACAGCGCCACGCAACGGGTTGTAGGGGTCGATGCCGGTGAACTCCAGCGCGGCTTTCTCCAGGTTGGCCCCTTCGAAGGGTTCGACATGAAAGTGGAATACCTGATCGGGAACGAGCCAGCCCTGCTCATCCATTTTCAGGGTGTAAGCCGCGATTTCGAGCAGGGCATCGGTCTTGGCGTTGAACCCGGCTGTTTCAACATCGATGACGACGGGGTAAAAACCACGGAAACGGCCCTTGAGGGTATGAACTGCGTCGGTCATGGGATCTCGGTCGGGATAAAATGAGGCGGCATTATGGCAAAAAAGCGCTGGCTTGTCCTCCCATCCCACGCAGGATGCCGCGCCAAGATGGCGCCGGATTCAATATCTGTGCAGCCACCAGCGGGCGGCAATCAGCGCCGTAAGTGTACCCAGCAGGGCGCTGGCCAGCACATCCACCGGCCAGTGCATTCCCATTACCATGCGCGACAGACCAACCCCCAGCGCCCACAACGGCAGCAGCCAGACGCCTGTGGGGGCGCGGGCCAGCCAGATAAGGCCAAAGAACTGGGCCAGGCTGATGGCGGCGATGCTGTGGCCGGAGGGGAAGGCGTAGTTCACCTCGGCCTGCCAGTGGTGGCCGAGCCACTCTGGCAGGGCCAGCAACTGGCTGGCGGCGTGAACCTGTTCACTGCGCACATCGACGCTACTGGCGTAGAAGTGCTTGATGGCCGGGATCAGCGACTGACTCTCCAGCCAGAGCAGATAGGGTCTGGGCTCTTCGGTCAGGTGCTTGATCAGGCTTTTGAGCACCCAGTCGCTGGCAAGCAGGGCCGACAGTGCACACCCCAGCGCAATGAAGGAGGCCCACTCCAGTCTCAGTTTGTAGCGAGTCAGCATCAGCAAGAGGGCGCCACTGACCCCGATCCCGGGAAGATCGACCATGCGGGTGAGGGCGTATGACCACCATAACCAGCCTGATTGCAGGGAGCCGGTCAGAAAAGGCTGCCAGGGCAGGGTGGCGAGCAGCAGCAGGGGCAGGATCAACAGGGCAGTGAAGCCAAGCACCTGGCTGCGGGTGAGTGAGGCGGTTGACGTTGGGAGCGACGAAGCGTGTGGCGGCATGGTGGGTATGGGCGATCGCGAAAAAAGAGGGGCATTGTGCCACCGTGACATGCCCGGACAAAGCCGAGCAGCACGTTTGTTACCTCTGCTTACACATTTGTGGCGACATCCTCTGTTTTAGCGGGTTGATGGAGAGGCTGCCGCGCAATGTGGTCCCGTTTCGCGCCGGATTGCATCACAGGCTGAAATCTCTGGCGGCTTTGCGCTAGAATGGCGCCCCCGTGGCGGTTGTGACCAAAGAGAGCCCGATGAAGATAGTCGTTGATGAGAATATGCCCCATGCCGTGGAGCTGTTTGCCGAATTTGGCGAGGTGGTCGCCTTGCCCGGACGGCAGATGCAGGCCCGCGATCTGCTGGATGCCGATGTGCTGCTGGTGCGTTCGGTCACCCGCGTCAACGGCGATTTGCTGGCGACCAGCCCCAAACTCGGGTTTGTCGGCACCGCCACCATAGGCACCGACCATGTGGACAAGGCGTTGCTGGCAAGCCGCAATATTCCCTTCTTCAGCGCCCCCGGTTGCAACAAGTATTCGGTGGGGGATTATGTGCTCTCCGCCCTGTTGGTGCTGGCGGAACGTTACGAACTTGACCTCTCGGCCATGACGCTGGCGGTGATTGGCGCGGGCAATACCGGCGAGTGTGTGGCTGGCAAGGCCCAAGCGCTCGGCATGCGGGTACTGCGCTGCGATCCACCCAGGGCGCGGGATAATCCCGCTGGCGGTTTTGTCGATTATCACACTGCGCTGCAGGCTGATATCGTCAGCTTCCATGTGCCCATTACCCGTGAAGGGCCGGATGCGACCTACCATCTGCTGGATGCCGAGCAGATTGCCGCGCGTCCTGCCGGGCAGATCCTGATCAACGCATCCCGTGGCGAGGTGTGGAATAACCGGGCCCTGCTGGCGCGTCAGTTGGGCGATAAGCCGTTGCGACTGGTGATGGATGTGTGGGAGAACGAGCCCGAGCCACTGGCTGCGTTGGTGCCCCATACCGAGATTGCCACCCCCCATATCGCCGGTTACAGCCTGGAGGGGAAGGCCCGCGGTACCTGGATGCTCTATCAGGCGCTCTGCCAGCAGCTTGGACGCCAGCCTCGTCAGGATTTGAGTAAGCTCCTGTCTGCCCCCGATGTGCAGGCGGTGGTGCCGGGCCGCGCACCGGATCAGGCGTTGATCAAGCAGCTGGTGCATCTGGTCTATGATGTGCGTCGCGATGATGCCCGTTTCCGGGCCCGACTCGGCCTGCCCGGCAGCTTTGACGAGCAGCGCAAACACTATCCCGAGCGCCGTGAACTATCCTCCCTGCAGGTTGAGGGGGCGTTTGCTGACCTGGCGCTGGGTGAGCTGGGATTTGCGCTGTCACGCCCCTGAATCGGGGACTAGGAGTTGGAAGATAACCGGAAGGGGTGAGCCGTACTGGCTACCTCGACCCCATTTTTTACTGAGCTGGCGCAGATACTACTGCGCCGGCTCAGCCATATCTGGCAGCGTCATCTCGCAGCGCGAGCGCCTGCCGACCATGGCGCTACCCGGCGCCATTGCAGCATTATCAGAGGAGAACAGAATGAGCCAGCAGTTTAACGTAGCGGTATTGGGTGCCAGCGGCGCCGTGGGTCAGGCGATGATCGAGATCCTGGAAGAGCGCGAATTTCCGGTAGCGACCCTCTATCCGCTGGCTTCCAGCCGCAGCGCCGGTGATACCGTGCGCTTTGGCGGCAAGAACCTCGAGATCCTCGATGTGGAGGAGTTTGACTGGAGCCAGGTGCAGATCGCACTCTTCTCCGCCGGTGCCGAGGTCTCTGCCAAGTGGGCGCCGATTGCTGCCGAACACGGCTGCATCGTCATCGACAACACCTCCTGCTTCCGTTACGACGAAGATATCCCGCTGGTGATCCCGGAAGTGAACCCGGATGCGCTGGCCGATTTTCGCAATCGCAACATCATCGCCAATCCCAACTGCTCCACCATCCAGATGCTGGTGGCTTTGAAGCCGCTGCACGACGAAGTGGGCATTGCCCGCATCAACGTGGCCACCTATCAATCCGTGTCAGGCTCCGGCAAAGAGGGGGTCAGCGAGCTGGCAGGTCAGACCGCTCATCTGCTCAACGGTCGTCCGGTGGAACCGACCCTCTATCCGCAACAGATCGCCTTTAACCTGATCCCGCAGATCGACAGCTTCACTGACAACGGCTACACCCGCGAAGAGATGAAGATGGTATGGGAAACCCAGAAGATCCTGGGCGATGCCAGCATTGCCGTGAATCCGACTTGCGTGCGGGTGCCGGTCTTCTACGGCCACGCCGAGGCGGTACACGTCGAACTGCACCAGCCGCTCGATGCCGAACAGGTCAAGGACCTGCTGCGCAATGCGCCGGGTGTGACCCTGTTTGATGACGAAGGGGACTATCCGACCCCGGTGCGTGACGCAACCGGCAAGGATGAGGTGCTGGTGGGCCGGGTACGCCAGGATATTTCTCACCCGAGTGGTATCAATATGTGGATCGTGGCCGATAACGTTCGTAAGGGCGCGGCAACCAACAGTGTACAGATTGCCGAGCTGCTGGTTCGCGACTATCTGTAAGGCTGGTCAGATGCCACAGATGCGCAGCAGGGAGTGCTGTGCATCCGTCCTGTGATCAAACCGGGGTGTGACCCATGCCGCACTCCGTCACTTCAAGATTCTGTTGCGATATCAACTGATTAAGTTTTTTCCTACACTCAGGGTCAAGTTGGGTGCTAAATGTGTCGGACTGCTGGCTTGCCAGGCGAGCCTGATTTATATTGAACCGACTGTTTTGGGGTAACTATCCAGATTTTTCAATGTGATAGGGCCGTCATACGAAGGAACGAATATGGGACATTCCCGCATAACATTGGCAACGCTACTCGCATTGGGTCTGCTGGGCACCGTCCAGGCTGAAGACTCGGCGCGGGAGCCTTTTTTTGTCGAGCTAAAAGGCCCTGACGAACCCGCACCTCCCGCCGTCAATTCCCAGCCGCTGGCGCAGCCGGTCGCCAGACCCGTGGCGCAACCAGTGCGTGCAACCGCCCAGCCGGTGGTGCGTCAGGTTACTGCCAATGCCGGTAGCTATGGCCCTGTTCGTCCGACCGATACCCTCTGGAGCCTGGCGAGCAAATATCGCCCCTCCAATCGGGTCAGCGTCTACCAGACCATGGTGGCGATTTACGAGAAGAACCCCCGCAGTTTTGCCGATGGCAATATCAACCACATTCTGGTGGGATCCCGCATTCTGCTGCCGACCGCGGCCGATGCGAGCGTCATCACTGATGCTCAGGCCCGCGCCAAGTTCCGCAGCGACAACGCCAGCTGGAAGGGGTTAAGCCCCAAATATCTGGCTGACAAGCAGGCCCATACCGCCAAGCCGGCTGCCGCCAAACCCGCGAAGGTTGAAGCCGCCAAGACCGAGCCGGTGAAGGCTGCGCCTGCGCCGCTGCCAGTGGCGAAAGCCGCCCCCATTCCCGCCCCGGTGGTGGCACCGCAACCGGCGGCTGAAACCAAAGAAGTGGCCAAGGTGAGCGAGCCAGCGCCGAAAGAGGCGGTAGCACCTGCTCCTAGCGCTGCAGAAGGCACCACCCCGGCGCCTCTGCCTTCCGATCTGGATAAACCGGTGGGCAAACCGGCCACCGAGATGGCGCTGGCACTGGAAGATGCCAATGCCCAGCTCGGCCAGGTGACCGAGATGAACCACAGGCTCAAGCTGCGTCTGCAATCCCTGACCGAAGAGGTGGAGACCCTCAAGGCCCAGCTGCAGGATCAGACGGCGCTGCAAAAAGAGATTGCCGAGCTCAAGGCCCAACCGGTCCCGCCGGTGGTAGCCGAGCCTGAGCCTGAGAAAAACTGGTTGATGGATCTGCTCTCCTCACCGCTAAACCTCGCCATGATCATTCTGCTGCCTGTGCTGCTGGTCTTGGCGCTGGTGACCCTGTGGCTGCGTGCCCGGGCCCGCCGCGAACTGGAAGAGCAGGAGAAGAGCCTCTCCGAATCCACCGCCATGATGATGGATCAGGAGCAGAGCGAGTTTGATGATCTGCTGAGCGTCGATGTGACCGACAACGAGCCGGTGCGCCCGGTGCCGGATCTCAACACCCCGGATGGCTTTATGCCGATGGAGCCTGACGAGCCGGCCGCCAAGCCGGATGTCGATCTGGTGTTCAGCGACGAGGGCGAGATGGAGCAGCAGGGCTTTGAGCCCGAGCGGATGGCGGCCCAGCCAGCCAGTCGTGACCCGGATCTGGTGCCGGATCTCGATCTCTCGCTGGATGAGCCCATCGCGCTGGCCAACGAGCCCGCCATGGATCTGGCCAGTGAGTTCAACCCCAAGCCCAAGGCTGCTGACGAGATCATGAGCGAAGAGGAGCTGCAGGCAGCCCTGTTTGCCGAGCTGGATGCGGATCTCTCAGCCGACCTCGAGCCCGATTTGAGCTCCATCGACGAAGTCGGTGCCGCTGACGACGATCTGGCCAGCTTCGATCTCGGCGATTTCGGCAGTGCCCTCGACGAGCCTGCTGCTGGCAAAGATGATAACGCCATTGATCTCAGTGCCGCAGAGGATGCCGACGAGAGTGCGGATGCCATGCTGGCCGAGCTCGGTCTTGAGCCTGTCAAGGCGAAAGAAGCGGAGCTGGATCTGGAGTGGGATCCCAACGAGTTGGCGCTCTCCGATTTCGAAGATGCGTTCGCCGAGGTGGAGTCTCATCCGGCAGATGTTCAACCCCGTGAGCAGGCGCAAGAGAGCGGCTACGTCGAGATCGACAAGCTGCTGGCCGAAGCGGATGCCACCGCGCCGGAGCAGGAGCCGTATCAGGGCTTCTCGCTGGATGTGGGGCTGGATGGCTTCCCCGAGGTGCTGCCGGAATCCACCGGATTTGACGTGGATGCCGACGACGGCGGTGTGGGTGCCAAGCTGGATCTGGCCCGTGCATACCTCGAGATTGATGACAAGGATAGCGCCCGCGAGCTGCTGCAAGAGGCGGCGGAGCAGGGCAGCGATCACCAGCGTGCCGAAGCCGAGAAGTTACTCAAGCGGTTGGGCTAAAGCATCTCCCATCACGGGATCAGCAAAACGGGGCAGCCAGCAGGCTGCCCTCTTCTTTTGGCGATTTGCGATGGGGGATCATGGCCGCGCAGGCTCGCTATCCAGGCCAATTGCGCGTGTGGTGGGACTTTTCAGGCTGAGCGCGTATAATCCGCCCCGTTTCTTTCACTGCGTTTTCACAACAAGACAAGTTTATCCATGCGAATTGCCCTAGGTATTGAATATGACGGCAGCCGGTATTTCGGCTGGCAGCGTCAGCGTGAAGTGATCAGCGTGCAGGCTGAACTGGAGACGGCTTTGAGCCGGATTGCCAACCACCCTGTCTCCATCCAGTGTGCCGGGCGCACCGATGCCGGTGTCCATGCGACCGGTCAGGTGATCCACTTCGATACCGAGGCGAACCGTGCCGAAGGGGCTTGGACCCTGGGGCTCAATTCCAACCTGCCGCCGGATATCGCCGTGCGCTGGGTCAAGCAGGTGGACGAGAGCTTCCACGCCCGCTTCAGCGCCACCGCCCGTCGCTACCGCTATGTCATCTACAACCACAACTACCGTCCGGCGATCCTCGGCAGTGGCGTCAGCCACTACCACGAGACCATCGATGCCGAGTTGATGCACCAGGCGGGCCAGAGCCTGCTGGGGGAGCACGACTTCAGCACCTTCCGTGCCGTCGCCTGCCAATCCAACACCCCGTGGCGCAATGTGACCCATCTGTGTGTCAGCCGCTCCGGCCCCTACATCGTGCTCGACATCAAGGCCAACGCCTTCCTGCACCATATGGTGCGCAACATCACCGGCTCCCTGCTGCTGGTGGGGCAGGGGCTCAAACCGGTGGAGTGGATTGCCGAGGTGCTGGCTGCTAGGGATCGCAATCTGGCCGGGCCGACCGCCAAGGCCGGTGGCCTCTATCTGGTTGACGTGGATTACCCGGCCGAGTTTGCTCTACCGCAGTTGCCGCTCGGCCCGCTGTGGCTGCCGGACTCGGCACCGGGTACGACCAGTTTTTAGTAACTGCGCCCGAAAAATTGTGGTTTAATGACCCGTCATTTGTTGCCATCGAGCTATTAAGTCATTGAACAATCTAGGCTCGATGCGTTTTGTCAGGCACAAAAGCATTAAGGAATTCCATGAGCTGGCTTGAGAAGATTCTTCCCAAGAGCAAGATCACTGCGCCCCGTCGTCACAACATTCCGGAAGGGGTGTGGACCAAGTGCAGTGCTTGTGAACAGGTGCTCTACCGGGCAGAGTTGGAGCGCAACCTCGAAGTGTGCCCCAAGTGTGATCATCATATGCGCATCAGCGCCCGCGCCCGTCTCGAGAGCTTCCTCGATGAGCAGGGTCGTACCGAGATCGGTGCCGAGCTGGAGCCGCAGGATGTACTGAAATTCAAGGATTCCAAGCGCTATAAGGATCGTTTGTCTGCTGCTCAGAAAGAGACGGCGGAGAAAGATGCGCTGGTGGTGATGAAAGGGACCCTCAAAGGGGTACCGGTTGTCGCCTGTTCGTTCGAATTCTCCTTCATGGGTGGCTCCATGGCCTCCGTGGTCGGTGCCCGCTTCGTGCGTGCCGTCGAGGAGTGCATCAAGGAAGGCCGTGGCCTGGTCTGCTTCTCCGCCTCTGGTGGTGCTCGCATGCAGGAAGCCCTCTTCTCCCTGATGCAGATGGCCAAGACCAGTGCTGCGCTGGACCGACTCACCAAGGCGGGCCTGCCCTATATCTCCGTGCTGACCGACCCCACCATGGGTGGCGTCTCTGCCAGTCTGGCGATGCTGGGTGACATCAACGTGGGCGAGCCCAAGGCGCTGATCGGCTTTGCCGGCCCGCGCGTTATCGAGCAGACCGTGCGCGAGAAACTGCCGGAAGGCTTCCAGCGCTCCGAGTTCCTGCTGGAAAAGGGTGCCATCGATATCATCATCGATCGCCGCGAAATGCGTAACCGTCTGGCCAGCCTGCTCGCCAAAATGCTGAATACTCACGTCATCGAAGAGTGAAGATGAGTTCAAACATGCAACAATCCCAAAGCCGGTCGCTTGTCGACTGGCTTTCTTATTTGGAGCAGATCCATCCGGTCAATATCGACATGGGGCTGGATCGGGTCGGTGCCGTTGCCCGGCGCATGGGTCTCACCCAGCTACCGTTCAAGGTGATCACGGTGGCGGGCACCAACGGCAAGGGCTCCAGCTGTGCCATGGCGGCCAGCATTCTGATGGCCGCAGGCTACAAGGTCGGCGTCTACTCCTCGCCCCATCTGCTGCGCTTTACCGAGCGGGTGCGGGTCAACGGGCAAGAGCTGCCCGACAGCGATCACTGCGCCGCCTTTGCCGAGGTGGAAGCTGCTCGTGGCGAGATTGCCCTTACCTTCTTCGAGTTCGCCACCCTGGCTGGCTTGTGGCTCTTCTGCCGTGCCGCCCCCGATGTGCTGCTGCTGGAAGTGGGACTGGGCGGTCGGCTCGACGCCACCAATGTGGTGGAGTCCGATGTGGCGATGATCACCTCCATTGCCCTCGATCACTGCGACTGGCTGGGTGATACCCGCGAAGCTGTGGCGGTGGAGAAGGCTGGGGTCTATCGCGCTGGTAAACCCGCCATCAGTGGCGAGCCCAATCCGCCTGCGACTATCGCGAGCGAAGCGGCGCGTCTTGGCGCCAACCTGTGTCAGGTCGGTATCGATTTTCGTGGCGATGAGCACGAGAGCGGTTGGGATTATCACGGCCTCAACCAGTGGCGGGATCTGCCAAAACCAGTGCTGCCGCTGATGAACGCGGTGACCGTGCTGGCGGCGCTGGAGTCTCTCGGCTTGCCGCTGCCTGAGTCCGCCATTCGTGACGGGCTGGCCAATGCCCGGCTGGCTGGCCGGATGCAGCAGTTGCAAAGTGCACCGCTGGTGATCGTCGATGTAGCCCACAACCCCCATTCGGCAGCCTATCTGGCAGCGCAATTGCGCAAGATGCCCTGCTCGGGTGTACGCCGCGCCGTGGTCGGCATGCTCAAAGACAAGGACATGGCGGGCTCCCTTGCCGAACTCGATGGCTTGATTGGCGAGTGGTATCTGGCCAGCCTCACCGGCCCGCGCGCCGCCACCTCTGCGCAACTGGCTGCGGCGTTGGGAGAGGGCAAGGGGCCTGCCAGGGAGTTTGATGATGTCAGCGCCGCTTATCAGGCAGCGTTGGCCGCATCGAGTCCGGACGATATGGTCATTGTGTTTGGTTCGTTTTACACTGTCGCCGACATTCTGGCGGGTGTCGCCGTCTAGGCCACACCCCGGCTCCCCGGCCCTCGGGCGGGGAGCCAAATCGCATATTGAGTTACGTAAAGGTAGGATTCAACTTGGCCTCGAAGTTTCAAAACCGTCTGGTGGGCACCGTCATCCTGGTGGCCCTGGTTGTTATTTTCCTGCCGGACTTGCTGGATGGTCACAAGCTGGCACAAAAGGAGGAGGCCTTTGCCAAGATCCCGCTGCGCCCCGAGCTGGAGCCTGCCAAGCCTGCGCTGCAGGTCTCGGCGGCCAGCAGCCTGCCAGCCGATCATCTGGCCAGCCAGCAACAGGCCTCTGCGGCCCAGCAGTGGCAAGTGGAAGAGGTGGCTGACCCCATGACCCTCGCCGGTCAGGGCAACGGTGCGCAGCCGGCGACAACCCCTGCCGCACCGGCACCGGTTCAGCCGCAACAGAATGCCCAACCCAAGCCACAGCCCAAGCCGGAAGTGGTGGCCAAAAAATCGGTAGAACCGCCAAAGCCAGCACCCAAGCCGACGCCAGCCAAACCGGTTGAAGTGGCCAAGGCGCCCGCACCGACCAAGCCGCAGGCGGGTCAGATCAAGTCCCTCGACGATCTGATTGAAAGCAAGATGACCCAGCCGACCACTCCCGCGCCTGCTGCGGCACCGGCGCAGGGCAGCTGGATCCTTCAGCTTGGCGCCTTCAAGAACGTCGACAGCGTCAACGCGCTGGTGAGCAAGCTGCGGGCGGCGGGCTATTCTGCCCACACCTCGCCGCGCACACCGGTGCAGGGTCAGCTCAACCGGGTCTTTATCGGACCGGATGTCTCCAAGGCCAAACTGCAGGGGATGCAGGGGCGGATCTCCCAGATGACCGGCCTCAGTGGCTCGGTGGTCTCTTACAATCCGTGACGGCTTGCCGTTGGCAATGGCCCTCTGAAACAAACACCGCGCCCCGTGCGCGGTGTTTTTTATCTGGCCGTCGTGATTTTTAAGGACGGCGTCGTACAGGTCACCCCCCGGTTGGGATTTTCGGGCAGTTGGGGTAGTCTGAGCCCTTCTGCTACTCACAGGAGTTCAAGATGATCCTCTCGACGACCCCCACGCTGGAAGGCAAAACCATTCGTGAATACCGCGGCATCGTGGTTGGCGAAGCCATTCTCGGCGCCAACATTTTCAAGGATCTCTTTGCCGGGATCCGCGACATCATCGGCGGCCGCTCCGGCGCCTATGAAAAAGAGCTGGCCCGTGCACGCGAGATCGCCTTCGATGAGTTGAAAGAGCGTGCCGCCGCCCTTGGCGCCAATGCGGTGGTCGGCATCGATATCGACTACGAAGTGGTGGGGCAAAACGGCAGCATGCTGATGGTCAGCATCAGTGGCACCGCCGTGGTGGTCTGATCGGGCACCCGCCTCTGCATGGGCAATGAGCCGATAACAGGGTTATCGGCTTTTTATTGCCTGTCTGATACGTGGCGGCTGGCGGGGTTGTCACTCAACCTATTGATTTTAAATATTTATATTTATTAATAATTCCGCTAACCGGTTTTATTTTTTTTCACTGGGTAGCCCGAGAGGGTCAAGCTAGAGTGCCGCCATCAGGAACGACACTGCTCACGGACGAGGTTCTCTTCTCTTGAAGGCGTATCACTATGAATCAAAAACCTGCTCTGCTGACCCTTGTCATGTTGGCCATGACCGCCCATGCCGGCAGTGCCCTCGCGGCGCAGCCCAACTTCAGCGCCACTTGTCCCACCGATATCCGGGTCAAGTCGCAAGGGGGCAACGTCTTTATCAATGGCAAGAAGGCGACCCTGAAAACACTGGCGCCCGCCGCCTATTCGGCCACAAACGGCAAGGTGGTCATCGGGATCACCTTCGATCTGCCCGCCAGCGAACCCATTCTGGATTACGTCATCAAGCATGATCGCCGGGCCCACGGCTTTTGCACCGTGCACGCCTGGTCGGCGGGCAAGGCCGCCGCACTGCCGATGGCCAAGGGGGACTCGCCCTATCAGGGCAAGTGGATCGCCAAAAACCGCGAGACCGGCGCCACGGTGGCCAATATTCAGGTGGATGGCAAGGAGCAGGTGTGGGTCAACGGAGTCAAGGTGAAGGCGAAACGGGCCGATGGCGCGCTGCAGTTTCGTCAGGGCACCATCCTCTACACCTTGCAAGGGGATCCGCGTATTCGCGATGAGAGCGACTGGAATGACAGCGATGTTCAGAATACCGGCCCCATCCGGCTCGAGTAACAGACGTGCCGTGCCACGGCTGGGTCATTGATGCAAAAAGCAGAGAGCGGCATGGCCGCTCTCTGTTTTGTTGTCTCTATTGGGTGATAGCCGTGCGGGGTTAGATGCCGTGGATGGCGTTGGCTTCCCCATACCAGTCCAGCTTGTCGGCCAGAGTGACCACCGAGCCGATGATGATAAGACTCGGGCTCTTCACCTGACGGGCCAGTTCGGCCAACTGCTGCAGCTCGCCGCGCACCACCCGCTGACTGAGCTGGGTGCCTTGCTCCACCAGCGCCACCGGGGTGTGACCGGGCATACCGTGGGTTTGCAGCGCATCCTGAATGCGGGCGGCGTGGGCCAGCCCCATGTAGAAGACCAGGGTCTGGCGTGGGGCGGCCAGCGCCGACCACTCCTGGGCGATATTGCCCTCCTTGTCGTGGCCGGTGATGAACTGCACCCGCTGGGCATGATCGCGGTGGGTGAGGGGAATGCCGCTGTAGGCGGCGCAGCCTGAGGCTGCCGTGATGCCCGGTACCACCGAGAAGGGGATGCCCGCCTCGGCCAGGGTTTCCAGCTCCTCGCCGCCCCGGCCAAAGATAAAGGGATCGCCCCCCTTGAGCCGCACCACCTGTTTGCCGAGGCGAGCCTGCTCCAGCAACAGCTGGTTGATCGCCTGCTGGGGCACACAGTGGCGGCCCGCCTCCTTGCCAACAAAGATCCGCTCGGCATCCCGGCGAACAAGCGCCAATACCTCCTGCGAGACCAGCCGGTCATAGACCACCACATCCGCCTGCTGCAACTGCTGCAGACCGCTTAGGGTAAGCAGTCCCGCATCGCCGGGGCCAGCCCCCACCAGGGTCACGCTTCCCTTGCTCTGTGGTTGCTCATCGAGTAGCTCGGCGACGCTCTGTTCGGCAGCTTGCTGCTGGCCGCGGGCCAGTTGGCATGCCAGTCGCTCATGGCTAAAGAGCCGCTCCCAGAAGCGGCGGCGGGCCAGCTTGTCCGGAATGAGTTTGACCCGCTCGCGCAGCTTGCCCGCCAGCACCGCGAGCTGGCCGAGGTGCTGCGGCAGCATGGCTTCGAGTTTTTCCCGCAGCAGGCGGCTCAGTACCGGCGCCGTGCCTGCGCTGGAGATGGCCACCATCAGCGGCGAGCGGTCGATGATGGCGGGCATGATGGCGCTGCAGTGGGCGGGAGAGTCCACCACATTGCAGAAGATCTGACGCAGGTTCGCTTCGTTGAAGACCTGCTGGTTGACCTCTTGCTGGTTGGTGGCGGCGATCACCAGCCACTTGCCATCGAGCAGTTCGGGATGAAAATCGGCGGCGCAGACAGTCAGGCGACCCTGCTCGGCCCAGCTCATCAGCTGGGGTTCCAGATGTGGGGCATTGATGGTGATCTTCGCCTTGGCATCGAGCAGCAGGCGCGCCTTGCGCACCGCCACCTCACCGCCGCCGACGATCAGGACCGGCTTGTTTTGCAGCTGACAGAAGAGAGGGAGAAAGTCCATAACAGGCTCCGGATGCTGGCCCGCTCGCAATGCCGCGCCGGGCGAGATAGCAGGGCGCGCCGTGACGCGGCCCGGATGGTCGGAGGAAAGATCCCCCGACGGGAATAAAAAAGGGGAAGGGTGATCTACGCCCGGGCCAACGACAGATCCCCACCGGTGTCGGCCACTTGATCACGCTTCCCCAAACGAGGTTTTTCCTATTGCACCGCTTTGACGTGCATGTTGGCGACGTACTGATCTTCGGCCCAGAAGATGCGGTCAGCGACCATGGCTTCCGGGTTGAGGGTGACGCCGCGCAGCACCCGCTCCTTGAACTTGTGATAACCGGCCCGGTCGATAAGGTGACCCATGTGCAGGTAGATGGGTTTGCCATCCAGCATCTCGGCCTCGAACTCGAACAGGTTCTTGATCACCGCATGCAGCACCTCTTCGGTCACCCAGTTGAGGAACAGCTTGCCGGTACGAGGGGTCTTCTTGCTGGTGCGTCCCCCCAGCTTGACCATGTAGAGCTGCTTGGGATCCCGCTGCCAGGCCAGGGTCGGGCAGGCCAGCACGCACTCGCCACAACCGATGCACTTGCTCTCCTCCTTGACCGCCTTGCCATGCTTGATGGCGAGGCAATCCACCGCATGGTGGCTGCACGCCTTGACGCAGGCGCCGCAGCCGATGCAGCGCTCGGCATTGAAGTGGATCTTGGCGATGCCGAGGATGCCGAAATCGGCCATGTTGGCCTTGGCGCAGTCGTTGGGGCAGCCGGCGATCACCATCTTGAGGTGATAGGGGTTGGGGTAGAGGTGCTTCTCCATCCGCTGAGCCAGCCCGGTGCAGTCGATATTGCCCTTCTGGCAGATGGTGTTGCCCTGACAGGCGACGATGTTGCGCCCGCCGATGGTCTGGTAACCGGCTGTTGTGTCCTCTACCTCGATGCCGCAGGTCTCCACCTCGATCTCCTTGATAAAGGGCTCGAGGGCGGCATTGACCTTGTCCATGTCCTGATACTTGATGCCGGGCATCGCCAGCTTCTGGCGGGTGGTGAGGTGGATCAAGCCGTTGCCGTACTGTTCGGCGATCTGCTGGGCCACTGCCAGCAGGTGGGCGGGCATGATCCCGCCGGGAATGCGTACGCTGATCATCGCTTCGCCGCGCACCTTGGAGAGGCGGTATTCGTTCTTGGCGCGGGCCTTGATGATGTCGATATCGAGACTCATGGTGTTCTCCCTCAGTCGATCAGATGCTGGGCCTGGTCAAAACGAAAGACCGGTCCATCCACGCAGATATAGGTGTCGCCCATCCGGCAGTGGCCACACTTGCCCACGGCGCAGGCCATGCGGCGTTCGTAGTCGACCCAGATGCGATCCTTGGGGATGCCCCGTTCGAGGAAGGCGAGCACCACGAAGCGGATCATGATGGGGGGGCCGACCACGATCACCTGGATATCCTCCTTGTCAGCGAGATCCAGCTGGTCGATGTAGTCGGTGACCCGGCCGATGCGAAACTGCTGGCTCTCCTTGCCCTCGTCCAGGGTGACAATGAGGTTCTGCTGCTCGGCCCAGAGCGGCATCTCGTGGCGATAGAGCACCGCCTGCTCGTTCTTGAAGCCGAGGATCATGTCGAGGGACTTTACCTCTTCCGGATGTTTGCTGAAGCGGCGCAGCAGCCCCTTGACCGGCGCGACGCCGGTGCCGCCCGCCACCACGATGAGGTGCTGGTTGCGGTAGGTCTCCAGCGGATAGCCGTTGCCGTGGACGCCGCGCATCCACACCTTGTCGCCCACATCGAGGGCAAACAGCGCATCGGTCACCTTGCCGACCTTGCGGATCAACAGATCCACATAGCCATCGCCATAGTCGGAGACCGAGATGGGCGCTTCGCCGACGGTGGGCAGGGAGATCTCCACAAACTGGCCGTAGTGGACATCAAAGTCGCGGGAGACCCGAAAGTTCCACTCCAGCTCGGTGTGGCGCTCGATGGCCAGAATGGTGTAGGCCTTGGGCAGCAGGCGGTTTTCGACCACGTCCTGCTGCGGTTCTGCTGTTGCGGTTTGCTGGCACTGGCACATATCAGTTCGCCCCCTGCGCGTTGTCGGCTGCGATGGTCTGTTCGACCACATCGGTCATCTTGTTGATGATGTTGCTAAAGGAGATGTAGTGAGGGCAGCGATCGTCGCAGCGGCCACAGCCGACGCACATGTGCTCCTCCCCCTGACGGGCCTTGTAGTCGTTGACCTTGTGCAGGGCGCGATAACGCAGGCGCTCGCCATGCTTGGTGCGAAAGCCGTGGCCACCGGCCATGTCGCTGAAGCCATCCACCATGCAGCTGGCCCACTGGCGACGGCGCTCGCCCTGCTTGGGGTTCTCCGCATAGGTGAGGTCGTGCACGCTGTAGCAGCTGCAGGTCGGGCAGGAGGTGGTACAGCGGCCGCAGCCGATGCAGCGGCTGTCGTACTCGGCCCAGACCGGATGGGCGGTGAGGATCTGGCGGATCCGCTGGGGGTCGTCACAGACGCTGTCCGGGGTGCGTACCTTGACCGGGTTGCTCTGGACAAATTCCGGGGTGAAGTCGTCGGATTCGCCCAGTTCGGCAAAGTAGCCGAGCAGCTCGGGATCCTTTACCTCGATGCGGGCACCCTCATCGCTCAGACGAATGGCGGCGGCGTAGTCCTGGGTCTCGTTGCTGCCCATGGAGACGCAGAAGCAGTTCTCGAAGCTCTCGCGGCACTCCAGCAGCACCAGCTTGAGCTTGCTGCGCAGCCGGGCGTAGTAGACGTCGCTGTTCTGGCCATTTTTCAGGTAGACCTGATCCAGCCTGCGCAGAGCGTGGATATCACAGCTGCGCAAGAACAGCAGGGTGGGCTTGGCCTCCACCTTTGATTCGCGCAGCTCCAGATTGTCGAAGTGGAACAGGGTCTGGGTGATGGGGAGCACCACCTCTTTTGGGGAGAAGTGGGACTTCTCCTGCCACACCAGATCTGCCGGATGGCGGATGCTGTGGTAGGTGACGTTGTCGGTGTCGGAGAAGCGGCCGCCCCGATATTCGGCCGCGGGCGCCATGATCCGGTAATCGGGCTGCAGCCGCTCGAACAGCTGCGCCAGCGCGGGATGAGTGAGAAGAAACGACATAAATAAACACCTTGTATGAGGGTGAGATGCCCTGGCATAGGGATGAGGAGCAAGCAGCTAAGAGTGTCTGGCACCGGTTCTGGCCGCGCTTGCCTCGCCACGGTCTGTTTTTATGACTCATGTTGCTCAACTGACCCGATTGTTATTGTGTTGGCGGCGCGTGCGTCGCGGCAGGTCGGGTCATGCCTGTAAAACCCTTATCAATTGAGCAGGGCGGCCTGATAGCCTGCGCACTTGCCCATCACGTATCCCATCTCCAGCTTGTTGATATCGCGGGTAAAACGGGAGACGGGGAAGTAGTCGGCCGGGGCGATCACCTCGATCTGGCAGTCATCCGGCGGATTGGCGATAAAATCGAGCGCCTCGTTGTAGCTGCGATCCCGCTGCTCCAGCGCCTGTGCCAGCGCGGGGCGGGTCTTGAGCAGAGTGCGGATCATCCAGGGGAAAGGCATCGGCTTGAGCCGATAGCCGAGCGGCTCGGAGAGGATCACCGTCAGGTGACGGGCACCGCGGCGGTAGGCCTCGATCACCGGGATGGAGTCGGCCACCCCGCCATCTGTCATCGGTACCCCGTGTACCTCCGGGTACTCATGGGAGGCGAGGGGAATAGCGCAGCTGGCGGGCAGCACCTCGTTCATGTTCTCCGGCTTGACCCGGATGTACTCCGCCTTGCCGGTCAGGGTATTGGTCACCACCGCATAGAAGGGGATGCCGGTCTCCCGGTAGGCATGAATGTCGAGGGGATACTTGCGGCAGCTGGTGTTCCACAGCCAATGGATATCCACCAGATTGCCCCCCTTGGCAAAACGCAGGGGATCCATAAACTGCTGGCTGCACGCCAGTTTGGTCAGGATCTCGTGGCTGCGGCCATGCTGGCTGGCGAGATAAGCCAGCAAGTTGGTGGCCCCCGCCGAGACGCCGATGGCGAAGTCAAAGGGGCGATAGTCATGCTCGATAAACGCATCCAGCACGCCGCTGGCAAATATGCCGCGCATGGCGCCGCCTTCTACAACCAATGCGCTGGGGGATGCGTTTTTGTTCATGACAGGCACCTCATTGATAAGTCAGAGAGAAAAAGTGGGAAAGAGAACGTCCGGGCTGTCAGGCCGACCGTTCTGACAACCAACCGGGGTTGGCCATCACAATGAGGTCATTCTAGGAAGGGGATGGTGTTTAGAATATCTGTTAATAATGAATCAAGTGTTTTGTATTTCTAAACGATAGTGATAAACCCGTTGTGATCAAAGGGGTTGTGTAGGAGTCTCAACGACTCTGTGATGGCTGGATATTGGCAAGGATGAGTGTGTCATGACGTTATTGGTTCCCCCGCTGCTCCAACGTGGCGATACCATCGCTTTTTTCTCCCCCTCCAGCGCGGCGACCGCCTGGGCTCCCAACCGTTTTGCCCGCGCCAGAGCCTTTCTTGAAGGGCAGGGCTTTAGGCTCAAGGCGGGCAGCCTCACCGGCCAGCAGGATCACTGGCGATCAGGCTCCATTGCCGCGCGGGCCGAGGAGCTCAATGCCCTTATTCGCGACCCGGAAGTACGCTGCATCATGTCGGTGATTGGCGGCAGCAACTCCAACTCCCTGCTGCCCTACCTCGATTTTGAGGCGCTGAGGCGCGACCCCAAGATCATCGTTGGCTACTCCGATGTGACGGCGCTGCTGCTCGGCATCCATGCCCAAACTGGCCTGGTTACCTTTTATGGCCCGGCGCTGGTGGCCTCTTTTGGCGAGTTGCCGCCGCTGGTGGATGAGACGCTGGCCAGTTTTTTACAGATTGCGTTGGCCGACTTGGCCGATGAAGCTGGCGTCCCCTGCACGTTGCCCACCCCGGCAAAGTGGAGCGATGAACGGCTGGACTGGGAGAACCAGACCCGGGCCAAGCAGTGCCAGCCCAATCGGCTGATCTCGGTGGGCTCAGGCCGGGTTGAGGGGAGACTGATGGGCGGCAACCTCAACACCATGGCAGGGATCTGGGGCTCTCCCTGTATGCCGCCCATCGAACGCGGTGACATTTTGCTGCTGGAGGACAGCCTGAAATCTGCCGAGACGCTGGAGCGATCCTTCGCCCATCTCAAGCTGTGCGGGGTGTTTGATCGGATCGGCGGTCTTATCCTCGGCAAGCACGAGTTGTTCAACGATCAGGATAGCGGCAAGCGCCCCCTCGATATCCTGCTGGAGGTGGTGGGGGAGCCGAACTTCCCCATTCTGGCGGAGTTTGACTGCGCCCATACCCACCCCATGCTGACGCTGCCGCTGGGTATCGAGGTGGCGCTTGATCTCGACCGCCAGCAGCTCACCTTGCTGGAGCCATGGTGGCTAGCAGAATGAGGGCGAAATCAATGTCCAACAACAAGGCCGCTGATGCGGCCTTGTCTGTTTTTGTGGGGCGTGATCAGGGCAGGGCATCGGGCCGGAAGCTGGCGCGGATCTGCGGCACCAGGCTTGATGGGTCGAACCCTTTCTCCTCCCCCAGCACCGGATGGAGCAGGGGCTTCTCTTCGATGGGGGTGATATCCCCCGCCAGCAGCTGGCGGGTGGCCTGACCCATCTGGTAGAGCTGGCGTACCGGCGCAAACTGGGTCGCCAGATTGAGGGGATCATCTGCGCGGGTGAAGGCCATCATGGGGATCTGGTAGGTGGCATCGCGTGCCGGCTTGTCACCGTGAATCCCCTTGCCGGCGGACATCAAAAACGGCTGGTGATCGCCAAAGGCCACCACCAGATAGCGCTTGTCCGACTGGTCGAGGGTCTTGAGCAGCCGCTCCAGCGAGGCCATGGCATCCACCACCCCTGTGTAATAGGTGTTGAGTAACTGGGTGTCGCTCTCGCTCTGGTTCGGACAGGCGCCGCTGCGCTCCTGCCCCTGATAGCGGGGGCCATCGAAGGGGCCGTGCCCCTGCATGGTGACCGCATAGGCAAACAGCGGTTTGTCATCCTGTTCGCTGCGCTTGAGTATGTGGTCGATCAGCGCATCATCGGAGATATAGAGCCCCTTGTGCTCAAGGGTGGTAAAGCGGGTGTCGAACAAGCGCTCATCATACCCCAGCGCCGGGATTGCCTTGGCGCGGCCCCAGAATTTTTCCACATAGGGGTGGACGAAGAGGGTCTGGTAGCCGCTCTGTCTGGCGCTCTGGGCCAGCCCCGGCACCTGCTGCGAGAGGTAGTAGTAGGGCACCACCCCCTGCTTGAGCAAGCCCACCGGCAGGCCGGTGTTCATCTCGAACTCCGCCAGTACCGTCATGCCGCCGGTGGTGGGGGAGTGGATGGTCTTTTGCCACTGCTGCACGCTGGCGGGCAGGGAGAGGGTGGGGGCCGGGGCGCAGATCCGCCCCTTCCAGTCGAGCCAGAGCGACTCATATTGCAGCACGATCACCAGATCCCAGCGCGGCGTGATGCCTTGGGGCGGATAGCTCAGCTGCGGGGCCAGCTCGTTGATCTGCAAGGGGTAGCGAAACACGCTGCCGCTTTGCAGCATCTCGTCCACCAGATTGAACAGATAGAGGCCGGGGCCGGAGCGGATGATGTCCCTGTGGTAGTTGACCGCGCGATCCACGTAGCGAATGTTGGCCCCCAACAGCTTGTTGCCGGTCTGGGTGGCAAACACGCACAGGGCAAAGAAGGCGACGGTGGCCGCGGCAGTGCGCAGCACCCAGCGTGACAGGGCAAAGCGCCAGCAGAGAAACAGTGCCAGCAACACGGTGAAGATGGGCAGGATGGGGTGCTGGTCGAGCAGGATCCGCAGCAGCGCCAGCAGGTTGCCAAAATCGTCCCCGCCGAGCGGCACGCCGTAGATGGCGATCTTCATAAAGTTGGCGAGCAGGCCTATACCGGAAAGTGCGGTAAAGACCAGCCCCATATAGAGGTTGAAGCCCGCCAGCGCGCAGAGGCTCCAACCCAGCACCATGCTGCCCCAGGCCAGATAGTAGTGCTCCGGCCGAAAGCCTGACCAGAGCAGAAACTCCCCCAGCTTGAACACCACGAAGCCGTGCAGCAACACGAAGGTGAGGTTGCCGAGCAGCAGGCTGCCGATGATCCGCCAGCGCAGGCTGCGGCGCAGCTTTGGCAGCACCGTCTTGAGCACGGCGGCGCTCAGGGCCAGCACCAGGGTCAGGCTCACCACCAGATAGGTGAGGTTGAAGCCCTGCTCCGGCAGGGTTTGCAGGATCTGGCTGAAATCGCCGCTCTCGGGGCGATCCTTGAGCAGCAGACCGATGCGCAGCTGATAGCGGCTGGCCAGCGCGTCATCCGGGGCGCGCAAGGTGCTGTTGAGATCCAGCGAGCAGCGGTTATTGCGGCACACCTGACGTTTATCCACCGCCTGACTGAGCTGGTCAATCCGCTCCCCCTTGTCGTTGAGCAGCTCTACCCGCACCTTGTCCCCCGCTTGCAATGGCCCTCGCAACTGCCACTGGCTCCGTACCACCAGATAGAGGCCGCGGCTGTCGCTTTTATAGAGCAGGGCGTGGCGGGTGAGGGTAGCCAGCGGATTGTCGGCGGGGCCCAGCACCAGCGGCTGGGCACGGCCCAGCCAACTGCCGGGATTGATCAGCGGCAACAACAGGGTCAGCAGCAGCAATCCGCCCAGCAGGGCAAGCAGCAGAGAGGGCAGACTCAGAACGCGGGGGCGGCCTGAGGAGGGGCGATTCATATAAGCTCATCCTTTGAGCGAGTGAGGGAGAGATTGTTCATCCGCATAGAGTTTGACCCGATGGTGCGGGCCTTGTTTCAGCTTGTCAATTTAATGACCACTTAATGAATATTTGGTTACGGCTCAACCTTGCAAATTGTGATCCCGATCGAGGGGTTGTTCGGAATATGTGATGAAAGCGTCATCATGGGGTTTTGCCACTGGCTTGGGAGGGATCTGCTGTTTAGTCTCTCGATAGCGACTGGAGGTACATGTATGAATCCCAAAGTGATGGCACGTCAGGCCAGATTGCTGCGCATGCTGGAGAGCAAGGAAGAGATCCGGATCGGACGCGAGCGCGACTGCCCGCTGCCGCTGGCCCAACTGGTCAAGCTGAAGGATAGCCATCCGGCTGTGGTCAAGGTCTATCGCCACGGTCTCACCGCCGAGGTGTTTCACCTCAAGGTGGAGGGGCATCACTGGTGCCTCAAGCGGCGCCGTCAGGATTCACTGGTGGCCAACCTCGATGGCAAGACCGCCTTTCTGACCGAGCTGGAGCGGCGGCGCGAAATCGAGGCGCTGCGCGAGTTGCACCCTACCGTCCTCTCCCACGTGGTCTGCACCAGCTTCGGCTCGGCGCGGGCCGGTGTGCTGGTCTCCCCCTGGTTGCGGGGTGTGCCGGTCCATCAGCTCAACGAACGCAATCTGGCCCAGATGCTGGAGGTGCAGGGGGAGCTGGCCCGCTGGGGCTGGTTTGACTGGGACCCGAGCCCGGGCAACCTGCTCGATGACGGCGAGCAGATCTGCGTGTTCGACTTTGGCTATATGTGGACCTTCGATCCCCGCTTTGAATACAACTCCAACGGTCTGGTCGACCCGCAGTTCCATGTGCCGGAGCGACTGGAGACCCGCACCCTCTCCGGACTCTGGCTCGATGCGGCCGATCCTTTGCCGCAATTTCGTTACTGGCGCGAGCTTTGTCTGAAATGGGTCAAACGGGAGATCCACCACCTGATCCGTGAAGGGGCCAGCGCGCCAGTGCTGGCCCGCCTGCACGCCCTGCAAGGGGAGTGGAGCGCCGCGCTGGCGAGCGACGAGGCGCTGGTCGCCAACTGGTGGCGGGACATGTATCGCAGCCACCGGCTCGATGTGGCCGATGATCTGAGCGGCCAGAGCTGCGGCCCGCTCACCCTGCGTCGCCTCGACTGGTTGATGCAGGCGGTGACGGATCACTATCCGCTGCTGGTGGATAATCTCTCGCCTCAGGAGACGGAGCTCGGCCAGACCGGGCTGCTGGCCCGCTTGCAGCAGCTGCGCCGCGAAGCCGTGGCCTGCCAGTTGCCTGCTACCAGCCTTGCCTGAGCCAACACATCCGCGGAATACAAATGAACAGGGTGTCTTGTGGGTAATGCCAGTCAGTTAAGCCTGAATGGTATTGTTTTAATTTATTTTTTTCACATTATATCTCTGTGGCCTTGGCTTCACGTAGTGGGGGGGACTTCGCTCCCTTCGTTCCGGCAATATAAACTCTCCCGCTTGTTTCTCTAGCTCAGCGACCCGCTTCTGGATAGTCCTCGGCGACATATGCAGCATGCAGCTCAGTCCATGAATGAGATGGACCGACGCCATGTGAAAACTCAGCTAGCTCGTCGTGTATCCCTTCAGGCTCGCGGCCATCTTCACCTAGCTGCGCAGGGTCAGTCGGTGTTGCTGCAGGCTGTGTTTCATCTCCCGATAGCCCAGCTCTATATTTTCCTGCGATGGTTGTAGAGCTCGATGATGTCAGTCCCTGGGAAACGCATCGGGTCGACCATCGATGTCAACACTTGGTGCTCCTTGCCGTTGATAGTACGAGTCAGCAAGCGGGCTTCTATCGTTTCGGGCAACAGCGGTCACTTCTTGCGTCCCCTCTTTGAGTGGCTGCAACCAGTGCCGCTCGTTGCCGGTGGTTTGCCTGGCGTGGAGCATGCCGAGCGAGTAGAGCCCCTTGTCGAACAGGGTGATCGAGTGGTCTGGCGTGTGGTCGATAAGCTTTTCCGCCAGCACAATCTCGTTGACGGCGCAGCTATCTATGACCGCTTGAACAAGCTGGTGGCTTGTTAGCTCTATCTGACAAAGTATGCGAACATCCTGGTAGGAGGGATCGCCATGCTGGGTGCCGGGCTTGGCAAAGGCGGGAGCTGTTCGAGGTATCGGGCGTGTTCCACATCAAGTAATCGACGGTGACCAGTTTCAGCCTGGCCCAATTGGGGTGATTGACCTGCTGGTGCCAGCCTGCGGCGGTGCTGTGAAACCGCCGCTCGATGCCCTTGTAGCCAAGCTTTTGGCGAGCTTGCAGGAAGGCGTTGGGGGGGCATGTGGAGCTCTAACGGATCGGAATTGTCACCGGTGTGACCCCTTTTGTTATCTGGCGGTGCTTGGTTGCGAGAGCGCTATCTGCTCGTGGGTGACCCTGTTTGCGCTGAGCCTGTTACCCGTGTCGGTGGGGTTGCTGGGCTGGCAGTGGCGATCGGCTTCGCTGCTTGAGACGGCCGAGCCAGAGGCTCAAGCCTGCCGTCAGGATGAGGACCAGTTCAATTCCCATGACCAGACCGTCCAGCTCGCCTTGCTCCCAGAAGGGGTGCAAGTAAAGCCCCCCTAGACTGGCTCCCAGATAGTAGGCCACCAGATAGAGGGAGGAGGCGAGGGCGCGGTTTTGTTCGACATGATGACCGACCCAGGCGCTGGCGCAGGCGTGTGCCAGGAAAAAGCCGAAGCTGGAGATCAGCAAGCCACTCAGGATCCCGGGCAGGCTTCCTTGCAGCAGCCACAGACTGCCGAGGGCCATCAGGGCGATCCCGACCAGCAGCATGCGTTGTGCCCCCCAGCGGTTGGCAAAGCGGCCGCTCAGTGAGGAGGCCACCGTCCCCGAGAGATAGGTGAGAAACAGCATGCCGAGCCACTGGGTGGGCAAGGAGAAGGGGGGCTTGGCCAGCAAGAAGGTGAGGTAGCTGAACTGGTTCAGAAACACCATAAAGTTGAGGCCGCCAATCAGATAGGCCCCTACCAGCAAGGGATTGGTCAGGTGTTGTTGCAAGGCGCGAGCAAATTGGCCGCGAACGGGGGCGCTCGCCACAAAGCGGGTCTGATGGGGCAGCAGCCAGAAGACCAGCGGCAGCAGTGACAGGCTGATCACACCAATCCCCAGAAAGGTATGCTGCCAGTTGCCAAACCAGCCCGCCAACAGACCGCCGACCACCCGACCGGCAATGCCACCGAGGGAGTTGGCGGCAATATAGACCCCCACCGCCGAGAGGAGCGCCCGTTTGCTGAACTCTTCCCCCATATAGGCAATCGCGGTCGCGGGCAGTCCTGCCAGCAGCGCGCCCTGCAGGATGCGTAGCAGCAGCAGGGTGCCAAACTGCTCAACCAGCGGGATCAACAGTGAGAGCAGGATCGCCAGGGTGAGGGTACCCAGCATGACCTGCCGACGGCCATGGCGATCCGCCAGTCTGGCGCAGATCAGCAGGGAGGCGGCGAGGCCAGCAGTGCATCCTGCCAGGGTCCAGCTGGCCGAGAGGGAGTTGACCGAGAAGACCTCGGCGATCAGGGGTAACAGGGGATGGGTCTGGTAGATGTTCAGAAACACCAGAAAAGAGCCCAGGCTGAGGGCCAGGGTTGCACGTATCCACTCGCGACTTCCAACTTCAATCATTGCGTATTGTCCTGACTACTTTTGGTCAGGGTAGAGTCCTTGCGGTTATAAATATAATATATTTAAGTTATCCATCTAATAAGATGAATTGATACATGGATCTGAAACAGCTCACCTATCTGCTGGCGGTCAGGGATGCCGGCTCATTTACCAAGGCAGCCAACAGTCTGCATGTGGCACAACCGGCCATCAGCATGGCCATTGCCAAACTGGAGCAGCAGCTCGAGTTGCGGCTGTTTGATCGGCAGGACCGGGCGGTACGGCTCACCCCAGAGGGAGAGGTGCTCTGTCGCCATGCCGAGCGTCTGTTGCTGCAGATGCATCAGGCCGAGGCCGAGATGGCCGAGCTCAAGGGGCTGGAGCGGGGGGAAGTGCGGATCGGGATCCCCTACATGATGGGCTCCTACTATTTCCCCCCTCGTCTGATGGCCTTCAAGCACCGCTACCCCGGCCTCAAGATCCGTGTTGAGGAGGCCGGTACCCGCGAGCTGCTCAGCCGGATGGTGGATGGCTCCCTCGATCTGGCCATTCTCATCACCAGTGATCTGCCCCCCGCCATCGAGGGAGCGCATCTGCTGAGCGAAGAGATGTTGATGGCGGTGGGGGACGATCACCCCTTGCGTGGCGCATCGGCCGTCACCCTCTCGCAGTTTTTCGCTCAGGAGCTGGCGCTGTTTCGCCGTGGTTTTTACCACCGGGAGCATATGGAGGCGCTGGCCCAGAGCCTGGGCGTTGAACCCGATATCGCCTTCGAGAGCAATCTTATCCCTCTGCTCAAGGCGGTGGTGCGGCAAGGTTTTGCGGTGACCACCTTCTTGCGGATGGTGCTGGAAGAGGAGCCGGATCTGAGTGGCGTGCCCTTTGACCCGCCCATCTACCTCGACCTCTGTGTGGCGTGGCGACGTGGCGATCCGCTCTCCATGGCCAACCGTGCCTTGCGTGATTTCCTACTCAAGGAGCGCCCGGCCTGATGGCGGCGGGTCATTGCTGAAAGTTTGTTACTATTAACGGTGGGTTCGCTTGAGGGCTACACCATGAAATTGCAGCAATTGCGCTATATCGTCGAGGTGGCGAACCACAGGCTGAATCTGTCGGCCACCGCCGAGAGCCTCTTTACCTCCCAGCCCGGGATCAGCAAACAGGTGCGGATGCTGGAGGATGAGCTAGGGATCCAGATCTTCGAGCGCAGCGGCAAACACCTGACCCAGATCACCCCCATCGGTCGGGACGTGATCAAAGTGGCCGCGGAGGTGCTGGACAAGGTCGCCACCATCAAGGTGATGGCCAGGCAGCATGTGCATCCGGAGCAGGGAACCCTCACCATTGCCGCTACTCATCTGCAAGCCCGTTATATTCTGCCCGCCATCCTCAAGGGTTTTATGGCCCGCTTTCCCAAAGTTGCCGTAACTGTGATGCAGGGGAGTGCGGCGCAGTGCCGCGTAGCCGTGCATGATGGCGCTGCCGATCTGCTGCTGGCGGATGAACCGGAGGAGGGGAGCGATCTGCTCATTCTCCCCTCTTTTCAGTGGCAACGGGGCTTGGTGCTGCCCAAGGATCATCCGTTGGCCAAAGCAACATCGCTGACCCCGGCCGAGCTGGTGGAGTTTGCATTGGTGACCGATGGAAGGGCGCTCTCTGCTGCACATGGCACTGATTGCGCTCATGCCGAGAGCCGGATCGCCTGCTGTGTGAGCGACAGCGATGTGCTCAAGACCTATGTCAGACAAGGAATGGGCATCGGGGTGATGGCAACTTTTGCTTGGGAGCCCCAGCGCGATGGCGATCTGGTGCTCAAAACGGCGCCCTGGCTACCAGGCGGTGTGGCCGCTATCGGGTTGCGCAGAGGGGCATTTTTATGCGGCTATCTCTACGATCTGATTGAACGTCTCGCGCCGCAATTGACCCGCGAGCGGGTCGAACAATACTGTGCTGCCCGCACTGGCGAAGAGCTTGAAGCTCTGCTGGCCAATTTGACCGTACCACTTAGATAGCTTGGGTTGATGTGTGGTCATCCCAAGAAAAACGCCTCCGTTCGGGAGGCGTTTGACTATCTGGTATTCGTCAATGCAGGCTCACTTCTTCAGCATATGATCCAGCTTGTTGGCCTTGGTCGACAGATAGAACTCGTTGTGGGGATTGCGCCCTTCCTGTAACGGTACCCGTTCGGCCACCGGAATACCGAAGGATTCCATCGCTTTCATCTTGCGCGGGTTGTTGGTCATCAGTTTGAGAGACTTGACCTCAAGCTGCTTGAGCATATCGGCGCAGATGGTGTAGTCGCGCATATCGGCGGCGAAACCAAGGGCCACGTTGGCTTCCACGGTATCGGCCCCCTGATCCTGCAGGTGATAGGCGCGGATCTTGTTGAGCAAGCCGATGCCACGACCCTCTTGACGCACATACAGCAATACGCCACGACCGGCTTTGGCGATATTCTCCATGGCCGCCTGCAACTGGAAACCGCAGTCACAACGCAAGCTGAACAGGGCGTCGCCGGTCAGGCACTCTGAGTGGATCCGGCCCAGCACGGGCTCGTCACCGGTAATGTCGCCCATCACCAGTGCGGCGTGGTCTTTGCCTGTGCCGGTTTCCTGAAAACCTACCAGCGTGAAGGTGCCCCAGGGGGTTGGCAATTTGGATTTGGCCACGAGGGTAACGCTGCTCATAGGTTGCTCCTTACTACTAACGGCTCAAAAAAGGGGGCCAGTTTAGCGCGCCTTGTCAGGAACGACCATAAGAACAAGTCCCTGCATTGCTTAATGAAATCTCCAAATGAGATATAAGCACAGCTGTCCGTCGGGGTTTTGGCCCTTTGTGCGGATTGATGACTGCCAGGCTCACCACATTCGGGTATAATCGGCGCCCATTAACCCACCCCTTCGGGATGGGAGCAACACAGTGCAGGAGAGAAGTTATGCCTCAGATGGCCCCCGTAATGACAATTGATGGCCCCAGTGGTGCAGGTAAAGGCACCTTGTGTCAACTGCTTGCTGAGAAGCTGGGTTGGCACTTGCTGGACTCGGGCGCCATCTATCGGGTGTTGTCCCTGGCCGCCCTGCATCACGATGTAGAGCTGGACAGTGAAGCCTCACTGGTGCCGCTGGCTGCCAATCTGGATGTGCAATTTCAGGTAGAAGGCGATCTGGTCAAGGTAATCCTGGAAGGGGAAGATGTCTCCCGCACCATCCGCACCGAAGAAGTGGGTAATGCTGCCAGTAAAATCGCCGCCTTCCCCCGGGTGCGCGAAGCCTTGCTGCGCCGTCAGCGTGCATTTCGTCAGGCCCCAGGTCTGATTGCCGATGGTCGTGACATGGGGACCGTGGTTTTCCCTGAGGCCGAGGTGAAGATTTTCCTCGACGCCAGTGCCGAAGAACGGGCCCAGCGTCGCTATAAGCAGTTGCAAGATAAGGGCTTTGATGTTAACTTTGAGCGTCTTTTAACCGAGATTCGGGAACGTGACGATCGCGACAGAAATCGCGCTACTGCACCCCTGAAACCGGCAGAAGATGCTCTGGTGGTAGACTCTACCGCCATGACCATAGATGAAGTACTGGCAACAGTGCTCGCCTATGCAGAGCAACAACTTGGTGATGCCAGCGCAAGCTGACATCCGGTCGTCTGCACCAAGGATGGCGCAGATTATTTAAAACAGCCCCGCTTGTGCCGGATTGCAAGTGGATGTTTCATTTGTGACATAAACAATGATCGAATCTTTTGCTCAACTCTTTGAAGAGTCCCTGAACGCCGTTGAAACCCGTCAAGGTTCCATCGTCAAGGGTACTGTCGTTGCTATCGAGAACGGTTTCGTACTGGTTGACGCCGGTCTGAAATCCGAGTCCGCTATCCCGGCTGAAGAATTCAAGAACGCCATGGGCGAGCTGGAAATCAACGTCGGCGACACCGTTGACGTGGCTCTGGACTCTATCGAAGATGGTTTCGGCGAAACCAAGCTGTCCCGCGAAAAAGCCAAGCGCCACGAAGCCTGGCTGCAGCTTGAGAAGGCTTACGAAGAGCAAGCTACCGTTATCGGTATCATCAACGGCAAGGTCAAGGGTGGTTTCACCGTTGAACTGAACGGCATCCGTGCCTTCCTGCCGGGTTCTCTGGTTGACGTGCGTCCGATCCGTGACACCGCTCACCTGGAAAACAAAGAACTCGAGTTCAAAGTCATCAAACTGGACCAGAAGCGCAACAACGTTGTTGTTTCCCGTCGTGCCGTGATCGAGACCGAGAACACCTCCGAGCGCGAAAGCCTGCTGGCTAACCTGCAAGAAGGTCAAGAAGTTAAGGGTATCGTCAAGAACCTGACCGACTACGGTGCATTCGTAGATCTGGGCGGTGTTGACGGCCTGCTGCACATCACCGACATGGCGTGGAAGCGCGTTAAGCATCCTTCCGAAATCGTCAACGTTGGCGACGAGATCGCTGTCAAGGTTCTGAAGTTCGACCGCGAGCGTACCCGTGTATCCCTGGGTCTGAAGCAGCTGGGCGAAGATCCCTGGGTTGCTATCGCCAAACGTTACCCGGAGACCACCCGTCTGTCTGGCCGCGTGACCAACCTGACCGACTACGGCTGCTTCGTTGAAATCGAAGAAGGCGTTGAAGGCCTGGTACACGTATCCGAGATGGATTGGACCAACAAGAACATCCACCCGTCCAAAGTTGTTAACGTTGGCGACGTGGTTGACGTGATGGTTCTGGACATCGACGAAGAGCGTCGTCGTATCTCCCTGGGTCTGAAGCAGTGCAAATCCAACCCGTGGCAGCTGTTTGCCGAAACTCACGCCAAAGGCGACCGTGTTTCCGGCAAGATCAAGTCCATCACTGACTTCGGTATCTTCATCGGTCTGGATGGCGGCATCGACGGCTTGGTTCACCTGTCTGACATCTCCTGGAACAACCAGGGCGAAGAAGCCGTGCGTGAATTCAAGAAAGGCGACGAGATCGAAGCCGTTGTTCTGCAAGTGGATCCGGAGCGTGAGCGCATCTCCCTGGGTGTCAAGCAGATCGAAGAAGACCCGTTCAACAAGTACCTGGCTGACAACAAGAAAGGTGCTATCGTGAAGGGTAAGGTTACCGAGGTTGATGCCAAAGGTGCCGTTATCGAACTGGCTGATGGCGTAGAAGGCTACCTGCGTGCCTCCGACGCTGCTCGTGACCGTGTAGAAGACGCCACTCTGGTGCTGTCTGTTGGTGACGAAGTTGAAGCTAAATTCATGGGCGTTGATCGTAAGAACCGCACCGTAAGCCTGTCTGTCCGTGCTAAGGACGAGGCTGATGAGCGTGTTGCTATCGATAACCTGAACCAACAAGAAGAAGTTGTGTTCAGCAATGCTATGATGGAAGCGTTCAAAGCCGCCAAGGGTGAGTAATCCTTGATGCAAGAAAAGGGCGGCATTGCGCCGCCCTTTTTTATCCTGGCAAAATGAATATTGCATGTGATCGGGGAAGGAGATTTAACGTTATGACCAAATCAGATCTCATCGAACAACTGGCAGCCAGCCGCATGCATATGCCGGCCAAGGATGTCGAAGCCGCCATCAAGGAGATCCTTGAGCAGATGGCGTCGACCTTGCAAAACGGCGACCGGATTGAAATCCGCGGATTTGGCAGTTTTTCACTGCACTATCGTGCGCCCCGTGTGGGCCGCAACCCCAAGACTGGGGACAAGGTTGAACTGACCGGGAAATATGTCCCGCACTTCAAACCTGGCAAAGAGTTGCGCGAGCGCGTCAACATCATTGAATAATGCAGAAATGGGCATACCTCGGGTATGCCTTTTTTCTTTTTGGCACCGATTCCTGTGCCAATCGTCTTGTTTCTTAAACTCTTTTCCCATTCACTCTAGAGTCTGCCTGCGATTTTAAGGATAATCAGCCTCTCATTAGATACTGACAGGGAGCTCTTATGAAGCGTATTTTGGCCCTCATTCCGCTGGTGCTGGTGTTTGTTCTGACCCTGGCGCTGGGCTCACAAAATGGCCAGCTGGTTCAGTTCAATTACCTGATCGCTCAGGGTGAGTTTTCGCTTGCCATGCTGTTGGGCTTCTTCTTCGCTGGCGGTTTTTTGCTGGGCTGGCTTGTATTCGGCCTGCTGTTCCTGCGCCTGAAAATGCAAAACCGCACCCTCAACCGCACCATGCGTCGTCAATCCCGCGAGTTGGAGCTGGCCCGGTCACCGGGTAAGGAATAATGTTCCTCAATGCTTGAACTGCTTTTCCTGCTGTTACCCATCGCCGCCGGTTATGGCTGGTACATGGGTCGCAGGAGTGTTCGCCAGGACACCCAAAAACAGAGTAACCAGTTTTCCCGCCAGTATGTGGCGGGCCTCAACTATTTGCTGTCCGATGAATCCGACAAGGCGGTGGATCTCTTTATCCAGCTGCTTGAGGTGGACAGTGAAACCATCGAAACACACCTCTCCCTCGGCAACCTGTTTCGCCAGCGTGGGGAGGTCGATCGTGCCATCAAGATCCACCAGAACCTGGTAACCCGCCAGCTGACCCGGGAGCAGCGACAGCTTGCCTTGCAGGAGCTTGCGCGCGACTTTTTGGCTGCTGGTCTGTTGGACCGAGCGGAAGCGCTCTGGAATGAGCTGTGTGACGACAGCGACTATGAAGAGACGGCGCTGGCACAGCTGTTGATCATCCATCAGCAGTTGCGGGATTGGGATAAGGCCATCGATGTGGCGGTTCGTCTGCAAAAATTCCAGGGCAAGAAGCTGGCCGACCCCATCTCCCATTTCTATTGCGAACAAGCCGAGATCGCGCTGCGTGAGGGCAATAAAGGGGAGGGGCTGGCCAAGCTCAAACGGGCGCTCAGTATCAATCCGGCATGTGCCCGGGCCAGTTTGCGCCTCGCTGAGCTCGCCATGGCAGAGGGGGAGTATGAGCAGGCCAGCAAGGAGCTGCTGCGGGTGTTCGAGCAGGATATCGATTTTGCCTCCGAGGCAATGCCCAAATTGCTCGAGTGCTATCAGCAGTTGGGGCGCACGCCTGCGTTGATCCCGCTGCTTGAGAAGGCAGTGGAAGATCACGCCGGCGTCAGCGTGACCCTGGCCCTTGCCAAGCTGGTTGAAGAGCGTGATGGCCTGAGCCAGGCCCGTTCGCTGGTGCTGCGTCAGCTGCGTCGTCATCCGTCGATGAAAGGTTTTTACCAGCTGGTGGGTTTTCAGCTGGCCAGTGCGGAAGAGGGGCCAGCCAAGGAGAGCCTCGAACTGCTGCAACAGCTGGTCGGCGAGCAGATAAAAATCAAGTCAACCCACAAGTGTCGGCAGTGCGGCTTTGCCACTCACTCGTTGTTCTGGCAGTGCCCGTCTTGTCGCCAGTGGGGTTCCATCAAGCCGATCCGTGGTCTGGACGGTGAATAACAAGCAATAGGATGTGAGATGCAAGATCCCAAAGTACTGGTAGCGCTGGATTATCAGCACGAGGCAGATGCCTTAGCGTTCGTTGAACGTATCTCTCCGGCCCAGTGCCGTCTCAAGGTAGGCAAGGAGATGTTTACCCTGTTTGGCCCGCAGTTTGTACGTCAGCTGGTGGCCAAGGGATTCGATGTCTTTCTGGATCTGAAGTTTCACGATATTCCCAATACCGTTGCCAAAGCCGTGGCAGCCAGTGCCGAGCTCGGAGTCTGGATGGTCAACGTGCATGCCAGTGGTGGTGAGCGGATGATGCGTGCCGCCAAAGAGGCGCTGCGGCCTTATGGCGACAAGGCCCCCCTGCTTATCGGCGTGACCGTGCTGACCAGCATGGAGCAGTCCGACATGATCCCCCTCGGGTTGGATGTGAGCCCTGCCGAGCAGGTGATCCGGCTGGCTACCTTGACCAAGGCATCCGGCTTGGATGGGGTTGTCTGCTCTGCCAACGAGGCCCATGAGCTTAAAGCCTTGCTGGGTGATGAGTTCAAGCTGGTGACCCCGGGTATTCGCCCGACCGGTTCAGCGGCCGGGGATCAGCGCCGGGTGATGACACCGAAAGCGGCGGTCGAGGCGGGGTCCGATTATCTGGTTATCGGTCGCCCCATTACGCAGGCTGCCGATCCGGCCGCCATGCTGGCCAGCATCAATGCCGAGCTGGTTGGTGCGTAACAGGCTCACTCAGTGATACACGGTGCAGGCCGAGCAACAGGCCTGCACCGGCCCCGATAAGATGAGAGCCGATGTGTACCCTGGCATTGATCAGGGTCGCGATCGGGCTCTCTCCTGCGTTGTAGAAGTCCATCACCAGCTTGAGCCCCATCCCCGCTAGCAGCAGCCAGCCCGACGTGCGGCGTCCGTGGCGGATATCCTGCATTGCCCCCCAGACAAACAGGCCATGCAGCGAGCCGGATAGCCCCATGTACCAATGGGTCTGCGGGCACCACCACCAGATCCCCAAGCCCACTGCCAGCCAGAGCAGCAACATCAGCAGCGGCAGGCGAGCCCCACCCAGATAGTCGCGAAACAAGCTATAGAGGATGGCGAGGCCGCCCAGATTGAGCAGCAGGTGCCACAGATTGGTATGAGCCAGATTGCCTGTTATGATCCGCCACCCTTCGCCCCCGGCGATCAAGGCCCGATCGAAGGAGAGCTGAAGATTGGGAACGGTAAAGAAGAGTAGCAAGCTGGTGAGAGAGAGCGTGATAACCCAGAGCAATCCAGATTTGTCTGACAACATGAAACAGTCCAACGACAAGAACAGTCGATACTGTACACGTTGCACCCGAGCCCTCAAAGCCTGCCTGTGCGATTATATTGTGCCGGTTGACAATCACACGCCACTTTACATCTTGCAGCACCCCAACGAGATGGCACATCCCAAGGGGACTGCAGCGCTGCTGGCGGCCTCTTTGCAACAGTGCGAGATCCATGTGGGGGAGGACTTTTCCCGCGATGAGTGGCTCAATGGGTTGCTTGCAGATCCTTCCCGTCGCTGCTATCTACTCTGGCCGGATGAGGATGCCATTTCGCTGACCGATCTTCGCCAACAGCGGGAGAATGAATCCTCTGGCAAAACGTCCATCGCCTTTATCTTGCTCGACGGCACCTGGCGCAAAGCCTATCGCATGTTGCAGAGCAACCCGGCACTGGCTCGCTTGCCCCGTATCGGCATTGGTGCCATTGCCGGTCAATATGCCATTCGCAAGAAACCCTTTCCCGATGCCCTCTCTACCATAGAGGCGGGCTATCACCTCTTGTCCCGGTGGGAGGGGAGGCCGGAGCACTATGCGCCCTTGCTGACCCTGTTTAACCGGTTGAATACCCAGTGGCAGGACTTTGCCGAAGGCCGCCGCGCGTGACAATTCAAGGAGTTATCAAGATGAAAAAAGCAGTCGTGGTTTTCAGTGGCGGTCAGGACAGCACCACCTGTCTGGTACAGGCATTGGCTCAGTATGATGAAGTACACGCCATCACCTTCGACTATGGCCAGCGCCATCGGGAAGAGATCGACACCGCGCGCCGTCTGGGCTGTGCACTGGGGATTACCGCCCACAAGGTGATGGATGTGACGCTGCTTAATGAGCTGGCGGTCTCTGCCCTGACCCGTGACGACATCCCTGTCAGCTGCGAGCTGCAGGATAATGGCCTGCCCAACACCTTCGTGCCGGGTCGCAATATCCTGTTCCTGACCCTGGCTTCCATCTATGCCTATCAGGTGGGCGCCGAAGCTGTGATCACCGGTGTCTGCGAGACCGACTTCTCCGGCTATCCCGATTGCCGTGACGAGTTCGTCAAGGCCCTCAATCAGGCAGTGTCGCTGGGGCTGGATCGCGGCATCCGCTTTGAAACTCCCTTGATGTGGCTCGACAAGGCCGAGACCTGGGCACTGGCGGATCACTATGGTCACCTCGACACGGTGCGCCAGCAGACCCTGACCTGCTACAACGGCATTGCCGGTGACGGTTGCGGCACGTGTCCTGCGTGTGAACTGCGCAGTCGCGGTCTGAACAACTATCTGGCCGACAAGGCGGGCATCATGGCCAGACTGTTTGAGAAAACCGGGTTGGGCGAGAAAAGCGCAGAGTGAGCCTGCGTCTTGCCGTGGCTTGGGGTATAATCCGCGACTTTTGCAACAAGCCGTGATCGAGATGCACTACCCAATCAACGAGATTTTTCAGACCATCCAGGGGGAGGGCATCTTTACCGGCCTGCCCGCCATCTTTGTTCGCCTGCAGGGTTGCCCGGTGGGCTGCCCCTGGTGCGATACCCGTCATACCTGGGTTGTTGATCCGGCTCGAGAAGTGGGTAAGGCAGCGGTGCTGGATCGCTCCAACGAATCCGATTGCTGGAGCCAACTCAGCACCGCGCAGATTATCAAGAGCTTTACCGATCTGGGTTATCAGGCGCGCCATGTGGTGATCACCGGTGGCGAGCCCTGCCTCTACGATCTGCACGAACTCTCGTCAGCCCTGCTGGCGGCGGGTTATCAGGTGCAGATTGAAACCAGTGGCACCAGCGTGATCAAGACCCATGAGCAGACCTGGGTGACCGTCTCCCCCAAAATTGGCATGAAAGGGGGGCAGCCTGTGCTGGTCTCGGCGCTGGAGCGGGCCAACGAGATCAAGCATCCGGTGGCCACCGAGCACCATATTGAAGAGCTGGATACGCTGCTCGCTACCGCTACCCTGCGCCCTGATGTGGTCATTGCCTTGCAGCCGATCAGCCAGAAACCACGGGCCACCCAATTGGCGATGGATACCTGTATCGCGCGTAACTGGCGACTCTCAATCCAGACTCATAAATATCTGGATATCGATTAATATGGATTGGCTATCCGACGAGCAGGTGCTGCTGACTCTGACCAACAAGATGCCTTACGGTAAATATCAGGGGCGGCGTATCATCGATATTCCCGAGCCCTATCTGGTGTGGATGGCGCGCAGCGGTTTTCCGGCGGGTAAATTGGGCCAGACGCTGGCGCTGGCTTACGAAATCAAACTCAATGGACTCGAGTCCATGATTATTCCCATTATTAACAGGATGTCGGTATGAGAATATATACGAGGCAGGGCGACAAGGGCATGACCCGGCTGGCCGATGGTATCCAGTTGCCAAAGGATCATTTGAGGGTCGAGACCTACGGTTATATCGATGAGCTCAACTCCCATATTGGCTTGCTGATTTGTGACGTGCCGTCGCAAGAGATCGGTTTATTGGCTGATTTACAGCTGTTGCAACAGGAGTTGTTTGATCTGGGGGGGGAGTTGGCATTCTCCAGCGACGCCCAGAATGAATCAATTTGGCAAGTTAATGCCGCCTGGACCACTCGCCTTGAACAGCAGATAGATCGTTATAGTGAGCCATTGCCGCCGCTGCGCCAATTTATATTGCCCGGTGGTTCCCGTGCCGCGGCGCAAGCACATGTGGTGCGTACTCTGGTGCGTCATTGCGAGCGCTTGCTGCTGACATTGAGCCGGGAAGAGCGGGTCAATCCCGAGGTGCTGCCCTATCTGAACCGGATGAGTGACTGGTTCTTTACCGTTGCCCGCTATCTCATCTGCGTGGCAGGGGATCGTGAAGTGCTGTGGGTCAAGGCAGCAGATCGCCCGTAATCGGCTATCTGATATGTCACATTTAAGTGATAATAAAAAACCTCGCCTTGGCGAGGTTTTTTATTAGCAACGAGATTGAGATCAGATAGCAAAATCTTCCAGTGATTTGCCTGCTGCTACTGCGCTGGCAATAGCCGAAGGCATACGGCCCTGGCCGGTCCAGGTTTTCTCTACGCCATTATCCTGATAGCGATATTTGGCCGGACGTGGCGCCCGCTTGGATTTTTCTGATTTGCCGGGGTTGGTCGCGACAGCGCTTACCAATTCTGCCGGGTCAATACCGGCGGCTTTCAGCATTTCGCTATATTCGTTAATTTTCCGCAGATGCTCTTCACGGGACTGACGCTCGGCAGCTTCATCCTGCTGACGTTCAGCAACGATAGTAGAGAGTTTTTCCAGTGCATCTTCCAGTTGTTCCAGAGAAAGCTCGCGGCAGGTCGCACGCAGACTGCGGATATTAAGCAGTACCTTTAAAAATTCATTCATAGGAGTTACCACGTCGAGTCAGAGAAAAATATTATGTTCCAGCTGATTCTTGCTTGGTGATTTAAATAAGTCAAGCCGGGTTAAATATAATATCCGTGGGGAACATCAATACAGATATTTAATATGGCCTGCAATAGGCTTGGAGATTGGATGCCAATGAAACCGCAGCAGGTGAAAATAGCGTCAAAACTGGTGTTGTTGCATCATTTGACTACCATTTTTCGACCTTGATATGTTTATCGTGACTATTTAATCAAAAAACTTGCTATAAGCTGCCATCTCGATAAAATATGCGGCGAATACCTTTAAGTAGAGGCGCGCTGCCTATGAGTATTTGTGCGGAGGGTGATGCCTGTGATGCACAAGGAAAGGAGTCAGCGCCGAAGTGGCCAGGCCATCATACCGGGCTGCTGGTTCTGCATCTAATAGGTGCAGGACTGCCATAGTCATCCACTATGGAGCGCTACCTGAAGGGGCTGAGGAGTATAACCTCCCCATAGGTTTTGTTTCTTTAGATCCTCTCGGTAGATCTCCACCTGTAATCTTTAGGTGCAAAGAGATCATGGACATTAGTCATTTCGCCGACTCCGGTTGGTCCGTTCTTCCCCCCCTGTTGGCTGTCGCGCTGGCGATCATGACCCGCCGCGTGCTGCTGTCCCTTGGTGTGGGCATCGTCACCGGCAGTTTGCTGCTCAATCAGTTTTCACCCCTCGAATCCCTGCATTACATGTTGAATACCGTGCTCAAGATCTTCTGGGTCGATGGCGCGCTCAATCGTGACAACGTCAACATGATCCTGTTTATGCTGCTGCTGGGTGGCCTCATCAGCCTGATGAGCGTCTCCGGGGCGACCCGTGCCTTTGCCGAGTGGGCCGAGCGTCGTGCCAAGACCCGCAAGGGCGCCAAAGCCCTGACTGGCATGATGGTGTTTGCCTTCTTTATCGATGACTTCTTCCACAGCCTGTCGGTGGGGGCCATCTGCCGTCCGGTGACCGACCGCTTCCAGATCTCCCGTGCCAAATTGGCCTATCTGCTGGACTCCACCGCGGCGCCGGTCTGCGTGCTGATGCCCATCTCCTCTTGGGGCGCCTATATCATCGCTCTGGTTGGCGGCATCATGGCGGCACACGGTCTGACTGAACAGAGCCCCATCGCGGCATTTGTCGAGATGATCCCGATGAACCTCTACGCCGTCTTCACCCTGATCATGGTGCTGGTGGTGATTGCATTCCAACTCGATATCGGCCCGATGCGTCAACACGAAGCGTGGGCGCTGGAAGGCAAGCTGTGGGATGAGTCCAAGGGCCGCCCCATCGGTCTGGATATGGAGAGCCCGGAGGAGAGCAACGGCGGCATGATCGACATGGTACTGCCGATCCTGACCCTGACCGCCGCCACCATCTATTTTATGATCGATTCCGGTGCTGCGGTGCTGAGCGAGAAAGGGCTGCCCTTCAGCGTGCTCGGCTCGTTCGAAAATACCAACGTCGGCTCTTCGCTGGTCTACGGTGCCCTGTGCAGTCTGGTGGTCTCCATCGGTCTGGCGATGCGCCTGAAGCTGGGAGCCAAGAACTGGATCAAGGCCGCTCCGCAGGGCGTCATGGCCATGCTGCCAGCCATCAACATCCTGCTGTTTGCTTGGACCATAGGTGCCGTGGTGCGTGACGTGGAGACCGGCAAGTACCTGGCTTCGCTGGCTAACGGCAACCTGCCGATCGAAGTGCTGCCTGCTGTGGTCTTTATCCTCTCCTGTGCCATGGCGTTTGCCACCGGCACCAGCTGGGGTACCTTCGGCATCATGCTGCCGCTGGCCGGTGACATGGCCGCCGCCAGCGACATCAGCCTGATGCTGCCGATGCTGGCTGCGGTACTGGCTGGCTCGGTGTTCGGGGATCACAGCTCACCCATCTCCAGCACCAGCATCCTCTCTGCCACCGGTGCCGGTTGCCATCACATCGATCACGTGATGACCCAGCTGCCCTATGCACTGGCCATCGCCTTCGGCGCGGCCATCGGTTACCTGGCGATGGGCTTGATGCACTCCAGCCTGGCCGGTTTCAGTGTCAGTGCCCTCTGGTTCGTGCTCTTTACCGGCTATCACCTGAAAAAGGCCAAAGCGCGGCCAGTGTTGGCCACCGCGTAACATTTATAGAGCAAGGGGCCCGCGGGCCCCTTGGTTTTGTCAGGGGCTTTGGTTAGCATGCGCCCCATAAATTCAGTTTCGGAACAGTATCATGGCTTCACTGCACTACAAATTTGCCACCATGAATTCAGGCAAATCCACCCAGCTCATTCAGGCGCACTTCAACTATCTGGAGCGGGGCATGCATCCTCTGGCGATGACGCCAGCCATCGATGACCGTTTCGGGGTCGGGGTGATCAGTGCCCGGGTTGGCCTTGAACTGAAGGTGGACGTGTTCAGCGACAGCTGCGATCTGTTTGAAATGGTGAAAGCGCGCCATGCGAAGAAACATATCGATGTCTTTATCGTGGACGAGGCCCAGTTCCTGACCCGTGAGCAGGTCTACCAGCTGGCCCGCATCGTCGATGAGCAGGATATTCCGGTGATGGCCTATGGCCTCAAGACCGATTTTCGCGGCGAGCTGTTCCCGGGCTCCTACCATCTGCTCTGTCTGGCCGACAAGTTTGAAGAGCTGAAGAGCATCTGCTGGTGTGGCAACAAGGCTCACATGAACTCCCGGGTCAACGAAGCGGGGCAGGTGATGCGTGATGGCGAACAGGTGGAGATCGGCGGCAACGATCGCTATGTGTCGCTCTGTCGCAAACACTATCTCGAAGGTCGGGCTTACAAGTAATTCGGCTGCGATATTTGAATCGTCGAGCAGGGCGCCAATCTGGCGCCCTTTTTATTTTCCTGCTTGCTTCTCTGCGGTTCAGTCGATCTCGATATCCACCGGCGCAATGATGGGGTCGGCCACCGGCAGGCGTTGAAATAGCTGGCGGAAATGGTGCTGTACCCGGCCGATATCGACCAGTGACATGCCGGAGGCAAAACCGAACCAGACATAGAGGCCGGTGAGATCGCGAAACATCGGCGGCAAATAGCGGGGAGCGGCGATCAGCCCCTCCAGATAGTGCTGATAGAGCACCGGAATGTCATCCAGCGTCACCTTGCCGACAAACAGCATTGGCAGGATCTCGGGCACCCCTTCCAGCACGGCGCTGCGGATAAAATTGACCGTCTCCACATAGCCACGCACGTAGGAGAGATCCTTGGTAAAGCAGGCTCCGCCGCCCACCATGCCGCCACGAAAGACCCGCTGGGTGATCTTGTAGGCGTCGTGCTCGCTGGTGCCCTGCTGCACGAAATGCTGAAACACCTCGATAAAATCGGCGCCGCGCTCGGCCATGTCGATGGCCATCACCCGATCGGAGATACGCTTGGCCCGATCCGGAAAGGAGCTGAAGGTGAGGGTCTCTATCAGGACGGCCAGCCCCTCCTGACAGGCGGTGATCCGCGGTGAACCGGCGCTCAGCCAGGTGGCATAAGGCTGCTGGCGACCGTTGAGGGTGGTGCCGACATGGACCCACCCCTCGTGTACCTCCAGCACCTGCAAGTCCAGCTCGGAGAAACGGGCGTGGGAGTTGAGCTTGATGTAGTCGCCACCGGCCGCTGCATCGGAGACGATGCCATCGCTCAGCTTCACCTGCACAGTGCCGTCACTGAAGTAGCTCGACAGCTTGCCCTGCAGTTTGGCGACCGCGGCCTCTCCTTCGAACTCCTTGGGGTAGGGGCGCACCAGATGGCGGGCGCCGGGCAGGGAGAAGATATCGCACAGGCGGGCGCCCAGCTCCTTGAGAGTCTTGCGATCCCCGCGCAGGTGATCGCTGGCAGAGCCATAAAGCAGCTGGCTGTAACGCTGAAAATCGGGTTGGCCGCGCTGGCGCAGCATCTCGATCACCACCATGTACTGATCGACCGTCTCTTGAAGGATCCGGCCAAGATCGTCCTGTGGCCCCAGTTTTCTGCGGATCCGGTCCCGCAGCTCCTTGAGCTCCAGATACTTGTTGCGCGGATCGAAGCCGAGGGGGAGGGCATCATAGAAGTGCCTGTCGATAGCGGGCAGCTCCCTGCCACCGCTTGCCAGAAAGCGATCCTGCAGATGGCGTGGCCATTTGATGGCATCCAGAATGCGGATGGGTTTTTGCAGGGTGAGCAGCTCATCCGAGAGTGATTTCAGATGAAGGCGATACTTTTCTTGGATAGTCATGGGGCCCCCTGTGGGGCAAGCGTCATCGTGGATTTGGCTGAGTATATGCATAGCGCTTGCCAAAAAGAAGCGAGCCGCAGGGTTATCGGGTTGGCGTGCTTTTTGTTGATAGCAAATTGGTTTAGACTGCGCCCCTTGATCCCAATCTTGTCGTGGAAATGATGAATATCCCCAGCTCCGAAATGATAATGCGTTGGTTGCAACAGGCTCGTATCGAGCACTATGTCTGCGACCAGTGTCACGGTATCCACATTGTCTCTTTGCAGTCGGTCGATGGTATTCAGGAGAGCCGGATCTTCGTGGAAGAGGAAGGCCTGCTGTTCTCCTCCGAGCTGGAAGTGCGCCCCTCCGCAATGCTGCCGCTGGTTGCCGAACTGGGCCGACTCAATATGCAGTACCCCTCCCTCAAGGTGTTCCTCGATATCATCGATGACAACCTGCCGCGGCTGGTTGTCGGCCACACCGTCTTTACCAAGGCCGGACTCAGCGTCGAGCAGTTCCTGCTGTTCGTGCAAAGCACTATCGCCGCAACCCACGAACTGGTTGCCGAATGCGAACGTTCCGGCTTCCTCAACCTGCCGGAAATCCAGGTCGCACCGGAATCTGTGCATTAAGTGTTCGAACGGTTCGCCAGGTGAAAAAAGCCGTTGACGCGGGCGGGGCTTTCCCCTAAATTACGCCCCGTTCCAGCTCAACAGCGTAGCGAACTCCGTGTTGGCTGAACACGTTAAACCACAGACCAAAATTTGGTGAGGTGTCCGAGTGGCTGAAGGAGCACGCCTGGAAAGTGTGTATACGGCAACGTATCGAGGGTTCGAATCCCTCCCTCACCGCCACATTGCAAAGCCCTGATGGAAACATCAGGGCTTTTGTTTTACGGAGCAATCTCCAGCGTGGTTGCTGGCATAGGAATGCGAATCTTCGTTCTTGATGGCGCATCAGGCTGAGCCGCTTGGGCAATCGCAGTGAAATGCCTTGGTGACCTTGACGCCACGGCCAATCCATTGGTCGAGCCTTTTAAAGTTTCCGCCCAATTCAGTACAAGGGCCTCTCGAAAGAGAGGCCCTTTTCATTGCTCGCTGATTTGCCCTGCTCGGCACTTGAAAGGCATTCCGTGGTGATACGGGTTAATGCTCCACAGTCAGTGGGTCCGGGGGCAGGTTCAGATGCTTGGTGATGGCCTGATAGAGCTGGGGGTAGTTATCGTCAAAATGGTGTCCTCCCGGCAGGGTGATGCTGGTGACGTTGGGCTGGTTGAGACGGGGACAGAGGCGGTCGCCGTCATCGTCATCGGCGCCTTGCAGGCAGAGCATCGGCAGATCGCGGATGGTCTTCACCTGCGGCTCGGTCGGGTAGCTACGTGTCTTGTGGGTCAGCATGTCGCTGACGTGGATCTCGAAATCCGAGCTGGTGGAGGGGGAGAGCATCACGGCCCCGACCAGCCCTTGACGATAGTGCTCCGGCAACCGGTTGATGACGAAGGGGGCAATCTCGGCACCAAACGAGAAGCCGACCAGCAGCCAGCGGGGGCGCTGCCAGCGGGCTTGATAATCGTCGAGGATCCGCTCCAGATCGGCGGTCACCTGCTCCGGGGTTTTCTTCTTCCAGTAGTAGGTGAGGGAGCTCCAGCCCACGACCGGCATGCCGTGCAGCTGAAACTGGGCGCTCAACCCCTTGTCGAGGGCCGCCCAGCCGCCATCGCCGCTGAGAAACACCACCATGGGGGCGTCGGATGGCTGCTTGACCGACAGCTCAATCAGGCTCAGGTCATCCTTGACCGGGGCGGCATGCGCCGCAAAAGATGAAACGGGCAGTACGAGACTGAGTAACAGCAAAATCAGGGCTCTCATTGGCCATGCTCCTATTTCTTGATCAGCCCCAACGGGCCGCGGCTAATCAGGGTGATCAGGTGAGTCAGGGTTCTGGGCAGTACCAGCTTGCTGCTGCAGAGCAGGTAGCGGGGTTCCCAGCGGGGCGAAAATTTCTCCTTGTAGCGTCTGAGCCCCTGAAAGTTGTAAAAACGGCTGCCACGGATGAACAGGGTATTGCCAAGGCGGGCCCAGTAGCTGCCGAGCGGGTGATCGTTGAAGCCGGACATGGGGGCCATCCCCAGATTGAAGCTGGCGTACCCTTGCGCCTTGCCCCACAGCAGCAGTTCGACAAAGAGAAAATCCATGATGGGGGCAGTGCCGGTATCCAGGCTGTAGCGCATCAGATCGATGGAGAGCATCTCCTTGCTATCGCTCACCCAGAGGTTGGCAAAGCCGACGATCTGCCCCTCGTGCCATACCAGCGCAGCCGGGCTCAAAGTCAGGTAGTCAGGCTCGAAACGGCCGACCGAGAAGCCCTTCTCCTTGCCCATCTTGCTCTGCAGCCAGGTATCGGAGACGGTTTGCAATCTGGGCAGCAGGGGGGCCACGGCACCTGCCTCGACCACCTCGAAGGTCAACCCTTCCCGCTTGCCCTTGGCGTGGCTCTGGCGCAGGTTGCGCAGGCGGCTGCCCGCCAGATCGAAGGTAGCCAGATCGACCATCGCCTCTTCACCGAGCTTGAAGGGGATCAGCCCGAGCTCCAGATAGAGTGGCAGATAGCGGGCCGAGACCTGATAAAAGACCGGGTTGGCGTCGTGCTCGTCGCACCGCTCGCGAAATTGCCAGAGCAGCTCTTCGATCTGCTCGGGGCGACCGACCGGATCCCCCATCACAATCCAGCTGCTGCCCTCGATGCCATACATCAGGAAGGCGTCACCGGCGGGATGGAACAGCAGGGACTTGTCCTGCAACTGGGCCAGGTAGCCGTGGATCCCCCCTTCGCGCACCACCAGCTCGTGGGCGCGCGCCAGCGTCTCCTTGTCCGGTTTTTCACCGACCACGCGCAGCGGCGCAAGCAGCTGGGCAACCCCGGCCACGGCCAGCACGGCCACCACGCTCCCCATGGCGCGCAGGCCGCGGGCAGCCCCGCCGTGGGGCGAGAAGTGGAACCAGAGGGCGTGGTCATACTCCACCTGACGGTAGGAGAAGAGCAGCAGCCACAGCGCTCCCAGCAGCACGGCGCCGACTGAAATGAGCCAGCCCGGGGTGTACTGGGGATAGAGCAGCGACCCCTTGCGATAGAAGAGGGAGCGGCAGGGGGTCATGATGAGCAGGACGCTGCCAAGCATCAGGGCTGACTCCCAGTCACCCCCCTTGAGCAGGGAGAAGGCGATACCCAGAGCCAGCAGCAGCTGGGTGATGCGAAACGCGGCGTCGTGACGGCGATAGAGGCTGCGCGCCAGCAGGATCAGGAGGATACCGCTCACGCTGCCGAGCACGTGGGAGAGCTCCAGCAGATGGAGCGGCAACACCTGCAGCCACACCTCGATGTGGCTGCGCATGGTCGGGATCATCCCCGAGCAGAGCAGCAGGCTGCCGGCGGCGAAGGTGCCCATGCTGATAAGGGCAGGCAGAAATTCGCGCACTGCGCTCATCAGCCCCTGTAGCCGCTGCCAGCGCGCTTTTTGTTGCAGCATCTCCTGACTCGCAAAGAGCAGCAGGGCACAGAGAAAGGGAAGCAGATAATAGATGCAGCGGTAGAGCAGCAGCGAGGCGAGCAGCTTGTCGGCCGGCAGGTAGTGGGCCAGCAGCAGGCTCATACTCGCTTCGAACACGCCGATCCCGCCCGGCACGTGGGCCAGTACCCCGAGGAAGCTGGCCAGCACGAAGGCACTGAGCAGCACAGGGTAGGGGACGCTATCTGCAGGCAACAGCACAAACAGCATGGCGGCGGCGGCCATCCAGTCGGCCAGCGCGACCAACAGTTGCAACAGACGTATCCGAAAGCCCGGCAGGGTCAGGGTGTGTTTCCGCCAGGAGAGACGGTGTGTGGGCCAGCAGAGGTAGCTGGCCACCAACAGCAGAGCCATGACGCCCGCCAGCCTGAGCAGGGTATCTGCCCACTGCGGCCAGTCAGGCAGCAGCTGTGATACATCGCAGGTCAGTAGGGCGCCACCTCCCCACGCCAGCAGGCCGAGGAAAAAGGTGATGGAGCAGAACAGCACCACGCGGGCCACTTCCCCGGTGGCGAGCCCCAGTGCGGAGTAGAGGCGATAGCGTACCGAGGTGCCGGTCAGCAGGGCAAATCCCAGGGTGTTGGAGAAGGTGTAGGCGATAAAGGAGGTGATGCTGACCTGTTGCCAGGGAAGGCGCTTGCCCAGCGCATGGAGCGCCAGTATGTCATAGCTGCAGAGGCAACCATAACTGAGCAGGGTCAGCAACAGGGCCCCCGCCAGTCGCGGCAGGGGTTGGGACCAGATGGCCACACGAATATCGTGCCAGTGCCATGCCTGGGTCAGGTGATACAGCACGGTCAGTGCGGTGCCGAGCAGCAGCAAACTGCACAAGGGGCCGAGCCATTTAAACAGATGACGCCACATGCCATGTTCCTGTGGTCATTGACCGTTTCCCGCAAAGGGGGAGCCGGGTCGTGGATCCGGTTTGGACGAGGGAGACGCTCGTCAGGAAAATTTCGGGAAGAGATGGAAAGGGAGGCGTCAGCCTCCCTCTGTGTTATACAGTGACCGGTTGGATCACTTGGTTTTCGGCGCGACTTTGACGGCAGGGGTCTTGGCGTGGGTGGTTTTATGGTGTTTTTTCACCACCTTGGTCTGGGTCGCCTGCGGTGTGGCTGTCTTGGTCGGAGTAGCCGCCATGGTGAAACCGGAAGTGAGGGCGAAGACGGCAGCCAGGGTCAGGGGAATGATCTTTTTCATGTTCAATTTCCTTATTCGGGTTGATGTTATGGAGCGTTCTCCATGACAGTCATCCTATGACGGTTGCAGCGGCCCTTCAGTGAGCGGTTGGTGACGGTTTGTATCCAAATGTACAGGCAGGGTGAGGCAGAAGCGGGCGCCGTGGTCACTGGCCAGCAACGCCACATCCCCCCCGTGATGACGGGCAATGCTGCGCACGATGGCCAGCCCCAGTCCGGTGCCGCCGGTGCGACGATCCCGGCTCTGATCAAGGCGTACGAACGGCTCGAAGATCTGGGGCGCCAGCGCCGGATCGATCCCCGGCCCATTGTCGCTCACCTCCAGCAGATAGTTCTCCTGCAGCCGCGAGATGGAGAGGGTAACCTCGCTCTCGGCGTAGCGCAGGGCATTACCGATGAGGTTCTCCACCGCGCGCGTCAGCAGACGCTGATCGCCGCACCAGGGCATGTGGCGTGGCGGCAGATCGAGGGTGAGCCTCTTCTCGGGTGCCAGCGCTTGCCAGTCGCCGAGATGCGCTTGTGCCCAGTGACTGAGCTCCAGCTCGTCGCGCTGCAACGGCAGCTCGGGTCTATCCAGCCTGGCATAGGTGAGCATCTCTTCGATCAGGGCGTCCAGCGCTCCCAGATCTCGCTCCAGCGCCTGCTGCTCCTGCTCGGCAGGGGCAGGATCGAGCATGGCAAGCCGATAGCGCAACCGGACCAGCGGGGTGCGCAACTCGTGGGCGATGGCATCGGTCAGTTGCTTGCGGCTGGCAATCATGGCCTGCAATTGGGTCGCCATTTGATCGAAGGTGCGTCCCACCCGGGCCAGACTGCTGCCCGGTGGCAGATTGGTTCGGCAGGAGAGATCCCCATCGCCTACGCGACGTGCGGTTTGCTCCAACTGCTGCAATCCGCGCCAGTGGGGACGCAACCAGAGAAGAATGGGCAGGCCAAGGGATAGGCCGATCACCAGCAGCAGCCCCACATCGACCCAGTGCAGCTCGTGCAGGTAGGAGAGGTAGGGTACAGGGCCGACAATCAGCACCCGGTCGGTATCGGGGATGCGCTGCAGGAAGGTGTCATCCTCCTCGACGATGACAATGTTGCCGGCAGCCAGAAAGGCTTGATCCTCGCTGGCCAGCGGCTGGTGCACCAGCTCGCCGATCTTGAGGGGGAGGGTAAACTGACTGCTCTGCTCGGCCAGTCGATCGGGCCAGCGCTCTGGCGGGGTTCTTGCCAACTCGCCGGTCAACAGGCCAAGAGAGCCCTGCATCATGCGTTCGAGATAGCGATCACCCGCCCGTTCGGCGGTCACCTGATAGACCACGCCCACCAGCAGGATGGCCAGGGTGAAGCAGCCGATCAGTAACAGATAGAACTGGATAAAGAGACGGCGCATGGCGGTGCTCCCGAATGAGGGTTATTCCCAGGCGTGGGGGACGAAGAGGTAGCCTTTCTGGCGCACCGTCTTGATCCGGGTCGGGTTGTCGGGGTTATCACCCAGTTTGCGGCGCAGGCGGGAGATGGCCACATCCATGCTGCGATCCTGACCGTCGTACTCCCGGCCGCGCAAGCTGCGAAAGAGGGCTTCCCGACTCAAGATTTGGCCCGCGTGGCAGGCGAGCTCCCACAGCAGATCAAAGTCGGCGGTCGAGAGAGCAATGCTCTCGCCATCGAGCCGCACATCTCGCCCCGGGCCATCCACCCGCAGCCGACCAAATTGCAGCTGCTGGGGAACGCAGCTGGTGGCGGCCGGTTGGGTTGATGCTTGCTGGTGCTGGCGAAACTGCACCCTCAGTCTGGCCAGTAGCACGGGGGGCGGGGTGGTTTTAAGGATGTAGTCGTTGGCGCCCAGCTCCAGACTTAGGATCTGGTTCATGTCGCTATCCAGCGAGGTGAGCATTACGATGGGGCCGTCGAAGCGCGGCCGCAGATCCCGACAGAGGGACATGCCATCCTGCCCCGGCAACATGATATCGAGCAGCACCAGGTCGGGCTGTTCAGCCTCGACCCGGGCCAGTGCCAGATCTCCTCTGGGCTCAAGGATCACGTCCATATCGTGGCGACCGAGCCAACTGCTGATGAGCTGGCCAATCTCGGGATCATCTTCGACAAAAAGAATGCGTTGCATAGAAAAGCTCCAACGGAAAGCAGGAGAGAAGAAGAGCGATCAGCATATCAATGGCGCCTGGGAAATACAGAAAAAGAACCGGGCAGGCTGATGTGTGGGGGAGTGTGGCTGTGTGTATCGATGGGGAGGCGCACATCGTGACAAATGGGCAGAGCCGCGTTTATCGAGCTGGAGGATGACCTTGCAGACAAGGCAAGGCGCTGTCGAGTGAAAAACAAAAAACCGGCCTTGGCCGGTTTTTTATGGTACTGACCAGAAGGTCGCTGCACCAGTTCGATGGACATCACCTTGCGGCGATTATCGACAGAATAATGGGGTGGCTGATGGGGCTCGAACCCACGACAACCGGAATCACAATCCGGGACTCTACCAACTGAGCTACAGCCACCACTGAAATCTTCATCAACGCTCGCCAATCCAGAAGGATTGGGGAACATCAATGGCGCGCCCTGCAGGATTCGAACCTGCGACCCACGGCTTAGAAGGCCGTTGCTCTATCCAACTGAGCTAAGGGCGCTTTGTATCAACACGTCTTAAGGACGAGTCGATGAACATGGTCGGTGATAAAGGATTCGAACCTTTGACCCTCTGGTCCCAAACCAGATGCGCTACCGGACTGCGCTAATCACCGAAAATCCCTGACCAGCATATCGACATGAGTCGTACTGGGCAACGGGCGGGCATCATAGCCAAGCGTAAGGGGCAGCGTCAACGACTTTTTCCCCCAGTAAATTCAAGTGCCTACTTATTGCCCGCTACCGGTCTGGCGTGCGTCTGCCGCTAACATCCCGGCTAAAAAAATGCGACAATGCGCGGCAGTTGAACACATGGTGAGTGGAGAACGATGTCTGCCAAAATCATAGATGGAAAACAGGTTGCGCAAACGATTCGCAGCCAGGTCGCGGCGCAAGTCCAACAGCGGTTGGCGGCAGGGAAACGGGCTCCTGGGCTGGCAGTCATTCTGGTGGGGGCGGATCCCGCCTCTCAGGTCTATGTCGGCAGCAAACGCCGGGCATGTGAGGAGGTGGGTTTTCTCTCCCGCTCCTATGACCTGAGTGCCACTGCCAGTCAGGAAGAGCTGCTGGCGCTGATTGATCAGCTGAATGCGGATAGCCACGTAGATGGCATTTTGGTTCAGTTGCCGTTGCCGGATCACTTTGATACCACTCAGGTGCTGGAGCGGATCCAGCCTGACAAGGATGTAGATGGGTTTCACCCGTATAACGTCGGTCGTCTGGCCCAACGTATTCCGGCGCTGCGCCCCTGCACCCCGAAAGGGATCATGACGCTGATCGAGACCACCGGCGTGAAGACGCACGGTCTGCATGCTGTCGTGGTGGGAGCGTCCAACATAGTGGGGCGTCCCATGACTCTCGAATTGCTGCTGGCGGGCTGCACAACCACGACCTGTCACCGCTTTACCCGGGATCTGGAAGATCAGGTACGCCGTGCCGATCTGTTGGTTGTCGCAGTCGGCAAGCCCAACTTCATCCCGGGCGAGTGGATCAAACCGGGGGCTCTGGTAATCGATGTGGGCATCAATCGCCTGGCTGATGGCTCGCTGGTCGGGGATGTGGAGTTTGAGACGGCGCGCAGCCATGCCTCCTTCATTACCCCGGTACCCGGTGGCGTGGGCCCGATGACGGTCGCCAGCCTGATGGAAAATACCCTGATCGCCTGTAGTGAATATCACGACTGATCAGGCTGGCGATAACCCTGTGATCCCGTGAGGAGGCAGGACTCGCCAGAAATCTGACAATAAAAAACCGGTTGCTCAGAGAGGAACCGGTTTTTTATTTATCCAACGGGTGTTATTTACATATTTTGTGCTTCGTTTGGCACAATCACAGAGGCGTGATTTCCTTTCGGCCCCTGTTGCAGTTCAAAATTGACAGCCTGACCCGCTTTCAGGGTCTTGTAGCCCTCCATTTGAATCGTGGAGTAGTGAGCGAAGATATCCTCACCGCCCCCTTCCGGACAGATAAACCCAAATCCTTTTGCGTTGTTAAACCACTTAACTGTGCCGGTTGCCATACTTCTACATCCTTTTATTGATTACCCAGAAGTCGTTGAGTAACCTGCGCCAGCCCTTTATAACTAGGGACATGGGCCCATAGCAGACGGGCACAGATTAGCAAGTAACCAATCTAGTCTAACTTTTGAGCGAGTCAAGAAGTTGTTAACAGCTGATGTGATCTGGTTAACAAGTCTATTGACAACCTTGTGTTAGACGGTAGTAATCTAGAGGTACCAAAGCGCGATTATGAGCAAGCAGAAAGAACTCTTTGCTAATGAAGAGATTGCAGAAGCAGAGAAAACAAAGCTGCAGCCGCCACCCATGTATAAGGTTGTGTTGAACAACGATGACTACACGCCCATGGAGTTTGTGGTGGAGGTGCTGCAAAAGTTCTTTGGTATGGATTTGGACAAGGCGACTCAGGTCATGCTGAGTGTGCATTATAGTGGTAAGGGTGTCTGCGGCATGTTTACCGCAGAGATCGCCGAAACCAAGGTTGTCCAGGTCAACACCTATGCACGTAACAACGAACATCCACTGCTCTGTACTATGGAAAAGGCTTGAATCTGATGACTTGATGGCGAGTGTGACACCACATTGTAGCTGTACTAGGGGAGGTGCCTATGTTGAATAAAGATCTAGAAAAGACGCTGAACGAGGCTTTCAAACTGGCCCGCGACGAGCGCCACGAATTCATGACCGTCGAGCACCTGTTGTTAGCCCTTCTGGATAACAGTTCAGCCCATGAGGCGCTGAGCTCTTGTGGTGCCGATGTTGAGCAGATGCGCAAGGAGATCCGCGCATTCATCACCCAAACTACTCCGCTCATACCGCGCGATGATGAAGATCGGGAAACCCAGCCGACACTGGGCTTCCAGCGCGTGTTGCAGCGTGCCGTCTTCCATGTGCAATCCTCCGGCAATACCGAAGTCAGCGGCGCCAACGTGCTGGTTGCTATCTTCAGTGAGCAGGAGTCACAAGCTGCCTATTTCCTGAAAAAAGCCGAGATCAGCCGTCTCGACGTCGTCAATTTCCTCTCCCACGGGGTTCGCAAGGACAGCAAGCCTGATCTCGGCAGCAATAACAATCCCGAGTCTGATGATGATGTCTCGGCCGCCCAGATCGAGAGTTTTGCCACCAACCTAAACCAGCTGGTGCTGGAAGGGCGCATCGATCCGCTGATTGGCCGTGATCAGGAGCTCAATCGTACCATTCAGGTGCTCTGCCGTCGTCGCAAGAACAACCCGCTGCTGGTGGGTGAAGCGGGTGTGGGCAAAACCGCTATTGCAGAAGGCTTGGCCTATCGCATCGTCAAGGGGGATGTCCCCGAGGTGATTGCGGGCAGTACCATCTATTCGCTGGATATGGGTTCTCTGCTGGCGGGCACCAAATACCGTGGGGATTTCGAGAAGCGCCTCAAGGTACTGCTCAAGCAGATTGAGCGTCAGGAAGGGGCCATCCTCTTTATCGACGAGATCCATACCATCATCGGTGCCGGTGCGGCATCCGGTGGTCAGCTGGATGCAGCCAACCTGATCAAGCCGCTGCTCTCCAATGGTTTGCTCCGCTGTGTGGGATCCACCACTTATCAGGAGTATGCCCAGATCTTCGAGAAAGACCGTGCGCTGGCCCGCCGCTTCCAGAAGATCGATATTGTCGAGCCGACTATCGATGACACCACTCGCATCCTGATGGGGCTCAAGAGTCGCTATGAAGCTCACCACGGCGTACGCTATACCGCCAAGGCGATCCGTGCAGCTGCCGAGCTCTCTGCCAAGTACATTAATGATCGTCACCTACCCGACAAGGCGATCGATGTGATCGACGAGGCAGGCGCCGGTCAACGGTTGCTGCCTGCGAGCAAGCGCAAGAAAGTGATCAATGTGCAGGAAATTGAGTCCATTGTGGCCAAGATCGCCCGCATTCCGGAAAAATCAGTCTCCTCTTCAGATAAAGAAGTACTGAAGAACCTGGAGCGCAATCTGAAGATGGTGGTCTTTGGTCAGGATAAAGCCATCGAGGTGCTGACCGATGCGATTCGCCTCTCTCGTTCAGGTTTGGGTAACGAGCGTCGCCCGGTTGGTTGCTTCCTCTTCGCTGGCCCGACCGGGGTAGGCAAGACCGAGGTCACCCAGCAGCTTGGCAAGGCGCTGGGTGTGGAGATGCTGCGCTTTGATATGTCCGAGTACATGGAACGTCACACCGTCTCACGTCTGATTGGTGCGCCTCCCGGCTATGTCGGTTTTGAGCAGGGTGGTCTGCTGACTGATGCGGTGATCAAGCATCCTCATTCCGTTGTGTTGCTTGACGAAATTGAGAAAGCTCACCCGGACGTATTCAATCTGCTGTTGCAGGTGATGGACAACGGCACCCTGACCGACAACAACGGGCGCAAGGCGGATTTCCGTAACGTGATTTTGGTGATGACTACCAACGCAGGTGTGCAGGAGACCCAGCGTAAATCGATTGGCTTCCAGCAACAGGATTTGAGCCACGATGCCATGGCGGTGATCAACAAGACCTTCAGTCCGGAGTTTCGTAACCGGCTTGATCACACCATCTGGTTCAACCATCTCGATATGACGGTGATTCATCAGGTGGTCGACAAGTTTATTGTCGAATTGCAGGTTCAACTGGATGCGAAGGGAGTTTCTCTCGAGGTGTCCGAGCGTGCCCGCCACTGGTTGGCAGAGAAGGGATATGACAGAGCCATGGGCGCCAGACCTATGGGGCGGGTGATCCAGGAGCACCTCAAGAAACCCCTGGCCAACGAGATCCTGTTCGGTTCACTGGTTGACGGGGGAATTGTGAAGGTTGAGTTGGTAAATGACAGCCTCAGCTTTGATTTTCAGGTCAATGTTGAAGCTGTTTCCCACTAAGCGTCAGTGATCAGAAAACGACAAAAAACCCCAACCGAAAGGTTGGGGTTTTTTGCTGAATTCCTGGCTTAGCGAGAGCGGAAAACAATACGTCCCTTGGAGAGATCGTAGGGAGTCAGTGCTACCGTTACTTTGTCTCCAGTCAGGATACGAATGTAGTTTTTGCGCATCTTGCCTGAAATATGAGCGATAACCACGTGACCATTCTCCAGTTCCACACGGAACATGGTATTGGGCAGGGTTTCGAGAATAGTGCCCTGCATCTCAATACTGTCTTCTTTAGCCATTGAATCCTCTTGATAAGCCACAACAAAAAACCGCTGGATCATGCCGGATTTAAGGCTATGTGTAAAGTTTACTCGGGCTTGGTGTCGATATTTTTCCATTCCCCCTGAATTAACAGCTCGTGAGGGAGGTAATTGCGTTTGTAATTCATCTTGCGACACGCCTCTACCAGATAGCCAAGATAGAGCCAGCTTCGCCCGGTTCTCCTGGCCAGATCGAGCTGGCAGAGGATGGCAAAGGTGCCCAAGGAGCGATCGGCATAATCCGGATCGAAGAAGGTGTACATGGCGCTCAAGGAGTGGGGTAGCAGGTCTGTGGTGGCCACGCCGATAAGACGGCCCTCCTTGCGCATCTCTAGATAGAGTGGCGGCATCCAGTCACAATGGAGAAAACCGCGATACTGGCTGCGGTTGGGGGGATACATGCTGCCATCGTGGTGGCGTTCGCGGATATAGCGTTCGTAGAGCAGGTAATACTCGGGTTTGTCATCGTAGCTCAGGACGATCTCGATATCCCTGTTGAGCTGGCGGATCCGCTTCTGGCCGCGGCTGGGACGAAAGCGTTCGCTGTGAATACGAAGGGACTGGCAGGCATGGCACGCCGGGCAGTGGGGGCGATAGATGTCGTTGCCACTGCGGCGAAAACCGGCAGTCAACAATCGCTCGTAACCGTTGGCGTTGAGCAGATTGTGATCCATCAGCACCAGCAACTGCTCCTGTTCATGGTCCAGATAACTGCAGGGATGCTTGGGAGTCAGCCCTACTTTAAGGATCACTTCTTCAGTCATAGGCTGATCTCCCCCTCTTGCCAGCAGGAAGCCAACAGTGGTTGATGGCCAAGGCGCGCCAGCTCAGCCAGAAAACGGGCCCGTGGCCATTCCTCGATACCCAGGGTCGCCAGAAACGGGTTCTGCATCTGGCAATCGATGAGAGCGCCGCGATGGCGGGCGAAGTGGCGACAGAGTGCCACCATGGCAAGCTTGGCGCCGTTATCAATCCGGCTGAACATGGATTCACCGCAAAACAGTCGGCCGATAGAGAGGCCATACAGTCCCGCTTGCAGCTCTCCCTCCTGCCAGATCTCGATAGAGTGGGCATGACCCAGCCGGTGCAACTGCTGGTAGGCCTCGATCATGGGTTGACTGATCCAGGTGCCATCGGCAGTGCGACGAGGGGCGGCGCAGGCGGTAATGACTTCATTAAAGGCGCGATTGACGGAAATATCGAATGGGGTTCGGCGGATAATCTTCTGCAGTGTCCGTCCCACATGGAGTTGGTCGGGACGGATCACCCCGCGGGGATCCGGTGACCACCACAGGGTCGGCTGGTGGGGTTCATTCCACGGGAAGATCCCCTTGTGGTAAGCTGCCAGCAATCTGGCCGGGGAGAGGTCTCCGCCGATCGCCAGCAAGCCGTTGGGCTCTTCCAGCGCATGGCTGGGGTCGGGAAACCAGCAAAGCTCATCATCCAGTTGGGTAAGATAGCGAGACATAAGGCAACGAGGTTCATAGATGAAGGCCATTATCCTGATAGTATCCAGCTTGTTCTGCTTTGTCACGGCGCCCGCCGGGGCGGAGGTCTACCAGCGCAATACCGCGCGGCCGGTCAATCAGGTGGTGTTTGGTCAGGTCGAAACGGTGCGCAATATTACCCAGCGCCAGATCCTGGAGTCCGAGCACTCTGGCTGGAAGACGCTGGGTGGTGCCGTGTTGGGCGGCCTGCTGGGCAACCAGTTTGGCGGCGGTCATGGCCGTGAGATCGCCACCGCCGTCGGGGCGCTCGCTGGTGCTGCGGCTGCGCAGCAATACCAGTCCGGGGGAACCGTGGTGGAAAACAAGTTGGTGGAGCTGCTGATCCGCAACGAGCAAAATGCCCTTATCAACGTGATCCAGGATTATGATCCCGCCATGGTCTTTGCCAATGGAGACAAGGTGCGCATTCTCTACTTCGATGATGGGGTGCGGGTCGACAAGACTTACTGACTTTCGATAGTCATGGTGATGGGGAGACTGTGGCAGGAAAGGAACCCGCAGACTCTCCTGTCGGAAAGTCTGTCGGGCGGTAATACACGGGACTGATGCCCTGAGGATTCAGATAGTTATCTCTTGAGAGACTATCTTGTCGCGACCGGTGTTCTTTGCCTGATAGAGCAGCCGATCCGCTACGCTCAGCGCCTCGTCCATGGATATCCGCCCGACGCTGATCACGCCGTAACTGGCGCGAACAAAGAGCGGGGTTTCCGGTGACAAGGGTTGCTGGCGCAGCTGCTGACGCAGCCCTTCAAGACGCTTGATCAACACGGGGACGGTACAGTGAGGCGCCATCATGGCAAACTCCTCTCCGCCAAACCGGGCGATCATGGCATCGGGGAAGAACTGGGTCAGTAGCCGGGTCAGATGGCAGAGCAGTTGATCGCCGATGGCATGGCCCCAGTGATCGTTGACCTGCTTGAAGTGATCCACATCGAGCACACAGAGTGCAAGAGGCGTCTGCTGGCGCTGATGCTCTTCAAACCATTTTTGCCCTTCGTTGAACCAGTAGCGCCGGTTGTAGAGACCGGTCAGGTAGTCGCGATTGGCTGACTCCTGAATGCTGTTGAACTGCTCGAGCGCTTCCAGATTGTGGCTGACCCGACACTGCAGCTCTTCCGGCTCGAACGGCTGGTTGAGAAAGTCGTTGGCGCCTTGCTTGAGGTAGCGAGCAGAGAGACCGCGTTTGTCCGAGACCGAGATCCCGATAATCGCGAGCTGCTGCTTGCTGTATCGCTCTCTCAGCATCCGCACCAGACTGATGCCATCGATATCCGGCATATAGTAGTCGACCAGTGCCAGCCGGATGTCCGGGTGTTGCTCCAGCATCGCCATCGCTTCACGGGCATGACTGGCCTCATGCACCTGCAACAACTGCTTGCGCAACTGGGCCATGGTGCGGTGACGGGAGGTGCGTGAGTCGTCGACCACCAGCACTTCGATCGACTGGTTGAGATAGAGGCGGTGCACCAGACTGACGGCATATTGCAGCGAGTGGCGCGAATCCTTCATCACATAGTCCAGCACGCCGGTTTCCAGCCAGGCGGCACGTTTATCCTCGCTGATGTCGGCAGTGAGGATCACCACCGGCAAACCTCGAGCCAGCAGCTCGTTGACCGCTTCGCCACGGGGCGCATCCGGCAAGGTCAGGTCCACCAGCGCGACCACATACTCCTCGCCCCGGCAGTGACGGGCACCTTCGAGGGTATCGAAGGCGTCAATCTCGAGGCCAGTTTGCTGGGCAATGGCCTGAGTCAGCATACGGCGGATGGTCAGGCTATCTTCGACAATCAATATCTTCTGTTTCATTAGACTCCTTTAAATAAAAAAGGCATACCGACTGGTATGCCTTATATCACAACTGCGCTTATTTATTGCGCGTCAAGGTAGCGTTCGGCATCGAGGGCTGCCATGCAGCCGGTACCGGCAGAGGTGATCGCCTGACGGTAGTTGTGGTCGGCCACATCGCCGGCAGCGAAGACACCTTCAATGCTGGTCTGGGTGGCAAAACCGTCGAGGCCGCCGCGTACCTTCAGATAGCCGTTTTGCATCTCCAGCTGGCCATCGAAGATCTGGGTATTGGGCTGGTGGCCGATGGCGATGAAGACGCCCATCAGCGGCAGCTCGCTGGTGCTGTTGTCCTGAGTGTTGCGCAGGCGCACACCGGTGACCCCCATCTGATCGCCCAGCACTTCGTCCAGGGTCTGGTGGGTGTGCAGCACGATATTGCCGCTCGCGACTTTGTCGTGCAGACGCTTGATCAGGATCTTCTCGGCCCGGAACTCGTCGCGGCGGTGGATCAGGTGCACCTTCTTGGCGATGTTGGCCAGATACAAGGCTTCTTCAACAGCGGTGTTGCCGCCGCCGATCACCGCCACTTCCTGATTGCGGTAGAAGAAACCGTCACAGGTGGCACAGGCGGAGACGCCGCGCCCCTTGAAGGCCTCTTCGGAGGGCAGACCCAGATACTTTGCGGAGGCGCCGGTCGCGATGATCAGGGCATCGCAGGTGTATTCGCCGTTGTCGCCCTTGAGGCGGAACGGGCGCTGAGTCAGTTCGACACTGTTGATATGATCAAACAGGATGCGGGTATCGAACTTCTCTGCATGCTCTTTCATGCGCTCCATCAGGGCCGGGCCGGTCAGCCCTTCCGGATCACCTGGCCAGTTTTCCACTTCGGTGGTGGTGGTCAGCTGACCCCCTTGCTGCATGCCGGTGATGAGCAGGGGATTGAGGTTGGCGCGGGCGGCGTAGACGGCCGCGGTGTAACCAGCTGGGCCTGACCCTAAGATCAGCAATTTGCTGTGAGTGACTTGGCTCATGATGTCATTTCCGGGATGTGATGAGTTTGCGCGATTGTAGGTAATTCGTGATCCGGGGTCAAAGGCTGGTGAGTCGATTGCACTAATCGTGTTCACAAGGGGTGACATGCAAAATAAAGGAATAAAAAAACCGCCCATCGCGGGCGGATTTTCACTCATCTCCAACTGGCGCAGGCCAGCGCAGATCAGTTCAGCAGGGTCAAGGGATCCGTGTAGGCAAGGCCATGTGCCACGGCCACTTCCTTGCAGGTGAGCTTGCCCTCCATCACGTTGAGCCCGTGCAACAGGTTGGGGTCGCTCAGCAGTGCCTGACGATACCCTTGCTGGGCCAGCTTGATGATAAAGGGGAGGGTGGCATTGTTGAGCGCCACGGTCGAGGTGCGGGCCACCGCCCCCGGCATGTTGGCGACACAGTAGTGCACCACCTCATCGACGATATAGGTCGGATCCTGGTGGGTGGTGGCGTGGGAGGTTTCCACACAGCCGCCCTGATCGATGGCCACATCGACGATGGCAGAACCCGGCTTCATGCGCGCAATGTGGTCACGGCTGACAAGTTTTGGCGCAGTGGCACCCGGCACCAGCACGCCGCCGATGACCAGATCGGCCGCCAGCAGATGGCGCTCCAGCGTCTCGCTGTTGGAGTAAACTACCTTGGCTGCTCCCTGGAACTCGTTATCGAGACGACGCAAGGTATCGACGTTGTTATCGAGGATGGTCACATCTGCGCGCAGGCCAATGGCCATGCGGGCTGCATTGGAGCCGACCACGCCGCCACCGATGATCACCACCTTGGCCGGTTCGACACCGGGTACGCCGCCGAGCAGCACACCGCTACCACCGCGCGATTTTTCCAGCGCTTGGGCACCCGCCTGAATAGACATGCGTCCGGCCACTTCCGACATGGGGGCCAGCAGGGGCAGGCCGCCACGGCCGTCGGTGACGGTTTCATAGGCGATACAGATGGCGCCGCTTTTCAGCAGGGCTTCGGTCTGGGGCAAGTCTGGCGCCAGATGCAGATAGGTGAACAGGGTTTGACCCGGGCGCAGCATGGCACATTCGACAGGCTGAGGTTCCTTGACCTTGACGATCATCTCGGCTTTGGCGAAAACCTCTGCTGCAGAGGCCAAAATTTCGGCTCCAACAGCGATATAATCTGCATCGCTGAAGCCAATGCCGTTTCCGGCACCGCTTTGGACGAAAACAGTATGGTTTCGTGCTGTCAGTTCACGTACACTGGCCGGAACCATGCCTACGCGGTATTCATGGTTTTTTATCTCTTTAGGTACACCGATAATCATGCTATCCCTCGTCTATAGATTGGTGTTTCATGTTGCCAAAATGTTAATCAACATTTGCGCCTAGTATATTCAGGTATTGACAGGATTTGTGACCATAATTATAAAATGACTGGTGATTCTTACCAAAAAATAGCCAAAGGATGGAATAAAATGATGGAAGCTAAGAGTCGGCTAAAGGATTTGGACAGGATTGACCGCAACATTCTTAATGAACTGCAAAAGGATGGCAGGATTTCGAATGTTGAGTTGTCCAAGCGAGTTGGCCTGAGTCCTACACCGTGTCTGGAACGGGTTCGTCGCCTCGAGCGACAAGGTTATATCGAAGGATATGCCGCTATTCTGAACCCTCATTATCTGGACGCATCTCTGCTGGTGTTCGTAGAGATAACCCTCAATCGCGGGGCGCCTGATGTGTTTGAACAGTTCAACAAGGCTGTTCAGGTACTCGAAGAGATCCAGGAGTGTCATCTGGTTTCCGGTGACTTCGACTATCTGCTCAAGACCCGAGTCAGCGACATGTCGGCTTACCGCCGTCTGTTGGGGGAAACCCTGCTGCGTCTGCCCGGTGTCAATGACACCCGCACCTATGTGGTGATGGAAGAGGTCAAGCAGAGCAGTCGTCTGGTGATCAGCACCCGATAAAGCAGGTTATGCCGTGGTATCTTTTCCATATGAGACACCATGACAGTCAGAAACGAGCGGCCGGTCCGCTCGTTTCTTCTTGTAAAGATAATTGCAAATATGGCCCCGTCCCATCAGGCTCTGGCTGACAATCGATGGGCTTTTCGGGGATACTAGGCCCCCTTATTTCCTGCATTACATGTTTTCAGAAAGGAGCCGGAGTTTGGCCGATAAAAAGCTGTTTACTCCTTTATCAGGTACACAACGGATCTTCGAAGCCGTCTTGATCGCCATCACCCTGATGGCTGCTTATCTTCTGCTTGCCCTGTTGTCCTATCATCCCGCTGATCCCGGCTGGTCCCAGACCTCCTGGCAAGGGGAGGTGAAGAACCTCGCCGGTAGTGCCGGTGCCTGGCTCGCCGACATCACCATGTTTACCTTTGGTGCTTTCTCCTATCTGGTGCCGCCGCTGGTGGTACTGCTGGGCTGGAGTCTGTTCTGGCGTCCGAGCCGTCTGCTCGATGTGGATTACCTCACCCTGGGGGTGCGGATCATCGGCTTTATCCTGACTGTGCTCGGCATGTCGGCCATTGCCAGCATGAACTTCAACGATATGCAAAACTTCTCCGCCGGTGGTCTGGTGGGGGATGTGATCGCTTCTGCAGTGGTGCCGCTGTTTGGCGGCGTCGGGGCCAACCTGATGCTGCTCTGCTTCGTGGCAACCGGCATTACCCTGTTTACCGGCTGGTCCTGGCTCACCATCGTCGAGCAGATCGGTGCGGCCTGCACCGGTTCGGTCAGCGCTGTTTACCACTTCCCGACCACCCTTGGCCGCTGGTTGACCGGTGGCTGGCGTCAACCCCGCAACGAGGGGCCGGATCCCTTGCTGGAAGGCGGGGTAGGGGCCATCGCGTTTGATGACGAGGAAGATGAGCCGCACACCAGCTGGACTCGCAAGCCCAAGGCCAAGAACCAGAAGGCTGCCGCCGAAGAGTGGCTGCCGGAACTCGACGACGATACCTTCGAGTTCGATCCCCAGTTTGATGATGAAGATGATGAGCCGGCTCCGGCTGCCAAGCCTAAACGTGCGGTGGCGGCTGCCAATGGGCGCCGCCAGCCGGTACTGGCTGTGGCCGATGACGATGATGAGGACGATCTGGATCTGCCGTGGGCCGAAGGGGACGACGAGGTTGCCGCGCCGGTAGCCGTCGCACCGACCAAGCCCAAGCGTCGTCCGCAATCTACGCTGCCGCCGTTGCCGAGTATCGAACTGCTCGACCGTCCACCCGCCAAGACCCAGATGATGAGCAAGGATGAGCTGGATCGCATGGGGCGTCTGGTGGAGGCCAAGCTTGCCGATTACAACGTGCAGGCCAAGGTGGTCGGTGTCTATCCGGGCCCGGTTATTACTCGTTTCGAGCTGGATCTGGCGCCGGGCATGAAAGCGAGCAAGATCACCAACCTCTCGCGCGATCTGGCCCGCTCCTTGTCTGCCAGCAGCGTGAGGGTGGTGGAAGTGATTCCGGGTAAAACCTATGTGGGGATCGAGCTGCCCAACCGGGTGCGCCAGACCGTTTACCTGCGCGAAACCCTCGACTGCGATGCTTTCCGCGATAGCCGCAACCCGCTCACCATGGGCCTGGGTCAGGACATCGCCGGCGAGCCGGTGGTGGTGAACCTGGCCAAGATGCCGCACCTGCTGGTGGCCGGTACCACAGGTTCCGGTAAGTCGGTGGGGGTCAACACCATGATCATCTCGATGCTCTACAAGTCATCCCCCGATGATCTGCGCTTCATCATGATCGACCCCAAGATGCTGGAACTCTCCGTCTACGAAGGGATCCCTCATCTGCTGACCGAGGTGGTGACCGACATGAAGGACGCCGCCAACGCCCTGCGCTGGTGTGTGGGCGAGATGGAACGCCGTTACAAGCTGATGTCGGCGGTCGGGGTGCGCAACCTCAAGGGCTACAACGACAAGGTGCTGGCCGCCATCGAGGAGGGGGAACCCCTGCTGGATCCGTTGTGGCGCCCGGGTGACTCCATGGATCAGATGCCGCCGGAGCTGGAGAAACTGCCCCACATCGTGGTGGTGGTGGACGAATTTGCCGACATGATGATGATCGTCGGCAAGAAGGTGGAAGAGCTGATCGCCCGTATCGCCCAGAAGGCGCGGGCCGCCGGTATTCACCTTATTCTGGCGACCCAGCGTCCGTCAGTGGATGTGATTACCGGTCTTATCAAGGCCAACATCCCGACCCGTATCTCGTTCCAGGTATCGAGCAAGATCGACTCGCGCACCATCATCGATCAGGGGGGGGCTGAATCCCTGCTTGGTATGGGCGACATGCTCTACATGCCGGCCGGTACCTCCAACCCGACCCGGGTACACGGTGCCTTTGTCGATGACCACGAAGTGCACAAGGTGGTGGCAGACTGGAAACTGCGCGGCGAGCCGAACTACATCGAGGAGATCCTCTCCGGTGAGTCGGGTGGCGAAAGTGGCAGCGGCGAATATGGCGGTGGTGGCGATGAAGAGCTGGACCCCCTGTTCGACGAAGCGGTCGCTTTTGTGGTGGAGTCCCGCCGTGGCTCGACCTCCAGCGTCCAGCGCAAGTTCAAGATTGGTTACAACCGGGCAGCCCGTCTCATCGAGCAGATGGAGAATCAGGGCATCGTCAGCTCACCGGGTGGCAATGGTCAGCGCGACGTGCTGGCACCGCCGCCGGTGCGGGACTAAGCCTCACCGTTTCATACTATCCCTGGCCATGCCCTCCGCGGGCGTGGCCTTTTATCGAGAGCGTCTTTATGAAGAGCGTGATGAAAAAACAACTGTTGATGGGTACCGTGCTGCTGATGGCCAGCAGCCAGGTGTGGGCCGATGCGGCCAGTGATCTCAAACAGAAGCTGGCGGGGGTGAGCCTCTTCTCCGCCAAATTTGCCCAAACCGTCTATGACAGCAAGGGCAAGGAGCTGCAAAAGGCCAGCGGCGATCTGCTGGTGCAGCGGCCAAACCGTTTCAACTGGCACACCACCTCGCCGGACGAGAGTCTGATCGTGGCTGATGGTCAAGATGTCTGGGTCTATGATCCCTTCGTCGAGCAGGTGACCGCCCTCAAGCTGAAAGATGCGGTGCTCAACACCCCCTTTATTCTGATCGCTGGCAATGACGACAAGTTCTGGAAGAACTATGACGTGACCCAGCAGGGGGATGTCTACACCGTCACCAGCCGTAACAAGGATGAGCTGATCGCCTCCTTCCGTGTCACCTTCGACAGACAAGACAACATCAGTCGTTTCGATGTGAAAGAGGCGCAGGGGCAGTGGAGTGAATTCACCCTGAGCAGCTTCAACCGCAAGCCGGTGCTCAAGGGTAACGAATTTGTCTTCAAGATCCCGAAGGGGGTCGAGCTGGACGACCAGCGCTAATGAGCAAGCGGTCGTTGGATTGCTCGCCACTGCGCCAGTCAAAGGCGAGTGACGTGACGTTGGGTGGTCAATACAGATGAGCAACTTGTCGCTGGATTTCTCATCGGACTTTCGTCCGCTGGCGGCCCGGATGCGGCCGCAAAACCTCGACCAGTATATCGGTCAGCAACATATCCTGGGGGCTGACAAGCCCCTGCGCAAAGCCATTCTGGCGGGTCACTGCCACTCGATGATCCTGTGGGGGCCGCCCGGTACCGGCAAGACCACGCTGGCGGAGCTGATGGCTCACTACTGTCAGGCGGAAGTGGAGCGACTCTCTGCGGTCACCTCCGGTATCAAGGAGATCCGTGCCGCTATCGACAAGGCGAAGGAGAACAGCTGGCGCGGAGTGCGCACCATCCTGTTTGTGGATGAGGTGCACCGCTTCAACAAGAGCCAGCAGGATGTGTTCCTGCCCCACATCGAAGATGGCACCATCACCTTTATCGGTGCCACCACTGAAAACCCCTCGTTCGAACTCAACAACGCACTGCTCTCACGAGCCCGGGTCTATCTGCTCAAGCGACTGGAGGAGAGCGATATTCTCGCCATGCTCGATCAGGCGATGACTGATCCTCGTGGTCTCAATGATCCGGCGCTTACCTTTGCCCCCGGCGTCAAAGAGGCGCTGGCCAAGGCGGTGGATGGGGACGGGCGCAAATCCCTCAACTATCTGGAGCTGTTGGCCGACATGGCCGAAACCGACAGCAAAGGGGCGCGGGTGATCGACAGTGCCCTGCTCGCCGCCGTGGTGGGGGAACATGTGGCCCGCTTCGACAAGGGGGGCGATCACTTCTACGACCTCATCTCGGCGGTGCACAAATCCATTCGCGGCTCGGCGCCGGATGCGGCGCTCTACTGGTATGCCCGTATGGTGAGCGCCGGTTGCGATCCCCTCTATATTGCCCGCCGCTTGCTGGCGATTGCCTCGGAAGATGTGGGCAATGCCGATCCCCGTGCCATGCAGGTCGCCCTGTCGGCCTGGGATTGTTTCCATCGGGTCGGGCCGGCGGAAGGGGAGCGGGCCATCGCCCAGGCGATCGTCTATCTCGCCTGCGCCCCGAAAAGCAATGCGGTCTATACCGCCTGGAAGGCGGCGCTTCATGATGCCAAAAACCTCCCTGACTTCGAGGTGCCGGTGCACCTGCGCAATGCGCCGACCAAACTGATGAGCGATCTGGGCTATGGCGCCGAGTATCGCTACGCCCATGACGAGCCGGGCGCCTATGCTGCGGGCGAGCAGTATTTCCCGCCCGAGCTGGCGGGCAAGCAGTACTACCAGCCCACCGATCGCGGCCTTGAAAAGCAGATTGGTCAGAAGCTCGATTACCTCCATGAACTGGACAGGCAAAGTCCGCAGCAACGGGGCAAATAGCCCCTTTGTTACCTCGCATGGCTGAAAATTGGTCAGGCGTTTGAATATGCAGGACGGTTTGCGTGCCAAAGTCGGTAAAAACGACATAAATAGTCCCTGTTCGGGCGGGGGGGCGGTCTGCTACACTGCCCGTCTGACCCCGCTTGTCTTGGCCTTGCGCCATCTTCTTGATCTCGAAGGCCTGATTGTTGAGGCCCGATTCTGAAGACGATTGGGGTGCGCCAACCGATGTTAACTTCCGGATCTGTTTCCCAGCCCGTCATGACGACTCAGGCCCAGATCCCATTTTAAAAAAGTAGGTAAACCATGCTGGATCCCAAATATCTGCGCAGCGATATCGAAGAGGCTGCCGCTCGTCTGGCGACACGTGGCTACGTTCTGGACGTAGCGGCTGTCAACGCTCTGGAAGAGAAACGCAAGGATCTGCAGTCCCGTACCCAGGAGCTGCAGGCCGAGCGCAACGCCCGCTCCAAATCCATCGGTGAAGCTGCCCGTCGTGGTGAAGATGTTGCCCCGCTCAAGGCCGAAGTGACCAAGATCAACGACGAGCTGGAAACCAGCAAGGTCGAGCTGGATGCCCTGCTGGCCCAGCTGAAAGCCATTGCCGACGCCATCCCCAACCTGCCAAGCGAGACCACGCCGGTGGGCCGTGACGAGAACGACAACGTGGAAGTGCGCCGCTGGGGTACCCCGCGCGAGTTCAGCTTCCCGGTACGCGATCACATCGATCTGGGCGAAGCGGCCAAGGGCGTTGATTTCAAGAACGGCGTCAAACTCTCCGGTACCCGTTTCGTGGTGATGAAGGGTCAGATTGCCCGTCTGCACCGTGCCCTGGCTCAGTTCATGCTGGATCTGCACACCCAGCAACACGGTTACACCGAGTGCTACGTGCCCTATCTGGTGAACCCGGACAGCCTCTATGGCACCGGCCAGTTGCCGAAATTTGCTCAGGACCTGTTCAATACCGGTATCGAAGGTGAAGGGGAAGAAGAGGGCAAGGTGCGCAAGTTCTCTCTGATCCCGACCTCCGAAGTGCCGCTCACCAACATGGCCCGTGACGAGATCTTTGACGCCCAAGAGCTGCCGATCAAGATGACCGCCCACAGCCCCTGCTTCCGCTCTGAAGCCGGTTCCTACGGTCGTGATACCCGTGGCCTCATCCGTATGCACCAGTTCGACAAAGTTGAAATGGTACAGCTGGTTCACCCGGAGAAATCCTGGGATGCACTGGAAGAGATGGTGGGTCACGCCGAGAAGGTGCTGCAACTGCTGGAGCTGCCGTATCGCGTGATGGCGCTCTCTACCGGTGATATGGGCTTCTGCGCCTCCAAGACCTACGATCTGGAAGTGTGGCTGCCGGCCCAGAACACTTACCGCGAGATCTCCTCTGTCTCCAACTGCACCGACTTCCAGGCGCGCCGCATGCAAGCTCGCGTGCGCATCGATGGCAAGCCGCAACTGCTGCACACCCTGAACGGCTCCGGTCTGGCGGTGGGTCGTACCCTGGTTGCCGTGATGGAGAACTACCAGCAGGAAGATGGGCGCATCGCCATCCCGGCTGTGCTGCAATCCTACATGGGTGGCCTGACCCACATCGGGTAAGTTCACGCCGCAGACCACAACGCCATGGCATTGCCATGGCGTTGTGCATTCTGGCGCCGTTCAACCGTTTTAGTGCTGAAAAAATGCGGCTTTTCGGCGTCGCTTTGAACAGTTAACACATTTTTATCAAGCAATGCGCAATCGTTTTTGTTAGACTGCGCCGCAATTTCGCAGGACATCTTTTTCTATGGTCTGGATTGATTACGCCATCATCGGCATCGTCGGTTTCTCTGCTCTCATCAGCCTGGTGCGCGGCTTCGTCAAGGAGGCCATGTCTCTTGTCACCTGGTTCGTCGCCTTCTTTATTGCCAGCCATTTCTATCCCGATCTCGCCGTCTATTTCACCTCCTTCTCCGACGCGCTGGTTCGCAACGGCCTGGCCATCGCGGCGCTGTTTGTGGCGACCCTGATCCTCGGCAGCGTGGTCAACTATGTGGTGGGCCTGTTGGTGGACAAGACGGGTCTCTCCGGTACCGATCGGGTGCTGGGGGTCTGCTTCGGTGCAATTCGCGGGGTGCTGATCGTCAGTGCCCTGCTTTTTTTCATGGATACCTTCACCAGCCTCTCCCAGAGCGACTGGTGGGTGGCGTCCAAGCTGGTGCCGGAGTTCAAGCCGGTGATCCAGTGGTTTTTCGGGTTCATGTTGAACTCATCCAGTTTTCTTAAACAGGTATAGTGACTTCGAGGTAGCAAAGACATGTGTGGTATTGTCGGTATAGTTGGCACCACCCCCGTCAATCAGGCCCTCTACGACGCCTTGACGGTGTTGCAGCACAGGGGACAGGATGCCGCCGGGATCGTGACCATTGATAGTGGAAACTTCCGGCAACGCAAGGCCAATGGCCTGGTGAAGGACGTGTTTGAAGTGCGCCACATGCAGCGTCTGCAAGGGAACATCGGCATAGGTCATGTCAGATACCCCACCGCAGGCAGCTCAAGTGCCGCTGAAGCCCAACCTTTTTATGTGAACTCGCCCTACGGCATGGTGCTGGCCCATAACGGCAACCTCACCAACGCCAAGGAGCTCAAGGAGCAGCAGTTCAAGGTCGCCCGTCGTCACATCAACACCACCTCCGATTCGGAAGTGTTGCTGAACGTGCTGGCCCACGAGCTGGATCGCTGTGACAAGATGGCCCTGCGCCCCGAAGATATCTTCGCCGCGGTGCGCAGAACCCATCAGCAGATCCGCGGTGCTTATGCGGTGGTCTCGCTGGTGATTGGCCATGGTCTCATCGGTTTTCGTGATCCCAACGGCATTCGCCCACTGATCCTCGGTCGTCGTCAGGACGAGCAGGGCCAGGTGGAGTACATGCTCGCCTCCGAGAGCGTGGCGCTCGACGCCATCGGTTTCGAAACGGTGCGGGATATTGCGCCGGGTGAAGCCATCTACATCACCGAGCAGGGCCAGCTCTTCTCCGAGCAGTGTGCGGAGAACCCGCAGATGAGCTCCTGCATCTTCGAATACGTCTACTTCGCTCGTCCCGATTCGTGCATCGACAAGGTCTCGGTCTACGCTGCCCGCCTCAACATGGGTCGCAAGCTGGGTCAGAAGATTGCCCGCGAGTGGGAAGATCTCGACGTCGATGTGGTTATCCCCATCCCCGAGACCTCCTGTGACGTGGCGCTGGAGATCGCTCACACCCTGGATCTGCCATACCGTCAGGGCTTCGTGAAGAACCGCTACATCGGCCGTACCTTCATCATGCCGGGCCAGACCCAGCGCAAGAAGTCAGTGCGCCGCAAACTCAACGCCATCAGCTCCGAATTCAAGGGCAAGAAGGTGTTGCTGGTGGATGATTCCATCGTGCGTGGTACCACGTCCGAGCAGATCATCCAGATGGCCCGTGAAGCGGGGGCAGCCAAGGTCTACTTCGCCTCGGCGGCGCCGGAAATTCGTTTCCCCAACGTCTATGGCATCGACATGCCCACCGCCAACGAGCTGATCGCCCACGGTCGCGAAGTGGAAGAAGTGTGCAAGCTGATTGGCGCTGACGGTCTGATTTTCCAGGATCTGGAAGATCTGGAAGCCGCCGTGCGGGAGATCAACCCGGATCTGCGTCACTTCGAGACCTCGGTGTTCAATGGCCACTACGTCACCTCCGATGTGGACCAGTCCTATCTGGATCACCTCAACGCCCTGCGCAACGATGACACCAAAGCGGTGCGTGAATGGCAGGAAGGCACCAGCAATCTGGAAATTTTTAACGAAGGCAGTTAAACGTTTGCGGTTTTGCCGGATGGGATAGCGAGATGGGGGCCAGTGGCCCCCATTGTCGTTTCTACCTCGCACCGCCAGAAGGGGTAGGGTGTATCTGTCTGAAAAACATCCGTTTATCTTGCCGGATATGGGCATGGCCAGCGGGATCCGCTAGCATAGGCGGCAATATATATGATCGATACGCTTTTAAGAGACGAGAGTTCAGATGGATGATCTGCTAGCCCCAGTGCGCCAGTTTTTGCAGTGCGAGACCCCGGATGAGTGGGTAGAGATGGCGCGGGATCCGGCCCGTTTACCGACCCTGCTCATCGATCACGCCAACTGCGAGACCAAGGCCGCACTCACTGCACACAGTCTGGTGCGCCGCTACTGCCTGCCCAAGGGCAAGCGTCATCTGCTGCCCAAGCTGGAGTTCTATCGCGAGCTGGATGCCATTCCGGAGAAGGCCGAGATCCTGGGCAAACGCAGCATGGGGGAGTCTGATCGCACCGTCTTTGCCGAGCTGGAACGCAATCCGCTGCTGTTTCCCATGGTGCGGCTCATTCAGGAGGAGCTGCACCACTTCGAGCAGGTGCTGGAGATCATGCAGGCCCGCGGCATCGAATACGGGCCGGTGACGGCCTCCCGCTATGCCCATCAGTTGATGCAGCATGTGCGCACCCATGAGCCGGCCACCATAGTCGACAAGATGATCATCGGCGCCTATATCGAGGCCCGCTCCTGCGAGCGCTTTGCCAAGCTGGCGCCCCATCTGGACGAAGAGCTGAGCCGCTTCTACGTCTCTTTGCTGCGCTCCGAAGCGCGTCACTATCAGGATTACCTGAGCCTGGCTGAACAGTACGCAGGGGAGGATATCAGCGAGCGGGTGGCCTTCTTTGGCAAGCTGGAAGCCGAGCTAATCTGCTCGCCGGATCCGCAGTTCCGGTTCCATAGCGGCCTGCCTGTCACATCTGACAGTTGTTGACGCACAGGGGGCAAACTACTATTGCCCTGTTCCTACTACGAGCGACAAGTAGTTACTTTTGAGCGCAATTCCCGGCCCTGAGCCGGGATCTTTTTTTCTGCCGTACCTCCTTCCTGCTTTTGGCGCTCTATGCTGAATCCCTGGCTATTTTTGCGTCTTCCCCTTGCGATGAAATCCTGTTCGATCAGCCGGTTATTGTGGTGATAAAGTGCTCATTCAAGTGGCTCACCCTTGTAGAAACGGGCGAAACCGTGTACTTTTTTGCCTTCGCAAGATTTGAATAACCAATCAATAGGAGCGTGTATGCGCATTGTTCTGTTGGGGGCTCCGGGCGCCGGCAAAGGTACCCAGGCTCAGTTCATCATGGAAAAACACGGTATTCCCCAGATCTCCACCGGCGATATGCTGCGTGCGGCGATCAAAGCGGGCACCGAGCTCGGTCTGAAAGCCAAAGCTGTGATGGACGCAGGTCAGCTGGTCTCTGACGACATCATCATCGGTCTGGTCAAAGAGCGCATCGCTCAGCCGGACTGCGCCAAAGGCTTCCTGTTGGACGGTTTCCCGCGCACCATTCCCCAGGCGCAAGCCATGAAGGACGCCGGTGTCGTGGTTGATTTCGTGCTGGAGTTCGATGTGCCGGACGAAGAGATCGTCAAGCGCATGAGCGGCCGTCGCGTTCACTCCGGCTCCGGCCGTACCTACCACGTGGTGTTCAACCCGCCGAAAGTGGAAGGCAAGGATGACGTGACCGGTGAAGATCTGGTGATCCGCGCCGACGACGAAGAGACCACAGTACGCAAGCGTCTGGATGTATATCATCAGCAGACCGCGCCGCTGATCGGTTTCTACGGCAAAGAGGCGGAAGCGGGCCACACCCGTTACGTCAAGATCGACGGCACCCAGCCGGTTGATCTGGTCAGCAAGCAGCTTGCCACCATTCTGGGCTGATCTTTGCTGCCGGCACTTTTTCCCGTGCCATCAGATAAATAAAGAGAAGGGCCCTGTCGGGCCCTTTTTGCATAATGACAGATAGACAGGAAGCTAACGTGACCACGAAAACCGGAATATTGCTGGTCAATCTGGGTACCCCAGCCGCACCGACCACCGCTGCCGTCAAAGCGTTCCTCAGCCAGTTCCTGCACGATCCCCGTGTGGTGGACCTGCCCCGTTACCTCTGGTGTCCGCTGCTCCACTTCATCATCTTGCCGACGCGCTCGCCCAAAGTGGCCAAGCTCTATCAGCAGGTCTGGACCGAGCAGGGCTCGCCGCTGATGGTGATAAGCAAGCAGCAGCGCGCCGCACTGGAGCAGGAGCTCAAGCGGGAGGGGGTCGATGTGCCGGTGGAGCTGGCGATGACCTATGGTTCCCCGTCAGTGAATGATGGCTGGCAGGCGCTCAAGGCCAAAGGGGTCAACCGGGTGATCCTGTTGCCGCTCTATCCGCAATATTCGGTCAGTACCACCGCCTCGGTCTTTGATGCCTGGGGCAAGGCGATGAAGAGAGAACGCAATCTGCCGGTGGTACGGCTCATTCGTGATTATCACGCCCACCCCGAATACATTCAGGCGCTGGCCATGAGCGTGCGCCGTCACTGGGAGCAGCACGGTCAGGGTGATCACCTGCTGATGTCGTTCCACGGCATTCCCGAGCGCTACGAGAACGAAGGGGACCCCTATGGTCACCAGTGTCGCCATACCGCCAGCTTGCTGGCCGAGGCGCTCGGGCTGGAGGCAGGACAGTGGACAGCCAGCTTCCAGTCCCGCTTTGGCAAGGAGGAGTGGCTCAAGCCCTACACCGACGTGACCATCGCCGGTATGCCTGCAGCGGGCATCAAGCGGCTCGATGTGATTTGTCCTGCCTTTGCGGCCGACTGCCTCGAAACCCTCGAGGAAATTCAGGTACAGAACCGGGAGATCTTCATGGAGGCCGGTGGCGAGCGGTTTGAATATATTCCGGCCCTCAACAGCGATCAGGCCCACATCAGGATGATGGTCTCGCTCATCTGCCGCGAATTGGCATGAGTGACCGGCAGTCAGTCAAACAAGGAGTCGAGTCATGGTACATATCACGCTGATCTACGCAGGCCTGCTTGGGCTGCTGTTTCTGGGGCTCTCCTTCTGGGTGGTCAAACGCCGCGCCCAGTTCGGGGTGATGATAGGGCAGGGGGAGGCCCCCGAGCTGCTGGCGGCGATCAGGGCCCACGGTAATTTTGCCGAGTATGTGCCGCTGACTCTGCTGCTGATGGCGCTGTGCGAGCTCTCCGGTGCCGGTGCGCTCTGGCTGCATGCCGGTGGCGCCATGCTACTGGTTGGCCGCATCCTGCATGCCATCGGCATCCAGATCCCCAAAGCCCCCAATGTGCCCCGTTTTCTGGGCACCTTGCTGTTCTGGCTCGCCCTCGGCCTCTTCTCGGTGCTGGCTCTGTTGCAGGGCATGGCGGCCGCCTGAAAACAGGCGCTTTGTATGCTATTGAACCACCTCGGGCGGGGTGGTTTTTTTATGGTGAAAAGGCAAACGTTTTTCCTTGCGGGCCTTGTCTATACTGACTCCATTATTTAAACAGGGCGACTTTTCGGGGCGGCGGATTGTGTTAAAATCCCGCCCCTCTTTCCCCCAGAGCACAGAACATTGCCATGAAATTTCCCGGTCAGCGCAAGTCCAAACACTACTTCCCTGTCGACAGACGCGATCCCCTGGTGCCGCAAAATCCCCTGTTAACCGAGCTGGGCAAAGCCTACGTGGTCGGGATTGATCAGACCCTGGTTGATATCGAAGCCCATGTGGATGAAGACTTTCTGACCCGTTATGGTCTGAGCAAGGGGCACTCCGTCGTCATCAATGACGATGTAGCCGAACGGATTTATGACGAGCTCAAGGCCAACAACATGGTGGTGAGCGAGTTTGCCGGTGGCACCATTGGCAACACGGTACACAACTACTCGGTGCTGGCCGATTCCCACTCCATCCTGCTGGGTGTGATGAGTCAGGATATTCGCATCGGCTGCTACGCCTACCGTTATCTGTGCAACACCTCTTCCCGCGTCAATCTGGACTATCTGCAGCCGGTGGATGGCCCCATCGGCCGTTGCTTCACCTTCATTACCGAGTGCGGCGAGCGCAGCTTCGGCATCAACGCCGGCAAGATGAACCAGCTGGATGTGCAGCATATTCCGGAGGATGTGATCAAAGGGGCGTCTGCTCTGGTGATCACCGCCTATCTGGTACGCGGTGACGATGGTGATCCGATGAAAGAGGCGGCCATGACCGCGGTGCGTTATGCCCGTGAGGCCGGTATTCCCGTGGTGCTGACTCTGGGGACCCGTTTCGTCATCGACGAAAACCCCCAGTGGTGGCGCGACTTCATTGCCGAGAACGTGACTGTGCTGGCGATGAACGAAGACGAAGGTGAAGCCCTGACCGGCATCGCAGATCCGCTCGGTGCTGCCGACAAGGCGCTCGACTGGGCCGACATGGTGCTCTGTACTGCTGGCCCCATCGGCCTCTACATGGCGAGCTACACCGATGAGGACTACAAGCGCGAGACCACTCATACCCTGCTGCCCGGCGTTATCCCCGAGTTCAACATGTATGAGTTCAGCCGCCCGATGGCCCGTGCCAAGTGCCGTAAACCGGCCCGCATCTACTCCCACATCTCCCCGTATATGGGTGGCCCGGAGAAGATCAAGAACACCAACGGGGCAGGGGATGGCGCCCTTTCCGCCGTGCTGCACGACATGGTGGCCAACTCCTATCACCGGATGAATGTGCCCAACTCCGCCAAGCACATCTCCGAGTTCCTGACCTACTCCTCACTGGCCCAGGTGTGCAAATACGCCAACCGCGTCAGCTACGAGGTGTTGGCCCAGAGCAGTCCCCGTCTCTCCCGCGGTTTGCCGGAGAAAGAGGACAGTCTGGAAGAGGTTTACTGGGAGCGTTGATCTCCTGAATCTGCAAGACGCCTCCATCGGGAGGCGTTTTTGCAGGCAAATATGGGTTATCCCGGCTTTTTTCCCGGAATAACCCCAATATGCTTGAGTCCATGTCACTTTTGCGACACCATTTGGCCATCGTATTGTCGCCCGACAATGCCGCAGCACCCGAAAGAAAGAGAGAATCCCATGAGCATGCTTAACGACAACCTTGACGCCAATTTCCAACTGTTTATCGAACAAGTCCGCGAGTCGGGTCAGGTGTGGGGTCTGCGCTATGGGGAAGACTGGGTCGTCTGCCGCTCCGCCGAATTTGAAGATGCCGACGTGATGCCGCTCTGGTCTGCCGAAGAGGACGCCCGTCTGCACTGCGTCGACGAGTGGGCCGATTACGAGCCGGAAGTGATCGATCTGGAAGAGTTTCTCGATATCTGGATCAACGATCTGGATGAAGACGATGTACTGGTCGGCCCGAACTGGAACGCCGATCTGGAAGGTCAGGAGCTCGAACCCATCGAGCTGGCCAAGGCACTGGTTGAACTGGACGCCTGAAAGCGCCTCCATTGATGGCCTGAACGCACAGGCCATCGGGACAAAGACCGGCATCCGTGAGGGTGCCGGTCTTTTTTATGGTCGAATAGCCCGATTGATGAGTTAAAAGCCGATTTGCCTTTGCACCTGTCAGGGGGATGGTCCATCATCAACCTTTTGCCAAGGGAGGAGCGCCATGTTTGTATTCGACGTAACGGGAGCTGCGGGTGAGAAGGCCAGTATTCGGGTGCAGGCCCTGGATTGGGCGCAAGCCGGACCAGTGACCTTCCAGTGCGATGACGATCAGCTGGCGGTCGTGCTTCTGAGCGGTTGTCGTTGCGACGCGGTGGGCTTTTTCAACCTGTTGGCGGGGTGTAAACCTCTCTATATCGAACAGTGGCTCAGCTATCTGCAGGAGAGTGGTCGCATTGGCAAGTGGAGTCACCAGACCGAGAGTCCCGCCGATGGGGACTATCTGGCCAGAGCCGGTCTGGAGCACGATGAACTCAATACCCTGCTTGGCCAGGTCTATCAGGTGGCGGGGTTCAATCGCCTGCAAATCAACCGTTACCTCAAGAACCGCCACAACCCCACCACGCTGGCGACCCGGTACGATCAGAAAGAGCTGGAGCGCTATCGCCAGCTCAATGACATCATTCTGACCCTTTTGAAGCTGAAGCATCCTCAGTAAAGAGCCCCAGCTGGCTGATATCCGGTCGCAACGGTTGCGGCCGGGCGATCAGATAGCCCTGCAAACCATCCACGTACATCCCCTGCAGCAGCTGTTTCTGGCCAAGCTGTTCTACCCCCTCTGCAATCACCTGACACCCCATCCGATGCGATACATCGACGATCATCCGCACGAACTGCTGGTTGGTCTGATCCTGCTCCAGCCCGGTGATCAGGGCAGGATCGAGCTTGATGTAGTCGGGCTTGAGCTCGCGAAACAGGGTAAAGGAGCCGATCCCCTTGCCAAAATTGGCGATGGCCGAGCGGCTGCCGTTGCGGCGCAGCAGTTCAAACACCCGCTTGGCGCCGGTCAGGTTGCGTTCCAGATGCTCTTCATCCAGTTCGAACACCAGATTGGCGCTGGTATTGGGATCTTTGAGCAGCTGGCGGTCAAGCCAGATCAGGAAGGCGCTGTTTTGCAGCAGGTTGGGGGAGAGGTTGATCCCCCAGCGACTCTGGTTGGCACCAAAGGCCCGATACTGGCGCATGATGTGGGTAATGACCAGCTGCTCCAGCCGCATCACCATATCCAGCCGCTGCGCCATGGCAAACAGGGTGTCGGTGGGCAGGGCGGTGCCGTCATTGCCGCTGAAGCGGGTGTAGATCTCGTTGTAAGCCAGCATGCTGCGGTGCAGGGGCTGGATCGGCTGATAGGTAAAGCTGAGGCGCTCCTGCGCCAGCACTTCGGTCAGCACGTCGCGCCAGTGGTGTTGGCCCTGCAGATCGGAGGCGCTGTCATCCTGCTGGATGGCCCAGCCGTTGATGGTTTCGGTCTGGGCGCGAGCCAGCGCCAGATCCGCTCTGGCCAGTACGGCTTCAATTTTCTGGCCGCTGCTGAGCTTGGTCAGCCCCGAGTAACCGGTGCTCTCCAGCTCGTGCTGATCCTGATAGTGATCGAAGGCCACCTTCAAATCCTGCCCCAGCAGATGGGGAGGAATATTGGCCACCGGTTGCACCAGCACGGCGAAATCAGCCCCCGAAATGCGGTAGACCTGATTGCCCGGGAAGCGGCTTACCACCCGCTTGATAAGGGCCGCCATGTCCTTGATGTAGGCATCACCAGACTGGAAGCCGCGCTGGGCGTTGATCTTGCCAAGCTCGGTGGCACGGATCAGCACCAGGGTCGCGGTCTGGGTGTCCTGATCCCGCTGCAGCAACTCTGTCATGTCTCGGCGAAACGCGTGGCGGTTGAGTAGCTGGGTCAGCTCGTCGGTGGTGGCCAGATTGCTGAGCTCGGTCAGCTGGCGATGAGCGCTCTGCTCGGCGCTTTCGAACTGTTCCAGCAGCTGTTGCAGCACCTCCTGGGAAGCGGGCTCATCGAGTTGTGAGGGATCCCGTCCTCTGATCGCCTTGACCCAGGTGAGCTCCTGATGCTGAAGCATGCCATCCATGGTGCGGATGGCCAGCATCAACAGCAGGATCATGCCAAGCAGTGTGGTGGCCAAGATAATGGCCAATGTGAGCGGTGTGCTCTGAAGGGCCAACCAAACTGCTTGCAGGAGCAGCAGGGGTATGGTCACTATGGTGGCGATCAGAAAGAGGGTACGTCCGAGCTTGTGAACCATCTTGTCATCCTTGAAGTGGCTGCTTTGTGGGGGAATTTTAACCAAGCTGGCGGAGCAAAGCATGCTATTCCTCGCAACTCGGTGAAAAGGGTCAATTGAGATCGGTTAAATGTGAGTGAAACCACTTTCACAGGTGCCGAAACAGGCGAAGATGAGTTGAAAATAGATCAAACAAGGCAGAGGTAAATCATGTTGTTAGAGCCCGAAAATAGTGCCAAAGCACGACAATTATTGAACCAGAGTATGGCACTGGTGCTGGCGGGTGGACGTGGTAGTCGCCTGAAGCAGTTGACTGACAACCGCGCCAAGCCTGCCGTCCATTTCGGTGGCAAATTCCGGATCATTGATTTTGTGCTCTCCAACTGTATCAACTCGGGGATCCGCCGCGTTGGTGTAGTCACCCAATACAAATCCCACAGCCTGCTGCGTCACCTGCAATCGGGCTGGTCCTTCCTGCGTTACCAGATGAACGAATTCATCGACCTGCTCCCTGCCCAGCAACGGGTGGACGAGGTGCACTGGTATCGCGGCACCGCCGATGCCATCTATCAGAACGTCGATATCATCCGCGACTACGGCCCCAAATACCTGGTGGTGCTGGCGGGGGATCACATCTACAAGATGGATTACGCTGCCATGCTGCTCGACCATGTGCGCCTTGGCGCCAAGGTGACGGTCGCTTGTATCGAGGTGCCGCGGGCCGAGGCATCCGCCTTCGGGATCATGGATATCGACGAGCAGCGCAAGATCCGCGCCTTCGTCGAAAAACCGGCCAATCCGCCCGCCATGCCGGGTTGTGAAGATCGCTCGCTGGCCTCCATGGGGATCTATATCTTCGAGGCGGAGTACCTCTACCAACTGTTGGAGGAGGACATTCTCAATCAGGACTCCAAACACGACTTCGGGATGGACGTGATCCCCCGCATCGTGGAGGAGGGGATGGCATTTGCTCACCCCTTCAACATGTCCTGTGTCGGGGCGCGCGAGGGGCAAAAGCCCTACTGGCGTGACGTGGGTACGCTGGACTCCTTCTGGGAAGCGAACATGGATCTCGCCTCCGTGCTGCCCGAGCTCGACATCTACGATCAGAACTGGCCCATCTGGACCAGCCAGACCCTGACGCCACCGGCCAAGTTCGTGCAGGATCGCAATGGTCAGCATGGCATGACCATCAACTCCATGTTCTCGGGCGGTACCATCGTCAGCGGGTCGTTTGTGCTCAACTCGGTGCTCTTTACCAATGTGCGGGTGCACTCCTTCTGCACCCTGGATCAGGCCATCATCTTCCCCGGGGTCGAGATTGGCGCCGGTTGCCGTCTGCGCCGGGTGGTGGTGGACAAGGGATGTGTGCTGCCCGATGGGCTGGTGGTGGGCGAGAATGCCGATGAGGATAGCCGCCGCTTCTACCGCTCCGAGCAGGGGATTGTGCTGGTGACCAAGGAGATGCTGGACAAGCTGGTTTGAGGAAGGCCCTTGAAACTGTGTCAGACGCTGTAATGCAAAGGGAGCCAATTTGGCTCCCTTTTTCATGCTGGTGAATGGCGAGGATTACTCGCTAACCACCGCTTTGGCGGCCATCACCATGGCGGTGCCGTGCTTGCCACCGGCGGCGGTCACTTGCGGTACGCCATCTTCATCGGTGTCGCTGCCGGCACCTTCGATGATGTTCTCGCCGGAGTCACCGATCCACTCGGCCATCTGCATGCCACCGTTGACGGTGCCACGGAACCAGCTGACGTACTGACCGGTCAGCTTGGCCAGCTCCAGCTCGGGCGCCTTCTCGGCCCCTTCGTTGCGCAGGTTCAGCATGGCTGAGCGCAGTGCGCCGGAGATGGCAGCCTGGGTCCAGGGAGTGTATTCACCCTGTTTACCCGCCAGCCAGGTGCCCGCCTTGGCATTGAAGTAGGCCTTGTCGGCAGCGATAAACAGCTCGCGGGCAGCGGTGCGGTACTTGGCATCGGAGGTAGCGAGGAACGCAGCGGTCAGACCACGGATGGCGGCGAACTGTGCATCGATGGAGTGGCTGGCATCGAGCTTGCCACCTAGCGTGATGCCGTCATGCACCAGACCATTTTTGCCCTTGAGGTTGGCAAGGATGAAATCGGCCTGCTTGCGGATAAGCTCAAGCGCTTGCTGACCCTGCCTGGTCTTGAGGTTCAGCTCGCCATTGTCACCGGCGGCGTAGCCGACCGGCAGCGCATCCTGAGCGCGCTGGAAGATCTGCAGGGCGACCAGTGCGTAAGCGGCGTCAAAGGTGGTGACGTGCTTGCCCTGTTTGCCTGCCTGCCAGCTGTCGACCAGGGTGCCAGCCTTGGCATCAAAGTGCAGGGCAGCCAGGTTCTTGAAGGTGAGGTTGGAGAGATTGATCGCCAGCGAGAAGGCATCGCTGCCCGCGACCGCTTTGCCCAGGTCATTGGTCTTGTTGGCAGCCGGTGCGGCGGCAAACGGTGCGCCGTCAAACACGGCGTGGAAGGCCGGGTTCTGGTTGGTGTTGGCGCTGCGCTGATCGCTGAAGGCATAGAACTCGGAGAGCGGCCACAGCATCATCCAGGCATCGCGCAGCTGGGCGGAACCATCCACCACCTCCAGCTTGCCGATGGCACCGGCATCGTTGTTGCTGGTTTCGGTCACTTTCACCTGATGGGGGAAGTAGACAACGCCCTTGGCCGGATCGTACTGCGGGGTGATCTTGGCGCCCAGTTGCTTGCCATCGAAGCCAAGCTGGTTCTGCATGATGGCCAGCTTGTCGATGGATTGCTCGGTCAGCATCATGCCGTTGAAGCCATCGGCGGCAGAGACGCCCAGCTTGTGCTTGCCATCCTGATCCATGGTGGCGGAGGCGGCTTCTACCTCTTCATCGGTTTCGGCTACGTGCATACCGCCGAGGAAATCCTGAGACCACATCACCTCTTTGAGCAGGATGCCGCCCACCGCTGCGGGCACCAGCAGGTTGTCGCTGCCGCTCCAGCGCAGGGTGCTGTAGTCGCGGAAGTAGGTGGGCACCTGGGTCTTGACGGTTTTCTCGGTCCCTTTGGCGGTCTTGATGGTGATCTGGTCGCCATTGACCGGGGTGGCGTTGACGGCCTGGGCAAACTCCGGATTGGCGGAGGCGTAGGGCAGGGAGAGGGGATACATGCCCTGCGGCACTTCATCCGCCGGGAAGCCAACGGCGTCGGCCATGGCCAACACCCGTTGCCCCAGAGAGGCCATGGTGCCGCCACGGGCCAGGTTTTGCGGCCCGTTTACCAGATGAGGACCCATGCCGGATTGGTAGTTGAGGGCGTACATCGCCTCTTCGGAGTATTCGTAGGATTCGATGCCGGCAGCGAAGTCGAACGGGGTCGGCTCATCGGCACGGTTGGCATCCAGCACATCCAGATCCAGCCCCAGCGCTTCGGCCAGCGGCTCACCGGAGAGCTCGAATTCGGTATAGGCCAGCATGTTGGCGGCGGTATTGAATGTCTTGTCTTCGACCTTGACGGCAGCGTGTGCGGCGCCGCTGATCAGTGCGCAGGCAATCGCCTGAACCAGTACGGTTTTTCTCATGTCCCTTCTCACCATTGGTTTTATTATTGACGCTTCTCATAACGAATCTAAATGAGAATGGTCTGCATTATGCTGTGTTGAGGGAGACTTGAGAAGTAAAAAACCGCCCCATTCGGCTGCACGTTAAACCGGATGTGCGCTGTCGAAGAGGACGGTTATCTGTTTATTGCGCTGAAAGTGCCAGTGCGGTGGGGATCAGAGCAGTTTGAACGGGATGACCAGACGGCCAGGCTCCACCTTGAGGGCTTCGACCTTCTCCTTGATCCTGGCTTCGTTCTTGCGGCTGCTGTCGAGGCGATAGACCGGGGTCTGCGACAAGAACAGGGAGAGCGACTGATTGAAGGTGGGTAGCAGCGGGGTGAGGGCAGCCCCGATATCGGCCGGCTCGGTCTTGACCGAGACCAGTTCAAGGTCGCGCAGATAGATGGCGCCCTGCTCGGCCACATAGTCCGGACGGGCACTCAGGGCAAAGCGGATCTTCATCTGCTGGCTGCCAAGGGGGCTGCTAACCTGCAGGTCGCCAGCGGCGTCCAGCTCGATGCGATCTGCTTGTTTGCGGCCGATACGGCTCTGCATCTCGTCCAGACGGATCTTGCTCGACATGATGCCGGGGATCCCCAGCTGTTTTTCAAAAGAGACCTGATCTTTGAGGTACTGGTTGATTTCGGCCTCGCTGACGTTGTACTGGGTCAGGGAGCAGGCCCCCAGCAGCAGGGCGAGGGGGAGTAACAACAGCTGTTTCAACATGATGGATTCCGCTTGGGCAACTATGATGGCGCTATCTTACGCGATAACGGGCGTGGAATGAGAGCCTCATACCGTGGGAAATCACGGAGTTGTTGCATTCCCGATTGTTTTTTGGCAACCGCCGGGTTCATCATCGACGAGTGAGCGGAATAGGGCTGAGCTGTTGGCTGCGGGCGCAGGTCTACGACTTAAGCAGAGTGAAGAGAGCAGAGAACGAGAAGAGCACAGAGAACGAGGAGAGCGTAATGGTTCGGATGGGCAAGGTTGGCCGCAGGGCGCTGCTGTGGCTTGGCTGCATGATGGGACTGTGGAGCCCGTTGCTGTGGGCCGAGGTGAAAGTGATCCCGGTCTTCGAGGCGCAGGCGGCGGTGCAGACCCTCAAGGAGATCTATCCCCAGCTTGGGGTGAGTGCCATGGGGAATCAGTTGGTGCTGAGCGGGACGCCAGCCCAGCTGCAGGAGGCCGAAGCCACGCTGGCGCAGATCAACCAGCCACCGCAAAGCCTGCTTATCGAGTGGCGGGTCGATGGTGTCGCCAGCGGTCAGCAACTGGGGGGCTCAATCAGTCGCGACGAGGCCAAGCGGCAGTGGCTGCTCGATGGCAACGCCCGGCAGTACCAGCGCAGCCAGAACGACAGCTGGCAGGTGCGCGGGCTGTCGGGCCGTCCCGTGCTGCTGCAGATGGGCTCCTATCAGCCGGTCACCTTCTATCAGTGGAACGGGGGCGCCGTGGTGGGGATGATGCCGCTGGTGAACGGCCTCTATGCCACGGCTACCTTGATTGGCGATCGGGTGCAGATTGCGCTGAGCAGCGAGCAGGCGAGGCTGGATCAGGGCACCATCAATCGTGGGCAGAGTGCCACCGAGGTGAGCGGGGCCCCGGGCCAGTGGCTGACGGTGGGGGAGCTCTCGACCAGCTCAGCGGATCAGGGGAGTAGCCTCGGCACCCAGCTACAGGGCGGGCGAGGCAGCCAGATCGAGCGCCAGACCCTGCAGATCCGGGTCACTCGTCAATAGGTGTCAGCCCCGTCAGTGGGGCTGATCTGCGGCATATTCCCGTAGCTGGCGACTGCGCAGCAGATACCAGAGCGCCCAGAGGCTGGCGACCAGCACCAGTGCGGTGGGCCAGCTGAATGACCACTTCTGCAGATTGAGGCTGTGCAACTGCATCAGCAGGCCGCTGACGGCAGAGCAGAGCAGCAGCAGCGGGCTGTGGCGCCGGAGTCTGGCGCGAATGCTCTGGGTCTGCTGATAGGTGCCCCCGCAGGCGAGCAACGCCAGGATGGCGGGCACGTCGGTCAGCAGGCTGATGTAGAGGGTGACCTTGTCCGGATAAAAGAGGGTCAGGATCTCGCTGCCGCTCTCGCGGGTCACTCCCGCCATCAGAAAGAGCCAGACCGAGCGGGTCAGCAACAGGGCGATGGGCCAGAACCAGAGAGGCGGGCGCAACTGGCCGTGATCGTCATATCGGTGTTCGGGGTAGAGGGTCATGGTTGCCCGTTATCCACTTGAATTGAGTGATGAAGGGGATATGGGGCGACGAAGCGTCCTTTGCAAGGCGTTGGGTGTGGTGCAAATTAATCGGGGGGCCATGCCCCCCAATCCGTTTCTTCAGATATCGCAGCGCGCGTCGGCGGCGTTACAGCCAGCCTTTGCGCTTGAAGAAGAGGCCGGTGCCGAGCGATGACATCACCATCAGCACCAGTGACATGGGATAACCATACTCCCAGGCGAGCTCCGGCATGCGGCCGAAGTTCATGCCGTAGATACTGGCGATCAGGGTCGGCGGCAGGAAGATCACGGCGGCTACCGAGAAGATCTTGATCACCTTGTTCTGCTCCAGATTGGTCACCCCCATGGAGGCCTCCAGCTGGAAGTTGATCTTGTCGAACAGGAACTGGGTGTGGGGCAAGAGAGATTCCACGTCGTGCAGCATCTCGTCGATCCACTTGTTCTGCTCAAGGCTCATGCGCTGGCGCAGGCTGCGTTTGAGGAAACGCAGGGCGCGGCGGGTATCGTGCAGAGAGAGACGGATCTGGCCGTTGGCCTCTTCCTGTGCCATCAACTCTTTCAGCATGGGGTTGATCTGATCCGGCTCGAAGATCTGATCGGCGGTGTTTTCCAAGGTCTTGTAACCATCTTCGATAAGGTCGGAGAGGTACTCCACCTTGAGGTTCTGCACCTCCAGGAGGATGTCAAGGGCATCCTCCACCTCCAGCCGATCCTGGCGCATATAGTGACGCAGCAGGCGCACCAGCCCGATGTCATCTTCACGAATGCTGATCAGCAGGTTGTTGCGCAGGGTAAAGGAGACGTGGACACCCTTGGTGTCACGACCGATCCGCTGGGGAAACAGGGAGTGAATGTGCAGACCATCGGTATCCCAGTAAAAACGGGCGGATGCTTCGATGTCGTCGAGCTCTTCCTTGTCGGGGACCTCTTCCAGGAACAGGCCCGTCAACCATTCTCGCTCTGCCGTGTCCGGCTTGTAGGCATCCAGCCAGACCGTGTTGTCAGGTACTATGTCGTCAGGCCCGAGCGTGACTATGTCCAGCACCTTGTTATTGAGAATGTAGGCGGTGATCATCTGTCCCCCCTTAAAAAGTCATGGGTAATCAGGGATGGTTGCACAGGTCATGCGGCCTTAGATCGCTGCAGAAGGCGATCCCGTGGATAAGCAGATCGGGCCGATGGAAAACCTGAATGCGGCGAACTATACAGGGGCGGGCCGCGCTTGTCAGGGGCTATTCATCAGGGATTCAGCTTGTTTGTTCAAAAAAACAGCGAGGTCGGATCACCTGAGTGGCTATGCGGGGTAGAACCCAGCCTTTGGCTGGGGGAGGGCTAGCTGGGGCTGCTTGTTGCCGCTACCCCGCTTCATCACATATTCGGATAATTGGGCCCGGAGCCCCCCTGTGGCGGCGTCCAGATAATGTTTTGACTGGGGTCCTTGATATCGCAGGTTTTGCAGTGGATACAGTTGGCGGCGTTGATCTGCAGTTTGGCCGCGCCTTCCATTTCCAGCACTTCAAACACCCCTGCCGGGCAGTAGCGTTGAGCGGGTTCTGCCCAGGTGGGCAGATTGACCTCGACCGGAATGCGCTCGTCCTGCAGCTTGAGGTGACAAGGCTGATCCTCGTCGTGGCTGGTGTTGGCCAGATACACAGACGAGAGCTTGTCAAAGCTCAGCTTGCCATCGGGTTTGGGATAATGGATGGGCTCGCAGCGGCTGGCCACGCGCAGCTGACGGTAGTCGTGAGCCTTATCGAGCAGCTTGAAGGGCGAGCTTGCGCCAAATAGCCGTTGCTCCAGCCAGTTGAAGGCACCGCCCAACCAGGGACCATAGCGGTGAAGCGCCGCGCCGAAGTTGCGCGCCGCCTTGAGCTCGCGGGCCAGCCAGCTCTGTTGCAGCTCGTCACCATACTGGGCCAGATCCCGGCCTCCCTCATCGCCCCCCCGCAGGGCCATCGCGACGGTTTTTGCCGCCAGCATTCCCGATTTCATGGCGGTGTGGATCCCCTTGATGCGGGAAAAGTCGAGGGTGCCGGCATCGCAGCCGATCAGCAGGCCGCCCGGGAAGTGCATGCGGGGCAGGGCGTGCCAGCCCCCCTTGGTGATGGCGCGGGCGCCATAGCTGATGCGCTCCCCATCTTGCAACACGCCAGCGATAAGCGGGTGATGCTTGAGGCGCTGGAATTCGTCAAACGGGCTGAGCCAGGGATTCTGGTAGTTGAGATCGACAATCAGCCCGACTGCCACCTGATCCCCCTCCATGTGATAGAGATAGAAGCCACCGTGGCTATTGCCGCCCCCCTGCTTGCCAAGGGGCCAGCCACTGCCGTGCAGCACCTGTCCCGCTTTGCCTTGCCCTGCAGGCAGTTGCCACAGCTCCTTGAAGCCGATGGCATAGTGCTGGGGCTGGGCAGGGCTTGCCAGGTTGAAGTCGGCGATCAGCTGCTTGCCGAGATGACCGCGGGCCCCTTCGGCAAAGAGGGTGTAGCGACCGAGCAGTGCCATGCCGGGCACATGATCTGCTTTCGGATTGCCCGCCCGATCCAGCCCCAGATCGCCGGTGATGACCCCCTTGACCCGGCCCGCTTCCATGATAAGTTCGCTGGCGGTAAATCCCGGGTATATTTCGACTCCCAGTTTTTCCGCCTGTTGGCCGAGCCAGCGGCAGAGATTGCCCAGACTGACCACATGGCAACACTGATTGTGCATCCGGGGCGGCACCGCCCAGGCGGGGAGTTGCAGGGAGCGTTGCTCGCTTTGCAGCAGATGAACCTGATCGTCGCTGACCGGCACCCCGAGTGGCGCTTGTAGCCAGCAATCCGGCAGCAGCTCTTGCAAGGCGACGGGATCAAACAGGGCGCCGGAGAGCAGATGGGCGCCAATTTCCGCTCCCTTCTCCAGCAGACAGACAGAGAGAGTGGCATCCTGCTGTTTCAGGGCGATGGCTGCACTGAGCCCCGCCGGACCGCCGCCGACGATGACGACATCAAATTCCATTGCTTCCCGTTCCATCTTGCCTCTGCGCTCTGGTTGGCCTAGGGTAATGCTGGTAGTTTACGTAAACGTAAAGCAGTTGTAAGCAAAACTGAGCAAGAAAAAGCAAAAAATCAGGGAAGAGCGTACTGCAACAAACGCAGAGGCACACTAATGAATTCAATCCAAAGAGACGAGGCATGACCCCATGAAGCTGCTGGTCGCGATCAAACGGGTAGTCGACTACAACGTCAAGATCCGGGTGAAGGGAGACGGCTCCGACGTGGAGCTCGCCAATGTGAAGATGGGGATCAACCCCTTTTGTGAAATTGCGGTGGAGGAGGGGGTCAGGCTGCGGGAAGCGGGTATCGCCAGCGAGCTGGTGGTGGTGACCTTCGGCCCTGACGCTGCCGCCGAGCAACTGCGCCATGGGCTGGCGCTGGGGGCGGATCGGGCGCTGCACTATATAACCGGTGAGAGTGTCACCGATGAGACGCTTGCCCCGCTGACTGTCGCCCGCGCCTTGCACAAGGTGTGTGAGCAGGAGCAGCCGGATCTGGTGCTGCTCGGCAAGCAGTCCATCGATTCAGACAACAATCAGGTGGCCCAGATGCTGGCTGCCCTCAATGATTGGCCGCTGGCGACCTGCGCGTCCGCCCTCAAGGTGGAAGCGGGAGAACTGCTGGTGACTCGCGAAATCGACGGTGGCCTCGAGACCCTGGGCATGCCGTTGCCTGCGGTGGTAAGCGCCGATCTGCGTTTGAATGAACCGCGCTTTGCTTCGCTGCCCAACATCATGAAGGCCAAGCGCAAGCCGCTTGATAGCGCTCCGTTCTCGACACTCGCCGTTGAGGTGGCCAACCAGACCCGTTTGCTCGGGGTGATGGCGCCGCCAGCCCGCAGCGCCGGGATCAAGGTGGGCTCGGTGGACGAGCTGGTGGACAAACTCAAACACGAAGCGAAGGTGCTGCCATGATCGTGCTGATCATTGCCGAACATCATCAGGGCCATCTGGCCGACAACGTGGCACAACTGGTGACCGCCGCCGTCTCCATCGGCGGTCAGGTTGACCTGCTGTTGCTCGGGCAGGGACTGACCGAGGCGGGTGAACAGGCGGCTGCCCTTGGCGGTGTCGACAAGGTGTTGCTTGCCGAACATCCCCGCTTGGCTGACGGGCTGCTGGATGGGGTGGACAAGCTGCTGGCCAGCTGGTGCGAAGGTTACAGCCACTGCCTGATGGCGGCGAGTGCCATGGGCAAGGCGTTGCTGCCACAGGTGGCGGCTCGGCTCGGGGTGGAGATGCTCTCCGAGGTGACGGCTATCGAGAGCAGCGACACCTTCCTGCGCCCCATCTATGCGGGCAATGCCATTGCCAGAGTGGCAAGCTCGGCGCCCGTCAAGGTGATGACGGTGCGGGCCACCGCGTTTGCCAAGGCGGCGACGGGCGGGCAGGCTCTCATCGAGCACTTGGCCGTGCCCGAATTCGCAGGCCGTACCCGGCTGGTCGAGCGCCGAGCGGTGCGCTCCAGCAGGCCCGAATTGACAGCCGCCCGGGTGGTTGTCTCCGGTGGCCGGGCTCTGGGCTCCAAGGCGCAGTTTGCTTTGATAGAAGCGCTGGCCGACAAGCTGGGCGGTGCCGTGGGGGCATCGCGGGCCGCTGTTGATGCGGGATATGTCGCCAACGATCTGCAAGTGGGGCAGACCGGCAAGGTGGTGGCACCCGAGCTCTATATCGCGGTCGGTATTTCGGGCGCCATCCAGCATCTGGCGGGGATGAAGGAGTCGAAGGTGATCGTGGCCATCAACAAGGACAGCGATGCCCCCATCTTTCAGGTGGCGGACTACGGGCTGGTGGGGGATCTCTTCACTCTGCTGCCGGAGCTCACCGCCAAACTGTAAATTTGTCAGAAATGGCTGGGCTGTGGTCGTTTATGCGCTCTGCCCGCCATTTCTGTGCATGTTCCCTGCAAGCCCTGACCCGTTCAGGGCTTTTTCTACTGCAAGGGGGAGGCAGAGTGACGGTAAAAGGTTGAGCCAGCTCCCAAAAAGCCTTTGATCCGCTGGCTGCTCTTGTGTAAAACCTGACAAGTCATCGATTACTCTCATCCACTCACGGAAAGCGTCATGAGCAAACAGATTTACAACTTCTGCGCCGGCCCCGCCATGCTGCCGGTTGAAGTCATGGAGCGCGCCCAGCGCGAATTTTGTAATTTTCAGGGGCTGGGAGCCTCGGTCATGGAGCTTTCCCATCGCGGCAAGCCCTACATGGCGGTTGCCGAGAAGGCCGAAGCGGATCTGCGTGAGCTGCTGGCGGTGCCGGACAACTACAAGGTGCTCTTCATGCACGGTGGCGGCCGCGGTCAGTTCTCCGCCGTGCCCATGAACCTGCTGGGCGGCGCCAACAAGAAAGCGGACTTCCTGCTGACCGGCGTCTGGTCCCAGAGCGCGGTGGATGAAGCCAAAAAGTATGGCGATATCCAGACCTTCCAGGGGGTTGCCAAGAACGAGCAGGGGATCTCCCACCTGCTGCCGACCCCGGCGTTTCGCGCCGATGCGGCTTACGTTCACTACTGCCCGAACGAAACCATTGATGGCATCGAGATGTTTGACATCCCGGCCACCGGCGAGGTGCCGCTGGTAGCAGATCTCTCCTCCACCATCCTCTCCCGTCCTCTCGATGTGAGCCGCTTTGGCATCATCTATGCCGGTGCCCAGAAAAATATCGGCCCGTCCGGGCTTGCCATCGCCATCGTGCGCGATGACCTGCTGGATCAGGCCAGAGCCGATGTCCCCTCGATTTTTGACTACAAGCTCACTGCAAAGAACGACTCCATGTTCAACACGCCGCCCACCTACGCCTGGTATCTGGCCGGTTTGGTGTTCGAGTGGCTGAAAGAACAGGGTGGCCTCGAGGCGATGGAAGCGCGCAACAAGGAGAAGGCCGACTTCCTCTATGACTATCTCGATCAGTCGAGCTTCTATGGCAATCAGGTGGATGTCAGCTGCCGTTCGCGGATGAACATCCCGTTCCAGCTGAAAAATGCCGAGCTGGACAAGCAGTTCCTGGCCGAATCGGAAGCGGCTGGTCTGCTGGCCCTCAAAGGACACCGCATCGTCGGTGGCATGCGCGCCAGCATCTACAACGCCATGCCGCTGGAGGGAGTGAAGGCCCTGGTCAGCTTTATGGATGGCTTTGCCAAGCGCAACGGCTGAGAACAGAGCCCCTATGTGTTTGCTGGTGGCCTCTCGTGACAACCCGTGAGCCGCTTCCAGCTATTGCAGTGATTCAAGACGCCGGGGATACCCCGGCGTCTTTTTTTCAACAGAACCAGCGCGCTGGCGTTTGCCGTGCGATTTCCCCTGAAAGTGCCCTTGCCGAGCGGGACGCAGGCTGTTAACGTCCGGACAGGCGTTTATTTTTGAGATAGCACAGGAAGTCTATGAATTCGTTGCGTTTGGAACCCATTTCTCGTGTGGCCGGTGAGGTCAATCTGCCCGGCTCCAAGAGTGTCTCTAACCGTGCGCTGCTGTTGGCGGCGCTGGCTCGTGGCACCACCCGTCTGACCAACCTGCTCGACAGCGATGACATTCGTCATATGCTGGCTGCGCTGACCCAGCTCGGGGTCAAGTACAAGCTCTCCGCCGACAAGACTGAGTGTACCGTGCAGGGTCTGGGTCGCAGCTTTGCGGTGAAAGAGCCGGTCAATCTGTTCCTCGGCAACGCCGGTACCGCCATGCGACCGCTGTGCGCCGCCCTGTGCCTCGGCTCCGGTGAATATACCCTGGGCGGCGAGCCGCGCATGGAAGAGCGTCCCATCGGCCATCTGGTGGATGCCCTGCGTGAAGCGGGTGCCCATATCCAGTACCTGAAACACGATGGTTATCCGCCGCTGGTGGTGGATGCCAAGGGGCTGTGGGGCGGCGATGTGCACGTCGATGGTTCCGTTTCCAGCCAGTTCCTTACCGCGTTTTTGATGGCGGCGCCAATGGCGGCCGGTGATACCCGGATCCACATCAAGGGGGAGCTGGTCTCCAAGCCTTACATCGACATCACTCTGCACATCATGAAGCAGTTCGGGGTGGTCATCGAGCACGACAACTACAAGCTGTTCTACATCAAGGGCAACCAGACCTACATCAGCCCGGGTGACTTTCTGGTGGAAGGGGATGCCTCCAGCGCCTCCTACTTCCTCGCGGCGGGTGCCATCAAGGGCAAGGTACGGGTTACTGGTATCGGCAAGCACAGCATTCAGGGTGATATTCACTTCGCCGACGTGCTGGAGAAGATGGGCGCGCGCATCACCTGGGGTGATGATTTCATCGAGGCGGAGCAGGCGCCGCTGCACGGAGTGGATATGGACATGAACCATATTCCCGATGCGGCCATGACCATCGCGGTTGCCGCGCTGTTTGCCGAGGGGCCGACCTCCATTCGCAATATCTACAACTGGCGGGTGAAAGAGACCGACCGTCTGCACGCCATGGCGACTGAGCTGCACAAGCTGGGCGTCGAAGTGGAGGAGGGGCATGACTTCATCACCGTGACCCCGCCGACCCAGCTCAAGCATGCCGAGATCGATACCTACAACGATCACCGTATCGCCATGTGCTTCTCGCTGGTGGCGTTGTCGGATACTCCGGTCACCATCAATGATCCCAAGTGCACGTCGAAGACCTTCCCGGATTACTTCGACAAGCTGGCCAGTATCAGCCAGCGTGGCTGATCACTGACAAACCCGTCATCACCGACGCTTCGGGCCCGCGCTGAGCGGGCCTTTTTGCCTTCCTCATCCGCACTTCCATTTCGCCTAGCATCATTTCAATAACTTGCAAGATTGCCATATAAAATAGTTTTGTAATTGCTGTAATTTCCTATTTACACATGCCCTGTCGCGGGCTATGTTGAGATTTCCTAATCGCAGTCATCTAGCAGGAAGCCTTGTCATGCAGCATCAAACCGACGACGTTCGTATCAGTGAAATCAAAGAGTTATTACCCCCGGTTGCAGTGCTTGAGAAGTTTCCGGCTACCGAGGTGGCCTCGTCCACCGTTTTTGAATCCCGTCAGGCCATTCACAATATCCTGGCTGGCGAAGATGATCGTCTGCTGGTGGTGATTGGTCCTTGCTCCATCCATGATCCGGTTGCCGCGCTGGAGTACGGCAAGCGCCTCAAGGCGTTGCGCGACGAGCTGAAAGGTCAGCTGGAGATCGTGATGCGGGTCTACTTCGAAAAACCGCGCACCACAGTGGGCTGGAAGGGGCTGATCAACGATCCGTACCTCGACAATAGCTGCAAGATCAACGACGGTCTGCGCATTGGTCGCAAGCTGTTGCTGGATCTCAACGACATGGGGCTGCCAACTGCCTCCGAGTTCCTCGACATGATCACCCCGCAATATGTGGCGGATCTGATGACCTGGGGCGCTATCGGTGCCCGTACCACTGAATCCCAAGTACACCGCGAGCTGGCCTCCGGCCTCTCCTGTCCGGTGGGCTTCAAGAACGGCACTGACGGCACCATCAAGGTTGCCATCGATGCCATTGGCGCTGCCAGTGCGCCGCACCACTTCCTGTCGGTCACCAAATACGGTCACTCCGCCATCGTGGCGACCCGCGGCAACCCGGACTGTCACATCATCCTGCGTGGTGGTCGTGAGCCGAACTACAGCGCCGCCCATGTCAGCGAAGTTGTGAAGGGGCTGGAGAAGGCCGGTCTGCCACAGAAGGTGATGATCGACTTTAGTCACGCCAACAGCAGCAAACAGTTCAAGAACCAGATGGTGGTGGCTGAAGATGTAGCCGGTCAGCTGCGTGCCGGCAGCAAGGCGGTGTTTGGGGTGATGGTGGAGAGCCATCTGGTGGAAGGGCGTCAGGATCTGGTGGAAGGGTGTGAACTCACCGTCGGTCAGAGCATCACAGATGCCTGCATCGGCTGGGCTGATACCGAAGTGTTGCTGCGCAACCTGGCGGATGCCGTCGCAACCCGTAACGCCCGTTAAAGCTATCCTGGCGGCGCTGTTAATCGTCAACGCGCCGCTGGAACAGCAACGCTGCCGTTCGGCCAAATCGAATCCATAAAGCAAAAGCGCGACCCTCGGGTCGCGCTTTTTCGTTGGTGAAGCGGATTACCAACGGTAGGTTTTCAGCAGCGCCTCCAGTTTCTGACACTGCTCCACCAACTGAATGCTGGCGAGGTTGGCGGCGTGCGCCTGACCCAGGGTGTCGTTGGAGGTGTTGCGAATATCGCTCACCGAGCTGTCTACCTCATGGCAGACCCTGTCCTGCTCTTCGGCCGACTGCGCCATCTGGGCGTTGAGGTCGTTGATGCGGGCGATGCGCTCGATGATGTTCTGCATGGCTGCCAGGGTCGCTTCGGTCTTGCTGATGCTCTCATCGGCTTTGCTTTTTGCATCCCCGATCACCGTAACTGCGCTCTGGGCCTCATTTTGCAGGGCGGCGATCATCTGGGAGATCTCCTCGCTGGCGGCGCGGCTACGGTTGGAGAGGGCCCGCACTTCATCGGCTACCACCGCAAAGCCACGGCCTTGCTCACCAGCCCGGGCCGCTTCAATCGCAGCGTTGAGGGCCAGCAGGTTGGTCTGATCGGCAATCCCCTTGATCACCTCGAGCACACCGTCAACCGCCAGGCAGCGGCTATCGAGTTGCTGGATCACCTGGTCCACCCGATCGATCTCTGCCGACATCTCGCCCATATCGGTGATGGAGTGCTGGGCGAGGCGACTGGTGTCAGCGGCATCTTGATTGGTGAGGGCGGAGAGCTCGGCGCTGTGGCGGGCATGTTCGCGCACTTCATGAGAGCTGGCGGCCAGTTCGCTGACAGCGGCGGCGACCTGGGTGGTCATCCCCTCTTGTTGACGGGCCGAGTTTTCGGTCTGGGTCGCCACCTGACGGATCTGGTTCGACTCCTGATAGAGCTGGTGGGTTGCCCCTTCCACCTCCTGCAGGCTGTGGCGGAATCCCTGCACCATGTCATTGACGGCACGGGTCATCTGGCCCAGTTCATCCCGGCTGTGATTGACTAGGGGGAGGGCGAGGTCGCGCTCTTTGGCCATCCGGATCATGGTGAGCTGCAGCTGGCGCAGAGGGTGTTTCACGTAGCGTTGCAATACCCACCAGAGCAAGCCGAAGCCGAGGCTAAAGACGGCGGCCAGGCTGCCGCTCAGGATCAGGTTGTTGTGGCGGATCTCGCCGAAGGTGTGGCTGAGGTCATAACTGATCCGCACAGCCCCCATCACGGTCCCCTCATTGACCTGATGACAGGTGAGGCACTGGGTGCCGCGATACTCCTTGTAGGCTTTGAACGGTTTGATCAGGGTGAGCCGGTTGTCCTGCTGCTCCAGAATGGCTTCGCCCTGATTGATGGCTCGCTCATCGAGGGGATCCTGCGCTTTCTGATCCGGATGACCTGGGCCAAACAGGTTGCTTACTGCTGGTGCGCGCACCAGACGGGCCTCAACGATGCCCGCTTCACTCTTGAGTTTGGTCTGCACTATCTGCCGGTTGGCCATGCCACCTGTCATCATCAGCACGTTCACCTGATCCATATAGGTGTTGGCCATGCTCTCAACTTTCTCCTCTGCCAGCCGGATGGCGAGATCCCGTTGCAGCCAGGCGGAGAGTTCGAAGCAGAGGCCAAAGGTGGTGCTGATGACCAGCGCAAGAGGGAGGAATATTTTCCAGTTCAAGGAGAGGTTATGCATTTTGGGCAAGTTCCATGCGCTTGGTGTTGTTATGTGATCCCGTATCATCTTGATCGTAGACGAAGAAACGGCGGGAGATGGTTCTCTATCGGCACACGATAACCACTCTTGAGTAAATAATCTGTTAAGCAGATCGGTAATGCAGGTTGCCAAAATGCCTTTCGGGAGGGGGGCTGCTCCTCGGGTTGATCCAGAACAAATTGCCAGTAACGATAATCGTTATCATTGTCATTATTTGCTGATAATAGTGACCATCATGAATCTGACCCCTTCCATGACCGGTATTGCCACGCCGGATCCCCTCAAGTTTGCTTTTAGCGCCAAGACCTCGGCTCACGCCAGTCGGGGAGGGATGCGCCCCTTCCCGCTGGATGAGGCTGGCTGGCAGAGCTGGTGGCAGCGAGAGAGTGAAGCTGAGGAGCGTGCCCTCTACATCCATATTCCGTTTTGCCGAAAGCGCTGCAGCTTCTGCAATTTCTTTGAAAATGGCGCCAATCCGGCGCGGATCAACCGCTATGTCAACGCCCTCTGTACCTCTCTTGCGCAGGCGGCTGACACCCCGCTGGCGCAGAGCATGCCGTTTTCAGCCGTCTATGTAGGGGGCGGTACGCCGACCGACATGAGCGCCGACGAGCTGGCCATTCTGGCCGCCGTGATCCGCCGTTTTCCGTTGTCGGCCGATGCCGAGGTGACGCTGGAGGGGCGCCTCAACGGCTTTGATGATGAGAAATGGCAGGTGGCGCTGGCGGGGGGCTTTAACCGCTTCTCCTTCGGGGTGCAGAGCTTTGATACCCGGGTGCGTCAGCAGGCGGCCCGTTTCGATGACAGGGAGACGCTGCTGACCCGTCTGGGTGATCTGACCCGGGATGATGCGGCTGTGATCGTGGCGGATCTCATCTTTGGTCTGCCCGGTCAGGATGATGCCGTGTGGCAGCAGGATATCCGCGATGTGATGGCGAGTGGTGTACACGGGGTCGATCTCTACCAGCTCATCGCCATGCAGGGCACAAATCTGGAGCGGGCGCAGGAGAAGGGCACCCTGGATTGGCTCGCCGATGGCCAGCAGCGGGCGGCCATGTATGCCTATGGCGGGGCGCAACTGGAAGCTCACGGCTGGGAGCGTCTCTCTTGCAGTCACTGGCGGCGCAGCCCGGCCGAGCAGAGTCGTTATAACCAGATGGCCAAGCGCGGTGCGGAGATCCTCCCCTTTGGTGCCGGTGCTGGGGGCAGCATTCTTGGCCATGGCTTGATGTATGGACGGGATCTGGCCCCCTGGCACGACGCGCTGGCCAGTGGCAAGCGGGCGCCCGGAATGGTGATGGGACGCAATCCCAATGCAAGGATGGACGGTCTGCTGCGTGGAGCTCTCGACAGTGGCGTGCTGGCGCTGGATCGTCTGCCAGCGCCTTTGCTGGCCCATCTGATGCCGCTTTTTGCCGCCTGGCAGCAGCACGGGCTGGCCGAGATCGAGAGCACACGGTTGCAACTCACCCTCGCCGGACGCTTCTGGAACGTCAATATGCAGGCTGGCTTGTTCGAGTTCTTGCAGCTCAATCCGCTAGATGGTTCAGCGCCGCCCAGCCATGGTACCGCCGCGGTGCGCCATTCGCTGGTTTGAGCCTGAGCGGAGCATTTGCACGGAGCACTTGCACGACTCCGTGCGATCCATAACGAAAGAGGGAGCCTTGCAGGCTCCCTCTTTTGGCTTGGCAGTTAGCGTCGCGCGAGCTTACTCGTCGCTGCTCTCCTGATAGCTGTCGCGCATTGCTTTGGGCAAGCGGCGCATCGGTGCAAAGCCGATATCCTCGCCCACTACTTCGCGCTTGCGGGACTTGTTTTGAGGAGACTGGGCCGGTTTTTTGCTGGCGTCACCCTTGCCTTTGCCAGCGGCTGGCTTGCCCTTGGCATTGCTGCTCTTGGCGTTGGCATGACCGCGAGCCCGAGGCGGGTTCTGCACCGGCTTGCTGCCGGGCAGAGTCTGGCGACTCGGCTTGCCGCTTGGCTCATATCCTTCCAGGATCTCCACGGTCAGGGATTGGCCGATCAGGGCTTCGATAGCCTTGAGCTGACCCAGCTCGTCCTGGCTGACCAGCGAGATGGCCTCGCCGCCACGACCGGCGCGGCCGGTACGGCCGATACGGTGGATGTAATCCTCCGCCATTTGGGGCAGTTCAAAGTTGATCACGTAGGGCAGTTGATCGATATCGAGACCGCGGGCGGCGATATCGGTCGCTACCAGCACCCGCACCTCGCCACTGCGAAAATCGGCCAGCGCCCGGTTGCGGGCACCCTGGCTCTTGTCACCATGGATCGCCACGGTATTTAGACCATCTTTTTGCATCTGCTGGGCGAGGCGGTCGGCGATCTGCTTGGTGCGAACAAACACCAGTACCCGTTGCCAGTTGCCACGGCCAATCATATGGGAGAGCAGCTCGCGGCGGCGTTCCCGATCCACCTGAATGATGCGCTGGGTCACCTGCTCGGCGGCAGTATTGCTGGGGTCCACCTCGATCAGGGTGGGGTCGTTCAGCAGATCATCCGCCAGCGCCTTGATGTCGTTTGAGAAGGTGGCAGAGAAGAGCAGGGTTTGCCGCTCTGCAGGCAGCGCCTTCATGATGCGGCGGATGTCGACGATAAAGCCCATGTCGAGCATGCGGTCCGCTTCATCCAGCACCAGCACTTCGAGCTGGCTCAGGGTTAGAGCGCCCTGGGTCAGCAGATCCAGCAGACGGCCCGGGGTGGCGACCAGAATGTCCACCCCCAGCTTGATGGCGTCCAGATTGGGCTTGATGCTGACACCGCCATAGGCGATCAGAGTCTTGAACGGCAGGTGGTGGGCATACTTGATGATGCTTTCGCCCACCTGGGCCGCCAGTTCGCGGGTCGGGGTCAGTACCAGTGCGCGCACCTGACGACGGCCACGACCGTGGTTGGCCAGCAGACGCTGCAACATCGGCAGGGTGAAACCGGCCGTTTTGCCTGTGCCTGTCTGAGCGCCGCCGAGCACATCCTGACCGGCCAGAATGGCCGGAATCGCTTGCTGCTGGATGGGGGTTGGCTGTTCGTAACCCAGCTCCTTGACGGCCCGCAGAATATGCGGAGACAGACCCAGTTCGTTGAATGACATGTTCGAGAGAAACTCCTGAGATGAGCCTTTGGCTCAACGGGCAGCCAGCATGTTGGGGCTAGCCACGATATGGAAAAGATAGTGGGGCCGTAATATAGCAAAAGAGCGGCCGCTGCGCAGTAGCTGTCGCACCGGCCGCCACACAATCGTTCAACGCAGTGGCGTAAAACGGCTCAGGAGAGTCAGAGTATCTCCCGGATCTGCTCGGCCAGACTCTCCGGTTTGGCCTGGGGGGCGAAACGCTCTACCACATTGCCATCGCGGTCGATCAGGAACTTGGTGAAGTTCCATTTGACGTTTTCCAGCCCAAGAAAGCCCGGTTTCTGTTGCTTGAGCCACTGATAGAAGGGGTGGGCATGCTCACCATTGACATCGCACTTGGCCATGATGGGGAAGGTGACCGGATAGTCGAGGGAGCAGAAGCGGGCGATCTCGTCCGCATCCCCCGGCTCCTGATTGCCAAACTGGTTGCAGGGGAAGCACAAAATCACCAGCCCCTTGGGGCCGAGCTCCCGATAGAGCGTTTCCAGCCCTTCATATTGGGGAGTAAAGCCGCAGCGACTGGCCACATTGACCACCAGCACCACCTTGCCCGCCAGTTGAGTCAGCGGGTAGGGGGTACCATCCAGTCGTTGCAAAGTGAGATCGGGCAGAGGCATGAGAAGATCCTTTCGTGGGTGATGCGCGGGCTGTGCCGTGAGTAGTTCGGTCGGTGACAGAGACAAGCGCCGGATGAACAGCAACATGGCGATGCGGCTACGGTATCGGTTGGCTCTTGGTACCGCAAGGAGGCCGCGGCGTCTCTTCGTACCGATTGCAAGGGCCATCACAGTTTCGACAGCCAATACGCCTGTTGGCGGAGCGGGATCACAACTGGCGACAAAAATGCGGGGAGGCGGGCAGCAACTCGCGTATTGATGTTGGGACTTCTCAAGAGAAGCAAACCGGTTTGTGACTTTGCCGGTAAGTCGCTACAAAGCGCCCTCTTTCCACTCATTGTGAGCCAATCTTGGACTATCAAGCTGCCATGGATGCCATTTACACCCGGGGATGGGTGATAGTGGATGATTTTTTGACTGCCGCCGAGGTGGATGCCCTCAAAGCCTGTTTGCCAGGCGAATGGCAACCGGCCGGGATCGGCCGTGACGCCCTGCATCAGGGCAATCCCGACATTCGCCGTGACCAGATCCACTGGCTGGAGCCCTCCCTCGGTGCGCCGGTGGCTGACTACCTCGCCCGGATGGAGTCCCTGCGTCTTGCCGCCAACCGGATGCTGATGCTGGGATTGTTCGACTACGAGGCCCACTTCGCCCGCTATCGCAGCGGGGATTTTTACGCCACCCATCGGGATGCCTTTGCCGGTCGCTCCAACCGCCGTCTTACCACCGTGTTTTACCTCAACAACGACTGGCTGCCCGAAGCGGGGGGAGTGCTGCGCATGTATGACGACAAGGAGCAGTTTCTGATGGATGTGAGCCCCAAGGGGGGGCGGCTGGTCATGTTTCTCTCCGAGGAGTTTCCCCACGAGGTGCTGCCTGCCAATCAGGAGCGCTACAGCATTGCCGGCTGGTTTCGGGTCAATGGCAACGGCATGGGAAGGGTCGATCCCCCGCGCTGAGGGGCAATGTGTCCCGATTTTGACACAGGGGAGACTTTTCACTGCAAGAAGTGGGGTCATGGGTCTCCCATCAGCTGACAAGGGTTGATCTCCCTTGCTACACTGGCGCGCACTTATGTTCGTATCTGGCTTCGTCCGGTTTTTATGGTGGTTGGCTTATCAAATGGTCATGACGAGGCCGCTTTTCCCAAGGGATCACATCTAATGAAGAACATGCATGTCTTGCTGCTGTGCGGCGGCGGTGGCTCCGAGCACGAAGTTTCTCTGCGCAGCGCCAATTTCCTCGAGCAACAACTGGGCCTTCTGCCCGGTGTCGAAGTGACCCGCGTCGAGATGTTCGCCGATCGCTGGCTCAGTGCCGATGGCCGCGAGTGCAAGCTGGGGCTCGACAAGCTGCTTTCGTTTGACAGCGTGGCCCGTCCGGTGGATTACGTGGTGCCCTGCATCCATGGCTACCCGGGTGAGACCGGCGATCTGCAATCCTTCCTCGAGCTGGCCGGATTGCCTTATCTCGGTTGCGATGCCGAGGCGAGCAAGATCTGCTTCAACAAGATCAGCACCAAGCTGTGGCTCTCCGCCATCGGCATTCCCAACACCCCATACCTGTTCCTGACCGAGCAAAATGAGGCGGCGCTTGCCGAGGCCAAAGCCGCGCTGGCCAAGTGGGGCAAGGTCTTTATCAAGGCCGCTTCCCAGGGCTCTTCCGTTGGCTGCTACTCCGCTAGCAACGAAGCGGATCTGGTAAAAAGTATTGCCGATGCCTTCGGTTACTCCGAACAGGTACTGATCGAGAAAGCGGTCAAGCCGCGCGAGCTGGAAGTGGCAGTCTACCAGTACGGTGACGAGCTGGTGGCGACTTATCCGGGCGAGATCTGCGTGCCGCAGGACAAGTTCTACAGCTATGAAGAGAAGTACAGCAGCGCCAGCCATACCGAGACGGCACTGCGTGCCGAGGGGCTGACCCAGGCGCAGGCCGATGCGATCCACGAGTATGCCCTCAAAGCGTTCCGTCAGCTGAAACTGACCCATCTCTCGCGCATCGACTTCTTCCTGACCGAGGAGGGGGAGATCCTGCTGAATGAAATCAACACCTTCCCGGGCATGACCTCCATCTCCATGTTCCCGAAACTGCTGGAGCATCACGGTCACCGCTTCGCCGACTACCTTGAGCAGATCCTGCGCAAGGCCAGCTAAGCGTGCTCTCCCGCTCGCGGGATGAAGCAGAACCCAATAAAAATCCCCGCCAATCGGCGGGGATTTTTTATATCTGACATTTCGCACCTGATTGAGGTGCGGCGACAATGCCTACGTGTTCACAACAAATGGCGGCATTGAGGTGTTGGCAGTGGAGGCGGGAGCAAAAGTTAAAATGCTCAGATTGGCGTTGTTTCCCAAATCGATGCCGCTTGAATGGAACTAACTGAGGACTTGGTGATCTGATCACCACCATCCTCTTCAAGTCTGCATCATGGGTATATCGCTTCATCCCATCACCAACTGGCCTTAATACAACAAATCATTGACTAACCGTGGTTCACTCACCTTCTGGGTTGATGCCGAGGCCATGAACAACTGGTTTCACCACGACCATCACGGACGGCGGGGCCGCAGCCAGCTCTACACCGACCAGACCATTTATACCTTTGATGCTCAAGGGGATTTTCAACCTCACTCTGCGGGCCACTCAGGGACTACTCGACTCCCTGTTCGAGTTGATGAATGTGCCGTTGTGCGCACCGGACTATAGCTGCGTAAGCAAGCGCGCTCGCACGGTGACAGTGGCTTATCGACAGCCCCCAAAGGAAGGCATTACCGACCTAGTTATCGATTCAACCAGGCTGAAGGTGTTTGGCGAAGGCGAGTGGAAAGTCAGAAAACACGGCGCCGAGAAGCGGCGAGTGTGGCGCAAGTTGCATCTGGCGGTAGACCCGGTGACCCACGATATTGTGGCGGCGGAAGTGTCGTTGGAAAATGTCCATGATGCCGAGGTGCTGCCCACCTTGCTCAACCCACTGCGGCGCAAGCTGGGACATGTTTATGCGGATGGCGCCTACGACAGCAAAGCCAGCCATCAGCTTATCTCGTGCAAAGGGGCGACAGCCTGTATCCCGCCTCGCAAGAATGCAGGGCTCTGGAAAAAGGGACACCCAAGAAATGAGGCGGTGCTGGTGATGCGCAAGGAAGGGCTGGCGCACTGGAAGAAGATATTGGGGTATCACCGGCGCTCGCTGGCAGAGACGGCGATGTATCGGTTCAAGCAGTTAATGATGGGCAAAATCAGTCTGCGCACATACAACGGTCAGGTAGGGGAAGTGATGGCGTATGTGAGTGCGATAAACAAACTGAACAGGCTTGGTCTGCCAGTCAGAAAGCCCCGAGTGTAACGGTCACCTGGGGCTGGGGAAGTCATGACTTTTTAGCTGATTTGGGAAACAACGCCGCCATAACCATTCTCCCTAGAAAGGAGACACTGTATTCATGAAGTATGTCACTCGAGCCTGAAGGTTGGTCATTCCTCTGCATTGATGATTGCGCGTGATCTTTCATGATGTTCCTCGGGTTTTGCAGTCTCACTCTGCGAGCAATACACTCCCTTTTGTGGGCAACTGTCAGGTGAATACCATCTCCATACAGGTTATATCGGCTTGAACGAGGCGACAGGTTGCCTGCGAGGTGCGGTTCCCGGTTGTGGCTCAAAAGAACGAGTTACGGCTTAATGCCCTCGACCCGTACCTGCAGGCTCCCTTGCGCCAGAGTGGTGATGAGCTGATCGCCATTGTTGACCTGATCGGCGCGGCTAATGACCTCACCACGCGCAGTGCGGGTGATGGAGTAGCCACGCCCCAGAGTGGCAAGCGGGCTTACCCCGTCGAGGCGGGCGGTGAGCATGGCGAGGCGGTGACTAGCAAGGTCTTGCCGCTTGGCAATCAGGGCATGGAGCCGCTCCTCGGCCAGCTGGTGGCGGCGCTTGCCAGCTGCCAAGAGGCGCTCCGGACTCTTGCTCTGCAGGCGCAGCTCAAGGTTGGTGAGGCGCCGCTCTCCCTGATGCAGCCGCTGGCGCAATAGCTGTTGCAAACGGGTGGAGAGTTCGTCGAGTCGCTGGGACTGCTGTTCCAGCCGCCGTTTCGGATCCTGATGGTCGAGCCGCTTTTGCAGCAGGATGAAATCGTGGCGGGCGGCGGTCTGCTGGCGACTCATCGCCTGCAGCAGTCGCTGCTTGAGGTGGGCGAGGCGCTGGATGCGGGCCTGATTGTCTGGCGCCACCAGCTCGGCGGCAGCCGACGGGGTAGGGGCGCGCAAGTCGGCGGCAAAGTCGCTGATGGTGACATCCACCTCGTGGCCCACCGCGCTCACCACCGGAATGGCTGAGTGGGCAATAGCGCGCGCCACCGCCTCTTCGTTAAAGCACCAGAGATCTTCGAGGGAGCCACCACCACGGCCGACGATCAGCACATCCACCTCGGCGCGCTGGTTCGCTTTGGCGATCGCTGCGACGATCTGGCTGATGGCGGCGCTCCCCTGCACCTGAGTCGGGTAGATAAAGACCGGCAGATCCGGCGCACGCCGTTTGAGCACCGTCAGCATATCGTGCAGGGCGGCGCCGGTGGCGGAGGTGATAAGGCCCACCGCCCGTGGTTCACGGGGCAGCGGCCGCTTGCGGCTCTCGTCAAACAGCCCCTCGGCACCGAGGTGGCGCTTGAGCTCTTCAAAACGCAGCGCCAGCACGCCGTCGCCTGCGGGTTGCATCGACTCGATGATCAACTGGTAGTCGCCGCGCGGCTCATAGAGGGAGACCCGCGCCTGCACCAGCACCTGCATGCCATCCTGCGGGCGAAACGCCACCCGCCGGTTGTTGCCCTTGAACATGGCGCAGCGCACCTGAGCTGACATGTCCTTGAGGGAGAAGTACCAGTGGCCGGAGCTTGGCATCGCCAGATTGGATAGCTCGCCGGTCAGCCACACCAGCCCCAGATCCTGCTCCAGGATCATGCGCACGGCGCTGTTGAGGCGGGTGACGGTAAAGACCTGCTGCTCGCGGCCGCTCGCCGCATTGGATGGGGTAAATCGGTTCAAAGGCGTACCTGTGGTCTGCTCCGGCGGGGCCGGGATAAAACGATGGCCGCTATCTTAACCCGAAACAGGGGGAGGGCGTTAAGCAGGCGGCGCCAGCAGCAGAAAAGCAAGATTGGAAACGCTGCCGTTTATCCGGGCAGGCAGTATGGCTCCCGACAAAGCCCTCGCGCTTGCCCGCATCTGGCCAAGTCGCGGCTTGCCTCGACGCCGTTGATATCTCTTGTCCCGCTGATATTCACGGCGCCACCATCTTGACCAGCGTTCACTCGCCCCCTGTTTGGAGTAGCTTATGAATCCCTCAATCCACTTAAGTTTGACGACCCGTTTGCTGCACTGGTCGGTTGCCTTGCTGATGATTGGCCTGACCCTTGTCGGTTATCTGATGGTGAAATTTGAAATATGGGATCTCTATGCGCTGCATAAATCTCTGGGGGTGATTGCACTGATCTTGATCCTGCCCCGTGCCATTCTCCGCCTTGTTAAAGGGTGGCCTGAGCCTGTGCGTCAATATCCTGTTTACGAGGCATTGGCAGCCAGGGCGATCCACTGGGGTTTGCTGATTTCAACGCTGCTTATTCCGGTGTCCGGTCTCTGTTATTCCGCAGCGGCTGGCCGAGGTGTTGCGATATTTGGCTGGTCTATTATTCCGATGAATCCAGATATCCATGATCCTGCCAATGTGATTCCATTCAGTGAATCCGTTCGGGATCTTGCTCACACAGGCCATATATATTTGCCATATATCATGCTGGCATTTTTGCTGGTGCACATTGTCGGGGCGTTGAAACATCATCTGCTGGATAAAGATAATACCTTGCTGCGGATGGTGGGGCGAAAATAATAAAGATAGGCAACCCTTGTTGTGCCAGAAAATATATATTGGCAGCGGGCGAAATTTATTATCCAGCCCGAGCAAAGGAGATTGAGAAGAGAATGATACCGGTGCGAGTGGTCGCCGCGAGGGCAAGAGACAATACAAGGACACAAAACAAGGGGAGGGTGGTCAGAGGCCGCTTGCCCCCTGAGCCCCTGTCGATCATCTCTTTGCATGGGGGTTGCGCTGCGTCGGCACCTACCGGTTTTGCATAAATCACCGGTTAGCCAACTCTTTTGCCCCGAAATGGCGCTTTTCGTACTGATAATCTTGGTTTTTTGGCGTTTTGGCCGCCTAAAAGAGGGCTATGCCATAAAAAATTCAAAAAACTTCTTTACCAGTGACCAATGCGTGAGTAAACTTCGTCGGCAATATTTTACACCCCCACTTCCTCAACGGTGAGATATTGCCATGCTCAGGATTGCCAAAGAAGCGTTAACCTTCGACGATGTACTGTTGGTTCCCGCCCACTCCGAAGTTCTTCCCAATACTGCCGATCTGCGTACCAAGCTGACCTCCGCCATCAGCTTGAACATCCCGATGATCTCCGCTGCCATGGACACAGTGACCGAAGCCCGTCTGGCTATCGCATTGGCCCAGGAAGGCGGTATCGGCTTTATCCACAAGAACATGTCCATCGAGCAGCAGGCTGCCGAAGTGCGCAAGGTCAAGAAGTACGAGAGCGGCGTGGTCACTGACCCCGTCACCGTGCGCCCTGACATGACCATCGCCCAAATCAAGGAGCTGAGCCACAAGAACGGCTTCGCCGGTTACCCCGTGGTGACTGACGGCAATCAGCTGGTCGGTATCATCACCGGCCGTGACGTGCGCTTCGTGATTGACCTCTCCCAGACCGTTGAACAGATCATGACCCAGAAAGATCGTCTGGTCACCGTGCGTGAAGGGGCCCCTCGTGAAGAGGTGGTTGCCCTGATGCAAAAGCACCGTATCGAAAAAGTGCTGGTGGTGAACGGCGACTTCAAACTCAAGGGCATGATCACCGTTAAAGATTTCCAGAAAGCCGAGCGCAAGCCCCACGCCTGTAAAGATGACAAGGGTCGTCTGCGAGTCGGTGCTGCGGTCGGTGCCGGTGCCGGCAACGAAGAGCGCGTCGCTGCGCTGGTGGAAGCCGGTGTAGACGTGCTGCTGATCGACTCCTCCCACGGCCACTCCCAGGGCGTGCTGGATCGCATCAAGGCCACTCGCGACGCCTATCCGGATCTGCAGATCATCGGTGGCAACGTGGCGACCGCCGCGGGCGCCAAGGCGCTGGCTGCTGCAGGTGTCAATGCGGTCAAGGTCGGTATCGGCCCGGGCTCCATCTGTACTACCCGTATCGTGACCGGCGTGGGCGTGCCCCAGATCACCGCCATCTCCGACGCCGTTGACGCGCTGGAAGGCACCGGTATTCCGGTGATTGCCGATGGCGGTATCCGCTTCTCCGGCGACATCGCCAAGGCCATTGCCGCGGGCGCCAGCTGCGTCATGGTAGGTTCCATGTTCGCCGGTACTGAAGAAGCGCCGGGCGAGATCGAGCTCTATCAGGGTCGCTCCTTCAAATCCTACCGTGGTATGGGTTCCCTGGGCGCCATGTCCAAAGGCTCCAGCGACCGCTACTTCCAGACCGACAACGCCGCCGACAAGCTGGTGCCGGAAGGCATCGAAGGCCGCGTGCCGTACAAGGGCCGCCTCAAAGAGATCATCCATCAGCAGATGGGCGGCCTGCGCTCCTCCATGGGCCTGACCGGCAGCGCCACCATCGACGACATGCGCACCAAGGCAGAGTTCGTGCGCATCTCCGGCGCCGGGATGAAAGAGTCCCACGTCCACGATGTGACCATTACCAAAGAAGCCCCCAACTATCGGATGGGCTGATAAAACGGGGCCCTGCGCCCCGTTTTTCCACCTTTTTTTATCCCATGCCCTTTGTGACAACATCAGCCTGATGCAGGAATAAAATGACTAAAGACATTCACCAGCACCGTATCCTTATCCTCGACTTCGGTTCCCAGTACACCCAGCTGATCGCCCGCCGCGTGCGCGAAATCGGCGTTTACTGCGAACTGTGGGCCTGGGACGTAACCGAAGAGCAGATCCGCGAATTCAATCCGAGCGGCATCATTCTCTCCGGCGGCCCCGAGTCCGTCACCGAAGCGGGCAGCCCGCGCGCCCCCGAGTATGTGTTCAACGCCGGTGTCCCTGTGTTCGGTATCTGCTACGGCATGCAGACCATGGCCGAGCAGCTGGGTGGCAAGGTGCAATCCTCTACCGAGCGTGAATTCGGTTACGCCAAGGTGGAAGTGCTGGGCGAAGCTGGCAAGAGTAGTGCGCTGCTGCGCAACATCGAAGATGCCATCGCCGACAACGGCAATGCCCTGCTGGATGTCTGGATGAGCCACGGTGACAAGGTCACCACCATTCCGGCCGACTTCACCACCATCGCCCAGACCCCGACCTGCCCCCACGCGGCCATGGCCAATGAAGCCAAACGCTTCTACGGTGTGCAGTTCCACCCGGAAGTGACCCACACCCGTCAGGGTGCCCGCATGCTGGAGCACTTCGTCAAAGACATCTGTGGCTGCGAATGCCTCTGGACCCCGGCCACCATCATCGACGACGCCGTTGCCCGCATCCGCGAGCAGGTGGGTGACGATGAAGTGATCCTCGGCCTCTCCGGCGGTGTCGACTCCTCCGTGGTCGCCATGCTGGTGCACCGCGCCATCGGCGATCGCCTGACCTGCGTCTTCGTGGACAACGGCCTGCTGCGTCTGAACGAAGGCGAGCAGGTGATGGAGATGTTTGGTGACCACTTTGGTCTGAACATCATCAAGGTTGAAGCGGAAGAGCGCTTCCTCTCTGCCTTGGCCGGTGTTGACGAGCCGGAAGCCAAGCGCAAGATCATCGGCCGCGTCTTCGTTGAAGTGTTTGATGATGAAGCGAAAAAGCTGAAAAACGCCAAGTGGCTGGCGCAAGGCACCATCTATCCGGACGTTATCGAATCCGCTGCCAGCAAGACCGGCAAAGCCCACGTCATCAAGTCTCACCACAACGTCGGCGGCCTGCCGGAAGAGATGAAGATGGGTCTGGTCGAGCCGCTGCGCGAACTGTTCAAAGACGAAGTGCGCCGCGTCGGCCTCGAGCTGGGTCTGCCCTACGACATGCTCTACCGTCACCCGTTCCCGGGCCCGGGTCTGGGCGTGCGCGTCCTTGGTGAAGTGAAGAAAGAGTACTGCGATATTCTGCGCCGCGCCGATGCAGTCTTTATCGAAGAGCTGCGCAAAGCCGACCTCTACAACCAGGTCAGCCAGGCGTTCGCCGTGTTCCTGCCGGTGCGCTCCGTTGGCGTCATGGGCGACGGTCGCAAATATGACTGGGTCATTGCGCTTCGCGCCGTCGAAACCATCGACTTTATGACCGCCCACTGGGCACATCTGCCGTACGACTTCCTCGGTCACGTGTCGAACCGCATCATCAACGAGATCAACGGTATCTCCCGCGTGGTGTACGACGTTTCCGGCAAGCCGCCCGCAACTATCGAATGGGAATAAGCGGCTCGCGCTCTTCTGCCCATCGAGCATAAAAATGCAAAAAGACGCCCTTGAGGCGTCTTTTCTTTTCTCAATCGTTTGCGCCATACATCTTCTTTTTTCGAGCAGCTTTTTTGCCACCTTGCCTCTGTCATATATGACAGGGGCATTTTTGCCATCCCGCACTAGGCTCTCTCATGTCAATTGAGCCCGCTGTCAGCAGCGGCTCGTGGCTGGGGGGAGGGCTGGTCCAGTTGCAGATAGCTGCGCAAATTTGCCCATCGTTATCGCGCCAACCGGCAGTGATGACACCCCGGTGGAGACCGGAAACCACTTGAATCAACGGGGCGCAGCCCGAACGGCCAAACGAGTCGGGATCATAGAGCACGGAGAGTTTGATATGTCAGAACAAGCAGTGTTGGTGGGTGGATGGACCGCATATCACAAGCTGACCGCCGAGGATCAGGCGTTATTTGATCAGGCGCTGAAAGGATTTGTCGGGGTGCAGTACGTACCCTTTGAAGTCTCCACTCAAGTGGTGGCTGGCACCAACTACCGCTTCAAGTGCAAGAGCACTGTGCCGCTTGCCAAACCGATCCATGGCGAAGCCGTGGTGCAGATCTTCCAGTCTCTAGATGGCTCGGCCCATATCACCTCCATCACCCCGATCTGATAGGGTTATGGGCAGGGTGGGGAGGGGGAAATCTCCTAACCGGTTTGCTTCAGACTCCAGATAAAAGAAAAGACGCCTTAGGGCGTCTTTTCTTTATCTACGATCCAGTAGCGCAGCTATGAGGTCGGTATTTGTACTTGTTAATTAATTTGTTGATCTTGCTCAGGAAATTGTCATCTCACACTTTTTCTTATCTTCCTTGCTCGCTAGCATACTGGTTCGGTAACAGCCTTTTTATGTCAAGCTAGAGTAGCCGCAGAGTTATATGGCAAGCTCAGTAAACTGACCTGTACCGCTTCCCATCTAATCGCCATTAGAGGTCACATGAAGCTTACAGTGCATGAAAATTGGATCGAAGGTGATGGTGTTCGCTTTAAAGGCGAATATCCAGTCCTCAGTGCATCACTGATTAACGAACACGTTTTTGTCATATATGACTGGATGGCCTTTGAGCGAAATAGCCCGGCTAGAAACCTATTTTGTTATGCTCGTGCAGGGAGTTTTATTTGGCGGGCATCAGATATTAGTCAAGGTGCTGTTGATGCCTACACTTACATTACAAGTGAATCTCCATTATGGGTAGGAAATTTTGCGGGATTCAACTGCAGAGTTGATGAGGCATCAGGTAATGTATTAGAGAAATATTTCAATAAATAACATTTAATAAATTATTAACTTCGTTCCAGCTTTTTCTGGATAGTTTTAACAAAAGATTGGAGAAACAATGAGAAAGCCAAGAGTATTTATCGGTTCATCTGTTGAAAGCCTACCTATAGCAGATGCAATTGCTGAAAACTTAGAGTTTGATGCAGAAGTTACAATATGGCGGAATGGTACATTTAATATTTCGAGTAACGCTCTTGATGACTTGATTTCAAAAGCTAAGTCTGTGGATTTCTCTATTTTTATTTTCTCTCCTGATGATCTGACAATTATCAGATCTAGAGAAAAGTATGTTGTAAGAGATAATGTTGTTTTTGAACTTGGTTTGTTTATTGGTGCAATTGGAAAGAACCGGTGTTTTATTGTAAAACCACGTGGCGTTGACTTGCATTTCCCAAGTGATCTTCTAGGTATTACGCCAACTGATTTTGATGCAAACAGAAGTGACGAAGACTTAGCGTCATCTCTCAATTATTCCGCTACACAAATCAAACGAGCTTTCAAAGCACAAGGTTTGCTTGAACTTGATTCTGTTCAGGAAAAACCACGCATTGATGTAAATGCTCAATTAGCAACGCTCACCGACACAGATATGATCACATTGTCTGTGTTGCTTGAGTCTGTAAACTCAGATGTTGAAGGTTGCGTTAGTTGGGATTTGTATAACCGTTTTACTAAATATGATTTAAGTTCGGCAAAAATCAACTTAGCTATAATAAAACTCACCCGTTCAGGTATGATCGAAAAATTAAATAGTTCTGATTTTAATGGTAATGAATATTTTAGCTACAAGTTGACTGAGTACGGAATTGACGTTTGTCTATCACATCAAGATCGTATTGAAACTCTTACTTCAACAGAGAAATGTTAATCTGGCTGGGGTATTCCTCCGCTATTTAGAGTGTCGTAGGGTGCAATGAAATTGCACCGCTATTTGTGTGCTTTATATCGCCGCACGCTTGTCTGGCGCTGTCTGATTGTTTGCTGACTCACCACCAACAGTTCTGTTTCTCCCCCATCGGGCGAGCAGAAAAAGGCCACGTTTACTCATACCTCGCCGCTTCCCAGGCGTGTATTGCCTGTTTGCGGGTCTCGCCCCAGTGATAGCCGCCGAGTTTGCCGTTTTGCTGAATGACTCTGTGGCAGGGGATCATCAAGGCGACGGGGTTGGCGCCCACCGCCAGACCCACGGCGCGGGCGGCTTTGGGGTTGCCGACGGCGCTTGCCACCTGGGCGTAGCTCACCACCTTGGCGGGCGGGATCTGCAGCAGCGCCCGCCAGACGCTGATCTGAAAGTTGGTGCCGCTCACGTGCAAGGAGATGGGGCGATCCGGCGCCTTGCTGCCATCGAACATGGTGTTGATGACGTTCTGGGTGCGTGATGGCGCCTCCCGCAGCTCCGCTTCGGGCCAGCTGTGGGCGAGGGCGGCCAGCGGCGCCTCTGGGGCCTTTTCATCGAGAAACGAAAAGTTGCACACCCCCCGCGGGGTCAGGGCGACGAATGCCTGACCGAAGGGGGTGTCGTGCACCCCGTGATCGATAACCAGCCCGGCCCCGCGCTGCTTGTACTCGCCCGGTGTTACCGCTTCGAGCTGCACGAAGTGATCGTAGAGTCGCGATCCGCTGCTAAGGCCCAGGGTATCGGCCACCTCAAGCAGCGGGCGCGACTCCTGCAACAGCGCCTTGGCCCGCTCCAGGGTCAGCACCTGCAGATAGCGTTTGGGCGTCACTCCGGCCCAGCGGCTGAACAGCCGCTGGAAGTGAAAGGGACTTAAGTGAACGTGCGCCGCTATCTCGTCCAGAGTGGGCTGACGCTCCACCTGACTTGCGATAAAACGGATGGCATCGGCGATGCGGGCGTAATCAGACATAAGGCGCTCTCACGATAAGGTTTCGGTCGCAGGATCTTGGGGGCGACAACGTCATGTACGACAAATTGATACCCCACCATCGGCCAGCAGGGCAATGCCGGTGGTAAAGCTGGATGCATCGGACGCGAGATAAAGGGCCGAGCGGGCGATCTCCTCCGGTTGGGCCAGCCGTTTGAGGGCATGCATATTCTGCACAAAGGCGAGACTCTCTGGCGTATTGGCAAAAGCCCGCCCCATAGGTGTGTCGGTCCCCCCCGGCAGCAGGGCGTTGACCCGAATCCCTTGTGCCCCATACTCGGCGGCCAGCACCCGGGTCAAGCCAATGAGGCCCGCCTTGCTCGCCGCATAGGCCGCCATGCCGGGCAATCCCAGGGTATGGCCGACAAAGGTAGAGGTAAAAATAAGCGAGCCACCGCCGCGAGCCTGCATGGCGGGGATCTGGTACTTGGCTCCCACAAAGGCGCTGGTGAGGTTGGTATCCAGAATTTCCTGCCACTGCGTCAGCTCAAGCTCCTCTACGCTGCCCGGCGTGCCTGTGGTACCTGCGTTGTTGAAGGCGATATCAAGCCCGCCGAAACGGGTTAACGCGAGATCAACAAGAGCGCGGGCGTAACTCTCGCTTTTCACATCTCCCGCCAGACTCACCGCTTGGCCCCCCTCATGGCGGATCTCCTCCACCAGCAGATCCAGTTCGGGCTGGCGGCGGGCGCCGACGACGACGCAGGCCCCTTCGCGGGCAAACAGGATGGCGCTGGCACGACCGATGCCGGAGCTGGCGCCGGTGATGATGGCGACCTTGGTGGACAGTAATGACATGGCAGTTCCCTCGCAGGTGTGTTGTGCGCCAGCTAAGTGGCTCACAGGGTTGGCTGTGGGTTGGAACTCCAATAGGTTCCAACCGACTTGGGTTTGACTCCCACTATGGCAACCACTCCTCGCCGGGACGACCCGAATCTTGCTCTCTTTCTCTCCAACTTGTTTTGCTACATGTCGATACAGGCCTTCGTGGCAACAAAAGGGGAGAACTGCGCCCCGAATTCTTTATAATGCCCCCCTTTAAAATCGCCGGACCCGGGTTCGGCGCGCGCTGATGGCTGGCTACGTCATCAGGCAGATCATCAGGATTGAGAAACGGTTATGCATACTCTGGAACAGCTGCGCGCAGGTGAACTGTGCGGTGCCCGCCATCTGAAGCTCTCTGAAAACCTTGCGGTTTTCCCCCCCGAGATTTTGAGCCTGAAAGAGACGCTGGAGGTGCTGGATTTGACCGGTAACCAGCTAAGCACGCTCCCCGACGAGCTGGCCGGGTTTGGCAAACTGCGCATCATCTTCTGCTCCGAGAATCGCTTTACCGAGCTGCCCGAGGTGCTGGGGCGCTGCCCGGCGCTCACCATGGTGGGCTTTAAGGCCAACCGGATTGCTACCGTCTCGGCCAAGGCGCTGCCTGCGGGGTTGCGCTGGTTGATCCTGACCGATAACGCAATTGAGCGGCTGCCTGATGAGCTGGGCCAGTGCGACGCCCTGCAAAAGTTGATGCTGGCGGGCAACCGCCTGCGCGAGCTGCCGACGAGCCTTGCCAACTGCCGCAAGCTGGAGTTGCTGCGCATCGCCGCCAACCGCATCGAACGCTTCCCCGAGTGGCTGCTCTCGCTGCCTCGCCTTTCATGGCTTGCCTACTCCGGCAACCCCTTTAGTGAAGGGGAGGAGGCGCGGGCCATCGATGATGCCCATGTCGCTCCCCTTGCCTGGGAGACGCTGGCGTTGGGCGAGCTGCTGGGTCAGGGGGCATCCGGCGTTATCCATCGCGCCACCCTTGTGGGTAATCCTGCTGATGAAGTGACTCAGGCGAGCGGCAGAGCCGATGCCAGTCAGGTTGCGGTCAAGCTGTTCAAGGGGGCGGTGACCAGCGATGGATTGCCTCGCTGTGAGATGGCGGCGTCGCTAGCGGCGGGCACTCATCCCAACCTTATCAAGGTGATAGGCAAGGTGGCGGATCACCCCTCCGGTATTCCGGCGCTGGTGATGGAGCTGATCGACCCGGCCTTTGCCAATCTGGCCGGACCGCCGAGCCTGGACTCCTGCACCCGCGATGTCTATCCCGAGGGGCTGCATCTGAGTGTGCCGGATGCGCTGGCGATGGCCCACGGCATCGCCTCGGTGGCGGGCCATCTGCACCGCGCGGGCATCATGCACGGGGATCTCTACGGTCACAATATCCTGTTTGCCCGTGGGTCTGACGCACCGGCTCGCGCCCTGCTGGGGGATTTTGGCGCCGCCTCTTTGTATGGGCGCAGCAACCGCGAGCGGGCCGTAGGACTTGAGCGTTTGGAAGTGCGCGCCTTTGGTTGCCTGCTGGAAGAGCTGTTGGCCCATTGCGATACGCAAGACTTACCGCTTGATGGGTTGCATCAGCTCAAAGCGGCCTGCCTCTCGCAACTCCCCGCCGAACGCCCCGATTTTGCTTATATCGAGCGCCAGCTGGCGGCCGCTCGCGCCACGCTGTCGTGATCTTTCTGGCGTTGGCAGGCACGGTTGGCCTGCCAACGTTATTCCCTTCTTTCATTAATGGCTATCAATGCATGACGTATTTGCATGGGTTGGTATGTCTTGTCCGTCATAAACGCAGCCAATAGCGCCCATTGCGACAGCGAGGCGCGCGGCAAGGGGACGCCTCGTTATTCACCTGATAACAGGCAGAGGCTGCGCGGCAAAAAGGGGAGAGCAGAGGGTTGCGCGGTGCCGGTTAAGTTGTGATATTGAGGCATCTTTAGTACAGAAGGGTAATAACGATGGAAGCTGCGTTTTGGCATCAGCGTTGGGAAGAGAACCGGATTGGCTTTCATCAGGCGGACTTCAACCACTGGCTGCAATCCTGGTGGTCGGCCCAGCAAGCGGACGAGCCGGTGCTGGTTCCCCTGTGCGGCAAGTCCCGCGACATGCTCTGGCTGAGCGCTCAGGGTCATCCGGTCGACGGTTTCGAGTTATCGAGCCTTGCCGTCAGCCAGTTCTTCAGTGAAAACCAGCTCGCCGCGACCGTCAGCGAAGTGGGCCCTTATCAATGCCATCAGGTGGACAGCCTGCGCATTTTTCAGGGGGATTTTTTCGCCGCCCCCGAGTTGGGTCGCCGTTACCGGCTGGTCTATGACCGCGCGGCGCTGATCGCCCTGCCGACCGAGATGCGCCGCCAGTATGCGGCCCTGATCAGTTCACTGGTCGAGACCGGTGGCCAGATCCTGCTGGTGACCCTCGAATATCAGCCGGAGCAGCAGAGTCAGCCCCCCTTTTCGGTGGGTGAGATGGAGGTTCGGGCGCTGTTCGAGCGCGATTTTCGTATCGAGGTGCTGGGGCGCGCCGCCGAGGTGGATCACCCACGGGTGCTGTCTGGTCAGCTCTCCTACTTCGATGAGGTGGCCTACCGGCTGGTTCGCCGGGGTTAATGGGCAGCTAACGTGCGGGCAAAGGGTGATCTGCGCCGACAAATCATCGGGCTACGCGCTCTTCGCTACCTCCTTTGACGTAGATCAACGTGACTGGCGGGGGGAGTGCCTAATATGAGGCTGTTTCTCAATCACTGTTGGCATTGCAAAGCGAGTATCGGGTCTTTCCCGCTTGCTGATCAGCAACTCAGTGTCTGATTTTCACGCTCATGTTCACTTTTGGCGGCTTTGGTCGCAATTGTTATGGTTTTTCCAGCCGACCCTGATGGGTCGGCTTTTTATTGTCTGCGATTTGCGGTGGGCAGGAAAAACGGGGGATGTCGAGGCCTGCTCAGGCCTCGAAGGTGGCGGCATTGAGCCGAAATGCCCGTGGATCGTCGATAAACTGGCCGGTGATCCGCTCGTCATGTTCGTGCCCCTGACCATAGCTGCAGAGGATCAGCCGATCGGAGGTGCGCGAACGCAGTTGGGTGATAAAGCGCACCAGATCGGCGCGGCTCAACTTGCCCACCTCGTCGCAGACCCGTTCCCGCTGATCAAACCCCAGATCCTTGTTGCCGATGCTGACCCACAGCCGCTGGCCGCGACTGCGCAGGTTGGCATCCCGCTCGCTCAGCTGGGCTTGCAGCCCCGCCTTGCTCTCTTGCCACTGCTGCTCGGTAAATTCGAGCATGGCGAGCGGGAAGAGGTCGATAAACTCCTCCACCGCATCGAGCAGGATCTGCGGCCCCGCCACCGGTGACTGGATATAGAAGATCAGCCCCGGATGGCGATTGAGGGGCAGGTTGCCGGCACCCACCACATACCCCAGTTGCTGGCGGGTGCGCAGCTCGTGGAAGAAGGTGGAGGACATGATGTGGTTCGCCAAGGTAAAGCAGGCGAGATCCCGCGCCCGGGTGGTGCGGGACTGGTAGTAGACCAGCAGTGCCGAGTCTTCGTGATCACAACCCTGCTCGCGAATAAGGGTGCCCCTGTCCTGAATGGAGATAAGCGGGCGGCGGGTCTCGCCGCTCGGCTTGCTGCTGGTGCCATTGATATCGCTCAGGTGACGCTCCATCAGGGCGGCCAGCTCCAGCGCTTCGGCGGCAGTCCAGTCGCCGTGTACCAGCGCCTCGACATGCACCTCGCTAAACAGCTGGGCCACGAAGCCGGGCATCTCTTCCAGCTCGACGGTGCGCAGGTGGCGCAGCAACTGCTCGAACGGAGGGTTGTTGGGTTGCAGCAAACTGGTGAGCTGGTTAAAGAGTTGGGAGATGGGGCGCGCCTTGGACTGGTTGTCCCAGTTGCGAATGAGCTGCTCTTTGATCTCGGCGAAGCGACCCGGATCCGGATACCCCAGGGTGCGGTTGCCGAGGATCATGTCGAGCAACAGCGGCTGCTTGTCGGCAAAACCGCTCAGGTTGATGGTAAAGCCCCCCTGATGGGCATAGATCTGGTAGCCCAGCCCCGCCAGCTCCGCCGGATAGGTGAGGGCGTTGAGGTGGTCGGCCAACAGCTCCACGGCGAGGCGCGCCATGGCGATATTGCGCGGATTTTTGACCGCATGTTCGCTGTCGATGGAGATATAGAGATTGCCCTTGGGCACGCTGAACAGGTGCTCATGAAGGTGCCAGAGGCGAAAACCGGGGCGATCGATAAGACAGGCGGGCATGTCGGCGGCAAGCTCGGGAGTGCGCGGATCGAGTCTACTGCTGATAAAGGGGTTGGGCTTGGGCAGCGCCAGCGCCGGATCCGGTTCGCTCTGCTGCCAGTGAATTTTCTCGGCCTCGGTAATGGTCGTCACGCTGTAGGGGGTCTGATACCAGCGGGCCAGCCGATCGGTCGCCACTTCCGGCGCAGTGATGGTGATACGCAAATTGTGCGGGGTGAGCTTGGCGAGGAAGCGGCGGATCAGCCCCTCGTCATATTCGCGCATCATGTAGTCGCCGTAGAGCAGATCCTCAGGTTTGTAGCTAAAGAGGTTGAGCACCAACCCCGACACCGTATCGAGGGGGCGGCCGCGCTCCTGAAAGCGGAACGCCGATTCGAGCACGGTGCGCTTCTCGTCATAGCGCCAGCTCTGCAGCCCTTCGCGGCCAATCAGTTTCAGATAGCCAAACAGGGCGGCGAGGATGTCGTCCACATGCTCAAGGCCCAGAGGGGTGAGGCCGAAGTTGACGCCAAAATCCTTGAAATTGGCGCCGCTGATGCCACCGCCCGCCGAGAGCTGATTGACCCACCCTTTCGCCTTGAGCAGGGAGAGCAGGCTGCCATCCCCCTCGTAGCCAATCAGATGACTCAGGAAGGTGAGGGGTTTTTTGTCGTAAAACTCGTCCACATTGGGCAAGGGGAAGCTCAGCGACAGCTTGCGGGTCTCCTTGACCGGGTTGATGTGGATGCGTACGCCGAGATCATCGAGCCGGTAGAGCGGCATGGTGAGGGTCGGGGTTCCCAAATTGCGATTCAAAATGGGAGCAAAGTAGCGACAGCACCATTGCAACTGGGTATCGATGGATTCCGGCGAGATCATCACCAGCGCCATGCGATCCGCGCTGTAGCGGCTTTCGTAAAAACGGATAAGGTCGGAGCGCAGATCCCGTCCCGGTAGATCGGCCAGGGTATCGAGGTTGCCCACCGAGAACTTGGAGAAGGGGTGCGCCGGGTTGACCGTCTCTTTATGCACCTGATAGCTGCGGCGCATGTCGTCCTGCAGCTTGAGGCGATACTCGGAGTCGACCGCGTTGCGCTCCTTGTCCACCCACTCAGGATCAAAGGTGGGGCAGATAAAGAACTGGGAGAAGCGATCCAGCCCCGCTTCAAAGAAGCCGTTGTCGATCTCGAAGAAGAAGTTGGTGAACTCGGTACCGGTCCAGGCGTTGTTGCTGCCGCCATGACGGCTCATAAATTGCTGGTACTCACCAGGCTTGGGGTAGGTGCAGGTGCCGAGAAACAGCATGTGCTCCAGAAAATGGGCCATTCCCTGCCGGTCGGCGGGATCGTCAAAATGGCCGGTATTGACCGCCAGCGAGGCGGCGGATTTGTCGGTGTCAGGATCACAAATCAACAAGACCCTGAGCCGGTTGGCCAGCTCCAGAAAATGGTATTGCCGATGGTCATTGGGACTGGCATATGGGCTCATTGGCGTGTGACTCACGTTGGATTTATTTGAATTTAAACATGATTATCGACCCCGCTATCCCGTCAGGCAAACCCTTTTCTGAGAGGTAGCGCAATTGTTTCCACACCCGTGGCGGGGTAAGATCCCCCGGCTATCAAACAGGCCCGTTGGGCGAGGTTGTAATGAAGATCTATATCATGCGTCATGGCCAGGCTGGCATGAATGCGAAAACAGATGAACAGCGTCCATTGACCGAGCAGGGTATTGAAGAGTCTATCCAGATGGCCCGCTGGCTGGCGCCTCAGCTGATTGGCCCGCTGGATCGGGTGATCCACAGCAACTATCTGCGGGCACGCCAGACCTGGCAAGCCATATGCAGTGAATTACCTGACGCAGCAGCCGTTGAAGAGAGTGGCGACATTACCCCTTACGGTGATCCCGCTTTCGTGGCCAGCTACCTCACCACCCTGGCGCAGCAACATGACCAGATCCTGATGGTCAGCCATCTGCCGCTGGTGGGTTATCTGGTGCAAAGCCTCTGCCCGGCCGCAGGAGCACCCATGTTTGCTACCTCGGGGATCGCTTGTATCGAGTGGCACGATGGCAAAGGAGCCTTGCTCTGGCTCGAAGGGCCGCATACAATAGGCTAAAAGTTAATAAAAAGTTATAGATTGAATTTTTTGGGAAGAGATGGGCGAGTTTTCCGGATTTTTATAAATATTTTACGGAATTAATTCGCAGAAGCTGCTGTCATACGGATACAACTGCAAGAGGTTGCAAACGATGAGAGTGTTCAAGAAGTACCTGCCACTGATGGTGGCAAAGCATGTCAAAACCTTCTTTAAAGGTCGGATTTACATCCATGGTCGGGGGCGGTTTGATTTCCAATCCGGTTTGTTGCTGATGCCGAATCCGGCGGATATTCCCCATCGCCAGACAGTCACCGAGGTCAACGAGCTGATCTCCAGACTGCACATGGATGCCGCGTGATGCGCTTCTGAACCTGTTTCTGCACTGATATGCCCGCACTTTTGCGGGCATATTTGTTTCTGGCGACTGGCGTTCACCATGTGGCTGTTCAGGCCCACACCTTTGTTTATCTCCCATCGCCCCCTATACTGGCCCGCTGTTGTCTCTTCGGTCTGGATCTGCTCATGCCCCTTGCCTTTCTGTTTCCCTTTTCCTGCATTGCCATCTGGGCTGGCAATGGCATCGTCAGCAAACTGGCGGTTGGTGTTTTGTCTCCCGCAGCCTTGGCCTGGTCGCGCTGGGTGGTGGCTGCGCTGGTATTAAGTCCGTTTCTGGCCCGTCGGGTATGGCGTGCGCGTGCCCGTCTGCGCGCTGGCCTTTGGCAGATCGCCATGTTGGCCTCGCTGGGCATGGTGCTCAACCAGACTTTTGGGTACTACGCGGCGCAAACGCTGGGGGCTACCGAGATGGGGTTGATGATGGGACTGACGCCGCTGCTGACCGTGCTGTTCAGTATCTGGCTGCTGCGCGAGCGGCCCACCTGGGGCGCTGTGCTGGGGGCGCTGCTTTCCCTCCTTGGCTTGTCTATCTTGCTGGGGCAGGGGGATCCGACCCGGCTGTTTACCCAAGGCATTCATATCGGCTCTGTCTATATGCTGATTTCGGCGGGAACTTACGCCCTTTACAGTGTGCTGCTCAAGAAGTGGGATCTGGGGCTCGACAACTGGTCGTTGCTCTACGGTCAGGTGATCTGCAGTGTGGTGATCCTGACGCCCTTCTTTTTGCTGGTGGATGGCCAGTGGCCGGATGGCCGGGCCCTGTGGCTGATCCTCTATGCCGGTATCCCCACTTCGGCGCTCTCGCCCTGGCTCTGGATGCAGGGTATTGCCCTGCTCGGTGCCAACCGTACCGCCATCTTTATGAACCTGCTGCCGGTGATGACGGCTGGCCTCGCCATCACCCTGCTGGGTGAGCGGTTGACCAGCTATCACCTGATCGGGGGCGGTCTGACCCTGCTGGGTGTCTTGCTGGCACAGCTGCTGGTGCGTCCGGTGGTGATGGGTCGCCGCCGGGTAGTGCTGGCTCCTTGCCCCGAAGAGTAATCTTGCGTGAAAGCGTAGAGGGGCCAAGTGGCCTGCTTGGCCTTCAATGAAAAGCGCCTGCAGCAATGCAGGCGCTTTTCATTTTGCTGGGATTTTACTGAGTAATGATGGCAATGGCTTTGTCGTTGCAGCCATGCCCAAGAATGGGCCAAATTTTAACTTAGTGATTTAGATAGATATCTTGCTCTGCATAGGCCAGCAGAGGTGTGCCGAGGTTAGTCCGTTTCGCGCCAAAGAAGCGGGTGAGTACGCCAGATTGCTGTCCCAGTCGCTGCAGCTTGACGTGATCCAGCTCGATCTGCTCGGGTAGCCAGGTAAATACGGCGGCGCAGTGACCATTGCCCAGACTGCGCTCCAGGGTTTGCTGCCAGTTCTTGATTTTGGGGCTATGTACCACCAGCACTCTCTTGGGATCGATACCTCGCTCTTCCAGACGGCTGACTGTGGGGCGTCCAGGCGGGGCGATCAACAAGATCCAGCCGGTATGAGCCTCCCCAAGCTTTGTCAGCTCGCTCAGAAACTGATCATCAGACTGGATAGTCACGCCATAATGAGCCAACTCCGCTTTGCAGGCGGTTCTGGTTGGCCAAGGCTTGCTCATGACACGATTCATCGCAAAGGGCTGTGGGTGCAGGGGCTGGTTCATATATGGGGTTCCTGTATGAATATCCAAGCTGTATGTGCATACAGTAGTTCTATCCTGTGGCAGTGACAAGGTGTTTTTGCTGAATAATGTGATGGCGTTGGCATGTGTCGTTAGTAAGATTATGTTTTTAAAGACTATTTAATATAAAACAGACTGGGTGTTTTTCGTACTATGGACAAACCTTGCGTAACCGCCCATGGTTATACAGGTCATTTACAGGAGGTGCCGCCATGGATATCAGTACCTTGCAACGTCTTGATGCCAACATCTTGCTGGGCATCATCAATGAGAAGCTAAGGCTTGAGTGTGACGGGTTGGAGGAGTTGCTGGCCTATTACGATATGAGTGAAGAGCAGTTGGCAGGGCGTCTGGATCAGATTGGGTACCATTACGATCCATTGAGTAATCAGTTCAAGGCACATCTTTAAGGGTGCAATGATTGCTTCATATTTATACGGTAATTTTTCAGGCACATTGAAACCGGTTTCAATGTGCCGTCTTGTTGCCTATTTTCAGAGATTTTCAAGGCTTGGCAATCTCTGAAAACCTATTCATGACAGAATATTTTTATTGTTTCGTTAAGCTTATGATAATAAAGGGAATGTTTGTTTTTGTACGATCAATTAAAGGAAAGGGTTTTCAAGCTTTTCAGGCTGTTTTTATCGGTTAAAGTGTGACTTGCGTTAACTTTTAATTCTGCCGCTTTAGTTAGTATTCTCACGCCGGTACATATTTTGAGATAACAACAGCGCCGGTCCCGCAAGCGGGATAACAATTTTATTTGTAACGAAGGAATATGGTTTATGGCTACCAAGAAGAAGACAGACCAGGATCTCCAACTGGATAAAGATCAGCTCAAGGCGAGTATCGTGCGTCACCTGCGTTCTACCTTGGGAACAAGCGAACAGAAAGCCTCTCCCGAAGCGTGGTGGAAAGCCACTGCGGCGGCTGTCAATGAACAGGTGTACGAGCGCCTGACCCGCACTCAGCAGACTCATTTCAAGAAAGATACTCGTGCGATTCACTATCTCTCTGCTGAATTCCTGATGGGACGATTGACTTCCAACAACCTGCACAACCTCTCCCTCTACAAGACTTGCGAAGAGGCGCTGGGCGAACTCGGTCTGGAACTGACCGACCTGTGCGAACAAGAGCCGGACATGGCACTTGGCAACGGCGGCCTGGGTCGTCTGGCTGCCTGCTTTATCGACTCGCTGGCCACTCTGAACTATCCGGCGGTTGGTTACGGTATCCACTACGAACACGGTCTGTTCCGTCAGGAAATCCAGGATGGCCGCCAGATCGAGCGTCCGGACTCTTGGCGTGAATATGGCAACCCCTGGGAGATCTGCCGCCCCGAGTCGGTGCAAGAAGTGCCGCTCTATGGCTACGTCGAGACCGTGTTTGGTGACAATGGCGGCCTGAAGAAGGTATGGCACGCCGGTCGCAAGATTAAAGGGGTGCCTTGGGATATTCCGGTAGTCGGTTTTGGCGGTCACACCGTCAACATCCTGCGTTTGTGGGAATCCCGCGCCTCCGAGTTTTTCGACTGGGACGTGTTCAACGCCGGTGGTTACATCGACTCCCAGGCTGAGAAAGCCCAGGCCGAGACCATCTCCAAGGTGCTGTATCCGAACGATGAGACCGATGCCGGTAAAGAGCTGCGTCTGATCCAGCAGTACTTCTTCTGTGCTTGCTCCATCAAGGACATCATGCGCCGCTACAAGCGGGTCCATGGCAGTGACTTCAGCAACTTTGCCGCGCAAATTGCCATTCAGCTCAACGATACTCACCCGACTGTCGCCATCCCGGAACTGATGCGGGTGCTGGTTGACGAGGAAGATCTGAACTGGGATGCCGCTTGGGCTATCTGCTATCAGGTCTTCTCTTATACCAACCACACTCTGCTGCCGGAAGCGTTGGAGAAGTGGTCGGTCAGCCTGTTCGAGAAAGTACTGCCTCGCCATCTGGAGGTGATTTACGAGATCAACGCCCGTTTCCTGAACGAGTTGGTGGAGCCCAAGTGGCCGGGCAACGATGCTATCAAAGCCAAGCTCTCCATCATCGAAGAGGGTGATGTACGCAAGGTTCGCATGGGCAACCTGTGCGTGATCGGTTCCTCCAAAGTGAACGGTGTGGCCGAGATCCACTCCAAGCTGGTGAAGGAAGATCTCTTCCCCGAGTATGCCGAGCTGTGGCCGGAAAAAATGTGCAACGTGACCAACGGGGTGACCCCGCGTCGCTGGCTGCTGGCGTGCAACCCGGAACTGGCTGGCCTCTACAACGAAGTAGTGGGCAAGGAGTGGCCGCTGCAACTGGACAAACTGCGTGGCGTGGTGAAGTTTGCCGACGACAAGGCGTTCCAGCAGCAGTTCATGACCATCAAGCGTCACAACAAAGAGAAGCTGGTCAAGGTCATCAAAGACGAAACTGGTATCGATGTCAGTGCCGAGGCGATCTTTGACGTTCAGATCAAGCGTCTGCACGAGTACAAGCGCCAGCAGCTGAACCTTATTCACATCATGGCACTCTATCGTCGTCTGCTGGCCAACCCGGACTATGACATGCACCCACGCGTGTTTATCTTCGGCTCCAAAGCGGCGCCCGGTTACAAGCTGGCCAAAGACATCATCTATGCCATCAACAAGCTGGCGGATCGGGTCAATAACGATGCTCGTATCCAGGGCAAGCTGAAAGTGGTGTTCATGCCGAACTATCGTGTGAGTCTGGCCGAGAAGCTGATCCCGGCAGCAGATGTCTCCGAGCAGATCTCCACTGCAGGTTATGAAGCATCCGGTACCGGCAACATGAAGATGGCACTCAACGGTGCAATCACCATCGGGACGCTGGATGGAGCCAACATCGAGATCGCTGAAGAGGCGGGTGCCGAAAACTGTGCCATCTTCGGTCTGAACGTGGACGAAGTGAAATCGCTGAAGGCGCGCGGTTACAACCCTTACGACTTCTACTATGCCAACTCCGAGCTCAAAGCCGTGCTGGACTGGTTTGATACCGACTACTTCACGCCGGGTCGTCCGGGTGAGCTGGCCTCCATCAAGCGCTCCTTGCTGGAAGGGGGAGACCCTTACCTGACCCTGGCGGACTTCCAGTCCTACTCGGATGCACACAAGCTGATCGATACCTGGTATCGGGATCCGGCACTGTGGGCGAAGAAGGCCATCATCAACTCGGCCACCATGGGCAAGTTCAACTCCGACCGCTCTATTCAGGACTATGTGGATCGGATCTGGGATCTGAAGGCCTGCAGCATCGGCTAATCGGATTCATAAATGAGAAAACCCCCGCAATGCGGGGGTTTTTGTTTATTGGGGGGAGTTGGATCAGAGGATATCGCCAACGAAGTAGGCCAGCAGGGCGAGCAGCACGGTAAAGACCACGTTCAGAGCCATACCGGCTTTCATCATCTCCCTTTGGCGGATGTGGCCACTGGCAAAGACGATGGCATTGGGCGGCGTGGCGACCGGCAGCATAAAGGCACAGGAGGCACCGATAGCGATCAACACCGACATCACCACAGGTGATACCCCCAGCGCCTCGGCGACACCGGCAAACAGGGGAACCAACAGTGCGGCGGTGGCGGTGTTGGAGACCAGCTCGGTCAGGAACACCACGAAGGCGGCCAGCATAAGCAACACAACAAAAATGTTGGCGTTGGAGAGCACGGCCGACAAATGGCTGGCCAGGAATGCGCTGGTACCAGTGGCCTTGAGAATGGCGCTCAGGGTCAGACCGCCGCCAAACAGCATCAGCACGCCCCAGTCTGTGTTCTGGTTGACGTCATCCCAGCTGGCGACACGGCTGACCACGATGGCTACGATGGCACCCATGGCAATCAGGGTGTCGAGTTGCGGAATACCGCCAAAGGCGTTGGAGATGGGTTGTGAGCCGATCCAGAGCACAACGGTGGTCAGGAAGATTGCCAGCGTCACTTTACGCTCGCGGGTCCAGTTGATGGTGACATCCTGGATCTCGACGCGGTGGCTGAGACGCGGGCGGGTTACCAGATAGAGCAGGGCAATGCCGCAGGGCATCAGGATCAGCACGACTGGAACACCGAATTTCATCCAGTCAGTGAAGCCAATCCCCATCTGGGCGGCTGCGATGGCGTTGGGTGGGCTACCCACCAGGGTACCGATGCCGCCGATACTGGCGCTGTAGGCGATCCCCAGCAATACGAAGACGAAGGTGGCGCGCTCTTTTTTGCTATCGAGGCGTGCCAGCATACCGATCGCCAGTGGCAGCATCATGGCGGTGGTAGCGGTGTTGCTGATCCACATCGACATGGCGGCTGTGATGGTAAAGAGCAGGATGACGCCCCAACCTAGATGACCATTGGCCAGGTGCATCACCTTGCCTGCCATCAGGGTATCCAGTCCCTGTTTTGAGAGGGCTGCCGCGAGGGCGAAACCGCCAAAAAAGAGGAACAGGATCGGGTTGGCAAAATCGGTGAGGGATTTGCTCATGTCAAACACCCCGAGCACGGTAGCCAGCAGAGGTACCAGCAGCGCGGTGATGGTGACGTGCAGTGCTTCGGTCAGCCAGAGGATGGCGATAAAGACCAGAATGCCCAGCCCCTTGTTGACCATGGGGTCAAACGGGAGCCAGGCGAGCATGGCACAAAGTAGCAAAACATCCAGGATGACGATCCCTGATTTGATGTCCAGCCAGCGAGATGGAGCAGAGGGTACAGCTGATGTGTGCATAATGTTCTCTCGGTTAATTTATGGTTGTTTTTGTGTTGCCGAGATTACATCCATTCACTTGTTTGAAACAGACTCACATGTTGAAAATCAGCCTCTACTCACATACTCATTGATAAAAATGAGGAAATGAACACATAAATAAAACATGTGCGAAATATAAATCAAACATCCATGAACTGTTCCAGCCATTGCTTGAACATGCTCTTGGGCAAGGAGCCATTTATCTGGTTCACCAGTTTGCCCTGTTTGAAGACCATCAGGGTGGGGATGCTGCGAATGGCGTAACGGGCGGCAATGGTGCTCTGCTGCTCGGTATCGACTTTGACAAAGCGCATCCGTGGTTCGAGTTCATGGGCAACCTCATGAAATACCGGAGCAAACTGCTGGCAGGGGCCGCACCAGCTGGCCCAGAAATCGACCACGACCGGGATATCTGAGTTGATCAGGGTATCGAAGTTATCCGCCTTCCCGAGGCAAGGGGTCTGGCTGAACAGGAGGGCTTTGCAGCGCCCGCATTTGGCAGATGTATCGATATGGGTAACGGGCAGGCGGTTCCTGGTAAAGCAGTGGCTACAATAAGTAGTGATAAATGACATAATTGGTTCCTTCTAAATCAGCGCTGGCCGGGGATATGATGAGAAGCCAGAATGAAGCAATCGCGAAACAATAGCGAAATATCAGAGCAATAACGGTAACACAGTGCCCAGCGGGAGTGGATAATTCCCCCAGGGTTCATTGCCTAACCGGATAATTCAGCGACCACCAGATGAGAGTCGAGACGGGATGAATAAAGGATCACGGAAAAACCGTGCTGTGCCAGGGCTGATCGTTGCCTTGCTGCTCGCCTTTTCGGGCTACTGCTGGCAGTCGCTCAGTCAGCAGCAACAGGCCCACGACCTGAATGACGCGGCCGAGGTGGTGCTGAACCGGATCAACGCCGATACCGTCTATCTGCTTGGGCGGGAGCAGGCCAATGACAGTAATGTCCAGCAGCGCCTGAACCAGTTATCCATCACCCTTGACGGTTTTGTACGGGAAGTCAGAAGCGATCCCGAGCTGGTGCAAGACGACCTTTCCCAGTCACTGCTTGAGGACATGGACACCTATCTGATGGCGCTGGCCAGGCTTCATGCCATTGAGATGGCTATCGAGTATCTCAATGCGCCCCTGCAGGCCCAGATTAAAAAGGTGCGGGGGATAAGCCCGTCAGACAGTGCGCTTCATCGCGACCTGGAGGAGTTGGCGCAACTGAGCAACTATCTGCAGCGCAGTTGGGACAAACGTGAACAGACTACGCTGGATCAGCTGCAACAGCAGTTGCAATCCCGTTATGGCAACTTGCCGGAGATCGCGACCCTGATCCGCCTGAGCAAGGAGATGAGCCAGCAGGTGATGGCCTATCACACCTTGCGTTACCAGCTCATCGACATGCATGTGATCGAGAGTTTGGTGCGCTGGAAACTCGACAAGCTGGAGCGCGCCTCCTCTTTGATGAATCGCTTTTATCTGATGGTGCTGTGCGGAGCTTTGATCTGCTTTGCGCTGGTGGCCTTCACCCTGTGGCGCCGTAACCAGAAGCTGAGCGAACTGTCGCGCCAGACCGGCTTGCTGGCCCAGGCCAAAAGCGATTTTCTGGCCAACATGAGCCACGAGATCCGCACCCCCATGAATGCCATCATAGGTTTTAGCTCGCTGGCACTGCAGACTGAACTGGATCAACAACAGCGGGACTATCTGGGCAAGATCAAATCCTCATCCGATACCCTGCTGCTGCTGATCAACGACATCCTTGATTTGACCAAGGTGGAGTCCGGCAAGCTGACGTTGGAGGAGATCGACTTCGATCTCAGCGAGCAGCTCGATTCGCTGGCGGGCATGTTTGCCGATCTGGCGGAGCGCAAGCACGTGGAGGTGGTTATTCGCAAGTCACCGGAGGTACCGGTCTTCTTGCGTGGAGATCCCCTACGATTGGGGCAAGTACTGGTCAATCTGGTGAACAACGCCATCAAGTTTACCGAACGCGGTGAAGTCGAAGTCTGCATCGAGCTGGCCAATCCTCACCCAATGCGGATCCGCTTCAGTGTGCGCGATACCGGAATCGGCATTGCCGAAGAGAAGCAGACCCAACTGTTTCAGGCGTTTACCCAGCTGGAGGCGGGCAATACCCGAAAATATGGCGGCTCGGGTCTTGGGCTCAATATCTCCCAGCGTCTGGTGGAGCTGATGGGGGGGCGGATCACCGTAGAGAGCAAGCCTGGCGTCGGCTCTCTGTTCAAGTTCGATATCCCGATGGCGCAGGCGGTCTACGGAGTGGCTGGACGGAAAGTCTTCTTCGAGAACCAGCCGCTGGTGATGGTGATGGATGACAACGAACTGGTGCTGGATCTGGCCCGGGACATTCTGACTCGGGCGGGAGTGCGGGTGCTGCCGGTCAACTCCCTTTCCCGTGCCCGTCAGCTGCTCCGTGAAGAGGGACCGAATCTGCGGTTGGCGATCCTCGACTGGCGCATGGGTCAGGAGGATGGGCTCGATCTGGCGCTGGAGATGTATCAGCACAGCCAGTGGCGGCGGATCCCCATCCTGATGATCAGTGCCTGGGCCAGAGAGGGGCTGCACGCCCGGATGGACAGCATGGGGCTGACCCATTTTCTGCCCAAACCGATGACCGAAAATGCCCTGCTGGCCAAGGTGGACGAGCTGCTCAACGGCAGCTCCTACGAACTCAACCTGCGCAAGGCCGAGGCTCAGGGGGATCAGCAACACTTCAAATCTCTGTTGCAGGGCACCCGAGTGCTGTTGGCGGAAGACAACCGGGTCAATCAGCAGCTCATCATCGAATATCTGCGGCGCGTCGATGCGGTAGTGTGTGTGGTCAGCAATGGTCGGGAGGCGGTGGAGCGGGTCGCCGAGCAGCCTTTTGACGTGATCCTGATGGATTTGCAGATGCCGGTGTTGGACGGACTCGATGCCACCCGCCAGATCCGCAAGATGGTCGACAAACACGATGTGCCCATCATTGCCCTCACCGCCAGTGCCATGCCCGGTGACAAGGAGCGTTGTCTGGGGGTGGGGATGAATGGTTATGTCACCAAGCCGGTGAGCAAGCTGGATCTCTACAACAACCTGCTGCAGTGGGTAAAGCCGCAAGGGGTGGAGCAGGCGGGGATCATGGAGGTTAAACCGCCGGATATGATCGGGATCCTCGATCTGCAGGATGCCCTCAAGCGGCTGGAGCAGGATAAGGAGGCATTGCAGATCCTGTTCAAGCTGTTCATGTCGGAGCACAAGGACGATCTGTGGGAGATCCGCTCCGCCCTGCGCCGTCAGCAGCCCGAGGTGGCCAGCAAGCTACTGCACACCCTCAAGGGAGTGTCTGCCAATATCTCGGCGTCCCGTCTGCAATTGGTGGCTGGCGAGCTGGAGTGGCGCCTGCGGCAAAACGAGGTGCTGAGCGAGACAGATCTGGAGCAGTTGCAACAGGTGTTCAGCCAGACCCGGGAAGAGGTGTCACACTTCCTGTTGACCGGTGAGCAGCATGAAAATTCGTATAATCCCTATTCATCAGGTGATGATCGCATGTCACAGTGAATTAAATAGTAATTATTCTCAACCATCCCGGTTCGGGATATGATGAGCTTTCGTTCGAATCGCCTCCAGCCGGAGGCGATTGTTTTCATTCTTCTATTTCTGCGTGGCTTCTCTGATGGCCGCTCCTTGGAGCGGTCACGGGCAGAGAGCGCTAAAGGTTGGTGGTGTGAGCGTATTTCTACGATTGAGCTGGTTTTTCAAGGAGCAGTGGCCCCGTTATCTGGCTGCCATCTCCCTGCTGCTGATGGTGGCCCTGTTGACCGTTATTCCGCCCAAAGTGGTGGGCTGGGTGGTGGATGGCATCACCAAGGGCGGTCTCGACAATGGTACCTTGATGCGCTATCTGGCGGGGCTGTTTGGTCTGGGTGTGCTGATTTATCTGCTGCGCTACGTCTGGCGGGTGATGCTGTTCGGTGCCTCTTACCGTCTGGCCTATGTGTTGCGCAATCGCCTTTTCAGCCATTTCACCCGGATGAGCCCCGATTTTTATCAGCGCCACCGTACTGGCGATTTGATGGCCCATGCCACCAATGACATTCAGGCGGTGGAGATGACCGCTGGCGAAGGGGTGCTGACTCTGGTGGACTCCATCATGGTCGGGGTATTGGTGCTCTCCATCATGTGCAGCCAGTACTCCTGGCAGTTGACGCTGGTCTCCTTGCTGCCGCTGCCGGTGATGGCCTATTTCATGAACCGCTTCGGCACCCAGATCTACACCCAGTTCAAGGCGGCGCAAGGGGCCTTCTCCAAGCTCAACAACAAGACCCAGGAGGCCCTTTCCGGCGTGCGGGTGCTGAAATCCTATGCGGTTGAATCGCTGGAAGATGAGGGCTTTGCCGAGCTGACCAAACAGGCGGGGGAGCGCAATATGGCGGTGGCCCGCATCGATGCCAAATTCGATCCGGTCATCTATCTCTGTATCGGTTGTTCCTACTTCCTCGCGGTGGCGGGGGGCAGTGTGCTGGTGCTGCGCGATGAGTTGACCCTGGGTGAGCTCACCAGCTTCACCATGTACCTCGGCCAGCTGATCTGGCCGATGTTTGCCATCGCCTGGCTGTTCAACATCATCGAGCGGGGCAGCGCCGCCTACTCCCGTATCGAAAGCCTGCTGGGGGAGCGCAGCGATATCGAAGAGCCCGCCCAGCCGGCCGCGTTTACCTCTGCCTTTCCTTTGCAGATCAAAGGGGTGAGCTATCGACTCGAGCAGCGCACCCTGCTTGCGGATATCGACGTTACCCTCAAGCAAGGGGGGATGCTCGGGGTGGTGGGGCGCACCGGGGCAGGCAAGAGTTCCCTGCTCAAGCTGCTGATGCGCCTTGCCAATCCGACTCACGGTTCGATAGCCATGGGGGGCGTACCGATTGACCAGTTGCCGCTCGCCACACTGCGCAGCCAGTTTGCCTATGTGCCACAGGAGCCATTCCTGTTTTCCACCACTATCGCCGCCAATATCGCCCTGGGCAAACCCGATGCGAGCCGCGAGGAGGTCGAACGGGTGGCACGCATTGCCTGTGTCCACGATGATATCGTGCGTTTCCCCAAGGGCTATGAGACCGAGGTGGGGGAGAAAGGGGTGACCCTCTCCGGCGGCCAGAAACAGCGGCTGGCCATTGCCCGCGCCCTGCTGCTGGAGGCGCCCATTCTGGTGCTCGATGATGCGCTCTCGGCGGTGGATGCCCACACCGAGCAGCAAATTCTGCACGCTCTCAAAGCCCATCGTCGCACCCTGATCCTGGTCAGCCATCGCATGACGGCGGTGGAGCAGGCTGACGAGATCCTGGTGTTGGAGCAGGGGGCCATTAGCGAGCGAGGTCATCACGGTGCCCTGATGGCGCACAATGGCTGGTACGCAGATATGGTGCGTTACCAGCGTCTCGAAGAAGCGGTGGAGGAGAGCCTGTGAATCCGACCATTAAACGACTGCTCGCCTACTGCGCCCAGTATCCTCGCTGGCTTATTCAGGCGGGGATCTGTTTGCTGCTTGCCACCGGCGCCGAAGTGGCCGGGCCGCTGCTGATCAAGCTCTTTATCGATGACTATCTGGCGCCTCGCAATATCGTGCTGCCCACCATAGCCCTGATTGCGGCGGGCTATCTGGGTTTGCAGGTGCTCTCGGCGGCGGGCTTCTATTTGCAATCCCTGCGCTTTAACCGCATCGCCCAGGCGGTGGTGCAAACCCTGCGCGAGCAGGTATTTGCCACCGCGATCCGGTTGCCGGCCCGCTACTTTGACAAGCATCGCTCCGGCTCGCTGATTTCCCGCATCACCAACGACACCGAGGCGATCATGAACCTCTATGTGCAGGTGATCGGCTTGCTGGTGCAAAAGGTGGTGCTGTTGTGCGGCATCCTCATCTCGATGGCGCTGCTGGATCTGCGGCTGATGCTGGTCTGCTCCCTGCTGCTGCCCGCCGTGGGCGGGGTGATGTGGCTCTACCAGAAACTGAGTGTGCCGGTGGTGCGAGCGACTCGCAGCCTGCTCTCCGACATCAACAGCCGCCTCAACGAGTCGCTGCAGGGGATGCCGGTCATTCAGGCGATGGTGCAGGAGCGCCACTTTGCCAACGCTTTTGCCGAGGTGAACCAGCAGCACTGGTCGGCACGGATCAAGAGCCTCAAGATCAACGGCATTTTGCTGCGCCCGCTCATCGATCTCTTCTACATGATGGTACTGATTGGCCTGTTGGCGCTGTTCGCCCACGAGGGACTGAGCCACGCGGGTGCCATTCAGGTGGGGGTGCTCTACGCCTTTATCAGCTATCTGGGGCGGATGATCGAGCCGCTCATCGAGATGACCAACCAGCTTAACCAGCTGCAGCAGGCGATGGTGGCGGGGGAGCGGGTCTTTGCCCTGCTCGATGAAACCCGCGAGAGCACCGAGGGCGAGCTGCGCCCGCTGGAAGGGCGGGTCAGTTTCGAGCGGGTGAGCTTCTCCTACGATGGTGAGCAGCAGGTGCTGCGGGAGGTCAGTTTTTCCGCAAAACCGGGCCAGATGCTGGCGCTGGTGGGCCATACCGGCAGCGGCAAGTCCACCATCATCAGCTTGCTGATGGGCTTCTATCCGCTGGATCAGGGGCAGATCCGCTTCGATGATCACGCACTGGATACCCTGTCGCTGGCGGCGGTGCGCCGCAGCATCGGGTTGGTGCAGCAGGATCCCTTTATCTTCGTCGGCACTCTGGCGGAGAACCTGCGTCTCGGCCGCGCCGGCATAGATGACGCGCGGCTCTGGCAGGCGCTGAGCGAGGTGCAGTTGGCAGAGTTTGTGCGCAGCTTGCCACAGGGGATCAACACCCTGATGGAGGAGGGTGGCAAGAACCTCTCCGCCGGTCAGCGGCAACTGCTCTCCTTTGCCCGTGCACTGGTGGGAGATCCGCGTATCCTCATTCTGGATGAAGCGACGGCCAGCGTGGACTCCCAGACCGAGTTGGCGCTGTCGCAGGCGATCTCTGCCGCCCGTCGTGGCCGCACCACCATCGCCATCGCCCACCGCCTCTCGACCATCGTCGATGCGGACGAGATCCTGCTGCTCTCCCGCGGTCAGGTGAATGAGCGGGGTACCCATGGTGAGTTGATGGCCCTCGGCGGTCACTATGCCCAGCTGTTCGAGATGCAGAGTCAGGGGGCCTGGCTCGAAGAGAAGCGCGCCTGATCGGCACATTTGCTGTAACAGCGACATGAGCGAAAAGAGGGAACCGGTGCGGTTCCCTCTGTTTTTTTGCGTTGGGCAAAGGTCGTAACCGTGATCCCTGTGCTTGTCGAATGGCGCAGATGCAGGCAACATGTTGTTTACATTAACTCATCGGATCAGTTCGCATATGGATTTGCAACGCTTCAAAGCCAATCTGGCACTTCGGCTGTTTGCCTGGCGCTATATTCCCGTCATCGGGTTTTGTGCCCCGATCATCGAAGAGATGAACGCCAAGGCGCTGCGCATTCGCATTCCCCTTGGCTGGCGTACCCGCAACCACCTGGGCAGCATGTATTTTGGCGCGCTGGCGACCGGCGCCGATCTGGTAGGAGGTCTGCTGGTGATGGAGAAGGGGCGGCAGCGGCGCAAGAAGGTGCACTTCGCCTTCAAGGATGTGCAGGGGGAGTTTTTGAAACGACCGGAGGGGGATGTGCAGTTCGACTGCGCAGCGGGGGAGGAGATTGACGCCATGATCGACGAATCGCTGGCAAGCGGTCAGCGCATCAATCGCCCCATCCAGGTGGTGGCCACTTGTCCGTCATTGAACGGGGATGAGGCGATGGCGCGTTTTGTGCTGACCCTGTCGATCAAGGCCAGCTAGCGGGTTGCCGGAGAGTGGCTCCCCGAGACGGGGTTAGCCAAGCTCCGGGCTGACGCCCTCTTTCACCACGACCTTCATGCCGTTGAAGTTGACCACCTGTTCGGCCACGATCTTGCAGCGCTTGCGGGTCTCCACCTGACCGTCCACCTCGACCAGCCCTTCGGCAACGAGGGCTTTGGCGGCGCCGCCACAATCGGCCCACCCCTGATGTTTGATAAGGTCACACAAGGCAACGAAGGGGTGACCTTCGAGCAGAAACGTCTCCATGGGAAATCCTCTAGATGGATGAATGCCGGATACAGCAGGGCGACTATTTTAGGCAGTTCGCTCAGGCAAAGAAAGGAAGAGGGACTACTCGCTGTGAAAAAGTGGCCGATTGTTCTTGAGTTGGCGCTTTCGCAAGTCCTGATGGAGAGGTGAGAGGGCCAACCGTGACGTATCGTGACGCACCTCGTCCCTGCTGGTGTGCCCACACTCGCCCCTGACTGTTAGGATCGGGTCACTCTCAATGGCCCAAGGAACTTCCCATGACACTCTCCCGCCTGCTGCTGGTGTGCAGCACCCTTACTCTGTGCGGTGTCGCGCAGGCCAGTACTCCGGTGCAGGTCTCGCTGCCAGGGGTCAATTTGCCCGCGTCCCATCAGGTGGAAGGGGCGCGCGCATCGCTGCTCTACGGTCGGACCGGTCAGGTGAAGGGCATTGATCTGCCGATCTTCGCCCTCTCCGATGTGGATCAGTTCAGCGGCCTGCAGCTCGGGATCTTCCTCGGTGCCGGTCGGGTGCGCCACCAGTTTGGCGGGGTCGCCATCAATGCCATCAACTGGCACGAAGGGCAGGATACCGGCGTCAATCTGGGGCTGGTCAACCTGACCAATAACGTACAGGGGCTCAACTGGGGGGCGGTCAATATCGCCAAGGGCAATGCGCTGGCCAACATCGGCTTCGTCAACTATGCCGAGCGTACCACCTTCCAGATTGGCTTTATCAATGCGACCAAGCACCTCGACGGCTTGCAGATCGGGCTGGCCAACTATGCCGCCAACGGCGTGTTCCCCATTCTGCCGCTGGTGAACTTCCAGAAATCATTCTGACCAAGGCAGTTCGCTTTGCGTTAAGGGCCTCTGCTGATTACCCTGTGCCTCTTGCAACTTGTGATAGGCGAACAGAGGTAATTGATGACGGCAGGGCAAATGAGTGCAATCGGGATCGGCTGGGATGTGCGTGGCTGGCAGGGCAGTGCCCAGGCGGTGGCTGTGGTGGGCTGGCAGGCCGAATCCAACCGCCTGCACTGGCTCGGGGTGTCGCCGCTGTTTCGCCTGAGCTCGCGGGTGGCGCCGGATCTGGCCGCCCTGTTGCGTCCGGCCCTGCAAAACGAGCTGACCCTGATGCAGGTAGAAGCCTGCCCGCAACTGGCGCTCGGTATCGATGCGCCGCTCGCCTTTCCCCGCGCCTTGCGGGATCTGCTCAACGGCCAGCCACATAGCTGCGCCGCTCCCGAGCGGGAGATAGACAACCCCTACGCCTATCGTGACTGCGAGCGCTGGTTGTATCAGCAGTACGGCAAGAAGCCGCTCTCGGCCACCTTCGACCGGCTCGGTAACAATGCGACCCTGGCGCTCTCCATGCTGCCGCGACTCTCGGATCTGCAACTGGTGCCGACCGTTGCCCCGAAGGCCAGTCGCGCCGTGCTGGAGGTCTATCCGGCATTGGCCAAAGTGGGCGGCAAGGCCTCCCCGGCACGGCCCGAGCTGGCGGCGCAGCTGCCTGCGGATGTGCTGGTCGGCACTGATCGCTATGATGCGGCGCTCTGCGCCCTGATGGCGCTGCAATATGCCGCTGGTGGCAAGGTGACGGTATTGCCTGAGCTGATTTCGCCACCCAGTGACATGCCGTGTGATGAGGGATGGGTCTATCACTTTGCTCGTCATGGCGTTGAGCACAACGGCATGTGATGGACGGTGACGCGGCGGATCATGGCGCCGCTCATCCTGTCGACGCGGGCCAAATGGCGCAAAAAACCTGTCTTTAGTCAGGAAATTGCCTGTTCATCCCGCGCCAAGGTGGCGCATCGTTATCTTCATCCGATATATTGCCCACCTTGCTGATCCTTTGCTGTGGTATTCCCGATGAAATCCGTTCTCTCTATTCAGTCCCACGTGGTCTTTGGTTGTGCCGGCAACAGCGCGGCCGTCTTCCCCATGCGCCGCCTCGGTATGGATGTATGGCCCATCAACACGGTGCAGTTTTCCAACCACACCCAATATGCCCAGGGGTGGCAGGGAATGGCGATGCCGGCGGGTCATATCAGTGCGCTGGTGAAAGGATTGGGCAATATCGAGGTGTTGAGCCAGTGTGACGCCGTGCTGAGCGGCTACCTTGGCTCCGCCGAGCAGGGGGACGAGATCCTGACCGTGGTCAACGCCGTCAAGGCGGCCAACCCCGATGCCATCTACTTCTGCGACCCTGTGATGGGTCACCCGGAGAAGGGGTGCATCGTTGCCCCCGGCGTCACCCGTTTCCTGACCGAGCAGGCGCTGCCGGTGGCCGACATGATGGCCCCCAACCTGCTGGAGCTGGAGACCCTCTGTGATACCCATCTGGCTGATCTGGATCAGACCCGCGCGGCTGCCCATCAGCTGCTGGCCCGCGGCGTCAAGCTGGTGCTGGTCAAGCATCTCGGTCGTGCGGCGCAGGACTCCAGCCGCTTCGAGATGCTGCTGGCCACCCCGCAAGGGGATTATCTGATTGCCCGTCCGCTCTATGACTTTGCCCGCCAGCCGGTGGGGGTGGGCGATCTTATCAGCGCCCTGATGCTGGCCAATTTGCTGGCCGGTCACGATGCGGTCAGCGCGTTCGAGCGCACCAACGCCTCGGTGGATGCGGTGCTGCAGGAGACCTGGCGCCAGCAGGCTTACGAGCTGCAACTCATCGCTGCGCAAGATGCCTTCGCCCTGCCAGAGGTTGCAGTGCGAGCGGTGAAACTGCCCTGAGTCAACGCGGACTTTCGTCTATCCCGACAAGGGGGTGGGATGCAGATGAAAAAGGCTTGCCAATGGGCAAGCCTTTTCACTGTTTGCCTATTTAGTGCGGCAAGCAATCAGATGCGGGGATGGCGGAGGCGATAACGCTCAGCCATGGCATTGGCCGCTACCATGGCGGCGTAGACATCCTGTTCACTCACTGTCATCGGCATGTTGCCCATGGTATCGAGGGGATCGCAGGCCAGCTGCGCCACCTTGCGCCACTCGCTTTCATCAAAGTGGGTGAGCCCCAGCTCTTGCAGCGTCATGGGCAGACCTGCACAGTCGATGATGCGAAACACTTCATCAAGTTCATGTTGCGGGGCGCGCTCAAGCACGAGTTGGGTCAGCAGGCCGAAGATTACCTTCTCGCCATGCTGGGCGCGATGGAGCTCCGCGATCAGTGACATGCCGTTGTTGACGGCATGAGCTGCGGCCAGTCCACCGGCTTCTGCACCGACCCCGCTGAGGTAGATGGTGGCCTCGATAACCTGCTCCAGCGCCGGGGTCGAGACATGGTGGCGTATCGCATCCATGGCCAGCTCGATGTTCTCACCAAGCAGCTCGTAACAGAGCTTTGCCAGACCAAGGCCAGTGCGTGAAGGGCGCTTGCCGACCAGATTGAGCCCGTCCGACCGATAGCAGGCGCGCGCCTCGAAATAGGTGGCCAGGGCATCACCAACGCCTGCGGAAAAGAAGCGGGGAGGGGCGGCGGCAATGATGGCCGTGTCAGCCAGCACCACGTCCGGATTTTGCGGCAGGAACAGATAGCGCTCAAATTCACCCGCCTGGTTATAGATCACCGCCAGTGCCGTGCAGGGGGCGTCCGTGGAGGCAATCGTCGGGAATAGCACAACCGGACGGCGCAGATAGAAGGCCACGGCCTTGGCGACATCCAGCGTCTTGCCGCCGCCGATCCCGACAATCACGTTCGCACCATATTGCTCTGCAAGGTGGGTCAGGCGGTGGATCTCCTGTTCTGTGCATTCATAGCGAAACTTGTCGACCACTCCCCTGAGGCCTGCCTGCAGGAGCCCCGCCAAAGCTTCTTCCCGTACCCGCTCCAGAATGAACTCATCGCTGATGAGCAACGCATAGTCACCAAAATCTTTAACGTGCTCATGGAGTTGCAGGAGAAGGTGTTGACCGATGATGAACTTTTTGGGGGAGGTAACTGTACGGGGCAAAGTGGGCATCCATTATTCCTCAAGGCAGTGAACAACATAGATTTGATTATCAAATGGGTCTCTCACGATACGCCTGATGAAGCAATAGATGAAGAAGAAAAGGGGGGCGTTTTAATCATTAATTAATCTTTCTGTTTGTTTGGCTGTATTTTGGGGCGGCGATTGGCGGTGTTGAGGCATACAGGCGCAATGGCCGTATCGTGGCAATCCGTCGCAAGCCATACTGCTGCAACAAACAGTCACGCTGGCAACAAGCAGGGCCGCTTGGTGCGGCCCTGCTGTATTTGGATAAGGGATAGGGGATGGTCAGAGCGGTTTGTAGAAGATGACGGTCGCAGCAAGGGAGCCATCGGCGTTGCGTGCAAAGCTCGGGATCTGGCCCGCGTCCAGATAGCCGAGTTGACGATAGAGGTGGGAGGCCACATCACCGGCGCGAGTATCCAGCACCAGCAGCGAACGGCCCGCGGCATGGGCGCCTTGTTCCAAGGCCTGCATCAGCGCACGACCGACACCTTTACCTCTCGCCGTTTGCAGTACCATCAATTTTTCCACTTCGGCCCGGTGGCGACCGTTGGCCTTGCCACAGAGCGCGAGCTGAACCGCTCCCACGAGCTGTTGTTGCTCAAGGGCAAGCCACAGCTTTCGGTGACCTGCCGCTAGATCCGCTTCAACTCCTTGCCAGTAGCGGGTAGATTCCTCCGTGGTCAGCGGCGGTAAAAAACCGACCGAGGCGCCGCTATCGACACAATCTTGCAGCAGGGTGATGAGCGCACTTTGGTAGGTTGCTGCGCTCTTAACTTCCACAATGTTCATCTGACATCCTTGTCGTTGCGTTGCTATGTGGCTGATTGCCACCGTTGGTTCATATGAGGTGGGTACGTATGCTTGCCGCGAGTACGGCTTGTCAGCGGATCAGCTCCTGCTCAACCAGCCAGGTAAACAGCAGGCGGGAGACGGGGGAGAGCTCATCGAGGTGAGAGCTGTCGAGCCAGCGCAGCTCGGCAATTTCTGCCGAGGCGATCGGGGTGCCGCTCGCTTCGCCGGTGTAGCAGCGCAGTCGCACCTCGACTCCTGCCGGTTTGCCATCGGCCTGAGCGCTGAACTCGCAGACAAAGCGCAGGGTATCGGGTTGCAGGGTGACAGCCAGCTCCTCTTCAATCTCGCGGATCAGAGCCGCCTCGTCGCTCTCGCCCGGTTCCCGCTTGCCGCCCGGGATGTAATAGATGTCCTTGCCGTGGGAGCGGGCGCAGAGCAGCTGCTGATCTTTAAAAGTGAGCCAGGCGAGTTTGTCGATCATCTGTTTTCTCTCCAATGGGGTTGCCGTGATGAGCTGTGGCGCACTCAAGCGCACAGTTGTTTTGCATGCCGGCAGCCTAACAAAGATGAAGTTGAGTCCCAAGGAGAAAGAGAGGATAGGCCGGAAACGCACTGTTTCCAGCGCGGTGACCGCGTAGCTGAATGAGTGCGCAATGGCTGGTTCGCCACAGCTTTCTCGTCTCTAAAAAAGCGGACTGGCGCACATCACGACAGGACCGGACTGGGCGAAGGCGGGGCCCTTGTGGTTTAATCTTGCCACTTTAGCGGTAGTGGGCGACGGGCCTGCTACCTTGCGTGGGCAAGATGCAGGTGAGCAAGATGCAGATAGTAGCAGAGAGCAAATTTATCGGACTCGGGGTCGCGGGCAATTTCGCCGGTCATCTGGAGCAGGCGGGTGAAGCGTCGGATTTCGTAGCGGTAGTCGTGCGCGATACCACGGCGCCCAAGGCGCTCTTTCCCTTCTTTGTGCCGGGCCATCCGGGTCAGCTCGGGGTATTCCCGTTGAGCGACAAGGCGATCTTCCTGCCGGAAGCGGCGGTCAGCGGTGACGAGAAGGTGCAGATCGAGCCGGAAGTGGCCCTCTGGTGCGAGCTGGAGTATGCCGGCAAGCAGGTGGTGGCGATCCATCCCCGCGCCTTTGGTGCCTATAACGACTGCTCCATCCGCCGTCCCAACGCCAAGAAGATCAGCGAGAAGAAGAACTGGGGCGAAGAGAGCAAGGGGCTGGCGGCCAAGCTGCTGCCGCTTTCCGGTTTTGCCGCCGGTTGCGAACTCGATGACTATCGTATCGCCTGCTATCTGGAGCGGGACGGTGAGCTGCACGCCTACGGGGTAGACAGCGCCGCCATCGACTACAGCTACTTCCACGGCAAGCTGCTCGACTGGGCCATCGACAAGTTCAATCATCAGCAGGATGAGGGGCCGGCGGAGCACATTCAGGGACTGCTGGCGCAGGCGGGACATCCTCCCCATGCGCTCATCAGTATCGGTGCCACCCGCTATACCCCGTTTGGCGAGACCCACTTCCTCAAACCGGGCGACATCTCCTGCGTAGTGGTCTATCCGGGCAGCCGTTATAGCGAAGCGGATATTCGCGAAGCGATCCGCAGCCGCAACTTTGGCGCTGATATGTCGGTGCTGCTGCAGGCGGTGCAGGCGCGCTAATCACCGTTGCCAGTGGGAAGATGTCTCTTCCCGCTGGTTATCATATCGAGTCATTTCATGACGATTGTTCCGGTATCCCGGGCCGATTATCCGGCCCTGATCGAGCTGTGGGAGGCCTCTGTGCGGGCGACCCACCACTTCCTGCCCGAGGCCGAGATCCTCGCGCTTAAACCGCTTATTCTGGAGCACTACTTCGATGCGGTGACACTGCACAGTGCCCGTACAGAAGAGGGGCTGATTACGGGTTTTAGCGGAGTGTACGAGGGCAAGCTGGAGATGCTGTTTGTGGCTCCCGAGGCGCGCGGCAGTGGCGTGGGGCGTTTGCTGGTGGCACATGCCATCACGCAGGGCGGCGCGACGCAAGTTGACGTCAACGAGCAGAACGAACAGGCGGTGGGCTTCTATCTGAAGATGGGATTCACCGTGACGGGTCGTTCGCCGCTGGATGGTCAGGGCAAGCCCTATCCGCTGCTGCATATGGCGCTGGCGCCGACCTGATCGTGCCTGATGAGGCGCAGTACCCATAAACCAACGGGGGGATGGCATCAGCCATCCCCCGTTTTTTGATCGTGTTTGTTACTTGCTGGCGACCTTGTTCACCACCTTGATCAGCTGATAGCGCACGGAGGGGGCATCGGCCGGCACATCGGTGAGCTGCTCCTTGCTGACTGTGAGCTGGTAGCGATAGCCAGGCTCGAACTGGAAACCTTCAATATTTTGGTAGAACAGCGTCCAGGGCTGCTGCTCATCGCTGCGAACCTGCATGCACTGCATCGGGCCAACTCCGACGCAATCGACCAGCTGGCTGTTGATATAGAGGGTCTCCCCCTGTGACGGGGCGGGGGCGCTCTGGCAGGCGGTCAGCAGCAAGGCTGCGCTGATAAACAGTGGTTTCATAATGGACTCCTTAACGCGAAAGGGGGCATTAGAGCGGCAAACAAAAAGGCGGTCAATGACCGCCTTTGTAACAAACCATATCAGCGCAGTGGTTAGCGTTGCTCGAGCGGAGTGAACTCGCGCAGCGGGTGGCCCACGTAGAGCTGGCGTGGACGACCAATCTTGCTGTCCGGGTCTGAGTGGAACTCGTTCCAGTGGGCAATCCAGCCAATGGTGCGGGAGATGGCGAAGATCACGGTGAACATGCTCATCGGGATGCCGATCGCCTTCATGATGATGCCGGAGTAGAAGTCCACGTTCGGGTAGAGTTTCTTCTCGACGAAGTAGGGGTCGGAGAGCGCAATGCGCTCCAGCTCCATGGCCACATCCAGCAGCGGATCCTTGATCTGCAGTTCAGTGAGTACTTCGTGGCAGGTTTCGCGCATCACAGTGGCACGAGGGTCGTGGTTCTTGTAGACGCGGTGACCGAAGCCCATCAGACGGAACGGATCATTCTTGTCCTTGGCCTTGGCGATGTACTCGGGGATGCGATCCACCGAGCCGATCTCTTCCAGCATGCGCAGGCAGGCTTCGTTGGCACCACCGTGGGCCGGTCCCCACAGGGAGGCGATCCCCGCGGCGATACAGGCGAACGGGTTGGCACCGGAGGAGCCAGCCAGACGAACGGTGGAGGTGGAGGCGTTCTGCTCGTGATCCGCATGGAGGGTAAAGATACGATCCATGGCGCGTTCAACGATGGGGTTGACCTTGTACTCTTCGGTCGGCACGCCAAACATCATGTGCAGGAAGTTACCGGCATAGGAGAGGGCGTTACGCGGCTGCATGAACGGCTGGCCGATGGAGTACTTGTAACACATGGCGGCCAGAGTCGGCATCTTGGAGAGCAGACGGAAGGCACAGATCTCGCGATGCTGCTCGTTGTTGATGTCGAGGGCATCGTGATAGAAGGCGGAGAGGGCGCTGACTACACCGCACATGATGGCCATGGGGTGGGAGTCGCGACGGAAGCCGCGGAAGAAGAAGGCGATCTGCTCGTGCACCATGGTGTGGCGGGTGACCAGGCGTTCGAATTCGGCATATTGGGCCTTGGTCGGCGCTTCGCCGTACAGCAGGATATAGCAGACTTCCAGATAGGTGGCCTGAGTGGCCAACTGGGCGATGGGGTAACCACGGTGCAGCAAGACACCCTGATCCCCGTCAATGTAGGTAATGGCAGATTTGCAAGAACCGGTGGCCATAAAACCGGGGTCAAAGGTGAAATACCCCTGTGATCCCAATTTTCTGACATCGATGACATCCGGGCCGATGGTGCCGGAGAGGATCGGCAGTTCGACCGGATCTTTTCCGGGCAGGTGTAGGGTGGCTATCTTATCAGCCATAGCACGTCTCCTTTGCTCTTTATAATTTGGTTCCAGTCCTACTCTATTACGACTTTTATGACGCTGGCAAAGGTTGTTACCCATACCGAAGTGGCTGGAGCGCCTTATTTGAAACAGAGTTCCTTATCAATGTCAATTTTGCTGGAACCCCATTAATGGCATTAATGAAATGTTAAATTAAATATGCGATCGAGTTTGCGGTTTTGTGTTTTCTTTGTAGCTAATTGATTGTCTTCGGTTAAGGCCGCCGATATACTGCGCCACGTGGGTCATGGCTGCGGGTGTTTGAAACGCTTTGGCAAAGCCTGATGTGAAACCGAAAACTCGCGTTTTGGCTTTTTCAGAGTGTTTTGGTAACAAAAAACCAACAATCACCATTCCGTGCCCTCAAGTGTGAGTTAAAACAATAACTAACGTGCTCAATGGAGCTGAGTGGGCAAGCGTGAAAAACAAACAGAGACCGGTCAACCTCGACCTACAGACGATCAGCTTTCCTGTCACTGCCATTGCATCCATCCTGCACCGTGTTTCAGGGGTCATTACCTTTGTTGCACTGGGCATCTTGCTGTGGATGCTTGGTACTTCACTCGCCTCTCCCGAAGGGTTTGCAACCGTGGTTGCCATCATGGACAACTTCCTGGTCAAACTCGTGCTGTGGGGGATCCTGACTGCGCTGGCATACCACATTGTGGGCGGCTTGCGTCATCTGGTCATGGATATGGGCTATTGGGAAGAGCTGGAATCCGGCAATCAGAGCGCCCGCGTGGCCTTCGTGATCACCGCGATCCTGGCTGTATTGGCGGGAGTGCTTGTATGGTAACCAATTCTGCAACCTTCGGGCGCAGCGGCGTTCATGATTACATCCTGATCCGCGCCACCGCCCTCATCATGACCTGTTATGTCCTCTATCTGGTGGGCTTTGTCGCGTTCAACGACATCACCTACGAGGTGTGGGCAGGCTTCTTCGCCAAAACATTCACCAAAGTATTCACCCTGTTGACCCTGCTCTGCGTACTGATCCACGCCTGGATTGGTCTGTGGCAGGTGCTGACTGACTATATCAAGCCGGTAGGGCTGCGCGGGGCGCTGCAATTTGCCTTGGTCGTGGTGCTGTTTGTCTATCTGATGACGGGTTTCGTCGTGCTGTGGGGTGTGTAAGGTGACTATTCCAACTCGTGAATTTGATGCGGTGGTGATTGGTGCCGGTGGTGCCGGTATGCGCGCCGCGCTGCAGATTGCCCAGTCCGGCAAGAGCTGCGCTCTGTTGTCCAAGGTTTTTCCAACCCGTTCTCACACTGTTTCCGCTCAGGGCGGGATCACGGTTGCGCTGGGCAATGCCCATGATGACAACTGGCAGTGGCATATGTATGACACGGTAAAAGGTTCCGATTACATCGGTGATCAGGAAGCCATCGAGTACATGTGCAAAACCGGCCCCGAGGCTATCTATGAGCTGGAGAACATGGGGCTGCCCTTCTCCCGTTTCGACAACGGGTCTGTCTACCAGCGTCCGTTTGGTGGTCAGTCCAAGAATTTCGGTGGCGAGCAGGCTGCTCGTACCGCAGCGGCCGCCGACCGTACCGGTCACGCCCTGCTGCACACCCTTTACCAACAAAACGTCAAGAACAAGACCACCGTCTTCTCCGAGTGGTATGCGCTGGATCTGGTGAAAAACCAGGATGGCCATGTGGTGGGTTGTACCGCCATCGATATGGAGAGCGGTGAAGTGGTCTACTTCAAGGCCAAGGCCACCGTGCTGGCGACTGGCGGTGCCGGTCGTATCTACCAGTCCACCACCAACGCCCACATCAATACAGGTGACGGTGTCGGCATGGCGCTGCGTGCCGGCGTCGGCGTGCAGGATATGGAGATGTGGCAGTTCCACCCGACCGGCATCGCCGGGGCAGGGGTGCTGGTAACCGAAGGCTGCCGTGGTGAAGGCGGCTATCTGCTCAATAAAGATGGCGAGCGCTTCATGGAGCGTTACGCGCCAAACGCCAAGGACTTGGCCGGTCGCGACGTGGTGGCCCGCTCCATCATGATCGAGATCCGTGAAGGCCGTGGCTGCGATGGTCCCTGGGGACCGCACATCAAGCTCAAGCTGGATCACCTCGGCAAAGAGGTGCTGGAATCCCGTCTGCCGGGGATCTGCGAGCTCTCTCGCACCTTCGCCCACGTGGATCCGGTCAAAGAGCCGATCCCGATCATCCCGACCTGCCACTACATGATGGGCGGCGTGCCGACCAACGTGAATGGCCAGTGCCTGACCCAGGACAAGAACGGCAACGATGTACCGGTGGTCGGTCTGTTTGCGGTGGGCGAGATTGCCTGCGTCTCCGTGCACGGCGCCAACCGTCTGGGTGGCAACTCCCTGCTGGACCTGGTGGTGTTCGGCCGCGCTGCCGGCATGCATCTGGTCAACACCCTGGGCGAGATGGAGCACGGTCGTGATGCTTCCGAGTCGGATCTGGATGCCGCACTGGCCCGCTTCAACCGCTGGGAAAATTGCCGTGACGGGGAAGACCCGGTGCAGATCCGCAAAGACCTGCAGCGCTGCATGCAGAACAACTTCTCCGTATTCCGCGAAGGTGCGGCGATGGCAGAAGGGTTGGCCGAGCTCAAAGTTATCCGCGAGCGCCTCAAGTCAGCCCGTCTGGATGACACCTCCAAAGAGTTCAACACCCAGCGCATCGAGTGCCTGGAGCTGGACAACCTGATGGAGACGGCGTTTGCCACGGCGGTTGCCGCCAACTTCCGTACCGAGAGTCGCGGTGCTCACTGCCGCTTCGACTTCCCGGATCGCGACGATGAGAACTGGCTGTGCCACAGCCTCTATCATCCAGACACCGAGTCCATGACCCGTCGCGCTGTCAACATGTCACCCAAGACCCGTGAGGCGTTCCCGCCCAAGGTCCGGACTTACTGATTGCGGAGCCAGCCCTATGAACGTCACATTCTCTGTCTACAGATACAATCCGGATGTTGATAACGTCCCCCATATGAAGGAATATCGTCTTGATATTCCTGAAGGTTCCGACATGATGGTGCTCGACGCACTGATCCAGTTGAAAGAGCTGGATCCCACGCTCGCCTTCCGCCGCTCTTGCCGCGAAGGGGTCTGTGGATCAGACGGTCTCAACATGAATGGCAAGAACGGTCTTGCCTGTATCACCCCGCTCTCCGACCTGCTGAAGAAGGGCAATAACGTCGTTATCCGCCCCTTGCCCGGCCTGCCGGTGATCCGTGATCTGGTGATCGACATGACCCAGTTCTACACCCAGTGGGAGAAGGTCAAACCCTTCCTCATCAATGATGACAAGTTGCCGCCGGTGCGTGAGCACCTGCAATCCCCCGAAGAGCGCGCCAAGCTTGACGGCCTGTACGAGTGCATTCTCTGTGCCTGCTGCTCCACTTCGTGCCCCTCCTTCTGGTGGAATCCCGACAAGTTCATCGGTCCGGCCGGGCTGCTCGCCGCCTACCGCTGGCTGGCTGACAGCCGCGACACCGCGACCACCGAACGACTGGGGAATCTGGACGACGCATTCAGCGTGTTCCGCTGCCATGGCATCATGAACTGCGTGAACGTCTGTCCGAAAGGCTTGAACCCGACCAAGGCGATTGGTCAGATCAAGTCGATGTTGCTCAATCGGGCTGTTTAGTATCAGGGCCGGCCGCGTGCTGGCCCGACCTCTGGATAGCCATCCCACCCGTGGCAGGATGGCTATTTGACCCCTACAAGCTGCGCAGCAGTAACAAGAAGTACAAGGGATAGAAATGCATAACGGCGTGATGAAGGCCTGGTTGGAGTCATCTCACCTGGCTGGTGCGAATGCAAGCTATATAGAGGATTTGTACGAATCCTTCCTGGAAAATCCTGACTCCGTGTCCGACGAGTGGCGCAGCCTGTTTAGCGAGCTGCCCCAGGTCAATGGCCATGCGGTTGAACAACCCCACTCCCAGGTCCGCGATTATTTCCGTCGTCTGGCCAAGGATCCCTCTCGCTACAGTGCTCCCGTCTCCGATCCGCAAGTGGATGCCAAGCAGGTGCGGGTATTGCAGCTGATCAACGCCTTCCGTTTCCGTGGTCACCAGAATGCCAATCTGGACCCGCTGGGCCTGTGGCAGCGTGAAACCGTTGCCGAACTGGATCCTGCGTTCCACAACCTGCAGGGCGCAGATATGGAGGCCACCTTCAATGTGGGCTCCTACGCCATCGGTCGCGAGACCATGGTGCTCTCCGACCTCTACGCCTCGCTGAAGAAGACCTACTGCGGCTCCATCGGCGCCGACTACATGCACCTCACCTCCACGGAAGAGAAGCGCTGGCTGCAACAGCGTCTCGAATCCATTGAAGGGAAGGGGAGCTACACCCTCGAAGAGAAGACCCGTTTCCTCGAGAGCCTGACCGCCGCCGAAGGGCTGGAGAAATATCTGGGCGCCAAGTTCCCGGGAGCCAAGCGCTTCTCGCTGGAAGGTGGCGACGCCATGATCCCCATGCTCAAGGAGCTGATCCGTCGCGCCGGTGAGCAGGGCTGCAAAGAGGCCGTTATCGGTATGGCCCACCGCGGTCGTCTCAACGTGCTGATCAACGTGCTGGGCAAGCGCGCTCAGGACCTGTTCGACGAGTTTGCCGGCAAGCACGGCGAATCCTGGGGTACCGGTGATGTGAAGTACCACATGGGCTTCTCCTCCGACTTCGCCACCCCGGGTGGCAACGTCCACCTTGCGCTGGCGTTCAACCCCTCTCACCTCGAGATCGTCAACCCTGTGGTCATCGGCTCGGTCCGTGCCCGTATGGATCGTCGCGGTGACAAGGATGGCTCCAGCGTGTTGCCCATCACCATTCACGGTGACTCGGCCATGGCCGGTCAGGGCGTGGTGGCCGAGACCTTCAACATGTCCCAGACCCGTGCCTATGGTGTCGGCGGGACGGTGCGCATCGTCATCAACAACCAGGTTGGTTTCACCACCTCCTATATCCGTGACCTGCGCTCCACCGAATATTGCACCGACATCGCCAAGGCGGTGCAGGCGCCGGTGCTGCACGTCAACGGGGATGATCCGGAAGCCGTGGTGCTGGTGACCCAGATTGCCTTGGATTACCGCAACACCTTCAAACGCGACGTGGTGATCGAACTGGTTTGCTACCGTCGTCACGGTCACAACGAAGCGGACGAGCCGAGCGCGACCCAGCCGCTGATGTACCAGAAGATCAAGCAGCACCCGACCCCGCGCAAGATCTACGCCGATCAGCTGGTGGCCGAGGGGAGCCTCGCTCAGGAACGGGCGACCGAACTGGTCAACGAGTATCGTGAAGCGCTGGATCGCGGCGAACGGGTGAGCAAGGAGTGGCGGCCGATGGAGCTACACTCCGTCGACTGGACCCCTTATCTGGGCCACGACTGGAACATGGCCTATGAGAGTGCCGTGCCGATGGATCACCTCAAGAGCCTCGGCGAGCGGGTGAGCCAGTATCCGGCGACCCACGTGCTGCAGCGTCAGGTCGAGAAAATTTACGAAGACCGCCGTCTGATGGCCGCGGGCGAGAAGCTGGTGGATTGGGGCTTTGCCGAGACCCTGGCCTACGCCACTCTGGTGGACAAGGGGTCCCGCATCCGCTTTACCGGTGAAGACTCCGGCCGTGGCACCTTCTTCCACCGCCACGCCGTGCTGCACAGCCAGACCGATGCCAGCACCTATACCCCGCTGTGCAACCTGCACGACGAGCAAGGCCCGTTCGAGGTGTATGACTCTGTGCTGACCGAGAACGCGGTACTGGCCTTTGAATATGGCTACGCCAGCGCCGAGCCGGCTGGCCTCACCATCTGGGAAGCCCAGTTCGGCGACTTCGCCAACTGTGCTCAGGTAGTGGTGGATCAGTTCCTCTCCTCCGGTGAGCAGAAGTGGGGCCGGATGTGCGGCCTGACCATGTTGCTGCCGCACGGTTACGAGGGGCAGGGCCCGGAGCACTCCTCCGCCCGTCTGGAGCGTTATCTGCAGATGTGTGCCCAGCACAACATGCAGGTGTGCGTGCCCTCTACCCCGGCGCAGGTGTTCCATATGCTGCGTCGTCAGGTTGTGCGCCCGATGCGCCGTCCGCTGATCGTCATGACGCCCAAATCCCTGCTGCGCCATCCGCTGGCGGTGAGCAAGCTCGAAGAGCTGGCGGAAGGAACCTTCCAGAACGCCATCGGCGAGATCGATGCGCTGGATCCGAAAGCGGTCAAGCGGGTGGTCTTCTGCTCCGGCAAGGTCTACTACGACTTGCTCGATGCCCGTCGCAAGGCCGAGCAGCAAGATGTGGCACTGGTGCGAATTGAGCAGCTCTACCCCTTCCCGGAAGAGGAAGTGCGCGCCATTCTGGCCGATTACAGCCACGTCACCGACTTTGTCTGGTGTCAGGAAGAGCCGCAGAACCAGGGCGCCTGGTACTGCACCCGTCACCACTACGATGGCGTGCTGCCAGCCGGAGCCACCCTGCGTTATGCCGGTCGCCCCGCGTCAGCCTCACCGGCCGTCGGTTATATGTCTGTCCACGCCAAGCAGCAAAAAGCCTTGGTGGAAGATGCCCTTACCCTGTAAAGCCTCTGGCATAGAAGTAAAAAGGAACTGATTGGATGACTATCGAAATCAAGGTACCGGATCTGCCGGAATCAGTGGCCGATGCCACTATCGCCACCTGGCACAAAAAACCGGGCGATCTGGTCGCCCGTGACGAAGTGCTGGTCGACATCGAGACCGACAAGGTGGTGCTGGAAGTGCCGGCACCGCAAGCCGGTGTGCTGGGGGATATTCTGCAAGGGGAAGGGGCGACCGTGTTGTCCCGTCAACTGATTGCCATCCTCACCGCCGCTCCGGTGGCCGGTGAAGAGACCAAAGAGAAACCCGCTGAAGCGGTTGCCGATGATGGTGCCGATGGCTTGAGCCCCTCGGTGCGCCGCCTGATTGGTGAGCACGATATCGACGTGACCAAGCTGACCGGTACCGGCAAGGGTGGTCGCATCACCAAGGATGATGTGGAAGCCTTCATCAAGGCCAAGAGCCAGTCTGCGGTAGCCGCACCGGTCGCAACTGCAGCCCCGGCAGCCAAGGTTGCCCCGCTGGGTGGTCGTACCGACAAGCGGGTACCGATGACCCGTCTGCGCAAGCGCATTGCCGAGCGTCTGCTGGAAGCGAAAAACACCACCGCCATGCTGACCACCTTCAACGAGGTCAACATGAAGCCCATCATGGATCTGCGCAAGCAGTACGGCGAGATCTTCGAGAAGAAGCACGGCATCAAGCTCGGCTTCATGTCCTTCTACGTGAAGGCGGTAGTGGAGTCCCTCAAGCGCTATCCGGAAGTGAACGCGGCGCTCGATGGCGATGACGTGGTTTACCACAACTACTTCGACGTCAGCATCGCCGTCTCTACCCCCCGTGGTCTGGTGACGCCGGTGCTGCGCGACTGCGACAACATGAGCCTGGCGGACATCGAGAAGGCCATCAAGGATCTGGCGGGCAAGGGCCGTGACGGCAAGCTGACGGTGGATGAACTGACTGGCGGCAACTTCACCATCACCAACGGTGGCGTGTTCGGCTCCCTGATGTCCACCCCGATCATCAACCCGCCCCAGAGCGCCATTCTGGGCATGCACAAGATCCAGGATCGCCCGATGGCCGTTGACGGCAAGGTCGAGATCCTGCCGATGATGTATCTGGCGCTCTCCTACGATCACCGTCTCATCGACGGACGCGAATCGGTAGGCTTCCTGGTCTCCGTCAAGGAGCTGCTGGAAGACCCGACCCGTCTGTTGCTGGACGTCTAAGCCTGTGGCACCCGGGCAAGGGGTTTGCGCCCCGAGCTGAGTGTGCTGCTGGACGTTTGAGTAATACCCGAGCGATTGAAAGATAACGAGGGGCCGCCCAGGCCCCCATTCACAGGGGATTGAGAAACACCAGCCCCGGACGGAAATACCTACAACACGGATAGAGCATCTATGAATCTGCATGAATATCAGGCAAAACAGCTGTTTGCCGAGTATGGCCTGCCGGTCTCCGAAGGTTATGCCTGTGCTACCCCACAAGAAGCGGCCGAAGCGGCCGACAAGATTGGCGGCAATACCTGGGTCGTCAAATGCCAGGTACACGCCGGTGGCCGCGGTAAAGCGGGCGGCGTGAAAGTGGCCAAGAGCAAGGATGAGATCCGTGCTTTTGCCCAAAACTGGCTTGGCAAAAATCTGGTGACCTACCAGACCGATGCCAACGGCCAGCCGGTCACCAAGATCCTGGTGGAATCTTGCACCGACATCGCCAAAGAGCTCTACCTGGGCGCCGTGGTTGACCGTGGTTCGCGCCGTGTGGTCTTCATGGCCTCAACCGAAGGTGGCGTGGATATCGAGAAGATCGCCCACGAAACCCCCCATCTGATCCACAAGGCCACCCTGGACCCGCTGGTTGGCCCGCAGCCCTATCAGGCCCGCGAACTGGCCTTCAAACTGGGTCTGGTCGGCGATCAGATCAAACAGTTCACCAAGATCTTCATGGGTCTGGGCCAGATGTTCCTGGATTGCGATTTCGCGCTGCTGGAGATCAACCCGCTGGTGATCACCGCGCAGGGCAACCTGCACTGCCTGGATGGCAAGATCAACATCGATGCCAACGCACTGTATCGTCAGCCCAAGCTGCGCGAGATGCACGACCCGTCACAAGATGACCCCCGCGAAGCGCACGCCGCCCAGTGGGAGCTCAACTATGTGGCCCTCGATGGCAATATCGGCTGCATGGTCAACGGCGCGGGTCTGGCCATGGGCACCATGGACATCGTCAACCTGCACGGCGGCAAGCCGGCCAACTTCCTTGACGTCGGCGGCGGCGCCACCAAGGAGCGCGTAACCGAGGCGTTCAAGATCATCCTCTCCGACAGCAACGTCAAAGCGGTGCTGGTCAACATCTTCGGCGGCATCGTGCGCTGCGACATGATCGCGGAAGGCATCATAGGTGCGGTCAAGGAAGTGGGGGTCAAGGTGCCCGTCGTGGTCCGTCTGGAAGGCAACAACGCCGAGCTGGGTGGTATCAAGCTGGCCGAGAGCGGCCTCAACATCATTGCGGCCAAGAGTCTGACCGATGCCGCGCAGCAAGTCGTCAAAGCAGCGGAGGCCAACTGATGAGCGTACTGATCAACAAGGACACCCGAGTCATCTGCCAGGGCTTTACCGGCGGTCAGGGGACTTTCCACTCCGAGCAGGCGCTCTCCTATGGTACCCAGCTGGTGGGCGGCGTCTCCCCCGGCAAGGGCGGCACCACCCATCTGGGTCTGCCGGTGTTCAACACTGTCCGTGACGCGGTCGAAGCGACCGGCGCCACCGCCTCCGTCATCTATGTTCCGGCGCCGTTCTGCAAGGATGCCATCCTGGAAGCGATCGACGCGGGCATCAAGCTCATCGTCACCATCACCGAAGGCATCCCGACTCTGGATATGCTGGACGTCAAAGTGAAGCTGCAAGAGACCGGCGTGCGGATGATCGGCCCCAACTGCCCGGGCGTTATCACCCCGGGTGAGTGCAAGATCGGCATCATGCCGGGCCACATTCACAAGCCGGGCAAGGTGGGCATCGTCTCCCGCTCCGGCACCCTGACCTACGAAGCGGTTAAGCAGACCACTGACGAGGGCTTTGGCCAGTCCACCTGCGTCGGTATCGGTGGCGACCCCATCCCGGGCTCCAACTTTATCGACATTCTGGAGATGTTCCAGAACGACCCGCAGACCGAAGCGATCGTGATGATCGGCGAGATCGGCGGCAACGCCGAGGAAGACGCTGCCGCCTATATCAAGGCCCACGTCACCAAGCCGGTGGTCTCCTATATCGCCGGTGTTACTGCCCCTCCCGGCAAGCGGATGGGCCACGCTGGCGCCATCATCTCGGGTGGCAAGGGTACTGCCGCCGAGAAGTTTGCCGCGCTGGAAGATGCTGGCGTGAAAACCGTCCGCTCCCTGGCCGATATCGGCAAGGCCCTGCGCGAAGTGACCGGCTGGTAAGTTAGCCTGTTATCTCAGATAGCAAAATGCCGCCCTTTCGGGCGGCATTTTTATTTCTAATGATTTGACATCATAATTCATTATCGAGAATCTAATAATATTTTGTATCTTGTCACTGGGGATATATGGAAATTTCATTGCTTGCGGATCATCCGCATGATGTATCGACGATAGTTGGCTGGTATTTCGATGAGTGGGCCTCTCAGGTGCCCGGCGTTACGAAAGAGATGGTACGTAAAAAGGTTGAAGTCAAAGCCTTGAATAGAAATATCCCATTTAGCCTGGTCGCGCATGACGATAGCGAACAGGTTGGAACATTGGAACTGAAAATCCAGGAAAATAAAAACTACCCTGAATATGAATTCTGGGTTGGTGGTATATATGTTCCAGCGCCGCACCGCAGAAAAGGCATCGCCAAAAAAATGATTAATGTCGCCAAGGATATGGCCGTTTCCCGCGGTGTTGCGACACTCTACTTGCAGTGCGAAACACATAACGTTGACTTCTATCGTCAGCAAGGCTTCAACGCAATACATAAATCAACCCACGGTCACTGGGAAACGACCATCATGGTATGGCACGCGGTTGTATAAAATGGTTGAAAAGGTAGGTCGCTGGATGGGTGACATTTGGCCTACCTGATTGAGAGAGTTTACCGTGATTGGTTATTCGTATTGAATGGTTATTAGGCTACAAGAAGCCTGCGCTTGATAGCGTATTGTTCGAGTCGATACTGTGATTCACCACGGAAGTTTCCCTGTTTCCAGGCAAATAAAATCCCGTGAATTAACATCATCACGTTCGATCATGTCAACCATCTCGTATGTTGGGCTAAAAAGGGTAGGTTGGTGCTGAACGAAGTGAAGCCCAACGTTTACCGTGAAATATGTTTGTAAATCTGTTTTATGGTTCAGCCACATCCTTGTTTATCCCGTTCTGGTTGGCACAGTCATGCTCGCCTGTTGGGCTTCGCTACGCTCTGCGCCAACCTACACATCACGCTATCTCAACCCTGCCGCCGCTGGGGCCCATCAGCGGATCACGCTTGGCGATAATGCTCCCTCAGATTTCACCTGTAAAAATGCCGACCCTCGGGTCGGCATTTTCAAGAAATAGGGTGTGGGGCGAAACAGTATGGGAAATGGTTGCCCGTTATCGCCGGGCTATTTATCCGCCTTGCCCGCCGCATCGGCAAGTTTGGCCAGCTGTTTGTCATACCAGGCCACCGGGCGGTTCTCATCTTCCGCCCGCTCTTTGCGCCGGATGGCGTTGCGCACCGCCATGGCGCCCAGCCAGCGAAAGGGCTCGGGCGGGAAGTAGCCGCGCGGGCCGCTGACCAGCGTGCAGTCGCGCCACGGCTTGTCCTCCTCCCGCACCTCGTCTCTCACTAGGGCCGCCAGGATCTGGCCGCCGATCCAGCTCTGCGCCACCCCGTTGCCGGAGTAGCCGAGGCCATAGACGATATTGGGCTGCCCTCGCCAGTGCCCGAAGAAGGGGAGGCCATCTACCGAGCGGTCGGAGGCGCCGCACCAGCTGGCGGCGATGGGCACCTCTTTGAGCGCCGGAAAGAAGCGGCGCAGGGTGCGGGTAAGGGGGGCAAGATAACGGCTGGGGGCATCGAACTCGGCCAGATGGCGGTTGGCAAAGGCGAAGGTGTTGCCCCCCTTGCCTAGCATCAGCCGCCCTTGCGGGGTGGAGCGGTAGTAGTGGACAAAGGTGCGGCCATCCACCACGGAGCGGCCGTGCGCAAGTTGCTGGGCAGCCAGTGCATCCGGTGCGGGGTCGGTTATCACCATATCGGAGGAGACCAGTACTATGCTGCGGCGAAACTCGCGAAAGTGCTGCACCATGGCGCTGTTGAGGGCCAGCACCACCTTGCGGGCACGCACCTCGCCCTGTGGCGTTTGCACCCGCGCAGGCTGGCCCGCCTCAAGGCGCCGCATGGGGGTGTGTTCATAGACCTCGACCCCCAGTTCCCGCGCCACCCGCAGCAGGCCGCGCACCAGCAGTGCCGGTTGCACCGAACCCGCGTGGGGGCTGTAGAGCCCCTCCAGATGAACGTGGGAGCCGCTCTGGCTCGCCAGTTCACCCTCTTCAATCGCCTGCCACTGGTTAAGGCCAGCTCGCTTGAGTTCCTGCAATACCGGCTCCATCAGGCCGCGCTGGGCCTCGCTGGTGGCGGTGTAGCAGGTGCCCTCGACCCTCAGCTCCGCTTCTATGTTGTGCGTTTCGCAGAAGCGGGCGATCTCGTGCACCGCCTGCTCGGATCTTTGTACCAGCCAGGCGGCCTGCTCTTCCCCAAAGAGACGCTTTAAGGTCAGGTATTTGGCCGACCAGGTGAGCAGGCAGCCGCCGTTGCGCCCGGAGGCGCCGCCGCCGCAGCGATCTTTCTCCAGCACCAGGATGCGCAAGTGTGGCTCGGCCTGTTTAAGGGCGATGGCGCTCCACAGCCCGGTAAAGCCGCCGCCGACGATGCAGACATCGGCCTCGTGGTTGCCGACTAGGGGCGTGGGCGGCGCGGGTTGTTCGGCGGCGAGCGCTTCGGCTAGCCAGAAGGGGAGAGTGGACATGATGACTCCTCGATAAGGTTATTGGTGGCGCCAGCGCTGGGTGCGATCCAGCAGGGCGCGGCTCAAAAAGAGCTGGAGCAGCTTGACGGTGGCGGCGGCCAGCAGGATCAGGGTGGCCATGGCGGCGGCCGCGGCGGTATCGCCGGAATCCTCCATGTTGAGCACGGCGATGGAGGCGAGCACGCTGTCGCTCGAGTAGAGGAAGATCACCGCCGAGGTGGTGGTCATGGCGTTGACGAACAGGTAAATGAAGATCTCCAGCAGTGCGGGCAGTGAGGCGGGTAGGGTGACTCGCCAGAACGCCTTCCAGAGCGGAATGCGCAATGAGATGGCCACCAGCTCCAGCTCCTTGGGCAACTGCTTGAGGCTGGTCAGCGCCGTCATATGGCCCACCGTGTAGTAGTGGATGACGCAGGAGAGCACCATCAGCGGCAGGGTGCCGTATAGGCTGCCAAAGAGCGGATTGCCGTTGAAAAAGAAGATGTAACCGAGCCCCAGCACCATGCCGGGCACCGCCAGCGACAGCATGGCAAGCAGATGCAACAGCTGGCGCAGCGGCGCAAAGTGGCGCCCCTTCTCCTGCGCCCAGGCCAGCACCATCACCAGCACGGTGCCGATCAGCGCGGTATAGAGGCCCAGCTGCAAGGTGTTGGTAAAGGGCTGCCAGCCATAGACGCTGTTGCTGTCAAAGGCGTAGTGATCGAGCGTCAGCCCGAGGTTATAGGGCCAGAACTGCACCAGAGAGCCGTAAACCGCCATCCCCACCAGTGCCAGAAACAGCAGGGCCCAGAGGGTACACCAGCCGAGCGCCAGCAGATCCCGCAGCCGATGGGGTTTGGGCTGATAGGGCACCGCCTTGGTGCTGCTCTGCTCCTGCATCTTGCTGCGCACTCTGTGCTCCAGGGCAAAGCTCAAGAGCGCCGGCAGCAGCAGGGTGACGCTGGCAACGGCGCCGAGGGAGAAGTTCTGCATCCCGATCACCTGCCGGTAGATATCGGTGGCCAGCACGCTGTACTGGCCGCCAATCACCTTGGCAACCCCGAAGTCGCAGATGGTGAGGGTGAAGACGGCGATGGCGGCGCTGAGCAGGCCATAACGGGCGGTAGGCAGGGTGACGGTGACAAAGGTGCGCCAGCCGCTGCTGCCGAGCACCCGGGAGGCTTCATAGAGGCGGGCATCGCTCTGACCGAGCGCCGTGATAAGGATCATCAGGGCGTGGGGGAAGCACCAGAAGCCAAGGCCAATGACGATGCCGATGGGGCCGTAGATGCTCTCGCCGCCAAGCAACCCCTTGGCGATCCCCTGATTGCCAAACCAGTAGACCAGACTGATGGCGGGCAACAGGGAGGGCATCAACAGCGGGATCAAACCGATGAGGCGAAACAGGGGCTTGCCCGGCATGCAGGTGCGGGTGAGGGCATAGGCGTAGCCGAAGGCGATGGTCACCACCAGCGCGGTGATCAGCACCCCGAGCCAGAGGGTATTGCCGATGGTGCGCCCCAGATGAGGGGAGTCGAAGTAGGCGCTGAAGTTGGCAAGGCCCACCCAGACGCCGTTCTCATCCTGCAGGCTCTTTTGCAACATGGTGAGCAGCGGCAGCAGCAAGCCGCCGGTGAGCAGGGCGATGCCGAGCACCAGCAGGATCAGTTGCAGCAGCTGATCCCGGCTCCAGCCGCGACAGATCCGCTGCCAACGAGAGTCTTGCCGGGCTGTCGCTGGCGGCAACAGGGAAGAGGTCGCAAGGGGGGCTGTCATGGGCGCTCTCCTTCAAGCAGTTGCATCGCCCCGGCGGGCCAGTGCAGCGAGCAGCGCATGCCGCTGCGCCAGCCACCCTGTTCGTGGCGGGGCAGCTCGTGGGTCGGGCGCTCCACCAGGATCTGCTGCGGGCCCAAATAGGTGTCGGCGGTGCAGATAAGGCGCTGGGCGGCGCCGAGAAACTCCACCTGATCGATGGTTGCTTCAACGCCATGTTGGCCAAGATACGGCTCGCTCGGCGCACTCAGGGTGATCGCCTCGGGGCGGATCGCCACCTGCAATTTGCTGCCGGCAGCGGCCTGGTTGGCAAGTGTCAGCGGTTGTTCGTTGAGGCGCACCTGAGTGGGGCTCAGCACCAGCGTCTCGAGGAAGTTCATGGTGCCGACGAAGCTTGCCACGAAGCGGCTGGCAGGCTGGTGGTAGATCTCCTGCGGGGTGCCCACCTGCACGATGCGGCCGCCCTCCATCACCACGATGCGGTCGGCCATGGTCAGCGCCTCTTCCTGATCGTGGGTCACCATGATGGTGGTGATGCCAAGGCGCTGCTGCAGGGCGCGGATCTCGCTGCGAAGATGGGTGCGCACCAGCGCATCCAGCGCGCTGAGAGGTTCGTCCAGCAACAACAGTCCGGGGGAGAGGGCGAGCGCCCGGGCCAGCGCCACCCGCTGCTGCTGGCCGCCGGAGATCTGGCTCGGGTATTTGTGGGACTGGGCAGTGAGATCCACCAGCCCCAGCCAGTGGTCCACCCGCTCCTTGATGAGATCCCGCGCCAACCCCTGATTTTCAAGGCCGAAGGCGATGTTCTGGGCCACCGTCAAGTTGGGGAAGAGAGCATAGGACTGAAACACGATGCCAAAATCGCGCTCCTGGGGCGGCAGGCGAGAGATATTGCGCCCTCCTTGCCAGATCTCGCCGCTGTCCGGCAGATCCAAGCCGGCGATGGCTCTGAGCAGGGTGGTTTTGCCGCAGCCGGAGGGGCCGAGAAAGCAGATAAACTCCCCCGGCTCAATGGTCAGAGAGATCCCTTTAAGGGCCTGAAAAGCACCGAACTGCTTGTTGAGATGTTGAATGTCCAGATAGGGCTGGGTCATGGTTCGACTCGCTACTGATTTGGTATATACCAGTTTGCGGGTGAAGTGTGACGGTCAGGTGATCGGGGGATGACAGCTTGATGACAGTCAAATGAGATCGGGTCGCCAGCAAGTGGCTGGGCACTGTGCGAATGGACTAAGCATCGCTAATTGAAGGCACTACACACTCGGGAAGTTAAAACCAAAAAGCGAAGGCCAACAGCTGTTGGCCTTCGACTGGCAGTTTATTGGCAGCGGTGTGTCTGGCGTGAACAAACCGCCGCCCTTCACGCTTACTGTTTGGCTTCGGTCTTGCCGTCGAAGCTGGCGCTCCACTGGGCCAGGATGGCGTTGCGCTCGCGGGCGGCCCAGCTAAAGTCGTTGTCGATCATCTGGCCTTTGATATCTGCCGGATAGCCCGCTCTCGGTTGGGCTACATCGGGAATGGCGACCACGGCGAACGACTTGTTGTAGAGGGCGTTGGCCTGTTCGGTGGCGGCAAAGTCGAGCAGCTGTTTGGCGGCTTCCAGCTTGGGGGTGCCCTTGATGATGGCGGCAGCTTCCATATCCCAGCCCGACCCCTCTTTCGGGAACACCACCTCGATGGGGGCACCCTTGGCCTTGAGGCTGGTAGCCGGGAAGTCGAAGGAGATACCGATCACCGTTTCACCGCTGGCGGCCAGCTTGCAGGGGGCGGAGCCCGAGTGGGTGTAACGGTCGATGTTCTGGTGCAGGCCGTTCATGAATTGCCAGCCCTGCTGCTCGCCCATGGTCTGCAGCCAGCCAGCAACGCTCAGGTAACCGGTGCCGGAGGAGCTGGGGTTGGGCATGATCACCTTGCCCTTGTAGATGGGCTTGGTGAGGTCGGCCCAGCTGGTGGGGGCCGGGATCCCCTGTTTTTCCGCCTCTACCTTGTTGAAGCAGATGGCGCTGAAGAAGGCGTCCAGACCGATCCAGTGCGGCTCAGCCTTGCTGTCGCGAAAGCGGCTGTCGAGCTTCTCCAGTCCTTTCGGTGCATAGGCATTGAGCATCTGCTGCTGATCGAGCTGCATCAGGCTGGTGGCGGCCAGTCCCCACACCACATCCGCTTTGGGCTGGGCTTTTTCTGCCAGCAAGCGGGCGGTGACCACGCCGGTGGAGTCACGCACCCATTTGATGTTGATATCCGGATGCTGGCGCTCGAACGCGGTTTTCAGCTCGTTGAGCTGCTCCGGTTCGAAGGCGGTGTAGACGGTGAGATCGGTCGCGGCCAGTGCCGGGGCTGTCATGGCAGCCAGCACGGCGGCGGCCAGCAGATGGGTTCCCTGTTTCATCCTCTTCTCCAGTTAAATTGGTTTGGTATAAACCAGATTGGTCGAGAGAGAGGCTAGGGGATCTTTATGACGTGACCGTGACAGCCCCGTGACGTTTTGCCTTTCCTGATTTGTCCGTGACTAATCTTGGGTATCCACCTCGATCTCCAGACTGTCGTGGCGCCAGTACTCCAGATCGAAGTCGAGCACCCGGCCGTGCTGATCGAAGTTGAGTCGCTCGAGGCGCAGGGCGGGCAGACCGGCGGTGGCCCCCAGCGCCTTGGCCACCTCGTCCGGCAGGGCGGTGGGGAAGAAGCGCACCTGCATGCGGGCGTAGTGGAGATCGTAATGGGCCTGGTAGATCTCGGTCAGACTGCCGTTGAGATCCAGCTCCAGCAGGCCGGGCACCCGCTCTGGCAGGCAGTGGTTCTCGCAGTAGCAGATGGCACGCCCGTTGGCGTAGCGCAGTCGCTTGAGCAAAAAGAGGCTGTCGAACGGCTTGAGCTGCAGTTGTGCTATCAACGCGGGCGGCACCGCCTGGCGGCTTTTCTCCAGCAGCTTGGTACGCGGCTCACCCCCTTGCTCCCGCACTATCTGGTGAAAGTTGGAGGTGCGTCTGGGGTTCAAGCGAAAGCGCGGCGGGGTGACGAACCAGCCGCGGCGATCCTCCCGATAGATAAGGCCGTTTGCCTCCAGCTGAACCAGTGCCTCGCGAATGGTGACCCTTGTGGTGCCATAGAGTTCCCCCAGCAGCCGCTCGGAGGGGAGCTTGTCGTTGGGAGCCAGACCCCCGGCCAGGATCTGGTTGGCTAGGGCATCCTTGATCTGCAGATATTGCGGTTTGCTCATGAAAATCCCTGGTTTTGCAATAAGTTGTGCAATGAGTTGGGCAATGGGCTGGGCACAGGGCAGGACATCTGCCCGGTCGTTACACGGCAACATCAACATGCGTTGGTAGATACCAGTATCGCCCCTGCTGTTCAGGCTTCCTAGATTATCGCGATCCCGGCGCTGAAAATGAATTTTTTGTTGCACGTAGCCCCACCCCTTTGACCTTGGCGGGGCAGTTACCCACAATGCGCTCATTCTGGTATATACCAAAAGGAGCGAAGTCATGACCCATATTCCTGCGGCCCCTGCCGCCGTCGATTACCTGCTGCTGACCCCGGGCCCCCTCTCGACCACCGCCACGGTGCGCGCCGCCATGCTGCAAGACAGCTGTACCTGGGATGCGGACTACAACCAGGGCGTGGTGGAGCCCATCCGCCGCGAGCTGGTGCGCCTCGCCACTGGCCCTGAATATGAAAGTGACTACAGCGCCGTGCTGCTGCAGGGGAGTGGCAGCTATGTGGTGGAGAGCGTGCTGGGCTCGGCGATAGGCGTCGATGAGTGTCTGCTGATCATCAACAACGGCGCCTACGGCGCCCGCATGGGGGAGATGGCCCGCTGCCTTGGCCTGCGTCACCATGAGCTGGACTGCGGCGAGACCACCCGCCCGGAGCCCGCCGCCATCGAGGCGATGCTGGCGCGCCACCCCGAGATCACCCATCTGGCCATGGTGCACTGCGAGACCACCACCGGCATGCTCAATCCGCTCGATGAGGTAGCTGAGCTCTGCCAGCGCCGCGGCATCCGCCTGATCGTCGATGCCATGAGCAGCTTTGGCGGTATACCCATCGACATGGGACACCTTGGCATCGAGTTTCTCATCAGCTCGGCCAACAAGTGCATTCAGGGGGTACCGGGCTTTGGCTTCGTCATCGCCCGCCGCGCTGCGCTGGCGGCCTGCGCCGGTCGTGCCCGCTCGGTCTCCCTCGACCTGCATGCCCAGTGGCAGACCATGGAGCAGCAGGGGGGCAAGTGGCGCTTTACCTCGCCCACCCATACCGTGCTCGCCTTTGCCCAGGCGCTGCGCGAGCTGGACGAGGAGGGGGGCATCGCCGCCCGCCATCAGCGTTACAGTGAAAATCAGCGCACCCTGGTGGCGGGGATGGCTGCCCTCGGCTTTGCGCCACTGCTGCCAGAACAGTGGCAATCTCCCATCATCACCGCCTTCTACTCTCCGACCCACCCTGATTACCGCTTCGCCGACTTCTACCAGCGGCTCAAGGCACAGGGTTTTGTTATCTACCCGGGCAAGGTCTCCCAGGCCGATTGCTTCCGCATCGGCAATATCGGTGATGTGACCCCGGGGCGGGTGCACGCTCTGCTCGCCGCCATGGCCAGCGCCTGCTACTGGCAAGGGGACGCGCGATGACCAGCATGCTGGCTCAGGGTCGTGATCTGCGTGGCCGCGATTTGCATGACCATAAGCTGCACGGCAGCGGCCGCGCCGATAGCGAAGGGGATATCAACCTTGGCGAGGGGCGGGCGCGTTGGTGGGCTGACCAGAGCGAGGCGGTGCAGGCGGGATTGGCGGAGGATAGCCGCTACTTTCTCCATCAGGCACTCTCCACCCCCTGTCTGGATTTGATCGAGGGGGCGCAGGGGAGCTGGTTGACCAGCGTATCGGGCAAGCGTTACCTCGATTTTCACGGCAACAGCGTTCATCAGCTGGGTCATGGTCACCCCAGGGTGGTGGCCGCGGTGCAGCAGCAACTCGCCGATCTGCCGTTCGCGCCCCGCCGCTACACCCATCAGGTTGCCATCGACTGTGCCCGCACCCTGGCTGAACTGGCTCCCGGCGATCTCAACCGGGTGCTGTTCGCCCCCGGCGGCAGCGAGGTGGTGGGGATTGCCCTGAAGCTTGCCCGTTTCATCACCGGCAACAGCAAGGTGGTGTCCCTGTGGGATGCCTTTCACGGCGCCTCTCTCGATGCCATCTCGGTCGGCGGTGAAGCCTGTTTTCGCGCCGGTATGGGCCCACTGATGGCCGGAGTGGAGCGCATCCCGCCGCCCACCCGTTATCGCGGTGTCTGGTACCGCGGGGAGGGGGATGACCTGCACTACGCCGATTATCTGGAGTACGTCATCGAGAAGGAGGGAGGAATAGGCGCCTTTATCGCCGAGCCCATCCGCAACACCGATGTACAGGTGCCCTCGAAAGCCTACTGGCAGCGGGTGCGGGAGATCTGCGATCGCCACAAGGTGTTGCTGATCGTCGACGAGATCCCCAATGCCCTGGGCCGCACCGGCCACTGGTTCAGCTTTGAAGAGTTCGGCATCGAGCCTGACATCATTTGTCTGGGCAAGGGGTTGGGGGGCGGTGTGGTGCCGTTTGCCGCGCTCATCACCCGCGACCGTTTCAATCAGGCCGCAGCTATTTCGCTCGGTCACTACACCCACGAGAAGAGCCCTATAGGCTGCGCGGCGGCCCTCGCGACCATCGCTACCATCCGCGAAGAGGGGTTGCTGGCAAAAGCGCAGGAGGATGGCCGTTTTATGGCGGCCGAGCTCGGCAAGTTGGCCGAACGTCACCCGCTGATCGGGCAGGTGCGCGGTATCGGTATGCTTTGGGCGCTCGATCTGGTGGTCGATCACCAGAGTCGTGCCCGCAATAGCCAGGCCGCCGAGCGGCTGCTCTACCGCTGTCTGGAGCTGGGGCTCAGCTTCAAGGTCTCCCAAGGGAACGTCATCCAGCTCTCGCCACCGCTCAATATCGCCCGCGCCGATCTGGTGCGCGCCATTTCCATTCTCGATCGCGCCCTTGGCGAGATCGCATTTTCCCCGAAACAGGAACATCACCATGACTGACTTGCAGATTGCCATCCACCCGACCACCGACGTGGAGGCGCTGATCCTCGACTGGGCTGGCACCGTCGTCGATTTCGGCTCCTTCGCCCCCACCTCCATCTTCGTCGAGGCCTTTGCCCGCGCCTATGACTTTCCCGTGACCCTGGACGAAGCACGCCAGCCTATGGGCCTTGGCAAGTGGGATCATATCGCCGCGCTGGGCCGTCTGCCTTCGGTGGATGCGCGCTGGCAGGCTCGCTTCGGCCACCCCATGAGCCACGCCGAGGTGGACCACCTCTATCACACCTTTATGCCGCTGCAGATTGCCGCGGTGACCCGCTTCGCCGACCCGATCCCCGGCGTGTTGCCGGTGCTGGACGCTCTGCGGGTGCAGGGGATGAAAATCGGCTCCTGCTCCGGTTATCCCCGTCCTGTGATGGAGGCGCTGGTACCTGCTGCGGCCGATCACGGCTACCGCCCGGATCACTGGGTCGCCACCGACGATCTAAAGGCTGGTGGTCGCCCCGGTCCCTGGATGGCGCTGGCCAACGTAATTGAGCTGGGAGTGAGCGCGGTGCATCGCTGCATCAAGGTGGATGACGCCGTGCCGGGTATCAGCGAAGGGCTTAACGCGGGCATGTGGACGGTGGGATTGTCGGTTTCTGGCAACGAATTTGGTGCCACTTGGGACGAGTTTGCCGCCATGAGCGAGGCGGAGAGCGCCGCCCGGCGCGCACCGGCCGAGGCCAAACTGCGGGCGGCGGGGGCTCACTATGTCATCGACACTCTGGCGGATATCGCCCCGGTTATCGCCGATATCAACCGCCGTCTGGCCGCTGGCGAGCGGCCGTAGGCCATCTGCTTGGTCTAACAAAAGCGCTTGGCTGGCTTTAGATACAACACGCCCCCATCCGGGGGCGTGTTGCATTTACAGGGGGAAGCCGTGCGCGGTCAGCGGATATCGACCCGCATCAGGGGAGAGGGGGCGTTGTCGACAAAATGGTGCCAGATATGGTCGTAGAGTGCCTTCTGGCCGGGGAAACTCACCAGCGCCTTGGCCTCGGCCAGGGAACACCAGAGATATTCGGTGTGCTCGTCGTTGAGGATCACCGCCTGATTGGGCGGGCAATAGATCACAAAGACCGGCACCACCTCCACCGTATTCAAGCTCGCCTCGTAAAACTGTTCCAGATACTGGCCGTTGTAGAGTTCGGTGACCCTGATCCCCGTCTCTTCGCCAAACTCCCGAATAATGGTCTGCCAGCCGGTTTCACCCGCCTCCACCGTGCCCGCCACATGGCACCAGAAGCCCCCCTTGACCCGTTTCATCACCAGCAATCTGGTTTCGCCATCGACAGTGGTGAGGGCAACGCCAGAGACGGCCTTGCAGCGAATGGGGATCATGATGTGACTCCAGAGGTTGGCCAAAGAGAGCCGTATTGTTTGGCGGACGAGTCAGAGTGGCAAGTGATTTTACGGTCGGCACAGGTCTGTGCCGACGGGGAGGGCCAAAGTGACTGGAGGCGGTCAGCCCCTCATTATGCTTGCCGTCTGGATCGCCTCGATCAGCGCGGCCCGATTGATGCGAGGGCGCTCGCCATCGAGCAGTTGCTGCCACAGCGCAATGGCCTGACTGTAGCGACCATGCAGGAAGTGATCGGAGGCGAGCAGCATCAGGGCGCTCACTTCCCCCGCGTCCTGCTTGAGGGCGCTCTCCAGCAGGCGGGTTGCCTCGGGAGTCAGCTGCTGGCCCGCCTGATAGTAGAGCACGGTGGCTTGGGCGGCTTGAGTCGCCGCGCTGGCGCCCCCCTCCAGCAGAGCGAGACGCTGGTAGGCGAGCAGGGCGTTGTCATATTCGCCCCGATAGAGATAGAGCTGGCCGAGCGCCGCCCAGCTGTCGAGATCGGCGGGGTTGCGCTGAAGTTTCTGATGCAGACTCCCTAGCTCCTTGTCCTGCAGATCCCGCGGGCTCAACCCCGCCAGCGGATCGGGACGGGATGCATAATCCTGCCATGCCTGATAGCGGCCGGTGCTGAGATAGCCAGCGGCAACAGCCGCGATGGCCAGGAGGCCAAGCAGCAACAAGGCCCGCCCGTGCCGGTTATTGCGGCCGCGATTGTCATGCTGGCTGGCCAGTTGCGCACGCAGGGTCAGCTCAGCAGCCGGGATAGCGCTGGCCAGGCGGGCGGCGCTCAGCTCCCTGTAGAGTGGTTGGTCGGGGGAGAGGCCTGCTTGCTCCCCGTGCATGATCAGCAAATTCAATTCGCTGCGCGGATCGGCGGCGGGTTGAGGGGGGGCCTCAACGATGGCCTTAACGACAGGGATGGGTTGCGCCTTTGTGCGCGTCAGGCGGCGAAACAGGGTCAACAGCGCCAGCCCCAACAGCAGCAGGGGACCGCCCCACAGCAGCGCCGTGCTGGCCTTGAAGGGGGGATCGTAGCGGACGAAATCGCCGAAGCGCTCTGTCATGCGGGCGATCACCTGTTCATCGCTCTGCCCCTCGTCCACCCAGCGGTAGACCTCTAGCCGCAGATCCCGCGCGATGGGGGAATTGGACTCCACCAGATTCTGGTTCTGGCACTGGGGGCAGCGCAGGGCGCGGGCTAGCTCTTGCGCCCGATTTTGCAGCTCGGGGTGGCGAAACTGATAGGTATCGACCCCGCTGGAATATGCAGTTGCACTCAGCAGCATGCCGAGAGCCAGCAGGGCGCGGGCAAGAGAACGGCGCATCATGGCTGTGTCTCCCGAGCTGATGTTGCAATAGACGGCGCAATAGCTGGTGCAGTAGTGGCGGCCTTCATTTGCGCGTCAGTTCGCGCCTGGTCGAGCAGGGGGGCAAACTGACGTTGCCAGATCCCTTTGGTGAGTTCGCCGGTATGGCGGGCGAGCAGGGCACCATCGGCATCAAACAGATAGGTTTCCGGCGTGCCGTAGACGCCGAGCTCAAGGGCCAGTTTGCCGTCAGGGTCGGCCAGTATCGCGCGATAGGGGTTGCCCGCCTGGATAAGCCAAGCGCGGGCCGCATCCCCCTTGTCCCGGTAGTTGAGACCGTAGAGGGACACTGTGCCCGCGAGCTCGCTGATCAGCGGATGCTCGGCGCGGCAGTTGACGCACCAGCTGGCCCAGACGTTAAGCACAAAGGGCTCACCTTTGAGGCTGGCGGTCTGGATCCGACTCCCATCCAGCAGATTGTCGCTCTGCCACACAGGCAGGGTGCGCCCGAGCGTCGCCTCATCCTGGCTGTAGGGATTGTTGTCAAGGCCGAGCCAGAGCAGGGTGCCGAGGCCCAGAGTAAGGAGCAGGGGAAGAAAGAGGCGCAGGCGGGATCTCATAACGCCTCCTGTTCGAGCCGGGGACGGGAGGTGCCAACCGCAACGGAACGAGAGGCAAGCAAGGGGCGACGGGCGAGCAGACGCAGGGGGCCGCCCGCCATCATCAACAGGCCGCCGAGCCAGATCCAGCGCACCAGCGGCTTGTAGTGCAGCCGCATGGCATAGGCATCTGGCCCCATCTTCTCACCCAGCACCACGTAGAGATCGCCGAGCATTCCCCACGCGATGCCCGGCTCGTTCATGTTCATGGTACGCACGCTGTAGTGGCGCCGCTCCGGTGTCAGCCGCGCCACCTCTTTACCGTTCTTGTGCACGCTAAGCGTGATCCGCTCGGCGGTATAGTTGGGGCAGATCACCGGCTCGCGCCCCTCATAGCGAAATTCGAACGCGCCGAGCTGGTAGGGCTGGTTGGCACTTAGCACAGTGCCCCCCTCCTGACTGTGGTCACTCACCTGCGCGATGCCAAGGGCGCACACCGCCACCCCGAGGTGGGCCAGCAAACTGCCGAACCGATTGAGGGTGAACTCGCGCAGCGACGTCGGTTGCAAGAGCGGGAGCAACAGGCTGGCCATCAGCCAGAGGCTCACAATATTGGCGAGGATGCCAATCCAGCTACCGGAAAACGATCCCTGTTCCAGATAGGCAAGGCTAATGAGCCCGCCGCTAAGCAGGCCAAACAGCGGTGGCAACAAAGCGTTTAGTCGGGAATGTGCCGCAAGCTGCTGCCAGCGCAGGCGCGGCAGCTGGGTCATCAGCGCCATCAGGCAGAGGGCCAGCGGCACGAAGATGGTATTGAAATAGGGGGCGCCCACCGAGAGCGAACCCAGATGAAGCGACTGGAACACCATGGGGTAGAAGGTGCCGAGCAGCACGCTGGCGCAGGCCACGCAGAGCAGCAGGATGGCGGCGCCGAGCAGCCCCTCTTTTGACTGCAAGCCAAAGCGGGCATAGGGGGCGCGAATGTCCGCCCGCAGGGCAAACAGGGTGAGGGCGCAGGTCAATAGCAAACCGAGCAGCAACAAGAGGGTGAGGCCGCGGCTGGGGTCCACCGCAAAGGCGTGCACCGAGGTGAGTATCCCGGAGCGCACCACGAAGGTGCCGAGCAGGCTCAAGGCGAAGGTGAAGATGGAGAGCAACAGCACGGCGTGGCCGTAGGCGCCGCGCTTCTCGCAGACAATCAGGGCGTGCAGCAGGGCGGTGCCCAGCAGCCAGGGCAAGAGGGAGGCATTTTCCACCGGATCCCAGAACCACCAGCCGCCCCAGCCGAGCTCGTAATAGGCCCACCAGGAACCTAGCACGATGCCGGCGGTGAGAAACACCCAGGAGCCGAGCGCCCAAGGGCGGCTCCAGTGGGCCACGGCGCCATCGAGCCTGCCCGAGTGCAGCGCCGCCATGGCGAAGGCAAAGTTGACGACAAAGCCGACGTAACCGAGATAGAGCAGGGGGGGGTGGATGATGAGGCCAATGTCCTGCAGCATGGGGTTGAGATCGCGCCCCTCCAGCGGCCCCGGGAATTGGCGGTCAAACGGGCTGGAGAAGATCAGGGTATAGAGGCCGAACAGCCCGACGATCAGTCCCATGATGGCCAATACCCGGGCTGTGATCAGCGGATCGACCCGCTTGGAGCAAAGGGCCACCAAGGCGCCCCACAGCCCCAGCGCAAAAACGAAAAAGAGCATGGAGCCTTCATGGCCGCCCCATACCGCCGCCAGCTTGAAGCCCAGCGGCAGGGCACTGTTGGCGTGCTGGGCCACATAGCTGACGGTGAAATCATCCTGGCCAAAGCAGCTGGCGAGCAGCAGCAGGGAGGCCAATAGCAGGATGGCATTGATCAGCGCCAGCGGCGCTGCGCTGCGCAGCAGAGTCGGGGAGGCGAGCCGTAATCCCAGCCAGGGCAGCAGCCCTTGCAGTAGGGCGAGCCCGGTCGCCAGCAACAGTGAGAGATAGCCAAGCTCCGCCAGCACACAACCTCCAGTCAATCATTCGTCTATGTTATGCCGCAGCGTCTGCACCGTACCGGCGCTGGGGGATAACATCCACATTCCTAGCAACAATTCATCGCAACAAATAAGCGCCAGTCACCCGAGGGCGGCTGGCGCTGGTGATCATACCGTTATACGACCGTCATTTGGCCGGCGTATAGCACGAAGTAGCGCAGCAGCAGGATCCCCACCAGAGTCAGGCTGCAGACCAGCACCAGATGGCCGTTTCGCTCCCGCAGGGGCGCCGGGGTCAGCAGAGCCAGCAGCTGGGGCAGCAGCATGCCGATGCCCACCACCCCGAGCCAGAACACCTGAGCCCAGAAACCGCTGCCGATGGCCGCCCACATCGCCACCTCTTTCTGGCCGCCACCGAAGTAGAGGCCGGTAAAGAAGCAGACCAGCAGCAACACCTCCACCGCCAGCACGGGTCGCTCGAAGCGATGCACAAAGCTCACCCCCTGGCTGTGATGGTTCTCCTTGAAGAACGTCACCGCCAGCAAGATGGTGGAGGCGATGCCAGAGCTGATGCCCGAGACCAGAAACAGCACCGGCAGCACCGGGTTGTTCAACAGCGGATAGGTCTTGAGCGCCGAGAGCAGAAAGCCGGTGTAGGCCCCCAGCAGCACGGCGAGCAGCAGCAACAGCGGGACCAGCAGCCGCTCGATGCGGGCAAGCCAGCCAATCAGCCCATCCACAAAAGCGAGCTTCTCTTTCAGCAACCGGTGGCGCAGGGTCTCGATCTCGGCGCGAAACACCACCGCTAGCCAGGCGAACAGCACCGCCATATAGAGCTGAAACAGCATGACCCCCATCGACATCACTGAGTCGAACTGGTAGTGGAACATCAGCTTCCAGAAGGTCCAGGGGCGGGCCAGATGGAAGATAAGGATCAGCAGCCCCAATATCACGCTCGCTGGCGCCAGAATGGCGGTCGCCTTGATGATGCCGCTCTCGCTGCCTGCCCCCTTGCGGCGCAGCAGCACCGAGAGGGTGGTGGCCCCGGCGGAGATGCCGAGCAGAAAGAGATAGATAGCGATGGGCCAGTCCCACACCAGAGAGGAGAAGTGAAATGCGTCATGCAACATGATCCATTCCTCCTTCTGTTACTGCGGTAGATGGCGATCGGACAAATCCCCACACGAGGGAAGGGAAGTGAAATGCCGCTTGCATCGTCATGACGTTATCTCCCCTTTGGGCACGCGGTACATCTTGGGCGAGGTGCCGAGTGCCTGCTTGTAGCGATAGGTGGTCTCCTTCACCAGCCGTTGGGCGATGGGGCTGTCCGGGTCATCCAGATTGCCGAACACCAGCGCCTTGGTGGGGCAAGATTCGACACAGGCGGGCTCCTTGCCCGCCGCCAGGTTGGTCTTGCGGCAAAAGTCGCACTTGTCCGCCACCCGGGTGACCGGGTTGATAAAGCGCACCTGATAGGGGCAGGCGGCCAGACAATACATGCAGCCGACGCAGAGATCCGCGTCGACATCGACGATGCCATCCTCCTTGCGGATATGGGAGGCGCCGGTGGGGCAGACATGCACGCAGGGGGCGTTGTCGCAGTGCTGGCAGGACTTGCGAAAGAAGCGGTACTCGGCGTCGGGAAATTCACCGATGGGACCTGAACGGATGATCTCGAGGCGCGAGACCCCTTCCGGCACTTTGTTGACCTCCCGGCAGGCATCCATGCAGGCGGTGCAGCCGATGCAGGCCGTCTCATCGTGGATCATGCCATAGCGGATCCCATCGATGGTCTGGCTGCGGGCGAGGGGGGTGGCAAGGGAGCGGGTGTTGGCACGAGCAGTCCCCGTCATCATGATAAGGGCCCCCGCGCTCATCCCCGCCATAAAGTCACGGCGAGAGCAGCTCATGAGGCCTCCTTGCCGGTAGCCGGTTTGGACTGCTCCTGCCGGGCCTTGCTGGCCTCATGCTGCTTGCTGTGGCAGTCGACGCAGAGCTTGATGCGGGATTTTTCCGGGATCCCCACCATGGGCTCCTTGGCCGGGTGCAACTGGTGGCAGCTGGTGCAGGTGAGCTTGGTGGCGTGCACGTCGTGGGCCCAGAGTGCCTCGCGAAGCTCTTTGGGCTCGTGGCAGCTCATGCAGACCCCGTTCTGCTCGCTGATGGGATAAAGCTTGATGCCCTCTTTATCCTTCAGGCTGTGGCTAAAGCGCATCACATCCTTGACCCCTTCCCTGTGCTGGGGGGAGGGCTGGCCGTGGCAGTTGGTGCAGGTCACCGGTTTAAGGTTGTTGGGATTGGTCGCCTGACCATGCTTGCCGTGCATCCCTTCGCTCTGCTCCTTGTGACAGTCGGTGCAGGCCTTGTCGGGATTGCGTAAAAATTCCACCTCATGTGTAGCTGGAACAGGGGCTGCTGCCGGCTCGGCCGCCTGATCCTGCAGGCTGGTGAGCAACATGGCTGCCATCAGCATCAGTCGTAAAAAATCCATCGTTAAATCACCCATAGGAAGCCTCCATCCGCTGCGGGCCTGGTCTGGCCGGGCCCGCAGGCGCCGTTACTGTGCCAGCCGTCCGGCCGCTTTGGCCTCGGCATCCCAGGCGGGGACCGTGGTCTTGAGGAACTGGGCCTTGTCGCTGTTGAACTGCTTCATATCCATGCCAAGGGCGGCTTGCGCTTTCTCCTTGGTAGAGATGTCGGGGATGGCGATCTCGTGGCTGATCCCCTTGCTGGCCAACAGGCGCGCCAGCTTGGTGCGGGCGTCAGCGGCTTTATCCAGCGCGCTGCCAAGTACCTTGAGGGCCACTTCGGGGGCGTGCATCTGCACTCCGTGGGAGGCGATGGCGTAGTCCCAGCGCCACTGGGCGTGACGGATGTCCTGCAGAATATCCTTCATCTCTGCCTCGGTGGCGCCGGCATCCCAGGCCGCCTTGGCTTCAAAGTGGGCGTGTACCAGCTGCTTCTCGACCTTCAGCTTGGTTTCGATTACCGCCTCTTTGCGCTGCTTGACGATCCCTTGCAGCATCTCCTTGCTCTGGGTGTGGCAGTTGCGGCAGGTCTGCTCGAAGCGATCGAAGGGGTTCCCCACTTTGTGATCCGTGTAGACCTTGCCCTGCTCGTTCTGCACCTTGGGCATGTGGCAGTCGACACAGGCGACGTTGTTCTGGCCGTGAATGCCGGCGCGCCAGGTTTCGTACTCGGGGTGCTGGGCTTTGAGCATGGGGGTTTTGGAGAGGGCATGGGTCCAGTCGGCAAAGCCGATTTCATCGTAATAGGCCTCCATCTGCTCAACCGTGGTGCCCTTGTCCCAGGGGAATTTGACCGCCTTGGTGGGGCCGCTGAAGTAATACTCCACGTGGCACTGGCCGCACACCTGGGACTGCTGATCAAAGCGCCCCTGCTCCTTGAATGGCTTGCCGATGGCGGTCATGGCCCGATCGGCATAGGGACGGGAGAGGTGCAGGGCAGGTTTACCCTCCTTGAACTCCTTCGAGGCGGTGTCGTGGCAGTCGGCGCAGCCGATGGTGTTGACTACTTCCGGCCCGCCCTTGGCCCACATCCCTTTGAAGTAGCCATCCTCACCCTTCTCGTCGATGACGCGGGCCACGTCCGGGCCTTTACAGCTCCAGCAGGCCATCGGCAGCGGACCATCTTCGGCGGTCTTGGGGGCGCCGGTACGCAGGGTTTCCCGCACGTCGGTCAGCGCATAGAAGTGGCCACGCGGTTTGTTGTAATCCTTGGCGAAGGGGTAACCGCCCCACAGCACCACCATATTGGGATCTTCCGCCAGCGCATCGGTGCGTTCCTTGCTTTCGCTGGTGGCTTGCCAGCTGGTGAACTGATCGGCGTGATCCTTGGCGAACAGCTCGCTGCGCGCCTCTATCTTGCCCTTGGTGGTTGCGTCATCAGCCAGTGCCCAGCCGCTTGCACCAAGCCAGCTGGTCAGCAGCAGGGCGGCGAGGCCCAGTTTGATATGCCTGTGTTGTGAACCCACGTTTATCACTCCCAGATAAATGTTTTGGTCTCGTCTGACCCGTTCCATCTTGGTGTGGATCTTCCCCCCGTCGGGCGGGGTGGGCAGACATTCGCTTGCGGGTGAATAAAACCGCGCAATATATGATTGCTAGAGGGTTACCCTAACAAATAGGTAAATTTAATGATGATTTATCGGAGGGAGAGTTGTGCCAGATCAATTGGTGCACAGGATTGATTGCTGAAATGAGATCTGGATTAAATTTTATGGAAACTCAACTTCTTGTTAACTGCCGAGCGTTCGATGGCAGGAGTTTGAACGGTACAGCTACGTACTGGCACTTTTTGCTGCTGATCCTGATTGCTGCCGTATTGTTCACAGATTCTGGCAATGACTTATGCTAATAATTGACTCAATATGCAAATTCTCGGTGTTGTGGTGTGAGCTTTTGACCTTGGGATTATGATCCATTTATTGAAGCTGCAGTGGATTTATCGTCAAACGACAGAAATAGTCACATGGAGTCTGATAGACCTGTTAATAAAGGTGATGCGATTGGGGTCATCCAAATCTCATTTCATTTAAAAAGGCCTGTTAGATGCACAATCTTGTAAGTTATGGCCATTTTATGGCAATCATTGTCGAAAATAGCGAAAAGACCCACTTAGTCTGGTGCGGTATGATTATTGAACAGACAAGTACCCTGTAGGTACTGATGTTGGTGGTTAAGGTTTTGCTGGAGGTTGTATGGCTGAGTTGCAAATTGAAAAGTCCACGGTGATCTCTCAACTCGAGGGCTCCGTGTTTGTCATCAGTGCAGATGGATCTGTCATACGAGCAAAGGTGGGGATGGCATTGCAGCCGGGGGACCGCCTGCAAACTGCCCAAGGGGGCCACTTTCAACTAGCCGAGCCGGGCAGTGAGCCTGCTGGTGAGCAAGATATGGCCGCCAAACCTGAGCCCGCCACACCTGCTGCTGATGGGCAACCGGCCGATCCGGAACTGGCCTCGTTGCAGGAGGCGATCCGTCAGGGGATTGACCCGACCGAATTGTTCCAGGAGACCGCCGCCGGCAATGCAGCCGCTGCCGGTAATATCGGTGGTGTAGCCGGTTCCAGCTCGGGTGGATTTGTGGTGGTCGATCGTACCAATGACGCCACCCTGGCCGAGGCCGGTTTTGATACCGACCATGCGGTGCAACCTGTTGACGATGAGCTGCTGTTTTCCGAAGAGCGCGATTTCTTTGCTGCCATCACCATCACCGAACCCCAAACCAGCGACAACATTATCAACGCCGATGAAGCGGCTGGCGTCATCATTCGTGGTGTGGTGGATGATGTGGAGGTAGGCCAGCCAGTCACCGTCACCCTTATCGATCAGGCGGGCAATTCACTGACGGTGACGACTGTGGTACTGCCCGGCCTGGTGTGGGAAGCCAATTTTGGCGATGTGACCGGCAAGTTGGTGGATGGCCCGTTGCAGATTGTGGCCAATACCCAGGATCAGGCGGGCAACAACGCCAGCGATACCGGACAGACTCTGCTAGATACCATCACCACCATTACCCTCGATCTCGCCGATGAGAGCGACACCGGCGCCAGCCAGATCGATGATCTGACCCGCGACAATACCCCGCTGCTGCAAGGAAAGGGGGAGCCCGGTGCCACCGTAACCCTGAGCCTTGGCGGCAGCGTGCTCGCCGTCCTGACGGTGGATGCCGCCGGTAACTGGCAATATCAGCTGCCGCAGACCCTGGCCGATGGCCAGTACCAGTTTCAGGTCAATTCCGTGGATATTGCCGGCAACCGCGCCAGCGATACCCTCGTTATCAATGTCGATACCCAGGCCTTCATCGACATCGATGATCTCGATACCGCAGCCCTGTTTGGCAACAGCAGCGCCACCCTGAGCGGTTCCACCAGCAATGTGGAGGCGGGTCAGAGTGTCATCATCACTCTGGTCGACAGCAATGGCCAGCCGTTGTTGACCACCTCGGCACAGGTGGGGGCCGATGGCCGCTGGCAGGTATCAGGTCTTGATCTCTCCGGTATCAATCAATCCTTTGAAGTGCGTGCCAGTGTCACCGATCTGGCGGGCAACAGCGCCAGCGATGGGGCACCGCTGATAGGTCAGAGCGAAACCCTGACGCTCTCCGAAGCCGGATTGGCCGGTGGCCCGATCTCCGCGACCGGTAGCCTCAATACCGGTGCCGGTCAGGATGGCAATCTGCAAGTCCAGTTCGCCGCTGATCAGAGTGCCTTGGAAGGGCTGGGGCTCGTCAGCCATGGCGCGCCCCTTGGCTACACCATCAACGGTCAGACCCTGACCGCCAGTGCCGGTGGGGCGACTGTCTTCACCCTGACCCTCAACAATGACGGCAGCTATCGCATCGTCTGGAGTCAAAGCCTGGATCACGGTCAGGACGTGTTGCGCCTGCCGTTCAACCTCGAATATCGAGACAGCGACGGCGATCTGGTGAAGGCGCCGCTGGTGATCAATCTGGTGGACAGCAATCCGCCCAGTTTCGAGATCCCGGCCATTCCTCTGACCGAAGATGCCTTTACCAACGGCGCCGCCGTGGTGGGCGAGAGCAGCTTTGTGGTCAAACACACCGCCGATCCTCTGCTGGTGGATTCGCTGGTGTTCAGTAATCAGAACAGTACCCTGACTACCCTCAACGGCTCGGGTCTTGCCAGCGATGGTCATCCGCTGACCTTTGAATTTGCCGATGATCGCACCTTGGTGGGTTACTACCTGGATGGCAGTGGCCAACGGGTGGAGGTGCTGCGCGCCGAATTGAATGCGCAGCAGCAGGGCAGCGATCTGGCTGGGCGGGTGGTGGTCACCCTCACCGGCCCGCTCGATCATCAGGGCAGCGACACGCTTTCCCTCGGTTTGCAGGTAAGCGCCAACGAGATCGATGGCGACAGCACCAGCGCCAACCTGACCCTGACCGTCAATGATGGCAGTGATCCCGCATTGGGCATCGACAAGGGCGTCTCGCTGCAAGAGGGGGGCAACCAGAGCATCGATGGTCAGCTGCCGGTGGCGGTGGGGAGCGATCGTCTGGTCTCCCTCAACTTTGAGGCGAGCCAACCGGCGTTGGCGGGGCTCACCAGCCAGGGCAAGGCGACGAGTTATGAGGTTCAAGACAACCAGCTGACCGTCAAGGATTGGCAGGGCAAGGCAATCCTCACCGTTACCATCGGGCTGGATGGCAAATACAACGTCTCCCTGACAGGGGTGTTTGACGAGCCGGAAGCGACCAACAGCCTCAACCTTGGCCTGAAGGTACAGGGTTCAGATTTTGACGGCGACAAGAGCAACCTCGGCACTCTCAATATCACCATTACCGACGGTGCCTTGCCGCAGGTAGACCCTGTCTCCCTCACGCTCACCGAAGATAGCAACTGGCAGCAAGGCCAGACCCTTGACGGTGATCTGACTATCACGGCTGGCAGCGATCCGCTGGCCAGCATCACTTTCGATGCCAATCAGCCGGGGCTGCAAGGGTTCACCTCGGGCAAGCAGGCCGTGACCATCACGGTGGCTGACCATCTTATCGAGGGGCGTACCCTAGATGGCAAGCTGGTGTTTGAACTGACCCTCGGTAACGATGGCAAATACAGTTTCACCCTCCATCAACCGCTGGATCAGGGCAGTGCCGACAGCCTGCTCAAGGCGGGCTTTACCCTGCTCGACAGCGATGGTGACAAGGTCTCCTCCACTATTACCGTGGCGGTGGGTGATGGTGCCAATCCGACCATCTCTGCCGTGACCGGTACCACCATCACCGAGATGGCGCAAGGGGAGACGGCTGCCGTCAGCACCATGAGTTTCTCGGTCGCGCACGGCAGTGATGCCCTTGACCCAGCATCCCTCGGCTTTGATATCGCCGCTATTCAGAGCACCCTGACCGGACTCACCAGCCACGGTAACCCGGTCACTTTCGCCGTTGATCCCACAACCGGCCAGCTGGTCGGAACCGCCGGTGGCCAGGTGGTGCTGCGCGCCGAGCTCAGCCTGGTCGATAACAACGGTAACTGGAGCGTCACCGCCAAGGTCACCCTGAGCGGCGAGCTGGATCACAAGGGGAGTGAATCCCTCAACCTGCCGCTGGCCGTCACCCTGGCCGATAAGGATGGCGATCGCATCGGTACCACGCTGCCGCTCACCATCGTGGATGGTAAGGCACCGAGCTTTATCCCGGGCACCGGTGTAACCCTGGATGAGGGGGGCCTCACCGGCAGCAACAGCCTGAGCCAAACCGGTCACTTCGATGTGCAAGCCGGGTCGGATCGGGTGGTCGAGGTGGCCTTTGCCGATGGCAGCGAACAGCCTGCGCTGACCGCATTGGGTAAACCGGTGCAGTACGAGCTGGTGGATGGTGACCCGCAGATCCCCGGCAGCCAGCTGCTCAAGGGCTATGTGATGGTGGATGGCCAGCGGGTCGAGGTGTTCGAGGTCAAGCTGGTTGGCAGCCTCGATCAGGCGGGCAAGAACGGGTTTGACTATCAGGTCACCCTTTATCAGGGGCTTCATCAGGGCGCCAACGCCGTGATCGAGCTGCCCATCAAGGTGATCGTCAACGACTACGACAAGGCGGGCGGCAACAACGACAGCACCAGCGGCACCCTCAATATTCAGATTGGGGAAGGGGAGAAACCGACCCTGACCCTGACCGATGTAACCCTCAATGAAGGGCGCTTCGATGGCGCCAATTCTGCCACTGATGACCAGCAGACGAGCGGAAAGATCACCATCAAGGCCGACTCGGATCCGGTGACCGATGTGCGGCTGACCCTCTTCGGTCAGGTCATGGATACCAGCGGCAAGCCCATCACCCATAATGGCGAAACCCTGACCTGGAAAGCGGTTGGCACTGATGGTCACACCTTCCAGGCGGTGACCAGTGGCGGTCTGGTTGTGATGACGGTCTCCATCCCGACCGTCCCCGCCAGCATCGCCGCTCACACCAGCGCAGAGATAGGTTATCAGGTGACGGTGCATACCAACCTGGATCATGGGGCGGATAACAAACTCAACCTGACTTTGCCGGTAGAAGTCACCGACAGCGATGGCAGCAAAAATCAGGGAACCGCTACCATCACGGTGAGTGATAGTGCAGATCCTGTGCTCGGTCTCGATAAAGGCGTCGCCCTGCAAGAGGGGGGCAACCAGAGCATCGATGGTCAGCTGCCGGTGGCGGTGGGGAGCGATCGTCTGGTCTCCCTCAACTTTGAGGCGAGCCAACCGGCGTTGGCGGGGCTCACCAGCCAGGGCAAGGCGACGAGTTATGAGGTTCAAGACAACCAGCTGACCGTCAAGGATTGGCAGGGCAAGGCAATCCTCACCGTTACCATCGGGCTGGATGGCAAATACAACGTCTCCCTGACAGGGGTGTTTGACGAGCCGGAAGCGACCAACAGCCTCAATCTTGGCCTGAAGGTACAGGGCTCAGATTTTGACGGCGACAAGAGCAATCTCGGTACCCTCAATATCACCATTACCGACGGTGCCTTGCCGCAGGTTAATCCTGTCTCCCTCACGCTCACCGAAGATAGCAACTGGCAGCAGGGCCAGACCCTTAACGGCGATCTGACTATCACTGCGGGCAGCGATCCGCTGACCAGCATCACTTTCGATGCCAATCAGCCGGGGCTGCAAGGGTTCACCTCGGGCAAGCAGGCCGTGACCATCACGGTGGCTGACCATCTTATCGAGGGACGTACCCCAGATGGCAAGCTGGTGTTTGAGCTGACCCTCGGTAACGATGGCAAATACAGCTTTACCCTCCATCAACCGCTGGATCAGGGCAGTGCCGACAGCCTGCTCAAGGCGGGCTTTACCCTGCTCGACAGCGATGGTGACAAGGTCTCCTCCACTATTACCGTGGCGGTGGGTGATGGCGCCAATCCGACCATCGCTGCCGTGACCGGCACCACCATCACCGAGATGGCACAAGGGGAGGCTGCCGCGGTCAGCACCATGAGTTTCTCGGTCGCGCACGGCAGCGATGCCCTTGACCCCAACTCCCTCGGCTTTGATATCGCCGCTATTCAGAGCACCCTGACCGGACTCACCAGCCACGGCAACCCGGTTACTTTCACCATCGATCCCGCAACCGGCCAGCTGGTCGGAGCCGCCGGTGGCCAGGTGGTGCTGCGCGCCGAGCTGAGCCTGGTCGATAACAACGGTAACTGGAGCGTCACCGCCAAGGTCACCCTGAGCGGCGAGCTGGATCACAAGGGGAGTGAATCCCTCAACCTGCCGCTTGCCGTCACCCTGGCCGATAAGGATGGCGATCGCATTGGTACCACGCTGCCGCTCACCATTGCGGATGGCAAGGCACCGGGCTTTATTCCGGGCAAAGGCGTGTCCCTGGATGAGGGGAACCTCACCGGCAGCAACAGCCTGAGTCAAACCGGTCACTTTGACGTGCAAGCCGGGTCGGATCGGGTAGTCGAGGTGGCCTTTGCCGATGGCAGCGAACAGCCTGCGCTGACCGCATTGGGTAAACCGGTGCAGTACGAGCTGGTGGATGGTGGCCCGCAGATCCCGGGTAGCCAGCTGATCAAGGGTTATGTGATGGTGGATAGCCAGCGGGTCGAGGTGTTCGAGGTCAAGCTGATTGGCAGCCTCGATCAGGCTGGCAAGAACGGGTTTGACTATCAGGTCACCCTCTATCAGGGGCTTCATCAGGGCGGCAACGCCGTGACCGAGCTGCCCATCAAGGTGATCGTCAACGATTACGACAAGGCGGGTGGTAACAACGACAGCACCAGCGGCACCCTCAATATCCAGATTGGGGAAGGGGAGAAACCAACCCTGACCCTGACCGATGTAACCCTCAATGAAGGGCGCTTCGATGGCGCTAACTCGACCACTGATGACCAGCAGACGAGCGGCAAGATCACCATCAAGGCTGACTCAGATCCGGTGACCGATGTGCGACTGACCCTCTCCGGTCAGGTTATGGATGCCAGCGGCAAGCCCATCACCCATAATGGCGAAACCCTGACTTGGAAAGCGGTTGGCACCGATGGCCACACCTTCCAGGCGGTGACCAGTGGTGGTCTGCTAGTGATGACGGTATCTATCCCCACTGTCCCTGCCACCATCGCCGCTCATACCAGCGCAGAGATCGGTTATCAGGTGACGGTGCATACCAACCTGGATCATGGGGCGGATAACAAACTCAACCTGACTTTGCCGGTAGAAGTCACCGACAGCGACGGCAGCAAAAATCAGGGAACCGCTACCATCACGGTGAGTGATAGTGCAGATCCTGTGCTCGGTCTCGATAAAGGCGTCGCCCTGCAAGAGGGGGGCAACCAGAGCATCGATGGTCAGCTGCCGGTGGCGGTGGGGAGCGATCGTCTGGTCTCCCTCAACTTTGAGGCGAGCCAACCGGCGTTGGCGGGGCTCACCAGCCAGGGCAAGGCGACGAGTTATGAGGTTCAAGACAACCAGCTGACCGTCAAGGATTGGCAGGGCAAGGCAATCCTCACCGTTACCATCGGGCTGGATGGCAAATACAACGTCTCCCTGACAGGGGTGTTTGACGAGCCGGAAGCGACCAACAGCCTCAATCTTGGCCTGAAGGTACAGGGCTCAGATTTTGACGGCGACAAGAGCAATCTCGGTACCCTCAATATCACCATTACCGACGGTGCCTTGCCGCAGGTTAATCCTGTCTCCCTCACGCTCACCGAAGATAGCAACTGGCAGCAGGGCCAGACCCTTAACGGCGATCTGACTATCACTGCGGGCAGCGATCCGCTGACCAGCATCACTTTCGATGCCAATCAGCCGGGGCTGCAAGGGTTCACCTCGGGCAAGCAGGCCGTGACCATCACGGTGGCTGACCATCTTATCGAGGGACGTACCCCAGATGGCAAGCTGGTGTTTGAGCTGACCCTCGGTAACGATGGCAAATACAGCTTCACCCTCCATCAACCGCTGGATCAGGGCAGTGCCGACAGCCTGCTCAAGGCGGGCTTTACCCTGCTCGACAGCGATGGTGACAAGGTCTCCTCCACTATTACCGTGGCGGTGGGTGATGGCGCCAATCCGACCATCGCTGCCGTGACCGGCACCACCATCACCGAGATGGCACAAGGGGAGGCTGCCGCGGTCAGCACCATGAGTTTCTCGGTCGCGCACGGCAGCGATGCCCTTGACCCCAACTCCCTCGGCTTTGATATCGCCGCTATTCAGAGCACCCTGACCGGACTCACCAGCCACGGCAACCCGGTTACTTTCACCATCGATCCCGCAACCGGCCAGCTGGTCGGAGCCGCCGGTGGCCAGGTGGTGCTGCGCGCCGAGCTGAGCCTGGTCGATAACAACGGTAACTGGAGCGTCACCGCCAAGGTCACCCTGAGCGGCGAGCTGGATCACAAGGGGAGTGAATCCCTCAACCTGCCGCTTGCCGTCACCCTGGCTGACAAGGATGGCGATCGCATCGGTACCACGCTGCCGCTCACCATTGCGGATGGCAAGGCGCCGAGCTTTATCCCAGGCACCGGTGTGACCCTGGATGAGGGGAACCTCACCGGCAGCAACAGCTTGAGTCAAACCGGTCACTTCGATGTGCAAGCCGGGTCGGATCGGGTGGTGGAGGTGGTGTTTGCCGATGGCAGCCAGCAACCGGCGCTCACTGCACTTGGCCAGCCCGTCAAATACGAGCTGGTTGATGGGGACTCCGCCATCCCCGGTAGCCAGCTGCTCAAGGGTTATGTGATGGTGGATGGCCAGCGGGTCGAGGTGTTCGAGGTCAAGCTGATTGGCAGCCTCGATCAGGCGGGCAAAAACGGGTTTGACTATCAGGTCACCCTCTATCAGGGGCTTCATCAGGGCGCCAACGCCGTGACCGACCTGCCCATCAAGGTGATCGTCAACGATTACGACAAGGCGGGCGGTAACAACGACAGCACCAGCGGCACCCTCAATATCCAGATTGGGGAAGGGGGGAAACCGACCCTCACCCTGACCGGAGTGACCCTCAATGAAGGGCGCTTCGATGGCGCCGCCAATAACCAGACGGCGGATGATCAGCAAGCCAGCGGCAAGATCACCATCAAAGCTGACTCGGATCCGGTGACCGATGTGCGTTTGACCTTTGCTGGTCAGGTGATGGATGCAAATGGCAAGCCCATCACCCATAACGGCGAAACCCTGACCTGGAAAGCGGTTGGCACCGATGGTCACACCTTCCAGGCGGTGACCAGTGGCGGTCTGGTAGTGATGACGGTATCTATCCCCACTGTCCCTGCCACCATCGCCGCTCACACCAGCGCAGAGATCGGTTATCAGGTGACTGTGCATACCAACCTGGATCACGGGGCGGATAACAAACTCAACCTGACCTTGCCAATCAAGGTAACCGACAGCGATGGCAGCGTGATCACTGGCAGTACCACTGCGGTGATCACCGATGCTGACAATCCCGTGATCACATCTATCGAGGGGGTCACCGTCAAGGAGTCGGATCTCAATGGGGGCAGTGGCCAGCATAGTGGCACAAGTCCCTCAGGCAGGGGAGAAGTTGCCATCGGTCAGGTGGCGATTGCCGCCGGGAGCGACCGGGTGGCTTCTCTGCAATTGGATGTGGCCCGTTTCAACGCCCTCAACACCCTCACGTCGGGGGGCAAGGTTGTCACCATTGGCGCCGATAGCCAGCCGGGTGTCTATCTTGGCAAGGACAGCGCAGGCAAGCTCATCTTCAAGCTGACGTTGGATGTCTCCGGCCGCTACACCTTCGAGCTCATCGGCAATCTGGATCACAGGGCCCAGGGCAAGGATCTGCTGGATATCCAGCTGCCGTTACAGGCGCGGGACAGTGATGGAGACCTCAGCGCAGAAGTGATTGGTCATGTGAGCGTGCAGGATGATGTGCCCGTCGCCGTGGATGCGAACAAGACCCTGAATGAAGGAGCGAAAGTGACCGGCGATCTGCTGGCCACCGCCAGTGAGGGGGCGGACGATGCAGTAGTGAAATCGGTCACCATCAATGGCACCGAGCACCCCATCGCCGCAACGGGCAATACCACCATCTCGGTAACAGATGGCACAGGACAACTCATCGGCACTTTGGTTATCAATGCAGAGGGTAACTACAGCTTTACCGCCAAGTCGGGTATCAATCACAGCAATAGCAACCTGATACAGCAGATCACGTTCCACCTGGTGGACGGCGACGGGGATAGCGATGATGGCATCCTGACCCTGACCATCCGGGACGAGGCTGGCACGCTCAGCGTGAGCGCCGTCACCGGCCAGGAGGATGCCGGAGCAACCGATCCTAGCCAGGGGATCCCCATTACCATGAATCTGGATGTGGGGGATTTCGATCGGGGCGAGCATGTGGAGCAGCTGCTTATCCAGGTACCTGCCAATGCCCAGGGAACCTTCTATTTCAACGGTGTCGCGCTGACCACCATTACCCTGGGTGGCAAGACCTGGTATCAGGTGCCGCCTGAGGCCATGGTGGCGGTGGCCAACACCAACGACAAGTTCCAGCTCACCGGTGTCACCTTCGTGCCTAACCACGACTACTCGAACTACGACCTCGGTGGCAATCCGCTGCGCTTCCCGGTGCAGTTGCAGGTGGGCGTCACCGAGGGGAGCAAGCCCCCGGTGCTCACCGGCAATCTGGACATCACGGTGCAAGGTATTGCCGACAAGCCACTCTGGGATGGAGCGAGCACAAATCAGCACTACACCACCAATGAAGACAGCACTGGCATCGCTCTCAATGTGAAGGCCACTCTCACCGACATCGATGGCTCCGAAACACTGAGCTACCAGATCAAGTGGGAGTCGGGTCAGGGGACGCTTACCCTGAACGGCAAGGTGCTTACCCCGGGGGCAAACGGCCTCTATACGGTGGCTGCTGGCGACATCAACAAGGTGACTGTTGTTCCGGGCAAGGATTTCAGTGGTGACATCAAGCTGTCGGTGACGCCGATCAGCACCGAGAAGAACCCGATCGCTCAGGGTCAGGGTACGGCGCAGGGAGACAAAATTGATCTGGTGATCAATGTCAATCCGGTGGCCGATGACGCCAAGCTCACCGTGCGTGACATTCAGGGCAAGGAAGACACCCTGCTCGATCTGGGCAGCAAGATTGCCCTTGCTCATCTGGGTGACAAACTCGATGGCTCCGAGCAGATGTTTGTCCGCATCAGTGGCCTGCCTGACGGTGCAACCTTGTTGCTGGGTGGTTCCGCCGTTGCACAGAACATAGCCGGTTACTATGAGGTTCCTTTTGATCGGATTGGCGAACTCAAGCTGCAACCGCCGAAAAACAGCAACGTCGATTTCGATCTGACCATCAAGGGGGTGGTGAAAGACACGGCGACCTTGACCGATGCCAATGGCCAGACCCACATCGTGGTGAACGAGAAGGAGACCGGCTCCCAGACCCTTCATGTGGATCTGGTGGGGGTGGTGGATCAGCCCCATTTCGAGCTTGGCAATACCGGCTGGGAGGCCGAAGGGACAGGCTATGCCATCACAGTGGGTGAAGATGGGCGGGCGCCGCTCAACTTTACCCTCACCTCGGGCGAGTGGGTCGATACCCCGCACGACACTTCCGAGAGCCTCAACGTGGTGCTGCAAGGGCTGCCGGAAGGGGCCCGGGTCTTTGATGCCAGCGGCAAGGATCTGACCCTCACCTTTGCCGGGCTCGATGCCCATGGCAAGCCAACCTATCAGGTCAATGTCTCCGATTTTGGCAATCTGCTTATCCAGCCGCCCCACAACAGCACGGCGGATCTGCATCTTGTTGCCAAGGTGGTGGTGACCGAGAACGATGGTGATCACAAGAGCTTCGATGTGCCGCTGCATATCAAGGTGGAGCCGGAGATTGACGCCACCGACTACAGCAAGACCAGTCATGGCCTGGAAGATCAGTTCACCGTGCTGGACTGGCATCCGACCCTTACTGACGGCGCCGAGAAAGTCACGGCGCTGAGCCTCTCCGGGGTGGAGGATGGCTACCAGATCTGGCTGCGAGTCGGCGGTGTTGAGAGTCAGCTGGCCGTGGTCAGTGGCAAGGTCACCCTGACAGCCGCCCAGCTCGACAGTCTGCTCAAAGGCGGCCAGCTGCTGGTGAAGGCACCGGAGGATAGCGATCGGGATACCACTATCCAGAGCCATGTTACCGTGACCCAGCACGATGTGGATTCGGGCGCGGTGGCCGAGAAGGTGATCGATGGCAATCTGCATGTCGATATCCAGGCCGTGGTGGAGCCCGATGGCGTGCTGACCCAGAGCGGTGGAGCTCTCGTGGGGCAGAGCGGTGCTGATATAGACCTGACTGGACGCTTCATCTTTACCGACCTCGATCCCTCGAGCGTGGAGGAGATCGACTATCTGGTGATCAACCTGCCGGTGTTGAACGGTGGTGCAGGCGATCAGTTCGTGGTGGTTGGCGGTATCAACAACGGTAACGGCAGCTGGATCGTGCCGGCGGGCAACCTCGGCAGCTTCAAGCTGCATGCGCCGGACGGGTTTGTCGGCAAGGTTCAACCGATCCGCATCGATGCCATGGTGATCGACCGGGGCGATGATGGCGATGCCAGTGCCCATGTCAAAGTGAGCCTGGAAACCAGTGCCGAATTTGAAAACAAGCCAGTGACGCCCAAGACGCCGGCGGCGACCGTCGATATCGACGACAACGCCGTGCTGGTGGGCAAGGAGGATGTCCGGGTTGATTTTGGTCAGCAGCTCAAAGGCGTGATCCATATCGGCGCCGCCGACCAGGCAAGCGACGAGGTGACCATTGTCCTCAAGGGATTGCCGGCGGGCGTCACCATCAGCGGGGCCGAGTACAACATCTCGACCGGTGAGTACGTCATCAAGGTGCCGCCGTCACTGGCGGGCCTGGAAGGGCTGACCCTTAGTTTGCCACAGGACTTTGCCGGCTCGCTCAATATCGAGGTGAAGGTGGTGAATACCGATACCGCCAGTGGCGACATCAAGGTTGACAGCAGCACGGTTAGGGTCGATGTGGCCCCCGTGGTCGATGTGAATGGTGGTCGTGGCGAGCACCCGGAACTGACACTGACTGTGCAGGACACCAACCATGACGGACAGCCGGACAATCTGGAAGATACCCACATTCACCTCGACTTATCGGTCAAACTGGCCGATATCAGCCCCTCCATCGCGGGCGGCGGCCTCGAAACCGTTGAGCGGGTCACCATCACGGTGGATGCGAAATATGGTTACTTCCTCGATGGCAGTGGCAAGCCGGTTAACATTCTGGTTGTGAGTGATATGGCGGCACTTAAGGATTTGGTGTTTGTGCCCAAAGAGCATTTCAGCGGTCAGGTACCGCTCGACATCAAGGTCGATATCGTCGATACCGCGCTGGTCGGCGGCCAACAGGTGACTGACAGCGGCAGCTGGAGCGGCCAGGTCGGCTTTGAGGTGAGACCGGTCAACGATCCGGCCCAGCTTTCGGTGCACAGCGTCACGGGGAGCGAGGATGGCACGGTCAACCTTGCCGGATTTGGCGCAACCCTAATCGATAACGATGGCTCGGAGCAGATCGTCGCGCTGCAGATCAAGGGGGTACCGGATGGCTTCACCCTGTCGGCTCCGGCGGTCAACAATGGCGGCGGCGTCTGGCAGATCCCGGTGGGGACCGATTTCTCCAAGCTGACCCTGATCCCGCCAGCTGATTTCAGCGGCACCGTGGAGCTGTCGCTGAGCGCCTTTACCCTCGACAAGGGGCTCACCATTCCGCTCGAAACCAGTGGCAGCTTTACCGTCACCGTCAATCCGGTGGGGGATGCCCTTATCGCCGACATTCAGGGTCAGGCGAGCGGTACCGAAGGGGATGTGATTACTCTGGATCTGGGGCTGGAGACCCGGGATAACCAGCCAACCGGCGGCAGTGCGGGTAATGTGCATGAGAACAAGCCCGAGCAGGTGCGGGTCACCATCGAAGGGGTGCCTGCTGGTGCCGAGATCCGCTTGCCAAATGGCGTGGCTGGGACGGTTGTTGATCTGGGTGGCGGTCGCTGGCAGGTCACTACCGAGGGCGGCAAGCTGGGTGCGGTCGAGCTGGTGACCAATGATGCCAACGGTGCACTGGATCTCAAGATCACCGCCCAGAGCCTCGATAACGGCGCCCTTGGCCCCGAGGTCAATGACACCATCCATGTGGATGTAAGCCCGGTCAACGATGCGCCAATCAACGTATTGCCAACGACCCCTCAGGTCGCGCAGGAAGATCAGCCTTTTGTCATCCACGGTTTGCAGGTGAAAGATGTGGATGCAGGCAACAGTCCCATCAAGATCACCCTGTCGGTGGAGCATGGCACCCTGATGCTGCCTGCTGGCAGCGGCGTGACGGTGGTCGGCAACGGCACCGGTTCGCTGGTGCTGACCGGCACGCTGGCCGATCTCAATGCCTTGCTCTCTGGTGGGGTCACTTATCAGGGCAACAGTGATTTTTACGGCAATGACGCCCTGACCATGGTCACCAACGATCAGGGGAACACGGGTAGTGGCGGGGCACTCAGCGATACCGATGTGCTGCCCATCGACGTGCAGCCGGTCAATGATGCCCCGGTCAATCAGCTGCCTGGCAGCATGACGGTCAAAGAGGATGGCTCTCTGTCGCTCTCCGGCGTCAGCGTGAAGGATGTGGATGCAGGCAGTGCGCCTGTCTCCATGGTGCTGCGGGTCGAGCATGGTGTGCTGACCTTGCTGGGTGCAACCGGTGCCGTGATGGTGCAGGGGGCGGGTACCAGCGAGATCACTCTGGTGGGGTCGCTGGCTGATCTCAACCAGTTGCTGGCAAGCAACCTGCACTATGAACCGGCCAAAGATTTCTGGGGAGAGGATACCCTTACCGTCACTACCTCCGATCAGGGCAACACTGGTGCGGGTGGCCCGCTGAGCGACACCGATCAGGTGACCATCACGGTCACTCCCGAGCCGGATATGCCGGGTCTGACGGTGGATCAGCATGCGTTCCATGCCTTGCAGGGGGCCGTTATCCCCCTTGGCATCAACGCCAGCGTGGTCAACCCGGCCACCGGCGAGCTCTCCATCCGCATCAGCGGCCTGAATGGGGCGCAGGTGCAGGACGAGCATGGTCAGAGCGTCGGTCATGCTGATGGCAATGGCGACTGGCTGATCCCGGCCGATCACTCGGTTCCGCTCTACTTCAGCGGTTTTGGCGACGGTGACCATGTGCTGGGGATCAGTGCCGAGTCGAGTGTCGGCGGTTCAACCGTCAGCACGCCCCTTGAGACCATTACGGTGCACGGCCAGAGTGGTCATGAGCTGGTCGGTTCCGATCAGGGGGATTGGCTGTTTGGTTCCTCCGGCGATGACCGTCTATTGGGGGGGCATGGCAACGACATCCTCACCGGCGGGGCTGGCAGCGATCTCTTCGTCTGGCAGCTCGGGGATGAGGGGAGTCAGGGGCAGCCCGCCGTCGATACCATCACCGACTTCCATCCGGAACAGGGGGACAAGATCGATCTGGCTGATATGCTGCAAGGGGTCACTGGCAATGGTGTCGATGATCTGCTCAAGCATCTCTCAGCCTCGGTGACGACGGGGAGCAATGGCCTGAGCGATGTGAATCTCTCGGTGGCGCCAGCCGGGGATGGTCATGTGACCCAGCAGATCACCCTGAAGGATGTGGATTTGAGTAGCTGGAATCTCACCAGCACCTCGTCCCACGATATCCTGCAGAGCATGCTGGAAGATCAACATAGCCTGATCATCCAGCACCCCTGATAGCGTGTGTGAAGCGTAAAAAAGAAGAGCCGGCAATTGCCGGCTCTTTGTTTATCTCTGCGTGGATTATTTTTATACGGCCGCAAGGGCCGGGGGGATTCAGGCCAACGCCTGGGCCAACAGGTGGATCGGATGTTCACAGCGGAAGCTGGTGCTCATCTCGATCTGCCATTTGCAGGTCTCGCAATCGGTGATCACCAGATCGGGGGAGAGGCGGTTGATTTGATCAAATAGCCCCTCGCCGATGGTCTGGCTGGTCTGGTAGTTCTCCGACTTGAAGCCGTAGGTGCCAGCGATGCCGCAGCACTGGGACTCCAGTACCGTTACCTTGACCCCGGGAATGGCGCGCAGCAATTCGAGGGTGTAGATGACGCCCCCCATTTTTTCCATGTGGCAGGGGGTGTGGTAGGCGATGTGCAGATTGAGCGGCTTCATCGCCGGTTTGTTGCCCTTGTAGAACTCGTTCCACAGGAAGCGGGTCACCAGCGAGATGCGATCCCGCACCTTGTGGTTGTCCTGCTCCAGCAGGTGGGGGTATTCATCGCGCAGGGTGAAGCCGCAGGTGGAGGAGGTAGCCAGCAGCGGCATCTCGTTACCCAGCAGGGAGTTCTCCATCTGCTTGATGTTGAAGGCCGCCTGCTGCTTGGCCTTGTCCATGAAGCCGTTGGCAATCAGTGGTACGCCGCAGCACTTCTCCCGCTCAAGCAACTGCACACCGATGTTCATGGCGTTGAGCACCTGCACCAGCTCCTTGCCAAGCTGCGGGTGGTTGTAGTTGACGTAGCAGCCGTGGAAGTAGGCGATTTGGCGCTCATAACGAGCCTGAGCTTCTTTTTGCTTCTTGTACCAGCCGCGGAAGGTGCCCTGAGAGTATTTGGGCAGGTCGCGGTGGGATGAGACCCCCAGCGCCTTGTCCAGCACCAGTTTCATCGGCTTGAGGCCGGTGGTGAAGTTGACCACCGGCGCCATCAGGGTAGACATGCTGCCCATCAGATCGGTGTGGGAGAGCACGAACTCGCGGATCCCCGGTTTGAAACCGCTGTATTGATGCTTGGCCTTGGCGATGATGTCGCCGATGCGCACCCCGCTCGGGCAGGCCACTTCACAGCGTTTGCAGTTGGTGCAGTGCTTGAGGGCGCTATCGAACAGCTCGGGGCTCTTGATCCGCAGTCGCTCCCCATCCGGGCCCGCTTGTTTCGGGCCGGGGTAGGCGGGGTTGGCCTTGGCCACCGGGCAGTAGGCGGTACAGACGGTGCATTTGATGCACTGATCGAAAGTTTGGTTGGCGTGATCCAGTAGCATGTCAGTTCTCCTCCCGTAGGGTGTGAAGGCACGGGATATGGGACAAAATCATCATTGGGCCGCGCCCAGAATATGGCCGGCAGCCTGCCAGCCGGTGGCAACGGCAACGCCGGAGCCGGAACCTTCACGAATTGGGTCGTAATGGGCCAAGACACTGCCCGCGCCATAGAGGTTGGCGAGCGGCTTGCCGCCACGCAGCACTCTGAGCTTGTCGTCGGTCTTGACTCCGAAGCCCATGAAGGGGTGGTGGTCGAACAGGCGGCGACCGGCCCAGGCGTCACGCTCCTCCAGACTCAGCACATCGGCATCGAAGATGGGCTCGCGAATGCCACGCAGACGGGATTCCAGCCCGCGGCTAAAGAAGCTGCCGGAGGCGAGCACGAAGTTGTCCGCCTCGAACAGCTGATCATCGCCATTCTGGGTATGTACGCCGACTACCCGGTCACCTTCGTAGCGGGCGCCCAGCACCCGCTCGCTGGTGAGGAAGGTGCCGCCAAGGGCCATAAAGCGGCGCTTGAGCGCCTCCTGCATCCGCATGCCGATCAGTGACGGCGGCATGGTGGCCACCTCCTTGATGGTGCAGCCGGTACGCTGTTCCAGCTCCGCCAGACGCGGGCCAACCAGCCCCAGCGAAAGGCAGGCGGGCAGCACGATATGGCGGCAGCCGGGTACGCCGCTCTCCTGCACCATGCGGCTGATCTCGCGGGCCAGATCGGCCACCAGATGGTGTTTGTCACACAGACGGGCGATATCGGCTGAGCGAAACTCGTGGGGATTGCGGCTGAATTCCGCCAGCTGGGGCAGGCGGATTTCGCCAGTCAGAATGCGGCAGTGGGCAAAACGCGGATGGGTCGCCAGATTGGCCGCCGCCAGTGCTGGATGAAAGTCGCGAAAGCCCTCGAGGGTGGCCAGCAGCAGTACATCCGGGATCGGCGCATCGGTGACGCAGGCACAAGTATCGGGGGAGAGCCAGGTGCGCTTTAGGGTACCGATGGGAGTCAGGCGCTGGTGATTGGTGTCGTGGCGCACCAGCGGCAATCCCTGCTCGGCGCAGTGGCGCTGCAGATCGGCCAGACTCGCTTCGATATTTTGCATTCCTACTTTGCTGTAGGGGTGATCCGGATGGGCCGCCATAAAGGCGGGCAGGGCGGCGCGGGGATCCCCCTCGCTCTCCAGCAGGTCGACCGAGCCGGAGGAGAAGTGCAGGGCACTCTGGCCTGAGGCCATCAGCAGGGTCTTCTGTCCTGCCTCCACCAGCCGCAGGGCAGCCGAGAGTCCCGCCATACCACCGCCGATAACGATATTGTCAAACTTCATGACGGCTCTCCTTGTGAGTGGTCTCGCTGGTTGGGTCGCGTGGGGTATCGGCGACCAGCTGTGGCGCCGTCCATTCCCCCAGGCCAAACAGCCCTTCGTAGATCCAGTAGGTGAACTCGGCCTCGCGCAGGGCATCGCCCCACAGGACGGGGCGGGTTCCCTTGTAACGCTCCTCCAGGAACTGGCGCAGCATGACGCAGGCCTGACGGCCGTCAGCCTTGCCATACTCCTGCATCAGACCGGCGGCGCGATAGGCACACAGCTCGCCCTGACAGGGGCCCATGCCAAGACGGGTGCGGCGGCGCAGATCGATGAGGTTGTCCACATCCAGCTCGCGCAGGGCGTATTCGATTTCGCCTGCGGTGACCATTTCGCACTCGCAGATGAGAGCGTTGGCCTTGGGATTGTCACGGAAGAAGGCAATGACCCGCTCGCCGTGGCGGTATTGGGCTGAGCCTTCGACCGGCACCGAGAGACCGGGAGCGGAGACCTTTTCCGGATCCCGCGAGCCGGGCAGGCTCAGTTCGGCGGTCTGGCAGGGCTTGCTGTTATCGAGTTTCTTGGCCAGCAGATCGGTGGCCCACTCAGCCATCAGGCGGTAGGTCATCAGCTTGCCGCCGGTGATAGTGTTGAAGCCCTTGAGACCATCCCGCTCGGCGTGATCCAGCAGCACGATACCGCGGCTGATGTTGCGGCCGGTGTCGTCACCGTCCACCGCCACCAGCGGGCGCACCCCGGCGTAGGCGCGCAGCAGACGGGTGCGGGCCATGATGGGGGCGAGCTTGATCCCCTCGCGCAGCAACACTTCGACCTCTTCGGGTTCGACGGTGAGCTGGTCAATCTTGTTGTAATCGATGCGACTCGAGGTGGTGCCGATGAGGGAGATGGTGTCGCCCGGCACCAGAATGTCCGCATCCGCCGGTTTGCGGGCGCGGTTGAGCACCAACTGGTTGATGCGGTAATCCATGATGAGCAGGGAGCCCTTGGCCGGGAACATGCGGATGCCGAGATCGGCGTATTCGCAAATTTGCTGGCCCCAGATGCCGGCGGCGTTGATCACCTCCTGACACTCCACCTCGAACGCTTCGCCGGTGCGGGTGTTGATGGCCTTGACCCCGTGCACCCGATCCTGAGTGCGGAGCAGCCCCAGCACCTTGCAGTGGGTGAAAATGCGGGCGCCATGCTCTTTTGCGTCCAGCACGTTGGCTGCGGCGAGGCGGAACGGGTCGACCGTACCATCCGGTACATGGATGGCGCCGATCATCGCCGGGTTGGCGTTGGGCTCCATGCGCAGGGCTTCACCGGGATCGAGCTGGCGGGTTTCGATACCGGCCAGGGCGCAGGCATCCATAAAGGTGGTTTGGAAATTGATGTCATCTTCCGGCAGGGTGAGGAAGAGGCCGCCCGTGTCTTCGACACAGTGGCTGGCAATTCGCTTGAGGATGCGGTTTTCCTGGATGCATTCGCGGGCGGACTCCTGATCCGTCACCGCGTAGCGGGCACCGGAGTGGAGCAGGCCGTGGTTGCGGCCGGTGGTGCCGGCGGCGATATCATCGCGCTCGAGCAGGATGCAGTCGATACCGCGCAGTGCGCAATCGCGCATGATGCCGGCCCCTGTGGCACCGCCGCCTATGATGACGACTTGTGTAGTTATTCTTTTCATTGTTGCCCGTCTCATCTCTTCCAGATGAGGCCAGTGTGGCCTACTTCTGAGTGGAAATGTTTGATATGGGCCAAATTTGCGCTCGCAAACGCTCATTTGCTCGCGCGTTAATGAGCATTATGTGACATTTGTCACGCTTGTTATCGCAGCGGTTAATGGGCTGGTGGCGAATGGCAGACACAAAAAAGGGGCATCGGATGCCCCTTGTCACTGTTTGACGAGTCTGGTGGGGGTGTGATGGGTCAGCCGCAGCACTTCTTGTGCTTTTTGCCGCTGCCACAGGGGCAGGGATCGTTGCGTCCTGCCTTGAGGGGGGCTGGATCCTGCTCTCCCTCGGTGTAGACCCAGCGGCCCTGATAACGCACGAAGCGAGAACGCTCATGGAGGCAGTGACGCTCATCCCCTTCCAGAAACCAGGCTTTGAACTCCACCATCCCGGTTTCATCCTCCGGGTCGCCCTGGCTGGCGATGATCTCGAGACCATCCCAGCGGGTGTCGATGCGTGAAAGCTCTTCGGCGGTGAGACCGCCAAGGTGGGCCGGGTGCCAGCTATGGACCAGATACTCCCCCAGACCGAGCACAAAAGCGCTGTAGCGAGAGCGCATCAGCTGTTCCGGGGTGTCAGCCACAGCGCCACTGTGACGTGAGCCACAGCACAATTCGAGAGAAAGGGTTGAGCCGCAAGGACAAAGATTCATGATTTTCACGTTCTGGCCGATTTGTTTAAGGGAATTGTAACGAAAGCTGGGCTCGCCCTGCCAGCACCTATACTGATGAGTAAGCAAGGAATTCCAATAAAAACAGCTGCAAGGATGTGAAAGATGACGCTAAAGCAGAAAATCCTGTTACTGGGTGCAGTACCCGTGCTGCTGATGGCCCTGGTGGTCAATCTCAGTAACTACATGGTCTCCAAGCGCGATCTGGAGTCTGATCTGGTGGTGGCGAGGGAAAATGCCATCAAGGAGCGTAAAGCGCTGCTCAGCAGTTACATCATGATGGCCAAAACCGCTGTCGATGCCGTGTATTCTCTGCCGGATTCACCGGAAAATCGTCAAAAGGTCAAAGAGTTGCTCAGGCCGCTGCGTTACAGCAGTGACGGTTACTTCTTTGTCTATGACTTTGAGGGCAACACCATACTGCTGCCGGTGCGTACCGAGCTGGAGGGAAAAAACCGCTGGAACGACAAGGATGCCAAGGGCAAGTTGCTGATCCAGGAGATCCTCAAGTCGGCCCGTCAGGGGGATGGTTTTACCGAATACTGGACGGCCAAGCCCTCTATCGGTCGCGATGCTCCCAAACTGGCCTTTACTCTGGTGCTGGACAAATATCAGTGGGCCATTGGCACCGGTTTTTATATCGATGATATCGACAACGAGCTGGCGGCCTTGCGGGCAGAGCGCGAGAGCAACATGCATGCCTCGTTGCAGAGCAGTGTGCTGGTGATCCTGCTGATCCTCGGTATCACCCTGGCGGCGACCGTTATTGTGGGCAACCGGGTCACCAAGCCGCTGGCGGATGCGGTACTGGCATTGAACGATATCGCCAACGGCGACGGGGATCTGACCCAGCGCCTCAAGGTGCAGAGTCAGGACGAGATTGGCCAGCTGGCCAGCGCTTTCAACCGCTTTGTCGAGCGGATCCAGTCGGTGGTGAGTCAGGTGGGCGAGACCAGCAACCACCTCTTTAGCGCGGTCGACAAGTTGCACCATCTGAGCGAGCACTATGACCATCAGATGCAGGGTCACAGTCGCGAGACCGATCAGGTGGTCACAGCGGTTACCGAGATGAGCTCCACTGCACAGGAGGTGGCGGCCAGTGCCTCCAATGCCGCGACGGCAACCAGCGATGCGGCCCGTGAATCGGACGCCGCTCGAGGGGTGGTGAGCGGGGCCATCAACAGTATCAACCGGCTGGTGGGGGAGGTGCATACCGCCTCCGGCGTTATCGAGCAATTGGCGCAAGAGACCGCCAAGATTGGCTCGGTGGTGGAGGTCATTCGCGGCATTGCCGAACAGACCAACCTGCTGGCGCTGAACGCCGCCATTGAGGCGGCCCGCGCCGGTGAGCAGGGACGCGGCTTTGCGGTGGTGGCGGACGAAGTGCGTTCGCTGGCCGGTCGTACCCAACAGAGCACCAAGGAGATCAACGAGATGCTGCAACGTCTGCAGGGCGGGGTGAAGCAGGCGGTGGAGGTGATGCAGGCGAGCGAGGATCGCAGCCAGGAGACGGTGCAGGAGGCGAGCCATATCGCCAGCTCCCTCGACAGCATGGTGATGGCGGTCAGTACCATCAACGACATGAACATCCAGATCGCCACCGCCGCCGAGGAGCAGCACGCGGTCTCCGAGGAGATCAACAAGAACCTGGTGGCCATTCAGCAGATTGTCAGCGAGCTGACCAGCGCGGCGGTGGAATCCAACAGCACCACCCGCGATCTGGCCAGTACCGGTGACAAATTGCGCAAACTGGTGTCGCAATTCCGTTATTGATCTTGCAATGGTCCGTGACGGCCACCACAAGATGCGGCCTGACCCCCGGTTCAGGCCGCACTTTATTTGGGGATTGACCAATAATGTGTGAAAATTGCCAGCCTCTTTTTTTCAGCCTTTGCCACATACCCTATGAATGAGATCGTGAAAGGTAGTATCGATTTGATCCGGCAGCTCAACTACGGCCTGGTCTATGCCAGCCTGGAAGAGCACAAGGAGCTGTCGCGCACCGATCTCTCCCGCCTGACCGGTCTCTCGCCAGCCAGTATCACCAAGATCACCAGGGAACTGCTCGATGGGGGTCTGGTGGTCACCTGTGGTGAAAGTTCAGTGGGGCGCGGCCGTCGTCAGACCTTGCTGCGCATCAACGAACGCCGCTTCCAGTTTCTCTCCATGCGTCTCGGCCGTGGCTACGTGGATATGGCGCTGTTTGACTTTTCCGGCCGTTCGCTGGCTCGCCAGCGCCACCTCTTTACCGAGGAGGAGCGCGCCGATCTGCTGGGCAGTCTGGTACACGCCATCAAGGTGTTTTTGCCGAGAAAGTCCCTCAGTCTGGCCTGTATCGCCCTCTGTCTGCCGGGTCAGGTAGAGCGCCACTCCGGCATGGTCAAGCACTTCCCCTTCTACGATCTGCGCAACTGGCCCCTTGGCCCGACTCTGCAACAGGCGTTCTCGGTACCTGTGCTGGTGAGCGGTGACGTGCGCACCTGGATCCAGGCCGAGCGGGAGTGGGGGGCTGCCAAGAATTGCGCCGATGCGGTGCTGGTGTTTGTCCACAACGACATCGGGGTCGGCATGGTGGTCAATGGCCAGCTTATCGAGAGCGAAAATGCGCTGCTCGGAGATCTCAGCCACCTGCAGCTCGAACCCTATGGCCAGCGCTGCTACTGCGGCGGCTTTGGCTGTGCCTGCACCCTGGTGACCAATCAGGCGCTGGAGGCGCAATACCGGGATCTGCGCGAGCGGATGCAGGAGCACGACTTGCCCGAGAGCGTCACCATCCGCGAGCTGTGCGAGCTGGCGCTGGCAGGCAACAGCCTTTGTCAGGATATTCTCCATCAAGCGGCGGGTCGTCTCTCCAAGGTACTCTCCAATCTCATCTGCCTGCTCAATCCGGGCAAGCTGCTGCTGGGGGGGGAAATCACCCGTGCCGATCGGTTGCTGTTCCCCATGCTGCACCAGTCGCTGGCCAGCCAGTTGCCCGCCGAATATCTTGTGCGGCTGCAGATTGAATCCACCCACTTCTACGAAGATCCCACCAAGCCCACTTCGGTGCAGGTGCACAAGGCACTGCGCGATGGCAGCCTGTTGCTGGAGCTGCTGCGCAGCTGTCAGGAGTCGTAAGGCAAGAGAGGTTGGCACTGCGTCTGGCGAAAGGGGCACGGATTGCTGTTCCGCCAGCGCGTAACTCGGTACAATCTTGCGCTTTTCCGGCTGCCCCCCTGTTATCGCGCCCTGTGGTGCCGTGACTTGCTGGCACCGCTGCCGTTCCTGTTTTGACTCCAGTTGTGAACCTAGATGAAGCCTGTACCTGATCACGCCGTCAACCGCCTGCGGGCCTGGCGCAAGAGTATCTCTACCCGACCGTTTCTTGCCCGTGGCGGCACCCTGGCCCGCTGTCCGGCCTGTCAGCTGCGCGAGGATTGGTGTGCCTGTGAGTGGCGCCCCGAGCTCAAAGCGGAGGCCGGTTTCTGCCTGCTGATGTATGACAGCGAGCCGATGAAGCCCTCCAACACCGGTCGCCTGATCGCCGATGTGTTGCCGGATACCACCTGGGCGTTTCTCTGGTCGCGCACCCAGCCCCATCCCGAGCTGCTGGCCCTGCTGGCCGATCCCGCCTGGCAGCCCTATGTAGTCTTTCCCGCTTGCGAGAAGGAGCCTGCCCGCCTGACCGGCGAGGTGACGCTGGCACCGGGGAAAAAAGCGCTCTTTATCCTGCTCGATGGCACCTGGCCGGAGGCGCGCAAGATGTTCAACAAGAGCCCCTATCTCGACGGTTTTCCGGTGCTCGCCATCAAACCCGATACGCTTTCTACCTACGGCATGCGGGTCGCCAACTGCGATGAGCACCTCTGCACCGCCGAAGTGGCGGCCTGCGTGCTGGAAGTGGCGGGAGAGCTCAAGGCGGGGCAGGCACTGCAGCACTGGTTCAATCTGTTCAGCAGCCGCTACATGGCCGGGCGGGTCAGCCGTTTCCCCGGTGCCGATGAGAAGCATCTCTGTGAGGCGCTGGCAGCCATCAAGGAAGCGAACGTCGCTTCAACGGCTTGCTAACAGGCCTTCTGAGGGTTGAGGCAACTCAAATTAATGAAAATCAGGAATTAATTGTCTGCCACTGTTTCGTTAGATTCATGGTCAGTGGCCCGCTAGGATAGCGAACAGCCTGTGCCCCCCCGCACAACGTCGCTTTGGTTAGCTCCGGTTGCTCCTTCGGGCAACCCACTCTCGTGAGGTCTATGGATGGAATTGGAACTGGTTACCCTGTTTGCCCTGTTCGGTGTAGCGCTTGTCGCCGGCTTTATCGATGCCATCGCCGGTGGCGGTGGCCTGCTGACGGTGCCAGCGTTGCTTGCCACCGGCATGCCCCCCGCGCTGGTGCTCGGCACCAACAAGCTGCAGAGCAGTTTTGGCTCCTTCTCTGCCACCTGGTTCTATGCTCGCAAGGGGCTGCTGGAGTGGGCCATGATCTGGCCTGCGGTGATCTGCACCTTTATCGGTGCGGCCATCGGCACGCTGGCGGTGCAGACCATAGACGCGGCCATTCTCGAGCGCCTGCTCCCTTTCCTGCTGATGGCTTTTGCCTGCTACTTCTACTTCTCGCCGCGGGTAAGCGATGCCGAGAGCTCCCGCCGTCTGACTCCCATGCTGTTTGCGCTGCTGGTGGGGGGCGGTGTCGGCTTTTATGACGGCTTCTTCGGGCCGGGCACAGGTTCGTTTTTTGCCATCGGTTTCGTGGCGCTGGCGGGCTTTGGCATGGCGCGCGCCACCGCCCATACCAAGCTGCTCAACTTCACCTCGAATATTGCCTCCCTGCTGTTTTTTGCGCTCGGTGGCAAGGTGGTGTGGAGTGTTGGTTTTTGCATGGCGCTGGGGCAGTTTATCGGCGCGCGCTTCGGCTCCAAGATGGTGCTGAAAAAAGGAGTGAAGCTGATCAAGCCGCTACTGGTGACCGTCTCCTTGCTGATGTCTGCCAAGCTGGTCTGGAGCCAGTATCCCGAGCTGTTTGCCTGGATCTGATGTGCGCCTTGCTTGCCGCATCGCAATTGTTAACGGGGCCCTTGGGCCCCGTTGTCATATCTGGTGTTTTACAGCGCTAGCGCGGTGTGACGCTGCGGTGGCGAAAGTGTTGGTGCAGGGCGCTCACCAGCCTGGAGATCCGCTCGCGCTTTAGGCTGTTTGGTCGGTAGACCAGATGAAGGGGGCGGCCCAGTCCGGGCAGTGGGCGGGCCATCTCCCCCTGTTCTCCCACCAGCCCCAGCAGGCCAGCGGGGAGCAGCACAGGGCCAATGCCTGCCTTGGCGAGTTCGATGAGCGCCAGATAGGAGTCGAGCTCCATGGCGGGCTCCAGCCCCAAATTAGCCAGCGGTTCGCGCAGGTAGCGGTTGGAGGGGTTCTCCAGATCCATGGTGAGGATCTTGCGCCTGCTTTCTGCGCTGGCTGGTGGCAGGCTCTGCTGCGTTTCGCCCACCAGATAAAAGGGCTCCTCAAGCAGCAGATCGGCGCCGAGGCCATGGCCGGGTGGGAGCCGACCGGCGCAGATGCCGAGCAGGGCATCACCGCTGCGCACCCGCGCCAGAATGACCGGGGTGTGGTGGGTAGAGAGGGCAAGGTGGGGATCGCGCTCCAGATAGTCGCGCATGAAGTGGGCGAGATAACCGGCCAGCAGGGTTTCGGAGCAGGCGATGGGGAGGGGGCTCTGATCCGCCAGATCCTGACTATCGGCCAGCACCCCCTTCATTTCGGCCAAGCTCGGGGCCACTCGTTCCAGCAGCTCCTTTGCCTGCTGGGTGAGGCGGATCTGGCGCCCCTCCGGCTCGATCAACTTCTTGCCAAGGCGCTGCTCCAGCTGGGCAATCCGCTTGCTCACCGCCGACTGGCTGATATAGAGGCGACTGGCCACCTTGGCCATGGTTCCTTCACTCGCCAGCAGGCTCAGCGTCTCCAGCCCTTCCAGTAACATCTCGCCCTCTTGTGTCGCCATCATGCCTATCGAATGGCGCTACCTTAGGGGCTGACTGGCTCAGGAGCAAGGGTCGTTTGCTGCCTTGGCCGGTCGAATGCGCCATTCACTTAAGGGCGGCGCGAAGATCACCAGATTGCCGATGAGGCTGATCACCACTCCGGCCACCGAGACCGGCTGCCAGACAAAGCCTTCATAGAAGGTGGAGAGGGTAAGCGCCACCAATGGAAAGAGCACGGTGGCGTAGGAGGCCTTGCTGGCACCGATGCGCCCCACCAGCGTCAGATAGGCGGTAAAGGCGATCACCGAGCCAAACAGGGCGAGGTAGACCATGGCCGCCAGATAGTGGCCATCGGTCGGCACCACCAGCTGTTGGCCTAGCAATATGACCCAGCCCAGCAACAGCACCACGCCGTAAACCATGCCCCATGGCACCAGTTGCAGTACGTGGTAGCCGTGGCGCTGGCCCCGGGCCGAGACCAGATTGCCCAGCGAAAAGCAGAGGGTGCCGCCGCAGGCGAGCAGCAGCCCCTTCCAGCCGTTTGCACCCAATTGCGCATCCGCCAGCACCGGCCAGAACAGTAACAGGGTGCCAAAGAGTCCCAGCAAGGAGCCTTGCAACCAGCGCAGGGTGGGGCGCTTGCTCTCGAACAGCCAGAGGTTGAGGCCGTTGAAGATGCTGGCACTGGCGAAGATCACTGCCGACATGCCGCTCGGGATATAACGGGTGGCGTGGTAGAAGCAGAGAAAGTTGGTGGAAAAGAGCAGGGCACCGAGCAGTGCTGCGTAACGCTGGCCGTGCCAGGGGAGGCGCGGAAAGCGGCCGCTGGCGGTGAGCAGTGCAAACAGCGCAACCGCTGCCAGCAGGAAGCGGTAGAGAACCGATACCTCGATGGGAATGGGGCCAAGTTGCCAGGCGATGGCAATCCAGGTGCTGCCCCAGATAAGCACGGTGGCAAGATAGAGCATCAGATTCATCACAGTTCCGGTGAGTCAGGGAGAGATGACCCACTATGGGGCGAGCCCTGATGGCAGGATTGCACCATCTTGCGGTTTTTCATCGCCCTGCGCTGTCATCTGCGGGCGCGGTCGGTAAGATGGATAGCAGCGAGATAACCCGTACACATAACCGGAACAGGTGGCAGGGGAGAATGAAAACAGCAGGGGTATTTGATGCACTGGTCAGCACCGGCGCCCGGCTGGAAGACGCCTGCTGGCTCGAACCCGGGCTTGGCGTCGCCAGTTGGCGCAACTGCTATGACCAGACCCGCTATCACAAGCCGGGCCACCACACCCTGAGCGTCTATCTGCAAGGAGGCGAGCAGACCGAGCGACTCGATGGGCCCGGTGGTCACGGTGGCACCGGCAAGGTGTGCATCATGCCGGATCACCACAGATCCGAGTGGTTGGTGCGCGAAGAGTTTCGCTTCTTTCATCTCTACTTCACCCCGGCTCACCTCACCCGTATCGCCGAGGAGGTGTGTGACAAGGAGGGGCGCCACCTGCAACTGGTGGACAAGACCTTTATCGACGATCCTCAGGCGGCCGGACTAGTGCAGCGCCAGTTGATGCAGCTTCAGTGGCAGCACGGGGTCGATCGGTTGGCACTCTCCCACGGCGCCTGGATGTTGATCCTCCACGCCTATCGCTACCACACCGAGGAGGCTCCCGGTCTGCCGCCTCTGCGCGGCGGGCTGGCGCCCGTGGTGATCAAACGGGTGCAGGAGTATCTGCAGGCCCATCTGGCCGATTCGGTCACGCTGGCAGAGCTGGCCCAGCAGGCGGGGCTGAGCGAGTATCACTTTGCCCGCATGTTCGGCCAGAGTCTCGGCTGCCCGCCCCACCGCTATCTGCTGGGGCTGCGGCTCAAACGGGCCAAGCAGCTGTTGGCTGGCCCCGAGCCGCTGGCCAGCATCGCCAGTCAGTGTGGCTTCTCTTCCCAGGCCCATTTCGGTAATCGTTTTCGCGAGGCGTTTGGTTTGACGCCGGGGCAGTGGCGGGCACAATTGTCATCTTCCCGTCACAGATAACCCTGAGACTTTGGGCAAAAGAGGTGTACTCTCTACCACTTATCCATTGAAAGGAATGCCCATTGAATTATCGCAAACGTCAAATCCGTACCCGTCATCTCTGGTTCAGCCACTGGAATGCCCCGCAAGATCGCACCGCTGTTGTGACCCCTCCCGAACCTGCAGTGCCTCACAGTTCACGTTGAAAAAGCCCCGCCTGCGATAGGATTTTTCCGGTAACTTTGCCACTATTGCCCCATCACAATGATGTGGACACGGCTGGATGTTTCTGGAACGTATTGAAGTCAAAGGTTTTCGCGGTATAAATCGCCTGTCGCTCGGGCTGGATCAGACCACTGTGCTGATCGGTGAGAATACCTGGGGTAAATCGAGCCTGCTGCGCGCCCTCTGGTGTCTGCTGGGGCAGGATGCCGAGCCCTATCAGTTCACCGCTGAGGATTTTCACCAACCGGAAGATCCCGAATTGGCCCCGGCGCGCCACCTGCAACTGGTGCTCACCTTCAGTGAGCACAGACCCCAGATGTGTCAGCACTCCCGTCGGCTGGCCCGTCTTTGCCCCTCCTGGGTGCTGCACAAGGACAAATTCCACCGCATTCACTATCGCGCCAGCGCCGAGATGCAGGCGGATGGCTCTGTGCTCACCATTCACGACTTTCTCGACGGGGTAGGCAAGAGCTTGCCCATCGCCAATACCCACGAGCTGGTCTGCATGCTCATCACCATGAACCCGGTGTTCCGGCTGCGGGACGCCCGTACCGCTCGCAACGGGGTGGAGACATTGCAGTGGGGAGATCTCTCCGAGCATCGCCTGAGCGAGCTGGCGGACAAGCTGATCGACGAACCCCAGCGGATCGGCGAACCGGAGCTCAAAGAGGCGTTGCAGGCGGTGCGCCAGCTGATGGATCACTACTTCAACGCCCTGGCCCCCATCAAGAACAAGCCACGCAGTCAGCGCGACATCATCAATCGCCCCATGACATTGCGCAATCCGGGCAACCTGCATACCCTGCTGCGCCGCGCCGATAACCGCGCGCTGCAGCTGGCGATGGCGGGGATGGCAGCTACTCTGCTGCAAGCGCGGGGCAACCGCGAACTGGAGGAGGGGGCCCGTCCCATCATGATCCTGGAGGATCCGGAGAGCCGGCTGCATCCGACCATGCTGGCGCTGGCGTGGGGGCTGCTGGAACAACTGCCGGGTCAGAAGCTGCTCACCACCAACTCGGGGGACTTGCTCTCCTCCCTGCCGCTCAATCAGGTGCGGCGGCTGGTGCGCCGTCAGCAGGATATCCTCTGTCATCAGCTGGGGGGCGAGCGTTACAGCAGCGACGATCTGCGCAAGATCGCCTTCCACGTGCGGATTAACCGCCCCATGTCGCTGTTTGCCCGTTGCTGGCTGCTGGTGGAGGGGGAGACCGAGATCTGGCTGCTCTCCGAGCTGGCGCAGATCTGCGGTTACAGTTTGCGGGCCGAGGGGGTGCGGATCATCGAGTTTGCCCAGTGCGGCCAGTCGCCGCTGATCAAGGTGGCGCGGGATTTTGGCATCGAGTGGCACCTGCTGACCGATGGCGACGAGGCGGGGCTCAAGTATGCCACCTCGGCCCGGGGCCAGCTCAAGGGAGAGCGGGAGCGGGACCGACTGACCCAGCTCCCTGCCGCCGACATCGAGCACTACCTCTATCACAACGGTTTTGAAGCTGTGTTTCGTCGCGAGGCCGGGGTGGGCGGGCGCGCCATGTGGAGCGCCAGTCACATCATCAACAAGGCGATCCATCACCGCAGCAAGCCGGGAATGGCGCTGGCGGTGGTGGAAGAGGCGGAGCGGCTCGGCGCCGAGCATATTCCGCCGGTGATCCGCCAGATGTTTGCCCGGGTGGTGGCGCTGGCCCGCGGTCAGGGCTAAAGCCAGCGCTGCATCCCGTCACTATGGATATGGCTGCCAGCAGGGCGCCCCTCAAGGTGGGCTGTGCTGGCGGCAAATTGCCCCGGATTGTTTGCCCACGATTGTTTGTCGCGATTGGGGATAGCCGCCGGTTTGGGTATACTCGCCCCTCTCTGGCGCCCCGGTGGCGCACCTCGAATCTTTACTGCTGGAGGCGTCGTGTTCGTCCAACTCCCTTTTTGGCTCTTTCCCCTCACCGGATTGATGGCGCTTGGCGCCCTGATCGCCCTCGGTATCGTGCTGTGGCGCGGTGATATCTGCCCTGGCCAGCGCGCGCGCATCACTCAGCAGCTCTTCTCCATCTGGGTCATTACCGCGCTCTCTCTGATGCTGGCGGTGGAAGCCAAGGCGGCCAGCTGGCTCATCTGGAGTGGTGGGGCCGCGCTGGTGCTCGGGGTTGGCTTGTCACTGGCCCAGTCACGGCTGGAGGGCAAGCGTTCAGTCCCCTCGACACAGCTCTGGCTACCGGCGTTGCCGCTCGCTCTCTATGGCATCGGGCTGCTGCAACTGCAGGGCTGGGTGAGCGGTCTGCTGCAGATGGCGATGCTGGGGGCGGCCTTTGCCCACCTGATGCTGCTGCGGGCTCGTCACCGCCTCAAGGCATTCAACACCCTGTTGCCGCTGGCCGGTCTGGTGGGGGCGATGGCCAGCCTTGTCTGGCTGGCAGTGCTGGTGGGCTGGCAAGGGGGTGAGGCCAATCTCGATGCCCTGATCCCGGCGGTGGTGACCCAAGCAGCGCTGCTGGTGGCCTCCCTGCTGCTCTGGTTCAGCCCGCTCTACTTGCAGCGTGATACCGCGCCAGTGGTGGTCTCCACCTCCCTGTGTGGCCTGCTGATCGCCCAGATCGCCGCTACCAGTGTGTTGCACCAGCTGATCTGACACTGGCGCTGAAAGGAGCAAGCCCCGAGCCAACACTCGGGGCTTTTGCATATCTGGCTTGCAGGTATCGCTACTATCAATTAACAGCAATCAATTAGCAGCTATCGATCAATAGAAATCGTCGGCCCCGCAGATAAAGAGGCAGCTGCTGCGCGGTTGGGCGAGATACTCCCGGGTCAATCCCTCCAGCGGCATGCCGAAGGTGCAGATATCTTGCGGCGAGGGGAGGGCGGTATCGAGGATCCGCCGCCAGTAGCCGCCGACCCCCTTTGGCGGGCTCGGCAGGTTGAAGGTGAGGGGCTCCCAGTAGGCGTTGAACAGCACATAGAGCGCCAGCTTGGTCTCGCTCGACAGGGCCGACATGGCGATGGCGTGGGAGTGGGGACTGAAATCCGGTTGCCCGGCGTTGACCCCGTGCCAGCAGATCTCGCTGTGGCGCAGGATCTCGGTGAGTGACAGCGGCATGCTCTCCTGCTCCGGGCGCTGGAACAGGTGTTTGCGGTATTGGATCAGCTCCTTCATAAAGCGGAACATCTCCTGACTGCGGGCATTGGGCAGCCAGTTCATCCAGCAGGTGGCATTGTCCTGGCAGTAGCCGTTGTTGTTGCCCCGCTGGGTGCGCAGCAGCTCATCCCCCATCAGCAGCATGGGGGAGCCCACCGAGAGCAGGGTCGCTACCATCATGTTTTTGGCCTGGCGCATCCGCAGGGCGTTGATCTGGGGATCTTCCGTTACCCCTTCATGGCCGTGGTTCCAGCTGAAGTTGTGATCGCAGCCGTCACGGTTCTCCTCCCCGTTGGCCTCGTTGTGTTTGCTGTTGTAACTGGCCCAGTCCCACAGGGTAAAACCGTCGTGGCAGGTAACGAAGTTGATGCTTTTCTCGGGATCGGCGTGGTGATAGTGGTAGATGTCGGGACTGCCGCACAGCCGCTCGACAAAGGCGGTGACGCTGTTGTCATCCCCGCGCAGGAAGCGGCGCACATCATCCCGGAACTGGCCGTTCCACTCACGCCAGCGGGCGCCGGCCAGTGACCCCACCTGATAGAGCCCCCCCGCGTCCCAGGCTTCGGCAATCAGCTTGATGTCGGCGATATTGGGGTCGGTATCTATGGTGCGCAAGGTTGGCGCATTGGCCTGCGGCTGACCCGATTCATCCCGCGACAGAATGGCGGCCAGATCAAACCGAAAGCCATCGACGTGCATCTCCTGACGCCAGAAGTGGAGGCTGTCCATGATCATCCGCAGCACCACCGGATGGGCGCCGTTGAAGGTGTTGCCGCAGCCCGAATAGTTGGTGTCCTTCTGGTTGTTGTCGAGGATGTAGTAGGCCTCGTTGTCGATGCCGCGAAACGAGAAGGTGGGGCCATCATCACCCCCTTCGGCGGTGTGGTTGTAAACCACGTCCAGGATCACCTCGATATTGGCCTTGTGCAGCGCCTTGACCATGTCGCGAAATTCGGTCAGCGGATCATCGCCGCAGGCGTATTGGGCGTGGGGGGCGAAAAAGGACATGGGGCTGTAACCCCAGTAGTTGGAGAGTCCTTTGGGCGCATCCTGAGGATCGAACTGGAACACCGGCAGCAGCTCGACGGCGGTGACACCGAGAGATTGCAGGTAGGGGATCTTCTCAATCAATCCGAGATAGGTGCCACGCAGCGCCGGATCGACTCCGGAGCTCGGGGACTTGGTAAAGCCCCCCAGATGCAATTCGTAGATCACCGAGCGGGAAAGGGAGTGAGCGGGCAGTTTGTCTCCTTCCCAGTCGTAGTGGCGAGTATCGACCACCTTGTTCTTGGCGCAACAAGCCAGATTGCTGCCTGGACGGGCCGCCGCCCATCGATCGTAATTGGCGCCAAGCTCGATGCTGCGGCCGTATGGGTCGAGCAACACCTTCTCGGCATCGAAGCGGGTGCCGCCATATGGGCGCCACGGGCCCTGAATGCGATAGGCGTAACGTTGCCCGACCGAGATCCCTTCCACATGGATATGCCAGTAGTAGGCGGTGCGGTTGAGGCGCGGGGAGAGGGGGATCACCTCGGGGGTCGCATCGTCTGCGCTTGCGAAGAGCAGCAGTTCGACCCGGCTGGCGAGGCGTGCCCAGATCGCGAAGTTGACGCCGTTACTGTCGGGTGTGGCCCCCAACTGACGGCAGTGACCGGCGGAGATGCGCATATTCTACCTACCCAAAATGAGGAGTGTTCACCTTATTGAGTGTAGTGCCGGATGCCTGGCAAGGACTCGATTGCCTGAAAAAACAGCATGATGCTGCTAATGACCGCACTATTTGTCCGATTAATCTACGAATAAACTTTTTTTGAGATATTTACTTGCAATCTGTGCGCTGGCGCCTATTATTGGCGACCTCAGACGCGGGGTGGAGCAGCCCGGTAGCTCGTCGGGCTCATAACCCGAAGGTCGTCAGTTCAAATCTGGCCCCCGCAACCATCTGAGATCCTGACCAGTCAAGCCGGTGTAACCGGTTGGTGGGAAAGGAGAAATCGAACTGGCTACTGCTCGGCCACTTCGAGAAAAAATTCGGACGCGGGGTGGAGCAGCTCGGTAGCTCGTCGGGCTCATAACCCGAAGGTCGTCGGTTCAAATCCGGCCCCCGCAACCAACTTTTTCGTCAGCTTGCGATTGTGTGAACAGTCGAAAGCAGACAAACGCCACCAAGCTACTGCTCGGCTTGAGGGTGACAATTCGGACGCGGGGTGGAGCAGCTCGGTAGCTCGTCGGGCTCATAACCCGAAGGTCGTCGGTTCAAATCCGGCCCCCGCAACCAACTTTTTCGTCAGCTTGCGATTGTGTAAACAGTCGAAAGCAGACAAACGCCACCAAGCTACTGCTCGGCTTGAGGGTGACAATTCGGACGCGGGGTGGAGCAGCTCGGTAGCTCGTCGGGCTCATAACCCGAAGGTCGTCGGTTCAAATCCGGCCCCCGCAACCAACTTTTTCGTCAGCTTGCGATTGTGTGAACAGTCGAAAGCAGACAAACGCCATCAAGCTACTGCTCGGCTTGAGGGTGACAATTCGGACGCGGGGTGGAGCAGCTCGGTAGCTCGTCGGGCTCATAACCCGAAGGTCGTCGGTTCAAATCCGGCCCCCGCAACCAACTTTTTCGTCAGCTTGCGATTGTGTAAACAGTCGAAAGCAGAGAAACACCACCAAGCTACTGCTCGGCTTGAGGGTGACAATTCGGACGCGGGGTGGAGCAGCTCGGTAGCTCGTCGGGCTCATAACCCGAAGGTCGTCGGTTCAAATCCGGCCCCCGCAACCAACTTTTCGTCAGCTTGCGATTGTGTAAACAGTCGAAAGCAGACAAACGCCACCAAGCTACTGCTCGGCTTGAGGGTGACAATTCGGACGCGGGGTGGAGCAGCTCGGTAGCTCGTCGGGCTCATAACCCGAAGGTCGTCGGTTCAAATCCGGCCCCCGCAACCAACTTTCTGAACGTTCCCTTCCTGTATCGCCAATCATTGAACAATCCTTCTTGATGCTCGTCACCATCTGGTGATTGCTGCTATTTCTGACGCTTTTTCAAGACCAAAACTGGTCGTATCAACCATTTGTTGGGTATCATCAGGTATCTCTTCATGGATGAGGCACGCGCCTGTGATCACTCCCTTCACCTATCTTCCTCCTGCTATTGAAAGCCGGGATGCCACGCTGGCCGAAGCCCTTGCCCAAGGGCTGCCGTTGCAACTGCTGCTGATCGCCGAAGAGCAGAAGGAGTCCTTGCTTTCGCTGCCCGCCCTTGCGGGTCTCCAGACCCAGCTTGCGCTGGGGAAAAAAGCGCCCTTTACCCTGATGCATGGCAATACCCTGTTGCAGGTGATGTTTGTGGCCAGCAGTGTGACGCGGGATCACCGCCTCTATAAACAGATCAGAGGCTGGATTGCTCCTCTTTCTGGGCTTAATGTGGAGCGCCTCGGGCTGCATCTGGAAGGTTTTTCTCCCTCCGAGCGAGTGATACTGGCCGAAGTGATGTTGTCGGCCCTGCTTGCCGCCAATATTTCGTTGCCCACCAGCAAGCGCCGCAGTGAAAGCAGCTGGAGCTACCAGCAGATCAAGGTTTCACCCGCGGTGGTGCTGGACTTGGCGCGCCTCTACAGCGAAGCGGGGGGCAACGGACTGGCTCGCCATCTGGCGGTGTTGCCTGCCTCCGAGCTGACGGCCGCCAGCTATCGCGAGTTTGTCAGCAAGCTGGCGCAAGATGAGGGGTGGCAGTGCCATCACTATGATCAGGCGCAGCTAGCCGAGCTGGGGGCGGGGGCGTTTCTGGCTGTTGCTCGTGGCTCGGAAGACAATCAGGGAGCCATGGTCAAGCTCAGCTACTATCCACCCAAACCGGTGCGTCGCATTGCGTTGGTGGGCAAGGGGATCTGCCACGACTCTGGCGGTTACAACCTCAAGGTCTCCGGCAGCATGTATGGCATGCATCTGGACATGGGGGGCAGTGCAGTGGCGCTCGGCACCCTCTACGCCATAAGTCGAGCCCAGTTGCCTTACGAGGTGCACTGCTGGCTGGCCATTGCCGAGAACCATATCGGCCCTCATGCCTATCGTCCCGGCGAGGTGGTGACTGCCATCAATGGCACCTCCATCGAGGTGGTCGATACCGATGCCGAAGGGCGAATGGTATTGGCCGACACCCTGGCGATGGCGGTGCAGGATACCCCAGATCTGCTGCTCGATTACGCGACCCTGACCGGGGCCTGCAAACGGGCGCTGGGTAGCCGCTACAGCGGCGTCTTTACCAATCGCAGCGAATGGATGGCATCGCTGGTCAATCTGGGTCAGCGCAGCGGTGAGCGGATCTGGCCCTTCCCGCTTGATGACGATTACGACGACAATATCGAGAGCGAGTGGGCCGATCTGTTGCAGTGTGCGCCGGGCAGTTCGCCGGATCACATTGATGCGGCCCGTTTCCTCGCCCACTTCGTGCCCGAGCAGACCCCCTGGCTGCACTTCGACCTGAGCGGTTTTCGCAACAAGGGGGGCAATGGGGTGGTCTCCAGCGAAGTGACCGGCTTTGGCGTGCGCCTCACGCTGGATCTGCTGGCCAGCCCGCTTGGCAGAGTTGGTCGCCAAGCCTCTGAACAATCTGAATGATAACAAGGATTTCTGTGAAACAACCAAGCTATGACTGGGTGCTGTTCGATTTGGATGAAACCCTGCTCGATTTTCCGGTCGCCTCTGCGCTGACGCACACCCTGCAGATCTATGGTGTACAGGCTGATGACGCCAGCATGGCGCAGTACCACGCCCTCAACCACGGGCTCTGGCAGCAGTACAACGATGGCGAGATCGATGCAACGGCGTTGCAGCAGACCCGCTTCTCCCTCTTTGCCCAGCAGGTTGCCGCCGATCCCATGGCGATGAACAACACCTTTCTGCAGCAAATCATTTCCCTTAGCATGCCTCTCGAAGGGGTGGTCGAGACCCTGCAGCAGCTGCGCAGCAAGGTGCGGATGGGGATTATCACCAATGGTTTCAGCGTGCCTCAGCGGGGACGGCTCGGCAAACTGGGCTGGAGCGAGTGGTTCGAGCCGCTGGTGATCTCCGACGAGATCCGGGTGACCAAGCCGGCGCCAGCTATTTTCCAGCACACCCTCTCCCTGATGGGGCAGCCGGATCCTGCGCGGGTGCTGATGGTGGGGGATAATCCGAAAACCGATATTGCCGGGGCGGCGGCGCAGGGGCTGGCAACCTGCTGGTACAACCCGGCGCGGCAAACGGGCGAGTGCGATGCCACCCACGAAATCCACCACTTCGCCCACCTTGCCGACATTGTGCTGGGACGCTGATAGCCAGGTTTAACCCATCACGTTATCGGTGACCAAAATGTCCTGGCAAGTTGCAACCAGGGTTGTTTGAGACAGGATTGGGTTTGCTTGAGACAGTAAGGGGAGCTGATGCTCCCCTTACTTATGAGTGTTTTCCTGTGAATGCAGGGATCTGAACTGATAGCGATCGAGGATCTGCTGATAGTCGGGACTCTGTTTCAATTGATCGATAGCCTGATTGATCCGCTGCAGTTGCGCCTCAGTAGTGCTCTCTTTGCTCAGCATCAGGTGAACCGGCGTGACTTCGATACGCAGCAGGGTATGCAGCTGATCCTGCGCTTCATCCTTACCCTGCCACCCCTGCAGTCCGTGGGGATCCAGAATAAACCCCTGGATCCGTCCCCCTTGCAACATCTTCAGCAGCTGATCCAGCCGCAGGCGCATCTGCAAGCGAGGCTGCAGCTCGTGCCTTGCCATCAACTGGCGGAAGGTATTGCCGTAATCAAAGCCCTTGAGCACCCCGATATGGAAGTCGGGGGTGTTGATCAACTGCTCGAGGGTAGTGATCCCGCGCCAGCGTTCGACATCTTGCCGACGGATGATGATGGCCGTCTCCTCTTCCCGATAGGGGTGGCTGAAGCGGGCATATTGCTGCCGCTCGGCGGTGATATTGGCTGACATGGTCAGCTGAACCGTGCCGAATTTCAGCTCGTGCAGCACGCGAGCCCAGGGCATTTCATTGAATTTGGCCTGATAACCGGCCCGCAGGAAGATGGCATTGAGTAGCTCCACATCCAGTCCGCGGAGCTGTTGCTGTTCATTGCGATAACTGAAGGGCTGCCAGTCGACCCAGCCCACGACCAATGACTCCTGTGCCGTAGCCTGGCAACACAAACACCATAACAACAAGAGTCTGTACACAACGCATACCCTCGAACAGGCTGATACGGTGAGTATTGGACAGGAACGACGGAGTAACCAGTGCTGAGGGTTGAGCGGATGCACAGATGTGCATCCCTCACAGTTCGTGGGCGTGGAATCCCTTGCGATAGCGGGTTTCACAGCGCGGGCAGCGTTGCAGGGTCGGATCCTGTTCCAGCTGTTCGATGGAAAGCGGCTCTTCACAATCGGAGCAGAGGCCATAGAGGCCGAGATCCATCTGGCAGAGTGCCGCATCGATCCGCTTGAGGCGGGCCACGCTCTGCTCTACTTTCGGCAGATCCAGCCGGCTGGTCAGTTCCACCAGTTGATCCTGCTCGCAGTGACCGACCTGTTCGGCCCATTCGTCACGGCGGCAGGCTTTAAGCTGACCGATCAGCGTTTCTCTTACTTGGGCCCAGTCTGACAGCAGGCGATTACGCCAGACAGTCAACTGTGCTTGCGTCATTTCACACACATTATCCCCCACAGGACAGACGACAGATTCGGGGCAGTATAGGGATCCGATAACTTTATCAAGATGATATGCGTCAAGTTAAACGTGGTTAGCTGTGGCTTTTGGCTGCTTGCAGCAGTGCATCGCGGATCGGATCCGTCTCTTTGAGCACCCGGATCTCCTGAAACAGCAGGTCCGCTTCGGGATATTCCCGCTTGAGATAGCTGAACCACTGTTTGATGCGGCTGGGGTAGTAGTCGGCTTTTTCGCTGGCCAGATCCTGCTCGGTATAGCTCACCATCAACTGCAGCACCTCGGCCCAGCTCATGTGCGGGCAGCCGGTTTTCATCACGTTGGCCAGATTGGGCAGGGAGATGGCGCCGCGCCCGACCATCAGGGCATCGCAACCCGAGACCCTGGCGCAGGCGAGGGCATCTTTGTGATCCCAAATCTCGCCGTTGGCGGTGACGGGGATGGGCAGGGCGCGGCGAATGGCATCCACATACTCCCAGTGGGCGGGTGCCTTGTAGCCTTCGCGCTTGGTGCGGGCATGAACGGCCAGCTCGTTGGCGCCCCCCTGGAAGACCGCCTGAGCGTTCTCCAGATAGAGATCCTTGTCGTCGTAACCGAGGCGAATTTTGGCGCTCACCGGCAGATGGGCAGGCACCGCCTCGCGCACCGCCTTGACGATGCGGTAGATGGTCTCGGGCTCTTTGAGCAGCACCGCACCGCCCTTGCTCTTGTTGACCGTAGGGGCGGGACAGCCGAAGTTGAGATCGACGCCGGGGGAGCCCAGCTCGATGGCGCGCAGGGCGTTCTCGGCCAGCCACTCGGGGTGTTGCCCCAGCAGTTGTACCCGCACCGGGGTGCCTGCGCGGGTTTTACCATCTTGCAGCAGTTCAGGGCAGAGGCGGTAGAACACCTTGGCGGGCAGCAGCTGATCGACGACCCGGATAAACTCGCTCACGCAGAGATCGTAATCATTGACGGAGGTGAGAACCTCCCGCATCAGGTGATCCAGTACCCCCTGCATGGGGGCCAAAATAACGCGCATAACGGCTTTCCGACGAGAGTGGCAAGAAAAAAGAGCGCAGATTGTAGTGGGGTTGCGGCCCGCTGTCAGCACCCGCTCAAACTCTGTTAGGCTAGAGGGAGATAAATCACGCAAGGAGAAGGAATGAAGCGTTGGTGTCTGATGGCGCTCGGGTGGCTGGCATTTGCCACCGGTATTGTGGGCATTGTGCTGCCCCTGTTGCCGACTACCCCCTTCATGTTGCTGGCCGCAGCCCTGTTTGCCCGCTCGTCGCCCCGTTTTCATCGCTGGTTGCTGACCCATCCCTGGTTTGGCCCGCCCATCGTGGATTGGCAGCAGTATCGCGGTATTCGTCGTCAGGCCAGACGGCGCGCCATTATCTTCATTTTGCTCACTTTCTCGGTGTCGCTGGCGGTGGTGCCACTGCTGTGGGTCAAGGGGCTGCTGGTTGTCATAATGGTGATCCTGCTCACCTGGTTAATGCGCCTGCCGGTGCTGGAGCCAGTTGCAATGGTGAAGTGAAGTCCCTAAGCTATTGCAGCAATAATGCTATGGAGTCGGCCTGTCATTTTTGCGTGACAGGCTTTTTTATTTCCCGCAGAAGGGAATTGAGAAAAAATGGCCACCCCTGGGTCAAAAATAAGCGGTCAACACATGAATCCGGAAACCCTGAAATTTATCGAAGCAAGCATCAAGACCATTCCCGACTATCCGAAGCCGGGCATTCTGTTTCGTGACATCACCAGCCTGATCGAGAACGCTGAGGCCTTCAAGGCCACCATCGATCTGCTGGCCAATCATTATCGTGATCAAGGGATCACCAAGATTGTTGGCACCGAAGCCCGCGGCTTCATCTTTGGCGCGCCGGTTGCCTATGCCATGGGGCTGGGCTTCGTGCCGGTTCGCAAGCCGGGCAAGCTGCCGCGCGAAGTGATCGAGGAGTCCTATGCCCTCGAGTACGGCACTGACACCCTGCAACTGCACACCGATGCCATCGTGCCCGGTGACAAAGTGCTGGTCGTGGACGATCTGCTGGCGACCGGTGGTACCGTCGATGCGACCGTCAAGCTGATCCGCCGCGCAGGTGGTGAAGTGGCCGATGCGGCCTTCATCATCTCCCTGCCGTCTCTGGGTGGCGATGCCCGCCTGACTGCCGCTGGCATCAAGGTGGTCTCACTGGTCGAGCTGGCCGGCGAGTAATACCTCTTCGGCCCGATCCTCTGCATCGGGCCTGCATTGAACCGGTGCCCGTGCGGGCATCGGTTTGAAAATCAAGCGATCCCTCCCGCTCTGACCGATAGCCGATACAGCCAGCCCGCCATTTGTGTTAGCATCCGGCCTCAATGCCCTGTCTTCCCTGCATGATGGATTTATGAGCTATCAGGTTCTGGCGCGTAAATGGCGCCCCCATACGTTTGAACAAGTGGTAGGCCAGCAACATGTGCTGACCGCCTTGACCAACGCCCTGGATCAGGGACGGCTGCATCACGCCTATCTGCTGAGCGGTACCCGTGGGGTCGGCAAGACCACCATCGCCCGTATTCTGGCCAAGAGCCTCAACTGCGAGCAGGGAATCAGCAGCCACCCATGCGGTGTCTGCGATACCTGCCGCGAGATCGATAAGGGCAACTTTGTCGACCTGCTAGAGATTGACGCGGCATCCCGCACCAAGGTGGAAGATACCCGCGAGCTGCTCGACAACGTGCAGTACCGCCCGGCCCGTGGCCGCTTCAAGGTCTACCTTATCGATGAAGTGCACATGTTGTCGCGCCACAGCTTCAACGCGCTGCTGAAAACCCTGGAAGAGCCGCCCCCCTATGTGAAGTTTCTGCTGGCCACCACGGATCCGCAGAAGTTGCCCATTACCATTCTCTCGCGCTGCCTGCAGTTTCATCTGAAGAGTCTGGATCAGACCCAGATTGCCAAGCAGCTCGAATGGGTGCTGGATCAGGAGGGGCAGCCGTTTGAGCCGCGCGCCCTGCTGGCACTGGCCAAAGCCGCCGACGGCAGTATGCGCGATGCCCTGAGCCTGACCGATCAGGCGCTGGCCCACGGTAACGGCAGCGTGCGCCTCGACAGCGTGCTGGCGATGCTGGGCACGCTCGATCACCGCCATCTGCACCAGCTGCTGGAAGCCATTTTGCGGCAAGATGCTCCCGCGACCATGGCCAAGATCACTGAGATCGCCACCCTGGGCCCCGATTTTGATCAGCTCCACGCCGAGCTGGAAGGCTTGCTCCATCGCATCGCCATGGCGCAGCTGCTGCCTGCCAGCGTACAGGAACAGGGGGCGGATGCTGATTCCCTGCTGCAACTGGCCAAGGCGATGAGCCCGGAAGAGGTGCAGCTCTGCTACCAGATCGTGCTGGGTGGCCGTAAAGATCTGCCCTGGGCCCCCGATGGCCGCACTGCGCTGGAGATGACCTGCCTGCGGATGCTCGCCTTCTCCCCAAGGCGCGATGCCCTGCATCCGGCCAGCCTCACCGCGCTGCCCCCGTCAATGACGAGCAGTGCGGCGAGCTGCGCTACTTCGGTTGCCTCTTTGCCGGGAAAGCGCCCGGCCGCTGAATCGGCCGCAGTGGCACCGATCAGCGGCGCCGTGCCTGCACCGCTAGCCAGCCCTGTTGCTACCTGTGCAGTGCCCGCGGTTGATGTCTCCCTGCCTGCGATGACGGATGACATCGGCAACCCCGCCGACAGCGAGGAGGAGGCGCAAGCCGCCGAGCTGTTCAGCCAGCAGGATGAGCTGCTGCGTGAAGCTGCGGGCATGGGGTATCAACCCGAGCCCGCGTTACCCCATGTGCAGCCCGATGTGTCTGCGCACTCGGCTGCACAGCCCGCAGATGCTGATGAGCGAGAGTCTGCCGCAGCCGATACCGACTATTCCCGTGGCGAGCCGCTGACCGCCCCCTTCGAGCCTACGCTCGAGCCGACAACCGCGCTGGTTACCGCTCCTGAAGCTGTTTCAGCGGTATCGAGCATGCAGAGTCTGCTTGGCAAGCGAAACATGCTGCGCAGCCGCCAGCGTGGTCAAGATGCCCCGGCGGCGCCCGCGCCGCGCGCGGTGCCGGTTGCGCCAGCTCGTCCTGTCGCGCCCGCTGCTGCTCCGGCCGTCACCCAACAGCCAGTCTCTGTCAGCCAACCGGCCGGGCAGGGGATGGCGACGATGGGACACTATGATGATCTGCCACCGGTGGATCTCTATGGCGACGGTTACGAGCCGCAGGTTGATAACGGCGATTACGAGGAGTACCTCAATCAGGGCTTTGCCGAGCAGACTCAGGTGATGAGCCACGCCCCTGTCACGGCACCGGCCCAGCCAACCGATCTGCCACCTTGGGATCTCGACGGGCAGCCGAGCTATCGACCCGGTGAACGCAGTGCTGCGGCGCCTGCGGTGACGCTCGCCCCTGCGACCCAGCCGCCCGTTGCAAGCACGGCAGTGGCTGCTGCCCCTGTGACGCAGGATGAACCCCCTCAGCCAGTGATGGAGACCATCGACTGGGATGAGCTCGAAAGCAACAGCGAGCCGCAAGAGGGGGAGGCGACTCGCCTTATCCCCTCCTCGCTACTCAATGGTTGCGGCGATGCTTGGGCCGAGTTGATCGCCCACACTCAGGTGGGAGGGCGGCTGCGCCAGTTGGCCATCAACTCGGTGATGACGCGGGAAGGGGACAAGGTACTGCTAACTCTCAAGCCCGAGCAGCGCCATCTGGTGAGCGACAAGGCGCGCGCCGATCTGGCCGAGATCATTGGACCAGCGCTGGGTCAACCGGTGCAGGTCGAGGTGACGCTCGGTGTGGTGCCTGACCAGGAGACCCCCCTCGAGATCGAGCATCGCCTTTATCTCGGGGTGCGCGAGCAAGTGACCCGGGATCTGGAGCAGGATCCCAACGTACAGTTTTTAGTTCAGCGGTTTGGTGCCGTGCTCCATCACGAGAGCATCGAGCCCCTCAACCGCTAAATTCCGTGGCCGGGAGCTCGCTTCCGGTTGAAAAGCAGTTTGGCTGTCCCCATCTAGGACAGACAAGCCCACAGCCCGGCGCTGGATGCCGGATTTCAAGACGAGAGACGACATATGTTTGGTAAAGGTGGAATGGGGAACCTGATGAAACAGGCCCAACAGATGCAAGAGCGTATGCAGAAGGCGCAGGAGCAGCTGGCTCAGATGGAAGTGACCGGTGAAGCCGGTGCAGGCATGGTCAAGGTCACCATGACCGGTAGCCACAGCGTCCGTCGTATCGAGATCGACCCCTCCCTGATGGAAGATGACAAGGAGTTGCTGGAAGATCTGGTTGCCGCCGCTTGCAACGATGCCGTGCGTCGTGTGGAAGAGCAGAACAAGGCCAAGATGGGCGAACTGACCGGTGGCATGCAACTACCGCCAGGCTTCAAGATGCCCTTCTAAGACGACTCTCCCCGCGCATTCTTGCTCCCTTGTCGCTGGCCATTCGGGCCACGGCAAGGGGGACGGCCGAGAGACCCAAAGACGCAGCGTTATTGCTCAGGCGATACGTTGCGTTTTTTATGGGCGCCATGCTGGCGTGGGCGGGCTCTAACTATCCCTTCTGGGGAGAGGTTGCCACAGCGAAGGCCGATTACGCCATGAAACGCAGCGCCTTGTATAGGCGGCACTATTTGTCGATACCCGCTATCGGATATCCCGGTTTGGCGTGGCCGGGCGGGATCGGCATAATGGCGGCTTGCCGTATCGAGGAGATTGTATGAAATATATCGGAGCCCACGTCAGTGCGGCCGGCGGGGTGGAGAATACCATCGCCCGCGCCCAGGCCATCGGGGCCAACGCGTTTGCCCTCTTTACCAAGAATCAACGTCAGTGGCAGGCGGCCCCCTTGTCGGATGCCACCATCCGTGCCTTCAAGGCGGCTTGTGACAAGGCCGGTTTTCTGCCGGAGCAGATCCTGCCCCACGACAGCTATCTCATCAATCTGGGCCACCCGGATCCCGATGGTCTGGCCAAATCCCGCGATGCGTTTCTCGACGAGATGAAACGCTGCGAGCAGCTGGGGCTTTGCTATCTGAACTTCCACCCCGGTAGCCATCTCAAGCAGATCCCTGAGGCGGCCAGCCTCAAGTTGGTGAGCGAGTCGATCAACTGGGCGCTGGAGCGCAGTGCAGGGGTGACGGCGGTGATCGAGAATACCGCCGGGCAGGGGACCAACCTCGGCTGGTCGTTCGAGCACCTTGCCACCATCATCGAAGGGGTGGAGGACAAGAGCCGTGTCGGGATCTGTTTCGATACCTGCCACGCCTTTGCCGCCGGCTACGATCTGCGCACCGCAGAGAGTTGCGCTGCCGTCTTTGCCGAGTTCGACCGTACGGTGGGTTTTCACTATCTCAAGGGGATGCATATCAACGGCGCCAAGTGCACCTTCGGCAGCCGGGTCGATCGCCACCACAGCTTGCGGGAGGGCAATCTGGGAGAGGCGGTATTCCACCACATCATGAATGATGATCGCTTCGATCGCATTCCGCTGATCCTCGAGACCATAGACGAGTCCATCTGGGGCGAGGAGATCAGCTGGTTGCGCAGTCTGGTGAAGTGATAGTCAGCGAGCTGTGATAGTAAAACCAAACAACTGCCACACCCAGAATCCCTATCATGGCTTCATGTTCCGGATCTTTAGCGGCAACCAATTGAAATAGATGTAAAAAAGGCTTCGATGGTGATCTGATTTTATCGCTAAACACAATCAACACACGCGAAGCCTATGACCATTATCAATGCTAATCACTATCTGGAGCAATGCCCGGCTCCCGCCCGCTGTACTCGAGCTCATTGCTCGGCTCTGCAAGCTTTGTCTGCGTTACCTCTGCACTGCTGCGGGCCATGAGGGGCTGTTTACATCGTCATTTCAATGCCTTGCAACTGGTGAACGCGCATCAGGTTTCCTAAAAACTGTTTCACAATCAACTGCACTGGTTTGCTCCCTTCTCCCCTTGCGGGAGAAGGGTTGGGGATGAGGGGGCGGTAATCGGGGTTAACGGAAAAGAAGAGGGAGGCCAATGCCTCCCTCTCTATTTGCTGAGGTTTTCAATGCCATCAAGAGGCCATCAACCCGCCATCAGATATCCACCTGCGAACCCAGCTCGATAACCCGGTTGGGCGGGATCTCGAACTGATCCGGCGCCCGCAGGGCGTTGCGCTGCAACAGCATAAAGAGCTTGCCGCGCAGATAGAGATACCAGGGGCGGTCTTTCATGATGAGCGACTCGTGGGCCATAAAGAACGAGGTTTCCATCATCCGGCAGCTCAGCCCCTCGGCGTTGCAGCGGTGGAAGATCTCCTCCACGTTCGGGGTCTCGCGCCAGCCGTAGCTTGCCACTACCCGCCAGAAGGTGGGGGAGAGCTGCTCGATGCAGACCCGGCGTACATTGTGGACGTAGGGCACCTCTTCCACCCGCAGGGTGAGCAGGATGATCCGCTCGTGCAGTACCTTGTTGTGCTTGAGGTTGTGCAGGAGCGCATGGGGGATCACATTGACCACCCGCGACATATAGACCGCAGTACCAGCCACCCGGGTCGGCGGGGATTTCTCCAGCGAGGCGATCATCGGCTCAAGGGAGTTGCCGTGCTCGTTCAGGCGGCGAATAAGCTGGAAACGCTCGCTCTTCCAGCTGGTCATCACGGTGAACATCACAGCGCCCAGGGTGAGCGGCAGCCAGCCGCCGGAGAAGATCTTGGCGAGGTTGGCGGCAAACAGCGGCACGTCGATACAGAGCAGCGCGGCAAACAGGATGGCCACCAGATACTTGTTCCAGTGCCAGCTGTTCTTGGCCACCGAGCAGGAGAGGATGGAGGTGAGCACCATGGTGCCGGTCACCGCGATGCCGTAGGCCGCCGCCAGATTGCTGGAGTGCTCGAAGCTCATGATGACGATCACCACCGAGATATAGAGCATCCAGTTGATGACCGGAATATAGATCTGGCCGGACTCCTGCTCGGAGGTATGAACGATGCGAATGGGGGAGAGATAACCGAGCCGCACCGCCTGCCGGGTCAGCGAAAAGACCCCGGAGATCACCGCCTGGGAGGCGATCACCGTCGCCATGGTTGCCAGCAGCAGCAGCGGCACCAGCGCCCATTTCGGGGCGAGCAGGAAGAAGGGGTTGGCAATGGCGGCGGGGTTGCTCAGCAGCAGCGCCCCCTGACCGAAGTAGTTGAGCACCAGGGAGGGCAGTACCACGATAAACCAGGCGAGGCGAATGGGATTCTTGCCAAAATGGCCCATATCCGCGTAGAGCGCCTCCACCCCGGTGATGGCCAGCACCACGGCGCCGAGGGCAAAGAAGGAGGTGGTCTGGTACTGGACAAAGAAGCGCACCGCCCAGATGGGGTTGAGCGCACCCAGCACCTCGGGGTTGTGGATGATGCCGCGCAGCCCCAGCACCGCCAGCGTCATAAACCAGATCAGCATGATGGGGGCAAACAGCTTGCCCACCATGGCGGTGCCATGTTTCTGGATGGCGAACAGCAGGGTCAGCACCAGCACCGAGAGGGTGACGATATAGGGGTCGAGGGCGGGGGTGAGAATGCTCAGCCCCTCGATGGCCGACATCACCGACATCGCCGGGGTGATCACCACCTCGCCATAGAAGAAGCTGCCACCAATCAGGCCGAGGATGATCAGCAGTGGCGTCCAGCGGGTGGAGGCGTTGCGGGTCGCCAGCGACATCAGGGTGAGAATGCCACCCTCGCCGGCGTTGTCGGCCCGCATCACAAAGGAGAGGTACTTGACCGACACCACCAGGATCAGCAGCCAGAAGATCAGCGAGAGAAAGCCGAGAATGGAGGCCGGCTCGACGCCGAATCCGAATTGACCTGACAGGCACTCGCGCAAGGTATAGAGCGGGCTGGTGCCGATATCGCCATAGACTACGCCAATCGCCGCCAGCATAACGCCGGGAGTGGCTTGTTGTTTATCACAGTTCATGAGTTCATCTTGTCAGTTTGATGTTTACACGTTTGCCAACGCACAGCTGCCCGACCTACCAAGAGAGTCGTGATATTTAATCGGGAGAGAATTAATGGATTGCGATGGGAAAGGGCGCTAACGGAATAGTGATCTGCTTGTCATGGAACACAGTCTGTTCATCTGTCATTAAGCTTATAATGACACACACTTTGCGGGACTATGCTCAGTTATAAATAATCAAAAGTTCAATTTGAGTAAGAGAATTAATTATCCGGCGATTGAAATGGACCACAATGACGTAGGCAACTGTTTGTTTTATCTAGCGAAGTGGTTTGGCCACTATTTTTTACCGAGGTGAGTGAAAAATAGACGATAAAATAGTGACTAATTAATTGCTGGCGGGATGGTAAAGGGGAGGGCGCTGGGTAGCAATGGAGTCTTTATTTGCTAAAGGAGAAAAATGTACGGTGCAATGAACGAAGTGAATTGCACCAAGTATTAAAATAGGCAAGAGGTGCAATGCGCTGCGCTTATTGCACCCTACGGTAATTATTACTCTCCATGATAGTGCTTCAATAAAAAGTAGCGGTCAGGACTATTTTTAACGCCGCTCACTTTACCGACTATTTTAAATCCCATTTTTTCATAAAATTTGGGTGCCTGAAATGAGAGGGTGTCGACTTGAGCAGCGATACATCCCCGTTTTTTTGCCTCGCGTTCAGCAATCTCCATTAATTGAATGCCAAGCCCCTGTCCTCTCTTGTCATTGTGTACCCAAAGCACTTCGATCAACAGTTGATGATAAATAGTTCGTCCGGCAATGCCACCGACAACTTCGTCATTATCGTCATGAATGGCAACAATTAAAGGTTGGGAGCGTTCCTCACCCATTTTATCAAAGTTAAATTGTCTAAGGTTATCAACAAGAACATTGAAAATGTCATCTTTATGTTCATTATGGATTTTTATATTCATCAAATCTTACTCCATTAAAATGTAATCGTAGGGTGCAATGAACGAAGTGAATTGCACCAAATATTAAAAAAGGCAAGAGGTGCAATGCGCTTCGCTTATTGCACCCTACCGAAAATATGGCTGATAAATCAAGTGCCATATACTTCAATGAAATTATTTTCAACTATGAACTTTTCGATTTCAGAAAAAAGTTCTTGACTACTCAATGCACTTAGATTTTTACAAAAGCTCTCTACACTTTCTGAAAATGATATGCCCATTCTTGGATTAAATAATTCAATCTTATCAATTTTGAATGGTTTTTTTGAAAAGTGATTTAGTGTTAGGTATGTAAGAACTTGCCTGACATCTATAGCATTAAAACTGCGCTCCCCTGACTTTATTTCAACTAGAGTATTTCCATATAAAAAATCACCAGTTGACTCATTGACAAATCCACAGCCGTCGAACACGGGATCTATAATCAATGTAATATTATCATCTATATATTTCTTGCGGCTGAGCATGTATCTAGAATAGATAGCTTGAAAAAGTTGAAGAGTTTGTCTTTTTTCAATGTTTGATAATGGCAAATCACAATCATTACCATAGCTAAATTTTGATAAGTATTTAATAGATGCGTCTTGTAGTTGAATGAAATCTAAACTTTCAAAAAAAGACGGATTGTTAAAAATGTCAAAATTCAGTCTGTTATTACTTGCATGTCTGAACATGTTAAAAAATAGTACGTTTACTAATGCCGTATTGTTTTTCCTTTCTGCTGGGGGGAAGGGTTCATAGATTGGTTGCAGCAGGCCTCCATTGATTAATCGGACATAGTTTTTCGAGTTTGGTAACGTTTCATTCCAAAAAGAAGTGTACTTTTTGGCAAATGTAGCTTCAGAGATCATAGCGCTTCCTCCAAGTTTCTACTGGTTTTTCTTAACGCTCCCCATTCGCTGTAAAGTGAGTCGATAAAATTAAATTTATCCTTGTTGTGGTCACGCCAATGTTTTCCCTCATCACCTAGTAAGTAAGAGGTAACAATAAATAGTCTTCTTTGCCATGTTGTCATGGTTGAGAAGGTTCTTCTGAGTTCCGATAGCCAGTAATGTGTATTCCATTTTGCCATTGCCTGGGTAATTGCAAGTTTAATAAGAATGCTATCGGTGTTTGACTTGTATATTTCGGATAGTATAGTTTGTCCTTGTACACTGTTTTGTTTAGCGAATACTTTGACGGTGTATGCCAAGTTGAGTTCCGTCTTTAAAATGAAAGAGTCAGTTTTAATTAATTCAATGAGTTTTGACCAAATCTTTTCTTGGGTCTCAGCGTTAAAACGTCCCCAGTTAGTTGCTGTTACTTGCATGATAGTATTATATATTGGGTATAACTCATTAATGCCATCAAAAATAATATTAAATGCATTCGATAAAACTTTATCATTAGTTGCTGCAAAAGCCCTAACTAGCTGCTTGCTAAAAGGTTGGTTGATCTTTGATTTCTGTAATTCATTACTTAACATGCCCAATAAGTCAAAATCTCGGAGAGACTCTTTTACTTTATCGTATTGTTCATATGCATTTTCTGAGTAAGGGTCAAACCTTATTGGAAGACTCATAAATTTGGCTTTCATAGATGACCCCTCATCTTCATCCAAACCCTGTAATTTAGTATTTGTCAATGAGGTGAATTCATCTTTTGATAAAATATTTGTTTTATGTTTTTGAAGGGTTAGCCCTTCATTTTCCATCAACTTTCTACTGATTAATGTAAGAATAGAATGAGCCTCTTCTTTGGTCTTACAAAAAATCAAAAAATCATCTACATATCTTTTATACCTAACGCCATTAATTAATAGTATATGGTCTAATGAATCCAAGGCGAGTTCAGCCAATATTCGTGCTGCAGGCCCTCCAACAGGCAGGCCATAAGAATTGGTTCCTGAAAATGTTTGAATTAGCTTTTTTATTTTGGAAGAGATATCTTTTTTGGGATTTATTCTATCTAAAGCATTTTCTAAACGATGGTGATATATTCTCGTGTAAAAATCAGCGATATCACACGTCAATACATAGTTTATTGATGGGTCATTTTTGGCAAGCTCAAGACTGTCTTCTTGGAATTTTCTCCAGTTAATGTCTTTATCAAATATAGAACCTTTACTAAAGTCTGGTAAAATGCGATAGGAATAAACATTGTCGTTAGGAACTCGTTCTTTTTCAATTTTATTGCTTATGAAGAGAACTATGCCAAGGAAATATGCATTCCAATAAGGGTCTATTTGTGTTGCCCAACGATAACCATTATAACCAACCGTCGAACATGTACTTATGTTTACTGGTGGGCATTCATTTAATCTTTCTTTGAATTTTGAATGTGTTTGCTCAAGTGACTCAATAGTTGTACTAAATATGTCAGAGAACATTCTGGTTTCATAAGGAAATGGGAATATATCAGTGTCGCCGAACTTTGTGATGTTTTTTAGCGCAAGAGCAAAAGATGACTTTAAATCACCTTCTTTATAATTAAAAGTTTCGGAGGTATATGGTTGTGACATAATGAAATTCCTTTTTATTTAGCTGAACTAATTTAATGATTTAATTTTGAAGAAATGAAAATAAGATATTGCGATAGGAACTTTTTCATATTTTCTCAGTGAAAACATTGCATGTGTCTCCTATGAAGCTAGGTTGCCAACTGGCACATATTAACCGGAGGGATAGAAAACTGAAGGGGCAGGGGCCTAAAACCGGCTCTGGCTCAACAAATCAGTCAATAATCGGCCCACTTTTGTTCGGTTTGACTTGATGATTGTCTGCCAGCTCGATAGCAAAACCAAACAACTTGTCATCGCCTCAAGCGGCTTTGGCGTGCTGCACAGCCCATTTTTGGCCCTTGGTATGGCTTTTCTCCCGGGATTTCGTCCCTCCGCTTGTCCGGTTTGGGGCGGCCGATCCTGGCTGCCAACTCCTCTGAACGGCTCCGTCACGCGGCTGGGGCAGAGGCTGGTCAGCCGGTGTCGAGCTCGTCACTTTTGTCGTGTCGATCACACTTCCCAGCCCGTCGTCACCCTCGTCAGAGGTGGCATTCAGCACGCTTCTCTTTCTGATTACTCCTTTATTTTCAGTTGTTTGTAAATTTTTATCGCACCTTTGGCCCGTTTTGGTCTGATAAATGCTTTGTGGGGGGCTGGCCGCCTCTTTGCCTGTCGGCGGGCGGCCCGGTGTAACGAACCATTTAGGATCCCTCTCTATGAACAGCTTCGTGATTGCAGATCCCAGTCTCTGTATTGGGTGTCGTACCTGTGAGGTGGCCTGCGCCGTTTCACACCAGTCAGGGTCTTGCAGCGGGACCCTTGAGCGGGAGGGCGGCCTGCATCTTGCCATCGAGGATGGACATCTGGTCTCCAGGGACAGCTACTTTCAGCCGCGCCTGAAGGTGATCGTGGGCAGCAAGGTGACCACGCCGGTGCTCTGCCGCCAGTGTGAAGACAAGCCGTGCGCCATGGCCTGCCCGAACAATGCCATCGTCAGTGAGGATGGCTGCGTCAAGGTGTTGCAGGAGCGCTGCATCGGCTGCAAGTCCTGCGTGGTGGCCTGTCCTTACGGCGCCATGGCGGTGGTGCTCAAAGAGGTGGCACCCGCTGGCGATCCGCTCTTCAAGCGTCCGCAGACCAAGGCGCAGGCGCTCAAGTGCGATCTCTGCCGTCACCGCGAGGCGGGCCCGGCCTGTGTCGAGGTGTGTCCGACCCAGGCGCTGCGGCTGGTCACGCCGGAGCATCTTGAAACCCTGAACCGGCAGAAACAGCTGGCCAGTGCCGAGGCACTGCTGGCGATGCCAGCGCGGGTGTGAGCGGGCTTGCCGAGCCGTTTTTCGTTAACAAACAAGAGTGTGAGTCATGAAAAAAGTCATTACCGTGTGCCCCTATTGCGGCACCGGTTGCAAAATCAACCTGCTGGTTGAAAACGACAAGGTGGTGGGGGCCGAAGGCGCCAACGGCCGGACCAACGAGGGGCAGCTCTGCCTCAAGGGCTATTACGGTTGGGATTTTTTGAACGATACCAACCTGCTGACCCCCCGTCTCAAGAGCCCGATGATCCGCCGCGAGCGCGGTGGCAAATTCGAGGCCGTCTCCTGGGATGAAGCGATCGCGTTCGCCAGCAGCCGACTCTCTGCCATCAAGGCGAAATATGGCCCGGACGCCATCATGACCACCGGCTCTGCCCGTGGCCCCGGCAATGAAGCCAACTATGTGATGCAGAAATTTGCCCGTGCGGTGATTGGGACGAACAACGTCGACCACTGCGCGAGGGTGTGACACGCACCCTCAGTCTCCGGTCTGGAGACAACTGTAGGCAACGGCGCCATGAGCAACGCCATTCCCGAAATTCAAGAGACCAAGTGCCTGCTGGTGTTTGGTTACAACGCTGCTGACTCTCACCCCATTGTCGCCCGCCATATCCTCAAGGCGAAGGCAAACGGGGCCAAGGTGATTGTGTGTGATCCCCGCATGGTGGAGACCGCCCGTATCGCCGATCAGTGGCTGCCGCTCAAAAACGGTTCCAACATGGCGCTGGTTAACGCCTTCGCCAACGTGTTGATCAATGAAGGGCTCTACAACAAGGCATTTGTCGCCAACTACACCGAAGGGTTCGAGACCTTCAAGGCGACGGTGGCCAAGTACACCCCGGAATATGTGGAGGGGATCACTGGCCTGAAAGCCGCCGATATCCGCGCCGCCATTCGCACCTACGCCGAGTCGCCTGCGTCCATGATCCTGTGGGGCATGGGGGTGACCCAGTACGGTCAGGCGGTAGACGTGGTAAAGGGGCTGGCGGGTCTGGCGCTGCTGACCGGCAACTTTGGTCGTCGCGGTACCGGTTGCGGGCCGGTGCGCGGTCAGAACAACGTGCAGGGCACCTGTGACATGGGGATGCTGCCCCACCAGTTCCCGGGCTATCAGTCGGTGGCCGATCCCGCCATCAGCGCCAAGTTCGCCAAGGCGTGGGGCGTGGAGTCGCTCTCCCAAAAGCCCGGCTATCGCCTGACGGAGCTTGGCCACAAGGTGGAGGAGGGCAAGTGCAAGGCCTTCTACATCTTCGGGGAAGATCCGGCCCAGACCGAGGCCGATCTCGGTCAGTTCCGCCGTACCCTGGCGGGGATGGAGCTGGTGATCGTGCAGGATATCTTCATGACCCAGACCGCCGAGATGGCCGACGTCATTCTGCCCGCCACCAGTTGGGGCGAGCACGAAGGGGTCTATAGCTCGGCGGATCGCGGCTTCCAGCGCTTCTACAAGGCAGTGACGCCCCCTGAGAACGTGAAACCGGACTGGGCCATCTTCTCGTTGATGGCGACCGCCATGGGTTATCCCATGGAGTACCACAACACCGAAGAGATCTGGGACGAGATGCGCGCGCTCTGCCCGCTCTATGCCGGGGTCAGCTACGACAAGATGGCCGATCTCAAGAGCGTGCAGTGGCCTTGCCCGACCGAGGATCACCCGGGCACCAGCACTCTGTTCGAGGGGAACGTGTTCACCACCCCGAGCGGCAAGGGTCAGCTGATCGCCTCCGAGTGGCGGCCGCCGCTGGAGCAGCCCTGTGCCGAGTACCCGCTGGTGCTCTCCACCGTGCGCGAGGTAGGTCACTACTCCTGCCGCTCCATGACCGGCAACTGCTCGGCGCTGCAAACCCTGGCCGATGAGCCGGGCTATGTGCAGATCCACCCGAGCGATGCCAAAAAGCTTGGGGTGAAGGATCAGGCGCTGGTCTGGATCTCGTCGCGCCGTGGCAAGGTGATCACCCGGGCCAACTACAACGACCGGGTCAACGCCGGGGTGGTCTACATGACCTACCAGTGGTGGATCGGGGCCTGCAACGAGCTCACCATCGAGCACGTCGATCCCGTCTCCCACACGCCGGAGTACAAGTACTGCGCGGTGAAGATCGAGCGCATCGACAATCAGCCTGAGGCGGAAGTGTACGTCCAGACTGAATACAGCGCGCTCAAGGCGAAATTGCGCAGCGCAGCCAAGGGCTGATCGCCCTAAAAAAGAGGTTCTGCACAAATAAGGGAACCCGACTCGGATTTATCGAGTCGGGCACCCTTTTATTACCCAAAAAAAGGGGAGTAAATGATGCAACATGAAATTGGTCGCTTATTCGGACTTTTCTATATTGGCACCTATCTGGCGGCGATATTGCTGGGAATAGGTTGCTATATTTGGCGCGACGAGATGATATTTCTGCTGGGCTTCGGTTTTTTCGGCTGTTTTATGGCAGCAAGGCTCGCCATGAGCAGCGTATTTTCTGCCTTGAGTATTTCCAGTGCCTGGCTGATCGGGTTTATCTCCACCACCTTGATCAACGGCCTGCTGCTGGGGGCGATCACCCTGCTGATCTACCTCACTCACCAGAGCGTCGCCGCCGAGCTTGCCGACAACGCCAGCTGGCTGCTGATGGCCTTCCAGAGCTTGTCGGCCCTCTTTATCTTCGGTGGCCTGAAGTGCTGCCACAGCCGGATCATCACCTCGTAAATTGCCGATGGATGGGCAGCAAACGCCATCTTGAAACCCGCAGCCAGCGAAGAGGAAAGGGCAGATCTGACAGTTGACGGCGGCCCACTTTTCAGGCGCCTTAATTGAGATCAAGAACTGATGAAATAACCGGTTAAATATGGCCATCAGATATATTGAATCGGATTGTAATGAAATTTGAGCTCATCTATGATGAGTCGCCATTCCAATATATCCCCCGATAACGATGTTACTTTTTGTTGTCGTTCGTTAATAACAACTCTGGAATTGCAACATGCGACAATTTCCGTCACCGCTTTTCTTATTGGCAGCCGCTTTTACGGGCTGCGGCTATTTATTTTGGTGACGAGTGCTTGTCGTGATGCGATGGCATGGACAGCCTGACTGGTGACTAAATCGATATAACGTGAGGCCGCAATGCTAAATGTGAGTGCCATCCCCCTGGACGAGATCTCTCCCATCTGGGACGACGGTTTTCTCCTGCTCTCCAAATCCCTCCTGTCGGCCGTGACGCTCGATGATTTTATCCACAAACTCAACAAGATAGATGCCAGCTTCGGCGGCGTAACCCGGGTCAACCTGATCCTCAACATGGGTGCGGACGAGGAGGCCATCTTCTACTTCATGGGACATTCCGGCCCAAAGCATCTGGTCTGCCCCAAGGCAGAGCTTCACCTCTCCCCCCGTCCTACCAAAGAGACCCCGGAACAGGCCATCATTCTCGCTGCCGCCCGCTTTGAGAATCGCTGCCCGGCGCTGGATCGCGAAGGGGTCTACGGGGGGCTGCGCTCCTACTGCCAGCTCCCCATCACCACTGCCCGCAGCCACCTTGGCGGGGTCGAGTTTATCAACACCCAGCTCGACAGCTTCACCATGGAGACCCTCGCCAAGCTGACCCAGCTGGCGGCCATTATCGCCATTGCGCTGGAGAACGTGCTCGACAAGGAGCGCACTCTGGAGCAGGCCAACTCCCTGCGCCTTGAGCGCGACAGCTGCAAAATTCTGGTGGATGTGACCAACGCGGTGATCAAACTGGTGCGCATCGCCGAGCTGCCCAAGAGCCTGTTTGCCATCCTGCACCACCACTTCGGCATCAGCAGCTTGTGTCTGGCCGAATACAACGCCACCTCCGACAGCTTCAAGAGCTATCTGGTCAATCAGCACCAGAGCGATCAGCCGGGCATCATCGATCACTCCTGTTTTGAAAAGAAGTGCCTGCAGGGGGCCCTTGGCCACAGCGAGCCGTTTTTTGTCTATCGCGAACACGGTCACGGTTGCAGCAATCGCTGCCGTTTTACCTCCCAGATCCTGCCGCCCGAGGCCGACAGCTCCTGCATTTTGCCGCTGCGCTATCGGGGCAACCTGCTGGGGGTGTTGATCCTCTCGCACCCCAACGCCGACTTTTTTGCCGATATCGATATCTCCTTGCTGGAGCAGGTGGCGGCGCGCACGGCGATTGCCATGAACAACGTGCAGGCGCAGCAGGAGATCTCCAACACCAACGGCGCAAAAGAGAAGACCATTCGCATCAACGAGCCGCAGATGCAGGGGGAGTTCCCCCACATCATCTACCAGAGCGCGGTGATGGAGAGCGTGCTGGAGAAGGTGCGGCTGGTGGCCGAGAGCGACAGCACCGTGCTGATCCTCGGCGAGACCGGCACCGGCAAGGAGCTGATCGCCCAGGCCATTCACGCCCTGAGTGCCCGCCACGACCACGAGATGGTAAAGGTGAACTGCGCCGCCATTCCCACCGGCCTTATCGAGAGCGATCTCTTTGGCCACGAGAAGGGGGCCTTTACCGGCGCCCTCACCCAGCGCATCGGCCGCTTCGAGCGGGCCCACAAGGGCACCCTGTTCCTCGACGAAGTGGGGGATATGCCGCTGGACTTGCAGCCCAAACTCTTGCGGGTATTGCAGGAGCACGAGCTGGAGCGGGTCGGCAACAGCAACCCCATCGCAGTGGATGTGCGGCTGGTGGCCGCCACCAACTGCGATCTGCTCACCATGGTCAAGAACAAGCGTTTCAGAAGCGATCTCTACTACCGCCTCAACGTCTTTCCCATCGAGCTGCCGCCGCTGCGGGAGCGGCGTGAAGATATTCCGCTGCTGGTCAATTTCTTTATCAAGAAGATTGCGAAGCGGATGCGCCGCACCATCACCTCGATCCCCGCCGATGCCATGAAAATGCTGGTGTCGCTGCCCTGGTACGGCAATATCCGCGAGCTGGAGAACGTCATCGAGCGCGCCGTGGTGATGACCCGCGGCCATGTGCTCAACCTCTCGCCTGATGAGCTGATGCCACTCAAGGGTTATCACAAGATTGAGACCCTGGTCTATGACGAGCCCGCCACGCCGCTCTTTGCCGAGGAGGGGCCGACCGATGAGCGCGAGGCGATCATCGCCGCCCTGCGTGACTGCAACGGCATCGTCGCTGGCGAGCGGGGGGCGGCCAACCGCCTCGGTATGAAGCGCACCACCTTGCTTTCGAAAATGAAGCGGCTCGGCATTTCGGCCAGAGATCCCGAGATCATTGACGGGGTCGCACCATGAGAGAGCTACTTGAGCTGGAGGCGCAGAACGAACTGGCCCGCTGCGCCATCCACCGCGAGGTGGTGCACTACCGCGCCGATACACTGACCTGCGACAGCGAAATGGCGCTCCCCTCCGAGACGCCGGTGGCGCTGGTCTACAACGGCATCGCCCACAGCGTGATGATGTGCTCGGCCTCCGATCTGGAGGATTTCGCCATCGGGTTTTCGCTATCCGAGGGGATTATCGACAGCCTGCTCGATATCCACGACATCGAGCAGATCGATGGCTGTCAGGGGATTGAGCTGCATATCACCCTGGCCAACCGCTGCGTCCATCGCCTCAAAGAGAAGCGGCGCACCCTGGCGGGGCGCACCGGTTGTGGCATCTGCGGCAGCGAGAGTCTGGAGCAGGTGATCCGCACCCAGCCACTGCTGCCCGATAGTCAGCGTCTGGCGGTGGGCCATATCGACAAGGTATTGAGCGCACTGCGCCCGCTCCAGCTGCTGGGCCAGCGCACCGGCGCCACCCATGCGGCTGTGCATCTGGACGGGGAGGGCAATATTCTCGCCATCCGCGAGGATGTGGGGCGCCATATTGCGCTGGACAAGCTGGTGGGCCATCTGTGCCGCACGGGTCGCCGTGACGGCGCCATTCTGGTGACCAGCCGCGCCAGTTTCGAGATGGTGCAAAAGTGCGCCAGCGCCGGGGTGGAGATCTTGCTCGCCATCTCGGCCGCTACCGAGCTCGCGGTCGAGCGAGCCGAGCAGACCGGGCTGACGCTGGTGGGCTTTTGCCGCCCCGGGCGGGCCGAGATCTACAGCGGCTGCCAGCGCATTCTGCTCAAGTAATGGCAAGGCCGTGAACCCGTTAAACGGCTCATAAAAACAGGCAATAAAAAAGGGCGGGGAGTGTGACTCCCCGCCCTTGTTGTCTCTGCTGCTGTGGCGGATTAGCGCGCCAGCAGGATACGCAGCATGCGGCGCAGCGGCTCGGCGGCGCCCCACAGCAGCTGGTCACCCACGGTAAAGGCGGCCAGATACTCAGGGCCCATATTGAGTTTGCGCAGACGGCCCACCGAAATGCTGAGGGTGCCGGTAACGGCCGCTGGAGTCAGCTCGCGAGCGGTGATGTCGCGATCGTTGGGGATCACTTTCACCCAGTCGTTGTGGGCAGCCAGCAGCGCTTCGATCTCCGCCAGCGGCACATCCTTTTTCAGCTTGATGGTGAACGCCTGGCTGTGGCAGCGCAGGGCGCCGATCCGCACGCACAGACCATCCACTGGAATGACGGCGTTCTCGATACCCAAAATCTTGTTGGTCTCGGCCTGACCCTTCCACTCTTCACGGCTCTGGCCGTTGTCGAGCTTGGTATCGATCCAGGGGATAAGGCCACCGGCCAGCGGTACGCCGAAGTTGTCCACCGGCAGGGTGCCGGAGCGGGTCTTCTCGGTGATCTTGCGCTCGATGTCGAGGATGGCGGAGGCAGGGTCTGCCAGCTCGACCGCCACTTCGTCGCGCAGCATCCCCATCTGTGTCACCAGCTCGCGCATATGACGGGCACCGCCACCGGAGGCAGCCTGATAGGTGGCCACGCTCACCCACTCCACCAGATCGGCCTTGAACAGGCCGCCGAGGGCCAGCAGCATCAGGCTGACGGTGCAGTTGCCGCCAACGAAGGTCTTGATGCCATCGTTCAGGGCCTGCTCGATGACGTCGCCGTTGACCGGATCCAGAATGATGACGGCGTCTTTCTCCATCCGCAGGGAGGAGGCGGCGTCAATCCAGTAACCCTGCCAGCCAGCGGCTTTCAGGCGCGGATAGACATCCTTGGTGTAGTCGCCGCCTTGCGCGGTGATGATGATATCCTGCTTGACCAGCGCCTCGATATCGAAGGCGTCTTGCAGAGTACCGGCATCGACGCCGAAGTTGGGAGCGGCCTCACCGGCCTGGGAGGTGGTGAAGAATGTGGGTTGAATATGGGCGAAATCCTGCTCTTCCTGCATCCGGCTCATCAGAACCGATCCCACCATGCCACGCCAACCGACCAAACCTACTTTTTTCATAATGTCCTACCCTGGATTGCTGCTAAAGAAACTCGCGGTGACACCCGTAACCCCTTGTCTGGCGACGCCTGTTTACAAGCGGTTTACAGGCTATTTAAAAAATATGCGCTGCGAAAAATGCGTCTATCCACATTACGGATTGTGGCGGCTTGCGCAAGTCGAATTGCGCAATATTCTGTGCCGTTTGCTGCATTAACCGGCAGCCAGAGCACCGCTCAGGTAGACGGGGAGGGAGAAGGTCAACATCAGACGAAAAGGCCACCGTTTATGGCGGTGGCCTGTCAATAAAGCGGTCGAGAACGTCCTCTGCTGTGGTCTGAGGGCGTAGTTGGCGAGTGAAACAGCCCGACAGCTTGGGCGTCTAGCCGTAACGGGCCAGAGTGAGCCCCTCATCGCTGATGGCGGGTTCGCTGCCGCTGATAAGATCGCACAACAGCTGACCCGAACCGGCCGCCATGGTCCAGCCCAGGGTGCCGTGGCCGGTATTGAGCCAGAGACCGGGAATGGGGCTTGGCCCCACCAGCGGGGTGCCGTCCGGCGTCATGGGACGCAGGCCGGTCCAGAACTCGGCTTGGCTGATATCGCCCCCCTCGGGAAAGAGATCGCCGACCACCATTGCCAGAGTGTCGTGGCGTCTCGGATTCAAGGCGAGGTTGTAGCCCGACAGCTCCGCCATGCCGCCGACCCGGATCCGCTCGTCGAAACGGGTGATGGCCACCTTGTAGGTCTCGTCGAGCACGGTACTGCGCGGCGCGGCCTCGGCGTTGATCATCGGCAGGGTGAGGGAGTAGCCCTTGACCGGATAGACAGGCAGCTCCAGCCCGAGCGGGCGCAACAGCGGCCGCAAAAAGCCGGTGGCATAGCTGCCGAGCGCACAGACGATGGCATCGGCGCGATAGCGCTGCTCGCCCGCCCGCACCGCCACGGCGTGGCCGCGGGCTTGCTCAATCTCGTCGATGTCGCAGTTGAAGACGAACTTGACCCCGAGCTTCTCGGCTTCAAGGGCAAGGGCCTTGGTGAAGCGGAAGCAGTCGCCGGTCTCGTCGCCGGGCAGACGCAAGCCGCCGACGATTTTGCCGCGCACCCGCGCCAGCGCAGGCTCTGCCGCTTCGCAGCCGCTGGCATCCAGCGACTGGTAAGGGACGCCATACTCCTCCAGCACCTCGATATCGCGCTGACTGGCATCGAGCTGGGATTGGCTGCGAAACAGCTGCAGGGTGCCGAGCTGGCGCCCTTCGTAATCGATGTTGAGCTCGTCGCGCAGCCGCTTCATGCAGTCGCGGCTGTATTCGGCCAGACGCACCATGCGCCCCTTGTTGGTGGCATAGGCGGTCGGGGTGCAGTTGGCGAGCATTCTGAGCATCCAGCGTAGCTGGAAGGGGTCGGCAGTGGGGCGCACGGTGAAGGGGGCATGCTTTTGCAGCATCCACTTGGCGGCCTTGAGGGGGATGCCGGGGGCCGCCCAGGGTGCCGCATAACCCGGGGATATCTGCCCGGCGTTGGCATGGCTGGTTTCAAGGGCGACGCCACCTTGTCGCTCCAGCAGGGTTACTTTGTGACCCGCTTTGGCCAGATACCAGGCGCTGGTTACCCCAATTACGCCGCCACCGAGAACCACTATCTCCATATCGTCTTTCCTTGACTGATCTCCTGATGTGGCCACCACCATAATCAGCCGCCACAGGATATTCAACCGCTCTGCGCAGGATTGGGATCTCCGTCTGCTTGCCTGTCACAGGCTGGTGTTTGGTGCGATGACGCGCCTGATTGCCAGCGTAAATCGCTGCGCTGTTTTCAGGGCAGTGTCAGGGGGTATGGCCCGCTTACAACTGCTCCAGCTTGATCAGGTACTGCTCTGCTGTTGCCAGAATGGCCTGCTGTTGTTCTGCGGCTTGGCCATCCCAGTTGGCATAGGGCAGGGCGAGGCGAGGGTTGCTGCCAAGTTTGTCCCGATTGCGCCAAAGAAAGTGCCAGTAGAGGCTGTTGAAGGGGCAACTTCCGTCGCCGTGGCGGGCTTTGACCTGATAGTGGCACCCCTTGCAGTAGTGGCCCATCCGTTCGAGATAGGCGCCGCTGCTGGCGTAGGGCTTGCTGCCCATCAGGCCGCCATCGGCAAACTGGCTCATGCCGCGGGTGTTGGGCAGCTCCACCCACTCGATGGCATCCACATAGATGCCGAGATACCACTGATCCACCTCGTCAGGATGGATCCCCGCCAGCAGGGCAAAGTTGCCGGTCACCATTAGCCGCTGGATATGGTGGGCGTAGCCATGCTCAAGAGACTGGCGAATGGCGTGGCGCACGCAGGCCATCCTGGTTTCGCCACTCCAGAAGAAACCGGGCAGCGGCCGGTTGGCCCCGAGAAAATTGGTCTGCTTGTAGTCGGGCATCTTCTCCCAGTAGAGGGCGCGAACAAACTCGCGCCAGCCGAGGATCTGGCGGATAAAACCCTCCACCTGCGCCAACGTGATAGTGACCTGATTGGCCTGCCAGTGGGTCTCGGCGGCCCGGATCACCTCAAGCGGATGAAGCATTTTGCTGTTGAGGGAAAACGACAGACGGCTGTGAAACAGACTCCAGCCGCGCTCGCTCAGGGCATCCTGATAGCGGCCAAAGTGCGGCAGGCAGTGCGCCAGAAAATGGGCCAGCAGCTCGCGACTCTGGCGCCTTGTGATGGGCCACGGCAGGCTGCTGGCATCTGCCTCGCCGATGGTGCTGACCCCGTGGCGGGTCAGCATGGCGTCAATCTCGCTCACCTCGTTGGCAAAGGTGAGGGGCGCCGGGATTGGCTGGCTCGCCGGCAATTTGGCGCGGTTCTCGTCATCGAAGTTCCAGCGCCCGCCAAGGGGTTGGCCGCGCTCATCGAGCAACACCCTGTATTGTTTTCGCAGGGCGCGGTAGAAGAACTCCATCCGGCTGTGAGGATAGCGCTGCCAGCCATCGCGGGGGGTGAGAAAATGTTCGCTCTCCACCTCGGTGGCAGGGATGACAAGATCCGCCGCCCAGCTTTTCAACTGGCTGGCGAGGCGCCACTCGTCCGGGCTCTGCCAGGCAAAGCTGTCGGCCTGATGTGCTTCGAGTTGAGCCTCCAGCAAGCCGGGCAAATCGGGCCAGCGGGCGCTCTCATCAAGGGTCAGGTAACAGACGCGGTAGCCCGCTTGGGTGAGGGCCGCTGCGAAGGCGCGCATGGCGGCAAAGAAGGACAGCACCTTCTGACGGTGGTGGCGGCAGTAGTCGGTCTCTTGGCGGAGCTCCGCCATCAGATAGCAGATTGCCGGATCCGGGGTGCGAAACCAGCTGTGACCGGCGTTTAGCTGATCGCCGAGAACAAGGCGCAGCTCCATCAGACTCGCTCCCCCTCAGGTTGCTGGCTGCTGTGACGAGCGTGGCGACAACGCTCGCTGCAGTAGCGAACCTCCTCCCAGCTGCGCGCCCACTTGCGCCGCCAGCTGAAGGGGCGCAGGCAGACGGGGCAGATTTTCTCGGGCAGATGGGGTTTGCGATGCATGATGGTTTACGGCCTTGGCTGATGGGGGATGTGGCGTGTGGGTAGGGAGAATAACGAAGCGCGGGCGCGGGCGGATCAACCTCGTAGCCGGTTTGCCGCGCAGACGCCCACTTTGTGAGCGGGCGCACAGCCCGTCGGTGCGCCCCTTGTTTGCCAATTAACCAGCCGTTAACGTGGCGAGGCTGCCCGTTGGCAGCATCCATCAATGGATCTTGTTGGCCACCGACTGTCTACAACCGATATGGAGGGGAGTGATGCCAATCATGACAGCTACGCCCCGGGCAGCTTGCCTGCTCGCCCACTGGTATACCCGGGATCCCATTCTCACCTTCGACTTTCCTCACTGCTGATTGGCGGCACCCGCCGTTTGAATTTGTCAGCCGGACGACCCTGATCGCCCCGGCCTCTTTGCCAATCCAGATTTCAAACACACTGGCCCAGCGCCGGTGAGGAGTCTTTTATGCGTCGTATACCCGAGCCGTTTCGTATCAAGATGGTCGAGCCCATCAAACAGACCACTGGCGCCGAGCGCCGTGCCGCCCTCGAGGCCGCTGGCTGGAACCCCTTCCTGCTGCTGGCCGAGGATGTCTATATCGATCTGCTGACCGACAGCGGTACCGGTGCCATGTCCGATCGTCAGTGGGCCGGCATCATGATGGGGGATGAGGCCTATGCGGGCAGCCGCAACTTTGTCGAGCTGGAGCGCGCGGTACGCGAGATTTTTGGCTACCAGCATGTGATGCCCACCCACCAGGGGCGCGGGGCCGAGCAGATCCTCTTCCCCGAGCTGGTCAAGCGCTGCAAGGGCAAGGCGCCGGTCTTTATCTCCAACTATCACTTCGATACCACCAAGGCCCACGTGGAGTTGGCCGGCGCGCGGGCCATCAACCTGCTCACCCCGAAAGCCCTCGACACCACGGCCCCCTACGCCTGGAAGGGGGATTTTGACCTTCCTCGCCTGACCGATACCATCGAAACCCTGGGGGCCGACAACGTGGCCGGCATCATCATCACGGTGACCTGCAACAGCGCCGGTGGCCATCCGGTCTCCATGGCCAATATGGAGGCGGTCTCCGAGTTGGCCCGTCGTCAGCAGATTCCGGTGGTGATCGACGCCGCCCGCTTTGCCGAGAATGCCTGGTTTATCAAGGAGCGGGATCCGGCCTATGCCAAGTGCAGCATCAAGGAGATAGTGCGCCAGATGTTTGCGCTGGGGGACATCTTCACCATGTCGGCCAAGAAGGATGGGCTGGTCAATATCGGCGGGCTCTGCTGCTTCAAGGAAGATCTCGACCTGTTTCGAGCCGTGCAGGTGCGCTGTGTGGCGATGGAGGGGTTTGTCACCTACGGTGGCCTCGCCGGACGGGACATGGCGGCGCTTGCCATTGGCCTGCGGGAGGGGATGGATGAGGAGTATCTCACCTATCGCATCAGTCAGGTGGCTTATCTGGGTGGGCGGCTGGCCGAGGCGGGGATCCCGATCCAGACCCCCACCGGCGGTCATGCGGTCTTTGTGGATGCCAAGAAGCTGCTGCCCCATATTCCGGCCGAGCAGTTTCCGGCCCATGCGCTCGCCTGCGAGCTCTATCTGGAAGGGGGCGTGCGCGGGGTGGAGATTGGCTCCCTGTTGCTGGGGCGCGATCCCGCCACCGGCAAGCAGGAGGCGGCGGACTTCGAGCTGTTGCGCCTCACCATTCCACGCCGGGTCTACACCCGGGATCACATGGACTATGTGGCCGACTGCCTGATCGCGGTGAAAGCGCGGGCCAGCGACATTCGCGGACTCACCTTTGACTACGAGCCGCCGCTGCTGCGCCACTTCACTTCGCGGCTAAAACCGGTCTGATCAGCAACCGGTCAGACGGGGTGATCAACCGCGCCAAACTGTGCAGATCACCGGTCGCTCCCGGTTAAACGGCCCAGTAAAAAAGCCCCCGCACCAAGGTGCGGGGGCTTTCGTTTATCGACGCAAAGCCGGGATCAGACCGCCTGATACTCCAGCTCGACGGAGCCCAGCGCCTTGAGGGTGGACTGGGCGGAGTCACGCTGGCTGATCTGGCCGTTTTTGTTCTCCAGCAGCACGGCGCGGCGGATGGTGGCGAGATCTTCGCCGTTAAGCACCGCATGGGCGCAGGCCATCTGCATCGGCGGCAGGCTGGGGTTGAAGGCGGCGTTCTCGGCGTAGCGGCCAGAGAAGATGCGACCATCGGCAAACTGCAGCGCCACCGCGGCATAGCCCTGACTGTAGGGGGCGTAGCTTTGACGGGCGGCGGCCAGCGCGGCCTGCCACAGCGGGTCTTCGCTTTGAAGCTCAAGCTCTGCGTGATCCTGCGGGCTCATCAGCGCATCTGTGATGTCGAGATCCGCCGGGCCAAACGAGTGGGGCAGGAAGGATTGCAGGGCGCTCAAGTCATCGGGCAGAGAGACTTTCAGGATCTTGGCGGTGCTCAGCTCGTTCATGAACTGACGGCAGTGGCCACAGGGGGTGTAGTTGACGGTGATTTCGCTGATCCCGGTCTCGCCACCCAGCCAGGCGTTGGAAATGGCGGACTGCTCGGCGTGGACCGAGTGGAACAGACCTTGCCCTGCAAACTCCATGTTGGCACCGAAGTACCAGGTGCCACTCAGGCCACAGGCGATGGCACCGACATAAAACTTGGAGATGGGCGCCACCGAGCAGGCAGCAGCCAGCGGCAACAGGGCGAGGCGCAGGGCGCGATCATCGAGACCTGTGGCGGCTTTCAGGGTGGCGACTTGCTCCGGCGTGAAGCGGGCGTTGAAGTCGGCACTATCCAGCATGGGCTGCACGGCTGCTTTGAGCGGGGCAGAGAGGGTATCGAATGGCTTGGCAAAACGGGGATGCATAGTGTGTCCTCAAAGGCCAATTGGGCGGCCATTGTAGGGAGCAAGCTCGGGTAAATGTGTGAGCAGGCTCACGCCCTGATGGGCAAACGGAGGGGGATGGTAATGGAAACGTTTGTCTTGTGCAAATTGTGCGGCAGGTCGCACCCCGAGAGGCCAGCAGGCCCCTCGGAATGGTCAACAGGTGGTCAATGGGGTGATCAGATCAGCCAGTGATAGATGGCAAACAGCAGCGGGGCGACGGCAGCGGTGAGGATACCGCACACCACCATGGCGAGCGATGCAAAGGCGCCCTGGGTGATCCCCTTCTCGGCGGAGGTGGCGGTGCCGATGGCGTGGGCACAGGCCCCCATGGCGAGCCCTTGGGCTTCCGGGTCGGTCACTTTCAGCAGTTTGAGCAGCGGGTAGCCGATCAGGGCGCCGACAATTCCCACCACAACAACAACGGCGGCCGCGATGGCGGGAATGCCGCCGATGGACTGGCTGACGCTCATGGCGAGCGGGGTGGTGATGGATTTGGTCGCCAATGAGGCGAGCAGCGCCGGATCTGTGCCCATAAAATGACCGATCAGCAGGGTTGTGCACACCGAGATCAAGACGGAGGCGAGGGTACAGATTAGGATGGGCTTGAGCTTGGCCTGGATCTGGCGCGCCTGCTGATAGAGCGGCAGCGCCAGCGCCACCACGGCGGGCTCCAGCAGCATGGTAATGGGGCTGCTGCCGCGCTCGTACTGCTCAAGGGGCAGATCAAACCAGAGCAGCAGGCCGATGATCACCGCGGTCGGCACCAGCACAGGGTTGATGATGGGCCAGGGCAGACGGCGATAGAGGGCGCGAGTGGCGAAATAGAGCGCGAGCGTTAAGGGAATGGCGAGCCAGAAGATCATTTGTTCATCCTCTGGTAGAGCCGACCGACGGTGGCGAGGATCAGCACGATCCCGAGCACGATGCAGAGCATGATGACGCCGAAGGATTGGCGCAGGGGCTCAAGCCAGGCCACCAGTCCGACCGCAACCGGCACGAACAGCACGCCCATGTGGCGCAGCAGCAAGCCTGCCCCCAGCTCGACCCAGTGCAGCTTGATCAGTTGCAGGGAGAGCAGCACGAACAGCAGCAGCATGCCGATGATGCTGCCGGGAAAGGCGAAAGGCAGGATGGCTGCCACGGATTTACCTGCCAGCAGGCAGGCGACGATGACCAAAAAGTCACGAAAGTACAGCAAGGCGCGTTGCGCGATCACGTGAACCTCATCGACTGGGAAGAAAATCGCAGTTTACCAGAGAGGCCGGGTCGCGGCATTAAAACAATAACAACTGAAATCAGTTCGTTTGAAGCTGATTTGATTGGCATTTTTTGAAAAGTGCCTGATAGAACCCTTTTCGAACTACAAGGAGTAGTGATGACATCCCTCTTGTCCCGAGTTCGCCAGCTGGCGAACGATACTGCGTTGCCACCCCATCTGCTGCAAACTCGTCAGTGGGAGGGGCCCCTGTGCCGGGTGCGACTCGACAACACCGGTTCTGATGCCACTCCGGTTGAGCGCTGGGTGCTGTTTGACGGCAAGCTTGGCCTGCCGGTGGAGAGCGCCATCTATGGCGAAGGATTCCAGATGCTGGCCCAGACCATGGGTTGCTGGCAATCACCGCAATATGTCGGCCGTTGTCCCGATGCCAGCGTTTATCGCATCACTGATGACAATGGCTATCACACCATTCACAACCTGTTGCTGGTGGAGCATGGCAAGGGGTGGCTGCTGCTCGCCTTTGCCAGCTGCCACCGTTTTGGCGGGGAGTTTCGCCTCTATCCCGATGGTCGCTTGCAGATCCTGATGAATTGCGAAGGGCGGGAATTCGCGGCCGGTGAGCACTGGCAGAGCGAGGCGCTGATCTGCCTCGAAGGAGCGGAGCGCGAGGATCTGCTGGCCGAGCTGGCACGGCTGATCGAGGTCGAACATGGCTCGCTGATCAGCAAGGTGAGTGAGCGCCCGAGCGGCTGGTGCTCCTGGTATCACTACTACGCCGAGGTGAGCGCTGCCGATATTCGCGAGAACCTGCAGGTGCGTGCCGAGCGTTTCCCGGCCCTGCGTTATGTGCAGATCGACGACGGCTATCAGGCCAAAATGGGCGATTGGCTCACACCATCGGCCAAGTTCGAGCAAGGCGTTGCTTCACTGGCTGCCGAGATCAAACAGGCTGGCTGCGAGCCCGCCCTCTGGGTCGCTCCTTTTATTGCAGAGCCCGGTTCACAGGTGTTTCAGGAGCACCCAGACTGGTTTGTGAAGGGGGATGACGGCCTGCCGCTCCCCTCCGAGCGGGTCACCTATGGCGGTTGGCGCTGCACCCCCTGGTATGTGCTGGACGGCACCCACCCCGAGGTGCAAGCGCACCTTGAACAGGTGTTCCGTACCTTGCGCGAGCAGTGGGGAATCCACTACTTCAAGCTCGATGCCAACTTCTGGGGGGCCATCCACGGTGGCCGTTTCCACGATCCGGCCGCCACCCGGGTTGAAGCTTATCGACGCGGTATGGTGGCCATCCTGCGCGGTGCTGGTGAAGGCGCTTTCCTGCTCGGTTGCAACGCCCCCATCTGGCCAAGCCTCGGGCTGGTGCACGGCATGCGGGTGAGCGATGATGTGGAGCGCAGTGGTCATCGCTATCGCCAGATCGCTCGCGAGGCCTTCTGCCGTGCCTGGCAGAACGACAAGCTCTGGGCACTCGACCCCGACTGCATTTGCCTGCGGGATTTACCGAGCCAGCAGGCAAGTAAAGCTGAATACAGTTTCCATCTGGCTGCACTGGTGGCGAGCGGTGGCATGATGCTGGCCGGTGATCGGCTGCAAGATCTCGATGAGGAGCAGGCTGCGCAACTGTGCAAGTTGCTGGCGCTCTGCGCCGCCCGGGCACCCTCGGCCCGTTTCGAGTCGATGGACTTTGCCTGCGGTGAAGTGGGGCTGCCCGAGGGGGGTACTCTGCTCTGCTTGTTCAACTGGGAGGAGCAACCACAGGAGTTTCTGCTGCCGGAAGGGGGAACCGATTTTTGGCAGGGGCAGGCAGTCGGCACAACCGTGACCCTGCAAGGGGGCGAAGGGCGGGTGATCCGCTACGCCTGATCACAGCCTCACCATAAACAATTCAGGCTCCATTACGGAGCCTGAATTGTTTCAACCAGCTGCTATCAGTAACGCCACTCAAAACCGACGGCGTATTTGGCTGAGCCATAGCCCGGGATATCACTGCCGGAGGCGATCGCCTTGAGGGTTAGCAACGGGGTGATGGGCACCCCCAGACCAAAACCGATAGCTAGCTGATCATTGGGGTTCCCCATCAGATCGACCCGCATCACCCGATAGAGGGACATGTCCTCGCTCAGGTGCATATAGGCTTGCGAAGCGCGGTTATAGACCTGACCAAACACCTCCAGCTGGAAACCTGACTGTGCGCTGATGGCCAGCGGTACCCCGACAAACTTGTAGAGATGGGAGCCGTTGAAGTAGCTGTTGGTGATCAGGGGAGTGAAATCAGTCTGCTGATAAAGGGAATTGAAGTTCTGTTCTACGATGCGATAGGTCTGCTCGGGCAGGCGAGCAAGATAATCCGGCACATCGAACCGGTATGCGGCGTTGGCTGCCAGCGGCAGCAGGGCCAGTAATCCGAGCAGTGCGTGGTGACGAGGCATCAGCAAATGGCTTCCGTTCGGCCAAAGAGATCTCTTGCTTGGGAGACATCCGCTCAGGATGTTGCAAGATATTGGTTTTTGGGGAAATCCCCTTCGTCATTATGACCTGAAGAAGGGGATGGGCGGGAAGGATTTATTGTGAAACTACTCACAACTCATAAATCTTCCAGATAGTGGTAGAGACTCTTTAGAATCGCAAAGTTCCGTTCGTTACTCTGGTTCTGCTCGGCCAGCGCCTCGAGACGGGGCACATAGTCCGGCAGACGGCGGCTGAAGTAGTCGCTGCAGTGCAGGCGCCAGCGTTTCTGCTCTGCTTCGCTCAAGGTGTGTGGCCAGTTGCGGGCGCGGTAGCGGAACAGCATCTCCGGCAGCCGGGAGTCGGTAAAGGCGAACTCCCGCTCACCCAGCAGATCCGCGGGGGTGGCACGCACCAGATCCATGGTGGACTTGTCGCCATGGCCAAAGAATCCGGCGTAAAGCTGGGTATCGGGGTCGCTCTCATTGCTGCCGGCGAACTCCTGATTGAACACTTCCACCAGTTTTTCCCGCACCTCGGGATGGGCGCGCAGCAGATCCAGGCTCTTGCGGCACTGCTCCCGATCGATGCCGAGCTCGTCGGCGCGCTCCGCGGTCAGGGTGGCGGCCGGCGCCAGTACCGGGCACTTGTTGATGTGCACCAGCTTCACCGGAATGCCCGCCAGATCCCCCAGCTCCTCTTTTTTGGTATAGAGGCGCTCGCGGATCTCCTCGCTGGTGAGCTCGATAAGCGGGGTGGGGTCACGGGTCAGATCCACCATGATCACCGCGTTCTGATTGGTGGGGTGCCAGGCGAGCGGCGAGACCCAGCTTGCACAACCCTGCCAGGGGGAGAACATGCCGGAGACATGCACCAGCGGCTTCATGGTCACCACGTCAATCAGCGCCTTCACCTTGTTTTTGTTACGCAGATCAAAGAGATAACCAAACAGCTTGGGTTGGGCTTTTTTCACCAGCTTGGCCATCTCGATGGTGGCCAGCACGTCCGAGAGTGCATCGTGGGCATTGGCGTGAGTAACGCCGTTGGCGACCGTCAGCTTTTCAAGTCTGAAACTCGGTTTTCCTTCATCGTCAAAGGCCCACTCGATCCCCTCCGGCCGCAGGGCATAGCAGGCCCGCAGCATGTCGAGAATGTCCCAGCGGGAGTTGCCGTTTTGCCAGCTGTAGGCATAGGGGTCATAGAAGTTGCGATAGAGGGTGTAGCGGGTCACTTCATCATCGAAGCGGATGCTGTTGTAGCCAAGCACACAGGTATTCGGCGTGGCGAATTGCTCGTGGATCTGGCGAATGAAATCCGCCTCGCACAGCCCATCCTTCATCGCCTTTTGCGGCGTGATACCGGTAATCAGGCACGCCTCCGGATCCGGCAGATAGTCCGCCGGCGGCTTGCAGTAGATGGCCAGCGGCTCGCCAATGATGTTGAAATCCGCATCGGTACGAATACCGGCAAACTGCGACGGCCTGTCCTTGGCGGGGTTGATGCCAAAGGTTTCGTAGTCGTGAAAGTAGAATGTTGGCTGTGTTGTTTGGTTCTTGGGTGTGCTCATGTGTTCTTGTTTTATCGCCTAAGCTTCTGATTATATGGTTCTTAATGATGTGTTCAGCTTTGTCTGAGCACCCAATAAATTCTTTGCTGTTTGTGTCTGTCTGCCTATGTTCACCATCCAATTAGTACAACTCAAAGTACAAAACATGGTATTTTGTTAGTACAAAATTTTATTGGGTGAGCTATGGCAATTACAGATAGACAGCTGGCTGCGAGGCGTCCATGGTAAACCATACTCCGGCCAGAGCGAAGTCACTGACGGTGATGGGCTTGGCATAAGGGTGTCACCTAAAGGGCTGATCACCTTCCAAGTGCGTCATATGCGTGATGGGAAACAAGTCAGGACTGTAGTGGTCTAATCATCCCGGACACCATTTTAGGTGGTACAGTCGCCACCATGACCTGAGGTGTTCAATGACAAGATTACGTCGCTCATTTACTGCCGAATTCAAACTCGAAGCCGCATCCCTGGTACTCGACCAGGGATACTCTGTCCCTGAAGCCAGCCGTTCACTGGATGTCGGTGAAACCGTACTGCGTCGCTGGGTTCAGCAGCTCCAATCCGAACGCTGCGGCACAACCCCAATCAGCAAAGCACTGACTCCGGAGCAGCAGAAAATTCAGGAGCTGGAAGCCCGCATCAACCAGCTCGAACGTGAAAAGGACATACTAAAAAAGGCTACTGCTCTCTTGATGGCGGACGAGTTCACACGTACGCGCTGATAGACCGATTAAGGGAGCAAGCCCCCATCACTCTGGTCTGCTGCGCTTTCGATGTTCCCACCTCCTGTTTTTACGATTATCTGGCTCGCAGGCGGACGATTAACCGTGAACGTATGCAACAGCGCTGTGAGTTGCGCCGTTTGTTCAAAGAAAGCCGGAACTCAGCGGGCAGCCGCGCCTTGATGTCGATGATGCGGGAGTTGGGGTATCAGATTGGTCGATTCAAAGTACGTAACCTGATGAAGGAAGCCGGTCTGGTATCCAAGCAACCGGGCGCTCATCGCTATCAGGTCGCTCGGTCTGAACGACCGGACATTCCCAATCTGCTGGCCCGCGAATTTGATGTCCAGCAACCCAATCAGGTGTGGTGTGGCGATATCACCTACGTCTGGGCAGGTGGTCGTTGGCGTTACCTGGCAGCGATTCTTGACCTGTACACCCGGCGGGTCGTGGGCTGGGGGATGTCTGATAAGCCTGATGCAGAGCTGGCCATCAAAGCACTTGAGATGGCGTATCAGCAACGAGGTTGTCCGTCAGGCGTGCTGTTTCACTCTGACCAGGGCAGCCAATATGGCAGCCGGGCATTTCGGCAACGACTGTGGCGCTATCGCATGACCCAGAGCATGAGTCGGCGTGGCAACTGCTGGGATAACGCCCCGATGGAGCGACTGTTCAGGAGCCTGAAGTCAGAGTGGCTCCCGGCTATGGGATATATGAGATTGCGAGCAGCGAAACGAGATATCAGTTATTACCTGATGGATTACTACAACTGGCGGCGTCCACATTGCCGCAATGACGGGATACAGCCAGCAAAAGCCGAAGAACGGCCTAACCAAGTGTCCGGATTTAGTTGACCACTACGACCTCTCGCCTATGCACCATGAGCATTGCACTTATTATCTGAATTTACGTAGTTATGTATTATTAAATATTTAGACAACAGTTTATTTATTTCCATGACAAGCGTCTCTTTATTGATGGGCTTGGTGATATACCCGTTCATGCCATGGGAGAGATAGTATTGCTTGGATTCCGGCATCGCATCCGCCGTCAGGGCGATGATGGGGATATCTGCCCAAGGCATCTGGGAGGTGCGGATCCGGGTGGTGGCCACCAGGCCATCCATCACTGGCATCTGGACATCCATCAACACCAGATCAAATTCGGTGTGACCCAGTTTCTCCAACGCCTCTTCTCCCTGAACGGCCAGTGTGACCTGATGGCCCACGGAGTCGAGCATGGCGCCGATCACCTTGCGGTTGGTGGCATTGTCATCAACCAGCAAGATGCGATAGCTCTCCTGATCCAGCGGCTTGGACGGCAGGCAAACAATCGAGGGGGTCGTGGCTCTGGCGGGCCAGATGTAGGTAAAAGTACTGCCATGTCCCTCGCTGCTCTCTACCGAGATATCGCCGCCCATCAGGCGTGCGAGGTTACGGGATATTTCAAGTCCCAGGCCCGATCCGCCATATTGGCGGGTGATCGAGACATCCGCCTGAGCGAAACGTTGAAACAGGTTCTTTAACTGACTTTTGCTCATGCCGATCCCTGTGTCCTGGATCGAGATGCGTATCGAGTGGCGATCCTGCTCCAACAGGGTGCTAGCAACGTGGATCTTTACTTCCCCCTGATGGGTGAACTTGATGGCATTGCTCACCAGATTGAAGAGGATCTGGCGCACTCTCAGCGGGTCGATCATCAACCACTCCGGCGTATCAGGGGCAACAGTCAGGGTCAGTTTGATCCCTTTTGCATCGCAGTTGCTCTGCATCAGGGCACGGATATCCTCCAGCAGCTGGGGCAAGTGATGGGGGGCCAGTTGCAGCTCGATCTTGCCCTCTTCCAGCTTGGATACATCCAGAATGTCGTTAAGCAGACCGAGCAGATGGTTTGCCGATTCCCGCGCCGTCTCCAGATAGTCTCGCTCCCTCGGATCCATATCCCGGTCGGCCAGCAGTGAGAGCATGCCGAGAATGCCATTCATGGGGGTGCGAATTTCATGGCTCATGTTGGCCAAAAAGCTGCTTTTGGCTCTTGTGCCTGCCTCTGCCGCCTGATTTGCCCGCAGCAGTTTGTCATTGAGCTGCTGCATCAGTTTGTGTTGCAGAAACGAGATATTCATTTGCCGCCAGATCAGCAGGGCGAGCACAAAGAGCAGCGCAAATTGCAGGGTCGCGATGAGTGTCGTCGTGATGATCTGCTCCCTCACGCTGTCGCGACGCGCCACATCAAACAGGGTCGCCTGCTGGTTCACCTCCAGAGTCAGCTGATGGAGCAGGGGGAGCAGGGAGGCAAGCTGTTGGCGCAGTTCCTGATGGGCAAGATTGTCCAGCGGCTTGGTGGCTTCCGGCCCGAGCCAGATATCCGCCAGAGAGATGTAGGATCGAATGGCTTTGCTTGCCTGCTGGTAGATCTCTGTTTGCTGAAGCAGGCTGCGATCCTTGCTCTCCAGCACCAGATCCATGCGGCTGACCAGAATATCGTATCTGAGCTGGAAGGTCGGTTGCGACTCATGGAGCAGCGAGCTTTGAAAACGCAGCGCTTCGTTATAGAGCTGGAAATAGTTCCACATCACGTTGTCTTCGCCCTGGCTGGTACTGCGCTGCAGATCCTGAAATTGCCGGTACTGGATGGTACCAATACCGGCAAAGGCAAGGAGCAGCACACAAAGCACCACAAACAAGAAACGTTGACTGGCCGCCATGGAACGCATGATGGGATCTACTCCACTTTTATCGCGCTGATCTGCCAGATAGCCCGACCGTAATAGAGCTTGTTTTGCAGTTCGGGATATTGATCAAACGGATAGACAAGGAACAGCGGCCCTTTGTCACGCACCGACAGTGGCTTGCCATTGATCGTGCGGGCGAGGATGACCCGATACTGCTCGGCATCGCTTGTCGGCACCTGTACCGAGTAGTCATTGAGCGCGGTAATGGTGAGCTGTTTGCCGGTTGCCCCGACCTTGGCCAATACATCTTGCAGCAGCGGGCCGCGAAAAGTCTTGGCTTCGTCATACCAGGGGGTATGGGTTTTGATTTCGTGTACCGGCAGTTGATCCAGCATGGCGCTGTCCCACAGGGCCAGAGCCTGATGAGTGGGGCTGCTGATGGCGCCTTCAACCTTCAACACGGCGCTGTCAGGGGAGGGGGCTGCGTATGCGGTGCCGCAAAGGGCTGCCAACAGTGGTGCGATGTAAAGGCCTGCTTTCATGATCTCTCCTTCCTGGAAAATGGCGGCATGGGGGCCGAGCCAACGGTGGCTTGTGAAGTGTGTCCAAAGGCAAGCAATAATCGGGCCCGGTCTAATGGGCTTGAATTATCAGCCATTTAGCCTCTTATCTAGCGATCTCGGCGAAGGTGAATTGCAGTTTGCAACGTGCGGGGGAGGTCAATTGCAATTTGGCAATCAAAACGAGGAGTGGGTGTCGGCGAATAAGGCGCAAAGAGTATCATTTGGAGAACAAGTGCCGTGGCACTGCCCGGCATAACATTTGCAACGTGCTGAATGCCGTGACAGCAAATAGTCTGAGAATCGACAAGGAGCTAGCGATGGAAAGCATGACTTACACCCTTAATGATATCCAGGTAGTGGTACTGGAAAACGAGTTTGACGCGATGGCCGTCAGTGAGCTCCGCCCGTTGTTTGAAACCCTCTCGACCCACCCGGGAGATATCCTGGCCGATATCAGCGATGTTCATTTTATCGACTCGTCGGGGATCGGAGCCTTGGTATTTCTCTATAAAAGATTGATTATGAACGGGCATCAGATGGCCCTTGTCTGCGGACCCGGTCAACCCCATGACCTGCTGGAGATGCTGCATATCGACCGGGTGATCCCCTGCCATGAGAGCATCAAGGCCTATATGCGTTCACGTGGCATGATGGCCGCTGCATCATGAAACGCTTTGGTATCATGCTATCGTCCATTCTGCTGTCGGGTTGTGCGCAGTGGCCGCCGGAGGGATATGGCGGCATGGCCGAGGCAAGACCCACCCGTATTCCGGTCAATGAGGATGAACGGCGGGTCTGGTCTCGTTATGATGAGCGTCAGAAGGAACTCGACTTGCAGCTGACGGAATTAAAGCAAGCGAGTCTGCAGGGGTGTATGCCTGCGGAGTTGAAACGACTACAATCTCAACGTATTGATATCGAACGGGATATGCACGGACGGCTCTGGTCGGATGTAGCCTGGCGTCAGACCGTGTTGGCACAATCACTACAACAAGTACGTTTGCGGCTGCAACAGACAACAGCGGATGGCTGTCGTGCTGATTGGTCAGGGCTCCCCTTACGCCAATGGGGGCAGACGTAACAGACGAAAAGGATGTCTATGAAACGGGGTGCTCTCGAAGGATTGATCTGTGTTCTCTTGCTGTTGTTCACCTGCCCGTTACTGGCCTCCACCTTGTTGGCTCCCGGTGATCGGTTGGCCATAGTGCAACCCGGTGAGCCGGCTTTTGATCAGCCTTTCCAGATCAACAAGCAGGGGGAGATTGCACTGCCTGAAGTCGGCAACCTAGTGGTGGGGGGGAAGACCCTGCAACAGGCGGATGAGCTGATCCGCACCGCCCTCAAACCTGTTTACAACAACCTCTCTCAATTGACCGTCACCTTGCTGGAGAAGCGGCTGCTGATCAGCGTGATGGGCTATGTCAAAAAACCCGGCAGTTATGATCTGGCGCCCGATGGCAACGTGCAGATGGCCCTCGATGCCGCTGGCGGGTTGGTACCCGGTGCCCAGCTCAACAACATGCAGGTGCGGCGCGGCAGCACGGTATCTAGCTTCGACTACAAGCGTTATCTCGATACCGGCGATGCCAGCGTGTTGCCGCCATTGCAATCCCTTGATGTGGTGTTCGTGCCAGCATCCCCTTTGATCGGCAACGTGCAGATTGATTTTGATGCGGCAACCCTGGCGGCAGGCGGGGATGGCGATACCGGCAAGGCGATCAAGGTGTTTGGCGAGGTCAACAGCCCCGGCGCCTTCAGTTTCAAGAGCGGCAACTCCATCGTGGATCTGCTGATGCGAGCCGGTGGGGTGACCCGCTTTGCCGGGGTGGAGCGGATCCGGGTGATCAATGGTGATGCCCCCGAACTGTTCGATCTCAAAGCCTATCTCGACTCCGGCAACAACAAGTTGCTGCCCAATCTGGCACCGGGCGCCACCATCTTCGTGCCCAAGGATGAAGAGCAGATAAAACGGGGGGCGCGCACCATCTACATCATGGGCGAGGTGTTCAAACCTGGCGCCTATGAGGGGCGGGAAGGGGACTCCTTCCTCGATATTCTGGCCAATGCCGGCGGCCCGACCCGCTATGCCGAGAGTCGCCAGATCCGTTTGCTGCGCACCGATGGCACGATCGAACCCATCGACTTGCAGGCCTATACCGAAGGGATGCAAAAGGCGCTTCCCCAAGTCAAACCCGGTGATGCCATTTTTGTGCCGGAAAAGACCGATATCAACGAGAAATCCTGGTTAAAAGTGGCCCCCGGACGGGCGGTGATGGTGATGGGGGCGGTGCGGATCCCGGGCCGCTATGAATGGTCTGACGAGATGTCGCTGCTGGATCTGATCGCCCACGCTGGTGGCCCCAACGAGCGGGCCGATATCGCCAAGGTGCAGATCCTGACCGCCGAAGGGGGGCAGGCCACGCCAACCCTGTTTGATCTCGACAAGTTTCTCCATCAGGGGGGGGCGCTGGCCAGCCTGCCGAAGATCCGGGCCGGATTCACCATCATGATCCCCGAGCTGCCCACCGATCCCAGTGACAACAAGTCCCAGTGGGTGCGCCAGTCACCGGACAGTTCCATTTACATCTTCGGTCAGGTCGGGGCGCCCGGTCGCTATGCCTTCAATGAGCAGATGGGCTTTATCGACATCCTGTCGGCCGCCGATGGTCCGACTGCGGCGGCGGATCTGCGCAATGTGCGTATCGCCCATCGCAGTGGCAGCACGGCGCGGGTCAGCAAGCTCGATCTTGCCCTCTACTTTGAAACCGGCGATGAAACCTTGCTGCCCAAGGTGCTGCCCGGCGACTCCATCTACCTGCCGGAGAAGAATCGTCCCTGGCTCGATGAGCCAAAGGAGAACACCATTCGGGTGCTGGGAGCGATCGCCCGCCCGGGTCGCTACCGCTTTGACTCTTCCATGACCCTGCTGGATCTGCTGGCCGAGGCGGGGGGCCCGACCAGCAGCGCCTATATCAAGAAGATTGTGGTGATCAACATGGCCACCAGTGGTCAGGGGGATCAGGCCCGCAGCTTCGATCTCGACGGCTTTGCCAAAGAGCCCGACTTTAGCCAGTTGCCGGTGCTGCGCGCAGGGGACACAGTCTTTATCCCTGACAGCAAGAGCAGTAACTGGGCCATCTTCATGGATGGCATGCGCGACATTTTGACCACGATCTCGGTGGTGGCCCTGGTCGGGACGCTTTGATATGAGCATCCCCATTCAATATCTGGAGCTCGAATCCCTCTATGCGGCGACGGTCGCCCGGGGGATCCGCTCGCTGGCGGTCACCTCGTCGGAAGGGGGAGAGGGGGTGAGCTCCATCTGCGATGCGCTGGCAAGGCGCTCGGAAGCGGATGGGCTGCGCACCCTGCTGGTGGATCTCAATCTCTATCACCCCGGCCGCGCCACGGCGGTTGCCTGGGGGCCCAATGATGTGCCCGAGCCGGTGGCCACTGGCCGGTCGTTGTCCCTGCTCCCGGCGCCGGGCAAGGATCTGATGGCTTTTCGCAACAAGGATACCTTGCGCCAATTGCTGGTTCGCTGGCTCGAGCACTACGATGTGGTGATCTTCGATACCTCGCCGCTCACCGCCCTCAATCGGGGCAATATTCCGGCCGATCAGGTGTGTGGGGCCTGTGAAGGGGCGCTGCTGGTGGTGCTGGCGGGAGTGACGCCGACGACCGTGGTACAAAGTGCGGTGGATAAACTGACCCGTGCCGAGGCCAATCTGATTGGCGCTGTCTATAACGACAAGCTCAACCCGGGGCTGGCCAGCGAGATCCTGCGCGAACTCAACCGGCTGCCCAGCAACCGGGTGACCGAATGGCTCAAGCGCTGGTGTCGGCGCAGCGCCTTGCTGAATTTCCGGATCTGATCGCCCGCTAATGGAGGCCCGATATGGATGACTGGTTGCGATCTGCTCCGGCAACCCTGCAGGCGGTGCGCGAACTGCGCAACCGGCTGGCACAGGGGCTCTCCCTGTTTCAGGTCTCCCCAAAGGATCAAGCCAACTGGCTGCTCTGTTTCAGTGAGCTGGCTACCAATAGCGTCAAACACACAGCTCCTCCCGCGACCCGGCTCTGGCTCACGCTGAAAGAGGATGAAACGGGTTTGAGTCTGATACTGGAGGATGATGGTGGCCCGCAACCCGGTCTTGCCAGCGCGCCGTTACCCGATGAGCTGCAGGAGGGGGGATACGGGCTGGCGCTGGTGCACCAGCTGTTTGCCGAGGTGCACTTCTCTCGCGACGGTGAGCGCAATCGCGTGACCCTTCGCCAGCAGGGCCCGGTCAACCAACTGCCGGTGCTCGCGGTGATCGACGATGACAAGGTGATGCGTGCCCTGCTCACCGCCTATCTCCATGAGCACTACCGGGTTGAAAGTTATGCCGACTCCCATGCCGCCCTGCTGGCGCTCGGGAAGCAACCTCCCGCGCTGGTGCTCTCCGATATCGAGATGGAAGGGATCGATGGCTTTGGGCTGCGCCAGCAGTTGATGAAGGATCCCAAGATGAAGGGGGTGCCCTTTATCTTCCTGACCGGTCATCAGGATCAGTGGACCCAGAGTCGGGCGGGGGCGCTGGGGATCGATGACTTTCTGGTCAAGCCCATCACCAAGCAGGACCTGTTGCTGGCGGTTTCGCGGGTGCTGCAACGCTCTGAGCAACTCAAGTCGCAATGGGGCGAACAGCTGGATCAGCGCATGACCTCGGCGCTGCGCCCGTTATTGCCCGCCACCTCGATAGGGGGATACCAGCTGGCGTTGCAAACCCGCGCGGCCACCGTGGGGGGCGGGGACTTTCTGCTGGTCAAGGATCGGGTGCTGTGGCTCGGGGATGTGATGGGCCACGATGCGGAAGCCAAGTTTTTTGCCCATGCCTATGCCGGTTATCTGCGCGGCTTGCTGACGGCGCACGATCTGGAGCGCGCCCCCGCCCGTTTGCTGACCATCTTGTCCAATGCGGTTCACAGTGATCCGTTATTGGGGGCTACCCTGCTCACCACCCTCTGCATTGAACTCGGCAACGAGGGGCGGGTGCAGTGGGCCAGCGCGGGCCACCCGGCGCCCTGGCTGGTCGGGCCCGGTACCATCCGTCAGGTCGGCGTGACCGGCCCCTTGCCCGGTTTGCGCCCGGATCCCCACTTCGTGACCAATGAGCGTCAGCTCAAGCCCGGCGAGATCCTGCTGTTCTGGACCGACGGCCTGCTCGATAGCCGTGACGCAGAAGAGCGCCAGCGCTGGGAGTCGCAGCTAAAAGAGATCTGCCTGACTTCGGGGCCCGGTCTTGAGCAACTGGCTCATCGCATTGCCCGCTGGTTTGATGAGCGCATCAATGATGCCGCCCTCGATGACATGACCCTCCTGCTGGTCGCCTGTCCCGGCGCCTGATCCTGCCCCTCTTTGCCTGACTGGCCCGCTCTATGCAGCGCCTCATTTCAGGTGGCATGGAGCCACGGGAGGAGGGCCTTATGTTACCCATGCAGCAGATCTGGCTGGCCATCGATGCACGTCAGGTCGGTGGAATAGAAGTTCACATTATCCATCTCGCCAACGATCTGCTGGCCAGGGGATTTCGCCCCACCATAGTGCTGGTGAGCAACCACGGCATGACCCCCTTTACGACCCTGCTCAAACAACAGGGCTTGCCCTACGAGGTGTGCCAAAACAGCCGCGATTTTATGCGCCGTCTGGCTCGCCAGCCTGCTTCTGTGCTGATCCATACCCACGGCTACAAGGCCGGGGTGCTGGGGCGGCTGACGGCCTGGTTCACCGGTAAATCGGTGGTTTCGACCTTTCACAGTGGGGATGACGGGGAAGGTTTGCTGAAGTTTTACAGCTGGCTGGATCGCACTACAGCGCGTTTTGCGAAGTGTATTGCAGTGAGCGAGCCCATCGCTCGCAAATTGCCTGTGCCAAGCACGGTGATCAGCAACTTTGTCCCCATGCCTGCGACACCGGCATCGGTAACTGGCAACCGGATTGCCTTTGTCGGCCGCCTCTCGCCGGAAAAGGGGCCGGAGGTGTTCTGCCAGCTGGCCGCCTTCTGCCCGGATGGGGCGTTTCATCTCTACGGGGATGGCCCCATGAAAAGTGCCTTGTTGCAGCAGTATGGTGATCGCGTCCAGCTTCATGGTTTCCAGAACATGGCCAATGAGTGGCACAACATCGACCTGCTCTGCATCACCTCCCGCTTTGAAGGGTTGCCGCTGGTGGCCCTGGAGGCGATGGCTCACGGCATACCGGTTTGTACCTTTGCGGTGGGGGGGCTGGTCAATCTGATCGACCATAAATCCAATGGCTGGCTGGTGGAGCCCGGCCATGTGCGGGATATGGCGGAGCTGGTCAACTACTGGCTGCGCAGCGATGGGGTGGTGCGCAGCAAAATGAGTCAGGCGGCGCGCAACACCATAGCCAGGGGTTACAGTGTGAGCAACAGAGTGACCGATATTCTGGCCGTCTACGGCGCCTGAATCACCAAGGGAAAACTGTCAAAACGAGTTGCCGCTGGCCACTCGTTTTTTATGTGCCGGTGTTATGGCGAGCAGGGGGCGGATTGCTTCTGTGATCACGCAACGCTTGGGTTTCTAGTGTTGGTCAAACTGGCATCAGGCCTTTGGATGGATGGGGCCAGATGATGGCGATCAGATCGCTGACTTCTAGGTGATCAACGTTGATTTGCCACAAGGATGCGCCACAAAAAAGGCCATTGCAGTAACAATGGCCTGATGGGCGTTGAGATGTGGTTGAGGTGGGTGCGGCGGGATTAGCGCCCCTTCTTGCCAACCATGATGGCGATCGTCTTGCCGATGATATGCACATCCTGCACCAGCCAACGCCAGGGGTGGAGCAGGGCGACCGAGTAGGCCAGATCGAACGCCAGCTTGCTGCGCACATCATCCAGCGACTCGTCGTAACCCTGGTTGACCTGCGCCAGACCGGTAATGCCGGGGGCCACTTCATAGGTGCGTTCGATAAAGTACGGCACCGCATCTTCCAGCCGGTTGGCGATCCCGGGTCGCTCCGGACGGGGGCCGATCAGCGACATCTCCCCCTTGAGCACATTGATAAACTGCGGCAGCTCATCGAGCCGGGTTTTGCGCAGAAAGTCGCCGCTGCGGGTGATCCGGCTGTCCCCCTTGCCACACCAGACCGGCCCGGTGGCCGCCTCGGCGTCGGCGCGCATGGTGCGAAACTTGATCATGAAAAAGAGCTCGGTATGGGTGGCGTGGCTGCGCCCGATCCGCAGCTGACGAAAGAACACAGGCCCCGGGCTATCGAGCCGGATGGCCAGCATGATCAGCGGCCACAACGGCAGCGTCAGCAGCAGGCCAAGAGTGGCACCGAGCAGATCCATGCTGCGTTTGACCACCAGGGTCAATCTTGGAATGGGGTGTGTCATACGGCTTTCTCCTGTGACATGAAACGTATGGGGGCTCGCAGGCAGTAGCGCAGGGTGCCCATGCCGTTGTACCAGTGTCCGAGTACCAGATAGTGGATCTTGCGAAACAGATTGGGCCAGGGGTGCACAGGGGTCAGCTGGATCAGGATGACCAGCAGATACCCCAGCAGTTGCAGCCCCAGCAGCAGTTGAAACAGCAGGGATTGGGTGGCCAGCGGGATGGCGCAGAGCCACAGCAGGGTCAGGCAGAGCGGCATCAACACCCGCAGCCCCTTGCCACTGGCAAAGTTGAAGGCAACCCAGCCGAACTTGGGGTGCAGCAGGGGCAGTAACCGCAGCAGCTGCTGGGTGTTGCCAGCCCCGATCCGCTTGCGCCGTGTCGCCTCCAGCGCGGCATTGGAAACTTCCAGCTCCAGTGCCGCGCAGCGATTGTCATAGACAGCCCGATACCCCTTGGCGATGGCCTGCATCGGCAGGATGAAATCGTCGTTGATGGTATCGGCAGCCAGCGGGGTGAGGCACTCTCGGCGCATCATGTAAAAGGCCCCGTGGGCCCCCAGCATGCCGCCAAGGGCCGATTCGCAGAGCTTGATCTGGCTTTGATAGTGCCAGTAACTCTCCTCGCCCTGGGAGCCCGGTTGCCAGAAGCGGTACGCCTCCCCGACCACCCCTACCTTGGGATCGGCAAAATGGGCGACCGCCAGCAGCAGGCTGTCGATGGGCAGCAGGGCCGAGACATCGGTGAGGGCCACCAGATCGCTGTGCACCCGGGTCATGGCCTCGTTGAGCACGGCGACCTTGCCGCGATTGCGGGGGTGATCAAACAGCCTGATCTGCAACTGCTGCAGGGCGGGATCACCGAGCTGGCTTAGCGCAATGGGGTAACTGTTGTCGCTGCAGCCGTCGAAATGCACATGCACCCACAGCTTGTCGGCGGGGTAATCGAGGCTGGCGAGGTTTTGCAGCTTGGCCGCGATGGTCGCCGCCTCGTTATAAACCGGCATCAGCAGGGTGATGGTCGGCAGCGCCTCATCGGTGGCGTCTGTTTTGAACCCTCGATCCAGAGGGCGGGGCGGATTGGCTACCTTGCGCGCCTGCCGACCACCGAATTTGAGCAGCAGGGGATAGCCGACATGGTGGTAGACCACCAGTACAGCGCACAGCCAGAACACGATCATGATCCATTCCATGGGATGCTCCTCTGGTCATCGGGTTGCTTGATCAGCGGCTGTATAGCTGCTGATAGGCATGAGCCATCCGGCTCAAGCTGCTTTGCTTGCACACAAACTCACGGGTGACGGCACGCAGGCTATGGCACTGCAGCAACCCTTGTGCCAGAAGCTGGGCAAGGCGGCCGGGATCCCGCTCCGACAGGATATGGCCGCTGGCCTGACAGACGATCTCTCTGGCCGCCCCCACATCGCTCATCACCACCGGCACCCCGCACGCCTGTGCTTCCAGCACGCAAAGCGGCATCCCCTCCGCCAGTGAGGGGAGGCAGAAGAGATCCAGCCCCTGATAGAAGCGCGGCATGTTTTCGACCAGCCCGAGAAAATGGACCCGATGGGCGATCCCCAGTTGCTGACACTGTTGTTGCAACGCATTTTGCAAACTGCCGACCCCTGCCAACGCAAGATGCACCTCCTCCGGCAGGGCGCGGATCGCCTCCAGCAGCAAGGTGTGACCCTTGACCGACTCAAGGCGGGCGGCGCAGCCAATCAACTTGACCCCTTGTGGCAGCCCCATCTCCTGACGGGCGAGGGCGGCGGCGCCCGGGGCAAAACGCTGCTCATCGATGCCGTTGGGGATCACGGTTGGCGACAGCTGGCCCAACTTGGCCAGCAGCTGGTTGGCCACCGGCGTGGCATCGGCCACCAGAATGGGTTTGAAGACGCGCAGCCCCCACAGGGCCAGCGTGCGCTGATGGGGATCATCGAGATACCAGGCATCGTGCTCTGTGTGGATCAGGGTGGGCACCCGGGCCAGCCGACTGGCCAGACCGCCATAGAGCATGGGCCCAAGATGGTGGGTATGTACCGCGGCTGGCTTGAGTTGGCGCAGCAGTCGGGTGAGCCGCCAGAGGGTTGCCAGCGACCAGCCTGCGGGCTTTTCCAGACAGTGAATATTGCCAGCAAAGGGATGCAGGGCGGGCCACGCCCTTAGTACATCCCCTTTGTGCCCTTCGAGGGAGATGATATGCACCGGCTGCTCGGCAGGGCTCGCCTGCGTGAGGTTGAGCACCATGGTCTCCAGCCCGCCCGGCTGCAGGTGCTGCACTATTTGAACGACAGGTTGCAGAACAGGTTGTACGACGGGCTGGGCGCTGGCGCTCCCGCGGGGATGGGGTCTGTGCGACGGGGTTGATGACAACATGGTTCGCGCTCCGGCAAGGGAAGGGGTGACACCCCGGATAGCGGGAGAATGCGAATCTTGTACCACTCTTGCGATCTGCTCACAGAGGGGATCAGCCACCTCTGGTGGCACTGCCTTTGCATCGTGCGGGGGGAGGGCTTTTCTCAGGGAGTGATGCCATGCCTGTCCAGTTCTATTACAACCTCTACATCATTCTCTTTGCCGCCTGGCGCCGTCGCTATCTGCTGGTTATCCCGGTGCTGGTGATGCCGCTGGTGGGTGTGACGGTCGGCCTGCTCACCCCCAAGGAGTATGAGAGCCGCACCACCTTTATGGTGCCGCAAGATGCCAACCAGACCCCGACACTCAAGGATCTGATCACTCAGGAGAGTCTCAAGGATCGCTTTGCGGTGCTCGAAGCCCTGCTGCGCAGCCGTTATGTGCTGGACGGGGTAGCGCGGGATCGCGGTCTGGTCAATGACGAGACCCCGCCAGCTCAGCGCGATGCCATCATGGACTGGCTCTCGAGTGCCGTCTCTTTGCGGCTGATCGGCGATGAGGTGATCGAGATAAAGGTAAAAGCGGATTCGGCGGCCAACAGCGCCGGTTTGCTCGAAGCCATTTCGCGGCGCTTTTTCTTCAACCTGCTCAGCAAGGGGCGTCAGTCGGCGGAATCGTCCGAACGTTTCCTGCAAAGCCAGCTCGACAGCCGCCGCAGCGAACTGCAAGCGGCCGAGCAGCTGCTCGCCGATTTTAAACGGGAGCATGCCAGCGCCTTGCCCCAGCAGCAGAGTACCAACGTCGCCCGTCTCTATGGCTTGCAGGAGCGTTACGCCGAGAGCCTGATCACCTTGCAGCAGGCCAAGGCCCGGGTCGATCAGCTATCGCTGGGGCAGGAGAGCCAGCTGGCCCGCCAGCTGGATGAGAAGCTGCAGCTGATGCGCACCGAGCTGGTGTTGCTGCGGGCCCGCTACAGCGACGAGCACAGCAAGGTACAGAGTCTGCGCTATCAGATTGACCAGTTGCAGCAGGAGTTCGAGCAGCTCAAATCCCAACCGGATATGGCGCGCGGGCCCGAGTGGCAGTTGGCCCAGACGCAGTTGACGGAGGCGGAGCAAAACGCCGCCGGCTTGAAGAGCCAGCTCGATGGGCTGGACAAGGTGGTCGACTCCCAGGGAGATACCGAGCGCCAGCTCGCCGAGCTGGAGCGGGATCTGGCGGTCAAGCGCACCCTCTATCAGGATTTGCTGCTGCGCTATGAGAAGGCCAAGGTGACCGGCGATCTGGGCAACTTCGAGCAGGGGGAGCGGATCAAGGTGATCGACAAACCCTTTGCCCCCAGCAAGCCGAGCAACTACCCGCTCTGGCTGTTTCTGCTGGCGGGCATTGTTGGCGGGTTGGGGCTGGGCTGCGGTCTGGCGCTGGTGGCCGAACTGGCGGATGCCAGCCTGCGCCGCTCCGATCAGCTGGCCGCCCTGGTCAAGGCGCCGGTGCTAAGCCGGATTCCCTACTGCGAGCCGGTGCCGGACTATCCATCCAACAGTGATCAGGCGCTGGATGGGCAGGTGCTGCCCTTGTCACCGGAGCCGAGGTGATTGCCGTAAAAGCGGGCTATCAGCCTGAATCTGAATATGTCTGATTAGGCCTCGTAATGAGGCCTTTTTATATGGCTTTGTTAGCTTTTGGGGCAGTTACGTTATTTGATATGGTTGGCGCCGTTCACAGTTCAGCATTCAGAAGTGTTTATAAATATGTGGTTTGGTAACATATTCCAATTCGATTCCATGACTGTTTTTTTATCCGGTGTTAAAAGTGAGTCCTTCATAAGGTATTTATAAATAACTATAAATCAGAATGCAAGCTAAAAAAGTATGATATTAAGTTGCTTGTGTTTTGTGGTTATATGTGCAAGGTGGAGTTGAATGACAGACTACGCTAACTTGGTTGAATATATAGGGCTAATCGTTTCTATATCTTGTGTCTTGTTGCCCATCGCATTTTGGTTTTATAAAAAGAGGCCATCAATAAAAGTAATGATTAAGAGGTTAAACAATGGGGTTTCTATTTCCGTGAGGAATAAAAAGGATGTTCACATTAAAATAAATCATATTGTTCTTGTTAATGGCCCTAGATTTAGAGGTGCCTTGGAATTTGACCGTAATTCCTATTTTGGTCTTATTGATAGTGATGAGTATGGCTTTCAGACTACTCAGAATGATGACTTGGGAATATCACTTGAACCAAACGGGCCAAGTGTTAACCTTGATATTTCATATTCAAAAATTAGCTATCTCTATGCATATTTCTTACCGTATAAGCGGTGTGCTGTGTACGGTGTTGAATACTTAGATAAAATGGTGAAAATGCCAAAATGTTATTTGGCGATCATTCTTGATTCGGGTGGCTATAAACTGATTGATTTACCATCGGATTTCTATCGTTTTTATAAAAACAATATAAGTTTCGAACTGGATAGAGAGTTTTCTATTTTTCTAGGGGAACACCCTAAAATAACTCAATCTTTTAAAAGTTACGAGGGTAAATTAAAATATGGAAGCTACTTATTGGAACGCTATTCAATGATGAGAAGAACGTATCATTATCTACTATGAAATAGAATTGATTTTATAGTTCACATGTTCGATAATCCGGCTGATATAATCATTCACTCACAATGACACTCTCCGCTAACGTGGCAAGATGGGAGGGTGTGGGCGAGTGAAATAGATATATTTCAGAAAGGCCGCGAACATCCGATTACGCTTCGATAATCGAACCTACGGTCCTACGCTACCTATTTCTAAGTGTTCAGCAAGTTTGGGGTTCAAATGACGCGAGGTGAGTTGGTTAGAGAAATTTCATATATGGCTGAAAATATCACAGAAAATTTCAAGTTGGTAAGTGGAAGTTGCTTGTACATGAGTGCAGTTTTATCCGCAATGATACAAGACCACTTGTCAGTGGACGCAAAATTTGTCACTGGTAGTTTATCCGTTGCTGGATTTACAGTTTTTTCGCATCAACCAATAAAACCGTTATTAACGAATAAATGCGTATTCTCTCAATGGGATGGACATTCATGGATTGAGATCGATGACATTGTTTTCGATTTGTCACTTTTTAGAACAGTTTTTTCATCAGCTACACCTCCCTATATCCAGAGCCTTTTTGATACTAGGGTCGATCGTAGAGCTGCCTATCTAATTGGGCAGAAAAGTAAATTATCAGAAATTGGTATACAGTATATGGCTCTAGAGTTGCTCTCTGAGGATGATGCAACTATTTTTATTAAAAACGCTGACAGAATGAAGTTGATCAACATTTGACAGCAACCATCATAGAGGAGTTAAAATACAAACTTCATTATGGTTTTTTTGTTTTTAATTAAAAGTGTTTTTGTTATGTTGAATAGGCTTTTGTATAGGAGGTAGCATGAGTAATGAAGTTAGTTCAATTTCACACAGAATTATCTATTCAGGATGGGATTTTCAACAAGCATTATCTGCTGTGACTTTTCTAATGCAAGAGTGTGAGTATGACAAAAAATGCAGCCATATAGACCTTAGGCGATTAAAATGTTTTGAAACTACCTTAATTGTTTCATTTGCTCGGCCTTTCAAAGTAGGAAGAGGTCGAGAGGAATTAGACTTATCATTGATAGGGTTCGAATTCTCTACAGAGGAATTAGAGCTGAAAAATAAGATGATAAGATTAAGAGATAAAGTAGTAAGTCACTCTGATGAGGAGGAAATGGAGTATCGAACTTATTCCATTAAACTTTTTGATGACCATGACGTAAGAATGCCTATCGCGCGATTCAGAGAGGCTCTTTATCTGGAGGAAGATGAAATAAAAAAATTAGAGCATTTATTACATAGACTTATCTATGCTTTGTCTATTTATCAATTCAAGATAGTCCAATCATGTCCAGATGAGTTCAATAAGAGAAAATCACCAACATCTAAACAATCAAACTGAAGCGACACAGTAGAAGGAACATTCTCTTGGGGATCGAAGAGCAAAAGATAACCAAAACAAAATTTGCTAGTAGCTCGTAGGTTCGATTAGCCGGTAGGCGTAATCGGACGATCGCGGTGACACTCCCCGCCAATGTGGCAAGTACGTCCCGACCTGTGTCAGCTAGAGAGTGAATGTCGGGGCGCAGAAGTGGCCATATGAGCGTTTTGGCGAGTTAAAAGAAAGGCCGCGAACGTCCGATTACGCTTCGCTAATCGAACCTACGGTGCTGAGTTAGCTGACAGAATACGGGTGGTATTCAAACCAAAAGTTGTGCAGCCTCTGCCGAAAGCCATGGTTACGGCAAAAAATCAGGGAGCCGTAGCTCCCTAATCGCAACACACGGGGTGATTAACTAGCCGATGGCTGGCGTTTGTTGCCAGTTGGCTTGCTGCGGACGGCCTTGAGATCGGCGTTGATAGCGCCAGGCCAGTAGTAGTGGCATACCGAGAAGCAGCTGGGCGGCCAGCGGGATCTCCTCGATGGGGGCGGCCAGTGCCCCTTCCGGAATAATGCCCCCCTCAATTTCGGCCGCCAGTTTGAGCTCCAGCGCATTGCCAAAGTCGGCGAAGGTGGTGGCATTGATCACAAACGCATCCTGACCGCCCGCCACGTTCTCCACATACCACTCTTGTAGCACCCCATCGGCGTAGTCCTGACCTATGGTGATGCCGTTGATGGTGTCGATGCCGGAGGCGAGCAGTTGATCCCGCACGGTGGAGGTATCCAGCCCGTTGTTCTGGATACCGTCACCTGACACATCCATCACCTGGCGGGCGGCGGTGTAGTTGTTGGTATCAAACTGCTGGGCACCAAAAGCCATGGCCGAACCGGGGGCCGTCATCCCCGCATAGGGGCGTACCAGGGCATCCAGGGTGGCGGCGAAGTTGTTGATGGAGGTCATGTCGTAGAGGTGGAACCAGTCGGTCATCACGCTCTGCTGGGTCGAGCCGCTCCACATCACCATCTGTACCGCAATGGATCCCAGCTTGTCGCCACTGGTGTCGAGGATGGCGCTCTGTACATCCTGACTGTAAAAGGCGTCCACATACCCCTGTAATTGCAGATTGAATTCCGATGAACTGACGCTGCCCGACACATCCATCAGCAGTTGCAGTTCGGTATCGACTTCGGTCAAGGCGTATGCGGGGGAGGTTACCAACAACATCCCCAGCAGCCCTGCCAACGGTTTGAGTTTCATTGCTCACTCCTTCTCCCTGGCGCTAGTGCCAGCAGGGTGGAATGAATAAAGCGTGCCAGCTTTGGCGAATCCTCTGACTTGGCTTGATCCGGGTGAGGTCGGGCAGGCATGGAACTTGCGACAGCGGTCAAAAGCGCTGATAACCGGCAGGAGTTGCGATGGAGATCCGTCCCTGGCAGTGGGCACCCAACTGGCTGCTACTTGGTTTGGCCAATCAGTGGGGCATGGTGTGGCTCAATATGGGCCACTTCAACCTGCTGGTGGTGTTGCTGATTGCTATCTGGTGGCAAATTGCATCGCGGGTTGCACCGAGCTGGCGTCCGCATCCACTGGCGCTCGCCCTCTTTATCCTGCTGATCCTGATCCCCAGCGCCAGTTGCAAGGCGCTGGCCTGTCTGTTGCTGGTGGCCTCGCTATGGCGCCGTCATCAGAGTGGCGATGAGCGGGCGGTGTTGCAGATTGTGCTCGCCTTTACCGTGGCGGTGTTGTGGGGGCAGCAGGTGTTTGCCCTGCTCTCCGGCCCTGTGCTGGCGCTCGATGCCTGGGGTGTGGGCCAGTGGTTGCAGCTGCTGGGCTGGGAGACTCGCCTTGATGGCAATCGCATCGAGCGGTTGGGGGGCCATGCGCTGATCGTGCTCAAGGGCTGCTCCTCGTTTTCTCAACTCTATCTGGTGGTGCTCTCCTGGCTGGTCTCTTGCTGCTGGCTGGCGCCGGATCGGCCCCTCTACCGGCAGTGGCCCATGTTGCTGCTGGTTTGCCTGCTCTATATCGGGGCCAATCAGCTGCGGTTGGTGCTGATGAGCCTGGATCTGCGCTGGTATGGCTGGCTGCATACCGGCTCGCTGGCCCAGCTCTACCAGTGGGCCATCATGTTGCTGGTGATGACCATCCTCTTTATCCGGGGGCGCCGTGATGCATCTATCTAGGGGATATCTGCTGCTGTTGCTGGTGGCGCTGCTCAGTGCTGCCGCCATGGGCTGGCGTTATCAGAACCGGGCAGTTAACGAGGGGGCCAAACCCATGCTAATGGAGCTGGTCCAGTTGGGCTGGCGCTTGCGGGTGGCCACGCCGGTATTAGGCGGCACCTATGTCAGCTATCAGCTGGCCCATCCCCGCTGTGACGGCCTGCTGCAGGCCATGCTGGTGGCACCGGATAGCGAGGCGATGTCAGTGACGCTGGCGGGTGAAGGGATGAGCCAAGGGGTGATGTTTTTAGGCGAGCAGCACCAGAGCCCGCCGCTGCTCTCTTACCGTCTGACCCAGGGTTGGCGCAAATTGTGGGGGCTGACCCCTTATCCCCTCTATCGGGTGGCCTTGCCGACCACCTGCCTCGGCCTTATTGCGCCGCCGCTGGGGTGACCGACCCCGATTCACCGTTTGGCAGGATGCGGATCAGCAAGGTATTGGGGGCCAGCATGGGGTCATAGCGGGGCTCCAGCTCAATGGCGCGAGATCCCAGCAAACGGGTGAGGGCGGTCAGTCGCACGCTCGCTATCCGCGCACTCTCCAGCATGTCGGTTTGCAGCCCGGGGCCGCTTACCAGGGCAATCCGGGCCGGATCCTTGCGGCCTAAAAACTGATGCAACTGCTGCTCCTGATCCGCTGGCAGTTGTGTCTCCGCTTGCTGGTACTGCAGTTGCAACTGGGGTTGTTCGGCCATTTGCTGTTCCCGCAACTGGTTGAGGATCGGCAGGGTCTCATTGACCGGCTCCTGACGGGCACAACCGGTGAGGAGCAGCAGCGGCAACATAAGGGGCAACAGGCAGCGCAGGGCGCTGTCTTTGGCTGTGGAGCGGGGAGTCTGGTTGGCCATACGCAGTCACTTCAGGAGGATGAGTTGGCACCAGTTTGCAATGTTTTCAATCCCTTGGCCAGTTGTTCAATCTCGCGGCGCCACTGGATCCAGGCGGCAGAGGGCAGTTGCTCTGCCACCTGCCAGCGGGTCGGCAGCTGATCCCGCAGGCGCTCCAGCAGCAGGGCGGCTTCCACCTGATAGCTGGCCTCCTGCTCCAGCCAGGCGAGCCAGCGCAGATCCTCGATGGCTTGCTGCAACAGTAACAGATCGTGAGAGAGGCGGTGCGCCTCGCAGGCTTGCGGGCCGAGCAGCATAAAGTCGCTCTCCCGCCCGTCGGTGGGGTCATAAGGCAGGGCGGTCGGCATGCGGCCATGCCACTGCAAATAGCCTTCGGCGCCGCTTTGCCACAGGTAAAACCCGGCGGCTCTCGGGGTGCCCAGATTGTAAAACCAGGGGGTGACCTTGTGCTGGCGCACTCGCGCCACATCGCTCTTGTCGGCGCCAAAGCCTGCGTTGATCAGGGCAATCTCCACCTCTGCCAGCAGACCAGCCTGACCCGGGTGGTTGAAGTGACCTGCGCGGATCACCGCCGGATCCCGCCGTTTCATCTCCCGCGCCAGGGTGGTGATGGCGGGCAGGGTGGCGAGATCCGGCTCATCAAACAAGCTCCATGCCAGCGGGGGCAAGCCGCTAGTGGTCAGCCCCTGTTGCCGCGCCTGCCACTGTTCGAGCTGGCTGGCAGGGTCGCTCCCCCAGCGCTTGAGCGGGGTATAGGCCAGCAGGGGCGGCACAAAGCCGAGCCCGGCCGCCTCTCCCATGATCTCCCGCATCCCCGCTTCATCCTGTGGCAGGGCGGGCGAGAGGCCGCTGATCCCGAGTTTGGCGAGCCGCTCCAGATCGCAGCGACTGGCCGCGGCGATCTGCTCTTTTAGCGCCTCGGGGTCGGGGCTCAGCCAGTTCAGATAGGGGGGCGCTTCGACATAGATGCCGACCGGCTTGCTGGCCGCGGGCAGGGTCAGCGGTAGCACCTCGATAGTTAGTGGCAACTGCACCAGTTGCTGTTGGCTCAGCAGCTGAATATTGCCGAGATAGCGACCGGCAGGCGCATCGCGGGGGATGGTGATCTGCAACACCAGACGCCGAGGTACCCCTGCCAGCAGGGTGAGCCCGGCGACCCCCTCGACCAGTTCCTGATCCGAGGGAGCCAACAGGGTGCCACTCGCCTGCGGGCGAATCAGATGCCACTTGCCGTAATAGGGGGTCAGCGCCAGTGGCGATCCTGCCTGCTCAGGGGGCTGGATCACCAGCAAGGGGGCCGGATCGTCGGTGGCGGCGTGGATGGCAAACTCCAGCAACAGCTGGCTGCCACGGGCGGCCAGCACGGGTTGCGCAGCCTGCTGCAACGCATCGGCCGCAGATAGCGGAGCGATCTGCAGGGTGGGGGCGGCATCCGTAATCGGCGTGAGGATCAATTGCTGCGCAGCTGGGGCTGGGGAATAGGGGGCCAGAGTCCACTTTTCCAAAAACAGCTGGCGCTGCTTGGTCAGCACGCTTGCGGTAGCGTCGGCCAATACGGCGAGATCTTTTCCACTATTTGGGAGAGCCTCTTTGCTGGTGGGGGCCGGATAGGGGGCAAGCAGTAGCCCTGCCAGGTATTTGGCATCCGGTGAGTGGCCCACCAATGTGATAGTGAGCGGGCCGCCTGGGTGGTTTAGGGTGACATGGACCGGGCCGCCCTGTCGTGCCCCGAACAGCTGCCAGGGATCCGGGTTTGGCAGTGCTTCGCGCGATTGTCCCGCCAGATAGCGCTGCTTTAGCCACTCCTGCGGTTGCCACTGCTCGGCCCAGATGGGCTCGCCATTGACCAGCACGCTGCGCTCGAAGGGGTGGGGGAGGTACTCCCACTCGCCGGGATCATCGAGCCAGAGGGTGAGCTGGTAGCGTCCTTTGGCGACCTCCAGCCGTACGCCATCCAGATTGCGCAGCCCATCGCGCACCAGGGCATCGCCGGAGGGGCGCAAGATGGGGGTGGGATGGCCAAGCAGCCGGGGATCCCCCGGGCTCAGGGGCTCAAAGCCGGTAAAGCGGGGGGCGGTGGAGGCCCCCAGATCCAGCGCAATGGTGCCCTTAGGCAGGGTCAGACCGGGCACCCAGTACCAGCGGTGAATGGTCGTGGAGGGGGCGTTATCGGCCATAAAGAGATAGAGCTTGGTGAGTTTGTCCAACGCCAGCGCTCTGGGTTGGCTGGTGCGCCACTCGCTCAAGGCAAAGCGCTGGGTGAAGGGGCCGGGTGCGACAATCCGCTCCAGATTGACCCGGCTGCGGTAGTTGACCGAGGCCTCGTCGTCGATACGCAGGATCAGGGTTTGCGGGTGGGCGCTGGGGTTATGGCCCTCGATCACCAGTTCATCATCGCTGCCTATTGGCCAGTTGTGGGTGCTCAGATCGAGCCGCTGGGGTGTCTGGTTACCAGTCAGGGGCAGCGGGGTCAGCCCCTCCAGCCGGGTGGTGGCCATTGCTGCATTGGCGCAGAGCAGGATAACCAGCCAGAGCCCTTTGCTCATCCGGGCAGCCCCTTCAACCAGTTGTTCAGCTCGGCAGCCTTGTGATCCCAGCTTTGCAGGGCCACCTGCTGTTGGCGCGTGTGGCGCCCTTCGCTGTGGGTGAGCCCCTCCCAGCCACTCTCCTGAAACCAGCCCGGATTGGATTGATCAAAGGCGGCCCGATTGATGGCCTGGGCCAGGCTCTCCCCATCGTGGGGGAGCTGGATCTGATCCCGATAGCCATCGAGGGCCGGAAAATCGGTGCTGACGATGGGTCGCCCTGCGGCCAGATATTCGCGCAATTTCAACGGATTGCAGGCACGGATCTGGGCGTTGTCGACAAAGGGCAGCAGGCTCACCTGCCAGTGCTGGGCATAGGCCGCCAGCGTGTGATGGGGACGGGGCCCCAGCAGATGGATATTGGGGAGCCCCTTGAGGGGGGAGATATCGGTCTGGACCGGGCCAATCAGCACCAGATCCCAGTGGGGCAGGGCGGCGGCCGTCTCTGCCAGAAGGGAAATATCAATCCAGTCGCTCAGGCTGCCGTAAAATCCGGCAATCGGACGGCCGGAGGGGAGATCCGCCGGGCGCTCTCTGGGGGGCATAAACAGCTCGAGATCCACCCCGTGGCTGAGGAGCCGGGTTTTATGGGGGGGAAAGCGGCTGGCCAGCGCGGGGCTTGCGGCCAGAATGAGATCGGCTTTTTCCACCAGTCGGGCCTCGCAGTGGGCGATGGCTTGATGATCCACCCCCGCCAGCGCTGAGAAGTCATCGCCGCAGTAGTAGATCACCGCCCGCTCTTCGAGCTTGCCAATCAGATCGACGGCGCTGGGCAGGGAGATCCAGAGCAGGGGGCGATCCAGCTCGGGCAGCTGACGCCGGATCTGCGCCGCCAGCCAGTGGCCATTGATCTTGCCCGCCAGCCGACTACCCGGCAGCGGCAAGGCGAGCGGCGGCAGAACCCGGGGGCTGCTGACCTCTGATGGCGCAACCGACTGGCCGCCAGCCTGGCGCGCGCCGCGCAGCACCGCCCCCAGTTTGCGGACGATGCGGGTGAGATCATGAAGGGTAAAGCGGGGGCAACGCATGCCGATGGAGTTGACCCAGAGCACTTGATAATCGGGCAACAGACGCTTGATCAGGTGTTGGGTGCTGGAGGGGTGCTGGCCCCAATCCTCTCCCAATACCACCAGTTGCGGCAGTGAGTGTGGTTTCATGCAAAGGTCTCCGAAGCGTGTGCGAGGTCGCTGTGATCTTGTGGCTGCAACGGGCGCAGTACGGTAGCCGGTACACCCGCTGCCAGCACACCTGCAGGCAGATCCCGGGTGACGACGCTGCCTGCGGCGACAATGGTACCGGCGCCTATGGTGACACCGGCCATCACCATCACCCCGGTGCCTAGCCAGACATCCTGCTCCAGCACAATGGCCCCCACCTGTTCATCGCGATCCGGTTTGCCAAGAGCGCGATCGCGGGCATTGACGGGATGCCCCGGGTACCCCGCCAGAAAAGCACGGCCAGCAATCCGGACGTTATCCCCCAGCACTATCTTGCTGCCCACCGCCAGGGTGGTCTGCCAGCCAATGCCGACATTGCGGCCAATCACCAGCCTTGGTGTCTGGCTCGATGCCCGGCCGCTGATGGTCATGGCGGCGCTGAGGCGGCAGTCGGCACCGATCTCGATGGTGACCGGACCGCTGATATAGGGGATGCCGCCATAGAGATAGAGGCGCGGGGCGGGGGCCGTGAGGCGAGATTGAAACAAGGGGGTCCACCAGAGGGTGCGGGTCAGGGTCGCCAGCGCGTTGCTGCCCAGCAGATAGAGCCGATAAAGCAGCCGGTGCAGGGGAGGGATCACTGGGCATGACCAGTGGCGGGCACTTTTGGCCAGTCGCCATACCCGGCGGGCCAGTGGCGTCTCCCCCTGTTTGGCCCAGCTTTTCATCCGGTGCAGGTTGATGGTGTTCATGGCGGCCTCTCCCTCTGGTGCAGTCCGTTGCTCGCTATGCAGAAAGCAGGGATCGGGCCAACAGGACGACCCCAGCTAGATCGGGCCAAATGGGGCTAAGAGGAGGGGCAGATTGCGCCGGTCGGTGCAATTTGCAGCCAGCGTTGTGCAAAACGCAAATGCCAGTCTCATTCTGGGCTTGTTCAGGCCGGTTAAGCCGCACAGAGGGACTATCGCTTCAGGGCGGGAGTGAGTGGCGTGGGCTTTGCATTAGCGGTAGCTGACCCGGAGCAGGATGCTTCGGGTGGCTGGGAGGCCCTATGAAACTTGGTGTGAACCAGATTGCCATGCTCTATTACGCCGGTGGCTTGCTCTTGATGAAGGGGATCTCCCTGCTGATGCTGCCGGTGCTGACCCATCAGCTGCTGCCTCGCGAATACGGCCAGCTGGAGGTGCTGCTCACCCTCATCAATCTGGGTTCCCTTATTTTGGGCTTCGGGCTGGTGGATGCCCTCTACCGCTTTGCCGGATTGGCGAAAGATGAGCAGGAGCGCCAGCAGGTGGTGGCCCGCATGTTTGGTCTGGTCTGGCTGATCGCCCTGGCCAGTCTGGTGCTGCTCTGGCTCTTGGCACCTCTGGTGCAAGCCTGGCTGCCGGTGGAAACCCGCCTTGCGGATGTGCGCTGGGTGCTCTGCGCCCTGCCGTTTGAAGGGGTGATCGGCGTGCCGCTGGCATGGCTGCGGATGCGCAATCAGGCGCGGCTCTTTTTCGTGGCGACCGCAGGCAAGGCGGTGATCCAGTCGGTGCTGACCGGCTGGTGGCTCTGGCTCGGCTGGGGTGTGAGCGGGGTGCTGGCCTCCGGCACCCTGACCTGTGTTGCACTGGCACTGCTGCTGAGCCTCTGGCAGTGGCGAGATAGCGGGATCCGCTTTGACTGGCAGCACTATCGACCGCTGCTGCGCTATGGATTGCCCCTGGTGGTGAGCGGGCTGGCAGGCTTTGCCCTGAGCGGACTGGATCGCTGGTTGCTGGCCGATGTGGTGGGGGAGGCGCTGCTCGCTTACTACGCGGTGGCGGGCAAGCTGGCGCTGGCGGTGGGGTTGTTGCTGCAACCCTTTGCCCTCTGGTGGTATCCCCGCCGTTTCATGCTGCTGCGCGAGCCGGATGGATTGCGACTCAATGCCCACTACAGCGTGATGGGGTCGGTGCTGGGGTTTGTCACCGCGGGGATTGTCGGGCTTACCGCCCCCTTGCTTATTCGCTGGCTGACCCCGGAGAGCTATCACGGGGCGATCGCCTATATTCCGCTGCTGGTGCTGGGTATGGCGGTGCGCAATGTTTCGGACTTGCTCAATGTCGGCTGCTTCAGCGGCGAGAAGAGCAATGCCCAGATGGTGATCAATCTGGGCTGCAGCGCTCTTGGGGTCGCAGGCTTTCTGCTCGCCATCCCCCCCTTCGGGGTTGCCGGGGTGATCTGGACCCTGCTGCTGGTCTATCTGGTGCGGGCGCTGGCCTTTTATCTGGTGAGCCAGCGGTTGCTGCCGCTGCCGTATCGCCTTTCCACCCTCTGGGCCAGTTCGCTTGGGGCGCTGGCGATGGTCTGGCTCGGCCAATGGTGGGCAGGATCATGGCTCGTCTAACGCCAGCCATCTGGGCAAGCGCCATCTGTCTGGTGCTGGCCCTGCTATGGTGGCGGCTGCCCCATCCCTTGCTGCTACCGGTGCTCGGTCTTGCCATTCCCGCCATCTGGTTTGCCCTGCGCTGGCCCTTCTTGATGGTGCTGGGGTTTGTCACCTTCTCCTTCTTTCGGCTGCATGAGGTGTTCCCCCAGCTCTATCCCCTCAAGATCCCGCTGCTCTTCTCGCTGGCAGCCATCGGCGCGCTGGTCTGGCACATTTTGCTGACCGGCCGGATCAAGCCCTACTGGAGTCCAGCCCTGAGCTGGCTGACGGCCTTCTTTGTGATGGTCTCCATCGGTGTGCTGTTTGCCAGCAACCGGGGCGAGGCGATCGCCACCTGGACCGGCAGCTACAGCAAGATCTATCTGATGACCCTGGCCACCGCCTGGCTGGTGCGCACTCCGGGGGATTTTGCGCTGGCGGTGCGCACCTTTGTTGTGGCGGGCTGTCTGGTGGCGCTGGTGGCCCTCTACAACAAGGCGAGCGGGATCGGGCTGGTGGAGGGCTCCCGGGTGACCATAGGGCGCGAGCTGGGCTCTGTGCTGGGGGATCCCAACGATCTGGCGCTGGTGCTGCTCTTTCCTGCCGGTTTTTCGCTGAGCTTGCTGCTCAATCAGGGCAATGGGGTGGGGGGGCGTTTACTGGGTGGGCTCGGCTTTGCGCTGACTGCGGCCGCCATTATCGCCACTCAGAGCCGCGGCGGCTTGCTTGGCGTGTGTGCGGTCAGCGGCCTGTTTGCCTGGCAGCGGGTGAAGTCGAAAACCCTGTTGATCTCGATGGGGATGGTCGCGCTGGTGGTGCTGTTTGCCGCTGCCGGGATCAGCGACCGGGCATCTGGCGGTGCCGCCGAGAGTGGGGTCGATGCCTCGGCCATGGGGCGGATCTACGCCTGGCAAGCGGCCTGGGGCATGGCGCTGGGCCATCCGCTGGTGGGGGTGGGCTTGTCCAATTTCTATTACAACTACTTCTTCTACAGCCCCCATTGGGATGGACTCAATCATGCGGTGCACTCCACCTGGTTCGGGGTGCTGGCTGAAACCGGCTTTGTCGGGCTGGCGCTGTTTATCGGCATGGTGACGGTGACCCTGCGCAGTTGCTGGCGTTGCCAGCTTGCTGGCATGCCTCCTGCAGTGATCACGGCGATGCAGGGGGTGATGGCCAGCATGGTGGGGTTTGTGATTTCGGGATCCTTCCTGACCCAGGGGTTTACCTGGCCCATCTATCTGGAGTTGGCGTTGGCCGTCGCCGCCATCAAGTACGTGCAGCAGGCGGCCACAGAGGTGAAGGCCACCGCTGAGGAGCATCAGGAGGCAACCCGGTTGCCGGCAGTGCCACCAAAGGGAGCAAGAGGATGAACGCAACCCCTGTTTTGCTGGTTCACTACGGAGAGGACTGGATCCGCGGCAGCGAACGCTGCCTGCTGGATCTGCTGGCCCACTTCGATCGCAGCCGGTTTACGCCGTTGCTCTGGTGCAATAGCCCGACGCTGGCGGCAGAGGCGGCCACCCTCGGGGTAGAAACCATGGTCGAGCCGTTCAGCCTGCTGCTGGGATGGCAGGCGCCCCGTTTTGATCTTGCGGCCCATCGGTGCCTCTCCCGGCGAGCCAGAGAGCTCATCACCGAGCGGCAGATTGGGCTGGTGCATGCAAACAGCGCGGCCCCTTGTCAGTGGCTGGTTGGGGTCTGTCGGGCGTTGCAGGTACCGCTGGTGTGCCACCTCCATGCCCGTTACCAGCCCAGAGACAGATTCAGCCTGCGGGTTCATCAGGCAAGCGTGCTGATCGGGGTGAGCGAGCCGGTGTTGACCGGTTGGCGCCAGGATGGCTGCGCGGCCGATCGGTTGATCCGGGTACCCAACGGGGTGGATGCCGCTCGCCTGAATGGCGGTGCTCACTGGCCGGTCGTCGGCATGCTGGGCTTGCCACCGGGGGATATGATCATCGCAACCGTCGGATCATTGATCAAACGCAAGGGGATTGATCTGCTGATCCGCTCGCTGGCTGCCCTGATGGCATCGGGGGAGGAGGCTCAGTTGCTGATCATTGGCAGCGGTCCGGAGCGGGAAGCATTGATGGCGTTGGCTGTCGAGCTCGGGGTGGCCGAGCGGGTCCACTTTCTCGGCGAGCGACCAGACAGTGCCGCTATCTTGCGAGGCGGGGTGGATCTGCTGGTCTCCGGAGCCCGTGAGGAGGTGTTTGGTCTGACGTTGGCGGAGGCGGGCATGTTGGGGCTCCCGGTCAGTGCCTACCGAGTGGGCGGCATCCCCGAAGTTGTGGAAGAGGGGGTGACCGGTTTGCTGGCAACCCCGGGGGATTGGGCCGAGATGGCTGATCACTGGCGGCAATTGAGCAATCCGCAGCGCCGATGTGAAATGGGGCGGGCCGCTCAGTTGCGTGCCGCACAGTTGTTCACTGTGGCGCGCTATGTTGACGGAGTCACGGCGGTGTGGGACGCCGCGCTGGCTGGTCGTTGGCACGCCACGGCCTCCACACCCTTCCGACCACTCATTCATTGGGCGGGGCAACGACTCTTTGCCAGAGGGCGCAATATGCTGGCAAGTGGGATGGCAAAAGTGGCGCAAAAAGTGCAACTGGGGTTTGGCCGCCGCAAGGTGCCAGAGTAAGGGAGCAGCAAGATGAGCATGCAAACTGAGACGGTGTTCGGAAAGGTCATCGTTGTGGATCCCATCCCGTTTCGCGGTGGCTCCAAGGTTGCGACCGAAGTGCTGCTCGATGAGTTGGCCAAGCGAATGCCCGGGCTCACATGCCATGTGTTGACCCAGGATCCCGACTCCTGGTCCCGTTGTCAGCATCATCCTCTTTGGCTGCCCCACATATTGAAGGGGCGGGAGTCCGGCATCGGCTATCTGCTCAAACAGGGGTGGCAGACCTTGCTGATCCTCTGGTTGGTGTTGCGTCTGGGGGAGGTGAAGTGCCTGGTGGCGGCGTCCGGGCCGGGAGTGGATCTCTGCTGTTACTGGGCGGCCCGCTGGTTGAGGTGCCGGGTGGTTCAGCTGATCCATGGCCCTGTGGGGTGCTCGGGGCTCTCTGCCAGGGCCTTGCAACGGGCGAATTTTGTGTTTTATCTCGAATCAACTCGCAGCTCCCTGGCGGCATTGCTGGCCCGGCTTGGCGAGACCGAGTTCCCGTCACACTGGCAGCCATTTACCAATGGTTTGAGCGAGATTGATTGGCCCAAAGCGACCCTGGGGGGGCCTCGTATTTTGTGGGCGGCCTCGTTGCTGCGCTGGAAGGGGCTGGAGACCATGCTGGCCGCCCATCAAATGATCCCTGACGCTCGCCCCGAGCTGATGGTGTGCTATCTGCAACCCAAGGGCACGCTGCAACCCTGCAGCCAGCCTCAGCCACAGCTGCCAGACACGCACTGGTATGCCAACCCCGCCAATCTTGACGAGATCCGATCTCAATGCGGCATTTTTGTCTCCACCAGTCATCAGGAACCGTTTGGCCTCTCCATTCTGGAGGCCATGGCGGCAGGATTATGCGTAGTGATCCCGGCCGATGGCGCCTGGTGGGATCGACACCTCACCGATGACGTGAATTGCCGCAAATATCAGCCAAACGATCCCGGCGATCTGGCGCGGGTGCTGGCCAGCCTCAATGCCATGCCCGACGTGGTCAAGCGACTTGGCCATCATGCCCGCCTGCATGCCATGGTCCATTACAACGCGGCGGATACCTATCAAAGCACACTGGATCAGTGGGAAGGTATGTTGCGATGGGATGCGTTGAGCCTTGCCGTGCATGGTTAGCGCGCAGTGCTTCCCCGTGGGGAGGATGGGGGCGTATGAGGGACTTATGGGCAGACTGGTTGCGGAAGGCTGGGTGACTCCGCCACTCTGATGCAGTTACGGCCGGATGATTTGGTGGTGTAGAGCACGGGAGCAGCGGGTTTGGATGCTCTCAGTTCCCTAGACACTTCACAACTTCTACGCGAGACTTAAAAAGTCTGCTCGCATATTTTTGAACGGATAAATGTGACTTGAATGGGAGCGGCCAAATAAATCCAGCTGTGATCTTTGTCTTTTCAAGGTGCGCAGGTTCATAAATGCCTATAAAAACAAGGTAAAAGGCTCGGCTATTGACTAAGTTGATAGAAGGAAAAGCATAAAACAGCGCCAATTTGATACGACAACATCGCATGGGACCCGGATCATGGACAGAGCGCAGGGCACAGCCCCCTTTTCGTTGCAAGTGGATCTAAGGCAGGTGGTGTATGCCCTGTCAGCCTCGCTGGATCTGGTGGGCATTGGCGATGTGGCCCACGGTAAACGGGTCGGGATTATGGCTGCCGAGTGCAGCCGGGAGCTGGGGATGAGTGAGGCCGAACGCTGTCTGCTGTTCGAGTTGGGGGTGCTGCATGATATCGGTGTCTCCTCGACCATCACCCATCACCATCTGGTCAGCGAGTTCGATTGGGAGTCCTCCCAGCGCCACTGCGAGGTGGGATATCAGCTGCTCAAGGATTTCCGTTTGCTGGCCCCGCTGGCCCTGCCTATCCGTTATCACCATACCCACTGGCACCTGTTGCGCGAGATGGCCGATGTGGACCCCAATGTAGCCCGTCAGGCCAACCTTATCTTTCTGGTGGATCGCTGCGATGCGTTGGCGGCGCCCTACTATGGCGATGGTTCATTGTTGATGAATACCAACGAGATCCGCGCACGCCTGCAGGATTTCCGTGACGAGTTCTTTGCCCCCGAGCTGGTGGATGCCTTCCTCAAGGCGTCTCGCTCTGAGGCATTCTGGCTGCAGCTGGAAGCTCGCTCCATCAATGATTACATGCTGGAGATGCTGCAGGTGCGGGAGCCTTGCCTGACCTTCAACGGGGAGCTAAAAGCGCTGGCGCAGATCTTCTCCGGCATTGTTGACGCCAAAAGCCCATTCACGATGACGCATTCACTCGGTGTGAGCAGGCTGTCTCGGGCATTGGCCGAGCAGATGGGAGTCAGTGCCATCCATTGTGACATGCTGGAGATCGCCGGTTTGCTGCACGATTTGGGCAAGCTCAGGGTGCCGGACGAGATCCTCGACAAGCCTGCCAGTCTGACGAAAGAGGAGCGGGCCATCATCAATACCCACAGCTTCGAGACTTACCAGATCCTGCGCCATATCGAAGGGTTTGAAGAGATTGCCTGTTGGGCGGCCTATCACCATGAGGAGCCTGACGGGGAGGGCTATCCGTTCCACCTGCCGGCATCCGCCATGGCGCTCGAAGCGCGGATCCTGCGGGTCGCCGATATTTTTCAGGCAATGGTGCAGGACAGACCTTATCGGCGCGGCCTGCCTGCCCGTGACGCATTGACCTTTATGCAGCAACTGGCGGATCAGGGGCGGGTCGATCCCGCTGTAGTGGCGGTGCTGGCCGATCACCTGCCGCAGATGATGATGGCAGCCATTCCGGATCGCGAGCCGGATCATGCCATCCATTGAGGGAGAGGCTGGCCGCTGACTCATACTGCTGCGAGCCAGCTATGCTTGGAACAAGCCGAGCATGGTGCCGGTACCGGCACAAGACGCCAGCTTGATGGACTACCGTAGGGGAGCAGATATGGAATCGCTAAAAGCCAAGGATTATATGCAGAGCAGACCCATCACCTTCACTGCCGACATGATGGTGCAAGCTGCGGTCGAGAAATTTCTGAACAGTCATCAGCTCGGTGGCCCGGTGGTGGATGGGCAGGGCCATCTGATTGGCTGGATCTCCGAGCAGGATTGCATTGCAGTGCTGCTTAAGGAGGCCTATCACTGCGAACAGGTGGCGCAGGTCAAGGATGTGATGCGCAAGGAGGTGTTGTCGGTGGGTCCCGATACCAGCATTTTGAGTCTGGCGGAGATGATGATGGGGCAAAAGCCGAAGATCTATCCGGTAGTGGAGGAGGGGCGTCTGCTCGGTGTCATCAATCGTCACAATGTCATGCAGGCCATTCACGCCCAGCTCACCACCTGTTTTGTCCATCACACCCACGGTTAACCCTGTTTTTCTCTCTCCCAAGGCAAGCTTCGGCTTGCCTTGGCTATTTCATATACTGCGATTTATTCATGTTATGCCATCTTACAATGATTGTTTTGTCATGTTTGAGGATCGGCCAATCTCTCTGTCTTCCCATATATAACGCTACGTTAAGGCTTGCACCGTTCCCGCTCGCTCTTTAGGATCGCTCGCAGCTAATCGATATGGCCCCTTTGGGCACCTATTTAAGGAATTCGTACCTTGTCTCTCTCTATCGAGGCGCTGCGCCGCCGTCTCTCTGCCTGCATGAATCTCGACGCCCGCCGCCTGTCCAGCCGTCTGCACGGGGTCAAGAAGCTGCCTGAAGTCAAACAGGCAGCCGTGCTGGAGACCATCGCCGCCGATCTGGATGCCGCGCAAGCGCGCTATCAAACCCGTCTGGCCGGAGTGCCCAAGGTCACCTATCCGGACAACCTGCCGGTCAGCCAGAAGCAGGCTGAGATCGCCAAGGCCATTCAAGAACATCAAGTGGTGATCATTGCAGGGGAAACTGGCTCGGGCAAAACCACCCAGATCCCCAAGATCTGTCTGGCGCTCGGGCGTGGAGTGAAGGGCTTTATCGGCCACACCCAGCCACGCCGTTTGGCAGCCCGCACCGTCGCGGCCCGTATTGCCGAGGAGATGGAGTCCGAGCTTGGCCACTACGTGGGTTACAAGGTGCGCTTTACCGATCAGGTGAGCGAGCAGACCCACATCAAGCTGATGACCGACGGTATCCTGCTGGCGGAGATCCAGAATGACCGGATGCTGACCCAGTACGATACCATCATCATCGATGAGGCCCACGAGCGCAGCCTCAATATCGACTTCATTCTGGGCTATCTCAAACAGCTGCTACCAAAACGCCCGGATCTCAAGGTGATCATCACCTCGGCCACTATCGACCCGCAGCGTTTCTCCCGCCATTTCAACAAGGCGCCGGTGATCGAGGTCTCCGGCCGCACTTATCCGGTGGAGGTGCGCTACCGTCCACTATTTGTTGATAAAAAAAGCAGTGACAAGAGCGAAGGGCTGGAAGAGCGCGACGAACTGCAGGGCATCTTCGATGCGGTGGAAGAGCTGGCTCGCGAAGGGCTGGGGGACATCCTCATCTTCATGAACGGCGAGCGGGAGATCCGCGATACCGCCGATGCCCTGCGCAAACTCAACCTGCGCGATACCGAGGTGCTGCCGCTCTACGCTCGCCTCTCCAACGCCGAGCAGAACAAGGTGTTCCAGCAACATGCCGGACGGCGCATCGTGCTCGCCACCAACGTGGCGGAGACCTCGCTGACGGTGCCTGGCATTCGTTACGTCATCGATCCGGGCACCGCCCGTATCAGCCGCTACTCCTGGCGTACCAAGGTGCAGCGCCTGCCCATCGAGCCGGTTTCCCAAGCCAGCGCCAACCAGCGTAAAGGGCGTTGCGGACGGGTGGCGGACGGCATCTGTATCCGTCTCTACTCCGAGGAGGATTTCAACGGCCGCCCCGCCTTCACCGACCCCGAGATCCTGCGCACCAACCTGGCTTCCGTCATCCTGCAGATGCTGGCGCTCGGCCTTGGCAACATGGAGGCGTTCCCCTTTGTCGAGCCGCCTGAGTCCCGCCATATCAAGGATGGCTTGACCCTGCTCAAAGAACTGGAGGCGGTGAGGGAATTGCCTGCCACCGGCGATCGAGAAGCCAAACTGCAGCTGACCGAGACCGGTCGCCAGCTCTCTCGCATCCCCCTTGATCTGCGTCTGGCGAAGATGGTGATCAGCGCGGCGCAGACTGGCTGCCTGAGCGAGGTGATGGTGATCACCGCTGCCCTCAGCATTCAGGATCCCCGCGAGCGGCCCATGGAGAAGAAGCAGGCCGCCGACGAGCAACACAGGCGCTTTGAGGACAAGGATTCCGACTTCCTCGCCTTCGTCAATCTGTGGAACTACCTGAAAGAGCAGCAGGATGCCCTTGGCAGCAATCCATTCCGCCGCATGTGCCAGAAGGAGTTTCTCTCCTACCTGCGGGTGCGCGAATGGCAGGACATCCATTTCCAGCTTCGGCAGACGGTCAAGGAGCTGGGTTTTAAAGTCAACCATGAACCGGCGGATTTCAAGACGGTGCACTGTGCCCTGCTGACCGGCCTCTTGAGCCATATCGGCAACAAGGATCTGGAAAAGCCCGAGTTCCTTGGCGCCCGCAACGGCCGTTTCCACCTGTTCCCGGCCTCGGGTCTGTTCAAGAAGCCGCCCAAGTGGGTGATGGCCGCAGAATTGGTGGAGACCTCGCGCCTCTACGCTCGCATCAATGCCAAGATTGAGCCCGAGTGGGTGGAGCCGCTGGCAGGCCACCTCATCAAGCTGCACCACAGCGACCCACATTGGTCGAAGAAAAACGGCGCTGTAATGGCCAAGGAGAAGGTGACCCTCTATGGTCTGACCCTGGTCAACGAGCGCACCATCAACTTCAGCCGTATCGATCCGGCGCTGTGCCGCGAGCTGTTTATCCGCCGCGCCTTGGTGGAGGGGGATTTCGAGACCCGTCACCGCTTCTTCAGTGATAACCGCAAGCTCCTGGCCGAGGTGGAGGCGCTGGAGCACAAGTCCCGTCGGCGCGACATCCTGGTGGATGACGAGGACTTGTTCCGCTTCTACGATGCCCGTTTGCCGGAGGAGGTGATCTCCGCCCGCCACTTCGACAAGTGGTGGAAAGAGGCGCAAAAGCAGGATCCCGAGCTGCTCAACTTCGAAAAAGAGATGCTGATGAAGGGAGATGCCGCCCACATCAGCGATCTTGACTACCCCAACTTCTGGCAGCAGGGGCGCCTCAAGCTCAAGTTGACCTATCAGTTCGAGCCGGGTGAGGCGGCGGATGGTGTGACCCTGCATATTCCGCTTCCGCTCCTGAATCAGGTGGAGGTGAAGGGGTTCGAGTGGTTGATCCCCGGGCTGCGCCATGAGCTGTTGGTGGCCCTTATCAAGTCGATGCCCAAGCCGATGCGCAAGAACTTCGTGCCGGCGCCGAACTATGCCGATGCGCTGCTTGCCACCCTCAATCCCGAGCAGGGGCCGCTGTTGGACGAAATGGAGCGCCAACTGCGCCGCATGACCGGCGTGACCGTGCCCCGAGAATCCTGGGATTGGAATGCGGTACCCGATCACCTGAAACTCACCTTCCGGGTGGTGGACGACAAGCACAAGAAGGTAGCGGAAGGCAAAGATCTGGAGGCATTGAAAGAGTCCCTGCGTGGCAGGGTGCAGGAGACCCTGTCGCAAGTGGCGGATGATGATATCGAGCAGTCCGGTCTCACCCTGTGGAGCTTTGGCGAGTTGCCCCAGGAGTACAGCCAGAAGCGCGGCGGCTTCGAGGTGAAGGCCTATCCGGCGTTGGTAGACGAGAAGGATTCGGTCGCCATTCAGCTGGTGGAGAGTCCGGTGGTGCAGCAGCAGCTGATGTGGGCCGGTCAGCGCCGGCTGGTGCTGCTCAACGTGCCATCTCCCATCAAGTATCTGCAGGAGAAGCTGCCCAACAAGGCCAAGCTCGGGCTCTATTTCAACCCGTTTGGCAAGGTGGCGGAGCTGATTGATGACTGTATCGCCTGTGGCTGCGACAAGCTGATCGAGCAGCATGGCGGGCTGGCTTGGGACGAGGCCGGCTTCGAGGCGCTCAAGGAGTTTGTCCGCGCCGAGCTCAACGATGCGGTAGTGGAGGTGGCCAAGCAGGTGGAGGCCGTGCTGACGCTGTCCCATGAGATCAAGAAGCGGCTCAAGGGCAAGATGCAGCTCGATACCGCCTTTGCCATGTCCGATATCCAGCAGCAGCTCGGCAACCTTATTCACAAAGGTTTTGTCACCGAGACCGGCTGGCAGCGGTTGCCTGATTTGCTGCGCTATCTGCGGGCCATCGAGCGTCGCCTGGAGAAGCTCGCCATCGATCCCAACCGGGATCGGGTCTACATGCTCAAAGTGCACAGCGTGGAGTCGGAGTACAAGGCGCTGCTCGCCAAGATCCCCAAATCCCAGCGGATCCCGGCCGAGGTGGTCAATATCCGCTGGATGATTGAGGAGCTGCGGGTGTCGTTCTTTGCCCAGAATCTGGGGACCCCTTATCCGGTCTCCGATAAACGGGTGCTTAACGCCATCGCTCAGTGCTAAGCTGCTATCTAACTGTTTTAACAGCAAGATAGAGCGTAATGAGAAGGGGTTGCCAGTCAGCTGGCTCCCTTCAAACCGCAAGTCAGGGAGGCAAGGATGCTGGGGAGCTGGTTGAGTGTGGCGCAGGTGGTGATCAGCGGTTATCAACCCATCGCGGAACAAACCTGGGTGCAGTTGAACCCGGAATATTACCCGCTGGCGCGCACGCCGCCTGCGATGTTTGTGGCTTGGCGTGGCAATCAGTTTCCGCCGCTGGCCCAAAAGCAAAAGCACGGTCGCTGGCAGATCCTCTTTCCCGCCCGGCTGGTCCCCCCTTTCGATCTGTTCGAGGGTGAGGCTCAGCTCTCCAAAACCTATCTGGCAAGACTGCGGCGCATCGACGAGATGGCTTACGGGGTCGCCCCCGGGCAGGCTGTTGCGGCTGGTGCAATCGTGCAGCAGGGGAGTGGTTCCCCTGATTATCACGCGCAACCTGTCGCGCCCTTTATCGCCGAGTTCCGTACACCCCAAGACGCGTTCGGTGGTGTTGATATACCCAGCGACCCCGACGAGAGCGAACCTCTACTGGCTCAGCTGGGGGTGACCTTTCGCACAGCGGGGATGAGTGGTACCCAAGGAAATGAGGGAGTAGCGAGCGCCGATATGGCGCTCGCCAGCCACACGGCTAGCTTATCCGCAGGCAGTGATGCCATGCTTACCCTCTCGGCTCCTGCGGCCGGCGCTCCACAAACTGTGTGTCATCAGGTCGCAGCAGGGGAGACCCTGTGGCGCATTGCCAACCAGTTATCCAGTGCCCGGGGAGGCGATACCTACAGCTATTTGCTGGCGCTGGTGGCAGAGAATCAGCCGCGGCTTGGCAAGAGCATTCGAGTCAGAACGGGGGAGGGTCTCTACTGCCCGCGCGCCGAGACCCTGGCGCGGTTTGATGCCCTGAGCCCGGCCCAGCGTCAGCAGCAGTTCGCCCGGTTGGAGCAGGGGCGCTAAATACAGAGTCGGTACCTTGTATCCGAAGTTGGCCCGTGGTAGTATTCGCGCTCGTTTTGCGAGGTGTTGACCGGTCGCAGTTAGCACCATAAATTCATCCAAAAGAGATACATACTATGTCTTTCGTATTCCAAGCTGAAGTCCGTTCTGACCTGGGGAAAGGTGCGAGCCGCCGCCTGCGTCAAGCTGACCAAGTTCCTGCCATCGTTTACGGTGCAGGTAAAGAAGCTCTGTCCATCACTGTTGACCACAAGAAAATGATCCTGGCTCAAGAGAAGCCGGAATTCTATGAGTCTGTACTGACTCTGGTTATCAACGGTGAAGAAGTTAACGTAAAAGTGAAAGCTATCCAGCGTCACCCGGTACGTTACAAGCTGATCCACCTGGACTTCGTTCGCGTTTAATAGCGAACCGTCAGGTTGAAGAAAAGCCACTCTCAGGAGTGGCTTTTTGCTATCTGGCATCTTGTGAGCAGGCTGAAGGGACTTACCTGATAAGCCAGCAAGGCGGTTATCCCAGCTGGCTAAGGGCTTGTTGGCAACGCTGCTCGGCGGCATCAAGCTCCAGCAGTACCATCCTGATATCTTCCATCTGCTGTTGCAGTGTCTCCCGTTTTTCCTCAACCAGTCCCAGCATGGTCTGTAACTGGGTGCGGCTGCTCTTGTCGGCATCATAGAGATCAAACAGCTCGCGGATCTCGGCGAGGCTGAATCCGAGCCGCTTGCCGCGCAGGGTGAGCTTGAGGCGAACCCGATCCTGCTTGCTGTAAATGCGGGTTTGTCCCTCTCGGGCGGGATTGAGTAACCCCTGATCCTCATAAAAGCGGATACTGCGCGTCGTAATATCAAATTCCCGGGCCAGCTCACTGATGCTGAAGCGCCGTCCTTCATCCTTGTTGTTCATACAGACTTCTTGGCGAACTAAATCCTGTCTGCACCTTACCTAAACGTAAACTGCACTGCAACTCTTGTTCCATTGCGTCAGAACCCCTATGTTATGGCCATGTAACAAACAGAGGCAGGCAAATGGATATTGCAATTGTGGCGGCAAAACGGACTCCGATGGGGGCGTTTCAGGGGGCATTGGCAGAGGTGACTGCGCCTGAGTTGGGAGCCTGTGCCATCGAGGCGGCACTACAGCAAAGCGGGCTGCGTCCGGAGCAGGTCGATGAAGTGTTTATGGGCAATGTGCTGGCGGCGGGCGTGGGGCAAGCGCCAGCCCGGCAGGCGTTGTTGAAAGCAGGGTTGCCAGATAGTGCGCCTGCTACCACAGTCAACAAGGTGTGCGGATCCGGCATGAAAGCAGTGATGCTGGCGGCGGATACCATCCGCCTTGGTGACAACAGGGTGGTGGTCGCGGGGGGGATGGAGAGCATGAGCCGTGCCCCCTATCTGCTGGATAATGCCCGCAGCGGCTTTCGGATGGGGCATCAAAAGGTGCTGGACCACCTATTCCTCGACGGTTTGCAAGATGCCTATGATGGCCAGCTGATGGGGATACATGCCCAGCGAAGTGCCGATCTGGCCGGTTTGACCCGCAGTGCCATGGATGAGTTTGCTCTTGCGTCGTTGCAGCGTGCCCGCGATGCGCAGCAAGCCGGCGCGTTTGCATCCGAGCTGACAAGCGTTTATCGCAGTGAACGCTTGTTGCTGGCCGAAGACGAACAACCCGGCAAGGGCAGACCGGAGAAGATCCCTACCCTGAAGCCAGCGTTTGGCAAGGAGGGTACCATTACGGCAGCAAATTCGAGCTCTATCTCGGACGGTGCGGCGGCGCTGATATTGATGGATGGCACCACGGCGCAAGCCTGGCAGATACCAGTGCTGGCACGGATCGTCGGTTATCAGAGCCATGCAGCATTGCCCGCCGAGTTTACCTCTGCGCCCATTGGCGCCATTTCACGCTTGCTGGCGCGTCTGGCATGGTCGGTGGAAGAGGTGGATCTCTTTGAGATCAACGAGGCCTTCGCCATGGTCACCATGCTGGCCATGAGCGGGGTCGGCATCCCTCATCACAAGGTCAATGTGCATGGAGGGGCCTGTGCACTCGGTCATCCGCTGGGGGCGAGTGGCGCACGCATTCTGGTGACGCTGATTGCCGCGCTGCGGCAACGGGGTTTGCGGCGAGGCGTGGCCGCGCTCTGTATCGGGGGCGGGGAGGCGACCGCTATCGCGGTCGAAGTGAATGACGAAACGAATTAATTGGTGGCTTCCATCGCCAGTAGTTGTTCCGTGACCCAGGTGGTGGCGGCCAGATAGAGGTGACTCACCTTATCCTCGCTCAGCCCCAGGCGGGCTGTTCTGGCCGTTACCCGTGACCAGTTGGCGCTCTCGTAATCTTCACAAAACGCGAGGTAGAAACCCAGATTGCCTTTGCGCTCCAGCAGCGCCAGCCGAATATCGTCGATAAGAGGGATAGTGCCGAGCAGTTTGTCCATCGGCTGCTCCATCAGTACATCCAGCAGGGAGAAGAGACCGGTGATAAAGGCCTGTTGTGCCTGCTGGCTCGGGGCGTGGGCATGAGCCAGCAGTTCACAGAATCGGGCGCGGATCATCGACATCTGGTAGAGCTCGGCGCTCTTGCCCTTGCCGGCGCTGGTCGCGGCTACCAGCGAGACAAAGCGCTTTAGCTGGGTGTTGCCCAGATAGATGGCAGCCTGGCGAAATGACGAAATAGGGTTGGTGTGACCTTTGAGATGGTTGACATAGCGCAACAGCTTGAGAGAGAGGGAGATATCCTGACCGAGTAGCTGCTCAATCTTGTTGATATCAGGCTCTGCCTCGTTGACCACGTTGAGCAACTGCATCACCACGACTTGCGCCGGCTCCATGGTGGCTTGCTTGACCATCTCGGGTCGACTGAAGAAAAAGCCCTGGAACAGCTGGATCCCCAGCTGTTTGACCCGCTCGAACTCCGCCTTGTCCTCTACTTTTTCCGCCAGATAGGTGAGCCCCAGCGTCTGATGCCGCTGGATAAACACCTTGATCTGCATCAGTGGGGTGGCACGAAGATCAAACTTGATGATGTGGATAAAGGGGAGGAAGCGCTCCCAATCCGGTGACATGGTGAAGTCATCGAGTGCCAGCTGATATCCCAGCTTGTGCAGCTGTTTCACCTTTTCCAGCAGGGCATCATCCGGTGGGGAATCTTCCAGGATCTCAATCACCACTTTTTCGGGCGGCAGGCACTCTGCCAATCCCTCCAGCAGCAGTGAGTGGGGGAAGTTGATAAAGCAGGGGCGGCCCCCCAACAGCTGATCGATATTTTGTTGCAGAAACTGTTCGACCACCAGGCGTGACGTCGCCTGTTGGGAGGAGATGCTCGGGAAGACATTATTCAGACTATCGCGAAAGAGCAGCTCATAGGCATGAGTTTTGAGGTCTCTGTCGAGGATCGGCTGTCTTGCTACGTAGGAATACATGCCTTGCTCCAGTAAAGGTACTGGGTTGATTTTATGGTGTTGCAGAACACTATGCCAGTGTTCACCTTATTGAGTAAGGCAATAATTGGCATAGCGTTTTTTGCAGGGAAGGAATTTAGAAGAGATAGCTCAATTGTGCACCAGCCAGCCAGGCATCCCCTTCGGAAGTGCCCTGGAAGGTGGAGGTCGTCATCGGATTACCCGGTTGCAGCTCCATTTTTTCAGTGACATCCACCTTTTTGCCATCGATCAGAGTCAGCCCCAGATCCACGGTCAGGTTGGGCGTGAATTGATACCCCATTCCCAGGCTGTACCAGAGCCGATCGGCGTCCGGGATGGAGATGGTACGACGATCGGCTGGCACCGGGCTGGCGTCATAGGCCACACCGGAGCGCAGTTGCCAATTGGGAGTGACTTGATAGGTCATACCGATGGCGTAGCGCCAGCTATCTTCCCAGTGCTCGTCCTTGATGTGCATGTTCTGCAAATTGTTGAGATCAGCTTCCAACTGAACGAATTTGCTCCAGTTGGTCCAGTTCAGGCTGCCGTGGAGAGCCAGCTTGTCAGTCAGCTGATGGAATGCCGCCAACTCTGCCGTCGCTGGCAACGGCAGATCCAGACTGCCGGTATCTCTGATCTCGGTAACGGAGCCATCTGCATTGGGTCGGCCCACGATAGCATCTCCCGAGAGGGTCAAAGTGACATCGTGACGGTAGGATAGGCCAATGCGGGTTTGTTCGGACAACTCCAGCAAGGTGCCGACATTCCAGCCCCATGCCCAGCCATCCCCTTGCAAATGTTTTGCGATCAGGTTGCGAGAAGGGAAGGTGCCACCGACTTCGCCTTCGCCCTGAATAGCAGAGATCCCGGCACCAATTGACCACATCTCATTGATGCGATAGGCGAGTGAGGTACCCAGATCCATGGTCTTGATATCGGAGACATTGCCAAAGTGTCCCGCGCTGTAGTTATCCGGCATCTTGACGCCAAGGCCGTAGTAAGAGGTTGCCGAGAAGCCGAGTCGCCACTGCTCGTTGAGTGGAATGATGAGATAGGCGTTGGGTACCCAGGCTGTGGCGGCGATATCGTGTGCACTGGCATCGGAGGTGACGATACCGGCTTTGGTCGGCAAGCGGGTGTTGCCTTCAATATTGACGTCAGGACTGACATAGATGACTCCGCCAGAGAGCGCCATCTGATCGAAGCGGGTCATGGCTGCTGCATTGCGGGAGAGCACACTGGCGTTATCCGCGATGGCGGCCTCACCGGCAAAGGCGCGTCCCAGTCCTGTAGCGGACTGTTCAGCCAGCTGGAACCCGGCGGCATGAGTCTGACCCGCGATCACCAACAGGGCGATGGCGGACGGTTTGATGATGGGATGCATGGCAAAATCCTTGCTGTTACCCGAAGGTTCAATAGGTCATATGAATGAAGGCAGGATTTTATATGGTATGACCAGTAAGGCAACGGTAATGACCAGTATCTGGATAAAACAAGATTAAATGCTGAAAGGATGCACTCTAATAGCTTGATTAAAAAAGAAAAATAAACAGGTGTGTGCTACATGTGTGCGCTGAAATGGCTACTTAGGACAAAAAAAGAGCGCCTGACGGCGCTCTTTCAATTCTATCAATAATCAGAACTTCATGTTGAACTGGGCAGAGGCCAGGAAGGCGTTGCCGTGGGAAGTGCCTTGCCAGCGAGTGGTACTGTCATGTTTCGGCAGGCCTTCATTGACGTCAACCTCTTTGCCATCCAGATAGGCCATACCGAAGTCAACACTCATATCTGTGTTGATATGATAGGTGGCTCCTGCGCTATACCAGATACGGTCTGAGTCGGGGATGCTCAGGCTACGGTACTCAGCTTCGATCGGACTATTGTCATAGGCAAAGCCCAGACGTGCTTCCCAAGCTGGATTGATATACCAAGTGCCACCGATGGAATAACGGAGGGAGTCTTTAAAATTCTCTGGTTTTTGCAAGCATTGACCAACAATTGCGCCATCTTTACAGCCACTGCTGGTTGCTTTCAGTTCTTCAAACGCACTCCAGTCAGTCCAGTTAACTGAGTAGTGGACGGCAAATTGCTGATTCAGACGGTGATATCCGGCAAATTCAGCCTGAGCTGGCAAATCCAGCTTTAGGTTGCCGTCTACAGTTTTAAATACAGGCTTGCCATTTTGGAGGCCAGCTATACCGGCAGTCGCTCCCTGAAAATCACCGTCAAAGCTCATATCCACTTGTGAGCGATAAGTCAGAGCAAAACGGTGATTTTCGTTGACCTCATAGAGTGTACCAACGTTCCACCCGAAGCCCCATGTGTCACCTTTAAGGTGCGCAACATTAGTATCTTTCGGGAGCCCGTTTAGGTTGTAGCCAGCAAAACGGTTGAGCTCAGCAGCACCATAAACAGCGTTAATGCCTGCGCCAATACTGAACTGCTGGTTGATACGATAGGCAATATTAGGGTTGATATTGAAGGTGACCAGCTCTGTATTACCAGCGGCTGAACCTGCATTGAATGTCTCAGAATATTCGGTAGATAGGCCATAATTTGAAAATAGGCCGATACCCCATGCCCACTGGTCATTCAGTGGTTGAATAAAGTAAGAGGCTGGGACGAAAGCCGCTGGCGCAATGCCACTTTCGCTGGCTGGGAGAACCCCTCCAATTTTGCCATCCACATCCACATCCGGTTTGATGTAGGTGCCAGAGACAGAAACTGCCATCTTGTCGAAGGTGGTCATGGCGGCCGGGTTACGGGCCAGAACGGAGGCGTTGTCGGCAATAGCGGCTTCACCTGCATAGGCGCGACCCAGACCAGAGGCCGAGTGCTCGTTCAACTGGAATGCCGCGGCATGGACTTGACCGGTGGCCAGCGCGATGGTGGCGGCAATCAGGCTCTTCTTGAAAATAGTTGTCGTCATGGTGTTCTCTCTTGTAGGCAGATTTTTTTGCCGATATTGGCTGCACGTTCAATGCAAACCTCGACAAAATCCGTTTTTATTTCAGCTTCTTCCCAATCAATTCTGGCGTGATTCTATGGATCTGGTAGGAGGTAAGAAATCAGACCAGTGACAGCAGAATACATAAAAGTGATCGATGTGTTAATCATTTGTTTTAACATGCTGTTTAATTCATCATTTTCACGGTCTAAAGGCGGAATATTGACCTGGATTGCCGATCTCCGTCACAAAAATAATTTTGTCAATTTTTCGAAATCTTGAGGCAAATGAGTGACAAAGGGGAGTAATCAGGGGGGGAACAGGCAGCGGCTCGTGACCGCCACCTGCTATTGAGGATGGCTCTGAGGTTGTTAACCAGCGATGTTAAATGTCCCACTGCAGACGTGACTGCAGGGCGTTGGCAACGGGGGCAAGTGGCTCTTTCATCTCGCCAATCAGTACCATATTGGCGCCTTTGAGCTGGACTATCTCCCCTTTGAGGGTGCCATCTTCAAAGGTGGCCTGTTGCAGGGTTAATGGAACATGTTTGGGCACTAAAAAGAGGGTGACTGGCCCCATCTTTCCCTGGATCACCATGTGCAAGGCCGGTCCCTGATAAAACGAGCAGTGATTGACATAGGTCACCTTGAGCCCATCCATTCCGCTCAAGGTGGCGCCATACTTCTCCATCTTGGCATTGATGTTATGCAGATTGACCTGCTCATCGACACCTTCAATAAAGGGTTCTTCGCCATAGACATGAGCCATCGCCACCTGTGCGAGGGAGAGGGCCGCAGGAGCCGTCTCTGGCAGCGTGATCCAGCGGGTGCTCATTCCCAGCAGGAAGGCGACCGATGCAGCCAGGGCGATCTGGCGCCAGGATGTCGATGTCCGGATCTTGACTGGCTCTGTACCAAGGGGGCGGGATGGCGGCATATCATCTGGCGCGTCACTGTCTTGCAGCATGGCTTGCCTGAGCAGGATCCGCTCGGCCAGTCCGGCGGGGACCTCTACCTGCATGGCACGCTTGAGGCTTCTGTCGAACTGCTTCATCTCGTCGAGGTAGTTCCGATTAGCCTGGCTTGCTTCAGCGGTTTTGAGAAAGTCCGTTTGTTGATCGTTGGGCTGGGTCATGGCGTTGCGGCGAAATTCGAGTTCATCCATGTCCGTGTCCTCTTGCTTGGTTCTTCTGTTCCATTGCCTCCTTGATCTGGTTGCGGGCGCGAAACAGTCGAGTCATGACGGTGTTCTTGTTGAGGCCGAGCATCTCGGCAATCTCCTCACCATTGAATCCTCCCACGACTTGCAGCAGCAGTGGCTCCTGATACTCCTCGGGCAACCGGGCGATGTGACGGTGCAACCACTCGTTCTCCATCTCCTGTTCGCTGTGCAGTGCATCGTGCTGGGGTTGAGGGTGATCGTCGAGATCCACCAGCTCCAGCTGTTTGCGTTCAAAGCGGCGGGCGTTTTCCCGTCTGAGGATGGTGATCAGCCACCCTTTGGCCGCCTTGTCATCCTGCAGGGTGTCGATAGCCTTCCAGGCACGCAGGAAGGTCTCTTGCACCAGATCTTCCGCTACGTTGGGATCCCGGGTCAGCCAGTAGGCATACCGGTAGAGATCGCCATGCAGCGCATGAACCAGTGCTTCAAATTTGGTTTGTTTGTCAGCCATGGGATCAGAGACCGGCGAAGTGGCCGGATCATTTCCACCAATATGCTGCTGAGCACGTTTTTTTCTAAAAAACAGCAGTGCCATTGGGCAATCCTTGTCAGGGGGCGTGGCGGCGGGAGCGGGAACTCCCGTGCGCCAGCAGGTAAATCAGGTACGCAATACCGTCCGTTTCATCAGCCCTGAGGGTACGCGCCAGAGCGCACCACTCGATGGGCGGGACAGAAGAGGGTCGTGCAAAACAAGCTCGCTCGAGTGCGGCGAGCGCATTGCCGAGCCGATTATGCCCAGCGTCGGGCAACTGGCCTAATTGATAATAGGAGACCTGCCAGCGCAAGGTCGCCCACTTGATCAGCGCCTTGCGACTGGCATCCGGCTGGTGTTGGGCAAGGGCATGTTGCAGTTGATAGAAGGCGCGCCAGCGGGGCCAGTGGCGCCACAGCGCACGCAGCGCCAGAGCCAGCACGACCCACCAAATGCTCTCTCGCAGCGCCATTTGCGGGCGCTGATCATCAGGTTGCGAACTTGTCGCTGCATTAAACGTCAGTGAGATGGCGGGCAGGCTGGCCTGCTCAATCCGGCCGCTTTGGGTATTAAACCAGGGCAGATCGATGGGGGGCAGCTGATAGTCGCCGCTCTGCTCCGCGACCAGAGTCTGGCGCCACTGTCGCTCAAACAGAAGCTTGCCATCTCGGTAACGCTCCTGCTGTTGCTCGCCATCGGGATGTGCCTGTATGCCGTTTGGCAGCTGATGGGCCATCAGGGGGGCAAGCTGGATCTGGCCGCTGTCACCATTCTCCATGGTCAGGGTGAGGATCCGGATCAGCGGTTCACCCACTTCTCCCTTGGTGGCCGGTTCAAGGCGCTGGTTCAGGGTTAGCCTGGTGGCGACCGGCGTGGCAGGGGCTTTGTCGACCCGAACCTCGAGTGGTGCCGCGCGGGCCGAGAGCCGTTGTGGCTTGCCCCCTTGCTGCGTGAGCTGCCCCTGCAAGCGGGGCGAGTCGAGGTGCCAGAGCCCAGGCGCTTTTGCCTGAACGAGCCAACTGCGGGTGAGCCTGCCGGGCAGACCTGCCTGAGCGGGTGCGATCCACTCGTCGCTACCGAGGCGACGGATGGCGAAGTGGGCAGAACTAAGCTCGCTCAGGGCCGGGTTTTGCATGCTGGTAGGCAGCCAGAGTGTCAGCCGGTAGATCACCGGCTGGCCGGGATAGAGCGGGCCCTGATGATCAAGGCTGGCCTGCATCTCGAGGGGCGAGGGGGCTGCGGGTTGCGGCAGCGCCGCCGCTTTCGCCTCTCTCAATGGCAGGGTGAGCGAGGGGGTAAACTCATTTCCGAGTTTGAGCGGTGCAATCACCACCTTTGTATTAGCGGGTGAGTCGCTCTGGTGCAGCGGGATCTGCCAGCGAGTCAGTTGTTGTACCGGGGTGGTGACCCGGCTCATGGTCACTCTGCCCACTGCAAACTGGCGCAGTAGGGGGGTGATCTCCAGTTCGCTGCTCTGGCGCTCGCCATCCGCTTCGATGATCAGCAGCCAATCGCTGGGGTCGGCCCCCGGCAGCAGCTCTGCCCGTGGGGGCAAGGCCCAGCAAAGTGGAGTCGCCAGTGCGAGCAACAGCCCCCATCCTGCCCGCGTCACCAGGGCTCCTCCACCTTGATCAGATCCCGGCGCAGCGCCTCTTTGCGCAGCCGCTGCTCCAGCAGCAACACCGGGGGGGAGGGTGGCAAGGGCATTGCTGCTGCCTGCTGTTCAGCCGATGGTTCGGGTTGCTTGCTGTTGCTGGTATCGGGAGCAGCCGCCGCTGCGCCCTGTAACAGAGAGAGGTTATAGAGCGCATCTTCATGGCCGGGTTCGAGCGCCAGAGCGGCCAGATAGGCCTCTTTGGCGGCGGCAAACTCCCCCAGTTGCAGCAGGGCATTGCCGCGGTTGTAGTGGGCAGTGGCACTCGCTGCTTCCTGATAGGCTGCGATCGCTTGCCGGTAGGCTCCGGCCCGATACCAGGCGTTGCCGCGCCAGACTGGATCGTTGAAGGTGCGGGCTGCCCGCTGAAAATCCCCCTCTTGATAAGCCTGCATCGCTTGCAGATCCGCCCGCTCTGCTGCTTGCAGATCTTGTGTCGCAAGCAACTGCGCTCCCACCATCAGTGCGATCATCAACCGGGCGCCGACTCTGGCCAGCAAGGCGAGCGGTAACAAGGGGATCAGCAACCAGGGGCCAAGATCCAATGGCGCCGGGGTGAGGGCCGAGGTCGTGGTGGGCAGCGGTGCAAAGCGGGGTGCGTCGCTGCCAAGCCACTGCAGCTCACCACCGAGACGATTGGCCAGAGCGGCAATGGCCTGACTATCGGGGGCGGGCAACTGCGCGGGCATGCGGGTGGCAAACCCCAACTCATTGGCCGGAGTGGCGGGCATGGGGGCCGGTTGACCACTGCTAGCAAGCAGAATATCGAGGCGTGCCGACTGGGTGTCGCGGCAAAGCAGGCGTTGCTGGCAGGGCCACAGGGCGGCGATTTGGGTCATCTGATTCTGGGTGAGGTCATCGGTGATCAGCAGTAGACGCGCTTGTTCTCCAGGGGCCAGCTGCTTCATGGCAAGTTCCACCGCCCGTGCCGGGTTGCTGCCCTGCAGCGGCATGATATCGGGGCGCAAGTCTGGCAGCAGCAGCGAAAGGGCCTGATGATCCCGAGTTGGCGGCATGGCGAGGTAGGCGTCGCCTGCGTAGAGGATCAGCGCAATGCGCTCGCCCTTGGCGCGGCTCAGCAGCTGCTGCAACTGCCATCTGACCCGGGTCGCCCGATCCGGTTTGAGATCGGTGGCGGTCATCGAGCGTGACAAGTCCAGCAGCCAGATATCGAGCGGTGCCGCAGGCTGCTGTTGCAGCTCATCGCGCAGTGCCGGTCCGCTCAGGGCCAAAATGACGGGCAGGGTTGCCAGCCAGAGCCAGGGACGTTGAGGACGAGAGGCTGGCAGCAGATAAGCCTGCATCGCAGGTGCGATCAGCGGGGGCTGGCGACGACGGTGCCACCCTTGCCAGAGCCAGGGGATGAGTGCGATCAGCCACAGGGGACGGAGCAAGATCAACTCCATCTGTGCGCGCCTCGTGCCAGCCAGCTACGCACCTTGCGAAACTCCAGCCTGCCGTGCCCTGATGGCAGAAGCAGCAAGCCACAAAGCAGTGCCAACGGCCAGGGGTAGAGCTCGATCACCGGCTGGTACTGGGCAATCGGCATGGGGGCAGGTTCAAGGGCATTGAGAGTCGCGTTGATGGCATCGAGATCGCTCTGGGTGCGTGCCCGAAAGTAACGCCCCTGGCCTGTCTCGGCCAGCTCTTTCAGGAGCGGCTCGTCCAGTTCGCTGCTGGGATCGGCCTGACCGCTGCCCGCCTCATCGTAGGGTTGGATAAAGGTATCGGGATCGGCCCCGACCCCCAGCGTGTAGATCCTTATTCCCTGCGCTGCGGCGAGTTTGGCCTCTTGCTGCGGGTCGGCATTGCCTGCGGTATTGCGGCCATCAGTGACCAGCAGCAGGGCGGTGGGGCGACCCGGATCTCCATGCTGACGTGCCAGCTGGATGGCTTCGCCAAGGGCGGTGGTTCGGCCGACCAGATCAAAATCGAGCTCGTCGCTCAAGGTCAACAGCGCCGGGATCTCCTGAGTGAGGGGAGAGAGCAGGTAGGCGTGATCGGCAAAGACAATGAGGCCCACCCTGTCTCCGGCCCGTTTGGCGATCAGCGTCTTGATCTGCTGGCGCACCGCCGTTAGCCGTGCTTGCTGCTCGCCGTTATCGAGCATATCAGGGGTGCGCATGCTGTCTGACAGATCCACCGCCAGCAGCAGATCTCGACTCCCTTCATATTGGATCACCGGTTCCCCCCACCACTGGGGGCGGCAGAGGGCGAGGATAAGGGCACACCAGAGCAGCATGGCGCGCCAGAGTGGCAATCCGGCGTGAGGGCGCAGCAGCGCAAACCCGGGGTGAGCCAAATAGCCGCGGCGCAGGGGCGGCAAGCCGAAGCGCACCAGCAAGGGCAGCACCAGCGCCAGCGCAAACCAGGGCCAGGCCAGGGTCATGGATGCCTCCGCGCGGCTTTACGCCCCGAGCGGGGAGATCGTTGCAAGAAGAGGGTCTGACCCCAGCGGCGATAATGTTGCCGAAGCTGTTCGCACTGCTCGCGAGTCGGGTTCTGGCTGCCATAGAGCCAACTGCTCCAGTGAGACGAAAACTGGCTAAAATTGCTGCCCCCGTGACGATCAACGAAGGCGAGCCACGCCTCTCCCTGCAGCTGGCGCGCCTCGGGCCAACGTTGCAGTGCTTCATGACGCAGGGCCTCCTGTATGCGTGCCACCAGCAGTGCCGGATCTCCCTCCAGCTGACGACACCAGCGGCGGTAACGTATCACCCTGCGGGCAATCAGGACGATCAGCAGCAGCAATAGACCTGTGATCAATAGCCACAATAGCGCCTGCACTCTGGGGTCAAGACTCTGTTCAATCAGATCCGGCCCCGGGTGGATGTCTCGCATCAGGGCGGCCAGCGGCGGAGTGATGGCCTCGGAGGCGGGACTGGCGCTGTCGAGTTCGGCGGGCGAGCTCATCCCTGATGACATAACCCCTCCTGCCACTGCTGTTGCAGCGTCTGGCTGTTATCGAGCAGATAGAGGCGCTGCACCAATGGCAACAGCAACTGCTTGCCGTGGGCTAGTTGCTTCTCGGCGACATGCCGGTAGCGCTGGGAGAAACCGTCATGGCCCCCATCCAGCCAGCCCTGATAGTGCTGGCCTGGCCGATCGATGGCCACCGGTAGCTGGCCGCCTTGGGGAAGGGCTGCCTCGAGGGGATCGCGGATCTGCCAATAGTGAATATCGTGGCGCCGCGAGAGCAGCTGCAACTGCTGACAGAGCGTCGACTCGCAGGGTCTGTGGTCGGTGATGATCGTCAGCTTGGCTCCGTGAGGCAACTTCACGCCGGACAAGATGTCGGCTAGCGAGTGAGAAAGGGGCCGACGTGCCAGCCCTTGCTGGTAGTGATGGCAGAGGGATTCGAGCAGGGGCAGCACGCTGCCGCGCTGGCTCTGGTGATGGGGGATAAGCCCGAGGCAGATCAGGGTGTTGTGCTGCTTCTCCCCTTGCCAGATCAAGGCTGCTGCCAGCTCGCACCCCAGACGCGCCTTGAGCTGTAGTGTGGAGCCGAAATACATGGCGGGAGAGAGATCGAGCAGCAGCCAGTGCGCCTGATCGAGCTCCTCGCTATAGAGGCGGGTATAGGGACGACCGAGGCGTGCGGTCACTCGCCAGTCGATATGGCGTACCTCGTCACCAGCCTGATAGGCGCGCAGCTCCCGAAACGTGAGTCCGGGAGATCGGCCCGGTTTGCCGCGTTCGCTGCTGCTTCTGCCTGCGTGAGGTGGCTTCTTGGCCTTGGCCCAGAGCCGGATATTGAGCAGCCGTGGCAGCGACAGGGCGATATCGGGATGGAGGTCCGGCGTTAGGGACATGGCACCTGATCCAGCAGTTGGGCGATCAGGATATCGTTATCCAGATTGTCGGCCAGTGCCTGATAGCTGGGAATAAGGCGGTGGCGCAGCACCGGATAGGCTTGCAGCTGGATATCTTCCGGCAGCACATAATCACGTCCGGCGAGCCAGGCTCGGGCACGGGCGGAGCGAGCCAGCCCCAGCGTAGCCCGAGGGCTGGCTCCCACGGCAATCAATGGCTCAAGGGCTGGGCACAGGCCGCTGCCCGGGCGAGTGGCGCAGACCAGCTCCACCAGATAGTGCTCCAGTCGGCTTTGCATGGTTACCGCCAGCACGTCGCTGCGGGCACGCTGCAAGCTGGTCTGACTCAGGGTCACTGATGCCGCGCCAAGCTGTTCGCCGCTGGCGTTGAGCTGCAAGATGGCGAGCTCCATCGTGGGGCTCGGGTAATCCACCATCAACTTGAGCAGAAAGCGGTCGAGCTGCGCCTCCGGCAGGGGATAGGTTCCCTCCTGCTCGATAGGATTCTGGGTGGCGGCGACCATAAAGAGAGGTGGCAGCCGCCAGCTCTTTTTGCCCACGGTGATCTGGTGTTCGGCCATGGCTTCCAGCAGCGCTGATTGTACCTTGGCTGGCGCCCGGTTGATCTCGTCTGCCAGCACCAGATGGTTGAAGAGGGGGCCTGGCTGGAAAACAAAACTGGCATCCTGCGGGTGAAACACCTCGCTGCCGGTGAGATCGGCAGGAAGTAGGTCGGGGGTAAACTGGATACGGGCAAAGCGCCCTTCGACGGCGCCAGCGAGCGCCTTGACGGCGCGGGTTTTGGCCAGCCCGGGGGCCCCTTCGATTAACACATGTCCTTCACATAACAGGGCAATCAGGAGCCCTTCTATTAGCTCCTCCTGCCCCAGGATCTGACTGCCAAGATAGTCCCTAAGTGCTCTGAACTCGGCCGCTGCCATGCGATAAACCCGTTGTTTTTATGGAAGTTGATCTTTTTATACTCCAGTTGCTTCCCAAGGGCGAGCAAAGGGGCCTTGCCGCGCTTAATTTAGTTTCAATCAGCTGTATGAAACTTGTGATTGGATTGTTAAGATGTGGCGCAATGAGGTCAGACCTCTGCCTTTTAAACCAAGGAGCCAGGATGAAACAGCCATTGAAACTGACGACTCGCCAGGGCGAACGGATTGCCGTCGTGGCGGGGCTGCGTACCCCCTTTGCCAAGCAGGCCACCGCCTTTCATGGCGTGCCTGCAGTCGATCTCGGCAAACTGGTGGTGAGCGAGATGCTTGCCCGTACCGATCTCGATCCCAAGCTTATCGACCAGCTGGTGTTTGGCCAGGTGGTACAGATGCCGGAAGCCCCCAATATTGCCCGCGAGATCGTGCTCGGTACCGGCATGAGCGTCAATACCGATGCCTATAGCGTCTCTCGCGCCTGCGCCACCAGTTTTCAGGCGGTGGCCAACGTCACCGAATCCATCATGGCGGGGACTGTAGACATCGCCATCGCCGGCGGCGCCGACTCCTCCTCCGTGCTGCCTATCGGGGTGAGCAAGAAGCTGGCCCGCGCCCTGGTGGATCTCAACAAGGCGCGCAATCTGCAGCAGCGCTTCAATATTCTGCGTCAGCTGCGCGTCAAGGATCTGCTGCCGGTGCCGCCCGCTGTGGCGGAATATTCGACCGGCCTCTCCATGGGGCAGACCGCTGAGCAGATGGCCAAGAGCCACCAGATCAGCCGCGAGGCGCAAGATGCGCTGGCGCACCGCTCCCACACCCTGGCCGCGCAGGCTTGGGCCGATGGCAAGCTCAGCGGTGAGGTGTTTACCGCTCATGTACCGCCTTACAAGTCGCCGCTCGAGCGGGACAACAATATCCGTGAAAGCTCGGATCTCGCGAGCTACGCCAAGCTCAAGCCGGTGTTTGACCGAGTCCATGGCACAGTCACTGCTGCCAATGCCACCCCGCTGACCGATGGCGCCGCTGCCGTGCTGTTGATGCGCGAAGGTCGGGCGAAAGAGCTGGGCCTCGAACCGCTTGGCTATATCCGCAGCTTCGCCTTCTCGGCCATCGATGTCTGGCAAGACATGCTGATGGGGCCCTCCTACGCTACGCCGCTGGCGCTGGACAGAGCCGGTATCACGCTCAGCGATCTGACCCTGATCGACATGCACGAAGCCTTTGCCGCCCAGACGCTGGCCAACCTCAAGATGTTTGCCAGCCACGAGTTTGCCCGTGACAAGCTGGGCCGCGATCAGGCCATCGGCGAGGTGGACATGGAGAAGTTCAACGTCCTCGGCGGTTCGCTGGCCTATGGCCACCCCTTTGCCGCGACCGGTGCGCGGATGATCACCCAGACCCTGCACGAGCTGCGTCGTCGCGGCGGGGGATTGGGGCTCAACACCGCCTGCGCGGCGGGTGGATTGGGCGTGGCTATGGTGTTGGAGGTTGAATGATGAGCGCTAAGACTTTTTCCCTGGATGTTCGCAAAGATGGCATCGGCATCCTCACCATGGATGTGCCGGGCGAGAGCATGAATACCCTGAAGGCCGCCTTTGTGGAGGATATCCGCACCGTGCTGGCCGAAGTGAAACGCAACAAGGATTTGATCGGGCTGGTGATCACCTCCGGTAAAAAGGACTCCTTCATTGCCGGCGCTGACATCACCATGCTTGCCGCCTGCACCAGTGCCAAGGATGCCGAGACCCTGTCACGAGAAGGGCAGGAGATTTTTGCCGAGATCGAGGGGCTGACTATTCCGGTGATCGCCGCCATTCACGGCCCCTGCCTCGGTGGCGGGCTGGAGCTGGCGCTGGCCTGTCATGGTCGGGTGGTGACCGATCATGGCAAATCTGTGCTGGGATTGCCGGAAGTGCAGCTCGGCCTACTGCCGGGCTCTGGCGGTACCCAGCGTCTGCCGCGCCTTATCGGGGTGGCCAAGGCGCTGGATCTGATGCTGACCGGCAAGCAGGTTCGTGCCAAACAGGCCAAGAAATTGGGGCTGGTGGACGATGTGGTGCCGCTGTCAATCTTGCTGGATGCTGCCATCAAGCTGGCCAAGAAGGGCAAACCGCGCCATCAGCTGAAACGGGATCTGCAGGGCAAGGTGCTGGAGACTAACAAACTGGGTCGCAAGGTGCTGTTCGATCAGGCCAGCAAGGGGGTGAAAGCCAAGACCCGTGGCAACTACCCGGCGCTGGAGCGGATCCTGGACGTTGTGCGCATTGGCGTGGAGGAGGGAATGAAGGCAGGTCTGGCTGCCGAATCCCGTCACTTTGGCGAGCTGGTGATGACGGCTGAGTCTGCCGCCCTGCGTTCCATCTTCTTTGCCACCACCGAGATGAAGAAAGAGGTCACCTATCAGGGGGCCGAGCCGCGCAAGGTGGCCCATGCCGCCGTGCTGGGCGGTGGTCTGATGGGGGGCGGCATCGCATTTGTCACTGCCACCAAGGCGGGTGTGCCGGTGCGGATCAAGGATGTGGCAAGCGCCGGGATCGGCAATGCCATGCGCTACAGCTATGACATTCTGGCCAAGAAGCTCAAGCGCCGTCACATTTTGCGCAGCGAGCTGGAAAAGCAGATGAGCCTGTTGACCGGCACCCTCGATTACTCCGGTTTTCACCGGGTGGACATGGTGGTGGAGGCGGTGTTTGAAGATCTCAATCTCAAACACCAGATGGTGAAGGACGTGGAGCGTGAGTGCGGTGAACACACAGTGTTTGCCTCCAACACCTCCTCCTTGCCCATCAACCAGATTGCGGCAGAGGCGGCGCATCCGGAGCGAGTCGTGGGGCTGCACTACTTCAGCCCGGTGGACAAGATGCCGCTGGCGGAGATCATCCCCCACGCTGGCACCAGTGCCGAGACGGTCGCTACCACCCTGGCTTTTGCCCGCGCCCAGGGCAAAACGCCCATCGTGGTGAAGGACGAAGCCGGTTTCTACGTCAACCGCATCCTGGCGCCCTACATGAATGAGGCGGCAAGACTGGTGCTGGAAGGGGAGCCGGTGGAGGTGCTGGATAGCGCGCTGCTGGACTTTGGCTTCCCGGTTGGCCCCATCACCTTGCTCGATGAGGTTGGGATCGATGTGGGTGCCAAGATCTCCCCCATTCTCGAGAAAGAGCTGGGCGGCGAGCAGTTCCAGGCGCCCAAGGCGTTCGACAAACTGCTGCAAAATGATCGCAAGGGACGCAAGAACGGCAAGGGCTTCTACCTCTATGGCAAGGCGGCACCGCGCAACAAGCTGACTGGCAAAGAGGGAAAGAAGACGGTGGACGAGAGCGTCTATGGCGTGCTCGGCATCAAGCCTTCTGCCAAGCTGGCCCGTCAGGAGATCGCCGAGCGCTGCGTGCTGCTGATGCTCAACGAAGCGGCGATGGCGCTGGATAGCGGTGTGGTGGCGTCGGCCCGTGATGGTGATATCGGCGCCATCTTCGGCATCGGTTTCCCGCCTTTCCTTGGCGGCCCGTTCCGTTATATGGACACGCTCGGGATCGATCATCTGGTTGGCCGTCTGGAGTATTACCAGAAGCGCCACGGCGACCGGTTTACACCCTGCGCCCGCCTCAAGGCGATGGCCGCAGAGCAGCAGACCTTCTACTGATAATCGCAGCAGAGTGACCGCAAGGCAAAGAGGCCCGCACACCATGCGGGCCTCTTTCTATGTTGTGGCTTGTTCGGGTTGTACGGCTTGGGCTGCGCTCATGCTGGCAGAAGCAACCGATTAAAAAACGGCCCACCGAAGTGGGCCGTCGAGATATCACGTCACGGGTCAGATCCCCGGTTTGCGCTCCGGGCAGCGGCCGATGATATCGGGCGGCAGCTCGCCGTTATCCTGCTCCAGCACCACATCGAATCCCCACAGTTGATGGAGGTGCTTGAGCACCTCATGGCGAGAGTCGCCAAGGGGAATGCGGTTGTGGGGCACATAGCGCAGGGTGAGGGAGCGATCCCCCTTCACGGCGACGTTGTAGACCTGAATATTGGGCTCCAGATTGCTGAGGTTGTATTGGGCCGACAGGGTATTGCGCACCTGACGGTACCCCTCGTCATTGTGGATGGCGGAGACCTTCAGATAGTTCTTCAGATCGTCGTCATCAATAGCGAACAGCTTCATATCCCGCATCACTTTCGGGCTTAAGAACTGGCTGATAAAGCTCTCGTCCTTGAAGTTCTGCATGGCAAAGTGGAGGGTGTCGACCCAGTTGCTGCCGGCATAGTCGGGGAACCAGTATCTATCTTCCTCGGTCGGGTTCTCGCAGATGCGGCGCAGGTCGGTAAACATGGCAAACCCCAGCGCATAAGGGTTGATCCCCGAGTAGTAGCGGCTGTTGTAAGCCGGTTGATAAACCACGTTGGTGTGGCTATGCAGCACCTCCATCATGAAGCGATCGCTCAGCTTGCCCTCGTCATAGAGGTGATTGAGGATGGTGTAGTGCCAGAAGGTGGCCCACCCCTCGTTCATCACCTGAGTCTGCTTTTGCGGATAGAAATACTGGCTTATCTTGCGCACGATGCGCACCACTTCCCGCTGCCAGGGCTCCAGCAAGGGGGCATTTTTCTCGATAAAGTAGAGAATGTTCTCCTGGGGTTCGGCGGGGTAGCGCCTGTCCTCCACACCAGCGGCTTTATGCTGCTTGGGCAGGGTTCGCCATAGCTCGTTGACCTGAGTCTGCAGATAATCTTCCCGCGCCTTCTGACGCCGCTTCTCCTCTGCCATCGAGATCTTCTGGGGACGCTTGTAGCGATCCACCCCGAAGTTCATCAGGGCATGGCAGGAGTCGAGCAGTTGTTCCACCGCCTCAATGCCATGCTTCTCTTCACACTGGGTGATGTAGTTCTTGGCAAACAGCAGGTAGTCGATGATGGATGAGGCATCGGTCCAGGCCTTGAACAGGTAGTTGTTCTTGAAGAAGGAGTTATGACCGTAGCAGGCGTGGGCCATCACCAGCGCCTGCATCGGCATGGTGTTCTCCTCCATCAGGTAGGCGATGCAGGGATCGGAGTTGATGACGATCTCGTAGGCCAGCCCCATCTGGCCGCGCTTGTAGTTGCGCTCGGTATGGATAAAGCGCTTGCCGAACGACCAGTGCTGGTAGCCGATGGGCATGCCAACGCTGGAGTAAGCATCCATCATCTGCTCGGCGGTGATCACCTCGATCTGGTTGGGGTAGGTATCCAGTTTGTAGAAACGGGCGACCCGGGCGATCTCCTGGTGATAGGTCTCCAGCAGATCGAAGTTCCAGTCTGGTCCGTCATCCAGTGGCGCTACACGTTTTTCTGTTTCGATCATGTGACCTCCTCACGCCGCTTGTTTCTTGAACAGCTCGCGGAACACCGGATAGATATCCTCGACCTTGCGAATGTGCTCCATCGCAAAGTGGGGGAACTGGCTGGCTACCGACTCATATTCGTGCCACAGGGTCTGGTGGGCACGGGTAGTGATCTCGATGTAGGAGTAGTACCGCACCCTTGGCATGATGTCCCGCGCCAGGATCTCCCTGCATTGCGGTGAGTCATCAGCCCAGTTGTCACCATCCGACGCCTGCGCCGCATAGATGTTCCACTGGTTGGCGGGGTAACGCTCGTTGATGATGTCATTCATCATCTTGAGGGCGCTGGAGACGATGGTGCCGCCTGTCTCCTGGGAGTAGAAAAACTCGTGCTCGTCCACCTCCTTGGCCTGGGTGTGGTGGCGGATGTAGACCACCTCAACGTTCTTGTAGGTCCGGCTGAGGAACAGATAGAGCAGGATATAGAAACGCTTGGCCATCTCCTTGGTGGCCTGATCCATGGAGCCCGAGACGTCCATCAGACAGAACATCACCGCCTGACTGGAAGGGACGGGTCGTTTGACGAAGTTGTTGAACTTGAGATCGAAGGTGTCGATAAACGGCACCGCATCGATCCGTCGTTTCAGCTCCCTGATCTCCTTCTCGAGCAGGGCGATCTCGGCAAAGTGTTCGTTGGGATCGGTGGCCAGCAGGGCCAGCCGATCTTCCAGTTCATGCAATTGGCGTTTCTTGCCTGCTTGCAGCGCCATGCGCCGTGCCAGCGAATTTTGCAGGGAACGCACCACGTTGATGTTGGCGGGCACCCCGTTTGAGGTGTAGCCAGCACGGTAGGTTTTGACTTCCATCAGCTGATTGAGCTGGGTTTTCTGCAGCCTGGGCAGCTCCAGATCTTCAAACAGCAGATCGAGATACTCATCCTTGGAGATCTGGAACACGAAATCATCGGCCCCTTCCCCCTGATTGGATGCCTGTCCCTCGCCGGAACCCTGTCCGCCGCCTCCTCCTTTGGGACGGTCAATCTTGTCGCCGGAGACGAACTGGTCATTGCCGGGATGCACCATCTCCCGTTTACCACCGTGCCCCTGATGAAAATGGGGCTCGCCGATATCCTTGGTCGGGATGCTGATGCTCTCGCCCTTGTCTACGTCCTGAATGCTGCGCTTGGAGACAGCATCCGAGACCGCTTGTTTTATCTGCTTCTTGTAGCGGCGGATGAAGCGCTGCCGATTGACAGCGCTTTTGTTTTTGCCGTTGAGCCTGCGGTCGATAAAATGCGCCATAACTCCCCCTTGAACAGTCAGGGTCAGGATGACTTGCGTACCCTGAGATACCATTCGGAGAGCAGTCGCACCTGTTTGCGGGTGTAGCCTTTCTCCATCATCCGCTCGACAAAGTTATCGTGCTTCTTCTGCTCCTCGGCCGAGGTTTTGCTGTTGAAGGAGATAACCGGCAGCAGCTCTTCCGTGTTGGAGAACATCTTCTTCTCGATCACGGTGCGCAGCTTCTCGTAACTGGTCCAGTTGGGGTTACGGCCTGCATTGTTGGCCCGGGCACGCAGCACGAAGTTGACGATTTCGTTGCGGAAATCTTTCGGGTTGCTGATCCCGGCGGGTTTTTCGATCTTCTCCAGCTCGCTGTTGAGGGATGCTCTGTCAAACAGCTGGCCGGTTTCGGGGTCACGGTATTCCTGATCCTGGATCCAGAAGTCGGCGTAGGTGACGTAGCGATCGAAGATGTTCTGACCGTACTCGGAGTAGGACTCGAGATAGGCGGTCTGGATCTCCTTGCCGATGAACTCCACATAACGCGGGGTCAGATAGCCCTTGATGAACTCAAGGTAGCGATCGTGCAGCTCTTGCGGGAACTGCTCGCGCTCGATCTGCTGCTCCAGTACATAGAAGAGGTGCACCGGGTTGGCAGCCACTTCCGCGTGGTCGAAGTTGAAGACGCGGGAGAGGATCTTGAACGCAAAACGGGTAGAAAGACCATTCATCCCCTCGTCCACACCGGCGTAGTCGCGATACTCCTGATAGCTCTTCGCCTTGGGATCGGTGTCTTTCAGGCTCTCGCCATCATAGACCCGCATCTTGGAGTAGATGCTGGAGTTTTCCGGCTCTTTCAGCCGTGACAGTACCGAGAACTGTCCCAGCAGCTCGAGGGTGCCCGGGGCGCATTTGGCCTCGGTCAATTCGCTGTTGATCAGCAGTTTCTCGTAGATCTTCACCTCTTCGGAGACGCGCAGGCAGTAAGGCACCTTGACGATGTATACCCGGTCGAGGAAAGCTTCGTTGTTCTTGTTGTTGCGGAACTGCTGCCACTCGGATTCGTTGGAGTGGGCCAGCAGAATGCCGTCAAAGGGGAGGGCTGAGAGCCCTTCGGTACCGTTGTAGTTCCCCTCCTGAGTTGCAGTCAGCAGCGGGTGCAGCACCTTGATGGGCGCTTTGAACATCTCAACAAATTCCATCACCCCTTGGTTCGCCTTGCACAGCGCACCTGAGTAGGAGTAAGCATCGGCATCATCCTGGGCGAAGTGCTCCAGCATGCGGATGTCGACCTTGCCGACCAGTGAGGAGATATCCTGGTTGTTGTCATCGCCCGGTTCCGTTTTGGCGATGGCAATCTGATCGAGGATGGAGGGGTTGACCTTCTCCACCTTGAACTTGGTGATGTCGCCGCCAAACTCGTGCAGGCGTTTGGCCACCCAGGGGGACATGATGGGACGCAGGTAACGGCGCGGGATGCCGTACTCTTTTTCCAGGATCTCCCCATCCTCTTCGATATCGAACAGGCAGAAGGGGTGATCGTTGACCGGTGAGCCCTTGATGCGATAGATGGGCACCTTCTGCATCAGGGATTTGAGTTTCTCTGCCAGCGAGGATTTACCGCCGCCAACGGGGCCCAGCAGATAGAGGATCTGTTTCTTCTCCTCCAGCCCTTGGGCGGAGTGTTTGAGGTAGGAGACGATCTGTTCGATGGCCTCTTCCATCCCGTAGAAATCCTTGAAGGCGGGATAGCGTGCCACGACGCGGTTGGAGAAGAGTCGGCTCAGTCTGGGGTTGGCTGAGGTGTCTACCATCTCCGGCTCACCAATGGCGGTCAGCAGACGTTCGGCTGCGGAGGCGTAGCAGGCTTTGTCCTGCTTACACATATCCAGGAACTCCTGGATGGTATATTCCTCTTCTCTCGCTTTTTCATATCGCTGTTGGTAATGCTCGAATATGCCCATAACTTTGCCCTCGTTATAGTCGCTTACCCTGAAAAAAGTGGATGACTGCTTTTGTGTTGTGCGCTTTTAAAGCCTAGTCAACAGACTCCAGTAATCCATCACGGTTGATAGGTTAAATTCTGAAGAAACCTGCCCGATCCTTGTGCGGGGAGGGTCAGTCAACAACACCGCTATGTTACTGACTGTTAAATTATTTTTGCCACGATAGTGAGGTAAATGTCAAAGACATAAAAAATAAATGTTTATGGGAAAGAGGGAACTTATTGCGAAAAGATTAAGGGGTTTGACGAAAGGCAATGGGGCTGCGGGTTGGCGGGGTTATGGATGAGAATGTCATTACGTGAACGTCAACGTAAATCACTTTTTTTGGAGTTTTAGCTCTAATTTTTACATTGACGCTACATTTTGAGTGCCCTAGATTGGCGATGTGTGAGCAGCAAGACGCTTTAGCAAGAGAGTTGACTGTTGCCTCACCAAGCTCTGTTTAAGCACGTTTCCGTTGGCTTGACCCTCGCAACCGCGAGGGTCTTCTTTTTCTGCGTCTGTAAACGCTTGTTTCTGCTGGTGGCTATTGACGCCGCCAGCACTCATCTAGCAAGGGTAGGCTTGTTGCACTGCCGCCAGGACGCAGGCAAACGGGTGGGCGGCCAACTGGCCTGCACCCGCCAGCGATTTGGCTTTGACCCGGCTGGTCAGCGGTGTGGCGATACCACACAAGAAGCGGGCCAGAACACGAGCATCCACCGAACCTGTCTTGGCAATGAGCGGATCGCACCAGGCGCGGATCCCCGCCTCGTTTGGCATGGCCAGTTGGGGCAGGGGAGGGAGATGTGCTACCTCGCCACGACAAACCGAACAGTGGCCACAATGAACCGGCGCCACCTCATCGGCAAAATAGCGGGCGAGGCGGTGACTCAGGCACTCACTTGAGGTGAAAAAGTCGAGCATGCCTTGCAGTCTTGCCAGCTCGCTCTGCTCTTTTTGCAGGAACAGGGCGTGCAGGGCATTTGCTTCCTGCTCGCTGTCCCACCCCTGACGGGTGATCCGGTAGACCTCGGTCATCTGTTTGCTTTCAAGCTCGATCCAGCCTTGCTGCTGCAGGTAGTCGAGCGCCGCAACGGCCCGCTGCCGCTCCCCCTGATAGCCCTGCCAGAGGGCGTCAAAGTCCATGGTGCACCAGCTGCGCGCTTGCGGGGCACAGGCGAACAGCTGCTCCAGAAACTGACGGCGTTCCGGATTGAAGCGGCTCACTATCTCGCCTTTATCCAGCACAAACTTGAAGCGGTAATCTGCGTAGTAGCTGTAGGCCGGGGTGATGATGCCCGCCATCTCCAGATAGACCAGCAGGGTTTTAAGGGGCAACTGGCGGATATTGGTGTCGTTGGAGAGGCGCAGCAGGGTGAATTCCCACTCGTTCCCGCTCTGCTTGATGATGGCAAGGAGCTGGAGGATGGCACTCAAATCCGGCGTATCGCCATAGACGAAGTTCTCCAGCACCGGCAGTTGGCTCTGGTTGGCCAGCACGATACAGCGCGATGGCTGGCCATCCCGCCCGGCGCGGCCAATTTCCTGGCTGTAGTTCTCGATGGATTTGGGCAGATCGTAGTGAATGACCCGCCGGATATCCGCTTTGTCGATCCCCATGCCAAAGGCGATGGTGGCGACGATGCAATCCACCTTGCCCGCCATGAAGTCGTGCTGGATCTGACTGCGCAGCGCCGAGTCGAGTCCGGCATGATAGGCGCGGGCGTTGATCCCTTCTCTAATCAGTTGCTCGGCACAGGCTTCTGCGGTGTGTTGCAAGGTGACGTAGACGATGGTGGGGGCCGCCGGATCGTTGGCCAACTCCTGCGCGAGCCAGCTATCCCGCGCATCGGGCGACCGGGGAATGACTGCCAGATCAAGATTGGGGCGATAGAAACCGGTGACCACGACCCCCTCCGGCGCGATGCCGAATTTGGTCTGCATATCCTGAATAACCGCCGGTGTGGCGGTGGCCGTCAGCAGCAGCACTTGCGGGATCTTCAGGTCATGGCGATAGCTCGGCAGCTTGAGGTAGTCGGGGCGAAAGTTGTGGCCCCACTCCGAGATACAGTGCGCCTCATCGACGACCAGCAGCGAGAGCGGCACTTGCTGGATAAAGCGGCGAAAACGCTCGTTTTTGAGCCGTTCCACCGAAATCATCAGGATCTTGAGTTGGCCATCCAGCGCCTGTTGCATCACTCGTCGGCTCTCCTCCGGGCTCTGGCTCGAGTCGAGGGTTGCGGCGCTTATTCCCTTGCTTTTAAGGAAGGCGAGTTGATCGTGCATCAGCGCCAGCAGCGGCGAGATCACCAGGGTCAGGTGAGGCAGGGCGAGGGCAGGCAGTTGATAACAGAGCGACTTGCCGGAGCCGGTGGGAAAGATGGCGGCGGCACTCTGACCTACCAGCACCCGGCTGATCACCGCCTCCTGACCAGGTCTGAGTGCGGAGAAACCAAAATATTGGTTGAGCAGGGATGGGATCATGGCAAAGCTCCGCGGCAAATGGGGGATGATAGCACAGCGACGCCGGTCACGGATGACACAGGAATGGTCGTGAGGGCAAGGGCAGAGAGTGTCGATAAAACGTACAAAAATGGGTGGTTGCGCTGTGGTTAAGGTTTTGTTGCGGTTTTTTGTGATGGAAACGGGATATTTTTTGGTGAGTCTCTGGAAAAAAAAGATGGCGAATGGGATATTCCGTCATGCAATCCGGTGACTGGCGGATCGGCCCGACAGAAGGCTGGCCACAGACACCACATTCGGGCGACAGGGGTCTCCCGATGGGTGGTTGCAGACAGGACTCATGATTCATGCACTACGGTGCTTAGGGACTTTTTTGATGACACAACAACACCCCCTCCTTCGGCTGGTCAATAGCACCAGTCTGGTCAGCCAGATCCTGGTTGGTCTGGTATTCGGTATCTTGCTGGCACTGTTTGCGCCCGAGTGGGCGAAAACGGCAGGTCTGCTCGGCAGTCTGTTCGTTGGTGCACTGAAAGCGGTAGCCCCGCTGCTGGTATTCGTACTGGTGATGGCGGCCATCATTGGTCACAAGCAGGGCCAGAAGACCAATATTCGCCCGCTGCTGGCGCTCTACCTTTTTGGTACCTTCTCTGCGGCCGTGGTCGCGGTGATTGCCAGCTTCCTGTTCCCCTCCAACCTCCATCTGGTGGCCAATACTGCCGAGATCACCCCGCCAGGCGGGATCACCGAGGTGCTGCAGACCCTGCTGTTCAACGTGGTGACCAACCCGGTCAAGGCGTTGATGGATGCCAACTATATCGGGATCCTGGCGTGGGCCATCGGTCTGGGTATCGCCATGCGCCATGCCAACGAGAGCACCAAGGCGCTCATCACTGATCTGTCTCACGGTGTCTCCGCCATCGTGAAAGCGGTGATCCGCTGTGCTCCGCTCGGGATCTTGGGTCTGGTTGCCTCCACGCTGGCAGAAACCGGCTTCGATGCCCTGTTTGGCTATGCCCAACTGCTGGTGGTGCTGATCGGCTGCATGCTGTTTATCGCCTTTGTGGTCAACCCGTTGATCGTCTTCTGGAAGATCAAGCGCAACCCCTATCCGCTGGTGCTGACCTGCCTCAAAGAGAGCGGCGTGACCGCCTTCTTTACCCGCAGCTCTGCCGCCAACATTCCGGTCAACATGGCGCTGTGTGAAAAACTGCGCCTGCCCAAAGATACCTACGCGGTCTCCATCCCGCTGGGTGCCACCATCAACATGGCAGGTGCGGCCATCACCATCACTGTGCTCGCCATGGCGGCGGTACATACCCTGGGGATGGAAGTGGACATGGCAACGGCCGTGCTGCTCTCTGTGGTTGCCACCGTCAGTGCCTGTGGCGCGTCCGGTGTCGCCGGTGGCTCTTTGCTGCTGATCCCGTTGGCCTGCAGTCTGTTTGGTATCAGCAACGATATCGCCATGCAGGTAGTAGCCGTCGGCTTTATCATCGGCGTACTTCAGGATTCTGCCGAGACTGCCCTTAACAGCTCCACCGACGTGTTGTTCACCGCCGCAGCTTGCATGGCTGAAGATGAAACCCTGCTGGATGTGGCTCCGGTACCGAGCCGCGAAGCCTGATTCAGCAACGCTCAATTTCGCAACACACTTGCGCCCTCTTCGGAGGGCGCTTTTTATTGTCGGCTTTGCTCTCTTTTCCTCTTTGGTCAATCTCATTGGCTGATGTGCCGGACATTCTGTCGCCCTTGTCCAGGGTGCTGCCTTATCTTTATCCCTTTGAGTCGTGCTTCCTCCTTCTGTTGTGCGTCACACATTTTTGCCTGCTCTGCCAAGAGCCGATTGCTATGGCTTACCCCAGCTCTTCAAGATAATCACAGCATCACAGCATCACAGCATCACAGCATCACAGCATCACAGCATCACAGCATCACAGCATCACAGCATCACAGCATCAAAGAAGAATGGAGGTGGCTGGCTGCGGCAGATGAACCCGTCCTATCAGACACACCATCATGGTTTGGTGAGGGGGAGTAAACGTGTTGGCGATACTGAGCTGCGGGCATGAGGGGTCATGTTGATACCCGACGTGCTCAGTCATGGTGCTGGTGAGCATGCAGATATCCAACAAGGTGGGGGGAGTAATAAGGAGAGAGCAGGGCAATCGCGGATGCAGAGATTGCAGAGATAAAAAAGCCAGCCGACTGTTCGGCTGGCTTTTTGTTATCAGTGGCAGGTGGGGGATTAACCGACCAGCTGATAGAGGATGGCGGAGATGGCGATCATCCCCATCACAGCGACAAATACGTTGCTGATATGGCCCTGATACTTCGCCATGGCCGGTACACGCTTGATGGCGTACATCGGCATGATGAACAGGATGGTAGCGATGATCGGGCCGCCCAAGGATTCAATCATGCCCAGGATGGAAGGGTTGGCAATGGCAGTGCCCCACAGGGTCAGGATGAAGAAGGCGATGATGAACATCTCGACTTTCTTGGCGTTCGGCTCTTTGCCGGACTTGCGCATGTTCTGCACGATCATCCCTTTCAGACCTTCACGGGCACCCAGATAGTGGCCGAAGAAGGAGGAGACAATGGCCACGAACGCAACCAGCGGACCGAAGTAGGAGATGATGGGGCTGGCATGCTGGTTGGCCAGATAGGAGAGCACGGCGATGTTCTGGGCCTTGGCTTCTGCCAGCTGGGCCGGTGTCAGGCTCATGACGCAGGAGAAGACGAAGAACATCACGAAGCCCAGCAGCACCATGGCGGTACGCTTGAGGATGGCATCGGCCTTCTCGACAGCCTGATCACCGTGGTCGCGGCGCTGGGCCAGGGAGAAGCTGGAAATGGCTGGGCTGTGGTTGAAGGAGAAGACCAGTACCGGGATGGTCAGCCACAGGGTCGTGGCGAAATCCTTGGCAGAGGGCACTTGCTCCAGCGCGGCACCGGTCCAGTCCGGAATGAGGTACAAAGAGATACCGGCCAGAATGGCGATCAGCGGATAAACCAGCAGCTCGGTCACTTTCAGCATCAGCTTTTCACCGGCCAGCATCACCGACATCATGCCCATGATCAGCACGATGGAGAGGATCCAGCGCGGCGGGGCACTCATCTGCAGCTGGTTGACCATAAAGCTTTCGACGGTGTTGGTGATACCCACGCCGTAGATCAGCACGATGGGGTAGATGGCGAAGAAGTAGAGCAGGGTGATTAATTTACCGGCACCCACGCCAAAGTGCTCTTCCACCACTTCGGTGATGTCTGCATTTGGCTTTTTGGAGGAGAGCACGAAGCGGGCCAGGCCACGGTGGGCCAGATAGGTCATGGGACCTACCAGCAGCGCCATGACGACCAGCGGCCAGAAACCGCCCATACCCGCGTTGATCGGCAGGAACAGGATCCCCGCGCCAACCGCGGTCCCGAACAAACTGATGACCCAGGTAGAGTCGCGTTTTTCCCAACGAGTGGTTTGAGTAGAGCGGATCCCTTGCTCTGTTGACGCCGCAACTCCCTGCGTGCCAGTGACTGTGTTTGACATCTATCTCACCCCGAATGTGTGGTTCTTATTAAGTCGGCGCAAGGATACGGTTTTTCTAATCAAAAATGTTGATCAAATTCATCTTTACGGCACGAAAAACCGCACTTTCTTATGGAAATGTGATCAAAACAAGAAAAATTCAATTATTGTTTATCAATTGGCACGTTATTTTAGTGTTAATGATTAAATATCGCTCAGCCAAATGTAGGTAAATTGTTATTTTGCGAGATGCTGGGCTAGCTGGTTGATCATGCTGGCGGTAGCCCCCCAGATAAAGTGCTGTTGCCAGGGGATCCAGTAGATGGTGTGTGCTTTCCCCCCTCTGGAAAGGGTCAGGGGGATGTGGTTGCGTCGATCCAGCAGATGGGTCAGCGGCACTTCGAAGGAGTGATCCACCTCATCCGGACTCAGGATGAGGGGATAGTTGCCATCGAGCAGCCCCAGCACCGGCAGTACCTCGAATCGTGACACCGTATTGAGCGGGTTGAGGGTGCCGATCACCTCGATCAGCCGGGCCGGAATGCCGAGCTCCTCTTCGGTCTCCCGCAGTGCCGTGGCAATCAGGTTTTCGTCGCCGGGATCCTGTCGCCCGCCGGGGAAGCTGATCTGTCCCCCATGATGGCGCAGCCGGGGGCTGCGCCGGGTCAATAACACGCTGAGCCCCTCATCGCGCATCACCACCGGGATCAACACCGCCGCCGGACTGAGCCCGCCGATGGCGAGGCGATGGGCCGGGGCGGGTTGCTGCAACTGGAAGCGGGTCAGCAGTTCGTGGCGATCCATGGCGGGGAGCTCTCCTGTGCGTTGGCCAGACAGTGGGGAGGGTTACAGCGCCGACAGCGGTGGCAGGATGCGGGCGACCTTGTCATAGGTCTCCTGATATTCGCTGTCGGCGTCGGAGTCGGCGATGATGCCGCCACCGGCCCAGCAGTGCAGGCGACCCGCTTCGGCGATCAAAGTGCGAATGCAGATGCTGGTGTCCATTCGGCCATGCTGGCTGAGGTAGCCGATGCTGCCGCAATAGGCATTGCGGCGCTGGGGCTCCAGCTCTTCAATGATCTCCATGGCGCGGATCTTGGGGGCGCCTGTGATGGAGCCACCCGGGAAACAGGCCCGCAGTAGATCGACCCCTTGCCAGCGTGCATCCAGCTCACCATGGATGGTGGAGACCAGATGATGTACCGCTGGAAACGACTCCACCGCAAAGAGATGAGGCACGCTGACCGAGCCAGGCCGGCTGACCCGACCTATATCGTTGCGCAGCAGATCAACGATCATCAGATTCTCTGATCTGTCCTTGTCCGCCTGCGCCAGCTCCAGCGCGACTTGCCGATCGATGGCCGGATCAGGGTGGCGCGGACGAGTGCCCTTGATGGGTTTGGTTTCGATATAGCGGCCATCAAGCAGCAGGAACCGCTCGGGGGAGAGGCTCAGCAGCGCGCTCTCCGGCAGGCGGATAAAGGCTGAGAAGGGGGCCTTGTTGGCGGTTGCCAGCAGGCAATAGGCCTGCCACTCATCCCCCTGATAGGGGGCGCTGAAACGTTGGGTCAGGTTGATCTGGTAGCAATCCCCCGCGGCGAGGTATGCCTGAATGCGTGCAAACTTCTCGCCATACTCGGCGCGGCTCATATTGCTCTGCCACGACCCCAGCAAGGCAAAAGCGGGGGCCGGTTTGGCCTGCTGCTGTTCAAGCCAGGCCAGCCGGTTGGCAAGGCCTGCTTCATCCCCCCAGTGCACCAGCTGCCAGTCGCCGGTCGCCACATTGCGCAGCAGCGCCCAGTCGTAGATACCTACCGCCATGTCCGGAACCGCGATATCGGCGGCGGCCTGCACTGGCAGTCGCTCGAAGCGACGGCCCAGATCATAGCCAAACAGGCCGAGGGCGCCGCCAATAAAGGGCAGGTGAGTGGCGCACAGTTCCAGCTCCCCCAGCAACTGTTGCTGGGTATGGGCCAGCAGGGCGAGGGGATCTTCGCTGTGTTTGCTGATATTCACCCCGACACGCAGAGTGGTAACCTGGCCACGGGTTTCGAGGGTCGCCAGCGGATCGGCAGTGATGATATCAAAGCCGTTATCGGCGCCGAGTGGCCCCGCCGATTCCAGCAACATGGCCCACGGCTGATGTTGCAGGCGGGCAAAAAGCTGATGGAGTTCAGCACTATGGTCTAGATGATGGATATGAAGTGTTGGCGTCATTTTATGTTACACAGGCAACAGTTTGGTTCCCGAACCCTAGTCGGTGCTGGTGGGCAAGCGTATCATAGGTGTCGGTGACTTAAGAAAAAACTGCCGTGTCGTTCGTTTTTTGCTGGTTGATAGTTTTTAGCCAGCACGTCAGCACGGCCCATCATATGGAAGCCCTTGCCCTGCTCCGTGGCAGAGACAAGGACCAGTGAGGATGATATGAGCATTATAAAAAAACAGGATTTCATCGATTCTATCGCAGATGCCCTCCAGTACATCTCCTATTACCACCCGTTGGATTTTGTTCAGGCTGCCAAAGCGGCGTATGACCGTGAGGCCAACCCGGCCGCCAAAGATGCGCTGGCCCAGATCCTGATCAACTCCCGCATGTCCGCCGAAGGTCATCGTCCGCTCTGCCAGGACACCGGCATCGTGACCTGTTTCGTCAAGATTGGCATGCAAGTCCAGTGGGACAGCGACATGACTGTGCAGGAGATGGTGGATGAAGGAACCCGTCGTGCCTACACCAATCCTGACAACCCGCTGCGCGCCTCCGTGCTGGCCGATCCGGCCGGCAGTCGCAAAAACACCAAAGACAACGCCCCTGCCGTGGTCCATATCGACATGATCCCCGGCAACAAGGTGGAAGTGAGCATCGCGGCCAAAGGCGGCGGCTCCGAGAACAAATCCAAGATGGTGATGCTCAACCCCTCTGACGATATCGTCGAGTGGGTACTGAAAACCGTGCCGACCATGGGTGCTGGCTGGTGCCCGCCCGGCATGCTGGGCATCGGCATCGGCGGTACCGCCGAGAAAGCGGCGGTACTGGCCAAAGAGGCCCTGATGGAGCACATCGACATTCAGGAGCTGATCGCCCGTGGCCCGCAAACCACTGAAGAGAAGCTGCGGGTCGAGCTCTACGACAAGGTCAACAAGCTGGGGATCGGTGCCCAGGGGTTGGGCGGCCTTACTACCGTGCTGGATGTGAAGGTGAAATCTGCGCCGACTCACGCCGCCTCCAAGCCGGTGGTGATGATCCCCAACTGCGCCGCGACCCGCCACGTTCACTTCGAGCTGGATGGTTCAGGCCCTGCCGAACTGACGCCGCCGAAACTGAGTGACTGGCCGGAGATCACCCGTGAAGCGGGTGGCAACGTGCGCCGCGTCAACGTCGATGGCATCACCAAGGCCGAGCTGGCCAGCTGGAAGAGCGGTGATACCGTGCTGCTCTCCGGCAAGATCCTCACCGGTCGCGACGCCGCCCACAAGCGTATCGCCGACATGCTGAAAAATGGCGAAGGGCTGCCTGAAGGGGTCGATTTCACCAACCGCTTCATCTATTACGTTGGCCCGGTCGATGCGGTTCACGACGAAGTGGTTGGTCCGGCAGGCCCCACCACCTCCACCCGTATGGACAAGTTCACCGACATGATGCTGGGTGAAACCGGCCTTATCGGCATGATCGGCAAATCCGAGCGGGGCCCGAAAACCGTCGAGAGCATCAAGCAGCACAAGGCCGTCTATCTGATGGCGGTGGGCGGCGCCGCCTATTTGGTGGCCAAGGCCATCAAGAAGGCCCGCGTTGTGGCCTTTGCCGATCTCGGCATGGAAGCGATCTACGAGTTTGAAGTGGAAGATATGCCGGTGACCGTTGCGGTCGATTCCGAAGGCAACAACATCCACGAAACCGGCCCGGCCTACTGGTCGGCCAAGATTGCCGAGCTGGATGGCAAGCTCTCCTCCTGAGTGACCGTTTCCGCTGCCGGTTAACGGTATCGGCCCTGTAAAGAAGGCGCGTCCATCCGGATGCGCCTTTTTGCTTTGGCTGGCCAGTTATGGGCTCAAGTTGGCCGTTTGCGGCAAGCGGGTATAAAAAAGGATGGCGTGACGCCATCCTTTTTCGTTGTGCTTGTGCTCTGGCAGCAGACAGCAGAGCAATCGCCCCTGGCTTAGGCCTTTTTCAGGTAGGCGGCAACCAGCACGATCTGCACGCCGTTGACCTTGCCTTCGATATGGAGCGGGTTGTTGGTCAGACGGATGCCCTTGACCAGGGTGCCGCGCTTGGCGGTGAAACCGGCGCCTTTCACGTCCAGATCCTTGATCAGGGTGACGGAGTCGCCCTCTTGCAGCACGGCTCCGTTGGAGTCAACGGTCGGTACGCTGTCGTCATCTTCGTCAGCAATACCAGCTTCAGCCCAAGCCTTGGCTTCGTCTTCCATGTACATCATGTCCAGCAGATCCTGAGCCCATACTTCACCCTTGCCGGAGAGTGCTTTGAGCTGGCGCCATGCCATCACCTGCACCGCAGGCACCTGGCTCCACATGCTGTCACTCAGGCAACGCCAGTGGTTCACCACCAGGGTATCCGGTTGTTCCAGCTGACCACGGCAGGTGTCACAGATAGCAACGCTGTGATCATCGTCGCTGGCGGGGGAGTGAGGCACCACGAAGGCGGTCAGCGCCTGCTCGGCGCTGCACAGTTCACACTTGGCGCCCGCGCGCGCTTGCAGAATGGCGTTGATGGTCATGTTGTTGGTCCCATAGCTAGTGTAAAGCGTCCCGCGTTGGGCGGGGCGCGTGAAAGAGGGGGCGGAATATAGCATAAAACCCCGCCCTTTGTCAGGTCTGCCCTGGCTCACAAGGTTGGCTGTGCTGTTGCGCGGCGCTGATCGTTTGGTATTGAGAGTGCAATTTGAAGCGGGATCGCTAGAATGAGCCTCCTTTTTGACTGCAAGGCAGGGGCATCGTGCTGGCTCAACGTTTTCAACAACTGGATCGACTGCTCACCCGCTACCGGCGCTGGTGGCAATATCAGCCATATCATCATCTGACCATGGCCTTTGTCGATGAGGCGCCCGAACTGGCGGCACTGCTCAATGGGCTGACCCTTGCCCAGTTGGCGGAGCTCGATGCGGATATGGATGCACTCAGCAGTCTGCTTGCCCCCTGGATTGCCGAGGGAGCCGAGCTGCAGCAACTCAGCCAGCTTGCCCTGTTTACCCCTGAGCCCATCACCTGCAGCAAGGAGATGGCGCTGCATATGCCGGGGCGCAAGCAGGCTCAGATCGAGTCGTTCACCGCCTGTTTGCCGGCCCATCAGGGCCCCTATCTGGAGTGGTGTGCCGGCAAGGGGCATCTTGGGCGGCTGGTGTCACTTCATCGACAGGCTCCGATCCTCAGTCTGGAGTTGCAAGAGCAGCTTTGTGACGAAGGTCGGCTGCTGGCCGAGCGGGATGGCGCCAATATGACCTTTACCTGCGCCGATGCTTTTGCCCCCGAGTCGGCGGCGCTGATCGCCCCCGAACATCACGCTATGGCACTCCATGCGTGTGGCGAGCTTCACACCCATCTGCTGGAGCGGGTGGCCGAGCGCAGTGCCAGCGGCGTGACCATCTCTCCCTGTTGTTACCACCTGATCCGTACCAGCCACTATCGCCCGCTGTCAGCCGCGGCCAGCGCCAGCGAGCTGGTGTTGAGCAAGGCGGATCTCAAGTTGCCGCTACAGGAGACGGTGACTGGCGGTGCGCGGATCGCCCGCCTGCGCGAGCAGGAAGTGGTGTGGCGGCTCGGGTTTGACTGCCTGCAGCGTCAGGTGCGCGGTGTGGATGAGTATCTGCCGGTGCCCAATATGCAAAAGAGCCTGCTGACCGGCACGTTTGAGGCATTCTGCGTTTGGGCTGCTGAACGCAAAGGGATTGTGCTGCCCGCCGGGCTGGACTACCCCGCCTGGTTGGAACACGGGGAGCGCCGCTTTGGTGATGTCGCCCGCATGGAGCTGGTGCGCCACCTGTTTCGCCGTCCCCTCGAGATCTGGCTGGCGCTGGATCGCGCGCTCTTTTTGCAAGAGCAGGGCTATCGGGTCGAAGTGGGGGAGTTCTGTGCCAAACCCATGACCCCGCGCAATATCCTGATCCGTGCCGTGCGTGCCTGACATCCGGCTATTTTGAGCATTTTTCTTGAACATTGATGATGGCTGACAGGTTGAGCCTGTCAGCCATTTTTTTCATCACAAACAATGACCGTATGGCATGCCACCCGGCCGTCTCAACTGTTCTAAAAATGGGCGAAAGATCACGCTGTGACGTTTTCGTTTGGGTTCTTTTTCTTTGTTTCAGCTGCACTGAATATCACAAGGTGAAATGGCTCACAAATTCTGCTTATTTCTTAATTCTCATCGTGAATTTAGTTGTTGAAACACCTACTCTTGGAACGCATTAATTCAAACAAGGACGATAAACATGTTCAAACCCAAGCGTTGTGCCTGGCTAATCGCTGCCGCCTGCGCATTGCCAAGCTATGCCGCAATGAGTGCAGCCATGAATATTCAACCCGATCCGCAAAATGCTGGAGGATATGTGATTGCGGCCCCGGATCTGGCCGCCGTGGAAAAAGTCAAGACGGCTAATCCCATGTATGCAATATGGGCCAAGGCATTGGCCACCCGGTCCAATAAAATCGTTGATGCCATTGAACCGGGTCTGGCAAGCAATCCTGACAACGTAAAACGGGTTGAACGGGTATTTCCCCAATCTGAATGGGAATATTTAACCCAGATGGCAGCGCCGGAATATACTTATGTCCGCTTCTTGCGAGCCATCGGTAAATTCCCTGCGTTCTGTGGCGAATATACCGACGGTCGCGACTCTGATGCGATCTGTAAAAAATCCATTGTGACGGCCTTTGCGCACTTCTCTCAGGAGACGGGGGGCCATATTGCCAAGGAGAACGTCTCTGATAACCCGCTGGGGCTGGAAGAGTGGCAACAGGCGCTGGTGCATGTGCGGGAGATGGGCTGGTCAGAGGGACAGACCGGCTATACCACCGGCTGTGGCCAGAACGACTGGCAGAACAAGAAGTGGCCTTGCAGCACGGGTCAGGGGTACTTCGGCCGCGGCGCCAAGCAGCTCTCCTACCACTTCAACTACGGTGCCTTCTCCGAGGCGATGTTCGATGGCGATGCCTCCGTGCTGCTCAACAACCCGGGGCTGGTGGCGGACTCCTGGCTCAACCTCGCTTCTGCCATCTGGTTCTTCCTCACCCCGCAGGCCCCGAAACCGGCCATGTTGCACGTGATTGATCGTACCTGGGTACCCTCCAAACGGGAAGCTGACGCTGGTATCGGCTATGGTTTTGGCACCACCATCAACGTCATCAACGGTGGTATCGAGTGTGGTGAACAGAACAAGGACAAGGGGCAGCCGGTCAATCGAATTCGCTACTGGGAAGGGCTGGCCAACCACTACCAGATCCCGATCAAGGCGGATGAGAAGAACACCTGCTGGCAGCAGACCCCCTATGGCAGCCTCAATCTCAACGGCGCCACCGACGTGCTTTACACCAACTGGGACGGCAACTGGAAATACTACCCGGATCGTCCGGGCGGTTACTCCTTTGAGTGCGAGCTGGTGGGCTTCCAGACCGCCTATTCCGCGCTGGTGCCGGGTGATTACGAGAAGTGTGTGACCAACTTCTACGGGTCCCACGCCAGCTGGCCGAAAGTGCGGATCGTCGCCAAGCTCGATCCCGCTCCGGTCGATCCGGTTGACCCGCCCGTTGATGGCAAGCCTGCCTGGGAGGCCAGCAAGGTCTATACCGCTGGCAGCAAGGTGAGCTACAAGGGCGCCGTCTATCAGGCCAAATGGTGGACGCAAGGGGATGATCCCGCTAAAGGTGGCCCCTGGGCGTTGGTGACGACCCAATAAAGAGACAGTCCATCCATTGATTGATAAGGAGAGGGGGCTTGGCCCCCTTTTTATATATTTTTATGGTATGAGATAATATGTGGCAGCGATTGAAAAAAGATCCATCAATCTGGAGGGGGAACTATATTTCCCAGCCAGCTTTTCTTTCCCGATTAAAGTGACGTAAACGGTCCATATCAAACTTTATTGATGGCTGGGCTTAGTAATATTCAAAAAAGATTGTGTGATGTTTTGCTAAACGATGGGTTCGAAGAGCACACCCATGACTCCATCCCTCTCGTATTTATTATGAGGGTGTTTATTCTTTCCTTCTATCAATTCATGGCATCACTCGGCTCGCTATTTATTTCACAGAGTGAGAAATGAACATATTGGATGTAAAAGTCATATGTATCTATTCGTTTACGGATGAGAGTATGTAGTTCAGCGGATTATTTTCACTGGGAGCGAGGTAATCTTGCTCGATTTTAAAGAATCGTTAAGGTGCGCAGATGAATGGGGATTGTCGTCTCGTTATCCAAATGGGAAGTCGCATGCGGTTTAATCACTAAGCAGATAGCAGGAAAGAGGAGTGCACCATGGAACTGGTGGTTATCCGCCATGCTGAGACGCAGGCCAATGCGGAAGGGCGCTATCAAGGCTCGCTGGATATCGGGCTCAATGACGATGGCGTGCGCCAGATCTTTTGTCTGGCTGAGAAGGTGGCTGTGGCACAGCAGCCGTTCGATCGGTTGCTGGCATCTCCCCTGCTGCGAACAAGGGAGAGCGCTGCCATCTTGTCTCGTCAGTTGGGATTGCCTGTGGAACTTGTGCCAGCCTTTCGTGAGCGGGATGTCGGCCTGTTTGAAGGGTTAACGCAGGTAGAGGCAAGAACACGCTATCCCGAACTGTGGGCGCGCAATATCACTCGGCGCTGGGCTGAAGCTCCTCCCGGTGGTGAGACCATTGATGAGGTGATTGCCCGGGTCTCGCAGGGACTCACGGAACTTGCTTCGACCATGCCGACCATGCAAGGGGAGCGGGTATTGCTGGTGGCGCACGGTGTGGTCGCCAAGGTGATCCGCGCTGTAACGATGGCCAGTTTTGATGACTTCTTCGAGTGGCAATTGCCCAACGGCGGCATGCTGTCGGTGAGGCTCTCTCTGGCTGATGGCGGCCCACTGCGCTTTAGCCGTCCCCTTGATGGTTGTGATTGAAGAGTGCACCAAAAATAGGACGAAAAAAGCGCTACCGGAGAGAGTAGCGCCGCTTTTTGTGTTCGCTGCGGTTGGCTATCTCTGCGGCACAGGTTAGCAGTGTCACCAGAGAGCAGGGGCGTGCGCCATCAGGTCGGCTCCGGCTCCTCTTTGCGGCAGCAGTTGCGTCCCTGCTTTTTGGCCAGATAGAGGGCGGTGTCGGCTCGTCTGACCATCTTCTCTACAGTGTCATGGCTGCCCTTGCTGGCACTGATCCCGATACTGATGGTGAGGGAGATCTCAAGAGCCCCGTCCAGTGCATGGTGCTGGGATTCGATGGCGAGCCTGATCCGCTCGGCGCTGGCCCAGGCGAGCTCGAGGGAGGTTTCCGGTAGCAGTACGATAAACTCTTCGCCACCCCAGCGACCCAGCATGTCCACCTCCCGCAGCTGTTTGCTGATCCGTTTCACCAGACTCAGGATCGCCAAATCCCCCTGTTGATGGCCAAAGGTATCGTTGACTTCCTTGAAGTGGTCGATATCGATCAGCAGCAGGCTCATGGTGTGGCCGAAACGCTGGCAGCGCTGCATCTCGGCGTTGACCAGCTCGTTGAAGCGGCGCCGGTTGGCAATGCCGGTCAGGGGATCCGTGGTGGCGGCGACCTTCAACTCCTCCACCAGTCGGGCTCGCTCAGAGATATCCCGCAAGATGGCGGTCATCTCGGTGGTCGGGCCCAGATTGATCTTGGCGATGGTCACCTCCAGCGGAAATTCGCTGCCGTCTCGGCGCAGACCCATCACCGAGGCGCGGGCATGCATCGGGCGCGAATTGATGGGGGAGCTGCTGAAGGCTTTGAAATAGGTTTCGTGATTGGCGCGAAAACGCTGTGGCAGCAGGGTTTCCAGCCGCTTGCCGAGATAGCTCTCGTCGATCCCGAACATTTCGCAGGCGGCGGTATTGATAAGCTCGATGCGCGATTCGCTGCTGACACTGATGATGCCGTCATAGGCGGAGTTGACCACTGCCTCGAAGCGACGGCGACTGGTGGTGAGCGCCTCTTCCAGCTGCATCCTGGCGGTGATATCGATGGCGGTGACGATGATCCGGTTGATCCGTGCCTGCTCGGGGATGATGGGGGAGAGAATAAAGCGCCACCAACTGGTACGCGAGAGGCTGTCGATGGGCAGCTCGCTCTCGAGCCCGGTCTGCATGCGCACACATTCGTGCATTGGCGGCTCGATGGTATTGGTGATGTAGCGGGGAAACATCTCGCTCAGCTGTTTGCCAATGCTGCCAAGGACATCCAGCTCGAACGCCTTGGCAAAGGTATCGTTGGCAGAGACCAGCACAAAGTGATCATCCTTGTCGAGGCTGAACACCGCCACGGCGGCGCCGATGGCGTCGAGAGATGACTTTATGTCGGCATGGGAACCCTGTGTAAACATGCGACCTCCACGGCGAATAACGTATTGATATTCAGTATAGTGTGGTCGTTTGGCTAACTACTCTTCGATATCCAGCAAGACCAGAATGGCGCTGTCGCCGCCCCATTCGCGGGGGGCCTGATGGAAGGCGCGCACATTGGGGTGCTGGGCTAGCCAGCTGGGAATGCGCTGCTTGAGAATATGTTTGCCGATGCCGTGCATCACCGAGGCGACGTGAATGTTCTCTTTTTGGCAGAGGGTGAGCAGGGCCGCCAGCTCCTGTTTTGCCTGCTGCTGGTTCATGCCGTGCAGATCCAGGTAGATCTCCGGCGGATAAATGCCCCGCTTGAGCTTTTTCAGCTCAAATTTTGACACATCTTCCCGCACGTAACGGGTCGGCCCATCATCGTCGAGATGGGGCTGATACTCATCGCTGAAATAGTGGTCAACCCCAAGCTTTTCGCGGGTTTCGCGCAATTCGCGTTTCTGCTTGACCGGGCGTAACTCGGCCCTTATGGTATCTTGCTTGATTTTCCGGGTACCTTTTATCGCATCGCGGAACAGCAGGGTTTCCTCGTCTGTCGGTGAGGGCGTTTTTTTCATCAGATGCTCATGTATTAGGTATGCGTCTTGCCCGCAACGTAAACGGGGCTCGGGCCGGATATTACTCGACTTGGAGGTGGATTTGGACAAGATATTTATCGATGAGGTGGTTGCCGAGATGCACACCATCCAGGACATGTTGCGTTGGGCCATGAGTCGTTTCAACGACGCCGGGATTTTTTACGGTCATGGAACCGACAACGCCTGGGATGAAGCTGTGCAGCTGGTACTGCCCGCGTTACATCTGCCACCGGATGTAGACCCGGCCATGCGCCACTCCCGTCTCACCAGCAGCGAGCGTCACCGTATCGCCGAGCTGATTATCCGCCGGGTACAGGAGCGGGTACCGGCCGCCTATCTGACCAACAAGGCCTGGTATGCCGGTTGGGAGTTCTACGTGGACGAGCGGGTGCTCATTCCCCGTTCCCCCATTGCGGAGATGGTGGCCAACCGTTTCGCGCCCTTCCTCAAACATGAACCGACCCGGATCATGGACTTGTGCACCGGCTCAGGTTGCATCGCCATCATCATGGCCCACGAGTTCCCGGAAGCGGAAGTCGATGCCATCGATATCAGCATTGATGCGCTGAACGTGGCCGAGCGCAATATCAACGATCACGGGCTGGAGCAGCAGGTCATTCCGATCCGCTCCGATCTGTTCCGCGATCTGCCGGCGGGCGACAAGTACGATCTCATCGTCTCCAACCCGCCCTATGTGGACTCCGAAGATATGTCGGATCTGCCGGACGAGTTCCGTCACGAGCCCGAGCTGGCGCTGGCGTCCGGTTCCGATGGTCTCAAGCTGACCAAGCGTCTGCTGGCCCATGCCGCCGATTTCCTCAAGGATAACGGTGTGCTGGTGGTTGAAGTAGGCAACAGCATGATCCATCTGGAAGCCCAGTTCCCCGAGATCCCCTTTACCTGGGTTGAATTCGAAAACGGCGGTCACGGCGTCTTTGTGATGACCCGTGAAGAGCTGGTGCAGTATCAGGATCATTTCGCCATCTACAAGAACTAAGCAGGAGCGCGCATGGCAGGGAACAGTTTTGGTCAACTCTTTCGGGTCACTACCTTTGGCGAGAGCCACGGCCTGGCGCTGGGCGCCGTGGTCGATGGTTGCCCGCCGGGGCTGGAGATCAGCGAAGCGGATCTGCAGGGGGATCTGGATCGGCGCAAGCCGGGCACTTCCCGCTACACCACGCCGCGCCGCGAGCCGGACGAGGTGAAGATCCTCTCCGGGGTGTTCGAGGGCAAGACCACCGGCACCTCCATCGGGCTCTTGATCGAGAATACCGATCAGCGCTCCAAGGATTACTCCGATATCAAGGATCTGTTCCGGCCGGGTCACGCTGACTACACCTACCACCAGAAGTATGGTCAGCGGGACTATCGCGGCGGTGGTCGCTCCTCGGCACGCGAGACCGCGATGCGGGTAGCGGCGGGGGCGATCGCCAAGAAGTACCTGAAACAGGTGCACGGCATTGAGATCACCGGTTTTCTCTCCCAGCTCGGCCCCATCAAGGCCGAGGCGTTCGATGTGGCGCAGATTGAGCAGAATCCCTTCTTCTTCCCCGATGCGGGCAAGCTGGAAGAGCTTGATCAATACATGCGTGACCTGAAAAAAGAGGGCAACAGTATCGGTGCCAAGGTGCAGGTCATTGCGCGCAATGTGCCGGTGGGCCTGGGTGAGCCGGTGTTTGATCGCCTCGACGCCGATATCGCCCATGCCATGATGGGTATCAATGCGGTGAAAGGGGTGGAGATCGGCGATGGTTTTGCGGTAGTGGAGCAAAAAGGTTCCGAGCATCGTGACGAGATGACCCCGGCGGGCTTTGCCAGCAACCATGCGGGCGGCATTCTGGGTGGGATCTCGTCAGGTCAGGATATCGTGGTAAGCATGGCGCTCAAACCGACTTCCAGCATCACTGTGCCGGGCAAGACCATCAATACCGAAGGCGAGGCCATCGAGATGATCACCAAGGGTCGTCACGATCCTTGTGTCGGCATTCGCGCCGTACCCATCGCCGAAGCCATGCTGGCGCTGGTGTTGATGGATCACCTGCTGCGCCATCGTGCCCAGAACCAGGGGGTGTTGACCCATACCCCGCAGCTGCGCTGATCGCTGTAGCTGCTCATCGACTGATCGTTGCCTGTTTGGGGAACAAGTTCGACAATACCAAAAAGGCGACCTTCGGGTCGCCTTTGCTATTTCAGGTGGCGGCTTATCCTATCATTGCTTGCGGAGAGTGCGGGTCAGCAGATCTGCGGCGCCCGGATCGGCATTGAGGCGACACCTGGGGGGTGAGAACTTGTTGTGGGGTTTGGGCAAGGCATGAATGGCCTCGTTGACTTTGAGGATCTGTTCTTCGCTCACGCTGTTTTTGGCAAACATCAGACTGACCGGCTGGTGGTGTAGCAACAGCTGGCAGCTGATAAACTCTTCGGCCCCCAGTTGGGCCAGCCGGTAGCGGGCATATTGCCACTCCATGATGATGCCATCGAGGCGGCGAGCCAGCAGCAGATCGATCATCCGCTCATCGGCGTTGTATTCGGTCGCCATTTTAAGCGCCGGGCAGCTATCCATCTGATGCATGGGGCGGGTGCCGCGCAACTTGCCTATCTTGAGCCCTTTCTCGTTGCACAACGCGGACAGATTATCGAGCTGCGCCCAACGATCCTGATGGCCCGGGATAGGGTCATTGCTCAGCAGCACATAGGCACTCTGACGGTAGGGGGTCGAGAAGCGGGCATAGCTCTGGCGCTCCGGCAGGGGGAGTGCGGCCATCGCCACATCCAGCTGATCGTGTTCTACCAGATGCAGTGCCCGCGCCCAGGGAAGTTCGCGAAACTTGGGGGCAAAGCCAGCCTGGGTGAGGATCTGGCGGGTCAGGCTGACATCCAGCCCATCCAGCTCACCCCGGTTGTTGATTTGGCTAAAGGGGGGCCAGTGACTCCAGGCCACGGTCAGGGTCTGACTGGCCTGCAGTGCAGGGCTTAGCAGCAGAAGCAGCAGGCCAATCCTTGCCTGCCAGCTGCCGCGGGGACGATATGGCGTGGTCATAGCTAAACCTCGTTATTGTGTTCTTCTATCCCGTGCTTTTGCCCCGCGAGTCATGCCTGCGAGAGCAGATATTGTGTTGCCAGTTAATAGTGTGGTGCGTGCGACATCAATCAACGGGATTATTCGGGGGGCAGGAGGGGGATTTTCTGTTCGTGCTGGGAGGAGCATCACATTTTTCTCGTTTATCCCGGACAACTCCGTTAGACTGCGCCTCTATTCTTTCCCCTTTGCTCTGCTCCCCGGGGAAATCGTTGTTTTCTCAATAGGCCCAGATCTTGTGAGATGGCATCGGCTCAGCAGAGGAGCCCCACCACAAATCCCCGGCGCCCCTATCTCTAGCAGGTAATTATGAGTTTTACTTCCCTCGGTCTGGCCGAACCCTTGTTGCGTGCCGTTGCCGAACAAGGCTACGACACCCCGTCTCCCATTCAGCTGCAAGCGATCCCCGCCGTTCTGGCTGGCCGCGATCTGATGGCGGCGGCCCAAACAGGGACCGGCAAGACCGCAGGCTTTACCCTGCCGATGCTGCAACGTCTGATGGAGAGCAAGCGCAAGGTTTCTCCGAACCGCATTCGTGCGCTGGTGCTGACCCCGACTCGCGAGCTGGCCGCCCAGGTGGGCGAGAGCGTGCGTAACTACGGCAAACACCTGCCGATGCGCAGCCACGTCGTGTTCGGCGGCGTCAGCATCAATCCGCAGATGATGGCGACTCGCCGTGGTCTGGACGTGCTGGTGGCCTGTCCTGGCCGCCTGATGGATCTCTACAACCAGAACGCCGTCAAGTTCGACGAAGTGGAGATCCTGGTCCTGGACGAAGCGGACCGCATGCTCGACATGGGCTTTATCCGCGACATCCGCCGCATCCTGGCCCTGATGCCGAAGAAGCGCCAGAACCTGCTCTTCTCCGCCACTTTCGCCGACGAGATCCGCGAACTGGCCACTGGCCTGCTGGATAACCCGGCTGTCATTGAAGTCGCCCCGCGCAACAGCACCGCCGAGCGTATCGAGCAGCTGGTGCACCCGTGCGACAAGGCCAACAAGATCGCGCTGCTGAGTCATCTGGTCACCAGCAACAACTGGCAGCAGGTACTGGTGTTCACCCGTACCAAGCACATGGCCAACCGTGTTGCCGAGACCCTCGACAAGAACGGCGTCAGCGCCGCCGCCATCCACGGCAACAAGAGCCAGGGTGCCCGTACTCGCGCACTGGCCGGTTTCAAGGATGGTAGCGTCAAGGTGCTGGTGGCGACCGACATCGCCGCCCGTGGTCTTGACATCGACAAGCTGCCGCAAGTGGTCAACTTCGAGTTGCCCAACGTGGCGGAAGATTACGTGCACCGTATCGGTCGTACCGGCCGTGCCGGTGCCGCCGGTCACGCCATCTCGCTGGTGGCTGCAGATGAAGGGAAGCTTATCAAGGCGATCGAGCGTCTGACCAAGCAGAACATTCCGTGCGAGCAGGTAGCCGGTTTCGAAGCCTCCCGCGAGACCCTCGACAACATCGCCCGTGGTATCGGCGCGCCGCTGCGCAAAGAGCCTCGTGATCCGAGCGAGCAGCGCCGTGCGCCGCGTCCGCAAGGTCAAGGCCAGCGTCAAGGTGCCGGTCGTTCCGCCTCCAATGGCAATGCGGGTGGTGCACGTACCGGTAACGGTGGCAAGCCCAAGCCGCAAGGTGGTCAGCGTCCGGCTGATGGTGCCGGCAAACCGGCTCAGGCCCGTCGTCCACGTCGCTCTACTCACAACCAGTAAGCGGCTCGGGAGCTTGACTCCCCAGCTATGCGGTTGACTGAAAAAGCCCTGCCAATCTGGCAGGGCTTTTTGTTTTTTCAGCCATACAATCGGCACTGTGTGGTGCAGCGAGAGCAACGCTAGATGGCGGAGAGGTACTGCTTTTGCATCGCCAGCCAGCGGCCGTTATTGATAAACGCCAGCTGTACCTTGAGCAGGGCCGCAATTTCCGCGCGGTGCTTTTTATCGAGGTAGAGAAAGACCTGCTCTTTGGTGATCTTCTGCCAGGGGGACGCCAGTGCAGGTTGAGAGGCGGGGCGCATCTTGATGAGCCAATCCACTTTGCCTCGATACAGTTGGGCAAGCCCTTGCTTCTCATCGTTCAACCAGATGACCTGATAGTTGCCGAGGAAGCGTTCGCACCACTGGATGCCACGCAGGCAGCCAATCACGGTACCCTCGGCAGGGGGCCAGCTCGGGTTATCCCTTGGCTGACCATAAATCGCCGCCTCCGAGATGGGGGCACCGATCTGCAGCAAGTGGGGATAGGTCTGATCAAAGCCCTTGATCCGGGCCATATCGCCATCGATGGCATGGTCTGCCTCAATCAACTTTTCGCAGCGGGCATAGGTGCAGGGGATCAACTGAAAGTCGATGCCGGCCCGGCCAAACCAGTCATGAATAAAAGGGCGCAATATCGCAGTGTGTTCGACCGCTGCCGCCAGCTTTAGCGGGGTTGCGTGGGCAACGGGAGTCAGCCCGACAAGCAGTAACCAGCCAATCCACTTCATATCGTACTCCTGAATCGGGCTTGTTTAAGCAGCACTGTTGCGACTATCTGTGCAGTGAAGAATAGCCGATGGGGATGGCTGCCAGACCGCTTCGCCAGCTATTCGTGACGGCCGGGTCAGGGGAGCAGCGCCGTGAGCAGGATATGGGCCGCGCTCACCAGGATCACCGTGAAGGTCAGCCCCATTCCCGCCACTCGATAACGGAAGTTCTCCGGCGTGCGGCTCATGCCAAATGCATGGCAGAGGCGGCCAAGCAGCAAGGCACTCCCCAGCAAATGAACCAGCCAGGGGGCATGGCTGCCGGTTTCGACGAAATAGATCAGCAGCAGGGCTAGGGGGACATACTCGGCAAAGTTGGCGTGTACCCGCATGGCGCGCAACATGGCGGGGTCATCCCCATGCCCCAGCGCTACCTTGCGGCTATGGCGGGTGCGAATGGTTCGAATGCTCAGCAACACAAACAGCAGAGCGAGCAGGGCCGCGTAAACAGGCAGTATGGTCATGGTATCTGGCTCCCGGTGCGATGATATCGAGTTGCTGGTGTTCAGAGACGCGATATTGCTCGGCATCTCAATGGCTTGCCTTGAGAGTAGCAGCAAACTGCCTTAGCACGACCGTCATCCACTCACTCGCCATCGGCCAAGCGCAGGCGCAAAACAAACAGCCCTGCCGAGGTGGCAGGGCTGTATTTTGACCGTGTTGATGGTGGGCTGCGCCCCGTCATTACCCCTCGTAAGGGAGGGAGGAGTGGTGTAGCACGATACGCACCTTGCCATCATCCCCCTTCTTGAAACCCCAGGTCTTGTCGACTGTAGTTTCCTTGTTGTCGCGATCCACCAGATGCACCTTGCCCATGGTCAGCGCCATGTCGCCGTTGATATAGACGGCGGCATTGTCATAGCGATAGCTCTGCCAGTTTTTCAGGGCGAACCCTTTGTCGGTGGGGTAGGCGCTGTTGTTGCCGACAAAGTAGGCCAGCGCCCCCTCGCGGTTGGTGCGAAAGGTCTGCTCGCCACCGGCAAGGGTCGGCTTGAACAGCACCGGCCCCTGCTGGTAACCATAGGCGCTGTCGAGCACCGCTTCGGCGGTCGCCTTGGCGCGCTCAATCCCACCGGCGCGATAGTCATCGCTGATCTTGATAAGCGCCGCGCCCCAACCATCCTGCGCGGCCTTGATCTCCGCCTCGGTAATATTGTTGTTGGCGATTTCGGCGGCGCTAAGTGCGCCGCTGGCGGCAAGCAGGACGAGGGCAAGGGCAAGGGTGCTCTTCTTGAGGTGCAACATCATTGTTTTAAGACTCCTGATAGCGATAAACGAGCGGGCAGTGTAGCGAAGGGGCATGAACGGTTTTTGAACTGATTATTCAGGGTTGGGTAGTAAAAAGGTCGGTATATAGCTGAAGGTTTGGGGGATGGTTAGATGGCGTGTGTTGTTTGTTCGACAGATGGGGGGCGAGAGAGTTACATGTATGAGTGCATCTAGAGGTGGATATAAGTTGTATCTGCATCAGCGAACTAAATATTATTCTTTCATTTCGTTAGTATCATAAAGCTGATCTCCATCAAAAAACAGGTTTAAATCAGAGCTGTAGATAACTTTATGCTCACTAAATTGGTTTGCGTTTGATACCCTGTATGTACACACGACTCCTATCCAGAGTCATGAAAAACAAGTGAGTTGTATCGGATGGTTGTATCAATATTAATATAACTTAATATTGCTTACATGAGGCGATTCTATGTGGTTGCTTTTATCCTGATATTAATGGAGGTCAGTTTTTCATGGTGAGATAAGTAGGTGGGATTTTATTTAAATGGGATGGGTAAATATGCTTTTTTTTGGCCATCTATTTTGGTCTGAATAAATAAGAGGCACTATGAAATTTGCAATTGTAGACCATGTTAAAAAAGAGGCATTTAAAGGTGGGTTAGGTATATGCATCTGTTGTGGAAGTGAAACAATTGCAAAATGTGGTCGTTTCAAAGTGCATCATTGGGCTCATAAATCAAAAGTAAACTGTGACCCTTGGTGGGAAAATGAGGGAGAATGGCATCGAAAATGGAAAAGTTATTTTCCAGTAGAGTCACAGGAAATAGTATTCAGCCAACCGATCACTAATGAGAAACATATCGCAGATGTGTTTACTAATGGTGTGGTTATTGAAATGCAGAGCTATTCGATAAAAGACGAGGAAGCTCGTTTAAGAGAGACGTTTTATAATAAAATGATTTGGATAGTAGATGGTTGCAAAAATGATTTCGATAGAATAAATTTTGGTTTGAGTGTTGGTGCAGCTCATACAGAAGATACTTCTCTACGTATGTTGAGATGGCATGGTCGCAGTAAGATATTTGCTAAGTGGTCTCAAGCTACGAAACCAGTTTATTTTGATTTTGGAACGGATTTAGTTTGGCTGCTATTACAATTTGATCCAGAGAGTAAAAAAGGTATGGGCAAAGCGATATCGAAGGAGCAGCTAGTAAATCAACTTGGTGGGAGATATTACTAGCGATTATTTTTAGGTATCTTAACCCTTTGAAGATTAACATGCACTTTTTAACGATCTCACCAACACAAAGCCCCGCCAATCAGATTGGCGGGGCTTTGTTGTTTGGGAATTACCTATCGGCGAGGGCTATAGCGCGGGCAGCAGCCCCATACTGACGCTGACCTGTACGCCGACAATCAGTAAGCCCATGGCGGCGGCCACTCCAAGCGCCACTACGCCACCTGGGGCGCGGTAGTGGTGGGCAGGTGCCTGTTTGCGGCTCTGCCATACCAGCGCCACCGGCAGCAGTACCGCCAGGATCGCCAGCGCAATGGCTGCGTAGCCGAGGGCCATGATAAAGCCCTGCGGGAAGTAGAGGGCAAACAGCAATGGCGGCACGAAGGTGATGAGGCCGGTCTGGGTGCGGCCCTGCCAGTTGTCCTTGCGGCGGGTCACCTTGGCCATAAAGTCGAACAGCCCCAGCGTCACCCCGAGGAAGGAGGTGGCGAGCGCCAGATCGGCAAACAGGTGCATCGCCTGATTAAACGCGGGCCAGCTCACCAGCTTGCCGACGTTGGCCAGCAGGCTGTCCAGCGCGCCGCCGGTTTGCAGCAGGGCTTGCTGGCCGAGCAGACCGAGGATCGCCACCTGCCACAGCACGTAGAGGATCAGCGGCAGGGCTGAGCCCCAGACAAAGACCCGACGCAACTGCTTGGGGCAGTCACCGAGGTAAAGCATCACACTCGGAATGGAGCCGTGAAAGCCGAACGAGGTGAAGATGACCGGCAGGCCCGCCAGCAACAGGCCCTGACCCAGCGGCATCGAGAGCAGATGCTGCCCTTCGGTGCGGGGCAGCAGCAACGCCAGCACCACCACCATGATCACCAGTTTGACGGTGAACATCAGCCGGTTGAGGTAATCCACCGAGCGGGTACCGACACAGACCATGCCGCCAAACAGCAGAGTAAAGGCCCAGGCGGCCTGCTCCTGGCTGAGGGGCATGCCCGCATCGGCCAGCGCCTGTGCCAGCAGGCTGCTGCCGCCGCTGATGTAGGCGGAGGCCAGCGAGTAGAACAGCATCAGGATACAGAAGGAGGCGATGCGCTTGCCCCAGGGGCCGAGCAGATGATCCGCCAGCTGGTGCAGGTACCACTTGCCGGTGTTCAGGCTTGCCTCTACTTGCAGCATGGCGGTGAAGGCCATCAGAGCCCAGAGGCCGACCATCAACATCAGGGTGGCGGGGCCGCCGAGGGAGGAGGAGGCCAGCGGCAGGGCCAGCATGCCGGCGCCTATAGTGGTGCCGGCAATCAACAGGGTACAACCCAGGGTTTTGGTATTCATGTTATCCATCCGAACGTAGCGGTGTCAGTGCAAACAGGCGATGTCAGCATTGACGTCAACAAGAGGGGGCCAATTGGCGTTATCAGAAGGTGCCTCCGGTGATAGGGCCGGAGGCTAGCAATATCGGAACGGGAACATCTGTACCTAAAACCTGTCAGTTGTAAAAGATGGTTGCCACGTTAGCGGATCAAAATAGCGGAAACAACCCCTTTTATACGGATTTTGTACTGGCTTGTGGCAACAAGTGGAAATAAATGATGACAGTGGTAGCTAATTGCAGAAAAAAGCACCGAAAAAATGACTGGCAGTGGCTCATTGATACAGGTCAGCGAAGTGGTTGCAGCACGGATGGGGGAGTGCCTTGTCGTGGCGTTGGCGTTTAGTTGCGGGGTGAAAGGAGTGTGGAGGCCGGTTGTTTAGTTGGTCAGGTGGTAGAGAAAGCCAAGCGGGCGGGTAGGGTTGTGGGGGAAAACAATAAGGCTGCCGATGCTGGCAGCCTTATTGTCATCTGTTCGCTTTACCCACCCATTGACAGCAAATCGGGTCTGCTGCGGTCAGGTTAGCGACGGCGCTTGAGGGTGCGGCTTACATAGTGCAGGCCGCTCTGGTATTCGCCGTTCACCGCCTTGAGTGCCAGCTCCAGCGCCTGGCTGGCCAGTGCATCGTGCTGCTGGGGCAGAGAGTTGATGCCAAAGGGGAGGAAGTCGAGCAACCGATCATCCCCGAAGGTGGCCATGGCGAGCTGGCTCATATCGGTCTCTTGTTCCAGCTCTAACTCCAGCAAGTAATCGAGCACCCCCTCCATCAGGATATAGGAAGTGGTGATCAGCGCCTCGGGCAGCTGACCCAGCCGCTGGTGCAGATCTTTGATCAGGCGATACCCCTCAAGGCGGGAGAAGTGATCCCCCTCGCACAGGTGGCGAGCCGCGCTGTGACTGGCGACCGCCTGTTCGAAACCGGCTTTACGCTGCACACTGATCGTCAACAATGGCAGCGCGGTGATCAAGGCGATATGGCGCAGGGTCGGGGTGAGCAGGGAGCGGGTGAGATCAAAGCTCGCCTTCTCGTTTTCACTGGCGACGGTGACAAACTTGTCGGCGGCCATGGCCCGGTCGATGGCGAGGATCTGGCTGCCCTGCGCTTGCAATTTACCGTAGAAGGGGTCGTCCGGCGGCAGGCAGCTGGCTACCAGCAGGGCATCCACATGGCGGCTCACCAGCATCTGGGCCAGCTCTTTTTCTGTGGCGGGATCATCTTCCGAGCAGACGATCAGCAGCTGATAGCCCTGCGCCCGGGCCCCCTGTTCCAGCCGTTTGGCCAGCTTGGCATAACTGGCGTTCTCAAGGTCGGGCAGGATAAAGCCCAGAGTCTTGGTCTGGCCGCCACGCAGGGAGGCGGCGCGGCTGTCCGGCTGATAGTTATGGGCGGTGACAACGGCCATCACCTTGTCGCGGGTGGCCTGACTGATGCGGTATTGGTCGGCCTTGCCATTGATCACATAGCTTGCCGTGGTGCGCGAGACACCGGCGAGGGCGGCGATTTCATCCAGTTTCATCATATTGGCTCTGTTTGAGTTGCAAGGCCCACGGTCACTGCCGGGTGAGGGCACCGAAAAGTGTGCGCGGGATCATATCATTGAAAAGCACTCTTTGTAGGTACTTGATCAATTCGCTGAAACGATTCAGTCTGAGTGTAAGTGAAACGATTCAGCCTGTCAGCAACGAAGAGACCCAGTGGCCTGAAAATCGGGCCCCGATCACAGTGAACCGTGTTCGGGTCTATTGTCAGCTGGCGAGTTATCCGAATGTTCAATTGTGACGTACCGGCGCGGCCGGAACCTGATGGAGAGTCTCTATGTTGAAGTTGGCGCGAGAGCAGATCTTGCTGGGGCAGTCGGTGGCGACCAAGGCCGAGGCGATTGCCCTGTTGGCAGGCAAACTGACCGAGGCCGGTCTGGTGGAGGCGGGCTATGTCGATGGCATGCTGGCCCGTGAAGCGCAGCATGCCACCTACCTTGGCAGCGGCATCGCCATTCCCCACGGCACCACCGATACCCGTCATCTGGTGAAGAGCACCGGCGTCATGGTGGCCCAGTTCCCCCATGGCATCGAGTGGGACGAGGGGCAGATCGCCTATGTAGCCATCGGTATCGCCGCCAAGTCAGACGAGCATCTGGGCATTTTGCGCCAGCTCACCCATGTGCTGGGTGACGAGCAGGCGGCAGCCCAGCTCAAAGAGGCCACCGACGCCGACACCATCATCAATATCCTGACCGGCGCCACTGCCGCCAAAGAGGTGCAATACCTGACCCTGGCCGATTTCCCGGCCGATGATCGTGACCAACTGTTGCTGGGGGCGGCCGCCCGCGCCAAATCCGCCGGTTGGGGCGATGCCGCCATGGTAAGCGCCCTGCTGGCAAGCGAACCGGCCTATCTGGGCGAGGGCGTCTGGCTGGCCCGCGCCAATGTTCAGCAAACAGCATCGGCCCAGACTGGCTGGGTGCTGGCCACCCCGAGCAGCGAACTTCGCGCAGGGGATCTGCCGATCAACGCCATGCTGCTGCTATGCGCCGCAGATAGCGGCCATCTGCCGCAACTGGAGAATCTGGCCAAACTGGCGGCCGCTGGTCAGCTGGCGACGCTGGCCAGCGGCGAGGGGCTGGCCATGTTGCAGGCGGGGCCTGCGAGCGGTCTTGCCGAAACCTTCACCATCATCAACCCCCACGGCCTGCACGCTCGTCCCGGTGCCATGCTGGTCAAGGTGGCCAAAGAGTTTGCATCCGACATCCGGGTTGCCAATCTGGATGGCAGCGGCGAGGCGGTCTCCGCCAAGAGCCTGATGAAGGTGATCGGCCTTGGGGTCAAGTGCGGTCACCGTCTGGCATTTCGCGCCGAAGGGGCAGATGCCGAAGCGGCCCTCAAGGGGATCGGTGAGGCGATCGCCGCTGGTCTCGGCGAGGGGGCGCATTGATGAAGATTGTCACCATTACCCTCAACCCCGCCCTTGATCTCACTACTCGTCTCGAGGCGATGAGCCTTGGCGAGGTGAATCTGGTGAACGAGGCCAACCTGCGTGCGGCGGGCAAGGGGATCAACGTCGCCATGGTGCTCAAGGATTTGGGGCGCGAGGTAGGCGTCACCGGCTGGCTGGGCGCTGACAATGAACAGAGCTTTGTCTCCCTGTTTGCTGAGCGGGCGTTGGATGATCACTTTGTCCGTGTCGCTGGCAGCACCCGCATCAACGTCAAGATCTCCGAGCAGTCTGGTCGGGTTACCGATCTCAACCTGCCGGGGCTCACCATCCAGCAAGGGGAGGTGAGCGCGCTGGAGCAGGCCATCGATCAATTGGCACCTCACGCCGAGTGGTTCGTGCTGGCGGGCAGCCTGCCCAAAGGGGTGGCCCCCGATTACTGCGCCCATCTGATCCGCCTGCTCAAGGCCAAGGGCAAGCAGGTGATCTTCGATTGCAGCGGTGCGGCTTTAAGCGAAGGGATCAAGGCGGCGCCGACCCTGGTCAAACCCAATCTGGAGGAGCTGAGCCAATGGGCGGGTCGCCCCATCAAGACGCTGAGCGAGCAGGCCGAGTGTGCCCGCGCGCTGCAGGCAAGCGGCATCCCCAACGTGGTCATATCCAACGGCGCCGACGGCCTTATCTGGTTTGCCCCGGATGCCGTCTGGCAGGCTATTCCACCGCGGATGCAGGTGGTCAGCACTGTGGGTGCTGGCGACTCCCTGGTGGCCGGTCTCGCCCATGGTCTGAGCCTTGGCTGGACGCCGGAGCAGACCCTGCGACTGGCCACCGCCGTCTCGGCCTTGGCGGTCAGTCAGGTGGCGGTAGGCTTTAACGATATCAGTGTGCTCAACCCCTTACTTGAACAGGTGTGCGTACAGCCTCTGGATGAGCTGGCACCTGTTCAATGCAATACCCCTTCAATGGAAAACTCAGGAGATGCCCAATGAAAGCAATCTTGGTTACGGCTTGCCCGGCGGGCATTGCCACCAGCTTTCTCGCTGCAAAACGGATAGAACAGCAGGCCAAACTGGCTGGCTGGGAACTCACCCTCGACGTCGGCTCCAGCATGCAGCCCCGCCAAGTACCGAGCAAGGAGCAGATTACCGCCGCCGATCTGGTGCTGGTTGTCGCCAGTGCCCCGGTGGATCTCGCCGCCTATGATGGCAAGCGAGTCTATCAGGGCAGCATGGATCTCGCCCTGCAGGATCCGGCTGCCTTGCTGGAAGCTGCCACCAGCGGTGCCAGCATCTATCGTCATCAAGCCGCTCCCGCAGCAGTTAAACCCGCCGCCGCTGGCAAGCGCATCGTGGCAGTGACAGCGTGCCCGACTGGCGTTGCCCACACCTTTATGTCGGCAGAAGCGCTGGAGAGCATGGCCAAACAGCTGGGTTATCAGGTCCGCGTCGAGACCCAAGGCTCGGTCGGTGCCCAGAATGCCCTGACCGCCGAGGAGATTGCCGCTGCCGATCTGGTATTCCTCGCCACCGACATCGAGGTGGACATGGCCCGTTTTGACGGTAAGCCGGTCTATCGCACCAGCACGGGCGCTGCGCTGAAGAAAACCCGCGCCGAGCTGGACAAGGCTTGGAGTGAGGCGAAAACCTATCGCCACAGCGGTGCCAGCCAGCCCAAGAAAGAGGAGAAGGCAGGCCCCTACAAGCACCTGTTGACCGGGGTCTCCTTCATGCTGCCGATGGTGGTGGCGGGCGGCCTTATCATCGCGCTCTCGTTCGTGTTCGGTATCGAGGCGTTCAAGGTGGAAGGCACTCTGGCCGCCGCCCTGATGAAGATCGGTGGTGGCTCCGCCTTCGCCCTGATGATCCCGGTGCTGGCTGGTTACATTGCCTACTCCATCGCTGACCGCCCGGGTCTCGCTCCCGGCATGATCGGCGGTATGCTGGCAAGCTCGCTGGGCGCCGGTTTCCTTGGCGGCATCGTGGCCGGTTTCCTGGCCGGTTACAGCGCCAAGTACCTGAGCGACAAGGTGCGCCTGCCGACTACCCTGGAAGCGCTCAAGCCCATCCTGATCATTCCGCTCTTTGCCAGCCTGTTTACCGGTCTTGTGATGATCTACGTGGTGGGTGGCCCGGTGGCTGGCATCATGAATGCCATGACCGAGTTCCTCAACAACATGGGTTCTGCCAACGCCGTGCTGCTGGGTGTCATCATCGGCGCCATGATGTGCTTCGACATGGGCGGCCCGGTCAACAAGGCGGCTTACGCCTTCGGTGTCGGCCTGCTGGCCTCCAAAACCTATGCCCCGATGGCTGCGGTGATGGCCGCTGGTATGGTGCCGGCACTGGGGATGGGGATCGCCACCTTCCTGGCCCGCACCAAGTTCATCAAGGCGGAGCAGGAAGCGGGCAAAGCCTCCTTTGTGCTGGGTCTGTGCTTTATCTCCGAGGGGGCCATTCCGTTTGCCGCCAAGGATCCGATGCGCGTTATCCCGGCCTGCATGGTTGGCGGCGCCCTGACCGGTGCGCTCTCCATGCTGTTCGGCTGCGAGCTGATGGCACCCCACGGCGGTCTGTTCGTGCTGTTCATCCCGCACGCCATCAGCAACGTCATGATGTATATCGTTGCCATTGCCGCAGGCTCGCTGCTGACCGGTGTCTCCTACGCCATGCTCAAACGCGGCGAAGAGCAGGCCAAGCTGGCCACGGCATAAGCCTTGCCACCCGGCAACACGTCATAACCAAGAGCGGCCTGCGTGCCGCTTTTTGTTTTGCCGGTGATATAGGTGAGTTGTGAGGTGGGGATTGCAGGTAGGCTGAGTTTAAAAATCCCAGCCGGGCTGTGCTTGCAGTTCACTGGGAGCGCCTTCCTGTGCCTTGCGGCGGGCGGCGTCGACCCGCGCCTTGCGGTTGCGGCACAGGCGCATCACCTCTTGTTGCTGGGCAGGGGTCATGGTGAGCCAGTTGAAACGCTCTTCGCGATTGCGCAGGCACCCCTTGCAGTAGCCTTTGTTGTTCACTTCGCAGACCCCGATGCAGGGGCTCTGCAGCGGGAATATTTCGAGCTGTTCCATCCATCACCTCGCACATCCTGTCACCTTGTTATAACCCAGCGGATCCCCTTTGGAGAAATCCTGCTTCAAGTGATTGATGTCGTTTGCTTTCCCCCTGCAAATTTGGCATCTTCCCCGCCGAGCATGGCTCTTGGCGTTATATGAGGACATATGAACAAACACGCGTACTGGCTGACCGCCGCAGTGCTGGGACTGGCCGGTTGTGCGGGCAACTCTGACAAAGCAGAAGTGCCCAAAAAACAGACCGACAACAGATGCTTTCTTAACTGCGAGGTGCCGGAAAATCTGGGCAAGCAGTATCTGGACGGAACCTTGCCAGAGGATCTGGTGAGGGTGGAGCGAGTCAATAGCCGTGCGCGTGCCGACTACAGCAAATTTGGCCCGCAAAGCAGACTGGTATTGGAGCGCTCCGGCAAGATGACCCGCCGTTATGGCGAGCTCTATCATCAGCTCTCCCGCTGGGTGGCGGGCGGTGGCAATCCTGCCGACATCACCCGTTATGGTATCAGCCTGGCCCAGCTGGGCGGCGCCGATCGCATGGGTAACGTGCTCTTTACCGGTTACTACTCGCCGGTGCTGGAGGTGCGCCACCGCCCGGATGCCAAGTACAAATACCCCATCTATGCCATGCCCAAATGTGGCGGTCGCTGTCCGACCCGGGCCGAGATCCATCAGGGGGCCTTGGCCAACCGCGGGCTGGAGCTGGGTTACAGCAAATCCCTCATCGACAACTTCCTGATGGATGTGCAGGGCTCCGGCTTTGTCCACTACGGGGATGACGATCGGCTGCAATATCTGGGCTACAGCGGCAAGAACGGTCACGGTTACGTCAGTATCGGCCGGGTGTTAATCGATCGCGGTGAAGTGCCCAAAGAGCAGATGTCGATGAAGGCCATCAAGGAGTGGGCCAACCGCCAGCCGGAGGAGAGCGTCAAGGAGCTGGTGGAGCAGAATCCCTCCTATGTCTTCTTCGAGCGCCGCCCTACTAATGATGTGATCGGCGCGGCCGGTATCCCGCTGCTGCCGATGGCGGCTGTTGCTGCCGACAAGACCTTGCTGCCGATGGGTACCCCGATCCTCGCCGAAGTCCCCCTGCTCGATAAAGAGGGCAACTGGACCGGCAAGCACCAGCTGCGCTTGTTGATTGCGCTGGATGTGGGCGGGGCAGTGAAGAAGGGGCACCTCGATCTCTACCACGGTATGGGTGAGAAGGCCGGTGTCGCCGCTGGTCACTACAAGCACTTTGGCCGGGTCTGGAAGTTGGGCCTGCACCACGGGCCGACTGCCGCCCCTTGGTTGTAATCCTCTGAGGGGTTGGGCGTCTGTTATCGAGCGCCCGAGCAAAGTGAAGAGACAAAAAAAGCCGCCGGATTGCTCCGGCGGCTTTCTATTTTGTGAGAGTGGCAGCTGGTGGCTGCGTCAGCTCTTCTGGATATCCAGCCGGATGGCGCCGACCGGTTTGCAGCAGCAGGGGAGGCACTCCCCCTGGGCGACGAATGCCAGCGGCACATTGGGGTAGTGCACCTTGCCAGCCATCAGCGGAGTGCGGCAGGCGCCGCAATAGCCGCTGCGACACTGGAACTCCACATGATGACCATGGCGCTCCAGGGTCTCCAACACGCTTTCGCCGGGATGGGCGTGCAGAACGGCACCATCCCGGGTATGTACCCGTGGTGCCACGACCGCATGCTGTTCGGCAGGTGCGTGCGGGGCAGGGGTCAGCGTGTTGGTGGCGTCACTCACAGCTCGAAATCACCCAGGTCGTCGGCATTGACTTCGCTGTCGATCTGACCGACCAGATAGGAGCTGACCTCTACCTCTTGCGGGGCGACCTGCACGTTGTCGGATGACAGCCAGGTGTTGATCCAGGGGATCGGGTTTTGCTTGGTGCCGGCAAAGGCTGGCTGCAGGCCGACTGCGCTCATGCGCAGGTTGGTGATGTACTCCACATACTGGCAGAGGATGTCCTTGTTCAAGCCGATCATGGAGCCGTCCTGGAACAGGTACTCGGCCCACTCTTTCTCCTGAATGGCCGCTTCCTTGAAGATCTCGAAGCAGGCCTGTTCGCACTCGGCGGCGATCTCGGCCATCTCTGGGTCATCCTGGCCGGTGCGCATCAGGTTCAGCATGTGTTGGGTGCCGGTGAGATGCAGCGCTTCGTCGCGGGCGATCATCTTGATGATCTTGGCGTTGCCTTCCATCAGTTCACGCTCGGCGAAGGCAAAGGAGCAGGCGAAGCTGACGTAGAAGCGGATTGCTTCCAGCGCGTTGACGCTCATCAAGCACAGATAGAGCTTCTTCTTGAGTTCGCGTAAGGTGATGGTCACCTCGCGGCCCGCGACGGTGTGGGTCCCTTCACCATGCAGGTTGTAGAGGGCGGTCGCTTCGATCAGGTCGTCGTAGAAGTGGCTGATGGAGCCGGCGCGCTTCAAGATCTGCTCGTTGGTCACGATGTCGTCGAACACCTGGGCGGGGGTGTTGACGATATTGCGGATGATGTGGGTGTAGGAGCGAGAGTGGATGGTCTCGGAGAAGGCCCAGGTCTCAATCCAGGTTTCCAGCTCCGGAATGGAGACCAGCGGCAGCAGCGCCACGTTGGGGCTGCGGCCCTGAATGGAGTCCAGCAGGGTCTGGTACTTCAGGTTGGAGATGAAGATGTGCTGCTCGTGGGGCGGCAGGGCCTGATAGTCGATGCGATCACGGGAGACATCCACCTCTTCCGGGCGCCAGAAGAAGGAGAGCTGCTTCTCGATCAGCCGCTCGAACACTTCGTGCTTTTGTTGATCATAACGGGCTACGTTGACCGATTGGCCAAAAAACATCGGCTCTTTGAGCTGGTCGTTTTGGGTTTGGCAGAAAGTTGAATAGGCCATGGTTACCAGAATATGTGAATAGAGAAAACAGGAGAGCGGGAGCTTGTCGCTCCCGCCCGGTTATCAGTTCTTGCCGTGACTTAGATTTTGCAAGCCCCGCCAGCGCAACCGTCATCTTGCAGGTCGGTCTGGGCATCGTCTGCACCATCACGGGTGTTGTGATAGTACAGGGTCTTGAGGCCGTATTTGTAGGCGGTCAGCAAGTCCTTGAGCAGCTGTTTCATCGGGACCTTGTTGCCTTCGAAACGGGCAGGGTCGTAGTTGGTGTTGGCGGAGATCGCCTGATCCACAAACTTCTGCATGATACCGACCAGCTGCAGGTAGCCGTCAACGCTCGGTTGCTTCCAGAGCAATTCGTATTGATCTTTCAGGCGATCATACTCGGGCACCACCTGTTTGAGAATGCCGTCTTTGGAGGCCTTGACCGACACCAGACCGCGCGGCGGCTCGATGCCGTTGGTGGCGTTGGAGATCTGGCTGGAGGTCTCGCTCGGCATCAGGGCGGTCAGGGTGGAGTTGCGCAAGCCCACGGATTTGATCTCTTCGCGCAGGCTTTCCCAATCCAGATGCAGCGGCTCGTTGCACAGTGCATCCAGATCCTTCTTGTAGGTGTCGATCGGCAGAATGCCCTGGGCATAGGTGGTCTCGCCAAACAGCGGGCAGGGGCCGAACTCGCGGGCCAACTGCACGGAGGCTTTCAGCAGGTAGTATTGAATGGCCTCGAAGGTACGGTGGGTCAGTGCCAGACCGGAGCCGTCGGAGTAACGGGCACCGTTTTTGGCCAGGTAGTAGGCGTAGTTGATGACGCCGATCCCCAGGGTGCGACGACCCATGCTGCCCTTCTTGGCGGCGGCAATCGGGTAGTCCTGATAGTCGAGCAGGGCGTCGAGGGCACGCACGGCCAGATCGGCCATCTCTTCCAGATCTTCCAGCTTCTCGATGGCACCGAGGTTGAAGGCGGAGAGGGTGCACAGGGCGATCTCGCCACTCTCGTCGTCGATGTTGTTGAGCGGCTTGGTCGGCAGCGCAATCTCGAGGCAGAGGTTGGACTGGCGTACCGGCGCCACGCTCGGGTCGAACGGGCTGTGGGTGTTGCAGTGATCGACGTTCTGGATGTAGATGCGACCGGTACCGGCACGCTCCTGCATCATCAGGGAGAAGAGGTCTACCGCTTTCAGGGTCTTCTTGCGAATGGCCGGATCCTGCTCGTACTTGACGTAGAGCTCTTCGAACTTGTCCTGATCGGCAAAGAAGGCATCGTACAGACCCGGCGCATCAGACGGGGAGAACAGAGTGATGTCACCGCCCTTGATGAGGCGCTGGTACATCAGCTTGTTGATCTGCACGCCGTAGTCCATGTGACGAACACGGTTCTCTTCCACGCCGCGGTTGTTCTTCAGTACCAGCAGGCTTTCCACTTCGGTGTGCCACAGCGGGTAGAACAGGGTGGCCGCACCGCCGCGCACGCCGCCCTGGGAGCAGCACTTCACGGCAGTCTGGAAGTATTTGTAGAAAGGAATGCAACCGGTGTGGAACGCTTCGCCGCCACGGATAGGGCTGCCCAGGCCGCGGATGCGACCGGCGTTGATGCCGATACCGGCGCGCTGGGAAACGTAACGCACGATGGAGCTAGCGGTGGCGTTGATGGAATCCAGGCTGTCATCGCATTCGATCAGTACGCAGGAGCTGAACTGACGGGTCGGGGTGCGCACGCCGCTCATGATCGGGGTCGGCAGGGAGATCTTGAAGGTCGAGACTGCATCATAGAAGCGCTTGATGTAGTCCAGACGGGTATCTTTCGGATACTTGGAGAAGAGGCAGGCCGCAACCAGCATATAGAGGAATTGCGGGCTCTCGTAGATCTCGCCGGTAACGCGGTTCTGGACCAGATATTTGCCTTCCAGCTGTTTGACTGCCGCGTAGGAGAAATCCATGTCGCGCCAGTGATCCAGATGGGTGTTCAGCTCTTCGAATTCGGCCTGGGTGTAGTCTTCCAGCAGGTGCTTGTCGTACTTGCCCATGTCCACCAGACGAGCCACGTGCTGGTAGAGGTGGGGCGGTTCGAACTGGCCGTAGGCCTTCTTGCGCAGGTGGAAGATGGCCAGACGGGCTGCCATGTACTGGTAGTCCGGGGTCTGCTCGGAGATGAGGTCAGCCGTCGCCTTGATGATGGTTTCGTGAATGTCAGCGGTACGGATACCGTCATAGAACTGGATGTGGGATTTGAGCTCTACCTGGGAGACCGACACGTTGTCGAGCCCTTCGGCGGCCCAGTCCAGCACACGGTGAATTTTATCCAGATCGATGGGTTCTTTGTGTCCGTTACGCTTCGTCACAAACAAGTTCATTGGCTGATGACCTTCAGTTGATTCCCGAAAAACCATCGCACAATGGCGCCACCCAAGCTCCGGCGGTGTACGGGAGTTGGGTAGAGATTGTGCGATGAATCACAAGATGTAGTGTTATTTTAAGTTCGAGCTACAAGATAGTGAGGTCAGCCCGCCATTGCAATGTGTGGATAAGTGACGAGCTGTGGATAAATTGTGAGTCTTGCCCCTTCAGTTAGTGACCGCTCACAGTGAGCGGGTTTTCATTCGTCCGCTCCGCTAAATGCAAGTATCCCGATCGAAGATGGAAAATTTAAATAACTTTTTTTGCTTGCGAAACGGGGGGCTTTTTACTAGCAAACGGCGGCTGATTATCCCTTATGCAACAAGGGTCAAAAGCTGTCCAGTTGTCGCAGCCGCGGGCTCAGCGTGGCAAGGGCTTTGCATCAGATGACGGTGGTTTGTGGCCGCTTTGTGACGGCTGCGAGCTTGTCAAATGGGTATCCAACAGGCAGAAAGCTGCCTTTATTATCCATGATATAGAGGCGTGATGGTGGCGCAGGGCGCAGGAGCGTAAAGGAAGAGATGCAAGGGGCGAAGAGTCTCTTCGCCCCGTTATCGCATATCAGCCGGTAAGGCTGCGCGTTACGCCTTGGCCGTCAACTCATAGCGCAGCCAGTGGTGCAGGGCTTGCACGGTATCAAAGTGCAGATCGGCGCCCCACTGGGCGGGATCTTCCTCATTATTGAGATAGCCCCAGCCAGCGACCGCGGTGCGCATGCCGGCGTTGCGGCCCGCTTCGATATCCCGCACATGATCCCCCACATAGAGGCAGTGAGCTGCTTCGACCCCCAGCTTCTCACAAGCAAAGAACATGGGGGCGGGGTCGGGCTTGCGTACCGGCAGGGTATCGGCACTGACAGTGACGCCGCAGCTGGCAAGCTCTGGCAGGGCTGCCAGCAGTGGCTCGGTGAGAAAGCCCGGCTTGTTGGTGACGATGCCCCAGGGGAGCTGTTTCTCGTCGAGCCACTCGATAAGATCCACCATTCCCTCATAGGGGCGGGTACCAACGCAGAGATTGGCCGCGTAGTAGTCGAGCAGGGCATTGCGCAGGCGCGTGGCCCCCAGCTCTTCAAGCAGTTCATCGCCGAGGCTCGCTTTCAGCAGCCCGAGCGCTCCGTGGGAGGTGGTCTGACGAATGATGTCGTCAGAGAGCGGCGCAAAGCCTTCGCTGATCAGCACGTGGTTGACGGCGGCACCCAGATCCGGGGCTGTGTCGAGCAGGGTGCCATCCAGATCGAACAGCACACCGCGCAGGGGAAGAGGGCGAGAGGCGTTCATCAGCCGTGCTCCGGGCGGACAAACTCCACCATATAGTTGACGTCGACATTTTTGCCGAGCTTGAACTGGTTGGTGAGGGGGGCGTAGTGGACGCCGCTCATATCCCGCACCAGCAGGCCAGCTGCTTCACCCATGCGACACAGTTCGGCCGGGGTGATGAATTTTTTGTGATCGTGGGTACCCTTGGGCACCATCTTCATCAGGTATTCGGCCCCGATGATCATCATCAGATAAGATTTGGGGTTGCGGTTGATGGTGGAGACGAACACCCGGCCGCCCGGGCGCACCAAGGTGGCGATGGCGCGCAGCACGGAGGCGGGATCCGGCACATGCTCGAGCATCTCCATGCAGGTGACCACGTCATACTGGCCGGGGGCTTCTTCAGCGTGTGCTTCGGCAGTGATCTGGCGATATTCTAGCTCGACACCCTGCTCCAGAGCGTGCAGGCGGGCGACGCCGAGGGGCTCCTTGCCCATGTCGATGCCGGTGACCCTGGCACCACGGCGGGTCATGCTCTCGGAGAGAATACCGCCACCACATCCGATATCGAGAATGCGCTTGCCAAACAGACCGCCACTTTTGTCGGTGATCCAGTCAAGGCGTACCGGATTGATTTGATGCAGGGGTTTGAATTCACCTTCCATGTCCCACCAGCGGGAGGCGATGGCTTCAAACTTGGCGATTTCTGTCAGATCGACATTGGCATCACTGTTCATTTTTCGAAGATCCTGTGGCAGGGCGCCCGCTTCTGAGTCATGGGCGCAATCTATTGTCCTGGCGGGCATTATAACGGACGGACTTTGTCACACCAGCCCGATCTGATACCCGATTTGTGGCTTAAGGTATTTGGCTCAGTGTGTTACCATGTCGCGCTGTTTAAGCCAAAGAACAACTAATTAGGGATAAGGCTTTCTATGAGCGATCTGGCCAGAGAGATCACGCCGGTCAACATCGAAGAAGAGCTCAAGAGTTCCTATCTTGATTACGCCATGAGCGTGATCGTAGGACGAGCTCTGCCGGATGTGCGTGATGGCTTGAAACCGGTTCACCGCCGCGTTCTGTTTGCTATGAACGAGTTGGGGAACGACTGGAACAAGCCCTATAAAAAATCGGCCCGTGTGGTCGGTGACGTAATCGGTAAATATCACCCGCACGGCGATAGCGCTGTGTATGACACCATTGTTCGGATGGCGCAGGATTTCTCCATGCGTTACATGCTGGTCGATGGTCAGGGCAACTTCGGTTCAGTCGACGGCGACAGCGCCGCGGCGATGCGTTATACCGAAGTGCGGATGGCCCGCATCTCCCACGAGCTGCTGGCTGATCTGGACAAAGAGACCGTGGACTGGGTGCCGAACTATGACGGCACCGAGATGATCCCGGCTGTCATGCCTACCAAGGTTCCCAACCTGCTGGTCAACGGCTCCTCCGGTATCGCGGTGGGCATGGCGACCAACATTCCGCCTCACAACCTCACCGAGATTGTCAATGGCTGCCTGGCGCTGATCGAAAACGGCGACCTCACCATTGACGAGCTGATGACCTACATCACCGGCCCGGATTTCCCCACCGGCGGCATTATCAACGGTCGTTCCGGCATCGTGCAGGCGTACCGTACCGGTCGTGGCTCCATCTATGTGCGGGCCAAAGCTGAAGTGGAAGTGGACGAGAAGACCAGTCGCGAGACCATCATCGTTCACGAGATCCCCTATCAGGTGAACAAGGCTCGACTGATCGAGAAGATCGCCGAGCTGGTCAAAGAGAAGAAGATCGAGGGCATCAGTGCCCTGCGCGATGAGTCTGACAAAGACGGCATGCGCATCGTTATCGAGATCAAGCGCGGCGAGTCCGGCGAGATTGTGCTGAACAATCTCTACAAGCACACCCAGATGCAGACCACGTTCGGCATCAACATGGTGGCGCTCGATAACAACCAGCCCAAGGTGATGAACCTTAAAGAGATCCTGGATGCGTTCCTGCTGCACCGCCGTGAAGTGGTGACTCGCCGGACCGTGTTCGAACTGCGCAAGGCGCGGGATCGGGCGCACATTTTGGAAGGTCTGGCAGTTGCGCTGGCCAACATTGATCCCATCATCGAGCTGATCCGTCACAGCGCGACCCCGGCCGACGCGAAAGCGGGCCTGGTTGCCAAGGGCTGGGAACTCGGCAACGTGGCCGCCATGCTGGAAAAAGCGGGCGACGACGCGGCACGGCCAGAGTGGCTGGAGCCCGAGTTCGGTATCCGTGAAGGTCAATACTTCCTGACCGAACAGCAAGCCCAGGCCATCCTTGACCTGCGTCTGCACAAGCTGACTGGCCTCGAGCACGAGAAGATCCTGGAAGAGTACCAATCTCTGCTGGATCTGATCGCCGAGCTGCTGCACATCCTGGCGAGCCCGGCTCGTCTGATGGAAGTGATCCGCGATGAACTGCTGGCTGTGCGTGAGCAGTATGGCGACGAGCGTCGCACCGAGATCAGCATGTCCAGTGCCGAGATCAACATCGAAGATCTGATCACCCCGGAAGACGTGGTGGTTACCCTGTCTCACCAGGGCTATGTGAAGTATCAGCCGCTCTCCGACTACGAGGCCCAGCGCCGTGGTGGTCGTGGCAAGTCGGCCACCCGGATCAAGGAAGAGGACTTTGTGGAGCGTCTGCTGGTGGCCAACACCCACGACACCATTCTGTGCTTCTCTACCCGTGGCAAGGTCTACTGGCTCAAGGTTTACCAGCTGCCGGAAGCGTCCCGTGGCGCCCGTGGTCGTCCGATCATCAACCTGCTGCCGCTGGAAGAGGGTGAGCGTATCACCGCTATCCTGCCGGTGAAGGAATATGACGCCGAGAAGTATGTGTTCTTCGCCACCGCCAACGGTACCGTGAAGAAGACCAGCCTCTCTGACTTCAGCCGTCCGCTCTCCTCCGGTATCCGCGCCATCAACCTCAAAGAGGGCGATGAGCTGATCGGGGTGGATATCACCGACGGCAGCAACGAGATCATGCTCTTCTCCGACGCGGGCAAAGTCGTTCGCTTCGCCGAAGGCAGCGGTCGCGCTGATGCCGATGTCAGCGATGAGGTCGAAACCGACGACGATGCTGGCAATGACGATGATGGCAGCGACAACGGCGAAGGCACCGAAAGCAAGGGCACCTTCAAGGGCGTGCGTCCCATGGGTCGTACCGCCGCCGGTGTACGCGGCATCAAGCTGGGCGCCGGCGACAAGGTGGTTTCCCTCATCGTTCCACGCGGCGAAGGTGCCATCCTCACCGCCACCGAGAACGGTTACGGCAAGCGGACTGCGTTGGCCGAATACCCGACCAAGAGCCGTGGTACCCAGGGCGTTATCTCCATCAAGGTGGATGAGCGTAATGGCAAGGTGATCGATGCGATCCAGGTCGAAGATACCGACCAGATCATGCTGATCACCAACGGCGGTACCCTGGTGCGTACCCGTGTTGCCGAGGTGAGCGTCATTGGCCGTAACACCGGCGGTGTCCGTCTGATCCGTACCGGTGAAGACGAGACCGTGGTTGGCCTGCAGCGCATTGCCGAGAGCGACGAAGACGAGAACGACGCGCTGGCCGTTGACGGTGAGGTATCTGAAGGTACCGATACCGCGACTGGCACTGATGCAGTCGATGCAGAGGAAGCGGGCGACGAGTAATCGTCACCCGTTACCCGAGTAACGTCTCTGATCAAAAAGAGCGACCCAGGTGGTCGCTCTTTTTATTTGTCTGCATTTTATGACTCTACGCTGCTCTTACGGCTGGCTCACTCCTGCAGCCACATTCTGGCGCTGCGGGCGGGAATGGCGACCCGTAACCACTGGCTCTGCACATTGACCACGGCACCTTGGTCGAGCACGTCACGATAGTTGCGATACCAGTTCATCTCGAACTTGGCTGTATCGAGCCAATACTCCTGCTCATAGTCGCACTTGTTGATGCCGACCAGCCCCTGTTTGCCCCGTTTGAACAGCACGAAGCAGTCACCGCTGCCGACCAGCTGCATGGGTTGGGCCTGCACCGCATTGTGGAAGCGGATCATCCCCTTGAGATCGGTGCGCAGGTAGTAGTCCTGCCAGCGTAAGCCATCTTTGTCACGGGTTTCGCCATGATCGGAGTAGATCAGCGGCGAGCCACCATCGCGGCCGAGCAGGTAGGCATAGGCCAGCTTCTCGTCAGTCTGGCTTAAGATCTGATAGCGGAAGCCGTCGTTGGTGGGGATGTCGTGGGTCACGGCAAAGGTGACGGCGCGATTGCCCGGTAGCGCCTGACCATAGGCGCCCGGATCCGCCAGCAGGTTCATGCTGCCACCGTAACTGAACGCACCACGCAGGGAGGCAAATAGCGGAAAGTCATAGGCTCCCTGGCCGCTGCTGTCGAGGTAGGGTTTGAGGAAGCGCTCGTAATCGGTGCTGCCTGCCCCTCCTGTGGTGATCACCTCGCCAAACACGTGCATTCCCTGTTTGATCTCGGGGGTGAACACAGCATTGATCTGGTAATCGCTCATGTGTTTGACCGCATCGACCCGAAAACCCTTGATCCCCATCCCCTTGAGCGCCTTGAGATAGGCCTGTTGCTGGCTGACCACCCAGTTGTTGGGATCCAGATCCGGCAGCCCCTTGTCACCGGCACCACCACAGAGTCGCCAATACTGGACATGACCCGGATCGCTCCAGTCGCTAATGCACCCTTCGGGATGAAAATCCTGACCGGAGAGGAAGTTTTGCCCGAGATCGCCAAACAGTTTCTGGCGCTCGAAATAGGCTGGGTTGCTGGCGTAGCTTTGCAGCAGCTCGTTGCCGGGATAGTTGAGATCGCTGCGTTTCCAGCTTTCGTTGGCCATGTGGTTGAGCACCACATCGGCATAGACGGCGATACCTCGCGCCTTCATGGCGGCGATCAGCTGCTCGAGATCCTGCTTGTTGCCAAGGGGTGAGTCGACAAGGCGCAGATCCTGCGGCTGGTAACGAGCCCACCACTCGTTGCCGGAGGACTTGAGAGGCGGCGAGATGAGTACCTGTTTGTAACCGGCCGACTTGATAAGGTCGGCTTTGGCGGTCACTTCACTGTACTTCCAGTTGAAGGCGTGCAGTATGACGTCGGCGTGCGCCAAGGGGGCGATCAGCATACCTGCGATCGCCCATATTCCCGCTGTGTGTTTCATTATTGTGTCCCTGTTTTTATAGATGCCTGAATGGGCAAGCCAGCTTTGGCGGGAACAGGGTGGGCTGCAATCCACAACCTGCGGATTTGTGACCGCTTTCAGGATGATTTCGCCGAATATGTGAACTGTTTCGGCTTTTCCTTGCCGCCATCAGCTGCCTTTTTACAAGTGATTTTTTTGTCATTTTCCTGTCATTCCCAGTCGCTATCCTGCCGGGCGAGTGGTGCGTTGTTGCTATCACCTTCACCGTCAGGAGCTGCATATGACCAGTTGGATCACGTGGGAAATTTGGTGGAGCCGGGTATGGGGCGAATCAGAGGTGCCGCTGTATGAAGAGGATGAGCACGAAGTGGCCCATGAACCCTCGCGGCTGCCGGTTGAAATGGTGCAACAGGGTCGGGAGCAGCGCGCAGGCTAAGGCGTTAGCCCTCTCTTTATCGGGTAGCGCTTTCTTGTCGCGACATGGCTACTTCGTTGGAAAATTATGAAAAGCGGGGTTTCCACAGGATGTGTTGCGGCAGGCCTTCCTCTCAACCTCTTGGCACGCCTGATGTGTGAAGGGCGTGAGCAGGGGGATTAGAAGAGCGACAGCTGCTCCCCGGGGCGGATAAACCCATCCAGCCTGAGCTGAATATGACGTTTGCCCAGATCAAGGCGCTTGCTGATGAGGCGAAAGCGCTGGGCCAGCAGATCGGCAAAGTGCCCCTCACCGCGCATGCGGGTACCGAAGGCGGTACTGTTGAGCCCGCCACCGCGGCTGGCTCGCAACTGATTCAAAATAGCCTCCTTCTGGCCCGGATAGTGGGTATCGAGCCAGTCCCCAAATAGCGGCACCAGCTCGTGGGGCAGGCGCAGCAGGATGTAATCGGCGCAGCTGGCGCCTGCCTCGGCAGCCGATTTGATGATCTGCTCCAGCTCCGGTTCATTGAGCCGCGGGATCATGGGGGCGGCCAGTACCCCCACCTGCACGCCAGCGTTGGCCAGCTTCTCGATCACTTTCAAGCGGCCTGCACCCGTGCTGGCGCGGGGCTCCAGCTGTCGGCGCAGGGTTTCGTTCAAGGTCGTCACCGACACCATCACCTGACACAGTCCCTCTCTGGCCAGCTCGGTCAACAGATCGAGGTCGCGCAAGATCATGGCGCTCTTGGTAATGAGGCCGACCGGGTGGCGGTGGGCCAGCATCACTTCCAGCAACTGCCGGGTGAGGCGATAGCGCTGCTCGATGGGCTGATAGGGGTCGGTATTGGCGCCAATGAAGATGGTCTGTGGCTGATAGGCCGGTTTGGCAAACTCCCGGCGCAGCAGGTCGGCTGTATTGCGTTTGGCAAACAGCTTGCTCTCGAAATCGAGACCGGGGGAGAGCTCCAGATAGGCATGGCTGGGTCTGGCATAGCAGTAGATGCAGCCGTGTTCGCACCCCTGATAGGGGTTGATGGAGCGACCAAAGGGGACATCCGGCGAGCTGTTGTAGCTGATGATGCTGCGTGCATCGATCTCCCGCACCTCGGTGCCAGGCACAGAAGGAGTGAAAGCGGCATCCCAATTGGACGATTGCCAGCCGTCATCGATCGCTTCGACAAGGGGGCCGCTAAAACGGTGATCGATATTGAGGGGGCTGCCTCGTCCTGCCATGGTGTGCACCGACACTGTTTATACATACAGTTATTTTGCAGGTGAGCCGGATAAATGACAACAACTGCTGATCGACCGGGTGCAAAAAGGGTTGTCGTAGGGATCTCTTTCTTGATCGCAACGCTACATTTCGTTTACATAGACGAAATGAGAACTGGATCACGGAAATCATCATGAGCCCCACCACTTCCCGCTGGCTGTTCATCGGTCTGTTTGCGCTGGTTATCTGGCGTCTGCTTCCGCTCTCCACCGAGCAGGAGATGGCTGCCGCCAACCGTGCCTGGCGTACCGGTCACTTTGATGAGGCGACCCGGATCTGGTCGCCACTGGCGGCGCAAGGGCAACCTAGGGCGCAAGCCTTGATGGGCTGGAGCCATGAAGTGGGGCAGGGGAGCGAGCAGGATATCCACCAGGCCATCAGCCTCTATCGCCAGTCGGCGCTGGCAGGGGATCCCTTCGGCCAATATCGGCTGGCAGAGCTCTATCTGCGCGGTGTCGGGGTCAAGCGAGATCTGCGCCAAGCCTTTCACTGGATGGATCAGGCAGCCCGCAATGGTGATGTCCCGGCCATGCTGAAAGTCGGCGTCCTTCATCTGATGGGGGTCAGCGGCAGGGTCGATCTGCCTCAGGCGAAACAGTGGCTCTATCAGGCGGCACAAAAGGGCAACAAGCTGGCGCTTCAGGTGCTGCAAGAGCTGGCGCTGGGCGAGGAGGGGAGTAGTACCTTTAACTTCAACTGGCAACCCCTGCTTGGTGAATAGTCGGCAGGCGACTCATTTGACTGTAGAAAATATCTGCAAATCCGATACAGCACGCCCGACTTCTGGTAGCATGGGATCGTTTTGGCTTGGTTTGTCACGTTAGACATGTGGTTTACGTGTCAGGCCGTCTTCGCAAAGTGCTGTGGAGAACCAAAACATCACCTTTTTGAATCTCTTTTCCATCCCGCATGTGACCTTTGGTAGGGGTCACCACTGTATAAGGAAACACATAATGCCAATCATTACTCTGCCTGACGGCAGCCAACGTCAATTTGCCCACTCTGTTTCCGTCATGGATGTGGCTGCGGACATCGGTCCCGGTCTCGCCAAGGCGTGCATTGCCGGTCGGGTAAACGGTGAACTGGTAGATGCGTGCGAGCTGATCGAAGCCGATGCTGCGCTGGCCATCATCACCGCCAAAGACGAAGAAGGTCTGGACATCCTGCGCCACTCCTGCGCCCACTTGCTGGGTCATGCTATCAAGCAACTCTGGCCCCAGACCAAGATGGCCATCGGTCCTGTCATCGATAACGGCTTCTACTATGACGTTGATCTTGACCGTACCCTGACCGATGAAGATCTGGCTGCCCTGGAAGAGCGCATGCTGGCGCTGGTAGCCAAAGATTACGACGTCATCAAGAAGAAAGTCTCCTGGCAAGAAGCGCGCGATGTATTCGAGGCGCGCGGCGAGTCTTACAAAGTCGAAATCCTGGATCAGAACATTGCCCGTGATGACCAGCCTGGTCTCTATCATCACGAAGAGTACATCGACATGTGTCGCGGCCCGCACGTGCCCAACATGCGTCACTGCCACCACTTCAAACTGCTGAAGATGTCCGGCGCCTACTGGCGTGGCGACTCCAACAACAAGATGCTGCAGCGTATCTACGGTACCGCCTGGGCTGACAAGAAGCAGCTCAAGGCCTATCTGCAGCGCCTGGAAGAAGCCGCCAAGCGCGACCACCGCAAGATCGGCAAGCAGCTCGACCTGTATCACATGCAGGAAGAAGCACCCGGTATGGTGTTCTGGCACAACGATGGCTGGACCATCTTCCGTGAGCTGGAAACCTTTATCCGCGGCAAGCTCAAAGAGTACGACTATCAGGAAGTGAAAGGTCCGTTCATGATGGACCGCGTCCTGTGGGAGCGTTCAGGTCACTGGGAGAAATACGCCCAGGCCATGTTCACCACCCAGTCCGAAAACCGCGAGTACGCCATCAAGCCGATGAACTGCCCGGGTCACGTCCAGATCTTCAACCAGGGTCTGAAGTCCTACCGCGATCTGCCGCTGCGTATGGCCGAGTTTGGTTCCTGCCACCGCAACGAGCCGTCCGGTTCCCTGCACGGTCTGATGCGGGTGCGCGGCTTCACTCAGGATGACGCTCACATCTTCTGTACCGAAGAGCAGATCATGGAAGAGGTCTCCGGCTGTATTCGTATGGTCTATGACGTCTACGGTACCTTTGGCTTCGAGAACATCGTGGTCAAGCTCTCCACTCGTCCCGAGCAGCGTATCGGCTCCGACGAGATGTGGGATCGCGCCGAGAAAGCGCTGGCCGAAGCGCTGGAGCTCAACGGTCTGAAGTACGATCTGCAGCCGGGTGAAGGGGCGTTCTACGGTCCCAAGATTGAATTTACCCTGCACGATTGCCTTGATCGTGCGTGGCAATGTGGTACCGTGCAGCTCGACTTTGCCCTGCCTGGTCGTCTGGGTGCCACTTATGTGGGCGAAAACAACGATCGCCATGTACCTGTGATGATCCACCGGGCCATCCTAGGTTCTATCGAACGCTTCATCGGTATTCTGACTGAAGAGTACGCCGGTCTGTTCCCGACCTGGTTGGCACCGACTCAGGCTGTGGTCATGAATATCACGGACAATCAGGCCGATTATGCGGTGAAAGTAGCCAAAGCATTGAATGATGCGGGCCTTCGCGCAAAAGCGGACTTGAGAAATGAGAAGATTGGCTTTAAAATCCGCGAGCATACTTTGAAGCGAGTACCTTTCATGCTGGTCTGCGGCGATAAAGAAGTTGAAGCCGGTAAGATTGCAGTACGGACTCGTAAAGGGGCTGACCTGGGCACTTATCCTGTTGAAGAGTTCATCGCTCTGTTGACCCAGGAAGTTCAGACCCGCGGACAAAAGAAAGTGGAGGAATAAGCTATAAAAGGCGGAAAAAAACTGGGCAAGCAACCGCAAGCCCGCGCTCACCGGATCAATGAAGAGATCCGTCTGAAAGAAGTTCGTCTGACTGGTCTGGATGGTGAAGCCATTGGCATCACCTCCATTCAGGATGCTCTGAACTTGGCCGCAGAGGCCGGAGTTGATCTGGTAGAGATCAGTCCAAATGCTGAGCCGCCCGTTTGCCGGATCATGGATTACGGCAAATTCCTCTACGAAAAGAGCAAAACAACCAAAGAACAGAAGAAAAAGCAGAAAGTCGTCCAGGTCAAGGAAATCAAATTCCGTCCTGGCACTGACGAAGGCGACTATCAGGTAAAACTACGCAACCTGGTTCGCTTTCTGGAAGACGGGGACAAGGCTAAGGTCACCCTGCGCTTCCGTGGTCGTGAAATGGCCCATCAGGATCTTGGTATCAAGGTTTTGGAGCGCGTCAAGAACGATCTGGAAGAGTTGGCCGTAGTCGAGTCGTTCCCGAAAGTCGAAGGCCGTCAAGCTGTGATGGTCCTCGCACCTAAGAAGAAATCTTAAGGCCCACAAGAAATTGACTCATGGGGCTCGCCCCATGAGTTGGTTCGCCTTGCGATTTTGTTGTCACTCACAATGCGGAGTATGAAATGCCGAAGATGAAAACCAACCGGGGTGCTGCAAAGCGCTTCAAAAAGACTGGCTCGGGTCGCTTCAAGTGCAAGCACAACCACCTGCGTCACATCCTGACCAAGAAGAGCAGCAAGCGTAAGCGTCAGCTGGGACCGAAATTCATGGTTTCTGCTGCCGACCACAAACGTGTTGTCGCTTGTCTGCCGTACGCATAAGGGGGGATGTGAAAAATGCCAAGAGTTAAACGTGGTGTGACTGCTCGAGCTCGTCACAAGAAAGTAATGAAAGCCGCCAAAGGTTACTACGGTGCCCGTTCCCGTGTTTACCGCGTAGCGGTACAAGCGGTAACCAAAGCTGGTCAGTATGCCTACCGTGACCGTCGCCAGAAAAAGCGTCAGTTCCGTCAGCTGTGGATTGCGCGTATCAACGCTGCAGCCCGTCAGAACGGTCTGTCCTACAGCCGTCTGATCAACGGTCTGAAGAAGGCTTCTATCGAGATCGATCGCAAGATCCTGTCCGATATCGCCGTTCACGACAAAATGGCTTTCACCGCCCTGGTTGAAAAAGCTAAAGCAGCTCTGGTTTAATCCAGTTCTGTTATAAACGCTAAAAGGAGGCTCAGGCCTCCTTTTTTGTATCTATAACTCTCTGTTTTACATTACTTTTTCCTTTCTCCCGCCCATATTCTGTCCACTGTTTTACACGAGCTGCATATTTCTCCACACAAGGTGATATGTGCGAGATGACCTGTTCTACAAATAGCTTATATGCCAACAAACTAGATGTTTGTTCCATTATTTCAGGAGTTACGGTGAACCGATAAGACTCGCTTGATATAACAAAATGATTTGTAGGGAGAAAAGCCAACCTTAGCTATGGTCAGCGAAGGGGCTTTTTTTGTATTATTCCCCCCTTGACCTTATTTAGCCTAAAGGCTCCTGTACCGGGAGTGGTGACGAGGAAGACATGCAACAGCTTGAAGAAGTAGTCGGCCAAGCCAGAGCCGAAATTGAGGGCGTGAGCGATATCGCTACCCTCGACGAAATCCGGGTCAAATATCTGGGTAAAAAGGGCTTTTTTACCGAGCAGATGAAGGGCCTGGGTGCCTTGTCTGCCGAAGAGCGTCCCGCCGCGGGCGCCGTGATCAACCAGGCCAAACAGCAGGTTCAGGATGCGCTAAACGAGCGTCGTGAAGCGCTCGAAGTTGCTGTGCTGAACCAGAAGCTGGCAGCCGAGACCATCGACGTAAGCCTGCCGGGCCGTCGTATCGAGAATGGCGGTCTGCACCCGGTAACCCGCACCATCGAGCGCATCGAGCGCCTGTTTGGCGAGATGGGCTTCAAGGTTGCCCGTGGTCCCGAGATTGAAGATGGCTTCCACAACTTTGATGCGCTGAACATTCCGGCTCATCACCCGGCGCGTACCGATCACGATACCTTCTACTTCAATCCTGATCTGATGCTGCGTACCCACACCTCGGGCGTGCAGATCCGCACCATGGAACATCAGCAGCCGCCGATCCGCATCATTGCACCGGGCCGCGTCTATCGTAACGACTACGACATGACCCACACCCCGATGTTCCATCAGGTTGAAGGTCTGCTGGTTGACGAGCATGCCAGCTTTACCGAGCTGAAGGGCATTCTGCACGACTTCCTGCGTAACTACTTCGAGGAAGACCTGACCATTCGCTTCCGTCCTTCCTACTTCCCGTTCACCGAGCCGAGCGCCGAAGTAGACGTGATGGGCAAGAACGGCAAGTGGCTGGAAGTGCTGGGTTGCGGCATGGTGCACCCGAACGTACTGCGTTCGGTCGGTATCGATCCGGAAAAATACTCCGGCTTTGCCTTCGGCATGGGCGTTGAGCGCCTGACCATGCTGCGTTACGGGGTCAACGACCTGCGTGCCTTCTTCGAAAACGACCTGCGCTTCCTCAAGCAGTTCAAGTAAGGGCGAGAGAACATGAAATTCAGTAAATCCTGGGTGATGGAGTGGGTCCGCACCGAGTTGAGTGACAATGCGCTGGCCGAGCAGATCACCATGGCCGGTCTGGAAGTGGACGCCGTGGAAGCGGTGGCTGGCCAGTTCAACAATGTGGTCGTGGGTGAAGTGGTCGAGTGCGCCCAGCATCCTGACGCCGACAAGCTGCGGGTGACCAAGGTCAACGTGGGTGAAGCCGAGCTGCTGGACATCGTCTGTGGCGCGCCGAACTGCCGTCAGGGCTTGAAAGTGTGTGTGGCCAAAGTAGGGGCGACCCTGCCGGGTGATTTCACCATCAAGAAAGCCAAGCTGCGTGGCCAGCCGTCCCATGGCATGCTCTGCTCTTTCAGTGAGCTGGGTATCGACGTTGAAGCCGATGGCATCATCGAGCTGCCGGCCGATGCCCCCATCGGTACCGATATTCGCGACTACCTCAATCTAAACGACGTATCCATCGATGTGGATCTGACTCCGAACCGTGCCGATTGCCTCGGTATCGCCGGTCTGGCCCGAGAAATCGGCGTGCTCAACAGCGTGGACGTGGTCGAGCCGACCTGGACGCCGGCTGTTGCCACCATTGATGCAACTTTCCCGATCCGGGTTGAAGCACCAGCTGATTGCCCCCGTTATCTGGGTCGCGTCATCAAGGGGCTGAACCTGCAGGCCCAGAGCCCGCTTTGGATGCAAGAGAAGCTGCGCCGTGGTGGTATCCGCTCCATCGACGCCATTGTCGACATCACCAACTACCTGCTGTTGGAATACGGTCAGCCGATGCACGCCTTCGATCTGGCTACCCTGGAAGGGGAACTGGTGGTGCGTCGCGCCCACACCGATGAGCCGATGACCCTGCTCGACGGCAACGAAGTGAAGCTCAAAGAGACCACTTTGGTGATTGCCGATGCCAAAGGTCCTGCCTGCATGGCCGGTATCTTCGGCGGCAACCGCACCGGTGTATCCGAGACGACCACCGACATCCTGCTGGAGTGCGCCTTCTTCGCGCCGCTCTCCATCACCGGCCGTGCCCGTGCTTACGGTCTGCACACCGACTCTTCCCATCGCTTCGAGCGCGGGGTGGATCCGCAGCTGCAAGCCAAGGTGATGGACCGTGCAACTCGCCTGCTGCTGGATATCTGCGGCGGCGAAGCGGGTCCGGTCATCGAGGTCAAATCCGATGCCCATCTGCCGAAAGCGGCCCCCATCAAGCTGCGTCGCAGCAAGCTCGACAAGGTGATCGGTATCAGCGTGGCTGACGCTCAGGTGGTCGAGATCCTGACTCGCCTTGGCATGCAGGTGACTGTGGATGCTGACGGTTGGACTGCGCTGGCACCCTCCTGGCGTTTCGATATCGCCATCGAGGAAGACCTCATCGAGGAAGTGGCTCGCATCTACGGCTACAACAACATCCCGAACCTGAAACCCGCCGCCTCTCTGGCGATGGTGGAGCAGGCAGAAGGGCAGGTGACCTTGAAGCGCGTGCGCGACCTGCTGGTTGACCGCGGTTTCCAGGAAGCGATCACCTACAGCTTCGTCGATCCCAAGACCCAGCAAACCCTGTTCCCGCAGAGCGATGCCATCGTACTGCCGAACCCGATCTCGGTCGAGATGTCCGCCATGCGTGTCTCTCTGTTCCCGGGTCTGGTGCAGGCCGTCGTTTACAACCAGAACCGTCAGCAGCCGCGTGTGCGTCTGTTTGAACAGGGTCTGCGTTTCATCAAGGATGAAAGCGCCGAGAATGGCATCCGTCAGGAGCCGATGCTGGCCGGTATCATCACTGGCAACCAGAGCGACGAGCACTGGGACATCAAAACCCGCGCAGCCGACTTCTTTGATTTGAAAGGGGATCTGGAAGCGGTGCTGGATTTGACCGCCGAAGGGGCCACCTTTACCTTCGAGCGTACCGAGCACAGCGCCCTGCACCCGGGCCAGAGCGCAGCCATCCTGCGTAATGGCGAGATCATCGGCCACATCGGCGTGATCCACCCGAGCCTCGAGAAGAAGCTGGGCCTCAAGAGCCGCGCGGTGATGTTTGAGCTGGAGCTGGACAAGCTGACCCCGGCCAAGGTGCCTGTGGCTGCCGAAGTTTCCAAGTTCCCGGCGAACCGTCGCGACATCGCCGTCGTGGTCGATCGTCAGGTTCTGGCAGGTGATGTGCTTGCGGTAATTAAAAAAGTTGGCGGAAATCAGGTAGTTGGAATAAACTTGTTTGACGTATACCAGGGGGCTGGTATGGCAGAGGACAAGAAGAGCCTGGCCATCAGTCTTGTATTGCAAGACACCCAGCGCACCCTGGAGGAGAAAGAGATTGCCGAGACCGTAGACAATGTCGTGCGGGCCCTTGGTGAAGAGTTGAATGCATCCTTGAGGGATTGATCTATGGCGCTTACCAAAGCCGACATTGCAGAGCACCTGTTCACCCAGCTCGGGATGAGCAAGCGTGAAGCCAAAGATATGGTGGAAGCCTTCTTTGAGGAAATCCGACAGGCGCTTGAGCGTGGTGAACAAGTCAAGATTTCAGGCTTCGGTAACTTTGACCTTCGTGAGAAGAATCAGCGTCCCGGACGCAACCCCAAGACGGGCGAGGATATTCCTATCAGCGCCCGCCGCGTGGTGACCTTCCGGCCTGGCCAGAAGCTCAAGGCCAGGGTAGAAAATGTTGAACCCAACGAGTGATAAAAAGCCAGGCAGATGCCTGGCTTTTGTTTTCAGATGACCAAATTCCCCGTTTTTCTTCTGGGTGCCGTACTGGCACTGCCATTGCACGCCAAGCCTTTGCAGACCACAGTGCTGCCGTTGGCGCCGGCGACCCAAGCTTATGTAAATTCACTGAGTCAGCTCTCGCTCTGCTATCCTGCGACGCTTCCTCCACCATACCTGATGACCGAGGGGGGACTGCTCAAGGATCGCCTCGCCCGGTTGCAGGAGCTGTTCCCGATTCCGCTTGTGCTCAAAGAGTTGCCCGATTGGCAGACATTGCGCAACGGGCTCGCAGAGGGTGACTGCGACATCATTCCCTATGTTGGAACCCGCAAGAAGGCCGTGGAGGGCATGCGGTTAAGCCGTCCGATGATGGAGACCGATGCCGCCATCCTCTACAAGGGTGAAAATCTAAAACAGGCCCGCTTTCTGGTCTACTCGGTGGCAGACTCTGCCCGCCTGTTGCACGAGCTCTATCCTCAGGCGCACATTATTTCCCTAAAAAGCGGAGAGAAGGTCTACGACGCGCTGCAAAGTGGCAAGGGTGATGCCTATCTGGGGGACTATCTGCAACTGCGCTATCTGATGCGCGAGTTTCCTGCCGATGGTTTGCGCCTGCGCCGCCTGTTTGGTGAGGATCGGATCATCAGCTATCGCTTGATGATGCGTGATCAGCCGGAGTTGGCCAATCTGGTGGACACCCTGATCCGTCATATGCCGGCCGGTACTATCTATACCGATCTGGCCCGTTATCTCGATCAGGGGTCGCTATATGTCAACCAGCCCCACTTCAGCGATACCGAGCAGGCCTGGTTATCCGGCCGCGGGCGCACCATTCGCCTGGTGGTCAATCCCGAGTTGATGCCCTATAGCGGCGTCAATGATCTGGGGGAGGCGAAAGGGTGGAGCGCGGATGTGCTGCGCTGGGTCACCCAGGAGACCGGGCTGAAATACAAGCTAGTGCTTGCCGCCAGCAAGGCGGAGGCCGTAGAAAAGCTGCGCCGTGGTGAGGCAGACATGATGGCCGGCTTGCCGGAATCCCCGGCATTGACGGATCAGTTCATTTTCAGCCGGACGATCTCCACCAACCGGTTTGCCTTGATCAGCAAGCGCAAGCTGGCTGCCGATCGCATTACCCAACTCAAGCGGCAGCGTATTCTGGTACCGGAATCCCTCTACGATCCCTCCTTGCTCGCCCTGCTCGGTGATCAGGAGTGGCTTCGCACCGACGGCATCGAGCAGGGGCTGGCAGCGATCAAACAGGGCAAGGCTGACGCCATGCTGAGCGAGCTATACCAGCTGCAATATCCCCAGCGTACCAACTTGCTGGAAGGGCTCGATATCGAGGAGCTGGAAGATCGCTTCAGCCTTGGCTTTGCCATCAACAAGAGTCAGACCGAACTGGCCGGGGTGATGGATCGCAACCTGATGGCACTGACCAGCACCCAGATCGATGAACTAAACCAGCGCTGGCGCCGCTTGCTCGTCGTGCAGCAGCCTGGCGTGAGCTACGCCGCCTGGTTTGGCTCCATCGCCATGGCACTGCTGATCAGCGGTATCGTCATCGGCGGGATCTGGCGCTCCCGCCAGCAACTGGCACGGGAGGTGGCCCAGCGTCACGCCGCCGAGAAGGCGCTGGCCATCGAGAGCGAGCTGCGGGAAACCATGTTTCAGGCGTTGCCGGTGCCCGTCTATTTGCGCAATAGCCAGGGCAAGGTGATCAAATCCAATAAACAGGGGCGACGTCTGGCCCTGCGCTATTCGCAGCAGTTGATGTTGCCGCCGGTACAGCCTCAGAGGAGTGAAGGGGAGTTGGTGCTGGGGGATCAGGTCTTCGCCTATGCCCAGCATCCGCTGCGGCTGGACAAGCAGGCACCTGCCACCGATCTCATCGCCCTGTCGGATATCAGTGTGCTGCGTGAGCAGGCCCGTTTTCTGCGTCAGGCAGAGCGCCGCCTGCGCGCCCTGACCAATACCGTGCCCGGCGTGGTGCTGCAGTTTATGTTCGAGCGGGGACGGGTGGGGGGGATCGAGTTTATCAGCCGGGGCTGTTACGAGCTGCTGGGGCTGGCGAGTCAGCAGATCCGTCGTGAGCCCAAACGGGTGCTCATTATGCTGGAGCGCGAGGATCGCCGCCGGGTACGCCGTGAGATGTTCGCCATGTTGCAGGCTGGCAAACCCTTCGCATTCACCATGCGCTACCACCATCCGACCAAGGGTCTGCGCTGGTTGCAGCTCTATGGCCGTGGCCGCAGTCAGCCGCAGGGGTGGCGAATTTATGCGGTGATGCAGGATGCCACTGCCAGGGTCGAGCAGGATCAGGCATTGCAGCACTCCCATGAGCAGGCGCAACAGGCAGTGCTGGCCAAGGGGCGCTTTCTGGCCGCCATCAGCCACGAGATCCGCACGCCGATGAACGCCATGCTCGGCTTGCTGGAGTGGCTGGCCAGCACTCCTTTGTCGAGAGAGCAAGACTCTGCGCTGGCGCGGGTGCGTCAGGCGGGGGATGAGCTGCTCGGCCTGCTCAACGATGTGCTCGACTTTAGCCGCAACGAGAACAGCAAACTCTCCCTCTCGCCGCAACCCACCGATTTTGCCGAGCTGTGTGAGCACGTGGCGGCAGTGCACTGGACCAAGGCGCGGGCCAAGGGATTGCAACTGCGCCTTAAGTTGGATCCGGCTCTGCCAGCCCTGCAGACCCTCGACCCTCACCGGGTACGGCAAGTGCTCCACAACCTGCTCTCCAATGCCATCAAGTTCAGCCTGCGTGGGGAAGTGGTGCTGTGGGCCGAGGTGGTCGCATCGACCTTGCGCTTTGGTGTGGATGATCAGGGACCGGGGATCACCGCCAAGATGCGCACCACGCTCTTTATGCCATTCGAGCAGTTTGCCGTTGAAGGCCAGCTGCGGGCGCCGGGCACCGGTCTTGGTCTGGCGATCTGCAAGCAGCTGATCGAGCAGATGGGTGGGCTTATCGATGTCGAGGGGCGTGTTGGTGGCGGTAGCCGCTTCTACTGCGAGCTGCCCCTGAAGCGGGTGCAGCAGGAGCCGGACTGGCTGCCCAATGTGCGGCAGCTGGCACTCTCTTTACCCCATGATGAGGCGCAAGCGCTGTCGCCCTGGCTCAGTCGCTTGGGGATCGCCACCGTCAGCAACGCCGTTGATACGCTGCAAGCGGAGGTGGACGAGAAGGGGCTCTACTATTGGGCCTGGCAAGGGGAGTCCTGGGTGCCCGGGACCATCATCACCCTGCTGCAGCCACGGCTGACCCCGGATCAACCGGTCGCAGGCACCCAGCCCGGGCTTGGCATGCGGGTTCTGCTGGTTGAAGATCACGATGTCAATCGCGAGCTGATCAGCCTGCAACTGGGGCAACTTGGTGCCAGCGTTATCACTGCCGCCAACGGGCAGCTGGCGCTGGAGATGCTGGCGCAGCAGGAGGTGGATTTTGTGCTGACCGATCTGCAGATGCCGGTGATGAACGGGGCCGAGCTGTGCAGGCAATTGCGCCAATCCGCTCGTTGGGCCCGTCTGCCGGTCTATGTGATCACCGCAGATCTCAGTGATCAGGCGGCAAGGGAGCTGCAATCCTGCGGTTGCGATGGCCATCTGGACAAGCCGGTCGCCCTCAAGGAGCTGGCGACCTTGCTGCGCCATATTGCCAAAGAGGGGAGCAATGTTGTCGCCCCGACACCGGTTGCCTCGCTGCTGACCGATGAACTGGCCGCCCTTTATCTGAAGGCTACCCGTGATGATTTGGCCGAACTTGAGCGCTGCAGCACAGAAGAAGATGAAGTTGGCGTGAATGCTGCTTTACACAAGTTGAAGGGGGCCGCCAGAATGGTAGGGGCGACTGCGTTGGTGGCGGTCATTGAAGAGTGGCAACAGGCGCCCCATCCGATGCTGCAAGCCAGATTGAACCGGGCACTGGATGAGTTCAGCCAGCAGTTTTCAAAGAGGGCTCAAGATGATCATCACTGATGAAGAATTACTGGCGTTGCTCGATTCGGAAGAGCATGAGGCGGCAGGATTTTGCCCCATTGTGCTCTATGCCCTCGACAGCACCGCCCATGAGTTGGCCAGCACCATGACATTGCCCTCCTATGTCACGCTGCACCGTACCCGACCGGATGCCTGCTGGCAGTGGGAAGGGCTATTTGCGGCCGGTGCCATTGCCCTTTACGACCCTGCCGCTCATCAGCAGGCGGACTACTTCCCCCAGTTGCAGCAGCATGAGGGGATCTACGCTATCGGCGAGGATTGGCTGGGGGGGCTTGCCGCCAGTTACCGTAACTGGTGCAACTGGCTGGCCGCTAACAAGGTGCTGCTGCTCGAGGATCACCCGTTTCAGGGGATGCAACTGCAACAGACCATCGCCGGGTTGGGGCTCCCCTGTCAGTGGGTACAGGATGAATCGGCCTGCCTTGCGGCATTGTCGGCGGGCGACATCAGCCTGCTGGTGTGCGATCTCAGTCTGGTGGAGCAAGATGCCATCAGTCTGCTGATGAACCAGCCCCAGTTGCAGGAGGCCGGGCTGCCCATCGTGCTGCTCTCGGCCCATGAGCAGACGCTGATCGACGGTGCCCGCCGCCTGCTGCACGATGCCGGTTTCAATATTCTGGCGGCGCTGGCCAAGCCGCTTGATTGCGACGAGCTGCTCAGGTTGCTGCGTCGACTCTATCTGGGCCCGCTGCGTCAGCAGCGCTTGAGCGGCCAGCGCCGCTCCATCCGCCGGTGGCAGGGGGAGGTGCAGGGTCAGCTAGGGCTGCTCTCCAGTCCCGCGACCCCTCATCCGGTCTGGCTGGCGGTGACAGGCTTGCCCAGCCGCTGGGAGGCGCTCAAGGATTGGCTGACGGAGCAGTCGCGCACCCCAGCCGAACTGACCCTGCTGATCCACCGTCGTGACCACCTGCTCGGCAATGCCGATCGCTTCGCGCTGGTGCTGCAAGCCAGTCTGGCGGGGAGCAAGCTGGCGCTGCTGCTCGATAACAGCCAGCATCTGCCATTCGATCTGCTGGAGCGTTTGCCGCTGCAAGCCTTGCTGCTGGGGCAGGGGATCTTGCCGGAGATGGAGTCCTTGACCGGTGACTCCCTGCTGGGACGCTTTATGGCCCGGGTTCGGGAGCTGGGGATCGCCGTCTATCTGGATGATCCTTACAACCTGCTCGACGTCGAAGTGTGGCGAGAGCGCGGTATGACGGGGCGCTGGTAAGCCATGCCGCGCTACCTCTGCTGGCCCATGCACCGGGAGCGCCTTGGCAAAGGGCTGGATGGCTGGCCTCATCCGGTTTCCCGGGCCGCACTGCCACTGGCTATGGAGGTCTCCGGGGTGCCTTGCCTGCTGCGCGAGCTGCATGGTGTGGCGCCTGCCCGCATGCTGGCCGCTTACGATGCATTGAGTGAAGAGAGCATCTATCTGCGCTTTATGCGTCCGAAACGGACGCCGCCACCGGAACAGGTGGCCCAATTTCTCAATTACCATCCCGAACAACAGATCTCGCTGCTACTGACCGATCTGGCTGGTGAGCCGCTGGCTCAGGCGCAATCAATCCGCCGCCGCCTTCATCCCGATCGGGCGGAGTTTTCTTGCATCGTAGCGGATCACTTTCAGCACAAGGGGGCGGGGAGGCGGATTCTGCTGGCGCTGGCACTGCTGGCCAGGGTGGACGGGATCCGGGAGTGGACGGCGGAAGTGCTGGCCCAGAACCGGCCCATGCTGACCCTGCTCAAGCGCCTTGGCTTGCCGCTGACCCTGGTGACCGGACGGGAGATGGTCTTTGTCAGGCTGGATCTGTCGGTACTGGATGCCTGGTTGCCCGCACCGCCAGCGGTGCCGCTTAAGACCAAGGGCGAATAGTGACACTTTTTTCCCTGTGCTAAGGTCACATTTATTGTGCGGGGATAGACGGAGCAGCTTATGGCGCAGTCATACAAACATATCGTGATCCTGACCGGCGCGGGGATCTCTGCCGAATCCGGCATCAAGACTTTTCGTGCCTGCGACGGTTTGTGGGAAGAGCACAAGGTCGAGGATGTGGCGACCCCCGATGGGTATGCCCGGGATCCCGAACTGGTGCTGCGCTTTTACAACTCCCGCCGCAAACAGCTGCAACAGCCCCAGGTTCATCCCAATCCGGCCCACTATGCGCTGGCCCGCCTCGAGCGACTGCTGCCCGGCACAGTCACCCTGGTCACCCAGAACATCGACAATCTGCACGAGAGCGCTGGCAGCAAGAACCTTATCCATATGCACGGCGAGCTGCTCAAGGCCCGCTGCCCCGAGTCCGGTCAGGTGATCGAGTGGCGCGGTGATCTCCATCAGGACGAGCTCTGCTCCTGCTGCCAGTTTCCCCAGCCGATGCGTCCCCATGTGGTCTGGTTTGGCGAAATGCCGCTCGGGCTGGATCGCATCTACAGCGCGCTTGCCCAGTGCGATCTCTTTATCTCCATCGGCACCTCTGGCGCTGTCTATCCGGCCGCCGGGTTTGTCCATGAAGCGGGATTGAACGGGGCGCACACCATCGAGCTCAATCTCGAGCCGAGCGAAGTGGGCAGCCAGTTTGACGAAAAACGCTATGGCCCAGCCTCCCTGCTGGTGCCCGCCTATGTCGATGAGTTGCTGGAGGCGTGCGGCATTCATCAACCGAGGCAAGTCGAGGGGCACAACTGGATGGAGATGCGTGGTCCCTGAGCGACTGTGCGACGGGACAGTTGCAATGGTTCGGTGAAATCGCCACACTGGCAACCATTTAAAAAATGGGACGCAGTTGGCGCAAATTACCATGACCGCAGTAAAGCAATGGATCGCTTTTTTTCTCCTGATGCTGGCCAGTGCCAGCGCATCGGCCTCCATCCCCCTGATGACCCTGGTACTGCCAGATGGCCAGCAGGTGACCCTCGATGAGGCGGCTCTCTCCGCCTTGCCACAGACCGAATTCACTACGACTACCCCCTGGACTCAGGGCGCCCACCACTATCGCGGGCCGACCCTGTCAGCCGTGCTGGCGGCGCAAGGGATCCCGGGTGCCCGCAAGATCGCCGTCTCGGCCCTCAACGGCTATCAGCAGGTGGTGGATCTGGCCCTGTTCGACGGCGTGCCGCTGACCCTGGTGCGTCAGGAGGACGGCAAACCGCTGACCCGGCGCAACAAGGGACCGCTCTGGCTGCTCATCCCGTTCACCACCTATCCCAAGCTGGACGTGCCAGCCATTCACAACTGCATGGTGTGGCAGGTGACCCGCATCGAGATCATCGATTGATGGGGCTATCCCGCCAAAATCTGCTGTTGGTTGCGGTGTCGCTGCTGTTCCTGCTCTCGTCGGGCAGCAGCCTCTATCTGCAGTATCGGCAGGAGCAGCTGGTCGACACTTTCTACCGCAATGTCCACTGGAACATCAGCCAGGTAATGCTCGAATCCCAGCGTTTCCTCTACGATCTGCAGCTCTATCGGGCTGGCAGACTGTCGATGGAGACCCTGAGCCTTGATTACGATCTGCTGTGGAACCGGCTCGACATCTTCCTCATCAGCAGCGAGACCGCCGAGATGCGCCAGCGGCACGGGCTCGGCAAGGTGCTGGCCACCCTGTTCGAGCAGATCAAGCAGCTCGAACCCCAGATGGAGGCTGGTGCGCTGCGCGAGGGGGTTGAGCTTGCCCGCTTGCAGGAGGCGATCGCCAGCCAGACCCGTCTCGTCGAACAGATAGGGGATCAGATCCTCTCCGGCCAGGAGCGGGAGCATTCGGTCAGCCAGATCCGCAACAGCCTGTTCTGGCTGCAGATCTGGCAACTGATCCTGTTGCTGACCGGTGGCGCTCTGGTCGCAGCCCTTATTCGCGCCAATCTGGCGAACCGTCGGCTTGCCCTGCTCGATCCCCTGACCCAGCTTGGCAACCGCCGTGCCCTGCAGGAGCAGCTCTCTCGCGCTCTGCATGCCGATGATGTGAGCGCCCTGGTGGTGCTCGATCTCAAGCGCTTCAAGCAGGTCAATGATCTGCTGGGTTATCAGGTCGGTGATCGGTTGTTGCAGATGGTGGCCAACAAGCTGCAACAGGCCCATGGCAGCCACGCTTACCGGCTCGGTGGTGACGAATTTGCCGTGGTGCTGACCAAGGCAGATGATGCGCTGGAAACCGCCATTCATGAGCTGGTGGATCTGCTCCATTTCGAGTTCGTGACCCGGGAGTGCAGCTTCGATCTGGCCTGTCGGCTCGGGGTCGCCAAGGCGCAGCAACAGGATGCCGCCCGGCTGCTGGATCAGGCCATCCTGGCCCTCAACCAGGCCAAGCGTAGCCAGGAGGGGGCGATCAGCTGGTTTGAGCCCGCCATGCTGCAGCAGTTGCAGTTGAGTCAGCAGCAGCTTCATCAGCTGCGAGAGTGGCTGGCGGGGCGCGAGCCTGCACCGCTGCGAGTGGCATTGCAGGCGCTGACGGATGGGCAGGGCAACGACATGTGGCAATTGGCGCTTGAGTGGCGTGAGCAGGGAGTACCCTGCCACATGCGCTGGCTGCAGGAGTGCGGTGTGCTGGGGCCCGTGTTGGCCCGGGTGCTGCAAACGCACGAGGCGCAGTATGCCGATGGTCGAGCACTGCTGGTCCCGCTCGACAACCAGGCCCAACTGACCCATCTACTGGCCTATCTGCCGGGGTCTTCCCGCACGCCGCTGGTGTTGCTGGTGCCGATGCTGCAGCCGGATGGTGTCTTGCTGGCGGGATTGCGCCAGCAGGGTTGTACTCTGGCGCTCAGAGAGATTGGCAGTACCACCGCGGCGCAGCTGGCAGCCGGCTGGCCTGTCCGCTACTGGCTGCCGCAGGGTGATGAAGATGGCGAGTTGCTGCAACCTCTGGCCAGACGATTGGGGCTGGTGCCACTGCAAGTGCTGGCGGCCAGGGAGACAAGGTCGCTGGCCTGAGGGCAAAAAGCGGTATTGCACCGGTAAGAGACAGAATGAAACAAGGCGACCTTGGGGTCGCCTTGTTCTTTTGTTTCCCCTGAAAATCAGGGGCGGGGCGCGCAAGATTGTCTGATCACCAGGTCCGGGTCGACAGTGATCAGGTGATTCTCCACCGCTTCGCCGTTGATCCGCGCCAGCAGGCGGGTGACGGCGAGGCGTCCCAGCTCCTCTTTGGGCTGGTTGACGGTGGTGAGCGGCGGCGACATAAATTCGGCCAGCGCCACATTGTCATAGCCGACGATGGAGATATCCCTCGGGATCACCAGCCCCGCCTGATGGGCGGCACTGATGGCCCCCATAGCCATCATGTCGTTACAGACAAAGAGGGCGGTGGGACGCTCGGGCAATGCTAGCAGACGAGTCATCGCCTGATGGCCGCTGGCGCAGTCAAAATCACCCTCCTGGATCCACCCTTGATTGAGCGTAAGACCTGCCTCCTGCAACGCCTGCTCAAAGCCAGCTTGGCGCTGGTTGGCGGGGGCGCGGCTGTGGGGGCCTGTGATGCAGCCGATGGCGGTATGGCCCAGCTCAATCAGATGGCGGGTTGCGAGATAACCGCCGTGGAAGGAGTTGTCGGCGATAAGATCCACATCTTCGCTGACCAGCCCCCAATCCATCACCACCACCGGCAGGCTCTTGAGCCAGTCGAGCTGGTTGAACACCTCTTGTTGGCCTTCGCTACACATGATGAGCAGGCCATCGACCCGCTTGCGCAGCATCATCTTGAGGTAGGAGAGAGCGGTTTCCGCCTGACCTTCGGTGTTGCCCAGCATCAGGTTGTAGCCCTGCTCGAAGCAGTAACGCTCCACCCCGCGCACCACTTCGGCAAAGAAGGGGTTGCTGGAGGTGGTGACCAGCATGCCGATACTGTTGGTCTCCTTCACCTTGAGGCTGCGGGCCACCAGACTCGGGGCATAGTTGAGCTCGCGCATGGCCGCAAAGACCCGCTCGCGGGTCTCCTCGGCCACGAAACGGGTCTCGTTGATGACGTGGGAGACGGTTGTGGTGGAGACCCCCGCCAGCGCCGCCACCTCCTTGATATTGGCCATCAGTGCCCCTGCGCAGTCTGCTCAAGCAGGAAGGAGTCGACCTCCTGCTTGCTCGGGATGGAGCTCTGGGCGCCGAAGCGGGTGACGGAGAGCGCCGCCGCCCCGTGGGCAAAGCGCACCGCGCTGTGGAAATCGGCACCCGCCAGTTCCGCCGCCAGCAGGGCGCCGTTGAAGGTATCGCCCGCGGCTGTGGTATCCACCGCCTTGACCCGAAAGCCCGGGATGAGTTGTTGCTGCTGTGCGTTGCTGCAATAGACCCCCTGCGACCCCAGGGTGATCATCACATCCGCAATGCCCATCTGGTGGAAGCGGGCGGCCGCCTCGCGGGCGCTCGCTTCATCGGTGACTTTGACGCCGGTCAACAACTCGGCTTCAGTCTGGTTGGGGGTGATAAGGTCGACCAGCGCCAGCAGTTCGCTTGAGAGCGGGCGGGCAGGGGCGGGGTTGAGCACCACCCGGGTGCCGTTGGCGCGAGCCAGGCGTGCAGCTTCATGGACGCTCTCGAGCGGTACTTCCAGCTGCAACAGCAGGGTGTGGGCGTCGGCGATCATCGCTTCGTGGCACTGCACCACCGCAGGGGTGATGGCACCGTTCGCCTCGGCGGAGATACCTATGCTGTTCTCCCCCTCATCGCTCACATAGATGATGGCGATACCGGTCGGGAGCTTGGGATCGAGTTCGACGGCGCTGACGTCGATGCCATCTTTGGCAAAGCCGGTTTTCATCTGGTGGCCGATGGCGTCATCACCGATGCGGGCGATAAAGGAGACGGGGGCGCCAAGGCGGGCGGCCGCAACCGCCTGATTAGCCCCCTTGCCACCGGGGACCACCTGATAGCTGTGGCCGGTCAGGGTTTCACCCGGGCGAGGAAAGTGGGGAACGCGCAGCACATGGTCTGCATTGACACTGCCCAGAACGACGAGACGATTCATGTTGACTACTCCTGATGCATCTTGGCTTGAACACTGTGATGGCGTGAGCCCAAGCCGGGAGGCACCTGAACGAGAGGGAAAAGGGGAGGCGAACCTCCCCTCGAGAACTTACTTGCTGACTACTTGCAGCGGTACCGGGATGGATTTCTCTACCGGCTGACCTTTGAGCACCTTGTCGGCAGTCTCGACGCCGATGGCACCAATCAGGGCAGGTTGCTGGGCCACGGTGGCGGCCAGTTTACCCTTGGCTACGGCGGCTTTGCCATCGTCAGTGCCGTCGAAGCCGACGATCATTACCTCTTTCCCGGCAGCCTGCACCGCGCGGATGGCACCCAGCGCCATCTCGTCGTTCTGGGCGAACACAGCCTGTACGGTCGGATGGGCCGCCAGCAGGTTTTCCATGACGTTCAGACCCTTGGTGCGGTCAAAGTCGGCAGGCTGGGAAGCCAGTACCTGCAGCTTGTTGGCCGCCACGGCCAGGGCAAAACCTTCGCCACGGTCGCGGGCGGCGGAGGTACCGGCAATCCCTTCCAGCTGGATCACCTTGGCACCGGTACCCAGTTTCTCGGTGATAAAGTCACCGGCCAGCTTGCCGCCCGCCACGTTGTCGGAGGCAATGTGGGCCTTGACCTCACCCTGCGCAGCGCCGCGGTCCAGGGTCAGTACCGGAATGCTGGCGCGGTTGGCCAGACGAATGGCGTTGCCCACCGCTTCGGAGTCGGTGGGGTTGATCAGAATGGCACCGACCTTGCGTACGGTGAGATCTTCCATGTTGGAGAGCTCTTTGGCCGGGTCATTCTGGGAGTCCAGTACCACCAGCTCGTAGCCAAGCTCCTTGGCTTTGGCTTCGGCACCCTCTTTCATGGTGACGAAGAAGGGGTTATTGAGGGTGGAAACCACCATTGCCAGGGTTTGATCGGCGGCATGGGCGGTGCCCAGCACGGACATGATGGCGGCAGCGAGCAGGGTATTGAGCTTTTTCATCATTTCATTCCTTGTGTGTGGCTTGTCTTATCAACGATTGCTTTTGTTATCGATCATCACGGCAAGCAAGATCACGCTGGCCTTGGCGATCATCTGGTAATAGGAGGATACGTCGAGCAGGTTGAGGGCGTTGTTCAGGAAGCCGATGATCAAGGCACCGATCAGGGTACCCATGATACGGCCCTTGCCGCCCATCAGGCTGGTACCACCCAGCACCACCGCGGCGATGGCATCCAGCTCGTAACCCATGCCCGCTGTCGGCTGGGCAGAGGAGAGGCGAGAGGTAACGATAAGCCCTGCCAGTGCCGAGAGCGCGCCGCACAGACCATACACCGCCAGCTTCACCCGATCCACATTGATGCCGGAGAGGCGGGTAGCAGATTCGTTGCCACCCAGCGCGTAGATGTAGCGACCGAGACGGGTGTGGTTGAGCATGAACCAGGCGAGCAGGAAGACGATGGCCATCAGCCAGATGGGCACCGGCAGACCGAACAGGTAACCGGTACCGAGCCAGGCGAAGTGATCGGCGCCGTCACTGAAACCGGTGGAGATGGGGCGACCCTCGGTATAGACCATGGTGATGCCGCGCAGAGCGGTCATGGTGACCAGGGTGGCGATAAATGCCTGTACCTTGCCCTTGGCAATGATGAGGCCGCTGACGCCGCCAAGCAGAGCACCGGCACCCAGAGTGAGGGGCACCACCAGCCAGATCGGCAGCTCCATGGCGACCATGGTCGCGGCCAGCGCGCCGCACAGGGCCAGTACCGAGCCGACCGACAGATCGATACCGGCGGTGAGGATAACCAGCGTCATGCCGACCGCCATGATGGCGTTGACCGAGGTCTGTCGCAGGATGTTGAGCAGGTTGTCGGCGGTGAAGAAGTTGGGGCTCAGAAAGGAGACCACACCAATCAGGACCAGCAGCGCGACCAGGGATTTGTTCTCGATCCACCACGCCTTGCTCATGACGCCACGGCGGGAAAGGGTTTGGGTTGTCATTGGGATGCCTCTTGCTCTGCTTGCCACTGTTTACCGACTGCCGCCGCCATCAGCTTCTCCTGATTGGCATCGCGGGTGTTGAACTCTGCGCTGATGCGCCCTTCGTGCATCACCATGATGCGATCACTCATGCCGAGCACTTCCGGCATCTCGGAGGAGACCAGAATGATGCTCATCCCCTCCTTCTTGAACTGGTTGATCAGCTGATAAATTTCCTTTTTCGCCCCCACGTCGACGCCGCGGGTCGGCTCGTCGAGGATCAGTACCTTGGGCCGGGTCAGCAGTCCCTTGGCGATGGCCACCTTCTGCTGGTTGCCGCCGGAGAGCAGCTTGATCAGCTGATCCTGACTCGGGGTCTTGATGTTGAACAGACGCACATAGTCGCTCACCGCCTGCCGTTCGGCCTTGCCGTCAATCTTGCCGTTGCTGATGAACTCGTCGAGGGCGCACAGACTCATGTTTTCGCGCACCGACAGCTCCAGCACCAGCCCATCCCCCTTGCGATCTTCGGAGATATAGGCGATGCCTGCGGCCAACCCGTCGGCCGGGCTTTTGGGCACCAGAGCATGACCGTCCACTGCCACTTCACCGGCGCTGATGGGGTTGGCGCCATAGATAAGCTTCATCAGCTCGGTACGGCCGGAGCCCATCAGGCCGCTAAAGCCCAGAATTTCCCCCTGACGCAGGGAGAAATTCACCCCGCGCACGCCGGGACCGGCCAGATCTTTCACCTGCAGGCTGACGGGGCCAAGCTCGCGCTCAAGACGCGGATACTGCTCTTCCAGCCGGCGACCCACCATCATCTCGATGATCTTGTCTTCATCCAGGTCGCTCACCGCCTTCTCGCCGATCCACTTGCCATCGCGCAGTACTGTGACCCGATCGCAGATCTCGAAGATCTCCTTGAGGCGGTGGGAGATATAGACGATGCCGCAACCTTGCTCACGCAGCTCGCGGATAACCTTGAACAGCTGCTCTGTCTCGGTATCGGTCAGCGCATCGGTGGGTTCGTCCATGATGATGACGCTGGCATCGAACGACAGCGCCTTGGCAATCTCCACCATCTGCTGTTCGCCGATGGAGAGATCCCCGAGCCGGGTATCTGGGCCATGCTTGACGCCAAGTCGCGCCAGCAGGCCGCTTGCCCGCTTGCGAAGCTGTTTGTGGTTGATGCTGCCAAAACGGGTGCGCGGTTCGCGACCGAGGAAGATGTTGGCGGCAATCGACAACTCCGGCAGCAGGTTCAGCTCCTGATGGATGATGCTGATCCCCTGATCCTGAGAGTCGCGGGGGCCCTTGAAGTGGACCGGCTGGCCGCGGTAGCTGACGCTGCCCGCATCGGCCTGATAGATGCCGGTCAGCACCTTCATCAGGGTGGATTTGCCGGCGCCATTTTCACCGAGCAGGGCCATCACCTGGCCCGGATAGACCCGCAGACCCGCTTCGTCGAGGGCGCGCACACCGGGGAAGGTCTTGACGATCCCGGTCAGCTCCAGAATGGGTGATAGGGGGGAGGTTGTGCTCATTTGCAGCTTCCTTGAAGAGGCCTTCTTTGAAGAGTGTCAGAACGCCACACCGGCGCAGAGGATCAGGTTGGCGTAGGGAGTCACCTCGCCGCTGCGCACGATGGCCTTGCTCTGACGGGAGCGGGTTTTGAACTCCTCATGCAGGCAGTATTCGATGGCGATAGGCTTGCCCTGGGCGGCTGCGTGGGCTTCAAGCTGATCGACCAGCGCCTGATGGGCGGCGGGGCTGATCTGCTTGATCTCGCTCGCCATGATCACCTTCTCCACCACCAGATCGGTGAGCAGGGCGGTCAGTACGGTTTCAAGACTGGGTGTCCCCGCCATCAGCGCCAGATCGATCCGCTCCGGACCTGCCGGAATGGGCAAGCCTGCATCGCAGACGGTGATCTCGTCGGTGTGGCCCATCTGTGCCACCAGAGCACTCAGGGGAGCATTGAGCAGTACGCCTCGTTTCATACAGCACCTCATCAGGCCTTGGCCCGTCAATCTGTGAACCGCTAGGCAACCGGTTACGCAACCGGTTGCGTCATGGCGCAAAGATAGGCTTTTTACCGGGGAAGGGCCACGGCAAAACCACGGAAATGTGAAAACGATCTCAAAGGCGGGAGAAGAAGTGCAGGGGAGGAGGCCGGAAGGGTGTCAGCAGAGCCCTGACACCCTTGTTATTTATCGAACTATTGATTTTATGGTTAGTTGGCCAGTGCCTTGGCGACCGCCGGACGGCTCAGCATGCGCTGATAATGATCGGCAACCTTGGGGAATTCACTGATCTCGACCCCATCGCTTTTCAGCCAGCCCGCGACCACGAACAGATAGATGTCCGCCACGCTGAACTGCTCGCCCAGTACCCAGGGACCGGCCAGATAGTGCTGCTCAATCTGGGCAAAGCCATCGCGCATATTGCTGGCGACTTTCTGCTGCATGGCGGCAATGGCCTGCTCGTCATCGGCCCAGCGGCTACCACGGCGACCGTGGGCGTGGGAGACATGCACGGTGGAGGCGAGGAAGCTGTTGACCTCCTGCATGCGGGCCAGCAGGAACGGGTTGTCCAGCGGCGCCAGCTTGGCTGCGGGGAAGCGCTGCGCCACATAGAGCAGCAGGGCCGGGGTCTCGGTCAGGGTGCCCTGCTCGGTGATCAGGGCAGGCACCCGCCCTTTGGGGTTGATGGCAAGATACGCAGGGTCACGCTGCTCCCCTGCGGCGAGGTTGACGAGACGGGGTTGAAACAGGGCATTCGCTTCCAGCAGGGCAATCTGCACGGCCATGGCACAGGTGCCGGGAGCGAAATAGAGGGTCAGATCGGACATGAATACTCCTGATTGGCTCAGGCCACCCGCGATATCGGCGAAAGATTGCTTCGCGGAGCACTACGGGCAGTCATGAAAAAAGAGAGGGGGCAACGTTTGCCCCCAACCAATCTACACCCCTAAGGGGTAATGAAAAAGCGCAGAATTAATCGACTCTGGCCGTCTTGTTGTTCTCAATACCTTGAGCCTATCAGTCAAGGCTATAAGATTTATTGTTCTAATCAACAATTTAAGGGATTAATACTCTTTTAAATGCAATGACTCTTAAATGTGTAAATAATAGTGTATTTTTATACGATACTATCGTGTGAGTGAGTACATTACTAGTTGACTGTTCATTTTTATGCATCTGAATATTATGTTAGTTCTGATTTAATATCTGACCATGCTTTTTCTAGCACTATTTGAGACTGTTCTTCAAGAGCCTTTAGGTATGCGCCAACATTTTCTATAACACCATCATCCGTAACTGCTTCTTTATAAAGGTCAAGAATTAATGCCTTGATAATTTTAGTGTACTCTTTGTTAGCATCGAGCATTAGATGTATACGGGTTCTTGATGCAATTAACTGTGTATGATATTCGTAAAAATCATCACTAGATGAGAAGTGACTGTCTATATTGCGTCTAACTCTAATTGTTGCTGCCAAACTTACAAATTGAGAAATATAGTCTCTTAGCTCTGTGATCCATACTTGGCGCAACTCAGCTTTTTTGGCTAGATTTTGTGACTGTTGATTTTGTTTACTTATACGCCCCACTACAATAGATGTAAATATACTTCCAATACCAATTAATCCCGTAGTGATAATCATTGGCCAGTCAGGTGAAATAGATAATAAAAATTCTTGACCTTCACTAGATAAAACTAATTTGTCAATATTCATATATCCTCAATAATATACTCACAATTAATAGAGGTCAGGGCCGTAGGTTCGATTATCGAAGCGTAATAGGACGTTCGCGGTTTCGAAAACACTTCCACGCCATTCCTCATAAATGCACCTATTTTGCCCATATCTACTCAATGGGGCAACTCTGAATCTGATCGGAATGGCCCATATCCACCGCAGCTATCCCTTCAAATTTGCTCTGAAGCAGGCTGGCAGGTAGGGCTACAAGGGTTGTGGGCTAGCTTAACAAGTTTTGAAGTTAACCAACGTCCCGTACTTCCCTGTGTCAACGATTGTTGAGCGGAGAAATTGTACAGGTGGTTAAAAAGAGAAGGGGGCAAATATTGCCCCCTTTATTCATTAAGCCCATAAGGGTGGATTAACCGCCGACTTAACCGGCTTTGGCCACCATGGCTTTCAGCTGCAGGAAGTACTGCTCGTAGAGGCGGGAGGCATCACCCACATCGGACTGGAACTCGCCTTTGCGCTTGATCTCGTCGCTCGGGAAGACCATGGGGTTATTGCGAAACGCCGGGGTGAGCAGGGGAATGGCATCCTTGACCGGGGTGGGGTAGCCGATTGCCTCGGCCACCTTGGCGGCCACATCGGGGCGCATCAGGAAGTTGATCAGGGCGTGGGCCTCTTTCACATGCTTGGCCTTGGCCGGGATGGCAAGGTTGTCCATCCAGAGCACGGCACCTTCTTCGGGGTAGGTCATCTGGATGGAGGGGTATTCGCGCTGGGCACCGTAGGCCGAGCCGTTCCACAGCATACCGATATTGACCTCACCGGCGATAAAGGGGTCGGCCGGGTTGTCGGAGTTGAACGCCTTGACGTTGGGCATCAGCTTTTTCAGGTATTCGAACGCTTCGGCAATTTGCGCCTTGTCCTGGGTGTTGGGGCTGTAACCCAGCTGCACAAGCGCGATATGGAACACCTCGCGGGCATCGTCCATCAGCAGCAGGCTCTCTTTCCACTCCGGTGCCCAGAGCTGCTTCCAGCTGGTAACCGGCTGTTCGATGATATCGGTGTTGGTGCCGATCCCGGTTGCGCCCCAGATATAGGGGATGGAGTAGCGGTTGTCCGGGTCGTACTCGTGGTTGAGCAGGGTAGGGTCGAGGTGCTTGAAGTTGGGCAGTTGGGCGCGATCCAGCGGCTGCAGCATTCCCTCTTTGGCCATTTTCGAGATGAAGTAGGTGCTGGGCACGACCACGTCATAGCCGTCGCCATGGGTTTTCAGTTTGGCGTAGAGGGTCTCGTTGGATTCGTAGGTGGAGTAGATCACCTTGATGCCGGTCTCTTGCTGGAACTGTTCCAGCAGGCCGTCCGGCACATATTCCGACCAGTTGTAGAAGTAGACCACCTTGTCATCGGCCGCGTGAGCGCTCTGGCTCAGCAGCGGGGTGGTGAGGGTGAGGGCGGCTGCCAGCAGGGCGCCGGCCTTGTGTTGGATTGTCATCAACAACTCCTTGGGGTTATGGGGCCTTGCGGCCCACCGTGACAGAGTTCGCCAAAGGTGGCGGGGACGAAACGGGCAGGGTCAACCCTGCCGTTTACGCAGTAACAGTTGCGCCAGCAGCACCATCCCGAGGGAGGCGACCAGCATCAGGGTGGCCAGGGCGTTGACCTCGGGGGAGACCCCCACCTTGACCATGGAGTAGATCTTGAGCGGCAGGATCTCGTAGGCCGGGCCGGTCACAAAGGAGCTCACCACCACGTCGTCCAGCGACAGGGTAAAGGAGAGCAGCCAGCCCGCCATCACCGCCGGCAGCGCCAGCGGCAATATGATGCGGCGCAGGATGATCCACTCGCCAGCCCCCAGGTCCCGCGCTGCCTCCAGCATCCGCACATCAAAACCGCACAGCCGCGAGTAGACGGTGATCACCACGAACGGCAGACAGAAGGTGATGTGGGCGATCATCAGCGACCAGAAGCCCAGCGCAATGCCGGTCACCACAAACAGGGTCAGCAGCGAAATGGCCATCACGATATCGGGGGACATCATCACCACAAACAGCATGCCGCTCACGTATTGCTTGCCGCGAAAGCGATAGCGAAACAGCGCCACGGCGGTGAGGGTGCCGATCAGGGTGGCTGCGGTGGCGGTGAGGGCGGCGATGGTCAGGGAGTGCTGGGCCGCCTGCATCAGGCTGGCGCTGGCAAACAGCTTCTCATACCAGCCCAGGGTAAAGCCGCGCCAGTCGATACCATATTTCGACAGGTTGAAGGAGTTGGCGATCAGCACCCCGATGGGCACATAGAGATAGCCAAACACCAGCAGCAGAAACAGAGCTTTCAGTGCGCGCATCATGCCAGCTCCCCCTTCTTGCTGAGCAGCTTGCCCGCCCGCCAGTAGCAGTAGACTAACAGCGCCATCAGCACCGTCAGCATCACGCTGATGGCGGCGCCAAAGGGCCAGTCACGGCTGTTGAGGAACTGGGTCTTGATCAGGTTGCCGATCAGCAGGTGTTTGGCGCCCCCCAGCAAGTCGGAGACGTAGAACATCCCCATGGCGGGCAGGAACACCAGCAGACAACCGGCGATGATGCCGGGCAGGGTGAGGGGCAGAATGATCCGTACCAGCCGCTGCCAGCCGTTGGCGCCGAGATCTCGCGCCGCCTCCAGCAAACGGCCATCCAGCTTCTCGATGCTGGAGTAGAGCGGCAGCACCATAAAGGGGAGCAGCACATAGACCAGCCCGATGATGACGGCCACCTCGGTATACATCATCTGCAGCGGTCGCTCGATAAGCCCCAGATCCAGCAGCCAGCCATTGATCAGCCCCCGGGTGCCGAGCAGCACTTTCAGGGCATAGGTACGAATGAGGGAGTTGGTCCAGAACGGCACCACCACCAGAAACAGCAGCAGCGGGCGGACACGCGCTGGCAGATGGGCCAGCAGCCAGGCAAAGGGGTAACCCACCAGCAGGCAGATGCTTGTAGCGAGCAGCGCCAGCCAGAGGGAGTGGAGCAGCACCTCAAAATAGAGCGGGTCCAGCAGGCGGCCATAGTTGCTCAGGGTAAAGAGCGGCGCGATAAGCTCGGACTCATCACGGGTCAGGAAGCTGACGCCGATGATCATCAGGTTGGGCAGGAAGACAAACAGCGTCAGCCAGCCCAGGATCAGCGCAATGGCCCCGTTGCGAAAGCCGTTGTGGGCAAAGCTGTGCGGTACCCGCAGATTAGTGAGGCTCATAGGGCAGCACCACCTCCCAACTGTCGACCCAGTGGATCGCCACCTCCTGACCCAGGCGATAGTCAAAGTCGGGGTCATCTTCGTCGAAGAACTCGGAGATAAGCAGCTGTTTGCCACTTTCGAGTTCGATCACCGAATCCAGCGTCGCCCCCTTGTAGTTACGCTCGCGGATATTGCCCCGCAGCGCGCCACTTTGATCGTCATCCTGATCGAGAATGCGCAGATCTTCCGGGCGCAGCAGCACCAGCACCTTGTCGTCTGGCTGGAACGGCAAGGCGGTATGGAGCAGGCATTCGCGCCCCTCTACCTCCGCTTGCCAGATTCCGGGCTCGCGCTGGCTGATCAGCTTGCCATCCATCACGTTGATCTCGCCGATAAAGCGGGCCACGAACAGGTTTGCTGGCGATTCGTAGATATCGCGCGGGGTGCCGCGCTGGATGATCTTGCCCCCCTCCATCACCAGGATGCGATCAGACATGGTGAGCGCCTCTTCCTGATCATGGGTAACGAAGACAAAGGTGATGCCAAGGCGACGCTGCAGCGCCTTGAGCTCGCTCTGCATCTGCTTGCGCAGCTTGTAGTCGAGCGCCGAGAGGGATTCGTCGAGTAGCAGCAGGCGTGGCTTGTTGACCACGGCGCGGGCAATGGCGACCCGTTGTTGCTGACCGCCGGAGAGCTGATCCGGGCGGCGGTTGGCCAGCTCGGTGAGCTGCACCATGGCGAGGGTCTCCTCGACCCGCTGGCGGATCTCGCTGGCCGGTACTTTCTGCATCTCGAGGCCAAAGGCGACGTTTTCAAACACCGTCATATGGGGGAAGAGCGCATAGCTCTGGAACACGGTGTTGATGTGCCTGTGTTCGGCGGGGATATGGGTGATCTCGTCACCGGCCAGATGGATGGAGCCACCATCGACCGATTCGAGCCCGGCCAGCAGGCGCAGCAGGGTGGTCTTGCCACAGCCGGAAGGGCCCAGCAGGGTAAGAAATTCACCGTCATAGATTTCAAGGTCAAGGTCACTCAGGATCACCTTGCCATCGTATTTTTTGCTGATCTTGTTCAGCGCGACAATTACCTGTGGATTGTTCATCATCCGCCAGTCTCACCCCAGCCAGTGGCCATCGTGTTGAAAGAGGGCCGCATTCTATGCAGCCGACACATGAAATTAAAGGCTTTTTGGCCCGAATTAGCCGCAAGTGCGCAGGAAAAACGGCTACGAATAGCAGACCAAATCGCTATAATGTGCCACCTGATTTGGTCGTTTTCGATATTGGATAGTCAATTGAGTAATAAAATGCGTATTGGCGGCTCCCTTGAGCAGTCTCTGAACCAGGGCTACCGCCTTGATCTGAAAGGGGTCATCCAGGAGGGATGGCAACAGACCCGCCGTACCGGATTTGGCCTGCTGCTGGCGATTGTCGGGGTGACGGCGATCTGGATCCTGCTTAGCAATGTGCTGCTGTTGCCCTATCTGGGGGATGACAACCAGATGAATGTGGCCATGGTGCTGAGCCTGCTGATGACGGTGGTGATGGCCCCCATGACCAGCTCCCTCGATATGCTGGGGTTGCAACAGTCGGTCGGGGTGCGTGCCCGTGCCAACCAGGTGTTCGACTTCTTCCGCCACTTTGTACGCCTCGGCATGTTGAGCCTGCTTGGCAGTCTGCTCACCAGCCTGTTTGGCCCGCTGTTCGATCTGCTGGGTTTGCCCGCCGTGCTCTCTTTCATTCCCTCGGCCCTGATCGGCATGGGGCTGCTCTTTACCGTCCCACTGGTGCTGGAGCGTGGCCTGACGCCGCCCCAGGCCATTCTGGTCTCTCTCAAGCTCTTTGCGCGCGGCTGGCCCAGCATTGTGCTGTTTCACGGCGTGATGACCGCGCTCTTCTTCCTAGCTCTGATCCCTATGGGGTTGGGGCTTATCTGGGTGGCACCGCTCTATTTCAACTGCAAGGGGATCCTCTATCGGGATCTCTGCGGGGTGGGGGTAGAGGTTAACGAGGTGACAGAAGGCCCCAACCATTTCAATGCATGATGCAAAAGGACGTTGAATGACCCGTCGATATGGAGTGACCAAGGTTTTGCGCCAGAGTCTGCTGGCCACGCTCTTGCTGCCAGGGCTGGCGCTGGCTGAGCCGGTGCTGGATCTGCAATACAGCACCTTCTACAGCCAGATGAAGACCTTTGCCAAAGGGGAGTTTGGTCACGCCAGACTGGGGTTTTATCTGACCGATCCGCAAAATGGTCAGCGCTGTGGCCTCACCTTTGCCCGGGTTGCAACCGACAGCAAGGAAGTGGCGGGCGAGGTAACGGTCGATAGCGAACTGCGCCTGCCTTTTGATGAGGATCTCAACCTCGACAAGGGGATCGTGACCGTCGGCCTGAAAGAAGAGCACGCCACTTGCGATATGATGGTACAGGTGATGGCCGACGCACCAAATGGCCCCGAGCTGCCGCTGGCCGAGCTGGCGGCCCGTCAGCAGCAGATGCAGTCGCTGCTCGACAAGATGGCGGGCATGGTCGGCAAGCACTTCCTGCCGAAGATGGAAGGGGTACGCATTACCCTGGTGCAGCAGAGCGGCACCGCCTATCTGATTGATGGCGCCCGTCAGGAGGCGCTGCCCTGGCAGGAAGGCCACCTGCTGCTGAGCAATGAGCAACTGGCCGCGTTCGCCGCCGGGCAACTGCGCCTGCAGGGTGACGTGCTGCGACTGACCCCCTGGTTGCACAAGGGCTGATGCCGATGGTGTTGTCACGTTGGTAACAGGCAGATAAAGAAAGCAAAAAAGGAGCGATCATCGCTCCTTTTTTATTGCGTGGCGTTTTGCCCTGTGAGCGCGGCTTAGCGCACTTCAATCACATCCAGCATGTCCATCTCGTCGATGTCCAGCAGCGGCGCCTTTGGCATCTCGGGCGGATCAAACGCCTTGTCGCCACCATCGATGATGCCGGAGTCGCGGTTGATGCTCTTGAAGTCAAACAGCTTGTGGTCGAGCAGGTGGCTCGGGATCACGTCCTGAATGGCGGTGAACATGGTCTCGATACGACCGGGGAAGCGGCGATCCCAATCCTGCATCATCTGTTTGATGGCCTGACGCTGCAGGTTCTCCTGCGAGCCGCACAGGTTGCACGGAATGATGGGGAAGGCTTTGACGTCGGCGTAGCGGATCAGATCCTTCTCTTTGCAGTAGGCCAGCGGGCGGATCACCACGTTCTTGCCATCGTCGCTCACCAGCTTGGGCGGCATGGACTTGAGCTTGCCACCGTAGAACATGTTGAGGAACAGGGTCTCGAGGATGTCGTCGCGGTGGTGGCCAAGGGCAATCTTGGTGCAACCCAGCTCCTGGGCGGTGCGGTAGAGAATACCGCGGCGCAGCCGTGAGCAGAGGGAGCAGGTGGTTTTGCCTTCCGGTACCTTCTCTTTGACGATGGAGTAGGTATCTTCCTCGACGATCTTGTACTCGATGCCGAGGGAATCCAGATACTCGGGCAGCACATGCTCGGGGAAACCGGGCTGCTTCTGATCCAGGTTGACGGCAACCAGATCGAAATGGATGGGGGCACTGGCTTTGAGGCTCATCAGTATGTCGAGCATACCGAAGCTGTCCTTGCCGCCGGAGAGGCAGACCATGACCTTGTCGCCCTCTTCAATCATGTTGAAGTCGGCAATGGCCTGACCCACGTTGCGCCGCAGGCGCTTCTGCAGTTTGTTAAAACTGTATTTTTCTTTGGCGTTCAGCTCTTCTAGCATGCTCGTAAAACCCGGGACACAAATAAGCGCGTTATTATAGCCATGTCCCGGGGGAGGGCAAGGTGCCAGGCACCTTATGATTGATTGCGACGGCTGTCGACCGGGCAGCTGTAGTCCGCCGGTTTGAGGATCAGGATGTCGCAGGAGAGGCGGTCAATCACATGTTCGGCGGTATTGCCGAGCAAAGCTGCAGAAAGCCCGGTACGGCCGACGCAGCCCATGATCATCAAGGTTGCCTTGAGCTCTTCGGCCATATCCGGCAACACCTCTTCCGGTAGCCCCTCTGCTACCCGGGTCCAGAGATGACCGATCCCGAACTTGTCGGCATGGCTGAGCAGCAGGCTTTCGTGGTGTTTGCGGATCGCTTCGTTGTAGGCGTTGGGGTCAAACTCCGGCAGCTCGATGGCCACGTTGACCGGGGTGCCCGGGTAGGTGTTGACCAGATAGAGGTTGGAGCCCAGCAGCTCGGCGATGTCGCTCCCCTCCTGGGTGATCCGTTCGTTGAGCAGTTTCTGATCCGGATCGTCGCTGGAGCAGTTGATGGCGGCGATGATGTTGCCGCCCCGTTGCCAGTGACCCTCCTTGACCAGCAGCACCGGACAGGGGCATTTGCGCAGCAGGTGCCAGTCGGTGGGGGTGAAGATGAAGGTTTGCAGGAAGCTGTGGTGGTGAGTGGCTTTGACCACCAGATCGTGGCTCTGCTCCAGCACTTCCTGAATGACACACTCGAAGGGGCGATTGTGCCAGACTACTTTCACTTCGCACTCGATCCCCTGTGCCCGATAGGGGGTCAGGATCTCGTCCAGCCACTCACGTCGCTGTGAAATGACGCCGTCGCGCATCTCTTGCCGCTCGTCCACCGAGAGCATGGCAGTCATTTCATACGAGAAGTCATAGATGGTGAGCAGCAGGGTCAGATGGGCGTTTTCGTCCAGCTCGGCGACTTTGACTGCCCGTTCGAGGGCGATTTGACGCTCCTCTTCTGGATTGATAACCACCAGAATATTCTGATATTTGACCATCTTCTCCTCCTTGGAAAAGTCCAATGACAGCAGAATCTTAGCCATTACAGCTTAGCGCAGGAGGAGGGTATGGGGAACGTACCGGATCACATTCCAGAGGAAAGGATCCGGCAGGGAAAGCAGAAAAAAAACGGTAGGGTAAGCGGAAAAATCAGCCGCAGGGCGGGCGAGTAGCACCGGCCATCATGCCAAGGGCGACCTGATCCAGCACGGTAATGTATTTGCCTTTGACGCTGATGAGACCGGACTTCTGGAAACGGCCGAGCAGACGACTGATGGTCTCAACGGTCAGCCCCAGATAGTTGCCAATGTCACCACGGGTCATGGAGAGACGGAACTCCTTGGCGGAGAAACCGCGCTCGGAGAAGCGTACCGACAGATTGTGCAGGAAGGCGGCTAGGCGCTCTTCGGCATTCTTCTTGGAGAGCAGCAGGATCATCTCCTGATCGCCCATGATTTCGCTGCTCATCAGACGCATGATCTGCTGGCGCAGTTTGGGCATCTTGCCGGAGAGATCATCCAGCACTTCAAACGGGATCTCGCACACCATGGCCGTTTCCAGCGCCTGGGCGAAGGAGGGGTGGGCCTGCTTGTTGATGGCATCAAAACCGACCAGATCGCCAGCGAGGTGGAACGCAGTGATCTGCTCATCCCCTTGCTCGGTGATGGTGTAAGACTTGATGGTCCCGGAACGGATGGCATAGAGCGATTTGAACTCATCGCCAGCCTTGAACAGCTCTTCACCCTTCTGGATCGGCTTCTTGCGCTCGATAATGCTGTCAAGCTGATCAAGCTCGTTGTCGTTCAGAGTGAAGGGAATACAGAGCTGACTGATGCTGCAATCCTGGCAATGAATTGCACAGCCACCGCTCTGGATACGTCTGCCAGGTTTCTTTTCCGGGATCATAGGCTCATACGAATAATTGATTTATATCAAACAAGTTTACCATCAACTCATCCGTTTTGGATAGGGTTTCAAAAGGACGCAATGCCAATCCAGAAGGTATGCACCCCGAACAAAATGAGCAGCAGGGCCCCGCCAAGGCGCAAACTGCGCAGGGTGAGCCAGTATCTCAGGCGATCAGCGAGTCCCCCGAGCGCGAACAAGGTGGGCAGGGTGCCGAGGCCAAAAAAGAGCATGATGAGCGCCCCGCCACTGGCCGAACCCGCCGCAGCGCTCCAGGTCAGCATGGAGTAGACCAGCCCGCAGGGCAGCCAACCCCACACCATGCCAAAGGGCAGTGCCTGCACAGGTGAGGTGAAGGGGATAAATTTGCCCGCCAGCGGTTTGATACGGGGCCAAAGTCTGGCGCCGAGCCGCTCCAGCAGCAAGATCCCTTGCCACCAGCCCGCCAGATAGAGACCAAGCGCAATCATCAATAACGCTGCCACCAAGCGTAAGCCGGCAATAGCGTGTTTGCCAGCGCCAAGCTCACTGGTGGTGGCGAGCAGGCCGCCAACCAGTGCACCTGCAATGACATAGCTCAGGATCCGGCCGAGGTTGTAGTTGAGCAGATAGGCGAGCCGCCCCCAAAAGTGCTGCTTGTTGGCGGGGATCGCCATGGAGAGCGCGGCGGAGACACCCCCGCACATGCCGATACAATGGGCGGAGCCTGCCAGTCCGACCAGCAGGGCGCCGGCCAGATCAAGGCTGTGGGTCATGGTCAGCAGGCTTTGAGGGTTTGTGGGTGGGTTGTTCTTCGTCAAACAGGATGTTGGAACCCTGGCGATCGAGATCTTCAAACTGTTCGGAGCGAATGGCCCAGAAGAAGACGACTCCAGCGATGATCACAAACAGGATAGCGATGGGGATCAGGACAAAAATTATATTCATGAGAGGTACCTTGGCGTTCATCCTTGGCAAGCGTCCCCTATGGTAACCCTGTTCGGGCAGAGGGCCAGCCGCTATCAATTAGAAATGTGGCCTGCATCGGAGGCAGGCCACATTTTCAGCTATTTTCCGCCACCAGCCTCATCGGTTGAGGCGCATGGAGTTGGTTACCACGATGAGTGAACTGAGCGACATGCCCGCCGCCGCCAGATAGGGGGGCAGCCAGCCGCAGGCTGCCAGCGGCAGCACCAGCAGGTTGTAACCGATGGACCAGGCGAAGTTCTCGATGATGATCTTGCGGGTACGCATTGCCAGCCCTCTGGCCTCGAGCAGTCGGCTCAGGTCATCGGCCAGCAGGATGGCATCAGCGCTGTTTTTCGCCAGATCGGTGCCACCAGCCATGGCAAACGAGGCGTGAGCGCCAGCCAGTACCGGCGCGTCGTTGATGCCATCGCCCACCATGATGCTGATATCCCCCTGGGCTTCCCGGGCCTTGAGGTAGGCCAGCTTGCCATCGGGTGAGACCCCCTTGACCAGCTCATCCACGCCCAGCTCGCGGGCAATCTCGTCTGCTTGCAGAGAGCTGTCACCAGTCAGCACGGTAGTTTGCAGACCTGCCGCCTTGAATGCCGCGATCAGCGCCCTGGCATCGGGGCGCAGGGTATCTTCCAGATTGAAGCGGGCCAATACCTGCTGCTCGTTGGCCAGATAGATAGCCAGACCGCGGCCGCGCTCTTGCGCCGGATCCAGCCCAAGCCAGCGGGCACTGCCGATGCGGTAGCGTACGCCATCCACCAGCGCTGTTATGCCGTGACCGATGACCGGGGTGATCTCGCGGGCGGATGGCAGCACACTGATACTGTCGGCAGGTAGCCGGAAGGCGCGGGCAATCGGGTGTTCGGATTGCGCCTCCATGGCCCGGGCGATGGCGAGGCATTGCGTCTTGTCCATCTCTGCCAAGGTGGTGGTGCCTGTCAGACTGATCTCACCTGTGGTGAGCGTGCCAGTCTTGTCCATCACAATCCGGTTAGCCTTGGTCAATATATCCAGCACATGGCCACGGCGCAGCAGGATGCCGTTGCGGGTCAGATTGGCGGTCGCCGAGGTCAGCGCTGTCGGCGTTGCCAGCGACAGGGCGCAGGGGCAGGTGGCCACCAGCACGGCCAGCGCGATCCAGAATGCCTGTTCCGGTTGGTGGAAGTGCCAGAAGGTCCAGACCGCCGCGGCAATGATCAGCAGCACCAGAATAAAGTGGCGCGACAGTTGATCCGCCATCTGGGCGATGGCCGGCTTGTCGTCGAGAGCGTGATCCTGTAGCCGCATGATCTGGGCGATCCGCGACTCTTCGATACGGTGGCTGACCCGGATCTGCAGCGGGGCATCCGTGTTGATGGTGCCAGCATAGACCTGATCGCCTGGCTGTTTGAGCAGGGGCAGCTGTTCACCGGTCAGCATGGATTCGTTGAGGCTGGCTTGCCCTTCGACAATGATGCCGTCCGCCGGCAAGGTTGCTCCGGCCAGCACCCGTACCCGATCGCCGACCTGCAACGTCTTGGCCGCTACCTCATGCTCCCCTTCATCATCGATGCGGGTCGCCATGATGGGCACCAGTCGCGCCAGGTTGGAGCTCGATTCCGACGCCTTGCGCCGGGCCCGCAACTCGAGAAAGCGCCCTAGCAGCAGGAAGAAGACGAACATGGTGATGGAGTCGTAATAGACCTCACCGGTATTGAACACTGTGGCCCACATGGAAGCGATAAAAGCCCCGATCAGCGCCAGCGACACTGACACATCCATCGACAGGTGACCCTGTTTCAGGCTGCGCCAGGCACCCACGTAAAAGGGTTGGGCCGAGTAGATCATGATAGGGGTGGAGAGCAGCAGGCTTATCCACTTGAAGTAGACCATGAACTCATCTTCAACACTGATGAAGAGGTCCATATAGAGGGCCACGGCGCACATCATCACCTGCATTGAGCCAAGCCCTGCCAGTGCCAGCCGGAACATATAGCTGCGCACCTCTTTGGCGTAGAGCGCCTCCTGTTGATGGGTCTGGAACGGATAGGCGCGATAGCCGATCTGGGCAAATCCCTTGAGAATGTCACTCAGGGAGAGCTGGTCCGGATCCCACTTGATGCGGGCCCGGTGGGTGGTGGTGTTGACATTGATGTAGCGCAGGCCGCCAAGGGTCATCAGGTGGCGTTCGATAAGCCAGGCACAGGCGGCGCAGGTGAGCCCTTCTACTGTCAGCTGGATTTCGCGAAGGGTACCGCTGTCGGTGACAAACTCCTGTTGCACTTCTGCCAGATCGTAGTGGTTGAGGGCGGCCAGCTCTTCGGGCACCAGATCGCCCTTGGTACCGGGGGCGGTGCGGTGATCGTAGTAACTGGCGAGGCCGCACTCCATGATGGTCTCTGCCACAGCCTGACAACCGGGGCAGCACATGGGGCGAACAATCCCCTTTATCTCGAGGGAATAGCCACTATTGGCGGGTACCGGCTCGCCACAGTGAAAACAGGGAGTCATGCGTTATGCCCCCCTGAATGCAGAATGCAGAATGCAAGCAGCAGGGGCGCTGGCGAGAACCGGCTCGCCACAGTGAGAACAGCCGGTCATGGCTTAGCGTCCTTTCGGGTCGAGTTCGACAGGGGCCAGGGTGGGCAGCTGGACGGTCTCTTGCAATCGCCACTGGTGATCGAAGGCATCGACCCGAATGTGCCACTTGCCGACCAGCGGCTTGTCGAAATGGAGGCGATAGGTGCCGCTCGCATCGGCGGTGATCATGTGTTCGCTGTCCTGACCGGCCAAGGTCGGGTGGAACAATGAGAGATAGAGAGCTTGCCCGGCAGGAATATCGCCGCTGATGGGTTTGAGGGTCAGCTCGTTGCCGTCAACCTCCAGTCCAAAGCGGATATTGAGCGCTTCGGAGCGGTCAAACTTGCTCAAGTCCTGATTGATCTCTTTCCCTTGTTTGTAATAGTCCTCGGCCACCAGATTGACCCCATCCTTGCTGGCGATGATGGCGGTGGCGATACTGCCGACAACGGCGGCAGTGGGGAGGGCGATGATAAACCAAGGCCAGAATTGGCGATACCACGGTTTGGATAGAGGTTGGGTCATGATTGCTACTGCCATGAAACGAATGATTAACGTGGAAGATGGTTTTTACGCAACACAAGATAACAAAAAGCCTCGAGGAGTCGAGGCTTTTTGCTGTGTAATCACGTGTTTATCACATGTTACAACGTTACGGGCGAACCTTATTTGGCAGACTGTTGATGAGACAGGCTGTAAACGTAGGAGGCCAGCAGGTGAACCTTGTCCTCACCCAGAATGTCTTTCCAGGCTGGCATCACGCCGTGACGACCGTGGGTGATGGTTTGCACCACCACTTCGCGGGAGCCACCGTAGAGCCAGGTGTTGTTGGTCAGATCTGGCGCACCGACGGCAATACCGCCCTTGGCATCGGCACCGTGGCAAGCTGCGCAGATGGCGAAGCGTGCTTCACCTTTCTTCGCTTCCACCAGGTCGACCTTGCGACCGGAGAGGCTCAGTACATAGGAGGCCACTTCCTGAACGCCATCTTTGCCGAGGATTTCACCCCAGGCAGCCATGATCCCCTGACGACCGCCCATGATGGTGGTCTTGATTTGATCAGGCTGGCCGCCCCATTGCCATTCGCTGTCGGTCAGGTTCGGGAAGCCGCGGCCACCACGGGCATCGGAGCCGTGGCACTGGGAGCAGTTCTGCAGGAACAGACGCTGACCCACTTTCAGGGCTTCCGGATCCTTGGCGATCTCGGTGATGGCTCGATAGGTTTTGCCATCCGCTTCGTAGGTGAGTTCACGGAACTTGGCGCCGTAGATCTCGTCAGCCTTGGCGACCTCGCGGTCGTACTCCACCGCGCGACCTTCGGCCTTGGCCGATTCGGTTGCAGCCTTGGACTCGGCCAGCGAGCGCACGTCCTGGTTGGAACTTTGCCAGCCCAGCAGGCCTTTGAAGTTGCCAAGCCCCGGGAAGGCGACCAGATAGACCAGACCGGTGACGATGAAGAAGAGGAACATGTAAGTCCACCACTTCGGCAGCGGGTTGTTGATCTCCTCGATGCCATCGAAGGAGTGACCCATCGATTTGCCTTCTTCAACACCCATCTTGTCCTTGCGGCACCACATCAGCAGCAAGAAGCAGCCGAGGATGGTTCCCAGACTGATGACAGTCACAAAAATGCTAAACAGAGTGCTCATTATTGTTTCGCTCCTGCGTTCTTTTTATCAGCACTGGGTTGCTCATCATCGGCAAAAACCAGATTGGCAGCCTCGTCGAAAGAGGTCTTGCGGCGTTTGCTGTAGGCCCAGACGATGATGCCAATCATGATGGCCATCAACAGCAGGGTATACAGACCGCGAAATGTGCCGTAGTCCATTTTCGCCTCCTTATTTCAGGGCATGACCCAGTGATTGCAGATAGGCCACCAGCGCATCCAGCTCGGTTTTGCCCTTGACGGCTTCGCCAGCACCCTGAATATCGGCGTCGGTATAGGGCACACCGAAGTGATCGCGGAACAGCGCCAGCTTCTTGGCGGTCATCTCGCCGGTCAGCACATTGGTATCAAGCCAGGGGTAGGCGGGCATGTTGGATTCCGGTACCACATCGCGCGGGTTGATCAGGTGAACCTTGTGCCACTCGTCGGAGTAGCGGCCACCGACACGGGCCAGATCCGGACCTGTACGCTTGGAACCCCACAGGAAGGGGTGCTCCCAGACGCTCTCACCGGCGACCGAGTAGTGACCGTAACGCTCGGTTTCGGCACGGAACGGACGGATCATCTGGCTGTGGCAGTTGGTGCAGCCTTCGCGAATGAAGATGTCGCGTCCTTCCATCTGCAGAGCGGTGTAGGGCTTGAGGCCCTCCACCGGCTCGGTGGTTTGCTTCTGGAAGAACAGCGGGGTGATTTCAACCAGGCCCCCCAGACTGATGGCGAAGATGATGCCGACCACCAGCATGGGAACGCTTTTTTCAAATATTTCGTGACGGTTATTGTTGCTCATGGGTTGACCTCTTCAATCATGCTGGCTGGGCGACAGGTTCCAGAGAACCTTTGGGCGCAGTGATGGTGCGATAGGCGTTGTAAGCCATCAGCAACATGCCGGTGACGAAGAAGCAGCCACCCAGGAAGCGCACGAAATAGAAGGGATAGGATGCCTGCAGCGCTTCAACGAAGCTGTAGGTCAGGGTGCCGTCTTCGTTGACTGCACGCCACATCAGGCCCTGCATCACGCCTGAAATCCACATGGCAACGATGTAGAGCACGGTGCCCACGGTCGCCAGCCAGAAGTGAACGTTGATCAGTTTGACGCTGTACATCCGGCCCTGGCCGAACAGGTTCGGGATCAGGTGATAGACAGCACCGATGGAGACCATGGCAACCCAACCCAGCGCACCGGAGTGCACGTGACCGACGGTCCAGTCGGTGTAGTGGGAGAGGGCGTTAACGGTTTTGATCGCCATCATCGGGCCTTCGAAGGTCGACATGCCGTAGAAAGAGAGAGAGACGATCAGGAAGCGCAGGATGGGGTCATAACGCAGTTTGTGCCAGGCACCGGAGAGGGTCATGATGCCGTTGATCATGCCGCCCCAGGAGGGTACGAACAGGATCAGGGACATAACCATGCCCAGCGACTGAGCCCAGTCTGGCAGTGCGGTGTAGTGCAGGTGGTGCGGACCGGCCCAGATATAGAGGGAGATCAACGCCCAGAAGTGCACGATTGAGAGGCGATAGGAGTAAACCGGACGACCGGCCTGCTTGGGCACGAAGTAGTACATCATCCCCAGGAAGCCGGCGGTCAGCAGGAAGCCTACCGCGTTGTGGCCATACCACCACTGCACCATGGCGTCCATGGCGCCGGAGTACATGGAGTAGGACTTCATGCCGGAGAGCGGCACTTCCATGTTGTTGACAATGTGCAGCACCGCAACGGTGATGATGAAGGCGCCGAAGAACCAGTTGGCCACATAGATGTGGGAGGTGGTGCGCTTCATCAGGGTGCCGAAGAAGACGATGGCATAGGCGACCCATACCACAGTGATGGCGATATCAATCGGCCACTCCAGCTCGGCATACTCTTTGGCGGAGGTGTAACCCAGCGGCAGAGAGATGGCGGCAGAGAGGATGATTGCTTGCCAGCCCCAGAAGACGAAGGTTGCCAGCGGGCCACCAAACAGTCTGGTTTGACAGGTGCGCTGCACCACGTAGAAGGAGGTGGCCATCAGTGCACTGACGCCGAAGGCGAAGATCACTGCGTTGGTATGGAGGGGCCGCAGACGACTGTAAGTCAGCCACGGGGTCTCGAAGTTGAGGGCAGGCCAGATCAACTGGGCTGCGATCAGTACGCCAACCGACATGCCGACAATTCCCCAGACAATCGTCATGACGGTAAACTGGCGAACAACGGTGTAGTTGTACTCAGGATGGTTAGTTGTATGGCTCATCGTTATATTCCGCTTCCGATGCTGCTGTTGTTTGGTTTTGTATCCGGAGAACCGGACTGGCTTCATCAGCCACCGCCGACCAGTTGTTAACAGCTGTTAACGAAAGGAAAAGCAAAAGATGGCTAAATGAAAACTGCATGGGAATGATACTGAAGTGACAGGTAAAATAACAGTATAAACAGTGATATATTTGGCTCCGTCCGGTCTCGATATGGCAGTTTTTTACCTTGTTCGAGATCACAAAAAACTATTTTAATTGCATCTTAATCGGGCTGTTTTTGATGAAAGAGAGACTTACCGCACGTAAAGTTTTGCACCTCGTACTGGTATTGGCGCTGTTATTGGCGCTGATGGCTTATCGCACCTGGTTTTCGGCCGATAACAGCGTCTCTGCTGACCAGAAAAAAGATCAGATTTGTGATCTTTCCCACACACCTTGCAGCGCGCTGATTGGTGACAAGCCGCTGACGGTCGCCATCAAGGAATTACCGCTGCGCGCCGAACATGACTTTGCCATCGCTATTACCGGCGGCGATCCGGCCATCAAGCCGGTGAAAGCGACACTCGAAGGCAAAGATATGTTTATGGGCACCATTCCGGTGAGCTTTGAAGAAATAGACGGAGAGTGGCAGGGGGTGACCCAGGTGGGGAGCTGTACATCACCCGTCATGATCTGGTTGTTAAATATCGAGTGGAGTAATGGTCAACGCCAGCAATTGGCGCTTTCCGTTGCCCGGGAATAATGGCGCAAGAGGTGGGGAGTGGAAAAAATATTTGAAATTTCCCGGCCAGGCGTTACCTTCCCCAAACCATCAGGGAGTGAAGTTCATTTAATCATGATTGAAAAACAACCGTTTTATCGCACCCTCAACCAGCAGGCCAAGGCGCTGCTGGAGGGGGAAACCGATCTGATTGCCAATCTGGCCAACCTCTCCGCACTGCTTAATCAGGAGCTGGCGGAGATCAACTGGGTCGGTTTTTATCTGTTGCAGGGTGAGACCCTGGTATTGGGGCCATTTCAGGGCAAACCTGCCTGCGTGCGGATCCCGGTCGGCCGCGGGGTGTGTGGTACGGCAGTGGCAGAGGGGAGAACCCAGCTCATTGACGATGTCCACCAGTTCGACGGTCACATCGCTTGCGATGGCGCGAGCAACTCGGAAATCGTGATCCCGCTGCGCCGTGGTGGCGAGATCATCGGGGTACTCGATATCGACAGTCCGATTTTTAACCGTTTCGACCAGGAAGACCGGATTGGCCTCGAAGAAACGGTGCAAATTTTGGAAAGCATGCTCTAAGTCATTGCTAGATGGTTCGCAAAAGGCCCCAAGCTCTCTATAATGGGGCCTTTGTTGTGCTCGGGACGTGCCCGTGCGTTTATATGAAAGCCAAGGTTATACATGGAAAACACTGAGAAGCTGAAGAACAGTAAAGAGATCGTTGCCTACCTGGTCGAGAAATTCCCGGCCTGCTTCGTTGCTGAAGGAGAGGCCAAGCCGCTCAAGATTGGCATCTTCCAGGATTTGGCCGAGCGTCTTGCTGACGATGCCAGAGTCTCCAAGACCATGCTGCGTTCCGCACTGCGTCAATACACCTCCAGCTGGCGCTACCTGCACGGTCTCAAAGCTGGCCAGGCTCGCGTTGATCTGGATGGCAACCCGGGCGAGCTGCTGACCGAAGAGCACATCGAGCACGCCAAGCAAGCTCTGAAAGAGAGCAAAGAGCGCGTATTCGCCAGCCGTCGTACCAATACCAAAGAGAAGGATGAGAAGGCCAAGAAGCCCCGTCGTCCTGCTGTGCGCAAAACCGAGAAAGCTGATGTAGCTGCCAAGCCGAAAGCTGCCGCCAAGGCACCGGTCGCTGATGCTCCGCTGGTTAAAGTGGATGCCGCTACGCTGAAAGTGGGCCAGGATGTGCGCGTCGTTATGGGTAAATTCCCGGTTCCGGCAACCATCAAGGAAGTAACCAAGGACGATGTACAGGTCCAACTGCAGACCGGCATGATGGTGCGGGTCAAATCAGAGCACTTGGTTCTCTAAGGAGACAAATGTTGAAGCATGGCGTAATTCGTTTTTCCCTCGTTGCCTGTAGCCTGGCGCTTGCCGGGCTTGCACAGGCCATCGAGCCGGTGCTCAAGGAGAGTGATTTGCCTGTGTTGGCTCAAGAGAGCCAACATGCTACGGCCAGCAAGCGAATTACCAATCTGTTTACCCGCTCGCACTACAAACAGTTCAAGCTGGACGATGCCTTTTCCTCCGTGATTTTCGATAAATATCTGGAGAATCTGGACTACAGCCGCAACCTGTTTTTGGCCTCTGATATCAGCCGTTTTGAAAAGTACCGTAACGGTTTTGACACCGACCTCGAAAGAGGCCGTCTGGCTCCCGCCTACGAGATGTTCAACCTGAGTCAGCAGCGGCGTTATGAGCGGTTCGAATACGCCCTCAAACTGCTTGATACTCCTTTCGATTTTACCCAGACCGACAACTATGTGTTTGATCGGGAAGGGGCGGCTTGGCCCAAAGATGAAGCAGAGCTCAACGAGCTGTGGCGTCAGCGGGTCAAGTTCGATGCTCTGAGCCTCAAGCTCAGTGGCAAGGAGTGGCCCGAGATCAAGGAGCTGCTTGGCAAGCGTTACAACAACGCCATCAAGCGGATGTCCCAGACCGAGAGCGAAGATGTCTTCCAGCTCTTCATGAACTCCTTCGCTCGCGCCATCGAACCGCACACCAGTTACCTCTCACCACGCAGTGCCGATCGTTTCAACACCGAGATGAACCTCTCGCTCGAGGGGATTGGTGCCGTGTTGCAGGCGGAAGATGACTTTACCGTCATCCGTTCTTTGGTGCCCGGTGGCCCGGCTGCCAAATCCAACCACCTCAAACCCGATGACAAGATCACCGGGGTAGGGCAGGAAGATGGCAAGATTGTCGATGTGATCGGCTGGCGTCTTGATGACGTGGTTGAGCTCATCAAGGGGCCCAAGGGGAGCAAGGTCAAGCTGGAGATCCAGCGTGGCAAGGGCGCAACCGCCAAAACCGAGCAGATTGAGCTGACCCGCGACAAGGTGCGCCTTGAAGACCGAGCTGCCAAGTCCAAGGTGATTAACGCCGAAGGCAAGAAGATTGGCGTCATCGAGATCCCGAGTTTCTACGTCAATCTGCATGACGACGTGATCAAGGAGCTCTCCAGCCTGAACAAGAAGAAGATCGATGGTCTGATCATCGATCTGCGCGGTAACGGCGGCGGCGCCCTGACCGAAGCTTCCGCCCTGAGCGGTCTCTTCTTTGCCAGCGGTCCCGTGGTGCAAATTCGTGATCACATGGGCCGTATCACGGTCAATGGCGATGACGATGGCAACGTCTACTACGGCGGCCCCATGTCGGTGATGATCGACCGCTACAGTGCCTCGGCCTCCGAGATCTTCGCTGCCGCCATGCAGGATTATGGCCGCGCGTTGATTCTGGGTGAAAACTCGTTCGGCAAGGGGACGGTGCAGCAGCATCGCAGTCTCGCCAAGGTCTATGACTTCTACGAGCAGCCGCTCGGTCACGTGCAGTACACCATCGCCAAGTTCTACCGGATCGACGGTGGCAGCACCCAGAACAAGGGCGTTGCGCCGGATATCAGCTTCCCGACACCGGTTGCTCCGGAAGAGACGGGCGAAAGCCGTGAGTTCAATGCGTTGCCGTGGGACAAGATTGCCTCCGCCAACTACGAGAAACTCGGCAACTTCGCCAGCGTGCTGCCCAAGTTGCAGGCGGCGCACGATGCCCGGATCGCCAAGGATCCCGAGTTTGCCTATGTGATGCAGGACATCGCCGACTACAAGGAGGAGAAAGACAAGAAGTCGGTCTCCCTCAACGAGGCGGAGCGTGTTGCAGAGCAGGCGAAACAGGATGAGAAAGCGCTCAAACGTACCAACGAGCGTCTGGCACGTCTTGGCAAGCCGGCGGTGAAGAGTCTGGATGAACTGCCCGCTGATTTCGAAGCGCCCGATGAGTATCTCATCGAAGCGGCCAATATCACGGCGGACCTGGCCAAGGTCAGCAAACGCAGCTGACAAGGCGACCTGTAATGCACAAGGGCGACTGCGGTCGCCCTTTCTTTTTGTCTGGCGTATCTGACGTAATGCAAATTGTTTGACCCCGCCAGTTGGTTGTGACAGCCTCTTTCTCGCCTTTAACAAGCGTGGAAGCAGACAATAATGACCGATCACTCCCAGGCCATGACGGCCAAATATCGCCAAGATTATCAGGCGCCGCTCTACTGGATCGACACCATCGACCTCGATTTCCAACTGCAGGAGCCACTGACCCAGGTCACCGCCATCACCCGCATTCGTCGCAACGGTGAGCACAATGCGCCGCTGATCCTCGATGGTGAGCAGCTGACCCTCAAGAGCGTTGCCATTGATAGCATTCCCTGTGACCACTACGAGCAAGGCGAGAGCACTCTGACCCTGTTCAACCTGCCGGCCGAATGTGTGCTGACCATTGTCACTCTGCTGGATCCGGCCGCCAACACCGCGCTGGAAGGGCTCTACAAATCGGGTGATGCCTACTGTACCCAGTGTGAAGCGGAGGGCTTTCGCCGCATTACCTATTATCTGGACCGCCCCGACATTCTGGCGCGCTACAGCACCCGCATTACCGCCGACAAAGCCCAGTTCCCCTTCCTGCTCTCCAATGGCAACAAGGTCGACAGCGGTGATCTGGATGGCGGCCGTCACTTCGTGCAGTGGCAGGATCCTTTCCCCAAACCGAGCTACCTGTTTGCGCTGGTGGCCGGTGATTTCGATGTGGAGCGCAGCCACTACACCACCAAGAGCGGCCGCAAGGTGGCCCTCGAGATCTTCGTCGACAAGGGCAACCTCGATCGCGCCGGTTTTGCCATGGAGAGTCTCATCAACTCCATGCGCTGGGACGAACAGCGTTTTGGCCTCGAGTATGATCTCGACATCTACATGATCGTTGCGGTTGACTTCTTCAACATGGGCGCCATGGAGAACAAGGGGCTCAACATCTTCAACTCCAAGTTCGTGCTGGCCAATCCGGCCACCGCTACCGATGGCGACTACCACGGTATCGAACGGGTGATCGGTCACGAATATTTCCACAACTGGACCGGCAACCGCGTCACCTGTCGTGACTGGTTCCAGCTCAGCCTGAAAGAGGGGCTGACAGTGTTCCGGGATCAGGAGTTCTCCTCCGATCTTGGCTCCCGCGGCGTCAACCGCATCAACAACGTGCGTACCGTGCGTGGCCCGCAGTTTGCCGAAGATGCCGGCCCCATGGCGCACCCGATCCGCCCGGATGTGGTGATCGAGATGAACAACTTCTACACCCTCACCGTCTACGAGAAGGGGTCGGAAGTGATCCGCATGATGCACACCCTGCTGGGGGAAGAAGCCTTCCAGGCTGGTATGCGTCTCTACTTCGAGCGTCACGACGGCTCGGCCGCTACTTGTGATGATTTCGTGCAGGCGATGGAGGATGCTTCCGGTGTGGATCTCGGTCGTTTCCGTCGCTGGTACAGCCAGTCCGGCACCCCCGAGCTGACCGTGACCGACGAGTACGATGCCGCGAGCGGTGTTTACCGTCTACATGTGAGCCAGCACACCCCGCCGACTCAGGATCAACCGCAAAAGCTGCCGCTGCATATCCCTCTCGACATCGAGCTCTATGACGAGCAGGGTGCCGTTATCCCGTTGCAGTATCAGGGCAAGGCCATCGGCAACGTGCTCGACGTGCTGGAAGCGGAGCAGACCTTCGAATTCGATCGGGTGCCGGTCAAGCCGGTTCCCTCCCTGCTGCGGGACTTTTCCGCGCCGGTCAAGCTGCACTATGACTACAGCGATGAAGCGCTCGCCTTCCTGATGCGCTTTGCCCGCAACGAGTTTGCCCGCTGGGATGCGGCCCAGATGCTGATCAACAAAGCGGTCATCGACGGCGCGGCGCGGGTCCAGCACGGGCAGGGGGTTGAGCTATCCCAAGCCCTGCTGGCCGCCTTCGTCGCCATTCTTGACGACAGCGATCTTGATTTGGCCCTCAAGGCGGAGATCCTGGCGCTGCCCGGTGAGGCGACCCTGGCCGAGCTGTTCGAGGTGGCCGATATCGATGCCATCCATCAGGTACGCGACGCGATCCACACCCGTCTTGCCGAGGCCTTTGGCGCGCGCTTGTCGGCGACCTATCAGAGCCTGCGTCTGAATGGTTATCAGGTGGTGCACGCCGATATGGCCAAGCGAGCCCTCAAAGGGGTAGTGCTCGGTTATCTGGCGGCGCTGGATGCGGAGCATGCCGATGCGCTGGTGCGCGAGCAGTATGCAACTGCCGACAACATGACCGACACTCTGGCGGCGCTGCAGGTGGCCAACGGTTATCTGTTGCCATGCCGCGCTGCGCTGCTGGCCGACTTTGAAGGCAAGTGGGCCAAGGATGGACTGGTGCTGGACAACTGGCTGCGGCTGATTGGCAGCAAACCGGCTGCCGATGTACTGAGCGAAGTGAAACAGGCGATGAATCACCCCACTTTCAGTATTCGCAACCCGAACCGGCTGCGGGCGCTGATCGGCAGCTTCGCCATGAGCAATCAGGTGCAGTTCCATGCGGTGGATGGCAGCGGTTACCGTTTCCTGACCGATCTGTTGATCGAGCTCAACGAGGTCAACCCGCAGGTCGCTTCCCGCCTCATCACGCCGCTTATCCAGTTCAAGCGATTGGATGAGGCGCGCAAGGCCCTGATCCGCGCCGAGCTGACCCGTCTTGCCAACCTTGAGGGGTTGGCACGGGATCTGTTCGAGAAGGTCAGCAAGGCACTGCAGCAGTAAGTGTCGACGGGGCAGGGGCGTGAATGCGCCTGCCCCCATTGTGTGATTTGTCGTGTGATCAGGAGCAAGTGTGAAGCAGTTTACTTTTCGGCTCTCATTGAGCAGTGACGAGGTGATGCTGATGTATCAGGGCCATGCCAGACGGCTAGTGGTGCGCAGCGAACAGGGATTGACCCTGGAACTTGGCATAGAAAAAATACGCCCCTTTGTCGCCATCAATGGTGTGCATGGCTATTTTCGGCTGAAAACCCAGGACGATTACCGCTTTATCAGTCTCGAACGCATAAATTAACAAAAATCGAACAGATTACCGACTGTTTATCTGCTTTACGTCACTATCTATCCGGTAAACTGGCACAAAGGTAGTGGGAATTTCTGTATTTTTGGTTATTTGCAAAATTTCTCACAGTTTAAGCCGTGATCTGCACCTTGTTTTTAACATCTCGTTAGCACCTTTCCTCGCCTTCCCTTATCCAAGCCATTACACTTCGCAACAACTCTGCACCAGCGGGTAACCAGGGTGGTTGCCTCTGCGTCGGTGGTTAATGTCGTCCGATAAGGAATATAAAAATGGCATTGAAAGACGCCCCTACCTCAGTTCTGCTCGAAAACGTTCTCAGTCTGATCCATCAGAAGTTGCCCAAAAACAGTGCCTCTTTGGTCGAGCGCTTCGTTGCCAAGTTCTACGGCAACATGGCGAGCTCCGACCTGCACGATCGCAATGACAGCGATCTCTATGGCGCGGCCCTGAGTCTGTGGAATGCCCTCAATCAGCGCAGCGGTATCGATCCCTACATCCGGGTCTACAATCCCGAGCTGACCCGTCACGGCTGGCAATCGCCCCATACCATCGTCGAGGTGATCCTGCAGGACTCCCCCTTCCTGGTCGACTCCATCCGGATGGCGCTTAAACGGCTCAATATCACCGCCCACATGATGCTGCACCAACCGCTGCACCTCATTCGCGGTGCGGATGGCAAGATTGACGCCATTCTGGAACTCGACAACACCGACGGGCAGACCTCGGTTGAAACGGCGTTCCTTATCGAGATCGATCACCTCACCAGCGAGGAGCAGATGGCCGCGCTGGCTGCCGAGCTCAACTCGGTGGCCGGTGAAGTGGCGCTTGCCGTGGGCGACTGGCAGCCCATGCTGGCCAAGCTCAATGAGATCATCGACGAACTGCCCAAGCGCAAGCACCCGGTCAGCAAGGAGGAGGTGGCCTCCTGCGTTGCTTTCCTCAAATGGGTGGCTGCCCACAACTTTACCCTGATGGGCTATCGCCGTTACGACGTCAAGGCGGTGGAGGGGGATCACGAGATCCTGCCGCAGGCGAGCTCCAGCCTGGGGCTGATGAAGAACTCCATCAAGGTGGTGGGTCAGCGCCTTGGCAACATGCCGGCCAGCGCCCGTCACGCTGCTCTGAGTTCTGACCTGCTGATCCTCACCAAATCCAACAGCAAGTCCCGGGTGCACCGTCCGGCTTATGTGGATTACATCGGCATCAAGCGCTTCGACGAGCATGGCAAGGTGATCGGGGAAGATCGCTTCATCGGCCTCTATGCATCTTCCATCTACAACACCAGCGCGACCCAGATCCCGCTCATCAGCCATCGTCTCGAGCGCATCATGGCCGCCTCCGGTCACGAGAAGGGCTCCCACGCCTACAAGGCGCTGCTCAATGTATTGGAAACCTATCCCCGTGACGAACTGATCCAGGCTCGTGAAGAGGAGCTGTTGGCCACCGGTCTTGGGGTGCTGGAGATGCAGGAGCGTGACATGCTGCGGCTATTCGTGCGCCGGGATGTCTATGGTCGTTTCTTCTCTTGCATGGTCTATGTCACCAAGGAGCGCTACAACACAGCGCTGCGTATCAAGACCCAGCAAATTTTGCAGAAATATTTTGGCAGCAATGAAGAGGTGGAGTTCAACGTCTACTTCACCGAAGGCGTGCTGGCGCGGACCCACTACATAGTGCGGGTCAACAACAACAACGTGGATGTGGATGTGAACGAAGTACAGAACAACCTGATTGAAGCGGCCCGCAGCTGGGACGACAGACTCGACTCCGTGCTGCTTTCCCATTATGGCGAGGCCCGTGGTAACGAGTTGCGCCGCCGTTTCAGCACTGCATTCCCTCGCGCTTACAAAGAAGATGTGCTGCCTGGCTCGGCCGTGGCCGATATCATGGCGCTCGATAACCTGAGCGAAGCCGAGCCGCTGGGCATGCTGTTCTACCGCGCGCAGGAGGAGGAGAATGACCGTCGGGTACGGCTCAAGCTGTTCCATCGCACCGAGCCCATTCACCTCTCCGATGTGCTGCCGATGCTGGAGAACATGGGGCTGCGGGTGATCGGCGAGACCCCGTATCAGGTACGCACTCCGGGCGGTGATCTGTTCTGGATCCTCGACTTCTCCATGCTGCTGCATGGCGAGCAGCCCTTTGATCTGGCCCAGAGCCAACAGCGCTTCCAGCAGGCGTTTGCCGCCATCTGGAACAAGCAGTTGGAAGATGACGGCTTCAACCGGCTGGTATTGGGGGCGGGTCTCACCGGCCGCCAGGTGTCGGTGCTGCGCGCCTATGCCAAATACATGCGCCAGACCGGTGTATCCTTCAGCCAGTCCTATATCGAAGAGACCCTGACCCGTTACCCTGATATCGCCCAGCTGCTGTTTACCCTGTTCGAACAGCGCCTGGATCCTGCCGGTAAACAGGACGCCAAGGTGCCATCGCAAGATGCCAAGGCATCCGCCAAGCTGCACGAGGAGCTTGCCGCCAAGCTGGATCAGGTGGCCAACCTGGATGACGATCGTATCATTCGCCGCTATGTGGAGATGATTGACGCTACCCTGCGCACCAACTACTACCAGCTGGACAAGGCGGGCAACATCAAGCCCTACATATCCTTCAAACTGGCGCCGTCCAGCATCACCGACATGCCGCTGCCGCTGCCGAAATTCGAGATCTTCGTCTACTCACCGCGAGTGGAAGGGGTGCATCTGCGCTGGGGCAAGGTGGCCCGTGGTGGCCTGCGCTGGTCCGATCGAAAAGAGGACTTCCGCACCGAGGTATTGGGTTTGGTGAAAGCCCAGCAGGTGAAGAACACCGTCATCGTGCCGGTGGGGGCCAAGGGCGGTTTCTACTGCAAACAGATGCCGGTGGGGGCAACCCGCGCCGTCATTCAGGAGGAGGGAAAGGCCTGTTATCGCCTGTTTATTCGCGGCCTGCTCGATGTGACAGACAACATCATCGGCGGCGAGGTGATCCCGCCGACATCCGTGGTGCGTCACGACGAGGATGACTACTACCTGGTGGTCGCCGCCGACAAGGGCACGGCGACCTTCTCCGACATCGCCAACGAAATAAGCCTCGAATACGGCCACTGGCTCGGCGATGCGTTCGCCTCCGGCGGCTCGGTCGGTTACGACCACAAGAAGATGGGCATCACCGCCCGTGGTGCCTGGGAGTCGGTCAAACGGCATTTTCGTGAAATTGGCGTCAACTGCCAGACCACCGACTTCACTTGCGTGGGGATTGGGGACATGGCCGGCGACGTGTTCGGCAACGGCATGCTGCTCTCCGAGCACACCAGGCTGGTGGGCGCGTTCAACCACATGCACATCTTCGTTGACCCGACCCCGGATGCGGCCAAGAGCTTTGTCGAACGCCAGCGCCTGTTCGATCTGCCGGGTTCCAGCTGGGATGACTACAACCGCGAGCTGATATCACAAGGGGGCGGCATCTTCCTGCGCTCGGCCAAGTCCATCAAGCTGAGCCCCGAGATGCAGACACTACTCGGCACCGACCAGGCCAGCATGGCGCCGAACGAGCTGATCAAGGCACTGCTTTGCCTCAATGTCGATCTGCTGTGGAACGGCGGCATCGGCACCTACGTGAAGAGCGCTCGCGAGAGCGATGGGGAAGTGGGCGATCGCAGCAACGACGCACTGCGAGTCAATGGTCGCGATCTGCGGGCCCGTATCGTGGGTGAGGGGGGCAACCTCGGCTTCACCCAGCTCGGTCGGGTGGAGTACGCCAGTCAGGGCGGTCGCATCAATACCGATTTTACCGACAACGTGGGCGGGGTGGATTGCTCCGACAACGAGGTGAACATCAAGATCCTGCTCAACCAATTGGTGGCGGCAGGGGATCTGACACTCAAGCAGCGCAACCAGATGCTGTATGAGATGACCGACGATGTGGCGCAGATCGTGATCACCAACGCCTATCGCCAGTCCCAGTCCATCTCGGTCACCAGCTTCCGCGGCTCTGAACAACTGAAAGAGCAGCAGCGCTTTATTCAGGGACTGGAGCGGGAAGGCAAGCTCGATCGTGCGCTCGAGTTCCTCCCCTCTGACGAGGATCTTTCAGAGCGGATGGCTGCAGGGCAGGGACTGACCCGCCCCGAACTGGCAGTGCTGGTGGCCTACGGCAAGATGGTGTTGAAAGAGCAGCTCAACTGCCCGGAAGTGACCGACGAGCCCTTCCTCGCCAACATGCTGGTCACCAGCTTCCCGGCCAAGGTGCAGCAGCAATTTGGTGCCCAGCTGGCCGATCACCCGCTACGCGGCGAGATCATCGCTACCCGGGTGGCCAATATGTTGGTTAACGACATGGGGCTCAACTTCGCCAGCCGGATGAAGGACGAGACCGGTGCCTCGGTGGCGGAAGTTGCCTGCTGCTTCGCCATGGCCCGCGAAGTGTTTGGTATGAACCAGCTGTGGCGCGATATCGAAGGGTGCGACAACCTGGTTGATGCTCAGACTCAGCTCGAGCTGATGTTCTACAGCCGCCGGATTGTGCGCCGTGCCACCCGCTGGTTCCTGCGTGCCCGCAATCGCAGCTGGAGCATCAGCGTGAACATCGCCTTCTTCCGTCCGGCGTTCGAGACCTTAGGGAAGCACCTCTACGAGGTGATGGATGAGAGCGAAGTGGCCGAGCATCGTCAGGCTGTTGCCAAGTGGATGGAGAAACAGGTGCCGGAGGCCATTGCCCGTCAGGTCGCCCATATGAGCAGCCTCTTCTCAAGCCTGGATCTGGCGCAAATTGCCGCGGAGCACAAGACCGATATCCTGCGTGCCGCCAACGTTTACTATCGCCTCGGAGCCAAACTGGATCTGCACTGGTTCCTCGACCAGATTAACCATCAGCCGGTCGGCAACCACTGGCAGGCGATGGCGCGAGCCTCCTTCCGCGAAGATCTTGACTGGCAGCAACGCAGTCTCACTTCTGTGGTACTGGAAGGGTGCAAAGATCAGGGAGAATGCGCTACCATACTGGCCGACTGGATTTCGGAGCATGAGCAACTCTTGTCTCGTTGGACCCACATGTTGGCCGACTTCAAGACCACCAGTACCCACGAGTTCGCCAAGTTCTCGGTGGCCTTGCGAGAGTTGAACCTGCTCCAGTTGAATTGTCGGGCACTTTAATTGCCAGATTAAGGCATGACACCGACATTACACCCAAAGCCCCGGCCAGTTGCCGGGGCTTTCTTTAAGGAGCAAAGATGTTGTACCCCATCGCCAGGCATTTCCTGTTCAAACTCAATCCGGAACAGGCTCACGATCTCTCCATGAAATATTTGCCCCGCCTTCTCGGTACGCCACTCGATTGTTTCTTCCGCCAGAATTTGCCGAAACGCCCCGTCACTGTCATGGGGCTTTCTTTTGCCAATCCGGTGGGATTGGCGGCAGGTCTGGATAAAGATGGTGAGTGCATTGATGCGCTGGGCGCCATGGGATTTGGCTTTATCGAGGTCGGTACCGTCACCCCCAGACCCCAGAGCGGCAATGACAAGCCGCGCCTGTTCCGGGTTATTCCGGCAGAGGGGATCATCAACCGGATGGGATTCAACAACAAGGGGGTGGATCATCTGGTGGCCAAGGTAAAAGAGGCCAAATATCAGGGGGTCATCGGCATCAATATCGGCAAGAACAAAGATACTCCCATCGAACAGGGCAAGGATGATTATCTGATCTGCATGGACAAGGTTTATGATCATGCCGGTTATATTGCCGTCAATATCTCTTCCCCCAACACCCCGGGTTTGCGTTCACTGCAATATGGCGAGGCGCTGGATGAATTGCTGGCCGCCCTCAAGGTGCGTCAGCAAGAGCTGGCCGCCCAATATAAAAAGTATGTGCCGCTGGCGGTTAAAATTGCCCCGGATTTAAGCCTTGAAGAAATAGATCAGGTGGCTGCGTCGCTGGTACGGAATGGTATTGATGGGGTTATCGCCACCAATACTACCCTCGAGCGCGAGATGATTTATGACATGCCCCACGCCGGTGAAGCGGGTGGCCTGAGTGGTCGTCCGCTGCAGCACAAGAGTACCGAGGTGATCCGCCATCTGGCCAAGGCGCTCAATGGTGCTCTGCCAATTATCGGGGTGGGTGGTATTGATAGTGCCATGGCCGCCCGTGAAAAATTGGCTGCTGGTGCCAGTCTGGTACAAATTTATAGCGGCTTTATTTATAAAGGGCCGGGGCTGGTCAAAGAGATTGTGACCAATATTTAAGAAATAGATGGAGGAGCCCTTTATTTGACGTTGCTGATTTCCTGCATATGGAATAAAGTCAACTGGTAATTATCAAGTAAGGGCTCCAACATGTTTATCCAACCGACCGATAGCTGGCAATGGCACTATGATGCCCAGAGTGACCGTCTGATGTTGGACCTGTCTGATAACATGTTATTTGCGACCGAGTATAAAGGGCGACAATTGGTGCCCAGTTCGTTTGCAGCCCAGCCTTTTTGTGTCGATGATGCAGCCCTCTATTATCAGTTGATGGATAAAGCGGCCGAACTTGAGTGGAGTATTCCTCATCAGGTTCAGTTGGTGCTTAATGCCATCGCGGTCAGTCGCTTTTATAAACCCCTGATGCCGCAAAGCTGGTTTTTTAGTGAACAGCATCCACAAGTGATCCCGCGAAATGGTGATCTGGTCCTGATGAATACACCCCATGGCAACGGCGAATTTATGGTCATTGAGACAGGGGATCAGGCCAGCGTCTGTTTGAACCTCACAGCCGATCTGGTATTGACCACCAGTAAAACTCTGCCACGTTTCGGGGTGATCAAGGTGATGAATAACCGGATGAAACCGCGTATTACCGTGACCGAGCAATATCGTCAGGTCAGTTGATATATTTTCATCAATTGTTTTATCTCTGTGATTACACCGTTGCCTGTTTTTACTGTGGTCACCTCAATAGCGCCTCGTTTCTGATACTTCATTGATCCGCGAACATCTGGCTCATTCTGATTGATCTTCATGGTTGTGATCCAGCGTCTCTTGAGGCTTGTTACATCCACTTGCACCTTGTGTTCTGACCCACGCAGTATCTTGGTATTCCGTGCTGTAAGCATGGTGCCTCCCTCTAGTTTCGTTCTGCTTGCGTAGTGCCTTCATCTCGCTATCAACACATCACTCACTGCAGCGATTTTCTACATACGACATTTTATGCTTGAAACGAGAGCTATTCTCACTTACATTCTGTTATAACATAACAAAATGGAGTTGCCATGAAGCCTCATATTCATCCGGATTATCGTTTGGTGCTGTTCCATGACACGGCAGCAGATGCCTTTTTCCTGGTCGGGTCAACCATCAAGAGCGATCGCCGCTATACGTGGCAAGATGGGAAGGAGTATCCCTATGTGTCGCTCGATGTTTCCAGCCAGTCGCACTCGTTCTATACCGGCAAGCAGAAGCAGGTATCGAGTGAGGGGAGTGTGGCCCGTTTCAACAAGCGCTTTGGCGCATTTTCAAGCAAGAAGGAGTCCTGAATGCAGGTCGTCTGTTCACTCAAATCCGCACGGGCGCGTCATCCCGATTGTCAGTTGGTGCGCCGCCGCGGCAAATTGTTCGTGATTTGCAAAAGCAATCCCCGTTTCAAGGCTCGTATGAAGTGATCCGCTAAATGATGTCTGGCCCCATGATCTCGCCATCGGGTAGTCATGGGGTCTCTTGCCTTTCTCTCTGTCTACCAATCTGTTTCCATCCTGCTGTTTGCGCCGACTTTTGCATGCTCCAGCCCGCCTGATGAGGTATAATGCGGCACTATTTTTATGGGTTCCCCGTGAGCGTGATGAAAGAATTTTTTGCAACCTGCCCCAAGGGGCTGGAAAACCTGTTGGCCGACGAGCTGACCACCTTGGGCGCAGAGCAGGTCCGTGAGACCGTGGCTGGCGTCCACTTCAAAGGCGAACTGGCGATTGGCTACAAGGCCTGCCTGTGGAGCCGTTTTGCTTCCCGCATCGTGCTGGTGCTCTCCGAATTCCAGATGAACGACGATCTGGATCTCTATCTGGGCGCCCACACCATTCCCTGGGAAGAGCACTTCTCCGGTACCTCTACCATCGCGGTGGACTTTACCGGTACCAACCCTGCCATTCGCAATACCCAATATGGCGCGCTGAAGATCAAGGATGCCATCGTCGACCGCTTCACCAAGCGCGGTCACGTGCGTCCGGACGTGGACAAAAAGTCGCCTGATATCCGTATCATGGCGCACTTGGGCAAGGGCAAGGCCAATATCACGCTGGACTTGTCAGGCCCGGCGTTGCACCAGCGTTTCTATCGTCAAGGCACCGGTGAAGCACCCCTCAAAGAGAACCTGGCCTGCGCCATGATTGCCCGTAGTGGCTGGGCCGGTGAGCCCATGATGGACCCGATGTGCGGTTCCGGTACCTTGCTGATTGAAGCGGCCTTTATCGCCGCCGACATGGCGCCGGCGCTGCGCCGCGAGCGCTTCGGTTTCGATCGCTGGCTGCAGCACGATAGCGAGCTGTGGCAGAGCCTGATGATGGAAGCGCAAGTGCGCGCCAAACGCGGCATGCAGCGCTGTGAAGTAAAACTATTTGGTTGTGATGCCGACCAGCGTGTGCTGCTCAAAGCCCGTGATAACGCCAAAGCAGCCGGTGTGGCCCACCTCATCACCTTCAAGCTGGCCGACGTCACCAAGCTGGAAAACCCGCTGCCGATGCCTGCCCCTGTTGAAGGGGAAGAAGGTCAAGGGGAGGCCCGCCAGGTCGGTATGCTGATCTCCAACCCGCCTTACGGCGAGCGTCTTGGCGAATTCCCGGCGCTGCTGGAAGTCCACCAGGCCCTCGGCGATGCCCTGCGTCGCAGCTTCCAGGGTTGGAAAGTCTCCATTCTTTCCGCATCGCCCGAGCTGCTTAGCTGTCTGCGCCTGCGCGCCGACAAGCAATATCGCCTGTTCAACGGCGCCCTCGAGTGTCAGCTGCGTAACTACCAGATCGCACTGGACTCCGTGGCTTCCCAAAAAGAGGTCGCACAGGACTTTGCCAACCGTCTGCGCAAGAATCTGAAAACCCTCGAGAAATGGGCCCACAAAGAGGGCATCGATTGCTATCGCATCTACGATGCCGACTTGCCGGAATACAACGCTGCCATCGACCGCTATCAGGACTATCTGGTGGTGCAGGAGTATGCCGCGCCCAAGGACATCCCCGCCCAGAAGACCCGTCAGCGTCTGCTCGACATGGTTCAGGCCGCCATCAAGGTGACCGGCATGGATGGCGAGAAGGTGATCCTGAAGGTGCGCGAGCGTCAGGAAGGGAAACAGCAGTATCAGAAGCTCTCTGAAGAGCAGCACCGGATGGAAGTGCAGGAGTACGGCGCCCGGCTGTGGGTCAACCTCTACGACTATCTGGATACCGGCCTGTTCCTCGACCATCGTCAGACTCGCCGCATGCTGGGCCAGATGGCGAAGGGCAAGCGCTTCCTGAACCTGTTTGCCTATACCGGCAGTGCCACCGTGCACGCAGGTCTTGGCGGTGCCAGCGAGACCACCACAGTCGACATGTCCCACACCTACCTGAACTGGGCGCAGGACAACATGCGTCTCAACTCGCTGGTGGGCCGTCAGCACAAGTTTGTGCAGGCCGATTGCCTGAAGTGGTTGTCTGAAGCCGATGAGCAGTACGACCTCATCTTTATCGATCCGCCCACCTTCTCCAACTCCAAGCGGATGGACGAGAGCTTCGACGTACAGCGCGATCACCTGTTGCTGATGCAGCACCTGAAGCGCCTGCTGGCGGCGGACGGCACTCTGGTCTTCTCCAACAACAAGCGTCACTTCAAGATGGATCTGGCCGGTCTAGAGGCCACTGGTCTCAAGGCCCAGAACATCACCCAGAAGACGCGACCGAAGGATTTCGAACGTAACCAGCACATCCACAACTGCTGGATCATCACCCATGCGCCGGAGCAAGGCGAGGCGTGATGCTGACCCTGTTTCATACCGACGGTTGCCACCTGTGCGAGCAGGCCTGGGCGCTGGTGGAGGAGGCAGGCCTTGCCGCTACCACCCGCCAGTGCGACATCATGGATGATGAGCAGTGGCTTGCCGCCTATCGGGTGCGCATTCCTGTGCTGTGTGACGAGGCGGGCCGCGAGCTCGGCTGGCCCTTCACGCTGGCCGAGCTCAAAAGCTGGGCCGCCCGTCAGGGGTGAGAGTGATTTGACGATAAAACGGGGGCAGACCCAGTCTGCTGCCCGTTTTTTTCATATGAAATAAGGAACACACATGGCTCTTTTAACATTGCACGGCGCATGTCTGTCGTTCAGTGATTTCCCGCTGCTCGACAATGCCGAATTGACCATCGAGCGGGGCGAGCGCCTCTGTCTGGTTGGCCGCAACGGGGCGGGCAAGTCCACCCTGATGAAGGTCATTGCAAGTGAATTGCCGCTGGACGACGGGCGTCTGGTGCTGCAACAAGATTTGAAAGTGACCCGCCTTGAGCAGGATCCACCGGCCTCCAGCGAGCTGACGGTGTTTGACTATGCCGCCGAAGGGCTGGCGGGGGTGGGGGAACTGCTCAAGCAGTACCACCACATCTCCATGGAGCTGGCTAGCGATCCGTCAGACGCCAACATTCGCAGGATGAGCGAGTTGCAAGAACAGCTCGACTATCAGAACGGCTGGCAGTTCGAGACCCGTATCAGTCAGGTGTTGACCCTGCTGGGGCTGGATCCTGACGTGACCCTCGATAGCCTCTCCGGTGGCTGGCTGCGCAAAGTGGCGCTGGCCCGTGCGCTGGCTTGCGATCCCGACTTGTTGCTGCTCGATGAGCCGACCAACCACCTGGATATCGAGGCCATCAACTGGCTGGAAGAGTTCCTCAAGGATTTTCGCGGCGCCATCGTCTTTATCTCTCACGATCGGGAGTTCATCCACAAGCTGGCTACCCGGATCATCGATCTGGATCGCGGCGTGATCACCTCCTGGCCGGGTAACTATGACGAGTACCAGCAGGGCAAAGAGGAGTGGTTACGGGTCGAGGAGCTCAAAAATGCCGAGTTCGACCGCAAGCTGGCCCAGGAAGAGGTATGGGTTCGTCAGGGTATCAAGGCTCGCCGTACCCGTAACGAAGGCCGGGTGCGCGCCCTCAAGGCGATGCGCATGGAGCGTACCCAGCGTCGTGAACTGCAGGGCAAAGCCAAGCTGCAACTCGACGAGGCGAGCCGCTCCGGCAAGCTGGTATTTGAGGCGGAAGGGCTGGGGCTCGACTTTGGTGATCGCACCCTGTTCGAGGGGCTGGATCTGCAGGTGCTGCGTGGCGACAAGATTGCGCTGGTCGGCCCCAACGGTTGCGGCAAGTCGACCCTGATCAAGCTGTTGCTGGGCCAGCTAGATGCCACTCGTGGCTCGGTACGTCAGGGCACCAATCTGGAAGTGGCCTACTTCGATCAGTACCGCGAGCAGCTCGATCCCGAGCAGACAGTGGTGGACAACGTCGGGGAAGGCAAGCAGGAGGTGATGGTGCGTGGCCGCTCCCGTCATATCCTCGGTTACCTGCAGGACTTCCTGTTCGAGCCCAAGCGGGCCCGTACCCCGGTCAAGGCGCTCTCCGGTGGCGAGAAGAACCGGCTGCTGCTGGCCAAGCTGTTCCTCAAGCCCAGCAACCTGCTGATCCTCGATGAACCGACCAACGATCTGGATGTGGAAACCCTGGAGCTGCTCGAAGAGCTGCTTTCCGACTACCCCGGCACCCTGCTGCTGGTCAGTCACGATCGTCGCTTCATCGACAACACAGTGACCGGCTGCTGGCTGTTTGAAGGGGATGGCCGCATCAGCGATTACGTGGGTGGTTACGCCGACATGATGGCGACCCGCGAACAGCAGAACGCTCAACAACAGGCTAAGAGTGCAGCGGTTAAGGCCCCGGAGCCGGTCGTTGCCGCCGCGCCAGAAGCGCCGAAGAAGAGCAAGAAGCTCTCCTACAAGCTGCAGCTTGAACTGGAAGGGTTGCCCGCTCGTCTCGAACAGCTGGAAGCCGAGCTGGATGCGCTGCAAAGCGAGATCAACCAGCCTGGGTTCTTCTCGCTGCCGGCAGATAAAACCCAGCCGAAACTGGATGCGCTCAATGCCGCTGAAGCCGCGCTGGAACAGGCATTTGCTCGCTGGGAAGAGCTGGAAGGACTCAAAAATCAGGAGTAAGTTCCCTGTAATTAAAACTTAATCCAGTTCAGTGCCTTGTGTCACATAGCCCGGTTAGGGTGGAAGTTTTTGTTTGACCGAGTGCGCTCGCAGGAGTAAAGATGAAAGCGACCGATGCAGAATTGGTCGCTTTTTTTGTTCCACGAAGAGGGTCGTAGATGATGAAGAGACAGAAGCGGGACCGTCTGGAAAGAGCTCGTGCTCGTGGTTATCAGGCTGGCGTGGTCGGCAAACAGAAAGAAGCGTGTCCGTATCAATGCCTGGATGCCCGAGGGCATTGGCTTGGTGGTTGGCGTGACGCCATGGAAGGGCGGGGCTCAGGCCTCTTCATGAAGTAGCAGGTACTTCATCACTCATTACAAAAGGAAAGGGGCCGTTGTGGCCCCTTTGCGTTAGTGCTGTTTTACCACCAATCAGAGAGATCAGAATGCGGTGGTATCTTTGAACAGGCCCACTTTCAGGTCGGTGGCGCTGTAGATCGGACGGCCGTCGACTTCGACCACACCATCAGCAATTCCCATCACCAGCTTGCGGTTGATGACGCGCTTGAAGGTGATCTTGTAGGTCACTTTCTTGGCAGTCGGCAGGATCTGGCCGGTGAATTTCACTTCACCTACGCCCAGAGCACGACCCTTGCCGGGGCCACCTTTCCAGCCCAGGAAGAAGCCAACCAGCTGCCACATGGCGTCCAGACCGAGACAGCCAGGCATCACAGGATCACCCGGGAAGTGGCAATCGAAGAACCAGAGATCCGGAGTAATGTCGAGCTCAGCGAGGATCTCGCCCTTGCCGTGTTCGCCGCCGTTGTCATTGATCTTGACGATGCGGTCCATCATCAACATGTTGGGGGCAGGCAGCTGACTGTTACCCTCACCAAACAGTTCGCCACGGCTGCAAGCCAGCAGCTCTTCACGGGTAAAAGAGTTCTTGCCCTGTTCGCACAGGGAAAGGCGGGCTTCCATGGTGGTATTGTCTACGGTCACGCGGTATTTCCTTCAAATGGGTCAAAGCCGGGCCAATTTAGCTTACAGTTGTTCGCTAAACAACTCCGATCACTTCATCAGCGGCCAAACAGGCGCCCCAGCAGGGATTGCAGCAGTCCGACTTTGGCAGTGGAGCCGTTCAACTCGTCCAACCGCTCCTGAATACGGCCAAACAGGGTATCGGGCATATCAGGCTCACCGGCGACACAGCCTGTGAGCAACTCGATGGCCTCTTCCACATGATCCACCGGGTGGATGTGGAACTGGCCCGCTTCAACCGCCGCAATCACCTCGTCAGAGAGGTTCAGCTGCTGGATGTTGGTGCCCGGCAAAATGATCCCTTGCTTGCCGGTGATGCCGTGGATTTTGCACACCCGGAAGAAGCCTTCAATCTTCTCGTTCACGCCACCAACGGCCTGCACATTGCCAAACTGATCGACCGCACCGGTCACGGCGAAGTGCTGATAGATAGGCTGGCGGGCGAGGGCAGAGAGCAGGGCACACAAGCCGGTCAGGGAGGCGCTGTCGCCATCAATTTCGTGGTAAGACTGCTCGAACACCAGATTGGCCGACAGGGGGGAGGGGTTCTCTGCACCAAATTTGTTGGAGAGATAGCCGTGGATAATCATCATCGCCTTGGCGTGGATATGACCGGCCAGCTCCGCTTTGCGCTCGATATCCGCCACATCGCCATCACCAAGGTGTACGGTCGCGGTGAGGCGCACCGGCTCGCCGAAGTCATAAGGGTGACCGGAGACCTGAATGACAGACAGGCCGTTGATCTGGCCAATCTCTTCGCCATCGGTTTGCAGCAGGATCTGGCCGTCGATAACCCCCTGATCGGACTGCTCAACCAGATAGTTGAGGCGGTAATCCTGCTCTTCCAGTGCGCCGCGAATATGCTCGTCGGTGACCACATCAGATTCCAGCTCCCGGGCCAGACTGTCAGCCATCCGCATGATGGCGGAGAGTTGCACTTCGGAGAGCGACAACCACTCCTGATGGTCACAGAGGCGGCTGGCATGACGACAAAGGGCGGCGAGGGCGGCTGGCGTGAAGTCCAGCAGGCTCCAGCGCTGGCGCAGCCAGGCCAGGTACTGCAGAAATTCCTGCAGATCCTCTTCAATATTCACCTCTGACACCAGATCCGCGCGCAGGAAGATGCGCTCGGACATATCGCGATCCAGCATCTGGAACTCGGCCACGTCGAGTCGGTCACCGACCAGGATCAGCTTGAGCTTGATGGGGGTCGCTTCAGGCGCGAAGAAGGGGGTCAGAGTTTTCCCTTCCTGATAGGCGTTCCAGTCCAGCTCGCCTTTTTGCATGGCATTTTTCAGTTTGAACCAGAGGTGCGGCTGATCCAGCAGCTCGTCCAGTTGCAAAATGAGGTAGCCGCCGTTGGCTTCGCGCAGCAAGCCAGGCTCCAACAGGTGCTGGTTGGCATACACAGAGCCTTGCTCGGTCTGGTAGTTGATGGAGCCAAACAGGGTATCCCAGTTGAGATCACGGCCATAAATTACCGGCGCTTCCTGCGCTTCGTGGTGGATCAGCAGGTTGATCAGAATGGGGTGCTGGAACTCCAGACCCAATGCCACGTGAGCCGCCAGATCGGAGAGGAAATCATCGATTTTCGGATCATTGTTCTGCTTGCGCATGATGCGGGTCACGATGCGTTCGGCATCGAGATGGTGGCTCAACAGCTTGAGCAGCTCGCCAACCATTTCGCAAAATTCGACGCCGGTGCCCGGTTGCAGGCGCAGCCAGATAGGCTTGTAGGGGTTGTTCAGATTCTCGGTGTAGCAGAGATCAAACAGGTCACCATCCTTGCCATTGGAGTCGGCAATCAGCGTCTGGCAAACGCCTTCGTAATCTGCACCGGGAAACCCGTTGAGCAGCATGACCGGACAGTCACCATCAAAACTGGCAAGACGTTTGATGCCGGAAATGGCTCTGGGTTGCAGCGCAGCAAAGGGGATAGGTTCAAGCTCGCTAAGCTTGGGGAACTGTTCAATCGCAAAAGCGGGTTTTAATTGTTCTGATGTTAATTCAGCCACTTAAGACATCCGGTCGAAGATAGGATCAATTGTTGCCATTATACACAGTTCAATAAGTGGTGACAGGAAACAAGATACTTAATTTAACATAATATACATTATGCGCAATCACCCAGTTGGCCAGGGACCAGAAAGACAGATGCCGATAAGTAGATTTATCGGCATCAGGGTTGATATGAGAGATAACGGGAGCCCCTATGTTTCCGTGTGTGGCGTCGTGTTGGGTAGTTCGCCCCGCACCTCGCGTGGCTTCGCCACATCGCGGTACGGGTCGAACTCACCACGTGCGACTCGCTCACGGCATTGGGCCTCTGGCATGTCGACCTTGGTCATTTGCTGCGTATAGCACATGCAACGATCAGCATCAGCAATGCAGGCAGCAACAACCGGCATGACTACAACAGTGCGCAGATGGTCATAGGCCGGCGCGGTGTTGGGCTCGCCATAGACCCTTGGGATGAACGACTCACGAATATCGACCTCTTTCTCTGGCTTGGGTGTCGACGCAACGGCCACAGGAGCGCCCTGTTGCTGCGAAACCGGCTGCGCGGGTGCTGATGTCATAGAGAACGGCGAACTGGACGCAGGTGCAGCCTTAGCCGTTGAAGTATTGGGAACTGGAGGTGCGAAACCTTGAGTAAAGACCTTATAGAGACCCCAAATAAGTAACGGAGACAAAAGAACAGGAATGGCTATAAACCAGACGGCCTTGGGGATACGGAATTTCACCTGCTGGTGAATACTGGCGCTCTTGTAGAGGCCAAAGCTGCTCTTGGGATGCTTCCACCGGAGTTTAGTAACAGCAGATTTCCAAGCTGTATCGGGGCTGGTTTTGCACTCAGACCACTCGTAAGCAATGACACCGAACGCAGTTCTACGAAGGTGGATATGCCGCCCAACAAGGCGGCGAATGTTCGCATGGATCAGGTTCGGATGCTGCGTGATGAGAGTGAAGTCGAGGCCACGGTGACGATGCGTCTCGAACTCGGCAATGGAGCGGTGTGGCGTCTTAGCGGATGCCTCTGGCCGCCAAATGCGTTGGGCCTCATCAACGATAATGTGAGCACCATGAGGTGCCCAGTCAGGCCACTCGAGTAGATCAGGGGCTACCTCGTGAGGTATCACCAGTTCGGGGATACCATCAACGAAGAGTTGGCGACCCGCCTTGGACTCAGGCTGAAGGATTTCATGGACGGTATAGAGCGTTTTACCGCCACCTGGAACACCTGTGATTAGAGTGATCATTTGATTTGGAACCTCTTCCACACTTGAACAGATAAGCGAGCCGCGATGGCCGCCACGATGATGCCGAACGCATCATTGAAACCAGCGATAGCAAAGATCGAGGCGATATCGGTCGGGATGTTGTTGTAGTTACCGCGAGCGCTCGATATCAAGCTGTTCACGGCAGTAATAACAGCGGCATAGCTAACCACGCCAATGCCGAGCTGTATCAGAACGCGAGTGACTATCGGGCCAGCAATAGACAACAACCATGCAGCGATATTCATGCATCACCCCCACCCTTACGGGTAACTCCAGCAACGATAAAACCGGCAGCAAGCAAGGCCAGCGCGATGACCAAAGGACGCAGCAGGCTGGCGAACTGGCAGACCGGCGAATAAGAGATGGTGAAGGATTGATCTTCCCAAAGGGGAATGACCTTATCAGCAGGGCATTGTGACGTTGAGGAACCCCAAGGGGTATAGGAAACATCAACGGGCCGCTCCTCGACCTCAAGCTTCTCATCCTTGAGTTCCCCCATCTCGGCACAAGCTATCGACATAGGGTTAGCTTCACAGAAGGTTGGCTTCTCTTTCTCAGGTTGCGGAGCGCCACCAGTGCCGCCAGCGGGGCCAGTATCTGGGACGATTTCAGGATTGGTAGCGCCGACAATCTTAACGGGGCCAATATCAATTTTCACACGAGTCGGAGAGGATGTTGTGCTAGATGGGGATATATCCATACGGTCACGCCACCAGTTACCATCTTTGAAATAAGGGTCACCCATCCACTCGGAAAAAGGAGTGAAGTCGGTGGATGAAATAGGGGGGTTGCCAAGTTGCGGAATATGGGAATAACCGTCAGAAAGAACAGGCCAAGAGGGGTCTGGCAGATTCAAAAAATCAGAATCGGAGTAATAAACAGGCTTAGGGTCTTTGGGGTTGATTGGGTAAAGGCATGAATCGAGAGTTGATGCAGGAGGGCACGACCTAATATAAACATAACCATTTGTAGACGTGCCGTTCGCCTTTGTGAAATAACAGCGGGAAGTTGATGGATTATAACTAGTAAAGTCCATCTTATATATTCCTGAAGACATGGACGCAACATTGGTACACGCTTGAGTAACGCTACTGCCCGTTGCGTTACCGACACCAGACATAGTTATGTCGTAATATTTTCCATATGTGTAAGTTGGGTCAATAAGAGAAGGGTCAACAGGAAAACAAAATTTTGTATCGCCATCACAAGGAACTGCGTTATTGGAATTGAAATAATCGTAAACTTCCATAGCGCCGAGAGCGGCTATTCCATAAGGGCCAAGCCTTCCCGCAACAGTTTTAAGAGATGATGATGCAATAGCACGATTAACGGCCATTTTAACGGGTAGATTGCGAGTTGTGCCATATACAGTAACGGCGCCAGTCGTGCGAACAAAACCAGCAGAATCCATTACACCGGCAGCAGTCCAAACGCCATTTGCCTGCTTAACGCCTTCGATTGTCATGGTCGTATATGCAGCGTTCGATATAGATGAAAATGAGGCGGCGATAATAAATAAGGCCGCCTTATATTTGGTAAACATATTCACCTCGTTGTGAACAATATAAAGAACATGCCGAGTATTGCTATCGACACGTATACGGCCTCGGGTGTCATATTTCGCTCCCTGCGTGCAAAGAGGTTGCGAGAGTGCGATAGGCCCAAGCGATAGCCCAAACAACGCCAATGGCCAAACAAATAGCCGAGGCTTGATATGCATTGAGCTGTTGGCAGGAAATAAGCTCTGGAGTGGAAACTACAACTGATCCAGTGCTGGATACTGTCTTGAGGGTTGAGCCTTCGACTCGAGTGAAGTAAGGGGCGGGATTGCCGTTCTGGTCAGTCCCGACCCCCGACATGTCAGCGGCCATGGCCGCCAATGTAGACTCGGGGGTGTTATAACAGACGCCTTTGTACTGGTAAGACATACAACACCCCCACTGAGTTACATTGCGCCACGAACCATCTTGTAACCCTTGATGGCCGCCATCACGCCGAGAACGGCGACACCGATGAGACCAGCAGCGACACCAACCTTGGCGATAACGCCGGTTACGGCGCTTACATCGATATCACCTTCAGCGGCGAACGCGGGAACGGAGGCAGTAGCGATAACAGCAGTAGCGCCCAGTTTCTTCAGCAGTGCAGTAGCTTGTTTTTTCATGGTCGTATCTCCCTATTGGGTTGGTTAAGTCCCCTACCCTGACCATGGGCGAGGGAACAGGTAACTGTTGCTTTAATTAGGCAACCTTGACCTGCTGGCCAACGGCGATGGGCAGCAGTTCGAGCTGGCCAGAGACGCCGAGTGATCCAAAACGGTCAACGATGAAAGACTTATCGGTGACGGTGTAGAACCCTTTCTGATAGGGCTGTGCGCCGTCCGGCAGGTTGAACTCGAAGCGAACCGGGTAAGGCTGGCCGTCCAAGTGCAGGTAGGCTTCTTGCTTGTTCATGCTGTAGGCCTTTCCGGTACGCTGGGAGGTGCCAGACTGATTGCGCACGTTCACGTTAGCGATTTCGATTTTCATAGGTGCAGTCCTTTATTGGCGGTATTCAACGGTCGAGCCGTCAGGGTTGATTCCGAACAGTTCAACGACCTGTTCGCGGATTAAATCAGCGTGGTAATCCCGTTCGCCAGCATACTCAAAGCGCAGCACCTCAGTTGTTGCGTCATAGGTCTCATACTGGAGAATGAATTTACCGTGCTCATCTATATGGCGTTGACGTTCGGCAGCGGCCCGAATATCAACGCAGGATTTGCGATTGCAGAAATAGTCACCGTTACCGATTATCGGGAGGTGGCAGCAGATGCAATATTTCATGCTACGGCCCTCAATTGAGTTTGCGGCATTACATACCAGCTCGGCGGAACGGCAATATTAGATTTGACCTCGCGACGAGCAGTAACAAATATCGGGCTGAACTTAGAGATATTGCATTTGGTGGCAATATCAATGCCGAGGTGGCGAAGTCTGGCGCGATGAGTTTGAATGGCTCGCTTTTTAAAATCAAATGTCTGGCCATGCATCCATTGAAGTGCATGGAGTGCAGTGGTATTAGCGGCACGGGTATTATCCACAATGCCCATAGTCAAAAGACGCTCGGATATAGTTTCAAAGTCCATAGATGTCACGCTCAGCTTTTGGTCGATATTAATAAATTCGCTCATTAACGATTCGAGTGGGCTGTAATCAGACAGTCCCCAATATTGCATGTTGTTGCGTTGCAGATATCTGTTTTTTAATTTCAGTTCGAAGCGGACGAGGCCGACAGAGCGGCAATAACCAATAACGTTCAAGAGTTGGCGCACTTCCTCGGAATCATCACCAAAGGCACGAGCAATTTTGCCAAGGGAGTGCAACTCCATTTCATAAGCCTTATTATAGACCGTTGGGTAAATAAGAGAGGCGTTACCCTGTTTCGATAACCAGTCTACTGAATTACCATCCGGATGAAGTCTAGGAATAGAGTGGCGATAACGAAGAGTGGACAAGCCGCTAATATAATCGCGCTCGTTAGAAGCACCGACAGAAATATTTTCAGTAACGTGTAGTTCTCGAATAATAGCACCATCGGCCCCGATGACTTCACAGGCAGAGCCTTGCGCATAATACAGCTTGGTGCACTTGCTGAATTGCGGGATTCGGTCACAGTTACCATAAATATCCCTCAGGATTGAGTTGTAAACGCAGACCATCGCATCAATGGAGCGGTAGCCCCACAAGTTCTCGAGGCGGCCCCAGCGGGAGGGGTTGCCAGACATGCGAATAGACGACCCGTTCACCTTAATCAGAACGCTGTCGCAAAAGGAGCCTTTGTGAGAGAACGCCGGAGCGGTCAAAGAACCAGTTTCCACAACCTCCCCCTCCTCTATCACAAGACGGGCATAAGCGTTGCCATCCAGAAGCGGCAGCTGAAACCCGAAATCCTGTTCTATGGTCAGCCAGTCGAAAAACATCTAATTTTCTCAGAAATTAGGATAATGTGAGAACCTTAGAATCCAAGTTCTAAGTTGTCAAGAAATATCATTTCTAAGATTCAAAGAGGGTTAAACTATGAATATCCAGTTGATAGAAGTAACAAAGAGTTGACCCATGCCGACTAAACACATCGATGACAACACGTGGAGGAAGGTGGAGACCGAGACGGTCAAGGCCGTCGTCGCGACCAAAACAAGCCTGAAGGATACGGAAGTTCTCAAGCTATTGATTTTGAAGGGTTTACAGGAAATCAAGGAAGAGGATTACATAGCCTACATAAACAAAAAGAAAGCGAAGTAGATCAGAGGTTACCGCAGGTTAGTGCGGTAAAGTCCGGGTGTTACTGGCCCCCGGACTCCGAGAGGCCCCAAAAGACCCCTGCCCCATGGCTGGGGTTTTTTAATGCCTAAAGAGGTGCAAGAAGTCGACAGTCTTTTGTCTACGACACGAGGACACGAGGGTGGCCTACGTTCCCGGGCATTAAAGACCGGTTTAGCAGGAAGGGGGGTGTCCCAGTCTCTGGGACAGATGGGCGTGTTCCGCCGCGAAACGGTGGTGGCCAACACGGGCAGCAGTGGGCGGCTTGTAGGGGCTTGCGCCCCTGATTACGTAACCGTTATGCATCGGTGGATGACGTAGCATCAGAAACAAGCTGAACAACCCAAGCCGACTGACAGGCATCACGGAGCCGTGTAGCAAGTTGTTTATCAAGGGGAAAAGTGATGCCACTTGCAACAGCGGTCATATAGGTAAGCAGCTCATCAGCATCAGAACGGTCAAAGGTGACAGTTACTTTTTTCATCTTATGGCGGGCACGATAAGCGGCCTGCTTTTCAGCTGAAGTCATGGGGCGATCACCTAAAGTAGGTCTCCCCCGGGGGCGTTTCGGCTTGGCCTGCTCGGGTTGAGGCTCAACTTGTGTAACTGTTACCAATTCAACAGGCTCGACGGGTTGCGATTCTTGGACTGTTTCGGTAACTGTTGCCAAATCTTCCTGCTTGGGCTTTTTAGTGGGCGCTTTTCTTTTAGTCACTGTTACCTCTGTTTGTGGCTCGGCCAGAGCGGTTACTGGTGAGAGGGATGCACGACGGGCCAACGTATCGGCAATCATCGCGTCGTTCTTGGCGGTAATCCGTTCAAGACCATCGCGCAAGACCTTAGCGGAATCATGCAGTGATGGAATGAAAACAGGCTGAGATGGCTTTGGAGGCATAGAGACCAACTGCTTCTCCAATTTATCGGCTTCCATGTCGGCCTCAATCATAAGAGCCTCGATAGCACGACGCAGAGGAATAGCTCTGGAAGGCCACACAGGCTCATCAAGAGGCAAGTCAGCTGGTGTCATACCAAGAGCCTCAAGAGACTCAATAATACCGTAGAGGTCGGGCTGCTTAATAGCAGCAAGGAGGCTGTTGTACCGGGTACGAAGGTCTGCGATGTATTGCTTGTAGTCCATGACGAAGTTCCTTTTTGTCACTGTTGCTTTAATTAGTATAGCAACGGTTACAAAATGCACAAGCATTAAAGTAACTAAGACAAAAAGATTTCGCATAATGCGGGTTATGTTACGGGCGCTCCGGTGTTGAAACGATGCCCGCAAGCGGGCCCACGTTCCTGCCTAGTCGCGTTCCCCTGCCCCTTCGGGATTGTCGCAGGGGAAAAACCACTCAACATAACCACCAGACATTATGCGCAATCACCCAGTTGGCCAGGGACCAGAAAGACAGATGCCGATAAGTAGATTTATCGGCATCAGGGTTGATATGAGAGATAACGGGAGCCCCTATGTTTCCGTGTGTGGCGTCGTGTTGGGTAGTTCGCCCCGCACCTCGCGTGGCTTCGCCACATCGCGGTACGGGTCGAACTCACCACGTGCGACTCGCTCACGGCATTGGGCCTCTGGCATGTCGACCTTGGTCATTTGCTGCGTATAGCACATGCAACGATCAGCATCAGCAATGCAGGCAGCAACAACCGGCATGACTACAACAGTGCGCAGATGGTCATAGGCCGGCGCGGTGTTGGGCTCGCCATAGACCCTTGGGATGAACGACTCACGAATATCGACCTCTTTCTCTGGCTTGGGTGTCGACGCAACGGCCACAGGAGCGCCCTGTTGCTGCGAAACCGGCTGCGCGGGTGCTGATGTCATAGAGAACGGCGAACTGGACGCAGGTGCAGCCTTAGCCGTTGAAGTATTGGGAACTGGAGGTGCGAAACCTTGAGTAAAGACCTTATAGAGACCCCAAATAAGTAACGGAGACAAAAGAACAGGAATGGCTATAAACCAGACGGCCTTGGGGATACGGAATTTCACCTGCTGGTGAATACTGGCGCTCTTGTAGAGGCCAAAGCTGCTCTTGGGATGCTTCCACCGGAGTTTAGTAACAGCAGATTTCCAAGCTGTATCGGGGCTGGTTTTGCACTCAGACCACTCGTAAGCAATGACACCGAACGCAGTTCTACGAAGGTGGATATGCCGCCCAACAAGGCGGCGAATGTTCGCATGGATCAGGTTCGGATGCTGCGTGATGAGAGTGAAGTCGAGGCCACGGTGACGATGCGTCTCGAACTCGGCAATGGAGCGGTGTGGCGTCTTAGCGGATGCCTCTGGCCGCCAAATGCGTTGGGCCTCATCAACGATAATGTGAGCACCATGAGGTGCCCAGTCAGGCCACTCGAGTAGATCAGGGGCTACCTCGTGAGGTATCACCAGTTCGGGGATACCATCAACGAAGAGTTGGCGACCCGCCTTGGACTCAGGCTGAAGGATTTCATGGACGGTATAGAGCGTTTTACCGCCACCTGGAACACCTGTGATTAGAGTGATCATTTGATTTGGAACCTCTTCCACACTTGAACAGATAAGCGAGCCGCGATGGCCGCCACGATGATGCCGAACGCATCATTGAAACCAGCGATAGCAAAGATCGAGGCGATATCGGTCGGGATGTTGTTGTAGTTACCGCGAGCGCTCGATATCAAGCTGTTCACGGCAGTAATAACAGCGGCATAGCTAACCACGCCAATGCCGAGCTGTATCAGAACGCGAGTGACTATCGGGCCAGCAATAGACAACAACCATGCAGCGATATTCATGCATCACCCCCACCCTTACGGGTAACTCCAGCAACGATAAAACCGGCAGCAAGCAAGGCCAGCGCGATGACCAAAGGACGCAGCAGGCTGGCGAACTGGCAGACCGGCGAATAAGAGATGGTGAAGGATTGATCTTCCCAAAGGGGAATGACCTTATCAGCAGGGCATTGTGACGTTGAGGAACCCCAAGGGGTATAGGAAACATCAACGGGCCGCTCCTCGACCTCAAGCTTCTCATCCTTGAGTTCCCCCATCTCGGCACAAGCTATCGACATAGGGTTAGCTTCACAGAAGGTTGGCTTCTCTTTCTCAGGTTGCGGAGCGCCACCAGTGCCGCCAGCGGGGCCAGTATCTGGGACGATTTCAGGATTGGTAGCGCCGACAATCTTAACGGGGCCAATATCAATTTTCACACGAGTCGGAGAGGATGTTGTGCTAGATGGGGATATATCCATACGGTCACGCCACCAGTTACCATCTTTGAAATAAGGGTCACCCATCCACTCGGAAAAAGGAGTGAAGTCGGTGGATGAAATAGGGGGGTTGCCAAGTTGCGGAATATGGGAATAACCGTCAGAAAGAACAGGCCAAGAGGGGTCTGGCAGATTCAAAAAATCAGAATCGGAGTAATAAACAGGCTTAGGGTCTTTGGGGTTGATTGGGTAAAGGCATGAATCGAGAGTTGATGCAGGAGGGCACGACCTAATATAAACATAACCATTTGTAGACGTGCCGTTCGCCTTTGTGAAATAACAGCGGGAAGTTGATGGATTATAACTAGTAAAGTCCATCTTATATATTCCTGAAGACATGGACGCAACATTGGTACACGCTTGAGTAACGCTACTGCCCGTTGCGTTACCGACACCAGACATAGTTATGTCGTAATATTTTCCATATGTGTAAGTTGGGTCAATAAGAGAAGGGTCAACAGGAAAACAAAATTTTGTATCGCCATCACAAGGAACTGCGTTATTGGAATTGAAATAATCGTAAACTTCCATAGCGCCGAGAGCGGCTATTCCATAAGGGCCAAGCCTTCCCGCAACAGTTTTAAGAGATGATGATGCAATAGCACGATTAACGGCCATTTTAACGGGTAGATTGCGAGTTGTGCCATATACAGTAACGGCGCCAGTCGTGCGAACAAAACCAGCAGAATCCATTACACCGGCAGCAGTCCAAACGCCATTTGCCTGCTTAACGCCTTCGATTGTCATGGTCGTATATGCAGCGTTCGATATAGATGAAAATGAGGCGGCGATAATAAATAAGGCCGCCTTATATTTGGTAAACATATTCACCTCGTTGTGAACAATATAAAGAACATGCCGAGTATTGCTATCGACACGTATACGGCCTCGGGTGTCATATTTCGCTCCCTGCGTGCAAAGAGGTTGCGAGAGTGCGATAGGCCCAAGCGATAGCCCAAACAACGCCAATGGCCAAACAAATAGCCGAGGCTTGATATGCATTGAGCTGTTGGCAGGAAATAAGCTCTGGAGTGGAAACTACAACTGATCCAGTGCTGGATACTGTCTTGAGGGTTGAGCCTTCGACTCGAGTGAAGTAAGGGGCGGGATTGCCGTTCTGGTCAGTCCCGACCCCCGACATGTCAGCGGCCATGGCCGCCAATGTAGACTCGGGGGTGTTATAACAGACGCCTTTGTACTGGTAAGACATACAACACCCCCACTGAGTTACATTGCGCCACGAACCATCTTGTAACCCTTGATGGCCGCCATCACGCCGAGAACGGCGACACCGATGAGACCAGCAGCGACACCAACCTTGGCGATAACGCCGGTTACGGCGCTTACATCGATATCACCTTCAGCGGCGAACGCGGGAACGGAGGCAGTAGCGATAACAGCAGTAGCGCCCAGTTTCTTCAGCAGTGCAGTAGCTTGTTTTTTCATGGTCGTATCTCCCTATTGGGTTGGTTAAGTCCCCTACCCTGACCATGGGCGAGGGAACAGGTAACTGTTGCTTTAATTAGGCAACCTTGACCTGCTGGCCAACGGCGATGGGCAGCAGTTCGAGCTGGCCAGAGACGCCGAGTGATCCAAAACGGTCAACGATGAAAGACTTATCGGTGACGGTGTAGAACCCTTTCTGATAGGGCTGTGCGCCGTCCGGCAGGTTGAACTCGAAGCGAACCGGGTAAGGCTGGCCGTCCAAGTGCAGGTAGGCTTCTTGCTTGTTCATGCTGTAGGCCTTTCCGGTACGCTGGGAGGTGCCAGACTGATTGCGCACGTTCACGTTAGCGATTTCGATTTTCATAGGTGCAGTCCTTTATTGGCGGTATTCAACGGTCGAGCCGTCAGGGTTGATTCCGAACAGTTCAACGACCTGTTCGCGGATTAAATCAGCGTGGTAATCCCGTTCGCCAGCATACTCAAAGCGCAGCACCTCAGTTGTTGCGTCATAGGTCTCATACTGGAGAATGAATTTACCGTGCTCATCTATATGGCGTTGACGTTCGGCAGCGGCCCGAATATCAACGCAGGATTTGCGATTGCAGAAATAGTCACCGTTACCGATTATCGGGAGGTGGCAGCAGATGCAATATTTCATGCTACGGCCCTCAATTGAGTTTGCGGCATTACATACCAGCTCGGCGGAACGGCAATATTAGATTTGACCTCGCGACGAGCAGTAACAAATATCGGGCTGAACTTAGAGATATTGCATTTGGTGGCAATATCAATGCCGAGGTGGCGAAGTCTGGCGCGATGAGTTTGAATGGCTCGCTTTTTAAAATCAAATGTCTGGCCATGCATCCATTGAAGTGCATGGAGTGCAGTGGTATTAGCGGCACGGGTATTATCCACAATGCCCATAGTCAAAAGACGCTCGGATATAGTTTCAAAGTCCATAGATGTCACGCTCAGCTTTTGGTCGATATTAATAAATTCGCTCATTAACGATTCGAGTGGGCTGTAATCAGACAGTCCCCAATATTGCATGTTGTTGCGTTGCAGATATCTGTTTTTTAATTTCAGTTCGAAGCGGACGAGGCCGACAGAGCGGCAATAACCAATAACGTTCAAGAGTTGGCGCACTTCCTCGGAATCATCACCAAAGGCACGAGCAATTTTGCCAAGGGAGTGCAACTCCATTTCATAAGCCTTATTATAGACCGTTGGGTAAATAAGAGAGGCGTTACCCTGTTTCGATAACCAGTCTACTGAATTACCATCCGGATGAAGTCTAGGAATAGAGTGGCGATAACGAAGAGTGGACAAGCCGCTAATATAATCGCGCTCGTTAGAAGCACCGACAGAAATATTTTCAGTAACGTGTAGTTCTCGAATAATAGCACCATCGGCCCCGATGACTTCACAGGCAGAGCCTTGCGCATAATACAGCTTGGTGCACTTGCTGAATTGCGGGATTCGGTCACAGTTACCATAAATATCCCTCAGGATTGAGTTGTAAACGCAGACCATCGCATCAATGGAGCGGTAGCCCCACAAGTTCTCGAGGCGGCCCCAGCGGGAGGGGTTGCCAGACATGCGAATAGACGACCCGTTCACCTTAATCAGAACGCTGTCGCAAAAGGAGCCTTTGTGAGAGAACGCCGGAGCGGTCAAAGAACCAGTTTCCACAACCTCCCCCTCCTCTATCACAAGACGGGCATAAGCGTTGCCATCCAGAAGCGGCAGCTGAAACCCGAAATCCTGTTCTATGGTCAGCCAGTCGAAAAACATCTAATTTTCTCAGAAATTAGGATAATGTGAGAACCTTAGAATCCAAGTTCTAAGTTGTCAAGAAATATCATTTCTAAGATTCAAAGAGGGTTAAACTATGAATATCCAGTTGATAGAAGTAACAAAGAGTTGACCCATGCCGACTAAACACATCGATGACAACACGTGGAGGAAGGTGGAGACCGAGACGGTCAAGGCCGTCGTCGCGACCAAAACAAGCCTGAAGGATACGGAAGTTCTCAAGCTATTGATTTTGAAGGGTTTACAGGAAATCAAGGAAGAGGATTACATAGCCTACATAAACAAAAAGAAAGCGAAGTAGATCAGAGGTTACCGCAGGTTAGTGCGGTAAAGTCCGGGTGTTACTGGCCCCCGGACTCCGAGAGGCCCCAAAAGACCCCTGCCCCATGGCTGGGGTTTTTTAATGCCTAAAGAGGTGCAAGAAGTCGACAGTCTTTTGTCTACGACACGAGGACACGAGGGTGGCCTACGTTCCCGGGCATTAAAGACCGGTTTAGCAGGAAGGGGGGTGTCCCAGTCTCTGGGACAGATGGGCGTGTTCCGCCGCGAAACGGTGGTGGCCAACACGGGCAGCAGTGGGCGGCTTGTAGGGGCTTGCGCCCCTGATTACGTAACCGTTATGCATCGGTGGATGACGTAGCATCAGAAACAAGCTGAACAACCCAAGCCGACTGACAGGCATCACGGAGCCGTGTAGCAAGTTGTTTATCAAGGGGAAAAGTGATGCCACTTGCAACAGCGGTCATATAGGTAAGCAGCTCATCAGCATCAGAACGGTCAAAGGTGACAGTTACTTTTTTCATCTTATGGCGGGCACGATAAGCGGCCTGCTTTTCAGCTGAAGTCATGGGGCGATCACCTAAAGTAGGTCTCCCCCGGGGGCGTTTCGGCTTGGCCTGCTCGGGTTGAGGCTCAACTTGTGTAACTGTTACCAATTCAACAGGCTCGACGGGTTGCGATTCTTGGACTGTTTCGGTAACTGTTGCCAAATCTTCCTGCTTGGGCTTTTTAGTGGGCGCTTTTCTTTTAGTCACTGTTACCTCTGTTTGTGGCTCGGCCAGAGCGGTTACTGGTGAGAGGGATGCACGACGGGCCAACGTATCGGCAATCATCGCGTCGTTCTTGGCGGTAATCCGTTCAAGACCATCGCGCAAGACCTTAGCGGAATCATGCAGTGATGGAATGAAAACAGGCTGAGATGGCTTTGGAGGCATAGAGACCAACTGCTTCTCCAATTTATCGGCTTCCATGTCGGCCTCAATCATAAGAGCCTCGATAGCACGACGCAGAGGAATAGCTCTGGAAGGCCACACAGGCTCATCAAGAGGCAAGTCAGCTGGTGTCATACCAAGAGCCTCAAGAGACTCAATAATACCGTAGAGGTCGGGCTGCTTAATAGCAGCAAGGAGGCTGTTGTACCGGGTACGAAGGTCTGCGATGTATTGCTTGTAGTCCATGACGAAGTTCCTTTTTGTCACTGTTGCTTTAATTAGTATAGCAACGGTTACAAAATGCACAAGCATTAAAGTAACTAAGACAAAAAGATTTCGCATAATGCGGGTTATGTTACGGGCGCTCCGGTGTTGAAACGATGCCCGCAAGCGGGCCCACGTTCCTGCCTAGTCGCGTTCCCCTGCCCCTTCGGGATTGTCGCAGGGGAAAAACCACTCAACATAACCACCAGACATTATGCGCAATCACCCAGTTGGCCAGGGACCAGAAAGACAGATGCCGATAAGTAGATTTATCGGCATCAGGGTTGATATGAGAGATAACGGGAGCCCCTATGTTTCCGTGTGTGGCGTCGTGTTGGGTAGTTCGCCCCGCACCTCGCGTGGCTTCGCCACATCGCGGTACGGGTCGAACTCACCACGTGCGACTCGCTCACGGCATTGGGCCTCTGGCATGTCGACCTTGGTCATTTGCTGCGTATAGCACATGCAACGATCAGCATCAGCAATGCAGGCAGCAACAACCGGCATGACTACAACAGTGCGCAGATGGTCATAGGCCGGCGCGGTGTTGGGCTCGCCATAGACCCTTGGGATGAACGACTCACGAATATCGACCTCTTTCTCTGGCTTGGGTGTCGACGCAACGGCCACAGGAGCGCCCTGTTGCTGCGAAACCGGCTGCGCGGGTGCTGATGTCATAGAGAACGGCGAACTGGACGCAGGTGCAGCCTTAGCCGTTGAAGTATTGGGAACTGGAGGTGCGAAACCTTGAGTAAAGACCTTATAGAGACCCCAAATAAGTAACGGAGACAAAAGAACAGGAATGGCTATAAACCAGACGGCCTTGGGGATACGGAATTTCACCTGCTGGTGAATACTGGCGCTCTTGTAGAGGCCAAAGCTGCTCTTGGGATGCTTCCACCGGAGTTTAGTAACAGCAGATTTCCAAGCTGTATCGGGGCTGGTTTTGCACTCAGACCACTCGTAAGCAATGACACCGAACGCAGTTCTACGAAGGTGGATATGCCGCCCAACAAGGCGGCGAATGTTCGCATGGATCAGGTTCGGATGCTGCGTGATGAGAGTGAAGTCGAGGCCACGGTGACGATGCGTCTCGAACTCGGCAATGGAGCGGTGTGGCGTCTTAGCGGATGCCTCTGGCCGCCAAATGCGTTGGGCCTCATCAACGATAATGTGAGCACCATGAGGTGCCCAGTCAGGCCACTCGAGTAGATCAGGGGCTACCTCGTGAGGTATCACCAGTTCGGGGATACCATCAACGAAGAGTTGGCGACCCGCCTTGGACTCAGGCTGAAGGATTTCATGGACGGTATAGAGCGTTTTACCGCCACCTGGAACACCTGTGATTAGAGTGATCATTTGATTTGGAACCTCTTCCACACTTGAACAGATAAGCGAGCCGCGATGGCCGCCACGATGATGCCGAACGCATCATTGAAACCAGCGATAGCAAAGATCGAGGCGATATCGGTCGGGATGTTGTTGTAGTTACCGCGAGCGCTCGATATCAAGCTGTTCACGGCAGTAATAACAGCGGCATAGCTAACCACGCCAATGCCGAGCTGTATCAGAACGCGAGTGACTATCGGGCCAGCAATAGACAACAACCATGCAGCGATATTCATGCATCACCCCCACCCTTACGGGTAACTCCAGCAACGATAAAACCGGCAGCAAGCAAGGCCAGCGCGATGACCAAAGGACGCAGCAGGCTGGCGAACTGGCAGACCGGCGAATAAGAGATGGTGAAGGATTGATCTTCCCAAAGGGGAATGACCTTATCAGCAGGGCATTGTGACGTTGAGGAACCCCAAGGGGTATAGGAAACATCAACGGGCCGCTCCTCGACCTCAAGCTTCTCATCCTTGAGTTCCCCCATCTCGGCACAAGCTATCGACATAGGGTTAGCTTCACAGAAGGTTGGCTTCTCTTTCTCAGGTTGCGGAGCGCCACCAGTGCCGCCAGCGGGGCCAGTATCTGGGACGATTTCAGGATTGGTAGCGCCGACAATCTTAACGGGGCCAATATCAATTTTCACACGAGTCGGAGAGGATGTTGTGCTAGATGGGGATATATCCATACGGTCACGCCACCAGTTACCATCTTTGAAATAAGGGTCACCCATCCACTCGGAAAAAGGAGTGAAGTCGGTGGATGAAATAGGGGGGTTGCCAAGTTGCGGAATATGGGAATAACCGTCAGAAAGAACAGGCCAAGAGGGGTCTGGCAGATTCAAAAAATCAGAATCGGAGTAATAAACAGGCTTAGGGTCTTTGGGGTTGATTGGGTAAAGGCATGAATCGAGAGTTGATGCAGGAGGGCACGACCTAATATAAACATAACCATTTGTAGACGTGCCGTTCGCCTTTGTGAAATAACAGCGGGAAGTTGATGGATTATAACTAGTAAAGTCCATCTTATATATTCCTGAAGACATGGACGCAACATTGGTACACGCTTGAGTAACGCTACTGCCCGTTGCGTTACCGACACCAGACATAGTTATGTCGTAATATTTTCCATATGTGTAAGTTGGGTCAATAAGAGAAGGGTCAACAGGAAAACAAAATTTTGTATCGCCATCACAAGGAACTGCGTTATTGGAATTGAAATAATCGTAAACTTCCATAGCGCCGAGAGCGGCTATTCCATAAGGGCCAAGCCTTCCCGCAACAGTTTTAAGAGATGATGATGCAATAGCACGATTAACGGCCATTTTAACGGGTAGATTGCGAGTTGTGCCATATACAGTAACGGCGCCAGTCGTGCGAACAAAACCAGCAGAATCCATTACACCGGCAGCAGTCCAAACGCCATTTGCCTGCTTAACGCCTTCGATTGTCATGGTCGTATATGCAGCGTTCGATATAGATGAAAATGAGGCGGCGATAATAAATAAGGCCGCCTTATATTTGGTAAACATATTCACCTCGTTGTGAACAATATAAAGAACATGCCGAGTATTGCTATCGACACGTATACGGCCTCGGGTGTCATATTTCGCTCCCTGCGTGCAAAGAGGTTGCGAGAGTGCGATAGGCCCAAGCGATAGCCCAAACAACGCCAATGGCCAAACAAATAGCCGAGGCTTGATATGCATTGAGCTGTTGGCAGGAAATAAGCTCTGGAGTGGAAACTACAACTGATCCAGTGCTGGATACTGTCTTGAGGGTTGAGCCTTCGACTCGAGTGAAGTAAGGGGCGGGATTGCCGTTCTGGTCAGTCCCGACCCCCGACATGTCAGCGGCCATGGCCGCCAATGTAGACTCGGGGGTGTTATAACAGACGCCTTTGTACTGGTAAGACATACAACACCCCCACTGAGTTACATTGCGCCACGAACCATCTTGTAACCCTTGATGGCCGCCATCACGCCGAGAACGGCGACACCGATGAGACCAGCAGCGACACCAACCTTGGCGATAACGCCGGTTACGGCGCTTACATCGATATCACCTTCAGCGGCGAACGCGGGAACGGAGGCAGTAGCGATAACAGCAGTAGCGCCCAGTTTCTTCAGCAGTGCAGTAGCTTGTTTTTTCATGGTCGTATCTCCCTATTGGGTTGGTTAAGTCCCCTACCCTGACCATGGGCGAGGGAACAGGTAACTGTTGCTTTAATTAGGCAACCTTGACCTGCTGGCCAACGGCGATGGGCAGCAGTTCGAGCTGGCCAGAGACGCCGAGTGATCCAAAACGGTCAACGATGAAAGACTTATCGGTGACGGTGTAGAACCCTTTCTGATAGGGCTGTGCGCCGTCCGGCAGGTTGAACTCGAAGCGAACCGGGTAAGGCTGGCCGTCCAAGTGCAGGTAGGCTTCTTGCTTGTTCATGCTGTAGGCCTTTCCGGTACGCTGGGAGGTGCCAGACTGATTGCGCACGTTCACGTTAGCGATTTCGATTTTCATAGGTGCAGTCCTTTATTGGCGGTATTCAACGGTCGAGCCGTCAGGGTTGATTCCGAACAGTTCAACGACCTGTTCGCGGATTAAATCAGCGTGGTAATCCCGTTCGCCAGCATACTCAAAGCGCAGCACCTCAGTTGTTGCGTCATAGGTCTCATACTGGAGAATGAATTTACCGTGCTCATCTATATGGCGTTGACGTTCGGCAGCGGCCCGAATATCAACGCAGGATTTGCGATTGCAGAAATAGTCACCGTTACCGATTATCGGGAGGTGGCAGCAGATGCAATATTTCATGCTACGGCCCTCAATTGAGTTTGCGGCATTACATACCAGCTCGGCGGAACGGCAATATTAGATTTGACCTCGCGACGAGCAGTAACAAATATCGGGCTGAACTTAGAGATATTGCATTTGGTGGCAATATCAATGCCGAGGTGGCGAAGTCTGGCGCGATGAGTTTGAATGGCTCGCTTTTTAAAATCAAATGTCTGGCCATGCATCCATTGAAGTGCATGGAGTGCAGTGGTATTAGCGGCACGGGTATTATCCACAATGCCCATAGTCAAAAGACGCTCGGATATAGTTTCAAAGTCCATAGATGTCACGCTCAGCTTTTGGTCGATATTAATAAATTCGCTCATTAACGATTCGAGTGGGCTGTAATCAGACAGTCCCCAATATTGCATGTTGTTGCGTTGCAGATATCTGTTTTTTAATTTCAGTTCGAAGCGGACGAGGCCGACAGAGCGGCAATAACCAATAACGTTCAAGAGTTGGCGCACTTCCTCGGAATCATCACCAAAGGCACGAGCAATTTTGCCAAGGGAGTGCAACTCCATTTCATAAGCCTTATTATAGACCGTTGGGTAAATAAGAGAGGCGTTACCCTGTTTCGATAACCAGTCTACTGAATTACCATCCGGATGAAGTCTAGGAATAGAGTGGCGATAACGAAGAGTGGACAAGCCGCTAATATAATCGCGCTCGTTAGAAGCACCGACAGAAATATTTTCAGTAACGTGTAGTTCTCGAATAATAGCACCATCGGCCCCGATGACTTCACAGGCAGAGCCTTGCGCATAATACAGCTTGGTGCACTTGCTGAATTGCGGGATTCGGTCACAGTTACCATAAATATCCCTCAGGATTGAGTTGTAAACGCAGACCATCGCATCAATGGAGCGGTAGCCCCACAAGTTCTCGAGGCGGCCCCAGCGGGAGGGGTTGCCAGACATGCGAATAGACGACCCGTTCACCTTAATCAGAACGCTGTCGCAAAAGGAGCCTTTGTGAGAGAACGCCGGAGCGGTCAAAGAACCAGTTTCCACAACCTCCCCCTCCTCTATCACAAGACGGGCATAAGCGTTGCCATCCAGAAGCGGCAGCTGAAACCCGAAATCCTGTTCTATGGTCAGCCAGTCGAAAAACATCTAATTTTCTCAGAAATTAGGATAATGTGAGAACCTTAGAATCCAAGTTCTAAGTTGTCAAGAAATATCATTTCTAAGATTCAAAGAGGGTTAAACTATGAATATCCAGTTGATAGAAGTAACAAAGAGTTGACCCATGCCGACTAAACACATCGATGACAACACGTGGAGGAAGGTGGAGACCGAGACGGTCAAGGCCGTCGTCGCGACCAAAACAAGCCTGAAGGATACGGAAGTTCTCAAGCTATTGATTTTGAAGGGTTTACAGGAAATCAAGGAAGAGGATTACATAGCCTACATAAACAAAAAGAAAGCGAAGTAGATCAGAGGTTACCGCAGGTTAGTGCGGTAAAGTCCGGGTGTTACTGGCCCCCGGACTCCGAGAGGCCCCAAAAGACCCCTGCCCCATGGCTGGGGTTTTTTAATGCCTAAAGAGGTGCAAGAAGTCGACAGTCTTTTGTCTACGACACGAGGACACGAGGGTGGCCTACGTTCCCGGGCATTAAAGACCGGTTTAGCAGGAAGGGGGGTGTCCCAGTCTCTGGGACAGATGGGCGTGTTCCGCCGCGAAACGGTGGTGGCCAACACGGGCAGCAGTGGGCGGCTTGTAGGGGCTTGCGCCCCTGATTACGTAACCGTTATGCATCGGTGGATGACGTAGCATCAGAAACAAGCTGAACAACCCAAGCCGACTGACAGGCATCACGGAGCCGTGTAGCAAGTTGTTTATCAAGGGGAAAAGTGATGCCACTTGCAACAGCGGTCATATAGGTAAGCAGCTCATCAGCATCAGAACGGTCAAAGGTGACAGTTACTTTTTTCATCTTATGGCGGGCACGATAAGCGGCCTGCTTTTCAGCTGAAGTCATGGGGCGATCACCTAAAGTAGGTCTCCCCCGGGGGCGTTTCGGCTTGGCCTGCTCGGGTTGAGGCTCAACTTGTGTAACTGTTACCAATTCAACAGGCTCGACGGGTTGCGATTCTTGGACTGTTTCGGTAACTGTTGCCAAATCTTCCTGCTTGGGCTTTTTAGTGGGCGCTTTTCTTTTAGTCACTGTTACCTCTGTTTGTGGCTCGGCCAGAGCGGTTACTGGTGAGAGGGATGCACGACGGGCCAACGTATCGGCAATCATCGCGTCGTTCTTGGCGGTAATCCGTTCAAGACCATCGCGCAAGACCTTAGCGGAATCATGCAGTGATGGAATGAAAACAGGCTGAGATGGCTTTGGAGGCATAGAGACCAACTGCTTCTCCAATTTATCGGCTTCCATGTCGGCCTCAATCATAAGAGCCTCGATAGCACGACGCAGAGGAATAGCTCTGGAAGGCCACACAGGCTCATCAAGAGGCAAGTCAGCTGGTGTCATACCAAGAGCCTCAAGAGACTCAATAATACCGTAGAGGTCGGGCTGCTTAATAGCAGCAAGGAGGCTGTTGTACCGGGTACGAAGGTCTGCGATGTATTGCTTGTAGTCCATGACGAAGTTCCTTTTTGTCACTGTTGCTTTAATTAGTATAGCAACGGTTACAAAATGCACAAGCATTAAAGTAACTAAGACAAAAAGATTTCGCATAATGCGGGTTATGTTACGGGCGCTCCGGTGTTGAAACGATGCCCGCAAGCGGGCCCACGTTCCTGCCTAGTCGCGTTCCCCTGCCCCTTCGGGATTGTCGCAGGGGAAAAACCACTCAACATAACCACCAGACATTATGCGCAATCACCCAGTTGGCCAGGGACCAGAAAGACAGATGCCGATAAGTAGATTTATCGGCATCAGGGTTGATATGAGAGATAACGGGAGCCCCTATGTTTCCGTGTGTGGCGTCGTGTTGGGTAGTTCGCCCCGCACCTCGCGTGGCTTCGCCACATCGCGGTACGGGTCGAACTCACCACGTGCGACTCGCTCACGGCATTGGGCCTCTGGCATGTCGACCTTGGTCATTTGCTGCGTATAGCACATGCAACGATCAGCATCAGCAATGCAGGCAGCAACAACCGGCATGACTACAACAGTGCGCAGATGGTCATAGGCCGGCGCGGTGTTGGGCTCGCCATAGACCCTTGGGATGAACGACTCACGAATATCGACCTCTTTCTCTGGCTTGGGTGTCGACGCAACGGCCACAGGAGCGCCCTGTTGCTGCGAAACCGGCTGCGCGGGTGCTGATGTCATAGAGAACGGCGAACTGGACGCAGGTGCAGCCTTAGCCGTTGAAGTATTGGGAACTGGAGGTGCGAAACCTTGAGTAAAGACCTTATAGAGACCCCAAATAAGTAACGGAGACAAAAGAACAGGAATGGCTATAAACCAGACGGCCTTGGGGATACGGAATTTCACCTGCTGGTGAATACTGGCGCTCTTGTAGAGGCCAAAGCTGCTCTTGGGATGCTTCCACCGGAGTTTAGTAACAGCAGATTTCCAAGCTGTATCGGGGCTGGTTTTGCACTCAGACCACTCGTAAGCAATGACACCGAACGCAGTTCTACGAAGGTGGATATGCCGCCCAACAAGGCGGCGAATGTTCGCATGGATCAGGTTCGGATGCTGCGTGATGAGAGTGAAGTCGAGGCCACGGTGACGATGCGTCTCGAACTCGGCAATGGAGCGGTGTGGCGTCTTAGCGGATGCCTCTGGCCGCCAAATGCGTTGGGCCTCATCAACGATAATGTGAGCACCATGAGGTGCCCAGTCAGGCCACTCGAGTAGATCAGGGGCTACCTCGTGAGGTATCACCAGTTCGGGGATACCATCAACGAAGAGTTGGCGACCCGCCTTGGACTCAGGCTGAAGGATTTCATGGACGGTATAGAGCGTTTTACCGCCACCTGGAACACCTGTGATTAGAGTGATCATTTGATTTGGAACCTCTTCCACACTTGAACAGATAAGCGAGCCGCGATGGCCGCCACGATGATGCCGAACGCATCATTGAAACCAGCGATAGCAAAGATCGAGGCGATATCGGTCGGGATGTTGTTGTAGTTACCGCGAGCGCTCGATATCAAGCTGTTCACGGCAGTAATAACAGCGGCATAGCTAACCACGCCAATGCCGAGCTGTATCAGAACGCGAGTGACTATCGGGCCAGCAATAGACAACAACCATGCAGCGATATTCATGCATCACCCCCACCCTTACGGGTAACTCCAGCAACGATAAAACCGGCAGCAAGCAAGGCCAGCGCGATGACCAAAGGACGCAGCAGGCTGGCGAACTGGCAGACCGGCGAATAAGAGATGGTGAAGGATTGATCTTCCCAAAGGGGAATGACCTTATCAGCAGGGCATTGTGACGTTGAGGAACCCCAAGGGGTATAGGAAACATCAACGGGCCGCTCCTCGACCTCAAGCTTCTCATCCTTGAGTTCCCCCATCTCGGCACAAGCTATCGACATAGGGTTAGCTTCACAGAAGGTTGGCTTCTCTTTCTCAGGTTGCGGAGCGCCACCAGTGCCGCCAGCGGGGCCAGTATCTGGGACGATTTCAGGATTGGTAGCGCCGACAATCTTAACGGGGCCAATATCAATTTTCACACGAGTCGGAGAGGATGTTGTGCTAGATGGGGATATATCCATACGGTCACGCCACCAGTTACCATCTTTGAAATAAGGGTCACCCATCCACTCGGAAAAAGGAGTGAAGTCGGTGGATGAAATAGGGGGGTTGCCAAGTTGCGGAATATGGGAATAACCGTCAGAAAGAACAGGCCAAGAGGGGTCTGGCAGATTCAAAAAATCAGAATCGGAGTAATAAACAGGCTTAGGGTCTTTGGGGTTGATTGGGTAAAGGCATGAATCGAGAGTTGATGCAGGAGGGCACGACCTAATATAAACATAACCATTTGTAGACGTGCCGTTCGCCTTTGTGAAATAACAGCGGGAAGTTGATGGATTATAACTAGTAAAGTCCATCTTATATATTCCTGAAGACATGGACGCAACATTGGTACACGCTTGAGTAACGCTACTGCCCGTTGCGTTACCGACACCAGACATAGTTATGTCGTAATATTTTCCATATGTGTAAGTTGGGTCAATAAGAGAAGGGTCAACAGGAAAACAAAATTTTGTATCGCCATCACAAGGAACTGCGTTATTGGAATTGAAATAATCGTAAACTTCCATAGCGCCGAGAGCGGCTATTCCATAAGGGCCAAGCCTTCCCGCAACAGTTTTAAGAGATGATGATGCAATAGCACGATTAACGGCCATTTTAACGGGTAGATTGCGAGTTGTGCCATATACAGTAACGGCGCCAGTCGTGCGAACAAAACCAGCAGAATCCATTACACCGGCAGCAGTCCAAACGCCATTTGCCTGCTTAACGCCTTCGATTGTCATGGTCGTATATGCAGCGTTCGATATAGATGAAAATGAGGCGGCGATAATAAATAAGGCCGCCTTATATTTGGTAAACATATTCACCTCGTTGTGAACAATATAAAGAACATGCCGAGTATTGCTATCGACACGTATACGGCCTCGGGTGTCATATTTCGCTCCCTGCGTGCAAAGAGGTTGCGAGAGTGCGATAGGCCCAAGCGATAGCCCAAACAACGCCAATGGCCAAACAAATAGCCGAGGCTTGATATGCATTGAGCTGTTGGCAGGAAATAAGCTCTGGAGTGGAAACTACAACTGATCCAGTGCTGGATACTGTCTTGAGGGTTGAGCCTTCGACTCGAGTGAAGTAAGGGGCGGGATTGCCGTTCTGGTCAGTCCCGACCCCCGACATGTCAGCGGCCATGGCCGCCAATGTAGACTCGGGGGTGTTATAACAGACGCCTTTGTACTGGTAAGACATACAACACCCCCACTGAGTTACATTGCGCCACGAACCATCTTGTAACCCTTGATGGCCGCCATCACGCCGAGAACGGCGACACCGATGAGACCAGCAGCGACACCAACCTTGGCGATAACGCCGGTTACGGCGCTTACATCGATATCACCTTCAGCGGCGAACGCGGGAACGGAGGCAGTAGCGATAACAGCAGTAGCGCCCAGTTTCTTCAGCAGTGCAGTAGCTTGTTTTTTCATGGTCGTATCTCCCTATTGGGTTGGTTAAGTCCCCTACCCTGACCATGGGCGAGGGAACAGGTAACTGTTGCTTTAATTAGGCAACCTTGACCTGCTGGCCAACGGCGATGGGCAGCAGTTCGAGCTGGCCAGAGACGCCGAGTGATCCAAAACGGTCAACGATGAAAGACTTATCGGTGACGGTGTAGAACCCTTTCTGATAGGGCTGTGCGCCGTCCGGCAGGTTGAACTCGAAGCGAACCGGGTAAGGCTGGCCGTCCAAGTGCAGGTAGGCTTCTTGCTTGTTCATGCTGTAGGCCTTTCCGGTACGCTGGGAGGTGCCAGACTGATTGCGCACGTTCACGTTAGCGATTTCGATTTTCATAGGTGCAGTCCTTTATTGGCGGTATTCAACGGTCGAGCCGTCAGGGTTGATTCCGAACAGTTCAACGACCTGTTCGCGGATTAAATCAGCGTGGTAATCCCGTTCGCCAGCATACTCAAAGCGCAGCACCTCAGTTGTTGCGTCATAGGTCTCATACTGGAGAATGAATTTACCGTGCTCATCTATATGGCGTTGACGTTCGGCAGCGGCCCGAATATCAACGCAGGATTTGCGATTGCAGAAATAGTCACCGTTACCGATTATCGGGAGGTGGCAGCAGATGCAATATTTCATGCTACGGCCCTCAATTGAGTTTGCGGCATTACATACCAGCTCGGCGGAACGGCAATATTAGATTTGACCTCGCGACGAGCAGTAACAAATATCGGGCTGAACTTAGAGATATTGCATTTGGTGGCAATATCAATGCCGAGGTGGCGAAGTCTGGCGCGATGAGTTTGAATGGCTCGCTTTTTAAAATCAAATGTCTGGCCATGCATCCATTGAAGTGCATGGAGTGCAGTGGTATTAGCGGCACGGGTATTATCCACAATGCCCATAGTCAAAAGACGCTCGGATATAGTTTCAAAGTCCATAGATGTCACGCTCAGCTTTTGGTCGATATTAATAAATTCGCTCATTAACGATTCGAGTGGGCTGTAATCAGACAGTCCCCAATATTGCATGTTGTTGCGTTGCAGATATCTGTTTTTTAATTTCAGTTCGAAGCGGACGAGGCCGACAGAGCGGCAATAACCAATAACGTTCAAGAGTTGGCGCACTTCCTCGGAATCATCACCAAAGGCACGAGCAATTTTGCCAAGGGAGTGCAACTCCATTTCATAAGCCTTATTATAGACCGTTGGGTAAATAAGAGAGGCGTTACCCTGTTTCGATAACCAGTCTACTGAATTACCATCCGGATGAAGTCTAGGAATAGAGTGGCGATAACGAAGAGTGGACAAGCCGCTAATATAATCGCGCTCGTTAGAAGCACCGACAGAAATATTTTCAGTAACGTGTAGTTCTCGAATAATAGCACCATCGGCCCCGATGACTTCACAGGCAGAGCCTTGCGCATAATACAGCTTGGTGCACTTGCTGAATTGCGGGATTCGGTCACAGTTACCATAAATATCCCTCAGGATTGAGTTGTAAACGCAGACCATCGCATCAATGGAGCGGTAGCCCCACAAGTTCTCGAGGCGGCCCCAGCGGGAGGGGTTGCCAGACATGCGAATAGACGACCCGTTCACCTTAATCAGAACGCTGTCGCAAAAGGAGCCTTTGTGAGAGAACGCCGGAGCGGTCAAAGAACCAGTTTCCACAACCTCCCCCTCCTCTATCACAAGACGGGCATAAGCGTTGCCATCCAGAAGCGGCAGCTGAAACCCGAAATCCTGTTCTATGGTCAGCCAGTCGAAAAACATCTAATTTTCTCAGAAATTAGGATAATGTGAGAACCTTAGAATCCAAGTTCTAAGTTGTCAAGAAATATCATTTCTAAGATTCAAAGAGGGTTAAACTATGAATATCCAGTTGATAGAAGTAACAAAGAGTTGACCCATGCCGACTAAACACATCGATGACAACACGTGGAGGAAGGTGGAGACCGAGACGGTCAAGGCCGTCGTCGCGACCAAAACAAGCCTGAAGGATACGGAAGTTCTCAAGCTATTGATTTTGAAGGGTTTACAGGAAATCAAGGAAGAGGATTACATAGCCTACATAAACAAAAAGAAAGCGAAGTAGATCAGAGGTTACCGCAGGTTAGTGCGGTAAAGTCCGGGTGTTACTGGCCCCCGGACTCCGAGAGGCCCCAAAAGACCCCTGCCCCATGGCTGGGGTTTTTTAATGCCTAAAGAGGTGCAAGAAGTCGACAGTCTTTTGTCTACGACACGAGGACACGAGGGTGGCCTACGTTCCCGGGCATTAAAGACCGGTTTAGCAGGAAGGGGGGTGTCCCAGTCTCTGGGACAGATGGGCGTGTTCCGCCGCGAAACGGTGGTGGCCAACACGGGCAGCAGTGGGCGGCTTGTAGGGGCTTGCGCCCCTGATTACGTAACCGTTATGCATCGGTGGATGACGTAGCATCAGAAACAAGCTGAACAACCCAAGCCGACTGACAGGCATCACGGAGCCGTGTAGCAAGTTGTTTATCAAGGGGAAAAGTGATGCCACTTGCAACAGCGGTCATATAGGTAAGCAGCTCATCAGCATCAGAACGGTCAAAGGTGACAGTTACTTTTTTCATCTTATGGCGGGCACGATAAGCGGCCTGCTTTTCAGCTGAAGTCATGGGGCGATCACCTAAAGTAGGTCTCCCCCGGGGGCGTTTCGGCTTGGCCTGCTCGGGTTGAGGCTCAACTTGTGTAACTGTTACCAATTCAACAGGCTCGACGGGTTGCGATTCTTGGACTGTTTCGGTAACTGTTGCCAAATCTTCCTGCTTGGGCTTTTTAGTGGGCGCTTTTCTTTTAGTCACTGTTACCTCTGTTTGTGGCTCGGCCAGAGCGGTTACTGGTGAGAGGGATGCACGACGGGCCAACGTATCGGCAATCATCGCGTCGTTCTTGGCGGTAATCCGTTCAAGACCATCGCGCAAGACCTTAGCGGAATCATGCAGTGATGGAATGAAAACAGGCTGAGATGGCTTTGGAGGCATAGAGACCAACTGCTTCTCCAATTTATCGGCTTCCATGTCGGCCTCAATCATAAGAGCCTCGATAGCACGACGCAGAGGAATAGCTCTGGAAGGCCACACAGGCTCATCAAGAGGCAAGTCAGCTGGTGTCATACCAAGAGCCTCAAGAGACTCAATAATACCGTAGAGGTCGGGCTGCTTAATAGCAGCAAGGAGGCTGTTGTACCGGGTACGAAGGTCTGCGATGTATTGCTTGTAGTCCATGACGAAGTTCCTTTTTGTCACTGTTGCTTTAATTAGTATAGCAACGGTTACAAAATGCACAAGCATTAAAGTAACTAAGACAAAAAGATTTCGCATAATGCGGGTTATGTTACGGGCGCTCCGGTGTTGAAACGATGCCCGCAAGCGGGCCCACGTTCCTGCCTAGTCGCGTTCCCCTGCCCCTTCGGGATTGTCGCAGGGGAAAAACCACTCAACATAACCACCAGACATTATGCGCAATGACGGATGCAGGAGGACGGAATGAAGAGAACTGAGCAATGGAGCCGTTTTGATGTGGCTGACGCCTTGGCCACCGAGGCCGACATGGTTGCCTATCTGCAGGCAGCTCTTGAAGATGGTGATCCGGCGCTGCCGAAAGCTGCGTTGGATGATGTAGAACGTGCTCGCGTAAAACTGAATGGTCAGCCGCGCTACACGCTGGAAGAACTGTTGGCTCAGTGTGACCCCAATGCCACGTCACCAGGTGAAATAGATTGGGGTCCAGATTATGGGAAAGAAATCTGAGATTGCATTAATCCCACAACTTAACCGATCCCGCCTCAGCCTCTGTATCTTCTGATTTTAGCGTTAGTGCTGCGGATGGGTAATTTCCATGGCACTGCTGGCCATTGAAGAACCACTTGCAATGCACTTCGTCTTCCCGAGGATTCAGGTACGTGACAGTCATATATGGACTGCCGCTGTTCAGATAAACCACATCACCGATGTTATATGCCATTTCGAGGTTTCTCCCTGAGGAATTAATAGGCAAAGTGAAGATGGTGATAAAGAAGTACGGATTCAAGTGATCAACATGATGGAAATGCCGATAAATAGGGTTATCGGCATCATTGTGAGAGATAACAAGGCTTGTTGAAAGCAGTAGCCCGCAGCTTTTCCTTAGCTTAAAGGTTCGGAAATCGATCAGGATCGAGGCTACACACAGACCTCCAGCGATCTGACTGCCCAAAGCAGAAGGACGATATCTGGTTGATTCCCCCTGCAGATGCTCTTGCAGCGACAACAGAATAACACAGTCAACCGCCCTGCCCCACATCACCGAAATGTCCCATTTTGAGACAAGAGTCCACTATTAAATCAAGACGTTGTGCGGAATCCCCCTCACTTATTGAACATTATGTTTGATTTTCACAGTTATAATCCTCGTTATTACAATGAATATTCTTAGAAATATCTGTCCCCTACTTGAGAGGTCTCTCTCTGGAAATATTGATACTCCTTCTTGTAAAACAGCCATAAAAAATGCCGACTATCGCGATAGACTCCCCTCCCCTTAAATCGTCACGGCTTATTCGGCTTGAAGAGTATTCGCCATTTCATTTTGGAAGTTGGGTCAATTCATATTCAAGGCACGTTTGGCGATGGCCAATGTGGATGGCTGGCAGGTCAAGTAGAGGTTGCTGTTGAACTGCTGCAATATGCGTTTGAGCTCGTTCATATCATCGGGATGGAGGGTTAAGGACCAGAGTGCTCGGGGCTGGCCGTGATGGAGGCCATTGGTATAGATAATGGTGCAATCTTCGATACGCAACTCTTTGCAGTGGGCCTCCATCTGCAGGCCCACATCCGGAAACCAGATATGCAGCGTGCCTGAAGAGATAAAGGTGAACTGGGCTATGAGAGACCCTTTGCCAACGATCCTGAAGGTCTTTTCCACCACTGCCACTTGCATACCCGCTCCTTGGTATCTTGTTAATATTGATATCAATATCACCAATGATGACTGGATATGCAAGTGTGATAACAAGGCGCTGTTCAACCGAATATGACTGCTTCCGGCATGTTACTTAGCTTTCGGCATCGGGTGTTCTCGGTGTTTCAGCAAACAATTCCGTTTTTTGCTTCTCTGCTACGGGATAAATATGTATGCCGCAGATGGCAAGGAGCCTGTTCTGAATCATCCATGTGAGCCAAAAATATTTCCTGAACCGATTGCCATCCAGAGAAGTACAACATCGCCGCACCAACTTCTATGACATCCCAAACAAGCCATTCTGTGTTCTAAGAGCAGTCAATACAAATCAGGGTCATGTCACGTTGTTTGTTAGTTCTTGTGAATGTTATCTCTCATATGTTGGTTCAATCGGTCCAGCGGCTTTTGCTGGGCGCTCTCATGTCGTTCACTATTGCTGGTGTGCAGGTATTTCGAAGTGGTGTCGATGCTGTCATGCCCTGCATCGGCCTGTACGTGGGAAAGCGGTCTCCCATGCAGGTTGATGTCATGGGTGATCCCGGTATGGCGGATCGCATGGGGAGAGAGTTGCCGCATTTCGGCTGCATCCTGGACAAATCCATCCTGCTCTGCCAATTCTGCGCCTTTACCGATGATCACCATGATCAAATCCCGTAACTGGCGAATACCGAGATTGGCGTTTAGCTCGCCCTGCTCGCGGCCGTGGGCTGCCGCTTTATGACGAACGAACAGTGGCGTCTGTTCATCCGGTGTCGGCAAGGGAGAGAGACCGAGGAAACGGCGGTAGCGTTCGAGTGCCGCCAACAGCGCTTGGGATACCGCTACGGTACGCCGTTTACCCCCTTTGCTTTGCGGAATAAAGTAGCCCCAGACGCCGGTTTTGCGATCCCGCCTGAACTGCCCCATCACAGGTGTAAAGCCCGGCCGGGCAGCAACCTCAGAGATCCGCAGATAGCAGGCGTACATCAGAATGGTGAGAAAACGGCTGCGCTCATGCTGCTCCGGATGGTCGTTGGCAAGGGTATCGGCAGCTTGCATCACGTATGACCACTGCAACTCGCTGAAGGCCTGCACCTGATCATCGGTCTCCTGCTGTTGCGGCCGTTTGACCCGCTGCAGTAGCTGAGCGGGATTCCTGTCCATGTACTCATCCTGGATCAGGAACTGGAAGAAGGCCGACAGGATGGCGAGCTTGGTCTTCATCGCCTGCTCGCTAAGACGATAGGGCAAGGTGCGGCCCAGCTCCCGCTTGCCGAGAAACGGTCGCCATTGCGGATTGGGCAACCGCTCCCCCCACTCCTTGTCGAGGATAAACTGCGCCACGTTGCGATAGGCGATCAACTCGTCAGGGGGGGACTGACAGTAGTCGAGATAGCGGATCATGATGCGGCGAGTGAGATCTTTCGGGCTGATGGCCGCCTCGCGAAAGCACCAGTGCAAAAAAGTGGTCAGTTCGCTGCGATATGTTTTGTAGTTGTTTTCGCTGTTGCGCTGCTCCAGCAGCCAATCGACCGCCAGTTCGTAAACCAGACCGGCATCGGGTACATCGTTGAGGCTGAGGTTGGCAAGGTACTGATTGACCTGTGGGTTACCGGCCTCCAGATAGATAAGGCTGTCAAACAGCGGCATGGCTGGCGGCAAGGATAATGGTTGTTGAGTCATGGTGTTGCTTGTTGATGCTGAGATGAGTCGATATGAGCCTGTGAGCCGAGTTGCTAGAAAAGGGCTCGTGATACATGAATGCGGCTTCTATTGGGATTGGTACTGCCTCTTGTTGTTGCTGATTAAGGTCACCAGGAGCGATCTGGATAACGTTCTCTCCACTGTTTGCTCATTATTTCCTCATAGATCTGACTGATGTTGCTCAGTGGTGCACGCTATTCAGTTATGCATTGGATATGCACCGTTGTTAGAAAATTCTCGGGGTAAATAGCCGTAAAAATGGTTTTAAATGCAAATGAAGTGAATGAAGCGAGCTGTTTATCCCGAGAAATAGCAGGTCTGTGCAATCAGGCCACCTGCTTTAGTGGCTTCTCCTTGCGCTTGGCTGCTGGGGCCTCTTCCTCTTTCGTGCCTGCTTGAACCTTGCCGCCGCGCAGCAGGGTTTGCAGCACATCGCGTTGTTCTGCCAGGTAGAATGCCAGACTCTCTTGCTGCTCTGGGGCCAGCTCGATCGGGGCGCCAGCCAACAGGGTCATCAACTCATCGGCCGTATCCAGCAGCTTGTCATAGGCATCGGCCTCTTTTTTGCTGGCAAAGGTCATTTTTTCCACTCCCCCACGAACAACCACATATTTGATCTCGACAGCCATGATGGCCTCCTCTTGGTGATGATGGATAGAGTATATGTATGGATATACAGTATTGCAAATAACCTCTCCGGAAAAGAGTTCGCCGGGGTTTAGCGACAAAAGCCGCGCTGGATCAAGCTGTCTCAAAGTGCCATTTGACTTCCACGCCTGACTGGTCGGATCATGGCCTTATGACGATCGTACGACACCTGTTTATCCTGCTGATGGTAGAGGTGCTGCTCCTCGGGAGTATCGCCCACTTGGTCGTGGGACTCCCCTGGTTGCTGACCCTGCTGTTTGTCGTGTTTGCCCTGCTTGGGTTGCGTTGTCTGGTGGTACTCGGCAGCTGGCTGTTTACCCGCTTCTACCCCTCCCCGGCTATCGGCCCCTGGCGCAGGGTGAAGATGATGGCGCAGGAGATGCTGGCCTACCTTTACACCTTCACCTGGTTGTTACCGTTTGAGCCTTTGCTGATGGCACCCGATCGGCTGCGTCCATGCCAGCGCCCCGTATTGTTGGTGCATGGTTACGGTTGCAGTCGCGGGATCTGGCGTACCCAGCGCACCCGACTGGAGACCGCAGGCCATGTGGTCGCCACCATTACCTTGATGCCACCATTTGGTCATATCGATGAGATGGTGCCGCTGCTGGCCACCCGGATTGACGATGTGCTGGCGCAGACCGGGGCTGACAAGCTGGTGCTGGTCGGCCACAGTATGGGCGGGCTAGTCTGCCGCGACTATCTGGCTATCCATGGTGGTGACAAGGTCGCACGTCTGATCACCCTGGCTACGCCTCATCAGGGCAGTCAGCTGGCCGCCCTTGGGCTTGGAGCCAATGCCCGCGAGATGGAGCCCGGTTCCGGCTGGTTGCAGCGTTTTGCCTCTGTGCCGCTTTGCGTGCCCGGCATCTCGGTGCGCACCAGTCACGACAATGTGGTGATGCCGCAGGAGAGGCAACGATTGGCGGGAATGGAAGATATCGAGTTGCCTGCCATTGGTCATCTCTCTCTGCTTTACTCCCGTCGTACGACAGATCTGCTGCTTGATCTGCTGTCCCGAGTCTGACCCTCCTTATTCGTCCTTCAACTGTTATTCCAAATAAAACAGGGGCCTGATTGCTCAGGCCCCTGTTGATCTCTTTATCCCATCATCAGGTTAGAAGTGGATCCCCTTGATCAGGGTCGAGACGGCAACCTGATCGGCAGTGGCCTTGGACTTGTCGCCATCCTTGGGATCAGCAAAGGTGCGGAAGCTGGTGTTCATGATGACCTGAGCGACACGCGGCGCCAGAGCGTGAACCACCTGACCAAATACCCCGAGGCGAGTGGCCAGACGAACATGCTTGTTGATGATGGTATCGCACACCAGATCGGCAGCCTCTTCCGGCGTCATCATCGGTACCTGCTCATAGACCTTGGTCGGTGCGACCATCGGCGTTTTCACCAGCGGCATATTGATGATGGAGAAGCTCACCCCTTTATCGGCAAACTCGGAGGCGGCGGTACGCACCCAGGCATCGAGGGCCGACTTGGAGGCAACATAGGCGGAGAAGCGCGGCGCATTGGTCAACACCCCGATGGAGGAGATGTTGATGATGTGCCCTTTTTTCTTCTCGATCATGGTGGGCAGTACTCCCATGATCACCTTGAGCGCACCAAAGTAGTTGAGCTGCATGGTGCGCTCCAGATCGTGGAAGCGATCGAAGGAGTCCTCGATGGAGCGACGGATGGAGCGGCCGGCATTGTTGACCAGAATATCGACGCCGCCGTGATCGGCCACGATGCGAGCGGTGATCTCCTCGGCCTGAGCCAGATTGGAGAGATCCCCCTGATAGATCTCGATGGTCAGCCCCAGCTCGGCAAACTCGGCTTTAGTCTCGGCAATCTTCTGCTCGTCGCGGGCAATGGTAACGACGTTGGCCCCCGCCCCCGCCAGCTTGCGCGCGGTTGCACGGCCAATGCCTGAGGTGGCCCCGGTCACCAGCACCACCTTGCCTTCTACCCGACCACGCAGGGAGCGATCGATGAAGAGCTCCGGGTCGAGGTGGCGCTCCCAGTAATCCCACAGCCGCCAGGCGTAGCTGTGCAGCGGTGGCACTTCGATGCCTGTCCCTTTCAGTACCCGCTGGGTTTCGCGACTGTCGAAACGGGTGGGATAGCTGATAAGGCGGAACACATCCTTGGGCAGACCCAGATCGGCGATGGCGGCATCGCGGATGCGGCGCACCGGCGCCATGGTCATCAGCATGGCGGTCAGGTGGCGGGGAATGAAATTAAAGAGAGAGGCATTGATGCGGATCGCAGGCTCCGGCGCATGGGCGGCGCGGGAGAAGGTGCTCAGCATGTCGCCGACCCGCATCGGGTTGGGGTCGGTCAGGTGGAAGGTTTTGTTCTCCTCTCCCTCCTGATGGGCAATATGCACCATGGCATCGACCACAAAGTTGACAGGCACTATGTTGATGCGCCCGCCCTCAACCCCGATGGCGGGCATCCAGGGCGGCAGCAGGCGACGCAGCTTCTGGATGGTCTTGAAGAAGTAGTAAGGGCCGTCAATCTTGTCCATCTCGCCGGTATTGGAGTCACCGACAACGATCCCCGGTCGATAGACTCGCCACGGAATGGTGCACTCGTTTCGCACAATCCCTTCCGCTTCGTGCTTGGTCTGGAAGTAAGGCATGTCGAGGTGTTCGGCCTCATCGAACATGTCCTCGCGAAACAGACCGTCAAACAGGCCCGCTGCAGCGATGGAGCTGCAGTGGTGGAACTGCCCTGCCCCTAGCCGCTCGGCAAGTTGAACAGCCTGACGGGTCCCTTCGGTGTTGACCTGCTGCTGGATCCCTGCCTTGGCGTTGAGGTCATAGATGGCCGCGAGATGGAAAAAATGCTCGATCTTGCCGATCAACTGCTCCTGCATCTCGACCGATACCCCCAGCAGCGGTTGCGTCATGTCGCCAAAAACCGGGACTGCGCGCGATTCATCCACATTCCAGAATGCAAATAACTCCGGCAATTTATCCTGATGAGAGGCGCGCATCAGAAAATAGACGATACAGTCGGGATGCTGTTGGAATAACTTTTTGATCAATCGACGCCCGATAAAACCACTACCGCCAGTAATGAAATAGTTCATAAAGAGAATCCTGCTACTGATTAGGGTGTTACTAGGTTGTTAGATATATCACGATTCATATGGGAATCCGCAATTTGATTGTCGGTTCGTGAGCAAACCCTAATTTCGGTGGTGTGCCTGTTCCGTTATTAGGTAGAACCCTCTATTTTTTCTCCCTAGACTGAAGTTGAAAAATCAGTAATGCCACAACCCGATTGCAGTTTCGTTGTCGCCATTACATTTAACTGTCGTTATTCAAGGAGAAGATCATGGCTAAGAAATTGAAAGCGCTGGCAGGGTCAGTGACCGACAACCAACTCACCTCCACCATCAAGGAGTCCACCCAGCAGATCTGGTTGGCGGGTCTGGGTGCCTATGCCAAGGCGCAGGAAGAGGGTGGCAAGATCTTTGAAGCCCTGGTGCAGGAAGGTGAAGCGCTGCAGGCAAAAACCCGTCAGAGCGCAGATGAGAAGATTGCCGCTGTGACCGACAAGACCGCCAATACCTGGGGTCGTCTGGAGCAGGTGTTTGAAGATCGCGTGGCCCGCGCTGTGGCCAGCCTCGGCATTCCGACCCGCAAGGATATCGACAAGCTCTCCAAGCGCATGGCCGAGCTGACCGATGTGGTCCAGCAACTGCTGGATGCACAGGAAGAGGAAGCCCCGGCCGCAGAAGCCAAACCGGCTGCCGCCAAAAAGCCCGCTGCCCGCAAGCCTCCGGTAAAGAAGGCGCCGGTAGCCAAGGCTAAAGAGGCCGTGGTTGAGCAGGCCGCCGATCTCCTCTCCGCCGCTGAAGACGCGGTGAAAGAGGTGAAGGCCAAAGCAGAGAGCGTCCTGCCCTGATCCCTCGCGGTGACGGAAGGTGATTGATACCGGCCCATGCCCTGCGCTGGGCCGGTCTTGTCATGGTGAATGTCATGGATAGGGAGGCAACGCTATGAGTACCATCGCAATTGCCCTTGCTGGCGGCGGGCCGCTCGGCGGCATCTACGAGATCGGTGCCTGCGCAGCCCTCTCTGACAGCATCAACGGCCTGCGCCTTGACCATGCCGATATCTATGTTGGCGTCAGTTCGGGGGCCGTGGTGGCATCGGCGCTGGCCAACGGCATCTCGCCGGCTAAGCTGGTGCGGATCCTGCTCAGCGATGATTCGGGGGAGATGTTTGACCCGGCTACCTTGCTGCGACCCGCCTTTCGTGAATATGCCGACCGCCTGACCTCGATCCCGCCACTGGCGTGGCAGAGCCTGACCTACTATCTGGCGGCGCCCTGGAAGCGCAGCCTGTTTGAATCGCTGCAGGGACTCTCCAAGGCCATTCCGACCGGACTGTTCGACAACCGCGGGGTGGATCGCACCCTGACCCAGTTTTTTTCTCGTCCCGGCCGCAGCAACGATTTTCGCCAGCTGCGCAGTCGACTGTTTGTGGTCGCCACCGAACTCGATACCGGCCATCCGGTCGCCTTCGGCAGCCCGGGGCTCGATGACGTGCCTATCTCGGCGGCGGTACAGGCGTCGGCCGCCCTGCCCGGCCTCTTTCCCCCTTCATTGATCAACGGTCGTTACTATGTGGACGGGGCGCTGATCAAGACTCTGCACGCTTCGGTAGCGCTGGAAGAGGGGGCGGATCTGGTGTTCTGCATCAATCCGCTGGTTCCCTATGATGCGGACATGGCCGCCGGCGCGCCGACCAATCTGGTGGACAGCGGTCTGCCGGTGGTACTGGCCCAAACCTTTCGCGCCATCATCCACTCCCGCATGCATGTGGGGATGGATCGCTACAAACACCAATATCCCGACGCTGACGCCCTGCTGTTTGAGCCCTCTTCTGCCGATGGCGAGATGTTCTTCACCAATGTGTTCAGTTATCGGGATCGCCGCCGTCTCTGCGAGCACGCTTACCAGCATACCCGCCGCGATCTCTGGCAGCGTCGTAACGAGCTGGCGCCGGTGCTGGCCAAGCATGGCCTCGAGCTCAATCTGGCCGCGCTGGCCGATGAAGATCGCACCCTGCTGGCCCCCGGCATTGGCTCGGTCGCCGCCCTCGACAAGTCGCTGGAGCAGTTGCAGCACTGGCTTGCCAAACGCTATCGCCACGGCGTGCGCCGTTCATCACCAAAGGAGTAGCATGGATCGCAAACCCAAACGTCGTACCCGGGAGCGGATCCTGACCACTGCCCTCGCCTGCTTCAATCGACAAGGGGAACCCAGCGTCACCACCTCGGCCATTGCGGCCGAGATGGAGATCAGCCAGGGCAATCTCTACTACCACTTCCACAACAAGGAGGAGATCGTCAACGCCCTGTTCTGCGAATTTGAACAGCAGATGGATCGCCTGCTGGAGGCGGTCAGCACCCCGTCCGATGAGCCCGAAGATATCTGGCTCTTTCTCCACCTGATGTTTGAAGCCATCTGGCAGTACCGTTTCCTCTACTACGATATCGCGACCCTGATGAGTGGTTATCATCAGGTGGAACAGCGCTTTTCCGCCCTGCTGCGCCGCAAGGAGCAGACCGCCATCGCCATTTGCAACCATCTGCAAACGGTCGGGCTGATGGAGGGCACGACGCAACAGATGCGCACGCTGGCAGCCAATGTGGCGCTGGTGGGCACATTCTGGATCTCTTACCAGCGGGCACTGCACCCCAAGGCGGACGCCGATATCGCCCTCGGCGTCTTTCAGGTGATGCAACTGGTCGCACCCTATTTGCGGGCCGATGCCCGCGCTCATCTGGGCGCCCTCGCCCACCACTACACCGACAAGGTTTGATTCACATGCTACAGGGAGAACAAGCATGACCACTTCACAACTCGAATTTGTCCCCTTCCCCTACGCGGATGCGGCCTATGAGTATACTGGCCAGAAGCTGGCGGACAACTGGGAGCGTCTCCATCAGGGGGATGCCGAACCCTGGCCCGAGGATGAGCAGGTACAGGATGCCTGGCGGGCCTATCATGCCGGGGATTTTGCCCGGGCCGTCGCCCTTGGCGAAGCGGCCGGTGAGGCGGGCCTCAATGTGGCAAACAAGGCGCTGGTGATCCACGCCAGCTATCTGCTGGAAGACAAGTATGCCAAGCGCGCCGCCTTCGAGCGGGCGGCCAGCCATGCCGAGAAGCTGCAAAAGCGCCAACCCAAGAACGCCAACGCCTGGTATTTCCACGCTCTGGCCCTCGGGCGCTACAGCCAGGTGATCTCCATCTCCAAGGCCCTCTCGCAAGGAATTGGCGACAAGATCAAGGCAAGCCTTGAGAAGGCGCTGGAGCTGTCGCCAGATCACGCCGAGGCCCATATTGCCTTTGGCGCCTGGCACGCCGAGATCGTCGACAAGTTGGGGGCCATGATCGGCGGCCTCACCTATGGCGCCAAGAAGGAGGAGTCCGAGCGTCATTTCAAGGAGGCGCTGGCGCTGATCCCCGAATCGGCTATCGCTCGCATGGAGTACGCCAACGCTCAGGTGATGCTGCACGGCAAGAGCCGCCTGAAAGCAGCCGAAGCCCTCTATGCTGAAGCGGCCGAGTGCGAACCCATGGATGCCATGGAGCGCCTCGATGTGGAGGCTGCGCGCGAAGAGCTGGCGGATTAACCGCCACTCTTGCCACGGATAGACAACAAAACAAGAGGCCAACCCGCGGGTTGGCCTCTTTTATGATGGGGGCAGACCGGCTGGCTACGCCGTCACTGGTCGCTCAAGTGCACGCTCAACCGAGCAGCGCATCCAGTCCGTTGGGGTCAAACAACAGCTCCGGCTCCATCAGCACCAGCAATAGCAGTTGCTCGAACTCCACCGCAAACCGCTCGACCACCCGATCCGGATCCGGTACCAGCTTCTTGTCGGTGATTAGGCCCAGTTGCACCTTGTGATCGTAAGAGAGGATGGAGACGCCGACGCCGATATCCCCCGATTGCGGCACCCAGAACAGCGGCTGACGCAATTTTGCTCCAGCCAGATAGAGGGTCTGCTGCGGGCCAGGCACATTGGTGATCACCGCGCTGGCCTTGGCCGTGAGCAGCTCGACAGCCTGCTGTTGCACCGCATTGGGGGCCATGCCAAGGGCATGTAACAGGTTGAGCACTACCACGGGTTGCAGCGAGGTGCGCAGCGCCTGCATCCGGTCACGTACGGTATAGAGCCGCTGCAACGGGTGTTCAACATCCAGTGGCAAGTCCAGGGCCACCAGCCCGAAGCGGTTGCCAAGAGCCCCCTCATCGTCCGGTGCTCGCATATTGACTGGCACCAGGGCGCGGATCTTGACCTTGTTGGCATCATCCCCCTTCTCCTGCAGGTAGTGGCGAAACGCCCCTGCGGTGGCGGCGATCAGCAGATCGTTGACCGAGCAGCCCAGAACCTTGCCCACTGCCTTGATATCCGGCAGATCAATTTGCTCCGACCAGGCCACCCGCTTGGTGCTGGTGGTCTTGCCACGCAGGCGGCAGGGTGAATCATCACCAAGGGTGGCGATATTGCACAGCTCGCTCGCCACATCCCGCCCGGTCTTGAGGTAATCCACCGCCTTGGTGGGATGGGTGACCACTTCGACATATTTGGACCAGAGGCTACCGGTCAGCTTGAGGCCGGCCCGCACCAAACGGCTGCCCTGATGGCAATCCTCCTCATCCTCGTCATCGCTGTCATCCAGTGGCTCCGGTGACGGTAGTCGCGGCGCCCCTTCCGGGGTGTTATCCATCATGGTCAGCATGGCCCGCACCAGCGAGAAGCCGTCGCCCATGGCGTGGTGAATGCGCACCACCAGCGCTTGCCCACCCAGCGACGTGTCGGTCAGGTGCATATCCCACAGGGGGCGCTGGTGGTTGAGCGGCGTCGAGGCGAGATCGGCCACCAGCTTCTCCAGCTCCAGCTTGCCCGCTTCACCCGGCAGGATCACTCGCTTGAGGTGCTGATCGAGATCGAAATCGGGATCATGGCGCCAGTAGTAGGATCCCCCCTCCAGCACGGCCCGCTGGTGGAAGCGGGGTTGCACCGAAATGGTGTGGCGCAATCCGGCCCGCAGACGCGCTTCATCAAGCTCTCCTTCAAACATCAGGACACCGATGATCTGCATCAGGTTGTTGGGTCTGTCCATGCGTAACCAGGCGGTATCGACGCAGGAGATAAATTCACTCAGTGGCATGGTTGTTTCCCTACAAAATGAATTTACCGAGACGGCAAATTGCTCCTGTCCTCATATCCGGATGAAGACTTGATGCAATCAGAATGACTTTAATGAGTGCCGACCCGAAATATGAAATAAAGATGAAAGATTACTGACAAATAGAATCAAGACCTCGCTGGATAATAAATCTGACAAACCATATGGCTTGCCAACTTATTTCAAACAGCCATCGTTTACAGCTGGTTTATTTAAAACCAGTGCAACGAAGAGTTTCAAACACGTTTGGGGCAAGGTAAGCGATTGTCGACATAATCGAGGATCTCTTGCTCCAGTACGCTGCGTACCGGCAACAGCATCAAACCAAGATGCACTTCCAGTTCCAAGGTTTCATCGTCCAGGGTGAGAGTGCCATGTACCCCTGAGCCGCGAAAACGAAGCTCGGTCTCCTCTTCATCTGCCCATTCGCAATCGAGTTGATAGCTCTCGCTCATGTCCGCAGCGATGGCTTCGGCCGCGATCCGGGCGGCGGCCAGTCCCAGCGGATGCTGACGGCTGATCTGGATGATAGAGAGTGCGCTGCTGCCAGCGAGCGAGTTGAAGAACATGGTCGTTACTCTGGGTCATAAGTTAGTTATTGATATTAAACACATGTTCACAACAAATGAAAGGATGGTTCACATAAATGGGACTCACTTAACAGAGTCGAGAGGGATGCAGGCCATCAGCGGGACATGGCATTTATTCCCTCCCCCGTGCGCGCTACACTTGTCACGGAACGGTCAGCAAAAGCTGCTTGTTTTTCATTCACTTGTATCTTCGTATCACCCAATCCCCATCAATGGGCCCAAGGCCAGAGAGCTGTAGATGACGCATCAAGAACATGCCCACGACGACGATAGCACCCTGGGTCGGCTCTACCGCCAGCTCAAGCGGGTTGCAGCCTTGCGCGAGCAGATGCGTGCCCACCCGGAAGATCAGCAGGATCGGGATCGGCTACGCCAGTGGCAGGCCGACCGGTTGGGGCGAACCCATCGTGATCTGCTGGAGAGTGACCGCTATGGCCCTGCCGCCGAGTTTTTCCTGACCGATCTCTATGGCCCGGGGGATTGTGCCCGCCGCGATGCGGACGTGATGCGGGTGATGCCAACCGCCGAGCGGCTGTTGCCGGAGTCCGGCCTCAAGGTGCTGGCGCAAGCGATCGAGCTTGATGCCCTCTCCGAGGAGCTGGACTACCTGATGGTGGTGGCGCTGCGGCGCATTGATGGCATTGATCCCATCACGCCGGACCACTACACCATCGCCTATCGTGCCGTGGGTGAACAGGCGCGCCGTGAACATCAGATTGCATTGGTGAGCGAGCTTGGGATGACGCTGGACAGATTGGCGAGAAAGCCACTGCTGGGGGCAACCCTCAAGCTGGTGTCAGGGCCCGCCTATCTGGCTGGGCTTGGCGAGCTCTTCTCCTTTGTCGAGCGTGGTTATCAGGTGTGTCATCAGATGGGGCGTGCCAACGAGTTTCTCGAAACCATCGCCAGTCGCGAAACGGCCATCATGACGGCGCTTTTTAACGACGACAGCAGTGCGCTGGGGTGATGCTTATCGAGGGATAAGCCGCCAGAATAACAAAGCGGGCCGATGAGCCCGCTTTTCGTTTATCACTGTTTGCCGGTAGATATCGGTCAGATCACCAGCAGATCCATAAATGCGTGTACCGGGGTGGCGGCAAGGCGCGGCCCATCCTGACAGAGGGCCAGAATGTCGTTGACCCGTTTGGCCGGGAAGCGGGTGGCCAGATTGTGCTGGAATTTCTCCACCAGCAGCGGGATCCCCTCCTCCCGACGGCGACGATGGCCGACCGGGTACTCCACCTCCACCTTGGCGGTGTGAGTGCCGTCCTTGAAGAAGATCTGGATGGCGTTGGCAATGGATCGCTTGTCCGCCTCCAGATATTCGCGGCTGTAGCGTTTATCCTCCTGCACCACCATCTTGCCGCGTAACACGTCGATGCGGGGATCGGCGGCGACATCGTCCTCGTAATCTTCGGCGATCAGGCGACCGAAGATCAGCGGCACTGCCACCATGTACTGCAGGCAGTGATCCCGATCGGCCGGGTTGTTGAGGGCACCCACCTTGCTGATGATGCGAATGGCCGACTCATGGGTGGTGAGTTCGATGCGGTCAATCTCATCCAGCCGACCCTTCACCTGAGCGTGCAGCTTCATGGCGCACTCCACAGCTGTCTGGGCGTGGAACTCGGCGGGATAGGAGATCTTGAACAGCACGTTCTCCATCACATAGCTACCGTACCCCTGATGCAGGGCGAACTGATTGCCCTTGAACAGCACGTCGTAGAAACCCCACTTGGGCGCGCTCAGTACGCCTGGATAGCCCATCTCGCCACTCATGGTGATAAGGGCGAGGCGCACCGCGCGCGAGGTGGCATCCCCCGCCGCCCAGCTCTTGCGGGAACCCGCATTGGGGGCATGGCGGTAGGTACGCAGGCTCTGACCATCGACCCAGGCCTGGGAGACCGCATCGATCATCTGATCGCGGGTGCCCCCCAGCATGTGAGTCACCACGGCGGTGCTGGCGACCTTGACCAGAACCACGTGATCGAGACCAACCCGGTTGAAGGAGTTCTCCAGCGCCAGCACACCCTGAATTTCGTGGGCTTTGACCATGGCCACCAGCACATCGGCCATGGTGAGCGGCGCCTTGCCCTCGGCCACGCGAGTACGGGAGAGCCAGTCGGCAGTGGCCAGAATGCCCCCCAGATTATCGGATGGGTGACCCCACTCGGCGGCCAGCCAGGTGTCGTTGTAATCGAGCCAGCGGATGATGGCGCCGATATCCCAGGCCGCCTTGACCGGGTCGAGGCAGAGCTGGGTGCCGGGCACCCGGGCACCGTGGGGTACGAGCGTGCCGGGGACGATGGGGCCAAGGTGCTTGGTGCACTCGGGGAAACGCAGGGCCAATAGGCCACAGCCGAGCGTGTCCATCAGGCAGTAGCGGGCAGTGTCGAGGGCCGCCTCGCTGGTAATTGGGTGGTTGCAGACATAATCGGCAATATCGACCAGCACCTGATCAGGGTCTGGTCTGTGGTTGACGTCGACGTTGGCGGACATCGTGATTTCCTTATCGTTGTTGTAGAGAGACAAAGTGACGGGGGGCCGGGCCGACATAATCGGCGCTCGGGCGGATGATCCGGTTGTGCTCGCGCTGCTCCATCACGTGGGCGCACCAGCCGCTGACCCGCGAGCAGACGAAGATGGGGGTGAACAGCTTGGTCGGGATCCCCATGTAGTGATAGGTGCTGGCGTGGAAGAAGTCGGCGTTGGGAAAGAGCTCTTTCTCCTCCCACATCACCTTCTCCGCCTCGCAGGAGACGCGATAGAGGCGATCATCCCCCACCGCCTCGGCAAGCTTGGCCGACCACTCCTTGATGATGACGTTGCGCGGATCAGAAGTGCGGTAGATGGCGTGGCCAAAGCCCATGATCTTCTCCTTGGCCGCCAGCTTGGCCAGCAGTTCGCGCCTTGCCTGCGCTTCATCCTGCCAATCTTCAATCATCGCCATGGCCGCCTCGTTGGCTCCGCCGTGGAGCGGGCCGCGCAGGGTACCGATGGCGGCGGTGATGCAGGAAAACATGTCGGAAAGGGTTGAGGCGCAGACCCGCGCCGCAAAGGTGGAGGCGTTGAACTCATGCTCGGCGTAGAGGATGAGAGAGACATGCATCACCCGCCGCTCCAGCTCGCTCGGTGCCTTCTGGTGCAGCAGCGCCAGAAAGTGGCCACCGATACACTCCTCGTCGCTGTCGAGGGCGATGCGAACGCCCTCGTGACTGAACTTGTACCAGTAGATCAGAATGCCCGGAAAGGCGGCCAGCAGCCGATCCGCCACTTCGTGTTCGTGCTCGAAACCATCTTCCGGCTCCAGATCGCCAAGCATGGAGCAGCCGGTGCGCAGCACATCCATGGGATGGGCATCGGCGGGAATCCGCTCCAGCACTTCCAGCAGCGGCTGGGGCAAGCTGCGCAGGCGGCGCAGCTCGCGCTTGTAGGCGTCAAGCTGCTGCTCACCGGGCAACTCCCCCTTGAGCAGCAGATAGGCGACCTCTTCGAACTGGGCGCTATCGGCCAGCTCCTTGATGTCATAGCCGCGATAAGTAAGACCGGTGCCACTCTTGCCTACTGTGCAGATACTGGTCTCCCCCGCACTCTGCCCGCGCAGACCTGCCCCACCCAACGGTTTTTGCTGTCCCATAAGCTGCCTCCTATTCCTTGGCTGTAAACAGACGATCCAGTGTCTGCTCGTAGTGGTGATATCCGAGGAAGTCGTAGAGCGACTCCCGGGTCTGCATGGTCTCCACGACGGCCCTTTGATGGCCATCCTGGCGAATATGGTGATAGACGTTGAGGGCGGCCTGATTGGCGGCCCGGTTGGCACTCAAGGGGTAGAGCACCATGTCGACCCCGTGGGCGGCCAGTAGCTCTTTGTCAAACAGCTCGGTTTTGCCGAACTCGGTCATGTTGGCGAGGATCGGCACTTTGGCCGCCTGCTTGAACTGGTCGTACTGGGCAAGCTCGGTCACCGCCTCGGCGAAGATCATGTCGGCCCCGGCGGCCACATAGGCAGCGGTGCGTTCAAGAGCAGACTCCATCCCCTCCACCGCCAGTGCATCGGTGCGGGCCATGATGACGAACTCGCTATTCTCACGGGCATCCACTGCGGCCTTGATGCGATCGCACATCTCCTCAAGCGTGACCACTGCCTTGTTGGGACGATGACCACAGCGCTTTTGGGCCACCTGATCTTCCATGTGCACGGCGGCAACCCCGGCCCGCTCGAACGCGCGAATGGTGCGGGCGATATTGAATGCCCCGCCCCAGCCGGTATCGATATCGACCAGTAGCGGCACACGGGTTACGGCGGTGATCCGCTCGGCATCGATCAGCACATCGTTGAGGGAGGTCATGCCGAGATCCGGCAAGCCGTAGGAGGCATTGGCCACTCCGGCGCCGGAGAGATAAAGAGCTTGAAAGCCGCTGCGTTCGGCCATCAGCGCCATATAGGCATTGATGGTGCCGACGATCTGCAGGGGATGTTCATTGGCAAGGGCGGTGCGAAAGCGCAGGCCTGCCGAGGGGGGCAAACTGGACATCATGACTCCTTTCACCTGTCTAGTCTGGCTATCTAATATCACGTTTACGTTAACGTCAATTATACTTTCGTAACATTCCGGCCGCAGGCAAGACAGGAAACCGGTTTTAGGGTAAATTTCACCAATTCCTTCAACAGGTTGAATTGTATGATGGAGCCCGGTTCCGTGATTGTCTGTCCGGCGTGCGACTTGCTGATCCAGCGCAAAGCGCTGCCGCTGCGTCGCCATGCCCACTGCCCGCGATGTCACCAGCATCTCTATGGCCGTTATGCCTTTCGTCCCTCCCAGTTGATGGCCCTGACCATCACCGGATTTCTGCTGCTGCCCTCCGCATTTTTTGAGCCGCTGATCTATCTGCGGCTGGCGGGGGTCAACACCGACGCCGACCTGCTGCGCGGTATCCTGGTACTGTTTGGCGAAGGTGAATGGTGGGTAGCCAGCCTGGTGCTCTGGTGCGCCGTGTTGGCGCCGGTGGGGTTATTGGCGGGGATCTTTGTGCTGGCTTCGGGTCTGGCCAAACGTTGGCACATTCTTCCCGTCACCTTGAAGCTGGTCGAGGTGTTTCGCCACTGGGCCATGCTGGAGGTCTATATCGTCAGCCTGCTGGTTGCCCTGTTCAAACTGATCGACATCGCCGATGTGCGCCTCGGTGGCGGCTTGCTCAGCCTCGGTATTCTGATGCTGCTCAACATGACCCTGCTGATCCTGTTTGACCCCGCCCCCTACTGGGCGCGGATCCCGTTAAAGGAGCCGGAACATGACCAGCGCCCGTGAGATGGGGCTCTGCCGCTGCCATACCTGCGGTCTGCTGGTGCGTTATCAAGCCGGGGCAGTCTGCCCCCGTTGCAGCAGCAAATTGCAGGTGCGCATTCACCACTCCCTCGCCTGGTCGTGGGGCTTGCTGGCGCTCGCCACCTTCATGTTGCTGCCTGCCAATCTGTTGCCCATTACCCATTTCTACAACAAGGGGTTGCTGCAGTCAGATACCATCTTCAGCGGTATCATGATGCTCTATCGCAGCAAAATGAGCGGGATTGCCACCATAGTCCTCACCGCCAGCATACTGGTGCCGGTGGGCAAAATATTGGGTCTGGGCTGGATCTGCTGGCAATTGCAGCGGGCCAAGCCGGTGCGGCGCAAGCGCCAGCTGGTGACGTATCGGGTGATCGATTTCATCGGTCGCTGGTCAATGCTGGACTTGTTCGTGATTTCGCTGATGGTGGCACTGGTCGATCGGGGTGTGCTGCTGAGTGTCCGCGCAGGCCCGGGGGCCACCGCCTTTGCCGGTGTGGTGGTGCTGACCATGATGTCGGCCCGCATGCTCGATACCCGTTTACTGTGGGACAAGGCGGCCCGTTGATGATTTCTCTGTTTTTGTCTGATGTGCTGTTTAATCCAGCCAATAAGGAGTCACTATGATCGGGTCTGAACCCGTCATCGAAAAGCGTCGCTGGTTATCGCCGGTCTGGCTGTTACCCCTGATAGCCCTGCTGCTGGCGGGTGGCTTTCTCTATCAGCAGGTATTGAGCCGTGGCCAGCTTATCCAGATCAACTTCGCCCAGGGCAACGGCATCTTGCCGGGTAAAACCCAGGTGCGTTATCAGGGGGTGGCTATCGGCGTGGTGCAAGAGCTGGAGCTGGCTGAAGATGGCCGCAAGATTGCGGTGATGGCCAAGATTGACAGCCGTGCCAGACCGCTGATCCGCAAGGGATCCGACTTCTGGTTGGTGAGCCCCAAAGCGTCGCTCACCGAGATCTCCGGACTCGATACCCTGGTCTCCGGCAACTACATCAACCTGCAACCGGGGCGTGAAAGCAATCCGCTGGAGGAGACCTTTGATGCACTGGAGGGCCCTCCCCCCGGCTATCAGGCTCAGGGGCGGATGCTGCACCTGACCGCCGATTCGCTGGGCTCGGTGGGGATTGGCGCCAAGCTCTATTTCCGCGGTATCGAGGTGGGCAGCGTCATCAATACCCGCCTGGGTCAGGACAACCAGAAAGTCATTCTGGATCTGGTGATCGAGCCGCGTTTCGAACATCTGGTCAAAGCCGATACCCGCTTCTGGAATATCAGCGGTATCAAGGGTTCCTTCAGTCTGGCCGGGGTGAGCGTGGAGGCTGGCAGCCTTACCTCCATCCTGAGCGGCGGCATTGCCTTTGACTCGCCCAAAGATTCACCGGAGCCGGAGAAGGGACAGACTTTCGTCCTCTATAAAGGGCTGGCGGAAGCGGCGCGTGGCGAGCGTATCGACATTGCGGCTGGCGATCTCCCGGTCAAGGAGGGGATGCCCATCCTCTATGAGGGGATCGAGATCGGTCGTATCGACCCCATTCGTCTCACCGACAAAGGCCGGGTGGTGACGGCGCTGATCAACCCGGAGCAGGCTTACCGCATTACCGACAAGAGTCAACTGGTGTGGGAGAGCGTCTCCCTCTCCGCGACCGGCGTGCAGCATGCAGATCGCCTGCTCTCCGGCCCGGCCATTCGCCTCGACTATGTAGCGGGCAAACCGGTACAGAAGATGACCCTGACCGATCGCGCCCCCCAAAGCGGCACCAAGGTGACGCTGCAGGCTGACGATCTGGCGGGGCTCAATCAGGATGCCCCTGTCTGGTACAAGGGATTGCAGGTGGGCCGCATCAGCCAGCTCACCCTGGATGCGCGCGGCAATGCCAGCGTCGAGCTGGTGATGGCGCCGAACTATGGCCATCTGCTCAACCGTGCCCGTTTCTATCGCGCCGCCCCGTTGCAGATCGATGCCGATCTGAGCGGCATCAAAGTAGAAACCAGTCCGGCCAGTGCCTGGTTGGGGGGCGGGATCAAGCTGGTACAAGCCAGCAGTGGCGAACGGATTAACCGTCTCTACCCGAGTCAGGAGCTGGCACTGCTCGGCACCCGTGATGCCAAGCCCCAGCGCTGGTTGCTCAAGGCAGATCAGGCCGATGGCATCGGTATTGGCTCACCTGTGCTCTATCTGGGGCTGGAAGCGGGCAAGGTCAAACAGCTGCGCGCCGCCAAAGAGGGGGTCGAGATCGAACTCGAGATTGATGGGGTCTATGCTCCCCTCCTCGCCCAGCAACCCCAGTTCTGGAAAAAACCGGCCATCGACACCAAGGTGCGGGTCGATGGGGTGCAGGTCAAGGTGGGCAACCTCGGTACCTTGCTGCGCGGTGCCATCGAGTTCGATCGGTTGGCCAATGGCCGCAGCAGTCATCAACTGTTCGATTCCAGGGAGCAAGCCAAGGCCAAAGTGCGCCAGCTGTCACTGGTGGCAGAGAGTAACCCGGGGCTCGGGATTGGCAGCCCGATCCGCTATCGTGGGGTCGATATCGGCAAAATTGAAGCGATCGAGCTGGAGCCGTCACTGGGTCAGGTGATCTTCAAGGCGGAACTCGATGGCCACTATGCCGAGCGTTTCCTGCAGTCCGGCGCCCGCTTTACTCTGGTGCAGGCCAAGCTGGGGCTGGGCGGTGTCGCTCACCTCGATACCCTGATCAAGGGGGCGTTTGTAGAAGCACAACCCGGTAAAGGCGCTGGCAAAGAGCTTTTCCCTTTGAGTCAGACCGGTCCTCTGGGTCTGGCCCTGACCCTCAAGAGCCCCTCCGTCAATGGCCTGAGCGTCGGCAGTCCGCTGCTGTTTCGCAAGATGGTGGTGGGCAGTGTCACCAAGGTGGCGCTGGCTCGGGATGGCAGCGAGGTGGTGATCGACGTTAACGTGGATCAGGAGTATGCCCATCTGGTGCGAGCCAACTCCCGTTTCTGGAATGTCTCCGGGGTCAAGGCGGATATCGGGCTGACCGGCGGCACTATCGAAGTGGAGACGTTGCAGAGCCTGCTGGCCGGCGGCATTGCTTTCAATACGCCGGAGAAAGAGATGGGTCCCACCGTCAAGGCAGGACACAGCTATCCGCTCTACGGCAAGGCCGAGAAAGAGTGGCTGGAGTGGAGCCCTCGTATCCAGCCCTGATCTCTTCCCTTTGTATCTCATCCAAGCCCGGCACAGTGCCGGGCTTTTTATATTCCGATGCCTGTTGATAGGGTTCAGATTCAGAATATTCTTAGCCTTGTGGTAGGATATCGCCCCTCTTTTTCGGTCAACGAGACGGCACAGTGCACGACAACACCTTCCTTCCCGATTACTTTTTACGCCACATTGCGGCCATCATGCCGGCCCATCTCTCGATGGAAGACTTTTTGGCCAGTTGTCGACGTCCGCTGCGCCGCAGCATTCGGGTCAACACCTTGAAGATCGCCGTCTCGGATTTCGTCGCCCTGATGGAGCCACTGGGTTGGCAGCTCGACCCTGTGCCCTGGTGTGATACCGGCTTCTGGCTGACCCGCAGCGATGAAACTGTCCCCCTTGGCAACACCGCCGAGCACTTGAGCGGGCTCTTCTACATTCAGGAAGCGAGCTCCATGCTGCCGGTGACGGCACTCTTTGCCAGCGACAAGATCAAAGCGGATGGCATGTTGCTGGATGCGGCGGCGGCCCCCGGCTCCAAGACCACCCAGATCGCGGCTCTGATGAACAATCAGGGAATGCTGGTTGCCAACGAGTTTTCCAGCAGCCGGTTGAAAGTGCTTAGCGCCAATATCCAGCGCTGCGGCGTGACCAATGTAGGTATGACCCATTTTGATGCCAAGGTATTTGGCCAGTGGTTGCCGGAGACCTTCGACGCCATCCTGCTCGATGCCCCCTGCTCCGGTGAAGGTACGGTGCGCAAGGATGAAGATGCACTGCGCAACTGGAGTATCGAGAGCATCGACGAGATCGCGGCGGTGCAGCAGGGGCTGCTGGAGAGTGCCTTCCATGCCTTGAAACCGGGTGGCGTACTGGTCTACTCCACCTGTACCTTGAGTGAACAGGAGAATCAGGCGGTCTGTCAATCCCTGCTGGACAAGTTTGGCGATGCCTTGAGTTTTGACTCGCTGGCAGACCTGTTCCCCCATGCAGAGCAGGCCTGTACATACGAAGGATACCTGCACGTTTGGCCCCAGATCTTCGATAGTGAAGGCTTTTTCGTCGCCAGATTGCGCAAGCATCACTCGGTGCCCAACACCATGTTCAAGCCTGGCAAGCTGGGTAAATTCCCTTTTGCGCCGCTTCCTGCCAAAGAGGCGGAACCCATGTTGCGCGAGATCGAAGCCAACTTCGGGGTGGCACCGCAGGGTCAACTGTTTGGCCGCAATGACGAGATCTGGCTCTTCCCCCAGCTGTTTGATCAGGTGCAGGGCAAGCTGCGCTTCGATCGCATCGGCATCAAGTTGGCCGAGACCTTCAAGAAAGGTTATCGCCTCACTCATGAGTGGGCACTGGCCTATGGCGATAAAGCGAGCAAGGGCGTGGTTGAGCTTGATAGCGCCAATGCGCGGGAATTCATGATGGGGCGGGACGTCTGGCCAGAACAGGATGCGGGCACTGGCGAGGTGATCGTCCGCTATCAGGGACATACCCTGGGGATGGGGAAATGGGTGGGTAGTCGGGTCAAGAATGCCCTCCCCCGCGAGCTGGTGCGTGACAACAATCTGTTCAATACGTAGGGCCGTTCGGTGCATAAGCACTTGAACGAGTCTGAAATACCCACACTCTGGTTGAACTTTTCTTCGGATCTTGAAAAGCCTTGAGCCTTGTCTAAGCTTAAGGCAATCCGAACACCAGTTAGCGCACGGCTCTGCAAGGAGCCAATTCCCCTATGCCAGGTACAAGGAATTCGTACCTGGCTTTTTTTATCTCTTCACGTATCGCTGTTACTTCACTCTTGTGTCTATTCAACGGTCTCTTCGACCTGTGTGGCGACTCTGTTTTCAAACGGAGGTTCTCTACCCAGCTCATGTTGGTAGAGCAGATCGATCGCCTGCTCGATGAGTGATGCCTGACTGTCTTCGAGATGAAGACCCAGTGCGGCCAATCGTTCGGCGTGGCGATTGCTGATCCAGCATTGCAGCCGGGTATGGGTCTCCTGCTTGCGTTTTACATGTTGGCGCTGCCGCTCGGCATTGTTTTGGGACACCGCCTCTTGCTCTTCACGCACTGTCATTTCTTGGCTCATATGTCCTTGCGATGTTCCATTTTCGGATTTGTTATCTCTCATTAAATGCCATTATCCATTGGAAGATGGCCCTTCCCCTTTGGGCTGCTGGCTGTACGGCAAATATATCATCAGATCAACAAGATATCATTTAACATAAAAAATGAAGTGACGCAGTTGTATCAAAGCAAGCCATCAAGGGCATGATCGGAGAATTTATGGGCATCATCGAAGTACTCCTGCAGGGTTCGCATATCCTTGTGGCGAGTGACTTCTATGATCTTGTTCATCGGTTTGCCGGCAGTCACCGCCGAGGTGATAAATCCACGGCGCAGGCTGTGGCCACTGACGTAGAGATCGTCTATGGTTTGGCCTGTTCGCCGCTTGATCATCAGATTGATGCCCTGGGGGCCGAGTGGTTCAGCCATCAATTGGCCCCAGCGGTTCATGCGCCGAAACAGCGGCCCCTCGCTGATCCGGCTTTTGTGTAGCCATTTTTGCAGTGCCGACACGGGGCAATAGTGTTTGCCCGGGATCAGGGCGATCTCGGTTTCATGCAGCTGATGTTTGCTCGGTTTGAGGCGAAGGCGGAGCCCCTGCCCCACAAAATCGAGATCGCTCACCTCAATTCGAGCTGCTTCCGAGCGGCGCAAGGCGCCACTGAACATCAAGAGCAGCAGGGTGTAATCACGCAAGCCCGCCAGATCATGGGTGTCGATGCCATCCAGCACCTGGGTCAATGGTTGCAGCGTCAGGGCGCCGGTTTTGCGTTTACGGTTATCCCCCAACCTGACAATACCGCGCATCATCTCCTTGATTTCGGGATGTTCGGTGGGCGTGGGGTGAATGCCTTTCTGCTTGAAGGCATAACGGATCCCCGCCAGCCGTCTCACCAGGGTTGCCGGTTTACGAGGCTCGCCATTACGCAGTTCTCCCTTCCCTTCCTCTTTATCCAGCCATATCCAGTCGGCCAATACGCCGTCGGCCTGATCAGCGAGAAAATTCATGATGTCGTGATGGGTCGTTTGTAGCGGATCCAGCCCGTGCAATTGACACCAGAAGACAAAAATACGGGTATCCGCCTGATAGGCATTGAGGGTGGAATCCGCTTTTGCACTGCGTAAAAAGCGGCGTGCCCGACTATTTAGCTGTGCATCGAAAACAGTCTGCAGTGACTGATGAGCTGGATTGGACAAGGATGGATATGCCACGGAACTCTATGATTCATATGAAGTTTGAGAGGATCTTACAGGATCCTTCTCATACATCAAGTATCGATAATGAATATTATCGATACTTAGAACATCTTATTTCAATACCCTTTGACCACACTGAATAAAGGAAACATAGGAATATCATTCGACCCAGTTTAGCAGAAGCGAAAAAGTAAAATTGGCAGGATGATGTGAGAGATAACGCAGCTCGGTGTTTATATTCAGGTGGGTAATCAGCTTGGTATTTGAAATATAAAAGCCCCGAGCAACGGGGCTTGGGGATTATTTTTTCGCCAGTTTGAATAGTTCAAAGAAATTCCGGCTGGTGGCTTCTGCCAATTCATTAAGCGGAATCTGACGCAGATCGGCAATAAACTGCGCAACGTCTCGCACAAAGGCGGGTTCGTTCTCCCTCCCCCGATGCGGTACGGGGGCAAGATAGGGCGAGTCGGTTTCGACCAGCAATCTGTCGAGGGGCAGAGCCTTGACCACCTCTTGCAATGCAGACGCATTTTTGAAGGTGGCGATCCCGGAGATGGATATATAGAACCCCATCGCCATTGCTGCTTCTGCCATTTCGAGGGATTCAGTGAAGCAGTGCAGCACACCGCCAACCTGATTAGCGCCCTCTTCACGCATGATCTGCAAGGTATCTTGCTGGGCATCGCGGGTATGGATGATCAGCGGCTTGTTCAGCGCGCGAGCAACCCGGATATGTTCGCGGAAAGAGGCTTGCTGAACTTCCTTGTTCTCGGGCGAGTAAAAGTAATCGAGACCGGTTTCGCCGATGGCGATCACTCTTTCGTCCGCAGCCTGTGTCAGCAACAAGGCTGCATCCACCCCGGGTTCCTGATTGAGCGGGTGTACCCCGCAAGAGGCAAATACCTGGGGATAGGGGGCGATCGCCTCGAGCATGGTCGGGAACTGTGTCTGAGTCACACTGACACAGAGAAAATATCCCACGTCCAGTTTCGCGGCCTTGGCCAGTACATCAGCCATGCTGGTCTGCTTGCTGCCATAGCTGAGGCGATCGAGATGACAGTGGGAATCAACGAGTAACATATAAAACCTTTCTGCTTGTCGGTACTTATAACCAGCGACTGAGCCAGTTCATCAGATGGATGGTGGGATTGGAGAGCTGACCCGGCTGGCATCCCGCTTTCAGGGCAACCAGATCTTGTTCTGCTGCCAACAGTTTTTCGCTGGAGTGCTGCTCCGCCAACCGTTGACTCAAGATGGCCAGATCAGGCATTGCCAGCTGATGGTGACCACATCCGGCCTGGGTTTTCAGGGCATCGCACAAGAAGAGCTGCAACCAGTGCAACCTGACCTGCGTCTCCTGACCAAGCTGGCTGCACAATGCCGTCGCCTTGACCGGACTTTGACTCAGGGCGACAAACTGTTCCAGCAGTTCGCGGCGAGTACCGTCCTGTTGCTGCTCGATATAGTCGAGTACCCGCAGCGGGGCCCCCTGACAGATCCGCACCTGAGCCAGAGTGGCCTGATGACCCTGTTCGGCCAACCAGCGTACTGTTTCCCCTTCCGCAGGCAACTGACAGACATGTTTGTGACAGCGACTGAGAATGGTGGGAAGCAACCGGGAAACCTGGGAGGCGATCAGCAACAGCAAGCTGTCGCCGGCCGGCTCTTCCAGGGTTTTCAGCAGGGCGTTGGCCGCCGATTCGGTCATCCGCTCCGCATCTGGAATGATCACCACCTTGCCACGGCCGAGCTGGGCAGAGCCCTGCAGCCGGGTGCAGATCTCGCGAATGGCCTCGACCCCGATAGTCTTGTTGTCGCGAGTTATGGTGCCGAGATCCGGGTGGTTACCCTTGTCAAACAGCTGGCAGGAGTGGCACTGACCGCACGGCTCTCCGCGATCCGGTTGCTGGCAAAGGTGTAAACGCGCCAGCCGCTCGGCCAGTTGCTCCTTGCCAAGACCGGGATCGCCCAACAACAACCAGGCGTGGCCGAGACGACCGGACTGGGCCGTCTGGCTCAGGGCATGCCAGTCAGGGATCAGCCAGGGATACATAGCGGCTCGTTCGACAGATAGTGATCCAATGCACACTCGATGGCAGCTTTGACCTGTTCCGGCGTTTGCGCCGCATCGATCACCACAATTGAATCATCCTTGGCGGCCAGTTCGAGATAACGAGTTCGGGTACGCTCGAAGAAGCTCAGTTGCTCCAGTTCGATGCGATCCAGCTCGCCGCGATGGCGGGCGCGCTGCAAGCCAAGGGCAGGATCGATATCGAGATAGAGGGTGAGATCCGGCTTGAAGTTGCCGAGCACCGCCTGCTTGATGGCTCCGATAAGCTGGGCATCGATACCACGGCCGCCACCCTGATAGGCCTGGGAGGAGAGATCGTGGCGATCCCCCACCACCCAGACACCATCGGCCAGTGCGGGTTTGATGCGTGTCTCCACCAGTTGTACCCGGGAGGCATACATCAGCAGCAATTCCGCCTCGATGGTGAGGCGCTCGTCGTGCACCTCTTTGACGATGGCCCGCATCCGCTCGGCCAGTGGCGTACCACCCGGCTCGCGGGTGCACTCGATCCGGTTGATGCCGTGGCGCTGCAGATAGTCGGTCACATAACGCACGGCCGAGCTCTTCCCTGCCCCTTCCAATCCTTCGATCACAATAAATTTAGACATTAGGGTTTCTTCAATATGTATTCGCGAACCGCCCGATTATGTTCGTCGAGGGTCTTGGAGAAATAGTGGGCACCGCCCCCCTTGGCGACAAAATAGAGATAGTCGGTCGATTTGGGGTTAAGCGCAGCTTCGATGGAGGCCTTGCCCGGCATGGCAATAGGCGTGGGCGGCAGGCCGTCGATCACATAGGTGTTGTAGGGATTCTTGTCGGTCAGATCGCTGCGGCGAATGTTGCCATCGTAGCGATCCTTCACCCCGTAAATGACGGTGGGATCGGTTTGCAACTTCATGCCCAGACGTAGTCGATTGACAAACACCGAGGCGATCTGCGCCCGCTCGTCCGGCTGGCCGGTCTCTTTCTCTATGATGGAAGCCATGATCAACGCCTCATAGGGCGTTTTGTAAGGCAGGTTGGCCTGACGTTTCTCCCAGCTCTGCTGCAGGAAAGTCTCCATATCCTGATGGGCGCGACGCAGGATCGAGAGATCGCTGGCATGGGTGGTATAGGCATAGGTTTCCGGCAGGAACCACCCCTCCAGCTTGCCATTCTCGATGCCGAGCTCCTGCGCCAGGTCGGCTTCGGATTGCTCGACGGTCAATCGCTCAAGGTATGGGGCACTGGAGAGCTGCTTCTGCCAATCCTCGAAACGGGAACCTTCGACGAAGGTGAGGCTGAAGTGAAACTCCTTGCCCGATGCGAACAGAGAAAGGGTCTCCTTGAGAGGGGCCCCTTCCTTGATTTCATAGGTGCCCGATTTGATGGCCACCAGTTCGGGATGGCTGCGCAGCCAGAGCCGCACCGCCCAGGGGCTGGTTTCCCCCTCACCCAGTTCGGCAATGAGGCGCGCCGCATGGGCGCCCTTCTCCACCGTAAAGAGCCGGGTCGGCCCCTTGTTGGTGAGCGTCTCTACCTGTTGCCATTTGTAATGTACATAGCCCCCGGCAGCGGCTACCGTCAGTGCCGCCCCCGCGAGCAGGGTGTAAAGCCGATTAAACTTCAATGACCAAACGCTCCTGTAAACGGCGACTCAATACCGCTGGGGGATAGTGAATATCCTCGATGCCATTGACCGGCACGACCCCCATAAGGGTATTGGTGAGCCACACCTCTTCCGCCTGCCATAGTGACTCCAGCGGAGCCTCTACCACACGCAACTCAATACTCATCTGTTTCAACATCGCCATCACCTGGCGACGCATGATGCCATCGACACCACCGCGGGCGAGATCGGGCGTAAACACCGTCTTGCCCCGACGCCAAAACAGATTGGCACTGACCCCTTCAATCAGAAAACCACGACTGTTAAGCACTATCCCTTCGACTGCATTTCGGCTGACAAGTTCGCTTTTCAGCAATACCTGCTCCAGACGATTCAAGGTTTTAAGCCCGGCCAGCATGGGGGCATCACCGATCCGCTGGCGGCACACCACCATCTCGATCCCCTCCTGTTGCCACTGGCCATAGTGAGTCGGAAATGGGGCCAGAGTGACCATCCGGGTTGTGTGCTGACATCCGCTGCCGTCATAGCCCCGCCCCCCCTCGCCGCGGGTCAGGATCACCTTGGCCACGCATTGTGGCTGCTCGGCCACCATCTCTTCAACCTCCCGGGTCAGGAGATCCCAGTCCGGTTCAACCAATCCCAGCCGGTTGTTGGCCAGCTGCAACCGTGCCAGATGCGCAGGCCACTGCAACACGCGACCCTCCCTGACCGCCATGGTGGTGAAATGACCGTCACCATAAGCCAGCCCCCGATCATGGGCCGAGATGGTATCAAGCTTCATGCCATTGATAAGCAAAGGGATCCCTCCGATAAAAAAGGCCCGATACCGGCAGTATCGGGCCTGTGTCTTTGCCCTGCGGCAAATTATACGCGTTTGAAGATCAGTGAGCCATTGGTGCCGCCAAAACCAAACGAGTTGGAAAGGGCGTACTCGAAGCTGCCTGGCTTGGCCACATGAGGCACCAGATCCAGATCGCACTCATCATCCGGGTTATCCAGGTTGATGGTCGGCGGAGCCACCTGATCACGCAGGGCCAACACAGTGATGATCGCCTCGATAGCGCCGGCGGCACCCAGCAGGTGCCCGGTCATGGACTTGGTGGAGCTCACCATCAGGGATTTTGCATGCTCACCAAACACCGACTTCATACCACGCAGCTCGGCCACATCACCCAGCGGGGTGGAGGTACCGTGCGCGTTGATGTAACCAATCTGCTCGGGGGCAATGCCCGCATCCTTGATGGCATTTTTCATGGCACGAGCACCACCGTTGCCATCTGCGGGAGGCGCAGTCATGTGGTACGCGTCACCGCTCATGCCAAAACCGACCAGCTCGGCGTAGATCTTGGCGCCACGGGCCTTGGCGTGTTCATACTCTTCCAGCACCAGTACACCGGCACCGTCGCCCAGCACGAAACCATCGCGATCTTTATCCCACGGACGGCTCGCTTTTTGCGGCTCGTCGTTACGGTTGGAGAGTGCCTTGGCGGCAGCAAAACCACCCATCCCCATCGCAGTGGAGGCTTTCTCGGCACCGCCGGCGACCATCACGTCGGCATCACCGTAAGCGATCATCCGACCCGCCATGCCGATGGCATGGGTTCCAGTGGTACAGGCGGTAGTCACGGCGATGTTCGGCCCTTGCAGACCTTTCATGATAGAGAGATGACCGGACACCATATTGATGATGGTGGACGGAACGAAGAAGGGGCTGATCTTGCGCGGGCCGCCGTTGACCAGGCTTTCGTGGTTCTGTTCAATCAGACCCAGACCGCCGATACCGGAGCCAATCGCCACGCCGACACGTTCGGCATTCTCTTCATTGATGGTCAGGCCGGAATCATCCAGCGCCTGCATACCGGCCGCGATGCCGTATTGAATGAAGAGATCCATCTTGCGAGCGTCTTTACGGTTGATACCGTATTGCTCGGGATCGAAATCCTTGACCAAGCCTGCGAAGCGGGTTGCAAACTCGCTGGCATCAAAGTGTTCGATTAGGGAAATGCCGCTCTGCCCGTTGAGCAGTGCTTGCCAGCTGGATTCGGCAGTGTTACCCACCGGGGAAAGCATCCCCAAGCCGGTCACCACGACTCTGCGTTTTGACACTGAGGTAGTCTCCGAGAGGTGTTTTGAAAAGGAACAGATACAAAAGAAGCGGCCCTTGGGCCGCTTCTTTCAGAACAGGAACTTATTCCTGATTAGCGGTGATGTAGTCGATAGCCGCTTGAACAGTGGTGATCTTCTCGGCTTCTTCATCAGGAATTTCGGTATCGAATTCTTCTTCCAGCGCCATTACCAGTTCAACGGTATCCAAAGAGTCAGCGCCCAGGTCGTCGACGAAGGAGGCAGCGTTCTTAACGTCTTCCTCTTTAACACCCAGTTGTTCGATGATGATTTTCTTTACGCGTTCTTCGATGTTGCTCATGACCTGAATTTTCCTTTAAAAATACGCTATTTGCGTCTGGTTGGGGTAGTTTATTCAATTGACGTGAGTTTGCAAGTAGCTTGCCGCTGGTCAAACCACGAAATGTGCCAAACTTCGGCGTACTATCGCAAATTTGAACAGATCTCACGACAAATTGATTACACCATGTACATCCCGCCATTAACATGCAGGGTTTCGCCGGTGATATAGGCTGCTTCATCAGAAGCCAAGAATACCACAGCTGCGGCAATTTCTTTTGGATCACCCAAACGGGCGGCAGGCACCTGGCTCATGATGCCGGCACGTTGATCGTCATTCAGGGCACGGGTCATGTCGGTTTCGATGAAACCGGGAGCAACCGCGTTCACTGTGATACCACGGGATGCCACTTCCCGCGCCAACGATTTGGTAAAACCAACCAGACCGGCCTTGGCGGCAGCATAGTTGACCTGACCGGCGTTGCCCATGGTTCCCACCACGGAGCCAATGCTGATGATGCGACCGTGACGTTTCTTCATCATGGCACGCAACACAGGTTTGCTCAGACGGTAAAGCGAGGTCAGATTGGTATCGATGATCTCGTTCCACTCGTCATCTTTCATCCGCATCAACAGGTTGTCACGGGTGATCCCCGCGTTGTTGATCAGGATGTCGATGTCGCCAAAGCGCGCCTTTATGGCGGCGAAAACGGCTTCGATGGATTCCTGGCTGGTCACGTTGAGTGCCATGCCGCAACCATGGTCGCCCAGATAGGCGCTGATCGCCTCGGCTCCGCTCTCGCTGGTCGCCGTACCGACCACTTTTGCGCCACGGGCCGCAAATGTTTCGGCAATCGCACGTCCGATGCCACGACTGGCACCGGTCACCAACACAACCTTATCGGTAAAACTCATCACTTGCTCCTGTTTACTTGATCTGGGCCAGCGCCTGCTCAAAAGAGGCTGCATCGTTGGCGTGAATACCTTCCACGCGTTTATCGATGCGCTTGGCGAGCCCGGTCAACACTTTGCCCGGTCCCATCTCGATCTCGAGGGTAACCCCCTCATTGGCCATCCGCTCGACAGTCTCGGTCCAACGAACCGGGCTGAACAGCTGACGTACCAGCGCTTGCTTGATAGCGGCCGGGTCCTGTTCACAGGATACGTCGACATTATTGATGACCGCGATGGTTGGAACCTTGATCTCGATCCCGTCCAGCGCAGCTGCCAGTTTTTCTGCAGCAGGTTTCATCAGCGCACAGTGAGATGGCACGGAGACCGGCAGCGGCAGTGCACGCTTGGCGCCCGACTCTTTCATCAGCACGTTGGCTCGCTCAACGGCCTCTTTGTGACCGGCGATAACCACCTGGCCCGGGGAGTTGAAGTTAACCGGAGAGACCACCTGCCCTTCTGCCGCTTTTTCGCAATTGGCGGCGATGGATTCGTTATCCAGACCGATGATGGCCGCCATGGCGCCGGTGCCTTCCGGTACCGCTTCCTGCATGGCCAGACCACGCAGCTCGACCAGTTTGACCGCATCGGCAAAATCGAGTGCGCCGCTGCAAACCAGCGCGGAATACTCACCCAGGCTGTGACCCGCCATGACGACAGGGGTTGCCCCACCCTGCTGTTGCCACAGGCGCCACAGGGCGACAGAGGCAGTCAGCAGTGCAGGCTGGGTGCGCCAGGTTTTGTTCAGATCTTCAACCGGACCATCCATCACCAGGGCAAACAGGTCATAACCCAGCACCTGACTCGCCTCGGCGAAGGTCTCCTTGATCACGGCATGTTGTTCGGCCAGCTCGGCCAGCATGCCAACGGACTGGGAACCTTGTCCCGGGAAGGCAATGGCAAATTGGGTCATCATTGATTCCTTTTAGATAAGACAAAAATGAAATCGGTGACGGGATGATGGGCGCACCATCCCGCCGAAGATCAGAGGCGAACCAGCGCCGAGCCCCAGGCAAAACCGCCGCCAAAGGCTTCCAGCAGTACCAGCTGACCCGGTTTGATCCGGCCATCCCGCACCCCTTCATCGAAGGCAACAGGGACGGACGCAGCAGAAGTGTTGCCGTGCTTGTCGAGGGTCAGTACCACTTTATCGAGGCTCATACCGAGCTTCTTGGCGGTGGCACTGATAATGCGGAAGTTGGCCTGATGAGGCACCAGCCAATCCAGCTCGCTCGGTTCGATACCGGCAGCGGCCAACGTTTCGGTGACGATCTCGCTCAGACGGGTGACCGCGACCTTGAAGACATCGTTGCCTTTCATGTACATGTAGGCTTCGAGCTCGGCACCCGGCATGCCGCGACGAGGGTGCGGCAGCTTGAGCAGCTCGCCATAACGGCCATCGGCATGGAGATGGGTAGAGAGGATGCCCGGCGTCTCGCTGGCACCGACAATCACGGCCCCTGCCCCATCACCAAACAGGATGATGGTGCCGCGATCTTGCGGATCGCACATGCGGGAGAGCACATCGGCCCCGACAACCAGCACATGGCGGGCGGCGCCGGATTTGACGAACTGATCGGCAATGGAGAGCGCGTAGGTGAAACCTGCGCAGGCTGCAGCCACGTCAAAGGCAGGAATGCCCGGTACGCCGAGCAGCCCCTGCAGCTCGCAGGCAGCAGCCGGGAAGGCATTTTCAGCACTGGTGGTGGCCAGCACTATCATATCGAGATCGGCAGCGGTCAGACCTGCTGCATCCAGGGCACGCAGGGCGGCCTGGTAAGAGAGGGTAGCAACGGTCTCGTCAGCACCGGCAATACGGCGCTCACGGATACCGGTGCGTTCCACGATCCACTCATCACTGGTCTCAACCATCTGCTCGAGATCGGCGTTGGTACGCACTGAACTCGGCAGGTAGCTGCCAGTACCCAGAATTTTGCTATGCATAGAGTTCTTATAGATCCCTGTCAGAGAAGACAGCTTCAAGGCGATCTGCTATTTGCAGTGGAAGTTGATGTTTGGCCTCTTGTGCGGCCAGCAGGATCGCATTACACAGAGCGCGCCGTTCGGCCCGCCCATGACTTTTTACCACAATGCCGCGCAATCCTAACAGACTTGCCCCGTTATACTGGTCGGGGTTCAGGTAAGAAAAACGCCGTTTGAACATAAATCCGGCGATCCGGCCAAGAAAAGTGCGCTTCTTGCGGGGATATCCGGCCAGCTGAGCCATCATCCGCACTACCCCCTCGGCCGTTTTGAGGGCGACATTGCCAACAAAACCGTCGCAGACGATCACATCACACTCGCCGCTGAAGATGCGATCCCCTTCAATGAAACCGACATAGTTGAGCGCGTTGCACTGGCGCAACAGTTCGGCACTGTGACGCACCAGATCGTTCCCCTTGATCTCCTCTTCCCCGATGTTGAGCAAGGCAACACGAGGAGAAGCGATGCCTTCGACTTTCTCGGCTACCACGGAGCCCATCACGGCAAATTGAAGCAAGGTATCCGCATCGCAACTGACGTTGGCACCGAGATCCAGCATCACGGTACGTTTGCCGCTCAATGTCGGCAGCGCCTTGATGAGTGCCGGCCTATCGACCCCGGGCAAGGATTTGAGCACGCACTTGGCCATCGCCATCAACGCACCGGTATTGCCGGCACTGACGCAGGCATCGGCCTCACCGGCTTTCACCAAATTGAGTACCACCCGCATGGAGGAGTCTTTCAGAGTTCGCAACGCCACGATCGGTTTATCACCCATGCCAACCACTTGGGATGCATGTACGAAACGAACACGGGGATGATTCAGCAAGCCATGTTGCTGCAGCAAAGAAGAGGTCTGGTGCTGGTCGCCGACCAGGATCAGTTTTAGCTGGGGTAAAAGAGACAGTGCCTGCACGGCGGCAGGCACTGTTTCCGAGGGGCCAATATCTCCCCCCATGATGTCTAGCGCGACAGTTTGCGTAGACAAAGGCAATCCTTAAGCGATTACCTTTTTACCGCGGTAGAAACCATCGGCAGTCACGTGGTGACGACGATGAATTTCGCCACTGGTCTGATCAACAGTCAGGGCAGCGGTGGTCAGCGCATCGTGGGAACGACGCATGCCACGCTTGGCACGGGTTTTACGGTTCTGTTGTACGGCCATTGTAGGCTAACTCCTAAATTCACTTACGTTTAAGCTCTTCAAGAACTGCAAAGGGATTCGGCCGCTCATCAGCAGGTTCGATTTCACCCCAGGTCATCTCCATGTTTCCTCTCGGGCATGCATCCAGAGAATGCATTGCGACTTGAGGCAACGAGAGGATGAGTTCATCCTCCAGGATTTGATGAAGATCTATCTCGCCGTTTTCGTCCAACTCAATGGGCTCATAAGCTTCCGGCAGTTCTTCCTCGTTTGTTCTTTCGAACAGCGGAGTGTAGATAAATTCAGCTTCACAGAGGTGTTCGAATGTCTCTCCGCAACGTTGGCAAACCAGGTCAACCTTGGCATGGGCAGTGCCTTTCATAACGGTCAACTTCTGGACATCTTTGCCAAAGTGCAGTGATACATCGATATCACTCTGCAAGCCAGCGGTTGATTCCTCCAGCCTGGGCATCTGCGACTTTTCCACTATCCCGATGTAATCGAGCAGCTTCAAGGCACTACGGACTGGATCAACCTTAACGGGCAACTTCACCTTTTGCATAGGGCGCGAATAATATAGGTCCAACAACTGATAGTCAAAGGAAAAAGTCCTTACCGCCGATGATTTTAACGTCACAAGTCCCTAGAATGCCGGTACTTGCTTTCATCGGTAACTCGATTATGCCACAGAATCTGATCCTCGCCTCAACTTCTCGCTATCGCAAAGCCCTGCTGGAGAAGCTCGGCCTCCCCTTTGAATGTGCCGCGCCCGATGTGGATGAACGCCCGCTGGCTGGCGAATCCGCCGAGGCGCTGGTGGCCAGACTGGCTCGTGCCAAGGCTGATGCTGTCGCCCAACATCGTGATCACGGCTTGATCATCGGATCTGATCAGGTGTGTGTCTGCAATAATCACATCCTCGGCAAACCGGGCACCATCGACAATGCCATCGCCCAGCTGATGGCGGCTCAAGGTCGCAGCGTCACCTTTTACACCGGGCTGTGCGTACTTAACGCTGCAACCAATGAGAGTCATCAATTGATTGAACCGTTTACGGTCCACTTTCGCGATCTCGACGAATCAGCCATTCGCCGCTATGTAGAGGCTGAACTGCCCCTCGATTGTGCGGGCAGTTTCAAATGCGAAGGGATGGGGATCGTGCTGTTCAAGGGGCTGGAAGGGCGCGATCCTAACGCCTTGATCGGTCTGCCGCTGATCGGCCTGATCGAGCTGCTGGAGCGCCACGGTATTGCCCTGCCCTGATCGCGGACGAATAGATAAGCTAGATCGAGCATATAAAAAGCCCGGTCAATAGACCGGGCTTCTGTTATCAATCAGATCGACGTCTCTTAAAGAGAGGCGTCTATAACAGCCCGCGAAGAGCCGCCATAGAATCCACCACCGCCACTGGCCCGTGACGACTGAGGGCATCGCGGCTATCCACCCCCCAGGTGACACCAATACGCGGCATGGCGATCGCCTCGGCCATCGCCATATCGTGAACAGAGTCGCCGATCATTACCGCCTGCCGGGGTGACAGCCTCAGCTCGTCCAGGATCTGCTCAAGCATCAGCGGATCAGGCTTGGAGCGAGCCTCATCGGCCCCACGACTGGTCACAAACAACGGGTGCAGCCCGGTCTCATCCAATACCCGATCCAGCCCACGGCGCGATTTGCCGGTAGCGACGGCCAGTTGCAGCCCCCGTGACTGCCAGTCATGCAGCAGCTCCCCTGCCCCGGAAAACAGCGGGCTGGGGGTGGTGTCGTGCAGATAGTGATGACGATAGCGATCGATGAGCATGGTAATCTGGCGCTCATCAATGGCGGTGCCACTGTCGCTACGCAAAGGGAACAGGCGGGACATGGCGACATCGAGGCTCAATCCGATGATCTGCCGGATCTGGGCTGGAGCAGGAACCGCCAGCTCACAATCTCTGGCGGCCCCCTGCACACAGGCCACAATCCGGCCCACCGAATCCATCAGGGTACCGTCCCAATCGAAAATGGCGAGCCGGATATCCTGCATCAGCGTGGCAAGCCGTTGAGGAAGTTGTCGAGTTCAGGTGCCAGCGGTGCTTCTACCTGCATCTCGCGACCATCGGCCGGATGGGTGAAGCTGAGCTTCCAGGCATGCAAAAAGAGCCGTTTCAGCCCTTGGCTGCGCATTTTCTCGTCAAACGCCGCTTCACCGTACTTATCGTCACAGGCGATCGGATGACCGGCATGCAGGGTATGCACGCGGATCTGGTGGGTACGGCCCGTGATGGGGCTACATTCGACCAGGGTCGCTTCGGCAAATTGACGCACGATGCGGAACCGTGTTTCCGATGGCTTGCCATCCGCACTGACCCGCACCACCCGTTCACCGGATTGCAGATCGTTTTTGCGCAGCGGCGCATTAACCACCTTGACGTGAGCCTGCCACTTGCCACGCACCAGCGCCAGATACTGTTTGCGCATGGTCTTGACGCGCAACTGCTCATGCAGGCTGCGCAGGGCGCTGCGTTTTTTGGCAACCAGCAATACCCCAGAGGTGTCACGATCCAGTCGATGAACCAGTTCGAGGAAGCGGGCTTCCGGACGCAGTGCGCGCAGCCCCTCGATAACGCCAAAGCTCAGGCCGCTGCCACCGTGTACTGCCATGCCGGAGGGCTTGTTCAGCACGATCATGGCATCGTCTTCAAACAGGATCTGGCTCTCCAGACGCTGGATAACCCCGAGGTTTGCCGAAGGCAGCTCATTCTTCTCGGCAACGCGCACGGGGGGCACCCGCACCTCATCGCCTGCGCAGAGTTTGTACTCCGGTTTGATGCGCTTTTTGTTTACTCGCACTTCGCCTTTACGAAGGATGCGATAGATCAGGCTCTTGGGGACGCCCTTTAGCTGAGTCTTGAGAAAATTGTCGATGCGCTGCCCGTCATGCTCAGCTTCGATGGTGAGCAGCTGCACTTGTTGTTGTATCTGTGTCATGGCGCGGATTTTAACACTGCCCGCGCCCCTTGGCTGCATGGTTTGTTGAAAAATGGCGCCTTGCTATAAAAGAGGTTTAAATGGGATAATAAACAAGGTTTTGTCATTGTGTTCAAGCCTTGTACTAAGTGGCCAAAAAGTATGCCACCCAATCCCGAAACACCGTGTATACAAGAACATGACGGTTCCCGGGTGCGAGGTACAACGCATGGAGAACACAAACATCACCGTTTATTTGTCTCCATTTCGGCATCCTTATTCATTCCTTCTCGAGAAGTGATGACCAGAACGCCCTTAGTTTGCGCCTCATGCATACCCCAACCGGGAGGTTGCCCCAGTATGCTGAAGACCCGAGGCCGGCGCTGGCAGGACCCAGATGGAGGAAATCAAAATGACACAATAATGAGAACTCAATGAAAAGAATGCTTATCAACGCAACTCAAGAAGAGGAGTTGCGCGTAGCGCTGGTTGACGGACAACAGCTCTACGATTTGGATATTGAAAGTCCGGGACACGAGCAGAAGAAAGCGAACATTTACAAGGGTAAGATCACCCGCGTAGAACCCAGCCTTGAAGCTGCTTTTGTCGACTACGGCGCCGAGCGCCACGGTTTCCTGCCGTTGAAGGAGATCGCCCGCAATTACTTCCCCTCCGGTTACTCCTATCAGGGTCGTCCCAACATCAAAGAAGTGGTCCGCGAAGGTCAGGAAGTTATCGTCCAGATCGACAAGGAAGAGCGTGGCACCAAGGGTGCAGCCCTCACCACCTTTATCAGCCTGGCAGGTAGCTACCTGGTACTGATGCCCAACAACCCCCGTGCCGGTGGTATCTCCCGCCGCATCGAGGGTGATGAGCGGACTGAACTGAAAGAAGCACTGAGCGGATTGACCGTGCCGGAAGGCATGGGCCTGATCGTGCGCACCGCCGGTGTGGGCAAGTCTCCGGAAGAGCTGGAGTGGGATTTGAACGTTCTGCTCAACCACTGGGACTCCATCCACAAGGCCTCTCAGGAGCGTGCCGCGCCGGTGCTGATCCACCAGGAAAGCAACGTCATCGTGCGTGCCATCCGTGACTATCTGCGTCGCGATGTGGGCGAGATCCTGATCGACAATCCGGTGATTTTCGAACGCGCCAAGGCCCATATCGAGCTGGTACGTCCCGATTTCCTCAACCGTGTGAAGCTGTACAAGGGTGAAGTTGCCCTGTTCAACCACTTCCAGATTGAGAGCCAGATTGAATCAGCCTTCCAGCGTGAAGTGCGCCTCCCCTCCGGCGGCAGCATCGTTATCGATCCGACCGAAGCACTGACTTCCATCGATATCAACTCCTCCCGCGCCACCAAGGGCGGCGATATCGAAGAGACTGCGCTGCAAACCAACCTGGAAGCGGCCGACGAAATTGCCCGTCAATTGCGTCTGCGCGACCTGGGTGGCCTGATCGTAATCGACTTCATCGACATGACCCCGGTTCGCCATCAGCGCGAAGTGGAAAACCGTCTGCGTGAAGCGGTGCATCAGGATCGTGCCCGCATCCAGCTTGGCCGGATCTCCCGTTTCGGTCTGCTGGAGATGTCTCGCCAGCGTCTGCGCCCCTCCCTCAACGAGTCCAGCAGCCATATCTGCCCCCGTTGCCAGGGTCAAGGCGTGATCCGTGACAACGAATCCCTCGCCCTGTCCATCCTGCGTCTCATCGAAGAAGAGGCCATGAAGGACAACACCGAGCAGGTTCACGGCCAGGTGCCGGTGGATGTTGCCGCCTATCTGCTTAACGAGAAGCGTGCCGCCATCGCCAGTCTGGAACAGCGCAATGATGTGCGTGTTTACATCATTCCGAACCAGCATCTGGAAACCCCGCACTACGAAGTGACTCGCATTCGTCAGAACGAGATCCCGGAAGCGGCCAGCTACGAGCTGAAAACCGAGATTGCCAAGCCGGTCTACCAACCGAAGCAAGCTCAGGTGATCGAGCGTGAGCAACCGCTGCTGCAAGGCTTTGCCCAACCGACACAACCTGCCCCTGTTGCGCCGCAACAGCCGGCGGCTCCCGTTACTGCGGCCCCTACCGAAGCCGGCTTCTTCAGCAAGCTGATCAAAGGCATTACCGGCCTGTTCAGCAGCGATGCAGCCCCTGCCGATGTGAAAGCGCCCGCCGAGAAACCTGCAGCTCGTGAAGCACGCAAGGATGAAGGTCAACGTCACCAGCGCGAAGAAGGCCGTGGCCGTGGTCAGCGTCCTCGTCGTGACGACAATCGTGGCAACCGCAACAATGCGGAAGCAGGCGAGAAGCGTGAAGTTGGCAACCGCGAAGCTGGTGAAAACCGCAATCGCCGTCCACGTAAAGAGCGCGAGCCTCGTCAGGAGCGTGAAGCTCGTGGCGAAGTGCGTAGCGAACAGCGCATGGAACGTGAACCCCGTCAGGAGCGCGAGCCTCGCGAACCGCGGCAGGAACGTGCGCCACGTCCTGCCCGTGAACCTCGTGCTCCCCGTGAGCCGCGCGCCGAAGTCGTTGTTGACGCGGTAGACACCGTTGATGCAGCTGCCGTCCAGCCACGTCAGGAGAAAGAGCTGAAAGTGGCCGAGCGCCGCGAACGTCGCCAACTGCGCAAGCAGATCCGCGTCGATGTCGCCGCTGCTGACACCCCTGCCCTGCCGGTTGAAGAAGTACCAGCGCAAGCTGAAGTGATCGATGCCACCGTGGGTAACGAGCAGGAAGAGCAGAGTGAAGGCCAGCGCCGTTCACGCCGTACTCCGCGCAGCCAGCGCATCGAAGGCCAACGTCGCAAGCGTATTAATGAAGAAGCACGTAGCCAGCGTGATGAAGAGCAACAAGCTGAGCCTACTCTGACTACCGCCGCCCAGGCAGATATTGCCAAAGCGCAGGTTGAAGAGCCGGTAGTGCCTGTTGTTACCATCCCGAGCGCTGAAGCCGTCGCTGCTGCCCTGCAAGCTTCTGCTGCGCTGACCGAACATGTGGTTGTCGAAGCCGTTGCTGAAGAAGCTGCCGAGCAGGCTGCTGCCCAGGTCGAAGCAACTCAAGCCGATGTGATCGCTAGCCCGGTTGTTGTAGCTGTTGCAGAAGTCGTGGTTGCAGCAGAGCCAGAAGTTGCTGTTGTAGCTTCGCCGGCTGCCGAAGTGGTCACCGCCACCATGGTTGAAACGGCTCCGGTTGTTGAAGAAACACCAGCCGTAACAGCCCCAGTCGTGGAAGCCGCACCTGTCGCCGCTGTCGTTGAAACACAAACTCCTGCTGCTGTCATCGAAACCCCGGCTGCCGTGGCTGCGGTTGTAGTGGAAGAGACTCCGGTCGTTACCAAACAGGTATCTCACGGTGCCGGCCTGCTGGCTCGTGCCCGCAAAGCATCCGCGCCGATGGCAACCCCTGCCGAAGCCCCTGCCCTGCCTGCTCGTGAGCCGGTTAACTACCCGCCGCTGGTACGCAACGAAGTGAGCACATCAGGTCGTCATGGTGGCAGCACAGCCGCCGTCAGCGTGGCCACCTGCCCGGCCGGTCGCCCCTAAGCAACCCGGGTTGCCCCCTAAACAAAGCCACACCAACCGGTGTGGCTTTTTTATTTCTCTCTTCCCTATCCTCTTATAACTCCAACGAGCCCCTCGGCGAGAGTCACGCCCTCCCTCTGTTATTTGTTTTTTGCTGTTCCCAGATCCCACTCGTGCTTGCGCTTTGAATATCCCCGAGAGTACCTATTGAAAGCGTTTATGTTCAGCATCATGCCAATTGATATTGTTAGTTTAGACTCTTGTTTGTTGGCATATGAGGGAGTTATTCGGATAACCTTTTTAAGGATTAAATTCAATGAAGCCATTCATGAGGCAGACTTGGCGGTTGATGCTGTTTGGTATAATCATCCCGGGCACCATTTTCGGTGGTACAGTCGCCACCAAACCAATTAAGAGAGCAAGCCCCCATCACCCTGGTCTGCTGCGCTTTCGATGTGCCCACTTCTTGTTTTTACGACTATCTGGCCCGCAGGCGGGCGATTAACCGTGAGCGCATGCAGCAGCGCTGTGAGTTGCGCCGGTTGTTCAAAGAAAGCCGGAACTCAGCGGGCAGCCGCGCCTTGATGTCGATGATGCGGAAGTTGGGGTATCAGATTGGTCGATTCAAAGTACGTAACCTGATGAAAGAAGCCGGGCTGGTATCCAAACAGCCGGGCGCACACCGTTATAAGGTGGCACGGTCTGAACGACCGGACATTCCCAATCTGCTGGCCCGCGAATTTGATGTCCAGCAACCCAATCAAGTGTGGTGTAGCGATATCACCTACGTCTGGGCAGGTGGTCGTTGGCATTACCTGGCAGCGGTGCTTGACCTGCACACCTAGCGGGTCGTGGGGTGGGCGATGTCTGATAAACCTGATGCAGAATTGGCAATCAAAGCACTGGAGATGGCCTATCAGCAGCGGGGTTGCCCATCCGGTGTGCTATTTCACTCTGACCAGGGCAGCCAATATGGCAGCCGAGCATTTCGACAACGACGGTGGCGCTATCGTATGACCCAGAAACTGCTGGGATAACGCCCCGATGGAGCGATTGTTCAGAAGCCTGAAGTCAGAGTGGCTCCCAGTAACGAGATACCACCAGCAAAAGCCGAGGTTTGGCCTAACCAAGTGTCCGGATTTAGTTGACCACTACCGCCGCCGGTAGAGATTGAAAAGCTGTTTATTTTTCAGCAAAAGAGTGTTTAGAAAACCAGAGGTGATCAAATCGTAGATATGAAAAAAGGGCCCGCAGGCCCTTAGAAAGGTAACGATGTTATCCGCCAAACAGATGGTGGCTGACGATAAACAGGCCGCCGGAGAGCAACATGGTCAGCGGCAGGGTAAGCACCCAGGCCATCAGGATGGTCTTGATGGTCTGGCTTTGCAGGCCTGACTTGTTGGCCACCATGGTACCCGCCACCGCAGAGGAGAGAATGTGGGTGGTCGATACCGGCATACCGGTCAGACTGGCAACCCCGATGGAGGTAGCAGCCGTGATCTGGGCCGCAATGCCCTGGCTGTAGGTCATGCCGGTGGTGCCGATCTTCTCGCCCACGGTATGGACGATACGACGCCAGCCCACCATGGTGCCGCAACCGAGCGCCAGCGCGATGGAGACGATCACCCAGGTCGGTGCGTATTCAGCGGTCGCGGTCAGATCCTTGCGCCATTTGGCCAGATCGGTCAGCTCCTTGGCTGGCAGCGGCAGCTTGGCAGCCTTGCGGGCGGTGTCATCGATACAGAGCAGCAGACGACGCACTTCGCGGCGGTCGGTCAGGCTCATCTGATCATAAGTACGCACGGCACCCAGACGGGCATCCAGGGTGGCCATCGCCTGCAGCACGCCATCGGCGGAGCAGTGAGTCATCAGCTCTTCCTGAGCCGTTGCCGGTGCAGAGAAGTTGATGACGCCAGAGAGGGCGGACTGGTTGCGCTGGTAGATCTCCATGATGCGCTGGTTGGCATCCTGGGTCCGGTCCAGATCATAGGCGCGGCTGTTCATGTCCAGTGCGAAATAGGCAGGCGCCATACAGATCAGCACCAGCATCACCAGACCGATACCCTTCTGGCCATCGTTGGAGCCGTGCACGAAGCTGACGCCCATGGCCGAGGCCACCAAGGTCAGACGCGCCCAGAATGGCGGGTGCTTCTTGCCATCCACCAGCTGACGCTCTTCCGGTGTTTTGTGGATCTTGTTGCTGGTCCAGATGCGCTTCATCGCCAGCAGCAGCAGCGCAGCGATGATGAAGCCGATGGTGGGAGAGATGATGAGGGAAAGCATGATGTCGATCGCTTTGCCCACGTTGATCCCTTCTGTCACCGGTTTATGGGTGATCCAGGCATAGGCGCCGCCTACCCCCAGAATGGAACCGATCAAGGTATGTGAACTGGAGGCCGGGATCCCGAAGAACCAGGTGCCCAAGTTCCACACGATGGCGGAAAACAGCAAGGAGAAGACCATGATCAACCCTTGGGTGGAGTCCATCCCAAGCAGCAGGTCGATGGGCAGCAGATGGACAATGGCATAGGCCACACCCAGACCGCCGAACATGACACCAAAAAAGTTGAAGATCCCCGATGCAACGACCGCCAGGTGAGCTGGCATCGCCTTGGTATAGATAACCGTTGCTACCGCGTTGGCGGTATCGTGAAAGCCGTTGATAAATTCATAGGCAAGCACAAAAAAAACGGCCAATACCAAACCGATTGACCACCACAAACCCAAACCACTAAACATTTCAAACATAAAAAAAAGCCTGTTTATGAGTTGCGGCGGATTATGCCAGATGGCGGCCAACACCATAGCCACCATTGAAATATTTCAGCCATAAAAAAAAAGAGCTTTTTGGAAAAAAATATCCTAGAGCCAGTCCTCATGCGGCTTGCCATCGATTAATTAAAGCCATCAATGATTGCGGGAAAGGGCAAAAATAGCTGACAATTAAGCCAATAATTTCATTTTTATGACGTTTTTATGACAGAAAAGCAGGCAGAAGTGGTGATAAAATGTCCCTGCCCTGCCAATCTCATCCGACCAGCACCATCAACCCCATATCCGTTTGATTCCAGATGCAAAAAGGGAGCACTTTGTGCTCCCTTGAATCGTTGCCGTGTTGCCAGTTATCAGTCCTGATTGATACGACTGGCAACGGCGCCCTGTTGGCTCTTGTACTTGGCATTTTCCCGCTTGTTGTAGGGACGGGCCGCGACGCCGGAGAGCATCTCGAAGTTCAAGGCGCCGATCTTCATCTTCGGACGCAACGCCAGCGGCAGTTTGCCGCCATTGTAGAACTCCAGCACGATGCGACCGGACCAACCCGGATCGATGCGGTGCGCCGTCACGTGCACCATCAAACCCAGGCGCGCCAGTGAAGAGCGGCCATCCAGCCAGCCAACGATATCGGCAGGCAGAGTAACGGATTCGTAGGTCACCGCCAGCGCCAACTGACCCGGGTGCAGATAGAAGGCTTCGCCATCGGGGATATGGATCTCGTCACTCATCACCCGATCGATGGCATCGGCCATCTCGCTGCTCGGGCCGCTCAGGTCGATATAGGGCGCGGTATGATCGCGAAACACCCGAAACTCGTTACCCAGCAGCACATCGACACTGACACCACTGATCCGCTCTACCCCGGGCCGTGGCTCAATGACGATCTTGCCTTCATCCAGATGGCGTTCAATATCGGTATCACACAGACGCATTGGGCGACTCTCCTGACAAATTGTGCTTTTAAAAAAGCCGGGCATCACCCGGCTTGTTTCATCTTAACCAATCAACATGTGGCGAATACGCGCCTTGAGCATGTCAATGGCGATGCGGTTCTTGCCACCACGGGGCACGATCACATCGGCATACTGTTTGGACGGCTCGATAAACTGCAGGAACATCGGACGTACCGTCTTCTGGTACTGCTTGAGCACGGAGTCCATGGTACGGCCACGCTCTTGCACATCACGCACCAGACGGCGCAGCAGGCAGATGTCGAGCGGGGTATCCATAAAGATGGAGGCATCCATCAGATCCCGCAGACGGCTGTCGGTCAGCAGCAGGATCCCTTCCAGAATGATCACCCGGCGCGGCGCAAACGGGGTCACTTCGTTCATCCGTGTGTGTTCGGTGTAGGAGTACTGGGGAATGGCAACCGCGTCACCTTTGACCAGCTGGCTCAAATGCTGTACCAGCAAGTCGTGATCCAGCGCGTTGGGGTGGTCATAGTTGGTCTTGACCCGCTCTTCCATGGTCAGGTGGGTCTGATCACGGTAGTAGCAATCTTCGGTGATCACACCAATCTGACCTGCGCCCAGTTCGGCCACCAGCTCTTCATAAATGGTCTGGGCTATAAGACTTTTGCCAGACGCAGATGCGCCCGCAATACCGATGATCACACACGAATGTTGAGTATCAGACATGACAAATACCTAAAAGAGAAGAGCAGTGGGGATGGTTTAAACCGATCCATTATATAAAAAAGGGTGGGTCATGCCCACCCTCAATTCCCTTTCAAGTGACCGACCGCCGATTATTCATCCAGCGCCATGGCATAGAGGGGGGTCGCAATCGGTTTTGCGCTGAAAAAGAGTTCAGCCCCTACCCTGCGTGCCAGCTTCAAATAGGCCTGAGCCAGGCTTCCTTCCGGTGCGCCGAACACCGTCGGACAGCCATCATCCATGTGTTGGCGGATGTCGATGTGCAGCGGCAACTGGCCAAGCAGCGCCACTTGATACTGCTCTGCCATCTTCTGACCGCCACCGGTACCGAACAGCGGCTCATGATGACCACAGGCGCTGCAAACGTGGTAACTCATGTTCTCGATGATGCCAAGCACCGGCACATTGACCTTGTTGAACATAGCGATCCCCTTGCGGGCATCGGCCAGCGCCACATCTTGCGGGGTGGTGACGATCACTGCCGCCGACGTCGGCACCTGTTGGGCCATGGTGAGCTGGATATCGCCAGTGCCCGGCGGCATGTCTACCACCAGATAATCCACCTCGCCCCAGCGGGTCTCGTGAAGGATCTGCGCCAGCGCCTTGCTCGCCATCGGGCCACGCCAGATGGTGGCATCCTGCTCGGAGACCAGATAGCCGATACTGTTGCTCTTGAGGCCGCAGGCCATCACCGGCTCCATCAGCTTGCCGTCATGGCTGACCGGGCGCTCTGTGAGGGTGCCCATCATGGTGGGAATGGAAGGGCCATAGATATCGGCATCGAGAATAGCGACCCGCGCCCCCTCTTTTTGCAGGGCCAGCGCCAAGTTGACCGCGGTGGTGGATTTGCCCACCCCCCCCTTGCCGGAAGCGACCACGATGATGTTGCGAATGCCCTGCACGGCATTGAGGCCCTGCGCCCTCGGCATGCTGGCGACGTCAATCTCCAATGCCCAGTCGATGCGGGCGGCGCCGGTGGCGCTGCTCAGCCTGGCATCGTAGTTCTCTTTGAGCTGATCGAGCAGCGAGAGACCGGCAAACGGCAATACCAACCGGATAGTAAGCCCCTGACCCTGATTGATGATCTCGCGAACGAATCCGGCATCCACCAGATTCTTGTGCCAGCCTGCTGGCTTAAATTCGGCGAGGATCTGTTTTACTGAATCAATCACCATTAACTCCTCATTATCTTGTCATTATCTTGAGGTGAACGGTTACCGCACACAAATCAGTGGCTTGCCTGCCATCGTAACAGCAGGTGCTGCCAAGGTTGGCACAGCCACAACCCTAGGCAGGCTACCCCTAATTCGGGTAACATGCACGGCACTCTATCATCCCAACAAGCACATCAAGAACGTAATATGGCAACTGATCCTCGTAAAATGCTGGTAACCTGCGCCCTCCCCTATGCCAATGGCTCCATCCATCTTGGCCACATGCTGGAACACATCCAGGCCGATATCTGGGTTCGTTATCAGCGAATGCGCGGTCATCAGGTGCACTTCATCTGTGCCGATGATGCCCACGGCACCCCGATCATGCTCAAGGCACAGCAGATGGGGATCACCCCGGAAGAGATGATTGCCGCTGTCTCCAAGGAGCACCAGGCCGATTTCGCCGGGTTCAACATCAGCTTTGACAACTATCACTCCACCCACAGCGACGAGAACCGCGAGCTGGCGGAGCTGATCTATGGCCGTCTGAAAAATGGTGGTTTTATCAAGAGCCGCACCATCTCCCAGCTGTTCGATCCGGAAAAATCCATGTTCCTGCCGGACCGTTTCGTCAAGGGGACCTGCCCCAAGTGCAAGTCTCCGGAGCAGTATGGCGACAACTGCGACAGCTGCGGCGCTACCTACAGCCCGACCGAGCTGATAGAACCGAAATCTGCTGTCTCCGGCGCAACTCCGGTAATGAAGGACTCCGAGCACTTCTTCTTCGACCTGCCGCAGTTTGAAAAATGGCTCTCTGAGTGGGTGCGCGGCTCCGGCGCCATTCAGGAAGAGATGGCCAACAAGATGCAGGAGTGGTTCGAGAGCGGCCTGCAGCAGTGGGACATCACCCGCGACGCCCCCTACTTCGGTTTCGAAATTCCCGGCGCCCCGGGCAAGTACTTCTACGTCTGGCTGGATGCCCCCATCGGTTACATGGCTTCCTTCAAGAACCTGTGCAACAAGCGTGGCGACATCGACTTTGACAGCTACTGGAAAGCGGACTCCGACGCCGAGCTCTACCACTTCATCGGCAAGGACATCGCCTACTTCCACTGCCTGTTCTGGCCGTCCATGCTGGAAGGTGCCAACTTCCGCAAGCCGACCAAGGTCAACGTGCACGGCTATGTAACCGTCAACGGCGCCAAGATGTCCAAGTCCAAGGGCACCTTTATCAAGGCATCTACCTACCTGAACCACCTTGATCCGGAGTGCCTGCGTTACTACTACGCCGCCAAGCTCAACAGCCGCATCGATGATCTGGACCTGAACCTCGAAGATTTCGTGCAGCGCGTCAACGCCGACGTGGTCAACAAGCTGGTCAACCTTGCCTCCCGCAACGCCGGCTTTATCGCCAAGCGCTTTGGCGGCAAGCTGGCTGCCACCTGCGCCGAACCCGAGCTCTACGCCGAGTTCGCCAACGCCCGTACCGCCATTGCGGAAGCCTATGAGAGCCGCGAATTCAGCCGCGCCATCCGCGAAATCATGGCGCTGGCCGACAAGGCCAACCGCTACGTGGACGACAAGGCTCCCTGGGTTATCGCCAAGCAGGAAGGCGCTGATGCTGAGCTGCAAGCTGTCTGCTCCGTCGGCATCAACCTGTTCCGCGTGCTGATGGCTTACCTCAAGCCCGTCATGCCGCTGCTGGCCGAACGTGCCGAAGCCTTCCTGGCCGAAACCCTCAGCTGGGATGGCATCGAGATGCCGCTGGTCGATCACACCGTTGCGCCGTTCAAGGCCCTCTTCTCCCGCATCGAGCCGGCGAAGATTGAAGCCATGATCGAGGCATCCAAGGAAGACCTGGCCAAGGAGCAGGCACCGAAAGTGACCGGCCCGCTGGCTGATGACCCCATCAGCGAAACCATCACCTATGACGATTTTGCCAAGATTGACCTGCGCGTCGCGCTGATCAAGAAGGCCGAAGCGGTACCGGAAGCCGAGAAGCTGCTCAAGCTGCAACTGGATATCGGCGGCGAGACCCGTCAGGTGTTTGCCGGTATCAAGTCCGCCTACAACCCGGAAGATCTGGAAGGCAAGCTGACCGTCATGGTGGCCAACCTGGCGCCGCGCAAGATGCGTTTCGGCATGTCCGAAGGCATGGTGCTGGCTGCAGGCCCGGGCGGCAAGGATCTCTGGATCCTGGAGCCGCAGGAAGGCGCCCAGCCGGGTATGCGCGTCAAGTAAGCGTATCGCTGACTGCGACCACAGCCAGATAGAGAAGAGAGGCCAAACGGCCTCTCTTTTTTGTCTCACCTGTTTGGCCTGGATAGTTTTTGTAGATGCTGGTCGCGGATGACGTCCGCAGATTGCGGTCTCGGGGCTATCCACCACCGGGATTCGCGGGCGATACATTTTGTTCTGAATACCTGACCACCCGACTTGCCATGTCATCCATGTTGTGGCCTGCCTGCATCGCCAGTTTGAGCGCCACCAGCTCCGCCTGCTGGCAGTCCAGTTGACGCAATCGGGTGGTGATCTTCCCCTTCAACTGCTGCCGCAGTTTCATCTGCTTGCAGGTGTTCCCCTGCTCTGCTCGCAACCTCCGCCGCCATTGACGCCAATCCTGCAACTGGCCGAGTCGCTCCTGCCAGTGAGTCAGGGTGCTCAACCAACCGGGATCCCCACTCCCCAGATCCAGCAACAGTTCCACGCCATAACGGGCCTGCTTGATCTCGAGGCGCAGCCGATGCCAGCGGCGCAACTGTTGCTGACGGGAACCGGCAGATTTCTCGACGCAGGGAATAGGTTCATCGAGAGCGCTCTGCGCCTCATCAAGGCGCAGGGCCAGATGCTGCTGATAGAAGAACGCCAATGCCCGCGCATCCTGCACCTGCACCACCGCCGCGAGCCAGCGGGCCAGTCGCCGTGACAACAGGGGTACGCGACAGGCAGATTTATGAGTATTGCCCGTGCTGGCAGGCGGCTTGCCAAAACGCTCGGCGTAGACCTGAGCATCCCGCAGCGCTGAAAGCCGCCCGACCGAGCGCAGCAGACGCCGCTCCAGCTCGGGATGATAGGTGAGTGGCCGCCACAGGGCGAGGAGTGCCAGCAAGCGGCGCGCCGCGATACGGTAGCCATGCACGGCCGGTTCGCTGGCCTCTTCGCGCACCGCCCGCGCCGCCTCCTGATAACGGGCGACCCAGCTTGTTGCCTGAGTCAGCAACAGACCTTCCTTGTCCGCGTCCATCTCGTCTCCGCCCCTTCAGTTGGTGTGAAAGCCCTGACCAGTGGGCGGCAGCGCCTCTTCATACTCCATCCGGGTCACCCGAGCGGTGCGCGGGCCATGCTCCAGCCAACCCAGCATCATCTGCACCCCCTGCGCGGGGCCGCTGATGAGGATCTCCACCGAGCCATCCTCCAGGTTGTAGGCATGGCCCCGCAAACCCAGTTGCAGCGCCCGCTCACGGGTGAAATAGCGAAATCCCACCCCCTGCACCTGCCCCCAAACCCGAATGACAAACGATTGCTCTCCCATTTCTCACACCTTCCGCTTAAGAAAAAAATTCCCGAGACGATAATGTGCCCGACACTCTATCTCTGCAGGATGCAGCTCCATTATGAAAGAAGTTAAATTCCGGTGGGTTGACCGCTATCTCATTCACCTCACCATCAGTGAAAAATTCCATATCGCGTTCTGGTTACCTCTCTTCATCATCGCCTTTCTCAGCTGGTATATGCTGGCAGCCAGCCATCAGCAGGAGATCTCCCTGCGGGTAGCGCAGTTGCAACAACGGGTCGAAACCACGGCGCAGCTGGTCAGCCAGCAGCCCACTCTGGTGTTGCCTGCTGATCTGCGTCTGACCCGGCAAGGCAGCAGCGGGTTGCAGCAGCAAGGAGATCACTACCTCTTTAGCGCGCCAGCGGGTCAGGCGGGCTACGTCACCGGTGATCTCGATACCGGCAACCTCTCCATGTGGGAGGGTCAGGGCTCGACCCTGCTCCTGATCGGCGCGCTGGCCGCCCTGATGGCGCTGGTGATCCACTACATGATGACCTTTGTCTCCGGTGCGCTCTACTCCACCAACAAGGCGCTGCAAACCGTGGCGGACGGGGATCTCACCTTCCGACTCAACTTCTTCCCGGTGCGGGACGAGTTCTCCACCCTGGCGGGTAGCATCGACCGCTTTACCGACCGCCAGCACCAGATCGTCAAACTGGTGGAGGAGTCTGCCGAAGCGCTGACCATGGCCGCCGATGAGTTTCGTGACCATGCACGCGAAGGCGAGACCATGGCGCGTTCCCAGCGCCAGCACATGGATTCGCTGGCCACTGCCATGGAGCAGATGTCAGCCGCCATTCGCGAAGTGGCGCGCAATGCCAACGACACCCTGCAACAAACCCGCCAGTCGAGCGAAGAGGCAGCCAATGGCGCCAACCGGGTAGCCCGCACCATCGAAGCGATCCGCACCCTGGCCGACGAAATTGGCAACGCCTCCGGCGCGGTCGAGCGGCTCACCCACAACGCCAACCGGATCAACGAGGTGATCAACGTCATCAACGCTATCTCCCAGCAGACCAACTTGTTGGCCCTCAACGCCGCTATCGAAGCGGCACGGGCCGGTGAGCAGGGTCGCGGCTTTGCGGTGGTAGCTGATGAAGTGCGTACCCTCGCCAGCCGTACCCAGCAGGCGACGGTGGAGATCCAGCAGATGATCGAAGAGCTGCAGACCGGTACCGGCGCGCTGAACGAGATCATGGAGAAAACCGTGGGGCGCGCCGCCAGCAGCCAGCAGCTCATCAGCGAAGTGGGGCTCGATATCGAAAAGCTGAGCAACCACAGCGATGCGGTGCTAGAGATGAGCACCCAGATCGCCACCTCGAGCGAAGAGCAGAGCTCGGTCGCCGCCGAGATCACCCACAATCTGGATCAGGTGCGCCATGAAGCGGCGCAGGTGGAGGAGTCTGCCAGCGCCTCGGTAGCCGGTACGCAGGGGCTTAAAGCCACCGCCAGCGAACTGACCCAGGCACTCAAGGGGATCACTCTCTGACGCTGCCGAATAGCATCCGGCAACAAGAAGCAATAAGAAAAGAGGCCACCCATTGGGTGGCCTCTTTGTCTGTATGGATAGTGACCATGAATGATAGCGACCAATTGCTATGCTGGCTGGCAGCCCCGCTCAGGATTGCAGCAAACTCAGGGCCGCATTGGGGCGACTGTTTGCCTGACTCAAAATCGAAGCACTCGCCTGCTGCAAGATTTGAGTGCTGACCAAACGCGCCGATTCTACCGCCATGTCGGCGTCCCGGATCCTTGAACGGGCAGCGCTGAGGTTCTCATTGGCATTGGCCAGATTGCGTACCCGTGAATCCAGCGCGTTGGCTTGGGCCCCGAGCCGAGAACGCTGAACACCCAGCTGTTTCATACCCACATCCAGGGTTTTGATGGCCCTGCTGGCGTTGTCTTCACTAAGAACATCAATATTATCAACGGTATATTTCTTCTTGTCCTCTTGATAAAAGCCAAGCGCATGCAAGCTCGCTCCCTGCATATCAATATTGGAATACTTGTCGCCTGATGAGCGCAGCTCCATCTGACCGATATACGTCGTCGATGTAACATCGGGTAACAGAGAGCTCAGAGAGGAACTACTGATCACCGGAGGCGCCGGTGGTGCTGGTTGCGGAGGGGGGGTTGTGCCATTGGCCAGCGCAAGGCTGTTGCCCTGAGCGCTATGCATGGTCAATGCATTGCTGGCGGGATTGCTGTTGTTGGAGGCACTCACATAAAAACCCAGACCTGCCGATTGCGCAGTACTGTTGATGCGTTGAACCACGGTTGCCATGATGGCACTATTTTTTGCTGTCGGATTGACCGGATCCCATCCGGTCATATCAATGCCTGTGGTCAAATCCACAGAGTGACCCGCCACATCGATATAGGAGGGTAATGCGGATAAATCGACCGCGGAGGCGACTGAAAATGGCAGTTGTTGCGCTTGTACCGGCCCCTGATTATTGGGAAAGGTGGTGCCATTAATATCTGCCACGAACGCTTCCAGGGTTGAATAGTCCTTGTCAAAAGTGACGCCATTAAGGGTGATAGGCTGAGATGAAAGCTTGAGATCAGCAATGTCATACGCCCCAGGCTTGCTTCCTGCCGGACTGCGCGCTCGCCACTCCATCTCCCCCAGATTTTTGGTCTGGGCATTGAGATCGGTAATGACGGTATTCTGTCCTGCATAGGCACCGACCAAGAAGATACCTTCGTAACTCCCCGCCAGCAGGTCCTGTCCGGCAAACCGGGTACCTGTGGCAATCCGGTCCATCTCCAACTGCAGTTGCTTGAACTCAGCATTCAGGGCTACGCGATCCTCTGCTGTATTGGCACCGCTTCCCGACTGCAGTGCCAGGGTGCGCATCCGCTGCATCAGGTTCACCGACTCATCAAGCGCCCCATCGGCGATGTTGATCACCGAGATCCCATCATTGGCGTTGCGAATAGCGGTGTTGATCCCGTTCACTTCACTGGTGAGGCGATTACTGATCTGCAAGCCTGCTGCATCATCAGCGGCACTGTTGATGCGCAAGCCGGATGAGAGTCGTCGATATACCGAATCCAGCGTGTTGGATGATTGACCAAGATGGCGAGAAGCATTGAGGGCAGAAATATTGGTAGCGATGGAGAGGAACATGGACAGCTCGATACAGGAAAGATTCAAAATGGTCTTCCCCACTATCGACATCATCAAATGACTCTTTAGCGAAAATCACTATAAAGTAAGGTTAAAACGCTTTATTGGCTACATTGTGCACATATAGCGACCAGCGCTGAACAAAAAAAAAGCACAACCAACTGTGACATATAAGATAAACAGCGTGAAACGCCAACATTGAGATTCTGCAAATCTTGCATATGCAACACTCGGGCGTTGTCCAGACGTACAATTCGTCACTCTGCCATATACCAGCAAAGGCTGGCTTAGCCGCACTATTGCACATAGAATGTGGCCCCTTTTCTTTCTACCATCGGCAAACATCCATGAGCGCTTCCATCTATCTCGTCAAAGGCCGCGAAAAATCCCTGCTGCGTCGCCACCCCTGGATCTTCTCCAAGGGGATTGAGCGGGTTCAGGGCAACCCCATTGACGGCGATACCGTCGAGATCTATGCCAACGATGGCAAGTGGCTCGCCCGTGGCGCTTGGTCAGGCAGCTCCCAGATCCGAGCCCGAGTCTGGACCTTCGACAAGGATGAGACCGTCGATCTCGACTTCTTTATCCGTCGCCTCAAATATGCTCAAGAGTCTCGCGATCCGCTGATCAAGCGTCAGGGTCTCACCGGCTATCGCCTCTGCGCCGCCGAATCCGACGGCCTGCCGGGTCTAACCATCGACCGTTATGCCGATTTTCTGGTGTGCCAGATCCTCTCTGCCGGTGCCGAGTTCCAGCGTGAGCTGATCACCCAAGCACTGCGTACCCTCTACCCCGAGTGCAGCATCTATGAGCGCTCCGACGTGGCGGTACGCAAGAAGGAAGGGCTGAAAGAGCGCACCGGCGTCATTTATGGCGAGACCCCGAACGAGCCGGTGGTCATCGAGGAGAACGGTGGCGTCAAGATCCTGGTAGACATTCGCAACGGCCACAAAACCGGTTTCTATCTGGATCAGCGTGACAACCGTCAGGCTGCCGCCAAGTACACCGAAGGCAAGCGGGTGCTCAACTGCTTCTGCTACACCGGCGGTTTTGGCGTTTATGCCCTCAAGGGCGGCGCCAAGGAAGTGGTCAACGTCGATCTCTCCCAGAATGCGCTGGATATCGCCCGCCAGAACGCCGAGCTGAACGGGCTGGATACCAGCAACACCCAGTTTGTCCGTCACGACGTATTCAAGCTGCTGCGTGAATACCGCGAGAAGGGCGAGAAGTTCGATGTCATCGTGCTGGATCCGCCCAAATTCGCCGAGAGCAAGGCCCAGTTGCTGGGTGCCTGCCGAGGCTACAAGGACATCAACATGCTGGCGTTCCAGCTGCTGGCGCCGGGTGGCGTGCTGCTGACCTACTCCTGCTCCGGCCTGATGGAGCAGAGCCTGTTCCAGAAGATCGTCGCCGATGCGGCGCTTGATGCCGGTCGCGATGCCCAGATCCTGGAGCTGCTCTCCCAGGCCTCCGATCACCCCATCGGTACCGCCTATCCGGAAGGCTTCTACCTCAAGGGACTGGTGGTACGCGCCCGCTGATCGGCAACCACCCTCCCCTTGTGATCAATCAGGCCCCTTGTGGGCCTTATTGCTTTGCATCGTATGGTGCCTGAGGCTCGCCCCGATTCCCCCTCTCTGCTTTATTGGTGTTTCCTCTCCTCCTCTTTCCCTGCCAGCGCCCCACTTCTTCTCTGTTTAAATTACTTTGCACAATAACTGCACATTTATGATTTAAATCACATCCGTATGACTCTCTTTTCCGTAGTGTGATCCCGCCTGCGGCAGCCAAGCCGGGGCAACCGACCCATCAGGATTGATGGACGGTACAACAACAAAAACCGATGTCAGGCCAAGCTGAACATCACAAGGGATCCCGATATGAATCAATCATTGCCGCTGTTAACGCCGCTGCGGGGCATCGCTGCCCTGATGGTGGTGCTGTTCCATGCCCGCTTGCTGCTCTTTCCCCAGTGGATGGAGTCGATCGCAGGCCACACCCAACTCATCGAGAACGGCTACCTCTGGGTCGACCTGTTCTTTATTTTGAGCGGCGTGGTGCTGGCCCATGTCTATGGGGAGGGTTTCACCCGCACTCCCCGCACTATCGGTTATGGCCGCTTTCTCTGGCTGCGGCTGACCCGCGTCTACCCCCTCTATCTGGTGACCCTGCTGCTGCTGGTCGGCTGGGAGCTTTACAAGGCGCAGCACGGGGTGGGCTTCTACGCCGGCCCCTTGTTCAAGATGTGGGAGTGGGAAGGGATGCCCCCCTTCGGCTCCCCCTTCACCCCGGCCGAGGCGCTGCCGAGTGCCTTCCTGCTGCTGCAGGTGGTGACCGATCACGGGCTGACCTGGAACTTCGCCGCCTGGTCGCTCAGCGTGGAGTGGATCAGCTACCTGCTGTTCCCGCTGCTGATTCCGCTGGCGGTCACCCGCAGTCGCTGGAGCCATCTCGCCCCCCTGCTGGCGCTGACGGTGCTGGCCTTTATCGTGCACAGTCGCGGCACCCTGGATGTCACCAGCGGCGCGCTTGCAGTGGGACGCGGGGTGAGTGAGTTTGTGCTCGGCCTCTGGCTGCTGCCGAGGGTGAAGGCCGCGAAAAGCTCGCCCATGATGAAGCATGATCTGCCGCTCTTGATCGCCTTTGTGCTGCCCTTCGCGCTGATGCAGTTCGCCATGACGCCGCAGCTGACCCTGCTGCTGATCAGCTCCTACGTGCTGTTGATCTGGATTGCCGCCGCCCAGGGGGAGCGCCAGAGCCCGCTGCTGCGCCTTTTGGATAACCGCTTCACCAACTGGCTGGGGGATCTCTCCTACTCCATCTACCTGCTCCATGCGCTGGTCCTGCTCACCGGCTGCGAGCTCATCCACTATCTGGCGCCAGGGCTCACCGAGTGGTGGTATGGCCAGACCAACCCGCTGCTGGGGGTGGTGGCCACCTTGCTGATGCTGGCGGTGCTGATCGGGCTCTCGTCGCTGAGCTACAACCTGCTGGAGCGGCCACTGCAACGGCGCCTGCGCCGCTGGGGCAAGTCACGGCAACCGGCGCTGGAGCAAGCCGGATAAATTAATCTCGCCCTGTCTGGATGAGTTGACGGGCTTATGCCAACTCATCCAGCACCAGTTCATCCAGACCGCTCATCACCCAGGCACTCGGGTGCTGGCTAAATCCAAGCTTGGGGTAGTACGCCACCGCCTGCGGCGCGGCCAGCAGGATCAGCTTGCAGCCCGGCTGCAATTGCAAAAACGTCTCGCGAATAAGGGCTTTGCCAATCCCCAGCCCCTGCACCGACTCGGCCACCGCCAGATCCGAGAGGTAGCAGCAAAAATGAAAATCGGTCACCGAGCGGGCCACACCGACCAGGGTCTCGCCCTGCCAGGCGGTGATCAGCAAATTGGCGTTATCCAGCATGCCCTGCAGGATGGCCGGATGGTCCAGCGGCCGTCTCGCCCCCAGCGAGGTCTGCGCCAACAACGCCGCAAACTGCGCCGTGGTGATGGGGTGGTTAACCAAAAATGTGGTGGTCACCAAGCTCTCCTGTTGTAGATCGGCGGTTGCATGCTTTTGGTCTCTTTGGCGTTCTTTTTGCTGCATCTGTACTTCAATCAATCAGTCAGCGCCGGATCCAGACAGATGACAGGCAAGTGCGGGCAATTCCCTGCTGTTTATGTGAATTCCTGTTCGAACCCCAAGGGGCAAATGTGGCATAATGCCCCGTCCTGTGGCCCTTGGCGGGGCTGCGCTGGCGCACCTTGTCGCCCTTTTCTTCCCCGTCCGGCCTGGCGGTCCTTCATAACTGCCAGTCATCGCTGCCCCTGTTGGCACCGAGGCCACCCATATTTGCGGCTTCTTGTCTTCCTCTCTACAAGGCCGCCCATTGACCAAGACGGCTCCACAGAGCCTCTGCTCTGTTTGCAAATAAAAGGGGTAAGTATGTCTTCCATTCGTCTGACCCAATACAGCCACGGCGCTGGCTGCGGCTGCAAAATTTCTCCCAAGGTACTCGACACCATCCTCAAGAGCCAGATCCCGGGCTTCAACGACCCGACCCTGATCGTTGGCAACAGCAGCAAGGATGACGCGGCCGTGGTCGATATCGGCAACGGTCAGGGCATTGTCTCCACCACCGACTTCTTCATGCCCATCGTCGATGACCCCTTCACCTTTGGCCGCATTGCCGCCACCAATGCCATCAGCGATATCTACGCCATGGGTGGCAAGCCCATCGTTGCCATCGCCATCCTCGGCTGGCCCATCAATACCCTGCCCGCCGAAGTGGCCCAGCAGGTGATCGACGGCGGCCGTCAGGTGTGCCACGAAGCGGGCATTTCGCTGGCCGGTGGTCACAGTATCGATGCCCCCGAGCCCATCTTCGGCCTTGCGGTCACCGGTATCGTGCCCCTGGACGCCATCAAGCAGAACGACACCGCCAAGGTGGGTGACACCCTCTATCTGACCAAGCCCCTCGGTATCGGTATCCTCACCACCGCCCAGAAGAAGGGCAAGCTCAAGCCTGAACACGAGCAGCTGGCCCCCAACGCCATGTGCACCCTCAACAAGATTGGCCAGCGTTTTGCCGAGCTGCCGGGTGTCCACGCCATGACCGACGTGACCGGTTTTGGTCTGGCCGGTCATCTGCTGGAGATGTGTGAAGGATCTGGCGTCAGCGCCCGCCTCGACTTCAAGGCGCTGCCGCTGCTGGATGAGGTGGATTACTACCTCGCCGAGGGCTGCGTACCGGGCGGTACCCTGCGCAACCACGACTCCTACGGCCACAAGCTGGATGCCATGGACGATCGCACCCGCAACATCATGTGCGACCCGCAAACCAGCGGCGGCCTGCTGGTCGCCGTGGGTAAAGAGAGCGAAGCCGAGCTGCTCGCCATCGCACAAGAAGCTGGGCTAGAACTCTCGCCCATCGGTCAGATCAAGCCCCTTGAGGGCTCCCGCTTTATCGAGATTGTCCAATGAGTGAATTGCCACTGGCCACGGACTACGCCCAGATTTTTTTAGGCGATGTACCGTTGATTGATGTGCGCGCCCCCATCGAGTTCAAGGAGGGGGCCTTCCCCTGCTCGACCAGCCTGCCCTTGATGACAGACGATGAGCGCGCCCAGGTGGGGACCTGCTTCAAGAAGCAGGGTCAGGCCGCCGCCATTGAGCTTGGACACAAGCTGGTGGGGGGAGCAGTACGTGCCGAACGACTCGAAGGCTGGCTGGCGCAGTTGCGCAAGCAGCCCGATGCCCTGCTCTACTGCTTTCGCGGCGGCCTGCGCTCGCAAACTGTACAACAGTGGCTGGCTGAAGCGGGGGTGACTCGCCCCCGCGTCGCCGGTGGCTACAAGGAGCTGCGCCGCTTCCTGATCGACACCCAGGACAAGGCCTCTGCCGAGTGCCGCTGGACTGTACTGACCGGCATGACCGGCTCCGGCAAGACCCATATGCTGGACCACGTGGCCCAAGCGCTCGATCTGGAAGGACACGCCCATCACAGGGGCTCGTCGTTTGGTCAGCTGCCCGGCGGCCAGCCCAGCAACATCAACTTTGAAAACAACATGGCCATCGAACTGCTCAAGCGCCGCCATCAGGGCGAGCATGCCTTCGTGGTCGAGGACGAGAGCCGCCTGATTGGCCGCTGCTGCCTGCCCCTCTCCCTCCATGAGGCCATGAGTCAGGCACCGCTGGTGGTGGTAGATGTACCGCAGATCGATCGCGCCGAGCAGATCCGCGAAGATTACGTGCACGATCTCTGGCTGCGCTATCAAGCCATGTATGGCCAGGAAGAGGGATGGCCGCTGTTTGCCGCCTACCTCACCGATGCGTTGGCCCGCCTCAAGCGCCGCCTCGGCGATCTGGCCCACCGCGAGCTGGATACCCTGATGCAGACCGCCCTCACCGAGCAGGAAAAGAGCGGCGATACCGGGCTGCATCTGGCCTGGATCACCTTGCTGCTGACCCGCTACTACGATCCCATGTATCTCTACCAGCTTGGCAACAAGCAGGAGCGCATCGTGTTTCGCGGTGACAAGCAGGCCTGCCTCGACTATTTCGCCGAGCAGCATGCCAGCGCACTGCGCGGCTGACCCATCCCAAGAGAGGAACTCTATGTTGAAATTCGAGGTGATCCCGGTCACCCAGTTCGCCCAGAACTGCTCCCTCATCTGGTGTGACGAGACCCATCAGGCGGCCCTGATCGATCCGGGCGGCGAAGCGGACAAACTGCTGGCCGCCATCGCCAAGCGCGGCCTGACCCTGACCCACATACTGCTGACCCACGGTCATCTGGATCATGTGGGTGCCGCCGCCGAGCTGAGGGAAAAGACCGGCGTCGCCATTACCGGTCCCCACAAGGAGGACGCCTTCTGGCTCGACATGCTGCCCCAGCAGAGCCAGATGTTCGGCTTCGCCCATACCCCCGCCTTCACGCCGGATCGCTGGCTTGAGCAGGGTGACAAGGTGCAGCTTGGCCAGTGCGAGCTGGATGTCTACTTCTGCCCCGGCCACACCCCGGGCCATATCGTGCTGCTGAGTCAGGCCGAAAAACTCGCCTGGGTTGGCGATGTGCTGTTTGCCGGCAGCATCGGCCGCACCGACTTTCCCCGTGGGGATCACTGTACGCTGATCAAGTCGATCACCGAGACCCTGCTGCCGCTGGGTGACGAAATCGTCTTTATCCCGGGCCACGGCCCCAGCTCCACCTTCGGTCGCGAGAAGGTGAGCAACCCCTACCTGACCCAGCCTATCTGGTGATCAAAAAAGGCAGCGGTATTAGCCGCTGCCTTTTCAATTCGTTACGCTGCAATCCCCTGGTGCGTATCACTCACAATGTCTTTATCCGGACGACACCGAGAAGCCTCTGGTAATCACGATTTTCCTCAAGAAGCGGATCGCTTTGCACAATCGCTGTCAGACATAAACTCAACTCGTCTGATACCCACTGCGGCTCAGCGATAATAGCGTTCAGCAAAGACAATGCATGTGTAGGGAATTGTTTGCATAAGCCTGATTGATGCAAAAGGTGTATAACGTAATGAGTGTTTTGAATCGGCTGTAATCCAGCATGAACTGTCGCTAATGCATCCGGAAACTCACCGCGAGCGGCAATGACCAATCTGGCCAAAGTTTCAGCGATTTTACTCGTGAAGAATGCGTTGGATTTAGGCCAGATATTTTGCCAAAAAGGCTTGGCTCGGTTTATCCAGTACTCCTCACGCTGCTCACCCGCGCCATCAAGCGCTTGAACCAGTGCATGCAAAACACTTTGGAATCCCTCAGGTGGCATCACTTCAATCGCTGCACGGAACTCTTCTGGTTTATAACCATCAGCTTGTGCTAAGGCGCCATACGTCATAAATGTTGCGAATTGCTGACTGTGTTCGCCCAGTTGATTGTAATGGCCAGCACAGGCGAGCAAATGTGGTTTAAAGGCCATTAATAAAGGAAGGTAAAGACGGGGTGACCAGAGAAAACCCTGCCAATATGCATTGGCATCAGCTTGATTCTCCCAATCGAGCAGAGGCAACAGGATTTGAGTCGTCCATTCTTGATCCACACGGAAAAATGTAATCAATCGAGAACAGAGTACTATGCGACCATGACGAAATACCGCAACAGTGGTATCACATAACTCTGTAAATATTGGAGCCAAATCGGCAGGCAGTCCGTCATTATCGTTCAGCTGCTGTTTAAACCACTGGTTCAATAATGCTTGAGTAATATGCCCAACGGGATGGTTAATGGCAGAACCAAGTGGATCATCAACCTCAATTCCATTACGAATGGTACGACTCCCAGCATCGACCTCCATTGGAAGCACCAATATACGACGACAAATGGCAATGATGGATTTGTCGTTATGCTCTTGGGTGCTTGCCCTCTCTATCCACCAAGTTACTGCATGGATTATTTGTAGCAACACAGGCTCGGGCATTGTTAGCACTAATGGAGCAACGAATCGCCATGAACGAAGCAGCATTTTTTCATCAGACCAACATTGCAGAGCGACTCGCCATCGGTCGACAGGCCACTCCCCCTCTTGCGAAAGGTCATACAGAGCTAGCAGGGTGTGAAAGAAACGGGTGCGGCACACATCACGCCATCCATCTCGATAAGAATCCATCCTTCCAGATGATTGTTGCTTCATCCAGTCGACCAATAACTTACGCTTTCGGGGAACAATATCATCATCTCCGCGATCACTAGCGAAGCCGTTACTTTCCTCTGCCCCCCATTCGGGATGAAGGTTGGATAGTATGGCGAAGTGTTCTGCTGCCTCTTTTCCCAACACAAGCCCTGAATCATTCAACTTTGCCAATAGCTGCCAAATGGAGTGTTCGATATATATTCGTGTTGATTCCAACTCAGATGGTGGCCCGGCCAAAATAGCCGCCTCCAGCTGTGCTTGAGCATTTCCTGTCAGTAACTTTCCTTGCGCTTCAAATAAGTTTAACATCTCGGACTCAGTATCGCTGGCCCAAAGCCACCGTCCATTATCAGAGCGTAGCCATTCCGACCACAGTTCAGATGAGATGCAGTCATCCTGGCTGGCTGCAAATAAGGCTAAACGTTTAAAGAGGGGATAAGGTAAAGAGAACCAAGATTGCGCAATATTGATTGCTTGTACTCGATCACTTTTCAGTACCATTAACCAAGCTTCGCGCAGTAATTCAACAAGAACAAGCCAGTCATAATGACCACTATGGGAGTCATATAGAGCAATGGAAGGCAGTGCCAAATAAGAAAAGTCTCGATACTCGCTGGCATCATTCAGTTCACGCTGCAGATCCAGTGCATCGCGGAGCAGTTGTTGGAGTTCGTCCAGAAAATAAGGTAAGGCTGTTTTCCATTGTTGATTATTTACATCATGTGAAATCACATATCTCACATTATCTGCGGCAAGCACGAGTTCCCAATCTACCCGATCCCGAACATTTATTGGTTCTTGGTCCGTTTTGTTACTACTTAAATTATATGGTTTTCTCAACGCTATTTTAGGCGCAAGTAACTCCCGCAATTCCAAACGTAACATCACATTTGATGGTTCTCTTCCCAAGCGCGACATCCACTGAAAAATATTTCTATCACAATCTGAACACTTTATCCGACCAAGCAGCAACAGACGCCACAAGGTGCGCATCATAGGGTCTGGAATTGCATACTGTGACTGATCCTTGACTTCGTCAATTTCGATAAACTGATCGTCACACATCATTGAATCAAAGCGGGATAAGGCATTTTCCACTAACCTCCGCCATCGTCTATGCAATTGACCTCCATTTGAGACAAACCAAAGTAGTAATTTTGGGTTCCCCAAGTGGCGAGTAAGCCAATATGCCAAAGGTGGCATCACTTCATCCCAATCGCCTGACAAGCCATTTGTAACCACACTCATGGCTGGCGCAGACATATAGGAAGCAGGATGTTGTAGCAAGCTAAAGCTCAAGCTTTCATTTATTTTACCCTGCGGTTGCACACCAAAACATGTTAAATCATTGTGACCAAAACATTTGCTGGTAAATACATCAAGCCAGTCCAGTGATGGAGTCGGATTAAGCTGGGCAAAGCATTTGGCGGGCAAGCCTGATGGATCGGCTAAAGCCCATCGCATTCGACTAACAAAGTCGTTTTGTGACGAACTCTGATTGGGTTGCTTATATGCATACCGAGCAACTAATCGCTCCTTGCCCCTTACACCATCACGATATATAGATGCCCATACATGCAAAGTCTGATGTAACATGCGATGATAATTTACATCGTCATACATAATGGGGATGACATGTTTGTCTTGCCATTTCTGCTTCGTGATATCCAATTCATCACGTTTATAGGATGCAAAAGCAAAAATCTTCCGTGAACCATCCAATGCATGGGCGGCGGTCATATATCGCAATACAGGATCATCAATGCTGTAACCGACAAAACAGAGTGTGTAATCTCTGAATAGGCCAGCGACAAACCGAGCTGCCCAACCTTCAGTAAGATATGCCTGTCCAAAATCGCCATCAGACAAGATCAGCTGATCAAGGTCTTCTTCTGAGGCTGAATCTGGCATACGTCCGTGCAAATGCACCACTCCATTCCAACGGGATCGGGAGGGTGGGGCCTGATGAATGGTTATCGGTGATTTCCCCGCCTTTTCAAACAAGGTATCGAAGTTAGTGGTAACGAGTTTCAGGTTATCTTTTTTATCCTTGCCAAGAGTCAGCAAAGCAAGATGAGTAGTGAGAGCTCGTGGCTTTGATAAATCAGCAGTCAGGCAGGATGGTAAACCACGACGTACCGCAGCTCTCCCGCCTTGAATGCGCTTCTCATAATGTCCGATTGCGCGATCAAATCCACCCTGTGTGACCATGTCTTGCTCAGACCTATCTAATGGCTCGCCTGCATGCTTTGACATCCTAATAACGAGCTCACCGAATCCAGGCAAACCCGCTGGATAGGAAATGCCCGCCCCACAAAAAAACAACACACGTCCCTCTTCATGGGCATGCAGCAGCTCATTGGGAATATCGGGGCCATTGGGGATAAATTGCATTTTCCTGTTTCCTATCCAGTAGATACGGTGGATTGACTGGAATATGGTACCGCAATACCCCCCTCGATCGGCGAACCCATTTCTAGCTTTCGTCCAATAAAAAATCCCCACCCGAGGGTGAGGATTGATTTATAGGTGCAACCGTCTGGTGGCTTATTGTGCCAGCAGGTGACCGACCAGCTCATGACGCCACCCTTGCAGCAGCATCGGCTTGTCGCTGCGGGCCCGCTCTTCGTCGTTCATCCGCCAGCTCCAGGTGAAGTACTGGTGGATGATCTTCTTGCTGGCAATCAGCTCGGGCGGAATATTGCTCGCCTTGGCCTTCTCTTCCACCATGGCCTTGATGCGCTTGAGCTCGGCCTTGTACTGGGGAAAGTCCACCAGCCGGCGAATGGGCTCCGGCCAACTGTCAGGATCGCTCTGCTGCGCCTTGGCGACAATATCGAGCATCCGCTTGCCGTGGATCTTGATCTCGATGGGCGAGAGGCCGAGCTCGTTGAGATCCCGCAGGGAGGCAGGACGACGCTCTGCCACCTTGAACAGGTGCAGCTCTTTGACCACGAAGTTGAGGGCCAGATCGCGGCGCACCGCCTCTTGCTGGCGCCAGGCGGCCAATTCGCGCAGAATGGCGAGCTCGCGGCGCCCCAGTTGCCAGGCGTTGACGATATCGAGATAGGCCTGACGGGGATCGCTACCCTGAGTCTTGCGGGCAGAGTGGTTCTGGCACTCCTGCTCGAACCAGGCAAACTTGCCGCTTTCCCGCAGTTTGGCCATCACCTTCTCGTAGAGCGGCATCAGGTAGAAGACATCCGCCGCCGCGTATTCGAGCTGACGCGGCGTAAGCGGGCGGGCCAGCCAGTCGGTGCGCGCCTGATCTTTTTCCAGCTCGACACCGAGGAATTCATTCACCAGCGCACCAAAGCCGACCGAGACGCCGTAACCGAGAAAGGCAGTAGCCAGCTGGGTATCGTGCATCTGGTTGGGCAGGTGGCCCGCCTGATGCTGGATAAGCTCCAGATCTTCGCCAGAGGCGTGCAGGATGGCGATCTGCCCTTCCCTGCCCAGTCGTTGCCAGAGGGCGGAGAGATCCAGGGTAAGCGGATCCAGCAGCGCCAGATGCTCGCCGTCATAGATCTGGAACAGGCCAAGCTGGGGATAGTAGGTACGGGTGCGAACGAATTCAGTATCGATAGCCAGGGGAACGTCGGCCAGAGAAGCGAGATACTGCTCAAGTTCGTCTTGCTGAGTGATAAGTTGATAGTGCATCTGTGCCTGCGCGGTTGATCAGGGCCAAAAAGAAAAAACCGTGGGATGACCCACGGTTCTGCATAACGACGGTGCTGGTTTGCAGAAGATTCTGCAGCCGCTGTCCGGTTATTGCTTGGCAATCTCCTCGTCGCGCAGTACGCGGCGCAGGATCTTGCCCACATTGGTCTTGGGAAGTTCGTCACGAAATTCTACCAGTTTCGGCACCTTATAGGCAGTCAGATGTTTGCGGCAGTGGGCAATAATCTCGTCCTCCTGCAATTTTGCATCTTTCTTGACCACAAAGATCTTCACCAACTCGCCGGAGACCTTGTGTGGCACACCGACGGCGGCCACTTCCAGCACTTTCGGGTGCAGGGCAACGACATCTTCGATCTCGTTCGGATAGACGTTGAAACCGGAGACCAGGATCATGTCCTTCTTGCGGTCAACGATCTTGAAGAAGCCCTGTTCGTCGCACACCGCGATATCACCGGTACAGAGCCAGCCATCCTGCATCACTTCGGCGGTCGCCTCGGGACGCTGCCAGTAGCCCACCATCACCTGCGGGCCGCGCACCTGCATCTCGCCCGGGGTGCCGAGGGCGTGGATCACCTGACCGTTGTCATCCACCAGCCGGATCTCGGTAGAGCAGACCGGCAGACCGATGGAGCCGTTGTAATCGGTCAGATCGTAGGGGCAGACGCTCACCAGTGGCGAACACTCGGTCAGGCCATAGCCTTCCAGCAGCGGGGTGTCGGTCAGTGTCTTCCACTTCTCAGCGACCGCGCGCTGCACCGCCATGCCGCCACCGATGGTCAGCTTGAGCTTGTCAAAGGCGATCCCCTGAAACTCTTCATTGTTGACCAGCGCATTGAACAGGGTGTTCACGCCGGTAATGCAGGTAAAGGGGTACTTCTTGATCTCTTTGACAAAGCCCGGGATGTCGCGCGGGTTGCTGATCAGCAGGTTGTAACCGCCGATACGCATAAACAGCAGGCAGTTCACGGTCAGGGCAAAAACGTGGTAGAGCGGCAGCGCGGTGACCACGAACTCCTTGCCACGCTCCAGCATGGGGCCGTAGACGCCGAGGCACTGCTCGACGTTGGCAATCATGTTGCGATGGGTCAGCATGGCCCCTTTGGAGAGACCGGTGGTGCCGCCGGTGTACTGCAGGAAGGCGAGATCGTCGTTGGTGATCTCCGGTTTGATGTACTGCAGGAAACGCCCCTTGGAGAGGGCCTGACGCATGGTGGTGGCGTGGGGCAGATTGTATTTCGGCACCAGCTTCTTGACGTACTTGACCACGAAGTTGACCAGGGTGCCCTTGGCCAGCCCCAGATTGTCCCCCATCCGGGTCAGGATAACGTGCTTGATCGGGGTGTCGTAGACCACTTTTTCCAGGGTATGGGCGAAGTTGGAGACGATGACGATGGCCTTGGCACCGGAATCTTTGAGCTGGTGCTCCAGCTCACGCGGGGTATAGAGCGGGTTGACGTTGACCACGATCATGCCGGCGCGCAGGATGCCGAACACGGCGATGGGGTATTGGAGCAGGTTCGGCATCATCACCGCAACCCGATCCCCTTTCTCCAGCTTCAGCTCGTTTTGCAGGTAGGCAGCAAAGGCGCGGGACTGCTCTTCCAGCCGGCGGTAGGTGATGGTTTGGCCCATGTTGACGAAGGCGGGCTGATCGGCAAACTGGGTTACCGAGGACTCGAACATCTCGACCAGGGAGCTGTATTGGTCTGGATTGATCTCGGCAGGGACCCCTTCCGGATAACGTTTCAGCCAGACTTTTTCCACAAACTTCTCCTGCATAACTAGCACCTGTGCGCTCACTTTGTTGCCTCCGTCCCGGTTCACATCCATTTTAATCGGTTGTTTTAAGCTGATGCTCTAATGCCGCACATATTTACACAGCGCAACATCAATTAACAGCAAATTAACAACAGAAAAATGTGAGGGAGAAAACAAACCTGGAATTATTGAAAGCTGGCGATTCTACCGAACTTGACAAAACTTTACGATACAAACGGCCGTATCAACCGAATTTTCCATATGAAAATGGTGGTTTCCACCCAATATGACCCGCTCGATCTGCTGGAAGGCATCCTGACGGGCCTGCCATTGGGCTTCAAGCGCAGCAAAGCCCTGCTCCCCCTGAATCAACAGCACCGGACAGCAGATAGCCGCCATCAATGCACGAGCCTGTCCTTCGCTCATTCTCAGGGGCGACAGATCCCGCAAACGGGGGTCGCTGCGCCAGTGCCAGCGCCCTGCCCGCTCTTCAAGCTGCCGTTCACAGATAAGACGCGCCGACTGCGGCGTGATATCCGCCACTTTGCAACGGGCGGCGACAGCCTCATCGATGGAGGCAAAGCCGTTGGCACTGCGCTCCCGGGTGCGACTGCGGTTTAAAATCGCACGTCGCAGCTGGGCAGGTACCTCCTCATCGGGTTGGCTCAGCGGCCCCAGCCCCTCCAGCATGATCAACCGCTCCACCTGCTCGGGAAATACTCCGGCATAGGCCGAGGCGATCAACGCCCCGAGGGAGTGACCGAGCAGAGTGAAGCGTGCCCACCCTGCCGCCTGCACGATCTGGTAGAGATCGTCCAGCCAGTCGACAAAGACATAAGGGTTGGTTTTGTGATCGGAGTGACCATGTCCCGGCAGATCGACACAGATGAGGTGAAAATCCCCCAGATGCGGCGCCAGCGGCAAGAAGCTGGCACTGTTGTCGAGCCAGCCATGCAAGGCGATCAGCAGAGGTTTGCCCTGCTGATCATGCTCCGCAGACTGGTTATCCAGCAGGGCTACCCGCCGCCCATCTACCAAGGTGAGCAGCCGCTCGTGCATGGTGCTTTTGATGCTGTTGATCATGGCAAGCCTTAGCGACGCAGCGGCCGTCTCGGCCAGAAGGGATCATAGAAGGGGTCGTAGAAGTAGGGGTCCATATAGCGCACCTCCACCTCCTTGACTGGCGGCCACAGCTTGCTGCCCGTCACATTGAGCACAGAGAAGCGGTACTTGTGCTCGCCAATCTGGCTATCAACCGGTTTGCCTATGGTGCCAAGCACCGTCAGGCTGCGCCCCTTGGCGTAGAGGGTCGGATCGACAAAACCCTTCATGATGGCCAGAAAACGGCCCGGGCTCTGCTCGGTCTGCTCTGGCACACCGTTGGACTTGAGCGGCAGATAGACCACTTCAATGACGCTCTGATCCGCCTTGTTATGCACCGCCGAGATAACGCCGCTCCAGCGGGCAGGTTTGCCCTCCATCCCGCCAAGGGCAACTTGATAGGCCACCAGCTGGTTTTCGGGCTCATAGGCCAGCTCTTTGGGGACCGAGCTGCAGGCCCCGAGCAGCAGGGCCAGCGCCCCGACCACCATAGTGCGTTTCATCATGTCGCTCTTGGTATTACGCATCATGTCACTCTCCTGTTGCCGGCGTGGCCCGTCGGGGCCACCCGCTGGTGTTGCAGCTGATGAGCGGCAAGAGCGACATGCTGTCAGCGCTCCTGCCCTTATTCGCGACCCGGCAGTTTTTTCCAGGTCACCTTGTCACGCAAATAGACCGGCGTCGCCTGCTCCACAGGCACCGCCTCCCCCGCCAGCCAGGCGGCGCGGGCCAGCGGCAGCATGTCCTCTGCCGCCGGGAAACGTACCTGGCTCACCGCCAGCTCATCGGCCAAACCACTCAGGGTCTCGCCATAGGTTTCAAAACCGGTGCCGACGCAGGTCACACGCCCCTCCATCTTGCCACGGGCGTCAACCAGTGCCGCGGGTTCGCTCACCACCTCGTCCCCCACCAGCTGCATGCGGCCATCAATGAGCTCATAGCGGCCGAAATAGACCTCGTTCATCCGCGCATCGATGGCGGTCAGCACCTGCTCGGCGCCATCCAGTCGATAGGCGCCTTGCGCCATGGCGGCCAGGGTCGAGATGCCAATCAGCGGCACTCCCGCGCCAAACGCCAAACCTTGCGCCACACTGATGCCGATCCGCACGCCGGTAAAGGAGCCCGGGCCGCGGCCGAACGCGATGGCATCGAGGTCACTCAAACTTATCCCGGCATCCTCTAACACAGCCTGAACCATGGGCAGGATTTTTCGGGTGTGATCCCGTGGCGCCTCCTCCCAGCGGGAGAACAGCTTGTCACCCACCAGCAAGGCGGCGGAGCAGGCTTCGGTGGCGGTATCTACGGCCAGGATCTTCAACTCGTTCATGCTTTCCAATCTCTATAAAATCAGTCAATTACATAACCGGCAAGCGAGATATGCTCACCCGTTGTTCAAATCTGTTAGCTGGCGGCAAACTTATTCACCGCGATCGAAAAAGCTCCCCAGCGTTCCCAACTCCCGGGTACGAGGGATGGCGGGCAGACTCTTGATAAAGGTGGCGCCGTAAGGTTTGTTGACCATTCGGGGATCACAGATCACCAGCACGCCGTGATCACTGCGATCACGAATAAGCCGCCCCACCCCCTGTTTGAGGGCAATCACCGCCTTGGGCAACTGCAGCTCGGCGAAGGGATCCCCCCCCTTGAGCTTGCAATCATCCACCCGCGCCTTGAGCAGCGGATCATCGGGGCTGGCAAACGGCAGCTTGTCGATGATAACACACGACAACGCCGCCCCTCGCACGTCGATCCCCTCCCAGAAGCTGCTGGTCGCCACCAGCACGGCGCGGCCATTCTCGACAAACTCCTTGAGCAACCGCTGCTTGTTGTCCTCCCCCTGCAACAAGACGGTGCGGCCAATCTCCCGGCGCAGCACCTCGGCCACCTGACGCATCACCTGATGGCTGGTGCAGAGGAAGAAACAGCCCCCCGGTGTCTTGTTGATAAGCGGGATCATCAGATTGGCCAGCTGCTCGCCACGGCCAAAGGCGTTGGGTTCCGGCAGATAACGGGGCACACAGAGCCGCGCCTGCTCGCCATAGTCGAACGGACTGTCGAGGATCAGCTCGGCGCTGCCCGCCAGCCCCAGCTCGGCTTTGAAGTGATCAAAACGCATATCCACCGTCAGGGTGGCGGAGGTGAAGACCCAGGCTACTTCCGGTCTTTGCACCTCGGCACTGAATCGCTCGGCCACCGACAGCGGCGTCAGATTGAGGGTGAAATGAAGCCGTGAGCAGTCGTACCAGTAGGAGAAACCGGTCTGGTTGACCGCCAGCACTTCACCCAGGCGGGTGCGCAGTTCACTGATGCGCTCGAAGGCGTGATCCAGCTGCTCGCCACGGCCGAGAGCCAGTTTCAGCACCTCGTAGCAAAGCCCGATGGCATCGTTAAGACGAGCCAAGGCCTGACCCCAAAGCGGCTGGCGCAGCATGTCGCGGGTATTGCCGCGACCGCCATCCACCCCGAAGGCGAGACGCAAGTCCTGACTGGCGATAGCGAGCCGGTCCGCCGCCTTGCCGAGCTGGGCCATGTCGTGGGCCTCTGCCCGATAGGCCAGCTGGATATCCTGCGCCAGATCCTGAATCGTTCGGCTGCCCACCGATTTGCCGAAGTAGTTGGTGGCGATCTCCGGCAGCTGGTGTGCCTCGTCAAAGACATAGACTTGCGCCTCCGGCACCAACTCGCCAAATCCGGTGTCTTTCACCGCCATATCGGCGAAGAATAGGTGGTGGTTGATCACCACCACCTGGGCATCCATGGCGCGGCGTCGGGCCACCACCAGATGGCAGTCGTCGTAATAGGGGCAGTCGCGACCGAGACAGTTATCGTTGGTGCTGGTGACGTGGGCGAGGATCTCAGCGTTCTCCTGCAATCCCGGAATATCCCCCACATCGCCGTTATCGGTGGCGGTGGACCAGGATTTGACCTTCACCAGATCGTTCAGGATTTCAGGCTTTTGCAGATGGGATTCGCTCAAGAGCCGGTTCATCCGCTCGATGCAGAGATAGTTGCTGCGCCCTTTGAGCAGGGCCACCGGCGGGGTGTAGGAGAGCGCCCCTGTGATGGTCGGGAGATCCCGATAGAAGAGCTGCTCCTGCAGGTTCTTGGAGCCGGTGCTGATCACCACCCGCTTGCCGGATTCCAGCGCAGGGACCAGATAGGCGTAGGTCTTGCCGGTACCGGTTCCTGCCTCCACCAGCAGACGGCCACCACTCTTGATGGCGCGCGCGACCGCTTCGGCCATCTCCAGTTGGGGAGCGCGGGCTTTGAAACCGTCGATATGGCTGGCCAGAGGGCCATCTGGCTTGAACAGGGTCTGGATGGTCAAAAGGGCGTCCCGCAGCAAAAGCGGCCATTATGCCAAAAGCGCGGCAAAAGCGGGACAGATAATCTGCCTAGACGAACAGATCGATCTGATGCTCGGGGTCCGGCTTGTGATCGTCCTCCTCTACCTTGGGCTGATCACGCTTGGCGGGCGTGCTATACGCCTGCTGGCGCTGCTGGGAGTCACTGTTGTCAGTGCTGGTCTTGCGCAGCTGATGCTTCTTGCTGATCTGGTTCACTTCCCGCTTGATCTCTTCGCTGCCGGGCGCGGCGGGTGCCCGGGGCAAAATGGGGAACAACAGGTCCTGGCTGGGCATGATGGCGACTCCTGCAGGGTTATTGTCTAGTTATCGACCAGAAAACCGTTTTCGCCACTTAAATCGATCAAATCACAATTTCGGGTTGCATTTTCTGTCAAGGCAGGTAGTTTAAATCAGGCGTCAATTACGACATCTTATTTTGTAAAGGATTGATTACATGAAGTTCACCACCCTGAAGACTCATCACCACCATCATCATCCCGACTAGTCTTTCAGGAGGTTGACTGCTGGAAGACACTTAACTGGTGACTTCCAAAAGGACCGCAAGATTCATAAACCCTCGGAAGCACACACTTCCGAGGGTTTTTTCGTTTTTGACTAGAAGGAAATCGAGCAAATGGAAACACAACGTCTGCGTATCGCCATGCAAAAGTCCGGTCGTCTGAGCCAGGACTCCCAGGCCCTGTTCAAGAGCTGTGGCCTGAAAATCAACCTGCGCGAGCAGCGCCTCATCGCCCATGTCGAGAACATGCCCATCGATATCCTGCGGGTGCGTGATGACGATATCCCGGGTCTGGTGATGGAAGGGGTGGTCGACCTTGGCATCATCGGCGAGAACGTGCTGGAAGAGGTGCAGCTTATTCGTGCCTCCCAAGGCCTCCCCTTCGAGGTCAAAACCCTCAAGCAGCTGGACTTTGGTGGCTGCCGCCTCTCGCTGGCGGTGCCGGAAGATGTGACCTACACAGGGCCAGCGAGCCTTGCCGGCAAGCGCATCGCCACCTCCTACCCCGGGCTGCTCAAACGCTTCTTTGATGAAAAGGGTCTTGGCTTCAAGAGCGTGATGCTGGGCGGCTCGGTGGAAGTGGCCCCCCGTGCGGGTCTGGCCGATGCCATCTGCGATCTGGTCTCCACCGGCGCGACCCTGGAAGCCAATGGCCTCAAAGAGGTGGAGGTGATCTACCGCTCCAAGGCGGTACTGGTACAGGCCCCCAACCCCTTGTCCGATGCCAAGCAGAAGCTCATCGACAAACTGCTGCCCCGCATTCAGGGGATGCAGCAGGCCCGCGAGAGCAAGTACATCATGCTGCACGCCCCCAAAGACAAGCTCGATGCCATCACCGATCTGCTGCCGGGTGCCGAGCGCCCCACCATCATGCAACTGGCCGGTGACACCAATCAGGTGGCGCTGCACGTCGTCTCCAGCGAGACCCTATTCTGGGAGACCATGGAGCAGCTCAAGGCTCTGGGTGCCAGCTCCATTCTGGTGCTGCCCATCGAAAAAATGATGGAATAAGGAAGGGACATCATGCAGACCCTGATCTGGAAGACCCTCTCCCCCGCCCAGCAAGCCGACGTGCTGACCCGACCGGCCTTGAGTGACGAGGCCGATATCGGCCTCGTGGTGCGGGATATCATCGCCGCGGTGCGCAGCCGTGGCGATGAGGCCCTGCGCGAGCTGAGCCTGCGCTTCGAGCGCGCCCCCCGTGAGCAGTTGCGCGTCAGCGAAGATGAGATTGAAGCCGCCTGTGCGCGGCTGGATGACGAGATCAAAAATGCCATCGAAGCGGCCATTGCCAATATTCGCACCTTCCACGCCGCACAACTGCAGCCGGTGGTGCGGGTGGAAACCCAGCCCGGGGTGGTGTGCGAGCTGCGCACCCAGCCCATCAGCCGGGTCGGCCTCTATGTGCCGGGGGGCAGCGCGCCGCTCCCCTCCACCGTGATGATGCTGGCCATTCCAGCAGCTATCGCCGGTTGCCGTGAAGTGGTGCTCTGCACCCCGTCTCCGGCGAGCGACGAGATCCTGTTTGCCGCCCGCGCCTGCGGCGTCGAGAAGGTGTTCGCCATCGGCGGCGCCCAGGCCATCGCCGCCATGGCTTACGGCACCGAGAGCATCCCCAAGGTGGACAAGATCTTCGGCCCGGGCAACGCCTATGTGACCGAAGCCAAGGGGCAGGTATCCCGCGACTGGCGCGGCGCCGCCATCGACATGCCCGCCGGCCCCTCCGAGGTGCTAGTGATTGCCGACGAGAGCGCCAACCCGGCCTTCGTGGCGGCGGATCTGCTCTCCCAGGCCGAGCATGGCCCAGACAGTCAGGTAGTGCTGGTGACCACCTCGCCGCTGCTGGCCGATGCCATCGCAGGGGAAATCAAGAGCCAGCTGGCCAAGCTGAGCCGCCGCGATATCGCCGCCCAGGCGCTCGGCAGCAGTCTGGTGATCCTCTGTGACGATCTGGCCGAGGCATGTGCCATCTCCAACGCCTACGCGCCGGAGCACCTGATCGTTCAGACCCGCGCACCCCGCGAGCTGCTGGACCAGCTTGAGAATGCCGGTTCCATCTTTCTGGGAGCATGGACCCCCGAGTCAGTCGGCGATTACGCCAGCGGCACCAACCACACTCTGCCTACCTATGGCTATGCCCGCACCTGTTCCAGCCTTGGTCTCGCGGATTATCAGCGCCGCTACACGGTGCAGGAACTGAGCGAGCGCGGCATTCAGGGCCTTGGCCCCATCGTCGAGCGCATCGCCCAGGCCGAGGGGCTCGATGGCCACAAGAACGCCGTGACGCTGAGATTGAACGCCCTGGCCGCCGCGCCCCAACCAACAGCACAGCAGAAGGATTTGTCATGAGCATTGCCAACCTGGCGCGCCGCGTGGTGCGGGCCCTCACCCCCTATCAATCCGCCCGCCGCATCGGCGGCAAGGGCCACGTCTGGCTCAATGCCAACGAGGCGCCACTGGCCTATCCCTTCACCATCGAGGGAAGCCGCCTCAACCGCTACCCCGAGTGCCAACCGGCCGAGGTGGTGAACGGCTATGCCGCCTACGCTGGAGTCAATCCCGATCAGGTGCTGGTGAGCCGTGGCGCCGACGAGGCCATCGAGCTGCTTATTCGCACCTTCTGCGAAGCGGGTGAAGATCAGATCCTCATCTGCCCGCCCACCTACGGCATGTACGCCATCAGCGCCGAGACCTGTGGCGTTGGCATCGTCGAACAGCCGCTGACCGCCAGCCGCCAACCGGACTGGCCCGCCATCGCCGATCGCCTGTCCGACGTGAAACTGGTGTTTCTCTGCTCCCCCAACAACCCCACCGGGGATCTGGTGGGGCGCGACGGCCTTATCGCCCTGCTGGAGAAAGCGCGGGATCGCGCCATCGTGGTGGTGGACGAGGCCTATATCGAGTTCTGTCCTGATGCGTCCGTGGTGGACCTGCTGACCCGCTTCCCCAATCTTGTGGTGACCCGCACCCTCTCCAAAGCCTTTGCCCTGGCGGGGATCCGCTGCGGCTTTACGCTGGCAAGCCCCGAGGTGATCGCTATGCTGGCCAAGGTGATCGCCCCCTATCCCATCCCCGAGCCCATCGCCCAGATCGCGGCGCAGGCCCTCTCCCCCATGGGGCTGGAGCTGATGCGCGAGCGAGTGGTAGAGCTCAACAAGCAAAAAGCCGCTTTCAAGGCAGAGCTGACAACGCTTGCCTGCGTGAAGGAAGTATTCGAAGACAAGGGCAACTTCGTGCTGGTGCGCTTTGTGGATGGCGCCGCCGTCTTTGCTGCCATGAAGGCCGCCGGCATCATACTGCGGGATTTCTCCAGCAAGCCGGGTCTGGACAACAGCATTCGCGTCACCATCGGCTATCAGGGCGAGATGGATGCCGTGCTGGCGGTACTGCGTGATCTGCCCTCTCCCACTTTGTAAGACAAGGATGTAGCGATGAAGACCCCGTTTTTGTTTATCGACCGCGACGGCACCCTGATTGAAGAGCCGGTGACCGACAAGCAGGTAGATAGCCTCGCCAAGCTACGCTTCGAGCCCATGGTCATTCCGGTGCTGCGCGAGTTGCAGGCCGCTGGCTACGCGCTGGTGATGGTGACCAATCAGGATGGGCTGGGCACCGCCAGCCTGCCGCTGGAGAACTTCCAGCCACCCCACGACCTGATGATGCACCTGTTTGAATCGCAAGGGGTGAAGTGGGAACAGGTGCTGATCTGCCCGCACTTCCCTACCGACGGCTGCAGCTGCCGCAAGCCTCACCTCGGGCTGGTAAAGGAGTACCTCGCCTCCGGTCGTATCGACTTTGCCAACTCCTTCGTGATTGGCGATCGCCAGACCGATCTGCAGCTTGCCGAGAATATGGGCATTGGCGGTATTCGCTACCACCCGCAGGATCACGACTGGCTCGCCATCCGTGATCAGCTGCTGTCCAAAGGGCGTGCGGCCTCGGTGGAGCGTTACACCAAGGAGACCCGCATTCAGGTGGCGCTGGACTTAGACAAGAGCGGCGGCAACCAGATCTCCACCGGTATCGGCTTTTTTGATCACATGCTGGATCAGATAGCGACCCACGCCGGTTTCCAGCTCAAGCTGAACGTCAGCGGTGATCTGCATATCGACGATCACCACACGGTGGAAGATGTGGGGCTGGCGCTGGGTCAGGCGCTGCGTCAGGCCCTTGGCAACAAGCGCGGCATCGGCCGTTTCGGCTTTGTGCTGGCGATGGACGAGGTACAGGCGGTGATCGATGCGCGCCCGCTGACCGAGCAGGAGGTGAGCACAGCGCTGGATCTCAGCGGTCGCCCCTACTTCGTATTTGACTGCCCGAGCGGCTTTGGTCGCGACAACGTGGGCGAGATGGCCACCGAGATGGTGCCCCACTTCTTCCGCTCGCTGTCGGATGCCATGGCCATCACACTGCAGATGAAGGTGGGCAGCGGCAACACCCACCATCAAGTGGAGGCGCTGTTCAAAGGCTTTGGCCGCGCCCTGCGTCAGGCCATTCGGGTGGAAGGGAGCGAACTTCCCTCCAGCAAGGGAGTGCTGTGATGGATGTGAGCAAGCAGAAGCTGGTCATTATCGATACCGGCTGCGCCAATCTGGCCTCGGTCAGAATGGCGTTCGAGCGCCTCGGCGTGCGGCCGCTGGTCTCCAGCCAGGCGGCCGATATCGAGCAGGCGGACAAGCTGATCCTGCCCGGTGTCGGCACCGCGGTGGCCGCCATGAAAAACCTCAACGAACGGGGGCTGGTGCCCCTTATTCGCGCCGCCAAGCAGCCGCTGCTGGGCTTTTGTCTCGGCATGCAGATGCTGGCGGAGGCCTCCGAAGAGAGCATGGGTACGGATGACTCGTCAGCGCGGCTTATCGACTGCCTTGGCATAGTGCCGGGCAAGATCCGGCTGATGGTGGTGGACAATCTGCGCCTGCCCCATATGGGCTGGAATCAGATTGAGCATGATGAGAGCCATCCTCTGCTCAAGGGGATCCCGAGCGGCAGCTACTTCTACTTCGTGCACTCCTATGCGCTGGAGGTAACCGAAGCGACGCTGGCGACCTGCGACTACGGCAAGCCTTTTACCGCGATTGTCGCCCGTGACAACTTCTTTGGCGCCCAATTCCACCCGGAGCGTTCAGGCGCAGCCGGTTCCCGTTTGCTGCAAAATTTTCTGGAGCTATGAATGATCATTCCCGCAATTGACCTTATCAACGGTCAGGTGGTTCGCCTCTATCAGGGGGACTACGACCAGAAGACCGAATACAGCAGCAGCCCGCAAGCCCGCTTCGATGAATATGTCTCCCAGGGGGCGGTGCAGCTCCATCTGGTGGATCTGGACGGTGCCAAGGATGCCAAGGCGCGCCAGCTCCCCCTGCTGACCCAGCTGCTGTCGGCCACCGAAGCACCGGTGCAGGTCGGCGGCGGCGTGCGTACCGAGCAGGATGTGGCAGATCTGCTGGCCGCCGGTGCCAGCCGGGTGGTGATTGGCTCCACCGCCGTCAAATCCCCGGATCTGGTGGCCAGCTGGATGGAGAAATATGGCCCCGAGCAGATCGTGCTGGCGCTGGACGTCAATATCGATGAGCAGGGCAATCGCCATATCGCTGTGGCAGGCTGGCAGGAGAACAGCGGTGTGACCATCGAGGCGCTGATCGAGCGCTTCCTCCCCGCCGGGCTCAAGCATGTGCTCTGTACCGACATCAGCCGTGACGGCACCCTGGCTGGCACCAACGTCGAGCTCTATCGGGATCTCTGCGCCCGCTACCCGAGCGTCGCCTTTCAAGCCTCTGGCGGCATTGGCGGCATCGCAGATATCGAGGCGCTCAAGGGCTCCGGCGTCAAAGGGATCATCCTTGGCCGCGCCCTGCTGGAGGGCAAGTTCTCGGTAGGTGACGCCATCGCCTGCTGGCAAGCCCCCGCAGCCGATACCACAGGAGGCAACTGATGCTGGCAAGACGCATTATCCCCTGCCTCGACGTAAAAGATGGCGTGGTGGTCAAAGGGGTGCAATTTCGCAACCACGAGGTGATGGGCGGCATTGTCGAGCTGGCGCGCCGCTACGCCGAAGAGGGCGCTGACGAGCTGGTGTTCTATGACATCACCGCCTCCAGCGATGCCCGGGTGGTAGACAAGAGCTGGGTGAGCCGGGTAGCGGAGGTGATCGACATCCCCTTCTGCGTCGCCGGTGGCATCAAGAGCGTGGAGGATGCCCGCCAGATCCTCGAATTTGGCGCCGACAAGGTCTCCATCAACTCTCCGGCGCTGGCCGATCCGACCCTTATCAGCCGACTGGCCGAGCGCTTTGGCGTGCAGTGCGTGGTGGTGGGCATTGACTCCTACTTCGACGCCGACACGTGCCACTATCAGGTCAAACAGTTTACCGGCGACGAGAGTCGCACCCGCACTACCGCCTGGCACACCATCGATTGGGTGCAGGAGGTGCAAAAACGCGGCGCGGGCGAAATCGTGCTGAACGTGATGAATCAGGACGGCATGCGTCAGGGTTATGATCTCGAGCAGCTCAAGCTGGTGCGCAGCGTCTGCAAGGTGCCGCTGATTGCCTCCGGCGGCGCGGGTGCCATGGCGCACTTTCGCGATGCCTTTACCCTCGCCGATGTGGACGGGGCGCTGGCCGCCTCTGTGTTCCACAAGGGCCTTATCCCCATTCCCGAATTGAAACGCTGGCTGAAAACCGAAGGAGTCGCCATCCGTGAATAACTTCTCTGAAAATGCACAAACAACCGCCAGCGCGCGCCCTCTTGCCGAGCAGCTCGATTGGGAAAAATGTAAATGCGCCATGATCCCCCGCCCTGAGTGCCGGTCTGATAATAGAGGAGCCGATACCCGTGCATAATTCCAACTTATTAATTGAACAGCTCGACTGGGAAAAATGCGATGGCATGATCCCCGCCATCGTCCAGCATGCCGCCAGTGGCGAGGTGCTGATGCAGGGCTTTATGACTCGTGAGGCACTGGAAAAGACCCAGACCACCGGTCAGGTCACCTTCTTTAGCCGCAGCAAACAGCGGCTCTGGACCAAGGGTGAAAGCTCGGGCAATGTGCTCCAACTCGTGGCCATCAGCACCGACTGCGATCAGGATTCCCTGCTGATTGCCGCCAACCCCGTCGGCCCCACCTGCCACAAGGGCACAACCTCCTGCTTTAACGGCCACCCGCTGCCACCGCTCGGTTTTCTGGCAGAGCTGGAGCAGGTGCTGGCCGCCCGCAAAGGGGCCGATCCGGCCACCAGCTACACCGCCAGCCTCTACGGCAAAGGGACCAAGCGCATCGCCCAGAAGGTCGGTGAGGAAGGTGTGGAAGTGGCGCTGGCCGCCATGGCCAAGGATCGGGAGGAGCTCATCAACGAATCCGCCGATCTGCTCTACCACCTGACCGTGCTGCTGCAAAACGAGGGGCTGGGATTACAGGATGTCGTTCAGCGGCTTTATAAGCGGCATCAAAAATAATATTCATGTTTAGAAATGGGCTTATGCCCATTTCTATTTTAAATTGCATGCTAACTCAACAAGATCTTGATAATCATGAATATTGACACTCTGATTTGCCAAGTGATAAGCCAATAATGTCTCTTCTTTGCTAGCAATAGTGAATGTATCTATATAATGTTGACCTAACACCCCACCTATTGCAATTGCGTTCCTTTCTGCGACTAATTGTGCTTTATTCCTTATAGAGTAAAAGAAACAGCCTGTATATTTAGATATACTTATTGCAACGTTTAAAAACTCGCCCCCATTACTCTCTGAAGGTAAGTTAAAACATAATATACTATTCACTTTAAATCGTTCGTAAAACCCAACATTAGATATTGGCTTTTTCTGATCATTTCGAAGTGATAGTTCTAAATTCACTATCTGCCTATATAAGTCAGGCTCATGCTCTTTGGCTAAAAGAAGTATGGAAAAAATCACTAAATCAAAATCATCACTGAAGTTTGATATTGCCGCCTTTACTTTGTCTATGTATTGCTCAATATCTCTAAGCTGAAGACCAAAGGCATCTGCGAGCACGGATAGCAACAATGAGAATTCGCTTATTGTTTTAAATCTTGGGAAAAGGTGCTCACATGATGCATCATCAAGAGTCATGTAGCTTTCAATGAATGATGCTTTTGATATTTCCTTTAATGCAAATTGCCGCCTGAAAAAACGTCTTAGATAAGCAGAGGCATGAAATCCTTCCCCATAAATTACCTTGATAGCATGCTGCAACTGCTCGGTATCTGTTGCCAATACAAAAACAATTTTAGGAATGTCGAATATATGCTTGATAGTCTCCAGCATCTCTACCGCATAGGAAGGACGACAACGATCAAGCTCATCTATCAAAATAAATGCGGGATAATCCAGCTCTCCTTCACTTAAACCAACAGCCCCTTCCACCCATTGCCGGATCTCTTGTTTAAGATACTGGATAGATTCATAACGCTCTTTCTGATTATTGCATAAGGCATCGACCAGCTGATTGGCATCATCCTCTTCCAGCGAAAAATCATCTTCTTCCAATCCAGCCTTCTTGATTGCCGCTTTCAATGCCAGTTTGCCGCCGACCTTAAATAATCCAAGCAGCCGCTGACGCATTCCTTCTGGAATCGGGTTTTCTTTTCCCGCAATCATTTTTAACTGGTCGATAATCGACGAAATAACCGTCAATAAAGGATCGTCGGAAAAGTCCTGCTGCCAGGCATCGATATAGACGGTGGGATAGTGCGCTTTCAGCTCCATATACCAGCGCTTGATAAACCAGGTTTTCCCTGCCCCCCATTCGGCATTGAGGTTGAGCACATAATTGCGCTGCTTGCCTTCGGCAGCGAGGTAGTTGGTCAGAAACTCGGCATAGCGGGCGCGATCCAGCCGATCAGCACTCAAGATCTCTTCGCTACCCGCAATGGCCCCCGGCCCGTCCCACTGAACTGCGTCATCCCAATTAAACGGTGCCACTGCCATCTCGTATCTCTCCATATTGCGTTGCTGAGGATGATATCAGGGGCACAGTGAAAATAGTTTGATTAAAGACCTGTTTGTTGCCCTTTCTGCCGCTCGGGGTGGCGTATTTGATTGCCGATTAATTTCTCTGCTGCTAACCAATAATGCTGGGCCGATAAAGGGGGAAACAGGGTGATCTGCACAGCCACAGACTCAGTCGATTTCCTTTGACCACACCAACGATGACAATCGTGTGACATGGCGCAGAACTTGCGGAAATAAACACGAAACCTGACCTGTTCGGTGCTTTATTTAAAGCTGTTGATCTCTGTTGCGCGTCTTGTTCAACCGACCCATCGTAGCGACCCAAGGATGGCTAGCCCCATGAAGGATGAACCCTTCTCTATCCAGTTACAGCATGAGCTGGATCACCTCAAAGCCATCTTCAACGAGACGGACGCCTACATGTTTACCAAGGATCTGGCGGGCCGTTACACCTATGCCAATCAGGCGGTGCTGGATCTCTTTGGCTGCACCCTCGCCGAGTTGCAGGGGCAGGATGATCGGGCCTTTTTTGATCTCGAATTCTCCGACACCATTCAACGCAACGACCGGTTGGTACTGGAGCAGCAACTCGCCATCGCCCAGGAGGAGATCAACTACCTCAAATCCACCGGGGAAAAGCGCTGCTACTGGACCGTTAAAAAGCCCATCCATGACAAGGATGGCAACCTGATCGGCCTGTGCGGCATCTCCACCGATATCACCGAACACAAGCTGATTGAGGCCCGCATAGCCGAGCAGCATCAGCTGCTGGAAATCATCCTCGCCAACGTGGATGCCCATATCTATATGAAGGACAGCCTGCACCGCTTTCTCTACGTCAACCAAAAGGTCGCCGATCTGCTGGGCCTTCCTGCCGAGCAGATCATCAACCGGCGCGATGACGAGGTGATCCCCGCGGCCAGCGCCTGCCAGCTGTGGCGGCTGGACAATCGGGTATTCGAAACCGGCGAGCTACAAGCCGGGGAAGAGATGCTGACCGATCCCGAGGGAAATCAGCACTACTATTGGTCGGTCAAGGTGCCCTTTCTGCTGGGGGATGGCACCCCGACCCTGATCGGTATCTCCTCCGACATTACCGAACTGCACCAGCTCAAGGAGCAGCTGCACCAGCAGTCGGTGCGCGATGGCCTCACCGGTCTCTACAACCGCCGTTTCTTTTTCGAACTGTGCGAGAAGAACCTCAGTCTGGACATGCGCCACCACCTTACCTCGGTGCTGATGGTGCTGGATGTGGATCAGTTCAAGTGCATTAACGATCGCTTCGGTCATCCCCTTGGGGATAGCGCGCTGGTGCATCTTGGCAGGGTGATGCAGTCGGTGCTGCGCAGCGAAGATGTGCTGGCCCGCATCGGCGGTGACGAGTTTGCCATCTTGCTGCCCAACACCACCCTCTTGGCCGCCGCATCTCTGGCCGAGCGGCTGCGCCTGCAGGTGATGCAAAGCCCGCTGCCCCTGCCCGATGGGGATAAGCTGGTTATCACCATCAGCGCCGGACTGGTGGAAAATGGCGAAGGGGAGCTGATGGAGAGCCTCTATGCCCGCGCCGATCAGATGCTCTATCAGGCCAAACAGAGCGGCCGCAACTGCGTCGCCTGCAAGACCCCCTAGCCATACAACGGGAGGGCCAGCAGCCCTCCATGCTCCCTCGTTTCTCCCTTCTATGAAAGTCTGTGCTGGATCCTTATGAACAGACTGCTACCCCAGCTGTTTGCGCAGCACGAATTTTTGCACCTTGCCGGTCGAGGTTTTCGGCAGCGGGGTGAAGATGATGCGTTTGGGGGCCTTGAAGTGGGCCATCTGCTCCCGGCAAAAGGCGATCAACTCCGCCTGGGTAGTCTCTCGCCCCTCTTTCAGTTTCACGAAGGCGCAGGGTACCTCCCCCCACTTCTCATCGGGCATGGCGATCACCGCAGCTTCGTCCACATCGGGATGGCGATAGAGCACGTCCTCCACCTCCAGACTGGAGATATTCTCCCCGCCGGAGATGATGATGTCCTTGGATCTGTCCTTGATCTCCACATAACCATCCGGGTGCCATACCGCCAGATCGCCACTGCGAAACCACCCCTCCGCCATCGCCTCAGCGCTGGCCGCCGGATTTTTCAGATAGCCCTTCATCACCACATTACCGCGCAGCACTATCTCCCCCATGGTTTTGCCATCCTTGGCAACCGGCTCGCCGCTGACCGGATTGATGACCCGCATCTCCCCCTGCAGAGGCGACGCAACCCCCTGCCGCGCCTTGAGGCGCGACAGCGCCGTAGCATCCTGCCCCTGCCAGCTTCTTTGCGGCTCGCACAACACGCAAGGGCCATAGGTTTCGGTCAGGCCATAGACGTGGGTCACGGCGATCCCCATCGCCTCCATCCCGGCGATCACGGTGGCGGGGGGCGCAGCGCCAGCGGTCATCACCTTGATGGGGTGATCCAGCCCCTGCTTGAGCGCCGGATCGGCATTATTGAGCATATTGAGCACGATGGGCGCCGCACAAAAATGGCTCACCTTGTGCTCGTGCAGCGCCTCATAAATGGCGGCGGCCTGCACATGACGCAGGCAGATACTCACCCCAGCGGTGGCCGCCAGCGTCCAGGGGAAACACCAGCCGTTGCAGTGAAACATCGGCAAGGTCCAGAGATAGACGGGATGTTTGGGCAGCTCCCAGGAGAGCACATTGTTGATGGCGTTGAGGTGGGCGCCGCGATGGTGATAGACCACCCCCTTGGGATTGCCAGTGGTGCCGGAGGTGTAGTTAAGGGAGATGGCCTGCCACTCATCTTGCGGCAGCCAGCCGGGCTCATCGCCGTTACCAGTGGCAATAAAGGCCTCATAGGTCAGTTCACTGACAAGCGCCCCTTCCCGGTAGAGGGGATCGTCGATGGCGATGACCAGCGGTTGGCACTCCAGCAGATCCAGCGCCTTACGCACCACACAGCCGAACTCCCTGTCCACCAGCACCACCTTGCTCTGGGCATGCTGGAAGATAAAGGCCATCGACTCTGCATCGAGCCGGGTATTGATGGTGTTGAGCACAGCGCCACTCATGGGCACCCCGAAGTGTGCTTCAAACATCGCCGGGATATTGGGCGCAACGATGGAGACGGTATCCCCCTCCCCGATACCGCGAAGCCGCAGGGCCGAGGCAAGCTGGCGGCAACGGCGGGCGGTCTCGCCCCAGCTCTGGCGCAGCGGGCCGTGGATCAGCGCCGGATAGTCGGGATAGACCCGCTCCGCCCGCCCCAAAAAGCTGATGGGGGTCAGGGCCTGGAAATTGGCGGCGGTTTTGGCAAGGTCGCGCTCATAGATGTTCTGCACTGTCATCGGGTTCCTTCCTCACAGGTGGCACAAAACGGGCAGTTTCGGGATGATTCAGAGATCAGCAAGCGACATGGGCATCCTGCCCGTCACTGGTCTCTTATGGGGATGACAGCCTAACAGCGAGCCTGCAGCGGCAGGTATTAGCAAAACGTCTTAGACAGGAGCTGCCGCCTGCCAACAGGGGCCCCTGTTTTCGTTGCAAAAAATATTTCGTTACTGGAAAGCGTGCCATTTTTTTCACAGGCTTTTTTTGGCGAAAAACGAAAAATGACGATAGTGGAATATTATTCCGTCAAAACTGCTTTATATGCCACTCCATTCATCTCGGCGCGCACTATTTTCATGGCATTTATTTAAGGCAACTCACGTTAATCGAAAACTGAAATAGTTATTGCATAATAACTTTTATTTCATATCAGCTGTTAAATCCATGGAAAATAAATTTTGTGAGCCATCCCATAAAGCGAGCATGGCACCATGTTCATCCAGCCGCACACGGGTTACGGTTACAACGTGAAACAATCCACCGGATGTTCAATATCAGGCCAGATTTCTCGCCAATCACTACGCAATACACAGTGAATTTGCGTACCTTGGATGTATGACGCAGAAACCCTATCGACCCGATATTCCGCCGAGCCCAAACCTGCTTTATCAAGGAGCATTTTATGTGTGCCGTGCCGAATACCACACCACGCAGACAATTCCCTACTGCATTTACCATTCTGTTTCTTATTATGTTGCTGGCCATTGCGCTGACCTGGATAATTCCGGCGGGCGCCTATGCCAAACTCTCTTATAATCCGGCCAGTGAAAGCCTGATGGTCAATAGCCCACAGGGGGAAATAAGCCGACTTCCCGCAACCCAGGATGCCCTGGCAAAACTCAATATCAATATTGCGGTAGAGCAATTTACCAACGGCACCATCCGCAAGCCCATCGCCATTCCCGGCACCTATGCACGGCTGGAGCAAGCGCCCAAGGGGCTCGGTGACGTGGCAGTCAGCATGGTCAAGGGCACCATAGAGGGGGCGGATATCATCGTCTTTATTCTGGTGCTCGGGGGGCTGATCGGCGTCATCAACAAGACAGGTGCCTTCAGTGCAGGGCTGGTGGCGTTGTCGCGCAAGACCCGGGGCAACGAGTTCCTGTTTGTGGCGCTGGTCTGCTTCGTAATGGCGCTGGGAGGCACCACCTGCGGACTGGAGGAAGAGGCGGTCGCCTTCTACCCCATACTGGTGCCCATCTTTCTGGCGCTCGGCTATGACTCCATCGTCTGCGTAGGGGCCATCTTCCTCGCCGCCTCCATGGGCACCACCTTCTCCACCATCAATCCCTTCTCGGTGGTAATCGCCTCCAATGCCGCCGGCATTCCCTTTACCGAGGGGCTGATCTTTCGCGCCATTGGCTGTCTGGTGGGTACCCTGGTGGTGATCGGTTATCTCTACTGGTACTGCAAGAAGATCAAGGCCAACCCGGCCTTCTCCTACACCTATGAGGACAGAGAGAGTTTTCGCGCCCGTTTTCTCAAAGAGGGCTCTATGGACGAAGGGGTGCCCTTCACCCTGCGCCGCAAGATCATTCTGACCCTGTTTATCCTCGCCTTCCCGCTGATGGTGTGGGGCGTCTCCATGGCCGGTTGGTGGTTTCCGCAGATGGCGGCCTCCTTCCTGACCATCGCCATCATCATCATTTTTATCTCGGGTCTCAAAGAGAAAGAGGCGGTCGAGGCCTTTACTCAGGGGGCGTCGGAGCTGGTGGCCGTCTCCCTCATCATCGGGCTGGCGCGGGGGGTCAATCTGGTACTGGATCAGGGGATGATCTCGGACACTATTCTGGCCTACGCCTCCGATCTGGTCTCCGGCATGCATGGCGCCGTATTCGCGGTGGCGCAGATGCTGGTGTTCACCCTCTTGGGGCTGGTGGTGCCCTCATCCTCGGGGCTCGCGGTGCTCTCCATGCCCATCATGGCGCCGCTGGCGGATACCGTGATGATCCCTCGCTATATCGTGGTGTCGGCCTACAACTGGGGGCAATACGCCATGCTGTTCCTGGCCCCCACCGGACTGGTGCTGGTCACTTTGCAGATGCTCGGCATCCAGTTCAACAAGTGGGTCAAGTTCGTGCTGCCCATGGTGGGCTTTGTGCTGGGATTTGGCGCCCTGATGCTGGTGGCGCAAGTGATGTTGGCCTGATGGGCCTGTGATACATGAGTGACAACACCCCGTGCCTGGCGCGGGGTGTTCTTTTGTCAGCCTTAGTGGCGTACCCGCCCCTGCTGGCGGAAGCAGTAGAGTTTAAGGCTGATGTCGGCGATATCGGCGGGAAGCTCCTCTCCCTGCTCGGCCAGAGGTCGGTAGAGGGATGAGAGCAGACGTTCGGCCTGCTGCACCGTGATGATGTTGGCCTGGATGGCCGGGGTGATCCAGCTGGGTAACATTGACATATCTCCCCCTCGTTGATCCGGTGATCTCGGGTGAACATCTTCATTTCAGGTCTTACGCCGTTGTCTGCCGACCCGTTCACCCTCTGCTTCACCCAATCAAAGCAAAATGCTTGCCGTGATCTCTTATCGGCCAACATCCGATGGGGCTGGAGCCATTTCTCAACCACTTGCGTGGCCATCTCAACGAACAGAGCCCTTGTTCAAGACCTCCCTTGACCTGTCCCCGTCAGCACTTTGCCACTCTGGCATTCTGCTCACCGCCCGCCTTGCAAATTGCGACTCGAATTGCCCCTTATCACAAAAGCAAAGCCCGCCATGCGTCGGAAACTGGTCACTTTTAGTCCGTTGTCGCCAAAGCCAGACACTTTTTCATGGTGGCTATTTTTTGACCTTGCCAGTGCCTGTCGCAAGCCCATCCCCCTCGCCTTGTCCGGCCAACCGGTTATGACAAGATGGCGCCAGATTGGAACAGCCCGTATGGGTATGCAGGAGAACCATAAAATGAACAGAACCATGATGACAGGTATCGGTATTGGCATCGCCTCGGCCCTGGCACTCTCGGCGGCGGCCAGCGGCTCCCTCTTTACACCCCAACCCACCTTTGCCGAGGTGATCGCCAGCAAGCCGATCACCGAGACCATCAAGACTCCCCGACAGGAGTGTCGCAACGTCACCGTGACCCACCGCAAGCCGGTACAGGATGAGCACAAGATCCTCGGCACAGTGGTTGGCGCGGCGCTGGGTGGCGTGGTTGGCCACCAGTTTGGCGGCGGCAGCGGCAAGAAGGTGGCCACCGCAGCCGGGGCGGTCGCGGGTGGCTATGCCGGCAATCAGGTGCAGGGCAATATGCAGGCGGGGGATACCTACACCACCACCGAACAGCGCTGCAAAACCGTGCAGGATACTAGCGTCAACACCATAGGTTATGACGTGACCTATCGCCTCGCAGGTCAGGAGGGGGTGATCCGCATGAAGCAAGCCCCCGGTGCCACCATTCCGGTCAAGGATGGCAAATTGGTGATCGAACCGCAAAAAGGGTAATCACCTCGGTTACTGACAAAGAGTGAAGGCCCGCCTCTTGCGAGACGGGCCTTTGGTTTATCGCTTGTTACGCGGCTTTCGTCACCTCAGGGGCAAACGGCGGCTCAACCCTTGCAGCACTTCTTCACCGCCCGCACCACGTTCTGATACCCGGTACAGCGACAGAGGTTACCTGAAAGGCCGCGGCGGATCTCCGTCTCAGTCAGCGGACGGCGTTCGGTCTTGTCGAGCAAGGCCGCACTCGCCATCACGAGGCCCGGGGTGCAAAAACCGCACTGCACCGCCCCCTCGTCGATAAAGGCCTGCTGCACGTCGGAGAGCTCATTGCCTTTGCGTTCCCCCTCCACGGTACGAATGGATTTGCCATCGGCCCACACCGCCAGATAGAGGCAGCTGTCGATAGCCGTACCATTCACCCGCACGGTACAGGCGCCGCACTCACCGACACTGCACCCCTCTTTCACACTGATAAGCCCCTGCCCGCGCAGGAAGTGGAGCAGCGACATGGTGGGCGGCACTGCATAGGAGTAAGGCTTGCCGTTGATCTCGCACTGGATCTCCACGGCGGGACAGCTTTGCGGTTGCATCATAGGATCTTGCCTCCGGCACGTTCGACTGCGCAGGCGACCACCCGCTGCGCCAGGGTTTTGATAAGGTGCAGGCGAAACTCCTTCTCTGCCCGCCAGGAGGATCGCGGCGCCACATCGGCCACCACCGCCTCGGCAATCGCTGCCAGTGTGGCGCGAGTCAGGGGTTGCCCTTCGGCCGCCGCTTCCGCGTGAGGCGTGCGCACCGGGGTCGGGGCCGCAACCCCGTAGGCCAGCCGCAAACTCTTGAAGTGCCCATCCTCAATCTGGCAGTAGGCGGCGCAGCCGATGGTGGCGATATCCATGGCATCGCGCATGGCGTATTTGAAGTAGTGGGAGCCCACATGGGGGTGCGAGTCCAGGGCAAAGTGAAACGCCACCAGGATCTCCGCCGGTTGCAGCGCAACCTTGCCGGGGCCGGTGTGAAAACCGGCGATGGGGATGCGGCGCGTACCATTGGGCCCGGCGATTTCCAGCTCTGCTTCCAGCGCGACAGTAGGCGCCGCCGAGTCGGCACTGGTGGCGCCGTTGCAGATGTTGCCGCCATAGGTGGCGACGTTGCGGATCTGCGGGCCGGCGATGGTGGCAGAGGCTTCGGCCAGCATTGGCAGGCGGCGCTGCACCAGCTCGTTTTCGATGAGCTCGGTAAAGGTGGTGCCGGAGCCGATGCGGATCGACCCATCAGGCAACTCGCACACCCCTTTGAGTTCGGGCAAGTCGTGAATATCAACGATATGGCGATAGGCGGCGTTGAGGTGATGCAGCTGGATCATCACATCGGTGCCACCGGCCAAGAGACGCGCCTCGGGATCAGCCTGACGCAGGGCGACCGCCTCGGCCACGCTGTGCGCCTTGTAGTAACGGGCAATATCAAACATGGTGTTGCTCCTCCCCTGATCCCTCGCCAATCAAACCCGCCGCGACAAACTCCCGGAACAGGGTTTTGGGGGTGATGGGCAGCTCGTTGATGGCCACCCCGGTCGCCATGCGAATGGCGTTACGGATGGCCGGGCCCGGCGAGATAATGGGCGGTTCCCCCAGGGATTTGTGGCCATAGACCGACTGGGGCTCGTAGGTCTGCACGAAGTCGCATTCAAGTTCGGGCAAATCCAGCATGGTAGGGAACTTGTAGTCGAGCAGGTTGGGGTTGCGCACCACGCCGGTTTTGGCGTCGATGATCATCTCCTCGAACAGGGACCAGCCGATCCCCATCCCCATGCCGCCGTGCACCTGCCCCTCCGCCAGCTGTGGATTGAGGATCTTGCCCGCATCGTGCAGGTTGATGATGCGATTGATGGTCACCTTGCAGAGATCGATATCAACGCTGAGATCGACAAAGGTACAGCCGAAACTGGGCGGGTTGGTGGTGGTCTTGTGGGAGACCTCGGAGGTGATCTGACCGCCGATGGTGAGGTGGTAGTAGGCGTTGACCGACACCTCGGCGACGCTGATCAACACCTTCTCCGGCGCACCGGCCAGCACCACGTAGCCGTCGATCAGGGTCAGCGATCCTACATCCTGATGGCAGAGTTGGGCCGCCAGCGACAAAATGCGGGCCCGCAGCTGCAGCGCCGCCTGATGGATTGCTGGAGCCGCCACATAGCTCTGGCGCGAGGCGAAAGAACCCGGATCGTAGGCGGTGATGTCGGTATCCTGAGTCGAAATGACCCGGATCTGCTCAAACGGAATGCCCAACGTCTGGGCTGCCATCTGGGCAAAGACGGTATCCGATCCCTGCCCTATCTCGGTGGCGCCGATCTGCAGATTGACGGTGCCATCCTGATTGAGCAGCATGCGTGCGCCAGCAATTTCGACCCCCACCGGATAGGTGTTGGAGCCGTAACTGAAACAGGCCACCCCAATGCCGCGCCGCACCCGGCTGGCAGGATCCTGTGCCAAGCATTCGGCCTTGAGCCGATCCCACTCGAACATCTCACGGCCACGCAGCAGGCAGTCCGGCAACCCGGCGCTGTAGATGGTCTTCTGGTTGACCTGATTGACATCCCCTTCCCGCGCCACGTTGGCGATCCGCACATCGAGCGGGTCTAACCCGAGTTCAGCGCAGGCATCGTCCAGCATGCACTCGAGGGCAAAAATCGCCTGCGGCGCGCCGTAACCGCGCATGGCACCGGCGGTAGGCAGGTTGCTGTAGAAGGTTTTGGCGTCATAACCGAAGGCGCTGCGCGGATAGAGGTAGCTGATCTTGTTGCCCCCGGCGCTGGCGATGGAGTGGCCGTGAGAGGCATAGCCGCCGGTGTTGGAGAGCACGTCGAGCTGATAGCCCTTGAGGGTGCCATCGCGGTTGAGGCCTATCTTGCCATCGATGGCAAAGCCGTGGCGGGTGCGGGAGGCAAAAAAGCACTCCTCCCGGCTCAGGGTCACCTTGACCGGCACACCGCCAAGCTTGTAGCTCAGAAACGCGGCCATCGGCTCTTCCAGCACATCCTGCTTGTTGCCAAAGCCGCCGCCCATATAGGGCTTGATCACCCGCACGCTCGACCAGGGCAGGCCGAGAGATTTGGCGACCCGGCTGCGCACTATCTGGGGGATCTGGGTGCTGCTGACGACGATGATGTGGTCCGGTTGATCCATGTAGGCGTAGCAGGTCACCGTCTCCAGATGGCAGTGCTGCACCACCGGCGTCCGGTAGTGCCCCTGAAACTGCAGATCGGCCGCCGCAATGACCTGCTCCGGGTCATTGGCGCGAAGCTGGCTTTGGCGCAGCAGATTGCCGCTCGGGTGGATGGGATAGGCCCCCTCGGCCAGCGCACTTTCGGCATCCGTCATCACCGGCAGCGGTTCGTAAGTCACCTTGACCAGCGCGGCAGCCTTCTCGGCCACCAGCGGATCACGGGCCACGACTATGGCGACCCCATCGCCAAAGTGGCGTACATGGTCGGTGAGCAGACGGCGGTCTTTCACATCCCGTTTGGCCTCATCGAGAGACCAGGCGTGACCGGCGGTGCGAAAACAGGTGGTGGGCACATCCTCATGGGTAAACACGGCTTCGACCCCGTGCAGGGCCAGCGCCTCGGTCGCATCGATGGCAAGCACCTTGCCGTGGGCGATATTGCTGCGCACATACTTGGCGTGGCGCATCCCGAGCATGATGTTGTCATCGGTATAGCGGGCGCTGCCGGTCACCTTGGCCTCGGCATCCACCCGCTTGAGCGGTAATCCTATGGACATATGCAAGTCCTTTTTCGAATGGAAAAATCTGGAACCGGCATAAAAAACAGCAAGATATGCGCCTGTTTCCCGCCATCGTCAGAAGAATGGGGAGAAGTGTGAAGGGGATCCCATCTAGCCCGCTTTAGCGACAAGCCAGGGGCAGCCCCTGAGCAAACGGGGCACATCAGCGGTGAAAAAAGCGGCAGAGCGAGGAGAGCAAGGGTGGGAGCCTATCAATCTGGTAGGGGGATTTATCAAAATGGTATCGCGATGCGCCCCAACTACGGAGAAGACCAAGGCGTGATGCCTGCGTGGGCGGGCTAAAAATAACAGGCATAAAAATGGGGCCGCCAGAGCGACCCCAAACGGGCGGGTTATCCCTAAATAGCCCACCCCCCAGCATAAAAGAGCACCAGCGCCAGGGCGATGACCACGGTGCCGACGTTGAGCTTGTGCCACTCCTTGGAGCAGATGCGGCCGATCACCAGCGAGCTGAAGCCGAGCATGATGCCGGTGACGATATTGCAGGTGAGTACGATAAAGACGGCGCATACCAGCCCGGACATGGCCCCGACAAAGTCATCGAAATCGAGCTTGGTGACGTTGCTCAGCATCAAGAGCCCCACGTACATCAGGGCCGGTGCGGTGGCATAGGCCGGCACCAGATAGGAGAGCGGCGAGAGGAACAGCATCAGCAGGAACAGGCCGCCGACCACAGTCGCGGTCAGGCCGGTTTTGCCCCCCGCCGCCGTGCCTGCTGCCGATTCGATATAGACGGCAGCCGGGGCAGCCCCCACCAGACTGGAGAAGATGCTGCTGACCGAGTCGGCACTGAGCGCCTTGCCGCTGTTGATGATGTGACCATCTTTATCGAGCAGGTTGGCCTGCCCCGCGACCGCCCGGATGGTGCCGGTGGCATCAAATACCGCCGTCATCACCAGCGCCAGCACGCTGGGCAACACCAGCGGCGAGAGCGCCCCCATGATATCCAGACTGAAGATGAGGGACTTGCCCTGATCGTCCGAGAGGCTAGGCAGGGCGAACAGCCCCTGATACTTCACCGCCGGATCGAAAATCAGGCCGAAGATGGAGATGGCGATGATCACCAGCAGGATCCCCCCCGGTACTCTCAGCTTCTCCAGCCCGAAGATCACCGCAAGGCCGATCAGGGACATGATGACCGGCATCGAGGTGAAGGCCCCCAGCGCCACCGGCAACCCCTCGAGCGGGTTCTTGATCACCAGCCCCACCCCGTTGGCAGCGATAAGCAGCAGAAAGAGACCGATCCCGATGCCGGTACCGTGGGCAATCCCCATCGGCAGGTTGTCGAGGATCCAGCTACGCACCCCGGTCACCGAGATGGCGGTAAACAGCACCCCCATCAGGAAGACGGCGCCCAACGCCACCGGAATGGGGATCTGCTGCCCCAGCACCAGACTGAAGGCAGTAAACGCCGTGAGGGAAATAGCGCAGCCGATGGCCATCGGCAACTTGGCCCAGAGCCCCATCAAGAGCGAACCGAACCCCGCCACCAGACAGGTGGCGACAAACACGGCGCCGGGAGGAAAGCCCGCCTTGCCGAGCATACTTGGCACCACGATCACCGAGTAGACCATGGCAAGGAAGGTGGTGAGGCCCGCCAGAATTTCCTGTCTGACGTTGCTGCCCCGCTCGCTGATCATAAAGTAGCGATCAAGAGCCGTGAGCGGCTGTTGCTTTCGTGCGCTCTGGCTGGCGTCATCATTGGCCAGCTGTTCCACGCTGTTTGTCCTGCTGTTTGCTTGGGTCATACCCAACTCCTTCACACGCGCCTGAATGTTCCATGACGAAATGGCGACAGGATCTGCGGGTCTGCCGAGCGCCTGTCTGGTGAAAAACAGGCGATGGTGGCAGAAGATGCGACAGACAGACCAGGGCAGGCAGCCTTGACTCAAACGTTTGCCTTGCTGGTCAAAAAAACCGGGCCATTTCACGTTCTATGCGGGGAGATCCCCTGTGGTGCGGCAAGACTGGCGCCCCTGTGGGGCACGCCAGCCGCCGTATTCGTTGGGGCTGCGCCGCGTCAGCCCACTCCAGCCCCTACCCCCGTTCATGCACCAGTTGGCCATCCACATAGGTGCGGTAGATGGATCTGTCATCCCCCAGGGTCAGCAACACAAAGAGCTTGTCCCGCAGGGTGGTGGAGTTGTCATAACGCAGCTGCTGCAGCGGGGTGGCGACCGGGTCGAGCACCACGAAGTCCGCCTCCTTGCCCACCGCAAAGCTGCCGATCTTCTCATCCAGCCCCAGCGAATGGGCGCCGCCCAGGGTCGCCAGATAGAAGGCCTGATAGGCGGAGAGCCGCTCGCCCTGCAGTTGCATCACCTTGTAGGCCTCGTTGAGGGTCTGCAGCATGTTGAAGGTGGTGCCGGCGCCGATGTCGGTGCCCATCCCCACCTTCACCTGCTTGCGCCACGCCTTGTGCAGCTTGAACAGGCCGCTGCCCAGATAAAGATTCGATGTGGGGCAGAAGGCGATGGTGGAGCCGGTCTCCTTCAGGCAATCCCACTCCTGCTCTTCCAGATGGACGCAGTGGGCAAAGACGCAGTTGTGGCCGGTGAGCCCATGCTGGTGATAGACATCGAGATAACCCTTGTGCGCCGGGAAGAGGGATTTGACCCAGGCGATCTCGTCCTTGTTCTCGCACAGATGGGTGTGCAGATAGGTGGTGGGAAACTCTTCGCGCAGTCGCCGCGCCATCGCCAGCTGCTCGGGTGTCGAAGTGGGTGCAAATCGTGGTGTGATGGCATAGAGCAGTCGACCATTGCCGTGCCAGCGCTCGATAAGCTGCTTGCTCTGCACATAGCTGCTCTCGGCGGTATCGAGCAGATAATCGGGGGCATTGCGATCCATCATCACTTTGCCCGCGATCATCCGCATATTGATGCGGCTGGCCGCCTCGAACAGCGCATCCACCGACTCGGGGTGAACGGTGCCGAACACCAGCGCCGTGGTGGTGCCGTTGCGCAGCAGCTGCTTGATAAAGAAGGTGGACATCTCGCGGGCATACTCGAGATCGTTGTAACGCCGCTCGGCCGGGAAGGTGTGGCGGTTGAGCCACTCCAGCAGTTGCTCGCCATAGGCCCCCACCATCTCGCTCTGGGGATAGTGAATGTGGGTGTCGACAAAGCCAGGCACTATCATCTTGCCGCGATAATCGCGCACCCGCACCTCGGCCGGAATGCGATCCTTCCCCTCCTCCCACTCACCGAACCAGTCGATGCAGCCGTTGCGAATGATCAGCAGACCATCCTCGATAAGACGGGCGTTGGACTCAATCTCCTCGGGCTGATCCACCACCCGGGTGATGTCGAAGAAGCTGCCGCGTACCGCTTTGACAGAGTTGTCGTTTTTCATAACCGTTTCCCTGTTTTTCTTGTTCTGTTGACGTTTTTTGCCGGTTTAACCGTCAGATCCGTTCCACTTGTGGCGCCACCGCCTGCCCGGGCACTGGCTCTGGTGAACCCTCCCCCTTGCTGGCCGATGGCTGGCCTGCACTGCGGGCGGTAAAGATCACATCCGGCTTGTCGCTCAGCTGGATCACCTCCACCGCCTCGGCATCCCTGACGGCCGCCTTGCGTTTGCGGCTTTGCGGCAGCACCAGATTCATGATGATGGCGGTGATGCCGCCGGCGCAGATGGGATTCTCCACCAGCATGTAGATACCCGCCGGCAGCACCTTGAAGACGTTCGGGTCATAGGAGACCCCGAGCCCAAGACCCAGCGAGGTGGCGACGATCAGGGTCTCCCGCCGATCGAAACCGTGGCTGATGATGATGCGACCACCGGCGATGGCGATCATGGAGAACATGATGACCATGGCGCCCCCCATCACAGGTGACGGTATGGTGGTAAAGAAGCGCCCTACTACGGGGAAGAGCCCCAGCAGCACCAAGATGACGGCGATAAACTTGCCCACATGGCGCGAGGCCACCCCGGTCATCTGGATCACCCCGTTGTTCTGGGCAAAGGTGGTGAGTGGCAAAGAGCCGAGGGCCGAGGCGATCACCGATACCAGACCGTCCGCCAGTACGCCGCCGGAGAGCCGCTTTTGAAACTCGGGGCCCTGAATATCCCGGTGGGAAACCATGGCGGTGGCGGTGATGTCCCCCACCGCCTCCAGCACGCTCAACAGATAGATGGTGCCCGCCAGCATAAAGGCGTGAAAGTCGAAGGAGAAACCGTACTTGAACGGGATCGGTACCGTAATAAGCGGCAGGTTCTCAAGGGCGGAGAAATCCACCATGCCGAGCATCAGGGCCACCGCATAGCCCACCATCAGGCCGATGGCAATGCCGCTCATCCGCAGCAGCGGACTTCGGCTGCAGTTGAAGGCGACGATGACGCAGAGCACCAGCAGCCCCAGCCCGATGTGCTCGTATTTGCCAAAGGTGCCGCTGCTCATGGCGGAGAAACCGCCGCCAAAGTCGATGATCCCTACCTTGATAAGGCTAAGACCAATCATCAAAACCACTACCCCACTCACGGTCGGAGTGATCACCCGCTTGAGGTAGGGCAGCACGAAGGAGGAGCCCATCACCAGAAAGGCACCAACAAAGGAGACCCCGAGCAGGGTCGAGACGATCAGCTCCTCGTGGATGCCATCTTTTTTCATGGCGCCGCCGAGCGCGATCATCACGGTCACGAAGGAGAAGTTGACCGACTGGATGGAGAGCAGCCCCGAACCGATGGGGCCATAACGGTTCACCTGCAACCAGGTGCCGATACCGGAGGCGATCATCGCCATGGAGACCAGATAGGCGGTGATCTCGGTGGATAGGCCCAGGGCGCCACCGACGATCAGCGCCGGGGTCACCATGGGGACAAAAATGGCCAGCAGATGGGTCACTGCGCCCATCAGGGTTTGATAAAACGGGGGTTTGTCTTCCAGCTCGTAAATGAGATCCGAGTGCTTGCGTGTTGTTTTAGACATCGTGTTTGTCCCATCACACAGAATGTAGGCGGAGTACTCATTCCGCCGTCAGGCGCTGGGGGCGAGCTGGCGCCCGCCCCTCACCTTTTCTTTTGTTATGCCGACACTTTTTGCTCCAGCTTGCCCAGTTCGCGCAGGATCTGCTCCGGCGTGAAGTGCCACTTGCGCAGCCAGACACCGCAGGCGTCGTGGATGGCGGTGGCAATGGCCGGTGCCGCGCCGTTCACCCCGATCTCCGAGATGGACTTGGCGCCGTAGGGGCCAACCTTGTCATCACTCGGTACCAGGAAGGCCCGGAAGTCGCGGGGAATGTCGCCAATCTTGGGCGCACCATAGCTCTTCAGATCCCGGGTGAGCGGGATGCCCTTGCTGTCGTAGCAGATCTCTTCGGTCATGGTGTGGCCGATGGCCCGCATGGTCGCCCCGTAGATCTGGCCGAGGGCCAGCTCCGGGTTGATGGGGGTACCGCAGTCGAGCAGGGCGTAGAACTTGTCGAGACGGATCTCGCCGGTTCTGACGTTGACCGCCACCTCGGCGAAGTTGGCGCCATACGGGAAGGCGAGTTCCGAGGTGATATAGCTGGCGGTGCCCACCAGAATGCCGAAGCCGGTACCTGTCTCCGCCTTGTGGGCCAGCTTGGCGAGGCTCACCTCCCCCTGCTTGCCGCGCACTATGCCCGGATGAACAAGCTCCACATCCTCCACCGGCTCACCCAGCATGGCGGCGCCGTGGAACAGGATCTTCGCCTTGAGGTTCTCGGCCGCCATCTTGGCCGCATTGCCGGAGAAGCAGGTACCGGACGAGGCGTAAGCCCCCTTGTCGAACAGGGCATGGTCGGTGTCACCAGAGATCACATGCACATCGCTGAGCGGGCAACCGAGCACCTCGGCGGTCAGCTTGGCCACCACGGTATCGAGGCCGGTGCCGATATCGGCGCCACCGGAGTGGACGATAAAGGTGCCGTCCGATTCCAGCTTGACCATGCAGTTGGCCTGATCGATATCCGGGATCCCCGATTTTTGCATGATGATGGCGACGCCACGGCCGATGCGCCAATCCCCGTCGGCGGGTTTGGGGCTATCCCAGGCAATCAGTTCGCGACCCTGTTTGAGGATGGGTTCGAGGGCACAGCTGGCCGCATGGGGCACAGAGGTAGGCATCTTGCCCTCGCCGATGGCACCCAGCACCTTGAGGATGTCCCCTTCGTGCACTCGGTTGTGCTCCACCATGTCGAGCTGATCGATGCCCAGTTTCTCGGCCAGCTCGGCAATGGCCATGGTCAGGGCAAAGTTGCCCTTGGGCGCGCCGTAACCCTGATAGGCCCCGGTCGGACAGATGTTGCTGTAGTAGGTGTTGACGGTAAAGCGCACGTTGTCGCACGGATAGAGCGGCAGGGAGAGCGCCGGGCCGTTGCTCGGCACCGTCAATGAGTGGTTGCCGTAAGGGCCGGTGTTGGCGCGAAAATCCATGTCGATGGCGGTGATGGTGCCATCTTTTTTAGCCCCCACTTTCACCTTTACCTTGGCCACGTGGCGGGAGGTGTTGCTGATGAACTCCTCTTCACGGGTATAGCGGAAGGTGACGGGACGGCCGGTGACCTTGGTCGCCCAGGCGCACACCTCTTCCAGCAGGATATCCTGCTTGGAGCCAAAGCCGCCCCCTACCCGCTCCTTGATCACATGCACCTGATGCTGCTTGAGGCCCACAATGCGCGCGACCTGACGGCGCACGTGCCACGGCACCTGGGTGGAGGCGTGAATAACCAGACGATCGCCATCCATGTAGGTAAAGCAGATGTGCGGTTCGGTCGGGCACTGCTGGGCCTGGGTCGATTCGTATGTCCGTTCGACGATCTCGTCCGCCTCGGCAAAGCCTTTTGCCACATCACCGATCTGGCCATGGACGCTGGCGGCCAGGTTCTCGTGCGGGCGAGAGCCGATGGGGAAGTTGATGATCATGTGCTCGTCGCCACGGCGTACCGAGCAGGCGTTCTGCTGCTCGAGATCCGCAGGCGCACCGGCCATGTAGATGATGGGTTCGTCGTGGACCAGCGGGGCATTGGGGGCCATCGCCTCATCGATATTCATGACCGCAGGCAACACCTGATACTCGACCTCGATGAGTTTCAGCGCCGCCAGCGCGACCGCTTCGCTCTCGGCCACCACGGCGGCGACCCTGTCACCTACGTGGCGCACCTTGCGGCTGAACATGCGGCGATCGAGCGGTGACGGCTCGGGCGCACTCTGACCACCCGGGGTGTAAAACACATCCGGGCAGTTGAGGTGGGTGATGACATGCACGACGCCCGGCAGCGCTTGCGCGCGGCTCACATCGAGTTTGGTGATCACCGCATGGGGATGGGGACTGCGCAGCATCTTGATGATCAGCGCATCTTCAGTAACTCGATCCTCCACGTAGCAGGGCTTGGCCTGCACCATCTTGGCGGCGTCCACTTTTGGACAGCTCTTGCCGATATGGCGCAAATCGTCGCGAAACTCGGGGGCGATCTGGCACAGGTAATCGGGATCCTTCATCCGTGAACAGGCAAGCTCGATGGCCTGATAAAACTGCTGATAACCGCCATCGCGGTGAAACAGGCCCGAGAGGGCATCGTCGATTTGATCACGGGTAGGCTCGGGGTGGCGATCAAGCAGGTCGGTGACGATGAGCGCGGCGGCCGGATCGTTGTAGCCGGACTGCACCACGCCCACATCCACCATTGCCTGCTGTACCAGACTGAGCTGGTTCCAGCTGCCCAGCGACTCGGCGGTGCGCACGTCTGCTCCATCCAGCTGGGCGGCGATCAGCAGGGAGGCGTTGATCACCTTGCCATTGAAGAGAATGGCGTCGGAGCCGGCAAAACCGAAGCCGTCGTCACTGTTGCGCACCGAGTGCATCCGGCATTGGTTGAACAGCACCCGCTGGGCATTGTCACCGGCCTTGCAGATGACGGTGCGCAGGGCACCGTTCAGGGTAAAGTTGAGTTCCATCATGCTTGCACCTCCTGCTGCTGGCAATCCACCAGCAGATCCGCCACCAATACGCCGGTGATATACCGCTTGTAACTTATGCTGCCCGCCAGATCTTCACGGGGCGCAATCAGCTCGCTTACGGCGGCCTCCAGCGCGGCATCGTGCAGTTCGCGGCGCTCCAGATCACGCAGGCGCATCGGCTGCGGGGTGACGCCAGCGACGGCCACCCGCATCTCGCCAATGCTGTCAAGGGCCACGGCGGCGGTCATTACCGCCAAGCCATCGGCGTTGCGGCTGATGCGGCGAGTGGCGCAGCGCAGTTCAGGCTCCGGCAGCACAATCCCCAGCACCAGGGCATTGCGCTGCCCCGCCAGATAGGCGTCGATGGGTTGCAGCAGGTTGTTCTCCAGCACCACCACCGCTTCGAGTACCAGCAGCACCGGCAGCAAGGGGGAATCCTGCTGTTGGCAGGCAAGTTCGCCGCCGAGGGTGGCCTGATTGCGCAGATGGCGGGAGTAGACAAACCCCAACGCGTCGCACAGGGCGGCCGGGGTACGGGGATCATCTTTCAGGGTCTGCAGGGTGACGGTGGCGCCGATATGGAGCTGGCCATGCTGTTGCTCTATCTGGTTCAGTCCCAGCTTGTCCAGTGAGATAGCGACCTTCTTGTCGGTGCGAGTCGGAGCGGCGTTAAGCTTGCTGCCGCCCCCCATGTAGACGGCGTCGTTGCCGAAACTGGCCTTGAGTTCCAAAGCCTGACCCAGTTGCTCGGGTCGGAAGAATTGCTCAATCATGTGTCGTCCTTACTCTTGCTGCCCGCCGCCGGGAAAATCCACAGGGCGGGCAATCCGGTCCAAAACTGTGGAAGGTGGCCTTAGGCCAGCTGATCCATCCGTTGCCACAGGCGGCTCGCCACCTTGCTGGCCTGCTCGTAAATGGGCGCGACGTCAAAGGCGAACTCGCGATCCTGATAGACCATGCGCCCCTCCACCATCACGCTGTTGACGCAGGCAGATCCCATGCCGAAGGCGAGATGGCCACCGAGGTTGCGCGGCGCCAGCGGGGTCGGTGCGCCGTAGTCGCAAATGGTGAGGTCGGCCTTGTAGCCCGGCTCCAGGCGGCCAAATTTGGCGCCGAAGTTGCGCTCCAGCAAGGTGTTGCCGTTCCACAGGAACCGGGCAAAGCTGTCGGGCCACAGGGCACCACCGGCATCCTTATGTTTGAAGTAGGCAAACTTGAGCTCTTCGAGCATGTCGGAGCCGATACCATCGGTGCCAAGCGCCAGATTGCGATACTCCGGCAGGTGCATGTTGTAGCCCACATGGTTGTTCATGTTGGAGCGGGCGTTATGCACCAGGAAGGCATCGCGGCTGTTGAGCAGCTCGATGTCGGCCGGGCTCAGGTAGATGCCGTGAGCGACAAGCGACTTGCTGTCGATAAGGCCAAACTCGTCCAGCCGGGCGATGGGCTCCTTGCCATGGTGGTGATGACCGTGGGCCATGTCGTATCTGTCTTCCGCCACATGGATATGCAGGCCGCGACCGGTGACCTGCACCGCTTCGCGCAGCATGGCCAGCCCCTCGTCGGGGACGGTGAAGGGGGCGTGGGCACCGATATGAGCCTCCACCAGATAGGGTTCGTTCCCCTTGGCCTTGGCCGCATCGATCTGTTGGGCGAACAGGATGTTCTCCTCTACCCCGGCCTGCAGCTCGGCGAGACCGCCGTTGCGATCCGTGGTTTCGAAGCAGGTCATGCCGCGCAGGCCCACCTCCACAAACCCTCTGCGCAATACATTCAACGAGCCCTTGATGAAGTTGGGCGAGGCGTGGTGGTCGATCACCGCACTGCAACCGCTTTTGATCGCTTCCAGCGAGCAGATGAGGCCGCTGTAGTAGAGGGACTCCTCATCGAGCGCCCGATCGAGCCGCCACCAGAGGTTTTTCAGGGTGGAGATAAAATCCGGGCAGGGGGCGATATTGGCCATGATCCCCCGCGACAGGCCGGAGTAGAAGTGGTTGTGGGCACAGACGATGCCCGGCATCACCAGCTTGCCCCCCATCTCCCGATAGTTGGCCTCCGGGTAGAGGGCCCGCAGATTGGGCCCCACCGCTTTGATAAGGGTGCCTTCGATGGCGATATCCACCCCTTCCAGCACCCGGGTCGGCTCAAGCTGGACGGCGGTGACGTTCTTCAGAATAAACATGGTTTGCTCCTTCGCTTATTCGTTGTTCGTTCAGGCCTCGACGGCCCCCAGCAGGTAGTGGTGATGAGCGTGGACATGGCTGATGATGCGGCACATGTCGCCAAGGGCCGCTGGCGCATCCTTGATCCGGCTCTGGGCATCGATGGTCAGGCGATAGGTCTCGCCATCCTGACGCACCCGCAGTTCGCCACCATCCGCCAGATAGAAACCAGGGTTGCGGCTGTTGTCGAAATCCTCGGGCAGGCTGAAGATGGTGACCTTGTCCTGATAGGGCTTGCCCTGCCACGGGCAGAACTGGGCGCAGTTGCCACATTCGTTGCAGTAGGCATCCAAGTGCAGGGTCTGGAACTGGTCTTTGAAGCCCGGTACCGGGATGGCGATGTTGGCCCGGTTGGGGCAGACATCCACGCACTTGCTGCAGAGGTAGTTGCACTCGAGGCAACGGTGCGCCTCTTGCGCCACGAAGGCATCACGCTCGTTCTTGTCGACCAGGGTGACAGCGATGCTCCCCTTGCGGCGGTAGATCTCATCCTTGCCCGACGGCTGGATGGTCACTTCACTCTGCTGGCTGGCGATATGCTCGCGAGATAGCACCAGATCCGCGGCGCGGCGGGCGCCACCGATGGCACCGACGATGGAGGACGGGCCGCTCTGCACGTCACCGATGAGGAAGACGTTGCGACGGCTGGTTTCGCCAGTCTGGCTATCCACCTCGGGCCAGCCATCGCTGCCAAGGGGAATGCCCATCGCTTTCAATACTTCGCAATCAGGCTGCTCGCCGATGGCGGTGATCAGCGCATCCATCTGCATCACTTCGGTCTGCTCGGTGGGCACCGGACGGCGGCGGCCCTGCTCGTCAGGATCCCCCAGCGCCATCATCCGCACGGTGAGCTTACCATCTTTGTCAAAGCGCTCCGGATTGGTGAGGAAGCAGAAACGTACCCCATCCTCCACCGCTTCCAGAACCTCCTCGCGATAGGCGGGCATCTCTTTTTCGCTGCGGCGGTAGATAACGGTCACATCGCTGACACCGGGCACCTTGAGGGCAGCGCGGGCACAGTCCATGGCGGTGTTACCGGCGCCGATCACCGCCACATGGCGGCCCAGCGGCAGCGGTTTGCCCTGATTGAAGCTGCGCAGGAAGTTGAAGGACTTGTAGACCCGATCATGTCCCCCTTCTAGGCGCATGCCGCCATTCTTGTCGGCGCCGATGCCGACGAAGACATAGGTAAAGCCCTGGGCGTGCAGCTTGTCGACGGTGAGCGCCGGATCGCAACCAAACTCGAACTTGACCCCGTGGGCGGCGACAAAGTCGATGTCGTGCTGGATAAGCTCGGCCGGGATGCGGAACTCGGGGATGATGTGTTTGACCACGCCACCGGCATCCGCTTCGCGCTCGAACACGGTGACCGGATGACCGGCACGGGCCAGAAAGTAACCGGCGGAGAGACCGGCGGGGCCGGCACCAATAACCGCAACCGGGTGCTTGTCACCACTGCCTGCCGGTTTGTGCCAGCGGGCCTTGTACCCTTCCCAGCCGCGCTCCAGCGCCACCTTTTTCAGCTCACGGATATTGAGCGCGCTGTCGTAATCCAGACGAGTACAGTTGTACTGGCACTGGTGATCGCAGATATGGCCGGTGATGGCGGGCAAGGCGTTGCGCTGATAAATCAGCTCAAGGGCTGCCACATACTCCCCCTCGCCCATCAGGCGAATGTACTCGGGGATATCCTGATGCACGGCGCAGGCGGTGACGCAGGGTGCCACGTAGCAGTCGGTCAGCGGCAGACCACCGCCCACTTCGATGCGATCCTCGGACTTCCACTCCTTCTGGGTGTAATCCATGGTGAGGGCCTTGGCGGCAAGCGCTTCCAGCTTGGCCACATCCACCTGACTCATGCCCCAACTGTCGGAGGCATCGATCTCTTTGAGACACTCAATCTGGCGCAGGTAGCCACCCGGTTTGAGCAGGTCGGTGGCCATGGTGATGGGACGAATGCCGGTCTCAAATATTTCGGCGATGTTGAACTTGCTGGCACCACCGGAGTAGGAGATGGGCAGCTTGCCATCGAAGGCGCGAGACAGCACGGCCGCCACGTTGATGGAGAGCGGGAACAGCGCACGGCCGGACATGTACATCTCATCGCCGGGCAGCGCCCCTTTGCGGTTGATGGTGCCCAGGGTGTTGGTCAGCTTGACCCCGAAGGTGAGCCCCTTCTCGGCCCCCAGCGCCATCAATCTGGTCAGCATCGCCTTGGCCTGATCCAGCTTGAGGTCGTGATCGAACGACTCTTCGCTCAGACCAATGTAATCAAAGCCGCAAGTGTCGAGGATCTCGCGCACCCGCGGGTAGCCCAGCAGGGTCGGGTTCAGTTTGACGAAGGTGTTGAGTCCCTTCTCTTCCAGCATGTAGCGGCAGATGGCCTCAATCTCGTTGGGCGGGCAGCCGTGCATGGTAGAGAGGGTGACGCCGTGAACCAGATTGGCCGGGATGCGCTCCACCAGCTGTTGCAGGCGATCGCGGCGGGCACCCAGTCCCAGCTCGGCGATAAACTGCTCATCGGCCACCAGCTCGCGCAGCACTTGCTGGTACTCGGCAAACTTCGGACTTTGGCTTGCATCCATCAGGCTGTGGATAAACTGCTGCATCGGCGGCTGTTTGATGCCATCGAGGTTGTACCCCACGCTCATGTTGAAGATGAAGGACTTGGCCTCCCCGTCGAGACGCGGGTCAAACACCTCCTCCAGCAGATAGAGGGCAAACCAGGCCTTCAGGTACTCGTCGAATGCCTTGGGCAGGGTGAACTCGGTAGACCACTCGGTGTTGAAGCACTCGTCTTCGGCATCGATGCAGGGCTTTTCCAGTTCGAGACGGTCCAGGATCTGCACCGTCTTGAGCTCGATAAAGCGCCCGCCGGTCAGCCAGGAGGTGACGATATTCTGGGCCAACTGGGTATGGGGGCCAGCTGCCGGGCCAATGGGGGTCTCGCAGGTTTCACCGAACACCTTGATCTTGCGCTCGTCCTGCTTGCGATAGAATTGCGCGGCGGGAATACCGAAAATGCTCTCACTCTCTTTATATTCCGCGAAAATACGGATCAGCAGATTCTTGAACGGAACGGGTCGCATAATATCGCCCATGGCTATCTCCTTGCAGCTGTTCTGCCCATTGGCAGCATGAATAAATGGGGTATCCCGCACGGGTGTTCCCCCTTGGCAAGGAGAAGAGCAACAATCAGGCCACTACAGTTACAAAACGAGTTACAAAACTATTTTTTAGGGTGAAAGCGTGAAGCAGCTCCAATTAATGGAGAGAATTTACGATGCCACCATTATGGGTATTGCGAGTAGTTATCAATCACTCTGAAATTTACTTAACGAGCAGTTCAAAAAGAACTCGCCCTATCAGATCAAGTGCGAGAAATATCACTTTGATACGCCATTTATCTCCCCGTTATCTTTTTAAACTGGGTTATTTCGTGGGCTCGCTCTCATTTTCAAGAATGCCACCCAGCAGCGCCTGATAGCGCTCCGGGGTATCCACATCAAACAGGATGGCGGCGCTGTCGACGGGCACCATACGGTGCGGATGCCCTTGCAACCAGCGCCGTACCGACGGCTGCACCGGGGCTGCTGCCAGCTCGCGGGCAAGGGATTTTGGCAGCAACACCGGATGGCCCGCCTCCCCCAGCCAGGTGGGAAAGAGTGTCTCACAGCCCCGTGCCTGCCAGAGCTGTTGATAGACATCACGCGGGATACAGGGGAGATCCCCGTGGCTGATAAAGAGGTAGTCAGCATCGCTGGCCGCCAGGGCGCAGCGGATGGAGCTGCCCAGCCCCTGCCGATAGTCGGGGTTGTGGACGACAACAATATCCGGCCGTGATCCGTAGCGCGCTTGAAGTTCCTCGCCACGATGGCCCACCACCAGAATAACGCGCTGACAAAAAACCAGGGCATTTTTGAGACTTGCATCAAGCATTGTCCCCTGGCAATAAGGTAGCATCATTTTCCAGGTACCCATTCGGGAAGATAAACCCGCCGCCGTTATTATACAGTCACACTGCACTTGTTCCTGGCAACGTTGTTTTCTACTCCCTTCGATATTTATTTTGGTCGTCATTATGTCGCTACCACACGTTGTTGCTGTCGCATTTCCAGATATAGATCCACTATTAAACTCGCTCACCAAAAATATTGATAGCCATACCACCTTAATTAGCCTCTGCGGCGCCGGTGGAAAAACCAGCACCCTGTTTTGGCTGGCGGAATATTTTTATCAACAGGGTAAAAGGGTGCTAATTACCACCACCACCCGGATGTTTCTGCCTGCCCCGTCACACTATCGGGAATTGATTATCGAGACGGATCCCGTTCGTCAACTTACCCGCTGTCAGACGCTACCGGATGGCCCGGCGCTGGTTGCCCTGTTCAGCCATCTCGACGAGCGCACTGGAAAGGTGGCGGGCCCCACGCCCCAACAGATTGATCTCATCAAGGGGCAGCAGCGCTTCGATCTGATCCTGGTCGAAGCGGATGGCGCCCATCACAAGTTATTGAAAGTGCCCGCTTTGCACGAACCTTGCATTCCCCAAAGCAGTGATTGGGTGATCGCCCTGACGGGCGGCGCCATGGTGGGGGCCAAGGCCGACCCGCAGCAGATCCACCGCTGGGCAGAGCTTCAGGCCCTGTGCGGGATAGAGGCCGGTGACCCCCTCGACTTGGCCCTGTTTCACCAGCTGCTCTCCCACCCCGAGGGGCTGTTCAAGGGCACCCCGGCCAGGGCGCGCCGGATCTGGTTTATCAATGGGGATTATCAAAATGAGGCGTCATGGCTCGATGAATTGATAAAGCTGCATAGCCGCCACCCCGAGATCCATGCCATCTGGCAGGGGGCGGTTCGCGAGCCACAGCCCATTCGCCACGCACTCGGTTACTTCGCTCAGGATGAGGCTCAGCCGCCTCGCCCATGATGGTTTAAGGATAAGAAGAGGTACCTTATGAATCTGTTTTCACACGCAGCCCGACTGGAACAGGAGAACACTCCCTTTGCCATGGCGCAGATCATCGAGAGCCGTGGCTCCACCCCCCGTCATCAGGCCCAGATGCTGGTGATGGCCGATGGCCAGATCCTCGGCACCATCGGCGGCGGCATGATCGAGCGGCTGGTGATCGAGGAAGCGATGGCCGCCATTGTCGAGCGCAAGCCGCGCATCTTCCACGGCCGGATGGCGCGCAACGGCGAACATGCGGTCGGGTCGGATTGTGGCGGCGCCATGTCGGTCTATATCGATGTCTATGGCCTGCGCCCCCGTCTGGTACTGATCGGCGCCGGCCACGTCAACCGGGCTGTGGCCCATGCTGCGGCGCCGCTCGGCTTTGATGTCCATGTAGGGGATTGCTTCGAGGGGAGCCTCAACCCTGACCTCTTCCCCGCCGGTACCCATCTGGTGCAGGCCGATACCATCAGCGCGGTGATCGATAAACTGGCCATCGAGCCCGCCAACTTCGTCATCATCGCCACCAACCATCAGGACAAGGAGGCGCTGGAGCGGCTCATCAACCGCCCCCTCGCCTATCTGGGGCTGCTCGCCAGCAAGCGCAAGGTACAGACCTTCACCCAGGCGCTGCGCCAGCAAGGGGTGAGCCAGACCCAACTGCAGCAGCTGCACGCCCCCATCGGTTACAACATAGGTGCCGAAACCCCCGAGGAGATCGCCATCAGCATCCTCGCCGAGCTGCTGCAGGTGAAAAATGGCAAAGCGGGTGGACTGATGCAGGATGATGTGCGCCTCAAGCGGGATCAGCTGGTGGTGATGCGTGGATCAGGCGATATCGCCACCGGGGTGGCGCTGCGACTGCACAATGCCGGCTTCAAGGTGGTGATGCTGGATCTCGACAAGCCCACGGTGATCCGCCGCACCGTCGCCTTCGCCCAGGGGATGTTCGACGGTGAAACCAGTGTCGAGGGTGTGCGCGCCAAGCGGGTCGAGAGCGTCGAGCAGGCGTTCGAGCAGCTGGATCGGGGCATCATTCCGCTGCTGGTTGACCCCGACTGCGCCACCCTCGCCGAGCTCAAACCCCGCTATCTGGTGGATGCCATCCTCGCCAAGCAGAACCTCGGCACCCACAAGGAGATGGCCCCCATTACGGTCGCCCTTGGCCCGGGCTTTGAGGCGGGGCGCGACTGCGATGCGGTGATCGAGACCAACCGTGGCCACCATCTGGGCCGGGTCATCTATCAGGGCCCCGCCCAGCCCAATACCGGCATTCCCGGGGTGATCGAGGGGCACTCCGCCCGCCGGGTGGTGCGCGCCCCCGCCCCCGGGGTGATGAAGAGCCTTATCAAGCTCGGCGATCTGGTGCAGGAGGGAGATGTGATCGCCTATGTAGGGGATGCCCCCATTATCGCGCCGCTCTCTGGCATGGTGCGGGGGCTGCTCAGCGATGGCATCGAGGTGCCAGTCGGCTTCAAGATTGGCGATATCGACCCGCGTGGCGAGCGCGCCGATGCCACCACCGTCTCTGACAAGGCACGCGCCATCGGCGGCGCCGTGCTGGAAGCCATGATGCATCTGGCCCAGCGCAGATAAGAGAGTGTTCTTAAAACCAGAAGGGCCCGCCATGATGGCGGGCCCTTTTTATCTCTTCGCTGGCAATCGGCTCAGCCGTGCTTGATGCGGGTCTCCCCCGCCACCGATACCACGGAGCGCTTGCCCTTGCGGCTAATCACCAACAACGCCAGTACGATAAGGGCGATGCCGCTCCCCTCCACCGGCCCCGGATTTTCCCCAAGCAGCCACCAGGAGAGCAGCACACCGGTCACCGGCACCGCCAGGGTGCTGAGGCTGGCAATCCCCGCAGGCAGCTTTTTCAGCACAAACAGCCAGAGACTCCAGGCGATGGCGGTGGCGAAGATGGCGCTATAGGCCAGCGCCCCCATCACGTAGGGTTGCCAGTCGATGGGGCGCTCCGGCACCAGCGCCGCCACCAGCGTCATCACCAGGGTGGCGTAGATCATCTGCCAGGTGGTGAGGGACATCAGATCCACCGAAGGGTGGCGGGCATACATCCGCTTGGCGATGATGGCGCTGATCCCCCAGCAGATGCCGGAGAGGATTGCCAAGAGCGCACTCTTGAGGGACTCAAGATGCAGCAGCCAGGGCTGGATCACCAACAGCAACCCGCAGGCCGCCACCCCGACCGCCAGATAGTGGAGCTTGCGCATCCGCTCGCCGAGAAAGAGCGCCGCGAAGATCACCACCCAGAACGGCATGGTGTAGCTCAGAATAGCCACCTTGCCCGCCCCGCCGCTGATCAGCGCCCACTGGGCCAACCCCACCATGCCGCAGGTCTGGAACAGGGCGATGGCGAGGGTATAGCGAAACGGGGTGGGTTTAAGATAACGGCGGCCACGCAGGGCCAGCACCAGCAACAACACCAATGAACCGCACAAGCAGCGCACGGCGGTGAACTCGAACGCCCCCGCGTAGAGCATCACCTGCTTCATTACGATCCAGCTGTAACTCCAGATGGCGGTGAGCAGGATCAATCCCACCAGCGCCGCCATATTGATCTTTGTGCTCATTACTCTGCCTTTTTGGCGCCTGTGCGCCTGCATGCCGGGCTAACCAGCCCCGAAAAGGACCATCTTACTCTTGTGGGGGCCGACAGCCCAAACGTGCACGCCCCCTGAAGAGGGGCGTTGACGAAGAACCTTGCCAAGGTGGGCCTCGAACGACTAATACGCTATATACGTCCCTTATCTGACCCTTGGTAAAATCGATTGCCATCACTAAACGCAAATGCTAATACTTCTCACCCCAAAATCCGTTCAAGGTTTTCACAAGATGTTTCGTCACCCCCTGGCAAAGTTGCTGCTGCTCGGTCAGCTCGCCCTGATGAGCTGGATGGCGCAGGCAAATCCCCCGGTTGAAGTAGAAGATGTGATGGGCCGCAAGGTCTCCCTCAGCCTACCGGCCAGCCGTATCGTGCTCGGTTTCTATCCCGAGGATTATCTGGCCGTGGCTGGTGAAGGCGGCGCCGATCGGCTGGTGGGCATGTCCCGTGGCTGGTTCGTCAAGTCCCGCCCTGCCATCTGGTCGCTCTATGTCGCCAGCCTGCCGCAACTGGCCAAGGTGCCTGACCTTGGCAATGTGCAGGATCAGAGCTTCTCCATCGAGAAGACCCTGGCGGTCAAGCCCGATTTGCTGATCCTGGCGAAGTGGCAATATGAGGCTCTCGGCCCGGATCTGCCACGCTTCGAACAGGCTGGGATCCCGGTGGTGGTCATCGACTACAACGCCCAGACCCTAGAGCGCCACATGGCGAGCACCTTGCTGCTGGGCAAGGTGACAGGTCAGGAAGCTCGTGCCCAACAGATGGCCGACGAATACAAGACCAAGATTGACATCATCACCTCCCGCGTTGCCAACGCGAAGCGCCAGCCCCCTCGGGTCTATATCGAGCTGGGCGACAAGGGACCTGCCGAATACAGCTACACCTATGGCAAGGACATGTGGGGCGCGATGGCCCTGCTGGCCGGGGGTGACAACGTCGCGGCTCCCTTCGTCGAGCGCTGGGGTCCCATCCATCCTGAGCAACTGCTGGCGAGCAAACCCGAGGTCATCCTGATGGCGGGCTACGAGAGCGTGAGCAGCGCAGAGGCGATGCAGGTCGGCCAGGATGTGTCGGCAGAGACGGTGCGCCAGCGTCTACAGGGCTTTGCCGCCCGTCCGGGCTGGAGCGAGCTGCCCGCGGTGCAGCAGGAACGCCTCTATGCGGTCTATCACGGCGCAACCCGCAGCATCATGGATGCAGCTCTCATCGAGTTCATGGCCAAGGCCCTCTACCCGGATCTGTTCCAGGATCTCGATCCCCTGGCCACCTATCAGGGCTTCTACCAGCGCTATCTGCCCATCCGCCCCCAGGGCACCTTTATGCTGGGCATCAAGCAGGGTGACGCAAACTGAATCCGGTCGTTCGGGCTTTGCCTATCTAGGCAAAGCCCTCTTCATCCCTCTTTCACCCTTGTGGGCGCCTCTCATGGCGCCCGTTTCAGGATTGTCATCATGAATGATTTGGCTGCCCTGCAGCAGACCCTCGCCCGCCAGCGGCAACGGGAGCGCCGTCGTGGGCACTGGCTCCTGCTGCTCACCCTGGTGCTGTGCATTACCCTGGTGCTCGACATCGCCACCGGCCCCTCCCTGCTGCCACTGGGCGAAGTGGTCGATGCCCTGCTCGCCCCCGCCCAGGCCGATCCCATGACCCGCACCATAGTCCATGACATGCGCCTGCCCATCGCCCTGATGGCGCTGGTGGTCGGTGCGGCGCTGGGCCTTGGCGGCGTCCAGATGCAGACTCTGCTGGACAATCCGCTGGCCAGCCCCTACACCCTGGGGCTCGCTGCCGCAGCGGGGCTCGGTGCCGCACTGGCGCTCTATACCGGCGGTCTTGGACTCCCTCCTCTTGTGGCCATTCCGGCTGGCGCCTTCATCCTCTGCATGTTTGCTGCGAGCCTTTTATTTGGCCTTGCCATGATGCGCCATGTCAGCAGCCAGACCCTGATCCTGGCGGGCATCGCCCTGCTGTTCCTGTTCCAGTCCCTGCTCTCCCTGCTGCAGTTTCTCTCCTCCCCCGAACTCAACCAGCAGATCCTGTTCTGGCTGTTTGGCAGCCTGATGCGCACCACCTGGGACTCCCTGATCATCACCGCCGCCGTCACCCTGATCTGCACCCTGCTCATCTACCGGGATGCCTGGGCCCTCACCAGCCTGCGTCTGGGGGAAGCCCGCGCCCGCAGCCTCGGGGTCAACGTGGACAAGCTGCGCATGAAGACCCTGATCCTGGTCGCCCTGCTCACCGCCACCGCCACCAGTTTCGTCGGTGTCATCGGCTTCGTTGGCCTAGTGGCTCCCCATATCGCTCGCATGCTGGTGGGGGAAGATCAGCGCTTTCTGATCCCGCTCTCGGCCCTGTGCGGCGCCTGCATGCTCTCGGCGGCCTCGGTGCTCTCCAAGTCCATTATTCCGGGGGCCCTCTTTCCCATCGGCATCGTCACCGCTCTGATTGGCGTGCCCTTCTTCATCTGGTTGATCCTCGGCAGGGGGCGTAAACGTGCTTGAAATATCCCGACTCTCCCTCTCCCTCGGCCAGCAGACCCTGCTGCGAGAGCTCAACCTCACCCTGCATCCGGGTCAAGTCCACGTGATCATCGGCCCGAACGGGACCGGCAAGACCTCCTTGATGCGCACCCTGTTTGGTGAACTGACCCCGGATGGCGGCGATATCCGCCTGGGGGGCCAGAGTGCCCGCCAGATGACGCAGGCCAAGTGGCGCCAGCAGTTTGGCTACATGCCCCAGAACATCCAGCTGGAGCTGGACTTGAGCGTCATCGAAGTGGTGGTGCTGGGGCGCCTCGACAGCCTCTCCATGCGTCTGGCGGACGAGGACATCCTGGCGGCGGGCCGCGCCTTGCAGGCCCTTGGTATCGCCCATCTGGCGGATCGCCCCCTCTACTCCTTGAGCGGCGGCCAGCGGCAGATGGTGCTGTTTGCCCAGGTGCTGCTGCGCGATCCCCGCATCATGATGCTGGACGAGCCGGTCAGCGCCCTGGATCTGCACCACCAGATGCAACTGATGGAGCACCTGTGTCAGCAGACCCGCGAGCAGCAGTGGATCACCCTGGTGGTGCTGCACGATCTCAACCTCGCAGCCCAATTTGCCGATCAGCTGATCGTGCTGGCAGGGGGCGATCTACAGGCCTTCGGCACCCCCGCCCAGGTGCTCGACGCGGCCCTCATCGAGCGCCTCTACCATGTGCCGGTGGAGATAAGCCATGATCAGAGCGGCATCCCCTTCCTCAGAACCGTGCGAAAGGCCCCATGACACAGCGCTGCGCCCCCCCTGCAACCACCTACCCACGCGCTGGCGGGAGGCGCACATGAACGGCGCCTCCTACTGGCGGGACTGGCAGGGCATGAGCCCGGCTGCCCGCCTGCTTATCACCAACGGGCTGGCCTTCAACCTCGGCTTCTACATGATGATGCCCTTCCTCGCCCAGCACATGGGTAGCGGGCTGGGTCTCGCCGGTTGGGCATGTGGCCTGGTCATGGGGATGCGGGTCTTCAGCCAGCAGGGGCTCTTTCTCTTGGGAGGCACCCTTGGGGATCGCATCGGCTATCACCCCGCCATCGTTTGGGGCTGCCTGGTGCGCTCCATAGGCTTCGTGTTGCTCGGCTGGGCCGAGTCCCTGCCCATCCTGCTGCTGGCCGCCGCCCTCACCGGCTTTGCGGGGGCCCTGTTCACCCCTTGCGCCCAGGCGTATCTTGCCAGCGAATGCCACAACCCGAGCCAGCGTCAGCGCGCCTTTGCCCTGCACAATCTCGCCAGCGAGGCGGGCATGCTGCTCGGGCCCCTGGTCGGACTGACACTGACCCAGCAGAGCTATACCCTGACCGGCTTGTTGGCGGCGAGTCTGTTCGCCCTGCTCGGCGTGCTGCAATACCGGGTGCTGCCCAAACGCCCGGTGAGCCACCAGAGTCCGCGTGGCGCCATTTTGCGCCAATGGAGAGAGATAGTGCGCCAGCGCCCTTTTATCGTGTTTACCCTGCTGGCGGGCAGCTACCAGATCCTGTTCCACCAGCTCTATCTCGCCCTGCCCGCCCATATCCAGAGTCTGCCGGATGCCACCCACCTGCTCGGCGGCGTCTTTACCCTCTCGGCGGTGATCGGCGTCCTGCTCCAGCTACCAGCCTCCCGTCTGGTAGAGCAGCGCCTTGGGGTACCGCTCGCCATGGGGTTGGGTATCGGGATAATGGGCTTGAGCTACCTGGCTCTACCGCTGCTGGCACCTTGGCCGACGGCAGGCGTGTTGACGCAGGTAGCCCTGCTATCGCTCGGATCCATTCTCTGCTTCCCGCTCTTTGCCGCCCAACTACCCCGCTACGCCCCTCCCGAGCAGCTCGGCAGCTACTACGGCTTCTATGCCAGCGCTGGCGGCTGCATGGCGCTCTTTGGCAACCTGCTCATCGGTTTTATGCTGGGGGACGCAGGCAGCCGCCCCACCACAGTCATCTGGCTGCTGCTGGCGATGATTGGTTTGCTCGCTGGTATCGGCCTCTACAGGTTTCTGCCATCCACAAAAACCGGCTGCCACTCCAACTAGCCCCATTACCACTCGCACAGAGCGGTTCATCTGGCCTGCAGAACACGATCGACAGTGATGATCCGTCACCGCCATCCCAATAAAACAGAGTGTGGAGCCAAGGCTCCACACTCTGTCAGGGGCCGGATGCCCCTGTGGATCAGTACGCATGATTACAGGCTGATCACGGTACCGGTCTTGCCAGCGATCCCCTCGGCGGCCTTCTCCAACAGGGTGATGAGGGATTTGCGTCCCGGCATGGACGTCGCAAACGAGAGCGCCGCCTCCACCTTGGGCAACATGGATCCCTTGGCAAACTGCCCTTGGGCGATAAAGCTGTTGGCATCGGCGACGCTCAGGGTATCGAGCCACTGCACATCGGGCTTGCCGAAGTTGATGGCAACCTTCTCCACCGCGGTGAGGATGATCAACATGTCGGCATCGATGAGCTCCGCCAGCTTGGCACTGGCCCAATCCTTGTCGATCACCGCGCTGGCACCGCGCAGGTGATTACCTTCGCGCAGCACCGGAATGCCGCCGCCACCGACGGTGATCACCACCTGACCGGCGGCCAGCATGGCAGAGACGGTCTCCTTCTCAATGATGTCGATGGGTTTGGGAGATGCGACCACCCGGCGATAGCCGCGACCGGCGTCCTCTTTGAGCCGCTCGCCCTTGGCCATCAGCGCCTCGGCCTCCTCCTTGCTGAAGAAGCCGCCGATGGGCTTGCTCGGGTCAAGGAAGGCGGGATCGTTTTTATCCACCTCCACCTGGGTCACCAGAGTAGCAACCGGCTTGTGGATGCCGCGTTCCAGCAGGGCTTCGCGCAAAGCATTTTGCAGGTCATAACCGATGTAGCCCTGACTCAGGGCCACGCAGACCGACATCGGCAGATGGGGGGATTTTGGCTCGTGGCGGGCCGCCACTTCGAACGCCTGCTGGATCATCCCCACCTGCGGCCCGTTGCCGTGGGTGACCACCACCTCGTGCCCTTGGGCGATAAGGTCGGCGATAGTGCCCGCCGTGCTCTGCACCGCCTTCATCTGCTCGGGCAGGTTATTGCCCAGAGCATTGCCCCCCAGGGCCAGTACGATACGCTGTTTCATCTTGTGCTCTCCGATGATAAAGGTGGGCCGGTGTCATACCGACTCGGTTGTTCTGTCTATCACTGTGCTAATTGCTGTTCTCTGACCGCTTCGCCCAGCAGTGGATCAAAGGGTGCTCTGGCCAGAAAACGGCCGTGGCCACGCCGCCCCAGAAACTCGCCGTCGCGAGCGACTATCTCGCCGCGACTGAGGGTCATCCTGATCTGGCCGGGACAACGCATCCCCTCGTAGGGGCTGTAGTCACCGTTGTCATGCAGCGCGGCATGGCGGATCAGGGTCTCGCCACGGGGATCCATCAGCACCAGATCGGCATCAGACCCCGCTTGCAAGTTGCCCTTGCGCGGCCAGAGGCCAAACAGGCGTGCCGAATTGGCGCTGGTGAGGGCCACAAAGCGCGACGGCGAGATGCGCCCGCCGAGCACCCCGTGAGCAAACAGCAGCAACATCCGGTTCTCGACCCCGGGCAAGCCGTTGGGGCAGCGGCTGAAATCGCCGCCCGAGAGGGTCATGCGCTGAGCGTGGGAGAAGTTGCAGTGATCGGTCGCCACCGTGTCGATGTCGCCCGCAGCGATGCCGACCCACAGCTTGTCCTGCTCGCTGCGCCCACGCAGCGGCGGGCTGAGCAGATAGTCGACCCCGTTCTCCCGGTAGTAGCAGGAATCATCCAAAAGCAGATATTGCGGGCAGGTCTCCACCCAGACCGGTTGGCCCTGACGGCGCGCCAGTTTCAGATACTCCAGCCCCAGTCCGTTTGAAAGGTGGACGATATAGAGCGGCGCATTGCCAGCGAGCCCCGCCAGATTGATCATCCGGGCGATCGCCTCCGCCTCGCACTCCAGCGGGCGACTTTGCGGGTGATACCAGGGCTCATGGTGACCGGCGGCCAATAGGGCCGCCCGGCGCGCCGCGATGGCGGCATCATTCTCGGGATGGACGGTGGCGAGCGCCCCCACCTCTTTGAGGCGGGCCAAGGCGCGCAGCACGTCATGGTCCCCCAGCTTGTACTGGTAGGTGAGATAGAGCTTGAAGCTACTGATCCCCTCCTCCTGCACCATGGCGGCCATCTCATTAAGGATGGCGTCATCCACATGCTGGATCACGCCGTGAAAGCTGTAGTCGATCACCGCCTGATCGGCGGCGTAATCGTGATAGCGGGCCAGCTGGTGATGCAGATTGCACCCCGCCGGGCCAAATCCCATGTGGTCGATGATGGTGGTGGTGCCACCACAGGCGGCGGCACGGGTACCGCTGAAAAAGTCATCGCAACTGCGGGCAATCCCCACATCGATGTTGAAGTGGGTGTGGACATCGATGCCACCTGGCATCACATAGCAGCCGCTGGCATCGATCACCTCGGTTTCGCCATCGGGCTGGATATCGGCGGCACGGGCGCGGATCACCCCGTTTTCGATCAGCAGATCCTGACGATATTCACCCTGCGCATCGACCAACACACCGTTTTTGATCAGCCGTTTCATCCCCACCACCTCGAATGCTTTTTGCCTTCAAACAGCAAGGCCCCGCCTCAATGGAGACGGGGCACTTTCAACAGCTGGGCGGCGATGGCAGTCACCACCCGGCAGTCCCCTTACTTGTCCAGCTCGGCCAGATAGAGCATGGGGATCACGGCGTACATGGCGGCGCACTTGACCAGATGCTCTTTCCAGGTCTTCTCGTTCGGTGCGTGGGCCTCCGGCTCTTTACCCGGGCCAAAACCGATGACCGGAATACCGTGGCGACCCATGATGGAGACCCCGTTGGTCGAGAAGGTCCACTTGTCCACTACCGGCTCCTTGTTGAACAGCTCGCGATAAGCCTTGGAGAGGGTTTTGACGGTGATGTGATCCTCTTCCACCTTCCAGGTCGGGAAGTAGCACTCGGTCGGGTAGACCAGACCGGTGTAGGCCGGACGGTCGTACTGATACATGGAGACCTCGGCACCGGCGGCTTGCACCGCTGGCAGGGCACGGATCTCGTCGAGCGCCCCTTGCCAGGTCTCGCCCCAGGTCAGGCGACGGTCGATGGAGACGGCGCAGCTATCCGCCACGGCGCAGCGGCTTGGCGAAGTGAAGAAGATCTCGGAGACGGTCAGGGTACCCTTGCCGAGGAAGTCGTCGTTGCCAAGGTTGTGGCTCAGCTCCTGCAATTCGCCGAGGATCGGGCCCATCTTGAAGATGGCGTTGTCACCGCGCTCCGGCGCAGAGCCGTGGCAACTGACCCCCTGCACTTCCACACGGATCTCCATGCGGCCGCGTTGGCCACGGTAGATCTGGCAGTCGGTGGGTTCGGTACTGACCACAAACTCGGGGCGGATCTTGCTCTGCTCGATGATGTACTGCCAGCAGAGACCGTCGCAATCCTCCTCCTGCACGGTACCGGTCACCAGCAGGGTGTACTGATCTTCCAACCCCAGATCCTTGATGATCTTGCCCGCGTAGACCATGGAGGCCATGCCCCCTTCCTGATCGGAGGCGCCACGGCCACCGATGATCTCGTGATCTTCCATCCCCTCATAGGGGTCGAACTTCCAGTTGGCCATGTTGCCAACGCCCACGGTATCGATGTGGGCATCCATGGCGATCAGGTGCGGGCCGTGGCCGATATAACCCAGCACGTTGCCCATAGGGTCAATCTCGACCTTGTCAAAGCCGACTTTTTCCATCTCTTGCTTGATGCGCAGTACGACGCGCTCTTCATCGCAGCTCTCGCTCGGGATGGCGATCATGTCGCGCAGGAACTGACTCATCTCGGCCTTGTACTGGTAGGCCTTCTCCAACACCATTTCAAACGGAATTTGCTTGCTCATTGTGATTCTCCATAACAACTGAGAGTGCGCGGCCTGTTCATCGGCAGCGCCCTGTGCCCGTTACCGCGCCCCGTTGGCGAGGCGCGATCAGTTCTTCAATTCGTGTCTCTGCTCTCGCAGGGCTTACTCACAGCCGGGGTTAATCGCAGGCAGGATGTTTGCCTTCCCACACCACTTCCCGGTAGTGGGTCACATCGGTGTCCCCTTCGGTGTTGATGATGAGTACGACCGAGTTGCTATCCAGCCCGAGGCGCGCCATCAGCGCCGCGCGATCCGGGTGGTGACGCACTGCCGCCAACACACCGGTACCGACCGAGCCGGATTCGCCGGAGATGATTCGGGGGTCATTGCCAAGGGGGTTGCCAAGCACCCGCATGCCCAGCGCCGACACCTTGTCGTGACAGGAGATGAACTGGGTGGTGCAGCTTCTGAGCAGCGGCCAGCCGAGGGGGTTGGGTTCGCCACAGGCGAGACCGGCCATGATGGTGCGCATGTCGCCCCCCACGTTGACCATCTCCCCCGCCACGCCGGATCGATAGATGCAGTCGGCCTGATCCGGCTCGACCACGATACTGTGCAGGTTTTTCGCCCCGAAGCAGTCCACCAGATAACCGAGCACCCCGCCCGCCAGCGCCCCGACCCCTGCCTGCAGCAGCACGTGGGTCGGCTGCTTGATGCCCATATCCTGCATCTGCTCGACCGCTTCGTCGGCCAGAGTGGAGTAACCCTGCATGATCCAGGTCGGGATCTTGGTGTACCCCTCCCAGGCGGTGTCCTGCACTATGTGCCAACCGCGCTCTTCGGCCATCTTCATGGTGAGACGCACGGTGTCGTCGTAGTTCATGTCGGTGACGATGCACTCGGCACCGAGATTGAGAATGTGGTCAACCCGCTCCTGGGCGGAGCCCTTGGGCATGTAGACCACAGCATGCTGGCCCACCTGCTTGGCGGCCCAGGCGACGCCACGACCGTGGTTGCCATCTGTGGTGGTGGCGAAAGTCATCGGCTCCTTGATGGTGCGTTTGATGAGATCGAAGGAGAAATCCTCGATGGCCACCCCGTATTTTTCACAGAGCAGGTTGGCGATGGCATAAACGCCACCCAGCATCTTGAAGGCATTGAGGCCAAAGCGCTTTGACTCGTCTTTGACCAATATATTTTTCACCCCGACATAGGCGGCCAGATCTTTCAGGTCGCACAATGGGGTCGGTTCATAACCGGCCAGTTTTTTATGAAAAGCGCGAGCCTTTTGTGCTTCGGCGCGAGAAAACAGCGGAGATGGCTCGGCGGTAAAAAAGCGGTTATCGGCAATATCCATCTTCAGCGAAAATTGGGACATGCTTACCTCACTAGGCGTTACCTGACAAAGAGCTGCCTCGCCGGGAGATCCGTTATTCAGATACCACGGAGAGAAAACTCAAAATAATGGGTTCGACAGTGTGGGCAGGATGAATCTTCACCCTGCCCTGCCGTTATTTATTTCACCCGCTTTTGCGCCTCTTTAATCAGATTTTCCAGGGTTTCTGCCGGGGCGGAGAATTTACGGGCCATGATCATGGCGGCGATAATATAGGGCTTCCAGCTCGCCTCTTTGTAAGTGGCGATACGGTATTTCTCGAATACACCTTCGGTTACTTCGCCCTCTTTGCAGGAGACTCCGGAAATATCGGCCGGCAGGCAGTGCATATAGAGCGCTTCGCCACCCTTGGTGAGCGTCATCATCTCCTCGGTGCAGTGCCAATCTTTGTGCTTGGCGTTCTGCTCAAGGCAATGTTTCTCCAACTCCTTGAGGCCGGCGTGGTCATTAGCGCGCAGCAACTCGGTGCGCTGCTCCATCACCTTGTAGGGAGCCCAGGACTTGGGATAGACGATATCGGCATCTTTGAACGCCTCTTCCATGGAGGTGACCTGACGGAAGCTGCCGCCGGAGGCCTTGGCATTCTCTTTGGCCACTTCGATCACGTCCGGGATCAGGTCATACCCTTCCGGATGGGCCAGGGTCACGTCCATCCCAAAGCGTGTCATCAGACCTATGATGCCCTGGGGCACGGAGAGCGGCTTGCCGTAGCTGGGGGAGTAAGCCCAGGTCATCGCAATCTTCTTGCCCTTGAGGCTCTCCAGGCTGCCGAAGTGCTCCTGCAACCAGGCGAGATCAGCCATCGACTGGGTCGGGTGATCAATGTCGCACTGCAGGTTGACCAGCGCCGGACGCTGGGGCAGTACGCCCTTCTCGAATCCTTCATCCAATGCGGCGCCCACTTCGCGCATATAGGCGTTGCCGGCACCGAGGAACATGTCGTCACGGATCCCGATGGCATCGGCGCAGAAGGAGATCATGTTGGCGGTTTCACGGACGGTCTCACCGTGGGCGATCTGGGATTTGCCCTCATCCAGATCCTGCTGGGCCAGACCGAGCAGGTTCAGGGCAGAGGCGTAAGAGAAGCGGGTTCGGGTGGAGTTATCGCGGAAAACCGAGATACCGAGCCCGCTGTTAAACAGTTTGGTGCAGATATTTTCGGCGCGCAGGGTCTTGAGGGATTCGGCCAGTTTCAATACCAGCTCCAGCTCCTGGGGCGTTTGCTCCCAAGTCAGCAGAAAATCTTTTTCATGCAGGTTGGATTTGAGTGCTCTGATCTCTTTGATTAATTCGTTAACTGCTTTCATCGTTCGCCCCAATCATTGGATGAGATATGGATAGCTCCCCTTTCACTCACGATGTCACCAGCATCCCGGTTGTGGGTGAGCGCGTCGGTTAGCGTCGATATGAGGCAATCAATAACCGTGCCAAACCAATAAAATGCAGGCAGATATTAATAAATGGCGAAAGTGTGTGATGCCACCCACAAAATCAGCGGCTATTTCAGCCGTTTATTCAATAAAAAGATGAGCGGTTCAGCCAAGCCAAAAAATAGCAAGGTGATAATAATCAGAGACGATATCTCGGCATCGGTGAGAATTATCATCAAAGGTCAGTTTCAAGGGCTGAAATGATATCAGCGGGGCTGTCGTTATCATTATGATAATTCCCGCAACACCTTTTCTCTTGGAATGATCTCTCCAGCGTTGACACGGCTGCTATCTCGCCCCCCCTGCACTCCCGTATCACCTCTCGCCTTATCTTCCGGCCACATCGCTGGGCGCGGTTGGCCCAAGGTGCTAACGTGAATACGCCAGCTGCGCATCTGCCTCGGATGCTCAGAAGAGGCCGATGTTCACGACCGCAACTGCGCGGAAGAACCTGCATGACTTACATCTTTGAGGGATTATCTATGTCCAGGAATGCTGTGCTCTGCTCATCACCCTGACCCTGCTCGGTATAGCCCCAGCCCACGCCATCAGTGCCAAATATGCCGAGCAGCTGGAGCGATCCGGTTGTACCCAGGTTACCGAGGCGCAGGGCTGTGACATTCACAAAACCAAAGCGGAAAATGCCAAGGCGGGATTTGGCACGGCCGCCCCGGCCGCGGAGGGCGGTCTGAATCTGAGCTATGAGCAGAAGCTGGAGCGCTCGGGCTGCACTCAGGTGAGCGAGCTTAATGGCTGCGATATCAACAAAACCAAGGCTGAGAACGCAGCTGCCGGTGTTGGCAATGTTCCGGTCGCGGCAACCAGCAGCAGCCCCTATGCGGGCAACTGGATCGCCACCTTCCCCCAAACCGGCGCCACCGTGGCCAATATCCGCATCGATGGCAAGGATCAGGTGTGGGTCAACGACAAGAAGGTCAATGCCAAGAAATCCGATGGCGCGCTGGTGTTCAAGGATGGCATGGTCATCTACACCATTCAGGGGGATCGCCGCATCAAGGGTGAAGATGGCTGGGTCGATAATGATGCCGGCACCAAGGGGCCCATCAACGCCAAGTAAGCAGCTGACCACGAAATGACGGGGAGCGCGAGCTCCCCGTTTCACACCTGATTGCCTATCTCTTCCAATGACCAGCTCCGCCAGTGAGGGGCCAGAATCAATACCTCCTGTTCCAGCCAAGTCCCGTCTGTGATCAGTCTATCGAGCCAGGGAATGCCTGCCGACGCGCCATGACCATCGACCTGATCAGCCTGCATCGTCACACGCCAGGGCACCTTGCCACTGTCCGTCGCAAAGGTGCGTACCGGACGGGCATAGTGATCCAGATAAGGTTGCAACTCACAGGGAAGCCAGAGCATGGCCGGTCGATTTAGCTCGCGCGCCAGCTCGATGGCAATATCGATACCTCGTTGATCGAGATCACCGAAATGGGCCCACTGCACGCCCGCAGGCAGCAGCGGGATCAGCTGTTTGGCCAGGGTGGTATTGCGACCGGGGGCAAAAAGCAGCAGTTGCCCGGGTTGCAGCGGGTAGTCGACAAAGGCTCCCTTGTTCTCCACCGTAATGACCCGCTCCCCTTGCCAGCCGATGGCCGCCAGCGTGCCCAGAGTCCGCTCCGGCAACGCCAACTCCCCCAGCAGCACCATCATTGCCGTCATATCGTGCTGCTGACCCTGCCGATCGACCAGCGAGAACGGTTCGAGGGTACGGATGCGGATCACCTCATCCTGCGTGAGCGTCAAGTCCGCAAGCATTGGCGCTGCAAGGGGTGCTGACCGCGGATGCTTGCTATCCCCATGCCAGAGGGCATAAAAGCAGGCCTGATTAAGCCGTGCAGGCAAACTCACTCCCAGACGTCGCAGCTGCTTACGTTTGTCCGGTTCGGGGGGCGCTGCCCGAGCCAGTTGTCCGGTCAGAAAAGTCCGCCCCGCGTCGGTCAACACATAATGAGCACCTCGGCCAACCGGCGTGATCCCGGCTACTGCCTGCAACAGATCCTTCAACTCGCGGCCATGCCGACTCTCAAGGGAGCAGCCCTTTCCGTTCTGGCTATCGAACAACCGTGCACACAAATCCTGTACCCGCACCTCATCAAACAGCGACATCATCACCTCTCCATGTGGCTTCATATGACGAAGTAGAGGTGATTTTCCCTGTCATTACCGTGACCGGCTTCGCAAGCGGTTCTTATCAGCCCCGCCATGCATGGCCCGTTACTGGTAAACCCGCCACAAAGGGCGCAAGCTGGTTTGATATAGAGATACGCTGCGCTCTTCGCGGCACGACAACGCGATACCCGCTTTCACAAGGGCTTGCCATGACCGACGCCACAGACCCCTCGCCATCCTCTTCCTGGCATCTTTCGGATATCCGCGAGCTGGCGCAACTGCTGACTCTGGCGCTGCCCGCCGCGGTAGAGATCACCGAAGCGGTACATCAGGCGGTACTGAGCGGTATGGGGCTCAAGGGACGGGATGAGGGAAAAACAGCCGGGATCACCGGGCTGGTCTACAAGGGGGTACATGGCACCGCCAACAACCTAAGCAGCGGCATCAACCATCTGCTCAGCCGCCTGCCAGCCACTCCGCCGCCCCACCAGATCCCCGAAACCCCGAAACGTGCAGCCCTGATCGCCACCCTCAACGGCGTATTGGGGGACAAGCTGGTCGAGCACCACAATGCCCTCGCCACCCCCATGACCCTGCGCTATCGGGGCAAGCCCCTCGATTGGCAGGCGATGCCAAAGGATCTACCCCGCGAGGGACGGGTGCTGCTGATGATCCATGGCCTCTGCATGAACGATCTGCAGTGGCAGACCGAGCATCAAGGCAAGCCGGTCAATCACGGGGAGCAACTTGCCAACGCGCTTGGCTATCAGCCTCTTTACCTGCGCTACAACTCGGGCCTGCCCATCGTACAAAACGGGCAGCAACTTGCCCTGTTGCTGGAGCAGTTGCTCGCCCACTGGCCGGGAGAGCTCAAAGAGATAACGATAATGGGCTACAGCATGGGCGGACTGGTTGCCCGCAGCGCCTGCCACCATGCCGACGTGGCCTGGCTCACCTGGCCTGCGCACCTTGCCAACCTGATATTTCTCGGCACACCACACCACGGCGCGCCGCTCGAACATGCCGGTCACTGGCTGGAGCAGTTGCTGCCCGCCACCGCCTACAGCGAGCCCTTCGTCAGGCTAGCGCGGCTGCGCAGTATTGGCATCAAGGATCTGCGCCACGGCAAGGTGATCGACGAAGTGGCCCAACCCGACCCCGCCGTGCCCTTGCGCGATTCCCGCGTTCCACTCCCCTTGCCCTGCAGCGTCAACTGTTATGCCATCGCCGCGACCACTGCCACCAAGCGCAGCCTGCTGGCCGACCGGCTGATTGGCGATGGACTGGTGCCGCTACGCAGCGCCCTCGGTCAGCACAACGAAGCGCGCCATCAGCTGGCTTTTCTTCCTGCCCATACCCTGATTGTCTATCGCACCAGCCATATGGCCCTGCTGGCCAGCCCACAGGTTGGCCAGCAACTGCTGCGCTGGCTCAGCCCCTTACAGTTATAGCGAGTGGCTATTAAAGCAACAGAGTGTTGGTTCACAAGGTATCCCTGTGGCACTCTGGGACGTCAAAGGGAAGACCCACACTGACACCTGATGTGTCCCCACTGCAAAGGAGCGCCACCTATGGCCAAAGTATGCAAGAAAGAGATCAAGAAGAAGATCGCCGCTCGTCTTGAGAAAATTGCCAAGCATGAAGGCAAGATCAAGAAGCTGAAGAAGGCCCTGAAGTAGGGCCCATCGCATAAGAGAAACCGCCAGCTGGCGGTTTTTTCATCCCCCTTTCGCCCCTTTACCATCGTTTTGATACCGATGGCCTTAATGTAAACGCCTCAAGCACACCTCAGCAAAACAGCCCGACTGAAACCACGCGCTTTCCCATCTCAGCTATTTGGTCTAACAGCGCCAATCGGGCGCCGCGCGTGTCCATGCCAGCAACTACCTTCAACGGAGTGTTTGATATGAGCCAGCAGTGGAGCGCCATATGTTCTCTTACACCCTCACCTTCAAGGATGATGTCGATCGCCTGACCGCCCCCGAGAAGGAGATCACCTTGCAGAGCCCCGCTCAGGCGGGCGATTTCCTTATCCTCTCCGACGGCAGCCGCCATCAGGTGATGTTTGTCACCCACCGCGCCCACTACAGTAGCCTCTATCTCGATAAAGGGGTCAGGGTGCCGCAGAGTTAGTGGCTATCGCCTTCAATTGATGGGGCTGAGTGAAATATTCACGCCGGAGACATAATGATCATCGCATCATGTCAATGATCCTTTATCTCTATCACGATATATCTGAGGAAGCGCGATGAAAAAATACAACATTGTCTTATATCAAATTCAATTTATTTAGCCACGGAAAAGCAAATCATACCTCACAAAAACGAACCACCATCACTCAATATCATTGACCACATCCTTGGTCCGTTATAACAATTACTTTGCTGAACATATTATTCGCAAGTCATTATTAGTGATGGAGTTATCACAATGAATAAAGTTATCTTACCCATAGCATTAATTACCTGTGCCACGCTCGCTCACGCAGAGTCCAGCACTATTATCAACGGTCTGGATTTTGGTCCATTAGCTCAGTTGGCTGGCACATGGAAAAGCACCGATACTGGTGGTGTAGATGTAGCACCCGGCCAGGAGGGTAGCAAAGTTGGCAAAGGGGGGCCGGCAGTGGAACCCTTTTACGAAGTCATTACTTTTGAACCGGCTGCCGATGCTAAAAATGCCAGTGAACAATATCTGGTAGCCATGTATTACAAGCAGGAAGTATTCAGAAAAAGTGATAATGGGAAATTTCATGACCAACGCGGTTATCTGATTTATGACAAGACCAATCAGCTTGTTTACAACTCATACTGTATACCTCGTGCAGTCTGTGTGGTCACTGAAGGCAAAGCGGGTAACAAAATCGAGTTCAAGACGGGCAAGCGCGGTATTGCGGAAAGCAATTATATGACCATTAATGATTCCACCACGGATTTCTCGATGACTCTGGACTTCTCAGAGAAAAATCTCCTCAAATACAGTCAAACCACCAACCTGATGGTGTATGGCAAGCCATTCGCACACTCCGATAGTGCATCCTTGACCAAAACCAATTGATGTTTCATGGCCAAGGTATTCATTACCTTGGCTTTTTTATATTCGTCGATAATCTATCCTGATGGCATCCCTATCCCACTCGGGATTGAGCACACCGGCATACCAAAGTGTCAGAATGACATCCATCTGATTGTTATGCTTCACAAGCTTGCCGCTCTTACAGGCCGAGATCACTTCCAGCCATAACTGCTCGGGATTAATCGGTTTGGTAATATCCTTGTGTGACAATAAATCAATGGCAGCCAACACATATGCTCTGGTTTTGGTCGCAGCTACATAATGAACTGGCATGATGCAACTGATACAACCAAGACTGCAAAGAGTCAGAAAAGTTACCTTTGGATTATTTTTAAATTTTCCTGTGCTGATATCATCACCAAATGCTTCAGCAATAGCCATATCCCAGGCGGTGACATGACCGTAATTATTCTGTACCATCAGATGAACAGCTCTCAGCGCTGCACCACCATATTTACCATAGATAATCATCACTAATCCCTCCGTTTGCCATATAGTAAGGCCGAACAGGCGAGATAGGCTAAAATAAATATCAATCAAGACCATCGATTTTTTCCATTGATAACAAATCCATTTTTAGCTGAATTAAACATTGATCCATATCAATATTATATCTTTATCTACCGTAAGGCTGACTGGTCGATGTCAGCCTTCCAATATCATTCATCAACATCCATTTTCGTGTATAAACAGGTTCACCCAGCCTAGAGCACCTCTATCTTTACTTTGATAATCCCGTCGCGAATATTGCCGATGGCGCTAAAGGCTGATTTGGAGAGATCGATAATACGCCCGCTTTTAAAGGCGCCGCGGTCATTGACCTTGACCACTACACTCTTGCCATTGGCGAGGTTGGTAACCCGCACCATGGCGCCAAAGGGCAATTCCATATGGGCGGCGCTATTGAGGTTGTTGCGATAGCGCTCGCCGCTGGCGGTCTTTTTGCCATGATAACGGTCGGCATAATAGCTGGCATAGCCGGTCTCGCTATAGCCGCGCCAGCTGCCGCCGTGACTCTCGTCATAACGGCTACTACATGCCGCCAGCAGCAGGCAAAGAGATAACAGCAGCCCTTTCTGGATATGTTGCACCTTTCCCCTCTCCTCTCTTCTTCTTTCCACTCTGCGCTATTTTTCTTCTTCGATACGGCCGGTGACGTTGGCGACACGCTTGTAGGCGGGAGCTCTCACCTTGCCATAGCTCCAAGGCACTCACCATGTTACTCGCCTTGTTGTCAGGCAGCAGCGACGGTGCGGCTACTTTGCCATATCTTCCATGTAAAAAGGGAGGCAAATGCCTCCCTTTCAACTAGTTACCGGTCATCCCGTGTCGGATGGGCCAGAGACTTCTCAGGCAATCAGCTTGTCATCGGCAAAGCCGAAGCCGCGCAGGCCTACCACATGCACATGCTCGTGCTTGCCCTGTACCTTGCGGATGAGCTTGTAGGTGGTGCCCTTCTCGGGACTGATGTTCTCGGGCGCCGCGATAAGCAGTTGCATATCCTGCCGCTCGCACAGCTCGAACAGGGTGGCGATGGATTTGCCATCCAGACGGGCCGCTTCGTCGAGGAACAACAGACGGCAGGGGGCGATATCCTTGCCGCGCAGACGGCGGGACTCCTCCTCCCAGCTGATCAGCACCATCAGCAGGATGGCCTGACCGGTACCGATCGCCTCACCGGTAGAGAGCGCACCGCTCTCGGCACGCAGCCAGCCATCGGCCCCGCGCTGCACCTCGATCTCCAGCTCCAGATAGTTGCGATAGTCGAGCAGCACGTCGCCCATCACCTGATAGCTGCGATCCCCCTGCTCTACTTGCGGGTTCAGGCGCTGGAACAGCTTGGCCATCGCCTCGGAGAAGCTGAGCTCCTTGTCAGCGAACAGGTCGTTGTGCATGGCGGTTTGATCGGCCAGCGCCGTCAGCAGACGGGTGTGAGCCTCGCGGATATTGACGTTGAGGCGCACCCCGCGCACCAGACCGAAGGCGATGTTCTGCAAGCCCTGGTTGAGCACCCGGATGCGGTTCTGCTCGCGGCGGATGATGTTGGTGATCTTGGCCGCCACCTCGTGGGAGGAGAGCGACAGATGGGTTTCCCGCTGCTTGAGCTCGTCTGCCAGACGCGCCAGCTCGATCTCCATCTCCTCGATCGCCTCCACCGGGTCATCGGAGCGGATGATGTCGTTGCGGATGCGATCTTTAAGGTAACGGTAGACCTGCACGTAGAAGGCGACCTTCTGCTCGGTGCTGCGGTTGCCCTCGGAGAGACGCAGCGCATCGCGCAGGGCCTCGTCGTGTGCCACCGCCACCCGCAGGGCGCCGAGGGCCTTGTCCGACATGGAGCGCAGCTCGTCGCTGTCGAGGTACGCCAGCTCGCGCTTGTTGAGGCGCTTCTCGACGTCGGTCTCCCGCGCCAGCCGCACCACCCGCGACCAGCTCGCCTTGTGACCCACCAGGGATTTACGGGCGCTGTAATAATCCTTGCCTTCCAGCTTGAGACGACCGCCGAGGGATTCAATCTCGCGCTTGGTTACCTGTAACTGGGCCTCGGCGCTGGTGCGACGGGAACGGGTGCGGATCAGCAGCTCTTCAATCTCTTTCTTGTGGGCGCGCGCCTTCTCTTCCATATCGTCAGAGAGGGTCAGGCCCATGGCCGCCAGCTCCTGCTCGAACTCGGTCAGGGTCTGGCGCTTGGCCTCGACGCTGGAGTTGAGGGCGGTGCGCAGTTGCAACGCCTCGGTGTGACGCTGGGCAATCTGCTTGTGCTGCTCGCCGGCGGTGCGGGCGGCAAGCTCGGCCGCTTTCAGCTTCTCTTTGAGTCGCTCGCTCATCTCGGACGCCTTGCCCAGCAGGTCTTGCGCATCCTGATAAGCAAAGTGCGGCAGACGGGCCACCAGCTGATCGAGGGCATAACAACGTCGCTTCTGCTCGGCCAGCAGGTCGCTCACCTCATCGTAAGCTGCCTGCAGCGCCGCAAGATCCTGCGGATCCTGACGCAGCACCTGCACCATGGTTTCCAGTTTTTCCAGCGACTTACCGTGTTTGGCGATAAAGGCTTCGGCCTGTTTCAGCGCTTCCACATCGGCGTGAGCCGCCTCGAGGCGGGCCGCCAGATCAGTCTCGGCAAACAGGTGGGCAAAGGGCAGCATCCCCTGCACCAGCTGGATATGGCGGGTCAGCTGGGCGGCGGCCGCTTTGGCATCACTCAGCTGCTTGTCGCACTCACCGATGGCACCTTGCAGCGCGCGCAGCTCGGCCTGTTTGGCCTGCACTTCGGCTTCGGGGTCGGGGCGGAAGGCGATATCCAGATGCTGGCCGATAAAGTCGCGGAAGTGACCGTAGAGACGGTGGTACTTCTGCTGCTCGAAGGCCGCCTTGGCGTAACCCTCGATCAGCCCTTCGCGTTCAAGATCAAGTTGCTCGATCCGTTTTTCCCGGGCGGCGCGACCAAACAGCGGCAGCTCGGGATAGCGGGAGAAGCGTACCTGACGCTTGCTGGTGCGCACCAGCACGGCGTCCCCCAGCTCGTCCGCTTCCACCAGATCCTCGTCAAAGGAGTCGGGGTTGCCCTGAATCAGGTAGATATCTTCCGGGCAATCCTCCAGCTTTTTCAGCCGCTCGATGGCGCCTTCAAGGTCGAGCACTACCAGAGCGCTGCGAGCCGGGCCGTAGAGCGCGGAGTAGTAAGGGGCATCGTCGATGGAGATATCGTCGTAGACATCGGAGAGCAGCACGCCCCCCACCTGCTCGGCGATGCGGGCAAGACGGGGATCCGCCTCGCCAGCCCCCAGCTGCAGGTTGCGAATTTGCAGCTCCAGCGCCTGTTTCTGCGCCGCGATGCGGTTGCTCTCCTGCTCGAACTCGCGCTCCTTGTCGAGCACTGTCTGCATACCGGCCGAAAGCTCTTCGGCGGTAGTCAGCGGCAGACCGCTCTGCTCACGCAGCTGCTCGAGTTTTTCAAAGGATTTGAGCCAGCGCGGCGCCAGCTTGGTGAGCTCCGCAATATCGCGACCCAGCTGGGTGCCCTGATGTTCGAGGCTGGCACGGCGCTGATTCACCTCGGCTTGCTGCTCGGAGAGCTCCTCCTGACGGGTACGCTGGGCTTCGAGGAAGATCTCCAGCTCATCGCTGCTGGCAATCAGCTGGCCGGAGGCCTGCTGCAGCTCATCGCGCAGCTTGAAGAGACTCTTCTGGCTTTCGCTCTCTTTCTCGAGGCGAGCCAGCGCGGCGCGCAGCCCCTGACCCTGCGCGATGCGAGCCTTGTCTTCGATGTGACGCTTGAGCAGCGCCTGCGCGGTGGGCCAGGCGGCCTCGCGCACTGTTTCCGGAGCGATGCTGAGCAGCAGCGCCAGCGCCGCTTCGTGCTCGGCCACTGCCGCCTTGGCCAGCGCCAGCTGCTGCTCGGCCCCCAGCACCCGGCTGGTGAGGCTCTGCTCGGCGCTACGGAACTGATGCAGGGTGTCGCTCGCCTGTTCGGCGGTGAGCCCCGGCAGCTCGCACTGCTCGCGGGCAGCATCGAGGGCCTGCACCGCCTGACGGTACTGGATGGCGCGGGTCTGCTGGATATCGAGCGCCTGCTGGTAGTCGGCCAGCTGGGTCTTGAGGCTGTCTACTTCTGCCTGCGCCAGCTCCTTGCGCTCTTCCACCTCCAGCAGCTGGCTGTGGATCTCTTCCACTACCGCCTGCTGCTGCTCGAGTTTGTCAGAGAGATCCGCCAGATCGGCGCGGTACATCTCGATCTTCTTCTGCAAGCTGACGGCCGCCATCACCTTGGCCAGATGCTCAGAGGCAGACTCCAGCTCGTCGGTCAGCAGTTTTTCGCGGTTGGTGAGTTGCTCCACCTCGTCGGCCAGATAGATGGCGCGCTGTTTCTCTTCGGCCAGAATGCGGCGCTTGTCGGCCAGCTCCTGGCGCGCCTTGAGGGCCAGCTCGGAGAGGCGGCTCTTCTCGGCGGCGTTGCGCACATAGTCAGCCGCCACATAGTGGGTGGTTTCGGTGATCAGGTTCTTGAACAGATCCCGCTGACCTTGCGTCTCCTTGATGGCCTCCAGCGTGCGGCGGTTTTCATAGATGGCCGCCTCCATGTCTGCAAACGCCTTGCGCACCCCGGAGTTCTCCGGCAGCAGGTATTCGCGCAGGGAACGGCTGATGGACGAGGAGATGCCGCCGTAGAGGGAGGCTTCGATCAGGCGGTAGAACTTGCCGCGATCTTTTTGATCACGCAGCTTCTTCGGGGTGATGCCGAACTCGAACATGAAGTTGTGATAGTCGGTCACCGTATTGAATTTGGCGACTTTCAGCGCCCCCAGCTCGGCGGCCGCCCCTTTCAGATCGGTAAAGGCGCGCACCCGCCCCTTGCCGCCATCAAGCTTCTCCAACAGCAGATCGGTCGGCGCCAGATTTTCCGGCACATCCACCAGCGCAAACGGAGTGATGTTGACCTTGTTGTCACGGTTGGCCACCTGCTCAAGGTGAACGCCGACCCAGATCCGCTGTTCGCGGCTATTCATCACTTCCAGCAGGGAATAGCAGTGACCGCGCTGCAGCTTGCCGTAGAGCCCCTTGTCACGGGAGGCGCTGCTCGATCCCGCTTCCGTAGTATTGCGGAAGTGAAGCAGCGACTGGTCGGGGATGAGCGCCGCGATAAAGGCCGCCATGGTGGTGGACTTGCCCGCGCCGTTGCCGCCGGAAAGGGTAGTGACCAGCTGGTCGAGATCGAAGGTCCGGGCAAAGAAGCCGTTCCAGTTGACCATGGTCAGGGATTTGAACTTGCCTCGCACCGGTTATACCTCCAGATCCAGTTGTTCTTCATCGAGATCCGCCTCGATGTCATCAAAGAGCGAGTCGCTGCTCGGCATTTCGTCGTCGTGGAAGATGGCTTCACCCTCCTGGATCATCCGCAGCTGGACGGCGCGCGGATCTTCATCGGAGCGCACATCCGCGGCAAAACGGAACACCGATTCATTGACCCGGAATTTATCCCCGTTGCCAAGGGCGGTGATCATGCCAAGGCGACGCAGACGGCGCATGGAGGTGCGGATCTTTTCGAGCAACTTCTTCTTGTCGAGATCGGTACCGCCAGAGCGGCTGTTGACCATCCGCAGCAGTTGCTTCTCGTCGGCGAGGCTCAGCACCTCCTCCTGCAGCTCGGCCATAGCGAATACCCCTTCGGAAGCCAGACGATCCGGGCTCAGGTAGAGGTAGCAGAGCACCTTGCCCACCAGCATATCGAGCTCGGAGAGCACAGTGGTGCCGATGTCGGAGCTCGGGCGCGGGCGCAGATAGAAGAAGCCTTCCGGCGCCTTGATCAGCTCCACCTGATAGCGGCCGTAGAAGATCTCCAGCTCGCTGTGATATTCGACCAGCGCCGAGTGCTGCTCGAACTCGTCGGCACTGATGTGACGACCGGAGCGCAAGGCGGTGTCGATGCGCGGAAACAAGGGGTTGGCAATCGCCTCTGCAAGCCGCAGCGGCAAGGGAAACTCAGTATTGATCAATGACATAGGCCTGAACCTTGGATCCAGCTTGGTTAATGGGTTTCCATGCGGGTTGGCGATGAAGTTCGCGCTCGCCGCTGGCATGGCCCAGGCGCACGGCCTGGTCGATCAGAAGACGCGCCACATCGAAGTGGGCATGGGCCGGGTAGTCCAGCAGGTATTCCCGCAGCACATCGGCCAGATCCAGCTGCTGGCCCTGCTCGGGGTAGCGGGCCAGATAGCGCTCGATCCGCTCGGCCAGCTCCTGGTTGATGTCCACCATCTCGACGTACTCCATCTCGAGTGGCACCTCACCGGTCACCTCCTCGTCGTGGATGGCGATGGTTTCATCGCGCAGCTCCAGCAGACGGGGCTCTTCGGCCACCCGCAGCTGCCAGTTGTGCTGCTCGAAGTTGCGAATGGACTCGCGCAGCCGCTGGCTGAAGGCGCGGTTCTTGTCCATATCGATGGCGTTGCGGATAAATTTGTGGACGTGCCTGTCGTAGCGGGACCAGAGCTCGATGCACTGCTGACCCCAGCTGGTGATCACATCCAGCCGCCCCTGCAAGGCGTGAGTCAGCTCCTCGACGTGGAACAGATCGTCGCGCCCCTGCGCCGCTTCCTGAATGTTGAGCAGCCCCGCCTGCAGGCGGTGGCCGGCAGCGTCCAGGGTATCCTGCAGCTCGCGCAGGGTCTGGCCGGTTTCGTGCAGCAGTTTTTCGCAGCTGTGAATGGCATCGACCCAGTTCTGGGTCAGCAGGGCCGCGATTTCGCTTTTGACCTGATTCTGCTGCTCATCCATGGCGCGCTGGGTGAGATCGATGCGCCCTAGGGTCTCTTCCAGCGAGAAGGTGAGGCGCGGTAGCACCTCCGCATCCCACTGCTCGCGGGTGTTGGTCTCGAGCGCCGCCTTGCGGGCGGTGTCGAGCTCGGCAGCCAGGTGTTCGAGCAGAATGGAGAGCTTGATGGAGTCAACCTGACGCTGATCCATAAAGAAGTCGACAATGCTCACCCCCAAGCGAGACAGGCGGTAGAGGCTCTCCCCCGCCACCATGTCGGTATTGAAGCGCGACAGCAGCTGCTGGCGAATGAGATCGTTGATGGCGTTGTTGGCGCGACCGGTGAGGGTCTCGTCCATCTGGCCGAAGGCGCTGCTGACATAGCCAAAGGCATCGTGCAGCGCCGCTTCCGACAGGTCCGACTCATCTTCGGATAGCGTCTTGATTGCAATCAGAAAGGCCAGCCGGTCGGTCGGCAGGCTCAACGCCAACCCCTCCTGCCTGACCCACCCTACTAGCTCCGGCAAAGAACGCTCTGGCAGGGTACGGGATGTACTCATCATGATGTTGTCATCTCGTTGTTGTATTGGGCGCAAAATCGTGCGCGCGGCTACATCCGGTAGCATCGAAAACATGGTTCACATTTAAGTGAACCGCGAGCAATCAGCTGGCCGGCTTCTGGGCCATCACATGGATATAGCGACCGAGGGCGACAAAAGGCTCCTGACGGCAATATTGCTGCTCCATGGCCAGCAGATCGTCGAACTTCTCCACCTGATCCTGCTTGTGACGCATATAGTCGTGGATCACCCGCACTCCGGTCTTGCCGATGATGCGCAGCCCCCCGCGACCAATCCAGTCATAGACCTGCTCCGGCAATTGGGGATTGGTGGGCGTAAGCGCAGTCTGGCGCTTCTTGCGAAGACCAAGGCGCACATAGTCAAAATTGCCCACCACCAGGCTCTGGAACAGCAAACCATGACGGTTGTAGAAAAGCAGCGACAGTATGCCCCCGGCATTGACGAAAGGGAACAGACCCAGCAAGGTCTGGCGCGGCTCGGCGAGCCACTCCAGCACCGCATGGCAGAGCACCAGATCAAAGGTCCCGGTCACGTGTTGCTTCAGATCCTGAATGGGGCAATGGATGAGACGAATTTTGTCTTCCAGTCCCTTCTCGGCGATCTGGCTGCGAGCCAGCTCCAGCATTTCTGCTGACAGATCGCACAGCTCTACCTGATGGCCCATGGCCGCCAGCTTCTGGGCGAAATAGCCAAAACCGCCCCCTGCATCGAGGATGCGCAGCGGTCGGTTGCCAAGGCGGGCCAGGCAGGCTTCGATGTCGCTCCAGACAATGGTGGTGCGGATGCGCCCCTTGGTGGAGTCGTAAATGTTGCGGGCGAACTTGTCGGCGCGCCCGTCAAAACTCTGATCGTGCTTCAAGGAGAAACTCAACATTAGCGCCACAGGGTTGTGGCCATCCCAAAAAAGAGAGGTATTCTGTCACATCCCGAATTTGCTGAAAACTCAAGGAAGTGTCTGTCGTGTTTGTGCTCAAAAAGTGGCTGGGTCAGCTGTTGATGCCGCTCCCCTTCTCCCTCTCCCTGCTGCTGGTCGCCCTGCTGCTGCTCTGGTTCACCCGATTTCAGAAAACCGGCAAGCTGCTGGCCACCCTCTCGCTGCTCATTGTGGCGCTGATGGGGATGCGGCCGGTGAGCTATGAACTGGCCCGCGGGCTGGAGCAGACCTACCCGCCGTTCGAGGTGAGCCAGCATCCCAACATCGAGGCCATCGTGGTGCTCGGCAACTGCCATGTCAGCGACCCGGCGGTGCCCGAGCGCTCCTGGCAAAACAATATCTCGCTGGCACGGACTCTAGAGGGGGTTCGCCTTGCCCAGGCCTATCCCGACGCCGAGCTGGTGCTCTCCGGCTATGTGTCGGGGGATACCCTCTCCAATGCCGAGGTCAATGCCCGGATGGCCGAAAGCCTCGGCATACCCCGTTCGCGGATGACGTTGTTTGAAAACAACAAAGACACTCATGATGAGGCGGTCAGTATCAGCCGCCATATGAAAGGAAAAGAGGTGGCGCTGGTCAGTTCTGCCACCCACCTGCCACGCGCCATGGCCCTCTATCAGGGTCAGGGACTCAATGCCGTGCCGGCCCCCACCGATTACACCGCCAAGCAGAGCCAGGTACCCCAGCCCCTCTACAGTTATTTACCCAAAGGGCGTTATCTGATGTATTCCGAAGCTGCTATCCACGAATGGATTGGGGTATGGTGGGCTCGCTTGCGGGGGCAGGTTAACGAATGAGCGATCAAGCGTTTCATTCCTGATTTGGATCAGGAAAGCGAAAAAAAATTACGTCATTTGCCGCCGGGTCAGCTATCTTGGGCTCGGTTCAATTCATATAATGTCGCGCAATCAAATGCCTAGGAGATATACAAGATGAGACAGCACCTGGTAATGGGTAACTGGAAACTGAACGGCACCAAGGCTTCTGTTGAAGCTCTGATCAAAGGACTGACCCCGGCTGCTGCCGCTCATCCTTCTGTGCAAGTCGCCGTCTGCCCGCCGGTTATCTTTTTGGGTCTGGTTGAGCAACTGACCGCTGGCAGCAAGATTGCCTACGGTGCCCAGAACGCTGACGTTCACGAGTCTGGTGCCTTCACCGGCGAAAACGCCCCCTCCATGCTGAAAGCCTTTGGTTGCACCTACTCTCTGGTTGGCCACAGCGAGCGTCGTACCCTGCACGCAGAGAGTGACGACGTGGTTGCTGCCAAGTACGAAGCCATTCAGAAAGGCGGCCTGATCCCGGTTCTGTGCATCGGTGAAACTCTGGAGCAGTTCGAAGCCGGCGTGACCAAGAACGTGGTTGAGACCCAGCTGAAAGCCGTTATCGACCGTTGCGGCATCGCCTCCTTCAACAACGCCGTTATCGCTTACGAGCCGGTATGGGCCATCGGTACTGGCAAGACTGCCACTCCGGAGATCGCTCAGTCCGTTCACGCTCACATCCGTCAGTACCTGGCCGGTTTTGATGCCGCCGTTGCTGCCAAAGTACAGATCCTGTACGGCGGTTCCGTCACTGGCGCCACTGCTGCCGACCTGTTCGGTCAGCCGGACATCGACGGTGGCCTGGTCGGTGGTGCGTCCCTGAAAGTGGACGACTTCTCCCAGATCATCGCTGGCGCTGCCAAGTAATCGCTGATTACGGCAAAGAGAGGGGCTCGTCCCCTCTCTTGTATCGCTTTTCCTATGGTGGCCCCCGCATCCCATATGAAAGCCGATATAGTAAAAGTGGCTTGTCTATTTAAACATTCGTATTTGACAACTCAGATCCAGAGGCACTCATGACCAAACAAATCAAACGTATTGGTGTTTTGACCAGTGGTGGCGACGCACCGGGTATGAACGCAGCCATTCGCGCCGTGGTTCGCGCCGGTTTGCATCATGGCCTGGAAGTTTACGGTATTTATGATGGCTACCTCGGTCTGCACCAGGATCGCATCGTCAAGCTGGAGCGTCACAGCGTCTCCGACGTGGTGAACCGTGGTGGTACTTTCCTCGGCTCCGCCCGTTTCCCTGCCTTCAAAGACCCCGCAGTGCGCGCCGAAGCGATCGAAAACCTGAAAAAGCACGGTATCGATGCGCTGGTCGTCATCGGTGGTGACGGCTCCTACATGGGTGCCAAGAAGCTGACCGAAGAGGGTTTCCCCTGCATCGGCCTGCCGGGCACCATCGACAACGACATCGCCGGTACCGACTTCACCATCGGCTTTGATACTGCCCTGAACGTGGTGGTTGACGCCATCGACCGCCTGCGCGACACCTGCAGTTCCCACCACCGTATCTCAGTGGTCGAGATCATGGGTCGCCACTGTGGCGATCTGGCCATGTCTGCCGCCGTTGCCGGTGGTGCCGAATATGTGATCGTGCCGGAAGTGGCCTTCGACAAAGAGAAGCTGCTCAAGCAGATCAAGGAAGGCGAAGCCAAGGGCAAGAAGCACGCCATTATCACCATCTGTGAGCACGTAACCGACGTGAACGCACTGGCTAAAGACATCGAAGCCCTGACCGGTCGTGAAACCCGCGCCACCATCCTGGGCCACATCCAGCGTGGCGGTGCCCCGACTGCCCGTGACCGCATCATGTCCAGCCGTATGGGTGCTTACGCCGTTGAGCAGCTGCTGGCTGGTCACGGTGGTCGTTGCGTCGGTATCCAGCGCAACGAGCTGGTACACCACGACATCATCGACTGCATCGAGAACATGAAGCGTCCGTTCGATCAGGAGCTGTACAACCTCTCCACCACCCTGTTCTAAGCCAAGCGGCTTTTTACCGGCTGTTGATGACAAAAACCCTCCATCGGAGGGTTTTTTAATATTTTACAAAAACGGGGGCATCGGTACGCTGTGTGGCCCTCACCATATGGGTTGCCTGATCCCCAAGCCTTGCGCCATCGGACAGATTACTAACTGTAGTGGTCAACTAAATCCGGACACTTGGTTAGGCCGAACCTCGGCTTTTGCTGGCGGTATCCCGTCATTGTGGTGATGTGGACGCCGCCAGTTGTAGTAATCCATCAGGTAATAACTGATATCCCGCTTCGCCTCTCGCAAGCTCATATATCCCATAGCCGGGAGCCACTCTGACTTCAGGCTCCTGAACAGTCGCTCCATCGGGGCGTTATCCCAGCAGTTGCCACGCCGACTCATGCTCTGGGTCATGCGATAGCGCCACAGTCGTTGCCGAAATGCCCGGCTGCCATATTGGCTGCCCTGGTCAGAGTGAAACAGCACGCCTGACGGACAACCTCGTTGCTGATACGCCATCTCAAGTGCTTTGATGGCCAGCTCTGCATCAGGCTTATCAGACATCCCCCAGCCCACGACCCGCCGGGTGTACAGGTCAAGAATCGCTGCCAGGTAACGCCAACGACCACCTGCCCAGACGTAGGTGATATCGCCACACCACACCTGATTGGGTTGCTGGACATCAAATTCGCGGGCCAGCAGATTGGGAATGTCCGGTCGTTCAGACCGAGCGACCTGATAGCGATGAGCGCCCGGTTGCTTGGATACCAGACCGGCTTCCTTCATCAGGTTACGTACTTTGAATCGACCAATCTGATACCCCAACTCCCGCATCATCGACATCAAGGCGCGGCTGCCCGCTGAGTTCCGGCTTTCTTTGAACAAACGGCGCAACTCACAGCGCTGTTGCATACGTTCACGGTTAATCGTCCGCCTGCGAGCCAGATAATCGTAAAAACAGGAGGTGGGAACATCGAAAGCGCAGCAGACCAGAGTGATGGGGGCTTGCTCCCTTAATCGGTCTATCAGCGCGTACGTGTGAACTCGTCCGCCATCAAGAGAGCAGTAGCCTTTTTTAGTATGTCCTTTTCACGTTCGAGCTGGTTGATGCGGGCTTCCAGCTCCTGAATTTTCTGCTGCTCCGGAGTCAGTGCTTTGCTGATTGGGGTTGTGCCGCAGCGTTCGGATTGGAGCTGCTGAACCCAGCGACGCAGTACGGTTTCACCGACATCCAGTGAACGGCTGGCTTCAGGGACAGAGTATCCCTGGTCGAGTACCAGGGATGCGGCTTCGAGTTTGAATTCGGCAGTAAATGAGCGACGTAATCTTGTCATTGAACACCTCAGGTCATGGTGGCGACTGTACCACCTAAAATGGTGTCCGGGATGATTAGACCACTACAAACCTTCCCCTCCTCACACCAACCGGCATCAGCCTACGAACAGAGTTCCGGTATCGTCGTGGATGTTTTATCACTGCGAACCGGATTGCGTTGAACTGCGCTCTGTCGACCCTGAAACGAGCTTGTTCAGCCTCCTCGTCATACACCGCTTTTTATATCTCAATCTTGTAGAAGGGATTCAGATATCTTACCCAACCATGCTCCGGCGCTGCACTCGTATTGCACTCACATGACTCACGCAGATGCACCGGCCACGCGGATCGCTACTCGCGCCCAGCCCAGCCCAGCCCAGCCCAGCCCAGCCCAGCCCAGCCAGAGAGTACGCCTCTGCTCTATTGCGCATCTCACTCTTGCTGCGGCCATGTCTATTCCGAGGCCGACGGGAAAATTGGCGGTGATAAAACAGCCATCTGCCACACTGTATCCCCCGATGCACGGCTCTCCTCCCTATGAACCCAGTGTATTGCTGTAAAAATGCGGAGACTCTGGACTGATAAAGTGATGGTGTGACAAGAGTTGGCAACCAGACTCTCTCCATAGACTTCTTTTGGATGGGCTATCTACGTCAGGAATCGTCAAGTCATTGCCTTGCGCACTTTTTATGGCCTCAATGACACTATTACGAGGGTGAAAACTTATAAAACGCCACTTGAGCTCCATACGAAACCCTTCACCAAACCAGCCAACAGCTCACCAACCAATTGAATTTAAATGAAATAACCATAAAAACAGAATCTTGAATGCCTAACATACAATAGCAGGTGATAAAATCATCTCAATATGACAAAAATAGCCATCTCAACCAACCACGCACATAAAGCAGCTATTTTATCAACTTACACCTTGTTTTACCCCCTTGTTATGGTATCTTGACTACATCAACCAACAACTTAGGGAGAGAAAAATGAAAGAGTTTGTCGTTACTGCCGTTTTCACGGTGTTTTTCACCCTGGTTGCTGTCTCTCTGCCCTCACTGTCACAGTTCTGAGCCGGATAGAGAGGCATCAATCCGGACCGACCCTCTTTGCCATGTCTGTTTAATCGCCACCAACTGGCGCTTTTCAGCAATAATGCCGAGATGGTCAACATAGATATGATTTCATCACGTTGACGCTGTTTCTTTCGCCACAAGGGTGTAACCAGGATGGTTTAACCATATGGCCTGATGGAGTAGAACCAGCAGCAAATCATATCCGAGGGGAGCGAGGCTCCCCTTTTTGTTACCCGCCGTTTGACAATCCCCTACCCCGGCATCTACAACAGGCCGGTTGACGCCATACGGCCCATGCCCACAACTGATGTTTTCCCCTCCTGTACTCTCCATTCAACACAGCTAAATCTGTCAGCAATCTCTTGTGCACACCTTTGCTCTGATACTTGTCCGGCAGATATAAAAAAGCCCCCGCCATCATGGCAGGGGCTCGCGTTACGCAGTGTCAGCTTAGGGCTGTTATATCTCAGCCCAGCTCAAAGCAATTATGCCTTGTTCCAGCGCTCTGGGTCATATTCCGGGCTAAAGCGGTCAACAATGACAGCACAGGCCGCATCGCCGGTGATATTGAGGGAGGTGCGGATCATGTCGAACAGTCGATCCAGCGCAAACAGCAGCGGCAACCCTTCGATGGGGATCCCGGCCGCCAGCAGCACGGCAACCACCAGGAAGCTTGGGCCCGGCACACCGGCCTGACCGATCGCGCCCAGAGTGGAGGTCACAATGATGGCCGCCCAGGCACCGACGCTCAGATCGATGTTGTAAACCTGCGCGAAGAAGATGGCGACCAGACCGTAATAGATGGCGTTGCCGCTCATGTTGATGGTCGCACCCAGCGGCAACACGAAGGAGGCGGTCGCGTTGGTCACTTTCAGATCATGCTCGCAGGTCTCCATATTGACCGGCAGGGTCGCCATGGAAGAGGCGGTGGAGAAGGCCACGATCTGCGGCTTCTTCATGGCAGAGAGGTACTTCATCACCGGCGTGTTGGAGAACATCATCACCAGCAGCGGATAGACCACGAAGCCGAAGATGAGGATGGCAGCCACATAGACCACGAACAGCTTGAGTACCAGGGTCAGCACATCGAAGCCATAGGTACCGATGGCTTCCGCCATCAGACCGAACACCCCGAGCGGCGCGATGATCATCACCTTGTTGATCATCCAGACGAAGGCATCCACCAGGGTATTGAGCCCATCGACCAGTGGCTTGGCCCGCTCGCGCGGCTGTTTGGCCAGCGCAATGCCGAGGAACATGCAGAACACCAGGATCTGCAGGATGTTCGCTTCGTTGAGGGAGTTGAAGACGTTGGTGGGGATCATGCCAAGCAAGGTGGCGACTGCATCCGGCAACGCCCCTTTATCGGCATAGTCACCGCCAAACATGGAGGCAACGGAAGCGAAATCGACCCCGACACCCGGCTTGAAGATCTGCCCCATCACCAGCGCCAGCAACACGGCCAACGCTGAGGTCACGAGGAAGAAGGCCAGCGTAGCCGCACCGATCTTGCCCGCAGCCGGGCTGGCGCCCAGATTGGCGGCGCCGGAGAGGATGGCAACCGCCACCAGCGGGATCACCAGCATCTTGATCAGCTGGATAAACAGGGTACCGAGCGGTGCAAACACGGTGGCTTGTTCACCCATGAACGCGCCGACCACTGCGCCCAGTACCATGGCGACCACAACCTGGAAGCCGATGTTTTTAATGAGTCCTTTAGTTAACACAATATGTTCCTTTATGTAGCAAAATTCACACTTTTCCCAGTGCAATTAACCAAACAGGGGAATGAGCGGCTGCCCATTCCCCTGTTTGCGCGTGTTATCTCACATTTAATTGCTGTTTTAAATCAGCAAATCATTAACCTTGGCTATTAATAAGTTTGCGAAAAAGTGAAGATTCAAAGCGGTCTCGGCGATTTTTACCTCATCCCCCATGACAACTGGCAAAAGATTGTGCTAGTTTGGCTGCACAAACGTACACACAGGGATGTAAAGATGCTGAAAGTTAACGAGTATTTCGACGGAAATGTAAAATCCATCGGTTTCGAACAAAAAGGCGAGAAATCAACCGTCGGGGTGATGAACGCCGGTGACTACCTGTTCAACACCGCCGCCCCCGAACGGATGACAGTGATCAAGGGCGCCCTCACCATCCAGCTGGCTGATGAAGATGAGTGGCACACCTACAGCCAGGGTGAATCCTTCCTGGTGGCCGGTCACTCCTCCTTCAAACTGGAAGTGAAAACCCCCACCGCCTACCTGTGCGAATTTCTCGACTGATCAGGCCGGTTGAAGGGGATCAGCCCCTTCAACTTTCTTGGTCCCCCCAGCCCCATTATCTGTGTCCATGTCACAGCACCGCACATCCCCGCTTCCTATCCATGGCAAAAATCCTAGAATAAACAGACATAAACCATCACCGGATTGATGTCATGATCAGCGTGTTTGACCTGTTTTCCATCGGAATTGGCCCCTCCTCTTCCCATACCGTCGGCCCCATGCGTGCCTCTTACGCCTTCGTCCAGCAGCTCAAGCTGCAAGGGCATCTGCCACTGGTCACGCGGGTCGAAGTGGAGTGTTACGGCTCGCTGGGCCAGACCGGCAAAGGGCACGGTACCGGCAAGGCGATCATTCTGGGGTTATCGGGCTTTGAACCGGAATCGGTCGATATCGATGTGATTCCCGCCATTCTGGCTCGAGTGGAAAAGGAGCAGAGCCTGCAGTTGGCAGGCGAGCAACCAAGCCATTTTCCCCGCACCGGTGCCATCATCTTCAACCGCCGCAAAACCCTGCCGGCCCACACCAATGGCATGACTCTGCGGGCCTTTGATAAAGAGGAAAACCTGCGCTTCAGCCAGACCTACTACTCCATCGGGGGCGGCTTCATCATTGAAGAGAGCCACTTTGCTACGGCCAAAGAAGAGGCTGCCAAGTCTGATGCCGAGCACCCAGTCCCCTACCCGTTTGACAGCGGCGCCCAACTGCTGGCCCACTGTCAGGAGAGCGGCCTCTCCATCTCGGGACTTATCCTCGCCAATGAGCGGGTATTTCGCAGCGATGAGCAGATAAAAGCGGGGCTGCGCAAGATCTGGCAGGCGATGCAGGGCTGCGTCGAGCGAGGCTGCAAAAGCGAAGGGGTGCTGCCGGGCGGCCTCAAGGTACGGCGCCGCGCCCCGGGGCTGTTCCGCCAGCTCAGCTGCGAGACCAACTTCAACAAGGATCCGCTGATGGTGATGGAGTGGGTCGACCTGTTTGCGCTGGCCGTCAATGAAGAGAACGCCGCCGGTGGCCGGGTGGTGACCGCCCCCACCAATGGCGCTGCGGGCATCATCCCCGCCGTGCTGCACTACTACGATCGCTTCGTGCACAAGGTGGATGACGAGACGCTGATCCGCTACTTCCTCACCGCGGCTGCCATCGGCATCTTATATAAGAAGAACGCCTCCCTCTCCGGCGCCGAAGTGGGCTGTCAGGGGGAAGTGGGTGTCGCCTGCTCCATGGCGGCTGGCGCGCTGACCGAACTGCTGGGGGGCAGCCCGGCCATGGTGGAGAACGCCGCCGAAATAGGCATGGAGCACAATCTCGGCCTCACCTGCGATCCCATCGGCGGACTGGTGCAGGTGCCCTGCATCGAGCGCAACGCCATGGGGGCGGTCAAGGCGATCAATGCCGCCCGCCTCGCCCTGCGCGGCACCGGTGAGCACAAGGTGTCGCTCGACAAAGTGATCAAGACCATGTGGGAGACCGGCAACGACATGAAGACCAAATACAAGGAGACGGCCCGTGGCGGCCTCGCCGTTAACATTACCGAATGTTAAAAAACGGCAAATGACTCCATTTGGTTCCTAAATGCCCGGCATCGCCGGGTATTTTTATGGGCAAACGCTTAACAAAATGGATAAGCACAAAAATAAATTTTATACTCGCGCCTCAGATTCAACAAAAATAGATCTATTTCAACTTTTTTTAGGTCTGGAGCCGTTACACTACGGTTATCTGGTTCTGTGACCTGCGCTGACAAGCGCGTTCCATGGATCTCCCAAATTTCTGTGAGTGGGCATGCCGCCCCCTTCTACCCTGAGGTAATAGTGACATGATCAGCGTTTTTGATATCTTCAAAATCGGTGTAGGCCCCTCTTCTTCCCACACTGTTGGCCCGATGAAAGCGGCCAAACAGTTTGTTGACGAGCTGCGCGCGGGCGGCAAGATCCGCGATGTAACCCGGATCAATGTCGACGTCTACGGCTCCCTCTCCTGGACTGGCAAAGGCCACCATACCGACACCGCCATCATCATGGGCCTGGCTGGCAACCTGCCGGAAAATGTCGATATCGATGCCATCCCCGAGTTTATCTCCCGTGTTGAGCAGACCGAGCGCCTGCCGATCGGCCTGCACTGCCACACCGTCAGCTTCCCGCGTGACGCCATGGTATTCCACGACGAAGCCCTGCCGCTGCACGAAAACGGCATGAAGCTGACTGCCCTGATTGAAGATGAAGTGGTTTACAGCAAGACCTACTACTCCATCGGTGGTGGCTTCATCGTTGACGAAGAGAACTTCGGCAAGGCTGACAGCGGCGACATGTCCGTACGCTATCCGTTCAAAAGCGCCGCTGAGCTGGTTGCCCATTGCAGCCAGACCGGTCTCTCCATCTCTGCCCTGATGATGGAAAACGAGAAGTGCTTCAACACTCCGGAAGAGATCTACAAGAAGTTCGGCAAGATCTGGAACACCATGCGTGAAGGTATCGAGCGCGGCTGCCGTACCGAAGGCGTACTCTCCGGCCCGCTGCGCGTACCCCGTCGTGCCGCGCCGCTCTACCGTCAGCTCAACACCAACGAGAACCTTTCGAGCGATCCGATGAACATCGTTGACTGGGTCAACATGTTCGCTCTGGCCGTGAGTGAAGAGAACGCTGCCGGTGGCCGCGTGGTCACTGCCCCGACCAACGGCGCTGCTGGTATCATCCCGGCCGTACTGGCCTACTACGACAAGTTCATACAGCCGGTTGGCCGCGACGAGTACACCCGTTTCTATCTGGCTGCCGGTGCCGTCGGCATCCTCTATAAGATGAACGCCTCCATCTCCGGCGCCGAAGTGGGCTGTCAGGGTGAAGTGGGTGTCTCCTGCTCCATGGCCGCTGCCGGTCTGACCGAGCTGATGGGCGGTAGCCCGGAGCACGTCTGCGAAGCTGCCGAGATCGGCATGGAGCACAACCTGGGTCTGACCTGTGATCCGGTTGCCGGTCAGGTACAGGTGCCTTGCATCGAGCGTAACGCCATCGCAGCCATGAAGGCAGTCAACGCCTCCCGTATGGCCCTGCGTCGTACCTCCAAGCCGCGCGTCTCCCTGGACAAGGTGATCGAGACCATGTACATCACCGGCAAGGACATGGACTCCAAGTACCGTGAAACCTCCCGTGGCGGTCTGGCCATCAAGGTGATGCAGGTTGCTTGCGAATAAATAGGGGTTGCGACCCTTATCTGAACAAAGGCGGGATATCCCGCCTTTTTTATTCCCGAATGGGATGCCGGGCACTTATATCGACATACCGACCATTTCACTGTAGGGCGTCGCTGATATGTCCCTGCTACGCCACAGCAATGCTGATTGCCTTATCTAAATGCCTCTCTAATAACATGCCTTGATTCACTCTTCTCAATGCATTGAAAGGGACATTACGCCCCTACACGAAACCTGTACCTGCTATCTTGCCCCAGTCACAATTTCACAACTAATCGATATCGAGATGGTCCCTTAGCTCAATCCCCTCCACTTTGGGTATACCCTTGTTTGGCAAAATGCGGTTACCGCTCTCCCTTGCGAATTACATGCTGATAGCCATCTGTGTTGCACCTTCGTGATCAGGGCAAACAATCAAGTACACAAACAGGGGGTTAGCTCATCATTTTGGCCACAGCGCATCGCGCAAACTGGTTTTAGTACAGTTATCACCGCCCTCTTTACGCCCTATTTGATGTAAAACGCATCGAGCAGTGGAGGCCCAAAAAGCGCCCAAAGAAGGGGCTGAAAATAATCGATGAATGGGCCAATAGCCGTTGAAATGGCGGATATGAGTACGCGCCACTCGCTATTTTTGTGAGCGCCAGCAAAGGTTGAGGATATGGTGTTGGGAGCAGATTGACTTTCTATTTAAACAGCGAAAAGTGAATATCACCAAAGGGAGGGTTTAATTTGGCCAGATCCTGTCACGGGATTATCGCAGGCCACCTCACCGGGGCCGGAATGCGTCATGCAGAGTCACAAAGAATTAGCCCCGCTGGGCAGAACACACAACGGGGCTGGATATTCAGGATGGCTGTTTCAGGCTGGCCTTGTGCTGCTCCAGCAAATTCTCGGGGGGCGGCGGTACCTGCAGGTAGAAGCCCTGGTTGGTCAGCGCGGCCATCACCTTGCCGACATCAGCCAATCCCAAGGGCTTGGCCGGATCCAGCTTGGTCATCAGCACCAGCTCGGGACGCCCGAATGCGCTCAGCAGTGGCTCGGGAACGCGGGAAAAATCCTCTCTTTTTTCAACAAAAAGGTAGGTCTCGGCTTTTTTGCGACTTTTATAGACTGCACACAACATGGAAATTGATATAATCCGACGAGTTTATTGCCTCTGATGGGGGCAAACTATAACATCAGGAATTGAATAACAATAACGGATTAGCATCTCTGCCTCGGGGAAGATTCATGGTTGAGCGCGATAACGAATTGAAAGGGACCACCTTCACTATTTCTGTGTTGCATATCAGCGATGGCGAGCCTGAGCGGATACGTCAGTTGTTGGCCGAAAAAGTGGCCCAGGCACCTTACTTTTTTAATTGTGCGCCGCTGGTGATCAATGTTTCCCGACTGGAACATATTCCCGATTTCGAACAGCTCAAGGAGCTGGTGGAGTCCGAAGAGTTTGTGCTGGTCGGCATCACGGGGGCGCGCAGTGAAGAGATGAAGACAGCCGCCAAGGCGGTGGGACTGGCCGTGATGGCCTCGGGCAAGAGTCGCAAGAGCGAACCGGAACCCGAGCCTGCCCCCGCGCCAGCCGCCCCTGAGGTGGTTCCCGAGCCCGAACCCGCCCCCTTGATCCCGAGCAAGGTACATGTGGGACCGGTTCGTTCCGGCCAGCAGATTTACGCCGCCGGCACCTCGCTGGTGGTGCTGGGGTCCGTCAGTCCGGGAGCTGAAGTGCTCGCCGACGACAGCATTCATATTTATGGCACCCTGCGTGGCAGAGCCATTGCCGGTGCCCGGGGAAACACCCAGGCCCGGATCTATTGCCAGCAATTACAGGCCGAGCTGCTCTCCATCGCGGGCACATTCCAGCTGAGCGATGCATTGCCGGCAGGCCTGATCCAGCAACCGGTACACGTCCGGCTGGACAACGAACAACTCCGAATAGACCGTATCAAATAGAGTTACAAGGAAGCGAGAATGGCGCGAATCATAGTCGTTACATCGGGTAAAGGTGGCGTTGGCAAGACCACAACCAGTGCGGCCCTGAGCACCGGCTTAGCCCAGCGTGGTCACAAGACAGTGGTCATTGACTTTGACATCGGTCTGAGAAACCTGGATCTCATCATGGGCTGCGAGCGGCGCGTGGTGTATGACTTCGTCAACGTCATCAATGGGGAAGCAAACCTCAATCAGGCGCTGATCAAGGACAAACGCTCGGAAAATCTGTTTATCCTGCCCGCCTCCCAGACCCGGGACAAAGATGCCCTCACCCGTGAGGGGGTCGAGAAGATCCTGGATCAGCTGGCGGAGATGAAGTTCGATTACATCGTCTGCGACTCCCCGGCGGGGATCGAGGCGGGCGCACTGATGGCACTCTATTTTGCCGATGAAGCGATCGTCACCACCAACCCGGAAGTCTCTTCTGTGCGTGACTCCGACCGCATCCTTGGCATCCTGGCCTCCAAGTCCCGTCGCGCCGAGCGTGGCGAAGACCCCATCAAGGAGCACCTGCTGCTGACCCGCTACTGCCCGACCCGCGTCAACCGCGGCGACATGCTGAGCGTGCAGGATGTGCAGGAGATCCTGGCCATCCCGCTGCTCGGGGTGATCCCGGAGTCCCAGGCGGTGCTGCGCGCCTCCAACTCCGGCGAACCGGTTATTCTGGACAAGGAGTCCGATGCCGGTCAGGCCTACGAAGATGCGGTGTCCCGCCTGCTGGGCGATGCCAAGGAATTTCGTTTTCTGGAAGAAGAGAAGAAGGGCTTCTTTAGCCGACTGTTCGGGAGTTAAACATGTCATTATTGGATTATTTTCGTTCCAACAAGAAACAGAACACCGCACAACTGGCCAAAGAGCGGTTGCAGATCATTGTTGCTCACGAGCGTTCATCCAGAGGGGGGCCGGATTACCTGCCCCAGCTCAAGCAGGACATCCTCGATGTGATCCGCAAATACGTCAACATTGATCCGGAGAAGATAACCGTCCAACTGGATCAGAAGAGTGATGAGCTGTCGGTACTGGAGCTCAACATCACCTTCGCCGATGACAAGAAGGGATGAGCTGACGCCCTATGCGTGACCCCTTCCCCCAATGAAGACCGGATCCTGTCACTGGATCCGGTTTTTTATTGGCACAAAAACAGGTCACAGCGGCTCGCCTCATCTCGCCAAGGGGCCTGCCGACCGCTAGAATAGCGCCGCCCCGCAGGCAGTGATCTGCGCTGGCACCTTTTTCTCTTTTCTGGAACAGACCGCTTATGTCTATGAATGACGAAATGCACAGCGTCGAGGAACTGCTCGATACCGCCCTCGAACTCTTTATGGAGCTGGCCTCTGACAACCTGCCGGAGCAGGAGATCGCCCGCTTCAATCAGGAGTTCAACGACCGCGGCCTGCTGGCCGAAACCGACCCGGCCGATGACTGGGAAGCGGACGTGGGATTTGCGGTGAGCGATACCGACTATGCCGAAATCTGGGTTGGCCTTGGCAATGAAGAACAAGAGTATGAGCATCTGTTTGCCCGCATGCTGCTCTCCCGCCGTGTTGACGAGAAGTTCTGCCACATCGAATGGCTGCCCCAATAATTCCGGATCCCGATGATCCCAGCCACTATCAGTGGGAGTCTGGCCCTGACGCCGTGGCCCCAGTGCGCGCATCTGCATCGTTTGGGCGCCGGGTGTTGAGGTGGGCAGGCAAGATCGCGCTGGCCGGGCTGCTCTGCTCGGTCGGCTCGGTCGCCTTGCTACGTTTTATCGATCCGCCGATGTGGAGCTGGCGTATCGAGCGGGCCCTCTTTCCGCCCGCCAAGATCACCCAGGTGCGCCATCAATGGGTAGATCTGGAGTCCATCTCCAAGGAGCTGCAACTGGCGGTGATTGCCGCCGAGGATCAGCGCTTTGCCGATCACAACGGCTTTGACATGGATGCCATCAACGCGGCCCTCAAGCACAACCAGCACAGCGAACGGGTGCGCGGTGCCAGCACCCTCAGCCAGCAGACCGCCAAGAACCTCTTTATGTGGAGTGATCGCAGCTTCCTGCGCAAGGGGCTGGAGGCCTGGTTTACCCTGCTGATGGAGCTGGGCTGGGACAAGGCCCGCATTCTCGAGGTCTATCTCAATATCGTGGAGTTCGGCCCCGGCATCTATGGCGCCGAAGCCGCCGCCCGCACCTACTTTGGCAAACCGGCCAGCCGCTTGACCCGCTACGAGTCATCCCTGCTGGCCGCCGCCCTGCCCAATCCGTGGCGTTATCGGGTCAAGCCCCCTTCACCCTATGTGCAGAAGCGCTCGGTCTGGATCCGCCGCCAAATGGGGCAACTGGGCCAGATCACCCTCAATCGGGTGCATCAGGCCGACTGACCCTCAGGGCTCATCGGGTTTCTCCGGTGGGCCCAGATGGCCGCCCACCGTCTCGCGGTGAAGCGGCAGATAGTGCCACCACCAGGCCTCGCGCCGTCGCTTGATCTGTTGCCGCCGTCCCCGCTGCTTCATCCCCTCACTCCCTGCCAGATGATCCGCGCCTTAACCATACTCCCCCAACGGCAACTTGGACAGGCCAGCCACGCCCGGCGTACTGGTCTGGCCGCCACAGTCAATAATTGTTACAGTAGCGAACCTCGATGTATCTGGAGTGATTTCATGGAACAGCGTACCCCGGATCAGCTGGTCGAATGGGCCTATGATCAGTTTCTTGAGCAGGCCGCCGATATGCTGGCCCCCGAACAAATAGTCGACATCACCCTGGAGTTTGAGCAGCGTGGCGCCGTGGAGGCGACCCTGCCCAATGCCGACTGGTCGACCGAGCTGGGTGAGCCGGTCGATATGGAGCGCTGGGTCGAAGTGTGGGTCGGTTTACTGGATCATCAGGATGAGTTTGAGGTGATCTTCGCCACCTTCCTGCTGCCCCGTCTGCTGACCGAAGATCAAGTCCATGTGCGCTGGCATCGCCAGCAGCAGGCATAAAAAAGGCGCCATCGGCGCCTTTCTTGTTTCTGTGCACTCTTATTGCTGTTCTCTGCTAATCCTGCGCCGCGATGGCTTTGGCCAGACAGCGGCGGCACCAGCAAGCGCTGGCCTCCTGCATCGGCAATACCGGCAACTGGCTGCACCAGCACTGCGCAATGGTCTGACCGGCAGAGACGGCGCAATAGGCCGGTTCACCACAACCCGGGCAGCGGTGGGTGCTTTTCGAGCCATTCAGCTCGGCCATCACCGCCAGCTGGGCCTTGCTATCCATCGCCGACCAGTGGCCGATCTCGCTCAGGGTGCGGCCACAACCAAGGCAAAGCCCGTCTTTCGCCTTGCAGAGGCCAACACAGGGACTCGGCATCTTATTCGCTATCCACGGCCGAGTCGGTCTCTGTGGCCACCAGAGTGATGGCGTTATCTTCGATGACGATCTTGCCCTGCTTGTAGAGGCCGCCGATCGCCTTCTTGAAGGTACCCTTGCTCATGCTGAACAGCTTGTAGATGAGCTCGGGTTCGCTCTTGTCACCCACCGCCAGACTGCCGCCCTGCTTTTTCATCCGGCTCAGAATGCGCTCACCAGCGTCATCAACCCGCGCAAGACCCGGCTTTTGCAGGGTCAGGTCGAGCTTGCCATCCTCGCGCACCTGCTTGACCCAGGCGGTTTGCGGCCGACCGGTCATCACTCGGCCAAACACTTCGTTCTTGAACAGCATGCCGGGATACTGACCGTTGACGATCACCTTGATGCCAAGGGGCGAGTGCTCCCCCGGTAGCGCGGTCACTTCGTCACCAACCTTGAAGTTGCTGCCGGCCGGGGTCAGGAAACGCTCGATGCGGCTGGTGCCGACCATGCGCCCTTCGTTATCCAGTTGCAGACGCACCAGATAAACGTGGCCCACCTGCATCGGCTTGTTCTGCTCGCGGCTGGGCACAAACAGATCCTTTTTCATGCCCCAGTCGAGGAAGGCACCAATCTTGTTGGCATTGACCACTTTCAGACCGGCAAATTCGTCCACCATGGCAAATGGCTTGTCGGTGGTGATCACCGGCTCGCAATCGGCATCCAGATAGAGGAAGACCTGCACGCTATCCCCCTCTTTCACCCCTTCCGGCAGTTGACGCTTGGGCAGCAGCAGTTCACCGTACTCATCGGCCGCAAGCCAGGCGCCACGGTCTTCGAGTTCAACAACGGTGAGGGTGTTCATCTTGCCAATCTGTATCATGGTGCTCTCTTTTTTCATTACCCGGATGGGCCAACTGAACATGGCCCCTATGGGCGCGCATGTTACCTCAAGAGCGGTGATCCGGCCTAGTCCCCAAGCCACCACGAGCCGCCCTTTCGCCCCTATCTTATCCGCCAATGGTGATTAAATCGCCAAACAGGCGGCCATTTGCTGCAAATAACCCCACTTTTAGGTAGACTTCGCGGCTGTTCAAATCCAGAGGAACTGTCGATGAACCCATCCACTCGTACCCGCCATCTTAATCAATGGATCCAGAGCCACAGCGATCAGGACATGACCTACCCGGCCCTGCACGGTTTTCTCTGTGCTCGTCTGGTGGGGCCGGAAAGCCCTGACTGGCAACGCCCGCTGGTTGGTCTGCTGGAACAGGATGCCGAGTTGGATGAAAAAAGCGCAGAAGCCCTCAACCACCTGATCGCCGAGCTGGAATCCCAAGCCGACAACGCCCAGCTGGCCCTGCCCAGCCAGTGCCGCCTGCCCAGCGATAACCCCGAGCAGGTGTTCGAACAGAGCCACCCCCTCGGTCAATGGTGTTATGGCTTCAGCATGGGTTTTGCCACCTGGCCCAAGCCGAAGGATTTGAACGACCCGACCACCCAGTACCGCTTCAGTCTGGCCGCCGAGCTGAGCCTGTTTCGCGACAAGCAGATGGCCCAGATGCTCTATAGCGCTGCCGCCAGCGAACTCCCCTTTGTCGAGTTCTGCAAACGACAGCGCCAGAATATGAAAACCGCCCTCAACCAGTTGCTCAACCTCGACCAGTACCAGGCCGCCCCCAGCGCTGATGTGGCCCTCAATGGCGAGCAGGCCCAACAGTGGCAGACCTGGTTCGAACTGGCCGACAGCAGCCGCGATCATCAGGCCCGCCTCGGCTGGTTCGAGAAGATCATCGCCGATGCCACTCCGCTGTTTGATGAAGTCTTCTGGCAGCAAATCGCCGGCCACGGCTGGAGTGCCCCCGAGCTGCGTCCTCTGCTGGCTGCCAGAGCCGGCCGCGCCGACTGCCTGCTGCGCCTTGGCAAGCTGGGCGAGGCCAAAGCGGAGTATCTGGCGCTGCTGACACTCTGCGTGGCCGATGAGCTGGGTTGCCGCTACAACCTCTCCACCCTCTATGCACTGCAAGGGGATTGGCAGACGCTGGCCGCCCTGCTGGTGCGCTTTGATGAAGCTTCCAGCTGGTTGCTCTACAACAAGGCGCTGATGGTCTTTGCCACCGAGGGTGCCGAGGCAGCCAAGCCCCATCTGCTGGTCGCCATCGAGGCCAATCCGCACATTCCGGCCTGCCTGCTGGGTCAGCGCAAGCTGCCCAAACAGGAGCCACAAAGCTGGCAAGCGGGCAGCCGCGACGAGGCCGCGCTCTACGCTATCCACACTCGCGAGGCCTGGCTCAAGCAGAACGCCCTCATCTGGTTGCGTAAAGGCTGAACAGCGTTGGCTTAAAATCCCGTCGGTCAGACCCGGTTTTTCCTTGAGGGCGTGCGCCACCGCACATTTCATCGCAACCGGGTCAGACAAATCAGCTTGAGTTTCGTATCATCAATGTCAAAGTATCAAAAGAAACTGCATCTGATGCAGCCGTCACAGCAGGGTGTAATATGTCAAAAATCATAGCGTTACTCGCTCACTACCCGCCCTATCAGTTGGTACATGCCGCCGAGATGCTACGGGATACCTTCGAACAGTTTTATGAACAGCGCTACCAGCTGACCGTGCCGCAATGGCGCCTGATGATGGTGCTCGGCCCCAACTACCCCATCAGCCAGAAAGAGCTGGTCGAGGCGAGCGGCATGGACAAGGTGCGCATCTCCCGCGAGATCCGCCGTCTGGTCGAAAAAGGGATCATCTTTACCGAGAGCAGCGAGCAGGACAAACGCATCAGCCTGGTCTCCCTCACCAATGCCGGGCTCGCCCTCTTCCTGCAGCTCAAGAGTGAAGCGGGCAGCTGGCAACACACCCTGACCGACTATCTGCCGAGCGAATCCCGCGAGGCGATCCGCCAGCATCTGCACAGCGTCAGCGCCGCCATCGAGCAGCTGCAATCACTGGATCGGGAGAAATAATCATGGATTTGAAAAAGTTCGCCACCATGGACATCAACATGCTGCTGAGCGTCGTCAATATGCAGCTGCGTGATCGCTATGACGATCTGGATGATCTCTGCAAGGCGCAGGAGATCGATCAGGCTGCACTGGAAGCGCGGCTCGCCAGCGGCGATTTTCACTACCAGCCAGCGCAGAAACAGTTCAGATAAAGAGAGCTAGCGGGATCGGGATCACAGCGCCAGTGATGGCGCTGGCTCTGCGGTAAAAACCTGATATGGTCTGAAGAGCCCCAACAGAGTGATGCACGGATACATCACCCTGTCACAAGAGGGCATTAAAATCGTTTCAGGTGAGCAAACCAAGGATGACCCCATGATATTGATGACCCGACAGAGCCTGTTGATCACGCTCTGTACCCTGTTGATGATCAGCCTCTTCACGCCCCACTTGCCGCAAAGTACCGAACAGTGGCTGACCACCCTCTTGCTTGGCCTGCTGGTCGCGGTGGCGCTGCTGCTGGTACGCGGTTGTCGCCGCTTTATGATGGAGTAGTGACTCCGCCAGAGCGTCTATACCGACCGCTTGCCGCGATACTCTCTGTAGCAGCAACATCTGTCGCAATCATATCTAGCCCAAAAACAAACGCAGCCTGATGGCTGCGTTCTTGTATCTCGCGGGGCAACCCCTAGAGAGAGATAACCCCTGACGGGATAGATAGCCCTTATAGAGAGAGCCCTTAGATAGCCAGAGCCTCAAGCTGCGCTTTGGCCGCTTCCATCCCCTTGCTCTGGGCATCCGGACCCATTCCCATCCCTTCGGCGTAGATGAAATCTACCTCTTTGATACCGATGAAACTGAGCACGGTACGCATGTAGGGAGTGACCAGATCGGTGGCGCTGCCAACGTGCATGCCGCCACGGGGGCTGATCACCAGCGCACGGGTATTTTCAACCATACCGACCGGACCGGTCTCGGTATAGCGGAAGGTGACGCCAGCGCGAGCCACCAGATCGATCCAGTTTTTCAGCTGGGTCGGGATGTTGAAGTTGTACATGGGGGCCGCAATTACCACCAAGTCGCTCGCTTTGAGTTCGGCGATCAGCTCGTCGGACTGGGCGATCACCGCCAACTGACGCTCATTGAGGTTATCACCACCGCGCAGGCCGGAGGCCAGCTCGCCATCCAGCACCGGCAGGTTGAGTGCTGCCAGATCACGCACGGTGACGACATCATCCTGATGGTCAGCCAGGAAGCCGTCGATCAGGGCGTTGGATTGGGAATATTGACCCAGGATGCTGGATTTGAGTACGAGGATATTGGCCATGGTGAAACTCCATTTGGTTGTCGGTTGAACAGCGTTGCTGTCGATGGAGGTCACTCTAAACATTGTGCTTATTTGCTGATAGCGAAAATAGATGCTCAACTTGTTCAAATTTTTTGATGCAATGCCACTTCCTCGCCAGCCAGCCTTGCGACCGCGCTTCAACCCTTGGCAGAACAAACGATTGCCGTTATGATCCGCCGCACTTTTTTCCAGCGACCCGGATCCCATGATACCCTCGCGCAGGCACTCTCCTTTGGCCGGTGCAGTCTGGATGATGGTGGCAGGACTCTGCTTCGCCGCCGTCAACAGCCTGAGCCAGTATGTCAGCTTCAAGCTTGGCCTCCCATCGACTCAGGTCGCTTTCCATCAATACCTGATCGCCCTGATCTGCCTGCTGCCCTGGCTGGTCCGCCATGGCCTGCGCCAATCCCTGATGACCAATCAGTTCCGGTTGCACCTGTTGCGGGTATTGCTGGCGGTGATCGGCATCCAGCTCTGGCTCTGGGCACTGGCGTACCCCGTCCCCATCTGGCAGGGGATCGCCCTGCTGATGACCTCACCGCTGTTTGCCACCCTGGGCTCCGCCCTGCTGCTCAAGGAGCAGGTGAGCCGCCCCCGCATTCTGGCCACCCTGGCGGGCTTTGCCGGCGCCATGCTGATCCTCGCCCCCTGGACTGACGAGTTCAACTGGGCATCTCTGCTGCCGGTGGCAGCGGCGCTGTTCTGGGCCGGCTACTCCCTGATGGTACGCTATCAGGCGGCCAACGAATCATCCCACACCATAGTGGTGTATCTGCTTATCTTCAGTACCCCGTTCAACGTCATGCTGGCCCTACCGGAGTGGCAGTGGCCAAGCGAGAGCCAGTGGCTGCTGGTAGCCGCTTCCGGCGTATTGACGGCACTGGCCCAGATGTCCATCGCGCGCGCCTACAGCGTGGCGGAGGCCTCCTTCGTACAACCTTTCGATTTTGCCAAGCTGCCGATGAACGTGCTAGCGGGCTGGCTGGTATTTGGCTGGGCGCCCCCCGGCCGTCTGTGGCTTGGCGCCGCTATCATCATTGGCGCCATTACCTTGCTGACCCATTTGGAGCAGCGCGCTCACAAACCCGTTTCCTGAGGTACGCCATGCGTGCCTCTTTTTTTGTCCGCTATTTGTGTAATAGCGATCATCAATAATGACCATCGACATCAGGAGAGATCGTATGTTTGGAACCGCAACCCGCCCCGGCGCCACCCGTGCCCTGCTGCTGGGCTCCGGCGAACTTGGCAAGGAGGTCGCCATCGAGTTGCAACGCTTCGGGATCGAAGTGATCGCCGCCGACCGCTACCCCAATGCCCCCGCCATGCAGGTGGCGCACGCTGCCCACGTGCTGGACATGCTCGATGGCAACGCCCTGCGTGCCCTGGTTGCCGAGATCAAACCCGACCTCATCATCCCCGAGATCGAGGCCATCGCCACCGATACGCTGGCTGCCCTTGAGCAAGAAGGGGTCAAGGTAGTGCCCAACGCCCGCGCTACCCAGCTCACCATGAACCGGGAAGGGATCCGCCGCCTCGCCGCCGAGACGCTGGGTCTGCCCACCTCCCCCTACCGCTTTGCCCAGAGCAAGGAGGAGTTTGTCGCCGCAGTTGAAGCCATCGGCCTGCCCTGCGTGGTGAAACCTGTGATGAGTTCGTCCGGCAAGGGACAGAGCGTGCTGCGCGATCTCGCCAAGCTGGATGAGAGCTGGACCTACGCCCAGGAGGGTGGCCGCGCCGGTCGTGGCAAGGTGATCGTCGAGGGCTTCGTTCCCTTTGAGTACGAGATCACCCTGCTCACGGTACGCGCCGTCGATGGCATTCACTTCTGCGACCCTATCGGCCACCGGCAGGAAGATGGCGACTACCGTGAATCCTGGCAGCCACAGGTGATGAGCGAACTGGCGCTGGCCCGCTCCAAAGAGGTAGCGGCCAAGGTGGTCGAGGCGCTCGGTGGTTACGGCCTGTTCGGAGTCGAGCTCTTTATCAGGGGCGATGAGGTGTGGTTCAGCGAAGTATCGCCGCGTCCCCACGATACCGGCATGGTAACCCTGATCTCGCAAGATCTCTCCGAGTTCGCCCTGCACGTGCGCGCCATTCTGGGGCTGCCGGTCGGCACCATCACCCAGTACGGGCCGAGCGCCTCTGCCGTGGTACTGCGCGAAGGGCACAGCCAGGATATCCGCTATCAGGGAATTGGTGAGGCATTGGCGCTGGTGCCGGGCGCCCAGCTGCGGCTATTTGGCAAGCCGGAGATCGCCGGTCGCCGCCGTCTTGGCGTGGCGCTGGCCCGCGCAGAGGATTGCCAAGATGCGGTAGAGAAAGCCAAAGCCGTGGCCGCCAAGGTCGATGTACTGTTCTAAGGGCTTTTTTGCCATAACAAAACAAACGTTTGCCGATGTGATCGGGCGCAAGGGGCATGGCAATGCCCCTTTTGCATTTCCCCGTCAGGCTTATAATCTCCTCTTCAAATTTGTCAGGAGTACAAGATGTTAGCTGCCGTGATCTTCGATATGGATGGTGTTCTGATCGACTCGGAACCCTTTTGGCAACGGGCCCAGATCGCCGTTTTCTCCGAACTGGGTCACCCCCACACCGTCGAGGATTGTGAATCGACCATCGGCGTGCGCATCGATCAGCTGGTTGCCCACTGGTATCGCCTGCGCCCGTGGAGCGGCCCAACTCAGGAAGAGGTGGTACAGCGCATTCTGGATCGGGTCAACGCCCTGATCCTCTCCGAAGGTGAGGCCAAAGCCGGTGTGCTGGAGGCGCTCGACCTTATCGAGGCCCGCGGCCTGAAAGTGGGTCTGGCCACCTCTTCCCCCTTTGCGATGGTAGAAGCGGTGCTCGGCAAACTCGGCATTCGCGATCGCTTTATGGCGGTGCACTCCGCAGAGGTGGAGCGTTTCGGCAAACCGCACCCGGATGTCTATATCCACGCCGCCGAGAAACTGGGGGTAGAGCCGGTTCATTGTCTGGCCATCGAAGACAGCTTTACCGGCCTGCTGGCGGCCAAGGCGGCCTCCATGACAGCGCTGATCGTGCCGGATCCCGCTTTAGTGGGCGACCCACGCTTGGCCATCGCCAACTACCAGCTCGGCTCGCTGGCCGAACTCAATGCCGACATGTTGGCCAGCTGGGTCAAATAGCGCCTATCGGCGCCTTGCTGCGCTCGCGTTCTCATATCCGCAGGGGGCTCCAGCCCCCTGTTATTGCCAAACAACCGTTGACAATTCCCCTCTTTTCACCCGTCAATCACAACCGGATTGTGCTTATCGCACACGACCAGTCCAGCCGGTTTCACCTTGCCATCCCTCAGGCTTGATCTCTGTCATAAACGTGCGTTTGCTCGCGGTTAACCCCCAGCAGCCCGACTAGAATCAGGGTAGAAAGGCGGCCTCAGGGCCCGAGGAGGTTATCATGATCGAGTACACCAGCAAGCGCATCGTCTGCCCTCACTGTGGCCACCATACCCGAGTCGAGCTGGATGCCAGCCAAGGTGATCAGGAGTTTTACGAAGATTGCATGGCCTGTTGCAATCCGATCCACCTGCGGCTTCACCGCGACGAAACCCGCGACTGCTTGCAGCTGTTTGTGGATGCAGACGACGAGCAACTGTTTTGATTACGAGTCACAAAAGGCCGAGCAACTGTTTTGCCTGCAAGTCGCAAAGAGCTGAGCAGATGTTGTGACTGCGAGCCATAGAAAGTTGAGTGGATATTTTCACCATGTAAATAACAAGGGCCTGCACACTGCAGGCCCTTGTTTATGGGGGGATTGACACCGAGCCGTTTCCTTTCAGTTACCCGTGCGCGCCGCCAGTACCCGCTCCACCGTATCGACGATGGCCTGAGTCTGGGGATCGATCTCGATATTGGTCTGCCAGCCAGCCTTGACCCAACCCAGGTTGGTGCGGGCCAGGGTCTCGGGGATCAGGTGGACGCAAAACTCCCGCTCGCGCACCTCGCCGATGGTCAGGCTGATGCCGTCGATGCCGATGTACCCCTTGGTCAGCACATATTTCATCAGCTCGGGAGCAAGGCGATACCACACCTGACGGTTGTTGGGGGTGTCGATCACCGAGGTAACCTCTGCCATGCCGATGATATGGCCTGACATGGCATGACCGCCGATCTCGTCACCAAAGCGGGCAGCCCGCTCCACATTGACCTTGTCCCCCACCTGCAGCTTGCCGAGGTTGGTCAGGCGCAGGGTCTCCTGCATCAGATCGAAGCTGACCAGCTCCCCCTCGACCCGGGTAACGGTCAGGCAGCAGCCGTTGTGAGCGACTGAGGCGCCGAGGGCCAGCCCTTCCCCCCACTCCCGGCTGGGCATGCGGATCACGTGGGTACGAAATGAAGCACTCTCTTCCATGGCGACCAGCTCGGCCACACCTTGCACAATTCCGGTAAACATCATCACCTCTTTGTTTCTGGTAACACGCTCTGTTTTTTATCGCGGCCTGTGGCCGCTTCTTTTACATAATCCGTTTTTACACAATTCGTTTCGTACAAACTGTCACACCTGCTCCGCCGCCTCAGACCGCGCCAGCACACGAGCCCGGCGCTGGGAATGGATGACCACTATGCCAGCCAGCACAATGAGTAGACACCCCGCCATACTACTGAGGGTCGGCATTTCACCAAACATCAGATAGCCGCAGAGGGTAGAAAAAAAGATCTGGAAATAGAAGAAGGGCGCCAGAGTAGAGGCCTGCGCATACTGCATCGCCTTGATAAGGCAATATTGGGAGAGCAAGGTCACCACCGGTAGCGCCAGCAGATAGGGCCAGTCGGCAAGCCCAGGGAAGCGCCACAATGCAGGCTGCCAGCAGAGTGCGACCATTGCCACCATCCCCAGCATGAAGCAGGTGACGATCAGGATATCGAGGGTGGTCAAACGTGGATCCACCAGCTTGGTGATGAGGTTGTAGCCGGTGTTGGCCAGTACAATGACCAGTGGCAGCAGATAGTAGAGGTTCGCGTCGCCCCCGTCGGGATGGGTCACCACCAGCACGCCAAACAACCCCAACAGCACGGCCGCCACCTTGGCCCGGGTCAGACGCTCCCTGAAAAAGAGCACGCCCGCCACCACGAAGGCCAGCGAACCGAGCTGGCAAATGATGGTGTAGACGTTGAGCGGCACATGGGCCAGCGCAATCACCGAGACCAGCGCACAGACCAGAAACAGCAGCGAGCGCAACAATAGCCAGCGATCCACCGCCAGCAGCGCCGACATGGTGCGCCTTGGCAACAACAGCAGCAGACCGAGGAAAGGAACAAAGAAGCGAAACCAGACCATCTCCATCACGGAGTAGCCATGGAGTACCAGATATTTGTCCGCGCCATCCTTAAGCGTCAGGGCGAGAAGTGCAAACAGCGTCAGAAAGATCGCCAGTGAGTTGCGCGAAGAGAACAGCATCAAAGAGGCCGAAACAGGAAAAGGGGGTAACCAAACTAACGGGCTTGCCGCAAATTACAACCGCGAGACTGACAAAATGGGAGCAAAACCGCTATATTTGCTCGCCTTTTTACTTTCAAGGAAGCAAATCATGATGGTTTATGAGTGCTGTGAAGCGATCCGTATCGCCTATAACCAGATTGGCTCCGGCGAGCAGGGCTATGTGCCAAACGCCATCGCCGCTACTATCCGCGCCCTCAACGCGGTCGCCGCCGATGAGCGGGTACCCGCCGAGCTGCGTGAACAGGCTGCCTATGCTGCCGCCAACCTGCTGATCAGCGATCACGAAGACGCCTGATCCTGCCCCTTGGGGTGGCAACTATTTCGTCCTGGCTGAATTTCAGGCTAGAATGCCTCCCCCACCCTTTGCACTTTCGTCCGAAAGTGCAAAGGCTCTTCCCGATTTCCGCTCTTTTTTACTCTTATCTGATCCACTCGGAGGTGTCAGTGCAACGTTATTGGTCCGAGGCGAAGCAGCTCGTCCGTCTAGCCAGCCCCATTCTGGTCGCCCAGGTCGCCCAGGTCGCCATGAACTTCGTCGATACCGTGATGGCGGGTCAGGTGAGTGCGGTCGATCTGGCCGCCGTGTCGGTGGCGTCCAGCTTCTGGCTACCGGTGATCCTGCTGGTGCAGGGGATCATCATGGCGCTCACCCCCATCGTCTCCCAGCTCAATGGCGCCCGTAAACGAGAGGCAATTCGCCCGGCCGTTCATCAGGGTTTCTGGCTGGCTCTGATCGTCACCCCGCTGGCGATGATTGCGCTTTATTACAGCCCGCTGGCGTTGCAGTTCATGGATGTGGAGCCGGTAATGGCGGCCAAGACCACTGGCTATCTGCATGCCATCCTGTGGGGTCTGCCTGCGTTCGTGCTGTTCCAGGTGCTGCGCAACTTCAGTGAGGGGCTCTCCCACACCATGCCCACCATGGTGATCGGCTTTGTCGGGCTGGCGGTCAATATTCCCGCCAACTACATCTTCATTCACGGCCACTTCGGCATGCCGAAACTGGGCGGGGTGGGTTGTGGCGTGGCCACGGCAATCGTGCTGTGGGCCATGCTGCTGGCGATGATCCTCTATGTGAAGCTCTCACGTCACTTCACCGAGATCCACCTCTTCTCCCAGCTGGCTCGCCCCAACGGCAGCCGGATCTGGCGACTGTTTCGCTTGGGCTTCCCCATCGCCATGGCGATCTTCTGCGAGGTGACCCTGTTTACCGTGGTGGCCCTGATGCTGGCCCCCTTCGGTGCCGAGACGGTGGCGAGTCACCAGATTGCGCTGAACTTCTCCAGCCTGGTGTTTATGCTGCCCCTCTCCATCGGGGTGGGTGTCACCATCCGGGTTGGCCACAGCATCGGTGAAGGGCAGCCCCATCACGCCCGGGTAGCTGCTCGCACCGGCTTGATGCTGGGGATGGCCATCGCTGCTGCCACTGCGGCCATGACGGTGCTGCTGCGCGAACAGATCGCCTCCATCTATACCGATGATCAGCAGGTGATCGTCCTGGCGGCCATTTTGCTGTTCTTCGCCGCCATCTATCAAATCTCCGACTCGGTGCAGGTGGTCGCGGCCGCCGCGCTGCGCGGTTACAAGGATACCCAGGCGATCTTCTACGTCACCATCGTCGCCTACTGGGGACTGGGGCTGCCCACCGGCATGATCCTGGGTCTCACCGACTGGCTGGTGCCACGGATGGGGCCGCAGGGTTTCTGGATCGGCTTTATCGTCGGCCTCACCAGTGCGGCCCTGATGCTGGGGGCGAGATTGCGCTACATCTATGGCCGTTTTGCCACTCCGGAGGCCTGCACTAGCCTGTCGCGAGCCCAGTAACAGGGCTTGGCAAGCGACAACTCGCCTGCAAAATCAACAGGCTGCGCAAGAACTGGGCAAACAGTCTCCTTTGTGCATATGGCCTGTTGACAGCCTTGGGGGGCATGGGTAGTATGCCGACCACGTCAGCAGCGCTGGCGTGAGAAAGTGGGTTTATAGCTCAGTTGGTTAGAGCACTACCTTGACATGGTAGGGGTCGTTGGTTCGAATCCAATTAAACCCACCACCTTTCTGTGATGCGTCCTTAGCTCAGCTGGTTAGAGCACCACCTTGACATGGTGGGGGTCGGTGGTTCGAATCCACTAGGACGCACCATTACAGAATACTGATTATGCGTCCTTAGCTCAGCTGGTTAGAGCATCACCTTGACATGGTGGGGGTCGGTGGTTCGAATCCACTAGGACGCACCATTCAGTTTCAAAACTTTGCAGATATTCCAGATGTGGGTTTATAGCTCAGTTGGTTAGAGCACTACCTTGACATGGTAGGGGTCGTTGGTTCGAATCCAATTAAACCCACCACTTCTGCATAAAGAAATAAAAGTCGCATTGCGCACCCTGCGTCCTTAGCTCAGCTGGTTAGAGCATCACCTTGACATGGTGGGGGTCGGTGGTTCGAATCCACTAGGACGCACCAGATTAAAAAAGCCCGCTCATCGAGCGGGCTTTTTGCATTCTGCCATTTAGCCACTCCCCTGCCCCGCCAATCCGTTCAGCACAATTCGGCAATGGCGCAGAGCCTTGTTCCCATAAAAAGCCCGTGTCGTCTGATAAACGACACGGGCCGGATAGATGCCGCCAGCGCCTCAGCTCTGCACGGCAATCTCGTACTTCTTTATCTTGCGATAGAGGGTGGCAATCCCAATCCCCAGCGCCTGTGCGGCCAGTTTTTTGTTGCCAAGCCGCTGCAGGGTCTCTTCTATCATCTGTTTTTCCATGCTCTCAAGGCCGCTCTCACCCGGAACGGGCTCAGGCAGTTTCTCCGGCGTGGCGGCGAGTGGAGCTGTGGCAGGCACATTGAACGCCGCATCCAGATTGGTCACCGGGATCGACTGGGCCGCCACACGATGGGGCTCCTGATTGCGGATGATGTTGGGGGGCAGCAGGCTGGCGTCAATCACCTCGCCCGCCTGGCTGACGTTGACCAGATATTCGATGAGGTTGCTGAGCTCGCGCACGTTGCCCGGCCAGCGATACCCCTTGAGCAGCGCCATCACCTCGGGTGCCAGACCGGGATAGACGATGCCAATGCGGCTGGTGTGCAGGTTGAGAAAGTAGTGGGTCAGCAGCTCCACGTCCCCTTCCCGCTCCCGCAGTGGCGGCAGGTTGAGGGGGATGACGTTGATGCGGTAGTAGAGATCTTCACGAAACTTCCCCTCGGCGATGTATTGATCGAGATGCTGGTGAGTGGCGGCGATGATGCGAATATCCACCGGCACCGGTCGGCTGGCCCCGATGGGGGTCACCTCCCGCAGCTCCAGCACCCGCAGCAGCTTGGCCTGCATGGTGAGCGGCATGTCGCCAATCTCGTCAAGGAACAGGGTGCCCTGATGGGCTGCCTGGATCAGGCCCTGCTTGCCACCGCTGGAAGCACCGGTAAAGGAGCCCTTCACATAGCCAAACAGCTCGCTCTCCAGCAGTTGTTCGGGAATGGCGGCACAGTTGATGGCAATAAAAGGCTTGTCCTGACGGGGACTCAGGCGATGGACAGCGCGGGCCACCACCTCTTTACCGGTGCCGCTCTCGCCACAAATCAGCACGCTGGAGGGGCTCTGGGCGATGCGGTGCAGCAGTCGCTTGAGGGTGCGCATCGGCTTGCTCTCGCCGATCAGCTGATCGATCCGCACATCCGGATCCGGCTCCTGAACCTGACCGGAGTGTGACTGGTGAAAGGCCATCAGAAAGAGCTGCTGCCCCTGCACATGATGTAGCTGGCCGATGATCAGCTCCTGACGACCTTCAAAGGTGATGATGTGCTGAAGATGACCACTCAGCCCCTGTTGGGTGAAGGTGAGCGGGCGGATCCCCACTTCGCGCCCCTGCAGCTGTTCCTGCTGGCAACCCAGATGATGGAGCGCCGCCTCGTTGGCGTAGAGCAGTTGACTCTTGTCATCGAGCAGCAGGCAGCCCTGATCCATGTTGGTCATCAGATTGAGGAACACCTTGTTGACCCCGTCCGACAACCCGCGCGAATCGAGCAACTTGGCCACAAAGATGGTGGAAATGTGGCGCACATAGTCGCACACATCCTGCAGATTGTTGTTGAGGCGCGCCTGCTGCTCGTCGCTGAAGGCCACCAGACTGATCACGCCGATGCAGCGCTCGTCCACCATGATGGGCACCCCGAGGAAGGCGCGCTCACGGCAGCTCTCCTTGCAGGTACAACCGTCACACACCGGATCATCGCTGGTGTGGGTAACGATCTTCTCCCGCTGGTTATCAATCACATAGCGCAGCAGGCGGGAGTCGCCCTCCAGCTGACGTCCGAAGAACTTGCCATAGGGCCCGGTGCCAGCCACCCGAACCATATCGGCATCCACAATTTCGACCTCAAGCTGCAGCACACTCGCCAGCATCTTGGCAAAGCGCAAGATGGTCGGCTGGATCTGCATCAACAGACACTGGTTGCTCACGGATCTCATCCATCATTCCTTTTTGTTCTTGTTATCCTCCCCCGAAAGGGAGTCATGCTGGCCAGATACTAAGGGATATCAGGGGGAACTACTTCGGGGGGGATCACGAAAAGGGAAAATGATCCGTATCCTCCGTGACTTCAGAGGCACAGATAAAATTCAATAAAAACATGAAGATGAAAACACATGCAGCAAGATAAACCACTCGGGACAGCCAAGCCTGCTGATCTGCGGAATCCATCGACAAATCATGCTGAAGGTGGGGAAAACAGCCACTGAAATGGCATCTGGCTCACGCGCCGCGTACCTGTTTCAAGACTTGGCACTCATGGTCGAAATCCGCTTTATCTTGCGGCTGAATGTAACTTTGCCAGCGGGCAAACAGCTCGGCCGTTGGATAACGATGCAGACGAATACCGGTGCGATAGAGTTTGGGAAAGAGTGGGTCTGGCTGGGATCTCACGACCAGACCGCGCAGTTTCTCGCCAGAGGGAATGGCAATCACCAGCTCATCCCCCTCTTTCAACCGTATGGCCCCCAGAATACCGATGCCGCCGATGGCTATGTCGCGCACTACCACATAGGGCACCGGGTTGAGCAACTCCAAAAACCAGTTGCGACGGCTGCATTCTGCCTTGTAACCACCGCCACTGAGGATAAAACGGCGGTGTCTGCGCCAGTCATAACCGGTAGGCAATGCCGGGTCATAGCGCGATTTTGCCTGCCCCACAGGATCAGATTGCTCACTTGTGCCCATCCGGTTTCCCTCACTGGCATTGGTTAAACAGTGTCAGTCAGCTCTTTTTCATACTATAGCTGTCGCCGTTAGGCCCGGGGCTCAGGGTTGGATAGGGGGACGACAGATATATCACGGAGGCAATGATGAATAGAGATGACATGGATGAGATGCGAACTACTGTGACTTGGTTCGATCAAGCAATTGAACAGTGAGTTGCACCGCCGCACCGATGCAATCTGGCTTAGCCGGGCAGATGAAGTGCCAACCAGACCGCCAGCGGGATCACCAGCACGGAGAGGGCATTACCGCCGAGCACGATACTGGCCACCTTGTCCGGCTGACAGTGATACTGCTCGCAGAGCATGTAATTCAAGACCGCAGGTGGCAAGGAAACCGACAACATCAACAGCGGGATCCACTCCGTCTTGAGGGGCAACAGCCAGATCGCCAGCAGTAGCGACAATCCCCCCGCCAGCAGATAGAGCAGGTTGCACTTGAGCGCGAGGCCCAGGTGATCGAGCTCTCCCTCCATCAGGCGAATGCCCAGCGCAAAGAGCATCAGGGGCACCGAGATCTGGCCGAGCAGCGAGGCCGTGGTCACCACATATTCCGGCAGCGTAATGTGCAGGTTGGCCACCAGCAAACCGGCCAGTGCGGCCCACAACACAGGGCTGCGCAGCCACAGCCAGCGGGAGGTATTGGCCGAGAGAATAAACATACCGACCGAGAAGTGCAGCAGATTGGAGAGCACAAAGAGGATCACGATGGCCCCCAGTTGCTGCTCGCCAAACGCCAGCACCATCAAGGGGATACCAAGATTGCCGGTATTTCGGAACATGGCGGGCAAGATCAGGGCTGCCCGCTCAATTCCTTTGAGTTTGAGCAGTGCGAGCAGCAGACCGGGTAACAGAATAACCAGCGCCCCCGCCGCAATCAGCGGCATATGCTCCGCCAGCGCCAGCGGATACTTGACCAGCGCGGAGAAGACCAGCGCCGGGGTAAACAGCTCGATATTGGCCCGATTGACGTAACCGAGCGCGGCCCCCGGTCGCAATCGACCATAGAGGGCGCCGAGCCCGACCACACCGAACACCGGAATGACGATATTGAGCAGGGCGCTGAACATGGGCGGCGTCCGTTACAGTTCGCGGGCCGGTTTGCCCATCAGCACTACCGGATCCAGCGTCACTTCCAGTGCGCCGTTACTGACCCAGAGCTGACCATCGGAAATGGTGCAAGTGAGCTGCATGGTACGCTCGACCATGGCGGTGAGCGGCAGAGTCTGGCTGTCGGAGAGTTCGATGATGCTGAGGTTGTCATGCTGGCTCAGCTTGCCCTGGTTCTGCTTCCACCAAACGCTGGTGCCACGACCACCGTAGAGATAGAGCACCACCTGACGGGCGCGGTTACAGGCCTTTTTCAGCCGTTTTTCATCGGGTTGGCCCAGCTCGATCCAGAGCTCTATTTCGTCCGAGTAGTTCTTGCACCAGAGCTCGGGTTCATCATCGGCGCTCAATCCCTTGGTGAATTCCAGTCGCTCGGCAGCGTGCCAGGCAAAGGCCGCCAGCCGGATCATCATCCGCTCATCGGTTTCGGAGGGGTGGCGCGCCAGCGTGAGGGAGAAGTCCTGATACAGATTGCGATCCATATCAGACAAACTGATCTGGGCCTTGAATACGGTTGCCTTGAGAGCCATAGAAAACCTTGAACACCTGATAAGAGAAGGGTGAGTGGGAAATACGGGCGCCAGTGTAATCAAAATCGGCGGCAGGTTCGACCATCCTGACCAAAGATTTCCCCTTCCCTGCCGGGATAAGTGCTTTAAAAGACACAAAAAACAAATGCCAGTCCGAAGACTGGCATTTGGCGGCATGGAGAAGCGACTCACTTCTCGGCGGACTGTACCCCGAACGCATTCAGCAGCATGCAACAGGTCACTGCCACCGCCACGAATCCGCTCAGAAAGATAAAGGGCATGGCCCCATATCCCAGTACTGTCCAGATGGTGTGTTCAAGAAGACTCATTGTTGTGTCCTTCATCCGGTGAAAGGTGTGTTCCTTCTGGCGGATATTGGCTCCGCTCTTGATGCCTCCATTTGACCTCAATCAGCGGTTGGGTCCTATGCCACCAAAGTGATAAATGCAGGGTTCATTTGCGCTGGATCAAGCTTTTTGGCCAAATATCCATGCAGTTCAAGCAATTACCACCACCAATCAAGGATAGACACAAACACGGCAGAATAAAAAAACGCGCCGGATGGCGCGTTTCTTGGACAGCACAGGCAAGGGATCAGTTGTCGCACAGATCGCTTGGCATGTCCTGACGCAGGCGGGTCCACAGCTTGCCGGACTCGATACCGTACTGACGCACCGTCATGAACACGGCTTCGTGGTTCTTGGTCTCCGCCAGATTGAGCAGGGTCTTGTAGTAGGCGTCTGCGGTCTCGCGGGCCTGCTTGTCGGAGAAGTAGTAGCTGCCGACCCGGCTGTACAACCCTTTGAAACCGTTCAGGATCAAAGCGTAGATCGGATTGCCGGAAGCAAACGCCAGCTGGTGGTGCAGGCGATAATCGAACTCGGCATAAGCCTGGGCGTTGTTCTCGACCCCATCGGCGCCACGCAGGATCTCGGCGGCCTGTTCCGGATTGTGGCGGATCGCCCCGCGGATAAAGATGGTGCAGATATGGGTACGGGCGGAGAGCAGCTGAGCTATCAGATCAGGTACTTTGTCCTGATCCAGACGAGCCAACGTCTCCAGAATATTGAGGCCGGAGGTTTCCCAGAAATTGTTCACCTTGGTCGGCTTGCCATGCTGTATGGTCAACCAGCCATCACGGGCCAGTCGCTGCAGCACTTCGCGCAAGGTAGTCCGCGTCACCCCGATCAACTCGGATAATTCACGCTCGGCGGGCAGAATAGATCCGGGAGGAAAGCGATTGTTCCAGATGGACTCGATGATGTATTCCTCGGCAAACCCAGCTGGGCTCTGCGCTTTTATAACCATGAATTGACTCTGTTGTAATGCGTAAAAAGGCTGACGAATGATATCAAAGCGATGATGGCTGGCAAGCATAAGGTCAGTCCTCTGCTCACATATGGCAAATATAGTGTTGGGAATATGTATCTAATCGCCACGAGGGAGCCAGCCAACCCCGACAAGGTGGTTATAAAACAGACAGATGGGCAGAGATCCATCGGCTATCATTTATAATCGTCACGCTTTTTGATTAAAATCACGAGGAATCAGACAGATAAAGGCCAACATCCGGAGGCACAGGTCGAATCATCCTTGACTGCATAGAAGCAGATCCTAACAACAAAGTTGAGACCCATTATCATGCCAATAAGCCTAGGGCAGGCATTCGCCAAGAACTTCTTGGGCAATGCACCACAGTGGTATAAAAGCGCCATCTTGCTATTTCTGGTGATCAATCCGATCGCCTTCCACCTTGATCCTTTCATTGCGGGCTGGTTACTTGTCGTTGAGTTTATCTTCACCCTGGCCATGGCCCTCAAGTGCTACCCTCTGCAACCGGGTGGTCTGCTCGCGATCGAAGCCGTGTTGATCGGCATGACCTCCGCCGATCAGGTCAAACACGAGCTGGTCGCCAATATCGAGGTGCTGCTGTTGCTGGTGTTCATGGTGGCAGGCATCTATTTCATGAAGCAGCTGCTGCTCTATGTCTTCACCAAGTTGCTAATCGGTGTACGCTCCAAGATCCTGCTCTCCCTCTCCTTCTGTCTGGTCTCCGCCTTCCTGTCGGCTTTTCTCGATGCCCTGACCGTGATTGCCGTGGTGATCAGTGTTGCCACCGGTTTCTATGCCATCTATCACAAGGTCTCGTCCGGCAAGGAGTTTGGTCACAGCCATGACCATACCGATGATAAGGAAGTCGCCGAGCTCAATCGCCAGGATCTCGACGATTTTCGTGCCTTCCTGCGCAGCCTGATGATGCATGCCGCCATCGGTACCGCGCTGGGTGGTGTCTGCACCCTAGTGGGCGAGCCGCAAAACCTCATCATCGGCGAGCAAGCCAGCTGGAACTTCGCTGAATTTGCCATTCGCATGTCCCCCGTCACCGTCCCCGTCTTTATCTGCGGTCTGCTGACCTGCGTGCTGGTGGAGCAGTTCCGCTGGTTTGGCTATGGCGCCCGCCTGCCGGACACGGTGCGCGCCATCATGGAGGAGTACAACCGCTACGAAGAGGCAAAACGCAGCCCCCAAGACAAGGCCAAGCTGATCGTTCAGGCATTGATTGCGATCTGGCTGATTGTCGGCCTGGCCATGCACCTGGCAGCCGTTGGCCTGATTGGCCTCTCGGTTATCGTGCTGGCCACCTCCCTGACCGGGATCACCGAGGAGCACTCGCTGGGTAAAGCCTTCCAGGAGGCACTCCCCTTCACCGCCCTGCTGGCGGTCTTCTTCAGCGTGGTCGCCGTCATCATCGATCAGCAGCTGTTCAAGCCGGTGATCCAGCTGGTACTGGCAGCCAAACCGGAGAACCAGCTGGCCCTCTTCTATTTGGCCAACGGGGTGCTCTCCATGGTCAGTGACAACGTCTTTGTCGGCACTGTCTACATCAATGAGGTGAAGACGGCCATGCTCAATGGTGCCATCGACCGCGCCCAGTTCGATCTGCTGGCGGTAGCCATCAACACAGGTACCAACCTGCCGTCGGTCGCCACCCCCAATGGTCAGGCCGCCTTCCTGTTTATGCTCACTTCGGCATTGGCGCCGCTGCTGCGTCTCTCCTATGGCCGCATGGTCTGGATGGCGCTGCCCTACACCCTGGTGCTGGGGCTGATCGGCTTTTTCTCTGTCGAATTGCTGCTTGGTCCTGCCACCGAGTGGTTCTATCAGCACGGATGGCTGGTGATGGAGAGTGCGCTGCCAGCGGTACAGCCGGCGCTGCATTAATCCGCAGCAACTGAACCCGAGGGCCCTTTCAGGGCCCTTTTCTTTTCTGCCCCGCTCTGCTCTAATTCAGCCACTGTTTTTTCTGAGAGATCAATGAGATGATCGAGTTTCTCCGCCGTATCGTCGCCCATCGGCTGGCCTGGGGTCTGTTGGCAGCATCAGCCCTGTTCCTTGAGTTGTGTGCCCTCTTCTTCCAGCATGTGCTGGGCCTCTCCCCGTGCGTGATGTGCGTTTACGAACGGTTGGCGACCCTGGGTGTGCTGGCCGCTGGTCTGCTCGGCATGGTGGCGCCGGATAAGTGGTATGTTCGCTGGAGTGCCATGTTGCTATGGGGCTACAGTGCCTTCCGCGGCTTCCAGCTGGCCCTCAAGCATGTGGACTATCAGGTCAACCCCTCCCCGTTCAACGTCTGCAGCCCGTTTGCCGACTTCCCGAGCTGGGCTCCGCTCGATCAGTGGCTCCCCTGGCTTTTTATGCCGGAAGGGGATTGTGCCCAGATCACCTGGCAGTTCTTCGGTTACTCCATGCCCCAGTGGCTGGTTGTCATCTTCGCCGCTTACCTGTTGGTCTTCACCGTGGTGGCCATCGGCAATCTGGTGAAAGGGCGTTGCTGCAACTGAGTGTCATACCCGCTTGGAGATAAAAAGGGGGAGCCATCATGGCTCCCCCTTTCTCGTTCTGGCTGACCGTATTTCTGGTTACGCCTTGGCCGTGCTCATCTTGGCCTTGACCGCGCCAATTACCATGGGCAACAGGGAGATACCGATGATGCCGAAGATCAGCAGGGTAAAGTTATGACGCACCACCGGCAGATTGCCAAAGAAGTGGCCGGCATAGACGAAGGAGAGTACCCACAGCAGGCCGCCAACCAGGTTGAACGCCAGGAAGCGCGGATAGGTCATGGCCCCCATCCCTGCCACAAACGGCGCAAAGGTACGCACGATGGGCAGGAAGCGGGTGATGATGATGGTCTTGCCACCATGCTTGGCATAGAAGGCGTGGGTCTTCTCCAGATAGTCGCGGCGGAAGATTTTGGAGTCCGGGTTGCGGAACAATTGCTCGCCGAAGAAGTGACCAATGGTGTAGTTGACCACGTTGCCCAGCACGGCAGCGATGATCAGCACGGCCGCCAGGGTATGGACGTCCAGCACGCTGCCCACGGTAAGCGCACCGGCGGCAAACAGCAGGGAGTCACCCGGCAGGAACGGCGTCACTACCAACCCGGTTTCACAGAAGATGATGAGAAACAGGATGGCGTAAACCCAAACGCCATAGTTCTCGAACAGCTCTTTCAAATGCACGTCAACGTGCAGGATAAAGTCGATTGCAAAGAGGATCAGATCCATTTTTTCCATACCCATAAAGTGAACGGCGTGGAGTCTACGCCAATGCCATCCGGGCGACAATCACCGGGCCTGCCTCTTTTTCATCCCGCAGCGCCCACCTTCAAATGAAACCGTTTTTCCGCTTCCTTCGAGGGTGGGAGCACAAAGAGAGATACCGAGCGTGGTGTTGAAAAGGTGAACTAGGAGGCCTGTTCCAGCTCGCTGCGCACTGCAGGGGGAAGACAACGCTCCCAACCCCATAGCAACACAAGCAGCAGGGTCACATCATCGAACCAACCCAGCAAGGGCACCACGTCGGGGATAAGATCCACCGGACTGATGCCATAGAGCAGGATAAGGATCACCAGGCCCCTCGCCCACCAAGGGGTACCGGGATGGCGAAAGCCCTGATAGAGACGACGAAGTCGTTGCCAAATCAGCCAGCGTTTGCGGCTCATGACTCGATCAACTCGCTGCGCAACTGCTGGATCTGATCCCGCAGTGCTGCCGCCTGTTCGAACTCCAGATCCCGGGCATGTTGGAACATCTGTTCCTCCATCCGCTTGATCTCTTTGGCAATCTCGCTGGCAGAGCGGACATGGTACTCCCCTTGCGGCTCGGCCGCCTTGCGCATCCCCTTGCCAGGTTTGCCTGCCGTGCGGCTGCCGCCCATGTCCATCACATCACCAATGGACTTATTGAGCCCTTTGGGGGTGATGCCATGCTTGAGGTTATGGGCATGCTGCAAGGCGCGGCGCCGCTCGGTCTCCTCAATGGCTACCTTCATCGAGTTGGTGATGGTATCGCCGTAGAGAATGACCTTGCCGTTGAGGTTACGCGCCGCCCGGCCGATGGTCTGGATCAGCGAGCGGGTCGAACGCAGGAAGCCCTCTTTATCCGCATCCAGAATCGCCACCAGCGACACCTCCGGCATGTCGAGGCCTTCCCGCAGCAGGTTGATACCCACCAGCACATCGAACTTGCCAAGGCGCAGATCGCGGATGATCTCCACCCGTTCGACCGTATCAATATCGGAGTGGAGGTAGCGCACCTTGACGTCGTGCTCCGCCAGATACTCGGTCAAGTCTTCCGCCATCCGCTTGGTCAGGGTAGTAACCAGCACCCGCTCCTCGACGGCGACCCGCTTGCGGATCTCGGAAAGCAGATCGTCCACCTGAGTGGTCACAGGACGCACCTCGATCTCCGGATCGAGCAGGCCGGTTGGGCGCACCACCTGCTGCACCACATCGCCGCCGGACTTCTCCAGCTCGTAGGGGCCGGGAGTCGCCGAGACAAACACCGTCTGCGGCATCAGCGCTTCAAATTCGTCGAACTTGAGCGGCCGGTTGTCGAGCGCCGAGGGGAGCCGGAAGCCGTACTCCACCAGGGTCTCCTTGCGGGAGCGGTCCCCTTTGAACATGGCGCCAATCTGCGGCACCGTGACGTGGGACTCATCGATGATGAGCAGGCCGTCCCCCGGCAGGTAATCAAACAGGGTGGGCGGCGGCTCCCCCGGCGCACGGCCGGAGAGGTAGCGGCTGTAGTTCTCTATGCCGGAGCAGTAACCCAGCTCCTGCATCATCTCCATGTCGAACTGGGTACGCTGGCTGATGCGCTGCTCCTCCACCAGCTTGTTGAGGGACAACAGCTGCTCGCGGCGACTGCGCAGCTCCTCCTTGATATGCTCGATAGCCCCCAGAATGGTCTCCCGCGGTGTAGCGTAGTGGGTCTTGGGGTAGATGGTATAGCGCACCACCGTCTGCTCGATGGCGCCGGTCAGCGGGTCGAACTGGGAGAGGCGCTCCACCTCTTCATCAAAGAGTTCTACCCGCAAGGCCAGCTTGTCCGATTCGGCAGGGTAGATGTCGATCACTTCACCGCGCACCCGGAAAGTACCGCGTTGAAACGCCATGTCGTTGCGGGTGTACTGCAGCTCGGCGAGACGGCGCAGGATATCCCGCTGGTTAATCACATCCCCCACTTTGAGATGCAGCATCATGCTCAGATAAGCTTGGGGATCCCCCAGACCATAGATGGCCGACACCGAAGCAACGATCACCACGTCGCGCCGCTCCAGCAGCGCCTTGGTGGCGGACAATCGCATCTGCTCGATGTGATCGTTGATCGAGGCATCCTTCTCTATAAAGGTGTCGGTGGTCGGCACATAGGCTTCGGGCTGGTAGTAGTCGTAGTAGGAGACGAAATACTCCACCGCATTGTCGGGGAAGAACTCCTTCATCTCGCCATAGAGCTGGGCGGCCAGGGTCTTGTTGGGAGCCAGGATCATGGTCGGGCGGTTCAGGGTGGCGATGACGTTGGCCATGGTGAAGGTCTTGCCCGAACCGGTCACCCCGAGCAGGGTCTGATGGGCCAGCCCCGACTCGATGCCATCCAGCAGTTGGGCAATCGCCGTGGGCTGATCCCCGGCGGGTTGAAACTGGCTGGCTAACTTGAACAATTTGCTCATGAACACTCCCGACACAAAACAGCAGAGGAGCAGTGTAACCGAGGGGCTGGCAGCGGTACACCCGTGCCATCATACCGCGAATGGCTTGACCACCCAGGACACCTTCTGTATGATGCTCCTCCTTGCCTGATGTTCCCCCGTAGTTCAGTCGGTAGAACGGCGGACTGTTAATCCGTATGTCACTGGTTCAAGTCCAGTCGGGGGAGCCAATTCCTCACCATCTCGGTGCAAGTTATCCACTTTAGTGCCCTCTCCTGCCAATTTTAATGCACAAGATCCTTCTTGCTGCTGACGCTCCCTTTTGTTACCCGTCCCGACTCGACAGAGTTTTCTCCTGTCGCACCTAACTATTTGATTTTTATACAAACATTTTTCTTCTGGTATTTTTTGAACAGCCCTTGCATCCCAGTGCTGGTGCGGCTTTCAGGGCGATGAACAAGTTTCATGAACAGGGTTATCCACAGATTCTGTGGGTAAGTGCAGCAAGCCCTGTCAGGACGCGGGATTGCCCTTGATGGCCTCCGGCAAAGAGTCATTTTGCTGGCCAACCTGATTTTATGCTGTTTTTTGCCCCCTCAGGAACAGCGGGGTGACAGGCTCTATTGGCACTTTTCAGAAGCATCTTTTTGCCAACCCTTTTCCCGTGGGCGAACGGGCAAATATCAAGCTGACTTGCCCCTCTATCCACCATGGCGGCCATCGGTTGAATCTGCTGAAACTGATCCCCGCCAAGCAGCGGGACAGCAGAATCTAAAAAATCGGCCTGCGCCAGAGCACTTCGGTCGCGGGCAGCAGATTTCACTAATTGACAACGGCGGTTACAGCAAAAATTGCCAGATTTCATCCGCTTGTCTCCCTATCACGCCGCCGGCTCCACAAATAGCGTCCGATAACGTCCGATTAATCGCTCCCTTGCGCTTCTTTATTGGGGATAGATCCGGCACAATATCGACCCCACTTTTTTCCTCGGTTTTTCCGGGCATGACCATAGATTTCGTGACACTGCTACATCAAAGCGACTCCCTGCTGCTGTTCGTGGTATTGGCCTTCGGCCTGCTGCTTGGCAAGGTTCGAATTGGCAACTTTCAGATTGGCAACACCATAGGTGTGCTGTTTACCGCCCTGCTGTTCGGCCAGATGGGCTTCGAATTTGCAGCCACCACTGAAAACGTCGGCTTTATGCTGTTCATCTTCTGTGTGGGGATCGAAGCGGGCCCTCACTTCTTCAGCGTCTTCCTGCGCGACGGCATCCACTACATCACCCTGACTCTGGTGATCTTGCTGACCGCCCTGCTGCTGACGGTGGGACTGGCCAAGTTCTTCAATCTGGGGCCGGGCATGGCGGCGGGGATCCTGGCGGGTTCCCTCACCTCGACCCCGGCGCTGGTGGGTGCCCAGGATGCCTTGCGTAGCGGTCTGCTCAACCTGCCCCATCAAACTGATATGCAGGCGGTGCTGGACAATATGGGCATCGGCTACGCCCTGACCTATCTGGTGGGTCTGGTGGGCCTGATGCTGGTGGTGCGCTACCTCCCCTCACTGGCACGCCTCGACCTCAATACCGAAGCGCAAAAAATTGCCCGTGAGCGGGGTCTCTCCGACAGCGAGAGTCGCAAGACCTATCTGCCCATCATCCGCGCCTATCGGGTGGGCCCCGAACTGGCAGCCTGGATCGGTGGCCGTACCCTGCGGGAGACCGGCATCTATCCCCATACCGGCTGCTATGTAGAGCGGATCCGCCGCAACGGCATTCTGGCCAGTCCCGATGGCGATGCCGTTATTCAGGAAGGGGATGAGATCGCTCTGGTGGGCTATCCCGAGAGCCACGAGAAGCTGGACGTCAACTACCGCAACGGTAAAGAGGTGTTCGACCGCAACCTGCTCGACCTGCAGATCGTCACCGAAGAGATAGTGGTAAAGAATGACTCCGTGGTCGGCCGCCATCTGGTGGAGCTCAACCTCACCGAGAAAGGGTGCTTCCTCAACCGGGTGGTGCGCTCCCAGATCGAGATGCCGTTCGATCGCAACATCATGTTGCAAAAGGGCGACGTGCTGCAGATCAGTGGCGAGAAACAGCGGGTCAAACTGCTGGCCAACAAGATCGGCTTTATCAGCATCCACAGCCAGACCACGGATCTGGTGGCCTTCACCACCTTCTTCGTACTCGGCCTGCTGATCGGCTCCGTTTCGCTGGTGTTCGGTCAGATCGAATTCGGTCTCGGCAACGCCGTCGGCCTGCTGCTGGCAGGCATTCTGATGGGTTACCTGCGGGCCAACCACCCGACGGTCGGCTATGTGCCGCCCGGCGCGCTCAGATTGGCCAAGGATCTCGGTCTGGCGGTCTTTATGGTGAGCACGGGCCTGAAAGCCGGTGGCGGCATCCTCGACCACCTCAGCGAGGTAGGTACGGTAGTGCTCTTCTCCGGCATGCTGGTGACCACCTTGCCGGTGCTGGTAGGCTATCTGTTCGGGGTCTGGGTGCTCAAGATGAACCCGGCGCTGCTGCTCGGTGCCATCACAGGTGCCCGTACTTGTGCCCCGGCGATGGATGTGGTCAACGAGGCAGCCAACAGCTCCATTCCGGCGCTCGGATATGCCGGTACCTATGCGGTGGCCAACGTGATGCTGACCCTGGCGGGCTCCTTTATTATAGGCTTCTGGTTCTAGCCAACAGCCATCACATTACCGCTAACAAAGAAGGGAGCCTCAGGCTCCCTTCTTGCTATCGACTCCACTAAAGAGATGTAGATCCGGCTCATTGGTGTGGCGTCACCTCCCCCACCATCTGCGCTGAAATCTGCCACTAACCCACTCTTCCTATTCCACAATGGCCTCTGCTCTGCTCTGCTCTGCTCTGCTCTGCTCTGCTCTGCTCTGCTCTGCTCTGCAATGAGTGATGGCAGATCCCGAAGACAAAAAAAGCGCCCTGAGGCGCTTTTTTCATATCAACCGGATGATCAAGCTTTGAACTTGCTGAACACCAGGGAGGCGTTGGTACCGCCAAAGCCGAAGCTGTTGGACATGACGGTGTTGAGTTCGGCCGCTTCGTACTCGCGCACGATGGGCAGGCCTTCGGCTTTCTCGTCCAGGGTCTCGATGTTGATGCTGGGGGCGATAAAGCCGTGTTCCATCATCAGCAGGGAGTAGACAGCCTCGTGCACGCCCGCAGCGCCCAGCGCATGACCAGTCATCGCCTTGGTGGCAGAGATCTTGGGACCGTTGGCGCCAAACAGAGTCTGGATAGCTTCCAGCTCTTTGGTATCACCGACCGGAGTGGAGGTGCCGTGGGTGTTGATGTAATCAACCTTGCCCACACCCTGCATCGCCATCTTCATGCAACGCACCGCGCCTTCACCGCTCGGCGCGACCATGTCATAGCCATCGGAGGTAGCACCGTAACCGGTCAGCTCGGCATAGATGTGAGCACCACGGGCCAGCGCATGTTCCAGCTCTTCGATCACCAGAATGCCGCCGCCACCGGAGATAACGAAACCATCGCGGTTCGCATCATAGGTACGGGACGCTTTTTCCGGCGTGTCGTTGTACTTGGTGGAGAGGGCGCCCATGGCGTCAAACTGGATGGTAGAGGACCAGTCCAGCTCTTCACCGCCACCGGCGAAGACCACATCCTGTTTGCCAAGCTGGATCAGCTCAAGTGCGTGACCGATGCAGTGCGCAGAGGTGGCGCAGGCGGAGCTGATGGAGTAGTTGACACCCTTGATTTGGAACGGGGTCGCGAGGCAAGCAGAGGTGGTGGAAGACATGGTGCGCGGCACCATGTAAGGGCCCACACGCTTGACCCCTTTCTCACGGGCGATGTCCACAGATTCCGAGGTGTTCTTGCCGGAGGCACCACCTGAACCGACCACCAGGCCGGTACGCTCGTTGGAGACCTGATCTTCCGCCAGACCGGCATCTTCAATGGCCTGCTGCATGGAGAGGTAGGCGTAGGCCGCAGCGTCGCCCATGAAACGCATGACTTTACGGTCGATCAGTTCAGACGGATCGAGTTTGATGTTACCCCAGACACGGCTGCGCAGGTTGTGCTGCTCGAACTGCTCGGAATAGGTGATGCCGGATTTACCTGCTTTCAGGGAGGCCAGCACTTCTTCCTTGTTGTTGCCGATACTGGAGATGACGCCGATACCGGTGATCACTGCTCTTCTCATTAATTCATCTCGTCTGGAAAAACTGGCGCCAAGTCTACCCGCTTTCGGCTGCCAAACTGGTCTGCTTTCACGTAGAATGCCCGCGATTTTGTGACGCGAGCCGAGGAAAACGTGAGTCAAACATCCTTACATCATGCCCGATTGGACTGGAATGAAGCGGGAACTCCTGTCTCCAGTGACTTCGGGGATGTGTACTTTTCCAATGATAACGGTCTAAGTGAAACCCGCTACGTCTTTTTGCAGCAAAACCGGCTACCTGCGCGATTTTCGCACCACGATAGTGACAGTTTCGTGATAGGTGAAACAGGTTTCGGCACAGGTCTTAACTTTCTGGCGACAATGCAAGCCTTCCTGGAACAGGCGCCCCAATCCGGTAACGGCTCCCGTCTGCACTTCATCAGTTTCGAGAAATACCCCCTGACCCAAGACGATCTGCGCAAGGCGCTGGCCGCCTGGCCTGAACTTGGCCACTTGAGTCAGGATCTTGTCGCCCAATGGCCGCTGCCGGTTTCCGGTTGCCACCGCCTGCATTTTGCGGGTGGCCGCATTCGCCTCGATCTCTGGTTTGGCGACATCAAGGATATGCTGCCGCAGGTGCCTCACCGGGCAGAAGGTCTGGTGGACGCCTGGTATCTGGATGGTTTCTCCCCGGCCAAGAACCCAGAGATGTGGACACAGGAGCTGTTTGATGGTCTCGCTCGCCTCGCCCGTCCCGATTGCTCCATCGCCACCTTTACCTGTGCCGGCTTTGTCCGTCGTGGCCTGATTGCCGCCGGTTTTGCCATGAAGAAGGTGAAGGGCCACGGTAGCAAGCGGGAGATGCTGGTGGGGGATCGCACCGACAAGCAGCCGCAGCAGACCATAGTCCCCTGGTATGCCCGTCCTTCCGGACGCGCTGGCGAGGTGGTGATCATTGGCGGCGGCATCGCCTCGGCCATGACGGCGCTCTCTCTGGTGGAGCGGGGTCGCAAGGTGACGTTGCTGTGTGCAGATGGCGAACCGGCCACCGGCGCCTCGGGCAACCGCCAAGGAGCCCTCTATCCACTGCTTAACGGCGAGCACGATGCGCTGTCACGCTTCTATTCGCTCGCCTTTGGCTATGCCCGCCAACGGCTGCTGGCGTTAGCCGAACGCCACCCCATCGCTTTTGCACTGTGCGGGGTAACCCAGCTCGGTTATGACGACAAATCGGCAGCCAAGCTGGCCAAGATGAGTCAGGGCCCCTTCCCGTCCGAACTGATGCAACCCCTATCGACAGCGGAAGTAGAACAAGTAGTCGGCCTGCCCTGCGGCCACAGCGGCGTCAGTTACCCGCTGGGGGGCTGGCTCTGTCCGGCCGATCTCACCCGCGCCGCTATCAAAGAAGCACAAGCCAGCGGCCTGCTGGAGGTGGTGTTCAACACCGAGGTAGTCGCCATTGCCGAGCAGGCCGATGGCTGGCAAGTAGAAAGCCAGGATGGCCGCCACTGGCAGGCTCCCAATCTGGTGGTCGCTGCCGGTCACCAGTTGCCAACATTGCTCCCCTTTGCCGAGCTGCCCCTCTATCCGGTGCGCGGTCAGGTGAGCCATGTGCCGACCACGGCCAGCTTGCGTCAGCTCAGCACAGTGCTCTGCTACGATGGCTACCTCACGCCGATGCACAACGATCAACACTGCATCGGCGCCAGTTATGGCCGCAACCAGAGCAGCCTTGAATTACGTGCCGAGGAGCAAATCCTGAATCAGGTGCGGTTGCAAGTCTGCCTGCCGGAGCAAACCTGGCCCGCCGAGGTGGATGTGAGTGACAACGAGGCACGCGTAGGGGTTCGTTGTGCCAGTCGGGATCACCTGCCGGTGGTAGGGCCAGTGGCCAGATTGCAAGGTCTGGCGGATCACTATGCGCAGCTGCAGCATGATCAACACAACGTCCAGCCACTCCCCCTTCACCCCGGCCTCTATGTGCTGGGGGCGCTCGGTTCTCGGGGTCTCTGCTCGGCGCCGCTCTGTGGCGAGCTGCTCGCCAGCGAGATCTGCGGCGAGCCCCTGCCGCTGGCCGCCGATCTGCTGGAAGCGCTCCACCCTGCCCGTTACTGGGTACGCAAGCTGCTCAAGGGCAAAGCGCTAGTCTGAACCGGACTCTGCAAACAAATAGAATGGCCGCCCATCAGGCGGCCATTCTATTTATCAAATCGTGCGATGCTGGATATTGCGTCTTGAGATAGCGCTCACTTGGGCCAGTGCACCCCAAGCTGTTCGCCGTAACCTGTCTGACGCTGGAATCCGTCGAGCCGTCCCTTAATCTTGTTCAGCTCGCCACTACCTGCTGCCCACGCGGCATAGCGCAGCGCCTGGCAATCTGCATGACTGGGTAATCCCGCAATCGCCCCGCCCACCTGATTGGCCCCTTGCAGCACCATCTCCTTGAAGCGGGATTCGTAGTCAAACATGCTGGAGAGCAGCCGCCCCCAGCGCTGGCGGGCAGGATCGTTACTGTTCGCGCTCTGACGCCAGCGGGGCAGCAGCACGGTGGCGTTGGTGGTCACCGTCACCCGGTTGAGCTGGCATCGCCCCGGCAACTGCTCGGTATCCAGCTGCCAGTCCACCTGATAACTCGCCTTGCCGAGTACGGGCTTGCCATTCACCTTGGGAGCACTCTGGGCAATCGCCCGGGCAAGCTGCTCCGGACTGGTTGCATTGACCTCATAAAAACGGACATTGATGCGGGACTCTGGCACCACTTGCGGCCGGCTCGGCTGAGCCTGACTCATCAGGGGCAACAGCAACAACCCGACCCCCACTACTCCATAAACCTTGCTGACCATGCCAGACTACCTTCCTTGATTGCACGGGCGGAGTACCAACCTTGGTGAACCCCACCGCCACACAGATGACGGGTATAGCCTATGTGTGACGACGAGGCGGCGCAATACAATGATGCACCCAGAAATCAGAGCACGCTCACAGCTTGCGTGAGCAGAGTATGGCACAAGGCCAAAACTGTATTTTTATTGAGCATGACGGCTGATGCGCTGCCAGTCGAGGTGATAGTTTTTCACATTGATGTCATGACCATCTATCTGAATAAAATGATCATTTTTAAGGCGGTTGGCAAAAAAGTCCTGATCTGCCCCCTCATTGAGCCACAGCTCGCAAAGTCCCCGTTTTCCCTCTCTGGCATAGAATCTCGGAGTGACCAGCAGCGCGACCCCATCTACCCGGATGGCATGACGGGCCAGGCAGCTTGCTTCCGTGGTTTTGGATGCCAGCGCGGCAAAACGGGGTCTGTTCCCCTCGGCAACCACCAGTACGCCGTAAGAGTGAGGAGCCATGAGACGCCGCATGGCGACCGCCTGATGAGGACCGGTTTGATGAAAACCGTCATTGGTTACTGCAAACACGCAAGTAGGTGAAAATAGCATCGCAAGAAGGAAAATAGAGCGTTTAATGCCTAAAAAGTCACCAATCGCCATATAAAAGCCTCAAAAGACAACCAAGGCTGGCAAGGGTAGGCAGCCAAACCCGCTGGGTAAAGTACCTTTACCTTTCTTTAATTCTGTTCATGGGGTTAAACGTTGATTTAGCTCACACAACATCCTGTTTCCAGTCGCCACTCTACCCCTATCGGAATAGACTCCCTCCACTCTCATCCAATCAGAAGGCAACATATGCTGGAACTCATCGTTGGCACCCTGGTCACCCTGGTGGTGGGCCGTGCCATTTTCAAAGGATACTCCGCGACCGGGGTGCTGCTGAGCGGCGGCTTGCTGCTGCTGGTCATCACCGCCATGATGGGCAAGCCGGTACTACCGAGCAAGGTGGTCAGCACCGGTTATATCGCAACCGATATCTTCGAATACGTCCGCTTCCTGCTCAATGACCGTGGCGGTGGACTGGGGATGCTGATCATGGTGCTGTGCGGCTTCGCCGGCTACATGAGCCACATCGGTGCCAACACCATTCTGGTCAAGCTGGCCAGCAAACCGCTCGGCATCATCAAGTCCCCCTATATCCTGCTGGTGGCTGCCTATCTGGTGGCCTGCGCCATGTCGCTGGCGGTCAGCTCCGCTACCGGCCTCGGCGTGCTGTTGATGGCAACCCTGTTTCCGCTGATGGTCAACATGGGGATCTCCCGTGGCGCGGCTGCAGCCGTGTGCGCCTCGCCAGCCGCCATTATTCTGGCACCGACCTCAGGGGACGTGGTGATGGCCGCCCAGGCCGCCAACATGCCGCTGCTGGATTTTGCCTTCAAGCTGACCCTGCCCATCTCGCTGGTGGCGATCGCCTGTATGGCGGTGACCCACTTCTTCTGGCAGCGCTACCTTGATCAAAAATCCGGTGAGCACAACGAGCCGGTCGCCCCGGGTGACCTGGTGACGACTGCGCCTGCCTTTTACGCCATCCTGCCCTTTACCCCCATCATCGGGGTGCTGGTGTTTGACGGCAAATGGGGTCCGCAGCTGGATATCGTCACCATCATCGTCATGTGCATGGTGCTGGCCAGCCTGCTGGAACTTGTGCGTATCCGCAATGGCAAGGAGCTGCTGGACGGTCTGCAGGTCTGCTGGCGCAACATGGCTGATGCCTTTGCCGGTGTGGTCATGCTGCTGGTCGGTGCCGGTGTCTTCGCCCAGGGTCTGATGACCATCGGCTTTATCGACACCCTGCTGGCTCACGCGCAGGATCTCGGTTCGGGTGGTCTGATCATGATGCTGTCACTGGTGGTGATCACCACCCTGGCCGCCTTCACCACCGGCTCGGGCAATGCTCCCTTCTACGCCTTCGTAGAGCTGATCCCCAATCTGGCCAGCAGCCTTGGCATCAACCCGGCCTATCTGGTAATCCCGATGCTGCAAGCCTCCAACCTGGGTCGCACCATTTCTCCGGTCTCCGGGGTGGTGGTCGCCTGTGCCGGGATGGGCAAGCTCTCGCCGTTTGAGGTGGTCAAGCGCACCAGTATGCCGGTCGCCGTCGGCCTGCTGGTGGTGATCGTCGCCACCCAGATCATGGTACCCGCCTGATCGCTGACCAGCCCGGCACCCTGCCGGGCTGGTATCCTCCCCCCCCTTTGCAGTAGACTCGGTGCTCATTTTCCCCCTAAGGAGGACCGAGATGAGTATTACGGTTCAACTTGCCCATTTCAGTGATTGCCATTCCCACTTCGATGGCGCGCCCATGAGCTTCTCCCCTGCCGGTGAAGGCCAGTGGCGCACCCAGTGCGGCGGTTATGCCCGGATCCTGGCCCGACTGACCCAACTGCGTGCCAAAGCCACAGCAGCCGGCCAGCGTTTTCTGTTTCTGCACGGTGGCGACTCCTTTCAGGGCTCTCTCTATTTCAACCGCTTCAAAGGGCGCGCCAACGCCGACCTGCTCGCCATGCTGGCCCCCGATGCCATGGTACTTGGCAACCATGAGTTCGATCTGGGCAATGGCCCGTTGGTGGAGTTCTTGCGCCAGCTCGATTTTCCGGTGCTGGCCGCCAATCTGGACAACAGTCAGGAGCCTGCCGACACAGCCCTCGGACTGTGGGATATTCCCCACCTCTACGACGCCCATCAGCCCTGGCACCGTCGGGTGATCGACGGCGTTCCCTTTGCGCTGCTCGGCATCACCCTCGCCCAGATGGCTGCCATCGCCAACCCGGATCCCCACACCCGTTTCCACGCGGTCGCCGAGACCCTCACTAAAGTGTTGCAGGAGATCAGGCGCGAAGGGATCCACCATATCGTGCTGCTGAGCCACCTCGGGCTGGATCAGGACAAGCTGCTGGCCGAGCGCTTCCCCGAGCTCAGCCTCATCATCGGTGGCCATACCCACAGCCTGCTGGGGGATCTCGCGCCGCTGGGTCTGCCAAGTGAAGGCAGCTATCCGCTGATGAACAACGGGGTGGCCATTTTGCATGCTGGCCACAGCGCCCTCTGCCTCGGTGTCTGCGAGCTCACCTTCGATGAGGCGGGCCGCGTCGTGCAGAGTCAGGGTCAGCTGGAGTGGCTCCCCTGGCAGCCCTGGCCATTTGCCTCCACGCCACCTGTCGGGCTCACCTTCTGCGAGCCGGACCCACAACTGGAGCAACATCTGGCCAAACGCTACCGGCCGGAGATTGAAACCATGAGCCAGCGCATCGTCACCCGACTGGTGGCCCCCCTGCCCCATCAGCGACTGCCGGATGCCACCCTGCCCCACGGCAGCCAGCTCGCCCCGCTGGTGGCCCGCGCCATGCTGACCGCCGCCCGTGAACAGGTAGGCGAGGTGGACTTTGCCCTGCACAATGCTGGCGGCGTGCGCTGCTCGCTGGAGCCGGGCCCCCTGAGCGAAGCAGATATCGCCGGTCGCCTGCTGCCGTTTGCCATTCCCCTCACCCTCTATCGGGTGCACGGTCACGAGTTGGCGGAGGCGCTGGAGAATGCCATCGACAACGCCACCAACAACGGCGTGGTCGGCAATGGCAACGGCAGCTTCCCCTACACCGCAGGGGTGCGATTCACCTATCAGGCCGATCGGCCCAAGGGTCAGCGCATCACCCGACTGGAGTGGGAAGCCGCCCCCGGCAAGTGGCAAGCGGTCAATGCCGAACAGGTCTATCGCGGGGTGTCGAGCGCCTATACCGCCTCCGGCAAGGAGGGTTACACCGCACTGGCGCGCACCCTGACCCAGCACAATCAGGAGCTCGGTATCACCTTGGCCGACGCCTTTATCCGCTGGGCCCGTCACCTGCCGACACTGGAAGCGCAGCCGCCCCTGGTTGAGTACTTCAGTTGATATCGGAGGGATGCTTTGCCACATCCCCCTGACGGCCAATATTGCCGCAGCCAGCGCCCGGTTCCCTGCAAGAACCGGGCTTTTTCGAGAATATTTGCCCCACACGGGCCTGCCCCATTGCATCGCACTCACTAGCTCGGCAAGATAGGCCCGCTTTCAAGACCAGCTGCAGGAACAGGCGACTTCATGAATCACTCCATCCGTTTCACTCCCCCTCGCGTCAACCCGGGTATCAAGCCAGCCATTGTGCTGCTGACCGCCTTGCTGGCGCTGCTCTTCTGTCTGCGCAACCCGCTCTTCCACTCCATGGCGCCGGGCTTTGATGCCTCGCTGTTCGCGGTGATGGGCAAGATGTGGAGCGAAGGTGGCGTGCTCTATCGCGACATGATCGACATCAAGGGGCCGATGATCTTCGCTCTCGACGCGCTGGGTTATCGAATGGGGGGATTTGTCGGGATCTGGACACTGGAGTGGGGGCTCTGCTGGCTCGGATTGCTGGCCAGCTGGCAGGCCTTTGCCCAGCTCGGACTCTCGTTCAAGGCGCGCCTTGGCGCCATGCTGGCGGTGCTGGCTCTCTACGGCACCCGTTACTACTACGGCAACATGACCGAGGACTGGACCTTCCACCTCGCCCTCATCGCCCAGTGGGCCTTCATTACCCTGCTGCTGGACAAGGGATTTCGCTGGTGGCCGGCGCTGGTTGCGGCCCTCACCTTCGCCATCGTGGCCTGGATGCGCACCAACAACGGCGCCTTCTGGGGGGCCTGGTATCTGGTGCTGTTCTACCACTGGTGTCTGCATGAGAAGTGGCGTGACGCCATCTTGCTGCTCATCTCCAGCCTGCTGGGACTGGCGCTGATTGGCGGCCCGCTTTATGCCTACTTCCAGCAGCATGATCTGCTGGCGGCCTTCAAATACTACGCCTTCGACATCTTCTTCGAGGGGAGCTATGGCAACGGCTTCTCCCCCATGGTGGGCGCCGTCGGCCTGCTGCGCACCGGCCTTATCATGCTGCTGCCCGCCTTCATCATTCTAATGTTGAGCCGCCGTCAGGAGTGGTATCTGCCCGCCCTGCTGGCGACCCTGTTTGGGGTGCTGTTTACCCTGATCGCCAACTCGGTCTCCGGCCATGTGTTCGATCACTATGACGTGCTCTATCTGCAACTGGCGGTGCTGCCGCTGGCGGTATTGCTGGATCGCAGCGAACAGCAGGCAGATGCCATCGGGCTGCTCTGCATCTCGCTGGTGGTGCTCACCGCCAGCTGGCTGCTGGCCCAGCAGCTCGCCTTTGGCTGGAGCACCAAGGAGTGGTCCCTCGAGCGGGTCAACGAGGTGCTCGGCACCAGCCTGCTGTGGGCGCTGCCGGTGCTGATCCTCATCCCCCTGTGGCGCGCCTGGGATGTGCGCAGTGCCACCCCCTGGCTGGCAACGCTGGCCATGCTGCTGCTGATGATCAACAACGCCTGGGAAGGCACCCTCAAGGGTCGCCCTTTCAATCCGGCCGCGCAGGTACGGGTTGATCGCATCAAGGCCGAGACAGTCCCGAGCGACAAGATCTGGGTCGATGGCATCCAGCCGCAATATTATCTCTGGACCGATCGCCAGCCAGCGTCCGCCTACCTCTTCTTTGCCAACGTCAATCCGCCCTATGACGTGCGCGAGCGAGTGCTGGCCGATATCCAGCGCCAGAATCCGAAGTTCATCATCGCCAAGCCGGATCGGGTGAGCGAGGAGCTGAAAAAACCGAGCACCCCTTCCCATCTCGCCTTCTATCAATACCTGACCAGCCACTACGAAGAGGTGGATCCGGGTCTCTATCGCCGACGCTGATCGTCAATACGCCCCGCAGGGCGGCCATTGTTGCAATGGCCGCCCTTTTTCTTGCGCCAGAACCCCTTGCAGCAGCGGCCCGCAGTAGGCAAGCCCGCCCGAGATAACTACAATGACGCTCTTTTTGATGTAACGAGTGACACCATGGCGGAACTGACTTATCTGGGCGGCTATCCAGACCCCCTCAAGGCACAGGTACAACAGCTGATTGCGGCGGGCAAGCTGGGGGAGATGCTGGCCAAACGCTATCCGGAGAGCCACCAGATCCAGAGCGACAAGGCGCTGCTCGCCTACACCATGGAGCTGAAGAACCGCTACCTCAAGAGCTCGGCGCCCCTGTCAAAGGTGGTGTTCGATGGCAAGATCAACGTGATCAAGGATGCCCTCGGCCTGCACACCTACGTCAGCCGGGTGCAGGGCAGCAAGCTCAAGGCCAAGAACGAGATCCGCATCGCCGCCCTGTTCAAGGAGGCACCCGCCCCCTTTCTCAAGATGATCGTTGCGCACGAGCTGGCCCATATCAAAGAGAAGGATCACAACAAGAGCTTCTATCAGCTCTGCCAACATATGGAGCCCGACTATCATCAACTGGAGTTTGATCTCAGGCTCTGGCTCACCTGGCGCGATATCGACAAGGCCAACCGCTAGGCTGACAACCGTTTCAGGGAGGAAACATGCCATTTGCCGCCATCCCCTTTGGTGCCACCCGCTTTATTGCCACTTTGGTAATGGCCAGCTTGGGCCGCGCTGACTATCCCCGCTTCACGTTACGCGGGCTGCTGGCCCTGCTGATTCTGCTCGCGGGCCACAGCGCCCGTGCCGATGAGCGCTGGCAGAGCGACAGCTATCTGGTCGAGAGCTTTATGGCCATCGCCATGGAGCGGGAGTATGGCGAAGCCAGGCAGACCCGTTTTGCCCGCTGGCAGCAGCCGATCCGGCTGCAACTTATCAACGAGTCGGGTGACAAGCCGCTGCAGGCCGACGTGGTGAAGGTACAGGCAGCCCATCTGGCCCGCATCACCGGCCACCCCATCAGCATGGTGGCCGCAAAGCCCAACCTCACCCTGATCATGACCGACTACAGCAAGATGAAGAGCTGGGCCAACCGCACCATGGGGGGCGATCCATCGGTCAAGATGGCGCTCAAGGAGGGGCTCTGCCTTGCCAACTTCGCAACCAATGCGAAACACGAGATCAGCCGTGCCACCATCATCATTCCGGTAGACTACAGCCGGGCCAAGGGACGCTTTCTCGACTGCGTGGTGGAGGAGTTCACCCAGGTGATGGGGCTGCCCAACGACTCGGACAAGGTGTTTCCCTCCATCTTCAATGACAACAGCATCGACAGCTTTTTGACCGGGCTGGACTATGTGCTGCTCAAGATAGCCTATCACCCGGCCATCAAAGCCGGAATGAGCAGTGACGAGATCCGCGCCGCACTGCCTATCGCACTGGCCGATCTGCGTGCCAAAGGGGAGATCCGCGAAGCCAATCGCCGGGTGCAACAGCAGAGCCTGAAAAGCTGGGCAGGGTTGTAACGGCATGGCTCAACCCAGAGCCAGACAAGCCATCGCGAACTCATCACCAACAAAAACGCAGCCACCTGGCTGCGTTTTTGTTGTATGGGTATCAGCAGTGCATTAGCGGGCATGCACGTTTATCCACAACCCATTTATCCAACGTCCGAGTTATCCACTGACCGTGCGGGATCAGGAGGCGACGTTCTCTTCCGGCATCCAGCTCTCGGCGTTCTCCCACACCTCCTGCACCATGGCTTCGGCCAGCTCTTTGTCTTCCTTGCTGGCACGGCTGACGGTCAGGGCCATGGCACTGCCCGGCGCGACCCGCACATGGATGTCGGGGAATTTTTCGCCAAGCTGCTTGAGCAGCTCCTGACGCAGCGCCTCCATGGTCGAGGTCGGGATCTGATGTTTTCTGTCGATGATGATTTCAAGACGCATAGGAAACTTCTCCATTATTTATAACTGTATTTTTATACAGTATTTATGGGAAGTAAAGTGCCATCTTGCACCAATCAGAAAAGATCCAGCTGCTGACCACAGATCCGGTCGAACGACTCGCCGATAAAGGGCAGGATGGCATCGGCAATGGGCCGCAACTGCTTGTCTATGTAGTGTTCGTAATCGATGGCACTGCGCCTGTACTCCAGCGGCTCGGGGCCATTAAGGGTCATCAGATAGGCGATGGCGCCCCGATGCTGATAGCGCTGGGGCAGACCACGGCGCAGGTTCTCCTCATCGGCCAGCCGCGCCGCCCGCACATGGGGCGGCACATTCTTCTGATACTCTTCGAGCTTCTGGCGTAGCCGTTTGCGGTAGATGAGCAGATCGTCGTGGCGACCGGCGCGGGTCTCATCCACCATGGTGCGCACATAGCCGCTGGGATCTTCATCGTGAAACACCAGCTCGTAGAGGCGGGTCTGAAACTGCTTGGCCAGCATGGTCCAGTCGGTGCGCACCGATTCGAGCCCCTTGAACACCAGCTGTTCACTCCCCTCACTGGCCTTGCCAACCAGCCCCGCATAGCGCTTCTTGCTGCCCTTCTCCAGCCCGCGGATGGTGGGCATCAGAAAGCGGCGATAGTGGGTCTCGTACTGGATCTCGAGATAACTCGGCAGGCCGAACTCGCGCCTGATCAGTGCAGCCCAGTTATCGTTGATCATTTGAGCCAGTCGCTGGCCGATCTCGTCCGCCTCATCGGGGCTGGTCTCGCGCCCCAGATGGACAAAGGTGGAGTCAGTATCGCCATAGATCACCTCGAACCCCTTCTCTTCAATCCACTCGCGGGTCTGCTGCATGATGCTGTGGCCACGTAGGGTGATAGATGAGGCCAGGCGCGGATCATAGAAACGGCAGCCCCCCGACCCCAGCACGCCGTAGAAAGAGTTCATGATGATCTTGATGGCCTGGGAGAGCGCCTTGTTGCTGGCGGCCTTGGCCCGATCCCGCGCCGCCCACAAGGTAGCGATGAGATCCGGCAAAAAGTGCCGCTCGCGGGAAAACATGGCACCGCGAAAGCCCGGAATGGCGTGCTCGGGATGCAGCAGCCCCTCGATGAGCCCCATGGGGTCGATGCAGAAGGTGCGGATGATGCTGGGGTAGAGGCTCTTGAAATCGAGTACCAGCACGTGGCGATAGAGACCGGGTTTGGAGTCCATCACATAGCCGCCGGGGCTTGCTAGCCCACCGTCGGCCGGCAGATTGGGGGCCACGTAGCCGCCACGATGCAGCCGCGGCAGATAGAGGTTGGTAAAGGCCGCCACCGAGCCCCCTACCCTGTCCAGCTCAAGGCCGGTGAGGGAGGCGCGTTCAATGACAAAAGGGATGAGGTGGCAGTAGTCAAAGATCTCCCACACCAGCTTGCAATCTTCCAGGTTGTAGCGGGCCAGCGCCTCCTTGTCGGAGTGGAACAGCTCGGTGATCTTCTCCCCCCGATTGGCCACGTCCGCGATATCCTTGCCACGGCCGAGCAGTTCGCTCGCCACCGCATCCAGGCTGTAGCTGGCAAACTGCCAGGTGGCGCTTTTCAGGGTATCGATGCCATCGAGCACCATGCGTCCGGGGATAATGACGTTACCGGTCTGGGGATCGCCCCGTGACGAGCGCCAGAAACAGAGCTCGCGCCCCCGCCCGAGCCGCAGCCGCCGCTTGTTAAGCTCGGCGCGGCGTAGCAGCAGGCGAAAATCAAAATTGACCACGTTCCAGCCGATGACCAGATCAGGGTCATGCAGGCTGAACCAGCTCTCCAGCGCACTCAGCAGGGCGCTCTCGTCCTCTACCCACTGGACCTGGGTGCCCCAGCTCTCGGCATCCGCTTCCGGGGTGCCAATCATGATGACCCGCGCATCCTGCTCGCTATAAAGACCGACCGAGAAGAGGGCCCCGTCCATGGCGCACTCCACATCCAGCGACACCCAGGAGAGGGTTGGCGTCACCGCCTGCGGCGCGCAGCGCGCCTCGTTCACCTCCCAGTAGCCCTGCTTGCCCCCCTTTTTTACCGCCCGGCCATCAAAGCGCACGCCAGCGGTGATGAAACGCTCCATCAGAAACCGCTCCGGCAGCCGGATATCCGCCTCGAAGTGCTCCAGTCCGCGAATGAGCAGCAGTTCGATGGCGCGGTGAAAGGCGCTCAGGGTAGTGAAATAGCAGCCCACCACAGGGCGACCGTCGAAGGTGTGCATCGGCAGGCGGCGAAACCGCCCGCTCACCCCGGCCCCTTTGAACAGCTCGGCGGCTTCTACCATGTGGCTCTGTGGCAAAAAGAACACCGGCTCCTGCCCCGGCACCACCACCCGCACCGGCCCCTGCGCGCTCCAGAGCCACATCACGATTTCGGTGGTTGCAGGCTGCCCGTTGCGACCGCGCACGTCCCGACCGTGGCGGGTCAGGATAAAACCGTCGAGGGGCGGAGTGGCGGGTACGGTGGGCTGGGTTGCAGTCATGAAGCGTAAAGGGGCTGTCCGAGAATGGGACTATTGTACGTTCATACAGTGCCTGCTCGCAATCGTCACGCTGGCTGCGAGGCGAGAGTCAAACTGGTAAGCTCGATCCGGTCGTTATTCCCGCCCATCCCGTTCTTACCACTCTTCGCCGACGAAAGGAGTCTTTGTGGCAATCTATTCCCTGTTGGATCAGCTGGCTATCCCCTACCAGCGCTTTGACCATCCCCCGGTGTTTACCTGTGAGGAAGCGAGCAGGCTGCTGCCCGACCTGCCCGCCGCCAAGACCAAGAACCTCTTTTTGCGCGATCCGAAAAGCGAGCGGCTGTTTCTGGTGGTGAGTCCGGAGGAGCGCCGGGTCGATCTCAAGGCGCTGGCAGCCATGCTCGGCGTCAAGCGGCTGAGCTTTGGCTCCCCCGAGCGGCTCGATGCGGTGCTCGGCCTTACCCCGGGATCGGTGACCCTGCTCGCCATGGTGCGCGACAGGGAAAAAGCGGTAGAGCTGGTGGTGGACGAGGCCATCTGGCAGGCCGAACAGGTGCAGTGCCATCCGCTGGTCAACACCGCTACTCTGATCATCCGCCTCGACGACGTGCGCCGTCTGCTGACCCATCTGGACAGGGAGGCCATCGTAATGCGCTTGCCTGCTGCAACCTGCGATTAGCACGACGTCTGGCGGTTGGGTTCACCCTGCCGCCAACACAACCACCTTTCACGCAGCGAAATTGACTGACAAGACAATAAAATGCCCTCTTGCGCTCTGATAAATCGAGTCAGCAGTTGCCATCGTGCAAGAAGTCGGAGGTGAGCACATTCGGCCATTTAACCCATTGATAATAGGTTGGATTCATGTTGTGATCGGCCACTGCCAGCGGGCGATACCCCATCGCCTGTTCGTTCACAGGTGACTTCCCAGAGAGCCCCTTGATGCCAAGTCTGTTTTCCTCGGCCCAGTTGTTGAGTCTGGTGCTGTTCGTCACGCTGTCACATGTGGGGGTCGCCACCATTTTCGCCGCCATGTGGCACACCCATCGCCAGATCAGGGCATTGATCTACTGGTCAGCGGGGGAACTGGTTATCGCGGGGGCTTTTTGCTGCCTGCTGCTGCGCCCCCTTGAGGGAAATGCATCCCTTGCCAATATTCTCTGCACCAACCTGCTGTTGATGTCGACCACCCTGCTCTATGAACGGGGTATGCGCCACTTCTTTCGCCGTGAAGCCGACCAACTGGGCTGGCTGCTGCCCGCCGTTACCCTCGGCGGTTTCGTCCTGTTTGCCCTGACCGCCCTGCAGCAACCCCTCTTTGATGTGCATAGCCGGATCATCGTGCTCTCCGGCGTGCTCTCGCTGCAGATTGCGCTGCTTATCTGGCAGCTCTGGCGCTACCAGCGGCTGGCCCCCGTCTATCGGGTGCTGCGCTTTGCCATTCTGCTGCTCGGCCTGCAACTGCTGTTACAACTGCTGCGGATCGCCAAACATCTCTGGCAGCCGGAGCTGGCGGCCAACTCCTTCACCGACCCGCTGCTCGGGCCTGTGATCCTGCTCAGCCTGCTCTTTACCATCGCCCGCAGTTATCTGCTGCTGAGCCTGGTCCACACCCGCCAACAGCAAGCCCTGCTGGTCACCCAGCGCAAGCTGGAGCGGCGCGCCAATCAGGACGAGCTGACTGGCCTGTTCAGCCGCCACTATTTCGAACGCCAGGTTGCCCTGCGTGCCCGCGAGATGGCTAGCCCTAGCCAGCTGCTGCTGATCGATCTGGACAACTTCAAGCAGATCAACGACCGCCACGGCCACCCCGCCGGTGATGCCATGCTGCGGGCCGTGGGTCGGGTGATCGCCAATACCCTGCCTTCCGAGGGCATGGCCGGTCGGCTTGGTGGCGATGAGCTGGCCCTGCTGCTGATGGCGGACCCGCAGACCCTGCCCGACTACTGCCACAGTCTGCAACAGCAGATCGCCGAGGCGACCCGGGCGCTGGCCGGTGGCCCCATCAGCCTCAGCATCGGCCTCACCTCGCTGCACCCTGACGAGGGGTTTGAAGCGGCCTACCTACGAGCGGATCAGGCTCTTTACGCCGCCAAACAGGCTGGAAGGCAACGGGCCTGCGTGCAGGAGCTCCACCACAACGAGCCGCAACCGCTGCCGCCCTGTGCGCTCCTGTCATGAGCGCAGCGCTCGCTCTGCAGTGCCGACCGGCTAGGCTGGCAGATGCCCCGGCTTACCGGCGCTATGTCACCGAATGCGCCAAAGACGGACAGCCGCTCTATCAGGTGGCACAATTTGACCCGGACGGCTGGCTACAGAGCCTGCTGGATCACGCCAAAGGGCGCAACTTGCCCAGTGGATACCTGCCGACCACCACCTATTTTGCCCTCGATGGCGAGGAGATCATCGCCACCCTGCGTCTTCGTCACGGTGACAATGAGGCAACCCGCCAGTGGCTGGGTCATATCGGTTACGAAACCCGCCCCTCTCACCGTGGCGAAGGGGCCGCGATCGTGCTGCTACGCTGGGTACAACAACAGGTGCTGGCAGCGCCGGTGCTGATCTGCTGTGACCAGGATAATCTGGCCTCCCGCAAGGTCATTACGGCAGCCGGTGGCGTGTTGCTGGGGCGGCACTTCCATCCGGGGGATCGCAACTGGCTGGAGATGTATCAGCTAGCCCCCTGCCCCAGCCGACCATAGCCGCAGCAGTAATAAAAAGAGCGCCCCGAAGGCGCTCTTTTTGCGGACGTGGCAAGACCGTTAGTAGCTGTCTTCCTGCTCCGCCTTCATCCGGGCCTGACGGGCATAGGCCTCCTCCTCGGCGCTCTCAATCTCCTGCAGCACCGAATCGAGATCGATGGCGGCGCGGCTCTCTTCAAAGTGGCCGGTCAGCTCGCTCTCGGGGGTGAGCTTGCCATCTTCAAACAGCGCCCACATCTCCTGGGCATAACGGGTCTTGAGCAGTTCGGGGGCATACATGCCGTAGTAGTTGCGCATGTTGTTGACGTCCCGCTCCAGCATCGCCTTGGCCTGGTTGTTGGCGGCGGCATCCACCACCTGGGGCAGGTCGATGATGACCGGGCCCTGTTCATCCACCAGCACATTGAACTCGGAGAGATCGCCGTGGATAAGACCGGCGCAGAGCATCCGCACCACGTAACGGATCACCTTGGCATGGTCGATGACCGCCTGCTCGGGGGTAAGCGCCACATCGTTGAGGCGCGGCGCGACATTGCCATCCTCATCGGTGATAAGTTCCATCAAGAGGACACCATCGAGGCAGACATAGGGCTGTGGCACCCGCACACCGGCCGCCGCCAGCTTGAACAGGGCGTCGACCTCGGTGTTCTGCCACACCTCTTCATGCTGTTTGCGGCCGTACTTGGAGCCCTTCTCCATGGCGCGAGCGCTGCGGCTGTTACGCACCTTGCGCCCCTCCTGATAGACCACGGCCTGCTTGAAGCTGCGCTTGGACGCCTCTTTATAGACTTTGGCGCAGCGGATCTCGTCGCCGCAGCGCACCACATAGACGTCGGCCTCTTTGCCGCTCATCAACCGGCTGACGACCTCATCGACCAGGCCGTCATCAACCAGAGGTTGGATTCGATTTGGAATTTTCATGGCCGCCCTTTTACCCTATTTCCGCTCTCGAAGATAGCTCCGCGCACGCTCACCTGCCTCTCCCTTTCATAAGACACCCTGTTATCCCCTGTTTGCGCTGTTTTTGTCCACCCGTTCGCCTTAAAAACCACCAGCAGCAGACCAAATACGAAAGGCGCCTGTGCCAACAAAAATGGCCCGCAAGCGGGCCAATTTTCAAGGTTCGGGCGGCAAGCCCTGACGAATACGCTGGATCCCCGCTTCATAGAGACCGTCATCCCCCTCCTGATGCTCCAGGGTTTCGAAGATCTTGAGAAACCACATGTACTGCTCGGGATGGCGGGCCACCTGCATCTCCACCACCCGGTTCATGGCATTGACGTCTGCCAGCAGATCGGCGGTGGGATAAGGGTCAAACGGCGGCTCAATCTCCAGCAGATATCGTCCCGCATCCTCGTCATAGCTGGCGAAGATGGGCACGGCCCTGGCGCCAGTCAGTTTCACCAGCTTGGGCAAGGCTGGCAGGGTTGCCTTGGGGCGGCCAAAGAAGGGAACAAACACGCTCGCCTCGCGGCCGTGATCCTGATCCGGCAGGTAAAAAAAACTGGCACCGGCGCGGATCGACTTGATCGCCGGTTTGATCCCGGCGCTGCGCTCATAGACCTTGCCCCCTTTGGCCCGCTCGCGGTTGATGTACCAGTCGAACACCTGATCTTTCGGGCTCTTCATCATGGTGCACATCTCGATGCCCATCATGGAGAAGTAGCGGCCAATCATGTCGACCGCCCAGGTATGAGGCACCACCAGGATCACCGGGCGGCCTGCAGCCTGCTCCGCTTGCACATGCTCCCAGCCGGTGACCTTGATGCGGCGGGTCAGCCGCGCCTTGCTGCGCCAGCTGAGCTCGCCAAAGCCCATAAAGGTCTTGAGCCCGACCCGGATCGATTTGAGCAGCAGCGCCTGCCGTGCAGCGGCATCCAGCTCGGGAAAGCAGATCTTGAGGTTGGTATCGGCGATATAGGCCTGCTTTTTCGAAAAACGCAGCAGGGTCGGCGAAACCAGATCGGCAAAGCGATCCCTCAATCTCGCGGGGATAAATGCCAGCAGGGAGAGCAGGCCCAGCGCACACCAGCTGCCCCACCATTTGGGATGCAGCAGGCGGCTATGAAATGAGGTATCAAATACCGGATCTAACGCAGACATGGCGGCCATCAAGTCATCAAAAACAAACGGTTATTGTAGTTATCCTGACATTTTTTTCTACCCTGGGGAGGCTGGCCATCGACCCGCAAGGCACTGATCAGACTAGTTATCATAAAAAATGGCCCACCTGGGGCCATTTCAATCAATCCAAATTCTGTGTCAACCGTGGGGCGACAATCCCTTGCGGATCCGCTGGATCCCCGCCTCGTAAAGGCCATCCCGCCCCTCCTGATCCTGACGGGTATCGAAGATCTTGAGGAACCACATGTACTGGCCCGGATGGCGCATCAGCTGCTGTTGCACCATGTCGTTCATGCGACAGGTATCGGCCATCACATCCTCGGTGGGATAGTTGTCGAACGGTGCCTCAATCTCCAGTCGGTAGCAGTGGTTCTCTTCGTCATAGCAGGCGAGCAGCGGCACCGCCTTGGCGCCACTGACCTGCACCAGACGGGGCAAGGCAGGCAGGGTCGCTTTGGGATAGCCAAAGAAGGGGGCGAAGATGCTCTTCTCGCGGCCATGATCCTGATCCGGCAGATAGAAGAAGCTGCGACCGCTCTTGATGGTCCTGATCACCGCCTTGATCCCGGCGCTGCGCTCATAGACGCGGCAACCGTTCTTGGCTCGTGCACGGTTGAGGTGCCAATCAAACACCGGATTGCGCGCCCGTTTCATCATGGTGCACATCGGCACCCCGCGCTGGGTGAAGCAGTAACCGGCGGCATCCACCGGCCAGGTATGGGGCACCACCAGGATCACCGGACGGCCGGCCGCCCGCTCCGCCTCGATATGCTCCCAACCGATCACCTGCATCCGGCTCATCAGATAACGCTGACTGCGCATGGTGAACTCGCCAAATCCCAACAGACTCTTGAGGCCGACCCGGATCGAGGTCAGTGCAATGGCATCCCGCTCTTCCGGGCTCTTGTCCGGGAAGCAGATCTCCAGATTGGTTCTGGCGATATAGATCTGTTTTTTCGAGATACGAAACACCAGCGGTGCCAAGGCTTCGGCCAAACGGTCGCGCAATCGCACCGGCACAAAGGCGAGCAGCATCAGCACACCGAGCGCCAGCCAGCTGAACCAGTAGCGGGGATGCAGAAAACGGGCTTCAAAGGAGGAGTCAAATACGGGATCTTGGGACGACATGTATTGGGGTCGAGCGAAAAAGTGGTGCTGCATTGTAGTCGTCCTGACAGGTAATACCAGTTAAATCCATGGCAAATAGCCCGCCACGGGCGCCACATCAAAAAACCATAAAAAAATGCCCCGCACTGCGGGGCATTTTGCTCGTTACACAACCAGGGTGGAGGCTCTTTGTCCATCCATCGTATGACTGGTCGTTTATCCCGTCGCTCTCGGAGCGCACTGCTTATCCATTTCCCGATGTCACATCTTCTTCAAGACTTAACGGTGAGCACCCTGGCGGGCCATGCCGTTGTTCATTTCTGTATCACGCTGCGGCAGAAAAAACATCAGGTAACGCAGTGCCACATACCCGACGATGACGGTAGCCACCCCCAGCTCGAAGTGGGCCAGCAGTCTGATCTGCTCGACGTAGTGACTGCCTTGCGCAAACCCTTCAACCAAATGGGCCACTTTGAACAGAGCGGTGGCACCGATCACCAGCGGGAAGGTGAAGGCGGCATAACCCGGCGAGAAGGGCAGACGCAGCAGTTTGATGAAGGCCAGATAGATGATGCCGGTCATCAGGATGGCGATCCCCAACAGCACGGCCACCAGCAGCAGTGACGGCTCCTGGCTGACGGTCAGGTAACCGGCCAGAGAGAGACTGGCAGGGGCAGCCAGAATGGCGATGGTCGGTTTGGCGGCATCCGGCACTTCATGGCTGAAGATCAGGCGATAGAGCATCAGCGGCAGCATCAGGCCATAGCAGATGATCCCGAACCAGAGCAGACCGTTGGCCAGCGGGGCAAACTGACCCCCCGGGAAGGCGACGTCAGCCACGATGATGCCTACTGGCGGCACGAACCAGCTCGGCACCATGTGGTGAATTTCAAACTCTTTGGCGCGATGCCAGATAAAGGTGGCCAGGAACAGCAGGTGAACCGCCACGGCAAACAGCCAGAGGGCCTCGCCCGCTTGCGGCGCAATCATACCCAGCGCTTTGGAGACCACCATGGTGCCCATGGCATAGGTCGGTACCACACTGCCCACCACGGGGTGAGCGAGATCCTGCAACAGCAGGCGGGGGTGAAGCAGAAACTTGAAGGTCAGGATCACCAGCAGCACAGCCGCAATGGCAGCGCCCAGCAGTTGCATCCGGCCATCGAAGTGACCGGCATTTTCCCAACACCAACCAAGGCTGGCGATGCCCAGCGCCAGACCCGCCATTGGGGTTGGGGCGGCAGCCAGTGATTTACGGGTTCTTGCGATCATGATGACACCTTTCTATTGATGACTATGGCGATAGGATAATGGTCCCTTATCGTTTACGATATCTAAATGAATTAAATCAATCATTCAGGAAAACCAAACACGATGAAACTGACCCTGCAGCAGCTGAAAGTGTTCGCCACCATTGCCCGCTATGGAAACCTTGGCCTTGCCGCCAACGAGCTCTGCCTGAGCAAGGGGGCCGTCTCCCAGTCGCTGCAGGAGCTGGAGCGCCAGCTCTCCACCCCGCTGTTTGACCGCATTCACCCCAGATTGCAGCTCAACAACGAGGGGCGCCTGTTGCAACCGGCCGCCGAAGAGCTGCTGACCCGGATGCAGGATATCGAGAACCTGTTCAGTCCCGATGCCGAGCCGAGCGGCCAGCTTCGCCTTGGTGCCAGCCAGACCATCGGCAACTACCTGCTCCCCACCCTGCTCGCCAGCAGCAAACAGGAGCTGGGACTCCCCCCCAAGGTGACCATCAACAACACTCACCTGCTCTGTCATGCGCTGGCCAACTTCGAGCTGGATATGGCACTGATCGAGGGGGAGAACCACCACCCCGACCTGCTCGCCGAACCCTGGCTGCAGGACGAGATGCTGGTGGTGGCGCCACCCGGTCACCCGCTTGCCAGCAAGAAGGAGCTCTCCCTCTCCCGACTGGGGGGCGAAACCTGGGTATTGCGTGAAGCACAATCGGGCAGCCGCGAGCAATTTATCCAGCAGATCCAGCCCGAGCTGCCCCGCTGGCAACCAGGGCTTGAACTCAACACCCTGGAGGCGGTGATGCTGGCGGTGGAGAAGGGGCTTGGCATCTCCTTTATCTCCCGGCTGGCAGCCTCGGATCGCCTGGCAGATGGGCGGCTGATCGCCCTGCCCCTCTCCCGCCGCTTCCCGCGCCAGCTCTCCCTTATCTGGCACAAGCAGAAGTACCACTCCACCTCCCTGCGCCACTTTATCCACTTCTGCCGGGCTCAGGTGAAGGATGCCGAGGTGATCAGCCCGGACTAGCCCCCGGTCATATCATCGCTAGCAAACCAGAGCGCCTATGGCGGAAAAGCAAAATGCAGGGATGGAACCGTTGCTCCATCCCTTTGATTACTACACTGTGCAACCTACTACCTACCGCAGACGAGTCACCCTTTCTCCCCGTATCACGACCCCGCATTCAGCCGTGTCGACGCCGTTGTTCGGGGGTGACGAACCCTCCCAGCGGCTTCGTCACAAGTGACGAACGTCACAGTTCGACAGTCACATCAGCGCTTCAACTCGACTGCATACAGATTTTTATTTATTTAAAAACAGAAACTTAAGACCAATTTCGCTGCAAAAACCAATCTGGCCCGTATCTTGCCAACCTGCCCCTACTTTCTCCGTTCGCGACACGACAAGGTAGGCTATGAACCGCTTCGTTATCGCTGACCCCAAGCTTTGTATCGGCTGTGGCACCTGTATGGCGGCCTGCAGCGAGGTACACAAGGCACAAGGTTTGCAGCAAGCCCCCCGTTTAACCGTTATGCGACACGAGCAGGCGACCATGCCGGTTCAGTGCCGTCACTGTGACGATGCCCCCTGCATCAAGGTGTGCCCGGTCGAGGCAATTCGCCAAACCGGCGATTGCGTGCAACTCAACGAGTCGCTCTGCATCGGCTGCAATCTCTGCGCCGTGGCCTGTCCCTTTGGCGCCATCCAGAGCGGCGGCAGCCGTCCGGTGGCCGTAGCCACCAGTTACGACACCTATATCCCCTGCTCCATCCGCTCCAGCAACCCCTCCACCTCTGCCGGCCTGCGCTGCTTTGGCGAGGATCTGCTGAGCTGGGAGCCGGGGGTGCGCAGCATCGCCGTCAAGTGCGACCTGTGCGAGTTTCGCGCCGATGGCCCGGCCTGTGTCGGAGCCTGCCCCTCCCAGGCACTGAAGCTGGTCAATGACGGCGACACCGAACGCGCCGCCCGTATCCGTCGCCAGCAAGCGGCCGACACCAACCCGCAAGGGGCTTCTGCCTTCTCGGCGCCCGCCACGGCGCTCCCTGTATCCGATTTATCCACCACAGAGGGAGTTCGCTGATGTTGTCCCCCCTTGTTATGGCTACGCTCCTGCTCTTTTTGCTGGGCGCTGCCGCCGGTTTGCTCCTGCAAAAGCTGCCCGCACTGGCCAACCGCCTCAACAGTGGCTTTGCCCTGCTGGGCTCACTCGCGGGTCTGGTCGCCGCCATCCAGATCTTTGCTCAAGGCGCCCCCGTCGATGGCCAGCTCTGGCTGCTGGGCTCAGTGCACCTCGATATGCTCTCCGCGCTGATGCTGCTGGTGATTAGCACCGTCGGCGTCGCCGTCGCCCTCTACTCCTTTGCCTATATCCGCGAATATCAGGGCAAGGGGGATGTGGCCATCGGCGCGCTGATGAACCTCTTCCTGTTTGCCATGGTGGGCATGGTACTGGCCGACAATGCGCTCGGTTTCTTGCTCTGCTACGAGCTGGTGACCCTCACCACCTACTGGCTGGTCAAGACCAACCCCGAGGCCGCCAAACAGAGCCGTCTCTATCTGGTGATGAACCATATCGGCATGGCACTGGTGCTGATCGCCTTCTGGCTGCTCTGCCGCGAAAGCGGCTCGCTGGAGTTCGCCGCGCTGCGTGAGCATCATCTGGCGGGCGTATTGGCATCCCTGGTGTTCCTACTCAGCTTCTGCGGCTTTGGCCTGCGCGCCGGTTTCGTGCCGCTGCACGGCTGGCTGCCGGTGGCCGAGCCCGTCGCCCCTTCCCATATCTCGGCGCTGATGTCCGGCGTCATGGTGAAGCTGGGTCTCTTTGGCATCTTGCGGGTCAGTATCGATTTTCTCGGCGCCAGCCAGCTCTGGTGGGGCTATGTGGTGCTGATCTTCGGTGCCTGTTCGGCGGTGCTCGGGGTGCTGTTTGCGCTGGCCGAGCATGACCTCAAGCGGCTGCTCGCCTACCACACGGTGGAGAACATCGGCATCATCCTGATGGGGATGGGCATCGGCATGATCGGCATCGCCAACCAGCAACCGGCACTGGTGGTGCTGGGGCTACTCGGCGCGCTTTATCACTTGCTCAACCACGCCATCTTCAAGAGCCTGCTCTTTATGGGCACCGGCTCTGTGATGTTCCGTCTGCACACCCGTGATATGGACAAGATGGGGGGGCTGGCCAAACTGATGCCCTGGACCGCGCTGGCGTTCCTCATCGGTGCCATGGCCATCTCGGCGCTGCCGCCCCTCAACGGCTTTGTCAGCGAGTGGTTTATCTATCAGTCGCTGCTCTCCATGACCAAACTCGGCACCTCGGTCGTCGCGCCGCTCGCGGTAGTGATGCTGGCGGTGACCGGCGCCATGGCGGTGATGTGTTTCGTCAAGGTGTACGGCATCTGCTTCTGCGGCGCCCCGCGCAGCGAACACGCGAGCCACGCCCGCGAAGTGCCGGGCGCCATGGTGGCTGGCACCCTGCTGCTGGCCGCCGTCTGTCTGGTGCTGGGTCTGGGCGCCCCCTGGATTGCCCCCCATATCGCCAGCTATGGTCAGGCACTCGTTGCCAGCCAGATGAGTGTCGCCACCGGCGCCACCCTGCTGCCACTCGACAGCTCACAAGCGATCCTCTCCCCGCCCGTTATCGCCATCACCTTGCTGGGTCTGTTCCTCATCCCGTTGCTGGTACTGGCCATCTTCAAGGGCCCCAAGCTGGGTCGTCGTCACGCTGGCACCCCGTGGGCTTGTGGTTACGCCTATGAGGAGCGCATGAGCCTCACCTCCGGCGGTGTCACCCACACCTTGCGCCAACTCTGCGCGCCGCTCTATCGCAAGCAGCCCCAGCTCGATCTGGCCAGCGCCCTGCACGGGGTGAGCGATACCAACGGCAACACCGGCTGGCCGCTGCTCTCTTTAATAAATGGCGTTGTGCTGGCGCTCTTTATCCTGATGGCTGTAGGAGTCTGATATGCCTGTTCTTGAAATGCCGAGCTGGGGCATGGTTGCCCTCGCCCTGACCCAGGCCATCGCCATGCTGGCGCTGGCGCCGCTCGCCACCGGTTTCAACCGGGTGCTGCGGGCCAAGATGCACTCCCGTCAGGGGCCGGGCCTGCTGCAGGATTACCGGGATATCGCCAAGCTCCTGCGCCGCCAGGAGGTAACTCCCGAACCTGCCGGCATCATCTTCAACCTGATGCCTGCGCTGCTCATCGCCGCCCTCTTGCTGGTGGGGATGGCGCTGCCGACCCTGACTCATGAGTCCCCCTTCCCCATCGCCGGGGATCTCATCACCGACATCTATCTGTTCGCCATCTTCCGCTTCTTCTTCTCCCTCTCGGGGCTCGACAGCGGCAGCATGTTTGCAGGGATCGGTGCCCGCCGCGAGTTGACGCTGGGCATTCTGGTGGAGCCCATTCTGGTGCTCGCCTGCTTCATCATGGCGATGATGGTGGGCAGCTCGGATCTGGGCAATATCAGCCGCTATGTGGCGACCCAGCCACTGGCCGCGCCCATCGCCACCCTGCTGGCCGGTGCCGCTTGCGCCTTCGCGGTGTTTGTCGAGATGGGCAAGCTGCCCTTTGACTGCGCCGAAGCCGAGCAGGAGCTGCAGGAGGGGCCGCTCACCGAGTATTCCGGTGCGGGCCTCGCCCTGCTCAAGCTCTCCATCGGCCTCAAGCAACTGGTGGTGGTGCAGCTCTTTCTGGTGATTTTCCTCCCCTTTGGCAAGGCGGCCAACTGGAGTCTGCCGGCGCTCATCGGCGCGGCGCTGATCCTCGCCTGCAAGCTGCTGGTGGCCTTTTTTCTGGCCGGCATCATCGAAAACGCCATGGCCCGCACCCAGTTCGTGCGCACCCACAAGCTCACCCGCTACGGCTTGGGGCTGGCCCTGCTGGCGCTACTCGCCTATCTGGTCGGGATCTGAATCATGCCCGCCAGCACAGCAATTTTTTCCGATTTCATCATTTGTGAATGCTCATTCCCGAACATTAAAGTGAGAACTGCATGACCATCGCCATTTCGGATCGCATCGGCTGCGACTACATCCAGCAGGTGCGAGCCCAACTGCCCCACGCCATCGTCGACGAGGAGTGGCAAACCGCCGATCAGGCCACAATCACCGTCAAGCCCACCAGTCTGGTCGAAACGGCCAGCCTGATCTTCCATCAGCTGGGGGGCTGGCTTCCGCTCTCCTTTGCCAATGACGAGCGCAGCCTCAACGGCCACTTCGCCGTCTACCACGTCTTCTCCATGGAGGGCGACACCAAGTGCTGGATCACCGTCAAGGTGCTGGTGGATGCCGATACCCAGGAGTACCCCTCCATCACCCCGACCATTCCGGCGGCGGTGTGGGGCGAGCGGGAGATCCGCGACATGTACGGCCTGCGCGCCATCGGCCTGCCGGACGAACGCCGTCTGGTACTGCCGGACGACTGGCCGGAGGATATCCACCCCCTGCGCAAGGACGCCATGGATTATCGCCAGCGCCCGATGCCCACCACCGACACCGAGACCTACCCCTTCGTCAACGAATTGGGCAGTGATGCCAACCGCATCGTTCCGGTCGGCCCGCTGCACATCACCTCGGACGAACCGGGCCACTTTCGTCTGTTCGTCGATGGCGAAGACATCATTGATGCCGACTACCGCCTCTTTTATGTCCATCGCGGCATGGAGAAGCTGGCTGAAACCCGCATGGGCTACAACGAAGTGGCGTTTCTGACCGACCGGGTCTGCGGCATCTGCGGATTTACCCACAGCGTCGCCTACACCACCTCGGTAGAGAACGCCATGGGCATTCCGGTGCCCGAGCGGGCCAAGATGATCCGCGCCGTGCTGCTGGAAGTGGAGCGCCTGCACAGCCATATCCTCAACATCGGCCTGTCGAGCCACTTCACCGGTTTCGACACCGGCTTCATGCAGTTCTTCCGGGTGCGGGAGAAATCCATGACCTTGGCCGAGCTGCTGACCGGCGCCCGCAAGACCTACGGTCTCAACCTGATTGGCGGGGTGCGCCGCGACATCTTCAAGGAAGATCGCATCAAGGGTGCCCAGCTGGTGCGTGAGCTGCGTGATGAGCTCAAACCCCTGGTGGCCATGCTGCTGGATACCGCCAACATCTCCTCCCGCCTCATCGGTATCGGCAAGCTCGACCCGCAGATTGCCCGCGATTTCAGCTGCGTCGGCCCCATGGTGCGGGCGAGCGGCTTCAAGCGTGACGTGCGCCGGGTTCACGACTTTGCCGGTTACCGCGAGCTGCCGATGGAGATCCAGACCAAGGCGGGTTGCGATGTGCAATCCCGGGTGCTGGTACGGATCCACGAGCTCTACGACTCCCTCGACATGATTGAGTTTGGTCTTGAGCACCTGCCGGAGGGGCCGCTTTTGACCGAAGGGTTCACCTACCAGCCGGGCAAGTTTGCGCTGGGCTTTACCGAGGCGCCTCGCGGCGAGAACGTCCACTGGAGCATGACCGGAGACAACCAGAAGCTGTTCCGCTGGCGCTGCCGCGCCGCCACCTACGCCAACTGGCCTGCTCTGCGCTACATGCTGCGCGGCAATACCGTGGCCGATGCACCGCTCATCATCGGCAGTCTGGATCCCTGCTACTCCTGTACCGACCGGGTCACCCTGGTCGACCCCAAGAAGGGCAAATCCACCGTGGTCTCCTACAAGGAGATCGAGCGCTACGGCATCGATCGCAAAAACTCTCCGCTGAAATAAGGGGTCATCATGATCAAGCTGTTCAAGACCATCCTCAAGGCTGGCACCCCGACCGCCAAGTACCCCTTCGCCCCTTACGAGGTGAACCGGGATTTTCGCGGCAAACCCAAATATCAGGCGGATCAGTGCATCGCCTGCGCCGCCTGCACCAAGGCCTGCCCGGCCAATGCGCTGGTGATGGAAGTGGACATGGAGACCGGCGAACGGCGCTGGGAGATCTCCATGGCGCGCTGCATCTTCTGCGGCCGCTGCGAAGAGGTCTGCCCGACCCGCGCCATCGCCCTCTCCCCCGAGTTCGAACTGGCGGTAACCAACAAGGCCGATCTCTATGAGGAGGCCCGCTTCGCGCTGGCCCCCTGCACCCTGTGCGGCACCTACTTTGCCCCGAGCAAGCTGGTGGCGCTGGTGGAGGACACCCTCAAGCAGGCGGGCACACCGCTGAGCACCCCGGAGTGGCTGCACCACTGCCCCGACTGCAAACGAAAACAGAGCATGCTGAGCCAGCCTGACTCGGCCCTGATCACACCGATAGCCACACAACAGGAGTGGATGTGATGAGCAAGATCAAAGGCATAGAACCGGTTGTCGGCCATGCCCATACCCGCGCCGTGCCGCTGGCACAGGATCCCGAGATCACCAAACTCAAGAAGACCCTGCTCAAAGACATTCGCCGCTCGGCCTATGTCTACCGGGTCGATTGCGGCGGCTGCAACGCCTGCGAGATCGAGATCTTCGCCACCATCACCCCGCTGTTCGATGCCGAGCGTTTCGGCATCAAGGTGGTCGCCTCCCCCCGCCACGCCGACATCCTGCTCTTTACCGGCGCGGTAACCCGGGCGATGCGGGTACCCGCCCTGCGCGCCTACGAGGCGGCACCCGATCCCAAGATCTGCATTGCCTACGGCGCCTGCGGCTGTGACGGTGGCATCTTCCACGACCTCTACTGCGTCTGGGGCGGCACCGACAAGATCGTGCCGGTGGATGTCTATATCCCCGGCTGCCCTCCGACACCGGCGGCCACCATCTACGGCTTTGCCGTGGCGCTCGGTCTGCTTGAGCAGAAACTCAAAGCCACCAGCCACGAGGTGCAACCGGGTGAGCGGGTCGAGCTGCGCCACACCGGCATCCCCAATGAAATCCGGGTGATGATCGAGCGCGAAGCGCGCCGCATGGCCGGTTATCGTCAGGGGCGGATCATTGCCGACGAATTCATGGCCCTGCTCGAAGGGGCGACCCAGCAGGATGTGGATCTGCGCATCCAGAGCTACCTCGATCAGCACGACGATCCGCGTCTCTCGGAGATCGTCAACAACCTCGCAAACGCCTGCCTCAACCGGGCGGCCGGCAAGGGAGAGGCGGTACATGGCTGACGAGGTTTTTTTCTACCGCCTCTCGCGCAAGTTCGTCGACGAGCAGTTCGACGTGCCGAAAGAGGCCAGGGAGGTGATGTACTACAGCCTCGCCATCGGCCATCACCTCGGCATCGTCGATTGCCTGCGAGCAGACCTGGTCTGCTCGCTGATCGGTTATCGCGACTGGGTGGCCAAGCTGCCAGAGGGAAGTGAAGCGCGCCGCAAGATGGAGGGATTTCTCACCTTTGGCGAGATCACCATCTATCGCGAGCACTGCCATATGCTGGCCTGCGCCTTCGACCGACTGCGCAAAGCCGACAATCTGCTCGATGAGCAGGAGCTGGGCTGGACCAACACCTTTATGGATCAGCTCACCGCCCTCTTTAACGACCCCCATATGTACCTGATGGTAAGGAGCCGCTGATGGGCTGCAATCTCGTGTTGACCGTGGGCAATGCCATGATGGGGGACGACGGTGCCGGCCCCTATCTCGCCGACAAGCTGCAGGCCGCCCCCCTGCCCGGCTGGATCCATATCGACGGCGGCATCGCGCCGGAAAATGTGGTCTACAAGGTGCGGGAGCTGCAACCTGAGCGGGTGGTGCTGGTGGATGCCGCCGAGATCGGCGAGAAGGCGGGAACCCTGCAGGTGATCCCCCCCGAGACCATCGCCGAGATGTTTATCTTCTCGACCCACAATATGCCGCTCAATTTCCTGATCGACGAGCTCAAGACCTTTGTCCCCGAAGTGATCTTTGTCGGGGTACAACCGGCCATCATGGCGTTCTCCTTCCCGATGACCGAGATGGTGAGCGAGGCGATGGATTATCTTTATCAGCATCTTGATGCAGCCAAAGATACCGGCTTGTTAATAGATAAACTGGACAGCTGGAATATTGCCAACGCCGAGCGATAACTATTTATCGAGTTGTTAAAGACCGTTATTGACCGACGGTTCCAGCAATGTGATCGAGGCCCGATGTTAAATTAAAAACATCGGGCTAATTGTGCTGAACTTGATATAAAACAAGGTTCTTTGATTTTTTCAAAAAATCGCTAACTCTCGCTTTTTTATGACAAAAAAAGCGTTGCCAGTCACAGAAATTTGCCACAAAATGGCGGCCGTTACGGAAGTTGATGGGGTCTGGTGGCCTCCTCGGTCTTCAAAACCGATGTGAGCCGAGAAGGCTTTGGCAGGTTCGATTCCTGCCTCTTCCGCCAAATTTATCTATTGAACAAATACTCTCCCGCTGAATTTTTCGGCCTGAATGTTATTTCCATTGTTTGTTCAATATGTTTGAAGTAATACCTTAAAAAAGGTGCTTGCCGCTTGCCAATATAATCCGAACTCAGGTTATCTCGCTGGCCAAAAATTAATTTATCAGCATCGATGCAGCATTAATTTATACCCGCTCATTGATGCATCCAGTTTGCACTCATCCGCAAATCGCCAGCACTGCCATAACCCGTCAGCTCGGCCTCTCTATCGGCAAACCGGTGCGCATCCCGAACCCACGCACTGCACTGGTAATCCCATGCCGAACTCGTCTCACGCGCCAGCCATCCCCCACCGCCAGCCCGCATCAGGTCAGGCTGCCGACGATTCACTGCCAGATTCACAGCAACAGCCCGGCCAGCAACAAACCCGCTGTCTGCCACAAGTAGAACAGCTGCTGCAACAACCTTTTCTCGCCGGGTTTATCGAGGCGCTGAGCCGCCCGCTGGTGACTCAGGCGGTGCGCGACACCCTCAGCGAACTGCGCCAGAGCGAATATTTTCGCCAGCATGGCGTCGCCCCCGAGCAGATCGAGGCGCTGATTGCCAAACGCTGCCGGCAGCAGTTGCGCCAGCGTCAGACCCGAGTGATCAACGCCACCGGCACCCTGGTGCATACCAATCTGGGGCGCTCGCCATTAAGTCACGAACTGTGGGACGAGGTGCGTGACCTCAACATCGGCTACAACAATCTGGAGCTGGATCTCGCCACCGGCAAACGCGGCGGGCGCAAGGGGCTGATCGCTCCCCTGCTCGGTTGCCTCACCCAGGCTGAGGATTCGCTGGTGGTCAACAACAACGCCGCTTCGCTCTTTTTGCTGCTGCAGGAGGTGGCCAAGGGGCGCGAGGTGATCGTCTCGCGCGGCGAGCAGATCCAGATTGGCGGCGGCTTTCGCATCCCCGATATTCTGGCGCTCTCCGGTGCCAAACTGGTGGAGGTGGGCACCACCAATATCACTACCGCCAAGGATTACCTCGATGCCATCACCGATCAGACCGCGCTGGTGCTGATGGTGCACAGATCCAATTTCGCCATTCGCGGCTTTACCGAATCCCCCGATATCGGCGAGGTGGCCCGCGCCCTGCCCGAACATGTAGTGCTGGCGGTGGATCAGGGCTCCGGCTTGACCACCGAAGAGTTTGCGCCGGATGAAACCTCGGTGCGCCAGTACATCAAGGCGGGGGCAGATCTGGTCTGCTACTCAGGCGACAAGCTCTTGGGCGGCCCGCAATCGGGCATCATCAGTGGCCGCAGCGATCTTATCAAGCGGCTGGAAAAACACCCCATGATGCGTACCTTCCGCCCGAGCCGCATCGTCTACTCCCTGCTCGAACGGCTGCTCATCCACAAGCTCAACAAATCTCCCGTCGGCGAGGGTATCGCCCAACGGACTTTGAGCAACCCGGCCGCCATGGAGGCAAGAGCCGATCAGCTGATGGCCGCCCTGCCCGGTTGTTTTGTGCCGGTCCCCGCCCAGCTGGTGGTGGGCGGCGGCACCCTGCCGGATGAGTTCTACCCGGCCCCTGCGCTCGAATGCACCGACCCGCGCCCGGCTCAGCAGCTGCTCGACGATTTGCGCGAACTGCCAGTGCCGGTCATCGCCACCGTGCGCCAGCAGAAGGTGCTGCTCAATATGGCCACCCTGCTGCCGACCGAAATGGAACTGCTGATCGCCCAACTCAAGGAATTGCTGCGGCCCGCCCCGTTCAATGCAACAAATGCGACCGAGGAGCCCTGATCCCATGACCCCCTATCGCGCCGTTATCGGTCTTGCCGGCCACGTGGATCACGGCAAGACCCTGCTGATCAAGGCCCTCACCGGCATCACCACGGCCCGCGCCCATGAGCAGGCCATCGGCATGACCCAGGATCTCGGCTTTGCCCACTTCGATGACGGTCAGGGCAACACCATAGGTGTCATCGACGTGCCCGGCCACGAGCGCTATATCCGCAATATGGTGGCGGGGCTCTGGAGTCTGGATCTGGTGCTGCTGGTCATTGCCGCCGACGAGGGGTGGATGCCGATGACCGGCGATCACCTGCGCCTGCTCAAGGCGATGGGGGTGCCGCGCCTCCTGGTCTGCATCAACAAGTGCGATCTGGTCTCCCCCGACGAGCTTTTGCTGTTGGAAGAGAGCCTGCTGGAGCGGGTGATGGACGAGAGCGGCATGGTGCCCGATATCGTCAGCGTCAGCGCCAAAACCGGCGAGAATATGACTGCCCTGCACACCGCCATCGTGCGCCAGCTTGCCGATCTGCCGGCCTCACACGCTGCCCGCGAGCAGAGCGCCCCGCGACTGTATGTAGACAGAGTCTTTACCGCCAATGGCACCGGTACCGTGCTCACCGGAACCTTGCAACAGGGCAGCCTCAGGGTGGGGGACAAGCTGCGCCTCTACCCCGCCGATCGGGAGGTGCAGGTGCGCTCCCTGCAGGCCTATCACCAGAGCGTCGACGAGATCGGCGCCGTCTGCCGGGTGGCGGTGGGACTTAAAAAAGTGCCTCACAAGGAGGTGGCACGCGGTCACTGCCTCACCAGCGCCGCCGGTCAGTGCGAGGCGGCCACCCACCTTATCGTGCGACTCAACGCCGAGAGCTTGAGAGACAAGGCGCTACGCCCCTCTCTGCACAACAAGGAGGTCGAGGTGGCCCTCGGCAGCTGGCATGGGCGGGCCCGTTTTGTGCCGATCAAGGATACCCGGCTGGCGCGGCTGATCTTTACCAGCCCCATCCCCTGCTTCTTTGGCCAGCCGCTCGCCATCATTCGCCACGGCAGCAGCGAACTGCTGCACGGCGCCCGCATAGTCTGGTGCGGCGACATCCATCCCGCCAGACGCAAGGCGCTGCACGCCCTACTGGGTGAGCTGCCAGATGAGCTCGAGCACTACAACCCAGCCACCCTACAACTGGGGCTCAACGGCTATGTGCTGGCCAGCCGCTTTGACCAGCAGCCAGAGCAGGTCACCCCCCTCGGTGAGTGGCTGCTGGATAACTGCTGGCTGGCCCAAAGCCGCGACCAGCTGCTCGCTACCTTGGCAAACGAACCGCTGAGCGCCGCCGAGCTGGCGACCCGCTTTGGCATCGCCCTGCCGGTCACTCAGGCCCTGCTCCAGCAGCTCAAGAGCGAGCAGCACATTCGCCTGCACCATGACAAGTGGCAGCCGGGCAGCGGCGAGTCGGAAGATGATTTGGGGGAAGAGGCGCAGCTGGTACTCAAGGTGGTGCGAGATCAAGGCAAGGAGGGTTACGAGCCCGGTAAACTGGGCCCCGGCGGCGTGGAGCTGGATCCCTTTATCACCCGCAAGCTGCCCGTCGCCCTGCAACAGGGCTTGCAGCAAAAAGGCGCGTTGCAAAAGCAGCTGCGCAACCTGGCGCGACTCAAGTATCTGGTGCAGCTCGATGGCCCCATCTACTACGACGCAGTGCTTTACAACCAGATGGTCGCCGCCGTGCTGGCGGGCCAGCAGGTGGGAGATCTGATCGACATGGCATCCCTCAAGGAGATCACCGGTTTGTCGCGCAAATACGCCATTCCGTTCTGCCTGCGCATGGAGATGGATGGCTGGGTGCGGCGCGAGGAGAATGAGCGCCGGGTGCTGCGTTTGCCGCAGACTCAAGATGAGATGGAGTCGGCATGAGCGCCACCATCGCCCCCTCTGCCTCTTCCAATCCTGTGGCCAACCGGCTGCGCCGCGAATTTCATATCGACGGCATCGTACAAGGGGTCGGCTTTCGCCCCTTCGTCTATGGGCTGGCGCTGCGCCATGGCCTTGCCGGTTATGTGTTGAACGATGCCAACGGCGTCACTATTGGCGCCGAAGGATCGCCTGAGCAGCTCGCCAGCTTTGCCTGCGAACTGCGGGAATTAGCGCCGCCGCTTAGCCGTATCGATCACTTCAGCGAGCGGGAACTGCCCCTCGCTCATGATCCCGACTTCGATGGCCAATTTCATGGCCAGTTTCGAATTAAAGCGAGCCAGCAGCAGAGCGCCGCCACGGTCGCCATCTCGCCGGATCAGGGAATGTGCGAGGCGTGCGCCACGGACGTGGCCAATCCCGCAGATCGCCACCACCACTACCCATTTACCAACTGCACCCACTGCGGCCCGCGCTACACCATCATCCGCAGCCTCCCCTACGACCGCCCCCACACCGCCATGGCGGGCTTTGCCATGTGCCCGCGCTGCGCTGCGGCCTATGAAGACCCGCTGGACAGACGCTACCACGCCCAGCCGGTGAGCTGCCCCGAGTGCGGGCCGCATCTGACCTGGCGCAGCGGCCTCGGCGATGCCCTGGCCGAGCGCGAGGATGCCCTGCAGGCCGCTGCCAGCGCCCTGCAGGCGGGGGCGCTGATTGCGGTCAAGGGGATGGGGGGTTATCACCTGATATGTGATGCCCGCAATGAACAGAGTGTTGCCAGATTACGAATGCTCAAACGGCGCGAACGCAAGCCGCTGGCGGTGATGATGGGCTCCCTTGCCGAGGCCAAACTGCATGTCACCGGCTGCGAAGCAGAGTGGAAGCTGCTCGCCTCTCAGGCCAGACCCATCACCTTGCTGCGCAAGCGCATTAACGATGATCGGCTCTCAGAATCCCTACTTGCAACCGCGCCGCTGGCGGAGGGGATCGCCCCCGGCATCCCCTACCTTGGGATCATGCTCCCCTATACCCCGCTGCACCAGTTGCTGCTGGACGTCTGTGCCATGCCGCTGGTGGCCACCAGCGCCAATGGTCGCGGCAGCCCAATCCTTATCGACTGCGAGGCGGTGGTCAGGGAACTCGGCAGCGAGATTGACGGCATCCTGGATCACAACCGCCCCATCCTGCACCCGTGCGACGACAGTCTGGTGCAGTGGGCAGGCGGGCGGCGCCAGACGTTGCGGCTGGCCCGGGGTTATGCCCCCTGCACCCCCAGCCTGCAAGAGGCGGTCAAGGTGCCGCTGCTGGCGGTCGGGGCGCAGCAGAAGAACCAGCTGGCGCTCGCCTTCGGTCGCCAACGCATCTACAGCCCCTATATCGGCGATCTGCACAGCCTGCCGATGCAGGAGCACTTCGAGCAGACCCTGGCCACCTTTCGCGAGCTCTACGATCTCAACCCCGAAGTTCTGGTCTCGGATCGCCACCCGGGCTACCTCAGCCATCAGTGGGCCAAGAATTACTGCCGCGATCAGGGTGCGACCCACCTCGAGGTGCAGCACCATCACGCCCACCTGCTGGGGGTGATGGCCGAGCACGACATCACGGGCCCGGTGCTGGGTGTTGCCTTCGATGGCACCGGCCTTGGGGATGACGGCACCCTCTGGGGTGGCGAGCTGCTGATCGCAGACGTTCAGGGATTTGAGCGGGTTGCCCACCTTGCCCCCTTCAAGCTGATCGGCGGCGAAGCGGCCATCCGCGAGCCGATACGTCAGCTGCTGGGGCTGCTGTTTGAATCGTACAGCCCTGAGCAGATCAGCGCCCTCGATATTCCGTTGATCAAGCAACTGCCCCTTAAGCTGATCAGCAATCTGCACCAGCTCTGGCATCTCGGTCGCAACGCCCCTTACACCAGCTCCATCGGTCGGCTGTTCGATGCGGTGGCGGCGCTCTTGGGGGTGATCGATACCCCCGATTACGAGGGCGAAGCGGGACTCCTGCTGGAGGCAGCCGCCTTGCAGCTGGCCCCCGATGAATTGCCCTTCCCCCTCGCCTTTGATCTCAGCCAATCAACAGAGGGACCACTGCAGATCCAGTGGGCCGAGCTGATCCATACCCTTGTCAGCGAGCAGAGAAAAGGCACCGCCACCGCCAGCCTGGCCGCCGGTTTTATCCGCGCCATCAGCAATCTGGTCATCGCCCTTGCCGAACGCTTCCCCGGCTATCCGGTGGCGCTCGGGGGCGGCGTCTTTCAAAACCGGGTGCTGATGGACCAGCTGGTGCCCGCGCTCAAAGCGGCGGGGCGGCAGGTATTGACCAGCGAAACCCTGCCGCTCAATGACGGTGGCATCGCCGCCGGTCAGCTCTGGTTTGCCATCCACCATCTTGCCACGCATCAGCCTGTCACCACCGGTTGTGCCACCTTGTCGGAGTCCTGAAATTCATGTGTCTATCCATCCCCTCTCAGGTGGTGCAGCTGCACCCCGAAGATAACTGCGTCACCGTCGACACCCTGGGAGTGCAGCGGCGCGTCAGCTGCATGCTGCTCGAAGAGCCTCTCAACATTGGCGACTATGTGCTGCTCCATATCGGCTTTGTGATGAGCAAGATTGACCAGGAAGAGGCGCAGGCCAGCCTCGAGAGCTTCCGCCAGATGGTGGCCCTGATGCCCAAACAGGATATCTTGCCATGCTGACCTTGAATGATCTCTTTCAGGGCTTTCGCCAGCCCGAGGTGATCCGTGCCCTCGCCGCCCAAATTACAGAACTGGCCAAGGATTTGCCCGAGCCGCTGCGGGTGATGGAGGTGTGTGGCGGCCATACCCACACCATCATGAAGTACGGCCTGCACCAGCTGCTGCCAACCAGCATCGAGTTCGTTCACGGCCCCGGCTGCCCGGTCTGCATCATGCCCAAAGAGCGCATCGATCAGGCCATCGAGCTGGCGAGTCAACCGAATGTCATTCTGGTCACCCTGGGGGACATGATCCGGGTGCCTGGCTCCAAAGGCACGCTGGCCCAGCAGCGCGCCAAGGGGAGCGATATCCGCCCGGTCTATGACCCCCTCGATGCCCTGCGTATCGCCCGTGAGAACCCTGAGAAAACCGTGGTCTTCTTCGCCATCGGTTTCGAGACCTCCACCCCCATGACCGCCGCCTTGCTGGCTGCGGCTGAAGAGCAAGGGGTCGAGAACCTCTTGTTTCATATCAACCATGTGCTGGTGCCCCCCGCCATTCATGCGGTGATGGCCGACGGGGTGGCCAAGGTGAACGCCTTTATCGGCCCCTCTCACGTCAGCGTCATCACCGGCGCCGATATCTACCTGCCCATCGTCGATCGCTATCAGGTACCTGTGGTGGTGAGCGGCTTCGAGCCGGTGGATGTGATGGAGGCGCTCTTGATGATGGTGCGCCAGAAGGTGGAGGGTCGCTACGCGCTGGAGGTGCAATACAGCCGCGCCGTCACCGCCAGCGGCAATAAAGCCGCCCAGCGGCTGGTCGAGCGCTTTTTCGAGACCCGCGAGCACTTTCGCTGGCGGGGTCTGGGGGATATCAACGCCTCGGCCCTGCGCCTGCGCGATGCCTTTGCCAAGCGCGATGCGGAGCGTCACTTCGCGCTCAATCAGACCCCCATCGATGACCACAAGGCGTGCCAGTGCGCCGATATCCTGCGCGGCCTTGCCAAGCCTAACCAGTGCAAAGTCTTTGGCCGGGGCTGCACCCCGACCCAGCCCATGGGCAGCTGCATGGTCAGCTCCGAAGGGGCCTGCAATGCCTACTACCGATATATGGGGATCCAGGAACGATGAGAGAAATCCAACTTAGCCACGGCGGCGGCGGTGTCGAGATGAACCAGCTGATCAATCAGCTCTTCTTTCGCCACTTTGGCAACGAGATCCTGCTGCGCGGTGAAGATGCAGCCCTGTTGCCGGTAGAGGGGCCCATCGCCTTCACCACCGACAGCTTTACCGTCTCGCCGCTCTTCTTTGAGGGGGGCGATATCGGCAAACTGGCCATCGCCGGCACGGTCAACGATCTCGCCATGATGGGGGCCAAGCCCGAGTATCTGAGCGCCAGCTTTATCATCGAGGAGGGGTTCCCCTACGCCGATCTTGCCCGCATCGTCGAATCGATGGCCACTGAGCTTGCCAAGAGCGGCGCCCGCATCGTCTGCGGCGACACCAAGGTGGTGCCCAAGGGGGCAGCTGACAAGATCTTTATCAACACCAGCGGGGTCGGCACCTTCCCGCTGCCTGAGCAAAGCCGGGGCATCTCGGTACGCAACCTCAAGGCCGGTGACGCCATTCTGGTGTCGCGGGATATCGGCAGCCACGGCGCCTGCATCCTGATGGCCCGCGACGCCCTGCAGTTGGGATCTGATCTGAAAAGCGACTGCACCACCCTCTGGCCGCAGGTAGAAGCGCTGCTAAAAGCGGGTATTACCCCCCACGCCCTGCGCGATGCCACCCGCGGTGGCCTTGCCGCCGTGCTCAACGAGTGGAGCAGCGCCTCCCAGGTGGCCATCGAGCTGGAGGAGTCCGCCATTCCGGTGTGCGATCCGGTGCGTGGCCTGTGCGAGCTCTATGGCTTCGAGCCCCATGATCTCGCCAACGAGGGAACCATGGTGCTGGCCCTGCCTGCCGGACAGGCACAGGACGCGCTGGGTATCTTGCGGCAATTCAACCCCGCCGCCAGCCAGATCGGCTTGGTGCAGGCGAGCGATCGCCACAAGGTGATCCTCAACAACCCCTGGGGCAGCCGCCGCTATCTGGAGCTGCCGCAAGGGGAGCTGCTGCCGCGGATCTGTTGAGCGGCCATGCCGTTCCGTCAATTACAGCGAGGAGTCACTGCTCCTCCCCATATCGGTTAAGGAGCCACCATGCACGAAATGTCTCTGGCCATGGCCGCCATCGATCTGGCGGCCGAACAGGCCACCCAGCGGGGCTTTAACAAGGTGACCGCCCTCTGGCTCGAGGTCGGCAGCTTCTCCTGCGTTGACCCGGACACCATAGCGTTCTGTTTCGAGGCGGCCGCCAAGGGCACCGCCGTCGAGGGCGCCCAGCTGCACTTTCAGCATCAGGCGGCAGAGGCCTGGTGTTACGACTGCAACCAGACGGTCACCCTCACCGAGCGCGGGCAGGCCTGTCCCGAGTGTGGCGGATACAAATTACGAGTCGCGCAGGGTGATAGCCTGCGCATCACCGACATCGAGGTAAGTTGATATGTGTAGCGTATGCGGATGCGGCCAGGCGCGGATCGCCGGCCATGAGCATCATCACGAACATGAACATCATCATGAACATGGTCATGAGCACGACCATCATCATGCTCATGACGCCCATCACCATCATGACCACGAGCAGAGTGCGCCGCGCACCCTGATCATTCACCACCACTATCACCATCAGGGGGATGTCCATCACCACTACCACGGCGTCCGGGCCCCCATGAGTGCAGAGGGTAATGATCACCCCCATGACCATCATCATGATCATGCCCACCCACATCATCATGGCCATTCCCATGACCACGGGCATTCCCACGCTCATCCACATGACCACAGCCATGACCATGACCATGACCATGACCATGACCATGACCATGACCATCAGCAGGGTGATCTGCACTATGGCAAAGGGGAAGCGGGATTGTCGGTGCCCGGCATGGGGCAGCGTCAGCTGATCGCCATCGAGATGGATGTGCTGGCCAAGAACAATGCGCTGGCGGCCCACAACCGCGAACACTTCGACGAAGCAGCCCAGCTGGTGCTGAATCTGGTCTCTAGCCCGGGTTCAGGCAAGACCACCTTGCTGTGCGAAACCCTGCGCCAGCTGGCCGACAAGCGCCCCTGCGCGGTGATCGAAGGGGATCAGCAGACCAGTGCCGACGCGGATCGTATCCGTGCCACCGGCGTTCCTGCCGTGCAGATCAACACCGGCAAGGGCTGCCATCTTGACGCAAAAATGGTTCACGACGCCTGCCACCAGCTGCCCGCCAATGAAGGGGGCATCCTCTTTATCGAGAACGTCGGCAATCTGGTCTGCCCCGCCAGCTTCGATCTCGGCGAGAAGTACAAGGTGGCGATCCTCTCCGTCACCGAGGGGGAAGAGAAGCCGCTGAAATACCCGGACATGTTCGCCGCCGCCCAGCTGATGGTGATCAACAAGATCGATCTGCTGCCCTACGTCAGCTTTGACATGGCCCGCTGCATCGAGAACGCCAAACGGGTCAACCCCTATATTCAGGTGATCCAGGTCAGCGCCACTACCGGTGAAGGGATGGATGCCTGGCTCAACTGGCTGGCCAGTGCTTGAGATCAACCGGTTAAATGCCGTTGATAACGGTAGCAAACAAAAAAGGGAGGCTGATGCCTCCCTCTCTTTATCTGCGCACTTTGCCAACGGCTCTCTCTTTACAGAATGGCCAGCGTTTCATACTCGCGTCCCCTCACCCTGGCCCTCTCCCCAGGGAGAGGGAACCGGTTGGTGGATATCGCATTCTTCTCTTCTGTCTCAACAGGGAAAGGGAAACCTATGCGTGGATGCTGGCAATATGCTCGAAATATTCGCCCCCACCCAGAAAGTCTGTGGGCATAACAACCCGCCCAGTTTCCCAAACCCCGAGCGTGGCGAGATGGCACCGTCTGCCCCCTTCTCCCCTTGCGGGAGAAGGGCTGGGGATGAGGGGGAAGCCAATCCTCAGGCCACGCTACGAGCCATCGCCTCCTGCTCCGCAGGCACCTCACCAAAGCGCAGCACCCGATGGCAGATCTGGCCCAGTAGCGCCTGCTGGTGACTGAATATCACCATGCCAAGCCCGCGCTGCTCGCACTCACGCATCAACTCCCGCCAGAGTTGGCGCTGGATTTGCGGATCCAGCTGGGCGGTCACCTCATCGGCGACAAGCAACCGGGTGCGGGGATCGAGGGCGCGCAGCAGCGCGATGCGGGCCAGCTCGCCACCGGAGAGTTGACCTGGTTTACGACCGAGCCATTCAGGCTTGACCATAAAGCGGGCCAGCATGGCCTCATCGGGGCGCCATACGTCCCACAACGCCTGGCCGGTGGTGCGATAGGGATTGAAGGTGAGCTCCGGGTGCTGGGGCACCAGCTGGATGGGGTTATAACCTTTTACCTGTGCAGGCACCGGCTGCCCATCCAGCAGGATCTGCCCGCCGGCCCCAACCGGTTGCCAACTCGCCAATACCCGCCCCAGGGTGGTCTTGCCATGGCCGCTCGGGGCGGAGATGCCGAGCCGTTCGCCCGCTTTCACCGTCAGCGATAACCCCTGCCAGAGGGGACGTTCCCCCTGGGCGATGGTGAGATTTCGTACTTCAAACATCAGGAAACCTCCGGCACAGAGAAAAGCGCATTGAACTCCGGCAGCGCCTGCCAGTGGGCACGGAGCATCTCGCTCCCCTGCCCCTGGCGCAGATGGAGGCTGCTCAAGGTATCGCTCACTTGGCCCTGATGGAGCGCGACTATGCGATCGGCAAAGCGGGCCGCCAGCGCCAGATCGTGGGTGACCCAGAGGATACCGCTGCCCTGATTGGCCAATTCACGCAGCTGAACGAGCAGCAGACAGGCCAGCTCCTCGTCGAGCCAGGCGGTGATCTCGTCTGCCAGAATGTAACGGGCGCCGCCGAGGGCTGCAGTGCAGGCCAGAATGCGCTTGGCCATGCCGCCGGAGAGCTGGCGCGGGAATCTGTCCAAGGTGGTCGCGGGCAACTGGTAGCGCAGCAGTTGCTCGCCGAGCCGCTCGCGAGAACCGCTCTGGCCGCAGAGGCGTGCCGCCCGCCCCAGCTGGCGCTCCACCGTCAGCAGCGGATTGAGGGCACTCACCCCCTGCGGCACATAACAGAGGGTGTGGCCGCGCAGACGGGCCCGGCTGGCGTCGCACAGGGGCACGCCATCGAGGGAGAGGGTGCCGCGCATTCGCAGATTGTCCGGCAGCAATGTCAGGGCGCTTTGCAGCAGCAGGCTCTTGCCCTCGCCGCTCCCCCCCACCAGCGCCACTATCTCCCCCGGCGCCAGTTGCAGGCTGATATCGGTCAGCAAAGCCTGCCAGCTGCGCCGCCCCAGCCAGGAATAGTGGGCCGCCTCTATGGTCACCTGATCAAAACTCAGCATGGTTCACTCCTGTGCCACAGCAGCTGTTGCAGAGCGCGGGTAGCCTGATCAAACAGCAGGACCAGCAGCAGCAACATCAGCCCCGGGAAGAGGGCCAGCCACCAGCCGCCACCGGCCAGATAACGCAGCGCATCGGCCAGCAGCAGGCCAAGGGAGGCCTCGTGGGCCGCCAGACCAAAGCCGAGAAAGCTCAAGGCCGCGCTGTGCAGCACCGCATGGGGAAACATCAGCAAGGTGCCGATAAACCACTGGGGCAACAGCCCCGGCAGCAGGTGGATGCGCCAGCGACGCAGCGCCCCCATCCCCTGACAACGGGCCAGCACCACATAGTCGCTGCAGGCGATCCGCCGCGCTTCTGCGCAAAGAATGAGCGCCAGCTTGGGCCAGTGAGTGAGGGCCACCGCCAGGATCACCCCGCGCATACCGCCCCCCACGGTAAAGCAGATCAAAATCAGCAGCAGCATATGGGGTAGCGCCAGCATGGCGTCGATGAGCAGCCGCACCGCCACATCACATCTGGGGTGAATGAGCGACACGCTTGCCGCCACCATGGCCAGCAGCCCGCTACAGAGCGCCGTGCTGATACCCAACTCCAGACTGGTGAGGGAGCCCTGAAAGGCCCGCAACCAGAGATCCCGCCCCATCTGATCGGTGCCAAACCAGTGGACCAACGAGGGTGGCTGCTGGCGGGCCAGCAGATCCATCGGCACATCCTGATGAGAGAGGCTCCAGCCGTAAGTGGCCAGCAGTGCCAATCCGAGCAGGGCAAAAACCAGCCGCAGTATGGAGGGAAACGGATTAAACAGCATGCTCCCCCTCCCAACCCCGATTGATGCGGGCCAGCAGCAAACTGGCCACCGTGTTGCCAATAAAGACCAGCAGGGTGCAGAAGAGCACTATGCCCATCAGCAGGGGGATATCGCCCCGCAGCCCCGCATCCACGGTGGCCTGGCCGAGCCCCGGATAGGAGAAGACCTTCTCCGCCAACAGCGATCCGCCAATCAACTCACCGAGTGAGGCAAACTGCAGGCAGAGCGCCGGGGTCAGGGCGTGGCGCAGCACATGAAAACGCAGCATGGGCCAGCCGCCATCCCCCTGAGCGCGGGCGTAGCGGATAAAGTCGCTCTCCAGCACCTCGGCCACCCGCGCTCGGGTGTGCAGGGCAATATTGCCAAGCCCGAGCAGCGCCAAGGTAGCCACCGGCAGCAACAGATGGCGCAATCGCATCAACCAGTCCGCTTCATCGGCAGCAAGCCCCGGCGTCCAGGCACAGCAGACTGGCAGTAGCGGCCAGTGCACCGCAAACAGCGCCAGCAGCAACAGGCCGACCCAGAAGGTGGGCAGAGAGGCAAGCAGGTAGGCAAAACGGCAAATCAGGCGATCCGACCAGCGGTTGAGATAGCGACCGGCGCAGAGGCCCAGCAAAATCCCGAAAAAGCCGGAGAGCAGCCAGGCGCCCGCCAGCAGCAGGAAAGAGGCAGCAAAGCGCTGGCCTATGACTTCACCCACAGGCGCGTTGTAGAGCATGGAGTAACCGAGATCCCCCTGCAGCACTTGGGTAAACCAGTGCCAGTAGCGCAGCCAGAGCGGTTGATCCAGCCCCCAGCGAGCGGCGATGCGGGCGTACTGCTCCGGCGGCACATGGAGCAGATCGCTCCCGATATAGGCCTTGATGGGGTCGATGGGGGAGTAACTCAGCAGCACAAAGGTGGCGACCGAGACCAGACATAACAGCCCTGCCAGACGCAGCAGGGCTTTTAGCAACAGAGAACCTGAATGACTCAAGGGCGAACTTAGCGGCACGTCCACCGCCAATCCTGCAGGTTGTTGAGCAGGGACCAGCTACCGTGAATTTCCGGCGCCCCCTTGCCAAGGTCGATGCAGCGGTTGGCGAGATAGGTATGCTGCACGTTGAGCAGCCAGGCCCAGGCGGCATCTCCCTGCACTCCGGCGCCGGTCTTGCCATCCCACTCCACCTGCTGCCAGAACGGCACGGCCGCCTGCCAGTTCGGGGCATCCAGCGCCTGCTTGAGGTGGCCATCCACCACAGGGTTGCTGTAGTAGCCCGGGTTGTAGAACTCCACGCCACCGGAGCCGCTCTGGTAGTGGTGATAGAGCTCCATGGGATCCAGACTCCCCCACCCCATCAGCACCGGGTTGGCGTGCATCTCCCGCTCCACCTGCTCCCAGCTGCCGGACTTGAGGCTCACTTCGAGGCCAATGGGTTTGAGCATGGCCCGCACCGCTTCCGCCAAATCCCGGCGGGTGCTGTCGCCACTGGTGTACCAGAGGGTAAAGGCGGCGCGCAGATTGCCCTTGTGGCGAATGCCGTCACTGCCCATCTTCCAGCCTGCCTCGTCGAGCAGGGCGTTGGCGTGGGCCGCATCCCCGTCCTTGAAAGCGGTGGCTTTGTTCAGCCATGGCAACCCTTCTACCGCGCTGTAGGCGGGGATAGCGTGCCCTTCCAGCAGCTGGTCGGCCAGCAGCTTGCGATCTATGGCGTAGTTGATGGCGCGGCGCACCGCCACGTCCGAGGTCACGTCGTTGCCGATGGGATAACCCTTGGCATCCTTGCCGCCCGCAGGCGGAATGGGGAAGACGATGCCGCGGTTCTCCACGCTCGGCCGCACCCAGAGCTTGAGGGAAGCAGGCACGGTGGGCGCCAGTGACGGGGCAATGCGCACCACATCGAGCTGGCTGCTCTGGGCGGCGGCATAGGCGCTCTCTTCATCGATAAAGACAAACACCAGCCGTTTGAAGTCATTGTTGCCGCCGGCGTAATAGGGGTTTGCCTCTACCACCAGTTGCTGGCCGGGCAGGAAGCTCACCAGCCGGTAGGGGCCGGCACCGACCGGCTTTTGGGCATACGCTTTTGCGTCGTAATCCTGCTTCGACACGATACCGAGCGAGCCCAGCACGTTGACGAAGGTGCTCTGGGGGGCACTCAGGGTGATGGCAACCTCGGTGGGCGAGAGCACCTTGGCCGAGACAAAGTTGCCCATGTCGATCTTGCCGCCACCTTTGGCCGCGCTGTTGTAGGTAAAGGCCACATCCTCGGCGGTGAGCGGCGCGCCGTTGGAGAATTTCAGGTCAGGCTTGAGGGTAATGAGCCACCCCTTGCCATCCTTGCTCGGGGTCACCGCTTGGGTGAGCACGTTTTGCCAGCTGAGATCGGCGTTCTGCTTGAGCAGCGGGCTGTGCAGCAGCAGGTAGCTGCCGTGGCTCCAGCCAAGCAGAGGGTCAAACCCCTCGGTGGGTTCGGCTCCGATGGCGAGCTTGAGCTCGGCAGGCACAGGTTGGGCAGCGGCCAGCGCCGCGTGAGAAACGGTGCCCAGCAGCAGGGTCAACAGGGCGGTAGCGCTGGATCTGGCGTAATGGCGAAGGGAATTGCGAGAAACAGTCATGGGGCTCCTTCTTGTTTTGTACCACTCACGGATCATCACTCAAAAAAGAGGCGCAATGCGTGTCTGAACATGGGAGTGAGGGGCCAAAATGGCCCCCTATTCTAAACTTGATTTCGCGTGAAACCTAGCGACTATGCCTGTTGACCGCGCCGGGCACCGAATAGCCGTCTGCGGCCCAGATCCACGCCGCCAGCCCCTTGCTGCACCGGCAAGGAGAGCAGCATCTTGAGGGTGCTGCTCACCAGTGAGCGCCCCTCCCCGGCACCGAGATGGGGTTCGAGCGGCGACATCAGGGAGCAGGCCAGCAACTGGCCACTTTCTGGCAATTCACCCACCATAAAGGTCATGTTGCCGCAAGGGAGCTGCAGGGCGAGTCGATCGCTGCTGCGCACCGGCCAAAGCTGATCCGGCCCCGGCAGCACCACCACGCTCAGCATCCAGGGGGTGAGCACACAGCCGAGCCACTGACCTTCAAACAGCACGCACTCCGCAACGATTGGCATGCTGGCGTGATAGAAGGGCAGTCCTTGCATCTCTTCCCTAGCGATCCGCTCGTACTGGGCCACCAGCAAGGGCGCGGGATTGGTGGCAAAACCGGCAAACTCCTGTGCCGTCTCCGGTACTCTCTCCAGCACTCTCTCAGCCTCGCTTAAATGGGACTGCGCCATAGGCCCTCCCGCGCTTGTTCAGCTTTCTCCTGCTCAGAGAGCGGGATGGCGGGGGCACCGACACTGGCCAGCAGGGTCAAAATCCGATCCGTCGCCTCCCCCATGGCAGCCGCCACCTCAGGGGTGAGGCCGATACGCGGTTCGAGGGATTCGGGCTCGACCCCGATCAGAGTGAGCCGCTTTGGCGACTCCCCCGTCATATGCAACGCCGAGAGCACGTCCGCCAGCCCCAGCTGATGGGGGGAGATCTTGCGGCCAAACAGGGTCGGGATCTCCTCATCTTTCAGAGTCACTACGGTGCCCGGCGGATTACCGCTGCGCACCGCATCCGCCAGAATGATGTGGTCGCGACTGGCCATCGCTTCGAGCAGCTCCATGCCGGCGGTACCGCCATCGAGCAGCTCGATGCCGGGGGCGAAACGGTAGTTGCGCCCCAGCGCCTCGACAATGCGCACCCCCACCGCCTCATCGCTCAAGAGCAGGTTGCCGACGCCCAGGATCAGGATGTTCATCACAACACCTTCACCTGAGTTGTTTCGCCATTCTGGGTATCCACCACGTGGACCGCACAGGACATGCAGGGGTCGAACGAGTGGATGGTGCGCACCACTTCCAGCGGTTTGGCGGGATCCGCCACCGGGGTGCCCACCAGCGCCTGCTCGTAGGGGCCGGGCTCGTCATTGAAGTTGCGCGGGCCCGAGTTCCAGGTCGATGGCACCACCGCCTGATAGTTCTCGATCTTGCCGCCCTTGATGACGATCCAGTGGGAGAGCATGCCGCGTGGTGCCTCTTCAAAGCCCACTCCGCGAAACTCTTTATCCGCCGGGATCTCCGCCTTGATGTAGGCGGTGGTGTCCCCCTTGCCGATGTTGTCCACCAGCGCCTTCCACTGGTGCGCCAGGGTGTCTTTGAGCACGCAGCAGCGCACCGCGCGACCGATGATGCGGCCCATGGTGGAGTGCAGCTGTTCGGTCTTGATGGCAGAGCCGGTGAGCGCCTTGTAGATGCCGTTCAGCTGATCGAAATGCGCCACCGTCTCCGGGTGTTTGGCGGCCAGCTTGACCAAGAGGTCTGCGAGCGGCCCCACCTCCACCACCTTGCCGTAGAAGGTGGGGGATTTGACCCAGGAGTATTTGCCGTCATCCTGCCAGCCGGTGTAGTTGGGCTCGGTTTTGCCCTCCCACGGCTTGAGGGGCTCGTCATCCTTGTACCAGGCGTGCTTGTTGCTCTCGGCAATACCGTCCATCAGCCAGGCGTCCTGATGGCTCTCGATGGGGCGATAACCTGCCAGATTGCCATTCTCGATATAGCCACCCGGCATCAGGAAGCTGCCACCGTTGGCGTCGGTGGGGAGCTCCGGCACGCTCAGGTAGTGCTTGGCCCCCTGCCCCAGTGTCAGCCACTCGGGGTAGTGAGCGGCGATGATGGCGGCATCCACCTTGTAGACCTGCTCGATAAACTCGCCGAGCCGGTCGATAAAGCTCTTCACATAGAGCAGCCGCTCGAGGTTGAGCACGCTCGGCGCATCCAGATTGATGGGGTTGGCCACGCCGCCCACCGCCAGATTCTGGATGTGCGGGCTCTTGCCCCCCAGAATGGCGACAATGCGGTTGGCATCGCGCTGGCACTCCAGTGCCTGCAGGTAGTGGGCCACGGCGATGAGGTTTACCTCCGGGCTCAGCTTCATCTCCTTGTGACCCCAGTAACCGTTGGCAAAGATGCCGAGCTGGCCGCTCGCCACCAGCGCGCGGATCTTGTCCTGCACCTTGGTCAGTTCATCGGCACTGTTGAGGGACCAGGTTGATACACCCTTGAGCATGTCCGCCGCTTTTTGCGGATTGGCCTCAAGGGCCGCGGTGATGTCCACCCAGTCCAGCGCGGAGAGCTGATAGAAGTGGACGATGTGATCGTGGATGTTGTGGGCCGCGATGATGAGGTTGCGGATAAACTGGGCGTTGACCGGCACCTTGGCGCCGATGGCATTCTCCACAGCCCGCACCGAGGCGATGGCGTGAATGGAGGTACATACCCCGCAAATGCGCTGCACTATCATCCAGGCATCGCGCGGGTCGTTGCCCTTGACGATCTCCTCCATCCCGCGCCACATGGTGCCGGACGACCAGGCTTTGGTCACTTTACCGCCTTCGATTTCGCAGTCGATACGCAGGTGCCCCTCAATGCGGGTGATGGGGTCTATGGTGATACGTTGGCTCATACGTTGGCTTTCCCTCGGGCCTGATAATCTTGGTGAACACGTTCAAGTGATGGCAGTACCGGCAGCAGCCGGATCAACAGCAAATAGGCACACACCTCGATGGCAACAAAGCCCAGAGAGATCAGCACCTCCTCCGCAGAGGGGAAGTAGTGGTAGCCATTGCCGGGGTTGAAGGCGAGCAGGGAGTAATCCAGTCGCCAGAGGGCGGCGCCCAGCAGCATGCTGAGGGCCCCCAGGAACAACATGCGCGAATCCCGGCGGCTCTTGTCCCAGTGGAACACCAGCAGCGGGAAGATCATCAGCGCAATCTCGCTCCAGAACATGATGGAGAAGCGATTGAACTCGGAGAGATACTCCGACTTGTCGTGGATGACGATCTCGGCAAAGCGCAGCGCCACAAACAGGATCAGGAAGATATCGATCACCTGGGTCAGCTTGTAGAAGAGCGACTTCTCGTTGGGGCCCCGCCCCGCCAATCCCGCCTGCACCAGAGATCCCTCGAACACCACGATGGAGAAACCCATGATAAAGGCGGTGAGCAAAGAGAAGACCGGTAACAGCTCGTAACTTTGCCAGAGCGGATGGATCTTCTCCCCCGCGACGATCATCAACGACCCCATCGAGGATTGGTGCATGGTGGGCAGCAGAGCCCCCAGCGCCAGCACGAAGAACATGATCTTGTTGAGGCGAATGAGTGACGCCTTCCAGCCGAACTTCTCCAGCAGCACGGGCGCAAACTCCAGCGCCATCACCCCGATATAGATGGTCATGCAGACCGCCGTCTCGAACAGCACCGAGGAGGTGTTGAAGTGACCGGGCAGGTAGAAGTACGGCAGGTTCCAGTAACGCCCCACGTCGATGGTGATGGAGAGACCGCCCAGCGAGTAGCCGAACAGGCTCGCCAGCAGGGCCGGTCGCACCAACGGGTGATACTCGCCCCGGTTGAACACATAGACAGCCCAGGCCAGCGCCCAGCCGCCGCAGGCGAAACCGGTACCGATCAAGAGATCGAACGAGATCCAGAGCCCCCAGGGGTAGCCGCCATTCAAATCGGTGACCGAACCCAGCCCGAAGACGAGGCGTTTCAAGATCAACATGCCGCACAGCACGGCAAAGGGGGCCAGCACCAGCACAGGCCAGCTGACCAGCTTGCCGCCGAGGGGATACGCCTTGTGGTTACTCATGATCCTTGCCTCCCTTTGTGGTGCCCTGACCCTTGATCTGCGCACTCCCCTGATCATGGCCATCATCGTGATGATGATCGTGACCATTCTTGGTGTTGCGGCGAATGAGCACCGAGAGGCCGGTCAGCACCACCATGGGCAGCACCATCCCCTTGTAGAGGGTGTGCTGGATATGCTCGGAGCGGGCACCGGAGGAGAGCTCCGGCAGATCGGGCATGTCGAGCTTGGTATAGGGCACCCCGGCCAGCACCAGCACCTGGGTGCCGCCCCCCTCTTTCTCGCCATAGACGTAAGGCTGGTAGTTGGGCACCTCGTGCAGGTAAGGGTCGTTGGCAGAGAGGGTCTGGCGCGGATAGGCATATTCGCTGCCCGGAGTCGCCAGCAGACGACGCTTGGCCTCGGCCATCAGCTCCTCGCGGGTGCCGAAGATGACGGCGCCGGTGGGGCACACCTCGACGCAGCCGGGCAACTTGCCCTGATCAATCCGCTCCAGCCCTTTCTGGTTGCAGAGCTCGCACTTGTGGATCGCCCCCAGCGGGTTGTCATAGTCATATTTGGGCACGTCGAACGGGCAGCCCACCATGCAGTAACGGCAACCGGTGCAGACGCTCGGGTCGTAGTGAACGATGCCTGTCTTGGGATCTTTTTTAAGGGCCTGCACCGGGCAGACAGAGACGCAGTTGGGATCGACACAGTGCATGCACTGCTTCTTGATGTAGGCGTAGCCATCCACCAGCTGATCCTTGTGCTCGCCAGTGCCGCTCTTCCACACCTGAATGATGTTGTTGGTGTAGGGGGTCAGCTTGTCGTTGTTGGACCAGGTTTGCGCCCCGGCTGGATTGGCCGGATTGCCGTTGAGGCGCTGACACTCCGCCACACAGGCCTGACAGCCGACGCAGAGGGTAGAGTCGTAGAGCATGCCGAGCGCGCTGGGAATGGGCGGCTTGTTCTTGGCCGCCGCCAGTGCGGTGCCGGGTACGGCTGTGCCCGCCGCCAGTGCACCGACGGAGGCAAATTTGAGGAAGTTTCGTCTGTTCACGGTTACTCCTCCCGTGATGGGTGCTGCCCGGCTTCGTGGCGCTTCTGCTGGCGACCGAGTTCACGCACCGTCATCAGACTCACCCCTACCAGCACCCCGAGGGCGCCACCAATAAGGCCAGTCGCGGTGGGCGAGGTATAGCCCCCCTCCTGGATCTTCACATCTGGTTTATCCACCCGCGGGGTCGGGTTCTCGACCTTGGCGAGCTGGAAGATCCCCTTGCTAAAACCGACCCCCTGCTCGTTGCAGCCATAACAGGGGTGACCGATGCCGACCGGCCAGATGCCGCCGCCCACATCGCAGAACTCCAGGGTCGAGCAGTTGCCATAGGTCTCCGGCCCTTTGCAGCCCAGATGGTAGAGACACCAACCCTGACGGTGACCCTCATCGCCAAACTCCTTGGCAAAACGCCCTGCGTCGAAGTGCGGACGACGCTCGCAGTTCTCGTGGATCAGCCGCTCATAGGCAAACAGCGGACGCTTCTTGCTATCCAGCGCCGGCAGCTTGCCGTAGGTGATGTAGTAGGCAACCGTGGTGAGGAAGTTGTGGGGATTGGGCGGGCAGCCCGGGATATTGATGATCGGGGTGCTGATATTGCCCAGCGCCTCTTCCAGACTGACCGCGCCGGTCGGGTTGCCACCGCTGGCAGGCACACCGCCCCAGGCGGCGCAGGAGCCGATGGTGATCACCGCAGCCGCGTCGGCGGCAGCACGGCGAATATGGTCGACGATAGGCTCACCGGCCACCATGCAGTAGACGCCACCATCTTTGAGCGGAATGGAGCCATCCACCACCAGCACATACTTGCCTTTATAGCGCTTGATGGCGTTGTGCTTGTTCTCTTCCGCCTGATGACCAAAGGCCGCCGAGAGCACCTCGTGGTACTCCAGCGAAATGGTGTTGAGGATCAGGTTCTCGATGGTGGGGTGGGTGGCCCGCAGCAGCGATTCGGTACAACCGGTGCACTCCTGCGCCCCAATCCAGATCACCGGCGGCCGTTCGGGGCTGGTGAGCGCAGTGGCCATCTTGGCTACGGCATGCTGACTTAATCCCAGGGTTGCGGCCATCCCGGCACACAATTTCATAAAATCACGGCGATTAATCCCATGAGCCGATAAAAAATTATCCTCGACCATTCTTCTTATTCCCGTAGTGAGCACTTGTTTGATAAATGCTTAATAGCGGAAATGCTAAGGACTCACCCACCCTGCAGTATTGATCTCTATCAATTTCGACCGGCTTCCCCCTATTTTCATAGCGAGCCACATCACAAATGAAATTAATTACCCCTAAAGAGATATTTGGCATCCCCGTAAATTTTATGAACTTAATTGGATATTAAATAATTAATCACCGCATATCCTCTCTTTCACTGTGAGCCAAATTAACATGATTGAAATCTTGACTATACCGCTCATTTCACAATAATTCCCCACAACAATAAATGTTCCATTGAATATATCTTTACTCATTCCATTGCATATTCCATACAGTCATCCACGGGACAACCTCCTGACTTGCCTCTCCACACCAGAGCGGTCTCACGGCCAGCTGCCAACGGTAGCAAGCACGGCCTGCACGGCACGATTTACCTGCATGTCGCTTGGTTTCAGTTTGCATTTCAGTGCGACACGCTCTACTGCGAGCCCATACAGCACAACCCCGCTTGGCCTCCCTGCCGTTTAACACCGCTTAATGAAAAGATGCCGCCGAGGTATGCATATCAATACGCTCCCCCCCACTCTTTATTGTCTTGGATGCGGGTGAGTAAAATATCGCACTCACGGATATGTTTACGCATCATCGTGAATCTGCATTCAAATTAATGGTGAGAGAAAAGGCAAGGTGGAAGGCTGCCTGAAACATAGTGATCATATTTAACTCGCGATGCATTCGCTCACCCAGTTACAGATGTTACCGCCCACCTTCACACTATTTACCTTCACGTCACCCTGCGTAATTAACCAGAGCGTAAATATCCATCTCCATCGATATAGATGATAATTATTCTTGTTCAATGGCAACCCCAAAAAATGAGTTGGGATGACGATGAACATGACAAACGATAAGCGTGTTAATCATCAGCCGAGCAGTGGCTCCAGCCACTACCTTGCCTGATCGAACTCGTTGACAGCCCTGCTCAGCTCGTGAAATGCAGCCCGCAGCGGCCGCCGTTGCAGAGAGAAGCCTCCCCCTGACTGCCTCTGATAACCACGCCATGGAGCCTTGATTCTGGCTGGCCCTACGGACACTTGCCAAGTGCGGGAATTGAACAAAAAAACGAGAAAAATCAAGGTAGATAGCCAATTAAAATGACATAATTGACTATAGTTCAATCGAACGTTTGAAAAACGTGACCACTTCACATGGGCCCAGCGCAATGACCACTGAACGGGAACAGTTGATCCGCTCACTGTTTGATGAGTACATCGAGCTGTATTCATCACGGGATGATCGGCTCACCACGCGGTTTAGCGACAATTTCAGCGGTTTTGCCGGCAGCAGTGATGTTCTGGTTACCGATAGGGATGAGTGGATCCGGATAACCCGCCGCGATTTTGCCCAGATCCCGGGCAGGATCCGCCTGGAAATACTCGATGTAACCCTGCAAGATCTGGCCGCTGATGTGGTGGCGGTCACCGCCTTCTTTCATATCCATCTACCGAAATCAGAACCTATCCTCTCCCGCAGAACCGCCAGACTGGTATTGATTTTTCGACACGAAGCCATGGCGTGGAAAATTGCTCACAGCAGTATCTCCATCCCTTACAGTGCGGCTCGGGAAAGCGAAATTTACCCGATGACCAGTCTGGAGGAGCGCCAACATGAGCTGGAACTCATTATCGAGCTCAGAACCAGGGAGCTGGCGGAAGCGAACCGGAAACTGGAAGCGCTCAGCAATACCGACGGGCTAACCAATATCGGCAACCGTCGTCTGTTCGACAACTCATTGAACCAAGCCTGGGAGCACTGTATTCAGACAGAGATGCCGATTGCGCTCATCATGCTCGACATCGATCATTTCAAGCAGTTCAACGACCTCTATGGCCACGTTGCCGGTGACGAGTGCCTTCGATTGCTGGCCCATACCCTGGCGCAATCCGGGCGCCGCTCGGGGGAGTTGGTGGCTCGCTACGGCGGAGAGGAATTTGTCATCCTGTTGCCACATGTCGAGCGTCAATCCGCCTATGAAATTGCCCAACATATCCAGCGGCTGATTTTTGCACTCGCGCAGCCACACGCACGAAATGCCACCGGTCTGGTGACCGTTAGCATGGGTGTTGCCTGCCTCAGACCATCGAGTCACTGGCAGCCATCTGAACTGGTAAAACTGGCTGATGCTGCGCTCTATACCGCCAAATCATCCGGCCGTAACTGCATCAGAGTGGCGGAGTCACGACATTGATAGTCCGGTAGTTATTTACCCTGTAATAAAAAGCCATCAAGGATATAACATTGATCGAATTTTCGCTCACTGATGGCATCATTGGTATGCCCCAAGATCGCCACCGCATACTGAAGCGGTACACCTTGATACGTTAACTCTATTGCCACCACGGTATAACGCAGGCTATGGAAGTCTATGTCTACCGGGCGATGACGACTAACAACTGCCCCCAAAGATGACTGTAACCGTCTTGTCGATGAGGTAACTCAGGGAACAAACGTCCCCCTGCCCTTTCCTGCACGAAATCGATAAAGCCACCAGTAATCAGCGAAGAGTGAATAGGGCTCAGGGGGGCACTGTCCCGAGTACGGAGAGATTTCTTGATGTCTTTGCGGCGACCACAGGGGAGCACTGTCACCTTGCGGTAGTACCAGATACCTTGAGGACTGAGCCAGAGATTCACAGAGAAGACTCCTGATTCATCCACACAAAGTGGATTACCAAGAGGTCTGAAGGGGGGCTATTAGCTGTAACTTATTGAATATGTCGTTATAACCATAAACTGACATAAAGACCACAATAAAATCAATATTTTACAAGCCGATTTTCACCCATAAGTTGACATAAAAATGAACCATAAGCTGACATAGAGAAACACTCGTCTCCCTACTGCATCATCTTGGTTAGTAATTTTACTACACAGAAAACAATCCAAATCTAAAGATTCACGTGCAATTACCTGTTTCACATTCACCGTGCTTGAGGCGTTGTTGATCAACTCCAAGGCTGGATAGCAGTTCCCCAACCCTCTGTTGCTTCTTAGTTGATCGGCTGTCGACCGGGTAGACCAAGACTACTGTTCATTACTAGCACCCCAGCCAAGATATCCCAACTTGGACGTTGTAGCTGTGCAAGATCAACTTAGATCCAATGAGCTGTTTGAAGCGATACATGACGTTCTAGCTCACATCAGGGAATTGTTCGCAGCATCTTTAAGCTTCCGTTCCACCGAGAACACAAAGCTCGCATAAGTTTCAAAGTTGCACCTGCCATGGTAAATGGATTTTGTATTTATCGTGATAGTATGAGTCCCTACTTTGCCCTATAGAAATCCGCTAGCCGCTAGCTAGGTACCGATCATGAGCCACAACAAGCGATATATCCCCCTTAATGCCGGAGAATCCGCCGTCTTGCCAGACGCCAATACCCTGTTGCCACGCGCGGAAGTGTACGAACCGCTGGCGCAGATGATTATTGACGCTGTGAAGAAGGCTGACGCAGCCAAAGGAAGATCACTGAATGAGCTGCGCGAACATAACGCCATCTCGATAGACGGTGCGCGCGGTACCGGTAAAACGGCCGTATTGGTCAACCTGAAAAGCTATCTGGCTCAGGATAAGCACAAGGACATCCTTAACAAAGTTCATATCCTCGACCCGGTAGACCCGACCTTGCTGGAAAATGGCGAATCGCTATTTTTGCACATCATCGTCGCCGCCGTGCTGCACGACAACGAGGTGAAAGAAGCACAAAGAAAAGAACCCAACAAAGCTCGCAGCCTGAACCAGACGCTGGATAAACTCGCTCAGTCGCTAGAATCGGTCGAAACACAACAAGACCGTCACGGCATGGACAAGGTACGCGCCATGTACAGCAATAAGCAGTTGGCCGACTGCGTGCAGGATTTCTTCCGTGAAGTGCTTGGCTTGCTAGGCAAACAGTTGCTGATCCTGCCGATTGACGACGTCGATACCTCGTTGAATCGTGCCTTTGAAAATCTTGAAATCGTACGGCGCTATCTGGCCACGCCTCATGTTTTGCCCATCGTCTGTGGCGACCGTGAGCTTTACAACGATGTGACTTGGCGTGATTTCCATGGCCGCCTGACCAAAGATTCCAGTTATCGTCGCCAAGAGGCCTATGGAATAGCTATAGAGTTGGCGGCAGAGTATCAGCGCAAGATCTTGCCGTTCCCGCGCCGTTTGACTATGCCGTCAGTTGGCAAATATTGGCAACAGAGCGATATCTACTTGCGTAATGGTCAACAAACCGAAGTGATGCCGCTGCGCAATTTTATTGCTTGGTTGGAGATTTTTCTGGCTGGGCCTGTGAATAGGTTAGAAGGTAGTCAGTTGACGTTGCCGATACCGTCCATTCGCGCTTTAACGCAGCTAGTGAGGCATTGCAGTGACTTCATTCCTCAATTGCCAGAATCAATTCGTTCAGTGAACAGCGAGCTAGATGTTCGCAAAAATTGGCAAATGCTGCCTCAACAAGATGTTATGGCATCATCGAACAGAGATTCCATGGTTCAGCGGCTGGCAGATTATTTTTGCTATGAACCAAAGGCCGGCGCTGTTTATCTGTTACTTATGGCCAAACAGCATTGGAAAATGGTTGTGACCTCTCAGTCATCCAACCAACGTGGCAGCATTTTCGATACCCCATTATTCCAACCATTAACGCAGGCAGCTGCCACCTTTGAGCTTTTCGACAAGGCGAACGACCTTTCTGCGTGGGCGATATCTTTGGCAAAGCGCTTGCCGGAGGAATGGCTGTCAGGCATCAAATCACAAAAAACTATTTTGCCATATCCTCTTGCCGAAATTGGTGTTAATTCAAGTAAGAAGTGGGATTATGCCAAGGAAATTAATCAGCTCACGATAGATAATCTGGATGATGAAAAGAAAAAAAAGGCAATTTTTTTAATTGATTTGCTGGCGCAGTATAATTTCTATACCAATGCAAAGCAGACTATGCTGCTCAATATTGGGCGAATTTTTGAACTAATTATTGCTAGTATTTCTGGCCCGCTCTCGCAAGAAGCTATTCATGCCATATTGAGTCGTGCACCTTTCTTTTCTGCTGCTGCATTGGCTCCAACCAAAACAATATTAATGGATACTACAGCTAAATTGATGGATGCGGCGGCTAGTACTAGCGAGGATCACTTTGCGGAAGCAGATTCTGTTGACGGTCATGATTCTAGTGAATTGATCCGTACGCTCTGCGAAGAAATTAATTCATGGCGTCAAACTCATAGCGTTGATAGAATTGAACTATCCCCGTGGCTGGTTTACAAGGTATTTAATAAGGTCTACAGCCAGCTAGCGAGTGGCAATAAATTTCCTGGTTTTATTAAAGATATAGATTGGGCGCTAAACATGGCTGCGTATGCTTTCTACGCGACCTGGTTTGCCTTTGGTAGCTTTGAAAAAGGGGAACTGTTTGGCTTGCCTAATGTGATAGCTACGACCAATATCAATCCGGAAAAATTAAATAATTACACAAACAATGATCAATTTAATGTCAATATCAAACCATTGTTGGATGCCTTTGATAATGATAATTCTTTGAATTCGGTAAGTATTGTGTTATCGAAGCACCCGTTAAAAAAATGGATTGATGAGGCTGTTAATATTCATCAGCCAATGGGTGTTGATTTTTTACTTCCCAATCCATCAGGAAAATCTCAGGATGGAGGCTCGAAAGAATGGTTGTGTCGGAAATTAAGTATAGACCCGGTCCCAAAGCTGCTCACTACAAAAAAAATCAAAGAGGCATTAGGTAGTATGAGTAAACCTGAATGTGACTCTTTGCTGAAAGAGATGATTAAACTTTATAAAAAAGCAGATGCAAAGACTCTGGCGAATGCAATCAAGCAAAAATTTTCTGAGCAATCCTGATGCTCCATCGCACCCTAACTGAACATGCCGCCGAGTGTTTTTTCGGCGATAAAGAGTTGGCTGCATGGCTGTGGAACAACTTACTAAAGCCTGCCAACGAGCTGGAGTCTGATCGTTGGCATCAGCTGCAAGCAGACTTCTACCATTTGCTGGTAGAGAGGGTGGAGGCGCGTTATCCGCGCGAGCACCGGCTGACCGATGTACGCCAGTTGATGGGACGGATGCTCGATGGACATTTGCTGTTGACCCCCGCCCTGCCTTGGCTGGACGAGCTGCAACAGCGGCTATTGCAGCGCAATGGCGATTTGCTCTGCTACCGCGAGGGGGAGGTGCAGGCGTATGTGCGTCTTGCTGCGGGACTTGATCCGACGCTACTTGCCGGTTGGCACTTGGCGCAGTGGCTAGACGAGATTCCACGCCCTGACGCTCATGATATTCGTCGCGTTGTCTCGGCCCAAACCGCCTTTTTCGCCCCCCCGGGCAACCCCTCGCTGCCGTTTGCCGAGGGCCATGTGCATTGGGGGGGCATTTCGGCAGATAGTGCCATTCTGGACGCTAGGATATTTGAGACTTTATCCAATAAAGAGAAAAAGCAGAATGAACGGGTAAACTCCTTACCCCCGTTATTAAAACAAGCCCGTCGCTTGTTGGTTTTATTGCTGAACCAAAATTTGGATTGGACTGTTATTCATGAACTAGCGACAGACCCTATTGATGCAAAGGGTCACTGGCCAGATTTACCTTCGCTACAAGATAGCCAACGTACGGCCAGTGTTGGCAGCGCCGATTGGTTGCTGGGTGAATTTGCAAATGCTATGGGCAAACAGCATTCGAATCGTTGGCTGTGGCTTTATATCTATTTGTGTCGTTGCTATTTGCAACAAACTACCAATCCTAAAAAACGATCAGCCATTTTATGTTTCTGGCAAAATGTTAACCAGTTACGCCGCGGCCTTATCATGGATGGGCAAGGATTGACTCGTTTTGTTGAACAGTATTCAAATTCAGCTTTTAAGAAAGGTGTTAGTCCAACAGGTGGAGATGCACATAAGGTCGGAATAGTCTGGTCTGGCGCGAATGATGTAGCTGAAGTCAAAAGCAACCTCACTTCGTTTGATGACAAGGCCCCTAATGGGATTAAACCATTATTTAATGAGAAGTTTGCTACAAAGATTGCTACGGAACTGGTGGAAAAAGCCAAACTGCAATTACCGCCACCGCCATTTATTTTTGGTGAGCATGAAATTCCTTTGGATGGCAAGACCCTAGCCAGCATACAAGCGATGGAACGCTGGCAATTCTGTGGCCATTTCTCGCGATCACAACCCCACAACCAAAACCAGCGCTCTAAACCAAACAGCAAAAAGTTGTGGCAAGAGGCTGAATTGGTAATGGAGACTCAGTGTCGTGCATCCAGTTGGGCAATCCCTAAATTACTTGGGGGCACGCTGAACCCCAATTTCCATTTTCAGCCCGCCAGGTGGTTCCGTGGGCTGGATGTGGCGGGGGATGAAAACGCGCTGAAGATCGAGTGGTTTGCGCCGGTGCTACGTTGGTTGCGTAGCGGCTTCAAGCCACAGTCGGATGGCGAACGTGCCAGCACTGGTTTTCACCTGAGTATTCATGCTGGTGAGGATTATGCCCATCCGGCATCGGGCATGCGCCATATCGATGAGACGGTACGCTTTTGTGAGATGCGCGAAGGCGATCGATTGGGACATGCACTGGCACTCGGCATCGTGCCGAAACAGTGGGCCGCAGGACAGGGTGAAATGATGCTGCCACTCGATGAGCATCTGGATAATCTGGTCTGGCTGTGGCATCACGCCAGTGTTCTGAGCGGCGTACTGCCGCTGGCGCAGCAGGTATTGCCTTTGTTCGAGCGGCGTATTGCCCGTTTCTGGCGCTGGTCGACCTGGTGGCAGGTGCCGGACTTGATGGCCGATGATAACTGCAATGAGTCTATAGATCCGCTAGCAAATTTCGAGCATGCCTCTTTGCGTGATGCCACTCCGAACGATCTCTATCAGGCTTGGTATTTGCGGCGTAATTGCCATTTCCGTCTGAAGTCTTTGAGTGGTGCCTGGCCGGTCGATTCGCGCGAGCTGTCCGCTTTGCCAGATCATCAAGAATTGAACGAGCAACTCTCATTGGCCAGCCAGCTGTATCAGGCTCGGCATACATGGCTGTCTAAGGTTACAGAAGCACCTCTTGTGATTGTGCGCATGGGTGACGAAGCGTCGGCCCATGTCGGGTTTGTGCCCAAAGGGAGTACCAAAGTTGGTCGCAAGGCTGATGGAGGGATTCTAGAAGATGTGGACACCCCAGCTGAGCTGGATTTTATGCACGCGCTGCAGGACTGGCTACTGACTGAATACGACAAGCTGGGGCTGATCATCGAAGCCAATCCGACCTCCAATGTCTATATCGCCCGATTACAGTCACACGCCGAACACCCGATTTTTCGTTGGTATCCGCCGGACGAATCGATGCTGGAACACGGCGCTGCGGCCAACCTTTACGGCCTGCGCCGAGGTCCAGTGCGCGTGCTGGTTAATACCGATGACCCCGGCATTATGCCGACCACACTGCGTACCGAGTTCTTGTTACTGCGTGAGGCCGCGCTAGAGCTTAAGGTTGGCCGCACGGTCGCCGAACGTTGGCTGGAGACCTTGCGCCAGTTCGGCATAGAGCAATTTCATCGCAATCACTTGCCTGTGTTCGAGCCAGTTTAGAGGAAAATAACTGTGCGAAGTGATGGAAGTTCACCCGCTCACGCTACTGACGTTGGCGTATACCGGCGAAAGTTCTCGCGAGACCAAGCAACTTCTAGAACAGGTTCTACAGGAACTCGACGGAACCACTGGAAACGACGATGAATGAACGTTTCCCACCAGAGGCAAATGTTTGCTAACGATGACCTGATTGTACTGTGACCTAGATTGCTTGCAGAACGGAGACAGAAGAGAAGAGCAGGAATGACAAAGACCACAACACATACCACATGGCTAAAGAAAACCGGAGCCAAAGTTCAAACAGCGGATGGCATTGCAATTGCTGTGTATGAACTCAACGTCGACCACACTGACAGCCCGGCGCTCACGATGTGGGCAAAACACTTTCGTGAGCACTACTGCCTCGACGCCCAGATTGATCGCCTGAGGAAAGGAACTAGGAAGTCACGAGCACAGTATTTGACGGACTTGGTTTTCCCGGACAAATTAGATGACTTTGGACCAGCTACGCGCTCTGGAGACTTCGCAGAAATTTTGATCTGTGATCTTATTGAGAGTCAATTGAGCTTTTGGACACCACGTACTCGCTACGATGACAAGCTGGTACGAAATGAGTCGCCGAAAGGCACCGATGTGCTCGGGTTTAAATTCGGCGGAGTTGGTCCTTCCAAACCGTCCAAAAAGGATACCCTGATTTCCTTCGAGTCCAAAGCGCAGCTCAGCGGAAAAAAGGCGAAGGCACGATTGCAAGATGCGGTCAACGACTCAGCCAAAGACGTGTACCGGATATCAGAGTCGCTCAATGCGATGAAACGTCGCCTCATTGCGCGGGCGGACGATGAAGGCGCGGACCGAGTGGAGCGGTTCCAAGATGGAATTGAGGTGCCCTACCTCCGGATGTCCGGAGCAGCGGCCATCTTTTGCTCCAGCGTCTACGACTCTGACCAGATATCGAAGACCGACTGCACGGGACATGAAAACGTGGACAACCTCATGCTGGTAGTTGTGCATTCCGCAACGCTGATGGCGTTTGTTCATACCCTCTATGAAAGGGCTGCCAATGAAGCCTGAACGACGCACTCGTTTCGCAGCAGCGATCACGCTCTCGAAGGGCAAGATGTACGAGTATGGTGTGCCAGAAGACGATCATATTGCGCTTCCAGAAGGGCTGGACCTGGAGATGCAGTTTCCCATGGCCGTCGGAACCGTGGGCGACTTTGCGTCTGAAACCGTAGCAAAGGCTATTGGCGCGGAAGGCGACGCGCGCACGACACGCGACGAGGTCATCTTCTCGGCCCAGGTTCTTCAAGCGTTTGATGATTCGCTACTCAACCAGGATCTCTCTTTCAACCTGCGCTTGTTAGCCGCGGCAGGCTTCTACCTCGGTGACGTGCCAGGGAATGCTGCGGTGCAGATATCCAAGCTCTCGCAGCTCGCAAGCCCTGAAAGCGACCCGCTGGCTCTTGCTGCAAAGACCGCTATGGACAAACCATGGGACCAGACAGGCAACATTGATAATTCGTCCTATGTGGCAGACCTTCTTGGTGCGCTAGGCGATCACTTCAAGACCGGTGGCGGGGGTGACAGGGCTACCGCAGCGATCAGGAAGTTGCGCAATTGGTCTTATGCCAACGCTTCTGCGCACGAACTGCTGATGGCGGATTTGCTCGGCGCGATAAGCGCGACACGCATCGCAAATTCGGCTTGGACCTTGCTACCGCAATACAGTGAACTGAGCGGAAACAACTGGCGGCCCTACCTATCTCGGCCCACGTCAATCAAAGAGATGTGGCCGTCCCAACGGATGGTAGGCGATGCCGGCCTCTACAAGGGACAATCGGGTGTAGTTCAGATGCCTACAAGCGCCGGGAAGTCCAGGGCAACCGAACTTGTCATTCGGTCGGCATTCTTGTCTGCGAGGACCAAACTGGCCTTGGTCATCGCACCGTTCCGCGCTCTGTGCCAAGAGATAGCTAGCGACCTTGAAAGAGCATTCAGGGACGATGGATACAACGTCAACCAATTGAGCGACGCGCTGCAACCGGACATCGAGTTCGATATCTTCGACGTGTCGATCGAGTCGGCACCCCAGGTTGTTGTGCTAACACCGGAGAAGCTCCTCTACACCCTGCGGCAGGAACCCGACATCGTTCAGAGGACCGGTCTCGTGGTTTATGACGAGGGACACCAGTTCGACACCGGCACGCGTGGCGTGACTTACGAACTATTACTAACCTCAATCAAAAGGCTGTTGCCTGACTCGGCCCAGAGCGTACTGATCTCTGCAGTCATACAGAACGCGGCAGTAGTTGCCAAATAGCTCCTCAAGGATAAGTCAAGGGTAGTTTCCGACAAGTCCTTGCAAGCCAGGCGACTGATCGCGTTTGCAAGCCTCCCTCAGGGCAGAGATGGCCAGCTTCAATTCAATGTCGCGTCCGACAGCGAGCAGGTTTTTTTCGTTCCCCGCGTCATCATTCCAGAGCTGCAGCCACGTCTTCCCAGAGAAAAGACGGACCGATACTTCCCGACAAAAGAAAGCGGCTCTATCGCGTTGTACCTTGGCTTACGCCTTCTGAAAAATGGAGGTGTCGCGATTTATGCGGGCCGAAAGGCCTCCGCAGCAAAAATCGTGAGAGATGCGGTCGAACAAACGTTCCGGCGCGGAATTTCACTAGAGCCGCCATCAGCGCACAGCGACCCTGAGGAAATTAGACGCTTCGTAAACCTCTACTCAAAGAACTTTGGTGCCGACGCTTATCTGACGAAGGGCGCTGCCCTCGGGATCTTTGCCCACCATGGAAATACACCGCAAGGGATTCGGGTTGCAATCGAATACGCGATGCGGCAGCGGCTCATTCGATTGATCGTGTGCACTTCAACCCTTGCGCAGGGCGTCAACCTCCCTATCCGATATTTACTTGTGACGAGCGCCATGCAGGGCCGTGAGCTTATTAAGGCGCGAGATTTTCATAACCTGATGGGTCGCGCCGGACGCGCGGGGATATATGGTGAAGGCACCGTGATCTTCACAGACCACCGCCTGTACGATGAGCGAGATACAGAATCACGTCGCTGGAGTAACTCCGTCAATCTGATCAACCCCGACAACGCCGAACCAACTGGAAGCACGCTACTTTCGCTCTTCGATCCAATGAAAAACGAGACGGGAACACGAACGTTGGGCAAGCCGAGTTCGCGACTATGATCGTCGATAATTGGGAGGAGCTGTATGAGGCGATCGGAAACATATCTACCGAGCTTCAAAGCAAGAAGTTCTCCGTTGGATCGTTGCGAGAGCAGCTCAGCGCCAAAAAGAAGATTGTCGAGGCCATTGAAAGTTTCTTGATGACCTATCGCAGCGATGTCGATACCGAGAATTTCATTGCCAACGCGAAGGATTTGGCAAGCGAAACGTTGGCGTTTTCTCTTGCGGACCAAGAACAACAGGCGCTGTTGGCGGGGATATTTGAATCCGTGGCACGGCGCATCGAAGTACGTGTTCCCAATACGGAAGACCAGCATCGCTTCGGGCGCACACTCTTGGGAATCGACCAGGCCTTGGTAGTTGAAGCTTGGGTGATTGAGAACGAGAGTGCGATTGGGGTATCGAAATCGGCAGATGACTTGTTTGATCTGCTGTGGCCCCTTTTGGCCCAACTATCTTCTGAAAAACGACTGATTGATACCGTGCCTGAGGGTGCACTCAAAGCGTTGGCCGATGGATGGCTGGCTGGTCGCTCCTTCGCAACTCTTCTGCAAGAACTCAATCTACTAGACACCTCATATTCATACGGAAAGTACAAAAAATCGTTCGATTTGGATTTGGTTGTTGATCTTTGTGAGCAGACCTTTGGTTTTGAATTTTCGTTGTTGCTTGCGTCGGTCAAAGAGTCGTTCGTTGCACGGACGACGGAAGAGCTAGGAAAGTCGCTCACGGGCCACCTTGACCTTCTACAGAAGAGGCTGAAGTACGGGCTTCCAGATCAAGACAGCATCTCGTATTACGAGGCAGGATTTTCGGAACGAGTGATTGCACAGGCCTTATCAGAGGGGATGATCTGGGAGTCTGCTAGATCCAGAAATGGTGCCCGCAAGTTGATCAGGCAGTATCCGGATGACATCGAAGTGATCCTACGTGATTTTCCATCGCACTTCACAGAAGTATTCCGCTCCACCGTGGCATCTTAGCAAGGGCTGCTTTAAGCGCGGGCTATGGACTCGTTCTTCACGGGACAGGGCTACTCAAGGCCGGACGCATCTCAGCGAACTTCGTTGTGTATTGTTTGGCACCCTTTACAAGCCCCAGACAAGAGCAACTGCTCGGAATACCAAAATATTGACTACGAAGTCGGAAATCTGATGGATGATCCAAACTAATGGGCACAACACGGCACGAAAGAAACAACATTCGTCTCTTCCTCGGTGAACGCATCGAACACGCCTCGGATCGCGAGGTTTTGGCTGCCGTTTACAACGCTCTAGAAAAAGGCTCTAAATGGGCCTGCATATTCGCAAACTTCAACGTTAATGGGCGTCAGGTTGATGTTGTAGTCTTCTCTGGCACAACTACGCTTGTCATTGAAGCTAAGGGATACAAACAGCCCGTTATAGGCGGTGTTAACGGCAACTGGATTCAAAAAAGGACCATTCGGTAGTCGAAAACTACGCAACGGATACACTCAAGCCCTTGACGCTAAAAACGTCTTGCGTGATGCAGTGGCAGGGCTATTCGGCACTATTTCTGGTTATCCCAACGCCTTGCTAGCCATTGCGCCATCAATTCCTTCCGGATCTTCATTGCCACCAAGTGATTTCAAGGTGTCCATTGGTGGGCAGGATGTGATCGAGGCGGCGCTCAACGCAACATCTGGAGCCCTGCTTAGCGAAGATCAATGCGAAGTCTTAGCTGCTCATTTTAGCCTTGAGCGTGTATCAGGACGAGATGTGGCAATTCATGAGGCACTGCTCACATCAGAACGAACTCTGTTGAGGTATGAGTCTTCCTTCTTGGAGTTTCATGAGCCAACTGGTAAGCGACTTAAAAGCGATCAATACAGCCTTGACGACAAACTGATGTCGGCATCTGAGGTTCTGGAGAAAGCTCTGTTTGTAGTGGTCAACTAAATCCGGACACTTGGTTAGGCCGAACCTCGGCTTTTGCTGGCGGTATCCCGTCATTGTGGTGATGTGGACGCCGCCAGTTGTAGTAATCCATCAGGTAATAACTGATATCCCGCTTCGCCTCTCGCAAGCTCATATATCCCATAGCCGGAAGCCACTCTGACTTCAGGCTCCTGAACAGTCGCTCCATCGGGGCGTTATCCCAGCAGTTGCCACGCCGACTCATGCTCTGGGTCATGCGATAGCGCCACAGTCGTTGCCGAAATGCCCGGCTGCCATATTGGCTGCCCTGGTCAGAGTGAAACAGCACGCCTGACGGACAACCTCGTTGCTGATACGCCATCTCAAGTGCTTTGATGGCCAGCTCTGCATCAGGCTTATCAGACATCCCCCAGCCCACGACCCGCCGGGTGTACAGGTCAAGAATCGCTGCCAGGTAACGCCAACGACCACCTGCCCAGACGTAGGTGATATCGCCACACCACACCTGATTGGGTTGCTGGACATCAAATTCGCGGGCCAGCAGATTGGGAATGTCCGGTCGTTCAGACCGAGCGACCTGATAGCGATGAGCGCCCGGTTGCTTGGATACCAGACCGGCTTCCTTCATCAGGTTACGTACTTTGAATCGACCAATCTGATACCCCAACTCCCGCATCATCGACATCAAGGCGCGGCTGCCCGCTGAGTTCCGGCTTTCTTTGAACAAACGGCGCAACTCACAGCGCTGTTGCATACGTTCACGGTTAATCGTCCGCCTGCGAGCCAGATAATCGTAAAAACAGGAGGTGGGAACATCGAAAGCGCAGCAGACCAGAGTGATGGGGGCTTGCTCCCTTAATCGGTCTATCAGCGCGTACGTGTGAACTCGTCCGCCATCAAGAGAGCAGTAGCCTTTTTTAGTATGTCCTTTTCACGTTCGAGCTGGTTGATGCGGGCTTCCAGCTCCTGAATTTTCTGCTGCTCCGGAGTCAGTGCTTTGCTGATTGGGGTTGTGCCGCAGCGTTCGGATTGGAGCTGCTGAACCCAGCGACGCAGTACGGTTTCACCGACATCCAGTGAACGGCTGGCTTCAGGGACAGAGTATCCCTGGTCGAGTACCAGGGATGCGGCTTCGAGTTTGAATTCGGCAGTAAATGAGCGACGTAATCTTGTCATTGAACACCTCAGGTCATGGTGGCGACTGTACCACCTAAAATGGTGTCCGGGATGATTAGACCACTACAGTTCATTTTAGCGCTGACGAACTTGAAGAGGTTTTTGACGCGGGAGTGCTTGAGATGCCGACGGTACATAACACACCACCAACCTGTTGTTACTTTACTACAGGTTTAGGCTATGTCAGCTTATGATGCAAGATCATGTCAGCTTATGCTTTGGATATGTCAACTTATGATTTAGACGACAGAATAGCAGAAACAAGTGGTGGCCCTACCAGCCACATCCCGGCACTCGAGTCCCCCGCCTTGGCTGCTACCTTCCGGTCCTGACCAGGTCGACGGGTTATCAATGCGAGAGGACCAATAGGACCACCGGCGAGGAGAATAGGCAAACTGGGCGTTCAATGCAACGGCTTTCTACCCTCCAACAGATCGTTTGCCTTATTTTTCAACAATCTGCCGAATGAATCAGCTAAACAGCATAAATTTCGCCCCCACCAGCAGCATCAGCAGGGCAAAGGCCTGCTTGAGGCGTGTGGGTGACAGGCGGTGTGCCAGCTTGGCGCCAAGGCGTGCGAACTGGGTACTGGTCAGCACAATGCCCAGCAGGGCGGGCAGATAGATGTAGCCCACACTCCACTCGGGCAGATCGGCATGACCCCAACCCGCATAGAGGTAGCTGAGGCTCCCCGCCAGCGCGATGGGCATGCTGCAGGCTGCAGAGGCCGCTACCGCATTGCGCATTGGCACCGAGTTCCAGCTCAGATAAGGGACCGTGAGCGAGCCACCGCCAATACCAAACAGGGCTGACATCCAGCCAATGATGGTACCGGCAATGCCTGTGCCGAGCGGCCCCGGCATATGGCGCTCCGCTTTGGGTTTAAGGTTAAGCCCCATCTGTAGCGCCATGCTCCAGGCGAAACAACCGATGATGATATTGAGGGTGCTGGTGCTGAGCAGATTGGCGGTCATGCCGCCAAGCCAGCCCCCGATCAGCATGCCGGCGCCGAGTCGGCGGATCATCACCCAATCGACGGCGCCCGCCTCCCGGTGGGCCCGCAGCGAACTGAATCCGGTAAAGATCATGGTGGGCAACGAGGTGCCGAGGGCCAGATGGGTAATGATTTCAGGGTCGATGCCCTGGGCGCGAAAGGTCATGACCAGCACGGGGACAATGATAAGACCGCCGCCGATCCCGAACAGTCCCGCCAGCATACCGGCAAAGGCGCCCAGCAGGAGGTAACCCATAAACAGCATAAAAATTCCTGTGTTAAACAAAAACTGGCCAACACGGCCGGGCAACAGTGGATATCTGCATGAAAAAAAAAGAGATGGCGCGAGGGCCATCTCTTCATTGTGCCGGTTAGTGCAGTGGAATGGTACCGTCCATCACCTTGTAGAAGGCCAGCACGGCACAGCCGAGCAGGGCCGCCGTCATCCCCTGCTCCAACCGGTTAAGGCCGCGCAGACCGTGATGCTGACGCGCCTTCCAGTAGATGAAGATGCCCGGGCTGTAGAGCAGCGCCACCAGCAACAGGTACTCCACACCGGCTGCGTAGACCAGCCAGCAGCCGTAAACCGTCGCCACCAGGGCCAGCAGCAGGTCACGTTTGCGCTGATGGGGTTGACCCTGATAGGTCTCCCCTTTCAATGCCAGCTTCAGGCCATAAGCGCCCGAAAAGACGTAAGGCACCAGCGCCGCCGAGGTTGCGATGTTGACCAGCGCCAGATAGGTGCTGCTCTGGAAGTAGATGATGATCAGGAAGATCTGCACCAGACAGGTGGAGCACCAGAGGGACACCTGCGGCGAGCCGTTCTTGTTCTCCTTGGCAAACCAGCCCGGGAACACGCCGGTCTTGCCTGCGATGTAGGGCACTTCAGCGGCCAGCACGGTCCAGCTGAGCAGAGCCCCCATCACCGACACCACCAGACCGATGTTGATAAGCCAGGCGCCCCAGGGGCCGACTACGGCTTCGAGGATCATGGCGGTCGAAGGGTTCTTGAGCGCCGCCAGTTGCGGCTGGCTCATGACACCCAGCGAGAACAGGGTCACCATCACGTAAAGCGTCAGGGCGCCGAGCAACGCCAGCACGGTAGCTCGGCCCACATCCTTGCGATGACGGGCACGGGCAGAGACCACCACGGCCCCTTCAATCCCGATAAAGACCCAGAGGGTCACCTTCATGGTGGACTTGACCTGATCCATCACGGAGCCCAGCTCCATGTTGTTCTGGCCCCAGATATCCAGAGTGAAGGTATCCATGTTGAAGGCCAGCAGGATCGCAACACAGAAGACGATGAGCGGCACCATCTTGGCGATGGTAGTGACGATATTCACCAGTGCAGCAACCTGTACCCCGCGCAGCACCAGCGCATGCACCGACCAGATCAGGATGGAGGCCAGCGTGATGGCCACCGGCGTATTGCCGTCACCGAAGATGACGTTGTCCGGCGTATCGAAGAAGTAGCTCAGGGCGCTAAACACTACGATGGCGTAGGAGACGTTGGCCAGCAGTTGGCAGAGCCAGTAACCCCAGGCGGCGTTGAAACCGATGAAATCGCCGAAACCGGCCTTGGCATAGCTGAAGATACCGCCATCGAGATCGGGGCGGCGCATGGAGAGGTTCTGATAGACCAGCGCGAGACAGATCATGCCAAGACCGGTGATGGCCCAACCCAGGGCGACCGCCCCGGCACTGGCATGCGCAGCAATGTTTTGTGGCAGACTGAAGACCCCGGCGCCGACCATGGAGCCGATCACCAGCGAAATGAGGGCGCCCAGCCCTAGTTTCTTGTCCATTTCAATCCTGTTTATTTAGGCGGCGGCAGAGCGTCCGTATTCATACTGCGCGCAATATGGGAGGGGCTGGGAATCCTGACCCCGTGAAAAAGGCGGCAACTATATTGCATGACTATTCCGACCGCAATCCCTCGTCTCGTCAATCATGCACCGCCTTGACCGCGCGCAATTTTACAGCACTGACCCATATGGCCTGTGAGCTGGCTCAAATTAACCAAGACCCATTGATATTTCTCATTTTTCTGCCAACACAACCTGACTCGCATGGTTCCTATGCATTGCCATTCAGGCACTCTCTGTATAAATAATCTGCATAAAAAAGCCCCGGTGGAAACACCGGGGCCCATTATGTAAATCCCTATAAACGCAAACCGCCATCCAGTTCTATCATCCTTCCCGACAGATAGTCGTTGGCAAAAATAAAGCTCACCGTCTCGGCCAGCTGTTGCGCCTCGCCAAGGGTGCCGACCGGAATGGCCTGCTGCATCCGCGCCATCGCCTCTGGCTTCATCGCCGCCGTCATGTCGGTGGCAAACACCCCGGGGGCAATCCCCATAACCCGAATGCCATGGCGCGCCAACTCCCGCGCCCAGGTCACCACCAGCGAGGCAACTCCCGCCTTGCTGGCGGCATAGTTGCTCTGGCCGATATTGCCGGCGCGGGCAATGGAAGAGATGTTGATGATGACGCCCCCCTGCCCCCCTTGCGCCATCAGCGCCGCCCCCTCGCGACCGCAGAGGAAGGTACCAGTGAGGTTGACGTCAATCACGCTCTGCCACTGGGCCAGCGTCATCTTCTCCACCAGCTCACCCTCTTTCACCTTGATCAGCATGCCATCGCGCAAAATGCCGGCGCAGTTGATAAGACCGTGCAGCACGCCAAAACGCTCCTTGATGCCAGCAAAAACCAACTCAACCTCGGCTTCGCTCGCCACATTGCAGACAAACAGCTCGCACTGGCTATCTTGATCGCACTGACCATTCTGACTGCGCACCAGATCTACGGTCGCCTCCAGATCTGCGCGATTGATGTCGAGCAGTGCCAGCGTCGCCCCCTGTGCGCCCAGGGCCAGCGCAATGGCCCGTCCCAAGCCACGTCCAGCGCCGGTAATAACGATGACCTTATCTTTGATATCCATCAATGCTCCTTGTAGCTGGTCGAAGAGAGATGCCTTGAAGAGAGGTGGCCCGTCAGGCGGGATCCTGTTTATCCAGATAGAGTTCGACGATGCTGGAGAAATCGCGGCTCCCCTGCCCCTGAGCGGCATGCAGGTTGAACAGGTTGCGGGCTAGCGCCCCCATCGGCACAGCGCTGTGGCCATGCTCGGCCAGCGCCATGGCCAATCCCAAATCTTTCACCATCAAACGGGTCATAAAGCCCCCCTGATAGTTGCGGGCGGCAGGGACATTCTCCATCACCCCGGGCCAGGGGTTGTAGCGCTCCAGACTCCAGTTGTTGCCGGAGCTCTTGCCCATGATGGTGGAGAGCACGGCGGGATCCAGCCCCTCCTTCACCCCGAGGGCCAGCGCCTCGGCAGTGCCCGCCATATGGATCGCAAGCAGCATGTTGTTGCACATCTTGGCGATCTGCCCGGCACCCAGCGCCCCGGCGTGAAACAGGTTCTGACCCATGCAGGCGAGCAGAGGTTTCGCCGCCTCGAAATCCGCCGCGTTGCCGCCAACGATAAAGGTGAGCGTCCCGGCGGCCGCACCGGCGACACCGCCCGATACGGGGGCATCAATAAAGCGCAAACCGCGTGCGCGGGCCGCCTCCCCGACCTGACGGGCAGAGTCGACATCTATGGTGGAGCAGTCGATCACCAGTGCACCAACCGGCAGGGCTGCCAGCAGATCCTGCCCCTCAGACAACCAAAGGTCGCGCACATGCTCCCCCGCAGGTAGCATGCTGATCACCACCTCGCAGCCGGTCACCGCCTCACGGGCATCCCCCGCGGCGATGCAGCCAGCGGCGATAGCGCGCTCAATGTTTTGGGCAACCAGATCAAACACCTGCACCCTGTGCCCGGCCCTGGCCAGATTGGCCGCCATGGGGCCCCCCATGTTGCCGAGCCCGATAAACCCTATCCTTGTCATCCCGCTTGCTCCTTGCGTTGCTGATGGCGGCTTCCGCCGGTTGCCAAGATGTTATTCCTTGCAGGCCAACGGATTGCGCCCCTGCGGCCAGCGATAGAACTCATTCAGCCACTCCCCCTCCGGTGGCAACTGTTGCCAGCGGGGATCTTTATCCTTGTCGATCAGCAGTGCCCGCACCCCTTCCACAAAATCCCCCTTCAGCACGCAGTTGACCGAGAGGGTCAGCTCCTCGGCAAATACCTCTGCCAGTGAGTTGCGGCGAGCCTGCCAATATTGACGCCACAAAATGGCGCGGCTGATGGGGCTGCCGGTGCGGCAGAGCTGCTGCGCCTGCTGGAGTACCGTCTCCTGTTCATCGAACTGAGCCTCGAACAACCGCGCCAATACCCCTTGCAGCGTGCGCCCCGCCAGCAGGGCACCGATCCTCTGTTGATGGGGCAGCAATACAGGCGCTGGCAACCGGGCCGCTACCTCACGGTGCAATCCCCTGAGCAGCAGGTCGATCTGCTCACGGGGCTCACCACTGCCAGCCCAGTCGAGTACGGCGAGGCGTGACAACAGCGCACTGCGCTCGCCACTGGCGATGGCGTGATCCGCCAGCCCAATACCGATGGCATCACTCCCGTTGAAGCGGGCGCCAGTCAGACCAAGCCAGAGCCCCAGCCGCCCCGGCATTCTGCTTAAAAACCAGCTTGCCCCCACGTCGGGGTAGAGGCCTATGGTCACCTCCGGCATGGCGAACAGGCTCTTTTCGGTCACCACCCGAAAATCGGCACCGGCAAACAGGCCAATGCCGCCCCCCATGCAGATACCGTCCGCCACGCAGATCAGGGGCTTGCGGTAAGAGTGGATGTGGTGGTCGAGCCGGTACTCCTGCTCGAAAAAGTCGCGGGCATATTCGAACAGTTCCGATCCGCTCGCCTCCTGCTTGCGGTAATAGAAGGAGCGGATATCGCCACCGGCACAAAATGCCTTCTCACCCGCCCCCTGCAGCAGCACACAGACGATGGCGGGATCCTGCTCCCAACGGGTCAGCGTCTGTTGCAGGATCTGGATCATCGGCAGGCTCAATGCGTTGAGAGACGCAGGGCTGTCGAGGGTCAACACCCCGACCTGATGACCATCTTCGGTGGGATAACAGCTAACCTTGACCGGCGCACTCATAAACAGCTCCATATGGATTTATTCTGTTGGGCCATATTGCCAGCGCGGTAAGCGTTTCTCCAGGAAGGCGGCCACCCCTTCACGCTGATTGGCATCGCTAAAGAGATCGAGAAACAGCGCTCGCTCAAGGGGCAAGGCGGCATCCCGTGGGCCACTGCGCCCCTGATTGATCAGGGTTTTGCAGGCGCGCAGGGCGCTCGGGCTCTGGCGCTCCACCAGATGGGCCATCTGGTGCGCCGCCTCCCACGCCTGACCGGTTTTCACCACCTCCTCCACCAGCCCCATCTCGTAGGCCAGCGAGGCACTCACCTTCTCACCGCAGAGGATCATCCGCTTGGCCCAGCCCGGCCCCACCAGCTCGGTCAGGCGCTGGGTGCCACCGGCACAGGGAAGCAAGCCCACCGAGGCTTCCGGCAGTCCCAGCAACGCCTGCTGCTCGGCGATGCGGATATCACAGGCCAGCGCCACTTCCAGGCCACCGCCCATGGCATAACCATTGATGGCGGCGATACTGACGCCGTGAAAACGGGCCAGCGCCTCGAAGGCCTTGCCAAAGGCCTCGGCTACTTCACGGGCCAGCTCGACATTCCCCTCGACAAACATATTGAGGTCGGCACCGGCGCAGAAAAATTTGTCGCCCGCACCACGGATCACCAGCGCCACCACGTCGGGACGACTGTCGAGCTCCACCATCATCTGCAAAAAGGCCTGCAGGCTGGCAAGGGTCCAGGTGTTGGCAGGGGGATGGTCGAGGGTGATATAGGCCACGTGGCCATGATATTCGAGTCTGATCCTTGTCATAACATTGTCCTTGTCGATGAAGCTGCCGCCATGATGACAGGCTTGAATGACACCAACCTGTGGCTGGCTCACAAAGCCGAAACCGGCATGGCATGGTGCAAATCGGGTGGCAGGCAACACACCCTTGATGCGACCACCGGTTAGCCCAGCGACAAACCGGGATCGGCCAGCAGGCGGCGCGCGATGATGAGTCGCATCACCTCGTTGGTGCCCTCCAGAATGCGGTGTACCCGGGTATCGCGCAGATAGCGCTCGAGCGGATACTCGCGGATATAACCATAGCCGCCAAAGAGTTGCAGAGCCTCATCACAGATTCGATAACCCACATCGGTAGCAAAACGCTTGGCCATGGCACACCAGGCACTCTTGTCCGGTGCCCCGCGATCCAGCTTGTCGGCGGCCTGACGTACCAGCAAACGGGCGGCAGCCAGCTCGGTCGCCATATCGGCCAGGCGAAACTGCACGCTCTGGAATTCGCTGATCGGGTGACCAAATTGCTGGCGCTGCTGCACATAAGCCAGCGCATCGTCCAGCGCCTGCTGGGCGGTGCCCACCGAACAGGTGGCAATATTGATGCGCCCCCCATCGAGGGCCTGCATGGCGAACTTGAACCCTTCCCCTTCTTCGCCCAACCGATAGCAGGCAGGAATGCGAACCCCATTAAAGACAACCTCACGGGTCGGCTGGCTGTTCCAGCCCATCTTCTCTTCTGCCTTGCCATAGCTCACGCCGGGGGCATTAGCCGGCACCATAAAGGCAGAGATCCCCTTCGCACCTTCACCACCGGTACGGGCCATCACCACCAGCACATCGCTGCAGCCTGCCGCCGAGATAAAGACCTTGGTCCCCTCGATGAGGTAGCTGTCACCCTCGCGCACCGCCCGGGTCTTGAGTGCCGCCGCATCTGAGCCTGCCCCCGGTTCGGTGAGGCAATAGGAGCCCAGCAGCTCGCCGCTGGCCAGTTTGGGCACCCACTCCTTGGCAACCTCGGTGGGCAACCAGCTACCCAGCATCCAGCTCACCATGTTGTGGATGGTCAAATACGCCGTGGTCGAGGTACACCCCATGGCGAGGCGCTCGAAGATGAGGCTCGCATCGAGGCGAGGTAGCCCCAATCCGCCAAACTGCTCCGGGGTATAGAGGCCACAAAAACCTAGCCCGGCCGCCTGCTTGATGGTCGGGATCGGAAACTCATGCTCCTTGTCCCAGCGAGCGGCATGGGGTTTGAGCGCCTCATCGGCAAAGGCGGCGGCCGCCTCCACATACGCCTGTTGATCATCGGTCAGGGTAAAATCCATCTTGTCGTTCTCTCCCTTGTTGCCCCGCGCTTATTTTCCTGAGTTAGCGCTTTATGACGCAGCGCCCACACGCTGCGTCATTCGGATCTGCCACTATAGCGCTGTTGTCGTGGTAGCTGATGACGCTTTCACTACCACGGCTTTATCGACACACAACAGATTAACAATTGATTTACGTTTACGCTAACGTAAACTTGTGGCAGAAGTGAAGTACAAAATGGACCGACCACTGCCAGCCGTAACGCCGAGTCAGCCGGTCGAACCCACCTTCCTACCCGATTGTCATATCCGCAAGGAGAGCATGGATGCAGATGGATGAGACCCTGAATGCCCTGACCGAACAGGTTGCGGCCTTCTGCCAGAAAGTGATCGCCCCGCGCGCCAGCGAGATCGATCAGAGCAACGCCTTTCCCCGTGATCTCTGGCCCCGGATGGGTGAACTGGGGCTGCACGGCATCACGGTGGCGGAGGAGTATGACGGGGTGAACCTCGGCTATCAGGCCCACGTGCTGGTGATGGAACAGGTAAGCCGCGCCAGCGCTTCGGTCGGCCTCTCCTACGGCGCCCACTCCAATCTCTGCATCAACCAGATCCACCGCCACGGCACGCCGGAGCAGAAAGCACGCTACCTCCCCCCGCTGGTGAGCGGCGAGCATGTGGGGGCACTGGCCATGAGCGAGCCGGGAGCCGGGTCCGATGTGGTCAGCATGCGCCTGACCGCGGAGCGCGAGGGCGATCACTTCGTGCTGAACGGCAACAAGATGTGGATCACCAACGGCCCGGATGCCGACACCTTCGTCATCTATGCCAAGACAGATGCCAGTGCAGGCCCCAAAGGAATTTCTGCCTTTATCGTTGAAGCCGGCACTCCCGGTTTTTCTACCGCGCAGAAGCTCGACAAGCTGGGGATGCGCGGCTCCAGCACCTGCGAGCTGGTGTTCGACAACTGCCGAGTGCCGCAGGAAAACCTGCTGGGCACCCTGCACGGCGGGGTCAAGGTGCTGATGAGCGGGCTCGATTACGAGCGGGTGGTGCTGGCTGCGGGCCCCCTTGGCATCATGCAGGCCTGCATGGATGTAGTGCTGCCCTATGTGCGTGAGCGCAAGCAGTTTGGTCAAGCCATCGGCGAGTTCCAGCTGGTGCAGGGCAAGCTCGCCGACATGTATACCCGCCTCGCCAGCAGCCGGGCGCTGGTCTACTCGGTGGCGAGCGCCTGCGATCAGGGTCGCACCAGCCGTAAAGATTGCGCCGCAGCCATCCTGTTTGCCGCCGAAAACGCCACCCAGATGGCCCTCGACGCTATCCAGCTGCTCGGCGGCAACGGTTACATCAACGAATACCCCACAGGCCGCCTGCTGCGGGACGCCAAACTCTACGAGATCGGCGCCGGCACCTCGGAGATCCGCCGCTGGCTCATCGGCCGCGAGCTGATGGGAGAAAATGCATGAGTCGTATCCACTCCCGCCTCGACACGGCGAGCCCGGAATATGCGGCCAATCGGGCCGCCATGCAGGGGCTGGTCGACGATCTCCACGCCCGCATTGCCGAGATCGCGCTAGGGGGCGGCGCGGCCAACAACGCCCGCCATCAGGCCCGTGGCAAGCTGCTGCCCCGCGAGCGCATCAATCAGCTGCTGGACCCGGGCTCCCCGTTTCTCGAACTGTCGGCACTGGCTGGCTGGCAGGTCTATGACGAGCCGGTGCCCGCCGCCGGTATCATCACCGGCATCGGCCGGGTCTCGGGCAGGCTCTGCATGCTGGTGGTAAACGACGCCACCGTGAAGGGCGGCACCTACTACCCGCTCACGGTGAAAAAACACCTGCGCGCCCAGGCCATCGCCGAGCGGCTGCGCCTCCCCTGCCTCTATCTGGTGGATTCCGGTGGCGCCTTCTTGCCGATGCAGGATGAGGTGTTCCCCGACCGGGATCACTTTGGCCGCATCTTCTACAACCAGGCCCGCATGTCGGCTCAGAACATCCCACAGCTGGCGGTGGTGATGGGGCTCTGTACCGCAGGCGGCGCCTACGTGCCCGCCATGGCTGATGAATCGATCATGGTCAGGGAGCAGGCCACCATCTTTCTGGCCGGCCCGCCGCTGGTCAAGGCCGCCACCGGCGAGGAGATCAGCGCAGAAGCCCTCGGCGGCGCCGAGGTGCACTGCGCCCACTCCGGCGTTGCTGATCATATGGCCCGTGACGATGCCCACGCGCTGGCCATCGCCCGCACGCTGGTTACTCATCTGGGTAACGAGCCGATAGAGAGCAGCCCCGGCTACGAGCCCCCCTGCTACCCGATCGAGGAGCTCTACGGTCTGGTGGGCACCAGTCTCAAACGCCCTTACGACGCCCGCGAACTGATTGCCCGACTGGTGGATGGCTCTGACTTTGACGAGTTCAAGGCGCTGTTCGGCACCACACTGGTGACCGGCTTTGCCCGTATTTGCGGCATGGAAGTGGGTATCCTCGCCAACAACGGCGTGCTGCACAGCGACAGTGCCCAGAAGGGGGCCCACTTTATCCAACTCTGTAACCGGCGTGCCATCCCGCTGCTCTTTTTGCAGAACATCACCGGCTTTATGGTGGGGAGTAGCGCAGAAAAAGAGGGGATCGCCAAGCACGGCGCCAAGCTGGTCACAGCAGTGGCCTGCAGCCGGGTGCCCAAGATCACCCTGATCGTCGGCGGCAGCTTTGGCGCTGGCAACTACGGCATGTGTGGCCGCGCTTATGAGCCCGATTTTCTCTTTAGCTGGCCCAACAGCCGTATCTCTGTCATGGGTGGCGAACAAGCTGCCGGAGTGCTGGTGCAGGTGCGTCGCGACAAGCTGACTGCCGAGGACAAGGATTTGAGCGAGCAGGAGGCGGCCGCCATCCGTGCCCCGGTGATCGAGCAGTATGAGCGCCAGGGTCACCCCTACTACGCCAGCGCCCGCCTCTGGGATGACGGTGTTATCGATCCGGCCCAGAGCCGCACCGTGCTAGCGCTGGCGCTCGCCGCCTGTCAGGGTGCCCGCATTGACCCCGAGCAGTACGGCATCTTCCGGATGTAAGGAGCAAACCCATGTCAGATCCACTTACTTCCTCAGCACTTGGCTCTTCAACACAGACCCCGTTTCGGCTGGAGCGGCACGGCCCGCTGGCCGAGCTGGTGCTGTCGCGCCCGGCCCGCCACAACGCCTTTGATGCCGACCTGATGCTGGGGCTGCTCGACTGCCTCGATGATCTGGCCCATCTCCATGGTCATGATCTTGCCGAACGCCCCCACGCCCTGCTGCTGCGGGCAGAGGGCAAACACTTTTGCGCGGGTGCCGATCTCAACTGGATGCGCAATCTGGCCCACGCCGATTTTGAGCACAATCGCGAAGATGCCCGGGTACTGGCGCGGCTGATGCAGACCCTCGACGAGCTCCCCTTCCCCACGGTGGCACTGGTACAAGGGGCCGCCTATGGCGGGGCGCTGGGGCTCATCTGTGCCTGCGATCTGGTGCTGGCCAGCGACGATGCCCGCTTCTGCCTCTCAGAGGTAAGCCTCGGGCTAGTGCCTGCGGTGATCAGCCCCTACGTGGTACGTGCCATGGGAATGCGTCAGGCGCGCCGCTACATGCTCACTGCCGAGCCGTTCGATGCCATCACCGCCTGTCGGCTCAATGTGGCACATCAACTCTGCAAGCCGGATCAACTGCTAGCGGAGGGACGGGCGCAGGCCCTTCGTCTGTGCCGCAACGGGCCGGAGGCGATGAAAGAGACCAAACGACTGCTGGCGGCGATAGAGGCCCATCCTTCCCGCCTGCACGAAGAGAAAACCGTCGAGACCATCGCCCGGGTTCGGGTGGGGCTCGAAGCACAGGAGGGGATGCAGGCCTTCTTTGACAAACGCCCTCCCGCTTGGCGTCCCCGTTTCAAGGATGAGACATGAACTATCACACCCCGATTAAACGTCTGCTGATTGCCAATCGCGGCGAAATCGCCGTGCGCATCATCAAAACGGCGAAACGCCTCGGCATTCACACCATCGCCCTCTACTCCGATGCCGACGCCCATGCCATGCACACCCGTCTGGCCGATGAGGCCTGGCATCTGGGGCCCGCACCGGCCAGAGAGAGCTATCTCGACACCGGCAAGGTGCTGAAGATTGCCAAAGAGGCGCGCGCCGATGCCATCCATCCCGGTTACGGCTTTCTGTCGGAAAACAGCGATTTTGCCACCGCCTGCGAACAGCGCGGCCTGCGCTTTGTCGGCCCAAGCGGCGCCGCCATTCTCGCCATGGGCGACAAATCGGGCGCCAAGGCGCTGATGCAGGCAGCCGGTGTTCCTGTGCTGCCCGGCTATCACGGCACGGATCAACGACCGGACTTCTTGCGCGATCAGGCGAGCCAGATTGGCTTCCCGCTACTTATCAAGGCGGCCAGTGGCGGCGGTGGCAAGGGGATGCGCCGGGTCGATCAGCTGGCCGACTTTGACGAGTCGCTGTCGGCAGTCAAACGGGAAGCCAAGGCCGCCTTTGGTAACGATCTGGTGCTGCTGGAGCGCTATCTGCCCCAAGCTCGCCATGTGGAAGTACAGGTCTTTGCCGATAGCCTCGGCAACGCCATCTATCTTGGGGACAGGGACTGCTCCTTGCAGCGACGCCATCAGAAGGTGATCGAAGAGGCGCCCGCCCCCGACATCCCTCCGGCTCTGCGCCGCGCCATGGGGGAGGCAGCCGTGGCCGCAGCCAAGGCCATCCACTATCAGGGGGCTGGCACCATCGAGTTCCTGCTCTGCAAGGATGAGTTCTTCTTTATGGAGATGAACACCCGGCTGCAGGTAGAGCATCCGGTCACCGAAGCGGTGACCGGGCAGGATCTGGTGGCCTGGCAGCTGGCCGTGGCCGAGGGCAAGTCACTGCCACTCACTCAGGAGGAAGTGGTGCTGCGCGGCCATGCGGTGGAGGCGCGCCTCTACGCCGAGGATGTGGCGGCCGGTTTTTTGCCTGCCAGCGGGCCTATCCACTGGCTCCACTGGCCCGTTGGCGTGCGCATCGACACTGGCGTCACCGCTGGCGATGAGGTCAGCCCCTATTACGATCCCATGATCGCCAAGCTGATCGCCCACGGCCAGAGCCGCACCGAGGCGTTCGCCAAACTTGCCGATGCGCTGGCTGCGCTGGATCTCGGCCCGCTGGTGCACAACGGCGCGCTCTTGCTGCGCCTGTGTGAAGAGCCTGACGTCCTGGCCATGGGCCACCATACCCAGTGGCCCATTCCCACCACAGCACGGCCCATTCCTGATCTCGCTTGGCCGCTGGCCGCCCTCTGGCTGGCGAGCCGCCCTGCGGGCACCTCCCCCTGGCAACAAGCCTGCGGATTTCGGCTAGGGCCGGATCGCTGCTGGACAGCGGCGGTGCGCATCGGTGATGAGCACCGGGTATTGACCCTTAACGATCATGGCGGCCAGTTTGAGTGGCAAGGGGAGACTCATTGCTACCAGAGAGGTGGCGATAATATCTGGCTGCAGCAGGGTGGCTGCTGGCAACAGATCCCCATTCAGACGGTCGCAGGCCCGGAGGCAACCTTCCTCATGACCCTGGGGGGCCAGCGCATCCGCTTCGCGGCCGATGATCGGCAGCACAGCCACCACCATGAGCAGGCAAACGAGAAGGCGCAGGGCGCCATCGCCCCGATGCACGGCATAGTGGTAGCCGTGCTGATCGAGCAGGGGCAAACAGTCAGCAAGGGGCAACCCCTGCTGGTGCTGGAGGCGATGAAGATGGAACACCAGTTGCGTGCAGAGCGGGACGGGGTAATTGAAGCCCTACAGTGCAAACAGGGCGAACAGGTAAGCCAGGGAACCGTGCTGGTGCGCTTTGCCGAAGAGACTGCTTCACAGGAGGAACACCCATGAACCGATCACAGGACGTCCGTGACGACAGGGTCAGTCTGGTGGAGATGGGGCCGCGAGATGGCCTGCAAAATGAAGCTGCGCCCCTCTCCCTGGTACAGCGGCTGGAGCTGATCCAGCGCCTTACCGACAGCGGCCTGCAACGCATCGAGGTGGGTGCCTTTGTCTCTGCCAAAAAAGTGCCGCAGATGGCGGACTCCGCAGCGCTGTTCGAGGCACTGCCGCGCAAGGGCTCAACCCGTTACGGCGCTCTGGTGCCCAATCTGCAAGGCTTGCAGGCAGCCATTGCCGCCCGCGCCGATGAGATTGGCCTCTTCACCGCCTGCTCCGACGGTTTTACCCGCGCCAATATCGGCATCAGCGTGGAGGAGTCGCTGGTGCGCTTCGCCCCCTTGGTACAGGAGGCGCACCGACTCGGCATCAAGGTGCGCGGCTACCTCTCCACCGTCATCGCCTGCCCGTTCGATGGCCCGACCCGCCCGAAACGGGTCGCTGCCATGGCCGAGCAACTGCTGGATCTCGGCTGCCACGAAATTTCGCTGGGGGACACCATAGGCGTTGGCACCCCGGGCACGGTGGCGCCCATGCTGGATGCGGTGCTGCACGAGATCCCGGCGGGGCGACTCGCGGTCCATTTTCACGACACCTACGGCCAGGGGTTGGCCAACCTGCTACCCGCGCTGGAGCGCGGCATTCGCACCATCGACTGCTCGGTAGCGGGCCTTGGCGGCTGCCCCTATGCCCCGGGCGCCTCCGGCAATGTGGCGTCAGAAGAGGTGGTCTACCTGCTGCACGGCCTTGGCATGACAACGGGGGTGGATCTCGACAAACTGGCGGCCACCGGCCAGTGGGTGAGCGAGCAGCTCGCTCGCCCCAACGGCTCGCGGGTCGGTCAGGCCCTGCACGCCAATGCCGAGCGGCTGCGTGCCCGCCTCTGCCAGCCACACGCCCAGCAACAGGAGTCATGACCATGTCCCGTTCCCTGCCCGGCAAGGAGATCACCTACAGCATTTCGGAGCTGGCCCACGAATTCGATGTCACGCCGCGCACCATCCGCTACTACGAGGATGAGGGGCTGCTCACCCCGCTGCGGGAGGGGCAAACCCGCATCTACAGCCACCGGGACAAGATCCGGCTCAAATTGACCCTGCGCGGCAAACGGCTGGGGTTTAGCTTGGCCGAGATCCGCGAGCTGTTCGATATGTACGACACCGACAAATCGAGCAAAACCCAGCTCCACTCCATGATCCAGCTGATCGAGGCAAAACGCGGCGCCCTGCGCCAGCAACTGGAGGATATCCAGATGGTGATGGCCGAGCTGGAAGCCGCCGAACAGCGCTGTGTTAATTCCCTTAACAGCTTGAAAACTGGCGCAGATTAACCGAATCTGGGAGCAAGCTTTTGCCCTGGGGATCCCATGAGATATTGGTGCTGGTTTTTGCTCTTGTTCAGCCTCTCTGGCTGGAGCCATCCCCTCATCAAGGTTGGTGGATACCCCTATGCCCCCTTCGTGGTCAAACTCCCCGATTCCCGCTATGAAGGACTGACCCTGGAGCTTATCGACCAGCTCAATGCCGTACAGAAAGAGGTGACCTTCGTCTTTGTCCCCACCTCGGCCGCCAACCGTTACAAGGCGCTCGATCTGGGCCGTTTCTCGCTGATGTTGTTTGAAGACACCAAGTGGGGCTGGGACACCGATAAATTCAAGATGACAGCACCCTTCCTCGGTGGTGGCGAGGTCTATGTGGCCCTGAACAAAGCGGGCCGGGATCAGCGTTTTTTTGACGATCCTGCCAGCCATCACCTCATCGGGGTGACCGGCTATCACTACGGCGTCGGCCAGTTCAATGCCGATCCCCTCTACCTGCAGCGCAAGCTCAATATCACCCTGGTCAAAGACAACGTCAGCGCCCTGCAAGCGCTACTCAAAGGGCGCGGCGAGGTAGCCATTCTCAACGTTTCCTACCTTAACCAGTATCTGCAGGCCAATCCCGACACAGCCGACCAGCTGCTGATCTCGCAAAAATGGGATCAACAGTATCAACACCGCGCCATCCTTCACCCTGAGGCCCCCATTACCCCTGCCCAGCTGGAACAGTGGCTGGCAGCGCTGCAACAACAGGGTGAACTGGATCGCCTTTGGACAAAGTACGGCGTACAACAGCACGCAACCCCATGATTACTATCCAGCTTTTCTGTACCATGGCGGGAACCAAATGGGAGTGCACCAAATGAACACCACCGAGCCCGCGTCCCCCAAGCTCCGCTTGCTGCGCTACCTTGCCTACGCTTTCCTGCTGTTTCTTATCCTGATGACCCTGCTGCTGTGGCAAACCCCCCGTCTGGTCCAGCGCTATCTGCCCGGCTGGCTGGCTGAGCACTATGGCCTGCAACTGACGCTGGGAGAGATTGACGTAGGGCTGCGCAACCCTTCTCTCACCCTCGGCGCGACTGCCCTGCTCGATGCCAAGCAGCAGCCCATCATCGGTTTTGAGCAGCTCTTTATCACCCCAAACCTGCAAGCCAGCTGGCAGCAGAGAGGGGTCGTGCTTTCCACCGTCACCCTGACCAAACCCGTGGTGCTGCTGCAACGGCTGACAGATAAAAAAGGAGATGTTCGACTCAACCTGACCGATGCGCTGGCCACCCTGCTCGCCCCAGCCCCCTCCCCCGAGCCCGAAACAGCCAGCGCCCCGCTGCTGGTCGATATTGCCAGCGTCAATGTCACTGACGGGCATGTGCGCTATCAGGATCAGCGCAAGGAGAGCGAACCCGGCTGGTTGCCGCCTCTCAATCTGGAGAAAATGACCCTCAAGCTCGATAACCTGCGCACCGAGGCAAATCACCCGACCGCCTATCAGCTGAACGCCGCCATCAACGGCAAAAGCAGCCTCGCTGCCCACGGCAAACTCGATGTGATGAGCGGCATGGGTCAGGGCAAAGCGAGCCTCAAACAGGTCGACCTGAAACCCTTCGCCCCGCTCTGGGCACCCTATCTCAAGCTGGATCTGGCCAAGGGCCACGCCAATGCAGAGGTGGAGTACCAGCTTAAAGAGGGCAAGCAAGGAGTGCTGTGGCAATTGTCCAAAGGCAAGCTGACGCTGGACAACTGGCAGCTTAAAAAACACAAGGGCGACGAATTTGCCCGCTTCGGCCAGTTGGCCCTTAGCGATCTGGCGGTCGATAGCCAGAAACAGTCGCTCCAGATCGGCAAGGTGACCCTGCAACAGCCCCTGCTCAAGGCCACCCTCAACCCACAGCAGGAACTGGATCTGGCTGACTTGCTGATTGAACAGGCCCCCGCCAAGCCCGTCAAAGAAGCCAACGCCGCAAACGAGGTGGCCAGCAATGCGGCGCCCAAATCGGCACAACAAGCAAAGACAGCCGGTAACGGCAAGAAACAGGTGCCAGACAAACCCTGGCAGTGGCAGATCAAGCAGATCCTTATCGACAAGGGCGATCTCACCCTCACCGAATCGAGCAGCGGCAAACCGCAGGCACGCCAGCTCTCCGGCCTCAAGCTGGCGCTGGGGCCACTGGGCAGCAAGGGGGAGCAACCGAGCAAACTGACTCTGGCCACCCATTTCAACCAGAGCAGCCCCCTCGCCTTTGATGGCCAACTGACCCTGACTCCTTTCACCTTAAGCGGCGACATCAACCAGCAGGGGCTGCCCCTCACGCTGGCACAGCCCTATCTGGCCGATCTGGTGCGTATCAAGGTGCAAAACGGGCTGCTGAGCAGCAAGACCCGCCTTGATCTCGCCACCACCGCCCAGGGAGACCTGAGCAAGCTGACCCTGCAGGGGGGGCTCGATGTCAACGGGCTCAAGGTGGTCGATCGGGCAGACAATCAGCGGCTGCTGGAGTTCAACACCCTGGCTCTCACCGGTCTGACGTACGACGGCATCAGCCAGCAGATGCGGATCAAGGACATTGCCCTGAACAAGCCCTTCGCCCGCATCGAGATCAACGAAGATGGCACCACCAACCTGCAACAGCTGCTGTTGCCACAACCGGCGGCAACCAAAAGTACTCAAGCGGCGACCGGCAGCAAGGCTCCCGATTTTCGTTTCACCATCGATCAGCTGCGCACCGAGCAGGGCAACCTGCGCTTTGCCGATCGCAGCCTGAGTCAGGATTTCGTGGCCGATATCGCCTCGCTGGGCGGCCAAAGTCGCCATATCAGCAATATTCCGGGGCAACGCTCCGATCTCGCCTTCAACGGCAAGGTGGATCGCTATGCGCCGGTGACCATTCGCGGCGGCACCAACCTGCTGGTGGCCAACCCGATCCTCGACATCGCGGTGGCCTTCCACAATCTGGAGCTCACCACCTTCACCCCCTATTCGGGCACCTATGCCGGTTATGCCATCGACAAGGGGCAGCTCTCCATGAAGCTGCACTACAAGCTGGAGGGCAACCGGCTGGAGGGGGATAACGACATCACCATCAAGAAGCTGCAACTGGGCGAGAAGATCAAGAGCGATCAGGCCAAAGATCTGCCGCTGGGGCTGGCCATCGCCCTGCTGAGCGATGCCAACGGGGTGATACAGATGAACCTCAAGGTGAAGGGCGATCTCGATCAACCAGACTTCAGCATCGGCAATATCTTCTGGGATGTGCTGGGCAACACCCTGAGCAAGGCGATCACCTCCCCCTTCTCCCTGCTCGCCTCGCTGGCCGATGGCACCGAAGATCTCGACGAGCTCCCCTTCCTGCCGGGGGATCCCGATCTCACCCCCACCCAGCAGGAGAAACTGGTCAAGCTGGCGCAGGCCCTCAAGGATAGACCCAAGCTCAGCATGAACATTCGCGGCAAGGTCAACTTCAACGAGGAGCGCCCCATCCTGCAACGGCAAAAGCTGGAACGGGTACTGGCCAAGCTCACCGGCAATCAGGCGGATCTCGACCTGCTGGAACAGGACCCCGCCCTGCAAGAGGCGCTGGCCCAGGCCTATGAAGAGCGCTTTGGCGAAGATCTGGAAGATCTGGCCGATCGCCTCCATCTGGATGAAGAGAGCGCGGCACTGCGGGCCCAGGCGGTGATCCTGCTGCGGGATCAGCAGCTCATCACTGCCAAATCCCTGCGCAATCTCGCCATGCGCCGGGCGCAAAATACCAAGGAGTTTCTGGTCGACAGCCAGGGGATCGCCCCGGAGCGGCTGTTCGTGCTCGACAGCCAGGTCAAGGAAGAGGACAAGGAAGCCAAAGTGATCCTGACACTGGATCAGTAAGGCCGCCGCACTGCGCAAAAGCGTAAGAAAAATACAACCCCTCAACTATTTTGACACCTTTTGCTCACCAAACAGCCTGTCTTGGTGAGCATTTGGCCACTGATGCAAATAATCACGTAGTTTTTTTACGATTTATCCCCCTTGCCCCCTTGCGGGCGCGCCACAGCCTGCCTAAAATCGCGCGTCTTTTGTTAACCCCCACCTCTATTTTTGGAGAACGCCACGTGAGCGAAAAATTGGCCAACCCTGCCCCTCTGGGTCTGATGGGTTTCGGTATGACCACCATCCTGCTGAACATCCATAACGCAGGTTTCTTCCCCATCAGCGCCATGATCCTGGCCATGGGCCTGTGCTACGGCGGCATCGCCCAGATCATCGCTGGCATCATGGAGTACAAGCGTGGCAACACCTTCGGTGTGACCGCGTTCACCTCCTACGGCCTGTTCTGGCTGAGCCTGGTGTTCCTGCTGATCATGCCGACCATGGGTCTGGCCGAAGCCACTCCGCACGCCTACATGGGCTGGTATCTGCTGATGTGGGGCATGTTCACCCTGTTCATGCTGGTTGGCACCATCAACTACCCGCGCGCCAAGCAGTTCGTGTTCGCCTCCCTGACCGTGCTGTTCTTCCTGCTGGCCGCCCGTGACTTCACCGGCAGCACCCTGATCGGCACCATCGCCGGTTTCGAAGGCATCATCTGTGGCGCCAGCGCCATCTACCTGGCCATGGCCACCGTGATCAACGAGCAGTTCGGCCGCACCGTAATGCCGATCGGCGATCACAAGAAAGCCGCCGCAGTACAGCTGAAAGCCGCTGCCTGATAGGCAAGCCACTCAGATTGTGAAAAAGGCACCCTCGGGTGCCTTTTTGCTATTTCGAATAACCATTCAACCGATCGGTTATCAGGTAAGTGACCCGGCGTCCGCCTCCCCCGCCAGCAAGCGGGTCACGGGGAAACGCAGTGCTGGATCCTGGCTAAAGAACTGGCTCATTTGCCGGTATACGTCGGGATAGACCTGCTGCAGCCGGAGCGGATCGGTAAAGAAGCACTCGCAGCTGACGGCAAAAAATTCGGCGGGATGTTCTGCAGCATAGGGATCGATATCGGTCACTTCGTCCCGGTCGAGCTGCTGGCAGAGCGTATCGAAGGCGCTCTGAAAGGCCTGTTGCCACAGCTGGCTGCTCATCTGCCCCGGCAACGGCGGCGCACCGTCCGCCTCACCGCCCAGCATATCGAGCTTGTGGGCCAGCTCGTGGATCACCAGATTAAAGCCGTCCCAGTCGCCATCTTGCTGCAGCTCGCTCCAGGCCAGCACCAGCGGCCCTTGCGGCCAGGATTCGCCGGCGTTCTCCTCTTCAAACTCGCTCACCAGCCCGAACTCATCCTGTACTTCCTGGCGCCGGGTGACGGGCTCGGGAATGATGATGATTTCGTGAAAACCGCGATACCAGTCGATACCGAGATGAAGAATGGGCAACGCCGCCTGCAACGCCAGCACCGCCTGTTGACGGCGGCTGAGCTCGACCCCGATCAGGGTCAGGGTCTTGCGCTTGAGCAGCTGTTGCCCCAAGCCGATAAGCGTCGTCTGCTCGGCATCGCTGAGCCCTTGCAAGATGGGCACTGCTGCCAGCGCCTGACGCCACAGCGCCAACTCATCCTCACTCATGGGCGTTTGCGGGCGACCACCCAGCCATTTGAACCATCCCAGCACGCTTACTCCTTCTTTTGATGCAAAAAACAGGTTACAGCAGTTTGACGAACCGTTTCGGCCGCTCCTGATAATCCTGCGCCAGATAGAAACGGTGGGCCGCCTCGCGCTTGAGACTGCTGGATAGCTCCAGCTGGGTGCAACCTGCGGCCCGCGCCATCGCTTCGGCAGGATACCCCAATTGGGTGAACAGGTGGGCGATGGCGCTCCCGTCGTCGGCCTCAGGGGGACGGATCGTCAAAGTGTCAGGGTCAATTTTCATTGTTGGCCTCATGTTTGCTTTCCATTGTGTTACGCCCGTCACATTGTCTGGCGCAGATCAACAAGGAGGATCTCATCTTTACTCATAGAAAACGCTGCCTGCCATTATCCCCCCACCCTTGTCAATTCACAAATTTGCAACAAGACAACATTTTTCGCTGGGAAGCACCGATACAACTCGATATGTTACAAGCCATGCATGGCGCGTGTTTGCGCTCTGCTTAACCCCTCAACCTCGCGCTCATTTGTTAACTGGATTGTTAACAAACAGGGCCGAAAACAGTGACAGAGAGCGAGGCCAAGATCTCGCCAAGACAGCGCCACAAACACAACAAAGGAGTTGTTGTACATGAATGAAATCGTCAATGCCATCAATGGTGTAATCTGGAGCCCTGCGCTCATCTACCTGTGTCTGGGGGTCGGTCTTTACTTCTCCCTGCGCACCCGTTTTTTGCAACTGCGTCATATCAAAGAGATGGTGCGCCTGATGTTTGATGGCAAGAGCACCGATGCCGGTGTCTCCTCCTTCCAGGCGCTGGCCATGACCCTGGCCGGTCGCGTGGGTACCGGTAACATCGCCGGTGTGGCCACCGCCATCACCTTCGGTGGCCCGGGCGCCCTGTTCTGGATGTGGATGGTCGCCTTCCTCGGCGCCAGCTCCGCCTTCGTGGAGTCCACCCTGGGTCAGGTTTACAAAGAGAAGATCAACGGTGAATACCGCGGCGGCCCGGCCTTCTACATCGAGAAAGGGCTTGGCATGAAGTGGTACGCCTGGACCTTTGCCATCGCTACCGTCTTCGCCTGCGGCGTGCTGCTGCCGGGCGTGCAGGCCAACTCCATCGGCTCTAGCCTGCAGACCGCCTTTAATATCGATCCGAACGTCACCGCCGCCGGTCTGGCGCTGCTGCTCGGCTTTATTATCTTCGGCGGCGTCAAGCGTATCGCCAGCTTCGCCAGTACCGTGGTGCCCTTTATGGCGCTGGGCTACATCATCGTGGCTTGCGTCATCATCGCCCTCAATATCGGCCAGTTGCCGGGCGTGATCCTGCTGATCTGGAAGAGCGCCTTCGGTCTGGATGCCGGTTTCGGTGCCATTCTTGGTCTGGCCATCATGTGGGGGGTAAAACGCGGGGTCTACTCCAACGAAGCCGGTCAGGGTACCGGGCCGCACGCCTCCTCTGCTGCGGCAGTGAGCCACCCGGCCAAGCAGGGTCTGGTGCAGGCGTTCTCCGTCTATATCGACACCCTGTTCGTCTGCTCTGCCACCGGCTTTATGCTGCTGATCACCGGCCTCTATAACGTACAAGGGCCGGACGGCGCCGCCATCTACACGGGTATTGCCGGTATCGCAGCAGGCCCGGGCTATGTGCAGACCGCCATGGAGAGCATGATGCCGGGCTTTGGCAGCATTTTCGTGGCCATCGCGCTGTTCTTCTTCGCGTTCACCACCATCGTTGCCTACTACTACATCGCCGAAACCAACATCGCCTACATCAACCGCAAGATAAATCGCCCCTGGCTCACCTTCTTGCTGAAGATTGCGCTGATGGCTGCCACTGTCTACGGCACCGTCAAGACTGCAGATCTGGCGTGGGGCATGGGTGATATCGGGGTTGGCCTGATGGCCTGGCTCAACATCATCGCCATTCTGCTGCTGCAAAAGACCGCCTTCACCTGTCTGAAGGATTATGAAGCGCAGCAGGCACAAGGGATTGACCCCGTATTCCACCCGGAGAAGCTCGGCATCAAGAACGCCGATTACTGGGTGGGCAAACGCTCCGAAGAGAACCTGGAGCGGGAGAAATCAGGCCATCAGTTCGAACCGGATCAGGATCGCAAGACCTCCTGAACCAGAACGACATAAGACATCAATAAAAATGGCAGCCTCGGCTGCCATTTTTATTTCTTTAATTTCAACTAGTCAGATTTAAATCAAGGAGTTAAGTGCCACAAAAGGGGACACTTTGGGACGTGAAAAGACACCAAAATTGGCAAAATGTGGACACTTTTTTCTGCCCATTCCCAGGGGAGAACAAGCTGGTTTAAGATGGTTTTCCAGCGGGTTAAAGCGGACCGCATCATTCAGATAATCCGGTGCAAAGTGGGCATAGGTCATCGTCTGATGAAATATCAAGTGGCCGCCCTCAAACGGTGGAACGCCCCCGTTTATGGATTTCGCGTTTGCGAGGCTCACCACGACGGCACCCCGCACTGGCACCTGCTGCTATTTATGCGCCCGGAAGATCGCAACCGGGTGATCGGCATCCTGCAACGCTATGCCCTGACCGATGACCACGACGAGCTGGTACGGGATATCAAGGGCGCCCCACCCTTTACCGACTTTACACCCCGCTTTGACTGGAAGGAGATAGACCCGGCCAAGGGGGATGCCGCGGGCTATATCGCCAAATACATTGCCAAGAACATCGACGGCGCCTACCTGGACGATGACGAAGAGGCCGGCACCGCTGCCGATGAGGGCGCCCTGCATGCAGTGGCCTGGGCCAGTTGGTGGGGCATTCGCACCTTCCAGCAGATCGGCGGCGCGCCGGTCGGGGTATGGCGCGAGCTGCGCCGCATCAGCAACGCCAAGAAGCATGCCGATCTGGTTGGCCCACCCAAGCCCGTGCTGCAAGACCCGCGCTTTGAGGCAGCCCGCTTTGCCGCAGATAACGGCATCTTTCGCTGCTACCTGCACGCCATGGGTGGCGCACTGGCGACCCGCGCCGAACATCCCATCAAACTGGCCCACCTTATCGAGGAGCAGGCCAACAGCTATGGCGAAGACATCAAGCGCCTGATGGGCATTACCTCCGCTCGCCTTGGCATCAAGACCCGACTGCAAGGGTGGGAAATTGTGCCTGCCGGCACCCATGAAGCCAGGAAAGCCGCCGAGGCTGCAGCGAGGGGGATTGGGGTTAAGACGGGCGACAGCCCGGCACCTTGGAGCTCTGACAATAACTGTACGCGGCCGGATCCTGATGCCTTCACAGACCAGATCATGAGGGAACAATGGGGGTTGTCACCCTTCTCTATAGACCGTTTGCGGGCTGGGGCCAGCGTAAGGATAGATGGTTACACCCTCTGGCTTGAAAACGGCCAGCTGCAGTCAGGCTGCGCACTCCCAAGTGAGCCGGATTTGCAGCTGGAGGAACTACAGCCAGCCGAACAGGGCCAGCCGGATGAGTATGCTGTACCGGAAGGGGATCCGGACTGGCCGATGCTGGTTGAGCTGTGCAGAGAGGTCTACCAAGCACAAGGCCACGCCGGGGCACACCGCTGGATCGAGATGCTGCCGGAGCCATATCAGTCGGAGATGTGGCGGGTGCTGGAGGGATTGGATACTCAGGAATGGCTACAAGGACAGAACGACTACAGCGAGGAGTGGACATGAACAGCAAACAGACCGTAAGCCGAGAAGAGTATCGCCGCTTAGATAATCGGGTGACCTGCATTCTCCAGCAACGCTGGCCAGCCAACTCGACCAACCAATGGGTGGGGATGCTACAGGACAAACAGAATACGGTGGCCTGTGCCACCGCATCCGCCCATAGGCCCATAGGCCCATAGGCCCATAGGCCCATAGGCCCTCGCTATTATATTGAACGTTATTGAATTCCCCCATAACCTTAGGAATAACTAACGAATAATATATAGTTATCTATATCTTTTTAGTTGAGGGATTTGTCCTATAGTGCCACAATTATCCATTTTTAAATGAGAGCGCAATGTTATTAAATGTACTAGCCTCATTTTTATAGAATTTTAAACATGGTGCTATGTAAAAAAAAGGATAGTCCTTCTGCGTTAGAGCGCCGATATTAGACACCAAAAGTAAACCATATATGTGTGACTGAGAAAAAATATTTTTTATTTTATTTTCAAATTGTGTGCTGGATTTTAACGCTCTATATGTATCTATATGTGAAATATGAACAAAAATCACCCCCGGCCTATCAACTTTAAATTGTCTCTTTGTAACATCCTTACATTTATTCTCAAACTCGCGAAGTAAAGATTTTTTTAAATTAGCAGTAATGCTCAATGCCACCCTACTATTTTCACCTACGGGCTCTGAAATAGAAAAGGCCAATTCAATCTCATCACCATTATTTTTCAGTTTTTCCCAGCACTCATTTTCATCAATGTTTTCCACATGTTCAAAAGTCTCAGTGTACAATGTGATTTTGTCTGAACAAAAACATTTATCCTCTAGACAATGAAATATTTCATCCAACAACAGATCTTGTTCACATTTTTCTTCTGGAAATTCGACTAAAAGTCCAACGGTAACAAATGTGACTGCATTTTTAGTTGGTTGCTTGGGATTTAATCCTCGCTCCAAAATAAGAGCGCTTAACTTCTGCGCTTCGTCAGCACTAATATTTAGTCCTTTATCATAAGAAAATGACTTGCATTCTACTTGAACCTCATGGCCATTTTTTCTTACCAAATAATCATATGTATCACCAGAACCGCTCATATCCATGTTTTCAACTGAGTATCCGAGTTTGACTAGATAGTGATTTGTGAAAACTTCGAATATTAACGCCCTCATGTCCTCTGACTCTTTAATGGCAGAACCAAATCTCGGCTTTAATATACCCTGTTCACTAGCGGACATTTTTACATATAATTCCAAGAATTTTGCACTATAAAAAAACGCTTCCGCAATTGCATTTTTTTCATATTGATCGCACCTATGAAAGCGTTTACTTTCCCATAGATATAATCCATAGGCTATAATTCTCTCGCCATATTTATTGATTGCGATATTTTTGTCTGCTGACATTTTTGACATTATTTTTAGCCAAGGTTTTTCTGGGTATACCTTGAGTAGTTCTCTATAAATCTGCTCATAGAGTTGTTGTATTTTCACTCCGCCACCCTTTTTTAATAAAAATGAGAAGAATAATCAATGGTCTCAAAATAAAACCTGACTATCTTTAGCGCATTCATAAAAATGATGATGTATATAATACACCTTTCCTTATATTTCATAATTAATTGAACTTATAAATAGAATATAGTCTCCTAACTTAACCATCTCGCATAATATTTAATTAAAACTACTCCAAATGGTACCAAATGACAACCACCCTCACCAGAAAAATTTTGTTCGAAGTTACTTTTATTAAGATATACAACAACGATATAACACTGAACAAGAATGACTTTGCAACCCAAACAGAGATATCTTATTAAACAATAAAGGCTCTGACAGAAAGTGAGGGATAACAAACAGGATCAGGGTCCAAGTGTGTGGCCAGTTCTTAACGTGGGAACCGTTCCCTGCCCTCCATAATTCACCAGCGTGATTTTCCACACATAAAGCGGGCTGGCGAAACTGGGCCTTGACTGCGCGCTAGGTGATGAAGGGCTGGGCTGGCCAACCCTACCACTATGAACCTCTGGTGAGCACTGGACGCTCGCAACAGACAGCCATGGGGGGAGCCCACCTAAGCGGGCTTGAACGCTAGGAAAAACAAAACTTCATACATAGGTGGTGGGGACTTATTTACGATATTTCGCGGCACATAAGGTCCTTGTAACAATACTCGCTTATGTTGCTTGCCCTGTCAGTCCTGACAACTAATAGATATTCGATGAATGATGTCATGCGTCTGCGGCACTTAAATCCATCTTGTTACGATCCATTCAATCCTTGCAGCACCAGCTGCCGCCCCTCTGGCGTTAGCGATCCCATCAAGCTCAGTACCAGCTGGTTGGTGGTCTTGGCCGAGGGGCTTAGGGTGTGAGCGAACGACAGGGTGGCCACCCAGCTGTGGCCGCATTCTGCGTCAGTGCACTGGCAGTAGAGATCCGAGACATCATCGCTCAGTCGGTTGGTCTTGGTAATGCGGCCCCGCTGGCCACACACTTTGCAATAAACCCGCATTACGCCCCCTTTTCTATCCAAATCAACAGCCTATCTTGCCACAGCAAACACTGTTTGTTTATACAGTCGAACTGATATTCTCCCGAAAATCGGCCCAAAGGGAGCGAGGGAGTCCCGCGCTGTTGATGGCATCCTGAACCAGCTCGCAGAGCGGCAGCACCTCGTTGCGGGCATAGGTGGCATCGTACTTCTCGGGATCCCCGAGCCCGCCCCCGCCATTGGTCGGGATGATACCGGCCAGCGCCGCCGGGAAGCGATGGCTGGTCAATACATCCTGGGCGGTGATCCCCTTGATAGCCGCAAACTCGTCCTTGGTGGCGATATCCCCCACCGGGATCAACTTGATACCATCGGGCTTGCCGTCCGGGATGTTGACGAACATGGAGCGGAAGTTCCCCACCCCCTTGCTGCTCGCAATCATCTCCTTCATCTCCTCCTCGGTGTCGTCGCCCATATTCGGGTCGGTGGCGTAGAAGATGAAGCCCATGTGGGCGCCGTTGAGGAAGTATTTGCGCCGAAACAGGGTGGCATCCTGGTTAAGCAAAGCCGACTGCAGGCCACCCAAGTAGTCGGGCAGACCGTAGATCGCTCGTGCCGCTCGCAGTCAGAGCGGATTGCGGCGCGGCCCGAAGGACAGCCGCCAACGAAACAGGCTGTTAAGGGTGGCCCGCCACTGATTGGGTCGCCCCAGGATCTGCTTTTGTAGCCGGGTCTCCTCTTTGAGCATCGCCTCGTCACTGCGGGCCCAGGCCTGGCTGTAGAGCTGCTTGATCCCCGCCAGCGCATCGGGCGACTTGGTGATCAGGGTGCGGGCAAACTCCCGCGCCTCCACCAGCGGATCGGCGCAGACCCGGCTCACCATCCCGAGAGATTTGGCCTCGACGGCATCCAGTTCGCGCCCGCTCATGGCCAGCTCCATGGCGGTATCCACTCCCATCAGATTGCGCATGGTGACGCTGCCGCTCATATCGGGGATGATGCCCCACTTGATCTCCATCACCGAGAAGCGGCAATCGGGGGTGCTGAAGCGAAAATCGGCGCCGAGCGCAATCTGCAGACCACCGCCAAAACAGACTCCCTGGGTCACCGCAATCACCGGCACCGGCAGCTGATGCCAGCCATAGGCGACCCGCTGGGCTAGATTGGTCGCTTCGTCTGCTTCACGCTTGAGAATATCGAGCGCCGCCACCGGCTGTCTCAGCATGGATTTCACATCCAGCCCGGCGCAGAAGGCCCGCCCCTCGCCGTGCAGGATCACCGCCCGCAGCCCCTTGTGCCGGGCGAGCTGCGTCAGCGTCTCGTCGATGGCGCTGAACATGGCTCTGTCCAGCGCATTGAGTTTGTCCCCCCGCGTCAGCATCACTTCGGCAATCCCGTCGTGGATCTCGCACTTGATCCTTGGTTTTTCCATCTCCCTTGTCCTCTCCTTGATCCCTGAAACTGACTCACTGGTCATACCACTACGTTATCAGAGTGTGAACAGGCGGTACAGCTGAGACTAAAGTCGGCTGGTCGCCTCCCCCTCCCTTTGTCACACTGGGAGCTGCATGAGTGCCGCAAGCCAGCAGAGGACGCTGTCATGTCAACCCTGTTCAATTTTGCCAGACCACCGTTCGACCGACTGGGCGAGGAGGCGCGCGAGCGGCTCTCCCGTCACCTCTCGCTCTGCTATTTTCGGGCCGGGGAGCTGCTGCTAAAAGAGGGGGACGAGCCTCCCGGCCTCTATCTCATCATCAAGGGGGCGGTGGAAGAGTCTGCCCCTCACCACCATTTTGGTGATTACGGGGTTGATGATCTGTTCGATGTGCGCGCCCAGTTTGATGGCCGCTGCCGCCACCGCTTCACCGCGCTGGAAGATAGCCTCTGTCAGCTCATCCCTCGCCACACCTTTCTGGCGCTCTGTGAGCAGGATCCGCAGTTTGCCAGCTACTTCACCGCCAATCTGGCCGAACGCCAGCGCCAGCAGGAGCAACGCGAACAACTGGGTCAGAAGAATCTGGCGGAATTTATCCTGACCCGCATCGAACCCGGCCACCTGCAGGCACCGCTTATCGTCGACAGCAAGCTGTCACTGCTGGCGGCGACCGAAGCCATGGTGAGCAAGGGGACCGATTGCCTGCTCTACCCGGCCCACGACGGCTCCCTCACGCTGGCAACCCGCAAGACCTTGCTCCATGCCCTGACCCTCAAGGGATTGCCGCTGACGGCCCCCCTCTCGGTGCTGACCCCTACCCCGCTGATTGGTCTGCTGCTGGAGAGCTATCTGTTTGATGCCCTGCTGCTGATGACCCGCCATCGCATCAAGCGACTGGTGGTGTGGCGCGGCAACGAGGTAGCGGGCATCTTGCAACTGACCCAGGTGCTCGGGCTCTTCTCGACCCACTCCCACGTGCTGACGTTGCGTATCGCCCGCGCCGACAGCCTGCCGGCACTAGAGGCGGTCGCCCGCGAGCAGCAACAATTGACCCGCTCGCTGTTTGCCCAAGGGATCCACACCGCCTTTTTGATGAAGCTGATCGCCACCATCAACGAACAGCTGATCGCCAAAGCCTTTGCGCTGGTGATCCCCCCCGAGGTGCAGGATAGAATCTGCCTGTTGATGCTGGGCTCGGAGGGGCGCGGCGAGCAGATCCTCAAAACCGATCAGGACAACGCCCTGATCCTGCCAGAGGGGCTGACATGGCCCACCCAGACAGCCGATCTGGCCGAATTCAGCGCCCTGCTGGAGCGCCTCGGCTACCCCCTCTGCCCCGGGCAGGTGATGGTGAACAATCCGGCCTGGGTAAAAACAGGCTGCGAGTGGCAAAGCGCTATTGCCAGCGCCTGCACCACGGCAAAAGAGGATGAGCTGCTGTGGCTCGCCACCCTGGCCGATGCTCACCCAATCGCGGGGGATCGACAGCTCCATCTGCCGGTTGCCAGAGCGCTGCGCGAGCAGTTGGCAGACAGACGGGATCTGCTGGCGGAGATGGTGCGACCGGCAGTGGCCTTTCATGCCCCGCTCACCCTCTTTGGCCGGCTGGAACAGCCACCGGAAGGGCTGGATCTGAAACGGGGTGGCCTGTTCCCGCTGGTGCACGGCATCCGCATGTTGGCCCTTGAGGCAGGCATTCTGGAGACCTCGACCCTGGGGCGTATCGACGCACTGGTGGCCGCCGATCGGCTCAGTGCCGACTATGGCAGCAATCTGGCAGAGGCGTTCCGGCTCTTTATCCGGCTTAGGCTGCGCAGCCAGCTCAAGGGGGGCAATAGTCGGGTGCAGACAAGCGAGCTTAGCCACAGCGAGCGGGATCTGTTGCGTCAGGCGCTGCATCAGGTGAAGAAGTTCCAGCAGTGGCTCACCTTGCACTTTCGTCTGAGACAATAGCCATGTTGAGCCGCGTTCGACGCTACTGGTATGGCCGTGCGTTCCGAACGGGCGATTTCGCGCCGCTCTTTGCCACCCCACCGGAAGATGAACGGATCGCCCTCGATTTCGAGACCACTAGTCTCGATCCCGAGCAGGCCGAGATCGTCTCCATCGGGGCGGTGCGCATTCAGGGCAACCGGCTGCTGACCGGCGAGGCCCTCGCCATCAAGGTACAGCCACCGGCCAGCCTGACCAGCCAATCTGTGGTGATCCACTGTCTGCGCCATCAGGATCTGCAACAGGGAATGGAGCTGGAAGCCGCGCTGCGCCTGCTGCTTCACTTTATCGGCCCCCGTGAACTGGTGGGCTATCACATCGCCTACGATCTGCGTATTCTCAATCTCGCCTGCCAGAAATTGTGGGGGTTGACCCTGCCCCAGCGAGGGATCGAGGTGAGCCAGCTCTATCACGACCACCTCTATCGCCGCTATCCCGATGCGGCCATTGACCTCCACTTGAATGCCATCTGCCGTCACTTGGCCCTCCCCTCCCTGCCCGCCCATGATGCCCTTGCCGATGCCACCACGGCCGCGCTCATCTACCTGCGCCTGACCTGCGGCTCGCCGCTGGCTTATCCCAAAGTCTAATTGTCGACAAATAACATTTAATTCACATTTTGCTTACATGAGCAGATCCCCTGCTCGTCGGGGTTACCCCATCCACCGCTGACACTCATGTCATGGAGAACTGCAATGGAACAGCAAAGCTATCTGAGGATCCAGCAAGATCCCAACTTCCAGGAGCTGGTCGCCAAGCGCCAGCGTTTTGCCTGGGCCCTCTCGGCTCTGATGCTGGGACTCTACCTGGCGTTTATTCTGCTCATCGCCTTTGCCCCCGGTTGGCTGGGCACCCCGCTCAGCGACAGCACAACCGTTACCCGTGGCATTCCGGTCGGGGTGGGACTGATCCTCTCCTCCTTCGTGTTGACCGGCATCTATGTGTTTCGGGCAAACGGCGAGTTTGACGAGCTGAATCAGAAGATCCTCAAGGGAGTGCAGTCATGAGCGCAAAAAGCATGAAAGGCAAGTGGCTGCTGTTGGCCTCACTGGCCTCCTCCCCCCTGCTGGCAGCGGATGCGCTGACCGGCGAGGTACAACGCCAACCCCTCAATGTATCGGCCATCGTGATGTTCGTGGTCTTTGTGGCCGCCACCCTGTTCATCACCTATTGGGCCTCCAAGCGCAACCGCTCGGCTTCCGACTACTATGCGGCCGGTGGCCGTATCACCGGCTTCCAGAACGGTCTGGCCATCGCCGGTGACTATATGTCCGCCGCCTCCTTCCTCGGGATCTCCGCGCTGGTCTACACCTCCGGCTACGATGGCCTGATTTACTCCATCGGTTTTCTGGTGGGCTGGCCCATCATTCTGTTCCTGATCGCCGAGCGGCTGCGCAACCTCGGCAAATATACCTTTGCCGATGTCGCCTCCTATCGTCTCAAGCAGACTGAAGTGCGTACCCTCTCCGCCTGTGGTTCGCTGGTGGTGGTCGCCCTCTACCTGATCGCCCAGATGGTCGGTGCCGGCAAACTGATCGAGCTGCTGTTTGGCCTGCAATACCATGTGGCCGTGGTGCTGGTCGGTATCCTGATGGTGCTCTACGTGCTGTTTGGCGGCATGCTGGCCACTACCTGGGTGCAGATCATCAAGGCAGTGATGCTGCTCTCCGGTGCCAGCTTCATGGCCATCATGGTCATGAAATCGGTCAACTTCGATATCGGTGCCCTGTTTAGCGAAGCGGTCAAGGTGCACGAGAAAGGGATCGCCATCATGAGCCCAGGTGGCCTGGTTGCTGACCCCATCTCCGCCATCTCGCTCGGTCTGGCATTGATGTTCGGTACCGCCGGTCTGCCCCATATCCTGATGCGTTTCTTCACCGTGAGCGATGCCAAAGAGGCGCGTAAATCGGTGTTCTACGCCACCGGCTTTATCGGCTACTTCTACATCCTCACCTTCATCATCGGCTTTGGCGCCATCTTGCTGGTGAGCACCAACCCTGCCTTCAAGGACGCCACCGGCGCCCTGCTGGGCGGCACCAACATGGCGGCAGTCCATCTGGCCAATGCGGTCGGTGGCAGCCTGTTCCTCGGCTTCATCTCCGCCGTGGCATTTGCCACCATTCTGGCGGTAGTTGCCGGATTGACCCTGGCCGGTGCCTCTGCGGTCTCCCATGACCTCTATGCCAGCGTGTTGAAGAAGGGCAAGGCTAACGAGACCGATGAACTGCGTGTCTCCAAGATGACGACTCTGGTGCTGGGCGTAGTTGCCATTGGTCTGGGGATCCTGTTCGAGAAGCAGAACATCGCCTTCATGGTGGGTCTGGCTTTCTCAATCGCCGCCAGCTGCAACTTCCCGGTGCTGTTCCTCTCCATGTTCTGGTCACGCCTGACCACCCGTGGCGCCGTCTACGGTGGCTGGCTGGGACTGGTGAGCGCCGTAACCCTGATGATCCTGGGCCCGACCGTGTGGGTGAAAGTGCTGGGCCATGCCCAGGCCATCTTCCCCTACGAATACCCTGCCCTCTTCTCCATGGGGTTGGCCTTCGTCGGGATCTGGTTCTTCTCCATCACTGACAGCTCCCAGAACGCCGCCGACGAACACGCCAAGTTCCTGCCGCAGTTCGTTCGCTCCCAAACCGGGCTGGGTGCCTCTGGCGCCACCTCCCACTAACAGATCAAGTTCATACTTCCAAGCCGGCTTCATGCCGGCTTTTTTTATTGCCCATCAATCGGCTGCACGCCCCGCTTGCCCCGATCAAGATCACACTTCTCGCTAAAACTTTCGGGGGATCTGTGCCATAATGCGCGCCATTTGACAGACCAATCGGGACACATACCTTGTTAAGTAGCAACAACATCACCATGCAGTTCGGCGCCAAGCCGCTGTTTGAGAACATCAACGTCAAGTTTGGCGGCGGCAACCGCTATGGCCTTATCGGCGCCAACGGCTGTGGCAAGTCCACCTTTATGAAGATCCTCGGTGGTGATCTGGAGCCCACTGGCGGTAATGTGAGCCTGGACGTCAACGAGCGCATCGGTAAGCTGCGTCAGGATCAGTTCGCCTACGAAGAGATGCGCGTACTGGACGTGGTCATGATGGGTCACACCGAGCTGTGGGCAGCCATCGCCGAGCGCGATGCCATCTACGCCAACCTCGAAGCCACCGACGAAGACTATATGAAGGCCGCCGAGCTGGAAGGTCTGGTTGCCGAGTATGACGGCTACACCGCCGAAGCACGTGCAGGCGAGCTGCTGCTGGGTGTCGGCATTCCGCTCGAGCAACACAACGGCCCGATGAGCGAAGTGGCCCCAGGCTGGAAACTGCGGGTGCTGCTGGCACAGGCCCTCTTCTCCAACCCTGACATCCTGCTGCTGGACGAACCGACCAACAACCTGGACATCAACACCATTCGCTGGCTGGAGCAGGTGCTCAACGAACGTGAAAGCACCATGATCATCATCTCTCACGACCGTCACTTCCTGAACTCCGTCTGTACCCACATGGCGGATCTGGACTACGGCGAGCTGCGCGTTTACCCAGGCAACTACGACGACTACATGCTGGCCGCCACCCAGGCGCGCGAGCGCCTGCTGGCTGACAACGCCAAGAAGAAGGCCCAGATCGCCGATCTGCAATCCTTCGTCTCCCGTTTCAGCGCCAACGCCTCCAAGTCCCGTCAGGCGACCTCTCGTCTCAAGCAGATCGACAAGATCAAGATTGAGGACGTCAAGGTCTCCAGCCGCCAGAACCCATTCATCCGCTTCGAGCAGGACAAAAAGCTCTATCGCAACATCCTGGAAGTGGAAGGTGTATCCAAGGGTTATGGCGAGGCACCCCTGTTCAAGGGCCTCAACATGATGATGGAAGTGGGCGAGAAGGTCGCCATTCTGGGTACCAACGGTATCGGTAAGTCCACCCTGATCAAGACCCTTGTCGGCGCACTGGCACCGGATACCGGCACCATCAAGTGGTCCGAGAACGCCCAGATCGGTTACTACGCTCAGGATCACGCCGAAGACTTCGACACTGATCTCAACGTGTTCGACTGGATGGCCCAGTGGAAACAGGAGAACGAAGACGAGCAGGCTGTACGCTCCATACTGGGCCGTCTGCTCTTCTCTCAGGACGACATCAAGAAGCCGGTCAAGGTGCTCTCCGGTGGTGAACAGGGTCGCATGCTGTTCGGCAAGCTGATGATGCAGCGCCCCAATATCCTGATCATGGATGAGCCGACCAACCACCTGGACATGGAATCCATCGAATCCTTGAACATGGCACTGGAGCTCTACCAGGGGACCCTGATCTTCGTCTCCCACGACCGCGAGTTCGTCTCATCTCTGGCGACCCGTATCCTGGAACTGACCGAAGATGGTATCCGCGACTTCGGCGGCACCTACGAGGATTACCTGCGCACCCAGGGCGTGGTATAACCCCGCTCCTGCGCAAGTGCGCAATGCAAAACCGGCACTCAGGTGCCGGTTTTTTTATATCCCGTATTTAGACGACTGAGATGGCATATAGCAGTGGTGTGACTACACGCCACAGAGCAGAGAGCAGAGAGCAGAGAGCAGAGAGCAGAGAGCAGAGAGCAGAGAGCAGAGAGCAGAGAGCAGAGAGCAGAGAGCAGAGAGCAGAGCTTGAGTATCCCCCTCTTTTGCCCACAGATAAAAAAACGGCTCCATCAAGGAGCCGTTTTCAATGGGTTGCGCAGTGCCGATTACTCGACGGTCGCTTCCACACTGGTGAAGTACTCGATCTTGGCTGCTTTGCGCAGCTCGTCGATCAGAGACTTGTAATCCACCTGGGCTTTGCCCTGACCCAGCTGAGCTTGCAGCATGGCGGCCATGCCGGATGCGGCGGCAGGGACGTTGACCTTGTCCAGCGCAACCACAACACGGTCGCCATTGGTCTCGGCAACCAGAGCCACGCTCGGCTTGCCGTCGATCGGATGGGGCAGTGTGAACGCCTGGGCAATCAGGTTCTGATCCAGCTCGCGATCGAAGCGGGCAACCCCTTGGTGGGTCTCCACTTTCAGACCGAGTGCAGTCAGATCGGCTGTGATGCTCTCACCGACTTTCAGCTTGTCCAGCAGGCCCTGGGCCTTGCCACGGGCCACTTCACTGGCCTTGTCATGCTTGATGGCGGCAATCACCTGCTCTTTCACCTCGGCCAGCGGCTTGACCGCTTTGGGCTTGTGACCAGTGATGTGCAGCACCAGCGCCTTGCCGTCAGCCAGCTCGATCACATCGGAGTTGGTATTGTCATCGCGCAGCTGTTCGGAGAACGCAACAGAGAGCACCTTGGGATCGTTCAGCGGAGCCGGAGCAGTCGCCTGGGTGAAGAAATCGGAAGATTGAACCTTCATCCCCATGGCATCAGCGGTCAGATCCAGCGAGTCCGGGTTTTCGAAGCTGTTGTCAGCCATCTTCTGCTGCTCGGCGAAGAACTTCTCCTTGGCCTTGTCAGCTTGCAGACGAGTGATGGTCTCTTCTTTCACATCGGCAAACGGCTTGGTCTGGGCTGCTTCAACCCCCAGCAGCTTGATGATGTGGAAACCGAACGGGCTCTTCACCACGCCGGAGAGATCGCCAGCCTTGTTCAGGGCGAACGCGGCTTTCTCGAAGGCCGGCTCCATCACCCCTTTCTCGAACCAGTCCAGCTCGCCGCCTTTTTTGGCAGAGAAGGTATCGGAAGAGTCAGCCTTGGCCAGCGCAGCGAAATCATCGCCCGCCTTGGCTTTGGCCAGCACGGCTTCTGCTTTCTGCTCGGCCGCTTTCTCATCCTTGCCAAACGGGATCAGGATGTGAGCCACGTGGCGACGCTCGGCACGCTGGAACAGATCCTGGTGCTGATCGTAGTAATCCTGGGCATCCTGCTCGGTGACCTTGATATCCTTGGCGAGGTTGGCGGCGTCCAGCAGCAGATAGTCGACCTTGACTTGCTCGTCGTTCATGAAACGGGCGCCATTGGTCTTGTAGTACTGCTCCAGCTCGTTGTCGGAGACCTGAACGTCAGCCATGTAGTTGGCGGCAGCCAGACGCACCAGACGCAGATCGCGAGTCTGGTTGTAGAGCTTGTCGAGCTGCTCCGCTTCACCCTTGAGGGAGAATTCGGTGCCCAGCAGGGCGCTCATCAACTGTTGACGCACCATGTCCTGACGCAGGGAGTCACGGAACATTTCGGGAGTCATGCCAGCACGACGGATCAGTTGCAGATAGCGGTCATTGTTGAACTTGCCGTTTTCGGCAAACTCCGGCATGGCCACGATGGCTTGCTTGATCTGTTCGTCACTGATACGCAGACCCAGTTCACGGGCCTTGCTGTCCAGCAGAGCCTGATCGATCAGGCGATCCAGCACACCGCGACGGAACTGTTTCATGTAATCGGGGTTCGCGGCCAGCTGGCTGAATGCCTCTCCCATCTGGGATTCCATGCGGGCGCGCTCGTTACGGTAGGCATTTTCCAGTGCCGCAGCACTGATCTCGGTGCCATTGACGGTGGCGGGGGCGGTACGGGCCGGGCCGTTCAGGTAACTACCTACACCAGCCAAGGCAAAGGAGAGGATGATCAGGCCCAAGATAACCTTGGCTACCTTGCCCTGCGCCCCTTCGCGTAGTTTATCCAACATCATGTTTGTACTTATGCTCCCGAACTCGATGGGCGTAAACAATAAAAAGGCGCACCGATTGCGATGCGCCTTGGTCAATCAGTATGAGAGAAGACTCTCTAACTTGTCTGGTCTGCGACCAAGGACGGTAGCCGACGGATATCAGCGACCGACTTAGTTAACAGCGTCTTTCAGGGCCTTACCGGCTTTGAAGGCAGGAACTTTACCAGCAGCGATTTCGATGGTCGCGCCAGTCTGCGGGTTACGGCCTGAACGGGCAGCACGCTCGCGTACAGCGAAAGTACCGAAACCAACCAGAGCAACCTGGTCACCCTCTTTCAGCGCTTCACCAACAGCATCAATGAAGGCATCCAACGCACGGCCAGCGGCAGCTTTGGAGATATCGGCACCGTCTGCAATCTTGTCAATCAGTTGAGATTTATTCACTCTTATATTCCCCTTTTATCAAACACCGCTGCGGCGCTGATTTCCCTGGCCACAACAAGTGGAGGTTTTATAGCAAGCCTCCTGATCAGTTGCAAGTGACAATCTGGCGCAAACCCGCGCCACACAACGCATTGCGACTCATCACGAGTACCCGATCGGTGGTCAAGGCTACTTCCGTTATCGGGCGCATGCAAGCCTTAACCACCCGCCGAATGCGCCAAATTTGCGGCGCATCAACATTTACACGACAGAAACGCGCTCAAACCCCTGTGGATTGTCCTGCAACGCCAATTCCAGCACCTCGTCAATCCAGCGAACCGGATAAATTTCAAGGTCTTGTTTGACGTTTGCCGGGATCTCCTCAAGGTCACGCTCGTTCTCTTTCGGAATAAGCACTCGCTTGATGCCGCCACGATGGGCTGCCAGCAACTTCTCCTTGAGACCACCGATGGGCAGCACTTCGCCGCGCAAGGTGATCTCCCCTGTCATCGCCACATCAGCACGAACCGGATTACCGGTCAAGCTGGAGACCAGGGCGGTACACATGGCGATACCGGCGCTCGGACCATCTTTCGGGGTGGCCCCTTCCGGTACGTGCACGTGGATATCGCGCTTCTCGTAGAAGTCGGCGTTGATGCGCAGCTTCTCGGCACGGGCTCGTACGACCGTCATGGCCGCCTGGATCGACTCCTGCATTACGTCACCGAGGGAACCGGTATAAGTGAGCTTGCCCTTGCCCGGCATGTTGGTGGTCTCGATGGTGAGCAGATCGCCCCCCACTTCGGTCCACGCCAGACCACACACCTGACCCACTTGATTCTGGTCGGTGGCCTTGCCGTAATCGAAACGCTGCACCCCGAGGAACTCCTTGAGGTTCTCCTGATTGACCTGAACATGCTTGATGCTCTTGTCCAGCAGGATGCGCTTGACCGCCTTGCGACAAATCTTGGAGATCTCGCGCTCCAGACTCCGCACCCCCGCCTCGCGGGTGTAGTAGCGGATCACTCCGACCAGGGCAGAATCTTCGATGGTGATCTCGGACTCTTTCAGGCCGTTGCGCTGGATCTGCTTGGCAACCAGATGCTGCTTGGCAATGTTGAGCTTCTCATCTTCGGTGTAACCGGAGAGACGGATCACTTCCATCCGGTCCAGCAACGGACCCGGAATGTTCATGGAGTTGGAGGTGGCCACGAACATCACGTCCGACAGGTCATAATCCACTTCCAAATAATGATCGTTGAAGCTGTTGTTCTGTTCCGGATCCAGCACTTCCAGCAAGGCGGATGCGGGATCGCCACGCATGTCCGAGCTCATCTTGTCGATCTCGTCGAGCAGGAACAGCGGGTTCTTGACGCCGACTTTCGCCATCTTCTGGATGAGCTTGCCGGGCATGGAACCGATATAGGTACGGCGGTGACCACGGATCTCCGCTTCGTCACGCACCCCACCCAGAGCCATCCGCACATATTTGCGGCCGGTCGCCTTGGCGATGGATTGGCCCAGCGAGGTCTTGCCCACACCGGGAGGCCCAACCAGACAGAGGATGGGGCCCTTGAGCTTGTTCACCCGTGCCTGTACCGCCAGATATTCGAGGATGCGATCCTTGACCTTCTCGAGGCCATAGTGATCGGCATCCAGCACCTCTTGCGCCTTGCCAAGGTCTTTCTTGACCTTGGAGCGCGCCTTCCACGGCACCTGTACCATCCAGTCCACATAGCTGCGAACCACGGTAGCCTCGGCGGACATGGGAGACATCATCTTCAGCTTGGCAAGCTCGGCCTGGGCCTTTTCACGGGCATCTTCCGGCATGCCAGCCTCTTCAATCTTGCGATTGAGGGCTTCAAACTCATCCGGGCTATCTTCCAGCTCACCCAGCTCTTTCTGGATGGCCTTCATCTGCTCGTTGAGGTAATACTCGCGCTGACTCTTTTCCATCTGCTTCTTGACGCGAGTACGGATGCGCTTCTCGACCTGCAGCAGGTCAATTTCCGACTCCATCATCGCCATCAGGAATTCGATGCGCTCGGAAACCGAGACGATCTCCAGCACCTTCTGCTTGTCTTCCAGCTTGAGCGGCATATGGGCCGCCATGGTGTCAGCCAGACGCGCAGCATCGTCGATCGCCGAGATCGAGGTCAGTACCTCGGGCGGGATCTTCTTGTTGAGCTTGATATAGCCTTCAAACTGGCCAATGGCGGAGCGAACCAGTACTTCCTGATCCTTCTCCTCAATGGCTTGGGAGGGGATGTACTGAGCCTCGCAGACAAAGAAATCCTTGTCGTCGATCATCCGCTCCAGGCGGGCACGCTGCCCACCCTCTACCAGCACCTTGACGGTGCCGTCCGGCAGCTTGAGCATCTGCAGAATATTGGCCACTGTCCCGACGGTGAAGATCTCCTCCACCGTTGGCTCATCGGTTGACGCATCCTTCTGGGCCACCAGCAGAACTTTCTTGTCCTGCTCCATGGCCGCTTCCAGACAGCGAATGGATTTTTCCCGCCCCACAAAGAGTGGAATGACCATGTGGGGATAAACCACCACGTCACGAAGAGGCAGGACGGGAATCTCGATGCGTTCTGAACGCTCTAGGTTCATATATGTCCTCTCGGCTTGTTATACCGTTGGCAAAGCGCTTGGCTGAGTATATGGGGGCGCTGAGATGAGATTCAATCGCCGAAACCGTAAAAAGCATGAAAGGGGCAAAAAGCCCCTTCCATTTGATTAAAAATCAGACATTTACTCTGATGCAGCAGCCTGGGTCTCGGGATTTTCGTAGATCATCAAGGGCGCGGAGTCCCCTTTGATCACGGTTTCGTCGATCACCACCTTGCTGACCCCTTCCAGAGAAGGCAGGTCATACATGGTATCCAGCAGCACGGCTTCCACGATGGAACGCAGACCACGAGCACCGGTTTTACGCTCCATCGCCTTGCGGGCAATGGCGTTGAGCGCGTCGTCACGGAACTCCAGCTCAACCCCTTCCAGATCGAACAACGCAGCGTACTGTTTGGTCAGCGCGTTTTTCGGCTCTTTCAGGATCTGGATAAGGGCAGACTCGTCCAGCTCGGTCAGGGTCGCGACCACCGGCAGACGGCCGATGAACTCGGGGATCAGACCATATTTGATCAGATCTTCCGGCTCCACCTTGGCGAAGGTTTCGCTCAGGGTGGCCTTGGCATCCTTGGATTTCACCTCGGCGCCAAAACCGATACCGGTTCCCTTCACGGAACGCTGCTCGATCACCTTGTCCAGACCGGCAAAAGCACCGCCACAGATGAAGAGGATCTTGGAGGTATCAACCTGCAAGAACTCCTGCTGCGGATGCTTGCGACCACCTTGCGGCGGCACGGAAGCGATGGTCCCTTCGATCAGCTTGAGCAGTGCCTGCTGTACCCCTTCCCCGGAGACATCCCGGGTGATGGAGGGGTTGTCCGACTTGCGGGAGATCTTGTCGATCTCGTCGATATAGACGATGCCACGCTGGGCCTTCTCCACGTCGTAGTCGCACTTTTGCAGCAGCTTCTGGATGATGTTCTCCACGTCCTCGCCCACATAACCGGCTTCGGTCAGAGTGGTCGCATCGGCCATGGTAAACGGCACATCCAGCAGACGAGCCAGAGTCTCGGCCAGCAGGGTTTTACCGCTACCGGTCGGGCCAATCAGCAGAATGTTGGATTTGCCGAGCTCCACACCACTGTTTTCGCCGCTGTTGCGCAGACGCTTGTAGTGGTTGTAGACGGCAACGGCCAACACCTTCTTGGCGTACTCCTGCCCGATCACATAGTCATCGAGATGAGCGCGGATCTGATGAGGGGTCGGCAGCTCGTTACCATCGCGCTTGGGCGAGATCTCGCGGATCTCTTCGCGGATGATGTCGTTGCACAGCTCGACGCACTCATCACATATGTAGACGGAAGGGCCAGCGATCAGCTTGCGCACTTCATGCTGGCTTTTGCCGCAAAAAGAGCAGTAGAGCAGCTTATCGCCCTCACCCTTGCGTTTCTCTGTCATTCAGCAACCTCGTTTTATCAATAGAGGATGGATCGGCCTGTTGAGTTTACAACAGACCGGGACACCCTGCTCAGCTACGCTGGCTCAGGACACCGTCTACCAGACCATAGGCCACAGCCTGCTCGGCGGACATGAAGTTGTCGCGGTCGGTGTCACGCTCGATGGTAGCCATGTCCTGACCGGTGTGGAACGCCAGGCGCTCGTTCAGGGTATTTTTGATCTTCAGGATCTCTTGGGCATGGATCTGGATATCAGATGCCTGCCCCTGGAAGCCACCCAGCGGCTGGTGGATCATCACGCGGGCATTAGGCAGGCAGAAACGCTTGCCCTTGGCACCGCCAGCCAGCAGGAAGGCACCCATGGAGCAGGCCTGCCCCATGCACACAGTGCTGACATCCGGCTTGATGAACTGCATGGTGTCATAGATGGACATGCCCGCAGTCACCGAACCACCCGGTGAGTTGATGTAGATATAGATGTCCTTGTCCGGATTCTCGGACTCGAGGAACAGCAACTGGGCAACCACCAGATTGGCCATGTGATCTTCAACCTGACCAGTCAGGAAGATCACCCGCTCTTTCAGCAGACGGGAGTAAATATCGTAGGAACGTTCACCCTTGGCAGTCTGTTCGACCACGATGGGGACCAGCGCATTGCTGGGAGAATCGGTCATATCGTTATAGTTCTTGTACATAAGGCATTGTCCCTAAAATAAAATGGCCCGAGTGGAGATCACACGAGCCATTATACTTAACAGTCTTGACCTTAAGTCAAATGTTCTTAGGCAGCGGCGCCAGACTTGTTGATCACTTCGTCAAAGGCAACTTCTTTTTCGGTCACTTGCGCTTTGGACAGGATCAGGTCGATGGCTTGATCTTCTACTGCCAGGTTACGAACGCCGTTCAGCATCTGTTCGTTCTTCTGGTAGTACTCGATCACTTCCTTCGGATCTTCGTAGGCAGTCGCCATGGACTCGATGATGCTGTTTACACGGGCATCGTCAGCCTTGATCTCGTTGGTGCGGATCACGTCACCCAGCAGCAGGCCTACGCGTACACGACGCTCGGCTTGAGCCTGGAACAGTTCAGCCGGCAGCTCGGGAGCGTTACCGCCCTGGAAACCACCGAAGCGCTGCAGAGCCTGCTGACGCAGTGCGTCGATCTCTTGAGCAACAGCTGCTTTCGGCAGGTCGATTTGGTTGGCTTCAACCAGACCGTTCAGAACCTGCTCTTTCACGCTGTTTTTCAGGGCTTGAGCCAGTTCGCGCTCCATGTTCTTGCGCACTTCAGCTTTCAGCTCTTCAACAGAACCGCTTTCGATACCGAAACGCTTCACGAACTCTTCGGTCAGCTCAGGCAGGATCTGCTCTTCAACCTTGATCAGCTTGGAAGCGAACTTGGCTTCTTTGCCTTTCAGGTTTTCAGCGTGGTAATCAGCCGGGAAGGTCACTTCGATGGTGAACTCGTCGCCCGCTTTCTTGCCCAGGATGGCGTCTTCGAAGCCCGGGATCATGCGGCCAGCGCCCAGCACCAGGTTGAAGCCTTCAGCTTTGCCGCCGTCGAACTCTTCACCGTCGATGGAACCGACGAAGTCCATGGTCACACGCATGCCATTGGCAGCGGCAACATCGGCATCAGCCCAGGTAGCGTGCTGCTTGCGCAGGGTGTCGATCATGTTGGCCAGATCTTCATCCTTCACGGTCGCAACCGGCTTCTCGACCTTGATGGTCTCAAGACCTGCAACTTCGAACTCCGGATACACTTCGAAAGTGGCGGTGAATTCGAAATCCTGACCTTCTTTGATCTCTTTCGGATCCATGGTCGGGGCACCGGCCGGGCTCAATTTGTTTTCGATGATGGCTTTGATGAAGTTGCTCTGCATCATTTCATCAGCAACGCGGGCGTGAGCCATGGCGCCGAACATCTTCTTGATGATGGCAACCGGAGCCTTGCCAGGACGGAAACCGTCGATGCGACGAGTTTTGGCCAGGCCATTCAATTCTTTACGCACAGCGGCGTCTACGGTAGCGGCCGGTACAGTGATGGTAAGACGGCGTTCCAGACCCTGGGTTGTCTCTACAGAAACTTGCATTCTTCTACCTCGTTCAACTCAGCACTGTGTGCTGACCCTTTATTGCCCCTGGGCAAAGCCCGGAGTCTTCCTGTTTATAAAGACAACGATATGTCTTTGTGATGAGAAAATATGACGCGGCATTATAGCGGCGCACTTTGGTCGAGTCGAGCTACACATCCCCCACATTGAGCGGCGCGCAAGCACAATTCGTGCAAAACTGCCCTTTATATGGGGAGAGAGGTGCCAGACTTCAACTATCCGATGGCAATAATTTTGCGTTTGCTCACCTTTTTTCATCCGAACGCCGCTTTATTGCCCATCTTTCGCCGAAAAACAGCCCACCGTTGCGGGCGGCGACTCAATTTGACCAGCCAAATGACGATTGAACCAATCAACCATTGCGTCCCTACCCCTCCCTCGTTATGGTGGCAACCAAATTGATGATCTGGAGTCACTCACATGGCCTTTTTCCGCTTCTTGTTCAATCTGCTCTGGTTTGTACTGGGAGGTGTCTTTATGGGCCTGGCCTGGTGGCTGGCCGGTCTTGTCTGCTTTATCTCGCTGGTCGGCATCCCCTGGGGACGTGCCTGCTTCGTGATCGGCACCTTTACCTTCTTCCCGTTTGGCAAGCAGGCGGTCAATCGCAAGACCATGACCGGCCAGAGCGATATCGGCACCGGCACTCTGGGACTGATTGGCAATATCCTCTGGTTTGTGCTGATCGGTGTCTGGCTGGCCATCGGCCACATCGCTTCCGCGCTGGCCTGCTTCGTAACCATTATCGGTATCCCGTTCGGTATCCAGCACCTCAAGCTGGCACTCATCAGTCTGGCTCCTATCGGCCAGATGATTGTGACCAACCAGGAGGCGGAATCGGGCCGCTATATCCGCTAAACACGGGAAATGCGCGGGCAGACGCTGCCCTGCAACGAAAAAAAGGGCAGACTAGGGTCTGCCCTTTTCTATTCTCTTTTGTTGAGGCCATCATGTTACCCAGCCATTTTTTTGCCAATCTCGCCCGCATGAAACTCATCTACCGCTGGCCCCTGATGCGCAACATCCAGCCGGAAAACATCGCCGAGCACAGCCTGCAGGTGGCCATGGTGGCCCATGCCCTCGGCATCATCAAAAACCGGCTGTTTGGCGGCAGCGTGAATGCCGACCGCGCCGCCGTGATGGCCCTCTACCACGACAGCAGTGAAGTGCTGACCGGCGATCTGCCTACCCCGGTCAAATACTTCAACCCCGAAATTGCCCGCGAGTACAAGAAGATAGAACTGGCCGCCGAGCAGCGTCTACTTGGCATGCTGCCGCCGGAACTGGTGGAGGACTTTCGCCCCCTGCTCGATTCGGCAGCCCAGGATGACGGGCTGGCCAGGCTGGTCAAGGATGCCGACACACTCTGCGCCTATACCAAGTGTCTGGAGGAGATCAACGCGGGCAACCGGGAGTTCGAACCGGCTCGCAAGCGCCTTGAAGCCATGCTGGCAGCCCGGATGAGCGATGAGATGCGCTACTTTATCGACACCTTCGTAGCCAGCTTCTCCCTGCCACTCGATGAGCTTAACGCTCACTAAGCCAGTCTACATGACCTGAAAACAGAAGGGCCCGCCGGTTTGCACCAGCGGGCCCTTCGTTCTTTATTGCGCATTAGATGCAACGCATCAGTGACCCAGCTCGCGGGAGGGTACCAGACCGCTCGCCCGCCAGGCGGGATAGAGGGTCGCCACCAGGCTCATCAGGATGGCGGCGCCCGTCACGATGAGTAGATCCTGCATATGCAACTCGGTCGGCAAAAAGTCGATAAAGTAGATATCCGGATTGAGGAAGCGGTGACCGATGAGCTTTTCGACAACGCTCAGGATCTGGGTCAGCTTGCTGGAGAGCAGACCACCCAGCAGGGCGCCGAGCAGGGCACCGGCCACGCCGTTGACCATCCCCTGAATGACGAAGGTGAGCCGGATCTGGCCGGGGCTCGCCCCCATGGTCTTCAGGATGGCGATTTCGCTGCGCTTCTCGTTCACCGCCATCACCAGAGTGGAGACGATGTTGAAGCAGGCCACTGCCACCACCATCAGCATCACCACATACATGACGGTACGCACCATCTGGATGTCCTGATAGAGGTAGCCCTGGCTGTTCATCCAGCTGCGGATATAGACGTGATGAGGGAACTGCTGCGCGGCGGCTACGGTGATGGATTGCGCCTTGAGCACATCGCTCACCCGTAGGCTGAAGCCCTCCACGCCGCTGCCCATGCCGGTGATCGCTTGCGCATCGGCCAGATGCATAAAGCCGAGCAGACCGTCGAGCTGACCACCGATCTCCAGCAGCCCCACCACGGTCAGGGCTTCGCGCCGAGGATTCTTGATCCCCGCCTGATCACCCCCTTGCGGCAGCAGCAGGGCGACCGAATCCCCCACCTTGACCCCCAGCTTGTCGGCGATGGTCTTGCCAAGGATCACCCCACGTTCACCCGGTTGCAGCTCACGCAGACCACGGCCCGTCATGTATTTGCCGGCATCCGACAGATTGGCTTCCAGTTCAGGCAGCACGGCGCGCAGTTGCACCCCCTTGAGGGCAGAGCCATGCTCCAGCAGGCCATTGAGGCGAATGACCGGCGCGGCCGCCTCAACGCCCGGCTGGGCCAGCAGGTAGTCACGCAGACGTGGCCAATCCGGCAGCGGCCGCTCGACGGCGTCCAGCTCACCTTGCGGCACGACCGAGAGCACCCGATCTTTAAGCTCCCGCTCAAAACCGTTCATGGCGGAGAGGCCCAGGATCAGCGCCATCACCCCGAGGGCGATACCGATCAGAGAAGAGGCAGAGATAAAGGCGATAAACCCGTTGCGACGGCGGGAGCGGCTGTAACGCAGGCCCAAAAAGAGGGGCAGCGGTTTGAACATCAGGCAACCTCCGCCATCACGCCGCTCACCAGGGTCACCCGGCGATGGAGCTTGGCCGCCAGGCTCAAGTCGTGAGTCACCACCACAAACGCAGTGCCCAGTTCACGATTCAGTTCACACAGCAGTTCGTACACCGCGGTGGCACTGGCGTGATCCAGATTACCGGTGGGCTCATCCGCCAGCACCAAGCTCGGTTCGTTGACCAGCGCCCGGGCGATCGCTACACGTTGACGTTCGCCACCAGAAAGCTCGGAGGGACGGTGGTTCAAGCGATGGGAGAGCCCTACCCTACCCAACATTTTGGTCGCCTTTTCGGTGGCAACCGCCACCGACTCACCGGCGATCAAGAGCGGCATGGCCGCATTTTCCAGCGCACTGAACTCGGAGAGCAGGTGGTGAAACTGGTAGACAAAGCCCAGCTCGCGGTTGCGAAAACGGGCCTGGGTGCGGCTATCCCAATGGTGGATATCCTCCCCCTTGAACAGCACGGCGCCACTGGAGGGGTTGTCGAGGGCCCCCATCAGATGCAGCAGAGTGGTCTTGCCGGAGCCCGAGCTCCCCACAACCGCCAGCATTTCACCGGGCGCGACACAGAGATCGATCCCCTTGAGCACCTGAGTCTCCAGCTCACCCTCTTTATAGACATGATTGAGCGCCTGGCAGCGCAGCAGAGGTTCACGGGATACGGCTTCATTCATAACAGGGGCTCCACTTACGCCAGTGACCACAGAGGCACCAGTAACAACGCCGGTACTCACACCGGAGGTAACAACAGAAGATGTATTATTCACGGCATTACTCATAACGCAGCGCCTCGGCCGGTTTCACCCGCGCGGCGCGGGCCGCCGGATAGAGGGTGGCACTGAAGCTCAGCAGCACGGCGCCCAGCAAGATGGTGATGACCTGAGCCGGCTCGACAATGACCGGCAGGCCACTGCCGCCCGCCGCCATATAGAGGTTGAGCCCCACCGCATTGAGCAGAGGGTTGAGACCCAAGGAGAGCGCAAGGCCCGCCAGTCCGCCAAACAGGGCACCAATCACCCCGCTGGAGGCGCCAAGCACCATAAAGATTTTGACGATCCCTGATTCACTCATACCCATGGTGCGCAGGATGGCCACTTCGCCCTCCTTGTCCGTCACCACCATCACCAGCGCGGAGAGGATGTTAAAGGTGGCGACGGCGATGATCAGAACCAGCATCAGCCCCATCATCCGTTTTTCCATGGCGACCGCCTGGAACAGCTCGCCCCGCTCGCGGCGCCAATCCTGCCATAGCAAGCCATCCGGCAGCGGCGTCTTGATCACCTCGTCAGCGGCAAAGGGATCATCGAGCCAGAGGCGAATGCCACCGACGGTTTCTGGCGGCAGGCGCAGCAGTCGCTGGGCATCCCCCAGGGCGATCAGCGCAATCTGGTTATCCACATCGGCACCGACCCCGAAGATGCCGGAGACGGTAAAGAGGCGCTGGGCCGGTACCCGACCAAACGGGGTGAAGCGGGTCCCTTCGGTCAGGATCAGGCGAACCTGATCGCCGATGGAGACATTGAGACGGCGTGCCACCCCCTGCCCCAGCACGATGCGGTAGTGGCCAGCCTGCAGGGTATCGAGGCGCCCCCCCAGCATCTGGGAGTGCAGGATGTCATCCTTGGGCCACTTTGCAGGGTCGATCCCCTGCACGCTCACCCCAGTCAGCTGGCCGGGGCTTTGCAGCATCCCTTCGCTGTCGAGCATGGGGGCCGAGGCGACCACATGGGGTAATTTGGCCAGATCCGGCAAGCCTTGCGGGTCTGCATCAATGCGGCCAGCCTGATTGGTCACCACCACATGGGGGATCACCCCGAGGATGCGCCCTTTGAGCTGCCCTTCGAAACCGTTCATTACCGAAATGACCACCATCAGGGCGGCAACCCCGATGGCGATGCCAAAGGTAGAGAACAGGGAGATAAATGAGACGAAGCGATTGCTGCGCTTCGAGCCTGCATAACGCAGGCCGATGGCCAGCGAAAGGGGCTGAAAAAGTCCGGTCTTCAAGGATATGTACGTTGCCAACAAAATAAGATACCGGATAATAAAGGGAAACCGTCCATGACAACAAGGGATAGCCTCCATGCAGGAACAGTTCTTCAGCGTCACTCATGCCACGCCGGTCAATGTGATCCCCATGCCGGCCGACTTCCACCTCCCCTCGCTGGAGGAGCTGGACGCTGAGCTGCCGGAGCCCTTTCGGATCTCTTCGGCCATTACCTCCATCGATCTGGTGACCACTCGCCTGCTGCGCAACCAGAACGAGTCGATGCACGACCTGATCGAGATCGTCAATCAGCAGTCCCGCAAGATCGACATGATCATGGGCTATGTGCTCTCCCTGCAGGACCATCCGGAGCAGCGCTTTCACACCCTGCGCTTCGGGGCTGGCCAGCTCACCTACCTGCACCCCTATCATGATCACGGGGCTGCGCCGCACCTGCACCAGATAGTGCGCCTCAAGATCTTCCTGCGGGAAGAGGCGGCCGCCATCTACTGCTATGGCCAGGTCAAACAGCTCGACGGCGGTGAACATGGCACCCATGTGCAGCTCGACTATGTGCGGATCCGCGAAGATGACCGTGAACTGCTGGTTCGTGCCAGCCTCCACGTGCAATCGAAGCAGCTCAAGCTGCGCGCCCAAGAACGTCAGCGCTAACCATAGCGAACGTCGCGATAGATAACGTCAACGTTAAAAGAATCGAATCATGCCAATGACACTCCCCGCCTTGCCCGCCAAAGCGGGCCAAAAGATCACGCTCGGCCAGCTGGTCGGCAGCAGCCTCTCGCTGATTGCAGCCCGTCTCACCAGTGAAGCCAAGGGGCCGGTACTGCTTATCACCGCCGATACCCCGAGCGCCCTGCGCCTGGAGCAGGAGCTACAGTATTTGCTGGCAGACAAGCAGCTAGCCGATCAGTCCGCCCCCGTATTGCTGTTCCCCGATTGGGAGACCCTGCCCTACGACACCTTCTCCCCCCATCAGGACATCATCTCCCAGCGGCTAGAGACCCTCTACAAGCTGCCACAGATGAGCAAGGGGGTATTGATTGTCCCCATCTCTACCCTGATGTTGCGCTGCGCCCCTCGGGTCTATCTCGACAAATACAGCCTGATGGTGAAGGCCGGTCAGCGCCTCAACCTGCAACAGCTGCGCGGGCGGCTGGCCGAGGCGGGTTACGTGGCGGTGGATCAGGTGCTGGAACATGGCGAATTTGCCGCCCGCGGCTCCCTGCTCGACCTCTTCCCCATGGGCAGTAGCAGCCCCTATCGCATCGACTTCTTCGACGATGAAGTGGACTCCATCCGCCCATTCGATCCCGAGACCCAGCGCTCCAGCGAACCGGTCAAGACGGTCAGCCTGCTGCCCGCCCGGGAATACCCTACCGACGAAGCGGCCATCGAACTGTTTCGCGGCCAGTTTCGCGAGCAGTTCGAGCCGTCGCGGGCCGAGGGCTCCGTCTATCAGGAGGTGAGCAAGGGGCGCTGGCCTGCCGGCATCGAGTATTATCTGCCGCTCTTCTTCAACCAGACCGCCAGCCTGTTTGACTACCTGCCGGAAGAGACCCTGCTGCTCACCGTGGGGGATATCTACCCCGCCGCCCAGCGTTTCTGGAACGATATCGGCCAGCGCTATGAAGACAGACGCTGGGACAACACCCGCCCCCTGCTACCCCCGGCCCAGCTCTATCTGCCGGTGGAGCAGCTCTTTGCCTCTCTAGGCCAATATGGCGCGGTGCGGCTGCAAGAGGCCGCTACCGCCGGTGATGCTGGTCAGCACGATCTGCCCATCTCGGCCCTGCCGGATCTGCAACTCGATCACAGCAAAGAGCAACCCCTGCTGGCGCTCAACCAGTTCCTCCAAGGCTTTGCCGGGCGCACCCTGTTTGCGGTGGAGTCCGAAGGACGGCGGGAGGTGCTCGGCGATCTGCTGGCGCGTATCTCGCTGCAACCTAAAGAGTTCCCCTCCCTCGACGCCTTTATGGCAAGCCAGGATCGTCACGGCCTGCTGGTGGCACCGCTTGAACGTGGCTTCCTGTGGCAGGAGGCCGGTCAGGATCCACTGGCGCTGATCACCGAGACCGAACTGCTGGGCGGCAAGGTGCGCAGCAAGCGAGCGCGGGAGAAGAGCAAAAACTTAAGCTCCGATGCGGTGATCAGAAACCTGGGCGAGCTGACCCAGGGTCAGCCGGTGGTCCATCTGGATCACGGGGTCGGCCGCTATCTGGGGCTCGAAACAATCGATGCCGGTGGTCTGCCCACCGAGTTTTTGACCCTCGAATATGCCGGCGGCGACAAGCTGTTCGTGCCGGTCACCAGTTTGCACCTTATCAGCCGCTACACCGGCTCTGATAACCCACCCAGCCACAAGCTCGGCGGTGAAGCCTGGAGCAAGGCGCGGCGCAAGGCGGCGGAGAAGGTGCGCGACGTGGCAGCCGAATTGCTGGATGTCTACGCTCATCGCGCCGCCCGCGCCGGTTTTGCCTTCAAGCACGACAAAGAGGCCTATCGCCAGTTTGCCGCAAGCTTCCCGTTCGAGGAGACCGACGATCAGCTCAACGCCATCAATGCGGTGCTGGGGGACATGTGTCAGGCCAAGAGCATGGACCGACTGGTGTGCGGCGACGTAGGTTTCGGCAAGACCGAAGTGGCTATGCGGGCGGCATTTGTGGCCGTCCACGGCGGCAAGCAGGTTGCCGTGCTGGTGCCTACCACCCTGCTAGCGCAACAGCACTACGACAACTTCCGCGACCGCTTCGCCAACTGGCCGGTGCGGGTCGAGGTGCTGAGCCGCTTCCGCTCAGCTAAAGAGCAGAGCGCTGTGATGAAGGAATTGGCCGAAGGCAAGGTGGATATCATCATCGGCACCCACAAGCTGCTCGGCTCCGAGCTCACTTTCAAGGATCTGGGGCTGCTCATCGTCGATGAGGAGCACAGATTCGGGGTGCGCCAGAAGGAGAAGATCAAGGCGCTACGGGCCGATGTGGATATCCTCACTCTCACCGCTACCCCCATTCCGCGCACCCTCAACATGGCGATGTCCGGCATGCGGGATCTCTCCATCATCGCGACTCCGCCCGCCAAGCGGCTCGCCATCAAGACCTTCGTGCGCCAGCACGAACCGGCGGTGGTGCGCGAGGCGGTGTTGCGGGAATTGAAGCGTGGCGGTCAGGTCTACTACCTGCACAACGACGTGGAGAGCATCGAGAAGTGCGCCGCCGATCTTGCCGAATTGGTGCCGGAGGCCCGCATCGGCATCGCCCACGGCCAGATGCGCGAGCGCGACCTTGAGCGGATCATGTCCGACTTCTACCACCAGCGCTTCAACCTGCTGGTCTGCACCACCATCATCGAGACCGGCATCGACGTGCCAAGCGCCAACACCATCATCATGGATCGGGCGGATCACCTGGGTCTGGCCCAGCTGCACCAGCTGCGGGGTCGGGTTGGCCGCTCTCACCATCAGGCCTATGCCTACCTGCTCACCCCCCATCCCAAGCTGATGACCAAGGATGCGGCGAAGCGGCTGGAGGCGATCGCCTCGCTTGAAGATCTCGGCGCCGGTTTTGCGCTGGCGACCCACGATCTGGAGATCCGTGGCGCGGGCGAACTGCTCGGCGACGATCAGAGCGGCCAGATCGAATCGGTCGGCTTCACCCTCTACATGGAGATGCTGGAGCAGGCGGTCGAGGCACTGAAAAATGGCAAGGAGCCATCGCTGGAGCAGCTGATGAGCCAGCACACCGAGGTAGAACTGCGCCTGCCTGCACTGCTGCCGGATGACTATATTCCGGACGTCAACATGCGTCTCTCCATGTACAAGCGGATCGCCAGTGCGGCGGACGAGCAGGAGCTGCGCGAGCTGAAAGTGGAGCTGATCGACCGCTTCGGCCTCTTGCCGGAGGCGACCAAAACCCTGCTGGAGCTGGCCGCTTTCCGCCAGCGCGCCACCGCCCTTGGCATTCGCCGGGTGGAGATGAGCGAGCGCGGCGGCTATCTCGACTTCACCCAGGAGACCAAGGTCAATCCGGCCTATCTGGTCAAGCTGCTCTCCAGCCAGCCACGGGTCTACAAGATGGACGGGCCGACCCGGCTGCGCTTCCAGGTGCCGACCCAGGATCGCGCCATGCGCCTGAAACTGGTAGATGGTTTGCTGGCTGATCTGGCCAGCAACAGCCTGTGAGGCTCTGCAACGCTAGCGGCGAGCCAGAGAGATAATGCCAACTAAAACGGGAGCCAAATTGGCTCCCGTTTTGTTTATGTTGGCTGGTGACTAGCGTCTCCCCTTGTGGGAGAAGGGTCGGGGATGAGGGGGGCAGTGAAAACCATTCCTCTCACCCTGCCCTATCCCTGGGAGAGAGGGAATCGCATCGGTAAATGTTGGGCTTCGCTGCGCTCAGCACCAACCTACACCTCTGACGATCAGCCCTGGTTAGCTGGATCCTCATGGGCGGAGAACTCGCGCATAAAGGCCTCGGCCCGCTCCACCATCTTGGTCGAGCCAACAAAGTAAGGGGTGCGCTGGTGCAGCGCGGTGGGCTGGATATCCATGATCCGGCCAAAGCCATCGGAGGCCTTGCCACCAGCCTGCTCTACCAGAAACGCCATCGGGTTGCACTCATAGAGCAGACGCAGCTTGCCGTTCGGCGAGTTGGTGCCGGACGGATAGATGTAGATGCCACCCTTGAGCAGGTTGCGATGGAAATCGGAAACCAAGGAGCCGATATAGCGGGAGGTGTAAGGTCTGTGGGTCGCCTCGTCGCGCTCCTGGCAATATTTGAGGTACTTCTTCACCCCGTCCGGGAACTTGATGTAATTGCCCTCGTTGATGGAGTAGATCTTGCCCTCTTCCGGAATGCGGATGTTCTCGTGGGAGAGGCAGAAGCAACCGATGGAGGGGTCGTAGGTAAAGCCGTTGACGCCAAAGCCGGTAGTGTAGACCAGCATGGTGGAAGAACCGTAGACCACGTAACCGGCTGCGACCTGACGGTTGCCCGGCTGCAGGAAGTCCTCCAGCGTCACCGGCGAACCCTGCGGGCTCAAACGGCGGTAGATGGAGAAGATGGTCCCGACCGAGACGTTGACGTCGATATTGGAGGAGCCATCGAGCGGGTCGATCAGCACCACATACTTGGAGTTTTTGGAGAGCGGCGAGTCAAAGGCGACGAAGTCCTCTTCCTCTTCCGAAGCCATGCCGCACACCTCGCCGCGCGCTTCGAGCGCCGCCTTGAAGCGTTCGTTGGCATAAACATCCAGCTTCTGCTGCACCTCGCCCTGTACGTTTTCAGCGCCCATGGAACCGATGATATCCGCCAGTCCCGCCTTGTTGATCTCCCGGTTCACCACCTTGGCAGCAAGGCGGATCGAGCTGAGCAACGAGGTCAGCTCGCCGGTCGCGGTAGGATAATCCGCCTGCTTTTTGACGATGAACTCACCCATGGTGATCATGTTTCGCATTTTTGTTCCTTTAGATCGCATCCGTTGGCATTGAAAACGTTTGCAGGCATCGGCAAAAAAAATGCCGATCACCGGCGGCCTTGATTTGTAACCTAATGTAACGTCTGTTTTTTGTTTTTGCAGCGAATTAAGCGGCCTAATAAATAGGCTATTTCGCCTCAGGTTATGGTAAAAGACGCGTTTTATTCGGTTTCATTCGATAACTTCCGGCCCCTTAATTCGTGGCAATAACCTGCGACAAGCCATGAGCTGACTGGCCTTGAGCCATTAAAAATGGAGTCTGATGGGCCTGCCGTTCCCTCAGCCATTGCCTCTTGAGATCCGATCGCCAATCCAGCACACTGATTTCGCTTTGGAAGCAAATAAAACTCAAGGATTATCAATGAACAAGACTCTCATTGCCGGCATGGTAGCCGGACTGTTTGCCCTTCCCGCCTGGGCTGCCCAGGTGCCTGCCGGTACCAAGCTGCTGCCGGATGCCCAACAAATCTACGTGACCAATATCGGCACCGAACCCACCACCATCGACCCCCAGCTGGTGGAAGAGACCGCAGGTAGTGCCATCGTCAACGATCTGTTTGAAGGGCTCTATGAGCTGGATAATACCGGCAAGATCAAGCCAGCAGGCGCCGTCAGCTACGACGTCGACAAGACAGGTACCATCTACACCTTCAAACTGAGGCCCGAGGCCAAGTGGTCTAACGGTGAATCGGTCACTGCCGCCGATTATGTCTACGGCTGGCAACGGGCGGCCGATCCCAAGACTGCCTCCAACTACGCCTGGTTTATCGAGTTGACCGGTGTGGTCAATGCAAGCGAGGTGACACAGGGCAAGAAGAGCCCGTCAGAGCTCGGGATCAAGGCGCTCGATGACCACACCCTGCAAGTCACCCTGAAAAATCCGGTCCCCTTCTTCCTGAAGACGCTGGCCCACTACACCACGTTCCCGGCCCCCAAGGCCACCATTGAAAAATACGGTAAGGATTGGGTCAAACCGGGCAATATCGTCTCCAACGGCGCCTTTGTACTCAAGGAGTGGACCCCCAACGAGCGGCTGAGCGCCGAGCGCAATACCCACTACTGGAACAACCAGCACACCGTCCTGAACAAGGTGATCTATCTGGAGATCGTCTCGGAAACCGCCGCCTACAACCGCTATCGCACCGGTGAACTGCACTACACCACTTATCCGCTGGAGCAGTACAAACAGCTCAAGAGCAAGAGCCCGGAAGAACTGGTCAGCGTCCCCACACTGGCCAGCTATTACTATGTCTTCAATACCCAGCGCAAACCGTTCGATGATCCGAAAGTGCGCAAGGCGCTCTCGCTCGCCATCGACCGAGAGACCATCACCGACAAGATTCTGGGACAGGGACAAATTGCCGCATATAGCTTCACGCCCCCCATTGTGGACGGTTTTGAATTGAAAAAACCGGCCAGCCAGCTGCAGAGCAAAGAGGAGCGGATCAAGCAAGCCAAAGCCCTGTTGGCCGAAGCGGGATATGGCCCGGACAAGCCACTCACAGTGGACATTCTCTACAACACCAACGAGAGCCACAAAAAGATTGCGCTGGCCGTCTCCTCCATGTGGAAACACAACCTGGGGGTCACTGCCACCCTCAACAACATGGAGTGGAAGACCATGGTCTCGGCACTCAACGAGGGGGATTTTGGCGTTAGCCGCTATGGCTGGAACGGGGATTATAACGATGCCTCCACCTTCCTCGACATCATGACCTCCAGCAGCAGTGCCAACAGCGGCAAGTGGTTCAACAAGGAGTACGACGCCCTGCTGGCCAAGGCCCACGACTCGCTGGATCCCGCTGAACGCAATGCCCTGTATCAACAGGCAGAGGCACTCATTGATGCGGATGCCCCCATCGCCCCCATCTATTTCTCGGTCAAATCCAGGTTGCTCAAGCCTTTCGTGAAAGGCTACCCCCACCTTAACCCGCAGGATGTGGTCTACAGCAAGGAGCTCTATCTGGTTGCCCAATAGACACTGACTGAACAGATCAACCAGACTTGCTGACCTTTGTTGTAGTGATGGTCAAGAGAGGCAGCTTCAAGTCCAGGTAATCTGAGTTGGACCGCCGATATCTGCAACAAGCGAACGCCAGAACCGCCTTCTGAACGACAAAACCCCCGATACGCTGTATCGGGGGTTTTGAGGTAGAAAACACAAGCTAAAAATGGGTGACGTTTTCAGCTTCTAGATCAGGCCACATTGCACTTGATCGCTTGGCTCAGCTGGCCCAAGTGATTATGTGATCAATCCACTCACCAGCCTGCTCCTCGTGAACCACTTTGCCACGTACAGATTGACCCGCCTGATGCATGGCAGAACGACTGCCGGTCAGCAGCGGATGCCACTCTGGCAGAGTATCCCCGTCAGCCAGTAAACGATAGGCGCAGGTAGAGGGGAGCCAATCATATTCGGCAATCTTGTCGTGAGTTATCTGCAGACAGTCAGGCTCTTTTTTGAAGCGATTAAGATAATCGGAACACTGGCAGGTCTTGGTATTGAGCAGGTTACAAGCCACATTGGTGAAAACCAGTTCATCTGTATCTTCATCAATGAGCTTGTTAAGGCAACATTTGCCGCAACCATCGCAGAGGGATTCCCACTCGGATTCAGTCATCTGCTGCAGACTCTTGGTCTGCCAAAAGGAGGATTGCATCATACCGCTCACTTAATATGCCTTCTCAAACGCGTGGTTATACCTATTGTTACCCTGAATTTCAAGGTTGGCATGGCCCACGGAGTTCTTTAGCAATAAAAACCAAACATAAAAAAACCGGCGCCTTGGCGCCGGTTTTTGCTCACTATCTCTCGATTACAGAGAAGCAGTGAAGGTACGGGTGATGACGTCTTGCTGTTGCTCTTTGGTCAAAGAGTTGAAGCGAACGGCATAACCGGATACGCGGATGGTCAACTGCGGATATTTCTCCGGGTTTTCCATGGCGTCCAGCAGCATTTCACGGTTCATCACGTTAACGTTCAGGTGCTGACCACCCTCTACGTTGGATTCGTGGTGGAAGTAACCGTCCATCAGGCCAGCCAGGTTGGCTTTCTGGGCTTCCATATCTTTACCCAGTGCGTTCGGAACGATGGAGAAGGTATAGGAGATACCATCTTTAGCGTAAGCGAACGGCAGCTTGGCTACGGAAGTAAGGGAAGCAACAGCACCTTTCTGGTCACGACCGTGCATCGGGTTTGCACCCGGGCCGAACGGAGCACCGGCACGACGGCCATCCGGGGTGTTACCGGTCTTCTTGCCATATACCACGTTGGAGGTAATGGTCAGAACAGACTGGGTAGCAACAGCACCACGGTAGGTGTTCAGCTTCTGAATCTTCTTCATGAAGCGCTCAACCAGGTCACAGGCGATATCATCAACGCGAGCGTCGTTGTTACCGAACTGCGGGTATTCGCCGTCGATTTCGAAGTCGATGGCAACGCCATCTTCGTCACGAATCGGCTTGACCTTGGCGTACTTGATGGCAGACAGGGAGTCAGCCGCTACAGACAGACCAGCGATACCACACGCCATGGTGCGATATACGTCACGGTCGTGCAGCGCCATCAGAGAGGCTTCGTAGCTGTACTTGTCATGCATGTAGTGGATGATGTTCAGCGCAGCAACGTATTGCTTGGCCAGCCAATCCATGAAGTGGTCCAGACGATCCATTACGTCGTTGTAGTCGAGGTACTCGGACTTGACCATCTCGGTTTTCGGACCGACCTGGATCTTGAGCTTCTCGTCCATACCACCGTTGATTGCATACAGCATGGTCTTGGCCAGGTTGGCACGAGCACCGAAGAACTGCATCTGCTTACCAACGATCATCGGGGATACACAGCAAGCGATGGCGTAGTCATCGTTGTTGAAATCCGGACGCATCAGATCGTCGTTCTCGTACTGAACGGAAGAGGTCTCGATGGATACCTTGGCACAGTACTTCTTGAAACCGACCGGCAGCTTCTCGGACCACAGGATGGTCAGGTTCGGCTCAGGGGACGGGCCCATGGTGTACAGGGTGTTCAGCATACGGAAGCTGTTCTTGGTGACCAGAGTACGGCCGTCAACGCCCATACCAGCCAGGGTCTCGGTCGCCCACATCGGGTCGCCGGAGAACAGTGAATCGTATTCCGGAGTACGCAGGAAGCGAACCATACGCAGCTTCATGACCATGTGGTCCATCAGCTCCTGTGCTTCTTGCTCGGTGATCAGGCCTTTTTGCAGGTCACGCTCGATGTAGATATCCAGGAAGCTGGAGGTACGACCGAAGGACATGGCTGCACCGTTCTGGGACTTGACTGCCGCCAGGTAGGCGAAGTAGGTCCACTGTACGGCTTCTTTAGCGTTCTTGGCCGGTACGGAGATATCGCAACCGTACTTGGCAGCCATCACCTTCATCTGTGCCAGGGCACGGTGCTGCTCGGAGATCTCTTCGCGCAGACGGATGGTGGCTTCCAGGTTGACGCCGTTTTCCAGGTCAGCTTGCAGGGACTTGAACTGGGCCAGTTTGTCGGCCATCAGGAAGTCAACACCGTACAGGGCAACACGACGGTAGTCACCGATGATACGGCCACGGCCGTAGGCATCCGGCAGACCGGTGATAACACCAGACTTGCGGCAGTTCAGGATGTCTTTGGTGTAAACGTCAAACACGCCCTGGTTGTGAGTCTTGCGGTATTCGGTGAAGATCTTCTCGACCATCGGGTCCAGTTGACGACCGTACACTTCGCAAGAAGTTTTAACCATCTTGATACCGCCGTTGGCGATGATGGCGCGCTTCAGCGGCTTGTCAGTCTGCAGACCAACGATCTGCTCCAGGCTCTGATCGATATAACCGGCATCGTGTGCGGTAATGGTGGAGGGCAGGTCAGTATCAAAATCAACCGGCGCATGAGTGCGGTTCTCGATTTTGATCCCTTCCATGACCTTGTCCCACAGCTTGGTGGTCGCTTCGGTCGCGCCAGCCAGGAAGGACTCGTCACCTTCATACGGGGTGTAGTTCTTCTGGATGAAGTCACGGGTGTTGACAGAGGTCTGCCATTCACCGGCCGCGAAGCCTTCCCATGCTTTTTGGAACTGTTCGTTAAGTTCTGCCATTTTTCATTACCTCACACGGTATTGATGTAGTATCCCGCAATCATCCTTAATGATGACGACGGAAGATAAACCAGTAAGTCAGACCAACCATCACGCCACCACCGATGATATTGCCGATGGTCACGGGGATGAGGTTGTGTAGGACGAAGTTGGATACGGTCAGGTCAGCAAAGGTTGCCGGATCCTGGCCGATGGCCTGCCAAAATTCCGGACTAGCCACGCTGTGGATAGCGATACCAACCGGAATCATAAACATGTTTGCGATGCTGTGCTCGAAACCTGATGCAACGAACATGGCAACCGGCAGCAGCATAACCACTACCTTGTCAGTCGCGCTGCGGGCACCAAAAGCCATCCAGGCAGCAAGACATACCATCAGGTTACAGAGGATACCCAGCGCCACCGCTTCAAAGAAGGTGTGGTGAATCTTGTGTTGGGCCACTTTGAGGGCATTGAGGCCCCACTGACCATCTGCGGCCGTGTACTCGGCAGAAACGATGATCAGCGCCACCATCAGCAGACCGCCAATCAGGTTACCGAAGTAGACCAGCCCCCAATTCTTGAGCAGCTGAGCCCAGCTGATGCGATTGGCAGCCTTGGCCACCAGCGTCAGGGTGGTGGAGGTGAACAGCTCGGCACCGAGCAGCACACAGAGGATAAGTCCGAGAGAGAAGCAGAGACCGCCCACCAGCTTGGCCATACCCCAAGGCATGGAGCCGGTTCCGGTCGTCACTGTGATGTAGAAGATAAATGCGATGGCGATGAAAGCGCCTGCGGTAATGGCCAGTGGAATGACCTTGTATGCCGGCTTGGTAGCCTTGGCATAGGTGATGTCTTCAGCCAGTGCAGCGATGGCTTCGGGCTTGAGACAATCGAATGGAGATTCAGCTTTCAATTATTTTCTACCTGAATGTTTTGCCTGTTGAAATCATAACAAAGGGCCAAATAGCCAAAATTGACATTGATCAAGTTTATCAGAGTGCGAATGTAATTTTACTACAAATATTTTAGTGCGATGGCTACGCCACTTTACACCAGGTATCAACTGAAACAGAAATATCACATTTTTAATGCAATGATTTTAAAGAATTTATTCCAGAGCATGGAAATATGGCATTGGCAAGATATCTTTGCAGATCGACAGCACATCCCCTTCCCTGTCATCAACCCCCTTAGGGGTATTTTTTGTTTTTTATTTCATCTTTGAATAACAATCTCGTGCCTTGCCGCACGATAAACAGAAGGGGCCACTCGGCCCCTTCCTTTACAACAACGATCACGCCCAGTGATGGGCTCGCTTGGCCTTCTGCAGCTTCTCGTAAGCCGCCAGCAGCTTCTGGTGCAGCGGGAACTGGGAGAGCGACAGGTCGGCCGCCTCCAGCCCGTGGAAGCGTGCTTCGCCAGTGGCGTTGGCCCATGCCTGTGCCAGCGTCTCTTCGCCATACATGCGAGTAAAGACGGCGCGATACTGCTCCGGATCCCGCTCCTCATCGAGGAACAACTCGACGCAGGCACGCAGGGCGCGGTAGTAGCTGGCACGCTCGGCAGTGAACACTGACTGGTTGAACTCCATGGTCCAGTCGATGAGATCCAGCGCCGTCTCCAGCTCACCGGCGGCCAGCGCCAGCATGGCTTTCAGCTCACCAACGCGCAGGGTGTGCAGCGCGGTACCCTTGGCAGCGGCGATGCCCAGCAGCTCGCGTACACGGGTACGCTCGTCGTGCCCCTCTTCATCCAGTTGATCAAACAACGCCATGTACTGCTCGGCATCCCAATCCAGTGATGGCAGCGCCAGGATCACTTCGCGCAGGTTGGCGCCCATATTGTTGTTGGCCAACAGCAGATCTTCGGCCGGATAGATGTCGGACATGCCCGGCACCAGAATGCGGCAGGCGTAGACACCCAGATGCTCGTAGTCGGCGATATAGACCGGCTGCTCCAGCTCGTGGAAGATGCCGATCAGGTGATCGAACTCCTCCTGCGAGGTGCCACGAAAATCCCAGTCGGCAAACTCGAAGTCCGCATCCTGCTTGAACAGGTCCCAGCTGATAAGGCCCGAGGAGTCGATGAAGTGGGTCTCGAGGTTGTGGTGATCCGCTACCTGCTCGTTGTCGAATGACGGCGGCACGAACACGTCGAGATCCTTGAGACCGCGGCCCTGCAGCAGCTCAGTGACGGTCCGCTCGAAGGCCACTTCGAAGCGCGGGTGGGCGCCGAAGGAGGCAAAGCAGGTGCCATTGCTCGGGTTGAGCAGCACCACGCAGATGACCGGATAACGGCCACCGAGGGAAGCATCGAAGCTGTAAATGGGGAAGCCTTCCGCTTCGAGCGCCGCGATGGAGGCGGCAATCCCCGGATAACGGGCAATGACCTCGTCCGGGATCAACGGCAGACTGATGGCCTCGGCGATGATCTTGTTCTTCACGTGGCGCTCGAACACTTCGGAGAGCGCCTGGGTGCGCGCTTCGGTCTTGGTGTTGCCAGCGCTCATGCCGTTGGAAACATAGAGGTTGCCGATGATGTTCATCGGGATGTAGACGGTCTCGTGATCGGACTGGCGCTCGAACGGCAGCGCGACGATACCGCGCTCTTCGTTGTTTGACTGCAGATCCACCAGCATGTCGGCGGTCACTTCACCGTCCGGGTTGTAGAACTTGCGGGTGAAGCTGTCTAGCAGACCGGCCGGGAACTGGTCACCCTCGATGGGGAACCACTTCTCGTTCGGGTAGTGAACGAAATCGCCGTTGGCGACCTGCTCGCCCAGATAGAAGTCGGCGAAGAAGTAGTTGGTGGAGAGACGCTCGAAATATTCGCCAAGGGCAGACGCGAGGGCCGCCTTCTTGCTGGCACCCTTGCCGTTGGTAAAGCAGAGGGCGCACTCTTTGTCGCGAATATGCACCGACCAGACGTTCGGCACGGGGTTGAGCCAGGAGGCCTCTTCAATATCAAAGCCCAAGGCTTGCAGCTTGGTCTGGAAGCGTTCGATGGAGTCTTCCAGCGCCGCGTCCTTGCCGGGAATAAAAGTGTGGTCAGTCATCACGATATCCTGATTTTTATTGGCTCATGTTCGGCCGCAGATAATAGCAGGGGTCGGCGGCTTTGGCAGGACAAAAATCAGCAAACAGGGATGAGTCGCACGGTGAGAAACCGGCTTATCCCCGCTCCCCCGCCACAAACAGCGCGGGCCCGGGGATTGCCCGGGCCCGCTGGTTACGCGACGCGATAAACCGTCAGAGCTGCTTGCCCTGGCTCGCAATCACCTGGCTGTACCAGTGGAAACTCGCTTTCTTGATCCGACGAAGGGAGCCCCCCTGCTCGTCACGCTCCACATAGACGAAGCCGTAACGCTTCTGGTAGCCGTTGAGCCAGCTCAGGATGTCGGTGAACGACCAGGCGCAGTAGCCGAGCAATTCCACCCCATCCTGCATCGCCTCCTGGCACGCCTTGACGTGGCTGCGCAGGTAATCGATGCGGTACTCATCGTTCACCTTCTCGCCCGCCTCCAGCTTGTCGAACTCGCCAAGGCCGTTCTCGGTGATCATCAGCGGCAGGCCATAGCGGGAAGAGAGGCGACGCAGCGCGATGCGCATCCCGGTCGGGTCGATGGCCCAGTCCCAGTTGCTGGTTTCAAGGTGCGGATTGGGCGCCGTCTTGTAGAGGCCCGGGATGCCGCTGGACGGTGTAGTGCCCTTCTTGCCGGTGGTGTTGATCCGCTGCAGGGTCTGACCGCCCAAGGGGTTATCTGTGTAGGTCAGGGTGTAGTAGTAGTTGACGCCGATATAGTCGGGCGTCCCCTCGCGCAGCAACTCCATATCGCCCGGCAGGATCTCCGGCGCCTCGCCGTTTTCTCGCAAGTAAGCGAGCGCCGCCTGCGGATAGCGGCCAAAGCAGTAGGCATCCAGCCACCAGAGGTTGTTGAACTCCTCGGCGTTCTCATAGGCCAGCATATCTTTCGGATCGCACGACGCCGGATAGGCAGGGGAGTAGGCAAAGCTCGGGCCGATGAGGCCATTTGGCACATGCTGGCGAAACGCCTTGATCACTCGGGCATTGGCCAGAAACGCGATGTGGTTGGCGGCAAAGAAGCGCTTGCGATCCTGCACGGCAGGCGGATGGGTGCCGAGCTGATAGGCGTTGGTCAGGTTGTAGTTCTGCTCGTTAAGCGACACCCAGTACTTCACCTTGCCGGCAAAACGCTGATAGAGGGTCACGCAGTAGCGCTCGAAATCCTCGATAATGCGTCGGTCTTCCCAACCGCCGTACTCATCCTGCAGCGCCTGCGGCAGATCCCAGTGATAAAGGGTCAGTACCGGCTCGATCTGGTGGGCCAAGAGGGTGTCGATCAGCTTCTCGTAGAAGGCCAGACCCGCCTCGTTCACCTCCCCCCGACCGGTGGGATAGATGCGTGGCCAGCTCACCGAGAAGCGGTAGGCCTTGAGCCCCATCTCGGCCATCAGCGCCACGTCCTCTTCCATGCGGTGGTAGTGATCCACCGCCACATCGCCGTTGCTCCCCTCAAAGGTCTTGCCCGGCAGCTTGGTGAAGAGATCCCACACCGAGGGCCCCTTGCCATCGGCATTCCAGCCCCCCTCCACCTGATAGGCAGCGGAGGCGGCGCCCCACAGAAAATCGCTCGGGAAGTCGTTGAACTTGTGGTGATGCATCTGGTGTTGCTCCTTCTGCGCTGATGGCGTCAGCCATCTCTGATAACTCGGCGCCTCCGTGCTGGGGCATCCGAAATGAATTGGCATAAGCATCCATCACTTCTAAAATTCCGTCCAATGACAAATATGACCACTCAACATTCCCAACAGGAATGAAAGGAGCCCTGATGGAGCTACGGGATCTGAAAGCCTTCGTCACTCTGGGGGAGGTGCTGCACTTCGGCCAGGCGGCGGTACGCCAGCATGTTACCCAGTCGGCCCTGAGCAAACAGATAAGGCGGCTGGAGGAGGAGCTGGGTGGTGAACTGTTCGAGCGCAACGCCAGCACCACTCGCCTCACCGGACTGGGCAGGGCGCTGTATGAGGATGCCCGCGCTGTAGTCATCCAGAGCGAGCAACTCTCGCGCACCGCCCGCGACGTGCTGGCAGGCAATGTCGGCACCCTGCGTATCGGCTTTGGTGTGGCCACCAAGATCCTGGTGCCCGCCGCCATCGCCCGCTTTCGCGCCGAGCGGCCGCAAGTGACCATCGAGCTCAACGATCTCTCCACCCACCACCAGCTACTGGCCCTCAGTGAAGGCAAGCTGGATCTCGGTTTTTGCCGCCTGCCCGCCCCCAAGGGGTGGCACGCCCTGCCGGTGGTCGAAGCCCACTTTGTCGCCGTGCTGCCCGCCAGCTACCGCGATGTGAGGGAGTTGGCGGATCTGGTGGACAAGCCGCTGGCGATCCTGCGTCGTGACAAGGCCCCGTCCTTTTACGATCACCTGATGAACTATCTGGCCCAGAGCGGGCTGCGTTTTCGCGATATCCAGTACGTCAACGACTTCGCCGCCGGTGTTGCCACCGCGGCGGCAGAGATCGCCTGGACCCTGGTCCCCTCCTCCACCACCATAGAGCACCCGGATGTACTCACCCTGCCCCTTAAAGATGGGGAAGCCTGCTGGACCATTGGCCTTATCCGTCCGCCCCACAGCAAGGGGCCCTTGATCGATGCCTTCTGGGCAACCATCGCCGATATGGCGCCAAGATAGACACGCCGTTGGCAAACAGCAGATGGCGGCCGCGCATCAACGATAGCGTTCGACGATACGCGCCAACTCGCCGCTTTGTCGCAGCTGTTGCAGGGCACTGTTGAACTCGGTTATCCGGGTATTGAAGCGGGAGTGCTTGCCGATGCAGAGATTGAACGGGGTAGAGGCAAGCTGCAGCGGCACCTCGACCACCTGCCCGGACAATCCCAGCTGGTTGAGTTTGAAACGAGCCACCAGTGGGTCGGTCACCATCAGATCCCCCCGACCCGCCGCCAGCATTTTGAAGACATTATCAACATTGATGGTGTGATGAACGGTGAAGCCCGCCAGGTTCTCCTTGCCCCAGCCGTTACCGAAATAGTCGAGAAAGGAAAGCGATTTGAAGTCGCTCAAGCGGCTGGCTCGCTGAAACTCCGCCATTCGGGGATGGGCACGCTGGGTAAAAATGGTTAGCACAGTGGTAGTGACCGGCTCTTCCACAACCAGGGTATAGCTGCGCCGCTCCTGAGTGGCGATGGTGACAAAGCCATCGGCCTGCGCCATCCGCACCAGTTTTTGCGCCCGTTGCCACGGATAACCTTCATGGCGCACCCGCAGCCCCATGTGCGCTGCCACCCGATCCATCACGTCGATCATCAGCCCGCGCATCTTGCCCTGTTCGTCACGCCACGAATATGGGGCAAAGTCGTCAAAGTAGACCATCTTCAACTCGGCCGCTGGCGCCGCCCATGCACTCTGCCACATCAGCAATCCCCACAGGATTGCACTCCCCAGACTGACTCTCATGGCCGCGACTCCATCCACTTCTGCCACCTCTGAGCCTAGTGCAAAGCGGGCTGCGGCAAGGTTCAGGATCCAGTGGAAAAGTGGCCAACGAAAAAAGAGAGAGGAAGCAGTGGCTTCCCCTCTCTCGTTCGTTTGTCAGCTTGTCAGCACGCCACCTTATCGATGGCGGCTACGACCTTCTGATCACGCCAGCTCGGCGCGCAGCACCCTGGTGGCATCAACCATCACCTTGAGGGCGGCTTCCGTCTCTTCCCAGCCGCGGGTCTTGAGGCCGCAATCCGGGTTGACCCAGAGCCGCTCGGCCGGGATCTGCTTGGCCGCCTTGCGCAGCAACCCCTCAATCCAGCTCTGGCTCGGCACGTTCGGCGAGTGGATGTCGTAGACGCCCGGGCCAATCTCGTTGGGGTAGTTGAAGCGCTCGAACGCTTCGAGCAGCTGCATCTGGCTGCGGCTGGTCTCGATGGTGATCACATCCGCATCCAGCGCCGCCACCGCCTCGATGATGAGGTTGAAGTCGCTGTAACACATGTGGGTGTGGATCTGGGTGCTGTCCGCCACCGGGCTCGCGCTCAGACGGAAGGCTCGCACCGCCCAGTCGAGATAGGCCTGATGATCCTGCTTGCGCAGGGGCAGCCCTTCGCGGATCGCCGGTTCGTCGATCTGGATGATCTTGATGCCGGCGGCTTCCAGATCTGCCACCTCATCGCGAATGGCCAGCCCGATTTGCAGGGCGGATTGCTCGCGGCTCACGTCTTCGCGCGGGAAGGACCAGCAGAGGATGGTCACAGGGCCAGTCAGCATCCCCTTGACCGGCTTGTCGGTCAGGCTCTGGGCAAATCGGGTCCATTCGAGCGTCATGGGGGTCGGGCGATCGATGTCACGGGTGATCACCGGCGGCTTGACGCAGCGGGAGCCATAGCTCTGTACCCAGCCGAAACGGGTGATGGCAAAGCCATCCAGCAGCTCACCGAAATACTCCACCATGTCATTACGCTCGGCCTCGCCATGTACCAGCACATCCAGCCCGATGGCCTCCTGACGCGCGATGGCATCGCGGATCTCGGCCTTAATGCCAGCCTCGTAGGTGCTGTCATCGATGCGACCGGCGCGCCAATCCTGCCGCAACACCCGGATCTGCGAGGTCTGCGGGAAGGAGCCGATGGTGGTGGTGGGCAGCAGCGGCAGCTTGAGATCCGAGCGCTGCAGCTCGGCCCTGACCGGATAGAGGCTATGGCGATCAAAATCGCTGTTGATGAGGCTGGCGAGCCGTGACTGCACCGCTTTTTTGTGCACCCGACTGTCGGACTCCCGATCCACGATGGGCTGGCTGTAGGCGGTGATTTTGTCGAGTTCGCCCCCATCCAGATACTCTCTGAGCAGTCCCAACTCGAAACATTTTTGCAAGGCGAAGGCGAACCAGCTGCGGGTCTGGGGATCCAGCTCCTGCTCCAGGGTCAAATCCACCGGGCTGTGCAGCAATGAGCAGGATGAGGCCACCCAGAGCCGCTCGCCGAGTTTGGCTTTCAGTGCCTTCAGGGTCGGCGCCAGCTTAGCCAGATTGGCGCGCCAGACGTTGCGGCCATTGATCACCCCGGCGGAGATGACCCACTGGGCGGGCAGATGCGGCACCAGGGTCTCCAGCTGTTCGGGGGCGGCCACCAGATCCAGATGCAGGCCATCTACCTTGAGGCTGGTGATGATGTCGCGCTGATGGGCCACCGAACCGAAATAGGTGGTGAGCAACAGCTTGCAGGGGCCCGCGAGGCGCTCGTAGGCGTTGAGATAGGCCAGCCGCCACTCGTCCGGCAAGTCCAGCGTCAGCGCCGGTTCGTCGATCTGCACCCACTCCACTCCTTGGACGGCCAACTTGGCCAGGATCTCCTGATAGACGATGAGCAGGCGATCGAGCAGTTCAAGGCGCGAGAAACCGCTCTCTTTCTCCTTGCCAAGCCACAGGTAGGAGACAGGCCCCAGCAGCACCGCCTTGACCGGCAGCCCCAGCGCCTTGGCCTCTTCCACCTCGTCAAACAGCTGGCTCCAGCCCAACTTGAAGCGCTGATCACGGCTGAATTCCGGCACCAGATAGTGATAGTTGGTGTTGAACCATTTGGTCATCTCGGCGGCGGCCGCCGCCGGGCCGGTCGGCGCACGGCCACGGGCCACCCGGAACAGGGTGTCGAGATCGGTCTCGCCATGGCGATGGCGCTCGGGAATGGCATCCACCAGCAGACTGGTGCCGAGCACCTGATCGTACCAGGCAAAGTCGCCCACCGGCAGCAGATTGACCCCGGCGCCGTGCTGAGCCTGCCAGTGGCGTTCACGCAGCGTCTTGCCCACGGCAACGAGTTCGGCCTGAGTGGTCTCGCCACGCCAGTAGGATTCGAGGGCAAATTTCAGCTCACGCTTGGCGCCGATACGGGGGAAGCCCAGGGTATGTGCTCGTGTCATAGGTTCATTTCCTTATGCTCATTCATCTGATGGGAAACTGGATGATTTAGCCATCCAGATGTTTACACATCCAAAATGACAAGATAAGGTGACGCTGGCTATTGAATCCTCTTCAACTGGCTCTCAAATAATCCTCAACTGACCGCCAGTCAGGTTCACCGCGAGGATACAGAGGCCGATTTTTACAGGTGCAAGAGGTGCCGAAGTCAAAAGGCGCAGCAGGGTAACCGCCGGCCGCAACTTCAGCGCCATACGCAATCTCATAAGGAGCCATCTTATGGCAGTGCCAAGCAATGCAGGGATAGAGATCAAACACTTGAAAACATTGACCGCGCTGGCCGAGCAGGGCTCGCTGGCCGGTGCGGCGCTGACCCTCAACCTCACCCAGTCCGCCCTCTCCCACCAGCTCAAAGAGCTGGAGACCCGCCTCAATCTGGAGCTCTACCTGCGCAAAAGCCGCCCGCTGGTGCTGACCGCAGCCGGCAGCCAGCTGCTCGCCCTCGCCCGTCAGGTACTGCCCGCCCTGGCCCAGACCGAGAAGCAGTTGCAGGCCTTGCAGAGCGGCGATGCGGGCAGGCTGCATCTGGCGCTCGATTGCCACAGCTGCATCCAGTGGCTGTTGCCGCTATTGCCAGATTTTCGCCGCCAGTGGACTGGGGTGGATCTGGAGGTGGAGTCAGTGCCGGGCTTTGATGCCATCAATGCCCTGCTAGGCGGCCAGCTCGATCTGCTGCTCACCTCGGACGTGCAGGCCCGCGGCGATCTCCACTTCGAGCCGCTGTTTGCCTTCGATCTGACTCTGGTGATGGCGCCGGATCATCCCCTCTGCCACCAGAGCCGCATCGAGCCGGGCGATCTGGGGCCGGAGGTGCTGCTGGTCTATCCGGTGGAGCGCAGCCGCATGGATATCTTCAGCCGCTTTTTGCAACCCGCCGGGGTGGAGCCCGCTCGCTGCAAGCCGGTGGACAACACCTCGGTGATGCTGCAAATGGCCGCCGCAGGACTCGGCGTCGCCGCCTTGCCGCGCTGGGCCAGCGACGAGTTTGTCAGACAGGGGATGCTCTGCGCCCGTCCCCTCGGCAGCGGTATTCGTCGCCATATGTATGGCGCGGTGCGGGCCGCCGATCGGGATCAAGCCTGCCTGCAGAGCCTGTTCGAGCGCATTCGCAGCAAGATGGGCGACCTAAAAGCTCAGTAAAAAGCCGCCTTAAGGCGGCTTGTCATCACGCAGGGCTTCGCTATTCAAGCACCCTCTTCACAGCTCGCCGCCCCCCGCCGCCGCGGGCAGTTGGCGCAGAGCTCACCATCGCGGCGCTTGTAGTGCAGGCAGCAGCGCTGGCGCACATAACCTACCAAGCCGGCCGCTGGCGGCCAGGGCGCCAGCTGCCAGCCCGTCAGGTGCTCGGCCGGCAGGCCGCAGGCGGCAAGCCAGTGCGGTGCATGGGCCGCCACCTCGGCGTGGCTTATCTCGTCAAAGAACGCCGGTACCCGCACCAGCGCCGCCAGCAGATCGTCCGCCAAGAGCGGACGCACGAAGCCCGGCCGCAGCCGCTGCACCTGCCCGAGCGCTGCGAACAGCGCCTGCCAATGGGCCTGCAGTCGCTCGCCCGCCGTCTTGATCAAGAGTTCCAGCTCCCCCTTGATCATGGGCTCGGCCGGCAGGGTAAAGCCCGATACCAGCCCATCCTGATAGCCCTGGCCCAGCCTCTCCAGCGCCGGCACGGCCCGCAGCCGATAGACGGCCACCATGGCCAGATAGATGGATTGCCAGCAGAGCATGCCCCAACTGCGGGTGAGCCAGTAGGCGGGACCCGCCTCCGGATGGGCCAGCCGCCAATACTCGTGCAGCGCGGCCGCCACCTCGGCCGACGTGGCCTGCTTGGTCGCCGTCAACAGCGCCGCAGCCTCGCCGGCAGCCACCAGCCGCCCCTTGAGGGAAGGGATAAGCCCGGCGGCGGCCGCGAACAGGGCGCCGTGATCCGCCAGCGCCTGCAGATCCGGCTCGCGCCGCGCCCCCGGGCTGCGGGCACGACGGCCGGCGCCGCTCATGGGGTGTGAGAGTCCCGGGCGCGGCCCGGGACGCAGGGTCAGAATACGTATTTGAGTCGCGCCTCCACGCTGCGCTCTGCGCCGAACCAGCAGTTGTTCTGGTCGTAGCAGGAGTAGTAGGTCTTGTTGAACAGATTGCTGGCACTGAGTGACACCTCCACCCCTTGCAGGCGCTGGCTGAGTTGGGCCAGATCGTAGGAGGCAGCCATGTCCATCAGCAGGTAATCCGGCACCGTATCGGTGTTGGCGGCATCAAGCTGGGCCTCCCCCACATAGCGCAGACCGGCCCCCAGGCGCACTCCTTCCAGCGGGCCGGCCGGCAGGTAGTTGCTCCACAGCGAAGCCATTTGCTTGGGCACCCAGACCGGAGTCTTGCCCTGCAGGCTGGTAGTGTCGCGGGTGATCTCCATCTCCTGACGGGTATAGCTCAGCGCCAGATCCCAGCGGCTGGTGAGATCGAGTCGCCCCTCCAGCTCGACCCCCTTGGAGACCATCTCGCCGGTCTGCAACTTGGGTCCGTAGACATTGTCCGGATCCGTCACCAGGGCATTTTGCTTGGTGATGTGGAACGCCGAGAGTGTGGCGGTTTTGCTCATGTCCTCGGAGAGGAACTTGAGCCCCCCCTCCCACTGCCGGCCGGTGGCCGGTTTGAACGCCTGGCCTTGCTTGTCCGCCCCCGCCACCGGCTCGAAACTCTCGGCATAGCTCACATAGGGCGAGAGGCCGTGATCCAGCTCGTAGAGGGCACCGAGGCGCAGCGAGAGGTTGTCCTGATCAATCTGGGCCAGGGTGTTGCTCGCCGCCCCCTGATAGAGGGTCCGGCTGTCGGTGTCCATCCGGTAGCGGTCGTAGCGGGCGCCGCCGATGGCCACCAACCGATCGAGGCGCACCTGATCCTGCAGGTAGAGGCCGCTCTGATACTGGCGGATGGTTCGGTTGTCCTGATAGTTGAAGGCCAGGTCTGCCGGCACTATCTGCTGGTGGTTCGGGTTGAAGATGTCGATGGCCGGGGCAGAGTAGTCGAGAGTATCCCGGTAGAGAATGCGCGCATCCAGATACTGGTAATCCACCCCCAGCAGCAGGTTGTGCTGGGCCTTGCCAGTCTGCACCTTGCCCGCCAGCTGGTTGTCGATGACAAAGCCGCGGGACTCTTCATCGGTCAGGTAGGCGTTGCGGGCCAGGGTGCGGTTATCGGCCGCCAGCGCCGCATTGTAGGTGTTCTGCTGGTTGGCCGAGGCATCCATGTAGCGGGCGTTTTGCAGCAGCTGCCAGTTGGCGTTGAAGTCGTGGCTCAGCTTGTAGCCGAGCAGGGTCACCTCCCGGCTGTAGTGGTTCCAGTTTTCATCGCCAAGGAAGGTATCGCTGCCCAGCTGGCCCAGCGGGTTGGATTTGACCGAGCCGCTGGCCGGTACCGTGGTGTAGATGCCGGCTTGCGGGTCTTTCTGGTAATAGAGGTTGAGGTTCAGCAGAGTGCGGTCACTCAACTGCCAGTCGAGAGAGGGCGCCAGCACGTAGCGCTCCTCCTCTGAGGTCACCGCCTGGCCCTCTTTCTGGCGGGCCAGCCCCACCAGCCGATAGGCAAACTGATCGTTGAGGGCACCGGTGCTGTCGAGGGTCAGCTCCTTGAGGGTGCCCGTCCCGCTCGCCACGCTGACGCTGTGCCTGCTCTCCCGCTGGGGGCGCTTGGCGATGAGGTTGACCATGCCGCCGGGGGGCATGCTGCCGTAGAGCACGGAGGTGGGCCCCTTGAACACTTCCAGCTGCTCGATAGCCACCGGATCGATCTGGGGCTGCAGGTTCCAGTCGTTGTACTGCAGCAGCAGGCCGTCGTAGAAGTTCTGGTAGTTGTCAAAGCCGCGGATGTTGAACAGATCCAGCCGGTTGACCGCCCCGCCCCGCAGCTCGGTGTTGACGCCGGGCACGTAGCGCAGCGCCTCGCTCACCGAGCTGACGCCGCGCTGTTCCAGGGTGTCACCCTCCACCACCGAAATGGCCTGGGGCGTCTCCAGGGGGTCGAGCCGGGTCTTGGTCGCGGTGTTGCGATAGGTCTCGCCGAGCACGGTCAGGGTCTCGTCGACCCGGGTCTGTGTCGGGCGCTCGGCAGCAGCTGCCTGCACAGGGCCAGCCAACAGGGCGGAGATAGTCGCGGCGACCAGGGTCAAAGGGGGGTGAGTGGCGTACATCTGATCCTCGAATGCAATAAGTGAATAGTAACAAATCTCATTTGCATTTTATTGGGTCATTTTGCCCTTGAATTAACAATTTGGGGCATGTTGGTGCTGAAAAGAGAGAAAATGCGGCCAGTTTGGCCCCATCCGGCAACCTCAACTGACGGCAGCAACGCAGGCGATGTCGAATGGATAGCAAAGCCTGGCGCAGCAAATAAGGGAAAGAGAGATAGCAGTGCCCGGCATCCTCCGGGCAAGGGAATAGCCCTCTCAGAGAGGGGCGACGGGCAACCAATACTCCATGCGGGCATCCGGCTGGTTGCCGTCAAAATCGGGGGCGTAACGCTCCAGCTCGAAGCCGTCCAGCCCGCGATAGCCGGAGCTCGGCAGCCAGTGCAGGATAAACCAGTTGAGGGTCTGCCCCAGCTGGCTGACCGGGCCCACGTGGCTTAGCACCGCGTAGGTCTGGGCCGGCACCAGGAGATGCGCCAGACCGGCAGGCAAGCTGGCCCCCTCCTCCATCACGCAGCCCGCCCAGTAGGGGAGCGACTCGCCGGCGCCAGAAACATCCACCACCCCCACCCGCTCCTGCCCGGGTGGCAAACCGCCCGCCGTGCGCAGGGCACGCCAGATGGCGGGCACCGTCTGCTGAAAGTCGGGAGCGGCGGCAAACAGCCCGCGGATCTGCCCCTTCACTCCGTGCAGGATAAAGCCCGGCAGGCTCTCGATCCGCACCTGTACCAGCCTGGCAGGCATGGGCTGCGGCAGGGTAGCCCGCACCAGGGGGGTACGCAGCCCCAGCCGCAAACCCCGCTTGCGATAGGCCAGCGGCGAGCAGCCGAACTGCTGCTTGAAGGCGCGGCTGAAGCTCACCTCTGAGCCAAAACCGTAACAGAGCGCCAGATCCAGCACCCGCTGGCGGCCAGAGAGCAGCGCCTCTGCCGCCTGGCTCAGCTTGAGCTCGCGCACATAGTGGGCCACCGTCAGCCCCGTCTCATGGAGGAACACCCGCTGCAGCTGCCAGCGCGACCAGCAGCTCTGCTCCGCCAGCTCGGCCAGCGCCAGCGGCTGATCCAGGTTGGCGTGGATGTAGTCGAGCACCCGCTCGATGCGGGTCAGCTGGCTATGCGGCTGGGGCACGGCGCCCGGAATGGTGGACAAGATGGTCATGACGAGATCGGATCTGGGCTGTCGGCAAGGCGCTACGCGCAAGGGCCCCATTAAACATGGCCGCGACCTTGGCGGCAAGCGCTGGCCGCTGCGCTCACCCCGGTCCCCTTGCCCAGGGCCTTGCCAGCCCCTTAGGCCAGCGCGTCAAGCCAGCTTGGCAGACTGTCACAAAAGTGACGCGTTTGCCTGTCAGATTGTTTGAAAACAAATATATCAATTACCTCAAAAAGCCCATAAAGTCCTCGTTCGAATCTTTTACGCAGGGAGAGCCAAGATGAAGAAAGTTGCCTTGATCACCGGAGCCCGTGGCGGCATCGGATCCGCCATCACCACCGCCTTGCTGGCCCAGGGGTATCGCATCATCGCCACCCACTCCAGCGCCAACGGGGCAGCGGCGCACGACTGGTACGGGGAGCAGGGTTTTCGGCCGGATCAGGTGCGGCTGCTGGCGCTGGACGTGGCCGACACCGCCATGTGCCGCGACACTCTGGGCCGATTGCTGCAGGATGAAGGGCGGGTGGATGTGCTGGTCAACAATGCCGGCATCACCCGGGACGGGGCCTTCAAGCGAATGACCCCGGAGCAGTGGTTCGAGGTGATCCACACCAACCTGTGCAGCCTCTACAACGTGACCCAGCCGCTGTTTGACGCCATGTGCGAGCAGCGCGATGCCCGCATCATCAACATCTCCTCGGTCAATGGCCAGAAGGGGCAGTTCGGCCAGGTCAACTACTCGGCCGCCAAGGCGGGCATGCTGGGCTTCACCAAGGCGCTGGCGGCGGAAGGGGCCCGCTTCGGAGTGACGGTCAACGCCATCGCCCCCGGCTACACCGCCACCCCCATGGTGGAGGCGATCCGCACCGACATCCTGGACAGCATCAAGGCCGACATCCCCATGCGCCGACTGGCCAAGCCCGAAGAGATCGCCGCCGCTGTGGTGTTTCTTGCCAGCGAGGCGGGTGCCTATATCACCGGCGAGACCCTGGCCATCAACGGCGGTCTCTACATGAAGTGAGGCCGGGCCTGTTTTCACCGGCCTTGCATCGACAGAGGGCAGCCCGCGGGCTGCCCTCTTTGTTTGATCCTTGTTTGCTCTTTGTTTGCTCCGGCCAACCGGAACGGCCTTCTTCCTTGCCCCGGCTACGGACGTGTCGCCGCGGCCCCCACCGGTTCGGCGAAGTGGCTGCGCAGGGCGGCGATCACCCGGCGCACCTTCTCCGGGATCTCCCGCTGCGGGGTAATGGCGTGGATCTCCATGGGTGGCACCCGAAAGCCCGGCAGCAGTTCCAGCAGGCGGCCCGAGGCGAGATCTTCGGCGATCTCCCCCTCCGGCTGCAGCGACACCCCCTGCCCCGCCAGGGTGAACTGGCGCAGCGGCAGCACGTTGTTGCAGACCACCCGCGGCTTGGGCTTGACCCTGTGCCCCTGCCCCTTCTCGTCGAAGAAGGTCAGCCCGCCGCTCAGCATATCGGCGGCCAGCCAGTCATGATCCAGCAGCGCCTCCGGGCTGCGCGGCGTCCCCTTGCGCGCCAGATAGGCGGGAGCGGCGCAGAGCAGCATTCGGGTTTGCCCCAGTTTACGGGCCACCAGGGTCGAGTCAGGCAAGGTGCCGACCCGCAGCGCCACGTCGATCCGCTCGGCAATCAGATCCCGCTTCTCGTCGTCGGCGATGATCTGGATGGTGAGGCCGGGATGGGCCTGCAACAGCGGCGAGAGGGCCAGAGCCAGCGGCTGGCCCGCCATCCCCACCGGGGCGGTGATCCGCACTTCCCCGAGCAGGGCGTCGCGCACCTCCGAGAGGCGCAGCTCGGTCTCGCTCAGAGTCTGCTGCAACGCCCGACACCCTTGCCACACCACCTCTCCCGCCTCGGTCAGACTGAGACGACGGGTGGAGCGATGGAGCAGGGGCAGTCCGAGCAGGCTTTCGAGCTGGCTGATATGCTGACTGACGGCGGAGGGGGTCATGCCAAGGGATTTGGCCGCCCCTGTCATGCTGCCCGCTTCCACCACGGCGGCGAAGATGGCGTAACGTCTGAGCTGTTCCATTATTAAATCCAGCTTATAAGTGAATGCTTTTTTGAGGTGATTATTAAATCATAAATGGCGGCGTAGGATAGCCCCATTCCAACAGTGAAGGAGAGTTCCCCATGAAGATTGCCCTGATCGGTGCCAGCGGTTTTGTCGGTTCAGCCATCCTGAACGAGGCCATCAGCCGCGGCCATCACGTCACCGCCATCGTCCGCGATGTCAGCAAGGTGGCCGCCCATCCGCAGGTCACCGCCGTGGCGGTGGATGCCCAAAACCCGCAGGCATTGGCCGAGGTGCTCAAGGGGCACGATCGGGTGATCAGCGCCTACAACCCGGGCTGGAGCACACCGGATATCTACGACCAGTACCTCAAGGGCGCCAACGCGATCGTCGCAGCAGCCAAAGCGGCCAACAGCTGGCTGCTGGTAGTAGGTGGCGCCGGCAGTCTGGAGGTTGCCCCCGGCGTGCAACTGGTGGATACCCCTGAGTTTCCGGCCGAGTGGAAACAGGGGGCGCTGGCGGCCCGCGACGGTCTCACCGCCCTGCGTCGTGAAACCACCCTCGACTGGCGCTTTGTCTCTCCCCCGGTGTTCCTCGAACCGGGCGAGAAGCGCGGCGGCTATCGGATTGGTGGCGATCAGGTGCTCTTTAGCGGCGAACAGCCTGCCGGGATCACCGCCGGTGATCTGGCCGATGGCGTGCTGAACGAGATGGAAAAACCGGCTCACCAGCGCCAGCGCTTTACCCTGGGTTACTGAGAGCCAGCAGGCGGTTAAGGCCAGAATACGCGGTCACTCGCCTGCGCACCCGGTCAGGTGAAAAACCGCTCAACCAGAAGGGAGGCATCCGCCTCCCTTCTGTTTTGGCCATTTTCTGTTTTGGTCATTTTTGCCGCTGGTAGCTTGCCTCTGGTTATCACTCTCCCCCTCATCGCTGCCCATTTACCCCGCAATGGCTGCGCAAAAAACCGCAGCCCATCAGACACCGAATTCCATTTCGAATTTTGTATATAACTAAGAATAATTTGTTGTTTCCGTCTTATAACACCGAACAGTAGCATCCCCTTTATCCCAGATGGCGCCACACTGTCGCGCCATCCCGTTTGCCGCTTATCAGGTCTGCCAACAGCGAGGCAGTGCAAGAGATGGCGCCAGAGATAACGAAAGAGTGAGGAGGTGTACATGGAACAGCCACCACTGCCGATCATCGATCTGGCTGCCCTCAACGGGGCGCCCGAGGTGCGTCGCCCTATGCTGGCCAGGCTGGCCGCGGCCGCCCGCGATGTGGGCTTTTTCTATCTGACAGGACATGGCCTGAGTGACGCAGAGCAGCGGGAAACCCTGGCGCTGGCAGCGCGCTTCTTTGCTCTGCCGGAGCAGGAGAAGCTGGCGGTGCAGATGGTCAACAGCCCCCACTTTCGCGGCTACAACCGGGTCGGTGCCGAGCTGACCCGCCAGCGGCCGGATCTGCGGGAGCAGTTCGATATCATGAATGAGGCGCAAGCCCTGCCTGCTGCTCTGATCCGTGAACCCTGGCAGCGGCTGATCGGCTCCAACCAGTGGCCGACCGCCTTGCCCGAGATGAAAGGCCATCTGCTGGCGTGGCAGGATCGTCTGAGCGATATCACCCTCACCCTGCTGGCCGCTTTTGCCGAGGTGCTGGAGCAACCGGCCAACGTGTTTGACGACAGTATTCGCGGCGCCCCCTACCAGCACATGAAGCTGATTCACTACCCGGGGCAAGAGGCGGGTGGCAGCAGTCAGGGGGTCGGCGCCCACAAGGATCCCGGCTACCTGACGCTGGTGATGCAGGACAATCACTCGGGGCTTGAGGTCGAGACGGCCGACGGCTGGATCTCCGCACCGCCCCTGCCGGGGGCGCTGGTGGTCAATATCGGCGAGCTGCTGGAGCTGGCCTCCAACGGCTATCTCAAGGCGACCCTGCATCGGGTGGTGAGCCCGCCGCCCGGCGTCTCGCGCCTCTCCTGCGCCTTCTTTATGGCGGCGCGGCTCGATGCCACCGTGCCCCTGCTCAGCCTCTCCCCCGCGCTGGCAGCGCAGGCGCAAGGGCCGGAGAGTGACCCGACCAACCCACTCTTTAATCAGGTGGGGGAGAACGTGCTGAAAGGGCGGCTGCGCTCCCACCCGGACGTGGCGGCGCGTCACTATGGGCCGTTGGAGCCCGCTCGCTTCCAGCGCACAGAGAGCGAAGCGATACCGGCCTGAGCAGCGCAAAGATTCGCAGGCGGGTATATGCATAAGCCACAAGCCGCATGCACATACCCGCGCTGACAAACACAACAAGCAACGAACAACAAAACAAGTCATGGCCAGAGCCTGGCCATCACGGAGCAACACGATGAAATTCAAGACCATGAGCGTACACAGCGGCCAGCGGATCGACCCCCAGACCGGCGCCCTCACCACCCCGCTCTACCAGAGCAGCACCTTCAGCTACTTCAACGCCCAGGCGGGCAAGGAGCGCTTTGCAGGTCAGGCCCCCGGCTTTATCTATAGCCGCTTTGGCAACCCCACCACCGCCGAGCTGGAGCAGAAACTGGCGGCGCTGGAAGGGGCTGACGAAGCGCTGGTGGTGGCGAGCGGCATGGCGGCGGTGAGCGCCATCATGTATGCGCTTGCCGACAGCGGCGATGAGGTGGCCTATATCGGCCCGCTCTACGGCGGCACCGATGCCTTCCTCAAACAAACCTTCAGCCGCGCCGGTATCAAGGTCACCGCCTACGAGAGTGACCGGGATCTGCTGGCCAACATCCGCCCCGCCACCAAGGTGGTACTGTTCGAAACCCTGACCAACCCCACCCTCAAGGTGGTGGATCCGCGACTGGTGGTGGAAGCGGCCCGCAAGGTGGGCGCCATCACGGTGTGTGACAACACCTTCCTTACCCCCTACCTGCTGCGCCCGCTGGAGCTCGGGGTCGATGTAGTGATGCACAGCGGCACCAAATATCTGGGCGGCCACGGCGACATCATCGCCGGGGTGGTGGCAGGCTCTCACGCCCTGATGAAGTCGATCCGCACTGTGGCCCTCAAGCATATCGGCTCCCCCATCGGCCCGCAGGAGGCCTACCTGCTGCAACGCGGGGTCAAGACCCTGCCGCTGCGGATGGATGCCCACCTGCACAATGCCCAGAAAGTGGCCGAGTTTCTGGCGGCACATCCGGCGGTGAAGAAGGTGATCTACCCGGGGCTTGCCAACCATCCAGGCCACGATGCTCTCAGCGCCTTCGCCAGCGGCTTTGGCGGCATGGTGAGTATTGAACTTGAAGGCGGGTTTGAGCGCTGCGCCACCCTGCTCGATAACCTACAGCTATTCGTGCAGGCGGTGAGTCTGGGGGATCTCGAGAGTCTGGCCTGCCATCCGGCCAGTACCACCCACGCCGCCATGGACGAGGCGAGCCGCCTCGCCGCCGGGGTCAACGACGACCTCATCCGCTTCAGCATCGGGGTGGAAGATGCGGACGATCTGATCGCCGATCTGGCCGCCGCGCTGGCGCAGATCTAACCGGGCGCGCTTTTACTCGCCGACAAAACAGCGGCGAGTGAGATGCCCCAAACACAACAACGGCCCATCAAGGGCCGTTGTTGTTTGTTGCGCTATGGAAAGACGGGATTTACTCCTCCCACACCACCACCTGGGATGAGGGCCAGCGATCCCCGACCTGGGCGTACTTTTGCTCCAGCAGGTGACGCTTGATCTTCATGGTGGGGGTCAGCACACCGTTCTCGATATTCCAGGGGGTTTTCACCACCAGAATGCCGCGAATTTTGGCATGAGATTCCAGCTGATCGTTGACCCGTACCCGCGCCGCTTCCAGTCTGGCGTTGACCTCCTCCCGATTGCCCTTCATGGCACTCTCGGCCAGCTGCACCAGCGCAATGGGCTGGGGCATGCCATAACCAATCACGCAGAGCTGTTCGATAATGGGCTCCTGCCCCAGCAGTCCCTCAATGGGCACCGGCGCCACATACTTGCCCTTGGCGGTCTTGAACACATCCTTCATCCGGCCGGTGATGGTGAGATAACCCTCCTTGTCCAGCTTGCCCATGTCGCCGGTATGGAGCCACCCCTCGGCATCGATGGCCTCGGCGCTGTGCTCGGGATCCTTGTAGTAACCCAGCATCATCCCTTCGCAGCGGCAGAGGATCTCACCCTCGTCGGAGATCTTGATGGTCACCCCAATCCCCGCCTTGCCGACGGTGCCGATCTTGTCAGCGCGGAACGGGTAGTTGATGGTGGAGTAGGCGTGGTTCTCGGTCATACCCCAGGCTTCCGTCACCTTGAGGCCGATGCTCAGATACCACTCAAGCAGCGCAGGGGAGACAGGCGCGGAACCGCAGCCGAGTACACGGGCCTGATCCAGTCCCAACCCCTTTTGCAGCTTGCGTTTGATAAGGCCGGAGATAAGCGGGATCTTGAGCAGCAACGCCAGTTTGTTCTGGGGCAGCTTCTCGTGGATCTTGATGCGGAACATGGCCCACAGTCGTGGCACCGAGATAAAGACGGTGGGACGGCAGCGTTTGACATCTTCGATAAAGGTGTCGAGGGATTCGGGGAAAGCGATAGTAGCACCGCCATAGAGGCTACCGCCGTAGATGTAGACCCGCTCGGTAATGTGAGCCAGCGGCAGGTAGGAGAAGCCCCGATCGGCCTGGCTCAGGCTCACCGTCTCAACCAGCTTCTCGCACGACCAGGCGTAACGCTCGACGCTCAGCATGGCCCCTTTCGGCTTGCCGGTACTGCCGGAGGTGTAGACCAGACTCAGTAGGGAGTCAGGGGCCTGCACCGGGCTGTCAGGGATCGGCTCGTGCGCCTCCAGCAGATCGTCCCACTGGTGGCTGGCCGGCATGGTGTCGTAGGGGAAGGCGATGCGCAGCAGATCGGCGGGTACGCCAGCCTCCTGACTCTTCCAGTCATCCAGCTTGCCGACGAAGATCGCCTTGGCCTCGCTGTGGCGCAGCACATATTCGATGGTGTCGACGTTGGCTGTCGGGTAGATGGGCACGCTCACATACTGCCCCATCTGCATCGCCAGATCGGCGATAAACCACTGGGCGCAATTCTTGGAGAGCAGCGCCACCTTGTCACCGGCCACCAGACCGAGGTGACGCAAGGCCGTCACCATCCGCCGCGCTTCATCGGCCACTTCACCCCAGGTGAAATCGACATATTCGCGGTTGATGGTTTGACGCAGGTAGGTTCGATCAGGACACTGCCGCTCCCAGTGATAGAGCATCTCGAGCGGCAGTTTATTGGCAATGCGTGAGGAGGAGGCCATAGTTTAATCCCTGAAACAAAAGGCGAAACTTATTATTAACCTTTCACTAACTTCAGGGGAAGGATAAACTCAAACTTCAGTTTGAATTGTGTATCCGATCAAGCTTCTGCGTCTTGTTGCAAACGACTCCACATCGCCTGCACCAGCTTTTCATCCTCTTCAGAAAGCTCACCTTGCAAGATCGCCTCGTTGAGGCTGCGCAGCACATAGCTCTTGACGTCCCGCACCAGGGTCTTGCCTTCCAGCTCGGCCCGGGCAACCGCCAATGAGATATGACCTCGCAGGTAACCCCCCGCAAACAGCTCATCGTCGGTCGCGGTGGCAACCATGCTGTCGATCAGTCCCAACAACTTGTGCTCAAAATCGTGAATCGTCATGTAACGCAGCCTCATTTGCGGCAAAAAATTCGGGGGTATGGAACCGCAATCCGGTTGATTGCAGCTCTCTGGCGCCAGGCCAGCAGCGTCCTTGGCGTCCTATTCCGGGTTGGCCACCGGGTAGATGACCTGATCCTTGTATCCCGTGGTTATTCGCAGATAACCACGCAACGCCCGGTTTAATTGCGGATCATCGGTGTCCACCAGCAGCGGCCTGCCCGCAAGGGCGGCAAGCTTGGCTTTGGTTGCCAGCACCTGGATATTGTCCAGCCCGACACACCGAATCACCTCTGGACTCAATTGCTGATTTCCGCGCCCGAACAGATGTCCCTGTCCGCCTATCAGGGTAATGATCAGTCGGCAGCGACGGCCGCGGATCCGGGTCAGGATCTCGGCGGCGCTGAGATCCTGCCCGATAAGTCGGCCATTTTCCACCAGATCCACACCGAGCAAAGTATTTTCCAGACCGAGCTCAGCCATACAGGCTGCCACCGTGCTGCCGGAGCCCATCAGATAGAGGGTATCGGGCTCCATCTGCTCCACCACACCGGCGGCGAGATCCGCCAACACCAGCTCTTCGGACTCCTTGCCCCCCTGTTTTACCGCCTGTACGTAACGCAGATCGCCGGGCACCTTCAGCTGGCCGTAGTGGCGGGCCCGCACCTTGCCCGCGCGAAACGCCTCCTCGTCGATGTCGCGCACCTCGGCATCGATCAGGCTGAGCAGTTCCCCTGCGATCATCCGCGCTACCACCCGCCCGCTGGCAGCGGGCGTCACCCCGTAGACGCCGGAGTGGATCTTGCACCCCGCCGGAATGCCGAGCACATGGCAAGACTCCCCCACCGCGGCGCAGATATCCCGCGCCGTGCCATCGCCACCGGCAAACAGCAGCAGATCGACCCCGGCTTCGCGCATCAGCCCGGCGGCGTGGCGGGTATCATCGGCAGAGGTCATCTCCCCGACCGGTTGATAGATGACCCGACAGGGCAACCCCAGCTCGCGGGCCACCGCCTCCCCCATCTCTCCCGCCACCGTCAGCAGTTCAAACGGGACGCTCAGCTCGCACAGTGGCAACAAGGCTTGCCGCGCCCGCTCCTGCGCCTTGGGCACAGCGCCACGGGCCAGCGCCTCGGCCACTACACCGTCACTGCCCTTGAGCCCCACTGCACCGCCAATCCCGGCGACCGGATTAATAATGAACCCTAATCGAAACATGCCTGCCTCCCTTGCGATGGCCACCATTTTTATCTTTTCCCCCCTCTGGGACAAGCAGTGGCGCCCCTGCTAGAATGCGCTGCTTCAATTTTCCAACCAATTTTCAACCAAGGTTCAATCATGCTGGAATGGGTTCTTGATCCCTCTGCCTGGGTCGCACTCGCCACCCTTACCCTGCTCGAGATCGTGCTGGGCATCGACAACATCATCTTTATCTCCATCCTGGTAGGTCGCCTGCCGGAGGCGCAGCGTCAAAAAGCGCGCATTCTGGGTCTGGGGCTCGCCATGGGTACCCGGATCCTGCTGCTGCTCTCGCTGGCCTGGGTGATGCGCCTCACCGATCCGCTCTTCACCGTGCTGGGTGAAGCCATCTCCGGCCGCGATCTGATCCTGCTGCTGGGGGGCCTGTTCCTCATCGGCAAGAGTGCCCACGAGATCCACGTCACCCTGGAAGGGGCAGCCGAGCCGGAGAGCGTCAGCAAAGCGGCCTCGGGCTTTATCAGCACCCTGATCCAGATCGCCATCCTCGATATCGTGTTCAGCCTCGACTCGGTGATCACCGCAGTCGGCATGGCCGATCACGTGCCGGTGATGGTGCTGGCCATCATGATCGCCGTCTTCATCATGATGTTTGCCGCCAAATCCATCGGTGATTTCGTCGATGCCCACCCCACCATCAAGATGCTGGCCCTCTCCTTCCTCACCCTGGTGGGGTTTGCCCTGATGGCCGAGGGGATGGACCTGCATATTCCGAAGGGCTACATCTACTTCGCCATGGCCTTCTCGCTGGTGGTGGAGATGATCAACATCCGCCTGCGCAGCCATCACGACAATAACGGGCAAAATAGCGCGCAGTAACCCAGCCCCACATGCCCTCGCGACCCCAGCTGTCGCGATCAAAAAGAGCGCCGATCGGGCGCTCTTTTTTATGGGTAACGAAACGATGAAAGGGTTATTGATCGCTGATGACGATGGCAACCCGGCGGTTGGCGGCCCGGCCCTCTCTGGTCTTGTTATCCGCCAGCGGCATGGTCTCGCCACGGCCATGGATCTCCAGATTGGCTGGCTTCATGCCGACCGAGACCAGCACATCGGCCACCGACTGGGCCCGCTTCAGGGAGAGCTGCTGGTTGTAGCTGCTCTCGCCGGTATTATCGGTGTGGCCATCCACCCGCGCCTTGTCCAACCCTACGCCAAGCAGTGTTTTACCCAGTTTTTCAACGGATTGGCGAGTCTGGGGATTGAGCGCCCCCACGTTGTTGGCAAACAGCACCCGGTTGGCCAGATCCAGCGTCCACCCCTCATCGGTCAGATAAAAGCCCTGCTCCTTGAGCACGGCGATTTGCTCCGGGGTCAACCCCTTGGGCGCGCTCTGACAACCGGCCAGCAGCGACAACATCAACCCCAGCAGGGTCACTTTCAACAGGTGGGTGATCTTCATGGTTTGCTCCTTGTTTATGTTGTTATTCTTGCCAGTCAGGCGATGGTTTGCTGTTCACTGCGGCGCGCCCGTTTCGCCAGATACATGGCTGCATCGGCCTGAGCACACAGCACGCTGGCACTCATGCCCGCCTGATAGACGGCGAAGCCGACACTCACCTCGGCCACCAGCTGACGACCGTCACGCAGCGCCACCGGTTCGCTCATCGCCTGCTGGATGCGGCCAATCACCTCTTCCACCTCATGCTGTCGCTGGAGTGGGCCAACCAGCACCGCAAACTCGTCACCACCGAGGCGAAACACCAGATCATCCGGACGCAGCTGATGCTGCACCCGTCTTGAGAGCGCGATCAGCACATCGTCACCGGCGTTGTGCCCCAGCGTGTCATTAATTTGCTTGAAACGATCGCAGTCGAGATAGAGCAGCGCAAACCCCTCTTGCTCGCCGAGGGAGATGGCCTGCGCGAGCCGCGCTTCAAACAGAGCGCGATTGGGCAGTCCGGTGAGGGCATCGTGGGTCGCCTGATGGAGCAGGCTGGCATTTTCGCGGGCCTGCTGGGCCTGCCAGGCTTGCAGCTCGTCCAGCAGGGAGTTGAAGTCATCCCCCAGCTCGTTAATCTCGACGATATCGGCCGGTGGCGCCCGCATCCCCAGGGTGCGCTGTCGGCGTACCGAGTGGGCGACAAGTGCCAGTTTGCGCAGCGGTGCGGTGATGGAGACCTGCATCCGGTCAGCCACATAGAGTGCCACCATGGCGCTCAGCATCAGGCAAACCACCATCGCCAGCAGCGCCGAGAGCAAAAACAGCAACAGATATTCACCGTGGCCGCGCAGCTCGATGGTGGCGATCTGCTCACCACCCCGCAGCATGGGGAGTTTGACAGGCCCCGGCATCAGCAGTTGGGCCAGATAGTCTTCGAGCGTCACCAGCGGATTGCTTCTGGGGCGCTCCCAACTGGCGAGCAGCTGGCCATTGGTCAGCACGATAGTGGCTTCGGCCACCTCTTCCTTGGCAACGATGCCACTGAGCGCCTCGCTCGCCGCCTCCTCATCATGGAACACCACCGCCGCCTCGGCGCTGTAGCTGATGGCGCGGGCTACCAGCTCCAGATTGTGGTCGGCGTAAAAACGCACTACCAGCAGGGCCACCAGAGTAAAAAAGAGTCCTGCCACGCTGACGGCTGTAATGGCGGCCACCAGATGGGTTCGCCCCAGGCTCTGACGCAGGGTCAGACGGCGGGGAGCCGCGCTCACCTGTCGTCTCATGGAACCCCCTTGTCGGCATGGGCCAGCTTGAGCACGGCGGGATGCACCCGCACGCCGCTCAGGGCCAGAGCATCGAGGTTCACTTTAAACCGCACCCGCACGCTGTCCGGCGAGGTCTGCAGGCAGAACACCGAGCTGGTGGAGCAGTCGTGGTTGTATTCGCTGATGCTGAGCACAGGGTGCCCCTGCAGGCGGGCAAACAGCGCAATCCGGGTCGGATCGTCGAGCACTCCCAGATAGAGCACATCGCAGTGATCGCTGATGGCCGGATCGCTCGCCTCGTAACGATGGACCTGCACGGTGCGTCCATTGGCCTGACGATCGATGGTAAAGAGGGCGCCGGCATATTCGGTCGGCGCCGCCACGCACATACGCAGCACCGCAGGCTCGGTGGGCCAGCGGGTGTAACTCATGATATCGAGCACCAGCTCCCTGACCGCCGTCGCCCGGCTCTCTGCGGCCGTTTCCGCCAGCGCGCGGGGCAACAGCAGGCCAAACGCAACCAACAGGAGCGCCAGACGGGCAGTTAAACGGGGGGAAAAGAGTAACAGCATGATCGGGAGGTAGTCGCCTTGACAATACCGCTGCTATGGCATTGCGGTTCGGGTACATGAACCCAGATAGTAAGTTGGCTGACACTGGCCTGACAAGTCTCACCCCACCATCAACTACCGAGTTCGTGTAAAGAAAACGGAGAGCCCGTCTGGTAACGGGCTCTCTGGTGGCAGGCAACAAGGCGGAAATCACTTCTTGCTGATGCCGTATTCCCGCAGCTTGTTGGCGATGGCGGTATGCGACACGCCCAGGCGTTTAGCCAGCTGGCGCGTCGACGGGAAGGCGGGATAGAGCCGGGCCAGCAGCTGGCTCTCGAAGCGCTTCACCGCATCGTCGAGATTCCCCTCAAACCACTCGTCGATCAGCGGCATGGTATCGGCCGCCACCGGCAGGTCGATCTGCTCGGGCCCCAGCTCATCCCCTTCCAACAGGGTCATGGCACGGTAGAGACAGTTGCGCAGCTGACGCACGTTGCCCGGCCAGCGGTAGGCGGTCAGGTAGTCGGCCATGTTGCGGGTAAAGCGCGGACGGGGTCGCTGCAACTCGCTGGCAAAGCGGGAGACAAACTGCTGGGCCAGCACCATGATGTCTGCCTTGCGCTCGCGCAGGGGGGGCAGCGCCAGACTGAGCACGTTGAGACGGTAGTAGAGATCCTCGCGGAAGGTTCCTTCGTGCACCAGATCCAGCAACTGCTTCTGGGTGGTGCAGATGAAACGCACGTTGACCTTCACCTCCTGCTCGTCACCGACCCGGCGGAATACCCCATCCTGCAACACCCGCAAAAACTTGGTCTGCAGATGGGGAGACATGTCGCCGATCTCGTCCAGCATCAGGGTGCCGCCGCTCGCCAGCTCCAGCACGCCGCGCTTGCCCTCGGTGTTGTTGCCAAAGGCGCCGGGGGCATAACCAAACAGCTCGCTCTCGGCCACGTTATCGGGCATGGCGGCGCAGTTGAGGGCCATAAAGGGGTGGCTGGAGCGCAGGCTGGCCCCGTGACAGGCACGGGCCAGCAGCTCCTTGCCGGTGCCGGTCTCGCCGACGATCAGCAGCGGCGCGTCCTGCATTGCCAGTTTACGCGCTTGCGACAGCACCTCTTTCATCTTGGGACTCTCGGCCTGCAGATGCTCGAAGCCCCCCACTTCCACCGCATGAAGCGCGCTGAAGTGCAGGCCGACCCGGCGGGCAGATTTGAGCACCACTACGGCCCCGGCCAGCGCCTGCTTGCCGCGGGCTTCTGCCACGAACAGCGGCATCAGATCTGCCAGATACTCTTCGCCATTGAAACTGAGCTTGCAGGTCTGCGGCTTGATCTCGCTCGCCTCCAGCCAGCGGGTGAAGGAGAACCCCTTGACCAGCGAACCGAGCGCCACCCCGCGCACCTCCTCCACCGGCAAGCCGAGGGTGGTGAGGGCAGACTGGTTGGCTTGGGTCACCTTGCCCTTGCTGTCGAGGGAGAAGACCAGATCCGGCAGCGCCTTGAGCAGCGCCTCTATCTCGTGGTGCTCTCGCTCGGAAGGCATGTAGGGGATGGTCTTGACGTCGTAGACGCCGGGAATACGGCGGATCTCCGGCATCAGGTGCTGAAAATCACTGAACTCCAGCTCGGGAAAGTTGAGATAGATGATGCCTGAGGTATCGATTTCGATGCCGCGCAGATCGATATTGTGCTCCACCAGGCGGTCGAGCAGTTCCCGGGTCAGGCCCAGGCGGTCTTCACAGCTGACTTCAAGACGCATTCGGGACACACTTCCTAGCTAACTCTATGAATGAGCGGATAATACAGTCTCGATCCCCCCAGTGCGAGCGCCAGCCCATAAAAATGCGGGCCTGCCCCGCTTTCGCAGGCAGGCCCGGGTCAACCGATGACGCTGCTGTGGGGCGCGATTACCGGAGCAACTGATCGGTGCGCGCCGCCATGATGAAGTCGTTGCGATGCAAACCGCCGATCTTGTGGGTCCACCAGCTGACGGTCACCTTCCCCCATTCAGTCAGAAATGCAGGAAGGGGGATACTCCGCCTCAACCTGTTCTCAGATTATCTGGGCAATTGGTCTGTACGCGCAGCCATGATGAAGTCGTTGCGGTGTAATCCGCCGATCTTGTGGGTCCACCAGCTGACGGTCACCTTCCCCCACTCGGTCAAGATAGCGGGATGATGGAACTCCGCCTCCGCCAGCTCGCCCAGACGGTTGGCAAAGGCCAGCGCCTCCTTGAAGTTGCGAAATGTAAATTCCCGCCGCAGTTGCAGCGCCCCCTCCACCACCAGCGGCTGCCAGTCGGGGATAAGCTGCATCAGCTCGCGCAGCTCCTCATCACTCACCTTGGGGGCATCGGCGCGGCACGCTTCACACTGTTGGCTGGCCAGTTCGGACATGGGTTACTCCTGCTTGAATTAATGAAAATGAAATAGGGCTGTTTGCTTTTGATCAGCTCGCCTGTTTGCCAGCGGCAACCTCAAAACGTGGCGGATAGAGGCCAAGCCGGCTGGCCTCTGCCAGAGCAGCCATGATCTCCTCCCCGGTCAGCTGGTAGAGATGCTCGAGACTCGGCAGCACAAAATAGGTGGGCTGCATGATGTCGATGCGATACGGGGTGCGCAGCACAGTCAGTAGATCGAAGGGTTGCAGCAGCGGCTTGCCGGAAAGGGCATAGGCGGTCTCGCCGATGGAGGAGAGAATGCCGCCACCGTAGATACGCAGCCCGTCCGGCGTTGCCAAGAGGCCAAACTCCACGGTGAACCAGTAGAGCCGCGCCAGAAAGACCCGCTGCTCCTTGCTCGCCTGCTGCCCCAACTGACCGTAGAGGTGGGTGAAGTGGGCAAAGGCCGGATTGGTCAGCATGGCGCAGTGGCCGAAGATCTCGTGAAAGATATCGGGCTCTTGCAGGTAGTCGAGCTCGTCCCGGCGCCGGATAAAGGTCGCCACCGGAAACTGGCGATTGGCCAGCAGGGCGAAGAAGCGATCGAACGAGATAAGCGCAGGCACCGCCGCCACCGACCAACCGGTCGCAGGCTGCAAGACGGCGTTGATCTCGGCCAGCTGGGGGATGCGATCACGGGGCAGCCCCAGCCTGTCGAGACCGGCCAGATACTCGTTACACCCCTTGCCATCGAGGGCGGCGAACTGGCGTTCGATCAGGATCTGCCAGGTGCCATGCTCCTCGTTGCTGTAGTGGATCACCCCGTCAGCATCCGGCTGGTGGGCGGTGTAGAAGGTCGCCATAGCTGTTCCATCCTCTGGCGCCACATCAGGCGCCTTGCCGTTTCATCACGGCTTCAATGTAACGAAATGGCAACAAAAAAAGCAGCCGACCCATGAGTCGGCTGCCTGAAACAGTTGTAAATAAATTGTGACAACCCGCTAACCAATCCCCACTACAGCTTGACCATGATATGGCGCGGCACAGTGTAATCCTCCAGCGCATAGAGGGAGAGATCCTTGCCGTAGCCCGACATCTTCATGCCGCCGTGGGGCATCTCGGAGGTGAGCATGAAGTGGGTATTGATCCAGGTGCAGCCATATTGCAGGTGGCTGGCCACCTTGCTGGCGAGGCTCAGATCCTTGGTCCAGACCGACGAGGCGAGGCCATAGTCCGAGTCGTTGGCCCACTGCACCACCTGCTCGGCATCGTTGAAACGGGTCACCGACACCACGGGGCCAAACACCTCGCGCCGCACGATCTCATCCTCCTGCCGGGCCCCGACAATCAGGGTCGGCTCGAAGAAGAAGCCGTTGCCGGGACGGATCTTGCCCCCCGCCGTCACCTCCACATGACCGCAGCTCTGGGCCCGCTCGACAAAGCTGGCAACCCGGTTGCGCTGTCTGTCCGAGATTAGCGGCCCCATCTCGACCCCCTCCTCGTACTGGCTACCTACCTTGATGGAGGCCACCGCCTCGGTCATGGCGGCGACGAACTTGTCGTAGATCTTGCCCTGGGCATAGATACGGCAGGCGGCGGTGCAATCTTGCCCTGCATTGTAGAAACCGAAGGTGCGAATGCCCGCCACCACCGCCTCCAGATCCGCATCGTCGAAGATGATCACCGGTGCCTTGCCCCCCAGCTCAAGGTGGGTGCGCTTCATGGTGCGGGCAGCGCTCTGCAGGATCTTCTGACCGGTGGCGATATCGCCGGTGAGCGACACCATCCGCACCAGCGGGTGCTCCACCAGCGGCGCCCCCACGCTTTCCCCCCGCCCGCAGATGACGTTGATAACGCCGCGGGGAAAGATCTCGCTGGCCAGCTCCGCCAAACGCAGCGCGGTGAGCGGGGTCTGTTCGGAGGGTTTGAGCACCACCGTATTGCCCGCCGCCAGCACCGGCGCCATCTTCCAGGCCGCCATCATCAGCGGGTAGTTCCAGGGGGCGATACTGCCCACAACACCTATGGGGTCGCGCCGGATCATGCTGGTGTGCCCCTCGAGATACTCTCCCGCCAGCGGCCCTTGCAGGCAGCGGGCCGCCCCGGCAAAGAAGCGGAAGCAGTCCACCACCGCGGGCAGCTCGTCATTGAGCACCGCCAGATAGGGTTTGCCGCAGTTGAGGGATTCCAGCGCCGCAAACTCCTCTGCGTGGCGCTCGACGAGATCCGCCAGACGCAGCAGCAGGTTGCTGCGCTGGGCAGGGGTAGTGCGGCTCCACTGGGCGAAGGCGCGCTGGGCACCGTTCACCGCCCGGTTCACCTGTTCGAACGAGGCTTCGGGCACGGCGGCGATCTGTTCGCCGTTGGCCGGGTTGAGAATGGGTTCGGCCTGCCCCTCGCCGGTCACAAACTGGCCATCAATCAAGAGTTGGGTAGAGAGTTTCATGGTTGCATCCTTGCGCACGCGTTGAGTCATCATTTACCACTGCCAGCGACATCATGGGTGTCGCGAGTGAGGTAGTAGGCAAGCAAAATAGGGATAGTGGTGAAGGCCACTATGATGAGGGCCACCACGTTGGTGACCGGCCTGTCACGGGGACGGATCAGCTCCTGATACATCCAGATGGGCAGGGTTGTCTGCTGGCCCGCCGTAAAGGTGGTGACGATCACTTCGTCAAAACTCAGGGCAAAGGCCAGCATGCCCCCCGCCAGCAGCGCCGTGGCCAGATTGGGCAGGATCACGTATCGCAGGGTCTGGAAGCCGTCGGCCCCGAGATCCATCGACGCCTCGATGAGGCTCTGGTTGGTGCGGCGAAAACGGGCCAGCGCATTGTTGTAGACCACCACCACACAAAAGGTGGCGTGGCCGATAACGATGGTCCAGAAGCTGAACGGGATCTCCATCAAGCCGTAGGCCGAGCGCAGCGCGATACCGGTGACAATACCGGGCAGCGCGATGGGCAGCACCAGCAACAGCGACACCACCTCTTGACCGAAGAAGCGGCTGCGAGCAATGGCCCCTGCCGCCAAGGTGCCGAGGATCATGGCCGCCAGCGTCGCCAGCCCCGCTACCTCCAGCGACAGCTGGATGGCACGCCACACATCGGGGCGATTGAGGGTCACCTCGAACCATTTGAGGGTGAGCCCGGGGGGCGGAAACTGGTAACTCTTGCTCTCGCTGGTGAAGGCGTAGAGGAAGATAAACAGAATGGGAAAGTGCAGGAACAGAAGGCCACCGATGGCGGCGTACTTGAGCAGGCCCGAAGGGCGCTCTCCCTGACGGCTCATTGAGCTAGCTGACATGACGGCCTCCTTGCTGCCGGTTCAAAGCGATTGATTCAAAGCGCATCAAAAGCCCCCAGTCTTTTCGCAATCGCCAGATAGATGGCGATGATAAGGATCGGCACCAGCGAGAAGGCGGCGGCAAAGGGCAGATTGCCCGCCGTTCCCTGCTGCATGTAGACCACCTGACCGATATACATGGTCGAGTTGCCGATGATGCCGGGGATGATGTAATCACCGAGGGTCAGCGAGAAGGTGAAAATGGAGCCCGCCACCACACCGGGCAACGCCAGCGGCAGGATCAGGTTGCGAAAGGTCTGAGCAGGTGTCGCCCCCAAATCACTGCTCGCCTCCAGCAGGGATCGCGGAATACGCTCCACCGCCGCCTGAATGGGCAGGATCATGAAGGGCAGCCAGACATAGACGAACACGATAAAGGTGCCGAGCCGCGAAAAAGAGAGCGACGGCCCCCCGATGACCGGCAGGGAGAGGATGGCATCGAGCAGCCACTCCAGCCCCATGCTGTCCGCCAGCCAGCTTACTACCCCCTCCTTGGCCAAGATCAGCTTCCAGGCGTAGACCCGCACCAGATAGCTGGACCAGAGCGGCAGCATGATCCCCACATAGAACAGCGCCCGGGTCTTGCCACTGGTGTAGCGTGCCATGTAGTAGGCAACCGGAAAACCGAGCAAGGCGCAGGCCAGGGTCACCAGCAGCGACATGCCGACGGTGCGGCCGATCACATCCAGATTCTCCGGCCGTAGCAGGGCGACGAAGTTTTGCAGCCCCAGCTCGTGGCGCACCTGACCGCTGAACTCGTCCAGCCCGAACAGAGAGTTGGAGAGCAGCATCAGCAAGGAGCCGACATAGATGATGCCGAGCCACAGCAGCGGCGGCCCCAGCAGGATCGCCAGCAGCAGGCCGGGCCGACCATAGAGCAGGGTCGAGAGGCGCCGCAGCGGCCTGAAACGGGCAGGTTCGGGCTGATGGTTCATGGCAAGACTCGCACTGTGAGGGGCACTCATGGCTGCGCCCCCTGATGGGCGCCGCTCAGGCGATGGATGGCCTGCTCCGGCCAACTGAGGCTGACCCTGCAGCCACGGGCCAGACGGGCCTGCCCCTCATTGGGGTGGTTGACGATGATCTCGAGCTGCTCCCCGAGATCAACCCGATAACGGACGAAGGGGCCCAGATACTCCACCTCGCGGATCTCCCCCGACCAGCCCGGCGCGCCCGCCTCAGCGAGCCGGATCCGCTCCGGGCGCACCATCATCTGGCTGCCGTCGCCGCACAGCCGTCTGGCCTGCTCCCCTTCGAACAGATTGACGGTGCCAACGAAGCGGGCCACAAACGGCGTCGCCGGAGCGTCGTAGATAGTATCGGGCGCAGCGATCTGCTCGATCTTGCCCTGACTGAAGATGCAGATCCGGTCGCTCATGGAGAGCGCCTCCTGCTGATCGTGGGTGACGAAAATAAAGGTGATGCCCAGCTGACGTTGCAACGACTTGAGCTCCATCTGCATCTGCTCGCGCAGCTTGAGATCGAGGGCCCCCAGCGGCTCATCCAGCAGCAGGATGCGTGGCTGGTTGATAAGCGCCCGGGCGATGGCGATGCGCTGGCGCTGGCCGCCGGAGAGCTGGCTTGGGCGGCGCTTGCCGACCCCGGGCAGTCGCACCAGTTCCAGCATCTCGTCCACCTTGCGGTAACGCTGTGCCTTGGCGACCCCCTTGAGCATCAGGCCATAGCCGATGTTGTCGCGCACATCCATGTTGGGAAACAGGGCATAGTCCTGAAACACGGTGTTGAGGTTGCGATCATAGGGCGGCACGGTGGAGCAGGGTTCGCCAAACAGGCGGATCTCCCCGTCGCTCGGGTACTCGAAGCCCGCGATCATCCGCAGGCAAGTGGTCTTGCCGGAACCGCTCGGCCCCAGCAGGGTAAAGAATTCCCCTGAGGGGATCTGGAAAGAGATGTCATCGACCGCCTTCACCTCGCCATAGTGGCGGCTGACCCGGTCAAATTGTACGGCGTTCATGGGGCGTCCTTGTCTGTACTGGGATGGGCCGGACTCCTGTCCGGCCCGCTTGATTATCCGCTCTCGGCAGTCGTGCAGAGGAGGCGCAGCGCCCCTGCCGTTGGCAAGGTGGCAGCGGTTCCGACCACCTTGCTCACCACGCCTTAGCGGCCGCCCAGAATGGCGATATAGTCGGAAACCCAGCGGTAATAGGGCACGCAAGTTCCCTGGCTCTTGCACTGGGAGACCGGAGTGCGCCAGAAGCGAACCCGATCGAAGTTGTCGATACCGTTGGTTTTGCACCCGGTCGGGCCCAGCAGGGCATTGCCGTCACAGGCGGCAGGTACCACAGGCACCGAGCCAAACCAGGCGGCGAGATCCCCCTGCAGCTTGTTGCTCAGGGAGTGCTCCAGCCACTTGTAAGCGCAGGTGAGGTTCTTGGCATCGCTGTGCACCATGCTGGTATCGGCCCAACCGGTCACTCCCTCTTTCGGCACAGTGGTGGCGATGGGTTGCTTGTCGGCAATCAGGGCATTGGCCTGGAACGGCCAGGAGCCTGACGCGACCACCCCTTCGTTCTTGAAGTCATCGATTTGAACGAAAGCATCATGCCAGTAGCGCCCCACCAGCTGGCGCTGCTTGCGCAGCAGATCGAGGGAGGCCTTGTACTGATCCTCGTTCAGCTCGTAAGGATCCTTGATGCCCAGGGCAGGCTGATGGGTCATCAGATAGAGGGCGGCATCGGCGATGTGGATCGGGCCGTCAAAGGCCTGCACCCGCCCCTTGTTGGACTTGCCATCCGCCAGGGTCTGTTCCTCGAACACCACGTTCCAGGAGTCCGGTGCCTTGGGGAACACCTTGGTGTTGTACATCAGGATATTGCCGCCCCACTGGTAGGGCACGCCGTAGTGCTTGCCATCCACAGTGTGCCAGGGGGCATTTTGCAGCCGGGGATCAATCTTGCTGTAACTCGGGATGAGCGCCAGATTGAGCGCCTGCACCTTGCCACCGGCAATCAGACGCAGACTGGCATCGCCGGAGGCGGTCACCAGATCGAAGCCCCCCTCGTTCATCAACGCCACCATCTCGTCCGAGGTGGCCGCCGTCTTGACGCTCACCTTGCAGCCGGTCTCTTTCTCGAATCCGGTCACCCAGTCGTAGTTCTTGTCGGTCTCGCCACGCTCAACGTAGCCAGCCCAGGCCACGATATTGAGCTGGCCTTCACCCTTGCCGAGCTCGGTCGGGGCAGCCTGGGTCTGGCCTGCCAGCAGCGCCGGAACAAGAGCCAGCATCAGAGGGGTCAATTTCATCATGCACTCCTTGCATTGTGTTGACTTGCATCAGGTGAAGGAACGCCGCCATTGGCGTTAACATCCTGTTAACCAGCAATGAGCTTAGGGGAGTGGCAATACGATGAATATTTCAATTTTTGATGGCTCAGGTATCAGCTAAATCGATATCGAGTGCAGATGAATCTGATTTTTGGTGGCTACCCTGCAAGAGATGGCTAGCGAGGGAGCGCCTGACGGGCCCGCAACCGGCTCTGATCCCGCGCAATATCGATAAATTCCCGCGCCGTCCAATCCAGCCGAGAACCACGGCGCCACACCAGCCCGATATCGATGGCGGGAATGGGTTCCTTGATGGGGCGCGCCTCGACCCGCTCCTGCTCCAGCGACCAGGGGCGATAGGCAAAATCGGGCAGCAGGGCGACCCCGAGCTGGCTTGCCACCAGACTGCGCACCGCCTCCACCGACGCGGTGCGCAGCACGATACGGGGGGAGATGCCGTAGCGACGCAGGCCGCCACCGATGATCTGATCGAGCTGATCGGCGGTCAGCGAGATCATCGGCTCCTCCCCCAGCGCGGTGAGCGAGAGGGTCGACTCGGCGCAGAGCGGGTGGTTGGCGGCCAGCCAGAGCCGCAGCGGCGAGCGGGTCAGCAATTCGGTATCAAACGCCTCTTGCCGGATGGTGCGGTTGGTCATCAGGATCCCCACATCCACCTCGCCGTTGACGATCTGGTGCTCCAGAAAAGGCTGTTCATCCTCCTTCACCTCGATCTGTACCGCCGGAAAGGCGCGGCGAAAACGGCCAAGCGCCTCAGAGAGGTAGTAACCCGCCACCAGAGTGGTCACGCCGATGGTGAGTCGTCCCTGATCCTGCTGAGCCACCGCTTTGAGGGAGTGGCTCGCCTCGGTCATGGCGCCGAGAATGCGGCGGGCGTGGAGCAAAAACTGGTGGCCCTGAGTGGTGAGGGTGACGCCGCGCGGATTGCGCTCGAATAGCGGGGCGCCGAGCTCGGTCTCCAGCTCGCGAATGGCGCTGGTGACCGCCGACTGGGAGATATGCAACTCGGCGGCGGCGCGACTCACTGAGAAGCTGTCGGCCACGGCCACAAAATAACGGATCTGGCGAAAGGTAAAGTTCATCGGGCATCCTTGCCGATTGGTACTATTGGTGTGATTGGTAAGATTGACTGCCAGCTTAACCGTAAACGGGCGCCCCGCCAAAGCAGGACTCTGCTGCCAACTCAATGATCTGCCGATTAAAACCATGCCCCTGTGGCTTGGCGAGCACGACAGGGGCATGGATCATCGCAGCAAGGTGCAGACAGGGCTATCAGGATTTGTTGAGGTACCCCGCCAGCTGGCCGATCAGCCGCTTGCGCAGCTCGCCGAGTTTCGGTTTCTCGTCCGCACACCAAGGCAGCGGACGGCACGCTTCGATGGTGCGCAGGCCAAGGCGAGCGGTGAGCAGCCCGGCCCCCACCCCTTGCGCCGCGCGGGCAGAGAGCTTGGCGGCAAACTCGGCGCCCAGCAAGTCCATCCCCACCTCGGTCACCAGCTCGGTGGCACCGGCGTAGAGCATGTTGCGAAACACCTGACGGATGAGGCGTATGCGGCTCCAGTAGCCAAGTTCGATAGCATAGACATCGGCGATATCCTCGATCATCCGCAGGTTGCGCCACAGCATCAACATCATGTCGACGGTGGCGAGCGGGCTGAGCGCCACCAGAACAGCGGCCTCCCCCGACCATTTGGCCACCCGCGCCTGGGCCAGCTTGTCACGCTCGCCGAGTACCAGCTGGCTATAGAGGGTCAGCACTTCCCGATCGCTGTGGCTCTCGTCGATCTGGGCCAGCCAGGTTTGATACCCCTCGCGCCCCTTGTCGCCACTTTTGACCGCCAACCCTTCGCAAAAGGCCTGCCCCTGCCCGACTCCCTGATGAGCAAGCAGGTCTTCTGCTCGCGAGCGCACATCCTGACGCCGCTTGAGGGTGCGCAGTCGCAGCCACTCGCGCCCCACCACGCTGGCGGTACCCGCCGCCACCAGCGCCGAGGCCGCCAGCCAGGCGCTGCCCCAGAGCGGGGTGGTGAGAAATTGATCGTAAAGGAAAGCGCCATACTGGCCCAACGAGAGCAGACCGACCGCCCCCAGCCCCCACGCCAGTAGCCGATGGCGGCGACGCGGTTTGCTGACGAGGGCACTCTCCACCTCGGTGAAATCGTCCAGCTCGTCGAGGCGCTCGAAACTCGCCTCCTCCAGCCGCTGGGCCGGTGCGGGCGGTCGCTCGTCACTGGCCACCGTCAAGGCAGGCTCAAGGATCACCTTGCCCTGCAGCGGCGGCCGCTCTTTTATCTGATCGTTCATCGCATTGTTCTCCTGTGCGCAGCCTTCGGCTCAGGTGCCAAGACCGCACACCGTTATTCGAGGTGATCCCCAAGCAGAAACTCCAGCGCCGCATCGAGCCGGATATGGGGCAGCGCCTGATGGGGGCTCATGGGCATGGGGCGAAACGCCTGAAAATCAAAGCCCTGATTGTTCCACCACTGCGCGGGTGGAATATGGGGCGGCACCTCTCCGGGGAACAGCAGCAGCGGCTCACCGCTCAGGCTGGTGCCACGGATGGCGGGGAACTCGCGGCCATTGGCCACCCCCTTGCCCACCTCGGTCGCCTTGATGGCGGCGAGCGCCAGACACTCGGTGGTGATCCCCTCAAAACGGGCCTGGCCGCGGCCGCTGCGCACCAGATGCTGCAGCAGTGAGACCATGGGCGCATGCTGTTCGGGGGTAACGTGATCGGCCTTGCTCGCCACAAACAGCAGCTTGTCGATACGGGGCGAGAAGAGTCGCCGCCACCAGTTGCTCTTGCCGTAGGCAAAGCTCTCCATGATGCGGGCGATGGCCTGCTGCATGTCGCCAAAGCTGGCCGCCCCGGCGTTGAGGGGCTGCAGGCAATCCACCAGCACGATCTGGCGATCAAAACCGGCAAAGTGCTGCTCGTAGAAGCCCTGCACCAGATGCTGCTTGTACTGCTCGAAGCGCTGCTTGAGGGTGGCGTAGAGGGTGCCATCGGCAGGCTCGCTGGCAGGCATATCCCACACCCAGGGGACAAACTGCAGCATGGGGGCACCGGCATACTCGCCCGGCAAGACGAAGCGGCCGGGCTGGATCAGGTGCAGCCCCAGCTCCTGTTTGCAAGCATGCAAGTAGGCGGTGTAACGCTCGGCTAGCTCAGCCACCGGCCGCTCTTCGAAGCGCTGATCGACCTGCCACCCGGGTGTCAGCCAGCTGGCGGCAAGTGCCTGCAGCTCTGGGCGACGAAGCTGCTCGCGCACCTGTTCACTCCACTGCTCGTAGCTCATCTCAAGGAGCGGCAAGTCGAGCAGCCACTCCCCGGGGTAGTCCACCAGATCCACGTAGAGGGTGGAGATCTCCCCCAGATGCTTGCGCAGGGGGTGACGGGTGCGATAGCGGATTTCGAGGCGCACTTCGGCCACGCCGCGGGTGGGCTCGGGCCAGGCAGGTGGATCGCCAAACAGGGAGTCGAGGCCACGCTCGTAGGCAAAGGTGGGGATGTGGGCATTGAGCTGCGGCACCCGGCGGGCGCCGAGGATGCGCCCTTGACGCAGGGCATCCCACAACGGCAAACGGCCATCGATGGCCGCGTGTTCCAGCTGGTTGACCAGCGCCGTGATAAAGGCGGTTTTACCGCTGCGAGAGAGGCCGGTCACCGCCAGCCGAATATGGCGATCCCGCACCCGGTTCACCACGTCGTTCGCCTTGTGTTGCAGGCGAGTCAACTTCTGTTCCAGTTTATTGAGTATCAAGGCTTGACCCGTTCTCCCTTGGTGGTTGCATCTGGATAGCTGGTGTCGATGGTGGCGCATCACGGGAGGCGCCGCCATCGACATGGGGGCTTCAGCAAGAACTACAGCTTGCGAAACTCCCGCTGCAGGGTGAACTCCCTGGAGGTCACCAGCTTCTCGATCCGCTGAACTCTGGGCTCCAGCGCGTCAAGTTCCTGCGCGATACGGCCCAGCGCCTGATGAGGGGTGATCCCCGCCTGCCAGCTGCGCGCCTTCATCCGCACCTCGGCAAAGTCGGCATCCTCTTGCGAATAGAGGGTGACCGGCTTTTTGTCGAGCAGGAACCAGGCGGCGATATAGGCGGTGAAGGTGATGAAACCGGCGAAGATAAGGCCACTGATGGCGAGCAGCCGCACGATCCAGGTCTCCACCCCGAAATACTCAGCCAAACCGGCACAGATCCCGGCTATCTTGCCACGCTGGGGATCACGATAGAGGTTACGCCCTTCACGACTGACACTGCTCATACCTTGTTCCTCCAACCGGGTACTTCCGCATCCAGAATCGATTCCAGCGCGCCCACTCGCTCCTGCATCTTCTCGGTGCGAGCCAGCAGCCCTTGCAGCTGTTCCCGCTCGCTATCGGCAAGACCGGCGCCAATCCTCCCCTTGGCACGATAGTGCAGCACCAGCCAGATGGGGGCTACCACCACCATGAAGACCACCATGGGAACCATCAATACGCCCAGCAGATCTTCCATCTGTTACTCCCCCTGTTTGCCTTCGCTTTTGCTGTCGCCCTGACCCAGCTTCTGGCGCATCGCCTCCAGCTCTTTGCTTATCTGATCGTCCACTTCCAGCTCGGCAAACTGCTGCGCCAGCGCCTTGTCGGACTGACCCAGATCGGCGCGCGCTTCCATTTCGTCGATGCGACGCTCCATCCGCTCAAACTTGCTCACCACCGCCTGGCTCTCGCCACGGGCTACCTGGCTCTGCACATTGAGACGGCTGCTGGCCGCTTCGGTGCGAATGGCCATCGCCTTTTGACGGGCGCGGGCATCTTCCAGCTTGGCTTCGAGCTGGCGGATCTCTTCACCCAGCTTCTCGATGCCGCTGTCGACCGTCTGCTGCTCGCGGTAGAGGGTCTCTGACAACTCGGTCTGTTTCTTCTTCTCGATAAGGGCGGCGCGGGCCAGATCTTCACGTCCCTTGGTCAGGGCCAGCTCGGCCTTGGCTTGCCACTCGTCGACCCGCTCCTGATGACGGGCGACCTGACGGCCAATCTCTTTCTGGCTGGCGAGGAAGCGGGCCAGATTGGAACGCTCCTTGACCAGCTCGTCCTCCATCTCCTGGATGATCAGGCGCACCATCTTCTGGGGATCTTCTGCCTTGTCGAGCAGGGCCGTCAGGTTGGAATTGATGATGTCGGCCAGACGGGAAAAAATACTCATGATTGCACTCCTGTTATTGGCATGGCGTTGTTTCTCCATTGACAATGGCAACTTGTGTGCCAATCTGGAACAAAATTTAACTTGTTGATTTATATGGGCAGAATAGCCGGATTGCAAGATGCCTCGCGCAAGTGATGATTAAAATCACCAACTTTTGGTAAGATTGACCAGCTTTTACAACTGACAGGGATCACTATGACCACAGCCACGGAAAGCCTGCTGGGGGAATCCAACGCATTTCTCGAGATCATTGAGCAGGCCTCACGGCTCGCCCCGCTGCGCAAACCCGTGCTGATCATCGGTGAGCGGGGGACGGGCAAGGAGCTGATCGCACACCGCCTACATTATCTCTCGGCGCGCTGGGATCAAAGCTTTGTCACCATCAACTGCGCCACCCTGAGCGAGAGCCTGCTGGAGACCGAGCTGTTCGGTCACGAAGCGGGATCGTTTACCGGCGCCGCCAAGCGCCATCAAGGCCGCTTCGAGCGGGCCGATGGCGGCACTCTGTTCCTCGACGAGCTGGCCACCACCAGCGCCCGAGTGCAGGAGAAGTTGCTGCGGGTCATCGAGTATGGCGAGTTCGAGCGAGTGGGTGGGGCCAAGCCCCTCAAGGTGGATGTGCGACTGGTCTGCGCCACCAACGAAGATCTCCCTGCGCTGGCCAACAAGGGTCAGTTTCGCCACGATCTGCTCGACCGGCTCGCGTTTGATGTGATCACCCTCCCCCCCTTGCGGGAGCGGCGGGAAGATATCCTGATGCTGGCGGAACACTTCGCCCACAGCATGACCCGGGAGCTGGGCTATCCGCTGTTTGCCGGTTTCTCGCGCAAGGCAACCCAGCTGATGCTGGATTACCACTGGCCGGGCAACGTGCGGGAGCTGAAGAACGTGGTGGAGCGCAGCATCTATCGTCAGGGCAATCCCCAGCTGCCGCTCTCGACCCTGGTGCTCAACCCGTTTGATTCCCCCTGGCGACCACAGGTCACGCAACCTGCGCAAGAGGCCCGAAGCGAGGTACAATCTGCATCCCCCCTCGCCTTGCCGCTCGATCTCAAGCAAGCTGTGGCGGAGTACGAGATTAATTTACTCAAGCAAGCGATGCAGCAATCCCAGTATAATCAGCGCAAAGCCGCTCAACTGCTGGCCTTAAGCTATCACCAGTTCCGTGGCATGCTACGCAAATATCAGCTGCTGGATGGCGATAACGATGCAGAACAAGAGTGAAGGAGCGCGGTTGATGCCGACTCCAGCAACACGCCAGCCTTCGCGCTGGCACATTTGTATCAAAACGTGCGTACAAAACCCCTATAAGAACATGGTTCAACAATGAGAATGCTCACACCCTTGCTGCTGGGTCTGCTGGTGCTGGTCACCGGCTGCCAGAAGCAACCCGAGGCCTCCAAAACCGGACTCATCTATTGTGCTGAGGGATCCCCCCTCTCCTTCAATCCCCATGTTTCCAACTCCGGGGTGACACTGGATGCCAGTGCCCGTCCGCTCTACGACCGCCTGCTGGAGGTGAACCCCAATACCCTGGCGCTGGAACCAGCGCTCGCCACCAACTGGCATGTCAGCGAGGATGGCCTCACCTATACCCTGACCCTGCGCAAAGGGGTGACGTTTCACCATACCCCCTGGTTCAAGCCCACCCGCACTTTCAATGCCGATGACGTGGTCTTCACCTATGCCCGCCAGCTGGACGAGCAGCACCCCTATCACAATGTGTCCGGCGGCGATTACCCCTACTTCTACAGCCTGGGGCAAGATCTGCTGATCAAGCGGGTGAGCAAGAAGGGGCCGCAGACGGTAGTATTCGAGCTGAACCAGCCGAACGCCTCCTTCCTCGCCACCCTGGCCAGCGACTATGCGGTGATCCTCTCCGCCGAATACGCCGAGCAGATGTTGCAGGCGGGCACGCCAGCCCTGCTGGATAGCCGCCCCATCGGTACCGGGCCGTTCAGCTTCAAGGAGTATCGCCACAACGAGTTCATCCGCTATCTGCGCCACCCCGGCTACTGGGGCGGCGATGCCAAGATTGAACAGCTGGTCTACGACATCACCCCCAAATCCGCCAAACGGCTGGCCAAGCTGCTGACCGGCGAGTGCGACGTGATGAGCACCCCTTCCGCCAGCCAGCTCTCGGTGATCAAGCAAAATCCGGCGCTGAGCCTCTCGGTCCAGTCGGGGATGAACGTCGCCTTTTTGGCCCTCAATACCCGCAAGCCGCCGTTCAACAACGTCAAGGTGCGTCAGGCCATTGCCAGCACCATCAATATCGACAACCTGCTTCAGGCGGTCTATTTCGATACCGGCCTGCCCGCCAACAGCCTGCTGCCGACCCTCTCATGGGGGTACAACCCCAGCCTGCCCGAGCGCAAGCCCGATCTGAAACGGGCGCGCCAGCTGCTCAAGGAGGCGGGTCTGGAGAAAGGGTTCGAGATGCAGGTGCTGGTACAGCCGGACGCCCGCCCCTACAACCCGGATGCGGTCAAGACCGCCCAGCTGATCCGCAGCGATCTGGCCAAGGTCGGGATCAAGCTCAAGATCGTGCAACGGGAGTGGCCGGTGATCGAAGGCCGCCTCACCAAGGGGCAGTACGACAGCCTGCTCTCCGGCTGGATTGCCGACAACGCCGACCCGGACAACTTCTTCCGCCAGCTGCTGAGCTGCTCGGCAGTGGAGCGCGGCAACAACTACAGCCGCTGGTGCAGCCCGGCCTTCGATCAGTTGCTGGATGATGCGGTCACCACGCCCCAGCTCTCGTTCCGGCTGCGCAACTACTACTATGCCCAGACCCTGCTCAACGAACAGCTGCCGCTGATCCCGCTGGCGCACGCCTTGCGTACCCAGGTCAGCCGCAGCGACATCGAGGGGCTGACGCTGATGCCCTTTGGTGGCACTTCCTTCAACCAGGCTCACAGGGAGTAAGCATGCTTCTATACACCTTGCGCCGCATCAACCTGCTGCTCATCACCCTGCTGGCGCTGACCTTTGTCGCCTATCTGCTGGACTATCGGCTGATCGGCCATCAGCTTAGCTTCTGGAGCGGCTATCCCGACTTCCTGCGCCGCATTTTCGCAGGTGACCTGGGGCTCTCCAGCGTCTCCGGGCTGCCGGTGCTGGACGAGATCCGCCACTACTTCCCAGCAACCCTGATCCTCTGTCTGGCGGCGTTCGCCATCTCATTGCTGGTGGGCATTCCCCTCGGCACCTTGGCGGCCCTGTCACAGGGCAAGACGCTGGATCTCTCCATCATGACTGCCGGTCTTATCGGCTATGCGGTGCCGGTATTCTGGCTGGCGCTGCTGGTGGTAATGCTCTTTTCGCTGGATCTCGGCTGGTTGCCGGCGTCGGGCCAGATCAGCCTGCTCTACGACGTGCCCCCCATCACGGGCATCGCGGTGATCGATGTGCTGCTCAGCAACGAACCCTGGCGGCAAGCGGCGCTGCACGATGCCCTGCGCCACCTCATTCTCCCATCACTGGTGCTGGCGGTGGTGCCCACCACCGAGGTGATCCGCCATGTGCGCAGCTCCCTCATCGACGTGATGAAGCAGAACTACATCAAGGCGGCGGCGAGCCGGGGACTCTCCAAGGCGCAGATCGTCTGGCGCCACGGGCTGAAGAACGCCTTGCCGCCGGTACTGCCGCTGCTGGGTCTGCAACTGGGTAGCGTGCTCACCTCCGCCATGATCACCGAGGTGGTGTTCGAGTGGCACGGGATCGGCCGCTGGCTCATCAGCAGCATCGCCCTGCAGGATTACGCCGCCATTCGCGGCGCGACCCTGGTGGTCGCCAGTTTCGTGATCCTGACCAGCGTCAGCACCGAGTTGCTGACCACCCTTATCTATCCGGCACGGCGCAAAGAGTTGTATGCCAAACAAGATTGAACGCGCTCATGGCGTGACCAGGAGCCAGGTATCCTATGCAAGATAAATCGAACATCTATCCCGAGCTCAAGATCCTCTCGCCCCTTGAGCAGACGTGGGCCTCCTACAGCCGCAATCCGCTGGCGATGGCAGGGCTTTGGTGCTTTTTGCTGTTGCTGCTCATCACGCTGGTGGGGCCGCTGGTCGTCCCCTACGGCATCGATGAACAGCACACCGACAAGCTGCTGCTCGCCCCCTCATGGGCGGCGACTGGCAACATCGACTACTTCCTCGGCACCGACGATCTGGGGCGTGACATGCTCTCCCGGCTGGTGGTGGGGGCACGTCTCACTTTCGGCTATGCGCTGGTCGTGGTGGTGATCGCCATGGTGGTGGGCTCCGCCATCGGTATCCTCGGCGGCATGAGCAAGGGACTTAAATCGAGCGTGCTGCACCACCTGCTCGACACCCTACTCTCCATCCCCTCCCTGCTGATGGCCATCATCATGGTCGCCATCATGGGACCGGGTTTTGGCAATACCCTGATAGCCATTACCCTGGCGTTGATCCCGCCCTTTATCCGGGCCACCTACAACGCAGTACATGCCGAGATGCAGAAGGAGTACATCACCGCCAGCCGCCTCGATGGCTCGCCCCCCTTCCGGATCATGCGTCTGGCTATTTTGCCCAACATTGTCGAAACCCTGGTGGCCCAGACCACCCGCACCTTGTCGGCGGCCATTCTCGATATCTCGGCAGTCGGTTTTCTAGGCCTCGGCGCCCAGTCTCCCCAACCGGAGTGGGGCACCATGCTGGCCGATTCGAGCGACCTTATCTATCTCGCCCCTTGGACTGTCACCCTGCCCGGAATCGCCATCCTGTTCAGCGTGCTGGTGACCAATTTAGTTGGTGAAGGCATTCGTGAAGCACTCAAAGAGGGGAATGACTGATGCCGCTGCTCGATATTCGCAATCTCACCATCGAGATCGACACCCCGCAAGGTAAGGTCAAGGCGGTGGACAAGGTGAGCCTGACCCTGACCGAGGGGGAGATCCGCGGTCTGGTGGGTGAATCCGGCTCCGGTAAAAGTCTGATCGCCAAGGTGATCGTCGGCATCGAGAAGGACAACTGGACGGTACGTGCCGACCGGATGCGCTTCAACGACATGGATCTGCTGACCATGGCTCCCAAGGAGCGCCGTCGCATCATGGGACGCGAGATCGCCATGATCTTCCAGGACCCCATCAGCTGTCTCGACCCCTCCGAGGAGATCGGCACCCAGCTGGAAGAGGCGATCCCGACCGATTCGTTCGAGGGACAATTCTGGCAGCGCTTCCAGTGGCGCAAGAAGAAAGCCATCGCCCTGCTGCACCGGGTCGGCGTCAAGGATCACCGCAAGGTGATGCGCGCCTATCCCCACGAGCTGTCGGATGGCATGTGCCAGAAGGTGATGATCGCCATGGCGATTGCCAACCAGCCGCGTCTGCTGGTAGCCGACGAGCCCACCAGCGCCATGGAGTCCACCACCCACTCCCAGATCCTGCGACTGCTGGACAAGATGAACAAGCTGGGCAATACCACCATCCTGATCATCAGTAACGATATCGCCGCCATCGCCAACCTGACCGATACCATCAACGTGATGTACTGCGGCCAGATGGTGGAGGTAGGCACCCGGGAGCAGATCCTCGAGACCCCGCATCACCCCTATACCGATGCCCTGCTCAAATCGATCCCCGACTTTGACAAGCTGGTGCGCCACAAGTCGCGCCTAGAGACCCTGCCCGGCGTCATCCCGCCACTGCAACACCTGCCCATCGGCTGCCGTCTGGGGCCGCGCTGCCCCTATGCCCAGAAGCAGTGCGTGCAAACTCCGTTGATGAACAAGATCAAGGGCCATCAGTTCAGCTGCCACTTCCCGCTGAACATGGAGGAGCCGAAAAAATGATGACCGTTAATGCCCCCATTAAGGAGCCCCGCTTGTGATCGAGCCATCCCTGTTGCAGGTCAGAGGCCTTAGCAAAACCTACCAGAACCGTACCGGTCTGTTCCGTCGTCAGGCGGTGGAGGCGATCAAGCCCCTCTCGTTCGACCTCGAAGTGGGCCAGACCCTCGCCATCGTCGGCGAGGCAGGCTCCGGCAAGAGTACCCTCGCCCGCATTCTGGCTGGCATGATCGAACCCACCAGCGGCGACATCGCCATCGACGGCCACCTGATGGTGCATGGCGATTACCAGACTCGCTGCAAACTGCTGCGGATGATTTTTCAGGATCCCAACACCTCGCTGAACCGCAAGATCCGGGTCGGCCAGATCCTGGAAACCCCGCTGCGTCTCAACACCGAGATGACCGAGGAGGAGCGCCGCGAGAAGGTGGTGCAGACCCTGCGTATGGTGGGGATGCTGCCGGATCACGCCCTGTTCTATCCGCAGATGCTCTCCTCCGGTCAGCAGCAGCGGGTGGCGCTGGCGCGCGCGCTGATCCTCAACCCCAAGATAGTGGTGGCCGATGAGGCGCTCTCCACCCTGGATATCTCGGTGCGCTCCCAGATCATCAACCTGCTGCTGGAGATGCAGGAGACCATGGGGCTGAGCTATGTGCTGGTAGCCAACGATTTGGGCATCGTCAGCCATATCAGCGACGAGGTGCTGGTGATGCACGAAGGTCGGGTGGTGGAGCGCGGCAAGACCCTCAAGGTGTTTGCCGATCCCCAACATGAGGTGACTCGCCGTCTCATCCAGAACTACAACAACGAATACCGCAAATAGAGAGGCGCAGACCGCCTCCTTTGCCGCTGTTTTCGCCGCGCTCACACGGCGAGATCAAAAAAGCCCACTGCATGCAGTGGGCTTTCTGTTACCGGCGTTGCTGCTTAGGCTTGCAGCAGCAGACGGTTGATGCGGGAGACGAAGCTCGCCGGATCGTTCAGCCCGCCCTGCTCGGCCAGCTGGGCCTGTTCGTGCAGCAGGGTGACCCACTCACCGAACAGCGCCTCGTCTTCGATGGTGTCGAGTTTCTTCACCAGCGCATGGTCAGGGTTGAGCTCCAGAATGTACTTCTGCTCCGGTACCGGCTGGCCGGCCGCACGCATCAGCTTGATCATCTGGGTGCTCATACCGTAGGCGTCGGTGACGATGCAAGAGGGGGAGTCGGTCAGACGGTGAGTGACACGCACCTCTTTCACTGCATCGCCCAGGCTCTTCTTGACCCGCTCAACCAGACCGGCGTTAGCCTTCTCGGCATCGATCTGCGCCTGCTTGGATGCTTCATCTTCCAGATCGCCGAGATCCAGTTCGCCACGGGTGACGGAGATGAGCTGCTTGCCGTCGAACTCGGTCAGGTGGCTCATCAGCCACTCATCCACACGCTCCCACATCAACAGCACTTCGACCCCCTTCTTGCGGAAGATCTCGAGGTGCGGGCTGTTCTTGGCTGCGGCATAAGAGTCAGCAGTGATGTAGTAGATCTTCTGCTGGCCTTCCTTCATGCGGCCAACGTAATCCTCAAGAGAGACGGTCTGGGCTTCGCCCTCGCCCGCGGTGCTGGCAAAGCGCAAGAGCTTGGCGATCTCTTCGCGGTTGGCGTAATCCTCGGCAGGACCCTCTTTGAGCACGTTGCCGAACTCTTTCCAGAATTTGGCGTACTTCTCGGCATCGTCTTTCGCCAGCTTGGAGAGCATGGTCAGCACGCGCTTGGAGCAAGCCTTGCGCAGGGAGGCGGTCACCTTGTTGTCCTGCAGGATTTCACGGCTGACGTTGAGCGGCAGATCGTTGGAGTCCAGCACCCCTTTGACGAAGCGCAGGTAGGTCGGCATAAACTGCTCGGCGTCATCCATGATAAAGACGCGCTGCACATAGAGCTTCAGACCGTGCTTCTGCTCGCGGTTGTAGAGGTCGAACGGTGCGCGGGCCGGTACGTAGAGCAGGCTGGTGTACTCCTGCGCGCCTTCCACCCGGTTGTGACCCCACAGCAACGGATCTTCAAAGTCGTGGGCGACGTGCTTGTAGAACTCCTGATACTCCTCGTCCTTGATATCTTTCGGGTTGCGGGTCCACAGTGCCGTGGCGCGGTTGACCTGCTCCCACTCGCCCGGGGTGCCGACGATGGTCTCGCCATCCTCTTCCCGATCAGGGGTGCCCTCTTTGAACATCTCGACCGGTACGCTGATGTGATCGGAATATTTGCCCACCACGGAGCGCAGACGCCAGTCGTCGAGGAACTCGTCCTCTTCGGCACGCAGGTGCAGGATGACGTCGGTACCGCGACCCTCTTTGGTCACGTCAGCGACGGTGAAGGAGCCTTCCCCTTCCGATTCCCACTGTACGCCCTGCTCCGGAGCAGTACCGGCGGCGCGGGACACCACGGTCACCTTGTCGGCCACGATAAAGGCGGAGTAGAAACCGACCCCGAACTGACCGATCAGCTGAGAATCCTTGCCCTGATCGCCGGAGAGGTTTTTGAAGAATTCTGCGGTGCCGGACTTGGCGATGGTACCCAGATGCTCAATCACCTGATCACGGGTCATACCGATCCCGTTATCGGAGATGGTCAGGGTACGCTTCTCTTTGTCCACCACCAGACGCACACGCAACTGGCCGTCGTTTTCGAACAAAGAGGCATCGGAAAGCGCCTTGAAGCGCAGCTTGTCCGCCGCATCGGATGCGTTGGAGATCAGCTCGCGCAGGAATACTTCTTTGTTGGAGTAGAGGCTGTGAGCCATCAGGCTCAGCAGTTGTTTGACTTCAGTCTGAAAGCCGTGGGTTTCGGCATGAACACTTTGGGTCATGGACCAATCCTCAGAAACATCGGGTTGAACATATGCCCAACCTAGATGGGGACAGCGATCCAAATATCAAGGGGGCGAATGTGCAATCCTGCTCATTCGCCCCCCTGTTGGCGTGTAACCGCCGATTTTATGTTCAGTTTTTCGCGACTTACCGCCACCCGCCCCTTACTTGAGGCGCTGGCGCCCCATCAGGGAGTGGGAGAGCGTGGTGCCATCCACCAGCTCCAGCTCGCCCCCCACCGGCACGCCATGGGCGATGCGGCTCACCTCTACCCCGGCGGTGCGAGCCATATCGGCGATATACCAGGCGGTGGCATCCCCTTCAATGGTGGGATTGGTGGCGAGGATCAGCTCGCTGATGTGCTCTTCCTTCAGACGGCGCTCGAGAATATCGAGCCCCAGCTCCTCCGGGCCTATGCCGTCCAGCGGCGACAGATGGCCCATCAGCACAAAGTAACGACCGGAAAACTGACCGGTCTGCTCGATGGCCGCCACGTCCGCCGGGCTCTCCACCACGCAGAGCAGGCCATTCTCTTCCCGCTTGGGATTGGCGCAGATATCGCAGCGGTCGTTCTCGGTAAAGGTGCGGCAGTGGCTGCAGTGGCCAATCTCGGTCAGGGCGCGAGAGAGCAGCTGGGCCAACCGCAAACCGCCGCTGCGCTCACGCTCGAGCAGGGTAAAGGCCATCCGCTGGGCAGACTTGGGCCCCACCCCCGGCAATACCTGCAGGGCTTTCATCATCTCATCGAGCAGGGGACTGAACTTCATAACACTCCTTACACGGGCCTGCCCCTCGCCACCACCAAGGCAACGACGGGTCAGCAAAACAGGATAACGCCATTAGCGCAGGACTATACCCGAGCCCGCCGCCCATCGCCATCGGCTTGCCCACAGCGCTCGCAAAAACGCGGATAGCAAAAAGCCCTGATGTTTCCATCAGGGCTTTGCAATGTGGCGGTGAGGGAGGGATTCGAACCCTCGATACGTTGCCGTATACACACTTTCCAGGCGTGCTCCTTCAGCCACTCGGACACCTCACCAAATTTTTGCTCACTGCTTTATGTGCTTGAGCTGCACATTCACTGGCGGACCATGCCGCGGCGACGGGGCGTAATGTAAGGGATACGATGGCTTTTGGTCAATGCAATTTTTTACTTTTTGCGTTCGTTTGCTCAATATCCGAACCAAGTGACCAAAAATATGTCGTTTCGTATCCCTTTCAATCAATTTACTGCCGCTTCGTGCAAATGTTCACCTTTGAGCGCCTCTTCCAGCGAGCCGTAAAATTCCAGCTTGCCGGGCTGCGGCCGTACCTTGGCACGGGCCAGGGTCTTGAGCGGTTGGAACTGCAACTCGGCCACCCGCAATTCGACACCGGCTTTGGCCATCTGCTTGCCAAAGTGGAGGAAGGCAGACAGGCCGCCCGCATCGAGGATGGAGACCGCCTCCATCTGCAACACCAGCACCTGGTGCCCTTTCACTTGTGATTCCAGCTCGGCAAAGACCCGTTCGGCCGCTGCGAAGAAGAGCGGACCGTTGATCTTGTAGAGCAGGCCGTTGTCCGGCACCTCGTGGGCATAGCGTTTGTGCTCGGCCAAGTCGTGCAGTTTGGTCATCTTGGCGATTTCGCGCATAAAGAGCAGGGATGCCAGGATCACCCCGAAGGTGATGGCGATGACCATGTCGAAAATGACGGTGAGTGACAGGCAGACCAGCAGTACCAGCACATCGGATTTGGGCGCGCGACGGATCAGCTCCACCACCTTGTGCGCTTCACTCATGTTCCAGGCCACGATGAGCAGCAAGGCAGCCATGGCCGAGAGCGGCAACCAGGAGAGCCAGGGGGCCAGCACCAGAATGGCAGCCAGCACCACCAGCGCATGAACAATCCCCGAGATAGGGGACGTAGCGCCGGCACGCACGTTGGCGGCAGAGCGGGCGATGGCGGCGGTAGCGGTAATGCCGCCAAAGAAGGGAGCGAAGATGTTGCCAAGCCCCTGCCCTACCAGCTCGGCGTTGGAGCTGTGTTTGCGACCGGTCATCCCATCGAGCACCACGGCGCAGAGCAGCGACTCGATCGCCCCCAGCATTGCCATGGAGAAGGCGGCAGGCAGCAGCCGCTCAACAGCCGCCAGGTTCCATTCAACTGGCAAGCCATCCGGTCCGGGCAAGGCCCAGGGCATCACCAGGGTCGGTGCGATGGGCGGGATCCCCATCCCCTGGGTGCCATCGGCCAGGGTATAGCTGAACTTGCTGCCGATGGTGGCCACATCCACCCCAAAGTAATGGAGGCCAAAACCCAGACCTACCCCGACCAGCACCGCGGGCAAGTGGCCGGGCACCGGCAGACGCAGGCGCGGCCAGAGCAGCAGCACAGCCAGCGTTGCGACCCCCACCAGGGTATCGCCCCACTGCCAGCTTGGCAGGGCGGCGGCCAGCGCCTCGACCTTGCCCAGATAGGTTTCCGGCATCTCGGGCACGCTCAGGCCAAAGAAGTCCTTGATCTGCAAGGTGGCAATCACGATGGCGATACCACCGGTAAACCCCAGCGTCACTGACGGGGGAATGTACTCGATAAGGCGGCCAAGACGGGCCATCCCCATCGCCACCAGAAAGAGGCCGGAGATGAGCGTCGCCATCAACAGACCACCAACCCCGAACTGCTGGGCGACCGGGTAGAGGATCACTACAAAGGCAGCGGTCGGGCCGGAGATGGAGTAACGGGAGCCACCGGTCACGGCGATCACGATACCGGCGATGATGGCGGTATAGAGACCGTGTTGCGGCGGTACACCGCTGGCGATGGCCAGCGCCATGGCGAGCGGGATGGCGATGATGCCCACCGTCACACCGGCGATAAGATCACGGCCGAAGCGGGCCATGCTGTAGGGTTCATCAATACAGGACTGGCGTAAGGCTATGGCGAGCTTCACGCTATTTAAAGAGGCTTGCTTGTGCATGTATATCGTAATACCAGAAGAGGGAGATAAAGGCCGGAGAGATCCGGCGCCCGATCATCATCAAGGGCCGGCAGGGCTGTCGACGCGGCGATGGTATCCTGCGTAACCTTACTCCAGACGGGCCATTTTTTCGATGGGCAGGATCAATGAAACGCGCGCTCACCCATTATTTGGCCTATTTGCCGCCAAATCGCCGATCTTGGCTCCTGCTCTCCCCCTTTTTGCCACAAAGATTACCATTTGAGCCTCGCCTGGTTACCAGCACGTTCGCGACATCATGCTGGCATCATCAGGTTGATGCGAACCGAACCAATGTTCCCGGCATCAGTTGGCCAATGCGATGGCAAGGGACTGATTGTGCTGAAAATAAACCGCAAAGCGCAACTTTTGGGCAAACAGTCCGAAAATCCGGTTTTCGGGAAATTCGCGGGTTGACACCCGCCGCCCTGGTCATTAATATTCGCCCCGTCTTAACGAGACAGGCAATTCCTCCTTAGTTCAGTCGGTAGAACGGCGGACTGTTAATCCGTATGTCACTGGTTCAAGTCCAGTAGGAGGAGCCACTTTTCCCTCGTAGTTCAGTCGGTAGAACGGCGGACTGTTAATCCGTATGTCACAGGTTCAAGTCCTGTCGAGGGAGCCAAATTCTAAAGCCCAGCCTTTTGGCTGGGCTTTTTCGTATTTTCTGTTCTCCCCCTTCCCTACCTCGCGCGTCCCTCAAATGCCCTCTGTCATAACGCCTCTTGCCTGCATGTGATGACCAACCTGCATATAGCTTGAATTGTCTATTGAGCGCCATCCCATAAACAATAGAGCTGGATTGACCAGCCCCTGTGTGTACACCTCATCTCGCTGCCGGATGCCGGGATCAGAAGCGGTAGAGCAGACCCGTGGTGATGCTGGTGACGCGAATATCGTAAAAGTCGATCCCGGAGTTTGCCGTGGCGTAGCTGGCGCTCAGGAGAGCAGAGAGCGGGGCGATGCCAAACAGCTGGTGCCAGAAGAGGGTGGCATCGATGGCCATGTCGCGACTGTCGGCACGCTGGCCAAACAGCGGGTTGGCCTCGTCATAGTCCCGCTTGCCCAGATAGAGGTTGCTGACAAATGACCAGCGGGGCGAGGTTTTGGCGTAAGTGAACTGCAACCCCTTGCTCACATAAGACTCGGCACTGCCCGCCAGATCAGCCTTCTCATAGCGCAATGCTGGCTCGAGGAACTGATCGTCTGCCAGCCGGAACTGGTAGGAGAGCTCAGCGGAGTTGACCCGGCCATTGCGATCCAGCATCCCCATCACAGCGCGGCCATATTGCTCGCCGCTGGACTCCCCATCCACCTTGACGTCGCGGCTGGTGATGCTGCCACTGAGCGCACTGCCCCAGATGTTGTCCCACGCCAGACGGGCGCCGTGGGATCGCACGTCACCCTGCTCGCGTTCCACACCCACAGCAAAGGGATCGCGCCAGACCTTGACCGGGGTGGCATTGAACACCAGCGAACCGGCCACGATCCCCTTGTCCCCCAGTTGCTGGCGCAACCCGAACTGCTGGGTACCGTCGCCACGAATGGCATCCTGAATGAGGTTGCCCAGAAACAGCTGGCTACCGGTGGAAGCAAAGGTGTAGCGCAGATCCCCGTTGATCACCGGATCAAGGTGGCGCTGCTGCGCCGCAGCACCCAAAGCGTCAATACGCTCGCTACCTGCACTCCCCGTGGCAAAATTGGACTTGGTCTCGCCAACGCTGGCCCCCGCCAGCACACTGCCGGAAAAACCAGATTCCTCAGGAATGGCACCCAGAGCTTCAGCCTGAACCCCGCTTGCAACCAGCATCCCCATACTCAACAGCAGACCAATACGCATCGCAACACTCCTGGCAAGCGGCCACAAGAGTGGGCCGAGCCTGATAAATAGGAGGGAGGCAGTCGCCCCCCAGTATCGAGAAGCGGCATGTTACGGCAGGGAAAAATCACAAATAAGACAGCGGGATGCGGTTTTATTTTTTATGATGGCTTTTTATTTTTTTATAGGCGCAAGCAGGGGGCGACCCGGCATAATCAGTCCCCACGGCCTTGCAACGCTGCGGGCTGCTCGCGCCATACTCACTCTATTTACCCCTGTTCCCAACATCGGAGTTCTCATGCGTCGATTCAATTTCATGCTCAATGGCAGCAGATTGATGATGTTCCCCTTCTACATTGGCATTCTCATCTGCGTGGTATTGCTGATGGTGAAGTTTGCCATGCAGCTCTATCAACTTTCTGTAAACATTTTCGAGATCCCCTATCTGGACCTCATTACCGGCGTGCTGACCCTGGTGGACTTTATACTGGTGGCCCAGATGCTGATCCTGGTTGCTATCTGTGGCTATGTGCAATTTATCCAGACGGAAGAGCAGCGCGCCTCCCTTAGCAGCAACTGGCTCAGCAAGATCAACTTTGCCTCCCTCAAGCTCATCGTCATCAACTCGCTGGTGACTATTGCCGGAGTGGAGGTACTCAAGGCGTTTCTCGAAGATGGCATCATCAATGAAGTCGATATGAAGTGGTCCGTGGTGGTGTTTCTCGCCTTCTCGCTGGCCGCGCTCATCTATGCGGTGACCGAGCGGATGGCGGAGCATAAATAGTCGAGCTTGATCACAGTGCTTGTTCAGCCTTGATTCACCAGCAATACAATTGATAACACTTTTCATTATTTTTACTGCGTTATAAACTTGCTCCCCCCGGGCTGCCCCGCCCGGGTGCTGGAGCCTTTATGACAAGCCTTTCTCTCTCACCCCGACAATTCTGGCAGTGGCTGGCCTATCACCATCAGGCTGCCGAGGGCACCCTCTATCTGATGTTCTTCTCCGGCCTGCTGCTGTGGGAACCGCTGACCCCGCTCTGGTCGCTGGCGCGCTGGAATCTGTTTTTCCATGTGATGCTCTCGCTCACCCTGTTTCCCCTGCTGTTTGGCGCCTTCTGGCTCTCCCATCGCAGCTTGTTGAACCGCAGCAACAAACCCTTTTTACGCACCACGGGGCGGATTATCGAAGCCCTCCTGCTGATCTGTCTGGCCAGCGGCCTGCTGCTGGTGCTGCACGGCACCCCGGGCGATGCCATGGGTAACCTCGCCAGCTGGGCCCACTGGCTGAGCGCATTGGCGTTAACTCCTCTGGTGCTGCGCCACGCCTGGCGCTGGACCATCTTGAAATGGCGCTCCTGATCCCATGTTGAAGTCATCGTTCTCTGCATATTTGTCACCCCTGCTGGCCCTCCTCCTGCTGCTGACCAGCCCCTTTGCCACTGCCCAGCAGATGGGTGCCGGGATGCTCACCTATGAGGAGGGAAACGCCCCGCGCCTCGTCACCGCCAACCTGAGCGCAGGCTCGGTCACCCTGCTTGAGCGCAATAGCGGCAAGCGGCTGAAAGAGGTGCAGCTGGGGGGCGATCTGCGCCAGCTGGCCCGCGCCGATGATGGTACCCTGCTGGTCACCGACTACAGCGGCGATCGCCTGCTGCTGTTGGATGATGATCTCGATCTGGAAAAGGCGATCCCCACCGGTCATCGCCCCTATGGGGTCATCTTCGATGCCAAGCGGCAGTGGTTCTGGGTCACGTTGTTCGAATCCGCTCGTCTGCAGGCTTACGACAGCGCCGGCAACCTCCAGCTGGATGCAAAGACCGCCGAGACACCCCGCGGGCTGGCCCTGACCGACGATGATCGCCTGCTGCTCACCCACGCCATGACCGGCCAGCTCGCCATCTATGATCTCGCCAAGCTTGGCCACGGCACCAAGGGGGCTTCGCTTCCCAAGCCCAAGCTCATTACCCTGGCCGAGACCCATAGCGACACGCCGAGCGACTCTCAAGGTTTGCCACGGCTGCTCGATGGCATCGCCCTCTCCCCCGATGGCAGCGAGGCCTGGCTACCCCATGTACTGTGGAGCTTCAGCCACCCCTTCCAGTTCCAAAGCACCGTCTTTCCGGCCGTCTCCATCATCGATCTCGATGAGGAGAAAGAGCGGGTCGATGAAAGAAAACAGCTCTTTTTGCAGATCAACCTGCCAAGCGTCGGCAACCGCAGCCAGATCGTCTCCAACCCGTTCGCTTCGCGCTTCGCCGCCGACGGAAAACGGGTCTATCTGACCCTTGCGGGCTCGGAAGATCTGCTGGTGTTCGACCTATCTCGCAGCGGCAAATCCAACAACAACCGCCACCGCCGCAAGAAGTTTCAGGGGGGCGCCAAGGCGACCCAGCTCCTGCGCCACCTGCCGGGCCAGAATCCGCGGGATCTGCTGATCGACGGTGACCATATTCTGGTGCACAACGCCATGGGGCAGGATCTCACCCGCCTCAATAGCGGCGGCAGCGGCCCGTTTGCCCGAGTCACGGTTGATGTGCCCCACTTCGCCAAGCTGGTAGAGACAGATCCGCGCCCCGCGCCGCTTCAGCGCGGCGAGCGGCTGTTTAACCTCGGTAACACTGCGTCCAACCCACGCTTCCCCATGGCAGGGGACAACTGGATGAGCTGCAACTCCTGCCATCTGGACGGATTCAATTTCACCAACCGCTATCTGATGGCGGCCCATCGCCAAAAGATCTTCGACAACGCCATCAATGGCCACGCCAACCTCACCAACATGGTGGCGGGGGATTTTGTCGGCGAATACCTGCGCATGACCCAGCAGACCCAGGGCGGCATGGGCCATGACACCCGCGATGGGGCCGAGGCAGTTGACCCCGCGAAGCCCCAGCCGGAAGTGAAAGCGATGATGGAGGATCTGCACGCCTTCGTCACCGCCGATGGCAACCTCCCCTATCTCGCCAACTGGCTCAGGCTCGATGCCCCGCGCACCGATCCCGCCAAGGCGCCGACCACTCACCCGAAAGAGTGGCTCAACTCCGCCTCCTGCCAGAACTGCCACAGCCAAGCGTTCAAGGATTGGAGCGAGAGCAACCACCGGCTGATGGGCAACTCCCACCCCTACTACAAGGTGGTGCAGGCGCTGGCCCGCGAAACCGAAGGGGAAGCGTTCGGTCAGTGGTGCCAAGGCTGCCATATGCCCCAGCAGGTGATGACCGGCCAGCTGGATCTGCCCAAGGGCTCCCACATGTTCGAGCAGGGTGGCGCCTCGCTGGTTGCCGCTCACAAAGCGGGCGAACCTGTGGTGGAGGAAGGGACCGGCTGCGTGCTCTGCCATCGCATCACCAAGGTAGAAGATGCGGGCGGCAACAGCGCCTTTACCGTGAATTTGAAAGACCGCGAGAGCTATGTGTTCGAGGATGCCCCGGGCGGCAGCCTCCAGCACTGGCTGGCCGAGCGGCAGATCAATGCCCGCCCGGCAGCCCACAAAGCCTCCTACCAGAAGGATTTCTACCGCGATGCGGCCCTGTGCAAATCCTGCCACAACGAGTTTGCCCCGGGCACAGGCGCCAATATCGTCAACACCTGGGACGAGTGGGAAAAATCCAGCTTCGCCAAGGCCGAGGATCCTGCCAAGCGGCGCACCTGCATCGACTGCCACATGAACCCCGAGCCGGGCAATGGCGGCGCACCGGTGGCGGGCCAGTCCACCGAAAACGGCACCATGAAGGCGCGCCTCTATCGCCACAACTTTACCGGCGCCCAGCACCAGCTGGTGGGGCTGCGCAATCCTGCACTTGAACAGGAGAGTCTGGCGCTCTTGCGCTCCAGCGCGATCCTCTCCGCCCGTATTGAACAGGCTGCCGATAGTCAGCAGCTGGTGGTGCGGGTCGCCAATACCGGCGCGGGCCATGCTCTGCCCACTGGCGTAGCTGATTTCCGTGAACTCTGGCTGGAGCTGACCGTCACCGACGCCAGCGGCAAGGTGGTGCTCAAAAGCGGCCAGCCGGTGGATGGTGCTGTCCCTGAAGATGCGCGACTGTTCAGAAAAGTGTTCGGTGATGCCGAGGGCAAGCCGGTGGGGCTCAAGTTCTGGCGTTACGCCAAGCTCTTGGAAGATACCCGCATTCCGGCCGATGGCTGGCGCGATGAAGCCTGGCCGCTGCCCACTGATGCCCAGGGGCCCTTCAAGGCCGATATCAAACTCAATTTCCGCACCTACCCCAAGTGGGTCAATGATGCGGTGCGCGCCGCCGAGCCAAGCTTGCCGGAACCACCCATAGTGCAACTCAATCGGCTGCAACTTACCTTGCAGCCTCTCCCCGTCACGCCCGCTACGGAGCCTCAAACCTGATGTTTGCAAGTTTTCTGATTACCCTGCGCGAGGGGCTGGAAGCCTTCCTGCTGGTCGGCATCTGCCTCTCCTACCTCGCCAAGCTGGGAGCGAGCCGCTACAACAAATTCATCTATCTGGGGGTGGGGCTCGGCCTTATCGCCTCCCTTGTGGTCGCCTTCCTGTTCCAGGTGGTGGTGAGCCAGTTCGAGAGCGAGCGCTACAACCACCTGTTGATGGCTGGGATCCTCATCTTCGCCACCTTGGTGCTCACCTATATGGCGATCTGGATGCAAAAGCAGGCCAAATCCCAGGTGGGGGCCATGACGGCGCGCATCGATGCAGCCATCGATGGCGGCAACCTGTTTGGTCTGGTGCTGCTCGCCTTTCTGGCGGTGATGCGCGAAGGATTTGAAACCGTGCTCTTCTTCTCCGCCCTGCTCTACTCCGGCCAAGGGGTCGATCTGCAATCCGGCCTGATGGGCGCGCTGGCGGGGCTGCTGGTCTCCATCGCGCTGGTGTGGGGGCTGCTGCGTTCCACCCGCAAGGTGGCGCTGGCTCCTTTCTTCCGCTGGACCGGCTTGCTTATCATCATCATCGCCGCAGGCTTGCTCTCGTCCGCCGTCAACATGTTGCAGGCGGCAGAGATCATCACCTTCTGGACCACGCCGGTGTTCGACATCAGCCACATTCTCGACGATCAGGGGGTATTTGGTACCTTCCTGCGCGCCCTGTTTGGCTACAATGCCTCACCCGCTGGCTTGCAGCTGCTGACCTGGGCCCTCTATCTGGCGATCTTCGTTACCCTCTGGCAGCGCAGCTATCGTCCGCAGGTGAGTGCCGCGACTGGCAAGGGCTGAGCCAACACGCCCTGTGGCAACAAGGGCACGGGGTAACAACACTATTCAGGAGCCGCGCCTTGGCGCGGTTCCCTTATCTATCAAGCAGTTTCGGAATAGGTCATGAGCGATAACAACAAGAAAAGCATTGCAGTGCTGGGCGCTGGCCCCGCCGGTTTGATGGCGGCCTGGCGCCTGCGCCGCGCCGGTTTTGCCGTCACCCTGTTCGAGCAGGAGCCGGTGGTCGGCGGCATGTGCGCCACCCAGACCTTCAAGGGACGCGATGGGGAGTATCGCTTTGACTACGGCGGTCATCGCTTTATCACCAAAAACCCCGAGCTGCTCGCCTTTATCGACGAGCTGATGGGGGATGACCTGCTCCACGCCGAGCGCAAGAGCGTCATCCGCTTTGGCGGGCGCACCTATGACTACCCCTTGAACCTGCCCAACCTGCTCAAGACGGCGCCGCTCGCCCTGATGGCCGGTGCGGTAAAAGACTTGCTGCTGTTGCCCTTTAGCAAGAAGCCGGATGATTTTGCCAAGGCCAGCTTTGCCGAGTGGATCCAGAGTCACTTCGGCCGCACCCTCTACCGCCAGTTTTTCGAGGGCTACACCGGCAAGCTGTGGGGCATCAACCCGGACAAGCTCTCCGCCGACTGGGCCGGTCAGCGCATCAGTCTGATCGATCTCAAAGACGTGGCGCGCCGTCTGCTGCCAAGACGCAACGGCAGTATCTCGGTGCGCACCTATGCCCGCAAATACCGCTACCCCAAATATGGCTTCGGCCAGATCTTCACCACTCTGGGGGAGCGACTGGTGGCAGAGGGCGTTGAGCTGAAAACCGGCGCCACCATCACCCGCCTTGATCAGGCTGATGGCCGTATCGAACGGGTTTATTGGAAACAAGATGACGTTGAGCAGAGCGAGCGCTTTGATCAGGTGATCTCCACCCTGCCGCTGCCGCTCACCTGCCAGCATCTTGGCTTGCCGTGCGATCTCCAATACCGCTCGCTTCGCTTCGTCAATATGCCGCTTAAAACAGAGAACCTGTCGGACAACACCTGGCAGTACCTCTCCGATCCCCATATTCTGGCGACCCGTCTGCAGGAGCCGCGCCGCCGCAGCCCCTTTATGGCGCCCCAGGGCCAGACCTCGGTGATGCTGGAGATCCCCTGCAACCCGGGGGATGCCACCTGGCAGGCGCCGCTGGCCGATCTGCGCGGTCGGATCACCGCCGATCTGGCGAGCCTTGGCGTCGATACCCAGAAGCTTGGCGATGAGACCTTCGAAGCCCGTAGCGAATACGCCTATCCGCTGATGGATTTGGGCTATCAGGCACGCCGCAACGAAGCCATCAAGGCGCTGATGCCCATCACCAACCTCATCATGACCGGCCGTCAGGGGACATTTCGCTATATCTTCACCGACACCGCCATGGAGATGGGGATGATGGCCGCCGACATGGTGATCGACGGGGTGGACAGACGTCACGCCATCTTTAACCATCGCAACGAAAATACCGTGATTGAAACCCAGAGCGTGGCCTGAGTGCCGCGCCATTGGCATAAGTAAGGAGAACAGATGACCATCCGCCCGGGTTTACTCGCCCTCACCCTGCTGCTGGCCCTGAGCGGGCAGGCGCAGGCTTACTCCTACGCCGCCGCCGGCAAGGAGCCACTGATCGACGCCCGCGAAGCGCTGCTGGGCGCCGCCACTGGCGGCAAGGATGCCAGCGCCACCTTGAGCGAGATTGCCGACGAACTGACCTATCTGGAACAGCACCACAAGGTGGAGCTGCAAGGGCCGCTGGCCGCAGCCATCAAGGCCAAAGACGCTGCCGCCACCGCCGCCCTGCTCAACCGCGCCTACAAGGCGGAGATCGAGCGCCGCCTCGAAGGGGCCAGCCAGAACCTCGGCGACTACCAGACCGCCAAAGTGCTGGTGGTCAAGAGCAAGCGCTTCCTCGATCTGATCCTCCCATCACTCAGTGAAGAGGATCGCAAGGCAGCGGAACAGGCGCTGGCCAAGGTGCTGGATGCCATCGGCAACCCGGGGGTATTCGGGGTGGGCGCCAAGCCCGCCGATGCCGCCGCCTTTAGCGATGCAGAAAAAGCGCTGATGGCCGTGCTGGCGCCGCTTTGATGGCAACCTGCCAATCATGGCGCCACCTCGCTGTGACACACGGTGGGGTTTCGCTGCGCTCTACCCACCCTACGCACGGCCTGCCGATAAATGCACCCGTACGCCGGTTCGCCCCCTTCTCCCCTTGCGGGAGAAGGGCTGGGGATGAGGGGTAAGGTAATGGCCCAGCGTTGGCCTTCCCCTTGCTCCACCACCATTTGGCTGCTCATTCTGCTGCAACTGGCCTGGCTTGGCTGGCTGCTGGCCTTCCCGGTGGCTCTCGATTCCGACGATGCCCTCAATTTTGCCCACGGGGTGACGCGCTTTAGCGTGCTGGAGTTCTCCCCCCACTTTCCGGGCTACCCCGCCTTTATCTGGCTGGCACGGCTGATCAATCTGCTGGTGGACGACCCGGCCCGTGCGGTGCAGTGGGCAAGCCTGCTCGGTAGCAGTTTGCTGGCGCCGCTCGCCGCCTTGCTGGCGGTCAGATTGTGGCAACGGCCAAGCCTGCTCGCCCCGGTCTGGTTGCTGGTATTGGCCCTGCCGCTCACCCCGACGCTGACGCTCTCCGGCCTTTCGGATGGACCGGCGCTCGCCGCCTGGCTCGGGACGCTGCTGGCCTTGCCGCAGCGCAGAATTGCACTGGCGGGTCTGCTGCTGGGCCTTATGCTGGCGCTGCGCCCCTCCTATTTTGTGCTGGCGCTGCTGCCCCTGTGGTTCGGGCTGGCGCAGAAGGAAACGCACGTCAGGTTTGTGCTCCCCATCGCACTGGTTGGACTTATCAGCCTGCTGTTTGTCTGGCAGGCCGATGGCTGGGCCTATTTTGCCGAGGGGCGCCGCTTTACCGACGGCCACTTTACCCTGTGGGGCAACACGGCAGCGGCTCACGGCGATCGACTGCTGAGCTGGGCGAGCACCTTCAACGATCAGCTCACCCCGCTCTGGCCCTTGGCTGTCGGGGCGCTGCTGGTACTGCCGCTTTGGCAAAGATCAAAAAACCACCCTGCCGCCCTCTCACCGCTCTGGACGATCTACTGGCTCGCCCTGCTGCTCTGGACCCTGTTCGGCCAGAATCCCGATAATCCCCGACATCTGGCCCCCGTCACCCTGCTCGGTATCGTGCTGCTGGCAGGCTGGCTGCCGCTCCGTGGGGAGGGGCTGGTCACGGTGGCCGGATTGCTGCTGCTCGGCGCGACCTTTACCCTGCCCCGTCCACCCGCCATGGTGCAGGCGGCAAGGCTCGCAGAGAAAAGCTGCCCGGCGCTGGTGACCCAGTGGGGAGTGAGACTGCTGCGGGAGACCACGGCACTGCCGGTGACCGATGGCTGGTACAAGGGGGATGCGGCGCTGGCGCTCTCTCGGGGAGCCTGCCGCCTCAGTCGCCGCCCCATCGACGCGAACGAAATGCCCACTGCGGTGCGCCAGCACTGGTTTGCCCCACGCTTTGCCGCCGAGCCCGGACTCTGGCTCGCCATACCGGATCCATAGCCGCGACAAAACTGATAGACTGCTTTTTTCGCGCTTTTCAACCCGACGTTTCGCATCAACTGGACACCCTATGCCCCAATCGCCAACAACTCAGGCTGCCACCCTCTCCCCCCGTTTTCTGTTTATCCTGCTGGGTGCCCTGGCGGGTCTGACCCCGCTGGCGGTGGATATGTATCTGCCGGCCATTCCGGCCATCGCCCGGGATCTGGCCACCAGCATCGACGGCGCCCAGCTCACCATCAGCGCCTTTTTGGGTGGCTTTGCCATCGGCCAGCTCTTCTACGGCCCGCTGGCTGACAGCTATGGCCGCAAGCCGGTGATCCTGGCGGGGCTCATCATGTTTGCCATCGCCTCGGTGGGCTGCGCCATGGCGGACTCCCTGCCTGAATTGCTGGCCTATCGGATGTTGCAAGCGGCGGGCGGTGCGGCGGGTTCTGTGGTGGTCAATGCCCTGCTGCGCGATCTGTTCGAGAAGGATGCGTTTTCTCGCGCCATGTCGTTCGTCATTCTGGTGATGACCCTGGCGCCGCTGGTGGCGCCTGTGGTGGGCGGCTATATCAGTGCCCACGCCGACTGGCGGGTGATCTTCTGGCTGCTGGTGGGGATCAGCCTGCTGATCTGTCTGGTGATGCAGTGGAAAATTCAGGAGACCCTGAAACCGGAGCACCGTCAGCCGCTCAAGATCGGCCAGATCCTCAAGAACTACTGGGGGGTGCTCTCCCATCGCGGCGCCATGGGTTATGTGCTGTGCGGCTCCCTCTCCAGCTCCGGCATGTTCGCCTTCTTAAGCGGCTCCCCTTACGTCTATATCGAGTACTTCAAGGTGCCGACCGAGCACTACGGCTGGCTGTTTGGCCTCAATATCCTGCTGATGATGGTGGTCACCTTCGTCAACAGCCGACTGGTGAAAGGGGTGGGCGCCGAGCGGATGCTGCAATACGGTCTGCTGGTGCTGCCCTGCGCGGGCGCCCTGCTGGTCTATAACGCCTGGAGCCAGACCGGCGGCCTGTGGGGCATCGTCATTCCGGTGGTACTGTTTGTCGGCCATATCAGTCTGGTGGGCGCCAACGCCATGACCGGCCTGATGGGCCACTTCCCGCAATCTGCGGGCACCGCCTCGGCACTGGCGGGCACCCTGCGCTTTGGTATCGGTGCCCTGGTCGGCATTCTGGTCAACCTCAATCCGCCCCACTCGCCGCTGCCCATGGCCATCGCCATCGCCTGCTGCGGCGTGGGCTCCACCCTGAGTTACTGGCTGCTGACCGGCAAGCGAGGCGATTGATCACCCGCCACCTGTCAGGGAAAACGAAAGAGGCTTCCGTCAACGGAAGCCTCTTTTCGTATTGGCTCGTACTGGCGCCCAGACGTTCAGAACTGGGCACTGTTGAGCCAGAGGTGCGCCCCTATGCTCACCAGATAACCGAGCAAGATGGCAGGCAGCCACTTCAGGTGGCCAAAAAAGGTATACATGCCGTGGGCCTGTCCCATCAGGGCCACCCCGGCCGCAGAGCCGATGGAGAGCAGGCTGCCGCCCACTCCGGCGGTCAGGGTCACCAGCAGCCACTGTCCCAGCGCCATATCCGGGTTCATCGACAGCACGGCAAACATCACGGGAATGTTGTCGATGACGGAGGACAAGACCCCAATGAAGATGTTGGCCATGGTGGGATCCCCAGCGTCATACAACCAGTGTGATACCAGCTCCAGATACCCCATAAAGCCCAGCCCACCGACACACATCACCACCCCGTAGAAGAAGAGCAGGGTATCCCACTCCGCCTTGGCCACCTTGTTGAACACGTCAAATGGCACCACAGAACCCAGACTGCGCAACCGTACCTCATCACCATTGCGTTCATAGAGCGCACGCTTGCGGGCAAGGGATCGCGGCAGTGACTTGCGCAAATAGAAGCCGAAAAACTGCAGATAACCGAGCCCCAGCATCATGCCCAGTACGGGTGGCAGATGGAGGAAACTGTGGCATAGCACCGCCGTGATGATGGTCAGCAAGAACAGCGCGACGATGCGGCGGGCCCCCCGCTTGAGATCGACCACCTCGTTATCAGCTTCCGGCACATGACGCGGCACCATCAGGCTCATCAGGATGGCCGGCACCAGAAAATTGAGCAGAGAGGGTATCAGCAGGGTGAAGAACTGGCCAAATTGCACCTTGCCCGCTTGCCACACCATCAGGGTGGTGATATCGCCAAAGGGACTGAACGCCCCTCCGGCGTTGGCGGCGATCACTATGTTGATGCAGGCAAGATTGACAAAACGCCGATCACCGTTGGCCACCTTCAACACCACGGCGCACATCAAGAGCGCAGTGGTCAGGTTGTCTGCCACCGGCGAAATACAGAAGGCAAGCCCGCCGGTCAACCAGAACAGGGTGCGCAAGTGAAAGCCGGATCGTACCAGCCAGGCGCGCAGGGCATCGAACAGCCGCCGATCCTCCATGGCGTTGATATAGGTCATCGCCACCAGCAGGAACAGCATCAGCTCGGCATATTCCAGCAGGGTATGGCGAAATGCCTGCTCGGCGACAGGGCTCATCCCCTGCTGTGCATAGGCGATACCGATCAGGATCCAGATCACCCCGGCGGCCACCAGCACGGGTTTGGACTTGCGCAGTTGCAGATACTCTTCAGCCATCACCAGGGCGTAGGCCAAGACAAACAATCCGACACAAAAAAGTCCGATTGAGGAGGATGTCAACAGAACAGGGCCACTACTGGCATGGGCGGGAGGGATAAACAGGGACAGCAGCAAAATAACAGGGGTGAGCGCAGACATGGTCTCTTCCTTTTAGAACCGTCTGGCAATGATGCTAGCACCTGGATGAAAAGAAAAATTCATCCAGGTCAATTAACGCTTAATTGGTTTGCTGTCGAAACGCGGGATTATTTCTTGCCGAAACCCGACTGCTTGAGGGTATAGCCTGCGCTGTTTTGCCAGGCATCCAGACCGCTGCGGTTATTGCCCGCCACCAGACTGGCCGCCAGACTCGGGCTGTTGAACAGCTGATCGGCGGTAAAGACAAAGCCACCCTGACTGCGGGGCACTATGACCCCCTTCTCCAGCAGTTCGTGACGCAGCTCGATCACCGCTTCACGCAAAGAGGCGGCATCCTCGCCATTGGCAGTGGAACCGGCCAGCACCATAAAGCCCGGATTTTGCCGCTTGCCAACCGGATAACCGTGGGCCTCGGCCCCCTTGCCGTTGAAGTGGTAGAGCTCGCGCTCCCCCGGCCGGTTGTCGGAGAGTGCCTTTTGCAGGGTCATCAGCTCGTTGTAGATCTCGATGGGGACGACGGCAGCCTGCTTGTTGCCCTTGCTATCGATGATAAAACTGACTTGCTTGTGTAACATCCTTGCTCATCCTGTGACCCATGGAAGCCCCTATTCTAACCACCTCGGGCAAGCGGGATCCAGCGAGGATCCACTGCTCTTTTGCCGCCTTGATCACTAACTGGCACTCTTGATCAACCGTAAGGGGTGTTGATCAATGCTGGCCGTGCTAGCGTACCAAGCATGATGAAAGCCATTGACCATCAAACGGTTATCCCATGCTGACCCTGCGCAACCTCTGCAAGAGCTTCGATAACGGCAGTGAACGACTGCCGCTGTTCCACCATCTCGATCTCGCCCTCCCCGCTGGCGAGATCACCCTGCTGCTGGGCCAAAGCGGCTGCGGCAAGTCGACCCTGCTCAATCTGATCGCCGGGCTGATTGCACCGGATGAAGGGGAGATCTGGCTGGGGGAGACCCGGATCGACACCCGATCCCCCGACGAGCGGGCGCGCCTGCGGGGCCGCCATTTCGGCATCGTCTATCAGGATTTCAACCTGCTGCCGACCCTGAACGTGGCCGAGAATCTGGCCCTGCCGCTCGCTATCAACGGGCTGCCGCCGGATGAGACAAGGATTGACCAGTTGCTGCAACGGCTCGATATGAGCCACAAGCGCCATGCCTGGCCGGAGCAGCTCTCCGGCGGTCAGCGACAGCGGGTGGCGCTGGCCCGCGCCCTTATCCATCAGCCCCAGTGGCTGCTCGCCGACGAGCCCACCGGCAGCCTCGATGAGCACAATGCCGAACAGGTGATGGCGCTGATGGTGGCGGCGGTGCGCGATACCGGCGCTGGCTTGCTGCTGGTGAGCCACAACCCCGCCTATGCTGCGCTGGCCGACAGAGTGCTGCGCCTTGAAGGGGGGCAACTTATCGAGCTCAAGGGACCCCATCATGACTAAACAGCGACTGCGTCTGTCGGGGGCACGCTGATGCTGCCACTCAAAGCGCTGCTGCGCCTCTATCGCAGTCACCCCTGGTTGCTGCTGATGAGTCTGGCCGGACTGGTATTGGGGGTATCGCTGGTGGTGGCCATCGAGCTGCTCAATCACAGCGCCCGCACCAACTTTGTCGCCGCCCGCAGCCAGCTGGCAGGGGAAGCCAACTACCGGCTGGCCCCCGCTGGCGGGCTGGATGAGCAGCTTTACGTGCAACTGGTGACCAGCCAGCCCGCCCTCGATGCCATGCCCCAGCTCCATGGCTGGCTCAAGGATGAAGAGGGGCGCAGCTTTCAACTGCTGGGAATGGATCTCTTCAACCCCGGCCCCCTGCGCCAGCTGTTTGGCGCCCAACCCGCGAGCGAACCCGCCTTTTCCCTCAACCGCACCGACAGCATCTGGCTGGCAGCCCCCGAAGCGGAGCGCCTTGGCTGGCAAGCAGGCCAGAGCCGACGCTTTGTCTTGGGCGGCAGCGATGGCGCCCGAACACTGACCCTGACGCTGGCAGGTACGTTCGAACCGGGCGCCGTGCCCATGGAGCGACTGCTGATAACCGATATCGGCCTCACCCAGCCGCTGCTGGATAAAGCGGGTCGGCTCGATCGCATCGTCTTCAAGCTAAGCGAATCAGAAGCTCGCACCCTGCAGGCCACCCTGCAAACCGATTACCCAAACCAGCCCTTGTGGCTTGAGCCCATTAGCCCGGCGCTCGATGCCAGCCAGCTTGGCGATGCGCTGGCCCTCAATCTGACGGCGCTCTCATTGCTCGCCATGGCGGTGGGACTGTTTCTGGTGTTCAACGCCCAGCGATTTGTGCAGAACGTGCGCCGCCCCCAGCTGGCCCAGTTGATCATTCTGGGGATGGGGCCGAGTCGGGTGCTGCGCTGGCTCATTCTAGAGCTACTTATTCTCGCCACGGTGGGCACCCTGCTAGGGGTGCTGCTCGGCAGCCTGTTGGCGCTGGCGCTGATGGGGCAGCTCACCCAGGCACTGGCCGATCTCTATGGGCCCAACCCCATCGACCTGTTGCGTCTCTCCCCCGTGAGCCTGCTCAAGGCGCTGCTGATCGGGCTGCTCGGTACGCTGGCCGCCAACCTGCCCGGCTGGTGGCAACTGCTGCGCCAATCCCCCCTTGAACTGCGTGCCGGCAGCAGCCGTCCCCCCGCTCACCCATGGCGACGGCGCGTGCTGGCCATCGCCATCTTGCTGCTGTGCGCCCTCTGCCTGTGGCTACCGCAAACGGGTCTGACCGGCGCCCTCTTTATCGCCGGCGGCTGGCTGCTGGCCATGGCGCTCTGGCTGCCCGATGCCCTGCGCGGCCTGCTTGGCTGGTTGCGACGGCGCGCGGGCGGCCCCCTCGCCGCCCGGCTCGGGGTGGCCGAGACCCTCTATCACCTCGATCGCACCGCCATCGCGGTGATGGCGCTGCAACTCGCCATCGCGGCGGCCATCGGCATCGGGGTCATGGTGTCGAGTTTTCGCTCAAGCGTGGAGATCTGGCTCGGCCAGCGTCTGGCCGCCGATCTCTATGTCACCGCCCCCAAGGGGGTGGCGGGCAACAAGGGCACCTTGAGCGACACAACCCTCAAGACCCTGCTCACCAACCCGCTGGTGAGCGCCGCCTCGCGCCGCTCGGTACACCCCGCCCGCTGGCAGGGGCAGTCCATCGAGTGGGCGCAGATGGACTTTATCCCCCAGCTTAAAGCGGCCTATCCGCTGCTGGCCGGACGCTGGCCCACCCGTTCCGACGAAGTGCTGGCGAGCGAACCGCTGACGGTGCGCCTCGGGGTCAAGGTAGGCCAGACATTGGCGATCAGCGGCGAGCAGGGGCCACGGCAGTTCACCGTCACCGGTGTCTATCAGGACTACGGCAGCGACAAGGGGCAGATCCTGCACGCCTTCGAGGCTGGCGCGGTACAATCCCTCGCCCTCTTTAGCAACGACCCCGAACAGCTGGCCGACCGCCTGCGCGAGCGCTTTGGCGAGCAGCTCAATCTGCTCTCCGCCCCCGCCATTCACAGCGCGGCCCTCAAGGTGTTTGACCAGACCTTTGTGGTGACCGAGCTATTGAAGTTGCTGATCCTCGGCATCGCCTTTGTCGGCATTGGCTCGGCTTTTATGGTGCTGGGGCTGGCGCGCCGTGGCGAGCTGCAGACCTTGCAGAGTCTGGGCTTGAGCCCCCGCCACTGCCGCCAGCTGCTGGTGTGGCAAGGAGCGGGATTGGGGCTGCTCACCGCCCTGCTGGCCCTGCCGGTGGGGTATGGCCTCGCCTGGGTGCTGATCGAGGTGGTCAATCCCCGCGCCTTTGGCTGGCGCCTCGCCTTCGAGGCCGCCCCCCTTCATGCGGTCACCGCCCTGTTGCTGGCACCGGTATGTGGCGCATTGGCATCCTGGTATGCGGCAAGGAGAGTGGTATGAAACAGATCAAAGGGTGGCCGCTGGCGCTGGGTATGCTCTGGACGCTCTATAGCGGGGCTATCGCTGCCAGCGATCTGGGCGCCCTGCTCGGCGGTGGCAACGACAGCTTTAAAAAGGTGCTGCCGGGGCAAACTATCCAATTGCCGGAGGATCACGCCGCCCACCCCGATTACCGCTCCGAGTGGTGGTATCTCACCGGCAATCTCAAGGATGAACAGGGGCGCGAATATGGCATGCAGTGGACCCTGTTTCGCCAAGGGATCGAGCAAGAACTCCGCACCAGCAACCCCTGGCTCACCCCCCAGCTCTGGCTGGCCCAGTTTGCCATCACGGATCTCGACCGTGGCAGCCACCAGCAAGATGAACGGGCCAGTCGGCAAGGACCGGGACTGGCGGGAGCCAGCGGCGGCCAATATTGGCTCAGGGAGTGGCGGCTTGCCTCGCAAGGGGCAGCGCTCTTCCCCGCCACCCTCAAGGTGCAGAGCAAGATTGGCGAGCTGAACCTCACCGTCACTGCCGCCAAGCCGCTGGTGCTGCAAGGCAAGGCCGGTTACAGCGAGAAGAGCCCGGGCAACGCCTCCTTTTACTACTCCTACCCGCGCCTCACTCTTCGCGGCACCCTGACTCGCGATGGCGAAACCCGCACCGTCACCGGACAAGGCTGGTTTGATCACGAGTGGAGCAGCTCGGTATTGGCCCAGTGGCAATCGGGCTGGGACTGGTTTTCGCTGCAACTGGCCGATGGCCGCGAACTGATGCTGTTTCGCCTGCGCACCAAATCGGGACGCACTGAGCCTGAGAACCGCTACGGCATTTTGATTGAGCGGGACGGCAGCAGCCGGGTGCTCGCCCCCGACACGATTCACTTTACGCCGGGCAACACCTGGCGCGGCCCCAAGGGGCAGGATTACCCCGTCGAGTGGCAGCTAAACGCCGCCGGAATGAACCTCACCATCAAGGCCCGTCAGCCCAATCAGGCCATGACAGGTCGCTTTGACTACTGGGAGGGTGCAGTAACGGTGGAGGGAGATGCCAAGGGGGTCGGCTATCTGGAAATGACGGGGTATTGAGCAAAGGGCCTACCGCGTTTCTTCTCTGCTTTTATATGCGAGGGTTAAGTCTGCTTCGCATTACTATCTCTGTGCACCGTTTCCATTACGCTCAGTTCCAAACTGCCTTTCCCGCTTCGCTTTCTGATCCTCATCAAAATAACGTGTCAATCCCCCGCTTCAGTAAGATCTTTTGCTCAACAAATAGATCTTTATTTGGTACCATACGCATCCACCCTTTTCAGCACAATAAGTAACCGAGGCTCGCTTACGAGGTATTACTCTTCAATTTGGTTAATCGTTACCCACTGGGCGGTAAGACCCAGTGCGGTAGCTATCCTGTGTAGAAAAGATATATTTTCTAATAAACAAGGTACTGCAATGATGGCCACAAGTTATGTGTACAGCTATCGAATTATGGCTCCTATATATACAATGCAGATACTATGAAACCCCTTGCATAATAATGTATCCATATTCCATTGCAGTTCCAAAAACCACTTTACATATATAACTCAACGCATTAATAAACTAGTTAAACCAAGGTGGTGCAACTCTTGTTAAGCACATATTAGTCTAGCACCACACTATACAAAAACCTCTTACTTAATATTTTTTAGAGTGTCTTGAGTGTAATTAAAGCCATGTTCGATAAAAAAGTCATATTATATTGTAATTTTTTAAACTTTTCACACTTAAAAAAAGGGAAATTTATGAAGATCATTCACTGCCTACCTTTTGTGCTTTTTTCATCTTCGTCATTGCAGTCCGCAACACTAGATGAAATTGCAGACTTCGCTTCACGGCAATGTGAAGAAATTCATGCTAGCGGTAAAGTTACACAATCACAAATAACAGCTCAACTTAAAGGACAAGGAGAAGCTCTTGTAAAATTAATTGGTGGTACTGTAACCGCTGATGGTAGCTATAAGTCAAATATTAGTGAATTTGAAGGAGTCCCCTATGATAAATTAGCTGGGCAACTTACCGACGTGCGCAGTTGTAAGCAGAACCTCACTTCATTGATACTCCAAAAGTCAACCTTGGACAAAACTGGCAATAATGTTACGTTTCAGAAGAAAAAGCTAGAGTATAAGCGGCCCAATCCAACCAATCCAGAGTGGACTGCCGAAGTTAAAGCTGATTATATTCAGATATCAGGACTATCAGATCAGTTGATAGAAGATAGAGTTAATGCACATTTGAAACATGCTGCACGTGTAGATGTAGAATATGAACAAGAAAACTGGTTTGTGACAACTGAAAAGTATGCATTGAAAGGTAATTTACTAAGTGTTCTATATAAGGGCACATATTATTCTCATGGCGATGTCGGGGCTGGAAATACAATTGCAAGCTCAAACATAAACATCACTACTGGTGGTCAAATTTATTTTAAAGATCTTTTTGTCGCCGGTTACAAGGAAGGCGTAGATAAACTTGCAGAAAAAGCCCTTAAAGCTAGAGGGTATGGGGAGTATTTTGAAGGTTTAAAAGATGATCAATGTTACTATTTCGATGGCCATAATTTAACTCTATGCTTCGATGAGTACGAAGTAGCCCCAGGTGCAGAGGGCTCTGTTGAAATAAATTTATCACTTCAAGATCTTAGGCAGTTTATTAGCCTAAATGGCCCCTTGGCCTACGCATTATAATATTACAAAACTGCGCAAGGTGAATTCACAGCATATCTTAGACACCCATCTTTCTGAGCCAGATGTGTCAGGATTGGATAGATATTATGAAACTCCTTGAGTCAAACGGCAGGATATTTATCCTGCCGTTTTTATTTTCCTATTTCGCCACCTGAACCACCAGATAGAGGATGCCGGCGTGCTGGCTTGGCCCCGTCTCGCAGGCACTGCTATTCTCGTGACATCTGAAATTGGATATGCGCTGGCCCAGATATATTCCCCACTTTGTTTGAGTCGGGGTTGAGGCAAAAGATTATTTCCTCCCTCCCCCCAGCGATTGAATAAATGCCAGCGTACGGCGATTAAACTGCTCCGGCTGCTCCACATTGCAGACATGGCCGCACTGCTGGATCACCGCCAGCGAGGAGCTGGCATCGCGAGCCACCTGTTCGCGCACCGGAGCCAGAAACATATGATCCTCCTCCCCCATCACATAAAGGGTGGGAATGGGCAGGGAGCGTTCGCGGAAGTAACGCATCAGCGGATTGACCTCGGTGGCGAGGCGGAACCAGCGTTTGAACTCTTTCTGGCAGAGCTTGCGGGCCTCGCGCACAAAGAGGTTGCGTGACTCCTGATGGTGCTGGCGCGGCATGATGATGAAGGCAAACAGCCGGTAGAGCCACATATAGGGCAGGAAGTGCTGGCCGAGTCGGCCCAGTTGCACCAGCACCCGCGAGCGGATATCGAGCCGCAAGATAGCGCCCCCCAGTACCATGCTTTTCACCCGCTCCGGGCAGAGCTCGGCCAGATGGCGAATAAGGATGGTGCCAAGGGAGATGCCGACAAAGTGGGCGCGGCGGATATCGAGATGATCGAGCAGCCGAACGATATCTTCGGTCACTTCCCGAAAGCTGTAGTGTCCCTTGACCACCTGTTGCAGCTGGTGGGACTGGCCGTGGCCGCGCAAGTCCAGCAGCAGCACGTTGAAGTGCTCGCGATAGGCGCGCAGCTGCTTGAACCAGATGGAGGAGCTGCCACCGGCGCCGTGGACAAACACCACCCAATCCCGCTCGGGACCCAGTTCGAAAGTCTTGTGATACAACATCCAATAGGCTCCCTTGGTGATGGGGGGTATACTCGGCTGCGCGCATATTAACAGAACAGGCCCGCCGATAGATATGCGCCTGACATGACCCGGATCACCCCTTGCGCGAGAACCCACCATGGATTTGACCCGTTTGCGCCACTTTCTGCTCTCCCTGCCGGGCGCCACCGAAGATACCCCGTTTGGCCCGGAGATCCTGGTCTACCGCATCGCGGGCAAGATGTTTGCGCTGGTGGATTGGCAGGCCGAGCCGCTTACCATCAATCTCAAATGCGAGCCCGAGCTGGCGTTGCTGCTGCGCGAGATCCACCCCGAGGTCAAACCGGGTTGGCATATGAACAAGCAACACTGGAACACAGTGACCCTGAACAGCACCTTGCCAGATGATCTGTGGCAGGGCTGGGTGCACCACTCCTATGAGCGGGTTGTCGCGGGTCTGCCCAAAGCCAAACGGCCACAGGCGCCGCGCCCCCTCCCCCCTACTGACGGCCCATCCTTATGACGCCAGCACTTAATCCAGCACTTTGTATTGTCCCCCTTGGCGAGGCACATATCCCCGCCCTCGTGACCCTGTTTGAGCAGGCGGTGCGACGCTGCGGCCCCGAGCACTACAGCGCCGAACAGGTGGAGCAGTGGGCCCTCGGTTCACAACATCCGGGCTTTGTCAGCCAGCTGCGCGAGCACCACGGCTGGGTGGCGGAGCAGGCAAATGTGCCCCTCGGGTTTGTCACCCTGAGCCCCGATGGCCACCTCAGCCTGCTCTATGTGAGCGCCGACCATCAGCGCCAGGGGCTGGGCAATCTGCTGCTCACCACGGCGCTCGCGGGGGCCAGAGGGCTCGGTATGACCCTCATCACCACCGAGGCCAGCGCCTTCAGTTATGAGCTATTTTTACGACATGGCTTTACGTTGACCGGGCTGGAGTGCGTGGAGCGGGGCGGAGTCAGTTTTACTCGCCATCGCCTGCACTGCTGCTTGCCAAGCTAGGGCAAGCCACTAAAATACGCTTAATTTTCGTATTGTTACTGTATTGAGGCAGCAACCATGGTGGTAGAAAGTGAAGGCTATATCTCGCTGATCGAGTATCTGGTGGAGAGTTTGGGATTGTTTGAATCCCAGCAGCAGAACGATGGTGAAGAGACCATCGAAGATCTGGTCAGTGGCCGAGTTGCCAGCAACCTGATGGCCATTTGCGAGCAAAACCCCCAGCTCGATCCCAAGGTGCGTTTCGCCATCATGCAGGAGGCCGACGCCGTGGTCGCCGACCTGGAAGAGGTGCTCTCCGCCGTCTGGCTGCGCGCCCCGACCCCGGAACAGAAAACCTTCCTCATCGAGTTTATCGATCTCATCAAGAACCTGTTCGACAGCGCCATCGGCTGATCTGCCGTCCGGCTCTCCCGCCCAACGCAAGATTTCAAAGCAGCAGATAAGGAAAAGGGCCGCCTTGGTGGGCAGCCCTGCTTGCTATCATTTTCAACCCGCCAGTGCGTTCATTCATCAGGCGGTTATCAAGGCAAGAAATGTGTCTGGACTTTGCATCCGATCCCTGGACGCTACCTAGTTAGTCCCGACTGGTCGCAATAAGTTCCCTCCTCCGACCATTTATTTTCACTTTTATTAAGAAATCGACTACAAACCAGTTCAGCGGTTCAGGCTGGGCGGCAAACAGACTCCGATGCCACCCAATCCGCAGTAACCATCCGGATTTTTCTCCAGATATTGCTGATGGTAATCCTCGGCGTAGTAGAAGGGCGCCAGCGGCAGAATGCGGGTGGTAATGGCACGACTGTCGCCGCTTGCCGCCATCGCCTGCTGATAGGCCGCCATGCTCTGCTGGGCAATGATCTGCTGGCTCTCGTCGCCATAGAAGATCACCGAGCGATACTGGGTGCCAATGTCCCCACCCTGACGCATCCCCTGCGCCGGATCGTGCTGCTCCCAGAACAGTCTGAGCAGATCGCCGTAGCTGATCACCGCCGGATCAAACACCACCTGCACCGTCTCGGCATGGCCGGTCAGCCCGCTGCACACCTCTTTGTAGGTGGGATTCTGGGTCACGCCGCCCTGATAACCTGCCGCGGTGGAGTAGACGCCCGGCTGCTGCCAGAACAGGCGCTCAACGCCCCAGAAACAGCCCATGCCAAACCAGGCCACCGCCATCCCTTGTGGCCAGGGGCCCTGGGTCGGGTTGCCATTCACCGCATGCTGCTGACCAATCACCATCGCTTCGCGTCGTCCCGGCAGGGCATCTGCCGGTGAAATAATCTGTTCCATGAATTCTGTCCTTGTATAAAACCCTGTGAAATCACACAGCTGACGAAAAGGAGCATCGAAGATAGCAGTTTATCGCGCCGGATCAACCGGCGGGCCCCTCCCCGCTCGCTCCAACGGCTATCTGCACCGTCCGTCACCCTTTCCCGATCCGCACAGCCAACCCGCCCCTCGTAGACCAGAAACGGCCAAAATCAATATTTAGTCTTGATTTGTGAATTAATTTTCATATATTGAGCCAGTCGCTGTTTTTTTATGGAAGAAATATCAAGTGCGTGAACGCGAACCCAGTCTGGTCAATGCCTTCCGGCAATCCACCCCCTATGTCAATGTCCATCGGGGTGCCACCTTTGTGCTGATGATGGGGGGAGAAGCCATCTGCCACCCCAACTTCGCCAATATCGTCAGCGATATCGCCCTGCTGCAGACACTGGGCATACGCCTGGTGCTGGTGTTTGGTTCACGTCCGCAAAACGATGAAGCGCTGGCCCGCGCCGGTATCGAGGCCCAGTATCACAAGCGGATCCGGGTCACCGATGACGAGAGTTTCACCATCATCAAACAGGTGTGTGGCGGCCTGCAATATGACATCACCGCCCAGCTCTCCATGGGGCTCGCCAACACACCCATGCAGGGGGCGCGGATCAGCGTGGTGAGCGGCAACTTCGTCACTGCCCAGCCGCTGGGGGTGGATGATGGCATCGACTTTTGCCATAGCGGCCGGGTGCGCCGCATCGACGTGGAGGGGATCACCCGCCAGCTCGATCAGAAGAGTCTGGTGCTTATCTCCCCCATCGGCTGCTCGGTCACAGGCGAGAGCTTCAACCTGAGCTCCGAAGAGGTGGCCCGCCGGGTGGCGGTCGATCTCAAGGCGGACAAGCTCATCTGCTTTAGCAGTACCCAGGGGGTGATGGACAGACGCGGCGAAGCTATCTCCGAGCTCTTCCCCGAGCAGGCCGAAGAGCTGCTGGTGGAGCTGGAGCAGGCGGGGGAAGAGATGTCCGGCACCGCCCGCTACCTGCGTGCGGCCATTGCATCCTGCCGTGGCGGGGTGCCCCGCTCCCATCTGGTGAGCTATCAGGATGACGGCGCCATGCTGCAGGAGCTGTTCAGCCGCGACGGCCTCGGCACCCAGATAGTGCGGGAAAGTGCCGAGCAGGCCCGCGCCGCCACCATCGAAGATATCGGTGGCATTCTGGATCTTATTCGCCCGCTGGAGGAGGAAGGCATTCTGGTGCGCCGCTCCCGCGAGCAGCTGGAGATGGAGATCGACAAGTTCACCATCATCGAGCGCGATGGTCTCATCATCGGCTGCGCGGCCCTCTACTGCTTTATGGAAGAGGCGATGGCGGAGATGGCCTGCGTCGCCATCCACCCCGACTATCGCAACTCCAACCGGGGGGATCAGCTGGTGGCCAAGGTAGCCGAGCGGGCCAAGCGGCTCGGGATCCGTCGCCTGTTCGTACTCACCACCCGCTCCATCCACTGGTTCCGGGAGCGGGGCTTCGATCCGCTGGAAGTGGAAGATCTGCCGGTGGCGCGCCAGCGTCTCTACAACTGGCAGCGCCGTTCCAAGGTTTTGTCAAAGACCATTGCCTAAGTCATTGATCCTGCGTTGAGTTAGCCGACAATTTGAACTTTTTCACAAACTCGATTGACAGTGCAATCCAACGCAGGGTATTTCTAAATGCACTCCACCGCCCTGGTGGAGCCAGAAGAGGAGCGCTGCCCAGGCAGCCCAAGGGAGGACGCCAGCGTCCGGTGAACTTGGGTCAGGGGGAGCAGCGCCGAGACGAGTGAGGAGACTGGTGACCTCAACGTCGGCTGCGGGGGCTGAATCCCCCGGGTTGTCATCGGTAGTGATCATCCCACACCGCGCCCTGTCAGGGGCGGTACGGGATGGGCTCTGCAGGTGGAGTGCTTCTGGCCGGGATAGCTTCGTTCATTCCTGCCATTTTCAGCCTCCTCCTCTCTTTTTTGCCCGATGGAACCGGAATCTTAAAATAAGACAGGAGTAAGCAATGAGCCCGATCAATGTCGCCAAGTTTGGCGGAACCAGTGTCGCCAACTTCCCGGCCATGAATCACTGCGCCGACATCGTGCTGGCCAATCCCGCCACCCGGGTGGTGGTACTGAGCGCCAGCGCCGGTGTCACCAACCTGCTGGTCGCCCTGGCACAAGGGGAGCTGGACGAAGCGGGCCGCGACGAGCAGCTGGCCAAACTGGCCGGGATCCAGCAGGCCATTCTGAGCGATCTCGGCAACCCTGTTGATGTGAGCGCCCTCATTCATGGCCAGCTGGACGAAATCCGCCTCATGGCCCAGCAAGCCCACCAGCATACCGATGCGGAGCTGGCCGATCGCCTCATCGCCTGCGGCGAGCTGATGTCTACCCGCCTCTTTACCGAGCTGCTGCGCCAGCGCGGCGTCAAGGCCCACTGGCAGGATGTGCGTCAGCTGATGCGCACCGACAGCCGCTTTGGCAAAGCCACCGTCGATCTGGCCACCACCCGCACTCTCTGCCAGCAGACGCTGGGCCCGCAGCTTGGCGACAGCCTCATCATCACCCAGGGCTTTATCGGCGCCGATGGCGATGGCCGCACCACCACGCTGGGGCGCGGTGGCTCTGACTACAGCGCAGCCCTCTTGGCCGAAGCGCTCGATGCCGCCAGTATCGAGATCTGGACCGATGTGCCCGGCATCTACACCACGGATCCGCGCCTCGTCACCCGCGCCCGTCCCATTCCCGAAATCAGCTTTGTCGAAGCGGCCGAGATGGCCACCTTCGGCGCCAAGGTGCTGCACCCCGCGACCCTGCAACCGGCGGTGCGCCAGAATATTCCGGTGTTTGTCGGCTCCGCCAAGGACCCCGCCGCCGGTGGTACCTGGATCCGCGCCAGCACAGATTCAAGCCCGCTGTTTCGCGCCGTCGCCCTGCGCCGCCAGCAGGTGCTGGTGACCCTGCACAGCCTCAACATGTTCCACGCCTACGGCTTTTTGGCCGAAGTGTTCGGCATTCTGGCCCGTCACCGCATCTCGGTCGATCTCATCACCACGTCGGAGGTGAGCGTGTCACTGACGCTGGATCACACCGGGAGCCAGAGCAACGGCGAACCGATCCTGAGCGACAAGGTACTGGCCGAGCTGGGGCAACTCTGCAAGGTGGAGGTGGAAACCGGTCTGGCACTGGTGGCGCTCATCGGCAACCGGATGAGCGAAGTGAACGGGGTGGGCAGTCAGGTCTTTGACGCCCTGCGCGAGCACAACATCCGGATGATCTGCTACGGCGCCAGCGCCCACAACCTCTGCTTCCTGGTCAAGGAGAGCGAGGCGGGCAATATCGTCAACCGCCTCCATCAGGAGTTGCTGGACTGACCCTCACCGCGAGGCAATTCCGGCCATGCAACAGGGCACGCACAAGGTTAATGCCGATTAGTTAAGGATCAATTGACCGATCCTCTTGATGTGTAAAAATTCGAAACCAGTTGGCTTGGTTTCGGATTTTTAATGCGTATCGACCAGGCTCTCGACTTCCTCCACGCCAACAATGCCGCCCAGTTTGAGTCACTCTCTGACCTCATTTTCCCCGAGCTCATCATGGCTCTGCTCGGCGAAAAGGGCGTCGCTACCCAGTGACCGTCCCGTTGTTGAACCCAGCGCCTTCCAGCAAGCCCACCAGAAGCTCCGGGACAAGAGTCACTAGACCGCCTCGCTCTGGCACCAACATGCCTATCACCCAAACTGATCGTCGCCGATGGTGTTATGTGGCGGATGCCCGATACCCCAGACTATGCCGCTGCGTTTGCCAATCCCGGCATCCAGCATGGCGAGACTGCTTATCCGCAGGTGCGCATGCTCTGCCAGATGGAGCTCACCAGCCACCTGCTTGTTCAAGCGGTCATGGATAGGATGGTGTTGGTGCGCAGACACAGTTTGCAACGGTAGCGGCGCATCCCCCAACTCCATCCCCAAGGCATCTGTGTTACCGGAACGAAGGGAGCAAAGTTACCCGCGATGTGAAGGCCAGGCCACAGAGGCATATGTCTAGTCCTGAAATAGGTTTACACATTTTCAACTAGCATTTCTCTACTCAGAACCCCCGATGTACCGCATCGGGGGTTCTGTATTTTAACGCATGATGCGGCCGCTCCGCGTTGTAAATATCCACTGCCTCACGCACCATCTCCCGCGCTTGCGTTAAATCCTGCGGGCTTTGCAACAATAACTCTCCTTTCAAAATCCCGTTCACCCGCTCCGCCAACGCATTCTGGTAACAGTCATACCCATCCGTCATCGAGCATTTCACCCCGTACCGTTCATGTAATGACTGATACAGCCCCGAGCAATACTGCACGCCGCGGTCCGAGTGATGGATGAGTTCACCGCCGCCACGTCGTTGCTTCAGCGCTTTCTTGAACGCCATCGCAACCGACTTGGCATGCATCCCTTCGTGCACGTGATGGCCCACTATCTTGCGTGAGTAGACATCCGTCACCAGGCTCAGGTACAGCGGTCCGCTCCTGGCGGGCAGATAGGTGATATCTGCGACCCAGACCTGCTCCGGGGCCACCGGCGTGACCTGCTCTGGCCCCGCCTTGAGCAAGTTGGGATGACGGTAGAAACGGTGAAAACTGTGGGTGGTCTTGTGATACGCCCGCTTAGGCTGCACCAGCAAGCGGTGCTCGGCCAATATCCGAAACAGCCTGTCACGCCCTACCTTGAGCCCGCCATCATCCTGACCCTGCAGCAGATAATGCAGCTTGCGGGTGCCGACCCGAGGTTGTCGCAGTCGAACCTGACGCACGAAGCGCACCACCTGCAATCCTTGTGCATGGCGCTCGTCGGCGACCCGATTGCGCTTGTAGTAAGCCTGCCGGCTTATCCCCAGAAACAGGCAAGCCCTGACAATGGTCAGCCTCTCGACTTGCCGCTGCGAGAGGACTTGCTGGGTCGCTTTTTTACGATGGAGACGCCGTAGTCATTCTTCAGTACATCGACGACGGCCTCAAAGAACTGGGCCTTCTGGCTCATCAGCGCCAGCTGCTGCTCGAGCTCCTTGATGCGCTGTTCGGGCGTCTGGTTGTCGGGGTCAGGCATGGTGATACTCCTGCCGGCACGCACAGAAGCCCCCTGGCTCCAATCTTGCCGACCATGTTTACGCAACCATACCAGAACGGTGGAGCGGCCCTGAATGCCATAACGCACCTGAGCCTGTTTGTAGGTGAGCTCGCCTTTTTCAATCTGCTCGACCAGCGCCAGTTTAAAAGTCAGCGAGTAATCGCGCTGTGTCCGTTTCACACCTTGTCCCATCGGGCTCTCCATTTATTGGGGGGAAAGGTGTAAACCATATTCAGGACGGGACAATAGTGTGAAAAAAGCAAATAAAAATAATACCTTTCAGGCTTAACTGACTGGTATTAGTCACACCGGTGACCCCTTTTGCTGCGTTATTCAAGAGCCTGTCAGGCCCGCTCAGCATTGTGCGCAGGATCACTCCTGATCGAAATAATCCGCAGGCACCGCGACCACAGCACCAGTCGCCACCTCTTCGGCGATCACCTCAGCCAGCGGGCGCAGGTGAAACTTGATCTGGCCGGAGGGCAACATCAGGCCAATATCGGGGTTGCGGGTATCCTGCATGTTGCCAGTTTTGAATGGCAACTCGGGATAGCGCGCTACCAGATCTTGCAGTGAAGTGACCACCAGCTCGATATGTTCCAGCCCCGCCTGATGGACGCGACCCGGTTTCGGTGCAGCCAGCTCGATACAGGGTACCTGTACCTCACCAGCCAACAGCGGCTGATGCAACTGATAAGTGGCGATGGGACGTCCGCCAATCATCCCCTCCACAAGCAAGGTACCTGCCTCAGTCAGCACAGCACATAGCGCGCAGTACTCCTGCAGGGTTGCCGCCCGATAACAGAGGTGATCGACCGTTGGCCGGGAAATGGTGACGCCACTGGCGGCCAGCTCGGCCAACAGCTGAGAAACAAATGGGGCCATTGGCCCCAGTGTGGAATCGAGTGGGTGGGACATGCTTACCATTTCTTCTTGGGTTGAAACAGGACATCGAGCTCGTCAGCTTCCTTGTCCTTGATGTTTTGCAGATCCTGCGCGCTATTTTGCTGCTGCAGCTCTTCAAGCTCCTTGAGCCCCTGACGCATATCTTCTTCACGGGCCAGCAGATAGGGATCCTTGTCGCCCACGCTCGCCATGGCAGAGAGTCCCTTGGTATAGAGCTGGCGGCAAGTGCCATATTGGCCCTGAATGCGGGCATCCATCGCCCGCTTGACCAGATTGGAGATGTTGATCTTGAGCTGCATCAGCTCGAGGCGGCGCTCTTCCTGGGCAAACCCCTGAGGGTCAATCTTGCCCTTGTTGTGCTCGACCCGCAGCACGGCCCGCATCTTCTTGACCAGCTGCAGCATCTGGATCGCCTGACGATCGGACTCCGGGGTCTTGAACTGCCCCTCATCCTGCACGCTGTAGTTCTCCTGCACATTCTTGATCTGGGTCTGCACATCGACGATGCGCTGCTTGATCTGATTGTTCGGCATCACCTGGGCGATAGCGCGATAGGCATCGAGGATCCGGTGCTGCAACAGCAACACCATGTTCTTGGAGAAAGGCACCAGATTGACGTTCAGCAACACCTCTTCGGTCTCGTCAGCCACCGTCTTGTGTCTGGCAACGGCGTGACGCTTGTCCGCCTCTGCCTTCTGCTTATATTGCTGCACCACGTTATAGGCGATAACCAAAAACAGGAGTGCGCCAATAGACAGCAATACCAAAGTTAAAATCATAGGATGTCCAAACCCCTGTTCCTATCCAATTGCGTGATCCTACAACAGCTTACCCACTTAAGGTAGCCTGCAGATCCCCCCTTGCCCACGATTTGTCACCAAGCTGTGCCCCCGGTCTCAGGGAGAGATTGCAGGATCAGGGGATGATGACCATGACGGTCACCTCCCCATAGTATCGCCCATCAGCGCCATTACTTGAGGTTAAAGCCCCGCGATTGCAGGAATCCCAGCATGAAAGGGCGGGACTCCTTGCCCAGAATGGCGCGGATCTGTCCGCTCCAGGTCTGCTGCTTGTTATTGCTGCTGCGGGCCTGATAGTAGTCCGCGATCTGCTGATCGTACCGGGCCAGCAGGTCGCGATCCAGCTCGTGCTGGTAGCGCTCCTGATGCACCACCAATCCCCTGGGCAGACGGGGTTTCTGCTCCGGCTGCTGGGCAGGATGACCAAGGCAGAGGCCAAACAGCGGGATCACCTGATGGGGCAAGCCCAGCAGCTCGCTCACCTCGGCCGGATGGTTGCGAATGCCGCCGATATAGACCCCGCCCAGCCCCAGCGACTGGGCCGCCAGAAGGGCGTTTTGCGCCATCAGGGCGCCGTCGATGGCACCGATCAGCAACTGCTCCGCATAGCCGGTCTGGGCCTCGGGCACGATCTGGGTGTGGCGGTGGTAATCGGCGCAGAACACCAGAAACTCGGCCGCCTGCACCACATAGGGTTGATTGCCCGCCAGCATGGCCAACTGCTGACGCGCCTCGTGCTCGCAGACTCGCACAATACTGGTCACCTGCAAAAAGCTCGAGGTTGAGGCGGACTGGGCGGCGGCGAGAATGGCATCCAGCTGCTGCGGGGCGATCGGCTCGGCAGTGAACTGACGAATGGAGCGATGGGAAAGGATAAGATCGATGGTCTGATTCATGGCACCTCCAAAATGAGGTAACACCATAGCGAAAAAAACGAGGGAGCCCAAGGCTCCCTCGCACACCCAGCTTAAGGGGCCGGATAGACGTAAGGGGCTTGCAACCCGAGCGGGAAGCCGAGCGCCCAGTAGAGCAGCAGGAAAATCGTCCAGCTCACCAGGAAGGCAAGCGAGTACGGCAGCATCATGGAGACCAGAGTACCGATCCCGGTGCTCTTCACATACTGCTGGCAATAGACCACCACCAGCGGGAAGAAGACCATCAGCGGGGTGATGATGTTGGAGGCGGAATCCCCTACCCGATAGGCCGCCTGGGTCAGCTCGGGGGAGATCCCCACCGCCATCAACATGGGTACCAGGATCGGGCTGATCAGCGCCCACTTGGCGGAGGCCGAGCCAACTACCAGATTGACGCTGGCGGTGAGCAGGATCATCCCGACGATGGTCACTTCACCGGGCAGCGCCAGCGCATGAAGCACTTCGGCACCGGAGAGGGCCAGCAGGGTGCCCAGATTGGAGTCGCCAAACGCCTTGATAAAGAGCGCGCAGAAGAAGGCCATCACCATGTAGGAGCCCATCTTGTTCATGGTGGCCGACATGGCATCGATCACATCCTTGCCACTCTTGAAGCTGCCTGCGACAAAGCCGTAGACAATCCCGGGCAGGATAAAGAGCAGGAAAATGAGCGGCACTATGGACTTCATCACCGGTGCGGCGAAGGTGGTCAGGGAGCCATCGGCAGCACGCAGCGGTGAATCGCTCGGGGAGAGCGCCAGCGCCAGCAGCACGATAGCCGCCAGCATGGCAAACCCGGCCCAGTTGAAGGCCCGGCTCTCTTGCGCGCTGTAGCGCCCCATCTCGTCGGCACTCTCCAGATCCTCGTTGAGCGCCACATGCTTGAGGCGCGGCTCCACCACCTTTTCGGTGACGAACCAGCCGACGCAGATGATCAGCAACGAAGAGGCACCGGTAAAGATGATGTTGCACAGGGTGTTGACCATGTAGTCAGGATCGAGCAACTGAGCGGCGGACTGGGTAAAACCCTGCAGCAGCGCATCCCCGCCGGAGGGCAGGAAGTTGGCGGCAAAACCGCCGGAAACGCCGGCAAAGGCAGCGGCGATCCCCGCCAACGGATGGCGTCCGGCAGCGTGGAAGATGATGCCACCGATGGGGATCACCAGCACATAGCCCGCATCTGCGGCGGTGTGGCTGACGATCGCAACCAAGATCAGCATGGGGGTGAGAAAACGGGCAGGCGTCACTTTCAGCAACTTTTTCAGACCGGTATTGATAAAACCGGACTGCTCGGCCACCCCGACCCCGAGCATGGCCACCAGCACGATGCCCAGCGGGGCAAAGCCGGTGAAAGTGGTCACCATGGTGGAGAGAAACTCGGCCAGACCGGCACCGGTCAGCAGGTTGTTGACCACTACCGCCTCCCCGGTACGGGGGTTGACCAGATCAAACTGGAATTGTGACAACACCCAGGAGCCGACCCAGACGATCAGCAAGGCGTAGAGGAACAGCATGGCGGGGTCGGGTAATTTGTTCCCGGCTTTCTCGACGCCATTGAGGAAACGGTTCAGCCAACCTTTGGGAGGGCTGGCCGGACGGTCATTGACAGCAGCATGACTCATTATTGCGATACTCCTTTCCCTAGAAACGAGGTCGCATGCTAGCAATTCCAGCCAATCCGTCTCATGACCGATCGCAAAAGAATGATTAATTTTGATTAAATATTGCGGAATAAAATTCCAAGTTGTGGCCTAACGCACACTTGTTACTCTGCCATCACGGCATCTAGCAGTGGATAACGCCCGACCTGGCACTCCACCACAAAACCGCTCGCCTCAACTTGCGCCACTGTAAGCGGCTTGCTGAACAGATATCCCTGGAACACATGGCACCCCTGGGTCTGCAGTGCGGCCAGCTCGTGAGGCTCCTCCACCCCTTCCGCCATGATCCCCAACCCCAGATTGGTGGCCATGGCTGCAGTCGCCCGGATCACCGGCAAGTTGAGGCCGACCACGAAGGAGCGATCCAGCTTGATGTTGTTGATCGGCAACCGGTTGAGATAAGCCAGCGAGGAGTAGCCGGTACCGAAATCGTCGATGGCAATCTTGATCCCCTGCTCGCTCAAATCGTCGAGAATGCCGAGGCACCCCTTCATATCGAGCATCAGCACGGTTTCGGTCAGCTCCAGCGTCAACAGGGAGGCATCCACCCCGTGCAGCTCCAGCTGCTGGCGAACTTGCCCGGGCAGCGCCGACGAGAGCTGGAAACCGGAGAGGTTGACGGAGACAGGCACCCGCTGATGGAAGCGCTTCTGCCAGCTGGCTACCTGTGCCAGCGCGGTGGAGAGCACCCAGCTGCCGATCTCGCGGATCAGCCCCATCTCTTCGGCCAGCGGGATAAACTCCACCGGCGACACATGGCCGAGCACCGGGTTGTACCAGCGCAGCAGCGCCTCGTAACCGATCAGACGCCGTTTGGCGGCATCGACCTGCGGCTGGTAACAGAGGCTCAGCTCCTGGCGGCCGATGGCCTTGGCCAGAAACTGTTTGAGATTGAGCTTACGTTGCAGGGTCTGCTGCATGCTGGGGGTGAAACGCTGCCAGCGCAGCCGCCCCATCTGCTTGGCCTGATACATGGCCATGTCGGCACGGGTGATGAGGTTGTCCCCGTCATCCGCATCATCGGGATAGATGGCGATACCGATACTGCCGCCGATGGTCACCTCCGGCAGCCCGCTCAGTTGCAGCGGCTTGGTCATCTGGGAGAGCATCTGATCGGCCACCTCTTGCGCCCGATCCCCCTGATTGCCCAGCGGCACCAGTGCTGTGAATTCATCGCCACCGAGGCGAGCCAGCTCCACATCCCGCGGGCAAATCTGTTTGAGGCGACCGGCGACCCGCTCCAGCAGGCGATCTCCCGCCTTGTGGCCGTAGTTGTCGTTGACCAGCTTGAAGTTGTCCAGATCCATGAACACCAGCGCGAAACGCTCCCCCAGCCCGCAATAGGCCTCAAGGGATTTCATCAAGCCATACCGATTGAGCAGGCCGGTCAGGGAGTCGTGCCAGGCGAGGTGGCGATGCTCCAGCTCTTCGAGTTTGCGATCGGTAATATCCCGCATGGTGAGCAGAATGCGGGCCCCCTGCTGGATATAGCGGAACTGATACTGGAACCAGCGCATCCCCTTGAGGGTTCGGCACTCCCCCTCGGTCACCACTTCATCGAGACGGGAGAGCTTCTGGTAGAAGCTGTCATCATTGCCGGAGAAAACCTGGGAGAGCTTGGCGATCTGGTGGCCGAAACACATTTCGAAGTGATAGTTACCACTCTCGAACACACCATGGCTATCGAACAGGCAGGCAAGGGTATCGCCGGTTGCCAGCGAGGACTCCTGATAGAGGGTATCGGAGTCGAGCACCGCTTCGGTCATCATCATCAGCCGGCCAGCCAGTTGAATACCGGAGAGGCGCAGATAGATCTGCTTCTTGACCCCCTTTGGGGAGAGGGTCCACCACTCGTTGTAACTGCGCCCCTGCTGAAAATCACCCAGATAGCGCTGCAGCAGCAGATCGATGGCGGTTGCCATATCGGCAGAGAAGTCGCGGGAGCAGAGTTCGTCGAGAGACGTCGCCTCCCACACGGAGAGCGCGGCGCTGTTTGCCCAGAAAATATGGTGATGCTCGATGTCATAAACCCAGATCGGGGTATGCAGAACATCCATCGTCTTCAGTAACCGTTCGTCAAGCGTATTCATCTGGTCAAGGTCATTCATGCTGGATGGTCACTGGTTAACCGGAAAACAGGTCTGGCAAACCGCTAGCTGCAGAATGCAAGGTGCAAACACCTCTCGGCCATTATCCCTTTTCACATAGCCAAGAGCGGACAAAACTATTTCAGATATCAACAACAGGGCGGCCTGTACGGCAATACTACAAAGGACTCAGCCAAGGACCCTGTTAATCCAGGCAAATCATATAGTCGATTTTTAACTTTTTTCCCCAGTAAAAACAAGCACTAAGAGCTATCCACTCGAGACCTTGAAAGAACAATTGCATATTTGCTGCGACAAATTTGTTATTAACATTTAAATCAATGGTGGAAATAGTCATCACTCTCTGTCACAAAGCTTCCATTAATTAACCAAGCGGATGGATAAACAGCCAAAAAAACGCCAAAACGGACAAAAATAGTTCACTAAGACGGAATTGATATACCCCAAATTCATTTTTCAACAGGCAATGAGCAAAACCCGAATATATGATCTGCATCACATTGACTGGGGATGGAAAACCACTCCGGCTGAGCACGCAGAGCAACCTAGATTCCTTCCATCAGATTGCAATATCGGTCTTCTCCCGCGGTTATAGCGGAACAAATCAGGAAATATGGCAAACATCTCTGCCGCAGCGCCATTTGACATCGTGCCGAAATAATCACCAGCTCGGGGAAACTGAGATGACGGGCGGGTGAATAACTGGTATCAACAGAAATCGAATCCAGATCAATTAAACGCTGAATTACCCTTGCCAACCCGGAACGCTCTTTTTATGGTTGCCCCCTTGTTACACCCAGAACAGCGTTTATGAAGCACATCGAAGAGTTCTACCTGTTCGTCAAGGTGGTGCAAGAGGGAGGATTCTCCCACGCTGCAGCCGCACTGGGCATGCCAACAGGCACCATCAGTCGACGCATTTCCCAGCTGGAAGAGCAACTGGGTTGCTCCCTGCTACATCGCTCTACCCGCAAACTCCGCCTTACCGATGATGGCCTCAGATACTACGAACGTCTCTGCACGCCACTCGCGCAAATCGAGCAGGCCACCAGCGAGATCCAGGGTCAAGAGGCCGACATCACCGGGCTTATCCGGATAGCTGCGCCGATCGCACTCTCCAACACCATCCTAATCGATATGCTGGCCGAATTCGGGCTGCACTATCCCGAGGTACAGTTCGATATCACCCAGACCAATGATCACCAGCACCTGTTCGACAATGATCGGGATCTGGTGTTCTTCAACGGTGAGCTGCCCCAGTCGCTGCCCAATGCGATCTGTCTCGGCCATATCGAGTACGGCCTGTTTGCCTCACCACTCTATTTGACCAAAAAGGGCACCCCCTCCCACCCCAACCAGCTGGAAGAGCACGATCTCATCTACTGCTGGCCTCACCAGCACTGGCAACTGACCGACAAGGATGGCCAGAGCGTCTGCATCAAACGCAGCGCCAAACTGACCGTCAACCAGACCCAGGCCGCGGTACGTGCAGCCCGGCGTCATCTGGGGATCGTCAATGCCCCGCTGCACTATCTGAGCAGCTTCCTCCATGACGAGCAGCTGGTGCCGGTACTGACCGACTGGCAAACCGGCAATCGCCCCTTCTACATGTTGTGTTGCCAGCACCAGTTCGCTCCGTTGCGTGTTAAGATGTTCGTTGAATTTGTTGAAAAATACTCAGCACGCTATCGCAATCGGCAGTGGGACAACCAATTTTCACAAGGTGATAGCCTCACCCATTGCATCTGACCGTTAGCGGGCCACACTTATAGCATCCCTTGCCAACAGAGCCTGCCTAACGCCATGAATGTATTGATATGTGATGACTCCGGGTTCGCCCGCAAACAGCTGGCGCGGGCGCTCCCGGCCGACTGGAAAGTCGATTTGCACTACGCAGCCAATGGTCTCGAAGGGATCGAACAGGTGCTGATGGGTCATGGCGATCTCATCTTCCTCGATCTGACCATGCCGGAAATGGACGGTTACGGCGTGCTGGAGACCCTCCAGCGGGAGGGTTTGCGCAACAAGGTGATCGTGGTCTCCGGGGATATCCAGCCAGAGGCCTATCAACGGGTCATGGGGCTGGGGGCGCTCGATTTCATCAAGAAACCCGCGGCCCCAGAAACCCTGCTCGCCCTGCTCAAAAAGCATGATTTCTGGAGCGCCGCCCCGAGCGGTCAACCAAGCGCCCCCGAGCAGCTGACAAGCGGTGTAGTAGCCGATGCAGGCGTCAAGATCACCCCCGAAATCCGCGATGTCTATCAGGAGCTGGCCAACGTCTCCATGGGTCAGGCAGCCGACTTGCTGGCTCGTCTGCTCAACGCCTTCGTGGTACTACCTATCCCCAACGTCAACGTGCTGGAAGTATCAGAGTTGCATATGGCCCTCTCGGCCGCTGCGGATTCAGATACCCTCTCCGCCGTCTGTCAGGGGTTTATCGGAGCGGGGATCGCCGGTGAAGCGCTGATCCTGTTCCATGACTCCAGCTTCAAAGATTTGGCCAAGCTGATGAACCATCAGGGGACGCTGGATCGCACCGCCGAACTGGAGCTGTTGATGGATACCGCCAACGTGCTGATCGGCGCCTTCCTGCGCGGCTACGCCAACCAGCTCGACACCCCCTTCAGTCAGGGGCACCCGGTGGTGCTCGGCCAGCACAGACCCATCAACGAGCTGATCAACACCAACAAGAGTCGCTGGCGCCGCACACTCGCCATCGAGATCAACTACCGGATCCAGGATTACGCGGTGCAGTGTGATCTGCTGCTGCTGTTTACCGAAGATTCCATCGCCACCATGAACAACAAAATCATGCACATGCTCTAGGAGTGACTATGGAAATCCGTGAATTTCATTGGTTGATGAACATAGTCCAGAACCTGGACGTAGGCCTGGTAGTGCTCGACAAGGAGTACAAGGTACAGGTGTGGAACGGCTTTATGGAGAGCCACAGCGGCCGACTGGCCAGTGACGTGCGCGATGGCGTACTGTTCGAGCTCTTCCCTGATGTGGACAGAGCCTGGTTCGAGCGCAAGGCCAACATGGTCTTCAAGCTCAACAACCGCGCCTTCAGCACCTGGGAGCAGAAACCCTATCTGCTGCGTTTCTCCAACTACCGCCCCATTACCGGCTCGGCCCCCCATATGTTCCAGAACCTGACGCTAGTGCCACTGGCCGATTTCGGCGGTCAGGTGACCCACATCGCTGTGATGATCTACGATGCCACCGATGAGGCCATGCTGATGAGTGGCCAGCGTCAGGCTTGAGCTTGCTGCAAATAACAGAGGGCACCGCAGCGCCCTCTGTTATTTAGGTATGAACAGGTCTTGGTATAACCTCTACCTGACCAGCCGTCTCAACGCACTCCGAGATACTCGGTGAAAGCGTCGATCACCTCTTCAATATCGTCATCGTTGATTTGCAGATGGGTCACCAGCCGCAGCTCGCCGTAACCGGAGAAGAGGATCCCCCGCTCCTTCATAAAAGCGAGCAGAGGGGCCGATTCCCCCTCATGCAGCCGCAGGAACACCATGTTGCTCTGCACCAGCGAGAGGTCGAGCTCGATGCCCGGCAGTGCAGCCAACCCTTCGGCCAGCCGTTTGGCACGGCGGTGATCATCGGCCAGGCGGGTCACATGCTGCTCGAGGGCAAACAGACCGGCTTGCGCCAGAATCCCCGCCTGACGCATGCCACCTCCCAGCATCTTGCGCAGGCGGCGCGCACGGGCGATGAAATCGTGGCGGCCCACCAGCAGCGAGCCCACCGGTGCGCCCAACCCCTTGGAGAGACAAATCGAGATGCTATCAAATGGAGCGGCGATCACCTCGACCGGGGTCTCGCTGGCCACGGCGGCGTTAAAAAGCCGTGCGCCATCGAGATGGAGCTTCAAGCCACGTTCAGCAACAAATGCCCCCATCTCCTGCAGATAGGAGAGCGGCAGCACCTTGCCGTTGTGGGTGTTCTCAAGGCAGATCAGGCGAGTCTGGACGAAGTGGGCATCATCAGGGGCCAGCGCAGCCTTGATATCATCGAATGCCAGTGTGCCATCGCGCTGCATCGGCAAGGGTTGCAGGGCTACGGAGCCCAGCACGGCACTCCCCTGCGCTTCATAGCGATAGATGTGAGCGGCGTTGCCGAGGATGGCCCCCTCACCGCGCTGACAGTGGCTCATCACCGCCAACAGATTGGACATGGTGCCGGACGGCACAAACAGCGCCGCCTGTTTGCCCAGCAATCTGGCCCCAAAGGCCTCCAGCGCGTTGACGCCCGGATCTTCACCATAGACATCGTCACCGACTTCGGCGTGGAGCATGGCTTGACGCATGGCGTCAGTAGGCTGGGTGACGGTGTCACTTCGTAAATCGATATAGCGCATGAGATCCCTCCTGAAACAGGAGAGTGACGTTAGCCATGCGCCCCTCGCTTGGCAAGGGGCGCATGAGCAGAATGTGAAGCCAATAGACGTCCATAGAACCCGTAGGCGGGATTTACCAGGGCAGCGGCTGACCGTTGAGATCCAGTAGCTGACCCGATTGGGTCAACGATAACCCCTTGATGAGATTGAGCAGTTTCACCGCCACCTCGGCAGGCTCCTGCAATTGCTCCGCAGGCAACTCGCTCAGAAAGGGGGTGTTCATCGGGGAGTCCATCAAGCCGGGCGCCACCGCCACCACCCCCGCTTGCGGGAAACGTTGCGCCCACTCGAGGGCCAGCGTTTTCACCCCCATGTCGAGGGCCGCCTTGCTCATCCGGTAGCTGTAACGTCCCCCCTCCAGATTGGCGGTGATGGAGCCCGCCAGATCGGAGATGGCACAGAGCCACAGCGGATGGTCATTGCCCATCAACCGACTGAAACGGGCAGCCAGCGCCAGCGTTGGCCAGGCATTGGCCAGCAAACTGTCGCACAGCCACTTGGGGTGCACCTCTTCGACCCGCCGCTCTGGCATAAAGCTGACATCGTGCAACAGGCCGATGGTGTTGATCACCACAGTGGGAAGCGGATCGGTGTCGTAGAGGGTAAACAGGGCGTCGAACGAGATGGCGTCCACCTCTTGCAGCGGGAAGAAAGCCCCCATCTCGATCCCTTTTGGATAGGTACGCCCGGCAAGCAGGAAGGACTCCCCCCTTGCCATCAGCTCTCTTGCCAGCGCCGAGCCCAGCGCACCACTTCCGAGGATCAAGTAGCTCATCGCCCATTCCATGGAGAGTTATCTTGCTTAGAGCGTATCAGAATAATCAACCGGCCGTGACACGACCAAAGGGTAATATGCCCCTCATCACGCTTCCCCCAGATGGCGGCCAAACTCCCGCGCCAGCGCCAAGTCGAGAAAACCGTCCGCTTTCTTATGGGTGCGCAAAAACTGGTAGTAGGCGAGCAGGGTGACCAGCGCCTCCTCATCGGGCAGCCCCACCCCGGGTTGCTGCTCATCCAGCAGTTGCTGCGCCGCTGCCAGCGCCTCCCTGTCCACCACTTCCGCCTGACGGTAGAGATAACCGCAGCCTGTTGCCAGCCACTCCAGCGAGCAGTTGGCCCCCATGGCGATCTGGTTGGCCCGCGCCAGGCCAGGCTCGGCTCCCTTCAGATATTTGCGGATCAGCGCTTCACTGAGCCCCACCTTGCGGGCAAACGCGCTCACGCTCATCTCCCCGATCAGGCTCTGCAAGCGCTCGGCAAATCCTTCCATCCAACTCTCTCTCCTACTCTGCGATCAGAACCAAAGTTCGAATCATGCCACTGCCCATTATTGCTTTGCCAGCCACATGAGGCCAAGATGCCCGCAGTCATCTATGTTGCACATCGTTTTCGCATCGTGTTTTTCAAGGAGTCAAACCATGTCTGTATCCCGTGTCGCCCTGCATCCGCAAGGCCCCACCTTCTCTCGCCTAATCATGGGTTACTGGCGCCTGATGGAGTGGCAGCTCTCTCCGGCAGCTCTGCTCGATCTGATGAAATATCATCTGGATCTGGGGGTCACCACCATCGATCACGCCGATATCTATGGTGGCTACCAGTGCGAAGAGGCCTTTGGTCACGCCCTGCGCCTCGAGCCTTCCCTGCGCAGCCGGATGGAGATCGTCACCAAGTGCGGTATCGCCCTCACCGCCAAGCCGGAGCATGCTCTCAACCACTACAACACCGGCAAGGACCATATCATCGCCAGCGCCGAGGCCTCGCTGCGCAAGCTCGGCACCGACCATCTGGACCTGCTGCTGATCCACCGCCCGGATCCCCTGATGAACGCCGATGAAGTGGCCGACGCCTTTATCACTCTGAAACAGGCGGGCAAGATCAAGCACGCCGGGGTATCCAACTTCACCGCCCGTCAGTTCGAGCTACTGCAATCGCGCCTCCCCTTCCCGCTGGTCACCAACCAGCTGGAGATCTCGCCGCTTCATCAGGAAGGGACCCTCGATGGTACCCTGGATCAGTGCCAGCAGCTTGGCATCAAGCCGATGGCCTGGTCATGTCTCGGCGGCGGCCGACTGTTCAGCGATGACGCCTATGCCCCGCTGCGTGCCGAACTGGAACAGATCCGTCAGGAAGTGGGCGCCCAGACTATCGAGCAGGTGGTCTACGCCTGGGTAATGATGCTGCCAAGCCAGCCGCTGCCATTGATTGGCTCCGGCAAGCGGGAGCGGATTGCTGCCGCCGTGGCCGCCGAATCCATCGAGCTTAACCGCCAGCAGTGGTTCCGCATCCGCAAGGCGGCGCTCGGTTACGACGTCCCCTGATCACAGCAAAACATTCAGAAACAAAAACGGCATGGGGGAAACCCATGCCGTTTTTCATTGCCGAGATTGCCGAGGCACCTTAGCGGTGGCGCTGTTGCGGGCGACCACGGGGAGCATCTGTCTTCGGTTTGGCCTGGTTGACGGTGATGGTACGGCCACCGACTTCTGTGCCATGCAGACCAGCGATGGCCTTTTCGGCATCACCATTGACCGGCATTTCAATAAAACCAAACCCCTTTGACTGGCCGGTATCGCGGTCGATGATGATATCAACCTTGTCGACCTGTCCAAACTGGCTGAACAGGGTTTTCAGTTCGTCGGCCGTCATCCGGTACGACAGATTTCCTACGTAAATCTTCATGCCATCCACTCTCGATTCAAGGTGCCTTCTCTATGCAATTCCCAGCATAACGGTAAGGGCACAACCCCTATGCCGGACCTGCCATGGCTTCATGCCGTGGCCTTCTCCACACTGTCGTCAAGTGATTGATCTCTTGGGTTAACAGTGCAGACAAGATCAATTCGAGTCACTGGCAGTATCTGAGCTTTGCCGGGAATTGTCGAGAAAATAGTCGACTCAGGCCGATTGCAGATCTGACAACCGTTGCGCCAGCATCCGGCGACCGTGCCAGGCCCGTTTAAAGCCGAAGCGATAGACAGACGGGCTCACCAGATGCAGCTCCCCCGCCTTGAGATCCAGCAAGGCCATGGCCGCCGCCAGCTCCTCTTCACTCAGTTGCAGATCGAGGCTGAAGTCGAGCCACTGGCCGTCGTGACCCACTCGCCGCTCCCGCTCGAGCGCCACCAGCTGGTTGCGGGGCAGCGCCAGCGCCTCATCCTTGTTGCCATTGAGCAGATAGATATGCTGTTCGTCCCACCCCAGCTCCGCCAGGCGCCAGGGCTGCCAGCTGCGGGGCAGCGACACCATGATCCCGGTGATGCCACCAAAGACCACGCCCACCCAGTTGAGCAGCGCCATGGCGCCCCAGCCATCCCACAAGGAGGCCGCCACCACGCCCCAACTCACCAGCAACAGCAGAAAAATGACGCAGCGATAGCGAACCGCTGGCGGCATCAACAGCTGCACCTGGGAACCGGCAAGCAAGGATGTAATACGCATGAAAAGCTCCTGTCATCACGAAATGGCGCCATTGTGAATAGCCATCAGGATGCTGACAAGGGGGTTTTCTTTGTCATCCCCCTATAAAATCAATACCATGGCGTAAATGATTCTCAGTGGAACCCGCTTCTTGACCAGCTCGCAACCCTGTGTGCGCTTTTGTGGCGTCGACAAATTCTATGGCGATTTTCAGGCTCTTCATAACATCGATCTCACCATTGAACGGGGAGAGAAGTGGGTTATCTGTGGCCCGTCAGGCTCGGGAAAATCGACCCTGATCCGCACCATCAACGGGCTGGAGGGGATCGACGACGGCCAGCTGTTCCTGTTTGGCGAGCCGGTGACCCCTTCCTACCTGCGCCGCCTGCAAGGTCGGGTTGGTATGGTGTTTCAGCAGTTCAACCTCTTCCCCCATATGACGGTGCTGGAAAACCTGATGGTGGCACCGGTGCATACCCTGGGATTGCGCCCCCAGGAGGCCAAAGCCCGGGCGCTCGGGCTGCTCGAGCGGGTGCGCATTCAGGCACAGGCCGACAAGTACCCTCACCAGCTCTCCGGCGGCCAGCAGCAGCGGGTCGCCATCGCCCGCTCCCTCTGCATGCAACCCGAGCTGATGCTGTTTGACGAGCCCACCTCCGCCCTCGACCCCGAGATGATCCGCGAAGTGCTCGATGTGATCCGCGAGCTGGCTGACGAGGGGATGACCCTGATCTGCGTCACCCACGAGATGGGCTTTGCCCGTCAGGTGGCGGATCGGGTGCTCTTTATGGATGAGGGGAAGATCATCGAGTCGGCCCCGCCCGCCCAGCTGTTCAACGCCCCCCGGCACCCGCGCACCCGGGCCTTTCTCGAACAGGTGCTCAGCTATCATGGCTAGGCTCAATCGCCCCCGCCAGCTTGGCTGGTTGTCAGGCACTGTGATGCTCTCTGCGCTACTGGGCTGGGCGCTCTATAGCGGCGCTCGCCAGATGGGCTATGAGTGGCAGTGGCCGCGGGTGTTGCCCTTTCTCGGCGAATGGGATGAGGGAACCTTTTATGCCGGCCCCCTGCTAAACGGCCTGCTGGTCACTTTGCAGGTGGCGCTACTCAGCCTGTTGGGCACTCTGGCGGTCGGGGTGTGCGTGGTTAGCCTGCGGCTGCTTCCCTCCAGGCTCGGCCCCTGGCTCGCCATCGCCTATCTGGCGCTGGTGCGCACCACGCCCCAGTTGGTGCAGCTCTATATTCTCTATTTCTTGCTGGGCCCCATGCTGGGATTGGCCCCCCTTGCCTGCGCCGTGTTGAGCCTCTCCCTCTATCAGGGGGCCTTCACCGCCGAAGTGCTGCGTGCAGGTGTACAGGCCATTCCCAAAGGACAGTGGGAGGCAGCCCAGTCGCTTGGCTTGTCACGGGCCATCACCCTGCGCAAGGTGATCCTGCCCCAGCTGGTGCGCATCACCTTGCCGCCACTGACCAACGAGCTGGTCTCCCTTATCAAACATTCGGCGCTGGTGAGTGTGATCGCCATCTTCGATCTGACCAACGAAGGGCGTACTCTGGTTGCCGATACGTTTCTGACCTTTGAGGTGTGGTTTACCGTAGCTGCCCTCTATTTGCTGTTAACCCTGACGCTGTCAGCCTGTTCGCGGGCGCTGGCCCGTCACCTGAATCCGGATCAACAAGGACGCTAACCATGAATCTGTCATTCAAGACCACCCTGTCGGGCGCTGCCCTGCTGCTGGCAAGCCTGCTCACTCCGGCACTGGCACAAACTGCCCCCTCCGACACCCAGGCACAGATCGAGCAGAGCGGTACCCTGCGGGTCGGCATGTCCACCTTCGCCCCCTGGGCGATGCGCGACAAGCAGGGGGCCCTGATCGGTTTCGAGATTGACGTGGCCCGTCGCCTCGCCACAGATAACGGCTGGCAGGTAGAGTTCGTGCCTACCGCCTGGGATGGCATCATCCCCTCCTTGCTGGCGAAAAAATATGACGTCATCATCGGCGGCCTCACCATCACCCCCGAGCGGGAGAAGAGCGTGCGCTTCACCCAGGCCTACTCCCATTCGGGGGTGCAGCTGGCCGCCTCCAGCACCCTGGCCAAAGAGAAGAAAACCGTGGCGGACTTCAACCAGCGCGGGGTGATCCTGGCGGTACGCCGTGGCGCCTCGCCGGTACAGGTAGCCAAAGCGCACTTCCCCAAGGCCACCCTGCGCCAGTTTGATGACGAGTCACAGGTATTTCAGGAGGTGCTGAACGGCCGCGCCCACGGCGCCCTCTCCTCTTCCCCGAAACCCGAGCAAGAGGCGCTGCGCCACCCAGATGCCCTCTTTATGCCGTTTGCCGAGCCGTTGGCACAAGGCGATGAAGGCTTTGCCCTGCGCAAGGGGGATGATGCGCTGGCTGAGCAGTTCAACGAGTGGATCACAGCCCGTCAGGCCGATGGCTGGCTCAAGGCGCGCCATGATTACTGGTTCAAGTCGCTGGCGTGGGAAGCGCAAGTCGCCAACCCCTGATGCTGATTGCTCTAAAAGAGACCATCCGGCGCATCGTCCGTGGGGCATGTCGGAACATCAACTGGCTGGATGGGGTGATCGCCCTGATCCTGCTGCTGGCTGGCCTCTGGCTGGCCAGCCGCTTGCACATCGGGGTAGCCTATCAGTGGCGCTGGCATGAGGCCTTCGACCTGCTGTTCACCCCCGGCCCTCACGGCGAGTTGCCCTACTTTTTCAGCGGTCTGCTCACCACCTTGCGCATCGCCCTGCTCGGTATGGTGCTGGCGCTGCTGCTCGGCACTGCGCTGGGGGTAGCCGCCTTCAGCCGCCGCCCCTGGCTGGTGATGCCCGCGACCCTGTTTATCCAGCTGATCCGCAATCTGCCGCCGCTGGTCTTTATCTTCATCTTCTACTTCTTTATCGCCAACCAGCTGCTGCCTTCGAGCGGCCTCTCCCGCTGGCTCGGCACCGTATCACTCTCCCCGTGGCAAGAGGCGCTGTTTGGCCCACCAGCCCGCTGGGAGAACCTCATCTCAGGCACCCTCTGCGTTGGCATGATCAGCGCAGCCTTCGTCGCCGAGATCGTCCGCGCCGGGCTAGCCGCCATCCCCCGTGGCCAGTGGGAGGCGGCGCAGAGCCTCGGGCTCTCCCCCTGGGTGCGGCTGCGCCATGTGATCCTGCCGCAGGCCATGCTACTGATGCTCCCCCCCCTCACCGGCCAGCTCATCGCGCTGGTGAAGGATACCGCCATCGTTTCCCTTATCTCGGTGCAGGAGCTCACCTTCGTCGGCACCGAGATGGCCAACTCCAGCGGACTGGTCTACGAGATCTGGCTGCTGGTGGCCGCAGCCTATTTATCTATATGTTTGAGTCTGTTCGTATTGCTGAGCCGACTCGAAGCAAGACAAGGAGCACGCACATGCTGACGTCCCTGTTGCTGGCGACTGTATTGCAAGCGGAAGCCATCGGCGGTTATGCCGCCGGTTGCCTGAAAAACGGCGTATCCCTACCCCTCGAAGGGCCGGGTTATCAGGTGATCCGCACCAAACGGCTGCGCTACTACGGCCACCCCGACCTTATCCACTACCTGCAATCGCTGGCCAACCAGACCCACATGGCCGGGCTGCCGGATCTCTATATCGCCGATTTGGCGATGGCCCGTGGCGGCCCCTTTACCTCCGGCCATCGCAGCCACCAGACTGGCCTTGATGCCGATATCTGGTTTCGCATGGCCAACCGCCCCATCAGCAAATGGGAGCAGGATGCCCCCAAGGAGTGGGCACTGATCGACGAACCCAGCTACAAAATGTTACCGGGCCGCTTTGGCCCCCAGCAGCTCACCCTGCTGCGGCTTGCGGCCAGCAAACCCGAGGTGGCCCGCATCTTCGTCAATCCGGTGATCAAATCCGCGGTCTGCCAACAGGCTGGTAACGAACCCTGGGTCGCCAAGCTACGCCCCTGGGTGGGCCACTTCAGCCACTTCCACGTGCGGCTGCGCTGCCCGGTGGGCAGCCCCGATTGTGAACCCCAGGCTCCCATTCCGCCCGGCAATGGCTGTGGGGAAGAGCTGGCATCTTGGCTAAAAGACAAGCCCCAGCTACCCAAGGTATCCGGCATCAACAAGCGACCTGAGCTACCTGCGCGTTGTGGCAACTGACCCCAAGCTGGTATGGTGATGCACGCTTGGTCGTACACCATCCATGGCGCACTATCGACTCGAAATACCAAAGGAGAACAACAAGATGGCCACATCACTCTGGCGCAGAACCACGCAGAGCCTGTTGACCCTGACCCTGCTGCTCGGCCTGACCGGCTGCGGCATGAACAACATTCCGACCCTGGATGAGCAGGTCAAGGCGAGCTGGGGACAGGTGGAGAACCAGTATCAGCGCCGCGCCGACCTCATTCCCAATCTGGTCGCCACCGTCAAGGGCTACGCCAGCCATGAGCAGGAGACCCTCAAAGCGGTCACCGATGCCCGTGCCCGGGTCGGCAGCGTGCAGGTGAGCGATCCTGCCCAGCTCAAGGAGTTTGAAGCGGCGCAGAACCAGCTCTCCAGCGCCCTCTCCCGCCTGATGGTGGTGGTAGAGCGCTACCCCGAGCTGAAAGCGGATCAGCAGTTCCTTGCCCTGCAGGCCCAGCTGGAAGGAACCGAGAATCGCATCTCGGTGGCACGCCGCGACTATATCGAGGCGGTGCGCCAGTTCAATACCGAGATCCGCACTTTCCCCGGCGTTATCTGGTTCAAGCTGCTCTACTCGGATCTGGAAGCCAAACCCAGTTTCAGTGCCAAACCCGGTGCCGATGAGGCGCCCAAGGTCAGCTTCCAATGAAGATGATGCTGCGCTGGTTTCTTCCCTGTCTGCTGCTCTGGGCCAGTGCCCTGCAAGCGGCACCCGACTTCCCGACGCTGAGCGGACGGGTGGTGGATGAAGCCAGTCTTATGTCCCGCAAACAGGCCCATCAACTGACCCAACAGCTGGCCGCCTTTGAAAAGCGCAGCGGCATCCAGCTGGTGGTGGTCTCCGTCGACAGCCTCGATGGGGAGACCATCGAGGAGTACGGCTACCAGCTCGGTCGCCACTGGGGGATCGGCCAGAAAGGCAAAAACAATGGCGTGTTGTTGCTGATCGCCCAGGATGAGCGCAAGGTGCGGATCGAGGTGGGATATGGGCTGGAAGGCGCCCTGCCCGACGCCATCGCCGCCAACATCATCCATGGCCGCATCCTGCCCGCCTTCAAGCGCGGCGATATGGTGGCCGGGATCATGGCGGGCAGCCAGAGCATCATGAAGGCACTCGCCGGAGAATATCAGCCGGTCGAGCAGCCAAAGAGTGACAACGGTGGCGGCCCCTGGCTGTTTATTCTGGTGGTGATTGCGATGATCGTGCTCCACAACCTGCGCGGCGGTGGTGGCGGTGGGCCAGGAGGACGACGTCGGTCGACCTACATGGCCGGTGGATTGGGTGCCGGCTCCTTTGGTGGTCGCTCCGGCGGCGGATTCAGCGGTGGCGGCGGCAGTTTTGGCGGTGGCGGAGCCTCCGGTGGCTGGTAACAGGAGTAAAGAGACAAATCATGATTTCTAAACAGTTCTTCCACACGCTTCAGGCCAAGGTGCGCGAAGCGGAGCTAGAGACTGATGCTGAACTGGTCACCGTGCTGGCCCCGGCCAGCGATGGCTATCGCTACATTCCCACCCTCTGGGCGGCGCTGCTGGCGATGCTCACCCCGCTGCTGGTGTTCCAGCTCGGCTTCTGGCTCGGCTGGTACGAAATCCTGCTGGTGCAGTGGTCGGTCTGGCTGCTGCTGAGCCTGCTGTTCCACTGGACCCCCATCAAGATGCGGCTCATCCCGAAGAAGGTTCGCCAGCACCGGGCGGCCCTGATGGCTCGCCTGCAATTTGTCGAGCAGGGGCTACACCGCACCCGCGACCGGCTCGGGGTGCTGATCTTCGTCTCAGCCGCCGAGCACTATGTAGAAATACTGGTGGATGACGGCATCGCCCAGCATATCGACAATGGCCAGTGGCAGGAGATCATCGACGACTTCGTGGCGCGAGTGCGCAACAAGGAGATCGAACAAGGTTTTCTGGAGTGCGTGGAGCGCGTTAGCGCCATTCTGACCGATGCCTTCCCGGCCACCCGGGATCAAAACGAGCTGCCGGACAGCCTGATCATCCTCGACAAGCCCTGATCCGGTTTAAAAAACCGGCATTCTGCGCAAGGGTTAAGCATTCGGAAAAGATTATGAAAAATAAGGGGAAAAGAGGTTGACCCACACAGCCCTTTCCCCTAAATTACGCCCCGTTCCAGCGCAACAGCGCAGCGAACGAAAATTTGGTGAGGTGTCCGAGTGGCTGAAGGAGCACGCCTGGAAAGTGTGTATACGGCAACGTATCGAGGGTTCGAATCCCTCCCTCACCGCCAAATTTAAAAAAACCGACCTCAGGGTCGGTTTTTTGCTTTCCGGCAAACGCAAACACCTATGCCGACAAGTGAGCCAGAGCCACGCAGTGGCGGATCATCCACGCGCTCCCCCCCAGTTTGCAAAGCCCTGATGGAACATCACCGCTTTTCGTATTGCCAGCTCCCGCCCCCTACCTTGCTTTTGTGATTGCCCCACCCAACAAGCGCTCCTTCCTGTCACAACAGGTGCAACAAGATGATTGCAATGCCATCTTATGGCCGCAACACGCCTTCTTTTATGGACGTTACCCAGCGCCCATTAATTGCTCAGCGATTGGATTTCATTTTGAAAAACTGATACTTAAGTAGCTACACTAGCGATTATCAACATGCAGGGACGTGTAAAAGATGAGCTTGATTGGCTTGGTACTGGCGTTGATCGCCATCCTTGGCGGCAACATGATCGAGGGCGGCCACCCCAGCGCCCTGCTCGATCTGCCCGCCTTCCTCATCGTGATCGGTGGTACTGTCGGTGCCGCTCTGACCCAGTTTCCCTTCTCCGTCGTCGGCAGCACCATGAAGCGTTTCAAATGGCTGCTCTCCCCCCTCAAGCTCGATATGCATGAACAGGCCCAGTTGCTGGAGACCCTGGCAGGCAACGCCCGCCGCAGCGGTATGCTGGCGCTGGAAGGGATGATCGACGAGATCAAGGATCCCTTCCTGAAGAAAGGGGTGCAGATGATGGTCGATGGCTACGAGAAGGCCAAAATCCATGAGGTGCTGGAGAACGAGATCGAATTTGAACAGGAAGATCTCGAACAGACGGTCAAATTCTACGAAGCCATGGGCGGCTACTGCCCGACCATGGGGATCGTCGGCGCGGTATTTGGCCTGATCCACGCCATGGGTCTGCTGGATGCCCCCGACAAGCTGGGCGGCGCCATCGCGGTGGCCTTTATCGCCACCATCTACGGGGTATCCGCCGCCAACCTGATCTTCTTGCCGTTCGGCAACCGCTACAAGGGGTTTGCCCACCAGATCCGCCACTACAAGGAGATGACCCTGACCGGCATCCTCTGCATCGTGGATGGCGAGTCACAGGCACGCCTGCAAGTTACCCTCGAACCTTATCTGGGAGGTCACGGTGGCCAAAAAGAAAAAGGCTGAAGCGCCGGAGAACCACGAACGCTGGCTGGTCTCCTATGCCGACTTCATGACCCTGCTGTTCGCCCTGTTTGTGGTGCTCTACTCCTTTGCCATGGCCAAGCAGTCCGAAACCCGGGTGCTTATCCAGGGCTTTATCGAGTCGCTGGGTAAAATCGGCCTCATCTCCCCGCCTGCCGGCTCACCTTTGATGCAGGGGGGCACAGGGATTCTCGAGCCAGAATCAAAAACTACGCCGAGCAGCCCGAAAGAGGAGACTGTGCTGGAGAAAGATGCCCCCATGGCGGCATCGGACCCCTTCAACGAGACCATAGGTGCCTCGGAAAAACCGAGCGCCACCGAAGCCTGGCCCCACAAGACCCAGGAGCAGGAGTGGGTGCAGGTGACCAAGCAGAAGCTGGAGCAGCAGCTAAAGGCCCAGATTGAATCGAAGGATCTGGAGGTCGAGCAGCTTGGCAGTCAGCTGGTGATCCGCATCGGCGAGAAGGCGCTGTTTCCCGCCGATTCGGCGTTCCTGCAGCCCCAGTTCATCCCGCTGGTCAACAAGATCGCCGGCATTTTGGCCAACATCCCGGGGCAAGTAGTGGTCACCGGTCATACCGACAACTCCCAAGCGCCGGTGGAGCTCTATCGCAACAACTGGGAGCTCTCGGTGCTGCGGGCCTCTTCCATCGTGCAGACCATGCTGACCAATCCCCAGCTGGATGCCAGACGAGTCATCGCTCAGGGTGTTGCCGACACCCAACCCCGCTTTGCCAATGACACCCCCGAACATCGCCAGGCGAACCGCCGGGTCGATATCACCCTCTCCCAAGGCAAGGCCGCAGAAGAGTCGCTGCAACTGCTCAAGCCCTGATCCCCCCGCTCCCGCTTCGCGCGGGAGCCTCTTTTTAAAAACAAATAACTCAATAATATCAACACCATAAGATCTTAATGATAATGATTGCCATTTATTGTCAAGTGGTCAGGCCTCTGCAATAATGCCGCCCCTCAGGCTTAAATAAAAACAATTATCATTATGAACAAACTGCTTCAGGCATGGCCGGCACTCCTGTGTGCCTCCGCTGGCGCGGCCGATCTTCCCCCTGTGGAGAAGGCTCGCAGCGACGACACCATCATTGTCACCGGGCAACGGGTACAACAGAAACTCTCCGATGTCTCCGGCTCCATCACCGTCATCACTCAGGAAGAGCTGGACCGTCAGGTCGCCAGCGAGCTGACCCATGTGTTTCGCAAGATCCCCGGTGTCTCGGTCACCGGCTCTGCCGGGCGACCGCAAAACATCAGCGTGCGCGGCATCGGTGGCAACCGTATCCTGCTGATCAAGGATGGGGTGCGCGTCAGCGACGGCTTTGGCGCCGACAACATCAATGACAAGGTGGGTCGCTTCAACTTCGATCTCGATGACATCAAACAGATTGAGGTGGCCAAGGGGGCCGGCTCCTCCCTGCATGGCTCCGATGCCATCGGCGGTACCGTGGTGATGAATACCAAGCAGCCAGAAGATTATCTGCAACAGCAAGATAGCTATCTGGCGGCCAAGACCCTCTACGGTGGCGACAGCAACAAGAAGAAGCTCAGCATGACCGGCGCGGTACGGGCACTGGAGAGCGAACATCTGTTGCGCCTCTCCGGCTGGCGTGGCAACGAAACCGCCAACTTTGAGGAGAACCGCATTCCGGCTGATTTGGATGGCATGAGTGCCTCCACCAGCAGCCGCCTCCCCCTCAATACCCATCACGCTCTGCGGCTGGAGCTGGACTACTACGAGGATCACGCCAAACGCCAGATGGGGCCCAAAGCGGTGCCCCAACCCGATGGCAGCTGGGACGTGGTCGGTTTTCAGGAAGATGGCGATCAGCGCACCCAGGGCGGCAAGTTCAGCTGGGAGGCCAACGATCTGGGCATGATCGATACCCTCAACTGGAGCTTGTTTGGCAACCAGTCACGCAACGAAGCCAACCAGCGCCAGTTGCTGCGCAACGATGCCCTGAGCGGCTATCCCAGATATCGCAGCCAGCGCACCCTCTCCACCTTCGAGGAGCTGCGCCTTGGCAGTGAGCTGGAGCTGCAGAGCAAGCTGAGCACCGGCTCGCTGGATCACACCTTCAGCTACGGTGTGGAAGTGGAGCAGGCCAACCACGAGCGGCCGGTCAGCAATCTGACCCTGGAAGATGGCATCACCACCCAGGGACAGAAAGCCCCCTTCAGCAAGGCCGAGACCCGCCGCGATGGTATCTGGCTGAGCGATGTGATCGATCTGGGCAACTGGCAGTTTACCCCGACCCTGCGCTTTGACCGCCAGCGCCTGCGCGCACCGGACAGCAATCTGGCCGAGAACCACAGCGATCACATCTCCCCCAGTGTGGCGGCCAGTTACCGCTTCAACGAAACATGGCGCAGCTGGCTCAGCTATGCCAACGGCTTCCGCGCTCCCGCTTACGATCAGGTTTACGGCAACATTCCTCACTACTTTGCTATGCCGCCGTTCGAGATCATTGCCAACCCCAACCTCAAGGAGGAGACCAGCCACAGTCTGGAGTGGGGAGTGAATGGCCAAAGCGACAACTGGAGCGTCAAACCGGCCGTTTTCTACAACCGCTACTACAACTTCATCGACTGGCGCCAGACCGGTTTTCGCCTCGATGACGGTGTCTTCCTGCGCCAGTATCGCAACGTCGCCAAAGCAGAAACCTGGGGCGCCGAGCTGGCCGCCAGCCTCTGGCTGAGCGACGAGTGGGAGCTTTCGACCAATCTGGCCTGGATGGATGGCAAGGATCACCGCGGTGAGCCGCTGCGCACCCAGACACCGCTGGAAGGCAACACCACCCTGCGCTGGCAACAGCTCGACTGGGGGGTTGAGCTCAGTGGCAACTATGCCGCCGCCATGACCAAGGTGCCCCAGTGCGCCAATGCGCAGACTGGCTACAACGGTGCCTGCCAGAGCAGCGCCGGCTGGTTCAGCCTGGACCTCACCGGCGACTGGCAGATCACCGAGGCGCTCAAGGTCAATGCCACCATCGGCAACCTGCTCGATACCCGCTACGTCCGCTATCAGGATGTGGCCGGACTCCCGGCTGGCAGCGACACCTCCCTCTACAGCCAGAGCGGCCGCTACCTGTCAGCCAGCCTCAGCTACCGTTTCGTGGGGATGTGATGAAGCATCATGCAATCATGGCGGCCCTGTTGGCCGCCCCGTTGGCGTGGGCGCAAGAGGCCCTGCCACCGCCGATCCCGTCCCAATCGCACCTGATTTCAGGCAATCCCGTACGCCAGGATCCCTACTTCTGGTTGCGGGACGAGAGCCGTAGCAACCCGGCCATTCTCGCCCTGCTCAAGCAGCAAAATCGCTGGAGCGAGCAGCAGCTCGCCGCGCAGCAGCCGCTGGAAGCAACCTTGCGCGCCGAGTTTACCCATCATCCGGCGGGGGAATCTGTGCCAGACAACTGGCTTGTGCGCGGCGATCAGGCATGGCAACTGCGCCCGGATGGCTCACTCTGGCAACGCCACGGGGGCAAGGTGCAGCAACGACTTCCCGCCAGAGCGGGTGAGGGCTATTACGAAGCGGGCGGCTGGGCCCTGAGCCCGGATAACCGCACACTGGCCATCGCCGAAGACAGGCGCGGCGATCTCGACTACCAGGTCACCCTGCTCGATCTCCAGAGCGGCAAGGCGCTGGCCAGTTTGGCGCAGCGCAGCGCTGATCTCGCCTGGTCACAAGATGGTCGCACCCTCTACACCATCGCCAACGAGCGCTACACCCTGCGCCCCTGGCAGCTGCGCGGCTGGCAGGATGGCCAGGAGCAGACTCTCTATGAGGAGCAGGATCCCGCCTGGCTGCTCAGCCTCTATCGCACCACGGATGGCCAACATCTGGTGTTGCAGGGCAACAACCACGACAGTTCGGAGCAGTACCTGCTCGACTCGGGCAAGCCGCAGCAGGTCAAACCCCGCCAGCGCGGGGTGGAATACTATCTGGACAGCCAATCCGGCTGGGTGATCAAGAGCAACCGGGAGGGGGCGTTTGCCCTCTACTCAGCCAGCACGCCGCTCGGTGAGTGGCAACGCCTGTGGCCCGCCAAAGGGGAGGATCTCGGCGATCCCGAGAAGTGGCGACTGTTTGATCGCCATCTGGTGGTGCAGTTTCGCCAGCAGGGGGAGGATTGGCTCGCCCTGCTCGATCGCAACGGCCATGAACGCCAGCGCCTGCCGCTGGCCAGTGGCGCCGGTACCGGCTGGCTGCAAGGAGAACATGACCCGGCCAGCGACCGCATTCTGGTGCGCAGTCAAGGCTTGAGCCAGCCCCCCGGCCAGCGCTGGCTGGATTTGAACAGCGGCCACTGGATCAACGACCGGCACACCGGTGACGACAAGGGATTGCCCTATCAGAGCGAGCGGCGCTGGATCACTTCTGCCGATGGCACCCGGGTGCCTGTCTCGCTGGTATGGCGCAAGGATCTGGCCCCTCGCGCCGTACTGCTCTACGGCTATGGCGCCTATGGCACGCCGATGCGCCCCTACTACCAGAAAGAGCTGTTAAGCCTGCTGGATCGGGGCTTTGTCTACGCCATCGCCCATGTGCGCGGCGGCGGCATGCTGGGGGAGCAGTGGACCCGCGACGGACGGGGCATCCACAAGCAGAACGGCATCAGCGACTTTATCGCTGCCGGCAACACCCTGCGCCACTGGTCGCCCGACGCCGCCCCTCTGCCCCTGTTTGCCATGGGGGGCAGCGCGGGGGGCACCTTGGTTGCTGCGGCCCTCAACCAGCAACCGACACTCTTTAGCGGCGCCGTGTTGCAGGTTCCCTTCGTCGATATGCTCGGCACCATGAGCGATCCTGCCCTCCCCTTGACCCGTCAGGAGTATCAGGAGTGGGGCAATCCGGCCAAGCCCGCAGAGTATCAGGCGATGCGTCGCATCAGCCCCTACGACAACCTGCACCGCGCCCCCTACCCGCCCCTGCTGGTCACTACCGCCCTGCACGATAGCCAGGTCCCCTACTGGGAGCCGGTCAAGTGGCTGGCCCGCCTGCGGGAGCACAGCACGGGCTCCGGCCCCTACCTGCTGCTGACCGAACTGGAGGGAGGCCACCGCGCCGGTGGTGGCGATCGGGCTCGTGAATTTGCCTTCTTGTTGCATCTGGCGGGGATCAATCAATGACCCTGCCGCTGATTGGGAGTACCACTATGAAACCCCTGTTGCCCGCCCTCTTGCTGGGGCTGGCTAGCTTTTCCACTCAGGCCGCCGAACTGCGTTTTGTCGAACAGGACGCCCCGGCCGATACCCGCCTCTGGCTCGAACAGCAGCTCGGCGTCACCCTGAGTGATGCCCCGGCCTATCAGCGCCAAGGCAAGCTGGGCCACTATCTGCATTATCGCCAGCAGCTAAATGGCGCACCGATCGCCGGCCTGATGGCCGCCGTCAGTCTCGATGAGCAGGGTCGCCCGTGGCGCCTTTATCACAATACCCGGCTGATGCAGGCACAGGCGGCTCCATGTGATGAAGCAAGCCGCGCCGGGGTGGATGCCTATACCGCCACGCTGGATGGTACGGTGTGGCAATTCGCTGGCAGTGACGAAGCCCAGCCCTGGTACTGGCAGGATGGCGACACACTGACTGCGGCCTGGCGTCTGCTGGCGGTGGAAAGCCAGCCGGGCAACAGCAAAAGCAGCCACTGGCAACTGTTTGTCACCTGCGATGGCAGCGCCCTGCTGGGGCGCATGCTGCAAGAGGCCAACACCCGTGCCGAAGCGGTCCCGCTGGCAGGGGAAGCGGCCACGGTGCAGGCCCGCATCTTTGCCCTCGACCCACGCACTCAGCTGCAAGATGGCAATTTGCTGTGGCGCCACGATCTGGTACTGGACAACCGGGCCTATCGCACCGTCCCGCTCACGGTACAAAAGGTGGATGACACCTACCAGCTAAATGGCCCACGCGCCCGGGTCGTGGATGGCACGGAGCCGGAAACAGCTCCCTTTAGTAGCCCTGATGCCGATGGCTTCCAGCTGGATCACCAGCAGCCCGCCTTCCTCGATATCAATGGCTACTACCATCTGGATCTGGCCCAGCGCCACGTGGAATCCCTTGGCTACCCGACGCTGATGGGCGGCCCCCTGGCCATCGATACCGATGCCGGGGAGCAGGACAACTCTCTCTATGACCCCTTCCTGCGCCGGTTGGAAATTGGCCGGATAGGGGTACCCGATGCGGAAGATCCCATGGTGATCTGGCACGAGTTTGGCCATGCGGTGCAGCACCATATCCTGCCCGACATGGGAGAAGAGGGTGACTGGGGCGCCATCGGCGAGGGCTTTAGCGACTATCTGGCCGCCAGCTGGCGCCAGCGTAGTCCAGAGGCTCGCCAGTTCGAGCCTTTCATGGTCTTCAACTGGGATGCCAGGATCAGCGGCCGAACGCCCCGTCAGCTCGATGATCTGCGGGCGCGCTATCATCCGGGCTTCCTCTATCCGGCTCACCTCACCATCAACGGCAGCAACGGCGACCAGCTGTGGGGCACCCCGCTCTTCACCGCGCTGCGCCAGGCCGTTGAACAATATGGCGAGGTAGCCCGTGACGAGTTCGATACCCTGCTGATTGAATCCCACTTCGGCCTCGGCCCGCAGGTGCGGATGCCCCAGCTGGCGCGCGTCACCGTGGATACCGCCAACCGCCTCTATCCGGACCGCAGCTATGGCAAGCTGCTGGAGCAGGCCTTCCGCCACCACGCCCTGCTGCCAACGCCCATCGCGGCCCGCCTTGCCGATGACAGCTACCTGTTGCCCGGGGAGAAAAAGAGCCTCGCCATCGAATTGACCAACCAGAGCGGCCGCCCCCTGACCGTGGCTGACGCCAGCCTGCTCCCGAGCAAGGGGCTCATGGGTGACGGTCACTGGCAGGGAGAGCTCAACGCCGATGGCACCGCCCGCTGGACCCTGCCGCTGGAAGCGGCGAGCAACCTGACCTGTGGCGAGGCAGTCACCTTGCCGCTGCAGTTCCAGCTCACCCTGCCCAGCCCCACCGAGCGCCAGACCCGCCTTGACCTGCAACTGCCGATCGGTGAACCGCTCTGGCAGCGGGCCATCGGCCAGGGTGGCCAGATCAAGGATGCGGTGAGCGATGAGCGGCACGGCCTGTCCCGCTTCACTCTCACCCTGCCCGAGAGCAAGGCCCGCATCGACAGCGGATTCGTGGTCGCCCTCGATCTGGAGCACAGCAAACTGGAGCAGCTGGAGATCTGGCTCACCTCCCCTTACGGCACCCGGATCAGCCTGTGGAACAAGGGTTACGCCAGCCATACCCGGCTCAAGGGGGAGTTCCCCCGTGAACTGGTACCGTTCGAATCACTCGATAAGCTGCACGGCGAACCGCTCGCTGGCCGCTGGCTGCTGGAGATCAACGACACCAGCGCCGGTGACACCGGTCAGTTGCGCAACTGGCGGGTAGCCCAGCAAGTCGGCGCCCGCTGCGACAAGGATGAAGCCCTGCCCAACACCGGCATCATTCCCCTTGAGCAGGATGAAGGGGGTGGCGGCACGACTTCCCCCCTGCTGCTGTTGCTGGCCCTCTGGCCCCGCCTCTGGCGCCGGAGCACCCCGCGCCGCTGAATTCTGCACCACGGGGGTTACCGCCCCCGTGAACCTGTGACCGAATCAAGGAATGTGAAGTGAAACCATCCGTACTGGTTATTGCAACCCTCTCAGCCCTGCTCAGCGCCTGTGGCGGCGGGGAAGATAACGCTCCACTGGCGATCCCGGACTACCGGGTCGATGTCGCCCTGCCAACCGCCGGTACCCTGTGCGCCGATCTGGATCAGAACTGGCAATGTGATCCTGCCGATCCTGCCGTCAGCGGCGAAGGAGCTGTGGCCCTGGTCAGCCGTTCGGCCAACATCGTCAACTCGCCCCTGCTGTTCGTACCGAGGAGCGGAGGCCTTCTGCTGGCACACCCAGCCGCCAAAGGGGACCCACAACGGCTGCAACCGACCCTGCTCAGCACCCTATGGCAGAGCCGCATTGCCGAAGGGGTGGCCGCAGATCGCGCACTGACGCAGCTGCTGGCCGATCTCGCGCCACTGCAACCGGGCGGCGATCGCGCGGCCCTCGCAGGTCTAGGCCAGTTTGATCAGGCGCTACAGCAGGTGGCGATCAGCTTGCAGCAACAGGCCCGCACACGCCTTGCCACCGCCAAGGAGACCCAGTTGCTCACCACCAGCTATCGCGCCATCAGCCTGATGCTGGAGCAATTGGCTCAGGAGTGGCAGCGCAACGGCCAGTTTGCCGAAGAGACCCAAAGCGAGCTACTGACCCTGCTGGTGCAGCAGCAGCCACGCAACCTGCTGACCGTCACCGGCGTCACCACCTTCAGCGATGGCAACGACCCGCTGCTGGAACAGGAACCAGATGACTATCCGGGACAAGATGCCAGCTGGAATCGCACTCGTCCCCAACTTGCCTATCGTAAACTCGATGATCGCGGTCAGGTTCTCCCCGACAACGCGCCGAGCTGGCAGTGCGTCAAGGATCTCAATACCGGTCTGGTGTGGGAGGTCAAATCGGACGATCCCTTGAGCCCGGCCTGGAAAAGCAGACCCTTTGCCTATGAGGATGAGCAGTTCAAAGCGACCGCAGGCGAGCAGCAAGCGGCCTACCAGCATATTCATAACAGGATCGAACAGCTCACCGCCGAAGGAGATCTGTCGGCCCTCGCCCGGGCACAGGCGCTGACCACCATGCTGACCACCCGCGCGTATCAGCAGTGGCTCAATGGCGAGCAGCGCTGCGGCATCAGCCAGTGGCGGCTGCCCACCATGGGTGAGCTGATGTCACTGATGCACTACGGTAGCCTGGCCAAGGACCCGCTGGGTCAGCGCATCATCGTGGATACCCGTTACTTCCCGGATATCGCCTCCTCGGAAGATGACACCTACGATGGCTACTACTGGAGCGCCACCAGCAACACCGCCCAGCGCTTCTCCGGTGGCCCCATCAGCAAACGCACAGTCCTGCTCTTGGGAGAAGATGCGGGCACCACCTATCCCGCGCTGGTGCAGCAAGATACCTATATCGAGCTGATGCAGGTACGACTGGTCGCCACTCCCCAATAATCCGAGGAATATCATGAGCCTTTATCGCTTTTCGTTCGCCATGCTGGCACTGATGGCCCCCCTGGCCCACGGTGCTGCCATCTGTGATGACACCATGGATCGCACCGCCCCCTCTGCCCGTTTTCTTGACCATGGCAACGGCACCGTCACGGATCAACACACCGGCCTCACCTGGATGCGCTGCAAACTGGGACAGACATGGAGTGGCAGCAGTTGCCTGGGGGAACCGACCGTTTACTACTGGCAGCAGGGGCTGCAAGTGGCGGAGCGGATCCGCAGTGACAGCAGCCATGCTCTCTATCACTTCGGCGGTATTAGCCAGTGGCGCCTGCCCGACATCAAGGAGCTGGCGACCCTGGTCGAGCATGCCTGCTACAAGCCCTCTCTCAATGAAGCCATTTTCCCGCGCGCCATGGCGGGGGGCGGTAAAGAGGTCAATGAGGGTTATGTCTATCTGATGAGCAGCACGGTAACCTCCGCCAATGGTCAGCGGGCGTATCTGGATATCACCTCGGGAGATATCGGTCTTCGCTCCATTGGCGCCTACCCGGATCAGGTCTTGCTGGTCGCCAATAAACCCTGACCGCCCCACGCTCGAAACCGGAACGCGATGACAGGAGAGGCTTGAAAGCCTCTCTTTTTATTGCTCTTGCCGCCCCCGCTACCTCACCCGCCATCACGCTCTTCTCCCACCTGTGCCCCCTACCCGCGATACCGACCTGATCCGGCTTCGCCCGCGGCATTTACCCCTTTCAGGTGATGACGAGGAGCAGCTCTCTGCGCTTTCCAGGCCTTTCTCGCCCGCCATAACCAACAAAAAAGTGCGCTTCTTAACAAAATTTAATTACCGGTTAACCGATTAATAATTAACCCGTAAAAATGACATGTAAATCAGTGCGAAAGTGTCATAATGCGTAACATTATTGTTAAGTCGCTTGATTAATTTGGTTAGGAAAAACCTCTATGTTTGCTGATATTTCTGCTCAACATTGGGCTTTTGCCATTTATGTCATCGGTGCCATCACCATCTGTCTGGTGATGATAGGCCTCGCCGCCCTGCTGGGAGGTCGTGCCTACGGCCGCACCAAGAACAAGCCATTTGAATCTGGTGTCGACTCGGTCGGCAGTGCCCGCCTGCGTTTTTCCGCCAAGTTCTATCTGGTCGCCATGTTCTTCGTCATCTTCGACGTCGAGGCGCTCTACCTGTTTGCCTGGTCTGTCTCCGTGCGGGAGAGCGGCTGGGTCGGCTTTATTGAAGCCACCATTTTCATCGGACTGCTGCTTATCGGCCTGATCTACCTCTGGCGCATCGGCGCACTGGACTGGTCACCGCGCAAACCGCAGCTGAACAACAAAAACAGTGATTGAACCACAGACCCTTTCCTTGAGGTTGCACCATGAAGTACACCCTGACCCGGATTGACCCGGATGCACCCGTTGAGCGCTACCCCCAGGAGCAGCGCCAGACCGTCGATGACCCACTGGCGCAAGAAGCGACGCGCGGCATCATGATGGGCCGTCTCGAGGAGGTGCTGCAAGACACAGTCAACTGGGGCCGCAAAAACTCCCTCTGGCCTTACAACTTCGGCATCTCCTGCTGCTATGTGGAGATGTGTACCGCCTTCACCTCCCCCCACGATGTGGCCCGCTTCGGCGCCGAAGTTATCCGTGCCTCGCCCCGTCAGGCCGATTTCATGGTGATTGCAGGGACCCCCTTCATCAAGATGGCGCCAGTCATCCAGCGCCTGTATGAGCAGCTGCTCGAACCCAAGTGGGTGATCTCCATGGGGGCCTGTGCCAACTCCGGCGGCATGTATGACATCTATTCCGTGGTGCAGGGGGTGGACAAGTTCCTGCCGGTCGACGTCTACATTCCGGGTTGCCCGCCCCGTCCCGAAGCCTTTTTGCAAGCCCTGATGCTGCTGCAGGACTCCATCGGCAAAGAGCGCCGCCCCCTCTCCTGGGTAGTGGGCGATCAGGGGATCTACCGTCCCCAGATGCAGGCCGAAAAAGAGCGCAAGCGCGGCGAACGGATCAATGTGACCAACCTGCGCACGCCGGATGAGATCTGACCATGAAACTGACTCGTGATTTTCCCAGCAATTACGCCATGGCCCAGTGGCAGCCCAGCGACCACAAGGATGCCAAAGTCATTGGCGAACTGTTTGCCCACTTCGGGGTCGAGCACTTCACCGTGCAGACCACGCGCACCGGCGTGCCGGTGGTCTGGCTTCCCCGCGAACTGCTGCAGGATGTGATGGGCTTCTTGCGCAAGGTGCCCTCCCCGTTTGTGATGCTGTTTGATCTCAGCGCCACCGATGAGCGGCTGCGCAGCCATCGCTACGGTCTGCCGCAAAGCGATTTCACCGTCTTCTATCACCTCATCTCCATCGACCGTAACGCCGATGTGATGCTGAAAGTTGCGCTGGCCGAAAGTGACCTGCATCTGCCCACCATCACCAACCACTTCCCCAATGCCAACTGGTACGAGCGGGAAGTGTGGGATCTGATGGGCATAACCTTCGATGGCCACCCCCATCTGACCCGCATCATGATGCCCAAGAGCTGGCAGGGTCACCCGCTGCGCAAGGATTACCCGGCGCGCGCCACCGAATTCGATCCCTTCATGCTCGATGCCGCCAAACAGGACATGGAGCAGGAGAACCTGCTGTTCAAACCGGAAGAGTGGGGGCTGGCCCGCGGCAACGAGAACGAGGACTACATGTTCCTCAACCTCGGCCCCAACCACCCCTCTGCTCACGGCGCCTTCCGGTTGGTGTTGCAGCTCGATGGCGAGGAGATCCGCAACTGCGTGCCCGATATCGGCTATCACCATCGTGGTGCCGAGAAGATGGGCGAGCGCCAGTCCTGGCACAGCTATATCCCCTATACCGACCGGGTCGAGTATCTGGGCGGGGTGATGAACAACCTCCCCTATGTGCTGGCGGTCGAGAAGCTGGCCGGCATCAAGGTGCCGCAGCGGGTCGACATGATCCGGGTGATGATGGCGGAGCTGTTCCGCATCCAGAGCCACCTCTTGTTCCTCGGGACCTATATCCAGGATGTGGGGGCCATGACCCCGGTCTTCTTCACCTTCACCGACCGGCAGAAGATCTACACCATCATCGAAGCGATCACCGGTGCCCGTATGCACCCGGCCTGGTTCCGTATCGGCGGTGTGGCCCACGACCTGCCGAAGGGGTGGCAACGGCTGGTGCAGGACAACCTGTTGAGCTGGTTGCCCAAACGTCTGATGGATTACGAAAAAGCGGCGATGCGCAACAGCATTCTGCGCGGTCGCACCATAGGCGTCTCTGCCTACACCACCGAGCAGGCGTTGTCCTGGGGCACCACGGGGGCCGGATTGCGCGCCACCGGCCTCAACTTCGACGTGCGCAAGTGGCGTCCCTACTCCGGTTACGATCAGTTCGACTTCGAAGTGCCTGTTGGCAGCAATGGCGATGCCTACGACAGAGCCACCGTGCGGATCGAGGAGATCCGCCAGAGCATGTCGATCATCGAGCAGTGCATGAAAAACATGCCGGAGGGCCCCTTCAAGGCAGATCACCCCCTCACCACCCCGCCGCCCAAAGAGCGCACCCTGCAGCACATCGAGACCCTGATCAACCACTTCCTGCAAGTGTCTTGGGGCCCGGTGATGCCCGCTGCCGAGTCGTTCCAGATGATTGAGGCGACCAAGGGGATCAACAGTTACTACCTGACCAGCGATGGCTCCACCATGAGCTACCGGACCCGGATCCGCACCCCGAGCTTTGCTCACCTGCAGCAGATCCCCTCGGTGATCAAGGGCAGCATGGTGTCGGACCTCATCGTCTATCTGGGCAGTATCGATTTTGTTATGTCGGATGTGGACCGTTAAGTGATCCGCCCTCCCGGCCATGGCCGGGAATCGGGATCGCCGGACGAGCAGTAAAAGGACAAGCCACCAAAGGTCAAGTCATGAGCCAGCAATGTCAGTGTCACAATAATCAGACCCCACAGGGGCAAGGGGCATGCAGCAGCAAACAGGACGACTTCGTTCTGAGCCAGGCTGAACGCGATGCCATCGAACACGAGAAACACCACTACGAAGATCCCCGCGCCGCCAGCATCGAAGCGCTCAAGATCGTGCAGCAGGCCAGAGGCTGGGTACCCGACGGTGCCATTCACGCCATCGCGGCCGAGCTCGGCATTCCCGCCAGCGACGTGGAGGGGGTTGCCACCTTCTATAGCCAGATCTTCCGCCAGCCGGTAGGGCGTCACATCATCCGCGTCTGCGACAGCATGGTCTGCTACATCAATGGCCACGAAGATCTGCTGGCCGGTCTCAAGGAAGTGATGAACCTAGGCCCCGGTCAAACCACCCCGGATGGCCGCTTCACCCTGCTGCCGGTCTGCTGTCTTGGCAACTGCGACAAGGGGCCAGCCATCATGATCGATGACGACACCTATGGCGGCCTCGATCCGGTGACCTTGCTGAAAACGCTGGAGGCTTACCCATGAGCCTGCCGCAAAACAAGATCCTCGCCTCTCTTGGCACCGCCAACCGCACGGCCCGCACCGCCGAGACCCACCCGCTCACCTGGCGGCTGCGGGATGACGGCCAGCCGGTATGGCTGGAGGAGTATCAGGCCAAACAGGGCTATGAAGCGGTGCGCAAGGCGCTCGGCCAGATGAGCCCGGACGAGATCGTCAGCACCGTCAAGGATGCCGGTCTCAAGGGGCGTGGCGGCGCGGGCTTCCCCACTGGTGTGAAGTGGGGGCTGATGCCCAAAGACGAGAGCATGAACATCCGTTACCTGCTCTGCAACGCCGACGAGATGGAGCCCAACACCTGGAAAGATCGCCTGCTGATGGAGCAACTGCCCCACCTGCTGATCGAGGGGATGATCATCTCGGCCCGGGCGCTCAAGGCCTATCGCGGCTATATCTTCCTGCGCGGCGAGTATGTAGATGCTGCCATCCACCTGCGCCGTGCGGTGGAAGAGGCCAAGGCCGCCGGTCTACTGGGCAAGAACATTCTGGGATCCGGTTTTGACTTCGAACTGTTCGTCCACACCGGCGCCGGCCGCTACATCTGTGGTGAAGAGACGGCGTTGATCAATTCGCTGGAAGGGCGCCGCGCCAACCCGCGTGCCAAACCCCCCTTCCCCGCCGTTTCCGGCGTCTGGGGCAAACCCACCTGTGTCAACAACGTCGAAACCCTCTGCAACGTCCCCGCCATTATCGGCAACGGGGTCGCCTGGTATCACGGGCTGGCGCTGCCGGGCTCGGAAGATCACGGCACCAAGCTGATGGGCTTCTCCGGCAAGGTGAACAACCCCGGGGTCTGGGAGCTGCCCTTTGGCATCACCGCCCGCGAGCTGTTTGAAAATTACGCCGGCGGGATGAAGAGCGGCTATCGCCTGAAAGCCTGGCAACCGGGCGGCGCGGGCACCGGCTTCCTGCTGCCGGAGCACCTCGATGCCCAGATGTATACCGCCGGTATCGGCAAGGTCGGCACCCGGATGGGGACCGGCCTCGCCATGGCGGTGGATGACTCCATCAGCATGGTCTCCCTGCTGCGCAACATGGAGGAGTTCTTCGCCCGCGAATCGTGCGGCTGGTGCACCCCCTGCCGCGACGGCCTGCCCTGGAGCGTCAAGCTGCTGCGGGCACTGGAACGTGGCGAAGGGCAATCCGGCGATCTGGCGACTCTGGAACAACTCTGCGGTTTCCTTGGCCCGGGCAAGACCTTCTGCGCCCACGCACCGGGCGCCGTCGAGCCGCTGGCCAGCGCCATCAAATATTTCCGCTCCGAATTCGAGGCCGGGATCAAAGGCAGCGGCGACAACCGCAAGCCGGTCAAAGGGATCCAGCCCAATCTGCTGGGCGAGCGCTGGTAACGACACCACAGATTTCACAAAACAGGTTTCAGGGAAGTTGTATGGCAACCATTTATGTAGACGGCAAAGAGTACGAGGTAGACGGAGCAGATAACCTGCTGCAAGCCTGTCTGTCGCTGGGTCTGGACGTCCCCTATTTCTGCTGGCATCCGGCGCTGGGTAGCGTGGGAGCCTGCCGCCAGTGTGCGGTCAAACAGTATCAGAATGCCGATGACAAACGCGGTCGTCTGGTCATGTCCTGCATGACCCCGGCCACCGATGGCAGCTACATCGCCATCGAGGATGAAGAGGCTAAAGAATTTCGCAAGAGCGTGGTGGAGTGGTTGATGACCAACCACCCCCACGACTGCCCGGTGTGTGAAGAGGGCGGCGCCTGCCACCTGCAGGATATGACGGTGATGACCGGCCACAACAGCCGTCGCTACCGCTTCACTAAACGCACCCACCAGAATCAGGAGCTGGGCCCCTTCATCGGTCACGAGATGAACCGCTGCATCGCCTGCTACCGCTGCGTCCGTTACTACAAGGATTATGCCGGTGGCGAGGATCTCGGGGTCTATGGTGCTCACGACAACGTCTATTTCGGGCGGGTCGAGGATGGCACCCTGGAGAGTGAATTTTCCGGCAACCTGGTGGAGGTCTGCCCCACCGGCGTCTTCACTGACAAGACCCACTCCGAACGTTACAACCGCAAGTGGGACATGCAATTTGCCCCCAGCATCTGCCAGCAATGCTCCGTGGGCTGCAACATCAGTCCGGGCGAGCGTTATGGCGAGCTGCGCCGCATCGAAAACCGCTTCCACGGCAGCGTCAACCACTACTTCCTCTGTGACCGTGGCCGCTTTGGCTATGGCTACGTCAATCTGGCCGACCGTCCGCGCCAACCGCTGCTCAAAGATGGCAACGACCAGCTGACCATCACAGTCGATGGCGCCCTCAACCGAGCCGCCGATGCCCTGCGCACGGCCCGCGGCCTCATCGGCATCGGCTCGCCCCGCGCCTCGCTGGAGAGCAACTTTGCCCTGCGCGAGCTGGTGGGTGAAGCCAACTTCTACGCTGGCGTCGAGCAGGCCGAGTGGGAATGCCAGCAGAAGATCCTGCAGATTTTGCAGCATGGCGGCGTATCAACACCAAGCCTGCGCGAGATGGAAGAGGCCGACGCCATTCTGGTACTCGGCGAAGATGTCACCATGAGCGCGGCTCGAATTGCACTGGCCCTGCGTCAAGCCGTCAAGGGCAAGGCCCGCGAGCTGGCCCGCAAGATGAAGGTGGATTTGTGGCAAGTCGCCGCAGTGCAGACCCTGGGTCAGAACGAGCGCTACCCGCTGCTCATCACCAGTCTCGACACCACCCGTCTGGACGATGTGGCGGCCGACAAGCTGCACGCCCCCTATGCCGATCAGGCGCGCCTTGGCTTTGCCATCGCCAACCTGCTCGACCCGGCCGCACCGGCCGTGAGCGACCTCTGCCCCGAACAGCGGGCACAAGCGGCTCGCTGGGCCGAGCTGCTCGGCAACGCCAAGAAGCCGCTCATCATTGCAGGCTCCACTGCCCGCGATGTGGCGCTGCTTGAGGCGGCCAGCAACATTGCCCGCGCCCTGAAAGGCCGTGGACAGGAAGCCAACATCGCGCTGGTTGGCCTGGAGGCCAACTCGCTGGGGCTGGCCATGCTGGGCGCTCAAACCTTGTCAGACAAGCCACTCGAAGCCGCCCTTGCGCGTATCGAGTCAGAAGAGGGGTTGGCGCTGGTCACCCTGGAGAACGATCTCTACCGCCGCGCGCCGCGCAACCGGGTGGATGCTGCGCTGGCACGGCTGCAGCACCTGCTGGTCATCGACCATCAGGCGACCCCGACCGCCAACAAGGCTGATCTGGTGCTGCCAGCGGCCAGTTTTGCCGAAGCCGATGGCACGCTGGTGAACATGGAAGGGCGCGCCCAGCGCTTCTTCCAGGTCTATGCACCCGCCTTTTACAACGCCGATATTCAGGTGCGTGAAGGGTGGCGCTGGCTGGCGGCGCTGCAAGGGGCGATCGAACGCAAGCCGCTGCGCTGGCAGAACTTCGACCAGGTCAACCATGACTGCGCCACCAGCAATCCGCTGCTCGCTACCATGCTGGAAGCGGCGCCCAACGCAGGCTTGCGGATCCGTGGCATGCGACTGGCCCGTGAGCCACACCGCTACAGTGGTCGCACCTCCATGCTGGCGGATCAGAACGTCAGCGAACCGCGGGTAGCGCAAGATCCCGACTCCCCCTTCAACTTCTCCATGGAAGGGTATGCCGGAGCCCGTCAGCCGCTGCCGCAAGTACCGTTCGCCTGGGCGCCGGGCTGGAACTCTCCCTCCGCCTGGAACAAGTTCCAGGATGAAGTGGGTGGCAAACTGCGTGCTGGCGATCCGGGTCGCCGTCTGCTGGAAGCAACAGACCCGCAGGCAGAAGGCAAGGAGCCGCTCGGCTGGTTCACCACCATCCCCGCCCCCTTCAAGGCCGCAGAGGCGCTGCAAGTGGTCAATTATGCCCAGCTGTTTGGCGGCGAGGAGCTCTCCGCTCGCAGCCCGGTCATTCAGGCCCGGATGAACGAACCCGAGCTGGTGCTCAATCCCCTTGATGCGCAGCGTCTGGCCCTGCATGGGGGCAGTCAAGTCTCCTTCTCCTGGGGTGGGAGCCACTGGCAACTACGTCTGCGGCTTAGCGAGCAGCTGAGCGCCGGTCTGGTGGGGCTACCCCTTGGGGTGAACGGCCTGCCGACGGCCCTGCAACAAGCCTCAATCACTAACCTGCAGGAGGTGATCGCATGAGCGAGTCGCTGATCGATCTGTTGCTGGAGGTGGGCAAGGCACTGATCGTGCTGGTAGGGATCGTGGGGGCTGGCGCCTTCATGAGCTTCATTGAGCGCCGTCTGCTGGCTCTTTGGCAGGATCGCTACGGCCCCAACCGGGTGGGGCCGTTTGGTCTGCTGCAGCTGGCCGCCGACATGATCAAGATGTTCTTCAAGGAGGACTGGATCCCGCCGTTCGCCGATCGGCGGATCTTTATCCTGGCCCCCATCATCGCCTTCACCGCCTTTATTCTGGCGTTTGCGGTGGTGCCCATCACCCCCACCTGGGGCGTGGCGGATCTCAACGTGGGGCTGCTCTACATCCTGGCCATCGCAGGGCTGGCGGTCTATGCGGTGCTGTTCGCCGGCTGGTCGAGCAACAACAAATACTCATTGCTCGGCAGCTTGCGCGCCTCGGCCCAGACCCTCTCCTACGAGGTGTTTCTGGGCTTGTCGCTGATGGGGATTGTGATCCAGACCGGCAGTTTCAACCTGCGGGATATCGTCGAGGCACAGGCAGACTTGTGGAACGTGGTGCCCCAGATCCTGGGCTTTGTCACCTTCCTGTTTGCCGGTGTCGCCGTCACCCACCGTCACCCGTTCGATCAGCCGGAAGCCGAGCAGGAGCTCGCCGACGGCTATCACATCGAGTATGCGGGGATGAAGTGGGGTCTCTTCTTCGTGGGCGAATATATCGGCATCGTGCTGATCTCCTCGCTCATCGTGACCCTCTTCTTCGGTGGCTGGCACGGCCCCTGGCTGCCCCCCTTCATCTGGTTTGCCCTGAAGACCGCCTGTTTCATGGTGTTCTTCATCCTGCTGCGGGCCTCCCTGCCTCGCCCGCGCTTTGACCAGGTGATGTCGTTTGGCTGGAAAGTCTGCTTGCCGCTGACCCTGATCAACATGCTGGTCACCGCGGCAGTTGTACTGATAAGTACGCAGTGAGGCACTCAATATGAAAATTGTTAGCATTATTCAGGGTGTCGGCACCCAGTTACGCAGTCTGGCCATGGTCTTCTCCCATGCCTGGCGGCCCCGTGAAACCCTCAACTATCCGGAACAGGCAGTCTATGCCGCCCCCCGCTACCGCGGTCGCATCGTGCTGACCCGCGACCCCGACGGGGACGAGCGCTGCGTGGCCTGCAACCTCTGCGCAGTTGCCTGCCCGGTCGGCTGCATCTCGCTGCAAAAATCCGAGCGGGAAGATGGTCGCTGGTATCCGGAGTTCTTTCGCATCAACTTCTCTCGCTGCATCTTCTGCGGCCTGTGTGAAGAGGCCTGCCCCACCACCGCCATCCAGCTGACACCGGATTTCGAGATGGGTGAGTATCGCCGCCAGGATCTGGTGTACGAGAAGGAAGATCTGCTGATCAGCGGGCCCGGCAAATACCCGGACTACAACTTCTATCGCATGAGCGGGATGGCCATCGACGGCAAGCCGAAAGGGGATGCCGAAAACGAAGCCAAGCCCATCGATGTCAAGAGCCTGCTGCCCTGAGGAGTCAATCATGGAACTGGCATTTTATGCCTCGGCCCTGGTGGCCATTTACAGCACGCTGCGGGTGATCAGCACCAGCAATCCCATGCATGCGCTGCTCAATCTCATCATCTCCCTCATCGCCGTGGCCATGATCTTCTTCTGCCTGGGTGCCGCCTTTGCGGGCGCCCTGCAGGTGATCGTCTACGCCGGTGCCATCATGGTGCTGTTCGTGTTCGTGGTGATGATGCTGAACCTGGGGAGTGCCCAGGCACAGGAGAAAAAGTGGCTCACCCCCATGACCTGGGGGGGCCCAGCCCTGCTCTCACTGATCCTGCTGGGCTTTCTGGCCCACGGCATTCTCGGGGTGACCGGGGGCCTGATCGGAGCGACAGAGGTGACCGCCAAGCAGGTGGGTGTCGAACTCTTTGGCCCCTATGTGCTGGCGGTAGAGCTTGCCTCCATCCTGCTGCTGGCGGGTCTGGTAACCGCCTATCACCTGGGTCGGGAAGAGAAGAGCGGTGAAGTGCTCTCCGTCCCGCGCTCTGCTTCCCGCTCTGCACAAGAAGGAGGTCAGCAATGAATGGAATCCCTATGGAGCACGGCCTCCTGCTGGCCGCGGTGCTCTTCTGCATCGGCTTGTGCGGTCTGCTGATCCGCCGCAACCTGCTCTACATCCTGATGAGTATCGAGATCATGATGAATGCCTCGGCACTGGCGTTTGTGGTGGCGGGTAGCCGCTGGGCCCAGGCCGATGGCCAGATCATGTATATCCTGGTGATTTCTCTGGCGGCAGCGGAGGCCAGTATCGGCCTTGCCCTGTTACTGCTGCTCTATCGTCGTTACCACACCCTGAACGTGGACACTGTGAGCGAGATGCGCGGATGAGCCTCTTATATCTGACTTTTCTATTTCCGCTGCTGGGATGGCTGGTGCTGGCCTTCTCCCTCGGCCGGTTTGGCGAGCGTACCTCGGCGCTGATCGGGGTGGGTTCCATTGGTCTCTCGGCGCTTACCACACTCTGGGTCGGCATCGACTTTCTGGGCAACCCGCCCGAGGGGGGCGTCTATGTCCAGCGCCTGTGGCAATGGATGGCGGTGGGCAACTTTACCCCGAGCTTCTCGCTGGCACTGGATGGCCTGTCGCTGACCATGCTGGGGGTGGTGACCGGGGTGGGTTTCTTCATCCACCTGTTCGCCTCCTGGTATATGCGTGGGGAAGAGGGTTACTCCCGCTTCTTTACCTACACTAACCTCTTTATCGCCAGCATGCTGTTTCTGGTGCTGGCTGATGACCTGCTGTTTGTCTACCTCGGCTGGGAAGGGGTAGGGCTGTGCAGCTATCTGCTGATCGGCTTCTACTACAAGGATCGCAAGAACGGCGCAGCGGCCCTCAAGGCATTTGTCGTGACCCGGGTGGGTGATGTCTTCCTCGCCATCGGCCTGTTTATCCTCTATCGGGAGCTGGGCACCCTCAATATCCACGAGCTGCTGGTTCGTGCCCCGACCCTGTTTGCCGAGGGCTCCCCTGCCCTGTCGCTGGCCTGCCTGATGCTCTTGGGCGGCGCGGTCGGCAAATCGGCACAGCTGCCGCTGCAAACCTGGCTGGCGGATGCGATGGCAGGCCCGACGCCCGTCTCCGCGCTGATCCACGCCGCCACCATGGTGACCGCCGGTGTCTACCTGATTGCCCGTACCCACGGCCTGTTCCTGCTGGCGCCAGAGATCCTCCATCTGGTCGGGCTGGTTGGCGCCATCACGCTAGTGCTGGCAGGCTTTGCCGCGCTGGTTCAGACCGATATCAAGCGGATCCTCGCCTACTCCACCATGAGCCAGATTGGCTACATGTTTCTGGCACTGGGTGTCGGCGCATGGGAAGGGGCCATCTTCCACCTGATGACCCACGCCTTCTTCAAGGCGCTGCTGTTCCTCTCCGCCGGTGCCGTTATCGTTGCCTGCCACCATGAGCAGAACATCTTCAAGATGGGTGGCCTGCGCAAGAGTTTGCCGCTGGTCTATGCCTGCTTCATGGTGGGGGGCTCGGCGCTGGCGGCGTTGCCGCTGGTCACTTCCGGTTTCTACAGTAAGGACGCCATCCTGTGGCAAGTAGAAGCCTCTGGCCAAAGCGCGCTGCTGTGGGCAGGTCTGGTAGGGGCATTCCTCACCTCGCTCTACACCTTCCGGCTGATCTTTATCGCCTTTCATGGCAAAGAGCAGACCAAAGCCCATGCGGGCCACGGTCTGGCTCACCATCTGCCGCTGCTGGTATTGCTGGTGCTCTCCACAGGCATAGGCGCGCTGATCTCCCCGCCACTGGCAGGTGTACTGCCCGCAGGCCCGGGGGACCATATCGAAGAGGGTCGCCATGCACTGGAGGTAGCCTCTGGCATTATCGCCATCGCTGGCATTGTGCTGGCTGCGTTTCTGTTCCTTGGTGAGCGCCGTCTGGCCACCTCCATTGCCAACAGCGCGCCGGGCCGCCTGCTCAGCACCCTCTGGTTCAACGCTTGGGGCTTTGACTGGCTCTATGACCAGCTGTGGGTCAAGCCCTATCTGCTTGCGACCCGACTGCTGGCCCGCGACCCGCTGGACTGGATGATGGGCCTGCCCGCCTGGCTTGCCCTGCGTGGCAACCAGCTGCTGGCCTGGACCGTGACCGGCAAGTTGCGCTGGTATGCTGCCTCCATGGGGATCGGCGCCGTGCTGGTGCTGGCGCTGTTGCTGCTGGGGTAACGCGATGAACAACCGGACAATCATACAGCCAGGCTGTTTGCTCTCCCTGATGGAACAGGGAGCGCAATCTCATATGAACTTGAACGAGAGCTGATACCGTGACCTTACTCTGGATCTTGCTAATTCCTTTTATCGGCGGCTTGCTCTGCTGGCAGATGGAGCGTCTCGGCGGGCAGTTTGTCCGCTGGGTAGCCCTGCTCTCCATGAGCGCCAGCCTGCTGCTCTCCTGTGCCATCTGGCTAAGTGGTGACTTCTCCCTTGCCACCACGGGCCTAGACAGCGCGGGCGTCTCCGGTGCTGCCTCCGCCTGGGCCGCCGAGTGGCGCCTGCCGTGGATCCCCCGCTTCGGCATCTCTTTGCATCTGGCGGTGGATGGCCTGTCGCTCTTGATGGTGATCCTCACCTGCTTTATCGGGGTGCTGGCCATTCTTTGTTCGTGGAAAGAGATCGTGCAGCGCATCGGCTTCTTCCACCTCAACCTGCTCTGGATCCTGGGCGGCGTGCTCGGGGTCTTTATGGCGCTGGACCTGTTCCTCTTCTTCTTCTTCTGGGAGATGATGCTGGTCCCCATGTACTTCCTGATTGCGCTCTGGGGCCACTCGGTCACTGACGGCAAATCACGGATCAACGCCGCGACCAAGTTCTTCATCTACACCCAGGTGAGCGGCCTTATCATGCTGGTGGCCATCATCGGGCTGGTGCTGACCCACCAGCATGCCACCGGAGTCTTCACCTTCAACTATCTGGAGCTGCTCAATACCCCGATGAGCAAGGGCGTTCAGTGGCTGCTGATGCTGGGATTCTTTATCGCCTTCGCGGTCAAGATGCCGCTGGTACCGCTGCACGGCTGGCTGCCGGATGCCCACAGTCAGGCGCCGACCGCAGGCTCGGTGGATTTGGCCGGTATTTTGCTCAAAACCGCCGCCTATGGTCTGCTGCGCTTTGCCTTGCCGCTCTTCCCCGAGGCCTCAGCCGAATTTGCTCCCTACGCCATGGTGCTTGGCCTGATCGGGATCGTCTACGGTGCCATCGTGGCCTTTGCCCAGACCGACATCAAACGGCTGGTAGCCTACACCAGCATCTCCCACATGGGTTTTGTGATGATCGCTATCTACTCGGGTAGCGAGCTGGCCCTGCAGGGCGCCGTGGTGCAGATGATCGCCCACGGTCTCTCGGCTGCCGGCCTCTTTATCCTCTGCGGTCAGCTCTACGAGCGGTTGCACACCCGGGATCTGCGCCAGATGGGCGGCCTGTGGGGACGCCTGCGCTATCTGCCCGGCGTGATGCTCTTCTTCTCGGTAGCGTCGCTCGGCATGCCGGGCACCGGCAACTTTGTCGGCGAGTTCCTGATCCTGGTCGGCAGCTTCCAGGTTGCCCCTGTCATCACGGCAGTCGCCACCTTCGGTCTGGTGCTGGCCTCGGTCTACTCTCTCATCATGTTGCAGCGCGCCTGCTTTGGCCCCGCCAAGGATGAGAGCATGCTCAAGGGACTGGATCGCCGCGAGCTGACCATGATGATGGTGATCGCGGGCCTGCTGGTTCTGCTTGGCCTCTATCCCCAACCCGTGATTGACACCGCCAGCAGCAGCCTTATCAACGTGCTGCACTGGTATCTGCTGCCGACTGCTGGAGCCCTGCAATGACTTTCTCCGCTTCCCAACTGCTGGCACTGCTTCCCCTGCTGCTGACCACCGGGGCCATGGCGGCCCTGATGCTGGCCATCGCGTGGCGCCGCTGTGTCACTACCGCCTTTACCGTCACCATCATTGGTCTCAACCTGGCGCTCTTCTCCCTGCCCATCGTGATGGCGCAAGGGGATCAGGGGGTCACCCCGCTGCTGCAAGTGGACAGTTACGCCGTCTTCTACATGGGACTGGTGCTCATCGGCGCCCTGGCCACCTGCACCTTCGGTCAATCGTGGCTGAAAGCCTACCCGGACAACCGGGAGGAGTTCTTCCTGCTGCTGCTGATCGCCACCGCTGGTGGTCTGGTGCTGGCATGCTCCCGTCACCTCGCCTCTCTCTTTATCGGGATCGAGATGCTGACCCTGCCAATGTTTGGTCTGGTGGGTTACGCCTACCGCGAGCGCCACTCGCTGGAAGCCGCGGTGAAATACATGGTGCTCTCTGCCGCCGCCACCGCCTTCCTGCTGTTTGGCATGGCGCTGCTCTATGCACAGGCTGGCAGCCTGAGCTTTGCAGCCCTGGGGCAGACCCTGGCCGAGAGCCCGGCTCACCATCCGCTGCTGATGGGCGGTTTGGGGTTAATGCTGGTCGGCTTTGCCTTTAAACTCTCCTTGGCCCCCTTCCACCTCTGGACCCCGGATGTCTACGAAGGTGCCCCGGCACCGGTCGCCACCTTCCTCGCCACCGTCAGCAAGGTGGCGGTCTTTGCCGTGCTGCTGCGCTTCTATCTGGCGGTACCGGCGGCGAGCGATCCCATGATCCACTGGCTGCTGGCAGCCATGGCGGTCATCTCCATCCTGGTCGGCAACCTGCTGGCCCTGGTGCAGACCAACGTCAAACGGATGCTGGGTTACTCCTCCATCTCCCACTTCGGTTACCTGCTGGCGGTGATCGTGGCGAGCCGATTCGGCCAGATGCCGGTGGAAGCAGCCGGGGTCTACCTGCTGATGTATCTCTTCACCAGCCTGGGTGCCTTTGGGGTGGTGAGCATGATGTCGAGCCCCTATCGCGGCAAGGATGCCGACTCCCTGCACAGCTATCGTGGTCTGTTCTGGAAGCGCCCCTATCTGACTGCCGTACTGACGGTGATGATGTTGTCACTAGCGGGCATCCCGATGACCCTCGGCTTTATCGGCAAGTTCTACCTCATCGGCGTCACCGTCGAGGCGCAGCTCTGGTGGCTCTCCGGTGCCATCGTGCTCGGCAGCGCACTGGGTCTCTACTACTACCTCAAGGTGATGGTGACCCTCTATCTGCGCGAACCGGGTATGCAGCAGCGGGATGCCAGCGCCGACTGGGCGCTCTCCTCCGGTGGTGTGGTGGTACTGCTCTCTGCCGCTCTGGTGGTGTTGCTGGGGCTCTATCCCCAGCCGGTCATCAGCCTGGTACAAGGGTTCCAGCACGTGGTATTGCAGTAACCGTTACCGTCGCTACCCCTCATTACCCGCAAAACCGGCAGCCTTGGCTGCCGGTTTTCTATTTCCGGCCCGACAGCATCGCGCACTCCACAGGCCAGCAAATGACAGATCAGTCAGCGAGGGTGATACCCATCATGGTTTTTGCCATACAACCAGAACCGGGCGAGATCCTCATACCCTCTTGAATTCCTTATTGATATATTGGTTATATTCTGGAATGGAGTTCAGATTGATGAAGCAACACTACGTTTGCCAATTTAACCCGACAGAACTGGCCGCCACGCTGGCACCCTTGCAAGGAGGCAAGCTGACCATACTGCTGGCCGAACAGGATTGCGCGCAGGTTCCCCTGTTGCAGCAGTTGTGCCGCGACTTCAACATCACCCTGAATGGCGCCATCTTCCCCCAGCTGATCGGTGCGCAAGGATTGTTGCCGCAAGGGGCCTGGCTACTTCCCAGAGCCAACCCCTATCACGCCACACTGCAGCCCCTGACACCGCAGGCCAGCGCAGCATCCCTTGCCCACCGGATTGCGGAACAGGTGGAGAGCATGCTGGCCACCTGGCCAACCCCTTCGCAGCCACCAACCCTGTTTCTGACCTTCGACAACCTCATTCCCAATATCGCCTCCATTCTGGATGCGCTTTATCTGCAGCTGGCCAATCGCGTCAACTATGCCGGCGCCAACGCAGGCAGCGGCAGCTTCACCCCCCTTGCCTGTCTGTTCGACAACCAGCGGCAACTTGCCTACGGGGTCACCTGCACGCTGCTGCCCAGCAACAGCTTTCCCTTTCTGGAACATGGTTACCAACTCTCGGCCCAACCGATGCGGGCCACCAGCAGTGAAGCGAACAAGATTGCCTACATCGATTGGCAACCGGCCTTTCAAAAATATCAGGGGCTGATCCGCCAGCAATTCCAGCACACTATGGTGCGCGAGGAGCTCTACCGTTTCGTGGTGCACATGCCACTGGGCCTGCTGCGGGCCAACGGGGATGTGATTGTCAGGATCCCCGTCGAGGCAAACGATGACGGCGCCCTGCTCTGCGCCGGCGAGGTCGCGGAGCACAGCATCCTCACTCTGCTGAAGGCGCCAGAGAGTGCCACCGAACATGCCTGCTCACTGGCCAGGCGCCTCAACCAGCAACAAACCCTCACCCGGGCACACTTGCTGGAGGTCTACTACTGCGCGGGACGCCAGTTGCACTTCGACCAGCAGACGGTGACCGAGCTGCACACCCTGCTGACCCACTCGGGGGCCGGCGATCTGGCAGGAGCCCTCTCCCTTGGCGAAATTGGCAGCGTGCGCCACGGGGATTACCCCCAATTTCATAACGGCGCCATTCTCTGTAACGGGGCATTGATATGAACAACGACCACGCCATGGCCATCGTCTGCGATCTGGCGCTCTGCATCGGGCGTGAAGTGACGCTGGATGCGCTGCTCACCAAGGTACTGCAACGTTTTATGCATCACTGCGCCACGCCGGTTGGCGCGGTATTGCAGCAACAACGGGAGGGATACAAGCTGCTCAAGGTGATCGGCGACGAGCGGTTGCGTCAGCACACCGGCACCACCCTGACCCTGCCTGGGTGGGTCAGCGAGGAGGAGCACTGCCTGCTGCAACAGACGCTCCCCCTGCCGGGCAGCCGCCCCTACCAGTTTGCCTATCGGCTCAAGGTTGAAGGGGGTTATCTCATCTTGCTGCTCGCCCCCCAGCCACATCAGCAGATCGTACCGGTCTGCCATCTGTTCAGCCCGGTGCTCGGCAACCTGGCCCGCGCCATTTCCCTCTGCAAGGACAGCGAGCTGCTCGCCCTGCGTCAGCAGGCCGAACTGAAGGATCTGAAACACTTCAACGAATCCCTGCTCAAGGCCATCCCGATCCCGGTGTTCTACAAAGATATCGAAGGGCGATTTCTGGGCTGCAACCAGGCCTTCAATCAGGTGATCGGCATCGGCAAGGAGGCGCTGCTGGGTCGACGGGTCGAGGAGCTGCTGCCAGTCGGGCTTGCCGAGGCCTACAGCATGCGGGAAGCCGAGTTGCTGCGAAGTCGCCAGCCCCAGTGCATCGAACAGCAGTTGCATGACCGCAATGGCATGCGCTATCAGGTCATCTGTTTCAAGGATCTCTTCTATGACCATCAGGGGATGGTTGCCGGCATCATCGGCACCCTGGTCGACATCACCCGCCTCAAGGAGAGCGAACTCCACCAGCGTGACCTGCTGTTCCAGACCGTCAGTGCCCTCGCCAGCGCCATCAGCCACAAGGATCGCAACAGTGCGGGCCATGAGCTGAGGGTGCGCGATTTGGCACTGGCCATCGGGCAGGCCATGCAGCTGCGGCAAGAGCGGCTGGATGCACTGGGACTGGCGGCCATGGTGCACAATATTGGCCTGCTGCAGATCCCCACCGAGATCATCACTCGCCCCCGTGAATTGCGGCCGGTGGAGTTCGAACTGATCAAGCAGCATCCCCAGGCCGGCCACGATATTCTCAAACAGATCGACTTCCCCTGGCCCATCGCCACCATAGTGCTGCAGCACCACGAAAACCTCGATGGCAGCGGCTATCCGCAGGGGTTGGCGGGCAACGCTATTACCCTGGAGGCGCGCATTATCCGGGTGGCCGACTCGCTGATCGCCATGACCTCCCATCGCCCGTTCCGCCGGGCCATGCCCCTGAGTGACGCCTTTGCCGAACTGACCCGCTATGCCGGGATCCGTTACGATGAAAAAGTGGTCAACAGCTGTATCGTGCTCTGGCAGACCGGCTACCACTTCGGCCCTCCCATCAGTCAACTTGCAGACAAGGCGGGATAAGATGTCCGAACTCCTCACCTCCTGTGCACTCCCCCACCCACTGACCGATTCGCTCCCCTCCTCGGCGCTGTTGCTGACCCAGGTGATGGATCAGCTTCCCTATCGGGTGCTGCTCAAAGACACCCGATTCAGCTACATCGCGGGCAACCGCCTGCTGGCGGCGGATCTCGCCCTCTCACCAGAGGCACTGGTGGGCAAGAATGACTGCGACTTCTTTCCCCCCGAACTGGTACAGCGCTATCGGGAGGATGACGCTCGAGTCATGCGCGAGGGGATACACCAGCACATCGAAGAGCCCTATCTGAAGGGGGGAGAAGCCCGCTGGCTCAGCACCACCAAGTTTCCCCTGCGTGATGAGGCGGGGGTCATCGTGGGGGTCGGCGTCTTCTTCGAAGACATTACCGAACAGAAGTGGCAGCAGGAGAAACTGCAACAGTACAGCTGGACCCAGCAGGCGATCAGCCGCGCCCACCACGCCCTGCTCAAACCGGGCGATGAGCCGCAACTGCTGCAGGATATCTGCGATGCCATCGCCGTCGATGACCGTTTTCCGCTGGTCGCAGTGCTGCAAGGCCAGCCCGAACTCGCCCAACCGCCGAGAATCGTGGCGCAGGCAGGCAGTGCCGATGCCTCGGAACAAACGCTGTGGTTGAACGATGAGGCCCTCACCCAGGCCATCCTCCACCAGCGGCGCCTCAATCAGGTGATCTTCCACGAGCGGCCCCATACCGGCCGCCACCCGTTGCGCTCCCGCCTGCTGATCCCCTTGCCACTGCAGGAGGATCAGGCCGGTGCGCTGATCATTCACAGCGACCAGCCACGGTTGTTCAGCCAGGAGGAGGAGCAACTTTTTATCCAGCTGACCGACTACCTCACCTATGGCCTGCAGGCGCGCCATACCCAGCAGGCTTATCTGCGCTCACAACAGGAGAAGATCTTCCATGCCCGCCAGCTGGAACTGGCACTGGAAGATGCTCTGGGTGCCATCGCCGCCGTGCTGGAGCAGCGCGATCCCTATACCGCTGGCCATCAGAAACATGTGGCCAAGCTGGCCCAAGCCATCGGCCGGGAGCTCAGGCTGGAAGAGAAGCGGCTGCGGGGGATCTATCTGGGCGCCATGGTGCACGATATCGGCAAGATCCAGGTACCGGCCGAAATTCTCACCAAACCGGAGCGCCTCACGCCGCTGGAGTTCGAGCTGGTCAAGGAGCACCCCGCCATCGGCTATCTGGTGCTCAAGGATATCGACTTCCCCTGGCCCATCGCCCGGATGATCCACCAGCACCACGAGTATCTCGATGGCTCCGGCTATCCGCAGGGGCTCGAGGGAGATGAGATCCTGCTGGAGGCCCGCATCCTCACCGTCGCCGATATCGTCGAATCCATGTCCTCGGATCGCCCCTATCGCGCCGCCCTCGGCATTCCCCAGGCCAGGGAGCAGATCATCCAGATGCGCGGCCATCAGCTTGATGCGGATGTGGTGGATGCCTGTCTGCGGATCCTCGATCGGGGAGACTTTATCCCCCAACCGCTCGGCAAGCCTTAACGACACGGATAAAAAAACCGGCCAATTGGCCGGTTTCTGTTTTTATGCGCTGGTGCTGTCTCTATTAACCCAGACGAACCCGGGCGTTGCGGAACATCCGCATCCAGGCGCCGTCCTCGCCCCAGTTGTCGGGGTGCCAGGAGTTGGCCACGGTGCGGAACACCCGCTCCGGATGCGGCATCATGATGGTAGCTCGGCCATCTTGCGTGGTCACCGCGGTGATACCGTTCGGTGAGCCATTCGGGTTGGCCGGGTACTGCTCGGTCACGCTGCCGCGGTTATCGACAAAGCGCAGCCCTACCAGACCGCTGGCCTGCAACGCGCTCAGGTGAGCGGCATCGCGCACCTCGACACGCCCTTCCCCGTGGGAAACGGCGATGGGCATCACGGAGCCTGCCATGCCGGCGAAGAAGGCCGACGGGGACTCCTGTACCTGCACCAGACTGAAGCGGGCTTCGAAGCGCTCGGAGCGGTTGCGTACAAAGCGCGGCCAGAGATCGGCACCCGGGATTAGTTCTCGCAGGTTGGACATCATCTGGCAACCGTTGCAGACACCCAGAGAGAGGGTATCGCCACGCTCGAAGAAGCGCTGGAACTGCTCGCGGGCGTTGTCATTGAACAGGATGGACTTGGCCCAGCCTTCCCCCGCCCCCAGCACGTCACCGTAGGAGAAGCCGCCACAGGCCACCAGGGTCTGGAACTCCTCCAGCTTGATGCGACCGGAGAGAATGTCGCTCATATGGACATCGACCGCCGCGAAACCGGCACGATCGAACGCCGCCGCCATCTCCACATGGGAGTTGACCCCCTGCTCGCGCAGCACCGCCAGACGGGGTGAAACACCCTTGGCAATGTAGGGCGCCGCCACATCCTCGGACGGGTTGTAAGTCAGCTTGGCATGCAGACCCGGATCGGTGGCGTCCTGACGGGCCGTGTGCTCACTGTCGGCGCACGCCGGGTTGTCGCGCAGGCGCTGCATCTGCCAACTGGTCTCGCCCCAGATGGTGCGAAGGGCTGTGCGGCTGGCACGATAGACCTCCTGACCGCCCCGTTGCAAGGTGATGAGATCCCCTTCGCGCACGGTACCGAGCACATGGGAGCAGGCCGCCAGACCGTGACCGGCCAGCAGGGTCATCACCGCCTCTTTGTCTTCACGACGCACCTGAATGACGGCGCCCAGCTCCTCGTTGAACAGCGCCGGCAGCAGCTCGCCGCCGATGCGATCGAGCTGGATGTCGAGGCCGCAGTGGCCGGCAAACGCCATCTCGGTCAGTGTGACGAACAGACCACCGTCGGAGCGGTCGTGGTAGGCGATCAGTTTGCGATCAGCCACCAGCGCCTGAATGGCGTTGAAGAAGCCCTTGAGCTGGACCGGATTGTCGAGATCCGGCGCCTTGTCACCCAGCTGGCGATAGACCTGCGCCAGCGCAGAGGCGCCGAGGCGCTGCTTGCCGTTGCCAAGGTCGATGAGGATAAGGTCGGTTTCACCGAGATCGGTACGCAGTTGTGGCGTGACTGTGTTGCGCACATCCTCGACCCGGGCAAAGGCGGAGATGAGCAGGGAGAGCGGCGAGGTGACGCTGTGCTCCTTGCCATCCTGCTGCCAGCGGGTCTTCATGGACATGGAGTCCTTGCCCACCGGAATGGTGATGCCCAAGGCCGGGCAGAGCTCCTCACCTACCGCTTTGACCGCCTCATAGAGACCGGCATCTTCCCCCGGGTGACCGGCAGCGGCCATCCAGTTGGCGGAAAGCTTGACCCGCTTGAGGGAACCGATGTGGGCCGGTGCCAGGTTGGTAAGCGCTTCCGCCACCGCCATGCGAGCGGAGGCGGCGTGGGAGAGCAGCGCCACCGGGGTACGCTCGCCCATGGACATGGCTTCGCCGTGATAGCTGTCATAGGTGGCAGCGGTGACGGCGCAATCGGCCACCGGGATCTGCCAGGGACCAACCATCTGGTCGCGATTGACCAGACCGGTCACGCTGCGATCGCCGATGGTGATAAGGAAGGACTTCTCCGCCACGGTCGGCAGACGCAGAACCCGCTCGGCCGCGTCACTCAAAGTGATGCCATCTAGCTGGAGCGCTTTGCCTTGTGCAGGCAGAGTCACCACGTCGCGGTGCATCTTGGGCGCCTTGCCGAGCAGCACGTCCAGCGGCAGATCGATGGGCTGGTTGTCAAAGTGGCTGTCAGAGAGGGTCAGATGCTTCTCTTCGGTCGCGGTGCCGATCACGGCATAGGGGGCGCGCTCGCGCTCGCACAGCGCCTTGAACAGCGGCAACTTGTCCTGCGCTACCGCCAGCACGTAACGCTCCTGGGATTCGTTGCACCAGATCTCCAGCGGGCTCATGCCCGGCTCGTCGCTCTGGATGGCGCGCAAATCGAAACGACCACCGCGCTCACCGTCGTTGACCAGCTCCGGCATGGCGTTGGAGAGACCACCCGCCCCCACATCGTGGATAAAGACGATAGGGTTGTCGTCACCCAGCTGCCAGCAGCGATCGATCACCTCCTGGCAACGGCGCTCCATCTCGGGGTTGTCACGCTGCACCGAGGCAAAGTCGAGATCTTCGGCTGACTGGCCGGAAGCCATGGAGGATGCGGCACCACCGCCCAGACCGATGTTCATCGCCGGGCCGCCCAGCACGATCAACGCCGCGCCGACCGGGATCTCCCCTTTCTGGACATGTTCGGTGCGGATGTTGCCGATGCCGCCAGCCAGCATGATGGGTTTGTGGTAGCCACGCACCTCGACGCCGTTGTGGCTCGGCACCTCCTCTTCGAAGGTACGGAAGTAGCCGAGAATGGCCGGACGACCGAACTCGTTGTTAAACGCGGCGCCGCCGAGCGGCCCCTCCTGCATGATGTCGAAGGCACTGACGATACGGCTCGGCTTGCCGAAATCCTGCTCCCAGGGCTGCTCGAAGCCGGGAATGCGCAGGTTGGAGACGGAGAAACCGACCAGACCCGCCTTGGGCTTGGCACCGCGCCCGGTGGCTCCCTCGTCGCGGATTTCGCCGCCGGAGCCGGTTGCTGCCCCCGGGAACGGGGAGATCGCGGTCGGGTGGTTGTGGGTCTCCACCTTCATCAGGATGTCGACCTGTTCCTGGTGATACTGGTATTCGCCGTTGGCCGGGCTCGGGAAGAAGCGGCCACCCTGGCTCCCTTCCATCACGGCGGCGTTGTCTTTATAGGCAGAGAGGACATGATCCGGCGTCTGCTCGAAGGTGTTCTTGATCATCTTGAACAGCGACTTGGGCTGCTGTTCGCCATCGATGGTCCAGTCGGCATTGAAGATCTTGTGACGGCAGTGTTCGGAGTTCGCCTGGGCGAACATGTAGAGCTCGATGTCGTTGGGGTTGCGACCCAACTTGGTGAAGTTCTCCACCAGATAGTCGATTTCGTCGTCGGCCAGCGCCAGACCGAGCGCCACGTTGGCTTCGGCCAGGGCTGCGCGACCACCGCCCAGCACATCCACCTGGGTGAAGGGGCGCGGCTCGTGGTGAGCAAACAGGGCGGCAGCTTCGCTCATCTCGGCAAACACCACTTCCATCATCCGATCATGGAGCACGGCGGCAATGGCGCTGCGCTGGGCGGCACTCAGCTCACCCTGCCCCTTGATGGTCAGGTAGTAGGCAATACCACGCTCCAGCCGCTTGACCTGTTTCAGGCCGCAGTTGTGGGCGATGTCGGTTGCTTTGGAAGACCAGGGGGAGATAGTGCCGGGGCGGGGGGTAACAAGAAACAGCTGACCGCTGGGGGTGTGTTCGGGGATGGTCGGGCCGTAGCGCAAGAGCTGGCCCAAGGTCGCTCGCTCGGGGGGAGAGAGGGGGCTTGTCAGCTCGGCAAAGTGCACATACTCGGCATAGACATCCTCTATCTCTACTCCGCTTTCTACTCCACTCTCATTTCTCATCTGTGCGAAGCGTTGCAGCAGTTTTTGGACACGAAAATCAGACAGTGCTGGGGCACCACGCAAGATATCCATATGACCTTTCTCACCAAGTTTTAAAGTGGGGGGGAATTGAGACGCGCGTATTATAGGGATCTGGCTCACAGCGGACAAACGTTTTTCTCACTTCGTGCAGTGTGACTCTGCGCACACTCTCTGGTATAAAGGTGCCTCTTTTTTGACAAATGCCGATTTTTTCAACAAAGGTACTCACCTACTTGCGCTGCATTTTTCGACTGTTTATCGGGCTGTTGTTGACGCTGACACTGGTTGGCTGCGACTTCTATAGCCCCTCCAGCCAGCTGGAGCAGATCCGCCAGCGAGGCGAGATCCGGGTTGGCACCATCTATGGTCCCACCTCCTATTACCAGCGTGACGACCTCGCCCAGGGATTCGATTACGAGCTGGCGCAAAATTATGCCGACTGGTTGGGGGTGAAACTCACCATCATCCCGGTCGACACCACTGACCAACTGGTCACCCTGCTGAAAAAGGGCAAACTCGATCTGGCGGCTGCCGCCATCATGGTCACCCCCGAGCGACGCGAGCTGTTTCGCTTCGGCCCGGGCTTCTACCAGGTCTCCCCCAAACTGGTCTACCGCAACGGCAAACCCAAGCCGGCCTCATTGAACGATATCAAGGGCAAGCTGGTGGTGGCCGCCGGCTCCACCGGTGAAGATCTGCTCAAAGAGATGAGCAAAGAGAATCCGAAACTAGCCTGGAGCACCAGCGACAACGCCGATGTGGAGGAGCTGCTCAAACAGGTGGTGGATGGCAAGATTGACTACACGGTGGTGCAGGATACCGTGCTGGCCCGTACCCAGCGCTACTACCCGGAGCTTACCGAGGGGCTGACCCTGGCCCAGAAGCAGACCGTTGCCTGGGCCATGAGCAAGCTGCCCGATGACAGCCTCTATGCCAGCGTGATCGACTTCTTCGGTCAGCGCTTTATGGATGGTGCCATCGCCAAGCTGGACGAGAAGTACTTCGGCCACGTGCAGAACTTCGACTTTGTCGATACCCGTACCTTCCTCAAGCGCGCCAAGAGCCTGCTGCCCAAGTACCAGCCGCTGTTCCAGACCCACGCCAAGAATATCGACTGGCGTCTGCTCGCCGCCATCAGCTATCAGGAGTCCCACTGGGACCCGCAGGCCCGCTCCTACACCGGCGTGCGCGGCATGATGATGCTGACCGAGCCCACCGCCAAGGCGATGGGAGTCAACGACCGGCTTCATCCGGAAGAGAGCATCAAGGGTGGCTCCCTCTATCTGCAACAGATGATGGAGAAGGTGCCGGATTCGGTGCCCGATGACGAGAAGGTGTGGTTTGCCCTCACCGCCTACAACATCGGTTACGGCCACATGATGGATGCCCGCCGCCTGACCAAAGAGCTCGGCAAGAATCCTGACGCCTGGAGCGACGTGAAAGAGGTGCTGCCGCTGCTGCAGCAAGCGCGCTGGCACCGCAAGGTGCGTTACGGCTATGCCCGTGGTAGCGAGGCGCGCAACTATGTCAACAACGTGCGCCAGTATTACCAGAGTCTGCTCTGGCTCGACAACGAGCAACAGAAGGCACATCAGCGGGAGAGTCTCGACAACGACAGCGAGCCCGAGCTGGCCGAGCGCCCCACCGCCATCGCCGAAGTGGTCAATCAGATCACCATGCGCTAACCAGCCATTATTCGGCTGTTTTCACGTAAACTTCTCTGTTACCATCGATTCACATCGGAGCCTATCCGAAATCGCATTGTTTTCATTATGTTGAGAGATTAAATAACAGCAATTTCGGATGGGCTCCATCAATGACCCAAGGCCGGGATGGCCACCTGAGTTGGGAGGAGACCAAGATGCAAAAACGTAGAAAAATCAGTCTGGTCAGAAAAGCGAAGTGCAGCTGGAGCCCCAGACGCAAACTCAAGCTTAATGACATCAAGCGCAACCTGTGGCGCAGAAATCGATCCTATACCCTGCTTATTGCAGAGCACACAGCATAAACCCGGCATTCGCCGGGTTTTTTTATCTTCTTTCTCACCTGATTATCGTCTTACACCAGCGCCGCCTTGAACTGTACCGTCCGCTTGGAGATCAGCGAGTTGCAGTGGTTGCAGAAGTAATCCACCGCGCCGCACGCCTTGAGACGCTCCAGCTCCTGTTGGCAGGTGGGGCAAATGGCAGTAACCCGAACAGGGGCCTGGCACTGGCCACAGGTTTGCTCCTTGCTGCGGGTATCCAGTTCAGCCTGGCATGATGGACAAAGCAGGGCTTCCATAATCAACTCCTCGAAAGTGGATCTGCCATGGTCTTGTTCCATGGCAGATCCCCCTCCCCTTATTCCTCACCTTAACATGGCGAGGATAACAAAGCGGCTGCCGGTGAGGGCAGCCGCAAGGGCTTATTTCTTCTTCATCTTCAGCAGGCGTTTGCGCTGACGTTCCTGACTCAGGGTCATGGTGTTCTTCTTGCCTTCAAACGGGTTGACCGACTCCTGGAACTCGACCCGGATCGGCGAGCCCATGATCTTGAGGGACTTGCGGAAGTAGTTGATCAGATACCGCTTGTAGGAGTCCGGCAAGTCGTTCAGCTGGTTGCCGTGGATCACGATGCGCGGCGGGTTGTAGCCACCGGCGTGAGCATACTTGAGCTTGACGCGGCGACCGTTGACCATCGGCGGCTGGTGATCTTCCTGCGCCATCTGCATGATGCGGGTCAGCATGGCCGTGCTGGTACGACGGGTGGCGGACTGGTAAGCCTCCTGAATGGATTCAAACAGATGGCCGACACCGCTGCCGTGCAGGGCGGAGATGAAGTGAACGCGGGCGAAGTCGATGAAGCCCAAGCGACGATCCAGCTCGTTCTTCACATCCTCTTTCACCTTCTGATCCAGACCATCCCACTTGTTCACCACCAGCACCACGGAGCGACCGGCGTGGAGCACATAGCCAAGGATGCTCAAGTCCTGATCGGTGATGGTCTCCTGGGCGTCGATCACCAGCAGGCAAACGTTGGCATCTTCGATAGCTTTCAGGGTCTTGATAACGGAGAACTTCTCAACCGTCTCGTGCACCTTGCCACGACGACGCACACCGGCTGTGTCGATAACCACATACTTCTGCTCGTCACGCTCCATCGGAATGTAAACGGAGTCACGGGTGGTGCCGGGCATGTCATAGACGATGACCCGATCTTCACCCAGCATGCGGTTGGTCAGAGTAGATTTACCGACGTTGGGACGACCAACGATGGCGAACTTGATGGGCAGGTCAGCGAACGGGGTCTCCTTGGTGTCCTCTTTGGTATCGAGTTCACCGGCAGCCACCATGCGCAGCAGGGCTTCTTCGTCGAAGTCCTCCTCTTCCTCATCCTGCGCATCTTCATCGGTAGCGGAGTCGACCAGGGTCTCCAGATGGGGAGCCAGGGCCAGTTCCAGCAGGCTCAGCACGCCACGACCGTGGGCGGCCGCGATCTGGTAGACCTCACCCAGCGCCAGACCGTAGAACTCGGAGACCGCGGAATCACCGTCGATACCGTCGGTCTTGTTGGCCACCAGAAATACCTTCTTGTGGGCCTTGCGCAGGTGCTCGGCGATGGCTTGATCCGCCGCGGTAAGACCGGCACGGGCATCAACCATGAACAGCACGACGTCTGCTTCTTCGATGGCCAGCAGGGATTGCTCGGCCATCTTCAGCTCGATCCCCTCTTCGGTGCCATCGATACCACCGGTATCGACCACGATAAATTCCAGCTCGCCCAACTTCGCCTGACCGTATTTACGGTCCCGGGTCAGACCGGGAAAATCGGCAACCAGGGCATCCCGAGTACGGGTCAAGCGGTTAAACAGGGTGGATTTCCCCACGTTGGGGCGGCCCACCAGGGCTACTACAGGAGTCATAAAAGCCTCATTCTCAAGACGACAAAGGCTCCGGGTCCGAAGACCAGGAGCCGGATATTCACATTATCGGACGATCAAGGACGCTTGAGGGCGTACAACTTGCCGTCACGGCTCTGCACATACAGGGTCTCGCCATCCACCAGCGGGGCGGCATAGAGACCACTGCTATCGAGCTGCTGCATCGCCTTGATGGTACCGTCGGTACGATCAAGCCAATACAGGTATCCTTCCACATCACCCACCACCACATAGTCACCGAAGATGACAGGTGCAGTGACGGTACGATTTTCCAGCTGGGTGTTGGACCACAGCTCCAGACCGTTGCGACGGTCGATGGCAAACAGATGGCTGCGGCTGTCGGTCAGCACGATGGCATTGCCAGTCATCGCCAGATCGCGATAGCCGGAATACTTGCGCTTCCACACTTCATCGCCGGTCATCAGCTTGCGCGCCATCAGCTGACCGTTGTAGGCGATGGCGTAGAGCTCATCACCGGCAATCAGCGGGCTGGCATCGACGTCAACCATGCGGTCCAGCTCGGTGGCACCGCGCGGATCAGCCACCTTGGACTGGCGCACCGGCTGGCCGTTGCTCAGCAGGGCGATGCCCACCTTGCCATCGGCACGACCGTAAATCACGGCGCCGTTGGTGATCACCGGTGCACCGGCACTGCGCAGGGTCAGCGGCGGCTGCTCTTCGGAGAGCGACCACTGCATCTTGCCTTCATCCGTGTCGAGGGCGATCAGGCGACCGGAGGTGGTCAACACCACCACGCGGCCATCTTCCACCGCGGGGCTTGCCACCACTTCGCCGGGCACATTGGTCTGCCACAGCACTTCGCCATTCTCTTCGTTCAGGGCGTAGACCACCCCGTTCTCGGAGCCGAGGAACAGCTTGCCGTAACGGGAAACCAGGCCACCGGAGAGACGAGCGCTACGCTTGTCGGCGTTGACCGGCAGGTCGGCCAGATCGACGGTCCAGAGGCGATCGCCACTGGCACGGTCAAAGGCGCTGACATCGCCGTCGCGGGCCGCCGCGTAGATGCGATCCTCTTCCACCACCGGCTTGAGCTGGGAGTAGAAGTCACCGATACCATCACCCACAGTAGATGACCATGCGGTGTCGGCAGTGAAGGCAGATTCAACCTTGGGCAGCGGCGCCATCGGGTTGAGATCCTCTTCGGAACTGAACAGGGAGCAACCCTGCAGAGCGAAGGAGACCGCAGCCCCCAGCGCCACCATCTTGAATAGATTACGCATCCGGTGCCTCACCAGTCGCAACGGCCGGCAGGGCCAGATCGTCCATTTTCAGCTTGAGCTCGGCGCTACCCTGCAGGCCGCCGGCATCGGCCGCGGCCTGATAGGCATCACGAGCCTCTTCGGTCTTGCCCTGCTTTTGCAGCACATCGCCACGGGCTTCGGCTACCTGCGCCTTGAAGGCCTCATTCTGGATGGTTGCCAGCTTGGCCAGCGCTTCATCTGCCTTGCCCTGATCATTCAGCACACGGGCCAGACGCAGCGCCGCGATGGGACGAATGCTCTCGTCACCCGTGGTCGCCACCAGCTCCAGCTGCTCGGCAGCCAGATCCAGCTTGCCCGCCTTGACGGCAGCGGCAGCCAGTTGCAACGCAGCCAGTTCACCGTAGGAGTCACCCTTGTTGGCGGTAACAAACTGCTGGGCCTGCTCGAAACCGGCGGCATCGCCCTTGGCCAGCTGCTCAATCACCTGGTTGTAAGAGTGGGAGGAGGCCTCCATGGTCTCTTGCTGGTGCTGGTTGTAATAGCGCCAGCCGAACAGACCGACCAGACCGATCACGGTCCCGGCAATCACCGAGGTTCCGTTCTCTTTCCACCACTCCTTGATAACCTCAACCTGTTGTTCTTCGGTGGTATAGACTTCCACAGCTTACTCTCCTTTGGCTGCCAGCAGGGCAATGGCGGCGTCAACCTTGACGGTCTGTTGCTCGGCCTGACCACGCAGATATTTGATAGTGATCTCCCCGTTTTGCACCTCGGTCTCACCAAGGATCAGGGCGATTGCCGCGCCGCTCTTGTCGGCACGTTTGAGTTGTTTCTTGAAGTTGCCACCACCGCAGTGGCTCATGAGGCGCAGGTCCGGCAGGGCATCGCGCAGACGCTCGGCCAGCTGGAAGCCAGCCTGTTCGGTCCCCTCGCCCACCATCGCCAGATAGACATCCACTGCCGGGCGGATATCGGCGTTGAGCTCGAGAGTCTCCAGCATCAGCACCAGACGCTCCATGCCCATGGCAAAGCCCACGGCCGGGGTCGGTTGACCGCCCAGCTGCTCTACCAGACCATCGTAGCGGCCACCGGCACAGACGGTGCCCTGGGCACCCAGACTGCTGGTGACCCACTCGAACACGGTCAGGTTGTAGTAGTCAAGACCACGCACCAGACGCTCGTTCACTTCGTATTTGATACCGGCAGACTCGAGCAGGCGCTTGAGCCCCTCGAAGTGGGCCAGGCTCTCTTCGCCCAGATGGTCGAACAGACGCGGGGCACCCGCCAAAATGGCCTGCACCTTTTCATCCTTGGAGTCGAGCACCCGCAGCGGGTTACTGTACATGCGGCGCTGGCTCTCTTCGTCCAGCTGCTCCTTGTACTGCTCCAGATAGGCCACCAGCGCATCGCGGTAAGCGGCACGCTCGGCACTCTGACCCAGGGTGTTGAGCTGCAGGGTGACATGCTCGCTGATGCCAAACAGACGCCACAGACGGTGGGTCAGCATGATCAGCTCAGCGTCAATGTCCGGCCCGTTGATGCCAAACAGCTCGACACCGAACTGGTGGAACTGGCGATAACGGCCCTTCTGGGGACGCTCGTGACGGAACATGGGGCCCATGTACCACATCCGGCGTTCCTGGTTGTAGAGCAGACCGTGTTCGATACCGGCACGGACGCAGCTGGCGGTCCCTTCCGGACGCAGGCTCAGGCTGTCGCCGTTACGGTCTTCAAAGGTGTACATCTCTTTTTCGACCACGTCGGTCACTTCACCGATGGCGCGCTTGAACAGATGAGTCTGCTCGACAATCGGCATGCGCACTTCGCTGTAGCCATAGCTGGCAACGACCTGGCGCAGGATCTGTTCAACCTTCTGCCATACCGGGCTCTGCTCCGGCAGGCAATCATTCATACCGCGAATAGCTTGGATCTGTTTTGCCACGTTGATACTCGAGAAAAAGAGGTAAAATTTGGCCGCATTATAGGGATTTTCCCCCCCAAGGTAAAATCAGGGAATCCGGATGCGGGATTTAAAATCAGTCACCTGGAAAAAGGGCCACCCAATGTGGCCCTGTTTCGCTCACTCCTTGTCCATCGGGATCCGGTTGGCGGGATCCAGCATGGCGGCGCGGGCGCGAATGCGGCGCTCCAGAGTTGGAATGAGATCCTTGTTGTCGAGCCGATCGACCCGCTGGCCCCCTTCATAGAAGGCACTCTTGTTGGCGGCACCCGCCAGACCAAGGTCGGAGACCAGCGCTTCGCCCGGGCCATTCACCACGCAACCGATGATGGAGACATCCATCGGGGTGATGATATCTTCGAGCCGCTCTTCCAGCGCGTTGACAGTGGCGATCACATCGAACTCCTGCCGTGAGCAGGATGGGCAAGCGATAAAGTTGATGCCACGGGAGCGAATACGCAGGGATTTGAGGATATCGAAACCGACCTTCACCTCCTCCACAGGATCCGCCGCCAGCGAGATACGCAGGGTATCGCCGATGCCGTCGGTAAGCAGCATGCCCAGACCGATGGCAGACTTCACCGCGCCGGCACGGAAACCGCCCGCTTCGGTGATGCCAAGGTGCAACGGCTGTTCAATCTGCTTGGCGAGCAGGCGATAGGCACCGACTGCCAGGAACACATCGGAGGCCTTGACGCTCACCTTGAAGTCCTGGAAATCGAGGCGATCGAGATAGTCCACGTGACGCATGGCGGACTCCACCAGCGCTTCGGGGGTCGGCTCGCCGTACTTCTCCTGGATATCTTTCTCCAGCGACCCGCCATTGACCCCGATACGGATCGGGATATTGAGGTCGCGCGCGCAATCGACCACCGAGCGCACCCGCTGCTCATTGCCGATGTTGCCCGGGTTGATACGCAGGCAGTCGGCACCGTACTCGGCCACTTTCAGGGCGATGCGATAGTCGAAGTGGATATCGGCAACGATGGGGATGCGGGTCTGCTGTTTGATCAGCCGGAAGGCTTCCGCCGCTTCCATGGTGGGCACGGAGACACGGACGATATCGGCACCGACCCGCTCGATCCGCTGGATCTGCTCGATGGTGGCGGCGACATCTGTGGTCTTGGTGTTGGTCATGGTCTGCACGGTAATGGGGGCTTCGCCCCCAACCGGTACATTACCAACCATGATCTGTCTGGATTTACGACGAATGATGGGTGATTCGTGAGAAGACATGGGAAACAGATTACTCCTGCGGCAGTGAGAAGCGGGCTGTACGACCGTTGTTGTAACGGCTCATATCAAACGACTGACCCTTGTAGTCAAGCTTGACGGCCATGGGCGCGCCAATGATGAACTTCAGGGGCTCGGCGCCTTCCAGCACCAGCTCGTCGTTGGCCTTCTTCAGACCACTGAACAGGGTCTTGCCGTTAGCATCCTTCACATCCAGCCAGCAATCGGCGGTGAAGCTCATCTTCAGTTGCGGCGCAGTCGCCGGATCAACGACAGCCTCTTCAGATTCGGTGCCATTGGCGCCGGATACCGCTGCATCGGTCGCAGTGCCGACAGCCGCGCTGACATCGCTCGGGGCAACAGCCGCAGAAGCAGGCGCCAGGGTAGCAGTCGCATCGGAGACCACCGCAGGGGCAGTCACGTCCGTGGCGGCCGGTGCGATGGCTGTGCCTTCCACCGGGGCGGTGTTGATTGCATCGGGCGGCGTGATAGCAGGTTCAGCCGGAGTCGAACTGGTTGCACTCATCTCGGTGGCTGCCAGCGCTTCATCACCGGCGGAGCGGCGTGAAGTACTCTGCCACCACCAGGCGACCGAGAGCGCAATCAACACCAGGATCACCAGCCAGGTCACCACCTTGAGCCGACTGTCGTTGGCTTGCTGGCGGGAGCGACGGGAGAAGCTCTGCATGTCGATATTGTCGGGAGGAGTCAGACCCAGCTTGTCGTAAGCGGCCAGAATGGTCTCATCGGGGATCCCGACCAGCTTGGCATAGGTACGCAGATAGCCCCGAATAAAGGTATGGGAGGTGTGCTTGTCGTAGGTATCCGATTCGATAGCGGCGATCAGGGTCAGACGAAGGTGAATGCGGGACGCAACCTGTTCTCGTGTCCAGCCAAGCTGTTCACGGGCGTTGCGCAGCAATTGGCCTGGGCCTACTGCCTGGGAGTCGTCTTGGAAATCGTGTTGCTGTTCAATAGTCATTGGCTAAATAACGCTTGGCTTGTTGCGAAGTGGGATATTGCCTTACCAGCTCAGTCCCGAATTGGTGAAGTAATGCCGGCTTGTCCATCGCCTGTGCCAGCCGAAGTCTCAACCAGAGACTCTCCTCGTTCTCGTCTGACACATCGGCAAAACGGGCGAGGTAGGACTGCACATCAGGCAGCTTGCCATCTTTCATGGAAAGCTCGGCCAAGTCCAGCAATAACCCTGGATTGCGGGGATTATACCCCAAGGCCAAGCGATAGTACTCGCCTGCTTTATCATTTCTGCGATTTTGCAGCGCACAAAGTGCCGCATTTTCATAGGTATCGGCAATTTTTACATAGCCTGGCTGAATAACAGCCTGGTTGAACGCCTGATCTGCCTCGGCATACCTGCCGCGATCACAGAGGAAGGCACCATAGTTGTTCATTGCGTCAGCATTGGACGGATCCATGGCAAGGGCGTTCTTGTAATGGGTCTCGGCTGCCTTGAAATCTCCTACCTTCTGGTAGAAGTAGGCAAAACCGATCTGGATCTGGGGGTTGGAGGGGTCATACTGGAGGGCGCGGTCAAGATTGAACTTGGCCTGCTCGGCATTGCCCTGACGCAAGTACTGGATACCCAGGTCGAGGCGGGTTTGGGCAGCCGCCTTGAGGTCAGGACCCACTTCACGCTGGGTCGAGTTCTGGCCAGCGTAAGTGGTCTCGGTCACACAGCCTGGCAGCGCGCAGAGCGCTGCCACTACGATCAATGTACGTGTATCCATTCCCTGTCTATACAATGGCTTAGCATTTAAACCATTTTGACGGAAATCCCATCCTGTTGCATCCGATTTTTGATAGTTCGCTTGGTACGGTCAATCACGTCACCCACCAGCTGACCACAGGCGGCATCGATGTCATCACCACGGGTCTTGCGGATAATCACGGTGAAACCGTACTCCATCAGCACCTTGGAGAAGCGATCGATACGGCTGTTGCTCGGCTTGCCGTAAGGGTTGCCCGGGAAGGGGTTGAACGGGATCAGGTTGATCTTGCTCGGAGTGTCCTTGAGCACCTTGGCCAGCTCGTGAGCATGCTGCATATCGTCATTGATATGATCGAGCAGCACATACTCGACGGTCACCCGACCACCGTTGGCATTGGATTTGGCCAGGTAACGACGGACACCAGCGAGGAACTCCTCGATGTTGTACTTGTCGTTGATCGGCATGATCTCTGAACGCAACTTGTCGTTTGGCGCGTGCAGGGAGATAGCCAGCGCCACGTCGATCTGGTCACCCAGCTTGTCCAGCGCAGGTACCACGCCAGAGGTGGAGATGGTCACCCGGCGCTTGGAGATGCCAAAGCCGTAGTCATCCATCATAAGACGCATGGCGGGCACCACGTTGGCGAGGTTGAGCAGCGGCTCGCCCATCCCCATCATCACCACGTTGGTGATGGGACGCTTGCCACCGACCACGCGGGCCGCACGCCACACCTGACCGATGATCTCGGAGACTTTCAGATTGCGGTTGAAGCCTTGTTGGGCGGTAGAGCAAAACTTGCACTCCAGCGCACAGCCAACTTGAGAGGAGACGCAGAGGGTCGCGCGGTCATCTTCCGGGATGTAGACGGTCTCTACCTCCTGATCGCCCACCTGCAGAGCCCACTTGATGGTGCCATCGGCAGAGCGCTGCTCGCGGCTGATCTCGGGCGCCTTGATCTCGGCGATCGCCTTGAGGCGCTCTTTGAGCACCTTGTTGACGTTGGTCATCTGATCGAAATCATCACACCCAAAGTGATAGATCCACTTCATGACCTGATCTGCCCGGAATGGCTTCTCGCCCAGTTCGACGAAAAAGGCACGCATGGCATCCCGATCAAGATCCAGCAGGTTGATTTTTGTTTCGCTCATCAATGGCCTCAGTTCAAACACTTCATCAATTATTGGCTGACGACGTCAGGGGGCGGCATTGTACAAATAATGGGTCTGGCTTTCCACCTGGAGAATAGAGGGATATTGCGTAAACGGCGAAAACAACAAAGGGAGCCGAGGCTCCCTTGGGTCATCATCCACAAAAATCAGCCGCGCGGGCAGATCTCGTTGTCAGAGAAGAAGTAGGCAATTTCGCGGGCAGCGGATGCAGGTGCATCGGATCCATGCACTGCGTTTCGATCGATGCTCTCGGCATAACAGGCACGCAAGGTACCAGCCAGCGCCTCTTTCGGGTTGGTAGCCCCCATGATCTCGCGATTGCGACGGATGGCGTCTTCCCCTTCCAGCACCTGCACCATGACAGGGCCAGAGGTCATGAAGCTGACCAGATTGTCATAAAAAGGCTTGCCCTGATGCTCGGCATAGAAACCGGCAGCCTGTTCACTGCTCATATGCAGCATTTTGGATGCCACCACTTTCAAGCCTGCGCTTTCGAAACGGCTATAGATGGCACCGATCAGGTTCTTGCTGACAGCATCCGGTTTGACGATAGAGAAGGTACGTTCGATGGCCATTGATATCTTTCCTTAACTACAGAGTTTTATTGTTAGAATCCATGTTCGCTGGCGATTATACGTAAACAAAAACCGGAAAAACACACAAACAAGCAACTTTTTATTAAACATCACTCCCTTGCAATCAACATCCACACTCATCTTGACCGAGCAGAGCCGGAAAATATGTGCGCTTGCGCACGATAGTTACCTTAAGCCGCCAAAAACCCATCTTTTGTTCACAATTCGAACAGCATGAAAAAGGCACCCGAAGGTGCCTTGTCTCGCCTATTTGGCTTCCGCCAGCAAGGCCCGCGCTATGGTGCGCATCCCCAGGGTATTGGCTCCCGGCGCCCAGAGGGCATCGCCGTTGTCACTGAAGCAGGCGGCCAGATCGATATGCAACCAGCCCATCCCTTCGTTGGCAACGAAACGGGAGAGGAAACCCGCCGCGTTGGAGGCGCCACCCGGCCCGCCCCCCTTCACCGGACGGCTGTTGGCCGTGTCGGCGTAATGGGAGGGGCACTGCTGGCGGTGCCAGGGCTCCAGCGGCAGCGGCCAGGCAGGCTCATGCTCGGCATCGGCATAGGTCATGGCCCGGCTTACCAGCCCTTTATCGAGGCCAAACAGGGCATTGTAGCGCCCACCCAGCGCCATCACGGCAGCACCAGTCAGAGTCGCGGCATCGATGATCAGCGGTGCGCCGGACTCGCTCGCCAGTTGCAGACCGTCGGCCAGCACCAGCCGCCCCTCGGCATCGGTATTCACAATCTCGACCGTGGTGCCGTTCTTGTAGGTGAGGATGTCGCCCAGCTTGTAGGCGTGGCCGGAGACCAGGTTCTCGGCGCAGCAGAGGATCAGCTTCACCCGCTTGTCGAGCCCGCGCAGCATGGCCAGCGCCAGCGCACCGGTGACAATCGCCGCGCCCCCCATGTCGCACTTCATGGTGAGCATCCCCTCGGAGCTCTTCATGGAGTAGCCGCCGGAGTCAAAGGTGATCCCCTTGCCCACCAGCGCTGCCGCTACCGGCGCCTTGGGGTCACGCCCTGGGTTGAAGTCGAGCTCCAGCAATACCGGTTCGCGCGCACTGCCGCGGCCCACCTGATAGAGGCCGACCCAGCCCGCCTGTTGCAGCGCTTCGCCTTTCAAAATACGATGACTCACCTTGTCCGGCGCCAGCTCGGTAATAAAGGAGGCCGCTTCCACCGCCAGCTCCAGCGGGCCCAACTGCTCCGGGGTGGCATTGGTCATCTCGCGCACCCAGCGGCCGCAGAGCCAACGCGCTTCCAGCTCCTCTCTGTCCTCTTCCGAGGACATGGCCCACTGCAGTTGCACCTCCGCCTTGGGGGTTTGCAGCCCTTGGGCAAAAGCCCACTGCTGTTCACGCTCCCAGTGACCAGCCAGGGTCACTTTCTGGATCCCTTGCTGGCAGAGGCGACGGGCCGCCTGCTGGATATCGAGCAGCGGATTGGCCGTCACCAGATGGATCACCATGCCGTCGGCACGGTGAGAGAGCAGCGCCCCCTCCCCCCACTCGGCCGGTGCAAATTCACGACTCAGCCAGACATTCATGCGGTCACCTCCTGCAGCCAGCGTGCGATGGTACGCAGACCGTGCCCCTTGGCGCCGGTCGCCCAGAGATCATTGCCCGATTTCTGATAAGAGGCTGCCAGATCCAGGTGCACCCAGCCTTTGCCCTCATCGCGCACGAAGCGGGAAAGGAACGCTGCAGCCGTGGTGGCACCGGCCGTGCCTTCGGCTGAGGCGACGTTGCCCAGATCGGCAAAGGCCGAGGTGAGCTGGCTGGCATGCCAGGGTTCCAGCGGCAGCGCCCACGCCTGTTCGTTTTCCACCTTGGCGGCGGCCAGCGCACGCAGCTGTTCGGTCTCATCGAGGGCAAACACCGCATTGTAGTCGCGGCCCAGCGCCATCTTGGCGGCGCCGGTCAGGGTGGCTGCGTCAAGGATATAAGCTGCACCGCTGTCGGAGGCCGCCATCAGGCCATCGGCCAGTACCAGACGACCTTCCGCATCGGTGTTCTGGATCTCGACCGAGATGCCGTTCTTGTAGGTGAGGATGTCGCCCAGCTTGAAGGCGTGGCCGGAGACCAGGTTCTCGGCGCAGCAGAGAATGAGCTTCACCCGCTGGTTCAGGCCGCGGCTGATAGCCAGCGCCAGTGCGCCAGTCACCATGGCTGCGCCCCCCATGTCGGACTTCATCGGCAGCATGTTGTCAGAGGACTTCATGGAGTAGCCGCCAGAATCAAAAGTGATCCCCTTGCCCACCAGCGCCGCCACCACGGGCGCATTGCGATCACCGGTCGGGTTGTAGTCGAGCTCCAGCAGCACAGGCTCGCGCTCGCTGCCACGGCCAACCGACCAGATCCCGATATGGCCGGACTCGCGCAGCGCTTCACCGGCGGTGATGCGGGCAGTAACCTGATCCCCAGCCAGACCACGAATGAGCAACAGGGCCGATTCCGCCAGACTCATGGGGTAGATCTCTTCCGGACAGCCATTGGTGATGTCACGTACCCAGCGAGCCGCCTTGAGCAGTGCATCCAGTTCACGGGCGTCCGCATCGCTCTGCTGGCCAAAATCCAGTTCACGCGCTCCCTTGGCGGCGTAGAACCCCTGGGCGAACGCGTAGCGACGCTCCAGATCCCAGCCTTCACCGACCAGCGTCACCCGCTTGATCCCGCTCGATTCGAGGCGACGGGCGGCGCGCTGAACGGTGCGCAGAACATCCTTCTGCTGACCGGCGGCACCAAGATGGATCAGTGCCTCGTCGCCATTGAAACTGAGCTGGGCGCCCTCGCCCCAATAGGCGGCCGCAGCCTGGGTGGATAACGCTACCTTCATCATGTCAGCCATCGTGTTTGCTTCCTTTTTACTGGCACTATGTATAAGCACTCTTTATGGGAAAGAGCTTATTGGCAAAGAGAGAATAACGAATACAAAAAAGGCCGTGCCCCCGAGGGTCACGGCCTTCCACCATATCACTGAAGCACCACAGGATGCTGCACGTGCAATTCACTCATGTGTAATTAATGGCGTTCAGAGGCAAGGTTCAGGGTGTACTTGGGCAGTTCCACCACCAGATCCTCGTCCGCCAATTTTGCCTGGCAACTAAGACGGGATTCCGGCTCCAGCCCCCACGCCTTGTCCAGCATGTCGTCTTCCAGCTCGTCACTTGGCTCGAGCGAGTCAAAGCCCTCGCGCACCACGCAGTGGCAGGTAGTGCAGGCACAGGATTTCTCGCAGGCATGCTCGATTTCGATACCGTTGCGCAGCGCCACATCCAGAATGGTCTCGCCGCTTTGCCCCTCGAGGGCGGCGCCATCCGGACAGAGTACGGGATGAGGAAGAATGATCAGTTTTGGCATATTACACCTTGTTGACGTTTTGTCCGGTCAGCACCTTGCGGATGGAGGCGTCCATCCGGCGGGCTGCAAACTCGCCACTGACAGCATCGGCTGCCTCAATGGCTTCTTTGATTTGATGGGTTGCGCCGCTGTTGCGCATGGTCAGCAGATGGGCGATGGCGGCATCAATCTCGGCACGCTCGGCAGCATTGAGCAGGGCATCGCCATCAGCGGCCAGCGCGGCATTGAGACTCTCGACCACCCGGTCGGCTTCAACCTGCTGCTCGGCCAGCATGCGGGCATCCATATCCTGCTGGGCGTTCTCGATGGAGGCGCTCAGCATGTTGAGGATATCCTGCTCCGCCAGCCCGTAAGAGGGCTTGACCTGGATCTCGGCCTGCACGCCGGAAGATTTCTCCATGGCGCTGACCGAGAGCAGACCATCCGCATCCACCTGGAAGGTGACGCGAATATGGGCGGCGCCGGCGGCCATCGGCGGAATGCCGGTCAGGGTAAAGCGGGCCAGGGAGCGGCAATCGGCCACCAACTCGCGTTCACCCTGTACCACGTGAATGGCCATGGCGGTCTGACCATCCTTGAAGGTGGTGAACTCCTGGGCGCGGGCAACCGGGATGGTGGTGTTGCGCGGGATCACCTTCTCGGCGAGGCCACCCATGGTCTCCAGACCCAGCGACAAGGGGATCACGTCCAGCAGCAGCATCTCGGCATCGGGCTTGTTGCCCACCAGAATATCGGCCTGGATGGCGGCGCCAATGGCGACCACCTTGTCCGGATCGATGCTGGTCAGCGGCGTGCGCTGGAAGAACTCGCCCACCAGTTCACGCACCAGCGGCACCCGGGTGGAGCCACCGACCATCACCACTTCCAGCACTTCCACCTGCTCAAGGCCCGCATCGCGCAGGGCGCGGCGACAAGCCAGCAAGGTACGTTTCACCAGCGGGGTGATGAGCTCATCAAACTGGCTGCGGCTCACTGATCCCTGCCAGCCGGCAAAGGTGCAGGGAACGCTGTCGGTATCGGTGAGGCCGTGCTTGACGGCCGCGGCCACATCCAGCAGCTCGCGCTGCAGATGGGCATCCAGCTCGCCGGAGAGGCCCGCTTGCTCCTTGATCCAGTCCGCCAGCAGGTGATCGAAATCATCGCCACCGAGGGCAGAATCACCGCCGGTCGCCATCACTTCAAACACACCGCGATGCAGACGCAGGATGGAGATATCGAAGGTACCGCCCCCCAGATCGTATACCGCGATCACCCCTTCCTGACCGGAGTCGAGGCCATAGGCAATCGCGGCCGCGGTCGGCTCGTTGAGCAAGCGCAATACGTGCAGACCGGCCAGACGGGCCGCATCCTTGGTGCCCTGACGCTGGGCATCATCGAAATAGGCGGGCACGGTAATGACCACGCCATCGAGATCGCCACCCAGGGTCTGGGCGCCACGCTCGACCAGCTTTTTGAGAATTTCGGCCGATACCTGCACCGGATTGACCAGCCCCTGACGGGTTTGCAGTTGCGGCATGCCATTGTCGGCGGCAACAAACTGGTAAGGCTGCTGGCGGGTATCGATATCGGCCAGCGCCTTGCCCATCATCCGTTTGACCGAGACGATGGTGTTGTGAGGATCGAGCGCCGCTTCGCGCTTGGCATCAATTCCGACTCGAATGGCGTCGCTTTGATAGTGCACCACTGACGGGAGCAGGTCGCGCCCTTGCTCATCGCAAAGGGTATCAGCGTGACCGCTGCGAACCGCAGCGACGAGAGAGTTGGTGGTGCCGAGATCGATGCCGACGGCACGTTTGTGCTGATGGGGAACAGCGCTCTGGCCGGGTTCGGCGATTTGCAGTAATGCCATGGGTAATGAAACTTCCAGCGTTAAAGGATCAAGACTCGAGAAGCGAGTCTTCGAATCGTTCCAGCTCTTCGAGGAGCTTGTCGACAAACTTGAGTTTGCGAACGCAATCAGCGGCAACGAGATCTCTGCCGGCGGCAAGAGACTCGGTCAGCTGCTGCATCAACATCTGGTGATCATGCCTGATCTCGCTGCGAAAATCCTTGATGGCGCGCTCAGGGTCGGCGTCATCTTTCAGATCGGCCAGACGCTCGCGCCACTCCAGCTGCTGCATCAGAAATGCGGTATCTTGCAGAGTCTGCTGTTCACCACGGATATCGGTGCCACGCAGGGAGAGCAGATATTCGGCACGGCGCAGCGGCGCCTTGAGGGTGGTGAATGCTTCGTTGATCTGGGCGGCACGTTGCACCGCAGCCAGCTGCTCCCGTTCGGGGGCGGTGGCAAAACGATCAGGATGAAATTGGGTTTGCAGCTGGCGGTAGGTATCAGCCAACTGACGGGTATCGAGCTCGAAGCCTTCAACCAGCCCAAACAGCTCGAAATGATTCATGCAAACCTCTTGGAAACGTTCGCCACAACCTCACTCGCCCCTGGCAAATAAGATGTGGTTGAACGGGTCATGGGCGACCCGCTCAACCACAGACGAAGGATCATTGACGTCAAACATCTCAGACACTGAAGCTTTCGCCGCAACCACACTCGCCTTTGGCGTTGGGATTGTTGAACTGGAAGCCCTCGTTGAGGCCCTCCTTGACGAAATCCAGCTCGGTGCCATCCAGATGGATCAGGCTCTTGGCATCAACAATAATCTTGACGCCCTGCTGCTCGAACACCTGATCCTCATCGGTCAGTTCATCAACGAACTCAAGCACGTAGGCCAGACCGGAGCAGCCGGTGGTTTTGACGCCGAGGCGCAGGCCAATGCCCTTGCCCCGGTTAGCCAGAAAAGAGGAAACCCGTGCCGCGGCGGCATCTGTCATGGTAATAGCCATACTGCTCTCCGGCGCTTAGAGACCTTTCTTCTGCTTGTAATCGGCGATGGCGGCCTTGATGGCGTCCTCGGCCAGAATGGAGCAGTGGATCTTCACCGGTGGCAGGGCCAACTCTTCGGCGATATCGGTGTTCTTGATGCCAGCCGCTTCGTCCAGGGTCTTGCCCTTGACCCATTCGGTCACCAGGGAGCTGGAGGCGATGGCGGAACCGCAACCGTAGGTCTTGAACTTGGCATCTTCGATGATGCCTTCGTCGCTGATCTTCAATTGCAGCTTCATCACGTCGCCACAGGCGGGCGCACCGACCATGCCGGTTGCAACGCTGGGATCATTCTTGTCGAAACCACCGACGTTGCGAGGATTCTCGTAGTGGTCGATTACTTTTTCACTGTAAGCCATATTTCACTCCTGCTAATTCTGTTGCTCACTGACCAGATAGATCAGTGATGAGCCCATTCGACCGTGTTCAGATCGACGCCGTCTTTGTACATCTCCCACAAAGGGGACATCTCGCGCAGACGACCGATGGAGTCACGAATAAGCTTGACCGCGTAGTCAATCTCTTCCTCGGTGGTGAAGCGACCCATGCTGAAACGGATGGAGCTGTGTGCCAGCTCGTCGTTCAGACCCAGTGCGCGCAGCACATAGGAAGGTTCCAGGCTGGCGGAGGTACAGGCCGAACCGGAAGAGACTGCCAAATCTTTCAGCGCCATGATGAGGGATTCCCCTTCCACATAGGCAAAGCTGACGTTGAGGTTACCCGGAACACGTTGCTCCAGATCGCCATTGATGTAGACGGCTTCAATATCCTTGATGCCATTCCACAGACGCTGGCGCAGAGCCAAGATGCGCTCGCCTTCACTCACCATCTCTTCTTTGGCGATGCGGAAAGCTTCGCCCATCCCGACGATCTGGTGGGTCGGCAGAGTACCGGAACGCATGCCGCGCTCGTGGCCGCCACCGTGCATCTGGGCTTCCAGACGAACGCGGGGTTTACGGCGAACAAACAGTGCACCGATCCCTTTCGGACCATACACCTTGTGCGCAGAGACGGAGAGCAGGTCCACTTTCAGTGCTTCCACATCTACCGGGATCTTGCCCACACTCTGAACGGCATCCACGTGCAGCAGGATCTTGCGGGAACGGCACAACTCGCCGATGGCGGCAATGTTCTGAACCACGCCGATTTCGTTGTTCACATGCATGATGCTGACCAAGATGGTGTCATCACGCATGGCATTCTCAATCATCTCGATAGTGAACAGGCCGTTTGGCATCGGCTCAAGATAGGTCACCTCGAACCCTTCACGCTCCAGCTGGCGACAGGTATCGAGCACCGCCTTGTGTTCGGTCTTGGAGGTGATGATGTGCTTGCCCTTGCTGGCATAGAAGTGGGCAACACCCTTGATGGCCAGGTTATTGGATTCGGTCGCACCGGAAGTGAAGACGATCTCGCGGGGATCGGCACCGATCAGATCTGCCACTTGATTACGGGCCAGATCCACCGCCTCTTCGGCTTGCCAGCCAAAACGGTGAGAACGGGAAGCCGGATTGCCGAACAGGCCATCCATGGTGAGACACTGCATCATTTTTTCTGCGACACGCGGGTCCACCGGACAGGTTGCCGAATAATCAAGGTAAATAGGCAGTTTCATGTTTTTCTCCGTCACAGTCCGGGTCATACAGAGTCCCGCTGTGGAAAGCACGTTTATAGTTGGACTTTCAAGCTCACATCGCCGTGTTCTGCCCGATCAACCAGGGACAACACGGTCTTCATTTGTTCATCTTGCTTGCCGGCAATCCGGCGCACATCGGCCTGGCGTACCAGCTCGGCCAAGGTAATATCCCCGAGGAAGCTGGAGATCCGCTCACTCAGGTCGCGCCACAAGGAGTGAGTCAGACACTGGGTACCACCGTGGCAACCGCCCTTGCCGAGGCACTTGGTGGCATCGACCGACTCATCGACCGCGGTGATCACCTGACCAACCGAAATCTCGCCTGGGGCCAACCCGAGGCGATAACCACCACCCGGGCCACGCACGCTGCTCACCAGACCATGTTTACGCAGGCGGGCAAAGAGCTGCTCGAGATAGGACAACGAGATGCCCTGGCGCTCGGAAATATCGGCAAGGGGGACGGGCCCCTGCTCTGCATGCAGCGCCACGTCGAGCATGGCGGTTACAGCGTAACGTCCTTTTGAAGTCAGTCTCATGTGCCTTACCGTCTTGCGAAGCAATTTAATGGGGCACATGGTCACATACCCGACCAAATCAGTCAAGTATATAGTTGAGTAAATCAGTCGGATTAATCCGGTACGCGCGCTTTCTGCACCGAGGTCAGAATACCGCGCAGAATGTTGAGCTCCGCCGCTTCCGGCCGAGCCCGATTGAACAAGCGACGCAGCTTGCTCATCACATGACCCGGATGGTCATCGGCAATAAAACCGGTCTTCATCAGGGTTTGTTCCAGGTGCTGATAGAACCCTTCCAGCTGGGCGGCACTCGGATAGACCATCTCGTCTTCAGGCTCGGCGGCCTGCCCCTGCAGCCAGCGCATCCGCACTTCGTAGCAGAGAGTCTGCACCGCCATGGCCAGATTGAGGGAGCTGTAATCGGGATTGGCCGGAATGGCCACGTGGTAGTGGCACTTTTGCAATTCGTCGTTGGTGAGACCCGTGCGTTCACGGCCAAACACCAGCGCGACCGGGTGCTGCATCCCCTCGACTACCGACTTTTCGCCGGCCTCACGGGGATCGAGCATGGGCCAGCTCAGGGTTCGCGAGCGGGCGCTGGTGCCAATCACCAAACCACAATCGGCGATCGCGTCGTCCAGAGTCGGGACGATACGGGCATTGGCAAGCACATCGCTGGCACCAGCCGCCAGGGCGAAGGCATTGTCATCCGGCAAGGCTTGCGGATCAACCAATACCAGCTGGGTCAACCCCATGGTCTTCATGGCACGTGCCGCAGACCCCATGTTGCCGGTATGAGAGGTGTTTACCAAAACGATACGAATCTGATCCAACATGCCCAGTCAATCTTCAGTCAAAAATGGCGCGTAATTGTAACATAAGAGAACACAATGTTGGCACCGTAAAGCTGAATGAATCGCCCTCAGTTGATTCTATTCAGGCTGCATTGATTTATAAAACAACGCCATCCACACCAAAAAACAGCCCGGCAAGGGTGGCCTGCCGGGCTGTGGGTGACTGACGAGCTGATAACTCACGTCAACAAGCGGTTAGCCATGCCATCCAGCTTCGCTTTGGTCTTTTCCCAACCGGGCATCACCTGACCCATCAGCCGGTAAAAGTGCTCGCTGTGGTTGTGCTCGGCAATATGGCAGAGCTCGTGCAGGATCACGTAATCGATACACTCGCGGGGCGCTTTGACCAGATGCGGGTTAAGCGTGATCCGGCCATTGGGGGAACAACTGCCCCACTGGGTCTGCATGGTCAGGATGCGCAGTGGCGGACGCTCGGTGACCCAGATGGCCTGATCGAGCATGGCATTGAGTCGTCTGGCAAACACCTCCCTGGCACGAGCCTTGTACCAGTCAGCGAGCAGTGCCTGGACTTTCTCGGCTCTCTTTGCGCTATCAGTGACTAGGCTCCTGACCGACACCTCCAACTTGCCACGCAGCATTTTGACCCCCTGCACAGCATCAGGTGCCGCTATCACCTTGAGCAGGTACTGCTTGCCGAGGTAATAATGACTTTCCCCACTGATGTACTGGCGTGAGGTGACGTGCTCCAACTGCTGGCGAAAGTCGCGTAACTGTTCGTAGATCCAGCGTCCGCGCTGCTTGACCGCTGCGAAAACCGCATCATCAGCCGCCTCACGCGGGGCCGAGACCACGACGCGGCAATCGGGATGCACCTTGATAAGCACCTTGCCGCTAGCCTGTCTCCGTTGCACCCGCTCGAAGGCGATCAGCTCATCGCCATAGCGAAAGCGAAAGGATGGAGCTGGAGCCTGGGCCTGAGCATCGCCCTTGGCCCGAATAGGCACATTCATCTGATCAGACTCCGCTCAAGCCGACTCGGGTGATCTGCACCACCATCTCGACGATCTTCTTGGCCTGCTCCATACCACTGCCGATGTTTTTGCACTCCTGGAACATGCGTGGCAACAGTTGCTTGCGAATACCCGCCTCGATGTTCTGCGGGTTGATGGAGTGCTCGGCCACCGATGCATCAACGACCGTATCGATCTCAAAGGCCAGCTTTATCCACTTCTCCTGTACTTGGCTGTCGGTAATGGCGAACACCTCCGGCAGTACCTTTTTGAACACGCCAAAGTAGGCCTGAGCATTGCGATGCCCAGCAAAGACGTCAGGTATGTCACTCAGGCGGCGCTCCTGCACCTGCTCTTCGAACTCCCGAAACAGCATGTACTGCTTGAGCGGGTGATCGAACAGCTTCTCTGCCTCCTCGATAGCTTGGCGCAGCAGCTTGGAGAAGGCTTCCTGGGCGTAAGGGTCATCACGTAGCTCCTGCTCAATCATGCGGGTGACGCGAGTCTTGATGATGTCGGTCTCGTTGCGGGTCTTGTTCTCGCTCCACTCTTCTGGCTGCTTTTGGCCCATCTTGCCGACTTCATAGACGCCACCAGGCTCTTTAACCTCTACCCCGACCACATGCTTATCCAGCAGCTTCTTCACCTGCTCGGCATATTCGTCGTAGTCCACCTTCTCACCTGCATCCTGTTGCACCAGTTGACGCAGGCTGGAGAGCTGTTTCACCGTCTCCTTGTAGTGACGGCGATCCGCCTCGCTAAAGGCGCTGTCCTCGAAGAAAGAGGCCGATTGCAACGCCACTTTCAGGCAACTGGCAAACGCCGTGAGCGCCTCGTAGAAGTCTTCTCGCACCTTGAGGTGCACATCCACCAGTTCGCCGTCCAGTTCCTCCATCTTGGGCACCAGTACTTGGCGCAGTTGCTCGATATCCTGCTTGTTCTTCACCCCGGCGAAGATGTTCCACAGGGTCTGGTAGAGCTGCGGCAAGCGCTTGTACTCGGTGCCCATCTGGTTGTAGAGGCCTTTGAGATCGTCAACGTCATAGCCGCCTTGGGTGCGGGAAGCGAGATCCTGATACTTGCCGATGGTGGTATCCAGCTCGGATAAGATGCCGCGATAGTCGATAAGCAGACCAAATTTCTTCTTCGGGTGCAGCCGGTTGACCCGTGCAATGGCCTGGATCAGGTTGTGCTCTTTGAGTGGCTTGTCGATATAGAGCACTGTGTTCTTTGGTTCATCGAAGCCGGTCAGCAACTTGTCCACCACGACCAGCAACTTGAGGGGATCATTCTCATCGGCAAAACGCTCGATAAGCGCCTTGGAATACACCTGCTCATCCTGAGTGCCGACATTATCCTTCCACCACTGGGTAACCAGCGGTGTGGTCGATTCATCCACCTCGGTGTTGCCTTCCCGGCTGTCGGGCGGACTCATCACCACCGCCGACTCGAACAGCCCCGCCTCGTCGAGGTACTTTTTATAGAGCACCGCCGATGCCTTGCTATCGCAGGCCAGCTGGCCCTTGAGCCCCTCGACAATGTGGTTTGAAAAGTGACTGGCGATATCGAACGCAATCAGCTTGATGCGATCCTCCGCGCTGTAGATCTCGCCCTTGCGGGCAAATTTGCGTTTCAGATCGGCCTGCTGCTGCTCGTTTAACCCCAGGGTGATACGCTCAAACCAGCTGTCGATGGCCCGCTCGTTGACCTCCAGATCGGGGATGCGCTCCTCATAGAGCAGCGGCGTCACCGTTTTGTCCTCGACCGCCCGCTGCATGGTGTAGGCATGGACGATGGGGCCAAACTTGTTGGTGGTCTTGTCATCCTTGAGCAGCGGTGTGCCGGTAAAGGCGACAAAGGCGGCATTGGGCAGCGCCTGCTTCATGCGGATATGGTTCTCGCCGCCCTGGCTGCGGTGGCCCTCATCGATCAGCACGATGAGATCCGGGCTCTTATTGATGCATTCAGGCAACTTGGTGGCTGAGTTGAACTTCTGAATAAGCGAGAAGATGATCCGCTCGCTGCCCTTACCGATCTGCTCGGCCAACCGCTTGCCCGAAGTAGCCATGGCCGCTTCTTTATCTTTCTTGCCCGCGAGTTCACCGCTGGAGGCAAAGGTCTTGCTGAGCTGGCTCTCCAGATCCACCCGGTCGGTAACCACCAGCAGGCGACACTGTTTCAAACTATCGTGCAGGATCAGCGCCTTGCTGAGGAACACCATGGTGAACGACTTGCCCGAACCAGTGGTGTGCCAGATCACCCCACCTTCTCTCCCGCCATCGGGGCGTTTCTGGTTGATACGCTCGATTAACCGCTTGATGCCAAACACCTGCTGGTAGCGGGCGACTATCTTGCCCGCCTTCTTGTCAAACAGGGTGAACAGGCGGGTCATCTCCAGCAGCCGATCCGGGGAGAGCAGGCTGATTAGCAGCCGATCCTGATCACTGACCGCCAGCTCACCAGCCGCAACCAGCGACTGATACCAGTCCAGATCGGCGGCGGGTCGGTGGCTAAACAGGGCAGAGAGTTGTTCAGATGAAAGCGGCTGATTCTTGATGGCTGTCATCTCACCATCACCTATGTCCTCCTCACGCCAGGCGGCCCAGAACTTCTCCGGCGTACCGCAGGTGCCATATCGCCCCTCGATGCCATTGATGGAGAGCAGTAACTGGCTGTAGGCAAACAGCAGCGGGATCTCGTCGGGGCGCTGGTTGCGCAGGCTTTGAGAGATCCCCTCCTTGATGGTCGGCCCTTTTTTGGCGTTGCCATCCGGGCGCTTGGCCTCAATCACCACCAAGGGCAAGCCATTGACGAAGCAGACGATATCCGGGCGACGCGACTCGATGCCGCCTGCGCGAGTAACCCGAAACTCTTCGGTGAAGGTGAAGCGGTTATTCTGCGGGTTGTGCCAGTCAATAAGGGGGGATGGTTGGGCTCACCTTCTTGCCATCAACAAACTCGGTGACGGACATGCCATAGAGCAAGTGGTTATAGAGCCGCTCGTTGGCCGCCTGCAATCCTTCATTCAGGGCCGGGCTACACAGCTCGCTCACCAGATTGTCCACTGACTTAGGGGAAAGCGGATAGGCTTTGCCCGCAAACACAAAGGTGCGCTCGGCCAGTACGCTGCGTAGCTGTTGACGCTGCACCACCTGATCGGCCTTGCCATCCCGCGCCGCCAACGCCTGTTCAGGGGAGAGGAAAGTCCAGCCCAACTGGGTCAGCAGGGTCAGGGCTGGGATCTTGGCGCTGTACTCTTCTTGAAATTTCGGCAAGGCCTTCATAACGGGGATGCCTCAAACTGGTTGTCAATTTTTTGCTGAAAGCCGATCAACTCATGAATGGTACTCGTCGTCGGGTTATACACCCACTCATGATCAAAGAGACTCTTTAGCCGCTGAACCATATAGGCAGAGCCGACCACCAGAGAGTAAAAGCGGTTACCCTTACCACGCTGTTGCTCGATATTTGCCAGGGTCGCCGGTGGCAGATCCGCCATGATGAAGTCAGAAATCATCAGCAGGTCAGCCTTTTGGTATGTCTCTGCGGCCATGGTTTTCAACGCATGGCCAAGGGCTGGTGTCGCATCAGTACCGCCATGAAACGACATTTTCAGAAAGTCGATTATCGACGCAAGGCCCCATTCTCCACTCAACTCCAACGTCTTGATACCCGTAGAGAAGTTAATCAGGTAACAGGGACGTTGCTCCTCTCTCGCTTTGGTTGCCAGAAATAGCGTCATCGCTTTGGCGATCGTCTCGGGCGCACCGCTCATTGAGCCACTGGTATCAACGCAGAGGATCATGGGGCCGCGCTTCTCCTCTTCGTTGACCTGCCTCTCCTCTTCTCGTTCAACATGCAGATGTTGAGTCTGTATACCAGCCATATCAAAGCTCATCAGTCGTGACTCGACGAACTTCAAATCAAACAGCAATGCGGTCTCGTCATCAGCCAACAGGGCTTTCTCGCTGGGCAATACATGCTCCAGATCTCGTCCCAACCGAATACCCACAATCTCCTCTCGGGAGTTGATATCGGGCAGACAGAGATCCAGAACGTGGTTGACCTTCACCCGCTCAATCTTTTCGGAGAGTTCAAGCTGCCGGATCTTGCCGAGCAAGTCGCATAACGCATGCAGCCCCTTGTCGTTTGCCAGATAGCTTGCCCACTTTTGGAACTGGGCCAGATCTTGGGCAGAGAGCTGGCCACTGAAGAGATCAACCAGCCGCCCCGGATCCAGCCCCAACGCTTCAAGCAAAGGTTGCAACTGCTGCAACAGCTTGAGCATGCTCTCCAATCGTTCCATTAACTGGTGGCGCAGCTGCTCGATCCTGGCCAGCTCCCAACTATTGCGGGCTTTATCCAGCACCTTTTGCCATTCAGTAGCCAGCAGTTGGCAACTGACGGCCTTATCCGCACTCGGCGGCTCCGCGTCCTGACCGAAACTATCGGCAACCTGCTTTTGCCAAAATGGCGGATCCGCCGGGTGCTGGCTGGCTTTACAGAGCGCGAGATAATCCTTCACCGCCCCTTGAAAAGAGGTTTTGGATATATCGCCAAGCGCACTCTCTCTTCGCCAATGGTTCAGCTTGTGGGCCTGCCCGGCGAATGGACACTCGTTGGTCAACGCGGCCTCAGCATCTCTCTTCCACTCCTCTATGTGCTGCGTGACCTGGCTGGTCAGCGAGCTGGAGTGAGCCAGCAATCCACCATAGCTGTCGCGGAGTTCTATGTGAGCGAGAAGCGAAGCACTCTCCACCTGGCTTATTTGCATAAGGCTTCCAGCCGTTCGCAATCCTTGATACGCAGTTTGAGCTGGCTTATCTGCTCCGTAATCCCATCGAGCGCAATGGCTACTTTTTCTACCGGGACAAATATGGATGCAAGACGCTGTTCATATCCCTGCTGCAAGGTCTCCACCTTGTCCAATATGGCAGTCAGCTGCGCTCTGACCTCTGTCACTGAAGATGAGAGGGAATCAACCAGACGTTGATTGATATCCGGTTTTTTATCGCCCTTATGAAACAATACTTTGGGTTTGAATTCAAATGAACCACTACTGTAAACACGGCGAGAATAAGATACTTTACATGTTCCTTGCTTATCAAACTCGCAATTCAGTTCGTCAATTTCATTGCCAGCCTCGTCAAGTGGATGAAATTCCCCCGACTTGTACATACGTTTTGTTGAAAAGTATATATACGCTGGTGAACCGGCATATCTATTTAATTCATTCTTAACTTTGAAATATTTTTCACCTTTAACAGAACGACTCAATGAGACAACATCGTAAATATCATCTGAACAAAAAAGCTCATTATGAATCTCCTTATCCAGAGAGTCTTTTTTGAGATCGATCTCTGCCAGATTAATACCACTGTCAAAACCGCTATCCTTGACGGCTTGCTCAACGATATCGTTAACGGCAACACGGTTATCTTCATGGGTCCACAAGCAGTGCCGCAATAGCAAGGCATCACTGTGATTGGTTTCGCTGCGGCCATTAAAGAGGGCAGCGGCCTTGAGCAGTTGGGTCGCCCGCTGCCAGCGGCGGTCGGAAACATAGACCTTCAGTTTGTCATATCTGGTGGCGAGTTCACTGCGGATCAGGCGAATAATGGTCAGGGTTTCCGGTGACAAACTCACCTCATGCAGTTGCTCTCGCCATTTAGCCCACTCATCGGCCTTCACAATAAGCGAGTCATCAACCCTGATAGCCGCCTCGGTCGGTTTGCACGCCAGCAATCGTTCAAAATTATTAGACTGCTCAATGGGCCCAACCATCAGGCGGATGATAAAGCGATCATACAGCGCATCCAGCCCCTGATTGGCATCGGGCGTTTCATTCGACGCAGCCACCAAGGCTTTCAGTGGGGCCTGCTCGATCTGTTCGCCGTTACGAAAGGTGTGCTCATTGATAAGTGTCAGCAGGGTATTGAGGATCGCCGGGCTCGATTTCCATATCTCGTCCAGAAATGCAAAATCGGCCTGTGGCAGATAATGCTCGGTTTTACGAACATACCGATCCTCTTTGAGAGCCTTGATCGAGATGGGGCCAAAGACCTCCTCGGGGGTACTGAACCGGTTCATCAGGTACTCGAAGTAGGCCGGATTGGCAAAGGCACAGGCGATGCGACGGGAGATCAGGCTCTTGGCAGTGCCGGGTGGGCCATAAAGAAAGGTATTCTGACCACACAAGGCACCCAGCAGCGCCACTGAGATCACCTCCTCCCGCTCAAACATCCCTTCACATACCGCGTTGACCAGCCGTTCCATCCGTTGTTGTAATTTCATGTTTATCCCTAACTAGCTGTTTATCTTATTTAATTTTTATGGTGATGCGATGCAACCAATGCTCGCCATTCGCCTGGCCGTCACCCTCACTGATGGGGATGGCCACAGGCCGAGCGTCTGATCAGTGCAAACAGCACTGCTTGAACTTCTTGCCGCTGCCACAGGGACATGGCTCATTGCGCCCGACCTTGGCAGGGGCCTTGGCCGGTTTCACCGATGGCACCGCGACAGGCCCGCTGTTTGGCCCCCGTTGGGCGAGAAAATAGGCGTGCAATTTCAACGCGGCAGGGCCCACTTCGGCCACGCTCTGTTGATGTTCCGGCAGCGACAGGCTGGCAAGCTGTGGCAGCAGATCATCGCTGCCATGCAGGCGGATCACCTCAAGCCAGGTATCCAGCTCCTCTGGCAGCGCTGGCCAGTTCCCCAGCGCCATGCCACGCAGATAGCCAAAGCACCACTCTTCGGCGTTGCAGATCTCTTGTTCTTCGAAAAGATTGACCATCAACACAGGGATAAAGTGCTCGGGCTGATAACAGAGGGTGTGGGCCAGAATATTCATATGGCCGATGATAAGGTCCAGCGCCCGTTTCATCTCTCGCTCGGATGACCACTCGGGGGGTATACCGCCCCAGAGTACCGGCCACCACTGGCTCGGTGATACCAGCTCGGGGCCGGAGAGCACGGCAGTCAGAAAGCCGTCGAGTGCCGACAGACTCAGCATCGAATCGTCATTGCCATACTCCATCAACCGCTGCTCCAGCCACTCAACGTCAGCCTCGGTCATGGGGTGAAGGGTCACTTTTTTCATGCGGCCTCCTCGACCTTGACCCGCCGTTTGCCGGTCAACAGTTGTTGCATCAGGGCTTTTTTCTCTTGCTTTAGGACGTCGAGTTTTTGTTTCAGGGTAGTGATTTCTTGATCGGCAGCGGAGAGCACTGCGGCTATTTTTTGTTGTTCATTAATGCTTTCAGGAACTTTGATTGAGACTTGCTCTATATTCTTGACTGATAGGCCAGGTTGAGCCACTCCTGTTGCATATTGATTTAAATTCAAGTCAACAAGTGCGTAATAAAGCCATTTCGTATTTATATTACTTCGAGGCGTAACAACTACTGCATGCTCTGTAGCATGAAAGCATCCGGTAGCAAAAGTGATATTCCCGCACAAAGCGCCTTGACGACCTATAAGTGAAAATTCCCCGTCATGAGTGAATGTTTTCGTATAACCTCGAAGTCCATTACCACCAAAGCAGGGATAAGTCCCATCCTGATGACCATTTAAAATATCACTTGCATTTATAAACTTCCCGGCTTGCATACTGCAAACATCTCTTAGTGATAACGTCTTGAAATCACGATCAAATATCACTCCGGTTTTTATGTCTAGCAGGCGTTTTTGGCCGGTGAGCAGTTGTTGCATCAGCGCCTTTTTCTGCTGCTGGCTGTTGGCGAGCAGTTGTTCGGTGGTGGTGATGGCCTTGTCCCAAGTGGAGAGGATTTTGGCGATTTTCTTTTGTTCAGGAAATGAGGGAAGCAGAAGCGGAGTATTTTCAACAACCGCTTTATTTATTTTCACCATTGAGCTACTGCTGCCTGCGGCACAGCTTTTATAATACTGCCGTACCTCTGTTGACTTTAATTTTATTTCAATAAAATTGGGATCTGCTTTTTTGGTATCTACACAAAATCTCATCATAAGATCAGGGTAAGAACAGTTTTGAACTTCATTTTTGAATCTAATCGAGCGCCCTACTTTGTCTGGGGTATTAGAACGACTAATCAAAAAATCACCATCAGAAAGTAAAGCTTGTTTTACCTTCTCATCAACTACCACAGGCTTTATTTCTAAAGGATTGATTCCATGGTCAGTCAATGCGCCAAGGCTTAATACCCAATAACCCGTAGTAGTTGAAGCAGGGAGTGGCGAATAACCGTTTTTGATGGTGCCACTAATAACACATTTGAGATGTGTTTTTTTCCACCCATTAGGCACCATAACCGAGGTCCTTCAGATAGTTAGCCATCTCGGTTTCCAGCTCGGCCAGCCGGGTTTTAAGCTGTTCGCGCTCGGCACGCACCGCCAGCAGATCGATCTCCTCTTCCCCCTCGAAGGTATCCACATAACGGGGGATATTGAGGTTGTAGTCGTTCTCTTTAATCTCTTTAAGCGAGGCAAGGTAGGCATATTTATCGACATTGCCGCCGTTGCGGTAGGTTTTGACTATCTTGGCGATATTGTCCGCGCTCAGCAGATTCTGGTTTTTACCTGTCTTGAACTCGCGGCTGGCGTCGATAAACAGCACATTGTCGTCTACCTTCTGCTTTTTAAAGATCAGAATGGCGGCGGGGATGCCGGTGCCGTAGAAGAGCTTCTCCGGCAGGCCGATCACCGCATCGAGCAGGTTTTCGTCGATCAACTGCTGACGAATTTTCCCCTCGCTGGAGCCCCTGAACAGCACGCCGTGCGGCACCACGACCCCCATGCGGCCAGTCTTGGGTTTGAGGGTCTCAATCATATGGAGGATAAAGGCGTAATCCCCCTTGATTTTGGGCGGCAGCCCGCGCTTGAAGCGACCGAACTTATCATTTCCCGCCTCCTCATAACCCCATTTATCCAGCGAAAAGGGCGGGTTGGCGGTCACGATATCAAAGCGCATCAGATCGCCGTTTTTATCCAGCAGCTTGGGGTTGCGGATGGTGTCGCCCCACTCGATCTTGTGGTTGTCTTCCCCGTGCAGGAACATGTTCATCTTGGCCAGCGACCAGGTAGAGCCAATAGCCTCTTGACCGTAGAGGGCGTAGTGCTTCTCGCCATGGTTTGCCACCACCTTGCGGCCGCACTTCATCAACAGTGACCCCGAGCCACAGGCCGGATCGCAGATGGTGTCGCCCGGCATCGGCTCCAGCAGCTCGGCGATAAGATCGGAAACTTCGGGCGGGGTATAGAACTCCCCCGCCTTCTGGCCGCCGCTGGCAGCGAAGTTTTTGATGAGATACTCGTAGGCGTTGCCGATCACATCCAGAGTGCCGACTCGACTCGGTTTGAGGTTGAGCTCATCCTTGGCAAAATCTTCCATCAGGTGGCGCAGTATGGTGTTCTTCTGCTTCTCTTCGCCGAGGCGGTCGGTGTTGAAGCTGATGTCCTGAAACACGCTCTTGCCCGCGTCTTTGAGCTTGGTGCCATTGGCCTCTTCGATGGCATGCAGCGCCTGATCGATCCGCTCGCCGTTGCCCGGCTCGTGACGACGCTCGAACAGGCTGTAGAAGCTGGCCTGTTTGGGCAGCACGAAACGCTCGTTTTTGAGCATCTCTTCAATGAGCTCCGGCTCATCGCCATATTCGGCCTTGTAGCCATCGTAGTGATCCTGCCAGACATCGGAGATGTAACAGCATAGTGAGCACGAAATCTTTATAGGTATCGGCACTGATGGTGCCCCGGAAGGTATCACAGGCAGACCAGAGGGCCTTGTTGATATCGTCCTGGTTTATCGAGGTAGTCATAAGTCACAATTCCTTGGGCAGTGGCCGGATAAACGGGAAAGCGCGGACGCTTGAGCGGGGGCAGGCTCCATCGTTCAAGCCAGCAGGCCACGCGGGAGAGGCCCGACACTGAGGGTGGCAAGCGGCGGCATGTTCACAACATATCGCGTTATCGCCGATGATGCGGCGGCAGTCTGTCGCAACTGGCGCAGGTGCGTCAAGCGTGCCCGCTCGCATTTTGCCTCTATCGTTATGATCGCTATAAAGATCCAACGGCGAGCGGAGCATCGACGTGGGTCACGTCACTTATATTGCCCAATCAACGCCCGGCTGTTGCTCACTTCATGCACCGCGCAAATAGAAAGACCCTGCGATGCAGGGTCTTTCAGTTTCCAGCTTAAATGTCCGAGCTCACCAACCGAGATCATTTTTGTAATTTAATTACAGATAATCACCGCACAAAATAAAAAGGCCCTGCTGTTGCAGGGCCTTTGAGTTTCCAACTTAAATGGTCGGTTTCCAACTTCAATGTCACGGTTTCCAACTTAAATGGCCGTGATCAGGACGCTACTTACTTGGCGTAATCCTCAGTCGGGATACAGGCACAGAACAGGTTGCGATCGCCGTAGACGTCGTCGATGCGGTTCACAGAGGGCCACAGTTTAGCGGCGCGCACGGCGTCGGACGGGAAGACCGCCTCGGTGCGGCTGTAGCCACGGGACCACTCTGCATCCATCACGTCGTCCTGGGTGTGCGGCGCATGGACCAGCGGGTTGTCGGCGAGGCTCCACTGCCCCTCCTGCACCTTGGCAATCTCGGCGCGGATGGACGTCATCGCCTCGACGAAGCGATCCAGTTCGCGCTTGGATTCCGACTCGGTCGGCTCGACCATCAGGGTGCCCGCTACCGGGAAGCTCATGGTCGGTGCGTGGAAGCCGTAATCCATCAGCCGCTTGGCCACGTCCATCTCGCTGATGCCTGAGGCTTCTTTAAGCGGACGGATATCCAAGATGCACTCGTGGGCCACCCGACCGTTGCGGCCAGAGTAGAGCACCGGGAAGGATTCACCCAGCTTCTTGGCCAGATAGTTGGCGTTGAGGATGGCCACCTGAGTGGATTTCTTCAGTCCTTCGTCACCCAGCATGGCGATATACATCCAGCTGATGGGCAGGATGCTGGCCGAGCCGAACGGTGCCGCCGACACGGCGCCGTTGTCACGGCTCTCCTTGTCGGTCTTGACCACGGCGTGACCAGCCACGAACGGTGCCAGATGCTTCTTCACGCCGATGGGGCCCATGCCCGGGCCGCCACCGCCGTGAGGAATGGCAAAGGTCTTGTGCAGGTTGAGGTGAGAGACGTCCGCCCCGATAAAGCCCGGTGCCGTCAATCCAACTTGCGCGTTCATATTGGCGCCGTCCAGATAGACCTGACCACCGTGCTGGTGAACGATGTCGCACACCTCCTTGATGGTCTCCTCATACACCCCGTGGGTGGAGGGGTAGGTCACCATCAGACAGGAGAGCTGATCCCCCGCCTCGGCGGCCTTGGCGCGCAGGTCGTCGAGATCCACGTTGCCGGACTTGTCACAGGCGGTGACGATCACCTTGAGCCCCGCCATCTGGGCAGAGGCCGGGTTGGTGCCGTGGGCAGAAGCCGGGATCAGGCAGATGTCGCGATGCCCTTCACCACGGGACTCGTGGTACTTCTTGATGGCGAGCAGACCCGCGTACTCGCCCTGCGCCCCGGAGTTCGGCTGCATGCAGACCGCATCGTAACCGGTCACTTTCACCAGCCAGTTTTCGAGGTCGGCCAGCAGCAGTTGGTAGCCCTTGGCCTGTGCCAGCGGGGCGAACGGGTGCAACTTGCCGAACTCGGGCCAGGTCACCGGGATCATCTCGGCGGTGGCGTTGAGCTTCATGGTGCAGGAGCCCAAGGAGATCATGGCGTAGTTGAGCGCCAGATCTTTGGCTTCGAGACGGTGGATGTAGCGCAGCATCTCGGTTTCAGAGTGGTACTTGTTGAACACCTCGTGGGTCAGCACGGCGTCAGTGCGCAGCAGATCCTGCGGAATGGCGTGATGGGCCTGAGCCGACTGGTCGAGGGCCTCGATATCGAGCCCGTGACCTTGGCCGAGGAAGAGATCAAACAGCTCAACCACATCGCCACGGGTGGTGGTTTCAGAGAGGGAGACCCCTACCGCACCGTCGAGATCGGCGCGCAGGTTGATGCCGAGCCCCTCGGCCTTGGCTATGAGTGCTGCTTTATCTGCCGTCTGCACGGTCAGGGTATCGAACCAGCTGGCATGCTTGAGAGCCACACCCTTGGCCTTGAGGCCAAGCGCCAGAATGGTAGTGAGACGGTGCAGGCGGGAGGCGATGGTTTTCAGCCCCACCGGGCCGTGATAGACGGCGTAGAAGCTCGCCATGTTGGCCAGCAGCACCTGAGCGGTACAGATGTTGGAGTTGGCCTTCTCGCGGCGGATGTGCTGCTCGCGGGTCTGCATCGCCATACGCAGCGCAGCCTTGCCACGGGCATCCTTGGAGACACCGATGATGCGGCCCGGCATGGATCGCTTGTAGGCATCGCGGGTAGCGAAGAAGGCGGCGTGGGGGCCACCGTAACCCATGGGCACACCAAAGCGCTGGGCGGAGCCCAACACCACGTCGCCACCCAGCTCGCCCGGGGATTTGAGCAGCAGCAGGGAGAGCAGATCGGCGCTGACGCAGGCCAGCCCTTTCTGGGCCTGTACCGCGGCAATCAGGGCACGCAGATCTTTCACCTCACCTGTGGTGGTGGGGTACTGGAACAGGGCCCCGAACACCTCTTCGCTCACTGCATCGCTCGCAGCGCCAACCGCCACGTCGAAACCGAAGTGAACCGCGCGCTCCTTGACCACGTCGATCACCTGCGGGTGCACGTCATCGGCAACAAAGAAGAGGTTGGATTTGGACTTGGCCATCCGCTTGGCCAGCGCCATCGCCTCGGCGGCGGCGGTCGCTTCATCCAGCAGGGAGGCACTCGCCAGATCCATGCCGGTGAGATCCAGCGTCAGCTGCTGGAAGTTGAGCAGGGCTTCGAGACGGCCCTGTGCCAGCTCGGGCTGATAGGGAGTGTAGGCGGTATACCAACCCGGATTTTCCAGCACATTGCGCAAAATGACGTGGGGCACATGGGTATCGTGATAACCCATGCCGATGTAGCTCTTGGCAATCTTGTTCTGGGCGGCATAGCCCTTGAGCTTGGCCAGCGCCTCCACTTCGGTCATGCCGGCACCGATGCCGAGCGGGCCCGGCAGGCGAATGGCGGCGGGCACGGTCTGGGCAATCAGATCGTCCAGGCTTTCGGCCCCGACGGTCGCCAGCAGCTGGCGCAGCTCTTCCTCGCCCGGGCCGATATGGCGGCGGACAAAATCGGTTTTTTGCTCGAGTTCAAACAGTGACTGGGTCATTTCCCTATTTCCTGATAAATAAGTCCTGGCATGACATCCTGATAACCAAGACCTGATGTTCCTGATCGTCGGTTGATACCGACTCCACTCATGTTCTGGGTCCCGCAGACAGGGTGCGGCACCGGATGCTGCGGCAGCATCAAGAGGGGATCGCCTTGTTGCGAACCGGCCTGTTTGCCCCCTAGGCACCTAGACTGGCAAACGGCAAGCGCGGACGACTTCACCCTTCCACCGGCCGGTGCTTGCCCGGCTGGCGGTCATACAAAGGGGCCCTGCTGTGTTGGCAGGGCCCGGGGGCATTACTCTTCGTCCACCACGTTCTGGTAGCCTTCGGCATCCAGAAGGTTGGCCAGCTCGCTCTCGTCATCGAGCTTGATGCGGAACAGCCAGCCAGCGCTGTAGGGGTCGGAGTTGACCAGCTCGGGGCTCCCTTCCAGCTCTTCGTTGACGGCAATGATCTCGCCACTCACCGGGCTGTAGATGTCGGAGGCCGCCTTGACCGACTCGGCCACGGCGCAGTCGTCACCGGCACTGACCTGCTTGCCCACTTCCGGCAGCTCGACAAACACCATGTCACCCAGCAGCTCCTGGGCGTGTTCGGTGATACCGACCACGGCCTCGCCGTTGGCTTCAACACGGATCCACTCGTGGGAAGTGGCATATTTCAGTTCGCTCGGGATATGGCTCATTTGTGCTTCCTTTGATCTTTGAGTCGCGTTTAAAAACGAATATGAAAAGCGATGGGGGAGGCACTGCCCTCCCCCAAGACGGTATTAAACCAGCTTCTGGCCGTTACGGACGAAAGCGGGCTTGGTGACCTTCACGGTGACCAGCTTCTTGCGGATCTCCACCTCGGCCAGCTCACCGATATCGCGGGGCACCCGCGCCAGGGCAATACTGTAGCCCTGGGTGGGGGAGAAAGAGCCGGAGGTGATCACACCTTCCCGCTTCTCACCGTTTGCCGCGGTGAAGGTGACCGGCATACCGGCACGCAGCACCCCTTTCTCTTCCATCACCAGACCCACCAGCTTGGGCTGATTGCCCGCCGCTTTCTGTGCTTCCAGCACGTCGCGGCCGATAAAGTTGCGATCGCTCGGCTCCCAGGCGATGGTCCAGGCCATGTTGGCGGCGAGTGGAGAGATTGACTCATCCATATCCTGACCGTAGAGGTTCATCCCCGCTTCGAGGCGCAGGGTATCACGGGCACCGAGACCACAGGGGGCTACGCCGTTATCCAGCAGTGCTTGCCACAGCTCGCAGGCTTTCTCTTGCGGCACCACGATCTCGTAGCCATCCTCGCCGGTGTAGCCGGTGGTGGCGATAAAGAGATCGCCAGCCTGCACACCGAAGAAGGGTTTCATCCCCACCACGGCGGTACGCTGGGCGGCGCTCAGCACGGCAGCCGCCTTGACCTTGGCATTCGGGCCCTGCACCGCAATCATCGCCAGCTCCGGACGCTCGGTCACGGTGACATCGAAATCGATGGCGTGATGGCGGATCCAGGCCAGATCCTTCTCGCGGGTAGCGGAGTTGACCACCAGCCGGTAGAAGGTATCGGTGAGGTAATAGGTGATGAGATCATCGATGACGCCGCCTTCCGGATTGAGCATGCCGCTGTAGAGGGCCTTGCCGGGGGCAGTGAGTTTGGCCACGTCGTTGGCCAGCAGGTGTTGCAGAAAGGCTTTGACCCGTTCGCCGGTCAAATCGACGATGGTCATGTGGGAGACATCGAACATACCGGCATCGCTGCGCACCGCGTGGTGCTCTTCCAGCTGGGAGCCGTAGTTGATGGGCATTTCCCAACCGTGGAAGTCCACCATCTTGGCGCCGGCTTCCAGGTGTTTGGGATGCAGTACAGTAGTCTGGATCATCGCATTCTTTCCTTAGCAAAAAGCCTTTTCGCTTTGGCGACCACCCTTGCGATCCGTGCCACCGCTCTGACTGCACTACGTACAGCAAAAAGCGACCGGATCCAAAAGTGTGTGCTCGCTCCTGCCCTTGCCAGGCAAGAGGGATTCCTTGAACGGAGCGGATTATATGACAAGCAGGCGAGCGTGCCGCTCAAAAAAAACTAATCCCCTCTCGTAAAACTGACCCCAGACACTAAGATAAATGCAGTGATAAAAACAGCCATAAGCCGACTCAGGCGAGATTAAATTTTGATTTTTACCGTTTCGTCACAATTTGCAGAAAAACGTTTCGCTCCAGAGCAAAATTAAAGGCTGACACCCAAAATGGGTCATCAGCCTTGTCGGATTACTTTTGTTGTCAAAAACGGCGAGTAATATTAGTTTTTTTCACCCTTGGCCTGCATGGCACTGCCCTTGGTCGCCGCAACGACCCAGTCAGGACGGGCCAATGCGGGCAACTCGCCCTCCAATCCCATGGCGGCGCGGATCACCCCCTCCTTGAAGGGCGTCAGCAGATTGGCCGCGCGCAATCCCACGCCCCGCACCAGCTTCTTGAGCGGGTTGGCCCCGCTGAACAGCCGCTTGAGCCCCTCCATTGCAGCGAGCATGCGAGCCGCTTCGCTCTTGCGCCAGCGCTCGTAGCTGCGCAGGTTGGCGAGCAGGCCGATATCCTCACCCGCGGCATGATTTTGCAAGATCTGCTCCGCCAGCGCGGCAGCATCCAGCAGGCCGAGGTTGACCCCCTGCCCCGCCAGCGGGTGGATGGTGTGGGCAGCATCCCCTACCAGCACCAGCCGCTCGCGAGCAAAGTCGCGGGCATAGCGGGCAGTAAGCGGAATCGCGCTGCGCGGCCCTTCCACCTTGCACAGACCGAGCCGGGCATCGAAGGCGGCAGTAAGCTGGCGATTGAACTGCTCGTCATCGCAGGCGCAGAGCGCCTCGGCGCGGGCCGCAGGCAGCGACCAGACGATGGAGCAGAGGTTCTCTTGCCACAGTGGCAGGAAGGCGAGCGGGCCATCCGGGGTGAAGATCTGGCGAGCAACCGCTTCATGGGGTTCGGCGCAGCGCACCGTCGCCACCAGGGCGTGGTGGCCATAATCCCAGCTGGTGAGCGGGATATCGGCCTGACGGCGCACCCAGGAGTGGGCGCCATCGGCAGCCACCACCAGTTTGGCCGAGATGGCCTGACCATCTTCAAGGAGCAACAGGGCGCCCGCTGGGCCGCTCTGCAGGCTCTTGGCTCTGGCGGGGGTCAGCAGCTGGATATTGCTGGCACCTTCAATCGCCTCAAGCAGCGCCAGCTGGATCACCCGATTCTCGACAATGTGGCCGAGGTTGGCCTGACGCAGGCTGGCGGCATCGAAGTCGATATGGCCAAAACTGTCCTGCTCCCACACCGCCATCTTGTCGTAGGCCTGCAGGCGGCGCGCTTCAATGCCGTCCCAGGCGCCGACATGGCGCAGGATCTGCTGGCTGGCCAGACTCAGGGCGCTGACCCGGTTATCGGCCACCTCCCCCAGCTGCGGGTCGGGCAGTTGTCCCTCCACCACCAGCACCTTGAGGGCGCTATGTTTCAGGGCCGCAGCGAGCCCCAGCCCCACCATGCCGCCACCGACAATCACCACATCCACATTTTGCATCTGCATCATCTCATCCTTTCAGGGCTGACCGGCTGGCCAGCGAGGGGACGCCCGCAGGCATCACCTCTCTATTCAATAGGTTTTGATCAACGAATGGCGGTCACCATCTTCCGGTCAACAGGTTCCACTCAACAAGTGCTGGCTAGTTGCCGCACACATCGGCGACAAAGCCCAGGGTGCGCGAGGCAAGCGGCGCCTTGAGGCACGGGAATCGCCCCATCAGGGTGAGCGCCAGATTGCGCCCCGCCACCAGCGGATCGTGACCATTGGAGAAGAGCTGGGCCAGCGAAGAGGTGAGCCAGACGGTCTGCTCCTGATCGCGCTGACGCTGCTGCCAGTAGCCACTCAGTACCTTGAAGCTGCCGATATCCTCCCCCTCTGCCAACGCCTTGGCTACGGCGCCGGTAAGCAGGTCGAGATCCCGCATCCCGAGGTTGAAGCCCTGTCCGGCAATCGGGTGCAGGGCGTGGGCGGCATTGCCCACCAGCACGGTACGTTGGGCCAGCGGGTAGTCGCAGGCGGTCAGAATGAGCGGATAGACGTTACGCACGCCACATCGCTCGAAGCGGCCGAGTCGCCAGCCAAAGGCCTGCTGCAGACGGGCAAGAAACGTCGCCTCATCGAGGGCCATCAGCTCATCCACCTCATGCTGCCCGACGCTCCACACCAGTGAGGAGAGCCCCTCCTGCATCGGCAGCAGGGCCAGCGGCCCCCCTTCGGTAAAGCGCTCGAAGGCGCGTCCCTCAGGGTCTTGCGCCGTTTTGACCGTGGCGATGATGGCGTGCTGCTCAAAGTCGTGGCGGGTCACCGGCAACTTGAAGCGCTGACGCACAAAGGAGTTGCCGCCATCTGCCGCCACCAGCAGGCGGGTTTCAATCTGCTCACCGCTCTCAAGGGTGAGGGTCACCTTCTCCTCATCGGGCGCAATCTCGCTCACCCGTGCCGGACAGCAGACCCGGATATTGGGAGAGGCCGCCATCGCCCGTTGCAACTCATGACCGGCAGCTGCAAGCTCGATCACTTGGCCCAGCGCGGGCAGACCGTATTCGGCAGCCGACAGGCGAGCCTGACCGAAGTGGCCCCGATCCGAGACATGAATCTGGGTAATGGGGGCGCAATGGGGGGCAAACAGCGGCCAGAGTCCGCGTCGCAACAGCGCATCACAGGTACCGGCCGAGAGCGCAATGGCGCGGGCGTCGAATCCTGAATGGGTGTGCTGTTCGGGGACGCTTGCCTCCAGCAGCAGGATCTCGAGGGGGGAGCCATCGGATCGAAGCAGGGCTGCCAGCGAGAGGGCCAGCACGGCACCGCTCATTCCACCGCCGACCAAGGTGACATCGACCTGTCGCACATCAGATTGAGACATAAGCAGAGAGGAAGAAGTGAAAAAGGTGGCCTCATGCTATCACAAAGCCGCTGGCCGAATGCGAGGTCACCGGCAAAAAACCGGTTGCGCCTCACAGGGTTAGCCACCACAAGGAAATAAAAAAGAGCGCCATCAGGCGCTCTTGCAGATTCAGTAAGGGTCGCGTTGACCCGCACCTCAATGAAGGGTCGGCGGCGCGCTCGGGGTATCGGGGCGCTTGCCAAACTCTTCGAAGGCCATCATGACACCCAGTTTGACGTGTTCGTAGAGCACCAGGAAAGAGGCTTCGTTCTCGTTATCTTCCTGATCGAACTCGGCGGAGACCTGAGTGATGCTGGCGATATCCTGGATCATCTCCTGCAGCTCTTCCGATGCGCGGGAGAGCTCCTGCTGCACCACGCCGAAACCGGCCAGAAATGCCTGTGACCAGTCCACCAGCGAATCGATGCGCTCGTCGAGGGGAGCATCATCACTTGGCAGCAGCAGCTCGACGCCCTTCTGGGCCATCAGGCTCTCGACCACATTGTGATAAAGATCGGTCATCACCTGGCGCACCGGGGCCGGCAAGCCGAAACCGTCGTTCACCAGATCGTTGAAATGGGGCAGCCAACTCTTGTCGTCCAGTGCCACACCGCCGCACACCAGACCGCAGATCACACCATGGGCCTCTACTGCGCTGGCCATCAGCTCATGTTGTTCCATGATGTCGGCCACTGCCGCATATTTAAGGGGGTTCGTTTTGCTCATCGAGGATCCGCTCAAAGTTCAGTCAAATTTGCAGAATTAATGGTCAGGATCCTAGCATTCTCCCTCTTGCAGAGCCAGCAAGGCCTTGAAACTTATGCATCTGCGCTATATAGTCCCGCCCAGTTGTCCACGTGGATAAAGGCGGAAATCAGCTCCGCCGTATTGAGGAAGGCATGAGCACAGAGGCCGTAGAAATCGTCATTTTGGGACGTCCCTACAAGGTATCCTGTCCCTTGGGACAGCAGGATGCCCTGCGCCAGGCCGCCGAGCAGCTGACCGACAAGTTGATCGACCTGCGTCAACGCTCCAAGGTCTCCAGCAACGAGCAATTGGCTATCATGGCGGCACTTAATTTCTGTCATGAGCTCTGCCTTGAAAAAGAGAAGAACCACCAATACTCTGAGACCATGGACAAGCGGATCAAGATGCTGCAGCGCACCATCGAAGCGGCCCTGATCGAGCACGGACAATATGGTGATTCCAGCGAAGAGGGGCAACAGCCCTAATCGCAAACCGTTTTAAAATTCCCTGGGATGTTTGTCAGCCGGTTCAAGTCCCCGAGCCGATATTCATACCAAACAGGGGATCTGCCTTCTGGCTATTGCGCATGCTCGGCACGACCGAGAAGCCTGCGGTCAGATCCGATCCCCGCCTTGAACCGACGGTTCAAGGGCCCAAACCGGCAACGGCATCTCGGGGTACCAACAGCAAAAGCCCGTCACCAGCGTGACGGGCTTTTTCTTTGCATGATGATCAACGAACCCTACCCCTTTCAGAGCTGAAAAAATGCTCCGGATGAAAAGCTCACCCGGGGCATCACCGCATTCACTGCGCAGGCTATCTCAGCGTAGCCAGTCGCGTTAGCGCTTTTATTTGACCAGCAACAGGTTCTTCGGCTGGCGGGAGGCTGTCACCAGCACCGGAATGGACTTGGAGGTGGGGGTAAACGAGCCGGCACCGATACTGTCGATGGGCACCAGCGGATTTGTCTCGGGGTAATAAGCCGCGATGTTGCCCTGCGGAATGTCATAAATCACCACACTAAAGCCGGTCACGATGCGCTCACGCCCATCGTTGCAGATGGCCGCCATATCGAGCTTGTCCCCTTCGGCAAAACCGAGGCGACGGGCATCCGCCTCGTTCATGAACACCACGTTGCGCTGGCCCTTGATGCCTCGATAACGGTCATCCATGCCATAGATGGTGGTGTTGTACTGATCGTGAGAGCGCAGGCTCTGCAACAGCAGGACTGGCTGATCGCGCATCTGTTCGGCATGGCGAGTACACTCCGGCAGCACTGATTGCGGCAGGGTGCTGGCACGAAACTCAGCGCTGCCACTGGCGGTATTCCACGTCAGTTGCGCGGCTGGGTTATCGAGATGAAAACCGCACGGCTGCTGGACTCGGGTATTGAAATCGGCAAAACCGGCGATGGTCTGCTCGATAAGATCACGGATACGGGCATAGTCATCGCGCAGAGCCAGCCAGTCGACCCGCTCGCAGCCCACGGTGGCGTGAGCCATCCGCGCGACTATGTCGGTTTCGGAGAGGCAGAGCTGCGATACCGGCTCAGCTGCGCCGGTCGAGGCGTGCACCATGCTGAAGGTGTCCTCCACCGTGATCTTCTGGTTGCCGCTGCGCTGGATATCGAGCTCGGTACGGCCAAGGCAGGGCAGGATCAGCGCCGCCTTGCCCACCTGCAGATGGCTACGGTTGAGCTTGGTGCTGATCTGCACGTTGAGCTCGGCCTTTTTCATCGCCCCGTAGGTGAAGTCGGTGTCGGGCGCCGCTGCCGCCAGGTTGCCGCCCAAGCAGATGAGCACCTTGCTCTTGCCTTCGTCCAACGCCTTGAGCGCTTCGTACACGTTGTGGCCACGGGCCCGCGGCAGGCTCACCTGCAGGTGACGCTCGAGCCGGTCGATAAAGGCGGCGGTCGGCTTTTCGTTGATCCCCATGGTGCGGTTGCCCTGCACGTTGCTGTGGCCCCGTACCGGACAGAGTCCCGCCCCCGGCTTGCCAATCTGGCCACGCATCAGGTGCAGGTTGACGATTTCGCGAATAGTATCGACCGAGTGCAGATGCTGGGTCACCCCCATGGCCCAGCAGCTTATGATGCGCTGGCTGGCGGCAAAGACCCGGGCGGCCTGTACGATCTCGGCGCGAGTCAGGCCGGACTGCTGCTCGATCGCTGCCCAGTCGGTGGCTCGCACCTGCGCCTCATACTCGTCAAAGTGGCGGGTGTGGCGGGCGATAAAGTCGCGATCCACTGCCTCTGGTGCCTCTTCCAGGATGTACTTGGCCATGCCGCGGATGGCGGCCATGTCGCCACCCAGTTTCGGCGTCAGATATTGGTGGCTGATGGTGGTGGCAGCCGGGGTCAGCAGCTCAAGCGGGCTCTGCGGGCTGGCGAAGCGCTCGAGGGCCACCTCTTTCAAGTTGTTGAAGCTGACGATCTTGCAGCCGCCGCGCGCTGCCTGGCGCAGGGCATTCATCATACGCGGGTGGTTGGTACCCGGATTCTGACCATAGACGAACACCGCATCAGCCCGGTCGAAGTCATCCAGCACGACGGTGCCCTTGCCGATGCCGACCGACTGGATCAGCGCCACCCCGCTCGCCTCGTGGCACATGTTGGAACAGTCAGGGAAATTGTTGGTGCCAAACAGGCGGCCAAAGAGCTGATAAAGATAAGAAGCTTCGTTGCTGGCACGCCCCGAGGTGTAGAACTCCACCTCATCCGGGCTATTCAGCCCCTTGAGAGTGTCGGCGATCAGGGTGAAGGCATCGTCCCAGCTTACCGGCTCGTAGTGATCGGTCGCCGGGTTGTAGCGCATCGGCTCGGTCAGCCGCCCCTGATACTCGAGCCAATAGTCGCTCTGGCTGGCCAGCTGGCGCACCGAGTGTGCGGCGAAAAACTCGGCCCTCACCGTCTTGCCGGTGGATTCCCACGCTACCGCTTTGGCGCCGTTTTCACAAAACTGGAAGGTGCCGTGGTCGTTGTCACCCCAGGCGCAGCCCGGGCAGTCGAAGCCGTCGGTCTGGTTGACCCGCAGCAGATTCTTGATGTTCTGACGGGTCTTCTGGCTGCGCAGCACCTGTTTCATGGTGGATTGCAGGGACGAAAAACCGCCGGCTTTGGCGGGCTTTTCAATATGACTCATGGCACTCTCCGATGGGAGCCGCCGGGCGATAGCTCGAATAGCTGACCGGGGCATCAAACTTGGGAATATGAACGACGTTGAGGTTGTATTTGAGGGCCAGCCTGACCGCCAGCTGGCTGGGCGATGCCAGACAGATGAGATGACGGGCGCCGAAGTGGACGGCTTTTTGCACCAGCTCACTGCCACAACGGCTGGTCACCACCAGGGTGTCGCACGCACTTTGCTGACGCAGCAGCAGGCCGATCAGCTTGTCGAGGGCATTATGGCGCCCGATATCTTCCCGGCAGTGGAGGATCTGCCCCTGCTCATCCAGCGCCAGTGCCGCATGCAGGGCGCCGGAGTGTTGCCCCTTGAGCTGCCAGCGGGCGATCTGCGCACGCAGTCCGGCCAGCAAAGCGCCATCAAGGGGTGGGGTGAGCGGCAGCGCTGGCAAGGGAGGAAACGCCTGCTCGACGGCCTCCACACCGCAGATGCCGCAGCCGGTGGCGCCGGTCAGGCTACGCCGACGCAGCTGGAGCTGCGCCAGGCAGCGGTTGGCGATGGTAACATCCAGCACAAAGCCATGTTCGGCGGGGTATACCCGGATATCGTGCACATCGTAGTTGTGCCGGATGATCGACTCGCAGAACAGAAATCCGACCGCAAAATCATCGAGATCGTCCGGGGTCGCCATCATGACCGCATGGTTGATGCCATTGATATTGATGGAAACCGCCACCTCCTCCACCAGATGATCCAGCGAGGGCAAGGGGTAGTGGGAATCGGGTGGAACGCCGGGGTTGGCTGCAGGCATGACAGGTTGGCCTAAAAATGCAATCTGCATTCAAGTTTAGAGAGGCCGCTCCGGCAAAACCAATGAATTAAATCTATCTCCTGATAGAATCACTCTATTGACGATGAATTTTCAATTGATTAATTTTAAGCATCATCCCGCCCGACGCCTCGCCACCTCGTCATGAACATCAAGCAGCTGCACTACTTTCACGAACTGGCCAAACATCAGCATTTTGCCAAGGCGGCCAAAGCCTGCCACATCACCCAGCCGACCCTGTCGGCCAGCATCACTGTGCTGGAGAAAAACCTCGGCACCGATCTGGTACTGCGAACCAGCCAGTTTGTCGCCCTGACCGAGGCGGGTGAGCTGGTGCGCCAGTATGCCGAGCGGATGTTGCTGGAGCAGGAAGCGCTCAAACAGGAGCTGGCGCTGTTTCATGGCGAACTATCAGGTATCTTGCGCATCGGCATAGTGCCGCAATCCAATGTCGACATCATGCCTTTTATCGCCAGGTGCAAACAGCGCTACCCCAATATCGTCATCCGCTTGTCAGTGCTCAGCAACGAGGCCCTGCTGTCACAGCTGGCGCTCCATCAATGCGATATCGGGCTGAGATTTGACGTTCCCGCCAGCGATCCCGACAAGCGGGCCTTTCACATCTATCCGCAGGGGCAAAACCGGATGGCCGTGCTGATGCACCGCAGCGCGGCAACGCCCCTCCCCTCCGATATCCCCATGACCCTTGCCAGCCTGCAACAGCAGCCGCTGGTCTTGCCAAGCCGCACCATGCAGTTTCGGAACTATCTGGATCTCGCCGCCGAGCGGGCCGGGGTCTCGCTCAACGTGATGCTGGAGACCGACTCCCTGTTCCACCTGGTGAGCGCGGTGCGCCACCAGCTGGGCTGGGCCATCGTCAGTGCCGGGCTTGCCAGCTCTGCCAGCCAGCTCTCAGATCTCGTCTGCCTGCCCCTCGAACCGCTCGATGCCGGTACCACCGTTTTTCTGACTCGTAAGCAGAGTGTCACCCCCGCCATGCGGGCCTTTCTCGATCTGGTGGCGGAAGATGGCCCCACCAACCAACAGCCATAACGACAAAGCCCGCCAAAAAGGCGGGCTTTGTTTTGCAGCAGGCAAGCAAATTTAGATGGCCATCTGCTCGTGAGGCGAGCCGTGGTGGCGTAACCAGACAAAGCTCAGCGCCACGATCAGCACCATCAGGGTCATGATGGCCCCCAGGGTCACCTGTCCAGTCATCGGGAAACCGGCGGCCAGCAGGGTCACCACACCGGCACCCAGATTCTGCATCCCGCCGAGAATGGCCCCCGCTGTGCCGGCCTGACCCGGGAAGGGCTCGATGGCGCAGGAGGTGGCGGTCGGGTAGAGAATACCGCTACCGATGAAGTAGACAGCCGCACCACCAACCAGCGAGGCGGCACTCACCACCCCGAACAGCCCCGGCACCAGAATGATGAGGGAGCCGAGCGCCAGAAAGGCGATCCCCAGACGCATCAGCTTGCCCTGAGTCAAACGGAAGCTCAGCTTGGCAGAGAGCCAGGCCCCGAACAGATAGCCGGGCAGCGGCAGCACGAACAGCACGCTCACGGTACGGGCGCTCAGTTTCAGCACATCGCCGAGCAACACACCAGCCGCCGCTTCAAATACCGCGAGTCCCGCAAAGGTCGCCATCAGGCAAAGCAGGTTGCCCTGAAACTTGGGGTTGCCCAGCACATGACGATAGGCAGCACCGACGCGCAGTGGCTGACGGGCAGCAGCAGGCAGGGTCTCGCCAAACCAGGCCATGATCGCCAAGGTGGCTACGGCACCAAAACCGAACAGGAACCAGTAACCGGCACGCCAGTTGAACAGCTCGGTCAGCCATCCCCCCAGCACCGGTGCCAGCAGCGGGGAGAAGATCACCCCCATACTCACCAGACTGTTGGCGCGGTTGAGCTCGGCGCCGTTGTAGCGATCGCGCATCACGGTACGGCTCATGGCGCCACCGGCACCGGTACCCAGCCCCTGAATAAAGCTACCCACCAGCAGGGCGGCAAAATGAGGGATGACCTGAATGGTCAGGGTGCCCACCAGAAACACCATCATGCCGACGATCAGCACCGGACGACGACCGATGCGATCCGACAAAGGCCCGTAGACAAACTGGGAGAGGCCATAGGGGATCAGGTAACAGGCCATCACCGCCTGTAACTGGCCCGAGGCCACATTGAAGTCCCCCGCCATCATGGGAATGGAGGGAACATAAAGGGTCTGGGTCATCTGGCCCACAGCGACCATCAGAATGGTCAATAAAAACAACGGATAAAAACTGTGCCGATCCATATCAGTCCCAAAAAATCGAAAAAATGCTGCCGCCCCTCTGGCACAAAATGGCCCAGAGGAATCTGATCACAGAGGCTGTGATGCAATCAAAAACAGTGTTGGAAACAGTAGGCGGGGAGCCCGCCAGACCACCGCACAGGACGCTTGGTGGTATGGGGGCATCATAGTGATTCAGCTCACAGAAAACGAACGAATCTTTATAATCGGCTTGCCTTAGTTTTTCTAATATTACGGGGCAATTTGCCCCGTCAGCAGTTAAAAATCAACGTGTTACCATCTGTTGTGCCTGCTTGATCAGCTCATCCGGCTGCTCTTTGCGCGGCGGTATGGTGATCCCCTTCTGGCAGGCAGGTTTCTCTGCCATGCGATCCATCCAGGCTTGCAGATGGGGTAACCCTTCGATGGAGATGCCGCTCCAGTCATAAATCCGCACCCAGGGCCAGGTGGCGATATCGGCGATGCTGTACTCGTCCGCCAGATATTCGTGATGAGCCAGATGGCTGTCGAGCACCTCGAACAGGCGGCGCCCCTCCTTCTGGTAGCGTTCGATGGCGGCGGGGATCTTCTCGGGGAAGTAGCGATAGAATACATTAGCCTGCCCCATCATGGGCCCTACCCCGCCCATCTGGAACATCAACCACTGGATGGCCTGAGAGCGGCGTTTGGGATCGGCGGGCAGCAACTTGCCTGCTTTCTCCGCCAGATAAATGAGGATGGCCCCCGACTCGAATACGGCGAAATCGTCGTTATCCCGATCGACGATAGCCGGAATACGGCCATTTGGGTTGATGGCGAGAAACTCGGGCTTCTTCTGATCCAGCGCCGAAAGATCGAGAGGAATGACCCGATAGGGCAAACCCAGCTCTTCGAGGGCGATCGCCACTTTGAAACCATTGGGGGTCGCGGCGGTGTAAAAGTCGATCATGATTCACTCCTTGTTGGTCATAGCCAGATTGCACGGTTGGAACAGGGTGCAACACCATAGCCGCCTCATCTTGCAACAAGTGACCGGCTCCAGACCATTAAAAAGCGGCGCACCGTAGGCCAAACAAGGCCACGGTGCGCCGCTGGTGCTCTCTGGCAATGGTAGATATTTAGTTGATCACGGCGACCGGCTTGCGCTGGCGCAGCATGATCAGGCGGGAAAGCAGCGGGAAGTAGGACTCCAGCTTGCGCAGCAGCACCCGGCTGCAAGCAGGCTCGGCCAGCTCCGACTCATCCAGCACGATGCCGTTTGAGACAAAATAGAAACGGGGGTCACGCACATCCGGCCCGCAGACCGTCAGCTCCTTGTCCCCCTTGCGGATCAGCAGCGGCAAGACCGGCAAACCGATCGTCTCATCCTCCCCCCGGGCAAATCCGGCATCCTGCCAAGGCGCATCGCCGTCGATCAGCAGGATCGCCGCCTCCGTCTTGGCCGGTTGCCACTGGGCCAGGGGGGTCACGGTGATGTGGGCAAAGTGATCACCATACTCGGGTGATGACCGCAAGATGGCCAACAGTCCCTCGCTGGCCGCTGACACGTTCTGACTCACTAATGACAAATTCATGGTTCACATCCCTATGCTCATGACAGCCTGTATCCGGCTGCTGGGATAAGACTAGCGCAGATCTGGTCTATATTGGAGCCGTCAAATCTGGCAGTGGTAATCAATTGGTCGTAGGGGGATAACAGTTGCCATCGCACAAAATACTGGTATCATACCGCGTCCTTTTATCCCCCGTTCTTTAACATCCAGTGGTGAACCTATGCATCCGATGCTGAATATCGCCGTGCGCGCTGCGCGCAACGCCGGTCAAGTTGTAGTAAAAGCCTTCTCCCAGCCTGAGAACATTGAGGCTATCCAAAAAGGCAGCAATGACTTCGTGACCAACGTTGACCGTGAAGCCGAAGCGGCCATCATTCACACCATCAAAAAATCTTACCCGGAGCACAGCATTGTTGCTGAAGAGTCTGGTGAGATTGCCGGTACCAATCCGGACTACCAATGGATCATTGACCCACTGGATGGCACGACCAACCTTGTAAAAGGTATTCCGCACTTTGCCGTTTCCATCGCCCTGCGCGTGAAAGGCAAAACCGAACAAGCCGTTGTTTACGATCCCATCCGTGACGAGCTGTTTACTGCTACCCGTGGTAGCGGCGCCCAGCTGAACGGCTACCGTATCCGTGTCGGCAAAGCCAAAGAGCTGGCTGGCACCGTACTGGCGACCGGTTTCCCCTACAAACAAAAGCACCACATCGAGTCCTACCTGAAGATGTTCCAGAGCATGTTCATCGAATGTGCCGACATCCGTCGCTCCGGCTCTGCCGCACTGGATCTGGCCTACGTGGCTGCCGGTCGCGTCGACGGTTTCTGGGAAATCGGCCTCAAGCCCTGGGACACCGCTGCCGGTGAACTGCTGGCCAAAGAAGCCGGCGCCATCGTCACCGACTTCGTAGGTGGTCACAACTACGAAAACTCCGGCAACATCGTGGTTGCCAACCCGCGCGTCCTGAAAGAGATGCTGGGCAAGATCCGTGAAGAGCTGCCGGAGTCTCTGGCCAAATAAGCCAGCTCCCCAGCCTTCACCAATATAAAAAAACCGGCGCAAGCCGGTTTTTTTATTGCTGCGATATACCCTGTCAGGGCATTCCAACCAACTGCTTATGCTCTTCTTCCCCCGTAGCTCGCGCCCCAACCGCTCGCCCCGTTCCCCATCCCCAAAACAGTTCGTCGCCCTTCTCTCGTTAGCAAACACGCCTTAACCAACCTTCTTGAATATCACCACACAGGCAGAGATAAGCATCTGATCTCCCTCCCAGTTTGCCCTGATCTTCATCCTCTGTATGAAGAGCCCCAACCATCAGGCCTCGTACCCATCGCCAGATAAAAAACACCCGGCACATGGCCGGGTGTCGTGAGGGCAGGCAAAGCGCCCCGACGTTTATGAATAAAGAGGCCGGAGCACTCCAGCCCCCTTATCAGGCGAGACGGAAGCGCCCGATGGTCTGCTTCAGGCCCACCGCCAGCTGGCTCAGCTCCAGACACGCGCGGGCAGTATGATCCGCCCCCTGCGCAACCTCATTGGCGGATTCGTTGATCCGCTCAACATTGCGACCCAGCTCATCAGACACCGCATCCTGCTCACCACAGGCGCTGGCAATCTGGATCGCCATATCGGCAATCTGGGCGACAGCCTCTTCGATCTGCTGGATACCGGTGCCGGTCTGCTCGCTTTGGGTGACGCACTGACGGATCATGTCACAGCTCAGCCCGGTCACCTCTTTGGCCTGATTGGCGCGAGACTGCAGGGTTTCGATGATGGCGACGATCTCGCCGGTAGAGGCCTGGGTGCGACCCGCCAGGGTGCGCACCTCATCGGCAACCACCGCAAAGCCACGGCCCTGTTCACCGGCACGGGCTGCCTCAATGGCGGCATTGAGAGCCAGCAGATTGGTCTGATCGGCAATGCTGCGAATGACATCGACCACTACGTTGATCTGGGCGGATTCACGCTCCAGTTCGGCCACCAGCGTGCCAGCCTGCTCAATCTCTTCCGCCACACGGGTGATCGCCACCAAAGAACGCTGCACATCCTGATTACCTTTGCGGGCTAAGGTATTAGCCGCACTGGCAGACTCAGAAGTGTGCTCTGTATTGCCCGCCACATCAGCAACGGTCGCTTTCATCTGGGTCATGGCCGTCGCCACCAGCGAAATCTCTTGCTGCTGGCTCTGAATACCCTTGGCAGACTGTTCGGAAACCGCACTTACTTCGTCAATCGCCGCCCCCAACTGGGTAACCGCAGCCACCACCTCTTCAATCAGACCACGCAGGTTGTCCTGCATCTTGAGGGAAGCTTTGGCCAGCATGCCCAGCTCGTCGCGGCCGATATGCTGACGCTCCAGCTGATGAGTCAGATCGCCGGCGGCAATGGCGTTGGCCTGAGCCACTACCGCTTGCAGCGGCAGGCAGATCTGGCGGGTCAGGAACCAGGTCATCACCACCATGAACACCAGCAGAGCACCAATGCTCACCATGGCGAAAGTGGTCACCATGCTGACGCTGCCAAGCAAGCTGCTGCGGTTTTCCTTCACAAAACCGAGGTTCACATCGATCAGAGCATTAACTGCCCGCTCCAAAGAACCAAAAGCAGCATTCGAGGCAAATAACTGTGCCTTGGCTTGCTCTTGTTGTCCTTGTACCAGCAGTTGATCAAACTCGTTCACTGCACGTTGGTAACTGAGCCACTGTTGTTTGGCCTGATTAAACACCTGACGCTCATGATCAGCACCGACGGTCGCCTCATAGGCGTGAAATGCGTTGTCTACTTTCTGGATATTCTGCTGGATCCGGCTGCGGCGAGCCTGCAGATCAGCGGCATCGTTCACCATCAGCAAGGCAAACTGGGCACGACGGACATAGGAGACGTCATAAAGCAGGGTTTCGACCGACAGGACACTCGGCAGCGTAGAGTCGGTAAAGTTCAGCACCCGATCACGCACACCGCGCAATTCGCTGGAGAGAAAAACACCGAAGAGAACGTTGACTGCGGCAATGACCGCAAAAACCACGGCAATCTTTTTGCCGATGGAGAGATTCTTGTAAAACATAGTGGCGGGTGATCCTCTACTGCTGACAGGCGAATGGGGTGTGGCGATCACGTCCCTATGAGCAAATCCCCGGACCTTCCTGACGGGAAAGAATGCAGAACACCGGGAAGATAGGGTTCCGCAAAGGCGCGCACTCTAGCACAAAGCGACCACACCCTCACTTTTCTTTAAAAATTAAAAGCAACTTAACAAAACCAAGAATCGGAGCCAGATCACAAAAAACTTCATATTCACCTGACACCATTTTCTCGATAGTGGCAATCGCCTTGCAGGCATGGACAAGGGGCGGCCAAGTGGATGTAATGCCACCATCCACTTTGCACACTCGAGGTCATGCCATGGACCATCTCTCAGCTCTTCCTCCGTTATCCTGGTCACAGCAACTGCGTAGCCAGATGCAAAGCCGCCCACTCACTGCCCTCGGTCTCTTTATCGCGCTGGCTGCCGTCTTGTTGCTGCTGTTGCAGAGTCTCATCATGCTCGCTACCGGTGAGGTGACCAGCGGCGTGCGCTATGGCCTTGTCGGTGGTGCCGCCGGATTTGCCGCCACCGCCATCGGCGCCCTGCCCGCTCTGTTTCTGCGCTCGGTACCGCAAAAGGTTGAGGACACCATGCTGGGCTTTGCCGCCGGCATGATGTTGGCGGCCAGTGCCTTCTCCCTGCTGTTGCCGGGGCTGGAGGCCGCCGAGGGGATCACTGGCAACGGCTTCAGTGCCGCCGCCGTGGTGGTGGTCGGCATGACCCTCGGGGTGCTGTTGATGTTGGGGCTGGATCAGTTCACCCCGCACGAACATGACAAAACCGGCCCCTGCGGCCCCGGCCATGAGAGCTGCTCCCGGGTCTGGCTATTCGTCTTTGCCATCGCCCTGCACAACCTGCCGGAGGGGATGGCCATCGGGGTCAGCTTCTCCCAGGGGGATATGTCGGTGGGGCTGCCGCTCACCACCGCCATCGCACTGCAAGATATTCCGGAAGGATTGGCGGTGGCGCTGGCCATGTGCGCCGCCGGTTTTCGCCCCTCGGTGGCTGTGCTGGTTGCCATCGCCAGCGGCCTGCTCGAACCGGTTGGCGCCCTGCTCGGGGTGGGGCTCTCCAGCGGCCTTGCCATCGCCTACCCCATCGGACTTGGGCTCGCCGCCGGCGCCATGCTGTTTGTGGTCTCGCACGAGGTGATCCCGGAGACCCACCGCAACGGTCACCAGACCTATGCCACCCTCGGCCTGATGGCGGGCTTTGCCCTGATGATGACCCTCGACACCGCGCTCGGCTAAAGGCCCCCTCCTATCTCATCAATGCTTTTTGTCACCTGCGGCGCTCCCATATGGAGCGCCGCGTTTCATCTCTCCTTTCGCTTGCGCCTCTCGGCGCCGACGCCATCTTTTGTTATGATCTACAGCAACTTAAATTCAGCCACACGGCTATCAAGACGAGGTCAGCAATGAAAGTAGGTATTATCGGCGCCATGGAGCAAGAAGTAGCCCTGCTGCGCAGCCTGATGAGCAACCCCACCACCCTGCAACTGGGCGGCTGCGAGTTCTATCAAGGGATGCTGGCAGGCAAAGAGGTGATCCTGACCCGCTCCGGTATCGGTAAGGTTGCCGCCAGCGTGGCCACCAGCCTGCTGCTGGAAAAATTTGCCCCCGACTGCGTCATCAATACCGGCTCTGCGGGCGGCTTTGCCCAGGACCTGCACATCGGTGATGTGGTGATCGCCAGCGAGATGCGTTTCCACGATGTGGACGTGACCGCCTTTGGTTACGAGATGGGCCAGATGGCGCAGCAACCCGCCGCCTTCCCCTGCGACGAGAAACTCATCGCGGTCGCTCAGGATTGCATCGCCGAGCAGGGCAAGCACCAGACCAAGGTCGGCCTTATCTGCACCGGCGATCAGTTCATGTGCAAACCGGACGCCATCGCCAAGGCTCGCGCCGACTTCCCGCAGATGCTGGCGGTCGAGATGGAAGGTGCCGCGATCGGTCAGGTGTGCCACATGTTCAAGGTGCCCTATCTGGTGGTGCGTGCCATGTCCGATATCGCCGGCAAGGAACAGGTTGAATCCTTCGATGCCTTTATTGAAGTCGCGGGTAAACACTCCGCCGAAGTGATCATCAAGATGCTCGGCAAGCTGTGATCGAGACCGGCTCGCTTGATTTGATGGCCGACGCCCTCCTCTCGACGATGGCGGCCATTCTGGTAGGGGCTGCCCTGCTGGAGGCGGTGATCCCGTGGCCATCCCATCTGCGTCTTTCGGCCGTCACGCCCTTGCTGACCCGGCTGGGGCACAAGGTGCACAGACCCGATGGTTCACCCGGCCAGCAAATGCAGGCCGGCCTGCTGGCAATGCTGGTAGTCTGGCTCCCCTGCGCCGCCGGGCTCTGGTCGTTGCGCAATCTGGCCCTGAGCGAGCCGATCTTCGACCTGCTGTTCTTGCTGCTGATGCTCGAATCCCGTCCGCTGCGCGAACTCGCCCATGCCACCCGCTCGCTCGCCACGCAGGAGACCCTGCCACTGGCAAGATTGCAGGCGGCTCACTGGCTTAAGCGGGAGACCGGTAAACTCTCGACCATGGGGCTCGCCAAAGCTGTGACGGAGAGCTGCGCCCTGCGTCTGGTCGGCCAATGGGCTGGTCCGCTGCTGGGATTTACTCTGGCTGGCGTACAGGGCGCCTTGCTCTGGCGGCTGGTGCAGCTGATGAATCAGAGCTGGAGTCGCAAAGATCCCTCCTTCGACCACTTTGGTCGCGCCGCCAGCGCCCTCTATCAGGGGCTCAATGCCTCCGTCATTTTGCTGCTGGGGCTGCCACTGCTGGCAAGCCGTCTCAAACAGGCCGCACAGCTGGTGCGAAGTGGCGCGCTCTGGCCCTATCCCGCCATGGGGATGCTGCTCACTCTGCTGGTAGATAAGAGCCGGATCCGCCTTGGTGGTCCTCGCTACTATCAGGGGGCTCTCCAGCGCTGGCCAGTCATCGGCACTGGTGCTGAGCCAGATAGCGAGACTCCGCGCAAGGTGCTCAATATTCTGCAAGGAATTGGCTGGGGCTGGTTGATGCTGGCGCTGCTTGTCACTGTGGCGGGGTTACTTCATGGTTAGATGGTTGCGATTGCCGCTCTGGCTGCCCTGCGTACTGATTGCCTGGTTGCCCGGTGCCCTGCAGGCCGCAACGCCGACCCGGGTGGTGAGCATAGTACCCCATCTTACCGAGCTGCTTTATGACATCGGCGCCGGTGACAAGCTGGTGGCCATCGACGATGCCTCAGACTATCCCCCCGAGGTGAAAACCAAGCCAAAGGTGGCGAATTATCGCAGCATTAACGTCGAGGCAGTACTGGCGCAAAAGCCGGACCTCATTCTCGGCTGGCGCTCGGCCCAGTCACGCATGCTGGCCCCGCTGGAGCAGCTGGGTATCCCGGTTTTCAACTCGGAGCCCACCGATTTTGCCTCGCTGGCGACCGAAATGCGGGCGCTGGGCAAATTGCTTGGGGTGGAGAAGAGTGCCAACGAAGCCGCCGATCGCTATCTGGCGCGTCTGCATTCCCTGCAACAGCGCTATGGCCAACCAACCGGCGTCAAGGTGTTCTACCAACTCTGGTACCCGCCGCTCACCAGCGTGAGCGGCAACGCCTGGCCGGCTCAGGCCATCGAACTTTGCGGCGGGATCAACATCATGGCGAATGCCAAGACCCCTTACCCTCAAGTGGACATGGAACAGGTGATCAGAGCCAACCCATCGCTGATCCTGGCAGGGAGTCAAGATCCTGACGCCCTGCGTCACTGGCGAAAGTGGCCAAATCTCGACGCGGTGCAGCATCAGCGACTCGATTTGATCAACTCGGATGAGCTGCACCGGTTTACCTCCAGAACCTTGAACGGTGTAGAGTCGATGTGCCGTATGATCCATTACTGACGCAACATCAGCCACCACTGTTTCGCAGGAACAACCATAGGAAAAACAGGCTCTGGATTCATCATGGTACTAAACTTGCTAGGTTACAGCGTGTAACCTTAGCTCAAAAATGGACTTATAAAATGACCAAATCGCCCCCTGCTCATCAGTTTGTTCCGGTTTTTTTCAAAAATTTCCAGTGTATTGGCGATAAGTGTGAAGACACTTGTTGCAGAGGGTGGAACATAAGTATTGATAAGAAAACCTATCGCACCTATTCAAGTCATCCAGACTTATGGCTTCGTACAGAAACGATGAAGCATATTCAGAAAGTGAAGAAAGATGATCATAACTGGGGGCAAATTATCTTAAATGAGGAAGGATATTGCCCGTTTCTATCTGATGGCTGGTGCCAAATTCATAAGGAAGCAGGAGTCGATGCGTTAAGCAATACCTGTCGTAGCTATCCACGGGTTGAAACCCGCTTTGGCGACAATCTGAAATTGAGCCTGACACTCTCCTGTCCCGAGGTGTGCCGTCAAGTGTTACTCAATCCTGATGCCATGGCCATGGAGGTTCAACCATTCAAGGGATTCTACAAGACACAATTGATATCTGAGCAAGTAGAAAACTACCATCTTTTTTCAATCGATATTCTTTTGACACAAGGAATAAGTATTGAAGAGAAATTGTGGATCATTGGTTTAATATTACATCGAAGCGAAGATAGCCTGCCCAATCAGCAATTTCTAGCACAAATAGGGAATTTGATAGACAGTGGTGAATTGCACAATGCCTTCTTGCAAATTCCTTACTTAGATAAACTACAATGGTGGGCCTTACATCACCTCACACAGTTACAATTACTGAACAACCAGAAAAAAGGTCGCCGAGGCGGAGTAGTCATAAATTACTGCTTGCATAAAATAAAGGAATTATTTTCTGATGATGGTGACATCACCCATCTCGCGAAAATACATGATGTTTGGCATAAAGAAGTTGAGCCTTTTTTGAAGGCTCATCCACATATAATGCAAAATTATCTGATTTACTATGTCTACCATCATAATTTTCCACTTGATCCTGATATGACTCCCCAACAGTGTTGTCAATTGATGATTACAGATTATTTCCTGCTGCGTAGTTATCTCTGTTTGATAGCCATGTCAGGCCCTCTTACAGTACAGGATGTCACAAATTTATTTTATAGTTATCACTGCGTCAGAATGCATAACAAAGAATTTGAAAAAGCTATGGCTATAGGTCTGAATCAGTATGGCAGCAATAACGATGTTTCTCTTTATGCATTGCTTAATACTACGCCCCCTTCAATGATGGCGAATCGTAAAGAGCAAAATGATGCTAACGCAGATAACGATAGATAAAATTAACTATTTGATTCGGGAGATCAAATGATATCTTCTCTGGCACTACTAGGTCGCTCAGCATCGCTTTTTGAGCAAGATGTTGCTGAATGTCAGCATACGTTAAATGATGTTGTTGCCAACTCACGATTCTTAGTGCTTGGTGGTGCGGGTTCGATTGGCCAAGCAGTTACCAAAGAAATTTTTAAAAGAAATCCGGTAACGTTGCATGTTGTCGATATCAGTGAAAATAATTTAGTAGAACTAGTGCGAGATATTAGAAGCAGCTATGGCTATATTAATGGTGACTTTAAAACATTCGCACTAGATATTGGTTCTATTGAATATGATGCATTCATTGAATCTGATGGTGCTTATGATTATGTTCTAAATCTTTCTGCTTTAAAGCACGTGCGTAGTGAGAAAGACCCGTTCACATTAATGCGGATGATTGATTTGAACGTTTTTAACACCGACAAAACAATTGTTCAAGCTATCTCTGCTGGTGTCAAAAAATACTTCTGTGTCTCGACTGACAAAGCAGCCAATCCGGTCAACATGATGGGGGCGTCCAAGCGCATCATGGAGATGTTCCTGATGCGTCGCAGCGAGCAGATTGCCATTTCAACCGCGCGCTTTGCCAACGTGGCCTTCTCCGATGGATCCTTGCTGCATGGCTTCAACCAGCGTTTGCAAAAGCGTCAGCCCATCGTCGCCCCCAACGACATCAAACGCTACTTTGTGACCCCCCAGGAGTCCGGTGAGCTGTGCCTGATGTCCTGCATCTTTGGTGAGAACAGGGATATCTTCTTCCCCAAGCTCAGCGAATCCCTGCACCTGATTACCTTCGCCGAAATTGCCGTGAAGTATCTAGAGCAGCATGGTTACAAGCCGTATCTGTGCAAGGATGAGGATGAAGCCAGGGCCTTGATGGCGAGCCTGCCTGAGCAGGGGATGTGGCCCTGCCTCTTTACCGAGAGTGACACCACTGGTGAAAAAGACTTCGAAGAGTTCTTCACGGACAAGGAAGTGCTGGATATGGCACGGTTCGAGAACCTGGGCATCATCAAGAATGAACCCTCATATCAGAATGATCTGCTCAACCATTTCGAGCAGACCATTGCAGCCATGAAAACAAAACGCGCCTGGGACAAGAAAGAGATCGTCGAGTTGTTCTTCGCCATGATCCCGGATTTTGCTCACAAAGAAACGGGCAAGTATCTCGACGGCAAGATGTAAGGAGTCGGTATGCATACTCAATTGATACGTTTTATTCGTGATACCTATAAAACCGATGACTTCATCCCTCTTCACGCCCCGACCTTCGCCGGCAATGAGCGTCAATATGTGCTCGATACCCTTGAAAGCACCTTCGTTTCCAGTGTCGGTGCCTATGTTGAGCAGTTCGAGCAACAAATAGCCACCTTTACCGGTTCAGCCCGTGCCGTTGCCACCATGAATGGCACGGCGGCGCTACATATCGCGCTCTACATGGCAGGTGTGCAGAGCGGCGCTCTGGTGATCACCCAGCCCCTGACCTTTGTGGCAACCTGCAATGCCGTCTATCACATGGGCGCAGAACCCGTGTTCGTCGATGTATCACGCCAGAGTCAGGGGCTCTGCCCCGTTGCCATGGCCAACTGGCTGGAAGAGCATGCATATCGCACCGAGACAGGTGCCATTCACAAGGCAAGCGGACGCCGCCTCAAAGCCGTCGTGCCCATGCACACCTTTGGTCATCCGGTTGAACTCGATGAACTGCTGGCCGTGTGCGAGGCCTGGGGCATCGCCCTGGTGGAAGATGCTGCCGAGAGCCTGGGTTCCTACTACAAAGGCCAACACACGGGGACGCTGAGTGCGTTTTCCGCCCTGAGTTTCAATGGCAACAAGATCATCACCACGGGGGGGGGTGGCATGGTGCTCTGCCAGAATGCCGAGCAGGGGGCGCGCACCAAGCACATTACCACCACCGCCAAGGTCCCCCATCCGTTCGAGTTCTATCATGATGAACCCGGTTTTAACTACCGGATGCCCAATCTGAATGCGGCCCTCGGATGTGCCCAGATGGAAGGCCTGCCACAATTCCTGGCGCAAAAGCGGGCGCTTGCCATGCACTATGCCGAGTTCTTCAAGGGACAGGCATGCCAGTTTGTGGCCGAGCCTTCTTATGGACGCTCCAACTACTGGCTCAATGCGATTGTCTGTGAAGATCAAACCCAGCGGGATACGTTGCTGACTGAGCTGAACAAGGCTGGTGTCATGACCCGGCCTGTATGGAAACTGATGCATCACCTGCCCATGTTCTCTCATGCCTTGCGTGGAGAATTGAGCAATGCCGAGTGGCTGGAAGCCCATCTTATTAACCTGCCCAGCTCGCCTGTCGAGGTCTGAACATGGCCAACACCATTGCCGTCTTTACCGGTACTCGCGCCGAATACGGGCTGCTCTATTGGTTGATGAAAGACATTGCCGCGGATCCCCACCTCGAGCTAAAGCTGATCGTCTCGGGTACGCACTTGTCCCCCGAGTTCGGCCTGACCTATCAGCAGATAGAGCTGGATGGCTTCAAGATCGATGAGCGCATCGAGATACTGCTCTCTTCCGATACATCAGTCGGTGTGGTCAAGAGTATGGGGGTCGCCTTGTTGGGGTTGGCCGATGCGCTTGCGCGTCAGCAGCCCGATGTGTTGGTGATCCTCGGAGATCGCTTCGAAGCCTTAGCTGCCGCCCAGGCGGCCATGTTGCAGCGCATACCGGTAGCACACCTCCATGGTGGCGAGATCACCGAGGGGGCTTATGACGACGCAATCCGCCATGCCATTACCAAGTTGAGCTACCTGCATTTCACGTCTGCCGAACCCTATCGACAGCGCGTCATCCAGCTGGGTGAAGCACCTGAGCGGGTGTTCAACGTAGGCGCCATCGGTCTGGACCACATCATCAAGACACCGCTGCTGTCCATGGACGAGCTGCAATCCTCTCTTGGGTTTACATTGGACTCACAGTTCTTCGTGGTGACCTATCACCCCGTGACTCTGGCCGATGAACCGGCCAGGGAGAGTTTCAGTGCCTTGCTGGCGGCGTTGGATAACTATCCCGACCATCAGGTTATCCTGACGTACCCGAATGCAGATGACGGTGGTCGAGTCATCATTCCACTGCTTGAGCAGTATGCGACAGCCAATCCTGCACGCGTGCTGGCCATCTCGTCTTTGGGTTACAGACGTTACCTGAGCGCGGTGAAACACTGTGCCGCCGTGATCGGCAACTCGTCGAGCGGCATCATCGAAGTGCCTTCTCTGGGTGTACCTACCATCAATATCGGTCAGCGTCAACAAGGGCGCCTGGCAGCGAAGAGTGTGCTTCATTGCGACGCGAAGGCTGAGGCCATTACGCAATGCATTGCCAAGGCCTTGCAGCCTATGGGCCCGGATGCTTATGTCAATCCTTATGGTGCAGGGGATGCCAGCGGCCAGATCGTGGCGCACCTGAAGCACTTTGCCGCCCCCACCATCAAACAGTTCCATGATATCGACAGGAGTCCGTCGCCATGATCCGCATCATTGCCGAAGCTGGCGTCAACCATAATGGCGATGAAGCACTCGCTGTGGCGCTGATCGATGCCGCCCACAGGGCAGGTGTCGATGTCGTCAAGTTTCAGACCTTCAAGGCTGCCAATCTGGTAACCCGCCAGGCCAAGCAGGCAGCTTATCAAACCGCTAACACCGGCAAGGAAGAGAGCCAGCTTGCCATGCTCTCCCGCCTTGAACTCTCGTTTGATGCCCATCTTCGTCTGATCGCCCATTGCGAGTCTCTCGGCATCGCGTTTTTGTCTACCGCCTTCGATACCGAGAGCCTGGACTTTCTGGTGAACCGGCTGAAGTTGCAGACCCTCAAGATCCCGTCCGGAGAACTGACCAATGCGCCTTTCGTACTGGCCCATGCTCGCACCGGTTGCGAGTTGATCGTCTCGACCGGTATGGCCACATTGGCAGAAGTGGAGGCGGCCCTGGGGGTGATAGCCTTCGGATTGACCGCACCGCTGGATGCGCAGCCCGGTGAGTCTGCCTTCATGGCGGCCTATGCCAGCGAGGCTGGCCAGGCAGCCCTTGCCAGCAAGGTGACCCTGCTGCATTGCACGACCGAATATCCGGCGCCCATGGTGGATATCAACCTCAGAGCCATGGATACCCTGTCGCACGCCTTCCGGTTGCAGGTCGGTTATTCGGATCACAGCCAAGGTATCACCATCCCGGTGGCTGCAGTCGCCCGTGGAGCCTGCCTTATCGAGAAGCACTTCACGCTGGATCGCAACATGGAAGGGCCTGATCACAAGGCTTCTCTTGAACCCGATGAACTGGTCGCCATGGTGAAAGGGATCCGCGATGTGGAGCTGGCTCTGGGAGATGGCATCAAAGGGCCTCGCCCGAGCGAGATCAAGAACAAGGAAATCGCTCGCAAGAGCCTGGTGGCTGCCTGCGACATTGAGGAGGGCGCCATCCTCTGTGCCGACAACCTCGCCATCAAGCGTCCGGGTGACGGCATGAGCCCCTATGCCTACTGGCAACTTCTGGGACAACCTGCGAAGCAGGCCTATCAGTCAGGTGAACTTATCCGTGAATAAACCGGTCATCGTCCTCGGGGCAGGCGGACATGCCTCGGTGCTGGTCGACATGCTGCGCAGCCAGGGAGTGGTTCCCCTCGCGCTGGTTGCCCCCACAGCTGATGCACCGCGTGCCGCGCTGGCAGGTATTCCCCTCTGGCATGATGAGGAGATACTGACCCATCTCCCGGATGAGGTGGAGCTAGTCAATGGTATCGGCTCCCTGCCGGGCAACCTGCTGCGCACCACGCTGTTTGCCCGTTATCGCGCTCTTGGTTACCGCTTTGCAAGCGTCGTCAGCACCCAAGCCATGGTCTCTGATTACGCCGTGCTGGAAGAGGGGGTCCAGGTCATGGCCGGAGCCATCATTCAAACTGGTACCCAGATAGGTGCCAACAGCATCATCAATAGCGGTGCCATCGTGGATCACGACTGCCACCTTGGTGGTGACAACCACGTCGCCCCGGGCGCCGTGTTATCCGGCGGAGTGGTAACGGGTGAGAGAGTCCATATCGGTACGGGAGCTGCCGTGATCCAGGGCATATCAATTGGCTCTGATGCCGTGGTCGGGGCTGGCGCCACACTGACGCGCCCTCTTGGAGAAAAGCAGATTGTATACGTTGCCCGGGGCAGCGTGGTGTCTATCAAGCAGTAAAGGATGGATAGGATGAGCAAAAATTGGGAAAAAGTAGTGCTGTCACCTGAACATTCGGTGCGTGATGCCTTGGCTGTCATCAATGCAGAAGCGCTGCGGGTTTGTCTGGTGGTGGATGACTTACGGCACTTGCTGGGCGTCGTGACAGATGGCGATGTTCGTCGCGCCATCCTGAACAATGTCTCCCTGACGCAAAGCGTCACGGCGGTGATGAACTCCACCCCCATCACAGTCTCGGCCAAACTGACCCGTGCGCAGCTGCTGGAGACTATGCGCGAGCACAGCATTCTTTCCCTGCCTGTTGTTGATGACGCTGGCAAGTTGATCGGACTTGAAACGTGGGAAAAAGCAACCAGTCAACCAACATATGATAATCCTGTTTTGATCATGGCTGGCGGGTTTGGGACTCGACTTAAACCACTTACTGATACCTGCCCGAAGCCTATGCTAAAAGTTGGTGATAAACCGATTTTAGAGACCCTGCTTAATCAATTTATCAAAACAGGGTTCAAAAACATCTATATTTCTACTCATTACATGCCTGAGCTTATCACTGATTATTTTGGTGATGGTTCTGCTTGGGGTGCAAATATTACATATATTCATGAACAACATCCACTTGGAACAGGGGGCGCATTAGGTTTATTGCCTGCCAATTTGCCTCCGCTACCACTGATCATGATAAATGGGGATGTGTTAACAACTGTGGACTTCAACAGTTTGCTAGATTTTCATACTCAGAATGGTTCAGATGCCACAATGTGTGTTCGTGAGTATAATTATCAAATTCCTTATGGCGTGATAACGGGAGAAGGAAATAACATTACCAGCATGGTTGAAAAACCCGTACATCATTTTTTTGTTAATGCAGGTATCTATGTTGTCAATTCATATATAGCGCAGTCAGTGATCAAAGGGGAACGTATTGATATGCCGACCCTTCTTGAGAAACATATGCAAGAAAAAAAACGTATATCAATGTTTCCCCTTCATGAGTATTGGTTGGATATTGGACGAATGGAGGATTTTAACAGGGCCCAGTCAGATATTTCTACACTAGGATTCCGCTCATAATGGAACGTATCGCTGTGATTGGCCTGGGTAATATATCTATTCGCCATAGACATAATCTTAAGTATCTCTATCCTTTTGCTTCCATCTATGCAATGTCAGCCAGTGGTCAGGTGGCCGCAAGTGAGGTCAGTGATTGCGATGTGTTTGTTTCTTCGGTAGAGGAGCTGATTCAGCATCGCATCGAACTCGCGATCATCGCATCCCCTGCGACATTGCATGCAGTTCATGCAATCCCTCTAATAAAGGCCGGTATTCCAGTCTTAATTGAAAAGCCCCTCGCTGTATCACTTGCAGATTGTAAGGCTATCCAAACTGCAAGTCGTGAGCATAATACAGCTGTTGCGGTCGGATACTGTCTTCGATATTTGCCGTCAGCATTCACTATGAAAAATCTATTGGATCAGAAAAAAGTAGGGCGTTGCTACTATGCTCATGTCGAGGTCGGTCAATATTTGCCGGACTGGCGCCCCAACATAGATTATCGCCACAGTGTCTCCGCACGAGCAGAATTGGGTGGCGGGGTGTTACTGGAGCTCAGCCATGAATTTGATTATATCCAGTGGCTGCTTGGACCGCTTCAAGTAAAATACGCAAATTTGTCTTCTTCCGAAGAGCTTGGCCTGTCGGTTGAGGACATGGCCGATATCATACTTGGCGACACAACGGGTGCCATTGCCACGGTTCATCTGGATTTTCTCCAACGAAAAGCGCATCGCAAATGCCGAGTGATTGGCAGTGAAGGTACGTTGGAGTGGGACCTGATTCACAACTCAGTCACATTGAGCTCGGCCAACGGTATTGAGACCATCTACAGTGATCCCGCTTGGGATAAAAACCAGATGTATCTCGCTATGATTTCCGACTTTGTCAATCTTATTCAGGGGAAAAAGAATAATGGTGCCTCAATTGAGGAGGCTACACAAACGGTTACACTGATTAAAGAAGTCAAAGCGTACTCTCATTATCGATAACAGGTAACCGGAACTTGAATCAGATGAAAAATTTCGCGTTTATTTTCGCTCGTGGTGGTTCAAAAGGGTTGCCAGGTAAAAACATTCGCCCATTAGCGGGAAAACCCTTGTTGCAATATTCCATAGATACGGCTCTGGCATCACCTTCGATTAGCCAGGTGTTTGTTTCTACGGATGATGCTGCCATTGCTAACGTTGCAATCTCATCCGGTGCGGTGGTTATCGAGCGCCCATACGAATTGGCGACAGATAGCAGTCCGGAGTGGCTTTCCTGGCAACATGCCATTGAATGGGCCACCGCGCATTATGGAGCATTCGATGGTTTCATCAGCTTGCCGGCAACCAGCCCGCTGCGCAGTGTGAGTGATGTTGAAGCGGCCATTGCCAAACGTTGTGAGCAAAATGCCGATATCTGTATCTCCGTCACGCCAGCTAATCGCAGTCCCTATTTCAACATGGTAAAGAAAACGGTGGATGGCCGGGTCGAGTTGGTCAATAAACCAGCGGGCAATGTTGCTCGACGCCAGGATTCACCCCAGGTTTTTGATATCACAACCGTGGTATATGCAACGACACCAGCCTTTGTGCTGGCACACTGTGGGCTGTTCTCGGGAAAAGTCACCAGTATCGAAGTGCCGAAAGAACGCGCAGTCGATATTGACGACATTTACGACTTTAAACTGGCAGAGGCTATTATTGGAGTGCGGAAATAATGGACAGTTTGTTAAAATATAAGTGTTTCTTGGTCGCAGGTGCAGGTGGCTTGCTGGGATCTCATTTGGTCCCATCCATTCTTGCCCAAGGGGGCAAGGTTATTGCAGCAGATATCAATGTCGATGCCATGGCCCAGCGTCTTGCCACTCAGGGTGTAGACATTGCAGACGATAATCTGACGTTGATATCGCTGGATGTAACCTGCGAGGGAAGCCTCAAGACATTTTTTGCACGACAAGAACATCTTGATGGTGCAGTCAATGCCACCTACCCGAGAAATAAAACCTATGGCGCACATTTTTTTGATGTATCGCTTTCTAGTTTTAATGAAAATATATCTCTTCATCTGGGTAGTGCTTTTTTATTTACTCAACAATGTGCCGCGTACTTCAAAACACATGAAACTGCGTTTTCATTAGTCAATATGTCCTCCATATATGGTGTTGTTGCACCTAAATTTGACATTTACAACAATACAAAAATGACAATGCCTGTGGAGTATGCGGCAATAAAATCTGCAATACAGCACTTGAGTAAATATGTTGTCACATATGTGAATGACAGCCGTTTCAGAATTAATTTGATCAGTCCGGGGGGATTACTTGATAATCAATCTGAAGTTTTTTGTCAAGCCTATAAAAAACAGACATGTGGAAAGGGAATGCTTGATGTTTCAGATGTTGTAGGTAGCATTATGTTTCTGTTATCAGATCAATCCAGATATGTGACCGGACAAAATATTGTCGTGGATGACGGTTTTTCTTTATAATAAGACACACTCCACCGTCATTTCGCAGCTGTATTTAGTATTTTTGCTTGACGATGAGCAGCCATTCTGAACCATTATTCTATTTCAGGTAGGTCATCATGGCTACATCTATTTTATTTATCCATACCTCAATCCCCCCAAGTTTGGTCGCTGCTCAGGTTTTGTGGCAACGACTAACTATGGGTAATCCTGTTTCTGATATGCCAAAATACAATACGAAAAGCATTGTGATAACTGATTGAGTCACGTAAATATGATAATATAAAGCCCAAGTAACACTTGGGCTTATAATCAATTACTACGGTATAAACTAATAATTTCACAATCCACTTTGTCAGGACTATCAAGCGCCTGAGGGTATAATTCTTTGGCTTTTAATAGATAAGCATTAAATATTTCAAGCGCATCACTTACTGCCTCCAGCGTCTCCTCTTCATCCGCGAAAGCATGGCAAAAAGTGATGAGGAAACTAAATAAATAATTGAATGTACCGATTAGAACTCTGGAGATATGACATTGTCTACTGTTCTCTATCACCAATAAATACTCAAATTGTCTCATCATGCGATTGACAACGTCAGCACGTGATAGCAAAGGCTCTTTCCATTCCAATAGGACCTTGTCGATAAAGAAGTTGAAATAATCGACATCAAGAGCCGAAGCCACCCTGGAACGATCAATATTAAGTGGCTTGAAGACCTCATTCGCAATGAACTCAATAATATCAATCTTATTAAAAGAAACAGGGAGATCACCAAACTGACTTTCTTTGATATCTAAAGCCTCGGCTCCTTCTATTTTTGCCCCATGGGAAGTATTAAAAAAGTTGGTGCCAGAGTATTCCCTTATAAGCCGCTCCATGACTCTGATTGAAGTGACAAACATTTTGCTAGAGATAACTTCCCCACCAAAATTGCCAGGAATGACCTGATCAGATCCTGCTGTCGCAAGACGTTGTAATGCCGCAATTGGGGCGCCATTATCATCATAATAAGAGCTTAACCTAGAATGATGATGCTCACTGTCATAATGACCATTATCGATGCCAAAAAGGTATATTTCTTTGAATCCCAAGCGGGCCGCGACTGAAATCCCCGTATTTCCAACCAAAGGGTTAACATGACTAAAGTAATCAAACCCTTGAACCTCTTCGAAATTAATACTAGCAAGAGATAGCATTGGCTCGTTAGGCTTGAATGCTAAAAGGCTACGTCTAAAAAACTGGTGGCAATCAGGGTGGGTGAGATCAGTACTTATATACAATATATCTTTAAGATAATCTTCATCATTAATCAATGCGATGAAATCTGGTACCGCTTTCGTTCTTTCTATGGTGACATATATATCAGGTTTAATCCCTTCTTTGTGCAGCGCTGAAATACTGCTACCACATGATATTAATATGGATTTATTTTTATTTTCTTTAATATATGGGATGGTGGCATCTAACGATGGCCCATTACCTATAATAAATACTGGCACAGTGTTATATTTATCAGGCAGACTCTTACCTTTAACTAAAAATGGAATGCCTTTTGAAATATTTTCAACGCTATGCGAAAGAGCTAACATATTGTCGTCGAAAAATCCCCAGCCCATAGTAAAAAGAAAGAACTCTTTTTTCATTTTAGCAACAAGATGTTCAATAATTTCTGATGGGTAGTGCACCAGTCCGACAGGGGCCGCAGCAATAAATGGTCCTGCTTTGTGAATAGCATGTAGTGCATCATTCATCAAGTTATCTTGATCTTGCCCTAAAAAAATATGGATCCTGAGATTCTCCGCCATAATGTAATCAAGTAAAGATACCCAATCAAAGGCATAGAGCGAAGCATAAAACAGATCTAGATCAGGTTCAAAAACAAACAAGTTGGCAACCTTGCAGGTTTCATATAAATAACCTAGCTGATATCCTAAACCTACACCAAACATCATCATGAATGGCATTGATTCAGGGACTTGCTGAAGGGGACTGTATTCATTTCTTTTCTTTGCCAAAAGTTCAGCAAGTTGATTCAAATAATCAATGTGAATTTGATTGAAAAAATTTTTCTCTGTTCCAAAACGAATACCACCACTAGCACTAGAGGACATCATATGCTTTATTTGTTGCTGGCATTGAGAATATGGATCATCGCCGTAAATAGCTACATTTTCATCTATCCACGCTAGATTAGGAATTCCATTTTCAGTGCAGAAAAATCTAAATTCTCTTTGTACTTTATAATTTAAAAAAGCCTTGTGTATAGATGGTATATATTTAGAGAATGCAACCATATTTTGCTCGAAACGAATAGGCAAAACTTCAGCCATTGCTTTCTCTTGCTCAGCCTGAAGCATGATTCGCTCAGCATCTTGTGTTATTTTTGCTAGTATCTCTTCAGGCTTAATCATATCCTCTCCTGTCACCACGCGATTATAATTAAATTTCGTTTGCTTTATAGTGATTAATTGCTTTGTTTTTTTTACTGATAGAAAAGGCTTCTTTTTGCACTAGTTGCTTTGCCATTTCCAGTTTGTTTTGTACTATAACACTTGTATTTAATATGTTATCAAGCTGTTCTAAATGAAGATCCTCCCACCCACTGGCAGAGTAGAGAGAAAAGATGATTGCTTCTCTCTCATCAAATAGTTCATCAAGGGTATCAAAACTTTCCGATTCCACATATGTTAATATGTGCGCTGTATTACGCTGCAACGCGTCAAGCAACTGTTTATATGCCACGATAAAACCTATAAATCCCCAAGTGATTGCCGCATAGTATACGCTTTTTGCTTTTCCTGATCTGGTATCTTATCCCAAGACTCTTTGATCATTAACATAAGTTTCATAGACTCATCCAGAGGTGATACCTCCATTTTTACGCTAGCATCCAGCAGACGTTCACCCATATATTCATAAAGAGAGAATAATCTTTCTGATATTTCACCTTGAGACATATCAAGGCTATCTTTCAATCCATTTAAAATTGCATTTGCCGATGAAATACGATCGCTTTTTAACTGATAATCATTGCGCTCAATTGCACCTTTAGCCTGAGCGACTCTTTCTAAAAAACCTTGCATTAACAACTGAATAACCTTGTGTGGATCTGCAACAGACAGCTCAGCTTCAAGTGAATTTTTCTTATAGACGCCAAGTGATTTGTTGTACATGATAACCTCTCAAAAACTATCCGTTCAGGACTTCTTGTTCATATTAACCAAGGTAGTCAAGCTACCCATAGATGAATTCATCCTGGCAACCAATACATCCAAGCGGGCATACTTCTGGCGCAACCCCTCTTCGTACTTAGTAAGATAAGCATCAAAATCTACACGTTCCTGTTTAATTGACCTGACATCCTGTTGAAGACTATCACGTCTTTTATCAAGAGAGCCTGAAGATTTAGTGTATTCGTTCAATTGTGAATCAAGTCTCTTCGCCAACCCGGTTTCACCAGAAAAAACACTTTCCAGCTTACCAAAATTTTCATCCATCACTTTTGTCAATTTTGCATTATCAATAGACAAACGACCTTTTTTATCAATGTTAATACCGACATTAAAAAGTGAGTCGTTGTCTACGGTAGATAATGAGAGTTCTTTGAACAAAAGACTCTTAACACCATTGAGATTTTGATCACCAGCTAGAGGACCTGAATCCCCCACTCGCTCGCCACCCACTATCGTTGGTCGCTTACCCAGAGTATCCATGGTATCCATCAAAGCGTTATATGATTTAATAAACGCCTCAATATTTTCCTTGGTTTTCCCTTTATCCTGCTCTACGGTTACCTTGGTTGTTTTATAGTTATTCGCCGCATCTTTTTCACTCAATTGCAACACGGTAAACGACGTATCTTGGATCACATTGTCAAATTTATTCGAAGCACTATTAACTTCCAGGCCGTCGATTTCAACTATTGCATCTTTTGCATTTTTTTGGCTTCCCATAACAGATGCAGGATCACTGGTTGAAAAACGCTGTAAGTCCGCATTACTGGCTGCCACCTGTAAATCATTGCCTTGGCCACTCACGGATGACTCAATAACAAGTCGTGACTTACCATCGACATTTATAATATTCGCAGAGACGCCGAAATTATTAGATGCACTATTAATTTTATTCCGCATGTCGAGTAAGGTGTCATTAGCGGCCAAATCAACATTAAGGGTTTTTCCCCCTGCACTAAATGTCAATGTACCAGCAGATGACGTTGCAATATCGGAAGAAGATGTAAATGCGTTATCAGCCGAAATAAAAGAACTGCCAGTAGCAAGCTGCTTAACTGCAATGTTGTAATTTCCAGTATTAGCTTTGTTGGTTGCCGTAAATGCCAGTAGCTGATTATCTGCAGACTGGCCAATCGTCACCTTATTACCAGAAAAATCTGCTGGTTTAGCCAGTTTTTGTAATGCAGCATTAAAGGTGCTGATAGCCGACTTGAGTTGACCTACACCAGAAAGGTTGCTATTCAGGCGAGTTTCACGGCCAACAATACGCCTTTCAAATTGTGTTTTTTTGGCACTTAACTCTGCCTGGATCAAATCATTAAGTGGCAAATTGGACCCTACACCTGCTGAGCTTATACCCGCCATTTCAATATCTCCCCATATGAGATCAGGCTACCACCTGTTCAGATTGACTGATCAAACAAGAGGCCTATTTGCTGAGCACCATCAATTCTCTTGGACAACTCAAGCTCTTTGAACCGCCGAGATATGCTTAACATTTCCTCACTTGGTATTTGCCTGATCAGATCCCCAGTTTCCTTGTCATGCAACTTAATCACTGTTTTACCGGCTGTTTTATCCTGACTAATGTTCAAGTACCAGCCCTTTGTTGCAACAACCTCTTGCAATTCTTGTACCTGTTTTTCCAAATCAGCCTTCTGCTGCCTTAAATCGTTCACCGAGGAACTTAGAGCACGCAGAGATGTCTCCTTTGAATCCACCTCATTTGTTCCTGCCCCACCTATGGGTCGTGTAGTCACGTTGCCCTCCGGTTTCGGATTGGTCGATGCAAAAACAGCAGCCTCCCGGCTGCCGTTATCACTACGCCCTAAAACAGGAGAGGAGCTAACGCCTACATTTAAATCGGTCGACATAATAGCCTCCTAATACCCATAGTCAGTATTAACGCAGCAGCGAGAGCGCGCCATTAGGACGCTGGTTTGCCTGCGCCAATACGGTGGAGGCAGCCTGCTGCAAGATGTTGTACTGGGTGAGCGCCGCCGTCTCTACCGCGAAGTCCGCATCACGTACCCGAGACCGGGCAGATGAGAGGTTTTCGGCGATATTTGCCTGGTTGCGAATGGTCGACTCCATCCGATTCTGGATTGCACCCAGCTCAGCCCGTTTACTGTCTACTCCAGCTATCATTTTGTCCACCGCACCAAGCACATTTTGAGCTTTGTCTTGCGTTGAAATAGACAGCGTAGCAACAGTACTAAATCCACCTCTAGAACCAGCAAATCCAGCTGCAGCCGCAATACCGGAGATACCAAATCCCCCACCCTGAACTAATGTAAAACTGATCGTTTGCTTGGCATCCGCCCCTACCTGGAAAACCCCTTTATAGGTGCCATCCAATAGCTTGGTCCCGCCAAAGGTCGTATCTTTGGCAATCCTATCAATTTCAGTTGCCAACTGCTTGACTTCTTGTTGCAGCGCAGAACGATCAGCATTTGTGTTGGAGCCGTTGGCTGACTGCTCGGCCAGCACCCGCATCCGCTGGAACATACCGGTGATCTCTTCCATCGCCCCTTCAGCGGTTTGTGCCAGGGAGATACCGTCATTGGCGTTACGGTTACCTTGGTTCAAACCGTTGATCTGGGAGGTCAAACGGTTGGAAATCTGCAGACCGGCCGCATCATCTTTAGCACTGTTGATCCGCAACCCAGAGGAGAGGCGTTGGTAGGCTGTATCCAACGCTTTGTTGGTATTCATCAGATTTCGCTGAGAGTTAAGCGAAGACACATTGGTATTAATAAACATCGACATGATATCTCTCCTATTGATAAGGAATCCACGGCATACAGCACGCTTTCCCCTCGTGTGATGAGGTGAACCGCCTCATCACACTCTCTTGACAGAGAGTTTGTCCCCCTCTGCCATCTCGTCATATCAGGAGTCCCGAACACCCAATATATGTTCTAACCGATGAACGGCCTTACTGGCCGATCTCCCTTAACGTAGCAGTGAGAGCGCACCGTTAGGGCGCTGGTTTGCCTGCGCCAATACGGTTGAGGCAGCCTGCTGCAAGATGTTGTACTGGGTGAGCGCCGCCGTCTCTACCGCAAAGTCCGCATCACGCACCCGAGACCGGGCGGATGACAGATTTTCGGCGATATTTGCCTGGTTACGAATGGTCGATTCCATACGATTCTGGATTGCACCCAACTCAGCACGTTTCTTGTCTACACCTGCTATCATCTTGTCCACTGCACCAAGCACACTCTGTGCATTGGATTGACTAGTAATATTTATCGCCGCCAAGGTTGCAAATGCGGCACCTGCGCTTGCTGCAGCCGCAATACCGGAGATGTTGAAACCATTGGCCTGAGTCAGTGAAAAACTAATGGTTTGTTTGGCATCCGCCCCTACTTGGAAAATCCCCTTAAAGGAGCCATTCAGTAATTTAGTCCCGCCAAAAGTGGTATCTTTGGCAATCCTGTTGATTTCAGTTCCTAATTGAGTTACCTCTTGCTGCAATGCGGCACGGTCAGCGGCTGTATTGGATCCGTTGGCTGACTGCTCGGCCAGAACCCGCATCCGCTGGAACATACCAGTGATCTCTTCCATCGCCCCTTCAGCGGTTTGTGCCAGGGAGATACCGTCATTGGCGTTACGGTTCCCCTGGTTCAAACCGTTGATCTGGGAGGTCAAACGGTTGGAAATCTGCAGACCGGCCGCATCATCTTTGGCACTGTTGATACGCAAACCAGAGGAGAGGCGTTGGTAGGCGGTATCCAGCGCCTTATTTGTATTCATCAGGTTCCGCTGAGAATTCAGCGAGGACACATTAGTATTAATAAACATCGACATGATATTTCTCCCATTCGATACAGACTGCAGGCCTCGCTTACATCAGCCCTGTTGCAATCCGGGAGTGAAGGGGTAAACAAGCCCTTCACTCTCGACCAGCGGCAGTTGTTTGAACAGACAACTACCGCCACACCGCAAAATTCAGGAGTCCCGAACACCTTCTTTTGCTTACTCTGGTTAACGGCCGCGTTGCAACAAGCTTGAGGATTTTTTGCCGCTGGCGGCAAAACATTGCCGTCCCGATCTGTGGCTTCCAGCCAACATGGGGGGATGTAAAGATAATGAAGCGGGAAGAGGAGATAGCAGGGTCACCGCACGCCTCGGTACCCCGTGTTCAGCGTCAATATATTGACTTATCAAGACCAGCATCTGCCTGACTGATGGTCAGCCCGTCGGATAGATCCGCACCAGTCACCGCCAACATAGCTAAAACTTCAAACTGGCATGTTTCATGCTTTGTGTTTTATGACAACAAAAGCATGAACAGTGCTATAAAAAAGGCCGACTCAAGGTCGGCCAACGAGCTTTAGCTCAGGAGAATGTGGCGAGTCAGGTTGTGCAGTTGCAAACCGCGCTCGCTGAGCATAATAGTTTACTACAGTGTTGTGACTTATCAGAGACATGATTTCCCGAACACCCTCTGATGCGTCCTACCGAAAGGCGGCCTGAACAACCGCCTTTCATTTTTATTAACCTCTTAGGAGCTGAAGTGCGCCGTTGGGACGCTGGTTTGCCTGCCCCAGCACAGTTGATGCAGCCTGTTGCAAAATGTTGTACTGGGTCAACGTGGCAGTCTCTTGAGCAAAATCAGCATCTCTGATGCGGGAGCGTGCAGCACTGACGTTTTCAGCTATGTTGGCCTGGTTGCGAATAGTTGACTCCATCCTGTTTTGAGTGGCCCCCAGCTCAGCCCGTTTCTTGTCTACACCGGCTATCATCTTGTCCACCGCCCCCAATACACTTTGCGCGCTATCCTGGGTCGACACTGACAATGTGGCAGCCGTGCCAAAAATCGTGGTCACACCCGCAGCAGCACCCAATCCCGAGATACTAAAGCCGCCAGCCTGAACGAGCGTAAAGCTGATGGTTTGCTTGGCATCGGCCCCCACCTGGAAGATACCTTTATAGTTACCATCGAGTAACTTGGTGCCACCAAAGGTGGTATCTTTGGCAATCCGGTTGATTTCGGTGGCCAGCTGTCGCACTTCCTGCTGGATGGCAGAACGGTCAGCATTGGTATTTGAACCGTTGGCCGATTGCTCAGCCAGCACCCGCATCCTCTGGAACATGCCGGTAATCTCTTCCATCGCCCCTTCAGCAGTCTGGGCCAGCGAGATGCCGTCATTGGCGTTACGGTTACCCTGGTTCAAACCGTTGATCTGGGAGGTCAAACGGTTGGAGATCTGCAGACCAGCCGCATCGTCCTTGGCTGTATTAATGCGCAAGCCGGAGGAAAGTCGTTGATACGCAGTATCCAAAGCCTTGTTGGTGTTATAGAGGTTACGCTGCGAGTTGATGCTCGATACGTTGGTATTTACATACATACTCATGATATTTCTCCTAAGCGATTAAATTTGCTCTTTATTAGCTCAGGCTTTCTTTTTAGTTTGTGCCCGATGCGTCTTATTTAACGGCTCGTTTTTGGATGTCTTTAGCATTTTTTTCAACGCTTCATCGCATTAACGCCGCTTACCTTATATATCGGCGGGTCGGGGGAAAACTTAAGGAAAAAATCGGACCTAAACCTGTGATGAGCTCAACCTTCTGAAGCCCGCCAACGGCAGAGAGCTACGGGCACGCACGAGCCTAGCCCGGTTCATGCAGCGAGAAAAAATCCGTCCCGACTCTCAATTTTGTCGAGCACTGTTGGCGATTGGGCTCACCAACCCCTAAAATCGCGGCCCCATCAACAATTTGGCGTGAGTTGTTCTCCATGCAGACACTGGTTGAGCAGATTGTTTACATCAGCGACATGTTTGGTACTGCGGTATTCGCGTTTTCAGGGGTATTGGTGGCTGGCCGACTCAGAATGGACGGGTTTGGCGTCATGGTTTTGGCGGCGGTCACCGCCATCGGCGGCGGCACCATCCGTGACATGATCCTGGGTGCCACCCCCGTGTTCTGGGTGCGCGATCCCCTCTATATCTGGGTCGTCATCGCGACAGCGCTGATCGGTATGTGGATGGTCAAGCTGCCCCGCAGGATGCCCTGGTATGTGCTGCCGGTGGCGGATGCCTTCGGACTGGCCCTCTTTACCGTGATCGGTGCCCAGAAGGCCCTCAACTTCGGCACCCCGGGGCTGATTGCCGTGATCATGGGCACCATGACCGGGGTAGCCGGTGGCATGATCCGCGATGTACTGGCGCGGGAGGTCCCCATGGTGCTGCAAAAAGAGATCTATGCCACCGCCTGTATCCTCGGCGGCATTCTCTATACCCTGGCACTGGAGGCGAACATGGACAGGGTAACGGCCATGCTCATCTGCATGACGGCCGTGTTTGGCCTGCGGGTCGCGGCTATCTACTGGCATCTGTCGCTGCCCACCTTCTCCCTGCAACGCAATTGAGAGCAGGCCCACAGCGTCATCATGTCGCTGTGGGCCACGCGTTGAACCAAATAGGCTTTTCTGTTGTCATAGAAGCAGTCGTTGTTAGCCGGAACTTCTCATGCGCAAAATCGGTATGCTTACCACCCTTCTCCTGGCGAACGTGACGGCAGCCCACGCCGAAGCACAAGTGGTATTTGGACGACTGGCCTCGGCGCCGGTGCAGCAGTTCAACCAGCAGATACGCCAGGCAAGCCATCAACAGCAAAACTGGGTTAATGACTACCGTGAGGTAGCTCTGCGATTCGTCGGTCATGGTGACACGCCCAGCCGCATCCATGCCCAGCAGCTGGACAATGATCTGGTGCTCTCGGTCGCCCTCGACGGCAGCAAGAGCGACATGATCTACATCCTGACCCTCTATCGCAGCAACAACCTTTGGCAGATGCGGGAGGCGGAAATGGGCTGGCGTTGTCAGGGGCAAGACTCCTTCACTCCGGTTCCCTGTCCCTGATAGTCATTGCTCACTCTGTGAAATAAAAAAATCCGGCACATTGGCCGGATTTTTTTATTGAAGGTAAAAAACACGCTTACGGGCGGTACACCTTGACGTTGTCAAAGCCCTTCTCTTTCAGATAAAGCGCCTGCAGCTTGCTCATCACACCGCGATCGCAGTAGAGCAGGTAGGTCTTCTCTTTGGGCAGATCGCCAAAGGCCGTAGCCAGCTTGAAGAAGGGGATATGCCGTACTTCACGACCTTCCACCACCAGCGGCTTCTCGTCGTGTTCATCGGCAGAGCGGATATCCAGGATCACCTCGTCAGCGCCCAGCACCTGAGTCGTTTCCACCTCTTGCACTTCAGCAGCAGTCTCTTCACCGATACGGCGGATATCGAGGTAACGGGCCTCGGAGACCACCTTGTCCAGAATGGAGAAGTCAAAATTGGCCTCTTCCTCTTCAATGCGGGAGAGCTCGGCCTTCACGGTCGGCTTCTTGGAGATGACGCCACAGTACTCCGGCATGGTTTCGGCGAACTCCAGGGTACCGATACGGCGGGCTTCGCTGATGATATCCGGCTTGTCCCAAGTAATGAGCGGACGCAGGATCACCTTGTCGGTGACCCGGTCGATCACGTTCAGATTGGTGAGGGTCTGGCTGGAGACCTGACCCACGCACTCGCCGGTCACCAGCGCCGGGATCTGGAATTCGTCAGCCACCTTGGCGGCAGCACGCATCATCATCCGCTTGAGCACCACCCCCATCTGACCGTTATCGATCTTCTCTAGGATCTCGGCAACCACCGGCTCGAAGTCGACCGCAGTGAAACGCACCCGATGGGATGAACCGAAGCGGTTCCACAGGTGATAGGCTACCTGCTTGACGCCGATTTCGTGAGCTGCGCCGCCCAGATTGAAGAAGCAGTAGTGCACGCGACAGCCGCGCTTGATGAACTGGAACGATGACACGCCGGAGTCAAATCCGCCGGAGATGAGGCTCAGCACATCTTCCTGGGTGGCAATGGGCATGCCGCTCAGCCCCTGATGGATGGCGCTGACAATGAAGAGCTCTTCGCCGTCAATCTCGAGGTTGATCTTCACATCCGGGTTCTTGAGGCGCACGCCGTTGCTTTCGCAGTGCTGGTTCAGACCGCCCCCCACATAGCGCTCAACCTCGAGGGAGGAGAACTCATGCTTGCCGTGGCGCTTGGCGCGCACGCAGAAGGTTTTGCCCTTGAGCTGGTCGCCCCACACGGCTTTCACCTGCTCGAAGATGTCGTGGAGATCGGTAAACTTGCTGGCCTGCACTTCGAGGAAAGCCTGAATGCCGGGAATACAGGCCAAAGCTTCGATAGCCTGCTCGCGGAACTGGTCATTGCGGGAGCTCACGATCAGCTTGTCCCAATCCATCCGTACGCGGGCATCGTCGTCGAAGCGGCGCAGGACATTGCGGATATTGCCCTGCAGGATCTTGATAAAGCGCTGGCGAACCGACTTGCTCTTGATAGTGATTTCCGGGAACAGCTTGATAATGAACTTCATGGTAATGACTCGGGTGACCTTGATTTAAGGGCGCGAATTATATCAGAACTTTGTGGCTAGCGCCTACTGGATGAGCGTTTGCTCACATTCCCCTAAGCAATGTTTGCCGCGCGGACGCAATCTTGCGTATATTCCCGACCCTGCGCCTCGCCAGATTTTTGACAACAGACTGATCCGATGAAGACCTATATCTACTACCCCGGCATGGAGGTACGCGACGAGCTCTGGCTCAAATTTGCCCTGCTCTATCTGGAGCGGCTTGCCTTTGTCTTCACCGTCAGCGAAAAGAGCGGCCTCACCGCCCTGCTCGATACCCTTCAACAGCAGACCGATCTGCTGGCCGAGCGGCCCGATGCCGCCTTCTTTGCCGCCATTACCCCGCAACTGGAGAACCAGATAAGCGGCCTGGTGGCCCCCGATTTCGTCCGCCACAAGGTGTTTGGCAACAAGGAGCTGATTGGTCGCTGGCGTCAGGAGGCCAACCACGACTGCTTCTGCCCGGATCAGGCGGGACTGGAGCGACTGCACGGCTTTTGCCTGACTCACGGCTTTGCGACCCGGGATGAGGGTGGGATCAGAATGGCGCGGCGCTTTGCCAACCTGATCTCCATGCGCCTTGCCCGTGAGTGGGCACTCGCCAATGACGGGGCGCTCATTACCGATCACGACTATCTCGACCGCCTGCTCCATCTGCTCGAATCCCGCTACCACAATCGCGGTGGTCAGGATTGCTTCCTCCTCGAGATCCCGTTGCAAGTGCCCACTCACCTGGCCGACATTCCGTTTGCAGAGCTGATTGCCCTGCGCGGGCGCAGCGGCTTTCGCCAGCAGTTGGCCGAATTTCATCTGGCCCTCGACAACCTGCTCACCATGCTGGGTAGCGGCTATGCCGACCCGGCGGCCCTGACCCGCTTTGAGCAGGCTCAGCAAGGGCTCAATCAACTGCTCGGGCCCGAGACCCTCAGCATGCCACTCACCACCCTGGTCAGCACCAGCCTGCCCGCCGTAGCCATGCTCCACCAGTTAAAAGCAAGCCATCCCGAAAGCAACCTCATCTTCCATCCCATCAAGAAGAGCCACTTTCACCAGCGCAAGAGCCAGCACTTCTTCACCCGGCTCGGCCATCTGCGCCAACCGGGCTGAATGGGCGGAATGAAAAAGGGGTTGGCATTTGCCAACCCCTCTCGTTATCTGCGGCCTACCAATCATCACCACGATGATTGGCCTGCTCTTGCGCCTGCCTGCGCGCCTCCATCGCCCTGTCACGGCGGATATTGGCAGGGGTACAGGCAAACTGTTTCTGATAACAACGCGCAAAACCCTCGGAAACGGGTTCGAAAGGTGAATAGAACCCGGTACGTTCAGGAGAAACATGGTGATCACCATGATTGGTAGTGGCACAGCCCGAACTCATCAGCACCAGCAAGGGACACAGAACACGCAGCAAAAGAGAACTCCCGATTGGATTTGAATGAATTCGTAATTATTCACAAATTAATTCACCCAATCAAATATTGATGCATTTCAAATAGTTAATTACATTCGCCTCAATGGCTGTTGGCAAAACGCTCAACGGGTGATGGTGCCGGCATCACCGTCAGGATGCACCACGCGAAACTCGATAAGATCGCTGTTGCCCGCTTCATCCACCACCACCAGCTGATAACGACCCGCCACACTCAGCACCTGATCCCCATCCCAGCGCAGCCGCTGGCCGTTGAGAAACCAGGCAGGCTTGCCGACACCGCCCAGCACTTTGGGTTGCAACCGGTAACGCTGACTGCGGATAAGATTGCCCTCCCCCAGCGCCACGATGCGAATAGGGGCCTGCAGCTCAGCACTCTGCCCTTCCCCAGCACAACCGCTGGCAAGCAGCGCCTGCCGTCGCTCTCCGGGGGACCGCCACGGCTCCAGCGACAATGGCCAGAGGGCCCGAAAACCGGATTGCGCCGCATCGTGGCAACGGGTCAGAGTCGGCTTGCCCGCGGCGGTCAATGCAACTTGACGCAGCGGCGAGGGCCAGTCCATGGGATCCGGCAAGGTGGGGGGATCACGCCCTTCCAGCAACCAGGCGCTCTGGCGCTGCAAACAGGCCTCTGGCAAGGTCGCGCTGGCCTTGCGCCCCAGCGGCCAGCAGATCTCGGCTTCGCTCACCGTGTTGGGCTGTGCCGGCAGAGGGCTGTTGTCCGAGAGCCGCGAGTAGACCGAAAGCAGCAGCGGCACCGCCGCGCTCTGCCCGTAAAAACCGGGCATGGGGGTTCCGTCGGGGCGACCAAGCCAGACGCCGATGGTCCAGCGACCGGAGACCCCCATCGCCCAGCTGTCGCGATAGCCATAGCTGGTGCCGGTCTTCCAGGCCAGTCGATTGACCCGGCCGGTCGCCTCGCTGGCAAAAGGCTGATCCGCCCGCCCCTGCGCGCTCAGGATCTGCCAGATGACCCAGGCTGCTCCCGGACTCAGCAAGGGGCGCGACACCGCCTGCTGCCCCGCCAGCCAGACCGGCATCGCCACCTGCCCCTGCCGGGTCAGCGAGCTGTAGAGCGCCACCAACTGCTCAAGCCGGATCCCCGCAGCCCCCAGCGCAATAGCCGGATTGGGCTTGTCGGAAAGGGCCAGCCTCACCCCGGCATTGTCGAGGCGGCTGACCAGCTTGTCGGGCCCGAGCGCCTCCAGCACCTGCACCGCCGGTACATTGAGGGATTGCTGCAGCGCCTGGGCAAGGGTCACCGGCCCCTGAAAGGCACCGGAAAAGTTGGCGGGGCGATAATCAGACCCCAGTCTCGGCGCATCGGAGAGCAGGGAGGCCGAGTGCACCAACCCTTCATCCATGGCCAGACCGTAGATGAAGGGCTTGAGGGTGGAGCCGGGAGAGCGGATCGCCTGCACCATGTCGAGGTAACCGTGGCGGCGCAAATTGCCATACTCGGCGCTGCCCACATAGGCGCGCACCGCCATGGTTTTATTGTCCACCAACAGCAGCGCAGCAGAGGTCTGCTCGGGGAAGCGGCGAATGTAGCTCGCCACCCGTCCCTCCAGCCAGCGCTGTAGATCCCCGTCGATGGTGGTGTGCACCAGCGCCCCGGTCTGATTGTCAGCGGCGAGGCGGGCAAAGAGCGGCGCCTCCATCGGCGTGAAGTGACCGCGGGCCAGCACCGGCTCGATACGTCCCTCCAGCCACACCTGTTCGGGCCAGACACCCTGAGCCACCAGCCGCTGCATTACCTTGTCACGGGCGGTGCGGGCTCGCTCGGGATGCCGGTCCGGCCGGTTGCGGCTGGGGGCCTGCGGTAGCACTGCCAGCAGCGCCGCCTCGGCATAGGTCAGCTTGGCCGCGCTCTTGCCGAGATAGGCAAAACTTGCCGCCTGCACCCCCTCCAGGTTGCCGCCAAACGGCGCCCGGTTGAGGTAGACGGTGAGCAGGGTGCGCTTGTCGTAGTGCCACTCTAGTTGCAGCGCACGGGCCATCTGGCGCAGCTTGCCGGGTACACTCCGGTGGTAAGGCTCGATGAGGCGGGCCACCTGCATGGTGAGGGTCGAGCCGCCCGACACGGCGCGCCCGTAACGCAGCCACTGACCGATGCCGCGCACCATGGCCACCGGATTGACCCCAGGATGACGCCAGAAGTAGCGATCCTCGTAGCCCAGCAGCGCCTCGATATAGCGGGGGGAGACCTGCTCCAGGGTCACGGGGTAGCGCCACACGCCGCTGGTATCGGCAAAGGCGCGCAGCGGCCGCCCTTTCATGTCGAGCACCACCCGCGCATAGGCGGGGTCGAGTGGCGGCGGCGGGAAAATGCGATCCAGCGCCAGCAATGACAGCAGCAGTGCGACAACTCCCAGCACCGAGAAACGCAGCCAGCGTGGCAAACGACCAAGCCAGCGCCAGCCAGCGCGGCCACTGCGACCCAGACTCAGCCAGCCATGCTGCCAGAAAGTGAGCGGGCGAACCCACTCAAGGGAGGGTTTGTTACTCAGAAATACGCACCTCGTGGATATCCTCACCCACAGCCCGCAGTTCAGGCCGGTACATATCCTCCACCTGGGTCGGTGGCACCTGATAGCGACCCTGCGTCACCGCCCGCATCAGGTAGACCAGCTGCTGGTTGCTCCCCTCGCTCAGATCCAGCGCTGCCGTGTAGCGGTCATCGCGAAACTCCTGATGCTTGAGGTAGTCGTTCCACTCGCTCTGCCACGCCGGTTTCCCCTCGATGGAGAGCTCTTCGAGCTTGATGCTGTTGCCAAGGGCGGGGTTCTCCAGCTCGAAGCCAGCGGGCACCATCTCCACCAGCAGGGCATCGGGCACCGCCGATTCGCTACTGACGTTGAGCCGCACCACTACCAGATCGCCGACCTTCACCTTGGCGGGATCAAACGGCTGACCGTCGCTATTGAACCAGCTGCGGGTCACACTCATCCCTTGGCTAATCCGTGCCGGTGCCTGTTCGGGGTAACCAACCAGAGTGCGCTGCACATAGAGCGAGCCCTTGCCCTCGTTGGTGACGGTGCTCGCCGCCAGCGCCTCGGGGGCACCCTGCTGTAGCGGAGCCGAACCGCTCAGGGATCCACTGCCAAGAGAGGAAGTTACCTTGGCCTGCCAGTCGACGGCAGGATCGAAACGGGCCAGTCGCAACAGAGCGAGCCGCTCTTGGGTGCTGAGCCACTGACGGTGAGCCAGGGTATCGGCCACCTTGGCGCTGAGATCAGGCCAGCGCTCCGCAGCCAGCTTGTGCTGGCGCAGCAAGGAGAGCTCAAGGGCTTCATCGCGCAGCGGTGAGCCGTAATCACCCAGATAGTCATCCCCGCGCTCGGTCGCCAATGCCCGGCTGAGGGCCTTGGCGGCGTTCTGCTCATCCCCCATGGCCGAGAGCGCCAGCGAGAGGTGCAAAAGCGGCAAACCGGAGCGGGCGTGATCGGCCTGCTGCTCCCAGATAAGACGCAGGGTAGCGAGCGGCGCTTTGCCCACCCGGGCCAGCACATAGGCGCTGTAAGCCTGGTAGGCAAGCCGGCTGTGCTCGGGGGCACTGCTCCAGCGCTCGCCATACTGACTGTCGGTGAGATAGCTTTGCAGCCGGTTCAGCGCCTGATTGAGCATGGCCTCTGGCACTGCGTCACCCGCCTCCTTGCGCGCCAACAGGTAGTCGGCGGCATAGGCGGTGAGCCACTGCTCCTCGTCGGAGCGACCATCCCAGAGGCCAAAGCCGCCGCTGGGCAGTTGCAACCGCTGCAGTCGTTGCAGCAGGGCGCGCTGCACATCCGCCTCACTCGCAGCTTTCTTGCCCTCTGCGGGTTTGCGCCAGGCGGCCCGCTCATCCGCCGTGGTCAGCAAGTAAGGCCAGGCACGGGACAGGGTCTGCTCCAGACAGGCATAGGGGTAATCGGCCAGCGCCTGCCACTGGGCTGCCGGATCCCAGGGCGGGGTGCCGGAGAGGCTGAGCAGCCCCTGCAGGTTGGCGCGATCCAGCCCGGCCAGCTCAGCTGGCGCAAAGCTCATCTGCTGGCCGGGAGCCAGCATCTGGTAACGCTGGCGAGTCTCGGCAGGCCAAGGGGAGCGCAGCGGCAAAGTCCAGTCGCGGCTGATGACAAAATCCTTGCCGCTGGCCGCCAACTGCAGGCTCGCCACACCGCTCGCCCCGGTCACGGTGAGCGGCAGGGTCAGCCACTGCTCCTCACCATTTTTAAGGTAAAGGGTGCCGGGCAGCTCACCATTTGCTTTCAGCCCGCCATTGAGGGTCCAGGCAAGGGATAGGGTCTGATCCTCGCCGCTCATGTTGCGCAGCTGTACCAGCGCCCGGGTCTCATCCCCTCTGGCGCCAAAGCGCGGCCAGCCGATCTCGGCCACCAAGGGCGCCACCACCTTGACGGCGCGCTCGGCCTCACCGACCTGTTGTTCGTTCCAGGCCAGCGCCATCAGCGCCAACTCGCCGTTGAAGTTGGGCAGTTCGAGCGGGATCACCGCCTTACCGCTCTCATCAAAACTCACCTCGCCACTCCAGAGCGCGGCTATCTCGACCCGGCTCTCCAGCGCGCCGCCCTTTTTCAGCGGCGCCCGATCGCCCCCGTAGTTGAGGCGGGCCAGCTTGCCATCCTGCGGCGGGATCACCTGGCCGTAGTTGTCGAACAAATCTTGGGCGAAGCGCTTGCGACCAAAGAAGAGCTCGAACGGGTCGAGAGGCTGGTAGTCGCTGATATTGAGCACACCCCGATCCACGGCCGCCAGCACCACCCGCCCCCGACTGTTGGGGGTGGAGGTGGCGGTCACTTCCAGCCGGGTAAGCGGCACCGCTTTATCAGGCGCGCTCAGGGTGAGCGGCAGACGGCGCGCTTCCCGATCCAGGGTGAGCGGCACCAGACCGACCGAGCGCAGGCTCTGCCCCTGCTGGCTGCTGACCGGTTTGGAGGCGCTGTCTGGTGCGGCGATCTGGGCCGAAATGTGCAGATCATGACGCTGCCACTCGGGGCTGACCGGGATCTCGAACTCGCCGCGGGCATCCTTGGCATCGCCACCGGCCCCCTTGAGCTCGATACGCTGCCACCAGCGCAGGCCGTCGCCATCTTCCACCATAAGCAACCCCTTGCCGGGGCGCGGGGCCACCAGCGTCACTTTGGCCTTCTCCCCGGCCTGATAGGCGCGCTTGTCGAGGGTGATGGCAATCTTGTCAGGCCGCGCCTGCTCGCCACCGCCGCCCCAGGCGTAACTGCCGATCTCCACCCGCAGGCTCGATTGATGGCCCTGACTGTTCTCCACCTCCAATCGATACCAGCCCGCGGCGAGTTGCAAGCTTAGGGGAGTCGGCCCCTTGCCATCCAGCTGCAGGGTCTGCTCCTGCTCCAGATAGGGCTGGCTGTTGAACTCGTACTTCCACCCCTCGCCATCGGCGTAGTGCCAGTAGTAGTCGCGGTACTCGTTGATAAGGCGCACCTTCACCGCCCCCGCCACCGGTTGACCTTGCTCATCGAGGTTGAGGATCTGGAAGGGGAGCGGCTTGCCCCCTTCCACCCGATCCGCCACGAAATCGGCCTTGAGCGCCGGCCACTGACTGCCTGCGGGCCAGCCATACTGGGTGCGGCTGCGATTGACGGCGCGGCCACCGGGTTCGGAGAGCGATACCCGATAGGCCACCTCCAGCGGCCCGAGGGCACGCACCCCGTCGAGCTCATCAGCAAGCGAAAAAGTCCCCTGCCCCTGCGCATCGAGGGTGAGACTGAGGGGCTCGAGATCCTTGGCCTGCTCGGCGAGCAGTACGTCACCCAGCGTGAACTCCTGCCACTGGGTAAAGGGCATGGTGGCGCGGCTGATCTTCACCTCTGCCTTGGCCTTAGTGGCGCTCGCCGGTGCACCGTAGAGATAGTCCCCTTGCAGCGGCAGGGTGAGGGAGGCGTCCAGATCCGTCACTTCACCATCCTGCCCCTTGCCAAGCTGCAGTTTGAGCCGCTCCGGCAAAAACTCCTCCACCAAAAAGGGCCACTCGAAACGACTACCAGCGGCGGTCTTGAGGTTAATGGTCCAGCGCCCGAGCGGCGCATCGTCCGGCAGGCGCAGACCGTAGTGGGCCGCGCCAAGATTGTCCGGTAGCAGCCGCTTTTGTTCGAGCAGCTGACCATCCGGCTGTTTCACCTCCAGCTCCACTGCCATACCGGGCAGCAGCTGGCCATCCTGCCCCTTGAGCAGGATCTCGCTGTCGAGCCGCTCGCCGGGGCGATAAAGGTCGCGCCCGCTAAAGAGATACAACTGCTGGGCCTGCCAGGGCTGGGTGCCGAGATCGAAGGTGGAGAGATCGAGTGCAGCCCCATCGAGGCGCAGCACCGCCAGATGGTTGCCCTGTTCGGCCAGCAGCAAGCGAGCCCCCTGCACCTGATCAAAGCGGCGATGGCCCTGTGGATCCGTGGTTTGCACCTGCAGCCGGTTGCCTTTCTCGTCGAGCAGGGAGAGCTGCACATCCTTGAGCGGGTCGGCGCTGGCCAGGGAACTCACGAACACCTCCAGCTGATCGCGGTAACGGCGGGCACTGAGCCCCATGTCGCTCACCGCAAAATAGGTGGTCTCCTTGCGCCAGTCGTAGTTGCCAAGGGGCGACATCACCGCAAAGTAGACGCCAGCCTCCGCCAGCTGCGGCTCCTTCACATTGATAAGGCGGGTCTCGCGCCGGTTGGCATCGAGCTCCAGCGCATAGCGGCCGCTGAATACCCGCTTGGCCCGCTTGGTGATCTGCTCAAGCTCCCAGTTGCCCATGCCGGAACCGGGGCGATATTCCGCCAGGAAACGGGGCAGGTATTCGGCATCGACCCGAAAGAAGTCGATATTGACCTCATCCACGTTGACCGCGCTGATGGGCAGGCGCAGCTCGTCGCGCAGCGGCAATACCATGCCGCTGGCGGTAAAGGAGGCCCCCGCCTCCAGCGGCCGGGTCTTGAGGGTCCAGCTCTGGGGGGATGGGCCCAGCCCCGCCTTGAGGCTCACTTCATAGCTTTTATCGGGCTGAACGTTCGGGAAATAGAGGGTGCGACCATCGTCGGCGAGGATCCACTCCCCCTGCACCTGCTTGCCCCCCTCACTGACCCCGAGCCAGCTCTGCCAGTTTGCCTTGGGCGCCAGGGGGCCGGAGAAGACCAGCGCCAGCGCCGGGGCATCGCGATATTGGCGGGCATTGGCCTGCACTACAGAAGTTGGCGCCCCGGCCTCCTGCTGCGCAGTGGATTCTGTGGTCGGTACTTGGCTGGTGGGTTTGTCAGGGCCACAGCCAGACAGCAGCAAACCGACCACCCCGCAAAGCAGCAGGGTTGACCAGCGGCGGCGCAGAGCGCCGGTTTCAGCGGTAGAGCGGTGAGAAGCAGAGGGAGAGTCGAAGAGGCGCATAGGTTCCATCCCGAGTTGGAGCGCTGCAAACGCAGCGTGGCTGGAAACAGGATAAGGCATCCTGCTCACCCGACACAAAGCTCATTACCCGAATGGGCACAATTCCGCCCCCCTGCAGCACGAGAACCCCCTTGCCCACTGATCCAGTGCGGCAAGGGTTGTCATCTAGTCGTGGCTGGTCTCGTTTTTTGCTCCGCCTTTGAACCAGCGAAACAGGATGGCCATGACGGCCGCCAGAAACAGCACCAGCGAGGTAATCAGCAGGGCCCGGGTCAACAGTTCGCTGTGGTGGAGAAAGAAGGGGGTATTCATCGCCAGCTTGCCCACCAAACTGAGGCAGAGCGCCCACATAAAGGCACTGGCAAAGCTGGCCACGCACATCCGCAGCACGCTCAGGCGGCCAATCCCCATCAACATGGGGGTCAGCACCCGCACGAACGGGATAAAACGGGAGGAGAACATCGCAAGAAAACCGTACTTTTTCAGCAGCCGGGTCGCCTTTGGCAGGCTGTCGGGAGGCAACATCCGCTCGATATGATCCATAAAGCGAGTGCGCTGCAGGGCCCGTCCCTGCCAATAGGCGAGCACGGAACCTATGCCAGCAGCCAACGGCAGATAAATAAGTGTTACTTCAGGGCCAAACACCCCCATGCCCACCAGCCCGCCGGCCAGCAACACCAGGCTGTCCCCCGGCAGGGGCAGGAAGACGAATGCGGACTCCAGCAGCAGTACCAGCATCAGGCAACTGATCAGCAGGGGTACCGCCTGCATCTGAACCAGGGCGTCAAAATCCTGATGCCAAATGGCCATCAGCATATCCAGCATGTCACTCTCCCTACTACACGGTTCATCATGAATGAGGCAGGGGTTATAGCACCCATCCCCTGAACAAAACGTTAATTTTGTCCGGCACAGGAAATAAAGTGTGTCGAAATATTGCAGCAACGGTGGGAATGCAAGAAGGGCGAAAAGCAGAAACAAAAAGCCCCTCATCTTGCACGCACAAGGGAGAGGGGCAAACAGGCACAGAAATAAAACGGTTACTCGGCGGTGGCCATCTGCCAGGTTTTGAAGCCGCCGGAGAGATTCTTCACTTTAAAGCCGTGCTGGCTCAGCAAGCGGCAGGCGACATGGCCGCGCAGCCCGACCTGACAGCTGATCAGCAGCTCTTTGTCTTTGGGCAACTCATGGAGGCGACCACGCAACTCGTCGAGGGGGATATGCAGCGCCCCCGGAATGCGGCCCAGCTTGTCGAGCTCGGGGCCGTTGCGCACATCCACCACCAGCTGATGGGGGTTACGAGCCTGCACCTCGGCCACGTGGCAGAGCAGGGTGTCCCCTTTCAGATGGTTGCTTGCCACAAAGCCCGCCATGTTGATCACATCCTTGGCCGAGCCGAACGGCGGCGCATAGGTAAGCTCCAGATCCTGCAGGTCAAACACGGTGAGACCGGCACGCTGGGCCACCGCCAGCACATCGATGCGCTTGTCGATGCCATCCTTGCCGATGGCCTGGGCGCCATAAATCTTGCCATCCGGGGCAAACAGCAGCTTGAGGCTGACCGGATGGGCACCCGGGTAGTAACCGGCGTGGCTGCCCGGGTGGACATAGACCTTCTCGAACGGCAATCCCAGTTGCACCAGTCGCTTCTCGTTGAGGCCAGTGCTGGCCACCGCCAGATCGAACAGCTTGCAGATGGCGGTCCCTTGGGTCTTCTTGTAGGTTTCGCTTCGGCCCAGCATATTGTCGGCGGCGATGCGCCCCTGCCGGTTGGCCGGGCCCGCCAGCGGGATCAGCACAGATTCGCCGGTGACGAAGTCTATCTCTTCCACCGCATCCCCCACCGCGTAGATGAAGGGATCCGAGGTACGCATCCCGGCATCGACCTTGATGCCGCCCCGTGGGCCCAGCTCCAGCCCCGCCTTGGCGGCGAGCAGTGTTTCCGGCTTGACGCCGATGGCGAGGATCAAGAGACCGGTATCAAGATGGGAACCGTCATTGAGGGTCAGGCGCAGGCCACCGCTTTTGGCGGTCGGTACGGCGGAGGTCTTCTCGGCAGGCAGATCCAGACTCTCGATGGCGGTGAGGCCGGTGCGCAGGCGCAGGTCGATCCCCTCTTCCCGGATGCGGGCATGGAGCATGTTGGCCATCTCCTTGTCCACCGGCGCCATCACCTGATCGGCCAGCTCCAGCAGGGTGACATCCAGCTTGCGCTGATGCAGCGCCTCCATCATCTCCAGCCCGATAAAGCCGCCGCCCACCACAGTGACGTGGCGCGGCTGATCGTGGTGCAGGGCCGCCAGAATGCGATCCATGTCCGGGATGTTGCGCAGGGTATAGACATGGGGGCTGTCGATACCGGGGAAGGGAGGACGGATCGGCGCAGCCCCCGGGCTCAGCAGCAGCACATCGTAATGCTCGCGCTGCTCTTCACCGGTTTGCAGGTTGCGCACCAGCAAGGTCTTGCCCGCCTTGTCTATCTCAATCACATCGTGGAAGACCCGCACATCGACGTTGAAACGGCGCTTGAAGCTCTGGGGTGTCTGCAGCAGCAAGGCATCCCGGTCGGGGATATCGCCCCCGATGTGATAGGGCAGACCGCAGTTGGCGAAGCTGACAAACTCGCCCCGCTCGAACATCACGATCTCAGCCTCTTCACTCAAACGACGAGCACGAGCCGCCGCCGATGCGCCCCCCGCGACACCACCGATAATCAGGATCCGTTTCATCTGCAAGACTCCTCATACATGATAATGGGCAATAAATTAGACTTTTCTAATTTAGAATTCAATGAAATTTTGTTTCACACCATTTTGCAGTATTCTTGCAACCCCGACGGTTGCTTAACAGGATGTTGTTTGTTCATGTCGTCTACCGCACTCAGTCATCTTCCTCCTGCCCTCCAGACGCCACTCTTTTTCCGTCTGGATCTGCGCAGTCAACGGCTGGTCGCCCTGACCGACGTGATGCAAACCCCGCTCTACTGGCTCGATGAGCCGCGCGCCCCCTGGCCTGCCCAGCTGCCCGATGCCCTGCGCCTGCCCATCGAACAACTGCTGGCCAACGGCCATGGCGGCAAGATCACAGTGCGCTTTGCCAGCCAGTTGTGGCATATCGCCCTCGCCCACGAGCAGGATGGCTTCTGGCTCATCTGTCTGCAGAACCTTCGTCAGGAGCCCATCGCCGATCTGGCATTGCAACTGCCGCGCCTCAGCCAGATGGCGAGCCAGCAACAGTATGCGCCCCTGCTCGAGGCCCTTAAAGAGAGTTTGGGGGCCGATCGGCTCATCCTCTGGCACTATCAGGCCAACGGCGATCTCGGCAGCGAGCAACTCACCCCTGTGTTCACCCTGGGGGTCGAGGCGCTCTACCCCATTCGTGGTGACAGCCGCTATATCCGCGCCCTGCGTACCCGCAAAGCGTTGAGTTTCTCGGAGGCCGCCCACCAGCCGATGCTGAGCAATCACCTCTATCTGACCAGTGCCGGTGTGCGTTCACGCCTTGATGGTGCCCTGCTGGAGCAGGACAAGCTGTTCGGGGTGCTGAGTCTGGAGTATCTCGATCCCACCCCCCTTAGCGAGGAGATGTTGCAGCTGGTGCGCAGCAGCGCCCAGCTGCTCGGCCACTGGCAACCGCAACCGGAAGAGCACCGCGCCGAGCTGACCCTCCCGCCCGAACTCCACCAACAGACCGGCATCGACTACTGCAAGACGCTGGTAAGCTGGGCCATGAGCGCCAGCGGTGCCCGGGTGGGCTGGATCGGCGAGTTCCAGCCCCGCGGTCAGGATCTCTGGATCATCCCCCGCTGCGTCATCAACGAGGAGATCTGCTCCACCCTCAAGCCCATCCAGCTCGACCCCGGCCCCGCTCAGGAGCTGTTCCAGCACGGTCAGGCCATCTATGTGGAAGATCTGCCCGTACGCTATCCCAAGGCGACCCGGCTGCTTGCCCTCAATGCCAGCGCCTACATCGGCATTCCGCTCCATGGCCAGAGCTGCGCCCCCATTGGCCAGATCACCCTGCTGCTCGATACCCCCCTTGAGGAGCCCGAGCAGCTGCTGGATCTGTTGAGCAGCCAGCACGAGCGGGCAGCCATCGAGCTCAAGCGCCTCGCCACCGACGATGCCCTGCGGCTGGCGGAAGTGGCCTTCAATACCCACGATGGGCTGATCGTGATGGATCACAACGGCATCATCCTCAAGGTCAACCACTCCTTCAGCCGGATCACCGGATTTGGCGAGGTAGAGGTGATCGGTCACTCCATTCGCAAGCTGCGCCCCACCTACTACGGGGATCATCTCAAGGAGGATGTCAGCCGCACCGTCAACGAGCAGGAGTTCTGGCTCGGGGAAGAGCGCTGCCTGCACAAGGATGGTCACCTCTTTCCGGTACGCTTGATGGTGAACGGCGTCAAGGATGAGCAAGGGGAGCTCAGCCACTTTATCTGCAGCTTCTACGACATCACCCAGGAAAAAGAGGCGGCCAGACATATCGAGCAGCTCGCCTACTACGACGATCTCTGCGGTCTGCACAACCGGCGCTGCCTCAACCATATTTTGCAGCAGACCCTGAGCGCCTCCAACGGCCAGTGGGGCGCCCTGCTGCTGGTGGATCTCGACAACTTCAAGTCGATAAACGACTCCCTTGGTCACGCCTGCGGCGATCTGCTGCTGCAGGCCGTGGTGCAGCGTTTCAGGGAGCTGCCCCAGGACAATCTGGTGCAGGCGCGCATCTCGGGGGATGAGTTTGCCCTGCTCTTTACCCAGCTGGGACAAGGGGAAGTCACCGCCAAAATTCTGGCAGAGCACTTCGCCCGCGAGCTGATGGGGCTGTTTCGCACCCCGTTCGACATCGGCGATCACAAACTGCACTGCAGCGCCTCGGTGGGGATCAGCCTCTTCTCCGGCAACGAGACGGATCATTTGGTCCTGATGCAACAGGCCGACACCGCGACCCACATGGCCAAGCGCGCCGGTCAGGGCCACTACGTCTTCTTTACCGAGGCGATGGCCCAGCATGAGAAGAACCGGCTGACCCTCACCAATGAGCTGCGCGATGCCCTGCGTCACCACGAATTGCAACTCCACTATCAACCGCAATACCGGGTCGACAATGGCTCACTATCGGGTATCGAGGCGCTGCTGCGCTGGCAGCGCAGTGACGGCACCATGGTGCCGCCCGGGGAGTTTATCCCCATCGCCGAAGAGACCAGCCTGATCCTCGAGATCGGCTACTGGGTGATGAAGACCGCCTGCGCCCAATACAGCTTCTGGCTCAACCGTGGCCTGCAGATCCCCCATCTGTCGGTCAACGTCAGCGCTCGCCAGTTCCACACCCAGGGCTTCGTACAACAGGTGGAGTACATCTTGCGCGACACCGGTGTGCCCCCCTCCCGCCTGCTGCTGGAGGTGACCGAATCGGTAGTCTTGGAGAATCGGCAGGAGAGTATTGCCAGAATGCGCCAGCTCAAGGAGCTCGGCATCCTCATCTCCATCGATGACTTCGGCACCGGCTACTCGTCGCTGGCCTATCTGCGGGATCTGCCCGCCGACGAGGTGAAGCTGGACAGAAGCTTCATTCAGACCCTGGTACACAGCGAACAGGACAGAGCTATCGTCAAGGCAATACTCGATCTGGCCCAGGTCTTCCGTTTTACCGTCACCGCCGAAGGGGTGGAAGAGGAAGCGCAGCTGGCCATCCTCAAAGCGCTGGGATGCCAGCATTATCAAGGGTTTCTCACCAGTCGGCCGCTCACCGTCAAGGGGCTGGAGCAGCTGCTTGGCAGCCGGGCGCCGGACTAAAGGTGTAGGATCAATAGGGGTTTATGTAATAAAATAACGGCCTGCTCGAATCGTTGGAGTTGTTTATGTCTGTCATTAATCGGATCCCTGCCGTTGAAATCAGCCAGCCAGCCGGAGCTCACGGCACCGTTGGCCGGATCCATTCCGTCGAAACCTGCGGCACTGTCGATGGCCCGGGAATACGCTTTATCGTATTCATGCAAGGCTGCCTGATGCGCTGCAAGTACTGCCACAACCGCGATACCTGGGATACCGAAGGTGGCCGCGAAGTGACCGTACCGGAGTTGATGAGTGACATCACCAGCTATCGCCACTTCATGAATGCCTCCGGCGGTGGCGTGACAGCGTCCGGCGGTGAAGCCATGCTGCAACCGGCTTTTATTACCGAACTCTTTACCGCCTGCAAAGATAAAGGGATCCACACCTGTCTCGACACCAACGGCTTCGTCCGTCATCTCGACGAACAGGTGGACAAGCTGCTCGACCAGACCGATCTGGTGCTGCTCGACATCAAACAGATCAATGACGAGAAACACATTCCGCTGACCCACGTCAGCAACAGATACACCCTGGAGTTTGCCCGCTATCTGGCAGCCAAAGGCAAGACCATGTGGATCCGCTACGTGGTGGTACCGACCTGGAGCGACGACGACGAGAGCGCCGAAGGGCTGGGCCAGTTTATCGCCGAGCTGGGCGATAGCGTGGAGAAGGTGGAGCTGCTCCCCTACCATGAGCTCGGCAAACACAAGTGGGACGTACTGGGCGACCCATACGAACTGAGCGGGATCAAGCCCCCCAGCAAGGAGACCATGGAACGGGTCAAGGGCATCCTCGGCAAGTACCACAACAACGTCAAATATTGATGGTAAAAGCAGGCTGACTCGTCAGCCTGCTCTGCTATGTGGCGGTCGGGAAGGCCGCCCGGACTCTACTGCATGAATGGACGACAAGATGAGTGAAGGACAACTCGCCGCCCTCCTGATCTGGCTGGTACTGCTGGCCTTCAGCCTGCGCCGCTCTCTGTGGCAAACCCTCCATGACACCCCCCTCTATCAGCACCTGTTGCTGGGTAGTGCCATCGCGCTGGTGCCGCTCTGGTATCTAAGGGCCGGTCTGCATGAGGGGCTGGAGGTCCATTTTCTCGGGCTCACCTCCCTCACCCTGCTGCTGGGCTGGCGGCTGGCGCTGCTCGCCCCCTGTCTGACCCTGCTGGTGCTCGGTTACTTCGGCGTCACCAATCTGGCCGATTTTGGCTGGCAGGCACTGGTTGGCATCGCCCTGCCGGTAGCCACCAGCTGGCTGCTGTTTCTGGCCAGCTGGGCCTGGCTGCCGCGCCATCTCTTTGTCTATATCTTCGTGGCCGCCTTTCTCGGCGGCGCCATCACCATCTCGGTCAAGGTGGCCGCCAGTGCGTTGCTGATGGGGCTAAGTGACAGCTACCCCTGGCACACCATCACGGCGGATTACCTCTCCATCTGGCCGCTGTTGCTGTTCCCCGAAGCCCTGCTCAACGGCATGGCGATGACGGTGCTGGCCATCTACCGCCCCCACTGGGTCAATACCTTCTTCGACCGTACCTATCTGGGCAAGTAACGCTCTCTTTCCTGATCTGCGCCCATAAAAAAGGAGAGGCCATCGCCTCTCCTTTTGCTATTCCGAATTCTGTCAAACCTTGGCTTAGTGCAGCTTCAGGGTCGGGCGCAGTACCCGGTTGATGCGACCCACCAGCATGATGAGGCCGGTCTTGACATAGCCGTGCAGGGCGATCTGGTGCATCCGGTAGAGGGAGATGTAAACCAGACGGGCAATGTAGCCCTCCACCATCATGGAGCCGCGCATCAGGTTGCCCATCAGGCTGCCCACGGTGGAGAAGCGGCTGAGGGAGACCAGCGAACCGTGGTCGTGGTAGAGGTAGGGCTTCATCTCGCCGCCGTTCATCTTGGCCAGAATGTTCTTGAACGCCTGGCTGGCCATCTGGTGGGCAGACTGGGCGCGCGGCGGCACGAACTTGCCATCCGGCTGCGGGCAGGCTGCGCAGTCACCGATAACGAAGATGTTCTCATCACGGGTAGTCTGCAGGGTCTCTTTCACCACCAGCTGGTTGATGCGGTTGGTCTCAAGACCCGCGATATCCTTCATGAAGTCCGGCGCCTTGATACCGGCCGCCCACACCATCAGGTCAGCTTCAATCAGCTCGCCATCCTTGGTGTGCAGACCATCGCTGGTCGCTTCGGTGATCATGGTGGCGGTACGCACGTCCACACCCAGCTTGACCAGCTCCTGATGGGCGGCGCCGCTGATGCGCTCCGGCAGAGCCGGTAGAATGCGCGGGCCCGCCTCCACCAGGGTCACCTTCAGGCTGTCGGTGGTGAGGTTCTTGAAGCCGTAGGCGTAGAGCTGCTCGACCGCGTTGTAGAGCTCGGCAGAGAGCTCAACGCCGGTTGCGCCGCCGCCGACGATGGCAATCTTCACCTTGTCGCCCGGCTTATATTCGGTGGCGAACTGCAAGAAGCGGTTCATCATGCTGTTGTGGAAACGGTGCGCCTGGGATGGGCTATCGAGGAAAATACAGTGATCCTTGATGCCCTTGGTGTTGAAGTCGTTGGAGACAGAACCGATGGCCATCACCAGATAGTCGTAGGGCAGTTCGCGCTCGTTGACCACGATGTCGCCATTGTCGTCGTGGATCGGGGCCAGCACGATGCGTTTATCATCACGCTTGATGTCGGTCAGAGTGCCGAGCTGGAAGTCGAAACCGTGGTTCTTGGCGTGAGACTGGTAGCTCAGGGCATCGATGCCCGCATCCATGGAGCCGGTGGCTACTTCGTGCAGCAGGGGTTTCCACAGGTGGGTGCGGTTGCGATCGACCAGAGTGATCTTGGCCTTGTTCTTCTTGCCAAGCTTGCGACCCAGACTGGTGGCCAGCTCCAGGCCACCGGCGCCGCCGCCTACAACGACAATATTCATCATGATGATTTTCCTCGGTTCCTCAAAACGAAAGGGAGCCATTGGCTCCCTAAAACGAAATCGGTCGACGTGATGGATCAGGCTTCTTTGAAGGCCTTCATCCGCTGCAGATGATGCGAGATATTTTTGAACTTATGAGTCTCGCGCTCATCCCACACGATGTCGTAATAGTTCTTCAATTCACGTTCAGTGTCCCGATTATCGCGCACTTCATCCTGAACGGAAAGGATACACAGGCAGTTTCCTGAATTTTTCTTACGAAATTCAGTTACACACTTGGTACCGATATCGTCATATTCTTCCGGCCGGTCGATCTTGCCCTGCATGTTCTCTTCCGGATGGAGGTTGGGGTTGAAGATCACCTGGCGAATGCCGCACAGAAAGCCGATCCGCTCGCTCCAGTAGCCACCAAGACCCACGCCGCAGATCAGCGGTTTGGGATCGGTACTCATATCGAGCTGTTTTTTCACTTCCTTGAGCAGGTGGCTCATATCATGACGGGGGTGAACCGTGCTGTAGTGCACGAAACGCACATCATCATCAATAAACTGCAACTGCAGCACTTTCTCGTGATTGCCTGGGCTGGTGGCATCAAAGCCATGCAGATAGATGATCATGGATAAGACCTCAGGATCTGTGTCGGTTTTATCGAAACTACCCCAGCGGCGGCCTCGTGCGCCACCAAAACATCCAACTTTCTTGCTTTGGATCACGCCCCCGCCCCCGATTGCGCCCTGCGGCACGCGAGCGCCGTCACATGCAGAGGGACGCATTGCGAGCAACGTTATGGTGCCCGGCTATCAAAGTGAGATCGCCAGACCAATAATGATAAACCCCTTACCAATCTGAGATGCCCTCACCTCCTTCCCCTGCCAGCAACCGGACACTTATCTGGCCGGTATGTGACTCATCCCGCAAAACAAGGCGTTATCGCCAAACGTTTTCTCTCGTGAGCGGCGTTGTGCATGTTTTGTGCACTAACCCGTGCTGCACCGGCTCCCTCTCACTACTGCCGAGGGATCTGGCACCTCTGTCAATACACGAGATCAATGACCGGGAAAGCTGCGGCTTTCACTATCTTGCCTGTAGCAGTTGCGCGGGCTTCAAGGAGTGATCTGTTCATGAACGAGACCAATCCCCCCTCCCCCCGACCGGGTGCGCGCAAGCGCCCGGTGGATGAAGTGGAGCGCATGCTCCCCATGGGCCAACTCTTTACCCTGGGCCTGCAACATGTTCTGGTGATGTACGCCGGCGCCGTGGCGGTGCCGCTGGTGATTGGCGGCAGTCTGGGGCTGCCTAAGGAGCAGATCTCCTACCTTATCAGTTCGGATCTCTTCTGCTGCGGCATCGTCACCCTACTGCAATGTGTCGGGATTGGCCGCTTTGCCGGGATCCGGCTGCCGGTCATCATGTCGGTCACCTTTGCCGCCGTGATGCCGATGCTGGCCATCGGAGCCAACCCGGATCTGGGGCTGACGGGCATCTTCGGCGCCACCATCGCCGCCGGTATCATCTCGACCCTGCTGGTGCCGCTGATAGGTAGGCTGATGCCACTCTTCCCCACCGTCGTCACCGGGGTGGTTATCACCTCCATCGGGATCAGCATCATGCAGGTGGGGATCGACTGGATGGCGGGGGGCAAGGGTAATCCGGAATATGGCAGCCTGCGCTATATCGGCACCAGCTTTCTGGTGCTCGTCTTTATCCTGCTGGTGACCCGCTTCACCAAGGGCTTTTTCAGCAATATCTCGGTGCTGCTCGGGATCATCTTCGGTTTCGCGGTGGCCATCGCCATGGGCGAAGTGAGCCTCGATGGCCTCGGCGAGGCAGCCTGGTTTGCCCCCATAGTGCCCTTCGCCTTCGGCTGGCCCACCTTCGATCCCATCTCCATCGCCACTCTGACGGTGATCATGCTCATCACCTTTATCGAGTCGATGGGGATGTTTCTGGCCCTTGGCGACATCGTCGGCCATCCGGCCAGGCGCGGCGACATAGTGCGCGGGCTGCGGGTGGATGGCATCGGCACCATTATTGGTGGGATATTCAACAGCTTCCCCCACACCTCCTTCTCCCAGAATATCGGTCTGGTGAGCGTGACCGGGGTATCGAGTCGCTGGGTCTGCGTGATGTCGGGGGGGATCCTGCTCGCCTTTGGCCTCATCCCCAAGATGTCGGTGCTGGTCGCCTCCATCCCGCCCTTCGTGCTGGGGGGCGCCGGTATCGTGATGTTCGGCATGGTGCTGGCCACCGGCATTCGTATCCTGGCGCGCACCGATTACAGCGGCAACCGTCACAATCTCTATATCGTCGCCATCAGTCTCGGAATTGGCATGATCCCGACGGTCTCCGGGAATTTTTTCCAGCAGCTGCCGGCGCAGCTACAACCGCTTTTTCATAGCGGTATCCTGCTGGCCACCATCAGTTCGGTGCTGCTCAACCTCTTCTTCAACGGCTATCAGCCGGACCTGACTCACCAGACCCGTCCTCTGTTCGTTGGTCCCATCAAACCGCAGCAAGAGCAGGCATAACAAACAGGCCCCCGGACAGCGAGACTGTCCGGGGGCCTGTTGTTCATATCACCGCTGACCCAATCAGGCAGGCAACTGTGCGAAGCGTTCTATCGCCTGCGCTACTTGTGCCAGACTCCCCTGCCAGAAGGCGGCCTCACGGATATCCTGCCCCAGATGCTTGGCTACCAGATCTTCGGCGCTCATCCGGCCGGTATCGCGCAACAAGGCGCGATAGGCCTCGGCCACGCCCTCTTCCCCCGCCACCTTGCGGCTCATCAACTGCTGATAGACCCCGAGGCTGAACAGATAACCGAACAGATAGGGGTAGTTGTAAAAGCCCAGCCCGGCGATGGAGAAGTGCGCCTTGGCCGCCCAGAACATGGGATGATAGCGGGTCAGGCTCCCCTCATACCAGCGCCCCCATGCCTCGTCAGTCAGCGTCTTGAGTCGCTCTGCCGACACATAACCCTGCGCCCGCTCGGCCACCAGCGCCCGCTCGAAATCGAAGCGGGCCGGAATATTGACCAGGAAGGTGGCTGCGCCATCGGCCTCCGCCCAGGCGATGGCCAGCTGCTCTTCCGGGCTTTGCGCCTGCTCGAACAGGGCGCTTCGCACCAGGGTTTCGGCAAAGATGGAGGCGGTCTCCGCCAGCGTCATGGGGTAGCTGCGCTGACTCATCGGCAGATCGCGGATCACCCAGTTGTGCCAGGCATGACCCAGCTCATGGGCCAGGGTAATGACGTTATCCATGGTGCCGGCATAGGTAACAAAGACCCGCGGTTCGACCGGTTCGGCAAACTTGGTGCAGTAGGCGCCTGTGCGGCGATTTGGCGTGGGCGCCGCATCAATCCACCCCTTCTCGGCCATCATGCGGGCAAATGCACCCATCTCGGGATCGAATCGGCTAAAGGCATCGGCAATCAGCGCGATCGCCTCATCAAAAGGAATGTCGCGGCTGCTGGAAGCAGGCGGCGGCGCAAAGAGATCCTCCGGCCCCAGATCGTCGAGACCAAGGCGCTCGGCCATCAGCTCCAGCGCCCGCTGACCCAACCCACGGGCTCGCCAGGTTTCGCTCATCAGGGCATCGAGGGTGGCGCGCTCGATATGGCTCTGGTGGCAGGAGAGATCCAGCGCATCGAGCACACGGGTTTTGCCGCGCTGACGGGCCAGCTCCAGCCGCCAGCCGTTGAGGGCATTGAGGATAGCAGCAACCGTCTCCTGCTCACCTTCCCAACCGGCGCTGATGGCATCAAAGGCTTCTAAACGCAGCGCACGCACCGGACTGGAGAGCAGATTGCTCGCCTCGGCCAGCCCCATCTCGCGGCCATCAATAGTTAACCGGATCTTGCCCACCAGATCGTTGTAGAGGTTGCCCCAGGCGTGCAGACCATCGGTGCCCAGACCAATCACCAGCTGCTCCGCCGCCACCGGCAAGCGCTGATCCTGCAAACGGCGCTCATGGCCCAAGCGGTACGCCTCCTCGCCGAGCAGCGGATCACTCATCAGCGCGGCGAATTTCTCTTCTGGCAACGCCAGCATCAGATCTTCCACCGGCGCCAGGGTCTTGAACAGATCGGCGTTGAGGGCGCGGGCACGGGACGCCAGCTGTTTGGCCTGCGGATCCCGCGCATCCTGACTGCCGCGGCACGCGGCCAGAATGGCGACGTTCCAGCCGATATGGCGAATATCACGGGCGCGCAGCCGCACTTCCCGCAAGAAATCCAGCAGCGCAGCGTCAGCGTCACGCACCCCGTCCAGACCCGCCATATAGCTGGCCAGCTCTTCCAGCGCGTGGCGGGCGGCGCGCATGTCCGCTTCCAGCTCGGTGCTGTCGAGGCCCGGGTAGATATGGTCGTTATTCCACTGTTGTTGATACATAGCTTCTCGCAAAGGCCTTTATCGGGAGGCGCAACAGACCTGCGGGCAGCAAGCCAGAGACCGAGCGTCCCGCTGGCCAAAAAATGAAGAGAGGAAAAAAGAGACAATGGCCCGCAAGCTCGCTTATCCCTTGGCCGGGGCAATACGGCTCACCAGCGTCATCAAGACAACCAACAGCAGACCCGCCACCACACCGGCCACGGCGTTGAGCAGAGTCGGCGTCACCGCCGCCAGTACGGCCCCTACTGTGGGCAGGGTGGCGACAACAGCGGCTGCGCCTTCAATCAGGTGATGGGCAAAAGGCCAGCCATGCACCAGAATGCCGCCACCCACCATGAACATGGCGATGGTGCCGACCAGTGCCAACAGGTGCATCAGGCGGGGCGCCGTCACCAGCAGTCCCTGCCCCACCGCGCGGCGCAGGGCGCTACCATCAGGCTTTTGCAGCAGATGCAGACCGATGTCATCGAGCTTGACGATCAGCCCCACCAACCCGTAGACCCCGATGGTCATCAGCAGGGCGATGCCTGCCACTACCGAGAGCTGCAGCGCGAGGCTTGCTCCCTGTACCGTGCCAAGGGCGATGACGATGATCTCGGCCGACAGAATAAAGTCGGTGCGGATCGCTCCCTTTACCTTCTGCTGCTCGAAGGCCACCAGATCATCGGGAATGGGGGCTGTATGTGCCTCACCTTCACTCGCCTTATGGGGCAGGAACTTGTGGGCCAGCTTCTCGGCCCCCTCAAAGCAGAGGTAGGCGCCTCCCAGCATCAAGAGTGGCGTGATAAGCCAGGGCACCAGCGCACTGATGGCGATGGCTGCGGGCACCAGAATCAGCTTGTTGCGAAATGAGCCCTTGGCCACCGCCCACACCACCGGCAACTCCCGCTCGGCGCGCACCCCGGAGACCTGCTCCGCGTTGAGGGCCAGATCATCACCCAACACCCCAGCGGTCTTCTTGGCCGCCATCTTGGTCATCAGCGCCACGTCATCAAGCACGCTGGCGATATCATCGAGCAGGGCCAACAAACTGGTTCCAGCCATATCAAAGATCCCTTATATCAGTGAGAAACGTCTTCCCGAAAAATGTCTCGCTCTTGTTCACCACGACCTTGGTCATCAGCGCCACGTCATCGAGCACGCTGGCGATATCGTCGAGCAGGGCCAACAAACTGGTTCCGGCCATATCAAAGATTCCTTATATCAGTGAGAACAACACCGCGAGAGAGATGTACATCCCGATAACCACCAGGGTCAACAGGACCACCTCATGGCGATCGCAGGCCATCATCGGCCGAGCCAAAAATCCGGCGCTCGCCATCGGGGGGTTACGTCTTTCGGGCAAAAGATGGCACAGTGTAACGAGAAGCCGCCGTTTCGGCAGCACCCCTGAGCCATTTGTTCCTGGTTCCCTCTGAATCACCTCAAGGAGTTCCCATGCAACCCTGGCAACCTCTGCTCGATCTCTGGTTTGGCGACGAAGCCGATGACGTCCTGCGGGCCACACGGCAAGCCCCGCTCTGGTGGGGAAAAAGCAGCGAAACGGATGCCCTGCTGGCCAGCCGCTTTGGCGAGCTGGCAGAGGCGGCAGCCAAGGGCAGCCTAGCCCACTGGACCGACCTCCCCAGCGGTCGGCTGGCGCTGATCCTGCTGCTCGACCAGCTGCCCCGCAATATGCATCGCGGCACGCCTGCGGCCTTTGCCCAGGATCCGCTGGCACGGGATCTCTGCCTGAAAGGGCTATCCATCGGGGCGGACAAATCCCTCTCGCCACTGGAGCGGGTCTTCTTCTATCTGCCGCTGGAACATGCTGAATCCCGGGAGCAGCAGGCCAGAAGTGTGGCCCTGTTCGAGGCACTCGCTGCCGAGCAGGCTGGCACACCGGCGCAAGCAACGTTTGCCGGATTTGCCGACTTTGCCCGCCGCCATCAGGTGATCATCGAACGCTTTGGCCGCTTCCCCCACCGCAACGACATTCTAGGTCGCACCAGCACACCGGAAGAGGCAGCATTTTTGCAGCAACCGGGCTCAGGCTTCTAAGCAAGCCATATAAAAAAATCCCCGCCAGCTGGCGGGGATAGCAGATGGATAACAACCGTCGGCGTTACTGAATGCGATAGCGGGATATCTGCTGGTGGATGCTCTCGGTGGTGACATTGAGCTCCTCGGCTGCGGCTGAGGTCTCTTCCGCTGTGCTGCTGGTCTGCTGCACGACCTGAGCAATCTGCTCCACCTGATGGGCAATCGACTCGGCGGCCGAGCTCTGCTCGCGGATGGCATTGGTGATCTCGCCCACCTGCTCCATCACCCGGTGCGACGCACTGCGGATTTCGGCAATAATGGCACCACTCTCGGTCGCCATGGTGACCCCCTGGCTCACCTTCTCCTCCACCAGATGCATGCGGGAGACCGTATTGTTCGACTCCTGCTGGATCGCCTCTACCGTAGCGGAGATCTCCTGGGTGGATTGCGCCGTCCGCTCTGCCAGTTTGCGCACCTCATCCGCCACCACCGCAAAGCCACGGCCGGACTCCCCGGCCCTCGCCGCTTCAATGGCCGCGTTCAAGGCCAGCAAGTTGGTCTGCCCCGCCACATCACGGATCACGTTGACCACACCGCCAATGCGCGAAATACCCTCACCCAGCGCAATGACCTCGGCCGAGGCCTGCCGGATCGAGTCGGCGATCTCGTTGATGGCATGGACTGTGCGCTCGATGGTCCGGCCCCCCTCGGTCGCCAGCTGCCCCGACTCATTGGTGATACGGCTCGTCTCCTGAGTACGCTGGGAGATATCTGTGATGCTGACCGTCATCTCTTCCACACCGGCGGCTATCAGACTGGTGGCATCATTGGCCTGATTAGCCGAGCTGGCCAGGTGCTGCGCTGCCTGAGAGAGGGATTCGGCAGTGCTCTTGATCTGCAAGCTGCCTACGGAAAATTCGGTAAATGTCTGTTGCAGCGTATCTAGCAGCCGGTTAACCGCATTGAGGGTCAGGCCAATCTCATCCTGCTGTTTCACGTCTGCTCTCAGGGTAAAGTTGAGGTCACGCTGGATCCGGGTCAGGGTATCCATGGCGGTGCGAAGGGGATTGGCCACCTGATTGAACAACCAGACAAACAGCCCCATCGTCAGTACGGTGGCACCACCGGCGATAAACAACAGGGTTTGCAGGCTGCTGTCGTAGTTCTCCTGGCCCTGCTTCTTGAGCGCCAGTCCCAAATCCATATTGAAGTTGACGTGAAGCTCGATTGCCTTGGCAAACTGATGGAACAGTCTGGAGGCTTCTCCTGCCAGCATGTCTCGCGCTTCGTCGTTTTTGTTTTGGTGGGAGAGCTGCAGAACCTTGTCTATCTCCTGATAATATTGCGCGATAATGCGTTGATCATCGTCGGTCAGGCGTCGGTCTTCGTCATTGGAGAGCATCTCTGCTTTATATTTCTCCAGTTGCGAATTGATCTGTTTGCGATGCTCGGCAATATCCGCTTCTATCTGCTGCATCTTGTCATTGTCGGTGTTGAGGATATGGCTTTGAACCCGGGAGTGCAGCTCATAAAACGCAGCCTGCACCTCCTTGATCAGCGCAATACTGGGCACCGTATTGTCCGTCACATAGCTCAAGTCTCGATTGCCAGCCCCAAGGCGGTTGATACTGAACCAGCTGAGGAAAACAAGCGCCAGCATAACCAGCAGCGCTATCAGTTGAAGCCGACGAGCAATGTTCATAACCGTACACTCCAGATGAAAACTATCTAGCAGTGTAGACGAGCCATAAACAACAACGGCCCGCATTGGCGGGCCGTTGTTGTTTATTTTTCATGGCGTTGTGATCAGGCTTTGGCTGGCTCACTCTCGCCCAGCGCGACGGTTTCACCCAGACTGTCTTCGGTCTTAGCGACCACGCTGGCGGCGATGGCGTTGCCCAGCACGTTGGTGGCAGAGCGGCCCATATCGAGGAAGTGATCGATCCCCAGCAGCAGCAGGATGCCCGCTTCCGGAATATGGAACTGGTTCAGGGTGGCGGCAATCACCACCAGAGAGGCGCGCGGTACCCCGGCCATCCCCTTGGAGGTGACCATCAGCAGCAGCAGCATGGTGATCTGCTGGGCCATGGAGAGCTCGATGCCATACGCCTGGGCGATGAACATCACCGCGAAGGTGCAGTACATCATGGAGCCGTCGAGGTTGAAGGAGTACCCCATCGGCAGCACGAAGCTGGCGATGCGCTTGTCACAACCGAACTTCTCCAGACGATCCAGGGTCTTCGGATAGGCCGCTTCGGAGCTGGCAGTCGAGAAGGCAAGCAGGATCGGCTCGCGGATCATCGCCAGCAGCTTGATGACGCGACCACGCAGGAAGACGCTACCCATGGCGATCAGCAGCAGCCAGAGACAGGCCAGCGCGATATAGAACTGGGCCATAAAGCTGCCGTAGGTAACCAGAATACCCAGCCCCTCTTTGGCCACCATGGCGGCGATGGCGCCAAATACCGCGAACGGTGCAAAGTTCATCACATAACCGGTCACTTTCAGCATGATCTCGGCAGCGCTGGCCATCAGCACCACCACCGGCTTGGCCAGATCGCCGAGCGCGGCGGCAGCCAGACCGAAGAAGAGGGAGAAGACCACGATCTGCAGGATCTCGTTGGTGGCCATCGCCTCGACCACGCTCTTGGGGATGGCGTGGGTCACAAAATCTTTCAGGGTAATGGCACCGGCAGCAATGCCCGAGCTGGCGGTGTCATTGGGCAGGGATAGTGAAAGACCCACACCCGGCTGCATCAGGGTCACCATCACCAGACCCAGGCTCAGGGACATCAGGGAGGCCAGCATGAACCAGCCGAGGGTCTTGGCACCGATACGACCCACGGTGCGGGTGTCGCCCATCTTGGCGATACCGACCACCAGGGTGGTGAAGACCAGGGGAGCGATGATCATCTTGATCAGGCGCAGGAAGATATCGGTCAGGATCGTGATGTTATTGGCGAAATCCGCAGCCTGATCTGCGGCAAACATCCGATAGCCCTGGCCGGTGAGGATGCCAAACATCATGGAGATGAGGATGGCGACCGTCAGTTTATTCATTTTCATGGGGGAGTCCCGGTTTTGATTGGTGCAAGCCGTAAACAGTGGCGTGGGAGCCACTACAGTCCGTTTTTGTGATCCGAGCCGTTGATTCCTGGCGGCTGGTATGCTGGGAGAATGCCTAAAAGCAGGGGGTAAATCTAGAGGCTTTATCCAGAATTTTATCCTGCCATTAGGTGTATGTGATATGGATCTTGCAAACCACCAATATTAATCACTGTTTATTTTGATTTCGGCGAGATATTTCGCATTCAGAGTTCGCTCATCGAGTGCCCGTGGCAACAGGCGAAAAGTGAGCAGCGCCGAGATGGTATGCTGCACCTGCATCTGGGCCATAAAGAGATCAGGTTCATCTTCGTCAAAGCCGAATATCGGCCGTGATGGGGTCACCCTGACGGCATCGCGGTTAATGGTCAGCTCATCGACCTTGAGCCAGGAGTAACCCTCTGCCAGTGCCAGCTCCCCTGCCCGCTTGAGCACATATTTGCGGGCGGTCTCCCTGTCCACCAGATCGTTGCCGACAAACTCCAGTTGCCACTTGTCCGGGCCAAGCCGGGTCTGGGAAAAACCGGTCTGGCCGTTCCAGAATGACTTTTCACTCTCGTAAGGGGTGGCGCAGCCCACCAGCAGCAGGGTGAGCATCAGCAGACAACAGGGTTTAGATACGGATGCAGACACGAGAGGCCTCGCCAGGCAAATGAGCAACAGAATCGTTACTACACCATAAAGCGCGGTGGCTGCACAATCGACTCACGCCAACAGAGACCAGCGTGCATCACCACTGGCTTCACTGTGCGGCAAATCACAGGCAAAAGAAAAGGCCTTATCGTTTGACAAGGCCTTTACCGGGGAATTTGGTCGGTGTGAGAGGATTCGAACCTCCGACCCTCTACACCCCATGCAGATGCGCTACCTGGCTGCGCTACACACCGACGGAGTCAGCTCGGCTGACGGGGGCAGAGTTTATGGAGATGACCCTGCCCTGTCAACAGGGAAACGCCGCCAATTCCTCGGCCACGGTGCGTTCGCCTGCTTTGCGAACAATCAGCGGTTAAAGGTCAGCCGCTTGCCCAGGATCTGGTCAGTCACCTGCCCGTTTTGCCAGGCAATCTGGCCGTTCACCAGCGTCATCTCCACCGTGCTGTGGAAGCGGTAGCCGTTGAAGGGCGACCAGCCACAGTGGTAGAGGATGTTGTCATCGTTGACCACATAGGGCTTGCCCAGATCCAGCAGCACCAGATCGGCGAAATACCCCTCGCGGATATAACCGCGATCTTCTACCTGAAAACGCTCGGCTACCGCGTGGGAGGTCTTCTTGACGATGGTCTCCAGGGTGAATACGCCGTTATGGTAGAGCTCCAGCAATGCCTGCAGGGAGTGTTGCACCAGCGGCACGCCAGACGGCGCCTTGAAGTAGCTGTTCTGCTTCTCTTCCCAGGTGTGCGGCGCGTGGTCGGTGGCGATGATGTCGAGCACGTCGTTGCGTACCGCATCCAGTAGTGCCTGCTGGTCGGCGGCACTCTTCACCGCAGGGTTACACTTGATCAGGCTGCCCTGGGTCTCGTAATCGGCTTCATTGAAGAAGAGGTGGTGAACGCACACCTCGGCGGTGATGTTCTTGTCCTTCAACTCGCTCAGATCGTGGCTGGCGGTAAAGAGCGACAGCTCCTTGGCCGAGGTCAGATGCAGCACATGCAGCTTGGCACCGTATTTTTTCGCCAGCGCCACCGCCATGCTGGAGGATTTGTAGCACGCCTCGTCACTGCGAATGCGGCCGTGCTCGCCCATCGGCACATTCTCGCCCCACTTGGCCCGCGCCGCCTCTTCCGCCTTGGCGATGGTCGGGGTGTCTTCGCAGTGGGTGACGATCATCACCGGACTTTCGCGGAAGATGGCCGCCAGGGTCTCCTGATTGTCCACCAGCATGTTGCCGGTCGAAGAGCCCATAAACACCTTGACCCCGCAGGACTGCTTGGGGTCGAGACGCTTGATCTCTTCAAGGTTGTCGTTGGTGGCGCCGAGATAGAAGCTGTAGTTGGCGACGGAGGAGTTGGCGGCGATCTGGTATTTGGCTTCGAGGGCGTCGAGGGTGGTGGTCTGGGGATTGACGTTGGGCATTTCCATGAAACTGGTGGTGCCACCGGCGACGGCGGCGCGGGATTCGCTGGCGATAGTCCCCTTGTGGGTCAATCCCGGCTCCCGGAAGTGGACCTGATCATCGATCATTCCGGGGATGAGATGGCGACCTGCGGCATCGATCACCAGCGCATCGGGCGCCTCGATATCCGGGGCGATGCGGGCAATCCGTTCCCCCTCGATCAACACATCGGAGGCATAGATACGGCCTTCGTTGACCAAGGTGGCATTCTTGATAAGCAGTTTGTTCATGGGGGGTTCCAGTTCCTTTGCCGATAATCGCGGGTCATAATAGCGCAAAACTGCCCTTTCTCTGTAGCAAGGCCTGACTGATGAAGTTATTTGTAAGAGATTTGACCGTGATCGACTCCAGCTACCTGTGCGAACGCCGCGGCATGGTGGGCGAGAGCTGGCTGGTAGATATCGAAATGAGCGGTGAGCTCAACGAAATGAGCATGCTGCTGGACTTTGGCCGGGTAAAGAAGCTGATCAAGTCGATCATTGATGAAGAGGTGGACCACAAGCTGCTGGTGCCGACCGAGTGCCCGCTGATCCACGTTGAGGCTCTGGATGGTGGCGAAAGCACAGTGGATCTGCTGCGCCCGGGTCGCTCCATCCATCTGCGCTGCCCATCCCAGGGCTTTGCCTTTATCCCGGCCCCGCAAGTTGATAAAGAGTCGGTGACCCGCTACCTGCTGGCGGTACTGGCCAAACGGCTACCGGGCAATATCAAGGATCTCTCCCTGACCCTGCGTCAGGAGGCGATCACCGGCGCCTTCTACCACTACAGCCACGGCCTGAAAAAGCACGATGGCAACTGCCAGCGCATCGCCCACGGCCACCGCTCTCCCATCGAGATCCACGTCGATGGCGAACGCGACCAGGAGCTTGAGCTCAACTGGGCCGAACGCTGGGGCGATATCTACCTCGGCACCGAGGAGGACAAGGTGGCGCTGACCGAGCTCGCCTTGAGCCCCCGCGCCAATGCCCAGCTTGGCGAGCATCACTGCGGCTTCAAATATGTGGCGCCGCAAGGGCTGTTCCAACTGGCCATCCCCAGCGCCGAGGTAGAGATGATCGACACCGACACCACGGTCGAGCTGCTGGCCTGCTACATCGCTCGCGAAGTGAAGAAGAAGATGGTGGGCGACAAGTTCGTCAAGATTGTCGCCTATGAAGGGGTCGGCAAGGGCGCGATTGCCTACGCCTGATCCCCTTGTCGCTGCCGCAATAAAGAGAAGGCCCCGCATCTGCGGGGCCTTGTTGTTTCAACTCTCGACCATCAGGCGCTGAGGCGGAAGCGCTTGACCAGGCTCTCCTGCTGCTCGGCAAGGGTGTCCAGCTGCTGGCTGGTCTCGGCCACCCGCTCGATCCCCTGATAGTTGAGATCCGAGATATCGGAGATGCGGTTGAGGTTGGTGGCGATATCGGCGCTGGTGGCCTGTTGCTGCTCGGCGGCAGAGGCGATCTGGCTCGACATGTCGCTGATCAGCACCACAATCCCCTGCACCTCCTCCATGGCGTTGTTGGCGTGAGAGCTCTGATCCACGCAGCTGTCCATCTCGCGAGAGCACTCCTGCATCACGGTCACCGCCTTGGCTACCCCCTGCTGCAGGTTCTCGATCATGGTCTGGATTTCGCTGGTGGACTGGGCGGTACGACCCGCCAGACTGCGCACCTCATCCGCCACCACCGCAAATCCGCGCCCCTGCTCGCCGGCCCGCGCCGCTTCGATGGCAGCGTTGAGGGCCAGCAGATTGGTCTGCTCGGCGATGCCGCGAATGACATCGAGGATATTGCCGATCTGGCTGCTCATGGCGCTCACATCGCCAATCACCTTGCCGGTCTGTTGCAGCTTGCCCGCCAATTGATGAGTGGTGGTGATATTGCCTGCCATCACCTTGCGTCCCATCTCGGAGGCCTTCTCCACATCCTGCACCCGCTCCAGGGTCTGGTTGGCAGCCTGCGCCACTTCCCGCACCGAGGCCTCCATCTGGGTCATGGCGGCGGCGACCGAGGCGGTCTCCTGCCGCTGTTTCTCCAGATCCGCCCGCACCGATTCGGTGGTGTGGCGGTTGCCGTGGGCGGCATCGTTAAGCTGGGCAGACGCTTGTGAAAGCTGTGCCAGCACCTCCCCCATCTGGGCAATCAGCAGGTTGATCTGGCTGCCCAGCTGACCGAATTCGTTCTTGCTCTGAAAACCGATGCGCTGGGTCATGTCGCCCTGGGTCACTTCGGTCAGCACCCGCAGCAACTCCCTGAGCGGACGGCGAATGGCCTTGCCCAGGGTATAAGCCACCAGCATGGCGATCAGGATGGCGACTACGATGCTGGTTCCCTGGGTCAGGGTGCTCTGGCTCTGTGTGGCTTTGGCGTGCTGAATGCTTTGACTCATCAGCTGCTGACTCTGGCCGGTGATCCGCTCAAGCCGATTCTGGATCTCGACGATCAGGGCGCTGGCCTGCTTGCTCTTCTCCCGCATCTGTTCCTGCTGCTTCATCAGCGCCAGATACTGGGAGAGCACGCCTTCGCTTGCGGTGGTGTCGCGTACAAAACCGTGAACATAGTGGCCCATGTCGTTCTCGAAGTTCTTCAGCTCCCCCTGCAGATCCTTGATGGTGCTGTTGAACCCCTCGATCTGCATCTTGTTGCGCTTGAGCGCCCCTTCGATGGGGGCCGGAATGGTCTGATTGAGGGCGTCCATGGTGGAGAGTTCGATGGCGGAGAGCTTGGTGGTCAGGGTCTCGGAGAGCATCTTGATAAAGCTGTCGTCGATGGTGACCATCATGTCACCCAGACTCTTCTTGAACTGGGGCAGACTGACCTGAAACTGCCCCTTGGCCAGATTGACCTTGTGCAGTCGGGTGAGCAGCGCCTCGTGTTCGCCGGGCAGGGTATCGGTCAGTTGCAGGTAGCTGTCGACCTGCTGGCTGAGGCTGCTCATCTCCCCTTGCAGTTCGGGATGGTGGGCCACCTGCTGGCGCAAGACGTCAAGGCTCTTGCCCACCGCAGCCTTGGCCTGTTTCAGTTCGGCCACTTCGGCCGGCAGCTGTTTGGGATCCTGCTCGGTGAGCACATCCCCCAGCCACTTGTTGGCACTGAGCAGGGTGATCTGGGTCTGACTGCTGGCAATCACCAGCGGCATAGACTGCTGGGTAACCTGCTCCAGTGCGTTCCCCAGGGTCTCCTGACTACGAAATGTGAGCAGTGAACTGGCCACCATCACGGCCACCAGGATCGCGAAGCCAAGGTAGACTCGCTGCAAGATGGAGAGATCCGACATTGTTTGTTTCATTATTGTCCCGCTGTATATGCAAAAGTCCCTTGCCTGAGTACCCCGTCCTTTTGATACCCTGCAGACCACCCTGAACAGGCGCTGCAGATGACGTCCCTCTGGCTATCGGTATTTTTAACAATAACTGAAGGGAATGGGACATCAGCTGTGTCAAATGTCGGCTTGTGTCACACTTGGCGTGCTGCTCGCCCCCCTTTCGGGAGCCGCTTGGGGTTCTAGTTCAATTTTCTGTTTCATATAAGGGAGTTAGCCATGGCGCAAGAAACCATTTTCAGCAAAATCATCCGTAAAGAGATCCCCGCCGACATCCTTTATCAAGACGATCTGGTCACCGCATTCCGGGATATCCAGCCCAAGGCCAAGACCCATATTCTGATCATCCCCAATGTACTGATCCCCACCGTCAATGACGTGGAGGCCGAACATGAACTGGCCCTTGGCCGGATGTTCACCGTGGCCCGCAAACTGGCCGCCGAGGCTGGCATCGCCGAAGATGGCTACCGCCTCATCATGAACTGCAACCGCCACGGCGGGCAGGAGGTCTACCACATCCACATGCATCTGGTCGGTGGCCAGCCGCTGGGACCGCTGCTCAGCCTGTAATGAATCGCAACGCCTCAACCTGCCGCAGCGCCCTGCTGCTCTGCGGCGCCCTGCTATTGCTGGGGGGCTGTGCCTCCCACTGGCAGGATATGTTCGTCTCCTACTCCGATCAGATGGTGCCCCTGCGCAACCAGCTGCTGCTGGGCCATGCCGCCGAGGCGCTGCCCGAAGTGCGCGACTCCACCCTTGGGGATGACACCTTTGTGCTGGATCGGCTCGAACAGGGGCGCATTGCCTGGCTGGCAGGTCAGGATGCGGGCAGCAAGCAGGCGTTCACCGCCGCTGACAGCCGCCTTCAGTGGGAAGACAATCAGGCCGAATACCGGCTGAGCCACGGTCTGGATCAGGTGGGCAGTCTGCTCACCAACGATCAGTCGATGGCCTATCGTACTCCCGATTACGAACGCACCATGCTGCATCACTATCTGGCCCTCAACTATCTGCAACGGGGTGATGCCGATGGCGCCCTGGTGGAGGTGCGTCGGGCCAATCAGGTGCAGGAACAGGCCCTGAAACGGCGAGCCGATGAGGTGCGCAAGGCGAAGGATGAGAGCGAAGAGGCCGAAGCAGAAGGTGAGATGCGCCAGCTGATGTCGCGCGGCGCACCGGATCTCGATCGGTTGATCGGCAAGGTCAAAAACGGTTTTCAGAACGCCTACACCTTCTATTTTTCCGCCGTGCTCTATGAGGCGGCCGGGGATCTCAACGATGCCTGGGTCGACTATCAGCGCGGCTACCAGATAGCGCCGGACAACCGCAGCCTGCAAGATGCCTTGCTGCGTCTGGCGGTGCTGCGTGGCGCGCCGGACGAGATCCGCGAGACCGAGAAAAAGATAGGCCGCAAAGCACCGCCACTTGCAAAAGATCAAGGCCAACTGGTGGTACTGTTTGAAGATGGTTTGATCCCGGCACGGCGCGAACTGTTCCTGCCGCTGCCCATCTCCACCTCCCGCGGCAATTTTCGCACCTTTACCGTCGCCATCCCCTATTACGATAATCGGGCCAGCGACACCGGCCCGCTGACGGTGGAAGTCGGCAAGCGGGCCTGGCAGACCAGCGAGCTGGTCAGGCTGGAAGCGCTGGCCGCCAAAGATCTGCAGGAGCGGCTGCCCGGCATGCTGACCCGCCAGGCGCTGCGGCTGGTGGCCAAGGAGCAGATGCGCCGCACCGCCGCCAAAGAGGGAGGCGATGTGGGCAATATTCTGGTGGGGATCTTCAACACCCTCTCGGAGCGGGCTGATACCCGCAGCTGGCTGACGCTGCCAGCTCAGGCATCGAGCTGGCAGGGGATGGTGCCGGCAGGTGACATCAATCTCACCCTGGGCGCAGGGACGGCGCAGCGGCAATTGCCGCTCACCATCCACAAGGGACGCACCACCCTGGTCTGGGTACAGCGCCTCGGTGCCGGTCTGACCACCCGGGTGATGCCGCTCTGAGCAGATGACGAAGAGAGATGAGCAAGACAATTAACCGGGCAAGCACACACGCGGCCCCACTCACCCCGATGAAGGAGAGCAAGATGAAAGCATACGGGTTGGCCCTCGGGCTCGCGCTGCTGCTGACCGGCTGCGCCACCAACACCTCCGGCGTGGCGCTCTATGGCCCGGCGGGCGGTGCTCCCACGTTGGAGCAGCATCAAAACGTCAACGTCACCCTGACCGAGCTGAGCCGCCGCCAGCAAAATGGCCTGCTGCAGGTCAATGTGGCCGCCGCCAGCACCCAGCGCGGCGATAACAAGCTGCAATATATCTTCTATTGGTATGATGAGGCCGGTCAGGAGGTCGCCAGCGATGGCCGCGGCTGGACCCCCATCAAGCTGCATGGCTATCAGACCCGCACCCTCTCGGCCCTGGCGCCCAGCCCGGCGGCGCAGGGTTACCGGATTTACGTACGCGAAGTGATTGAGGAATCCTACAGATGAAAATGAATCATGCCCTGCTGATATTGACCTCTGCATTGCTCTTGGGCGGCTGCTCCAGCACTACCGTCAGCTATGGCGATCCCACTGAAACCGAAACCGTCACCGTCGATTACGGCTCAAGCGACCTGCAGGCCATCGCCGACAAGATGGCGGACTCCATGCTCGCCTCCCCTGCCACCAGCGAGATCACCGCAGGCGGTCGTCCGGTGATGTTTATGGACTCCATCCGCAACAAGACCTCCGAGCACATCGATACCGAAGCCATCACCGACACCATCCGCACCAAGTTGCTGCGGGCTGGCAAGTTCCGCTTCGTCGACATGAGCAAGGTCGCCGCCGTCAAGCAGCAGCTCGAATATCAGCAGAGCAGCGGCATGGTGGATCCTGCCTCCATGGTGCGTCTGGGCAAGCAGACCGGTGCCCGCTACATGGTCTATGGCAACCTCGCCAGCATCGTCAAAGACAATGGCAAGGTGAAGGATGTCTACTACCAGATGACCATGAACCTGATGGATCTGCAAAACGGCGAACTGCTGTGGGCCGATCAGAAAGAGATCCGCAAACAGGCGAAGAAATCCACCTTTGGCTGGTAACAGGCTCCTGGTGACAGGCAACTGTGATCCGCTACTGGCCAGCCTGCCCGCCCCCTGGCGGGAGGGGCAGCTGGAACCACTCGGGTTAGGTCTGACCAACTGCAACTATCGACTGCGCCTCCCCTCGGGGCGCAGTTACTTTTTGCGTCAGGGCCACTCCGACCCGGTGCGCCTTGGCATCGACCGTCCCACCGAGTGGCAGCTTTATCAGGGGGCGATGGCAGAAGGGTTGGCGCTGCCCTGCCACTATGGCGATCCCGCCAGCGGTCTGATGCTGCTCGCATGGTGCGATGAGCCAAGCTGGGTACACGCGGCGCCACCGGCAGCCGATCAGCCCCGTCTGCTGGCAGAGGTGCTGCGCAAGCTCCATCGCCTGCCGCTGCCTGCGGTGGTGATGGCGGTGCGAGCCCACGCCGCAGGCTATCGCGCCCGACTGGCTCACATTCCCTCCTGGCTGCTCGCCCTGGAGCGGGGCTTGCTCGCCAGCAGTGAGCCAAATGATTGCTGGCGCCCTTGCCACCATGATCTCAATCCGGCTAACTTGTTGGGAAGCAAACCCTGGGTCATCGACTGGGAGTATGGAGCGGCAGGTCACCCCGGCTTTGAGCTCGCCAGCATCCAGCGCACCCATGAGTGGCCCGCCGAGCGGCGCGACGAGCTGGAAGCGCACTATCTGCAGGCCCTGCCGCGCCACCAGTGGCCCGATTTTCAGAGCGAGGCATTTTTACCCTGGGTCGACTATATCGGCCTGCTCTGGGCCCTGCTGATGGCAGAGCAACAGCCCTCACTCGACTATGACACCCTGATCGCCATCAACCGGCAACGACTGGAGTAACAGATGATAAACAAGGTGCGCTGGCACAAGCCGAAAACCTGGGGTCTGCTGCTGATCGGCCTGCTGCTGACCGGCTGCTCGACCCGGGTGATCTACTACTGGCTCGATACCGCCATCATCTGGCAGCTGGATGACTACTTTGCCCTCTCCTATTCGCAGAAGGATCTGCTCAGCCGCGAAGTGAAGGGGCTGATGGCCTGGCATCGCCAACACGAGCTGCCGCGCTACGCCAAGGATCTCGATGCGCTGGCCAAGGCAGTGGCCAGCCCCATGACGCCGGAGCAGATCTCGACCAATCTCGATGCGGTGCAACAGAGTCTGACCCGCACCCTTGAAAACACTATCCCCCGCGCGGTCAGGCTGGCGCGCACCCTGACCGACGAGCAGGTGGCCCGCTTTATGACCGATCGGGTCAAGCGGCAACAGGAGCGGCAAAAGGACTTTGCCACTGAGCCCAAAGAGCAGATGCTGGCGGAGTTTCGCGACAAGATGAACAAGCGGCTCGAGTTCTGGATTGGTGAGGTGAAACCGGCACAGGCGCCACTGGTGGCCCAGTGGGCCGAATGGCAATACGAGCTGATGCCCCCCTGGCTCGAGTTTCAGGAGTCCTGGACCCAGGAGCTGGACAGGCTGATGAAGCAGCGCCAGAGTCCCGCCTTTACCCGCGAGCTGACTGACCTGCTGGCCGAGGGGGATGGGCTGATGGATGGCCGCTTTACCGGCTATACCGAGCAGTCACGCCAGCGTACCGTCAACTGGCTGAGCGCCATGAGCCAGTCGCTTGATATCTCCCAGCGGGCCCATCTCTACTCCCTGCTCAAGGGTTATGCCCGCGACTTCAAACAGATGAGCGGCAGCTGACGAGCGGCATCGAATGGTGCCATGCGCCCAGGGCAACCTTGTTCAAACCGGGCGCGTGTGGTAGTTTGCCCTTTCTATTTATCGGGAATTAACTTTTTGCGCCTTATCGACAAAGTAAAACTGGTGCTGGTAACTCTGGTTATCGCCCTCACCCTGCTTTGTTCCATCGCCCGAATGGAAGGCCCGCTGCTACCCGCATCTCCCCAGAGTGAACAGCAGCAGACTCAGGTGTTCAATCAGCTTAGCGACAGCGATGATGGCATCATCAAGTTTGTCGGCAGCCATCAGAATCACCTGCTGCGTCTCGAACAATCCCTGCGCAGTGACAACCAGCCCAAGAGTGTGGTCTACGAGCTGATCCAGAGCTGGTCGGCCCAGGCCATCCTGCTGTTGCTGCTCGGCTGGCTGATGCTGGCACCCGAGCTCTATCACAAACAGAGTTTTCGCGATCGCTTTGGCGCGATCCACCGGCGCCATCTACAGCGCCAACATCTGCAATACCGCTTCACCCAGAGCTATCTGAGCGCCTGACCCCGGAGGGGCTGGCACATCCACTGTTTGCTCATCTCCTCTTCCTGACGGATCCGGCGGCTGCCTGATCCGCATTTGATGCATCCCATTTTTTGCGCCTTGCCGAGCCTTGTTGCTATCGGCCCGGGCACCATTCTCCTGACAGAGGCTTGTTTGCCATGAGAAAGAGCAATCGCACCGTTCTCAACCGCATGAGCAAGTGGCAGTACGCACTGCTGCTGCTCATGCTGTTGACCTTTACCTTTTACTCCCTGCCCACCTTTTTCGGTGAGCAGCCCTCCCTCGGCCTGCACGGACAGCAGCGCCTGACCGCTCAACAGCAGATGTTGCTGAGTGACAAACACCTGACCCCGACCAAGGTCATTGAGCAACCCGAGCGGGTCGAGCTGGTCTTTGCCAGCCAGGGCGAGCAGCAGCGCGCCAAGCAGTTGCTGGAGCAGCAAGGGGTCGACAGTGCCGCCCTGACCCTGGAGTTTCACTCCAATGCGCCGGCCTGGATCACCCGCCTCGGCGCCGACCCCATCAAGCTGGGGCTCGACCTGCGTGGCGGCTCCCAACTGCTGATCGGGGTGGACGTGGACTTTATCATCGACAATCAGACCAAGAATCTGGTCGACACCCTGCGCACCCGCTTCCGTGAAGCCAATCTGCGCGGCGCCAGCGTCACTCGCACGGCACAGGGCGCCGTAGCCGTCACCCTGCCGGAGGTGGCCGAACAGGAGAGCTGGCTCTCTATCATCAAGGAGAGTGCCGGTACCCGTCAGGATCAGTGGAAGCTGGCCCGCTCCGGCAATGACCTGAAACTGGTACTGAGCGAGGCGGAGCGTACCCTGCTGGTCAACAACGCCGTGACCCAGAACCTGTCGATCCTGAAAAAACGGATCAACGAGCTCGGCATCGTCGAAGCCTCGGTGGTGCGTCAGGGGCAGGATGGCATCCGTATCGAACTGCCCGGGGTACATAACCCCAAGCAGGCGAAAGAGGTGATCGGCGCCACCGCCTCGCTGGCCTTCTACGAGGCCAAAGCCGACAGCCACTTCTATATCGCCGATCGCAACGGTCAGGCCGTCGGCATGGCGCGCAAGCCGGTACTCACCGGCGAGCACATCGTCGATGCCCGCGCCAACATGGGCGAGATGGGTCAACCCCAGGTCAATATCGTGCTCGATACCCTGGGTGGCAGCAAGATGAACCAGTTCAGCCGCCAGCATGTGGGCAAGCCGATGGCGACCGTCTTCACCGAGTACAAGACTAACGCCCAGGGCAAACTGCGCGCCCAAAGCGAAGTGATCAACGTCGCCACCATCCAGACCGCCCTTGGCAACCAGTTCCGCATCACCGGCATTGGCAGTCTGCCAGAAGCGCAAGAGCTGGCCATGCTGCTGCGTGCAGGCGCCCTCACCGCCCCTCTCAAGATCCTGGAAGAACGCAGTATTGGCCCGACGCTGGGGATGCAGAATATCGAGGCGGGCTTCACCGCTCTGGCCTTCGGCATGGCAGGCATGATGCTGTTCATGATGGCCTGGTACCGCAAATTCGGCTGGGTTGCCATCACGGCGCTGGTCGCCAACCTGTTGATGCAGGTCGGCATGCTGGCGGTGCTGCCGGGCGCCGTGCTGACCCTGCCGGGGATCGCCGGTCTGGTGCTGACGGTGGGCATGGCGGTGGATACCCATGTGCTGATCTTCGAGCGGATCAGGGACCGGCTGCGAGAAGGGGGCTCACTGGCCAACGCCATCGACTTTGGCTATCGCTCGGCCTTCCACACCATTTTTGATGCCAACATCACTACGCTCATCTGCGCCGTGGTGCTCTATTCCATTGGCTCCGGTCCGCTGCAGGGCTTCTCCATCACCCTCATTCTGGGTCTGCTCTCCAGCATGATCACCGGGATCTGGGGGACGCGCGCCATCATCAACCCCCTGTGGGGACGCAGCAGCGAGCGCACGCTGAAGGTGTAACGGGACAGCAGTCCCTCTGATGAGCGGCTTTGACTGCGCCATCGGCCATGGATATGGCCGGAGCGGCCAAAGCAGAACACTATTTTCCCGGCGTGTCGCGACACGTCGTGATGGGCCAACAGCCTGATGCTGGCTGGCCAAGGAGAGAATTATGTTGAGAATGATCGTTGCCATGGGGCTGACCCGTTGGCGCTATATCGGCCTGTGGGCTTCCATCCTGCTGACCGTGGCCAGCGTCGCCATCTTGCTGGTGAACGGCCTGATACTGGGGCTCGATTTTACCGGCGGGATCCTGCTGGAGTTTCATATCCAGACCCTGAAAGAGGCCCATGAGCTCAATGCCATGCTGGTCTCCCCGCTGGCGGGAGCCGTTGAGCTGAGCTCGGCCGGTATTCCCGGCGAGTGGCTGATCAAGCTGCCCCCCCACGAACTGCCCTGGCCCGCGGCGGATCTCGCCACCATGCTGACCCAACAGCTGGGGATGCCGGTCGAGTTGCTGCGCACCACCATCGTCGGCCCTCAGGTGGGTGCCGAACTGTTCCAGCAGGGGATGCTGGCCGTGCTGGTCGCTTCGCTGGCGATGTCGGCCTATCTGGCGTTTCGCTTCGAGTGGCGTCAGGCCATCGGCATCCTGCTCTCGGTGGTCCATGACGCCATCGTGGCGCTGGGGCTGCTGTCACTCTTTCAGATCGAATTCGATCTGAACATTATCGCCGGTTTAATGGCGGTGATCGGCTACTCCCTCAACGACAGCATCGTCATCTCGGACAGGCTGCGGGATCTGCTGAGCTCGCGTACCCAAATGGGGATCCACGAGTGCTCCGATGTGGCCATCAAGGCGACCTTCAGTCGCACCATGATCACCTCGGGCACCACCCTGTTTACCGTGGGTGCGCTGCTGCTGTTTGGCGGTGACGCCCTCTACGGCTTCTCCTTCACCCTGTTTGCCGGGATCCTGGTGGGCACCGTCTCCTCCATCACCGTCGCCTCGACCGTGCAGGAGCTGCTGGGCCTCACCCCTCAGGCCTACCAGAAGAAGAGCGAGGAGCCACTGGCCAACGCAGCCTGAACCTTGTTAATCAGACCCGGCTCACCGGGTCTCAACAAACCGGGCCCCTGCCAACCATTGGCAGGGGCTTTTTCATCCCTCCTCTCTCGCCGCCCATTTTGTCGTTCGGCTCGCCTCAATTGACAACTGACCATATTGAAAGCAATGACGGATCAACCCGTCATTTTTAATAACAAAAAGGTCATTTTATTACGTCAGAAACCATAAAATGTGACTGAAAGCACTTTCTTGAGGGCTCAAAGGAGGCAACATTGTAGTGATTTATCTACAAAGGGATATGAGATGTTGTTACAACCTGCCAATACAGCAAAATCCAGACAGTTGCTGAACGAGACCATGGCTTTGGTACTCGCAGGAGGGCGGGGTAGTCGCCTCAAACAGTTAACCGACAACCGTGCAAAACCTGCCGTTCATTTCGGCGGCAAATTCCGCATCATCGATTTCGTGCTCTCCAACTGCATCAACTCCGGCATTCGTCGGGTAGGTGTCGTGACCCAGTACAAATCCCACAGCCTGTTGCGCCATCTCCAATCGGGCTGGTCTTTCCTGCGCTACCAGATGAACGAGTTTATCGATCTGCTCCCTGCCCAGCAGCGGGTGGATGAGGTGAACTGGTATCGGGGTACCGCCGATGCGGTCTACCAGAATCTGGATATCATCCGCGATCACGCCCCCAAATATGTGGTGGTGCTGGCAGGCGATCACATCTACAAGATGGATTACGCCGCCATGCTGCTCGACCACGTCAATATGGGCGCCAAGGTGACCGTTGCCTGCATCGAGGTTCCACGCAGTGAAGCAAGCGCCTTCGGGGTAATGGCGGTGGATGATGATCGCAAGATCAATGCCTTCGTCGAAAAGCCTGCCAACCCGCCCGCCATGCCGGGCAAGGCCGACACCGCGCTGGCCTCCATGGGCGTCTATATCTTCGATGCCGAGTATCTCTATCAGCTGCTGGAAGAGGACATTGCCAACGAGCAGTCCCATCACGATTTCGGCATGGACGTGATTCCCCGCGTGGTGAAAGAGGGCACCGCATTCGCTCACCCGTTTGGCATGTCCTGTGTCGGCTGCTGTCCGGAGCGCCGTCCCTACTGGCGCGATGTGGGCACCGTGGACTCCTTCTGGGAAGCCAACATGGATCTCGCTTCCGTCACGCCTGAGCTGGATATCTACGATCAGGACTGGCCCATCTGGACCAGTCAGAACATGACTCCTCCCGCCAAGTTCGTGCAGGACCGAAACGGCCAGCACGGCATGACCATCAACTCCATGTTTGCCGGGGGCACCATCGTCAGTGGCTCTTTCATCCTGAGTTCGGTGCTCTTTACCAATGTGCGGGTCGACTCCTTCTGCACTCTGGATCAAGCCGTAATCTTCCCAGGTGTGGAGATTGGTGCCGGTTGCCGACTGCGCCGGGTGGTGATCGACAAGGGGTGCAAACTGCCGGAAGGCATGGTGATCGGTGAAAACGCCGATGAAGATGCACGTCGCTTCCACCGCTCCGAGCAGGGCATAGTGCTGGTCACCCAGGGGATGCTCACTCGCCTGAACAAAGAGCTGCAGGGAAAACAGAAGCGCTGATCCGCAGCCAGACGGGATCCCCCTTCCTACTGCAAAGGGAGCCATAATGGCTCCCTCTTTCTATAGCTGACCAGATAACCACCTCACACCATCATTGCCATCGCGTTGCAGTCTCCCAGAGATACCATTTACTGTGGGTAAACAGCTGGGCAACGCAGCCTTCACCCCTCAGGCTGTAAATATTAAGTTACGAAAAAGCCATTAACCCTCCGAAAATCTCTCTGTGTTATTCCTGTCCGCGCTATATAGCAGCTCCTTTATCTGACTTTTTAGCGGTAAATCCGCTAGTTTCACTTGATTGTTTGTTTTTCCTTGGTAAGGTGAGGGCGGTTGCGTAACAAAGCAGGTACCAACGTAAACATATCGGTACAATCGCTTTTGGCTTAATACAGTAGAGAGAATGAAATCATGCAAAGAGACCCCCTGAACAACATCCATATCCAGTCCGAACAAGTGATGATCACGCCTGCCCAGCTCAAGGAGAAGTTACCCATCTCCGACAAGGCGCTGGCATTCGTACAAGGGGCCCGCAATACCATCGCCGATATCATTCACCGCCGCGATCACCGCTTGCTGGTGATCTGTGGTCCCTGCTCCATCCACGACATGGACGCCGCCAAAGAGTACGCAACCAGACTCAAAGCGCTGCATGATGCCTATCAGGACTCTCTCTACATTGTCATGCGGGTCTACTTTGAGAAGCCGCGCACCACGGTCGGCTGGAAAGGCTTTATCAACGACCCCAATCTGGATGGCACCTTCGATGTGGAGCTGGGGCTGCACCGTGCCCGCGAGCTGCTCTGCTGGCTGGCGGAGCTGGAGTTGCCGCTGGCCACCGAAGCGCTCGATCCCATCAGCCCGCAATACCTGGCCGAGCTCTTCTCCTGGTCGGCCATCGGCGCCCGCACCACCGAATCCCAGACCCACAGGGAGATGGCGTCCGGCCTCTCCATGCCGGTCGGCTTCAAGAACGGCACCGACGGCAACCTGGGGACTGCCATTAATGCGTTGCAGGCGGCCTCCTCCCCTCACGCCTTTATGGGGATCAACCAGCAGGGCCAGGTGGCGTTGTTGCAGACCCAGGGCAACCCGGATGGCCACGTGATCCTGCGCGGCGGCAAACATCCCAACTACGACTCGGTCAACGTGTCGCTGGCGGAAGAGGCGCTGGAGAAAGCGGGCCTGCTGCCGAGCCTTGTGGTGGATTGCAGCCACGGCAACTCCAGCAAGGATCACCGTTTGCAGCCCAAGGTGGCCGACAACGTCATCCACCAGATCCAGGAGGGCAACCGCTCCATCATCGGGGTGATGCTCGAATCCAACCTGTTCGAGGGAAACCAGTCCAGCGAGCAGCCCAAGGAGCAGATGCGCTACGGGGTCTCCATCACAGATGCCTGCATCGACTGGGACACCACCGCTACCCTGCTGGACCGCTGCCACAACCAGCTGGCTGACCCCCTCAAGGGCAGAACTGCACGGTAAGCCGTGGTATCTTGTCGTAACCTATTGAACAATCGAGGTATCACTAGTGGTGGCATCAAACCGCTCACGCCGTGATACCTTGTTGCATCTTGATTTTCAGGGCGCCGCCGCTCGCGGCGCCAGCAGGGACTGGATATGGCTGAAGAGTTGAATGTACTCAGGGACAAGATAGATGCGGTGGACAAGCAGCTGATCGATCTGCTGGCCGCCCGTCTGGCCCTGGTGGGAGAAGTGGGTGAAGTAAAGAGCCGCCACGGCCTGCCCATCTATGCACCGGATCGGGAAGCGAGCATGCTGGCCCGCCGCCGCGCCGAGGCTGAGCAGTTGGGGGTGCCCGGCGATCTCATCGAAGACGTGCTGCGCCGGGTGATGCGTGAATCTTATGCCAGCGAGAAAGATACCGGCTTCAAATGCATAAAGCCGGATCTTGGCAAGGTGGTCATCATCGGCGGTCAGGGCCAGCTTGGCCGCTTGTTCGGCCATATGTTCAGCCTCTCAGGCTATCGGGTCGAGACGCTGGAACAAGCCGACTGGCCGCGCGCTGACGAGATCCTCGCCGGAGCCGGTCTGGTGATGGTGGCGGTGCCCATCGATATCACCTGCCAGATCATCGACCGCCTCGGCAACCTGCCCGCCCACTGCCTGCTGGTCGATGTCACCAGCGTGAAAGCGGTGCCGCTCGAACATATGCTGGCGGCGCACCAAGGGCCGGTACTGGGACTGCACCCCATGTTCGGGCCGGATGTGGCGAGTCTCGCCAAGCAGGTGATCGTCTGCTGCCAGGGTCGTGACCCCGCCGCCAGCCAATGGCTGCTGGATCAGATGACCATCTGGGGCGCCCGCTTGCAACAGGTGGAAGCCAAGGCCCACGATGAGGCGATGACCCTCATTCAGGCACTGCGTCACTTCGCCACCTTTGCCTATGGCTGGCACCTCTCCCGGGAGCAGGCCAATCTGGATCGCCTGCTGAGTTTGAGCTCCCCCATCTACCGGCTGGAGCTCGCCATGGTGGGGCGGCTGTTCGCTCAGGATCCCCACCTCTATGCCGACATCATTTTGTCGTCACCGCAGAATCTGGCGATGATCCGTCGCTACTACCAAAACTTCGGCGAAGCGCTGGGGCTGCTGGAGCGGGGGGACAGAGCCGGATTTATCGACGCCTTCTCGCAAGTCTCCGGTTTCTTCGGCGAACATGCCGACCAGTTCCTGCGTGAAAGCCGCATGCTACTGGCCCAGGCTAACGACCGCCGCCAACACGGCTGATCCTGCAAAAGTAGCAACGCTCATATCACCAAAAAGGGAAGATACTCAGGCATCTTCCTTTTTTGTTTGTTACTCATTTCAACGCTAACTCAGTCGCGAGCGGCGACACATCAAGCACCTACCTCTGATTGGCCTCACAATACCCTACCCAACCCTACCCTGCGCGGCATCACATCCCAAGTATGCCCCCTCAATATCCGCGCAAATAGCACCGCCCCTTGCAAGTGCAGCCAGATACTCACGGTCAAACCAAGCTGCTGCAAGCAATGACTGTATGGTGTAAAAGAGAGCAGTGCCCTCCCCATCAAAGAGATAAGCAGGAAGCAGGAAGCAGGAAGCAGGAAGCAGGAAGCAGGAAGCAGGAAGCAGGAAGCAGGAAGCAGGAAGCAGGAAGCAGGAGAGATTAATCGAGACAGATGGTTTGCCAAACATCACTTACATAGCAATCCGGCGATTTATCATGACGCCAATACGCTGTCGCCTAAAAAGAAAATGGCCGAGATATCATCTCGGCCATTCGTAACTTGGTCAAAGACTCAAGCCAGGATATTACTCATGTGCAACTTATTAGAAGTTGTACTGCAGAGCAACAGTCCACTCGTCGTCATGCTTCTCGATACCCTGGATCTTGTACTCGGTGTAAGCTTTCAGCTTCGGAGTGAAAGCGTACTGAACACCCAGCAGGGTCTCGTCAACCAGGTCCTTGTAGCTGGAACCTGCTGCTTGGGCATTGTCCTTGCCTTCTTTGAAGTTGTAGCCAGCCAGGAAGGTCCAGGCGTCTACGTTGTAAGATGCAGCCAGCTCGTAGCCACGACCTTCATCTTTAGCGCCCAAAGTCTTGTTCTTAACTTCGCCTTCAGTGTAAACACCCGCAAAGTAGAAACCGTTGATAGCGTAGTGTGCACCAACTGCCCACTCGTCTTTCTTACCGGTCTGACCATTGGCTTTGTTAGCCAGATCAGAATAGGCGTAACCGGCATTGAAGCCCAGACCGAAGTCAAAGTCGTAACCTGCTGCAACGGCATAGGCGTCCTTACGCTTCACATCAGGACCAAAAATCGGATCCTTTTTGATGCTCTGTCTTACATCAGTGACCTTAACAGCTTCATCATCGTTAGTCTGGTAAGACACCTTACCTTTAAAACCACCAAAGGTGTTGGAGTAGATGATCTGGCCTTCCTGACGGCCGTCATAGAAATTACCGTAGCTTCCCCACTCGTTGAAAATATCGGTAGCTTCCATTACATCGTAAAAAGCGGTGTCGGTCTGACCGAAGATGATTTTACCGTACTGGGTACCATCAAAACCGGCATAGATATGACGTGAATTGAACTTACTTCCGTCTGAATTTTCCGCAGCAACTTGCCACTCAGTCTTGGCGATACCAGACCAGGTGTTGTTCAGGGCAACTTTACCGGACCAGCCCAGACGTGAAGAACCAATCAATTCTGCAGCACTGTTCTTGTCAGCTCCAGAGATTGGGTTAGGGTTGTCACTTTCGCCGTAGTAGTTAGCCTGTACACGGCCGTATACGTCGAAAGTGGTACCGTCTTTGTCATAGATCACTGCGGCGTTAGCGGCGGATGCAAACAGAGCCGGGATAGCAATAGCCAGAATTGTCTTTTTCATAGTTTCCAATGCCTACTGTAATTAAACACTAAGTTGTTGTTATTCCCTGTGTTAGCGATGTTCTTTGCATCACTATGCCGCCGAGACTAGCACCGGATTTTTTGAACCGCAATGAAAAAACTTGGAACTTTTTACGCAAACCATAGTCACGGAGGCAAAAGTGTGAGCCAAGTCTCACCTGACGGCAAGGCAAAAGGAAAACGTTTACAATGAATCCTGCTGATTATTTGGACTCAAATAGTCTATTTTGCATGCAAATAACGCTAACTACCTGATAAACAACTAAAGTGGTCTGATCAGCGTAAAACAGCCGTGATAATGGCAGTTGCCTCGACCTAACCAAAGGGTTGCGGGTATCCTTGTCCTTCGATTAACACCTAACTGGCCTTCTCTTCATGCTCTCTACTCGCCTTAAAGCCACCATTCGTCAAACCTATCGCCAGATTTCGGATGGATTACCCGGTTTTGTGCCGCGCAAAGAGCAGAACTTTCTGGTGGCAGAGATAGCCAAAACCCTGACCGGCGAGTACGACAAACAGCGCCGTATTCTGGTTGCCGAAGCAGGAACCGGTATCGGCAAATCTCTTTCTTATGCGCAGGGTGCCATCCCAGTGGCGCGGCTCACCCAGAAGAAACTGGTGATCTCCACCGCCACAGTGGCCCTGCAAGAGCAGCTGATCCACAAAGACCTTCCTTTTTACCACCGCCATAGCGAGCTGCCGTTTCGCTTTATGCTGGTCAAGGGGCGTCAGCGCTACTGCTGCGAGCATCTGCTGGAGCAGGCAGCCAGTGGTGCCGAGATAGCCAACTTCGAGCTCGACTTTGGCAGTCTGAGCAAATCCAAGCCATCTGACAGCGACAAAGATCGCTACCAGGCCCTGTGGCAGGCCTACACCAATGGCAAATGGGACGGGGATCGGGACAACTGGCCGGAGCCCATTCCCGACACTTGCTGGGATCGCATCGCCGCCGACCGCCACACCTGCAACAAGGCGCTGAGCCATCACCAGCACTGCCCCTTTCATCGCGCCCGCAACGACATGGAGAGCGCCGATGTGCTGGTGGTGAACCATGCGCTACTGCTCTCCGATCTCACCATGGGCGGTGGCATCATTCTGCCTCCCCCCGATGAGTGCATCTATGTGCTGGATGAGGCCCATCACCTGCCCACCATCGCCCGGGATCACGGCGCGGCGTCGGCCAGCGTCAAAGGCTCACGTCGCTGGCTGGAGAAGCTGGTACAAAGTGCAGGCAAGCTGGCGCGGACGCTTAATAAGGAGAGCCTGCTCGACCCCCAACTCAAACTGCAGGATGCACTGGCCTCCATCCAGCCTGATCTGAAGGCGGTCGAGCAGTGGCTCAGCGCCAACGATCGGCTGTTTGGCACGGAACCACACTACCGCTTCGTCGAAGGGGTATTGCCGGATCCCCTGCCCATGCTGGCAGAGAATCTCAAGGAGTCGAGCAAGAAGGCGCTGCGAGCGCTGGATCGGATGCAGGGGGCCATAGGTGAAGCGCTGAAAGATGGCGAGATCCGCCGCAAGGAGGCCGAACCCCTGTTGGCAGAGAGCGGTTTTCATCTGCAGCGGCTGGAGAGTTTCTGCGCCCTGTGGGAGATGCTGGGGCGCCATGTGCCGACCGGTAAAACCCCGCTCGCCCGCTGGATGGCCAAGAGCGATGACGGCGATATCTGGCTGCACGCTTCACCGATAGAGGTGGGGTATCTGCTGGAGGAGTGGCTCTGGTCGAAATGTTTGGGGGCCGTGCTGGTCTCGGCGACTCTCACCGCCCTCTCTTCCTTTAGTTATTTTCGCCATCAGGTGGGGCTCAAGGAGCACGACGGCACCCGCTATCTGCGCCTGCGCTCCCCCTTTGACTATCAGAAAGCCGAGCTCTATCTGCCCAAAATGGAGCACGAACCCAACTCGCCGGCCTTTACCAACGAGCTCATCAGCGTACTGCCACGCATTTTGGCGGGCAAGGAGGCGAGTCTGGTGCTCTTCTCCTCCTACCGCCAGATGAATGAGGTGGCCATTGGCTTGCGAGCCAAGGGACTCTCGCTGCTGGTGCAGGGGGAAGCCTCCCGCAATGCCCTGCTCACCCTGCACAAACAAAAATGCGATGGCGGTCAGTCCAGCATCCTGTTTGGTACCGGCAGCTTCTCGGAGGGGCTGGATCTGCCGGGTCACTACCTTACCAATCTGGTCATCACCAAGCTCCCCTTTGCGGTGCCCAACTCGCCGGTCGAGGAGGCTACTGCCGAGTGGGTGGAGCAGCGAGGCGGCAACCCCTTCCTGCAACTGACGGTCCCGGAGGCATCGCGCAAGCTTATCCAGGCCTGTGGCCGCCTCATCCGCAAAGAGGCTGATCGGGGACGGGTCACCATTCTCGACCGCCGCCTGCTGACCAAACGTTATGGCAAGGGGTTGCTTGATGCCCTCCCCCCGTTTACACGGCGGATCGAATAAATAAGTCGGTCGCTATTGATAAACAAACTGACAGCAGCGCGAACATCGACCACCAGAAAGAGCCATTGCCGCAGTAGGCCAAACCTGTAAAAATGAGCCCCTGTTTTCAGTGGGCAATCGCCTGACTGTTCAAGGAGATGAAATGAAACTGACTGTTCTGGTACCGGCACTGGCTGGTCTGTTATGGGCCGGTAGCGCCCTTGCTGATGCTCAACTGGAAGTGACCAACCCCTATGTCGTCCAGCTGATCGATGGTCAATCCATCAACCCCAAGCTGCTCGACAAAACCAGTATCTTCCCCCTCTCTGCCGGCAAACACCAGTTGGTCGTCGCTTTTGAAGGCAACTACTCCAGCCGCAGCGATATCAAGCTGGTCACCGCCGAGCCGCTGGTGCTGAACTTCACCGCCGCCGACAATCAGCAACTGGTGCTGGACTACAAAAAGCCCCGCAACGAAGCCGAAGCCAAGCAGTTTGTCAAAGAGCAGAAAGTAGCGCTGAAAGACAAGGTCACAGGCCAGCAAGTGAGTAGCGAACAGTTCGTGATGCCGAAAGTAGAGGGCTTCCAGCTGACCCGTGACTATCAGCAAGAGCTGATCAACATGGGCAAAGCCTTCAACCAACCCAAAACCGTTGCCGTCTCTACTGCTGCCGTGATGGCTGCCGCCAGCGCACCGGTTCAGGTTGCCCCCAGCAAGGCTCAAAGCAATCCGGAAGCCCTGACCCAGTTGCAAAACTGGTACAACAAGGCCGATGCGGAAACCCGCAAAGCCTTCCAGATCTGGGTTATCCAGCAGCAATAAGCCGAGCTGAGAGATTGACTGAAAGGGGAGCCAAGCTCCCCTTTTCCATATCTTGCGGTCTCACTCACGACGCGTCTTGATTTATGCGCTGCCACTTCCCCTTTATATAGGGAGTACATATATGGATTCATCTGCTGATTTCATATATAGAAAGCGCCACCTTGCCAGGGAGAATGGCACCATGTCGTTGCGCATTTTCTATCACCCTCTCTACTCCTCCCTGACGCTACCCGATCGCCATCGCTTCCCGCTGGCCAAGTATCAGGGGTTGTTTGAGCGCCTGCAGGTGCAGGGTTACCCCCTTGGCGAAGCGCCGTCGACCACCTGGGAGCAAATCTGTCGCATTCACGATGCCGATTATGTCGCGGCGGCCCTGAGCGGCCAGCTTGAAGAGCGCGCCATTCGCAAGATCGGTTTTCCCTGGTCACCCATGCTGATAGAGCGCACCTTGCGCTCGGTGGGTGCCACCGTTGCCGCCAGCCGCCATGCTCTTGAGCAGGGATGCGGCTTGCAGATCTCCGGTGGCTACCACCACGCCCATCGGGATCACGGCAGCGGTTTTTGTCTGTTCAACGATCTGGTGATTGCCGCCCAGGCTTGCCTCGACGAGGGGCACTGTGAACAGGTGCTGATCGTCGATCTCGATGTGCATCAGGGGGATGGCAGTGCGGCCCTGTGCGCCGGACGGCGCGATATCATCACCCTCTCCCTCCATGGGGAGCACAACTTTCCCCATCACAAAGCCGCCTCTCACCTCGACTTTCCGCTGCCAAGCGGCATGACGGACGATGCCTATCTCACCACACTGCAACAGGCGCTATCACTGGCACTGCGGCTCTATTCGCCGGATCTCATCCTCTATCAGGCGGGCGTCGATGTGCATCATGCCGACGAGCTTGGTTATCTCTCTTTGAGCGATGAAGGGGTGCGCCTACGCGATGCCATGGTATTTGACTGTGCAATCAAGCATGGGTTGCCTGTCGCCGCTGTACCCGGTGGCGGCTATCGCCGCGACTGGCAGCAGCTGATCCCGCTTCATATGTCGCTGTTTGAGACGGCATGCCACCGTTTTGGCTGATGGCATGGCTTTATAGCGCGGACACGCCATGAGAAGTGGGCGGCACTTCACCAGATAAAACAGAAGAGGCGACCCCTGGGGTCGCCTCTTCGTGTTTCGTCATCTGGGTCACACAAGCTCGCTCGTTGCCAGGCAAGCTCGGGACGCCTGAGTATAACTATTTCTGACGCTTGCGGGCGTACTTGCGACGGGCGCGGGCCTGACGCTCCTCTTCCCGCTCGGCCTTCTCTTTGGCTTTTTGCTCGGCTTCTGCGGCGGCTTCGACAATCTCGACGCTCACCATCTCCGGCGTCTCCAGCGAGATGCGGCCAAGCAAGCCGGAGCGGAACTCGTTGATCAGGATCTCGGACGCCTTGTGCAGGTCGGCCAGCCCCCCTTTGCGCATAAACGCCCGCTGGCGGGCGATCATCTCCAGCAGCTCGATCTCGGTCTCGGGCAACTCGTCAATCTGGTAGCGCGCCTTGATCCGCTCCGGATAGGCCTTGATGAAGTAGTCAGCGGCGAACATGGCGATATCGGCATAGTCGAACACAGTGTCCTTGATGGCCGCGGTGATGGCCAGACGATAACCGCAGGAGGGCGGGTTAAGCTTGGGCCAGAGAAAACCCGGGGTATCGGTCAGGATAACGTTGTTATCCAGCTTGATCCGCTGCTGGGACTTGGTCACCCCCGCCTCGTTGCCGGTACGGGCGATGATGCGCCCCGCCAGGGTATTTATCAGGGTGGACTTGCCCACGTTGGGGATCCCCATGATCATCGCCCGCACGCCGCGCAGCTCAAAGTTGCGCTCCGGCAGCATCTCGTGGCAGAGGGTCAGCAGTTGCTTGATCTTCTCCGGCTCTTGTTGCGTCAGCGGCAGCGCCTTGATCCCCTTCTCTTTTTCCATGTGCGCCACCCACAGATCGGTGATCGCCGGATCGGCCAGGTCCGCCTTGTTCAGCACCTTGATCACCGGGGTATCACCACGCAGCTCGGGCACCAGCGGGTTTTCGCTGGAGAAGGGGATGCGGGCATCGAGCATCTCGATGATCACATCGACCTGGGGCATGACCTCGGCAATCTCTTTGCGGGCCTTGTGCATGTGACCGGGGAACCAGTTGATGGACATATCCGTTACTCTCTGTGGGGGCTGCGGGCGCGCGCATGGAACAACAAGCGCTCTGCCGCGGGCATCGAACGAAGGGGGCGCATTTTACCTGCTGCGGGCCTCTTTTGACAGGTCATTCTAACCATCACCTCATCAAATCAGCAAACCGCCGAGGCGGAGCAACCTTGCCGGAAGCGACCGGACCAACTGGCTCAATTGATAGATAACACATTGATATGTTGTAACATTTTCATCACTTTTTCACACAACCGTCACCGATAGTCAGTAAAAGTGTCATCTGCCCCCTCTAGGCTGCGCTCAGGTTTTACAAGGAGCGAACCCCAATGAGAAAAATGGCAGGACTTGCAGTGATGATCGGCGCCGCCCTGGCTGCCGGCTGCAAATCAGACAATGACACGGTGGCGACCAAGCCCGCAGCCCAACCCACCAACGTCATCTTCTTCCTCGGTGACGGCATGGGCCTCAACACCCTGACGGCGGCCCGCATCTACGGTGTCGGCGAAGAGGGTGATCTCACCATCGATACCCTGCCAGAGACGGCCTTTATCAAGACCTTCTCCCACGATGCCCAGGTCACTGACTCGGCCCCCTCCATGGCGGCCTACATGACCGGGGTCAAGAGCAACAACGGCGTCATCAGCATGGACGGCGACGCCACCTATGAGAGCGACTGCAGCAAGAGCGCTGGCAAGCCGGTGACCACCCTGCTGGAGCTGGCCAAAGCCGATGGCCGCGGTACCGGCGTGGTAACCAGTACCCGGGTGACCCACGCCACCCCGGCGGCTACCTATGCCCATATCTGCAACCGGGATCTGGAGGCAGATATCGCCGTCCAGCTGGTACCGGGCGGCAAAGGCTACAACAGCGCCCTCAAGGAGGGACTGGATGTGGTGCTCGGTGGCGGCAGCAGTTTCTTCTTGCCCAAAGCCGACAAGGGCAAGCGGGAGGATGGCCGCAACCTCATCAGCGAAATGCAGGCCAAGGGCTACCAGTTTGCCAGCAATCTGGATGAGCTGAACAAGGCCGATGCGGGCAAGCCGCTGCTGGGCCTGTTTGGTTCCAGCCACATGAAATATGACCTGGACCGCCCTGCCAGCGAGCCGTCACTGGCCCAGATGACCCTGGCCGCCATCAAACAGCTCAAGGGCAAAGAGAAGGGTTACTTCCTGATGGTGGAAGGGGGCCGCATCGACCACGCCCTGCACGACACCAACGCCAAGCGGGCGCTGCAGGACACCATCGCCTTCGACAACGCCATCAAGGCCGCTATCGACGAGGTGAAAAAGAGCGACCCCGAGCTGAAAAACACCCTGATCGTGGTCACCGCCGACCACGACCACACGCTAGTGCTCAACGGCTATGCCAAGCGCACCGGCAAGACCACCGCCGACAACCCCGGCGTACTCGGGCTGGTGAAGAACTACGAGACTGGCGAGCCAAGCAAGGATAGCGAGGGTATGCCCTACACCATCATAGGTTTTGGCAACGGCTACAACCGGGTGGATGGCCCGCGCAGCAGCGTTGCCCCGCTCGACGATGCCACCGTCTCCGCCAATGACTACCACCAGGAAGTGGTGGTCAAGGTGGGCGAGATCGGCAACGAGACCCACGGCGGCACCGATGTCTTCCTCGGCGCCATCGGCAAGGGGGCGGACAGCTTCCATGGCTCACTCGATAACACCGCCGTGTTCGGCAAGATCAAGGCTGCGGCCAAGCTGTAAGGAGCACTTTCATGAGCAAACAGATGAACACATCCATCAAGCACACGCTGGTCTGCGCCGCCCTGTTCAGTGCGCTGGGCGCAACCTCCCAGGCACAGGCCGGTGATGCCAAAAACGTCATTCTCTTTATCGGTGATGGCATGGGCCCCACCGTGCTCACCGCAACCCGCCTGTTCAAGGTGGGGGAAGAGGGCAATCTGGAGATGATGAAGCTGCCGCGTAGTGCCCGCATCAAGACCTTCTCCAACGATGCCCAGACCACCGACTCGGCCCCCTCCATGGCGGCCTACACCACCGGGGTCAAGATGAACAACGAGGTGATCGCCATGAGCAGCGACACCAAAGCCGTCGCCCCCGGCAAAGACGTCAATGGCAACAAAACCGTCAACAATTGCAGCAGCGATAACGGCAAGCCGGTGCCCACCATCCTGGAGCTGGCCAAGGCGGCAGGCAAATCGGTCGGGGCCGTCACCACCACCGAGCTGACCCACGCGACCCCGGCGGCTACCTACGCCCACATCTGCCATCGGGATGCCGCTTATGACATCGCCGCACAAGCTGTTCCGGGAGGAACTGGTTTCAACCAGGCGCTGAGGGATGGGGTCGATGTACTGATGGGCGGTGGTGCCAACCACTGGACCCCCTACAGCGCCAGCAACAAGGGCGGTCGCAATGACAACCGCGACCTGACCGCCGAGATGAAGGCGCAGGGATACAGCTATGTCACCACCCAAAGTGAACTGGCCAAGGTCACCAGCGGCAAGGTGCTCGGTCTGTTCAGCAGCAAATCCCACCTCGACTACGAGCTGGATCGGGTCGCCAAGGGGGCGGCCAATACCCAGCCGTCCCTCTCCGAAATGACCGCCAAGGCGATCGACCTGCTGAGCAAGAACAGTCAGGGTTATTTCCTGATGGTAGAAGGCGGCCGGATCGATCATGCCCTGCACGGCACCAACGCCAAGCGCTCGCTCACCGACGCGGTGGCTCTGGATGAGGCGGTCAAGACGGCGCTGGGTAAAGTGGATCTCAACAATACCCTGATCGTGGTCACCGCCGACCATGACCATACCATGACCATTAACGGCTACTCCGCCAAGGGCAATCCGGTGCTCGACCTGGTTAAAAATGGCGATGGCTCGACCCAGAACGATGTGGATGGCAAGCCCTTCACCACCCTGGTGTTCGGTAACGGCCCCAATCGTGCGGCCGTGCGTCCGGTCCTCACCAGCGATCAGGTGATGGCCAATGATTACCTGCAGGAGACCGGCGTCAAACTGACATCGGAAACCCATGGCGGCGGCGATGTGATGCTGTTTGCCGATGGCGCTGGCAGCAACCGCTTCAAAGGCACGCTGGATAACACCAAGGTGTTTGGCAAACTGCGGGAGGCGCTCGGCCTGTAAGCAGCAGGGGCCTGGGTGCATCTGAGCAATTGACTCAGCAGCCCGGGCCCCGGCTCTTTCGAGCGACAGATGATGATGCGACTTTTGCTTTCGTTATGGCTGCTTGGCAGCATCCTCTCCTTCCCCCTGCATGCTGACGACACGCCCCCGGATCTCGCCGCCCGGATCAGCTATCACGACCGGAACACCGGCAGCGATGGCATCGCCAGAGAGAGTGTCTGGCAAGAGAAGTGGCTGCGGGTGGGCAATCAGGTGTGGAGCCAGCGGCTCATTCCCCTCCCCCTTGCCCGAGCCTATCACGCCACTCACGACGCCACCCCCGGCCACAAGCACTTTACCCACCAGATGGCGGCCCGCTGGGTCAGTCGCAGTGATGAGGGTGAACTTCAGCTGCGCTATGCCGACAGCTGGCACAACCAGCTGGTTGAGGTGCCGGTGGAAGAGTATGGCCAGGTGGCCTTCAAACCCGACTGGCCGCGGATCCGCCATCTCGTCAACCCGGCGCTGATCGAGGGGATGACCCCGCTGGATGAGGCCGCCCCCGAGCAGGCCCGCTGGTATGAAAAGCGCGAAGGGCAGCAACGAACCCGGATTCTCTGGTCGAGTCAGTGGCAGATCCCGCTGGTGGTCGAATCGGCCAGTCTCGACGGCTATCGCAGCTACCGGATGGAGGTGACCCTGCGCAAGCTGCCTGCTCAGCTCCCCTGGCAGCAACTCGCTGATTACGAAGTGCGCGATCTGCGGGATTTCTTCGACTGAGATCCCAACCCCTCAGCGGGCACAACAACAACGCAGGCAGGAATGTTACACTCTGCATATTCGACTCTGGCTCACGACCTTGATGCGCGCTCTCTGCCTGCCCTTTTTTGCCCTGCTGTTATTGCTGGTGAACACCGGTGCCCAGGCTATTGTGCTGGTGGCGGCCGAGCTGCCCCCCTATGTCATTCGCTCCTCTCACGGCAAACCAAGCGGTGTCGCCATCGAGATCATGGAGGAGGCCGCCCGACGCCTTAAAGAACCGCTCACTATCGAGCTGATGCCACTGGCCAGAGCCCTCACTCAGGCTATCCACCGCAAGGATGTGCTGCTGATCCCGCCGGTACGCAGCACTCAACGGGAACACCTCTACTACTGGGTAACACCGATACTCGATGACGATTTTGTCATCGTCAGCGATCGCCGCTTTCATCCTTCTCCCCTCAAAGTGACAGATCTCCCACCGCTGCAGATCGGCACCCTGCGCTACTCCTTCGGTCAGCATCTGCTCAGACAACGACTTAAGCTTGAGAGTGATACCGTGGCCACCGAGAAGCTCAATGCCCAGAAATTGCATCGGGGCCGTATCGATGCCTGGGTGGCCGCTTGGAACGCCATCCTCTATAACCAGCGCCTTGGTGATTTGCCAACCGACCGGCTGGTACGCGGGGAGACTCTGATGCGTACCCAGTTTTATGTCGCCGCCAGCAAAGAGCTCCCCTTCACCGAGGGACGTCGCTGGCAAGCCGTAATCGACAAGATGCGTCATGATGGCACACTGGCGCGGATCATCCGTCAGTACAACTATCAGGCTCCTGAGTAGTCACTCAATCGCGGTTGCCAAGACCGGCCAGAATGGTTATGGTAGGCCTATGAAAATACTCGCTATTTCCTCGCATTTGCTCACACCCTGCTGAGCCCCCGCCTCGCTCCTTCGGCCGCGAGTCGCTTGGGGGCATGGCATTTTCAATCGATTGAACCTGTTGAATCCATTTTTGTAACACTTTGCGTGATGGCCAACCTGCACCCGCCGGTATGGGCCTATCCGCTATTGATAAGGAATATCTTATGAAACAACCTCATCTGGTTATCTCCAGCCTTGATCTGGATCGTATCGAACAACTGCTTGGCAACCACCCGCAACATCTGGCCCTGCAAGAGGAGCTGGACCGCGCCGAGATCCGCGAACCAGCCGACATGCCGCCGGACGTGGTCACCATGAACAGCAAGGTACGCTTCAAGATGCAGAGCAGCGGCAACGAGTTCTGCCTGACCCTGGTCTACCCGCGCGATGCCAAGGGCGACGAGAGCAACATCTCGGTACTGGCGCCGGTGGGCAGCGCCCTGCTCGGTCTGAAAGTGGGCGACAGCATCGCCTGGCCGGGCCCGGCCGGTCGCACCATCGAGGTCGAAATTCTGGAAGTGGTTTATCAGCCGGAGCGCGCCGGCGAGCTGCACCGCTGAGTCCCCCGGGCTGGTCATCCCCCTGTTGATCAGCCCGCTTGCTCGCCCTTGCCAGCTGATCCCGATCAAGCTTTACGCACCTTGCCCCCCGGTTTTTAGCCCCTTTTCCTGCTGCTGCTTGAGCCTGACTCGGGGGGCAGGTATCTTGTTGGCCGCGTCATGGTCATGACGCACCGAATTTCAGGCTGACATCATGATAAAAATTGCCCTCATCGACGATCACCAGATCGTCCGATCCGGTTTTGCCCAACTGCTCAATCTGGAGCCAGACCTGCAGGTGGTCGCCGAATTCGGCTCCGCCAGCGACGCCCTTGCCGGCCTGCCCGGCAGCGGGGCGCGGGTCTGTGTCTGCGACATCTCGATGCCCGACCAGTCGGGACTGGATCTGCTCAAGCAGCTCCCCTCCGGCCTTGCGGTGGTGATGCTCTCGGTACACGACAGCCCCGCCCTCATCGAGCAGGCCTTGCAAACCGGCGCCAAGGGGTTTCTCTCCAAACGCTGCAGTCCGGACGAGCTGATCGCTGCCGTGCGCACCGCCGCCCAGGGGGGGTGTTATCTTACGCCGGACATCGCCCAGAAACTGGCCAGCAGCAGCCGGGATCCCCTCACCAATCGGGAGCGGGAGATTGCCCAGTTGCTGGCGCAGGGGTTGGAGGTGAAAGCCATCGCCGAGCAGCTTGGACTCTCCCCCAAGACGGTTCACGTCCATCGCGCCAACCTGATGGACAAGCTCAAGGTCAGCAACAACGTCGAGCTGGCCCACCGCATGCTGGATAGCTGGTGATCTCCCGTTTTGTCAGCTATGTCGCCATCGCGCTGGCGGCCTGCTTCATCTTTGCCGCCGGCTGGTTTTGCCTCTGGAGCATCAGCCTGCATCTGGCGGGCGGCCCGGCGCTGGCGGTGCTGCTGTTCCCATTCGGCCTGCGCCTCGGCTTGCTGCTGCAAAGCCCGGGCCACTACTGGCCGCCGCTATTATTGTGCGAAGGGCTGCTGCTCTACTGGCTCAATCTGGAAGTGGGGCTGCCCCACTGGCCTTGGCTGGTCGCGGGCAGTCTGCTGACCCTGATACCGCTGCTGATTGCCCGTCGCCAACAGGTGCGCAACGACTGGCAGCAACTGTTGCTGCTGCTCGCCACCGTCACGGCGGCGGCGCTGCTGCAAGCCCTGCTCTGGCATCTGGCCGGGGAAGATGGCCTCTCGGCCCTGCTGCTCAGCCTGACCGGCGGGCTGACGCTGACCTCCACCTGCATGCTGATCTGGCACTACCTCACCCGAGCCACCTGGGTGCCGCTGGGACCTGCGCTGGTGGATCAGCCGGTAGAGTGGCGCTTTCGCCATCTGGTCTGGTATCTGCTGCTGTTCGTATTGAGCCTCTGGCTGCAACTGGGATTGCCCAACTCGCTGGTACGCTTCACCCCGTTTTGTCTGGCCATCCCCATCATCTCCATGGCATGGCGCTACGGCTGGCAGGGGGCGCTGCTCGCCACCCTGATGAACACCATCGCCCTGCTGGCCAGTCAGGCCTGGCACGATCACCCCCTCGATCTGCTGCTCTCCCTGCTGGCCCAGAGCCTCACCGGCCTGCTGCTGGGTGCCGGGATCCAGCGCCAACGCGAACTTAATCAGGCGCTGACGCGCCAGCTCGCCCACAATCGCCAGCTCACCGAGCGGCTGCTGGAGACCGAGGAGAGCATCCGCAAGGAGGTGGCGCGCGAGCTGCACGACGACATCGGCCAGACCATCACAGCCATTCGTACCCAGGCCGGGATCGTGCGCCGCCTCGCCCCCGACAACGCCGGGGTGGGCCAGAGCAGCGCCCTGATCGACACACTATCGCTCGGGATCTACGACGCGGTGCGCGGCCTGCTCGGGCGGCTGCGCCCGCGCCAGCTCGACGACATGACTCTGGAACAGGCGGTACGGGCACTGCTGCGGGAGCTGGAGCTGGAGCGTCACGGCATCGTCACCCGGCTGGAGTGGCAGCTGGTAGATGGCGATCTCTCCGATGCCCAGCGGGTCACCCTGTTTCGGGTCTGTCAGGAGGGGCTCAACAACGTGGTCAAACATGCCAACGCCCACTCGGTCACCATTCGCGCCCGGGCCAGCGGCGAGCAGTTGCAACTGGTGCTGGAAGATGATGGCCGCGGTCTGCCGGAAAGCCGCCCGCAGCAGGGCTATGGCCTGCTCGGCATTCGCGAGCGGGTACAGGCCCTAGGGGGCAGTTTGCAACTCTCCTGCATCCACGGCACCCAGCTGACGGTCAACCTGCCCAGTCGCAGACGGGAAGAGAGTCATGGCTAATCACCACCAGAGGGCCTGCCTGTGCTGAGTTTTATGAGAAGCGCGCCGCCCCGGCCCCTTATCCGGGATCAGGCCGAGATCGATGCCACCTATCGCCACTGGCGGCTGCACCTGCTGCTGACCATGTATCTGGGCTACGCGGTCTTCTACTTCACTCGCAAGAGTTTCAACTTCGCCATGCCGGACATGCTGGCGAGCGGCATGCTGGACAAGTCCGACATCGGCATGCTTTGGACTCTGTTCTACATCACCTACGGCTGCTCCAAGTTCTTCTCCGGCATCATCAGTGACCGCGCCAACCCGCGCTATTTCATGGGTGTCGGACTGATGGCCACCGGCGTTATCAATATCCTGTTCGGCCTCTCGTCGGCACTCTGGATGTTTGCCGCCCTCTGGGTCGCCAACGCCTTCTTCCAGGGCTGGGGCTGGCCCCCCTGCTCCAAGCTGCTCACCAGCTGGTATTCGCGCACCGAGCGCGGGGTCTGGTGGTCGGCCTGGAACACTGCCCACAACGTCGGCGGGGCGCTCATTCCCCTTATCGTCAGCACCATCGCCCTGCAACATGGCTGGCGCTACGGCATGATAGTGCCCGGCCTTATCGCCATCATCGCGGGATTGTTCCTCTGCTGGCGACTGCAGGATACCCCGAGTGCCATGGGATTGCCGACAGTGGGCGAGTGGCGTAAGGATGCCATGGAGCTGGCCCAGCAGACCCAGGATGCGGGGCTCTCCCATCGCCAGATCCTGCGCAAATATGTGCTCGGCAACCCCTATATCTGGCTGCTCGCCTGCTGTTACGTACTGGTCTATGTGGTGCGTACCGCCATCAATGACTGGGGCAACCTCTACATGACCGAGCAGCGCGGCTTCAATCTGATGAGCGCCAACTCGGCCATTTCCATGTTCGAGGTGGGGGGCTTTATCGGTGCTCTGGTGGCGGGCTGGGGATCGGACAAGCTGTTCAACGGCAACCGTGGCCCGATGAACCTCATCTTTGCGGTGGGGATCCTGCTGGCGGTGGGGTCGCTCTGGCTGATGCCCTTCTTCAGCTATGTGATGCAGGCGGCCTGCTTCTTCACCATCGGCTTCTTCGTGTTTGGCCCCCAGATGCTGATCGGCATGGCGGCGGCGGAGTGCTCCCACAAGAACTCGGCGGGGGCGGCCACCGGCTTTGTCGGGCTGTTCGCTTATATGGGGGCGGCGCTGTCAGGCTATCCGCTGGCCAAGGTGATGGAGATCTGGCACTGGAACGGCTTCTTCGTGGTGATCTCGGTGGCAGCGGGCGTCTCGGCCCTGCTGCTGCTCCCCTTCCTCAAGGCGCAGGCACCGAGAACCCCTCAAACGAATGCAGAGTAGCGGGTTGCAGCTGACGAGCTATAGCCGGCAAACAGACAGGGCGCGGATCACCGCGCCCTGATTTTATTCCTGAACCGATTCCTGCATCAGGCAGCCTGACAGACCCGATTTTTTCCTTCCCGCTTGGCCCGATAGAGAGCGTCATCCGCACGGCTGAACAGGCTGTCAAAGTGCCACTCCCCCTGCCAGTGAGCAATACCCATGCTGACGGTGATATGGATCCCATCTACCTCGCAGGCCGCAAGCTGAACCCGCAGTGACTGACAACGGGCGATCGCCTCCTCTGCGGTGGCATGGCGAAACAGCAGCACAAACTCCTCGCCCCCAAAGCGACTGGTCAATACGCCCTCCAGCTCGCGCAGTGCCAACCCGACCCGCTCCAGCACCCGATCGCCCACCTCATGGCCATGCCGATCGTTGATCTGCTTGAAGTCATCCAGATCGAGCACCACCAGCGCCCCCTGCTGTGCAGGGCGTCCCCGGGCCAGACACTCCATAAAACCACGGCGATTGAACAAGCCGGTCAGCGGGTCATGACTGGCCTGATAGCGCAGCTCCAGCGCACGGTGCTGATTGCAGAGCAGCAGCACCCCGAAGGTGAGCATGGAGCTACCCACCAGCATGGAAACATAGGGCAACACGTTGAACAGCTGACGCTGGAACGGGCTTTCGATCACCTCGCCCCACACGGTAAACATCCGCATCAGGGTCATGGCGATCAGCACCAGATTGAGGCCAATCAGCACCCAGACCGCCACCTGATAATCGGGTCGACCGTGACGCCAGAGCTGCCAGATGATGAGCGAACTGAGCATGAGGAAAGTGGCGCTGCTGATCATCACCCGCACCGCAATCCGGCCATCGATGGCGACCGACCAGGTCATGATGGCGGCAAACAGCAGGATGAATCCCCAGCAGACAGGCCAGCCCGGCGATTGACGGAAGAAACAGCGTTGGGCGACCAGCAGCAACGACACATGAAAAATCAGGAACACATTGCCCACCCAGGAGCCATAGGGGGTGGGTGTCAGCAGCAGACTGGCAAATCCCGCCTGACCCAGCATGGCAAACAGACTGGACCACCACCAGACCCCGACGCCGGGAATATCGTTGTGGGTAACGCGAATGATGGTAAGAGTGAGGAAACCAAGAGAATAGCCACACAAGGCCATGATCATCAAGGTAAAAATATCCAGCTTAAGCAGTAGTGAGGCGTCCATACCAAAGCCATGCAGAGAGGGTAACTGAGTATATGAGAAGCGTTTGCCAAGACCCAGTGCGACTTGATGGTTTTCACAATAAAGCCCGTTCGTTTGCTGACAAACAGAGCAATGCGTGTGATATCCCACCAATGCGTATTCGTCTTAACCCCATAAAAAGCCTCTTACGGGGCCCAGCAACTCAATAAGAGCCGCAAGCGGCACCCAGGCTTTGTAACAAAATGTCTTGGGGATAATTTGGGCTTGAACCCACTCAATTAGATAGATATGTTGTTTTCGTGTGATTTTATGAATGAAGCCATGAGCAATTAATGTCTCTAACCTGTTGAGTCTTCTGACACAATCTGTTTTTGGTACATTTTTCACTCAACCACTATTCATAGCATCTCATATGGGGCTTTTGTCCCGCTCAAGACATTCATCCTGTCTTGCCTGTTGCCGGATGCAGCAGTCTCTTGTGCCACGGAGTCGCACGGGATCAGGTTCAAGGCCGAACACACCACCGACAGAGACGTCACTTATGATCAAAAAACTGATTCTTTCTACCCTGCTGTTTTGCGGGATCGCCACGGCGGCCCCGACCCCTGCCCCCACCTCCACCCTGGATGCCGTGCTCGAACGCGGTGTGCTGCGAGTCGGCTTCGATGCGGGCTATCAACCCTTCGAGATGACCAACAAGCAGGGCCAGTACATCGGCTTTGACGTGGATCTCGCCAAGATGGTCGCCAAAGAGATGGGCGTGAAGGTCGAGTTCGTCAACACCGCCTGGGATGGCATCATTCCGGCGCTACTGACCAACAAGTTCGACGTCATCATGGGCGGCATGACCGTCACTCCCCAGCGCAACCTGCGAGTCAACTTCGCCGATCCTTACATCGTGGTCGGCCAGACCATAGTCCTGCGCAAAGAGAAGGCGGGCGAAATCAAATCCTTCACCGACCTCAACGACCCGAAATACAAGATCGCGGTCAAGCTCGGTACCACCGGCGAGCAGGCAGTCAAGCGCCTGATCCCCAAAGCTACCCTGCTGCAGTTTGAAACCCAGGATGACGCCAAGCTGGAAGTGATCAACGGCAAGGTCGATGCGTTCGTCTATGACCTGCCCTACAACGCTATTTTTGCCTCCCAGAATCAGGGCGCCGTGGTGCACCTCGACAAGCCGTTCACCTTCGAGCCGCTGGCCTGGGCCATCCGCAAAGGGGATCAGGACACCCTCAACTGGTTCAACAACTACCTGCGCCAGATCAAGGGCGATGGCAGCTACGACCGTCTCTACAAGAAGTGGTTCGAATCCAACGCCTGGCTGAATCAGCTCAAATAACCTCCGGGGGGCGGCACATGCCGCCCCTGCACCACGCAGCTCCCCACACAATAACGAGAAGAGGTTGTGACTGTGCACACACCCAAACCGACAAGACAGATGGAAAAACAGCCCAATCAGCTACTCTGGCATGGGGTTTTCCTGCTGATGCTGCTGGTTGCCGTATTCGGCATCTACAAGGCTGTCCAGTCAGTGGATTACACCTGGCGCTGGGAACGCATTCCCCAATACATCGCCTATCAGGCGGAGCAGAAGAATCTGGCCGAATTTGACGGCACCGTGATGGTGGGTACCAGTGAGGCCGAGAAGGGCAAGCTGTTCCTGCAAGACGATCTCGACCCCAATGTGCGGCAAGCCATTGCCAGTACCGGCGTACAAGTCGCCGAAGGGGATACCGTTTTTCGTGGCGATACCCTCGACACCCAACTGAGCTGGACCGCAGGCCCCATCGCCTGGGGCGTCTGGGTCACCGTCAAGCTCTCGCTGGTAGCAGGCATCTTCGCCATCCTGCTCGGCACCCTGGCCGGGCTGGCGCGCCTCTCCCCCAATCCCGCCCTGCGCAATCTGGCGGTCACCTACGTTGAGCTCATCCGCGGCACGCCGCTGCTGGTGCAGATCTTCATCGTCTACTTCTTTATCGGCACCGTGCTGAACCTCGACCGCTTCACCGCCGGGGTCGCGGCACTGGCGGTCTTTACCGGCGCCTATGTGGCGGAGATCGTCCGCGCCGGTATCAGCTCCATCCACAAGGGGCAGATGGAGGCGGGCCGCAGCCTGGGTATGACCTCCGCCCAGACCATGCGCTATGTCATTCTGCCGCAGGCGTTCAAGCGGGTACTGCCACCGCTGGCGGGCCAGTTCATCAACCTGATCAAGGACTCCTCGCTAGTCTCGGTCATCTCCATCACCGATCTGACCAAGGCGGGGCGCGAGGTGGTGAGCTCCACCTTCAGCCCGTTCGAGGTATGGTTCACCGTGGCCCTGCTCTATCTGGTGCTCACCGGCACCCTCTCTTTTCTGGTACGCCGTCTCGAGGTGAAATATGCACGCAGCAACTGATCCCATCATCAAGGTGCAACAGGCGTCGAGAAGTGCAGCCATCACCGACACCCTCTTCGCCTTCCCGGTTCGTTTTCTGGAGGTGAAATATGCGCGCAGCAACTGATCCCATCATCAAAGCGACCGGCGTAGAGAAGTTCTACGGCTGCGAAGTGCACGCCCTGAAAAATGTCAGCACCCAGGTGGCCGAAGGGGAAGTGGTGGTGATCGTCGGCCCCAGTGGCTCCGGCAAATCGACCTTCCTGCGCACCCTCAACCAGCTGGAGACCATCAACGACGGCAATATCGTGGTCGATGGCATCTGCCTGACCGAGCCGGGCGATGTCAACAAGCTGCGGGAAGAGGTGGGCATGGTGTTCCAGTCCTTCAACCTCTTTCCCCACCTGACGGTGCTGGATAATATCTGCCTCGCTCCGCAGAAGGTGCGTGGCCTGTCGCGCCGTGAGGCCGAAGACAGGGCCAAGGCGCTGCTGCTGAAAGTGGGGCTGTCGGTGAAAGCGGCCAGCTATCCCTCCCAACTCTCCGGCGGTCAGCAACAGCGGGTGGCCATTGCCCGAGCACTCGCCATGCAGCCACGCATCATGCTGTTTGACGAGCCCACCAGTGCGCTGGACCCCGAAATGGTGGGGGAAGTGCTCGATGTGATGAAGGGACTCGCCCGCGAAGGGATGACCATGGTGGTGGTGACCCACGAGATGGGCTTTGCCCGCGAGGTGGCGGATCGGGTGCTCTTTATGGAGAGTGGCGAACTGCTGGTAGATGAAAAACCGGCCGACTTCTTCGACAATCCCCCCTCCCCGCGTCTGCGCCAGTTCTTGAGTCAGGTGCTGTAGCCAACATGCTCTGCTGGATAAACGAAGAGGGACCGCAAGGTCCCTCTTCTTGTGTGTCACGCTGAGCAGGCTTAACCCAGCTGAACCCGAGTGCCCATCTCATCGGCTCAGCGCGGGGACTTTCCCAGATAGCGCTCCACGATCACTTTCACCCCGTCACGTTTTTTGAGCTGATAGAGCTCCTTGTCAAACTGGTCGATAAAGGCCTGTTTGTAGGGGTACTCCCCCTTGCGGCTATAGCCGAGAAACCCCTGCTCCTTGCTGAGCACCGGCCCCTGTTTGAGCAGGGACATATCGGCCACCGCCAGCTGATCGGCCTTTATCATGTTGAGCAACTCATAGAGCAGGGAGAGGCGATCATTAATAGTGCAATCGACCCGGCCGCGGACAATCTTGAGCAGGTTCTCCCGATTGCTTTTCACCTCCTCCACGTCGATCTGCTTCTCTTTTACTGCCTGCCAAAAGGCATCGCCACCGACGGCAAAACCGGCGTTCATGCCAAAGCGTAAACCGTGATAGTCGAGCGGAAACCTGGCCTGCGGGGTATTGGCCGCCACACTGGCGCCGCACATCACCACCAGCTCTTCATCCAGCATCGGCTGGGAGTAGGGCCACATATAAGGGCGGGTGTCGGGCATGTAGTAGGGTGGAAAAATAGCGAAGGCGGTCCCCTGTTCCACCATGCTCAGACCGCGCCGCCACGGCATGGGCTTGAGCACCACCTCATAGTCAGGCATGGCAGAGGTCACCTCGCGGATGATGTCGGCATAGATCCCCCTGACCTCCTCCCCCTCCTGCCAGGAGTAGGGAGGATAGGCGGCATCCGCCAGGATCTCGACCCGGGTCTTGGCGTGCGCCATCATGCACAACCCCAGCAACAAGCAACACCAGACGCGCATAAGCCAGCACCTCCTGAAAAAGCCTGCATCAAGCATAGCCATCCAGCGCGCCTTCCTCTGCTGCCGCGCCATATTTCATGCCATCTCTTCGTTGGCAGAAAAATGTTAATGAATTATTAAACACATCCTTTATGCTGGAGAGCAATTGCTCTGAATGGATGGCCGCATATGGATGTGCAACTGCTTTTGCTCTACCTCTCCCCGGTTTTTCTGGCCTTTATCGGCTGGGAGATGCTCTACCTGCGCAAACATGGCGCGGCCTTTCCCACCGCCACCTATCAGTGGCGGGATCTGTTCGCCAACGCCGCCCTGGCCCTGATGCACCAAGGGGGCGACGCGCTGGCGGCCATCGCCATTGCTTATCTCTATGACACCCTCTGGGGCTGGCGACTGTTCGATATCGAGCTGAATCTCTGGAGTGTGCTACTGCTGTTCCTGTTGCAGGATCTCTGTTACTGGCTGTTCCACTTCACCAGCCACCATGTTCGCTGGCTGTGGGCCTCCCACGTGGTGCACCACAGCTCGGAGCGGCTCAACCTCTCCACCGCTTTTCGCCAGAGCCTGATGTATCCCATCTCCGGCATGTGGCTGTTCTGGATCCCGATGATTGTCATCGGCTTCCCGCCCGAGGCGGTGGTCACCACCGTGCTACTGAGCCTCGGTTTCCAGTTCTTCGTCCACACCCAGGTGGTGGCCAAACTCGGCTGGCTTGAGTGGGTCTTCAACACCCCCTCCCACCACAGGGTGCACCACGCCAGCAACGCCAAGTACATAGACCGCAACTTCGCCGGGGTGCTGATCATCTGGGATCGGCTGTTCGGCACCTTTGTGGAAGAAGACCCGGCCGAGCCATGTCGCTTTGGCATCACCAAGCCGATCCACAGCTTCAACCCCCTCACTCTCACCTTCCATGAGTGGCGCGACATGCTGCGCGACGCCCGTGGCCTACCCTGGCGACAAAAGCTCGCAGTGCTGTTTGGCAAACCGGCTGGGCCTGCCAGCCGCTGAGCCTTCGCCCCGAATAGCAACTCCCGGATAGCAAGCCCCTGATAACCAGTCCCTGATAACAAGAGAGCGCCACGGCGGCGCTCTCTTTTATGGTCAGTCACATCTTCGATGTCAGAGATGGGCGAACGACCAGACGGCGGGGATCAGGCTCAACAAGGTCACACCGGCCAACAGCCGCTCGCGACCACTCAGGCAAAGATCTGCGCCCAGCTGACGACGGCTGTAGAGAAACAGCAGCAGACCCGGCCCGTAGAGCAACAACGACAGCAGCAGATACTCCACCCCAGCGGCATAGAGCAGCCAGAAGCCGTAACCGCTCGACACCAGTGCCACCGCCCGCATCAGGCTGCGGCCCTGCCCACCCTCACCCTTCTTGCTGAACGAGAGCTTGAGCAGAAACAGCCCGATCAGCAGGTAGGGCACCAGGATCATCGAGGTGGAGATAAGCAGCAGACTGGTGTAGCCCTTGCCGAGCAGCCACACCAGCAGCAGGCAAGTCTGCACCGTCAAGCTGGTGAGCCAGAGCGAGGCGATAGGCGTCCCATTGCGGTTCTGGCGCCGGAAGATGGCGGGAAACGCACCGTGGCGGGCTGCGCTGAACGGCACCTCCGCCGAGAAGAGGGTCCAGCTCACGTAGGAGGCGAGCACCGAGACGATAAGGCCGACGCTGATGAGCAGCTTGCCCCAGGAGCCGGTCATCTGGGCCATCAGCCCTGCCATGGAGGGGTTGGGCAGCGCTGCGAGCTCGGGCCGACTCAATATTCCGAGCGCCAGCACCGAGATAAGCACATAGAGCAGCAGCGCCAATAGCACCCCAAGCACGGTGGCCGTGCCCACATCCCGCCGATTTCGGGCGCGGGCCGACAACACCGCTGCCCCCTCGATACCGGTGAAGACCCAGAGGGTGATCAGCATGGTATTGCGCACCTGCTCGGAGACCGGCACCGCCAGGGTGCTGCCCTGCTGATCCGCCGCGAAGGTGACCGGATCGAACCAGTAGCAGGCGAACAGGATAAACAGCAGCAGCGGCAGGCTCTTGGCCAGGGTCGCCACCAGATTGAATAGCGCCGCCTGCTGCACGCCGCGGGCCACCAGCAGGTGCACAGCCCAGAGGATGCAGGACTCGCCGACAAACGCCGCCAGGGTATTGCCGTCACCAAACCAGATCTGCTCGGGGGTGTCGACAAAGCTGCCCAGCGCGGCAAAGGCGATCACCAGATAGCCCACCACGCCGATGGTGGCGCAGAGCCAATAACCCCAGGCGGAGAAGAATCCCACCAGCTCGCCAAAACCGGCGCGGGCGTAGCTGTAGATACCGCCGTCAAGATCTGGCCTTAACCGCGACAGATAGAGAAAACTCATGGCGAGCGCCAGGATGCCCACCCCCGTCACGCCCCAGCCGATCAGCACGGCGCGGGCGCCTGCCACCTCGGCCATGTTCTGGGGCAGGCTGAAAATCCCCGCCCCCACCATGGAGCTGAACACCAGCGCGGTGAGAGACCAGAGCCCAATCTTGTTCTCTTTCATGGAAGCTCCTTAGCGCAACCGGCGGCTCAGCGCCTGAATATGCTCGGGGCCGATGCCGCAGCAGCCGCCGATCAAATTCGCCCCAGCCGCGCGCCAGCGCTCGGCCCAGCCGAGATAATCCAGCGGCCCCAGATCGGCGCGGATCTCATCCAGTCCGTCGTTGGCGGTGGCCTCCTTGGGTTGCGGCGGGAAGGCGTTGGCATAGGCACCTAGCCGAATATCGGTGCGGCCCTGCTCTTGCAAAGCGTCACCGGCCACTTTGAGCGCCCCCTCGATCACTTCGGGCTGACAGCAGTTGAACAGGATGGCATCGATCCCGGCCGCCACCAGCGCGGTCACTGCATCGGCCACCCGCTCGCCGGAACGCAGTCGCGGCTCGTTGCCAGGCGCCTCATCTTCCAGCGTGAAGGAGACCCAGAACGGCTTGCCATCGTCAGGCAACAGCGCTTTCAGGGCCAGTGGCTCGGCAATCAGGCTCATGGTCTCGGCCAACCAGATATCCACATAAGGGGATAGCGCCCGGATAAGCGGCGTCGCCAGCTCGCTCACCCTGTCCGCCTTGAACAAGTCGGCACGGTAGGAGCCAAACAACGGTGGCAGAGAACCCGCCACCTGCACGGCGCCTTTCTGCTCGTCAGCCACTTCGCGGGCCAGCTGACCGGCCAGCGCCGCCAACCCCTCCCCTTCGGCAAAGAAACGCTCATCGCCGATATGAAACGGCACCAGTGCATAGCTGTTGGTAGTAATGACCCTGGCCCCGCTCGCCACATAGGCCTGATGCACGTCACGCACAGTCTCTGGCGCATCCATCAAGGCCAGCGCCGACCACTCGGGTTGACGAAACGGTGCCCCCCGCCGTGCCAGCTCGCGCCCCATGCCCCCATCCAGCACCCACAATTCCCTGGTTTCCATCTGTCGTGTCTCTTAGTTATGTGCGTTGTTTATTTGCGTATTTATCTGTTTGTTTTGTTGATCTGCGGTTTCACATCGAATCGCTGCAGATCGTCCTGCTTCATCCTGTGAAGCCCTTTTATTATGCAGCCATAAAAACATATGGACGTTTAGATGTCCAAGACAAGATAAAGCAAAGTGCCACGGGCGGCAATCAGTATCAGCAGCAATCAGCGTGCAAACGGCGAGGCAAACGCAGAAATGCAAGAGGCCACCCGAAGGTGGCCTCATCACTATCTTGATCCGCTGGTAACTTAACGCCCGGCCAGCACTCGCTTAATCTGTTTGACCCAGTCGGAGACCCGACCCTGCTGCGGCAAACCGCGCCAGATCTGCTCCCACTGGGCAGGGCTTAGCGGACGACCGAGACGACGCTGCACACCCGCATAGAGGTAGTCATGGGCCGTGGTGGCCGCATGCTCGGAGGTGAGGAATTTGGAGACCGGATCGGTCAACCGCACATCCCGCATGCCGAGCAGCGGATAGTCGTTGTGCACCGCCGCCAGCATGGTCTCACGCATGGCGGACTCGATGTAGCCACGGGCAAACAGGGCGGTCACCGACTCCAGCGACCCCTGATCCGGGCCGTGATACTGCTCATCAAAGACCGGGCTCGGCTCGACCATGCCGCTTTGCACCACCGCATCGGGATCCGGCTGCGGCACGACCACGGCAGGCTTGGGGGTTACCGGCTTGGCTACCACTGTGGCTTTACGCGGCGCACTCTGACTACAGGCACCCAGTGCCAGGGCGAGCGCGACACAGGCCAGCGCACGGGAATGAGACTGCATCTTCATGACTCTTATGTCGCTCCTTTTACGATTCCTGAGCTGGCTTCTCGGCCACAGCCGGTTCGACCCGGGTAACCAGCAGCTGATCAATCTTGTAACTGTCGATATCCACCACTTCGAACTTGTAACCGGCGTATTTGACCGAGTCAGTGCGCTTGGGGATCTTGCGCAGCATATACATGATAAAGCCGGCGATGGTCTCGTAGTTCTGGTTCTCGGGGAACTCTTCGATATCGAAGGCGCGCATCACGTCGGAGATAGGGGTGACCCCGTCCACCAGCCAGGAGCTCTCGTCCCGCTGCACAATCTGCTCTTCCACCACGTGAGTCGCCCACTCGCCCATGACGGTGCTCATCAGGTCGTTCATGGTGACAATCCCCACCACCAGCGCGTACTCGTTCATCACCACGGCAAAGTCGCCACGATGATTCTTGAAGTACTCCATCGCCTCATAGAGGTTCAGGGTATCGGGGATGATGATGACGTTCTGCACCAGGTTGCCACCGATCAGGTCGATGCTCTGGCCACCGATAACTCGGATCAGCAGCTCTTTGGCATCGACAAAGCCCTTGATACTGTCGAGGTTGTGGTCACAGACCAGAAACTTGTTGTGGGGATGCTCGGCGATCTTCGCCTTGATGCTCTCTTCACTCTCTTGCAGGGTGAAGTAGATGAGGCTCTCGCGGGCCGTCATGGCAGAGGTGACACCAAGGGACTGCAACTCGAACACGTTCTCGATGAGCTGATGCTCCTCGCGCTGGATAACCCCCGCCTCGGCACCGGCATCCATCACCGCATAGATATCGTCGGAGGTGATCTCGTCGTTGCGCACCGTGGAGACGCGCATCAGACGGAACAGGGAGTTGGCCAGCCCGTTGAAGACCCACACCAGCGGCATCAACACGGTGACGAAGAAGAGCATGGGGCGTACCACCACCACGGCAATCTGCTCGGGCATGGTCATGGCCAGACGCTTGGGCATCAGGTCGGCAATCAGGATAAACATGCCGGTGACGAACACGAAGGAGGCACCGGAGCTGATCTCGCCAAGCCAGGGGCCCTGGTAGAACTGGGAGACAATCCCCTTGATGGCGGGGTTGAGGGCAGACTCACCCAGGATACCGCCCAGAATGGCGACGGTATTGAGGCCAATCTGCACCACGGTGAAAAAGTTGCCCGGCTGGGCTTGCAGGGCCAGCACCTTTTCGGCCTGGCGATTGCCTTCATCCGCCATCACCTGCAATTTGATTTTGCGAGACGCGGCGAGAGAGATCTCGGAGAGGGAGAAGAACACACTGCCGCCAACCAGCAGCATTAAAAAGAACAAACTATCGGCAAAACTCATGATTAACCTATTGCTACACCCGCCTTAGCACAAGACGGCAAACTGGGCCCGGGAGACCGGACCGTGAGCCCATCCGGGACTCACACAGGGGGAGTATTCTATCAGAAAACAGCCAGTTGGGGGCTTTATCTTACTCCGACCAGTTATGCAACAAAAAAGGCGCTTCACGCGCCTTTTTATTCACTTCCGGTTAGCCCTTGCCCAGCAGGGTGCCCAGATCGTCCGCCTTGGTGTGGCGCACATCCTTGCCTTTCACGTAGTAGACGATGTACTCGCAGATGTGCTGGCAGCGATCGCCGACCCGCTCGATGGCCCGCGCCGCCCACAGCACGTTGAGAACCTGGGGGATGGTGCGGGGATCTTCCATCATATAGGTCATCAGCTCGCGGATGATGGACTCGTACTCCCGGTCTACCTTGTCATCTTCCTTGTAGACCGCCAGCGCCGCATCCAGATCCATGCGGGCGAAGGCGTCGAGCACATCGTGCAGCATCTTGATGGTGCGACGGCCCATGTTCTCCAGCGACACCAACGGCGGCTGCGGCTTGTTGGCGTTGTCGGTCAGCATGCGGGCGATCTTGTCGGCCACGTCGCCAATGCGCTCCAGATCGGTGATGGTCTTGATGATGGCCATCACCAGTCGCAGGTCGGAGGCTGTCGGCTGACGCTTGGCGATGATGCGGGTGCACTCCTCGTCGATCGCCACTTCCATGGCGTTGACCTTGTGGTCGTTGGCCACGATTTTGCGGGCCGCATCGAGATCCTGATCGTGGATCGCTGCGATGGCGTCGGTGAGCTGCTGCTCCACCAGACCGCCCATCACCAGCACCTGGTTGCGCACGCTCTCTAGCTCGGCATTGAACTGACCGGAGATGTGTTTATTGAGGTTCATATTGTCCATACAAATAATCCTTGATTGCTCCGATTATGCCTTAGCCGTTGAACCGACTGCCAATCTGTTTGCTGAGATTCATCCTCTCCTCTCCTTAGCCGTAACGACCGGTAATGTAATCTTCGGTCTTTTTCTTGGCCGGGGTGGTGAAAATGGTGTTGGTATCCGAGTACTCGATAAGCTCGCCCATATACATGAAGGCGGTCTGATCCGACACTCGCGCAGCCTGTTGCATGTTGTGGGTCACGATCACCACGGTGAACTGGCTCTTGAGCTCGTTGATCAGCTCCTCGATGGTGAGGGTGGAGATGGGGTCGAGCGCCGAGGTCGGTTCATCGAGCAGCAACACTTCCGGCTCGATGGCGATGGCACGGGCGATCACCAGACGCTGCTGCTGACCACCGGAGAGACCGAAGGCGTTGTCATGCAGACGATCCTTCACCTCGTCCCACAGGGCCGCACCACGCAGGGAGCGCTCGGCCGCTTCATCCAGGGTGCGGCGATCATTGATCCCCTGCAGGCGCAGACCATAGACCACGTTCTCGTAGATGGACTTGGGGAACGGGTTCGGGCGCTGGAACACCATGCCCACCTGACGGCGCAGGGCGGAAACATCGACGCTCTTGTCATAGATGTTATGGCCGTGCAGCTGGATCTCCCCCTCGATGCGGCAGATCTCCACCAGATCGTTCATCCGGTTGATGCAGCGCAGCAGGGTCGATTTACCACAGCCTGACGGGCCGATAAAGGCGGTCACCTGCCCTTTGGGGATCTTCATGTTGACGTTGAACAGCGCCTGCTTGCTGCCGTAGTACAGGTTGAGATCCTTCACCTCGAGCGCGGTCTGCTCCGGGGTCAGGTTGAGCAGGTCCAGCGCGGTGTGCTGGGTAGACGTGGTCGTTACGTTGATCATCTGTTACCTCAAAATCAATCTGGAGTGGCCGGACTGCTGCCGGCGCCCCTCACGTATTGGTGCAGAGAGATGGCGGCTCGCGCTCGGCCGCCCCTCTGTTATCTCACTCTTGTATCACTCAAGCGGCGCCGGATTAATGCTCCAGCGACCGGAATTTCTCGCGCAAGTGGTTACGAATACCGATAGCGGTCAGGTTCAGACCCACGATCACCGTCACCAGCAGGAAGGAGGTGGCGTAGACCAGCGGGCGGGCCGCCTCGACGTTAGGGCTCTGGAAGCCAACGTCATAGATGTGGAAGCCCAGGTGCATGAACTTACGCTCCACATGCAGATACGGGAAGTTGCCATCCATCGGCAGGGTCGGTGCCAGTTTTACCACCCCCACCAGCATCAGCGGCGCCACTTCACCGGCTGCACGGGCAATAGCCAGAATAAGGCCGGTCATGATGGCCGGGCTCGCCATCGGCAGCACAATGCGCCACAGGGTCTCGGCCTGGGTCGCGCCCAGTGCCAGCGAGCCCTGACGGATGGTGCTCGGGATCCGCGCCAACCCCTCTTCGGTGGAGACAATCACCACCGGCAGGGTCAGGATGGCCAGGGTCAGCGCCGACCAGATCACGCCGGGTGAGCCAAAGGTCGGGCTCGGCAGCGCTTCCGGGTAGAACAGCTGGTCCAGCGAGCCACCCAGCGTGTAGACGAAGAAGCCCAGACCAAACACGCCGTAGACGATGGATGGCACGCCCGCCAGGTTGATCACCGCGATGCGGATGATCTTGGTCAGGCTGTTCTTGCCCGCGTATTCGTGCAGGTAGACTGCCGCCACCACCCCCAGCGGGGTCACGATGATCGCCATCAGGAACACCATGAACACGGTGCCGAAGATGGCCGGGAACACCCCGCCCTCGGTGTTGGCTTCACGGGGATCGTCAGAGACGAACTTGCCGATCTGGTGGAACCAGTGACCCACCTTGGCCAGCAGGCTCATGTCGTTGGGCCATACCACGTCCAGTACCTTGGACATCGGCATGGTCACCAGCTCGCCACGCATATCCTTGACGGTGATGGCGTCGCGATCGGCTTGGCTACGCAAGGAGAAGAGCTCTTTTTCCAGCACCTGATAGCGATCGTTGAGGGCCTGACGCTCGCTGGCCAGTTCGGCTTTGAGCTGCTCGGTCAGCTTGTCATCCAGCTCGGCCTTGCGCTCTTTCAGGCGCAGCCGCTCCAGTTGATAGTTGATGCTGCCGATGTCCCCTTTTTGCAGGTCGTTGGCCTGTTCGGAGAGGGCATTGGCTCGCGCCAGCACCCGCTGCAGGGCAGGATGCAGATCAGAGGTGAGCTCGCGGCCATCCTCTTTCACCCCGACGATATAGCCATAGAAGTTGCCGTTGGTGGCACGCTCAACCATGGCCAGCTCAGCCGGCTGGCTCTGGGACTTGATGTCCGTCTCCAGCACCCAGCGAAAATCGAGATCAACGAACTCGCGGTTGCCGGTCTTGACCAGATAGCGGGTCAGCAGCTCGCGCTCTTCCCCTTCCAGCGCCAGACCTGCGGCGCGCAGTCGCTCTACCGGTACCTGCTCGCGATCGTTGATCTCGCCTATCAGTACGCTCTTGTTGCCGCTGGCGTCTTCCAGCTGCCACTCATAGATGGGGTGCGGCCAGAAGTAGACCAGACCACGCCAGCCGATCAGCAGCAGCAGACCCAGTACCGCCACCAGACTCAGGCTGACGGCACCGCCGGTCATCCAGATCCAGGGGGCCCCTGATTTAAACCACTTACCCATTGTCGATTCCTTGTCCATTACAGAGTCGCCCCTTACATCGAGCTGTATTTTTCACGCAACCGCTGACGGACAAACTCGGCCAGGGTGTTGAACAAAAAGGTGAACACAAACAGGACGAAGGCCGCGAGGAACAGTACCCGATAGTGGGAGCTGCCCACTTCCGATTCCGGCATCTCCACCGCGATGTTGGCGGCGAGGGTGCGCAGCCCCTGGAACATGGAGAAGTCCATGATGGGGGTGTTGCCGGTGGCCATCAGCACGATCATGGTCTCGCCCACGGCGCGGCCAAGGCCCATCATCACCGCCGAGAAGATGCCCGGGCTGGCAGTGAGGATCACCACCCGGCTCAGGGTCTGCCACGGGGTGGCCCCCAGTGCCAGCGAGCCCTGGGTCAGATGCTTGGGCACCGAGAAGACCGCATCTTCAGCAATGGAGAAGATGGTGGGGATGACCGCAAAGCCCATGGCGATACCGACCACCAGCGAGTTGCGCTGGTCAAACTTGATGCCCATTTCGTGAGTCAGCCAGATGCGCGAATCGCCGTGCATAAAGGCATTCTCGATGAGCGGGCTCAGGGCGAAGGCACCCCAGCCAATCAGCAGCAGCACCGGGATCAGCAGGATGGCGTGCCACCCCTCCGGCAGCAAGGACTTGCCGCGCTCCGGCAAATAGTTCCAGAGCAGTGCAGTCAGCAACATTCCCATCGGCAGCAATATCAGCAGCAGGATCACCCCGGGCAACGCACCCTCGATGATCGGCGCCAGCCACAGACCCGCCAGGAAGCCCAGGATAACGGTCGGCAGCGCCGCCATGATCTCGACCGTCGGCTTGACGTATTTGCGCAGCCCCGCCGACATGAAGTAGGCGGTATAGATGGCACCGGCCACGCCGAGCGGCACAGCAAACACCATGGCGTAGAAAGAGGCTTTCAGCGTACCGAATACCAGCGGCACCAAACTCAGCTTGGCTTCAAAGTCGTTGCTGGCGGAGGTGGATTGCCACACATACTGGGGCTCCGGATACCCTTCGTACCACACCTGTTGCCAGAGGGCAGACCAGGTCACTTCGGGGTGTTCGTTCTCCACCGAGAAGAGCTTGAAGCTGTTCCCTTGCTGCATCAGCAACAGGTTGTGACGGGGGGAGATGGCCAGAGCAGAGAGTTCGCCCCCTTCCACCGTCTCGGTCAGCAGCTTGGTCTCGCCGGTGGCGTGGAAGAAGCTGATGATGCCATCCTTGTCGGCACTGATGAAGCCTTTGCGAAAGTGCTCGGGAGTCAGCAGATCTACCGCGCCATCGCCCTTGAAGTCACGAATTTGGGTGAACTGGCGTTTGCCATCCTTCGCCACTTCGAACCACTGGGAAATCACGCCGTTGTCATTACCCACCAGCAGTGAAGAGGCGCCGGAGAGCAGCTGAACCCGGGTCACATTGGCGTTGGGGGCATTGATCTCCAACACGTTGCGCAGGGAGATTTCGCTCAGGTTATGAATGTCATAGACGGAGAGGCGATTGCCCTCGCGCACGAACAGGATCCGCAGATTAGGGGTCAGCAACATCTGATCCACATGGCGCGGCAGGGAGGGAATCGTGTAGTTTTCACTGCTCCACTCAATCTCCCCGGAGATGAAGTTCTCCTCACCGCTCATCACCGTCATCACACCACGACCATCTTCGGTCACGGCGGCGGTCGCCATCTTGTCCTTGGTGGCTTCGAACACCATCAGTTGCAGTGCCTTCCCTTGCGGGTCGATCACCACCGGCTCTTCGCCGAAGGGATATTGCAGGCTGGGTTCAATCACCCGCACATCGTTGGGATAGGAAACCTTGAACGCTGGCTGGACGACCTGCGCCTTGCCATCAGCAAAGCCGTAGGCGATCAGCCGCTGACCAGGAGCAGGGGTCGCTACCGTGGAGATGTCACCAGCAACCTGGGCCTGACCCAGTGACTGGCCGACCTTGATCTTGTCATCTCCCTGCACCGCAAAGAAGTTGACCTGCCCTTTATCGCTGAAGCGATAGCCGATCTCGTTCTGCTCTTCCACGCCGAGCCAGGCGGTCTTCCCTGCGGCAGGCAGGGTAAACGAGGCGGTCGGCTCCATGGAGGCGCCATTGAAGATGGGTTTCACCACATAGAGCAGATAAAAGAAGATAAGCAGCAGCGCCACCAGTACCAGGGCTCCGCCTGTGGTGACGCCATATTTGGCCAATTTATCCTTGATCCGGCGTTTTCTACTGCCCGCCATGACCAGGTTTAACGATTCCGATGACATGCAAGACCTCAATGTAAGCTAGGCTTCGCGGCATTATATGGCGGTTGCATGACAGTTTTGTTACATCGAGAACGCTTTAACAGAGGTTGTTAGCGGAAAAATGGGCGGGGATCCCTTCGAAGGCGGGCGAGCGTAATATATTGTTTATAAAGGGATATTTATACAGATAATCAGCAAGGGCAGCCTGCGCTGCCCCCGAATGGTTCAGGAAAGGGTATCGTTTGATTGTTGCAGCGCCAGTTTGGCCGCCTTTTTCTCGGCGCGACGGCGCTTGAAGAAGGCCGACAACTGGGCCGAGCAGGCATCGGCCAGCACACCGCCGGTCAGCTCGACGCTGTGATTGTGGCGCGGGTCCTGCAAGATCTCGAACACCGACCCCGCGGCACCGGTCTTGAGATCTCGGGCGCCGTAAACCACCCGCTTGACCCGGCTATGGATCAGCGCACCGGCACACATACAGCAGGGCTCCAGCGTCACATAAAGAGTGGTGTCGAGCAGGCGGTAGTTCGCCAGCTGCTTGCCCGCCGCCCGGATTGCCATCACCTCGGCATGGGCACAGGCATCGTGTTCGCTGATGGAGCGGTTCCACCCCTCTCCCACCACCTGACCATCCAGCACCAGTACGGCACCGACCGGGATCTCGCCAATCCCTTCGGCCCGGGCAGCCAATGCCATGGCATGGCGCATCCACTGTTCGTCCTGCTCGGTCTGACTCTGTGCCTGGCTCGGTATTTCTGGGACCTCTGATGGTTTCACGCCCATCCCCTCTTTATCTTGTTCAATTGTGCTGTTTGCATTCCAGCTATCCACATCTGTCAGATAATTCCATAGATAGCAGGCATGATAGCTCGCGGTGACAGGGCGGCGATTATGCCAAATCTGCACGTCAGACCCAAGCCGCATCCCGACTGAGCAATAAAGAAGCAATCAGCATCTCTATGATAAAAAAGGAGTTGCACCCGTTTGGCCATGCTATTAGACTTCCTCCCCGTCAGCCGAGTCTGACTCCGTCGGTGTGTAGCGCAGCCAGGTAGCGCATCTGCATGGGGTGTAGAGGGTCGGAGGTTCGAATCCTCTCACACCGACCATTTTCCCCGAGAATAGCCCAGTCAAACGACTGGGCTATTTTTTTGCCTCCGATTTATCCTCCTGACAACGCCAGCCTACCAAGAACAAAAAACACTCAGAACCACTTGAATCTTTTTGCCGAACTCATTAAGATGCGCAACTTTCCGCCGGTAGACAACACAGGGAGGTGGAAACACGAGTGAAGGGATCACTGTCCGGCTTGCGTGCAACACAGGACCAGGCATGAACCAGAACACCGATTTCGCACCCGCCATTACGCTTTATTCCGTTCCTCACGACACCCCTTGCCACACCGAAAGCGAAAATGAACAGGTCATCCAGCTGGATGTGATCGATCTGGCCGAACCGGATGATGACTATTGAGCCCGGCCAGATGGCCGCTCAATCACTGGGGCATCGCCTGTACAACACACTCAGTTTCACACCCTTGGCGAGAAATCTGCAAAAAACGACAAACTGCTAATTCTATCAAGGATGGCAGTATTATTGACTGATGTATCTCCCCCTTCCCTCTCCGGCATTCCCCCCGACAACTGATACAAACCTACGTTATTGCGCTTCACTTTCCATCGCTGCAACCGCTGGTGCCAAGAGAGCCTGCATCACCACACCAAGTTTAAAACGCACGTTCACCAATCAGGTCTAGCATTAGCAAAACATTCATTGCCACATTCAAACGCGCTTTATACGGCTGTTTTGGCAAAGCCTGGAGTTAGGTCGGGATTTGTTTTTGCATTTGTAATTTTATTACGTAATAAGTTACAAAATGAGGGGCAGGGTAACGGCCCAAATTAGCCGTTGTCCGATGGGAAAAAGCAGGAGCATAACCATCTGCGTAGAGCTTTTATACCAACCCAATAAAGCAATAAAAAACATCAACTTAACCATATCCAAAAAACAGGTGTTTAAAAAAAACTGTTGACGTACTCAACAATATTTCGCACCTTATCAATCGTGTTACCCCGTTGTTGCGGGAACGTTTCAGGAACAGGGATTCGACTTTAGTCGTAGTTAGTAAGTTCAAAATGTAATTCTCAAAGGAGTGAACCTTATGTCGGCACCGGCTCAGACCCACTGCAGCGCCCGCCTTCGCATCCAGGGCGAGATGCAACCCGAATACGCGCAAATTCTGACGCCGGACGCGGTGGCTCTGGTCTCCGAACTGGTGGAACGTTTTGCTCCCCAAAGAGGGGAATTGCTGAAACAACGTGTGGCACGCCAGGCCCGTATCGATGGCGGCGAGCTGCCGGACTTCCTGCCGGAAACCGCCCACATCCGTGAAGGTGACTGGACCATTCGCGGCATTCCCGCCGACCTGCAAGACCGCCGTGTGGAGATCACAGGCCCGGTCGAACGCAAGATGGTGATCAACGCCCTCAACGCCAACGTCAAGGTGTTCATGGCGGATTTCGAGGATTCACTGGCTCCCGCCTGGAATAAGGTGATCGAGGGCCAAATCAACCTGCGCGATGCGGTCAACGGCACCATCTCTTACACCAGCCCGGAAGGAAAGGCTTATACCCTGAGCACCGATCCGGCCGTCCTCATCTGCCGGGTACGCGGTCTCCACCTGCCGGAAAAACATGTCACCTTCGATGGCGAGCCCATCCCCGGCGGCCTGTTCGATTTTGCTCTCTACTTCCTGCACAACTATCAGGCGCTGCTGGCCAAAGGCTCGGGCCCCTACTTCTACGTGCCCAAGTTGCAGAGCCATCTGGAAGGGCGCTGGTGGAGCGAGGTGTTCGCCTGGACCGAGGACAAGTTCGGTCTGCCCCGTGGCACCATCAAGGCCACCGTGCTGATTGAAACCCTGCCAGCCGTGTTCGAGATGGATGAGCTGCTCTATCAGATGAAGGATCACATCGTTGCGCTGAACTGCGGCCGCTGGGACTACATCTTCAGCTATATCAAAACCTTGAAGAACCATCCGGATCGGGTCCTGCCTGATCGTCAGGTGGTGACCATGGACAAGCCGTTCCTCTCCGCCTACTCGCGGCTGCTGATCAAGACCTGTCACAAGCGCGGTGCGCTGGCGATGGGCGGTATGGCCGCCTTTATTCCGGCCAAGGACGCGGCCGTCAACGAGCAGGTCTTCGCCAAGGTCAAGGCCGACAAGGAGCGCGAAGCCAACAACGGCCACGACGGTACCTGGGTCGCCCACCCTGGCCTCGCTGATACCGCCATGGCGGTGTTCAACGCCACCATTGCGGCTGGCGCCAAGAACCAGATTGGCGTGCTGCGCGAGCAGGATGCCCCCATCACCGCCGCCGACCTGCTGGCACCCTGTGAGGGCGAGCGCACCGAGGCGGGGATGCGCACCAATATCCGGGTCGCCCTGCAATATCTGGAAGCCTGGATCAACGGCAACGGCTGCGTGCCTATCTATGGTCTGATGGAAGATGCCGCCACCGCCGAGATCTCCCGCACCTCCATCTGGCAGTGGATCCGCCACGGCAAGAGCCTGTCGAATGGCAAGGTGGTGACCAAGGCGCTGTTCCGCCAGATGCTGGCCGAGGAGCTGGAGGTAGTCAAAGCCGAGGTGGGCACAGCACGCTGGCAGGCAGGACGCTTTGCCGAGGCAGGCGAACTGATGGAAGAGATCACCTGCGCCGACACCCTGATCGATTTTCTGACGCTGCCCGGTTACGAGCGGCTCTGAATCACGGGCCCCCAGCGGGGCTCGCCAATAACAAGTCAATGGAAACGTGAAATCAATGAAAGAGGGAACTGATATGGCACTGACCCGTGAGCAACAGATCCAGGCTATCGAGAAAGACTGGGCGGAAAACCCCCGCTGGAAAGGGATCAAGCGCGGCTACAGCGCCGAAGATGTGGTGAACCTGCGCGGCAGCTTGCAGCCGGTGCACACCCTAGCCCAGCGTGGAGCCGACAAGCTGTGGGGTCTGATCCACGGCGACGCCAAGAAAGGCTATGTCAACTGCCTCGGCGCCCTGACCGGTGGTCAGGCGGTGCAGCAGGCCAAGGCGGGGATCGAGGCGATCTACCTCTCCGGCTGGCAGGTGGCGGCGGACAACAACTTGTCCTCCACTATGTATCCGGATCAGTCCCTCTACCCGGCCAACTCGGTACCGTCCGTGGTGGAGCGCATCAACAACTCCTTCGCCCGTGCCGACCAGATCCAGTGGGCCAACAAGGTAGGACCTCAGGATGAGGGCTTTATCGACTACTTCCTGCCGATCGTGGCCGATGCTGAAGCAGGTTTCGGCGGCGTGCTGAACGCCTTCGAACTGATGAAGGGGATGATTGAAGCGGGCGCCGCTGGCGTGCACTTCGAAGATCAGCTGGCATCAGTCAAGAAGTGCGGTCATATGGGCGGCAAGGTGCTGGTACCGACTCAGGAAGCGGTGCAGAAGCTGGTTGCCGCCCGTCTGGCAGCTGATGTGTGCGGCACCACCACCCTGGTGATCGCCCGTACCGACGCCAACGCCGCTGACCTGTTGACCACCGACGCCGACCCGTACGATGCAGACTTCCTGACTGGCGAGCGCACTGCCGAAGGGTTCTACAAGGTACGTGCCGGTATCGATCAGGCCATCGCTCGCGGTCTGGCTTACGCACCCTACGCCGACATGGTGTGGTGTGAAACCGCCAAGCCTGATCTGGACGAAGCGCGTAAATTTGCCGAAGCAATCAAGGCCAAGTTCCCGGATCGCATCCTGGCCTACAACTGCTCCCCGAGCTTCAACTGGAAGAAGAATCTGGACGATGCCACCATCGCCCGCTTCCAGCAGGAGCTCTCCGACATGGGCTACAAGTACCAGTTCATCACCCTCGCAGGTATCCACAACATGTGGTTCCACATGTACGAGCTGGCCTACCAGTACGCCCGTGGCGAAGGGATGAAGCACTACGTCGAGATGGTGCAGGAGCCGGAATTTGCCGCCGCCAGCCGTGGCTACACCTTCGTGGCACACCAGCAGGAGGTCGGTACCGGTTACTTCGACAAGGTGACCACCGTCATTCAGGGTGGCCAATCCTCGGTCACCGCGCTGACCGGCTCCACCGAAGAAGATCAGTTCCACTAATAAGAGAGCTGCCTTGAAATAGCAAAACCCCGGCCTGAAGCCGGGGTTTCTTTTTATCTGCCATTCAAACGAAAGTCAGGCCACAACCACACACCGCAGAGAGGATCAGAGCTCGAGGATCTCTTTGACAAAGGGGATGGTCAGCTTGCGCTTGGCGCGAAATGAGGCGTTGTCGAGCTGATTGAGAGTGGTGAGCAGGGTGCGCATATCGCGGGAGAGTCGGTTGAGCAGGAAGCGGCCCACATCGATGGGCAATTTGAAGCCCCGCAGCTCGGCACGCAGCTGCAGGGCACTGAGCTTGCCTTCATCATCCAGCTCTTCGAGATGGAAACTGACACCCCAGTCGAGGCGCGAAGCGAGATCCGGCAGTTGCAGCCCCAGTTTGCGCGGTGCGCTGCAGCCGGTGACCACCAGCGTCCCCTCGCCCTTCTCCTGCCAGCGGTTGTAGAAATCGAACAGCGCCCGCTCCCACACGGCATTGCCGGCGATCGCCTCGAGGCTGTCTAGACAGACCAGCGGCAGGCTTTCGAGGGCATCAAGCATGCTGGGGTCGAGCTGTTCAAATTGATCGAGGGAGAGATAGGCCGCCGCCGCATCGCGGGCGTTGACCTCGGCACAGGTGGCGTGGAGCAGATGAGAGCGTCCGGATCCCTTGGCTCCCCAGAAATAGAGGAAAGGCGATCCCTGACCGATGGCCGCATTCTTGAGGGCGGTGATCAGATGAGCATTGTTGCCGGGATAAAAACTGACGAAGGTTTCATCATCCGGTAGTTGTACGGCTAAAGACAGTTGGGCCGGTTGCTTCACTCGTTGGGCTTTGACTGTGACATTTGTGGCTAAGTGTATCATCGCAAAGGCAGATAGAGAACCGCCCGGGCAAGCCGGGCGGTCTACAAAAGCCTTATAAAATCAGGGCTGCGACCATTGGTAACGCAAACCGCTGCCATTATCGTCAACCTTGCGCAAACGACTCTCAAGCTGCAGCGCCCGCACCAGCTCGGCCTGATCCCCTTGCAGGGTAAAGTTGAAGGTAACCTGGTCCCCCTCCAGCTTGCCGATCGCCACCTTGCTGACGTTGGCCATTCCCTGCAGCATCTTCTGCACGGCGATCATGCTGTCTACTTCGGAGAGGCCATCCACCACCAGGGTCTGGCTGGTTGCCGGACCCGAAATGCGGGCACCGTAGTTTTTCACCAGCCAGGCCGCCAGGGTATCGGCAAACCCTTGCGCCACTTCGGCCTGAGTGCCGGTGCTATTGCCACGGGTCAGCTCGGCCACTTCACCGGCTGCTTTGGGGCCGTAGAGTCCCCAATCGATGCTCCACTTGTCACCTTCCGGTGTCAGCTTGCCCAACACCACCATCTCGGCGCCATAGCGCTGACTTGCCTGCAAAATCGGGTCGGCAAAGCGTCCCCAGACATCGGTGGCACTGACCGCCATGTTGTCATCGAGATCCATCAGCGGAATGCTGATGGGCAGCCCCAGCGTCTGGGCCTGCTCGCGCAAGGCTTGCGCCCAACCATCGCTGGATTGATCCGCCAGCAAGCGACGCTCACCCTGATCCACCACCAGCCAGATGGCCATCTGGGGACGAGCCGGGCCAAGCAGGGCAAACTGGCTCTCGGAGACCAGGCTGTTGACCTTGTCACTCTTGAACTCGGCTTTCAGATACTTGACGGAGTCCTGATCCTGATAGCCATAGCTTTTGACATAGTCGCCCGGGGCCGCCAGCGCCTTGACCACCACCGGCTGGGTGAGGATGTCGCGCTTGCCGGTCACCTTGATCAGCACCTGACCCAGTGCCTGCCCTTGAGCGGCCACCATGTCACCACTGGTCGGGGCCTTGCCCTGATAGAGGTCGGTCACCTGAGCGGCCGAGGCCATAAATGACAAGCCGCAGCAGAGGGCGGTCACAACACGTTTGAACATGAACAGAGTCTCGAAATGGGAGAGTGTGCTTATGGTAGCGGCAAGGCGCGTCCTGCGGCAAGACTGGCGCAAGCGGCCACAAACAGCAGAGCCGGCGATGCGCCGGCTCCGATCACCCCTTCCACATGGGAAGCAGGTCAAGGCATAAACTTATTTGGTACCGAAGATCTTGTCGCCTGCATCGCCCAGACCCGGCACGATGTAGCCTTTCTCGTTCAGCCCCTGATCGACAGAAGCGCAATAGAGCTCTACGTCAGGGTGAGCGGCTTCCAGCGCCTTGATCCCTTCCGGCGCGGCAACCAGTACCAGCACCTTGATGGATTGGCAGCCTTTCTTCTTCAGCAGATCGATGGTGGCGATCATGGAGCCGCCGGTGGCCAGCATCGGATCGATGACCAGCGCCAGACGCTCTTCGATGTTGCTGACGATCTTCTCGAAATAGGGAACCGGTTGCAGGGTCTCTTCATCGCGGTAGATACCGACCACGCTGACGCGGGCACTCGGCATGTGCTCCAGCACGCCATCCATCATGCCAAGGCCGGCACGCAGGATAGGTACGACGGTTACCTTCTTGCCTTTGATCTGGTCAACTTCTACTGGCCCATTCCAGCCATCGATGATAACCTTCTCGGTTTCGAAGTCAGAGGTCGCTTCATAGGTCAACAAACTGCCCACTTCTTTGGCCAGTTCACGGAAACGCTTGGTGCTGATATCGCCTTCACGCATCAGACCGATCTTGTGTTTGACCAGGGGGTGTTTGACTTCAACGACTTTCATTATTATCTCCTCTAACCTGCCGCAAAAAAATCGCGGAATCATACAACAAAAGCCACCGCTTGTAGAGCATTTCCGCGCAAAAACGCGCAAACGATTTCCTTTCTGGTTTTTCACCGCCACTGTTAGAATACGCCCCGAATTTTACCCTCCACTTCTTTACATGACGGGGAATACTCGTGACTGACAAAACCTCACTGAGCTACAAGGATGCTGGCGTAGATATCGATGCCGGCAATGCACTGGTTGAACGTATCAAGGGCGTGTCAAAGCGCACTCGTCGTCCTGAAGTCCTTGGTGGTCTTGGCGGCTTTGGGGCCTTGTGTCAAATCCCTGCGGGCTACAAGGAGCCGGTACTGGTCTCCGGTACCGATGGTGTGGGCACCAAGCTGCGGCTGGCCATCGACCTGAAGAAGCACGACACCGTGGGCATCGATCTGGTGGCCATGTGCGTCAATGACCTGATCGTACAGGGCGCCGAGCCGCTGTTCTTCCTCGACTACTATGCGACCGGCAAGCTGGACGTGGACACCGCGGCCGCGGTAGTCACCGGGATCGGTGCCGGTTGCGAGCAATCAGGTTGTGCCCTGGTGGGCGGCGAGACCGCCGAGATGCCGGGTATGTATGAAGGGGAAGACTACGACATCGCCGGTTTCTGCGTCGGTGTGGTGGAGAAGAGCGAAATCATCGACGGCAGCAAGGTCGGTGAAGGGGATGCCCTGATCGCCCTGGCCGCCAGCGGCCCTCACTCCAACGGCTTCTCCCTGATCCGTAAAATTCTGGAAGTCTCCAAAGCCGACGTGCATCAGCCGCTGGGTGACCGCACCCTCGCAGATGCCTTGCTGGAGCCGACCCGCATCTATGTGAAACCTGTGCTCAAGCTCATCAAGGAGTGCGAGATCCACGCCCTCTCCCACATCACAGGTGGCGGCTTCTGGGAGAACATCCCCCGCGTATTGCCTGCCAATACTCAAGCGGTGATCGACGAGCAGAGCTGGCAGTGGCCGGCGGTGTTCAGCTGGCTGCAGCAGGCTGGCAACGTCACCCGTCACGAGATGTATCGCACCTTCAACTGCGGTGTCGGCATGATCATCGCCCTGCCCGCCAACCAGCTGGAGAAGGCGCTGACCCTGCTCAAGGCGGAAGGCGAGAACGCATGGCACATCGGTCATATCGCCAAGGCAGCAGACGGTGAGGAGCAGGTCGTCATCAAATGATGCGGATCCTCGTCCTAATCTCCGGCAGCGGCAGCAACCTGCAGGCGATCCTCGACCACTGCGCCAGCGGCAAGATTGCCGGTGAAGTGGTCGGCGTTATCAGCAACAAGGCCGATGCCTATGGTCTGGTTCGCGCTAAAGAAGCAGGCGTGGCGACCTCTATTCTGGCCCAGCAGCAGTTTGCCAGCCGGGAGGAGTATGACGCCGCCCTGCTGGCGCTGATGGCAGACTATCAGCCGGATCTGGTGGTGCTGGCCGGGTTTATGCGGATATTGAGCGGCGATCTGGTGCGCCATTTCGCCGGCAGGATGATCAATATCCACCCCTCCCTGCTGCCCAAGTATCAGGGCCTGCACACCCACCAGCGCGCCATAGATGCCGGTGACAGTGAACACGGCGCCAGCGTCCACTTCGTCACCGAAGAACTGGATGGCGGCCCGGTGATCCTGCAGGCCCGCGTGCCCATCTTTGAAGGGGACACGGCGGAGGAGGTAGCGGCACGGGTACAGGCGCAGGAGCACAGCATCTACCCGCTGGTGGTGCGCTGGTTCTGCGAAGGCAGGCTGCAGATGATAGATGGCGCCGTGCAACTGGATGGCGCCCTGCTGGGCCCCGCGGGTTACGCCTGCGAGTAACCGCCAACAACTGCATGTCAGATACAACAAGGGAGGCTTAAGCCTCCCTTGTCATTTCTACCTACCACACGATGACTTAGGTCCGGTCCGATTACGCCGCTACGCGGCCAAGCGACCCTACACCGGATTGTCGATATCGATAAAGGTCACATCCAGCCCGTGCACAGTCGCCAGCCACTCCCCCAGCGCCTTGACGCCGTAACGCTCTGTGGCGTGATGGCCAGCGGCGTAGAAGTGCATCCCCATCTCGCGAGCGGTGTGAATGGTCTGCTCGGAGGCTTCACCGGAGATAAAGGCATCGATGCCCTGCTCCGCCGCCAGATTGATGTAGCTCTGACCGCCGCCGGTGCACCAGGCCACGGAACGGATAAGCTCGGGGCCGGTATCGCCACAATAGAGTGGTTCACGGCCAAGGCGCTCGGCAATCAGCTTGGCAAAATCGCGGCCGCTCATCGGCTCTTCCAGCTTGCCCACCATGGCGACGCTCTTGCTGTTCCACGGCTCCAGACCACGACGCACCTTGATGTCGAGCAGCTTGGCGAGCTGGGCGTTGTTACCCACCTCGGGATGGACATCCAGCGGTAAATGGTAGGCAAACAGGTTGATATCGTGGGTCAGCAGGGTCTTGAGCCGACGCTGCTTCATGCCGGTGATCTGGGCCGGTTCACCGCTCCAGAAGTAGCCGTGATGGACCAGAATGGCATCGGCCTCGGCAGCCACCGCCGCGTCGATAAGCGCCTGACTGGCGGTGACACCGGTCACTACCTTGCGAATACGCTCACGCCCCTCCACTTGCAAGCCGTTGGGGCAGTAATCCTTGATGGCGTGCGGTTCGAGCAGATGATTCAGTACGGTTTCGAGTTTTCGATGAGAGATCATAGGGGTCCCTTATTAAGGCTCGGTCCCCTGCTTTACCAATAAAAACAGGGCCCAGGCTCAAAGCGCCAAGGGCCCCATGATAATCGAGCCGGGCCGTCAAGACCATGACAGCCCCCACACAGTGCGGCTTCCCTACATGCCTCAGGCTGGCAGGTCGATCCCCGCCTCCCGCATCTGGGCCAGCTTGTAGCGCAGGGTGCGCGGGCTGATGCCTAGTCGGTCGGCCACCGCCTTGCGGCTGCCGTTACAATCTTGCAGGGTGTCGAGGATGATCTGGTGCTCCTGCTGCTTGAGCTCGCTGCCGAGGCGATCGCCACCATAGCTGCGCTCCACGCTGACAAACTCCATCTCCTGCTCATCCAGCTCCTCCAGAATGAGGTGGTCACAATCAATGACCCCGTCCGGGGTGAGGATCAGGGCGCGCTGTACCACGTTGTCCAGCTCCCGCACATTGCCGGGCCAGGGGTGGGCCAGCAGCCGATCCCGCGAGGCATCTGTCAACTGTGGTGTCGGTAGCCCCTGCTGACTGGCATGAAGTGCCAGCAGGTGCTCCGCCAGCGGCAGAATGTCGCCGGGCCGCTCACAGAGGGCAGACCAGCGCAGCGGAAAGACGTTGAGGCGATAGTAGAGATCTTCGCGGAACAGGCCATCCTGCACCGCTTTTTTCAAATCCCGGTTGCTGGTGGCGATGACCCGCACATCCAGCGGGATCATCTTGCGACTGCCGAGCCGCTCCACCTCTTTCTCCTGCAACACCCGCAGCAATTTGGCTTGCAGCCCCTGATCCATCTCGGTGATCTCGTCAAGCAGCAGGGTGCCCCCCTGCGCCTGTTCGAACTTGCCCGGGCACCCCTGTACCGCACCGGTGAAAGCCCCCTTCTCGTAGCCAAACAGGGTCGCCTCCAACATGTTTTCCGGAATGGCGGCGCAGTTGATGGCTACGAAAGGCTGCTCGGCGCGGCTGGAGTTGTCGTGAATGTAACGGGCCAGCACCTCTTTACCCGTTCCGCTCGGGCCGGTCACCATCACGGTCGCTTCACTTCTGGCCACCCGGGTCGCCAGCTGGAACAGCTCGGCAGTTTTGGGATCCCCATAGACCACGGCGCGCTTCTCCACCTTCTGGGCTGGCACATAGCGGCTAACCTGATTAAGCAGCACCTCCGGCGAGAACGGCTTGGCCAGATAGTCGATGGCCCCTTCACGCATGGCACGCACCGCACCGTCGATGTTGGCGTAGGCGGTCATCAGCAGCACAGGGATCTGCGGATATTGCTGGCGGATGGTGGCCAGCAAGGTGAGACCGTCCATCCCCCCCATCTGGATATCGGAGATCACCATGTCAAACGGCTGACGGGAGAGGGCCAGCAGAGCCCGCTCGCCGCTGTCCGCTTCACGGCACTCATAACCGCCGAGCAACAGGGTATCCACCAGCGCTTCGCGCAGGCCATTGTCATCTTCAACTACCAGGATCCTGGCCTGTGTCATGCTACACCTCCAAGCTGCACCGGTTGCTGATGCAGGGGGAACGACAGAGTAAAGCAGGTGCCCTCACCGGGAACCGAGGCCACACCGACCTCCCCCTGATGGGCACGCACTACAGATTGCACCACCGCCAGCCCGAGACCAGTGCCTTGGGAGCGAGTGGTAAAGAAGGGTTCGAATACCTGACCGAGCTGATGGGAAGGGATCCCCTTGCCATTATCGATGACCCGCATCTCCACCCGGGCACCGCTGCGCACCGCGCTGACCAGCAGCGAGGTGGCCCCTGCCTGCTGGGCATTGGCAATCAGGTTGTTGATGGCCCCCGCCAGCGCACTGCTGTTGGCCAGCAGACAGAGATCGGGCTCCGGCGCCTCCATGTGCAACTCGCAGCCCTGCTGCTGGCAAAAGGCCTCGGCACCGGCCTGCACTTCGGCCAGCAGCCCTTGTACCGAGATGGGGGTGACCACCTGATTGTCACCGTTGCGGGCAAACAGCAGGATGTCGTTGATCTGCTTCTCCAGATCCTGCAAACGGGCCATCAACTTTTGCTGAAACTGAGTGCGAGATTCCGGCTTGAGGGTACGGTTGGCCAGGTTGGCGGCATAGAGCATGGCAGCGGAGAGCGGCGTGCGGATCTGGTGGGCAAGCGAGGCCGCCATATTGCCCAGCGCCGACAGCCGCTTCATGTGGTTGATGCGGTCTTGCAGTTTACGGGTTTCGGTCAGGTCATTGATAAAGACCAGCTGGCCGGGCTGATCAGGCAGCGGTTGGGTCGAGAGCTGCACCCGGCGCCCGTCGCGCAGGGAGATCTCGTGGCCATCATCCTCGCGCGGCTCAAAGCAGCGGGCAATGATGTGGCGCCAGAGCTCCCCTTCCAACGGCTCCCCCAGCAAGGAGATGGCCGCCGGATTCGCGCGGGTGACCACCCCTGCCCCGTCAAGCAGCAACACCCCGGTGGGGAGCGCCTTGAAGATGGCATAGAGCTGGCTCACTTCGTGGGATTGGAGTGGCATGTCCTGCTGCTGGATTGTCATAAACCTGACCTCAAACTGGCTATTGGGTCAGGTTATTCAATTTCCATGCCACTAAATTATATGAACTAAAACAATGAATTGCGCATTTGCGTCAAGGCTTTGACCCTCAGACGTCCTTGCTCATCCCGTACTTTTTCATCTTCTCCACCAGGGTGGTACGGCGCATGCCAAGCAGATCGGCGGCGCGGGCCACCACCCCGTCCTGAGACTCCAGCGCCTGACGGATCAGCTCCACTTCAAGGTCGGCCAGCATCTCTTTGAGGTTGACCCCCTCCTCCGGCAGCTGCATGGTGCGGGCCGAGGCGAGGGCGTGATCCAGCTCGGGCGGATCCTGGAACACCGCCGCCAGCGCATCCCGTTCATCCATCTCGGTCAGCCGCTCATCCCGCGGCTCGCTCGGCAGCAGGCGATAACGGCTCGGCAGATCGGCCACATCGACGATCTGGTGCGGGTAGAGGATCAGCAGTCGCTCCAGCAGGTTAGAGAGCTCGCGCACGTTGCCGGGCCAGGGGTACTGCATCAACGACTCCAGCGCCCGCTGAGTCAGCCGAATAAAACCGTGGTGCTGCTCGGCATGGCGGTTGAGCAGCTCCTGCAGCAGCAGCGGGATGTCGTCGATGCGATCCCGCAGCGGCGGCGTCTCAATGGGGAAGACGTTGAGGCGGTAGTAGAGATCTTCACGAAAACCCTGGGTGCGGATCATCGCCTCCAGATCCCGGTGGGTAGCCGCTATGATGCGCACATCGGCCTGAATGGGCTTGCCGCCACCGACCCGGTCGAACAACCGCTCCTGCAACACCCGCAGCAGTTTGACCTGCATCGGCATCGGCATGTCGCCGATCTCGTCGAGGAACAGGGTGCCCCCCTGCGCCAGCTCGAAGCGACCGCGACGAGCCGCGATGGCACCGGTAAACGCCCCCTTCTCGTGGCCAAACAGTTCGCTCTCCAGCAGCTCGGCGGGAATAGCGCCGCAGTTGATGGGCACGAAGGGGCCACTGCTGCGGGAAGAGAGTTCGTGGATAGCGCGCGCCACCACCTCTTTACCGGTGCCGGACTCGCCGAGGATCAGCACGTTGGCATCGGTCTCGGCCACCTGGCTGATAAGGCGGCGTACCTCCTGGATCCCCTTCCCTTTGCCCACCAGCAAACGCAGCAGGGCCTGCCCCTTGTCATGGGTCTGCTGACGGGGATGCAAGGATACAAAGGCCTGACAGAAGTGCAGATGACGGGTGAGGGATTCATAGGTAAAAGGCGAGAGCGCGACCCCGATAAAGTTGCTGTTGGGCAGATCTGCCTCAACCAGCGAGAGGAAGGGGGTACGGGGGAAGGCGGCCAGCAGCTCTGACAAGGGACGGTCGGTCAGCTCCCCCACCAGCACCCCTTGCAGCGGGCCGGAGGATTCGATGGCCACATCCAGATCGCTCTGTGCCACCTCCTGCCACGGGATCCCCATAAACGAGAGCACGGTTCCCAACTGTTGGCGCCGCTGCGCATCGGCATCAACAATCAACACGCCCATCTCCACCATATCCATTCCTCGCGATGTCCTGAACTAACTTATTGTTTTATTTAATGATAAAACAGCTACCGACTGTCTTTTTGCTGGCACACAAAGTGCCAAAATTCCGACGTATTGTCAAAAATTGTCGTATTCAGGCTAAGTGTATCGACAGAAACGGGAGATTAGATAAATTTTGCCGAGGAATTTTCTGCATTGGCGCAGTTAACAAACGCAGCCAATAGCGGAAAGAAAGCTGCCCTCGTCAGAGGGCAGCATGGGACACGGTGAAGCGCATTCAGTGGCGATTATGGTGGTGCGGCGCCGCGTAACGACACTCGGGAAAACGGCTGCAAGCCAGAAAGAGTCGACCGGCGTGGGGGCCTTTTTTCGCCTCCCGCTCCACCAGCGGCGCATCGCAGCGGGGGCAGTGCTGTACTTCATGCTCCTCGTCATCCTCTACATCGGCGAACAAACCATCGACCAGTTCACCCTCACTCTGCGGCGCCTCCATCACCCCCTTGGCCTGAATGGCGGGCTCGTGGAGCGACGCAGGCGAGATCGCCTCGGCATGGGCAGTACGGCCACGCATCCCGGCACCTACATCCACGCCGTCCAGCAGCAGAGGGTTGAACGTCGGCTCGCGGCGCGCCCCGTGCGGCAAATCGTCGATCAATGGTTCGCTGGTTTTGACCAGCAGCGGCAGGATCTGTTCGCGCAGCTCTTCCACCAGATAGCTGGCACTTGCCGGGATCTGCAGCAACGGCAGACCGGCGCTGTCGCAGGCGGTTTTCAGAAAGAGATCCCGCGTCTTGCGCTTCTGGTGACGGTGGGAGCTGTCATCGAGTTCGATGGCGCAGATAAAGGAGAGATCCGCGGGGTGGCAAAGCAGATAGTCGAAATGCTTGGCACTGATCTTGTTGAAGTACTGCTGCCATTTACTTTTGCCGATCGCGGCCTGCGGCGTCAGCACATCGGCCACCCGTACCTTGGCAAAGACCCGGGCCTTGTCACCCACCGCCAGATCCAGCACCCCGAGGAAGGATCGCTCGGCGGGACTGAACAGGGTCTCCTGCACATCATAGGGCAGGCGCTTTTGCTGTCTGCCTCTGCTCCAGAAGATCGCCAGCACAAGCAGCGCCAGCAACAACAATCCCGATAGGACAAGGGTATTCATGAGAGCACGATCCAGTTCACGACACGAAAGGGGAATCACTTTACCACAGCCGCCACGGAGCAAGGCAGCAGACCCGTGTATGGAAAGTGAAAAGTCCCGTCTTTTTATCTATTTGTCAGCAGGCGGGGGTTCATATGACCAGTCCCAGCAGGCACAATAGGGATAGAGCAAGAAATCCCATTTCAAGGAGAGCAGGATGCAAAAGCAATTGGTGGTCACCGTGATCGGTGCAGACAAACCCGGGATCGTCGAGAGTCTGGCTGCAGTCATCAGCCGCGAGCAGGGCAACTGGCTGGGCAGCGCCATGAGCGAACTGGCGGGACAGTTTGCCGGTATCCTCCATGTCTCTGTCCCCGATGAGCACTATCGCAGCCTGTGCGAAGCACTGGCCCTGCTACCGGGTCTGACCATCAGCTTTGCCGAAGGGACACCTACCGCCGAGCCAGCCCATCAAGTCATGATGACGGTGACCGGCAACGACCGCCCCGGTATTGTCCATGAAGTAGCCAGCATCCTGCGCCAGCTCGAGATCAACGTGGCCGATCTCACCACCGGCTGTGAACCGGCTCCCCACTCCGGCGCCCCGCTCTTCTATGCCCATGCGCTGGTTGCCCTGCCCGACGGGCTCGCGATGGATACGCTTATCACCGCGCTGGAATCCCTCTCCGACGATCTGGTGGTCGACATCGACGAAGCGTTCAGCGAGCAGTAACAATACTGTCATTTATTTGTCATATATTAACGCCATAACTGCCGCGCAGACGCGACCTGAAACAGAGGCACAAGATGAGCACCGACAAGCAGTATGAAGAGAAAGAGCTGAGCTGGCTCTCATTCAATGAACGGGTGTTGCAAGAGGCAATGGACAAGACGGTGCCCCTCATCGAGCGGGTTCGTTTTCTGGGGATCTTCTCCTCCAACCAGGATGAGTTCTTCAAGGTACGGGTATCGGACGTCAAGCGTCGCATCCTCATCAATGAAGTACATGGTGGCGACGATGAAGCGAAAGTGCTGCTGCGCGCCATCCAGCAAAAAGTGATGGCGCTCGGTGAAGCGTTCGACAATACCTATAAAGAGCTGTTGATTGCGCTGGCCCGCCACAACATCTTTCTGGTCAACGAGAACCAGCTCTCCGATGCCATTCAGAAGTGGCTGCGGGTCTTCTTCAAGGAGAAGGTGCTGCGTCACATCATCCCGATCCTGCTCAACAAAGAGGTCAATCCGGTCAAATTCCTCAAGGATGAGTACACCTATCTGGCCATCGAGATGAAGAAGAACGGTCAGGTGATCCAGTACGCCCTGGTAGAAGTGCCGACCGACGACCTCCCCCGCTTCTTCCAGCTGCCGCCGGAAGGGACCCGCCGCAAGAAGCAGATCATCATTCTGGATAACGTCATCCGCTTCTGCCTCGACGAGATCTTCAAAGGCTTCTTCGACTACGACGAGATTGCCGCCTATGCGGTGAAGCTGACCCGGGATGCCGAATATGATCTCTCCGACCAGCTGGACTTGAGCCTGGTGGACAAGATGAGTGACGGCTTGAAGCAGCGCCTCACCGCCATGCCGGTGCGCTTCGTCTACGAGCGGGAGATGCCCGCTGCCATGATAAGCTTCCTCAAGCTCAAGCTGCAGATCAGCTCCTACGATGCCATCATGCCGGGCGGACGCTATCACAACTTCAAGGATTTCATCGGCTTTCCCAACGTGGGCCGTGACTATCTGGAAAACCCCAAGCTGCCGGCCCTGGATTGCCGCGATTTTGACGGCTTCGTCAACGCCTTCGATGCGATTACCAAGCAGGATATCCTGCTCTACTACCCGTATCACAAGTTCCACCACTTCACCGAGTTGGTACGCCAGGCGGCGTTCGATCCGGCGGTGAGCGCCATTCGCATCAATATCTACCGGGTCGCCAAGAAGTCGCGGATCATCCACTCCCTCATCGATGCCGCCAACAACGGCAAGAAGGTGACCGTGGTGGTCGAGTTGCGCGCCCGTTTCGACGAAGCGGCCAACATCGACTGGGCCAATATTCTCACCGATGCCGGGGTCAAGGTGGTGTTCGGGGTGCCGAGCCTCAAGATCCACTCCAAGCTCTGCCTCATCACCCGCCACGAAAATGGCGAGGCGGTGCGCTACGCCCATATCGGTACCGGCAACTTCAACGAGAAGACCGCCAAGATCTACACCGACTTCTCGCTGCTCACCCGCAATCCGGATATCACCGCCGAAGTGGAAGGGGTGTTTGAATACATCGAGTACCCCTATAAGCGTTACAAATTCAACCACCTGCTGGTCTCCCCCATCAACAGCCGCCGTCAGCTCTATCGCCTCATCGACAATGAGCTCTCCAACGCCAAGGCGGGCCAGCCGAGCGGTATCATCCTCAAGATCAACAATCTGGTGGACAAGGATCTCATCAACCGTCTCTATGCCGCCGGGCAGGCCGGGGTGCCGATCCAGATGATCATCCGGGGCATGTGTGCCCTGCGTCCGGGCGTGCCGGGCCTCAGTGACAACATCAAGGTGATCAGCATCATCGACCGCTTCCTCGAGCACCCGCGGGTGATGGTGTTCCACAACAAGGGCAACCCCCAGCTCTATATCTCCAGCGCCGACTGGATGAGCCGCAATATCGACGGCCGGATCGAGGTGGGCACCCCCATTTATGATGAGCGGCTCAAGCAGCGCATCATGGACATTCTCGAGCTACAACTGAGTGATACCTGCAAGGCGCGGGTCATTGATGCCGACCAGCAGAACGAATATGTGAAGCGGGGCAACCGCCGCAAGATCCGCTCTCAGGTGGCGATTTACGACTATCTCAAACGTATCGAGTCAAACAATGGACAATAGTCTCTATGCCGCCGTGGATCTCGGATCCAACAGTTTTCACATGGTGATCGCCCATCTGAGCGAAGGGCGTTTTCGCATCGTCGATCGCATCAAGGAGCGGGTGCGGCTGGCGGAAGGGATGGATGAACAAAAGCGGATGAGCCCGGAGGCGATGGAACGCGGCCTCGCCTGTCTGTCGCTGTTTGCCGAGCGGCTCACCAACATCAAGCCGGACCAGATCCGCATCGCAGGTACCTATACCCTGCGCCGTGCCAGCAACGCCCGCGAATTTGTGAGTGAAGCTGCCAAGGTGCTCAACCACCCCATCGAGATAATCAGCGGGCAGGAGGAGGCACGTCTCATCTATCAGGGTGTTGCCCATACCCAGCATATCGAGGGCCAGGTACTGGTGATCGATATCGGCGGCGGCAGCACCGAACTCATCATCGGTGAAGGGTTTGAACACAAGGCCCTCACCAGTCGCAAGATGGGCTGCGTCAGCTTTACCCAGAGCTTCTTTGCCAGCGGCAAGCTGAGCGACAAGCACTTCACCAATGCCGTGCTGGAGGCGCAGCACCAACTCGCCCCCATCGTCAACCAGTACCGCAAGCTGGGCTGGCAGAGCTGCCTTGGCAGCTCAGGCTCCATTCGTACGGTACGGGATGTACTGCAAGGCGAAGGGCTGACTGACGGCAGCATCACGCTGGAGGGGCTGGAGCGGCTCAAGGCGCTGATGATTGAGCGCAAGCGAGTCGATAACCTCAAGCTGACAGGGCTTACCGAGGAGCGCCAGGAGGTGTTTGCCGCCGCGGTCGCCATCCTGCTCGGGCTGTTTACCTCGCTGCCCATCGAGCGGCTTGACTACTCCGACGGTGCCCTGCGTGAAGGGTTGCTTTATGAATTCGAGGAGCGCTTGCAGCACCACGATATTCGCGAACGCACCGCACAGGCGCTCGGTACCCACTACCGGATGGACCGCAAACAAGCCGCCCGGGTGGAGCAGAGCGTGCTGACGCTGTTCGATGCCCTGCAAGAGCCCTGGCAGATGGAGATAGAGCCCTATCGCGCCATCCTCGGCTGGGCGGCGCGGCTGCACGAAATTGGCCTTGCCATCAACTACAGCGGCATTCACCGTCACTCCGCCTATATCCTGCAACACACCGACCTGCCCGGCTTCAACCAGGACGATCAGGCCCTGCTGGCGGCGCTGGTACGCTTTCAGCGCAAGGGGCTCAAGCTCTCCGAGCTGCCGCCCCTACCCAACCACGACATGCAGACGGTGCTGCGCTGCATCCGCATCCTGCGCCTCGCGGTCGCCGCTCACCACAAGCGCCAGGACAACCTGCTGCCTGAGTGGAAAGTCGCAGTGCAAGGCGATCAGCTGGTCGTGACCCTGCCGATCGACTGGTGCGAGGAGAACCGTCTCCTGATGCAGAATCTGGAGAAGGAGCATCGTTATTGCCAGGAGCAGGGCTGGCCACTGTTGTTCCAGCTAGGCTAAACCGGAAAGATAAATGAAAAAGGCAGCCCACTGGCTGCCTTTTGCATCTCAATCTCCCGGTTACTGCAACTCGGGCAACAACCACTTGGCCATCTCGAAGTAGATGATAAGGCCGGTGCCATCCACCAGTGTCGCGATGAATGGCGCAGAGACCACCGCCGGATCGATGCGGAAACGGCGCAGCACCATGGGAATAATGGACGCGACCGTAGCACTCCAGAGCACGATGGCGATGATGGTAAAGGTCACCACCATGCCAATCTGGGGACCGACACCGAGACTCCATGCCCGTACCCAGGCCGCCATGGCAATGGCCCCCGAGATAAGCAGACCGGTGGAGAGCTCCTTTTTCAGCACTGTGCCGAGATTGCGCAGACTCACCTCCCCGACCGCCATGGCTCGTACTATGGTGGTGGTGATCTGGGTGCCGCTGTTACCACCAGTACCGATCAGCAAGGGGATAAAGAAGGCCAGCGCGATGGCCGCTTCCAGCTGCTCCTCAAATGCCCGCAGCACGGTGCCGGTGTAAGCTTCCGCCACAAACAGGATGAGCAGCCAGCCCACCCGTTTGCGCCACAGCTGCCAGGGCGTCGCCTGCAAGTAAGGGGTATCGAGCGGTGATGAGCCCCCTTGCATCTCGGCATCCTCGGTGGATTCGAGCTCCAGAATATCCGCCGCATCATCGACGTGGAAAATACCGACCAGTCGCCCCTGATCCTCGACAGGCAATACCGACAGGTCGCGGTCGATCAGCAGGCGCGCTGCCAACTCCTGATCCGCACGAGCGTTGATCCGCACCGTCTCCCGATCCATCAGGGTCGCGACGTTGGCCAGCGGGTCAGCGATCAGCAAGGCCTTGAGGGAGAGGCTCCCTTGCAGACGACCATCCCCGTTGACCACATAGATATGGCGAAACAGCTGGGCATTGTCCCAGGCATCGTGGATCAGCTGTTTGGCGTGACCGACCGTGTCCTCCTCCCGCACCGCCAGATATTCGTGGCGCATGTTGGCCCCCACCGACTCGGTGGGCCAATCCAGCAGGGAGTAATACATGGCCTGCGCCTGGGTCGGGAAGCGAGCCAGCAACATGGTGCGATCCTGACGACCCAGTTTGCGCAGGATGGCGACCATCTCGCGGCGGGGAATGGCCTCCTGCAACACGCTGACGATGCTGCCATGGAGCCGCTGCAACAGGCGCCCGGCACTCTCGGCCGAGAGCGAGCCAAGCAGTTCGGCCCCTTGCGGAATTGGCAGGGTGTCAAAGATGCAGTTGAGCTCTTCCGGACGCAGGGTCAGCAGTTGATCGGCGCGCTGAACCGGATCCAGATTATGTTCCAGCCAACCCTGCAGGGCGGCCAGATCGAGCAGTTGGTGACGGTTAAGAATGGTATGTGTTTTCTTCATCACAGATATCCTCATGTGATTTCAGGCGAGCCTGAATGCCTCCGGAAATAGCCGGAGGCAACGACAAGAAAACAGCAATTTGATTGACGAGTAATAGGCAGGAAATGACGCCGTTCGGCGTGTCATCATCCCCACGTACCAGCTTTAGCACTGTATAACGTATCCGGCATGCCGGAAGCCACTTGGGTTTACACCTTAATCCGATGAAAACTGTCCTGATCTTGGGCGTCTCTGGACGTCGTGAGATCAGTGGCCTGTGTTTATACAGGAGCCTCGCCTAACGAGATGCTGCAAATAATTCGCACAACCCTCTGTTGTGCGGGCGGCATGATTATCCAATCCCGCAGGGAGGTCAACCCCGCAACCACCATTAAATTGGCAACGGCAACAGCTTGTTACAATTGGCAGGAGATGACACGGAACCAATCTTCATAGTCTGGACAAAAGTAAAGGCCCCAAAGGGGCCCTTATTTATTAGCGAATATAGTCAAATAGCGTCAGACGGCTTATTTTGCTGAAAGAGAGTTGCGAGGCACTCAATGCCGCATCCTCTTTTGACAGCGCGGAAATCACTTCATAGAGATCCGCTTCCGACACCTTGGCTCTCGCCTCGGCGTTGAGGGTACTCAACCCCTCGTTAGAATCCATGACTGCCTCGAGACTGTTCATCCTGCCACCCAACTCCCCCAATCCATGATCGATATTCAGGCGAGCATTTTTCATATGGACGGTAGCATCGGCTACTTCCAGCGCAAAGTTGTCAGCGGTAATAGCGGGATCACGCAAGGCGGTAATAAAATCCGACATACCATTCAATATGTTGTCATTCTTCGGTGGATTAAGGTCAAACTGCTGAGCCGCACCACCTGCAGGCAAATCAAGGGTCAACTCCAGACCATTGAAGGGGATCTTGGTGCCAGCAGTATAGTTACCCGTTTGCAGGGTAGTACCACCGGCATCCTTGATATCATAGGTATCAGGCGGACCTATGGTGGTTGATACGGTATAGGTGTTGCTGGGCAGTGCCGAGTTATAATTGGACTTATAGAAATTATCAAAGTTGCCCTGATCGCCGACTCCGACCTTGATATTTGCTGTGGTTGCACTGGCAGTTCTTCTGGTCGCCACGATTTCAAACAGATCCTGCCCGGAATCATTGGCAGCAATTTGTACTGTGGGTGAGACCTGAATATTTCGCTGACCTGGGTCCCCCTGATAAATATATTTTCCGTTGGCGTCTGTGATATATGGCTGGGTCTTGCTCTGATTACCGCCAAATATAAATTCACCCGATGAGTTTTTGCTATTCATCAGGTCGAACATCTGCTGCTGCAACCCTTCCAGCTCGCTGGCAATAGCCTTGCGATCATCCATACTGATAGCGCCATTATTTGACTTCTGGATCAGAGTCTGGGCACTGAGCATTGCCGTATTAAGAGAATCCAATACTGTCTCTTCATGCCCCAGGCTGTTTTCCAGCAAGCTGCCATTGACACTGTACTGCTTGAACAGGTCAATCTCCTTGGTCAGTGCCATCTTCTTGCTCATCCCTGAGGGATCTTCTCCTGCTGTCTGAAATTTATTGCCGGTTTGCAGCTGTTGATAGGCCTTGTCCAGACGCTCATTGACACTGTTAAGGGAATATAAATTCCGGTCGTAGATCATGTTGGTGGTGATGCGCATGACGTTACCTCACGGAAGAGAGCAGTGTATCGAAAATGGTTTTGGCCGTGCTGACGATTTGCGCCGATGCCGCATAGGATTGCTGGAAGCGGATCAGATTGGCCGCCTCCTCCTCCAGATTGACCCCTGACACGCTTTCAAAGATGCCGGTGCTCTGGATAAGCTTGGACTCATTGGCCTTGAGCAGCGTTTTGGCCTGACTGGTATTGTTACCCACTTCCATCACTAACCCGGAATAGGCCTGATTGAAGGTCATCTTGTCGTTGGTCGTCCCACCATTGGTGCTCTTGCGCACCAGATCCTTGTTTTGCAGCTCGGCCAGAACCAGGCCATTGCTGTTATCGGCAAAGCCATTGCTGTTGTAACTGAGCTTGAAACTGTCACCGGTATCCACCGTTCCGGTGATGCTGAACTCGTAGCCGGGCGCCTGTTTCGGGTTTGGATAAGCTGGTCCACCAGTGGGTGGTGGCAGTTGCAAAGCTGCCATCAAATTCTGCCCTTTGCTGCTCGCAGGGGCAGTGCCAATCAGGGTAGTACCATCGGCTTGAAACACCTGATAGTTACCACTAGCATCGATTTTGACCACCTGAGGCGCTGTCGGGCTCAGACTATTGGTACCAAAACCTGACCCCGCACCTGTATTAAATACGCCACCCAGTTTGATATCAGCCCCGCCGCCATTATTGGTGGTCTTTTCCGCTTTAAGCGGAGAGGCCAAGGCCAAATCTTCCGGTCGGGTGATCAGCTGACCCAGACCGGCGGCCGCACTTTTGGTCGGTTGCAGCAACAGTCTGTCACCCGCAGCCGGCACACCGGTGAGATCGATTGAAATGCCGTGACCAGTGAGTTCAAACGTTGCAGGAGGGGTCGTGCCAGTCGCCACAGAAGTTCGATTACCAGACTTGTCCAGCGAGAACACCTCATAACCGGTGGCGCTGCTAAAGCGCACTTCGTAATCAAACGGGGTCACAGATGTCCCCTTGCCCGGCACAAAGCTGACATTCGCCCCGACCGTCCCGGTGTTATTGCCGTAGGGTAAGCCCTTGCTGGTAGGCAGGGTGAAAATATCGCCGCCAATCTCGTTATCCAGATCCATCCCGAGGCGGTTCTGCTGGTTCATCGCATCCGCCATCGCCACGGCCAGCTGCCCCAGTTCGCGCTTGGTCGGCTCAAGGTCGGTGCGGGCCTTGAACAGCCCCCCCATGGCGCCACCAAACGTATCGTGGTCGATGGTTGCCTGATTATCCCCCAAAGTCAGTTGCAGCTCCTGATCCCGGGAGTCAGGATCTCCTGCAATCACCTTGAACTGGGCGACGCCCCCATCGAGGATCAGCGAATGGCCGGTGCTCATATTGACCAGCATGCTGCCGTTGGGTTGGGCTACGGTGCGAATATCCATCTTCTCCGACAGCTGGCGGATCGCCTCATCCCGTTGATCAAACAGCATCAGGTTCTCTTCGGGTGACCCCTGGGTGCGGATGATGGCCTGATTAAGATCATTGATGCTGGTGAGCAGGCTGTTGACCTGCTTGGTTTCATCTTCAATGCGGGTGTTGAGGGTATCGCTCTGCTTGTCGAGCTGCGCCGAGAGGGTATGAAAACGGTTGACCATGCCACTCAACTCCGTCATCACCACCTTGCGCCCACCGATCTCGGCAGGCGATTCATTGGCTGAGTGAAATGACTTGAAGTAGGAGGTGATGGCCGCCCCCACGCTGTTGCTGGTATCCCCAAGCAAGCTGTCAACGCCAGCCAGCTGTTCATAATGGGTCAGGGAGGCATGATAGGCGGAGGTATCACGGCGCACCTCACCCTGCATATAGTCGTTGATTACCCGCTGGGTCTTGATGTCACCGGTCCCCAGACCGATGGTATTGGTATACACCAGCGTACGCTCACGCACATAGCCCTGGCTATTGACGTTCACTATGTTGTTACTGGTGGTCTGCAGCAGGCGTTGCTGTGCCAGCACGCCCGATGAACCAATCCCAAGCAGGTCGCTTGCCATACGTTACAGCTCCATCTCGTTGTATTGGGCAATGGCGTCACTGCGCAATACCTGTTTCAATTTTCTGGCGTAGTGCGGGTCGGTGGCATAACCCGCCTGTTGCAGCGCCTCAAAGTAGCGATCAGGACTATCCACCTTCGACAGGGCGCCCTTGTAGCGAGAGCCGGAAGTGAGGAAGTCCACGTAGTCGTTGAAGCTCTCTTCAAACGACTCATAGGAGCGAAATGCCGCTTTCTGGCGGGAGGCGACGCCTTGCTCATACTCGAGCGTGCTGACCACCGCCTTGGGCCCTTCCCAGCGCGGATCGGCCTTGATGCCAAACAGGTTATGGGTCACCTGCCCCTCGCCATCCTTGATCACCCGTTTGCCCCAACCGCTCTCCAGTGCCGCCTGGGCGACCAGTACCGCCGGGCTTAACCCCAGCTTGTCGGCCGCTTTCTTGGCCAGCGGCATCAGGCGATTGACGAACTCTTCCGGCGTATCGAACTCCTTGCTCCCACTACCGGTGGCACTGCTCTCTTCGCTGGCCATTCGCCCCATGGGCGGAATACTACGGTGTGGTCGACGGGGCATAGTGAGTGCGTGGCTCTCCTTGACCCCCTCGGTCATCTCTTTTTCAGCAAAATCTTTGCCAACTTTTGATGCCGCGATCAAATCATCGGCAGCCGCCGTGGGTGGCTGATAGGGTTTGTAGGTCCGTTCGGTGCGCTGGGGCATCTTGAGCACCCGTCCATCCTGATGGGTAAAGGTCTCGGGAGAGAGCTGTTTGGCCACCATGTCAGCCAATCCCAGCCCCCCCTTGCTGGACATGTCGGCAACCCGCTGCTCATCCAGCATCCCTTCATAGAACTGGGTATAGCTGCTGTTCATCGGGTTGTCCTGAGTCAACACCCCGTTGGCCTGACGCATGCTCTGAAACAGCATCTGGGTAAAGATTGACTCGAACTGGCGTGACGCACTCTTGAGCGCTTCGGCCTGCCCCTCTTTGCTTTGGCTCATCTGGCGCAGACGGTCCAGGTTCTTGATGTCCTGTACCATCCCGAGATTCATGCCGCTGTTGCTGTCAAACTCCGCCATTTTGCTTACCTCATTGCCACCCGTGGCAACCACTTGCCACTTGTTACAATATGACCAGTTGCCCCTCGATGGCGCCTGCCTGCTGCAGTGCCTCAAGGATGGCCATCAAATCACCGGGGGCGACCCCGACCTGATTGACCGCCCGGACCAGATCGTCCAGGGTCGCACCGGTATCAAACTTGAACATTCGCCCCGGCTCCTGCTGGACATTGATGGTCGAGTTGTTGGTCACCGTCGTCTCTCCTCCCGCCAGCGGGTTGGGCTGGGAGACCTGCTGGTTTTCGGCGATGGTCACCGTCAACCCGCCATGGCTGATGGCCGCCGGTTTGAGCTTGACCTGACTGCCGATCACTATGGTGCCGGTGCGGGAGTTGACGATGATCTTGGCCGCCTCGTTGGCCGGATCCACCTCCAGATTCTCGATGGTGGCGAGATAGGAGACACGTTGACCCGGATCTCGCGGGGCATAGACCTTGACCGAGGTGGCATCGAGCGCCTGAGCGGTATTGGGCCCCACCAGATCGTTGACCACATCGGCCAGACGGCGCGCTGTAGTAAAGTCGGGTCGGTTAAGGTTGAAGGTGATGGTGTCCCCCTGACTGAAGGAGTTGGGCACCTCCCGCTCCACGGTCGCACCGTTGGCAATCCGCCCGACGGTCGGGGTATTGATCACTACCTTGGAACCATCAGCCCCCTCAGCCCCCAGACCACCGACCACCAGACTGCCCTGCGCGACCGCATAGACCCGCCCATCGAGCCCTTTCAAGAAGCTTTGCAACAGGGTGCCGCCCCGCAGGCTCTTGGCCTCGCCAATGGCAGAGACCGTCACATCGATGGTCTGGCCCGGCTTGGAGAAGGGGGGCAAGTCGGCATGGATCGCCACCGGCGCCACATCCTTGATCTTGGGCTTGATGTTATCCGGCACCTTGATGCCAAAATTGTTGAGCATGGTACGGAAGGTCTGCTCGGTGAAGGCGTTGTTCTTCTCGCCAGTGCCGGGCAACCCCACCACCAGACCGTAACCAATCAGCTGGTTGTTACGCACCCCTTCAACCGAGCTGATGTCCTTGATCCGGGCCGCATTGGCCACGCCCAAGGGCAGCAGACAGCAGAGCAGTGTGACAAGACGGAGTGACTTCATAACATCTCCTAGAGCGGCCACCAGGGACCATTGAAAAAGCTGGTAAGCCACCCTTGCTCCTGGCTATTGGCCAGATCGCCGGTACCACCGTAGTAAATGCGGGCATTAGCCACTTTCTGGGACGAAACGCTGTTATCAGACGTCACATCCTCCGGGCGAATAAGGCCGGTGATCCGGATATATTCATTGCCATTGTTGAGCATGATCCACTTCTCGCCGCGCACCACCAGATTGCCGTTGGGCAGTACCTTGGCCACGCTGACCGAAATATTGCCCTGCAGGCTGTTGCTCTGATCCGCCTTGGCCTGGCCCTTGAACGCGCTGTCTTGAGCAATGGAGGCTGAGAGATCATAGGGGCTGGCGGTCACGGGCACGCCACCCAATTTGACCGGGTCCAGATTGAACTTGTTATTCTTGCCACTCTGGGTATTGGCCTTTTTCGAGGCGGAGGTCGACTCCGACAACTCGATGGTAATGATGTCGCCTACCTTGTGTGCCTTGATATCCGAATAGATGCCATTGACCTGATCCGGCTGGAAAATCGCCCCTGTCGGTCGCACCGATACCGGCTCCGACTCCCCGTAGACGGGGGAAAACTCGGGATCATCAGGCTTGGGCGTATTGGGAGTGCTGCTACACCCTCCCAGCACCAACAATCCCAGCATCCATACGGCTTTCATCATGCACCTCCTAATTAGGTACGCTGGATCAGGAAGGACATCATGCCGTCCACGGCGGAGAGCACCTTGGAGTTCATCTCGTAGACCCGCTGAGCCTGAATGAGGTTCACCAGCTCTTCGGTCACGTTGACGTTGGAAGTCTCCAGCATCCCCTGCTTGATCACCCCCAAGCCATCGGCACCGGCAGTCCCCTGAGCGGCAGCACCGCTGGATTGGGTCTCGACGAACATGTTCTCCCCCATCGGCTGCAAGCCGCTGGCGTTGACGAAGTCGGAGATATTGATCTGACCGACCACCTGAGAAGCGCCATCCCCCTTGAGCTGCACCGAGACCTGGCCATCTTCACCCACCGTAACGCTCTGGGCGTTTTCCGGGATCTGGATTTCCGGTTGCAGCGGGTAACCATTACCCGGAGTCACTATGGTCCCTTCATCGTTGAGGGTGAACTGACCGTTGCGGGTATAGGCCGCACTGCCATCCGGCAGCTGAATTTCAAAGTAGCCACGACCACTGATCATCAAATCGAGCGAGTTGTCGGTGGTTTGTACGTTACCCTGGCTGTGGTTTTTCTGGGTCGCTACCACCTTGGCACCCGCCCCCAACATCAGGCCGGAAGGAAGCTCGGTATCGGCAGAGGAGCGGCCACCGGGCTGATTGATGTTTTGATAAAGCAGATCTTCAAAGATGGCCCGTGACTTTTTAAAGCCCACGGTGCTGGCGTTCGCCAGGTTGTTCGAAGTGACCGAAATATTGGTCTGCTGTGCATCCAACCCGGTCTTGCTGATCCAGAGTGCGGGATTCATAGGTAACTCCTTGATTAGCTGATTCGCAGCAGTTGGGTTTGAGCTTCATCATTCTCTTCGGCCGTCTTCATGATTTTGACCTGGGTTTCGAACTGGCGTTGCAGCCGGATCAGGTTGGTCATCTCATCCACCACATTGACGTTGCTCCCCTCAAGGGAGCCGGCAATCAGGCCGACATTGGCCGAGGCGGGTTCATTCTGACCATCCTTGCGGCGAAACAGACCATCTTGCCCCTTCTCCACCGCATCGGCGGCTGGGTTGACCAGCTTGATCCGCTGAAAATCTTCCGGCAAGTTGGCGGCAGCCCCCTCCGGGCGACCGCTTATGGTGCCATCCCGATTGATCTCGAGTTTCTCCATCGGCATCGGCAACACGATTGGCTGACCACCGTCATCCACCACATTCAGTCCGGTCGAGGTCTGCAAGTTGCCGGTCGCATTGACCTGCAAATTCCCCATGCGGGTATAGGCCTCGCCCCCCTTGGGATCCTGCACGGCAATCCAGCCAGGACCATCCACCGCCACGTCCAGATCCCGTCCGGTGGTCATCAGCATGCCATGCTGCAGGTTCTGCCCCGGGCGCTCAGCCATGGCAAACACTCGGCTTGGCAAGCCCTCTCCGAACGCCTGCATGCTTCTGGCCTGCTCGAAATCGGACTTGAAGCCGGTGGTATTGGCATTGGCGAGGTTGTTGCCCCGAACAGCCAGGCTGTTCATGGTCTCTTTGGCCCCGGACATGGCGATATAAAGCAGGTGATCCATGGAATTCTCCGTCAAACAGATGACTCTGACAGGAGAAATGCAATTAGAGTGCCAACAGCAGAAATATGGGGGGTAAGGAGGATGGGAATGCGACAGAAACAGAGAGGGGGCCAAGCCCCCTCTCATTATCGTTTATTGCGCGATTAACGGATCTGCAGGATGGTCTGCTGTAGCGAACTGTTGACCTCCAGAGAACGGGAGTTGGCCTGGAAGTTACGCTGAGCAGTGATCAGGTCCACCAGCTCCGAGGTCAAATCCACGTTGGACTGCTCCAGGGAGGATGACTTGATGGTGCCAAATGTCCCTGAGTTTGGCGTCCCCGGCAAGGCATCGCCAGAGAGCAGAGACTGACGCCAGGAGGTATCGCCAACTTGAGTCAATCCTTGCGAGTTGGCAAACTTGGCCATGGCGACCATGGCCACCTTGATGGTGGTTGCGTTACTGTAAGTCGCGGACACGATGCCGTCAGGAGTGATCTCCACCTTGGTCAAACGACCGACAGTGGAGCCATCCTGAGTCAACTTGTTGACTTCAAACGGTGAGGCGTATTGGGTTATTGTGCCCAGTGAAATTTCAAAAGTTTGAGTGGGATCAGCACCATTAGTGATAATTCCTGCACCAGCGGCACCCAATTGCTCAGTTTGGATTGTTGCAGGGGTGGTTGGGGTAATCATTTTACCATCGGCACCAAAGGTAAAACGCGCAGCCAAAGGTGCCTGAGGGACGCCGGCAGCCATTTGAGTCTGAACCCCTGTAGCTATATCAATAGGCTTTTCACCCTCATATAAATACATGCGCCATGCTGTAGGATCTGCCGGTTTGGTCGGGTCGGCATCACTGGCTTCTTTGACGAAATATTTGGTGATGGTATGGGGCTCACCTAAAGAGTCATACACGACAACAGAGGTGGAGGACGAGTAGGTTTTCGAGTCCTTTGGATCAAAGCTCGACAGGCTACCAACTATTGGAGGCACAGCAAGAGGATCTGGCATTGTTCCCGCCGATAACGGGGTCGCCTTGGACGGCAAATTGAAGCTTGCCTCAATCTTGCTGGTCTTGATTGGCTCGCCCGCCCGATCCGGTATCTGGATCGGCTTGGTAGCATTGATGCTGACCGCCTTCGGGGTGCCATCGGCGTTAATTTCATAACCTTGCAGATAATGGCCCTGATTGTTGACCATATAGCTGTTTTCATTGAGCTTGAAGGCCCCGGCACGGGTATAGGTGCGATCCAGATTGGTCAACCCATCCGAAGTCACAAAGAAGCCATTCCCCTGAATCGCCAGGTCCAGTGCGTTATTGGTAAATTGCAGCGCCCCCTGATGGAACTGTTGGGCAACCGCCCCGGTCGCTACACCGTTACCGACCTGGGTCTTGGCATTGACAAAGATGGAGTTAGCGTAGACATCCGCAAACTCGGCACGGGACTCTTTAAAGCCCATGGTGTTAACGTTGGCAATGTTGTTGGCGGTGACGTTCAAGTCTTTTTGTGCCGCGTTGACACCGCTCAAGGCATTGTTAAATGACATATCCAGCTCCTTAGATCGATGCTGTCGACGTGGTTTTTGACGGTGTAACCGTCGGATTTGAATTGGTGCCTGAAATTTGCAGAATATTGTTCAGATATTCGCTCCCCAGCCCTCTCAAGTTGAGACGAGTCGGGTTGGTGGCATTGCCCAAAGCAACGCTATCTACTTTGGCATAAGCAAATGTGGCAATACTTTCCGACTTCCCATCGAGCGCACCACTAGCTTTGATGACATATTTGCCTGAAGCGACTCGGTTACCGGCCTTGTCTTTACCATCCCAAGCAATTTCCACATTACCTTTTTGGTCGCCTTCGAGGGGAAACTCCTTGATGACCTGCCCCTTTTCATCCTCAACGGTGATTTTGACATTCGAATATTTATTCGTTGTGCCAACAGCAACAACCGCAGATAAAGGACCATCCTTGTCTAGAAATCCCGTATTGCCTTGTAACAGCACATTTTGACCAACCAAAGAGGACGCTTGCAGAGCTTGACTGGAAATCATCTGGTCATTGAGTTTCCCCATCTGGGTAGACAAACTGCTGATCCCCTCCGAAGTTGACATGGACGCCATTTGGGAGAGCATCTGGGCATTGTCAACAGGTTTGAAGGGGTCTTGATAAGACAATTGCATTGTTAGCAGCTTCATAAACGAAGCCTGATCCAGCTCTTTCTTGGGCGTCGTTGTGGTGCCTGTCGTCTGGGTCGTGGTACGGCTGATGCCGTTCACATTATTGGTTGTATCAACCATGCTGCATCCCTCCTATCAGGACTTGCCAAGCTGGAGCGTCTGCTGCAGCATCTTCTTGGCCGAATCTGCAACCTGTACGTTGGTCTGGTAGCTGCGCGAGGCGTTGATCATGTCGGCCATCTCTTCAACCATGTTGACGTTTGGTTTGAAGATAAAACCGTCTTTGTCCGCCATCGGGTGGTTGGGGTTGTACTCTTTAAGCAGTGGCGCTTTGCTCTCGACAATCCCCTTCACCTCAACCCCAACTGAGCCCTGCTTGTCAGACATCGCCTGATCGAGCTGGGCGGCAAAGACTGGCCGCCTGGCGTGGTAAGTATTTTCCACACTGGAGCTGACGCTGTCCGCGTTGGCCATGTTGCTGGCAACTGTGTTGAGGCGCACTGACTGTGCACTCATAGCCGAGCCTGCTATGTCAAAGACCTTGAACAAACTCATCACTGCTCTCCTTTCAGGGCCTTGAGCAGGCCACTGATCTTGCTATTCATAAATTCAAGGGAGGTTTGATACTCGAGGCTATTGCGCAGAAATTCGCTGCGCTCCTGCTGCACATCGACTGTATTGCCGTCACCGGTATCCGGTTGCAGCGGGTTGCGATATTGCACGGTACCCGGAGCGTCCATATTCAAGGCAAAGTGCTTTTCGCTGGTCGTTGCCAAACCAAACCCCTGATGCGACTGGGCCTCCTGCAATGCCTGAGCAAAATTGATATCCCTGGCTTTGAAGCCCGGGGTATCTGCGTTGGCAATATTGCTGGAAAGCACCTCAGCACGCTTGGCGCGAACGCTTATAGTGTGTTGATGCACACCGAATGCCTTGTCAAATGAAAGAGCCATAGCACACCTCCTGCTTGGTTTATTTTGTTTGCAAGAGGTGTGCCATAAGCAAATCACTCAGATCGATGGTTTGGGTATGAGCACATTGCAAACCGAAAACGGCAGGAGTATCTCGTGCCCTGAGTCAGACGGTATCATTTGGCCACCTTAAGGCTTCAACCACTTTTGCAGTGGCGAGATATGGTAGGTAAATAGAAAGACCGAACAGTAGATAAAGAAAGAGGGAAGCTCGTAGCTTCCCTCTTTGCATGAACTGGCAATATCCGGCAGACCTCGAATATCAAGGCCATCAAGCCTATTTGACCTTGTAGACAATCCCCGGATTGCAGCGGATCATCTCGAACCGGTCGGTCAACCCGGCCAGTGACTCCGACGCGCCCAGCATCAGATATCCACCGGGGTTGAGACTGGCAGCAAACTGGTTGAGGATCTTCGACTTCACTTCCGGCGCAAAATAGATGAGCACGTTACGGCAAAAAATAATGTCAAACTTGCCGAGCAGACTATAACTCTCCAACAAGTTGAGTGGCCGGAAGGTGGTCAATTTTCTGACTCGCTCAGCAACCCGCATCTTGTTGTCACCGTAGGGCTCAAAAAACATCTTCTTGCGCTCCGGTGACAAACCGCGCGCCAGAGCAAGGCTATCGTAAACGCCTTCCTTACACTGATTTAGCATGGTCGTCGAAATATCCGTCCCGACAATCTGCACGCCACCAGGCAAGGTCCCAGGCTTTTTCATCTGCTGCTCCAGTGCCGTCATGGCAATGGAATAGGGCTCCTGACCTGACGAGGATGCAGCCGACCAGATCTTGATGGGGCGGCCACTTTTCCCCAACTCGGGGAAAATCTTGTCGGTAAGAAGCTGAAACGGATAGGTATCACGAAACCAGAGGGTCTCGTTGGTCGTCATGGCATCAACTACGGCCATTTTCAGGTCACGCTCTCGCACACTCATTGCACGGGTAACCAGATCAGACAGACTCTCGATGCCAAACTGAGCCATCAAAGGTGAAAGACGGCTCTTCACCAGATACTGTTTGTTATCCCCCAGCACAATTCCGCTCTGTACCGCCAGAAAATTGCTGAACTGTTTGTATAAGTCGTCCGAAAGTGTCTTCATGCAGCTGTTCTTCTTTATTAGAGTGCGTTTTGTACGGCCTTGGCCAATTCATCAGGCTGGAACTTGGCGATAAAATTGTTCGCACCAACTTTCTGCACCATTGCCTGATTGAATACTCCACTGAGTGAGGTATGCAGAATAACATGCAAATCCTTGAGATTGGGATTATTCCGGATCTCAGCAGTGAAGGTATAGCCATCCATTTCCGGCATTTCGATATCCGAAATAACCAGCGCAACCTGATCCTTGATAGGACCATTTTTGGTCATTTCCAGCAGCATGTTCAATGCTTCACGGCCATCTTTTGCCAACACGCACTCGACACCGATAGCCTCAAGCGCACGTTGTACCTGTTTGCGTGCCACTGAGGAGTCATCCGCAACAAGAACAGGACGCCCCAGAGTCGGGTGGTCGACACTGGCCTGAACCAACTCCTCACTCACATCCGTTGCAACCGGCGAAATTTCGTTCAATATCCGCTCAACATCAAGAATTTCGACCAACTCGCCGTCGACTTCAGTCACGGCAGTCATGTAGTTGATGCGACCCGCACCTTTAGGCGGAGGCAGGATGGATTCCCAGTTCATGTTGATGATGCGCTCGACCGAATGCACCAGAAAACCCTGAATAGAGCGGTTGTACTCGGAGATGATAATGAAGCATTTGCTCAGATCATCTATCGGGCGTTTGCCAACCGCCATGCTGAGGTCGATAACCGAGATCGTCTGGCCACGAATATGAGCCACTCCGCGAATGCAGGAGTTCAATTTTGGCATCACGGTCAAGGGGGGGCACTGCAACACTTCACGCACTTTGAATACGTTGATGCCAAATCTTTGACGTCCATTGAGACGAAACAACAACAACTCCAGCCGGTTTTGCCCCACTAGCTGGGTACGTTGGTTGACCGAGTCCAGGATACTGGCCATAAACACTCCCTAAAAACGCTTGGCATTAATCATGCATGCGTGATGGATTGCGTCAGACTATCGATGTGACAACGAACAGATTCTGAAGCAATCATAGTTAAATATGGTGATATGCGTGAACAACTTATCGACCAACGAGCGAAAATGATTAACCGACTTTTACTCATCAGCCTCTTTTTTGGCAGCATATCTTCCAGCTACGCCTCGGACGTCACTACTTATCTGCAAGAAAAGGCACAAGAGTTCGTTTATAGCCAGCTGGATATTCCGTTGGATGCCCGAGCCGAGGTCACCTCTGCCACGCTGGATGAACGGCTCCCACTGACCCGCTGCGAAAACCTGCTCACTATCAGCTTACCAGCAAAAATGGAAATTCGCCGTAATACAACAGTTTACCTTAAATGTGAGGAAGACAAACCTTGGGACGTCTATCTCCCGGTGCGTGTCAGTATTCAAAAGCCCTATGTCACTGTGACCAACCCCATCGCCAAGGGGGACCTGCTGAGTGAAAGCCAGCTGGTGTTGGCCTATCAGGATCAGACCCTGATCCGCGGCGACTACCTGACTGACACAGCCCCTCTTGTCGGAGTACGCAGCAAGCGGGAGCTAAAACCTGGGCAACCCATCCGTTTGAGTCAGGTTTGTGTCGTGTGCAAAGGGGATCAGGTCACCCTGACGGCAGAAAACAGCAACTTCCAGATCAAAACCATGGCCCGAGCCTTGCAAGATGGCAGCTTCGGAGAGATCATCAAACTCGTCAATATCCGCTCCGGCAAAACCGTTGAGGGTAAAGTCAGTGCGGTAGGTGCCGTATCGGTCACTTTTTAAATCCGGATCCTTGACAACTTTTTTCTAAAGTTTTGATCTGCCGCACCGATAAACAGGTAAGCAAACCTTAAAGCAGACGAAGGTAACTAAAATGGCCATCAACAATATCAACAATTTGGCGAATAATCGGTTGCAAAATACCGCTAATAGCCAGGGGACAGGCAGCAAGTCAGTCACCTCATCGCCCGAAAACAAAGCGGCTACTGTCAAGCTGGACTCCGTCTCCTTGACCAGTGAGGCGCAACAATTGCAAAAGATGCAACAAAACCTCAATACCGCCTCGACTGGCAATGAGAGCAAGGTCGAACGGCTGAAAAAAGCCGTCGCGAGTGGCGAATATCAGGTTAACAGCGACGCTGTGGCCAAGAAGATGTTCAGTTTCGAGGCCAATCTGGACAAAGTTCTGGGATGATGGATTTACCTTCGTTACTGCACACCCAAGATGATTACCTCAACCAGATGCAAGGCATTCTGGAAGAGGAGTTCAGCTTGCTCGAACAGCATCAGGCACTGGCCCTGCCCGCACTGACCGAGCGCAAACAGCAGTTGCTTGCTGCGATAGAAACGCTGGATAAGACCCTCGCAGAGATGCCGGAACTGGCACTGCAGCTGGCAGCCTATCCCGACGAGATGGCACAGCTTCGTGCAAAACTGGATGCCTGCCAGGCACAAAATGATATCAACGGTCGCTTGCTTGAATTGAGCATCGTCTCCAACCGTCGTCTGGCAACCTTTCTGAGTCAGCTGCGCGATCGCAACAGTCTGACCTATGACGCCAAGGGTAATACTCGCTCTGGCACCCGCTCCTACGGTATCAAGGCCTGACATCTCTTATCAGGCCTTGCATTTTTGCTGTCCGTTTTAAAGCTCCAGTCGCAACAGCTCTCGCCCGTCCTCACACGCATTGACGCGCAGTACTCCGTCCTCATAGCTCCCGTAACTGGCAGGCAACTCGCCGCGCGGGAAACAGATCGACCCCGGGTTCATCAAGACCCGTTCCCCCTGCCACTCCAGCACCGGCACATGGGTGTGGCCGCTCAGGAACAGACTACCCGGCGGAAGCTGAACCTCGTCCGGGCGATAAAGATGGCCATGGCTGACAAACCAGCGCCGCTCATCGACCAGTAACTGGTTGTAGGGGGCTGTGATGGGAAAGCGCAACAGCATCTGATCCACTTCGGAATCGCAATTGCCCCGCACCGCGATGATCTGTGGCGCCAGCTCGTTGAGCCGATCGGCCACCGCAGCCGGGTTATATCCCTCCGGCAGAGGATTACGCGGGCCATGGTTGAGCAGATCGCCGAGCAGCAGATAGTGATCCGGCTGCCAGGGCTCAAGTTGGGTCAGCACCCGCTCCAGCGCAATGATGCTGCCGTGGATGTCGGAAATGATGGCAAGTTTCATGAAATGCTCCTCATTGCGGGCTGAAATAGAGATCCTTGGTGGCAATCGTCCCTTTCAAATTCTGGCTGGGCAGCCCTCGCAGCGCGGGATCGACCAGTCTCATCTGATTGTAATGATACACGGGGAGGATCGGCGCCTCCTCAAGCAGCAACTGTTCGGCATGTCGGTAGAGTTCAACCCGGCTCGCGCTGTCCAGCGTATTGGCTGCCTGCTCCAGCAACAGATCAAAGTCGGGATTGCAGTAGCCGCTCTCGTTGCGCAGATCCTGACAACGGAAGCTGCCCAACATGGCAGACGGCTCCACGTAATCGCCAAACAGGAAGCTTCTGGCTACCTGGAAATCACCGCTATCCTTGGCCACCTGATAGGCGCCCCACTCCAGACTGTTGAGGGTGACCTGCACCCCCAGCTTCTGCCACATGGCGGCAATCGCCATCGCCATCTGTTTGTGGGTTTCTGCGCTGTTGTAGGTAATGCTCAGCTTGAGTGGATTGGCACTGTTATACCCGGCCGCTGACAGCAACGCTGCCGCTTTGGCCTGGCGGGTTGGCATATCTTCAAGCGCCACAGGCAATATCACCCGGGGGTAACCCGGCATCTCCGGCAACAGCGACCATGCCGCCTGTTCATCCTGCCCGCTCACCGATCCAATGAGCTGCTGTCGATCAACCGCCATGGAGAGCGCCTGACGCACCCGCACATCCTGCAGTTCGGGGCGCTTCAGATTGAACGCATAGAGATAGGTGCCAAACAGCGGTAAGCCCCACAGCCGCTCCGGAGATTCGCGCTTCATCTTCTGGTAATAGCCGAGGGAGACCTTGTTGGTGAGCTGGATTTCACCAGCCTCATAGCGCAGCCGTTCGGCATGTTGCGAGGTGATCGGCAGGTAGGTGACCCGTCCGATACGGGTGTGAAGGTCATCCCAGTAGTGGATATTGCGCTCGGCTTCTATCCGCTCATTAGGCGTCCAGCTTGCCAACCGATAAGCACCATTGCTCACCAGCTTGCCGGGCTCGGTCCACTGCTTGCCAAATTTGGCTATCGCCTTCTGATTGACCGGCACAAAGGGGCGCTGACTGATGAGCTGCAGGAAATAGGGAGCCGGCCGCTCCAGAGTGATTTTCAAAATCTGATCGCTTTGCGCTTCAATGCCCAGATTGCCGAGCTCCAGCGCACCGGCATAGATGGATTGCGCATTGTTGATCCCCGTGGCCAGCAGCAATCCGGCAGAAGGGGAGTTGATGACCGGATCGAGCAGACGGCGCCAGGCATAGACGAAATCAGCAGCCACCAGCGGCTCGCCATTGGACCATTTCAGTTGAGGGCGCAGGAAAAAACGCCACTCCAGCCCATCTTCACTCACCTCCCAGCGCTGTGCCTGAGCAGGAACGATATTCCCCTGCCCATCATCACTGACCAGCCCTTCAAACAGATCGACCAGTACCGCCTCCCCCGGAAAACCGGAGCGCACCAGCGCCGGATCCAGCGACTCCGGCTCGGCACCGTTGCCCTTGACCAGGGTTTGCCGATCGGCAAGCAGAGGCTGCTGCTCAACGGTGGTGGCATGGGCCAGGGGCCCAGCCAGCACGGCAAGCAATAGCGGGGAGAGCCAGCGTTGCGCCAGCTTGGGGAAGAAACCATACCTCATGACAAAACCTCGAATAACACCACTGCTGGAGGGGAAGGCCGACGGCGCGCCTGATGAATGCCTGATGCCGCTCTTGTTATCCCCGAAAACGCCCCGTATTGTATCGGGCTTGCCCGGGAGATGGAGTCTTTCGGGTTAATTTTTTCAGGAGTTTTTATGGGTTATGAGTGGCTGGCCCTCGCGTCGGCCAGTTTATGGGCAATTGCAGCGCTAATTTCGGTCAAACCGGCCCGTCATCTCGGCGCATTTGCCTACAGCCGCTGGCGCATGTTTCTGGTCAGCCTGATGCTCGGCACCATGAGTCTGCTCACCGGTGGCTGGCAAACCCTCACCGCAAGCGCCCTGCCCCTGCTCGCCATCTCGGGGCTGGTCGGCATCTTCGTGGGCGATACGGCGCTGTTTGCCTGCATGAACCGGTTGGGGCCAAGACGCAGTGCCCTGCTCTTCTCCTGCCATGCGCTGTTTTCCGCCCTGCTTGGGCTGTGGCTCTTCAATGAACAGCTGACGGGCTGGCGACTGCTGGGGGCCATGCTGGTCTTTGCTGGCGTGATGCTGGCGATCCTGTTTGGCAGACGCAGTAGCAGCAACGAGTGGGAGCAGATCCGTGGCAATCTGGCGCTGGGAATTGGCCTTGGCCTGACGGCGGCATTGTGTCAAAGCGTGGGAGCCATCATCGCCAAGCCGGTGATGATGAGTGGTGAGGTGGATGCGGTGAGTGCATCGGGTATCCGGATGGGCAGTGCCCTGCTGGCCCACTGCGTCCTGCGGCTGGGGCGTTTGCCACTGGCCATGCCGCTCAAACCGGTCAATCGCCATATCCTCGCCATGATTGCCACCAACGGTTTTCTGGCGATGGGACTGGGGATGACGCTGATCCTGATGGCGCTGCGGCAGGGCGAGGTGGGCATGGTGGCCATTCTCTCCTCCACCACGCCGGTACTGCTGCTGCCGCTGTTGTGGTGGCACTCGGGGGAGCGGCCATCCATTGCCGCCTGGGCGGGTGCACTGATTGCCACCCTGGGCACGGCGCTGGTGCTGGGTTTCAGCACTCACTGACACCCGCCCCCCCTGATCAGAACAGGGCAATCTCCTCAGCGGTCAGCTCGCGGTATTCACCGGGGGCCAGATCTTCATCCAGCGTCAGGCCACCCACCCGCTCGCGATGCAAGCCAACGACCTTGTTGCCGATGGAGGCAAACATCCGCTTGACCTGATGGTACTTGCCTTCGTGGATGGTCAGGCGGGCCTCGCACTCGCCGAGAATTTCCAGCTGGGCAGGACGGGTTTTATCGGTCTCGTTACGCAGGTAGACCCCTTCGGCGAACAGCGCGATCGCATCCGGGCTCACCGGATCGGCCAACCAGACGTGATAGGTCTTGGCACACTCGTGGCGCGGTGAGGTGATGCGGTGGGACCACTGACCGTCGTCGGTCACCAGCACCAGACCCGTGGTATCGAGGTCGAGGCGCCCCACCACGTGCAGCTTGCCCATCGCCGGTTCATCCATCAGGAAGAAGACGGTCGGGTGATCCGGATCCTCGTTGGAGCAGACATACCCTTCCGGCTTGTGCAGCATGAAATAGCGGTTGCGCTGCTCCAGCGTCAGCAGCACGCCGTCAAACTCGATCTGGCTCTGCTCATTGATATGAAAGGCGGGCTGCTTGACCACAATGCCATCCACCATGACCTCGCCCTGACGGATCAGTTTGCCTGCCAGCGAGCGGGTCAAATCGGAACAATCGCACAGAAATTTATCAAGCCGCATTCACAACCTCGGAGTCCAACAAGTAAAGGGGCGTCATTATATCGGGCGGGGGCGACAACGCCACTGTTAAGGGGTTGCCAATTATGACGAACTGGTCATCCGATGTTACACTTCTCCGGTGTGACCCATCCGAACGATACTCATAATAATAAGAGTCAGGAAGCCCTCATGAAGTCTCAAGCATCCTATCCCGTCATTCCCGTCAACCAGTTGAAACCCGGCATGTATGTCATTGCTATCGCCAGCCAGACAGGTGGGATGGAGATCGCCCAGATGGGCTTGGTGACCAGCGTGGCGCAAATTGCCAATCTGGTTCGTCAGGGGGTGCTCACGGTACGCATCGATCTGGCCCGCAGCAAGCTGGGCAGTGCCGAGAGTGACGCCGTTACCTCCCCCGACCTCAATGCCAACAGCGCCCAGGTAGGGCGTCGTGCCAGTGCCAACGGCGAAGGACGGGAGCTTAAAATCCGCCGCCTCTATCAGGAAGCGCGCGAGCTGCAAGGCAAGTTCATTCGCCACCTCAAAGCGGGTGAACCCATCGACATCACCCCGCTGGCCGAAGTCGCCGAAGAGATGGTGGACACCATGTTCACCCACGGCGATGCCATGCTCTGTCTGGCCCGTATTCGCGCCAAGGATGCCTACCTGATGGAGCACTCCATGAACGTGGCCATTCTGCTGGCCAACTTCGGCCGCTATCTGGGACTGGAACGCAGCGTGCTCAAGGAGCTGACCCTGGGTGGCCTGCTGCACGACGTGGGCAAGATCATGACCCCGGACGAGGTGCTCCACAAACCGGGCAAGCTGACCGATGAGGAGTTCGCCATCATGCGTCAGCATGTGGTGCACAGTTACGAGATCCTCAGCAATACCCCTGGCATTACCCCCACCATGCTGGAGGTGGCCGCCAACCACCACGAGCGGCTCGATGGCTCCGGCTACCCGCAGCGACTCAAGGGGGAGCAGCTCTCCCTCTATACCCGGATGAGCGGCATCGTCGATGTCTATGATGCCATCACTGCAGATCGGGTCTACAAAGCGGGTATGCAGCCGACCCAGGCCTTCCGCATTCTGCTCAAGGGCATCAATCAGCACTTTGATGCCGAACTGGTCACCAAGTTCATAAAGTGCATGGGGGTCTATCCGGTGGGAACCCTAGTACAGCTCTCAAACCAGCGCCTGGCTATCGTGATGCAGCGCAACGAGCAGCAGCCTCTCAAGCCAGTGGTCAAGGTGATCTATCACGCCACCCAGCGTCACTACCTCGACGTACAGTGGCTGGATCTGGCCAAGTCAGGGGTGCAGGAGAGCATCGAAAACACGGTCGACCCCAAAGAGTTTGGCATCAACCTCGCCAACTTCTTCTAAATCTCTCACCTCAGATATTCATGATTGGCGCTGGCTGTCGAGCCAGTGCTGGATCAGAAACTCCTCATCCAGCGGCGAGAGATCAAAACGCAGGCTGGCCTCTTCAATGGCGGCGAGATCGTGCTGGTGGTGCTCACTGAGCCAAAGCACCGCACGACGCAAATCTTCACCATGGGGGAGTAGCAGATGGTCGCTCATGGGATACCTCCGGTAGACTGCAGGGCGGCCCGCGAACGTGGCCACCTCTTTCCAGTCTAGTCGGTCAATCCCCATCACCCGCGCTTCTTCACCCTCCCCCTCTCAATCACGGCAATCAGCTTGTCACCGGGATCAGCGACCGAAAGCGCGCTGCCAATCCTGATCAAACTTCGCCAA